>CAWADX010000002.1:0-972607 GCA_963781005.1 uncultured Acidobacteriota bacterium
TTGCGGGGGTTGGATTTGAACCAACGACCTCCGGGTTATGAGAGGTTAGGTCAAAATCCATATCTCGTTTGTCTGGTGTCGCTTCCGGAGGTACCCAACCAGCTTTTTCGCTTTTAGATGTACCCAATCCTGTACCCAAATAAAAGGCCAGGATTCCGATTCTGGGCCTTTATCAGCGGGTGGAACATCCCTGGCTGCGAGCTGCCGGGTTGCCAAGAGCACATTGCCTGGCCCACAAGCGTCGGTTTCACAATTTTCCGCTCGCGGGGCCCTCAGGAGACATCCCTTGAAGCGTGGTCAAGACATCGGGAACATATTTCGGATCGCCCTCGTAGAAAAGAACCACAACACTGTTCTCCACCACACATCTCACTAATGACCGCGGCTCACCTGCGGGGCGTGCGAACTCTAAACAGTATCCAGGGTTGTTGCCAACCATGGTCGATTGCTTCGCTTTGAGCTGATACCCGGATTGGCTAGCTTCTTGAGTAACACCTTTTTCGAATCGAGGATAATCCCTCTCGTAGGCAAATGGTTGTTGAGCCGGACCAAGGCTATAGAGGCTGATATGTCCGTAAGGCACATCAAACAGCGGAACACCAAGCGTGTGTTTCCACATTGTGGGACCCTTTTCGGACTTCTGCGCATAAAATCCTTTAGGGACAGGTACTCTCCAACCTGCGTAGGAGATGGCGTCTCCGAACATCAGATGCCAACAGGGTCCAAGTAGAGGAAGAATTACCAGAACAGTTAAACATACGGCAATGAATACTCCCATGAGTCGAAGCGTCACCTTCACTACCTTGCCTTCTGGCATGAGCCTCCGACCTCCATTGGTGACCTTTCGCTCGGTGCCGTAAGGAAGAGCATCAGAGGCCCCCCCCGGCGTCTCGGTCTATATCACGGCTACTTGAGTGGCTACGCGTGGCGTTCCCTCACGACATTCGTTGCCATCAGGCTGGACACCTTCACTTCGTCGTCCTGGGACAATTGCGATGGTTGGTCATGGTGAGTTCGTGCTTGGGGTGCAGAGCGCCGGACTGGGCGGGCCGGTGCTCTCACACGGTCCGGGTTGCGATCTATTAGTGAGCGGATTGGGCGAATCAGGCGGAGGAGGCGGTGGCGGTGGCGGTGGCGGCGACGCCGAAAAGAACCCTAGGAACCCCTGCCATGCGCTAGCACTCTGTTGCTGCTTCGTTGGGTCAGGCGCCTGCTGGCTGTCTTTCTCAGCAGAATCGACCATCGCATCCATCGCTTGACCCTTTGCCTGATCGACGATCACACCCGCAATCGTAGTTGATGGGCTTGCCCCCGGGACCGTGTTTTCAATCGCCTTAACCGCCCCTTCCCCGTAGGTATTTAATCTTTCTTTATCGTACGCTCTAATCTCACTTTCACTACACGCTGCATTACCGCTCGTACAACCGAGCGATTTCTGAAAAGCCGCGTTTTCAGCCTTTTCTCGCTTGGCTTTCCACTTGTTTAGCTTGTGGACAGTGAGTCCCGTAGCAGCAGCAGCGACTCCAACACATATCGCAAACGAAATAGGATCCAAGCACCAATGCCCGTCCGCATCTCTACGCGAACTCGGGTTGTTGCGCACATAGGCGTAGAGGTTCAACGACTGTGGGTCGCTGAAGTCAGCGTACGGAACAGATTGTACGGTCGCCGACCAATCAGGCGATATGAACCTACCAAGTGAGGAGCTGTCGTATCTCGCGCCGAAATTGTCCAAGCCACTTTCACTATCCCGTTCTTTGGAGGTGAATTTGTAGTTCTGGGGGCAGGTGTTCGTGAGGACGCGCTCGCCGCCGAAGGGATAGAAGTCAGCGCTGTAGCAAGCGCTCGTTTGACCTGCCCGGACCATCATTCGGGATGTCCCCAAGTGGTCGGCAACGTAGTAGAACAATTGGCCGGCGGGTCCTCGGCGGGCGATGCGCTTACCGGCAAAGAAAACGTATTCCGTCGCATTATTGCCTTGCAGGTCGGTTTCCACCAACGAATCGCTGCCCATCCCGTACCAGTAAAGTGTCCCGCTCGACTTCTGCACGCGCTTGCCGTCGCCGTCATACGTGTAGGTGACGCCCACGGTCGAAGTCATCTGGTTTTCCGCATTATACGCGTAGCTGCCGCCGCCCGTCCCGGGCACGGTGGTCAGGTTTCCTGCGGCGTCATAGGTGTCTCCGACGATCTGGTTTTGCGGAGTTACGGTGACGTTGAGACTTTCCTGGGTGCAGCTCGTGTGCGTTGACAAGGCGCTAATGGAGATCAGGTTGCCCCAAGCGCCTGAGGAATTGGGAATATCGTAAGTGTAGCTCTCACCCCAGCAGTTCGGGCCCGTGGGGGCCTGCGTCTTGGCACTGGCAATGCGGTTCAAGCCGTCGTAGCTGAAGTATTGCGTGCGGCCACTGCTGATGTTGTTGGTGACCCTATACACGTCGCCATTATCCGTCGCGCCCAAGCCAAAGCCGTATTTGAAATCGAGGAGGTTGGCCGCCGTGGCGGTGCTGCTGCAGTTGGTACTCAAGGGAAGCGGGGTCCCGGTGGTTGCGTATATCCAGCAGGGTTGGAGGCGATTGTTGAAGACATAAGTCGAATTCAGGTTCGTTCCATTCTGGATGGCAGCCAGCGCGCCGGCGGGAGAGTAGTGCGCGTTGGTGGCAAAATTGATGGAATGCGCGCTGTCGACCGCCGAAAGCGGCCTGCCCGCGCCGCCGGGCGTATAGGTGATGGTCCGCCCGGTAGGATAGACGATTGAGGCAACGGAGCCATCCAGATTGTAGGTGTAGGCGGTGTTCTTGGTGATGTTGTTCGTTGTGCGCTGCTCGGTGAGCGCACGTCCCATTGTGTCGTAGGTCCAGACCGCCGAACCCGCCGGATCGACCATGCCCGTCCGTCGGCCGATTGGGTTTGCGGAGGCCGGGCCCTGGTCGTAGGAGTACGTGGCCACCGGCGAGGGCATCGGACAAGATTGCTGCGTGTACGCCTTGCTCGTGAGCCGGTTCAGAGCGTCGTAGCAGTAGGAGAGGGTCACTGTAGCCGTGCCGGTCTGATTCTGCGCCGGCATAACTTTCGATGTCAGGTTGCCGTCGGCGTCGTAGGTGTAGGTGGCGGCCACGGTGCTCAAGGAAGGCGTCGTCGCCGTGTTCGATTCCGGGTTCGTAGAGCTCGTGAGCTGGGAAAGGGAGTTGTAAGTGAAGCGGCGAACGCGCCAAGGAGAAGTTACATCACTGCTTGGCGGACTGGCGCAGCCCGTGCCGGTGACTCCGCCGTGTTGCTCGACGCATGACCGTCTGCGCTGTCAAGGCCGCGTTTTCTACGTTCATCGGAGTGAAGCGCAGAGCCTTGACAGAAGAAGCGGGCGGTCCAGGCGCAGGGTTTTGGCAGGAAGGGCAAAAAGACCCGACTATCTTCTGCAGATTCTGCCTCGTGAGGCTGGCTGGGCCCCGTTCGCGATCGGGGTTGGAGACGCTTCTAAGCCGGGTGGGGCTCTCCGAGGGGGAGTTCAGCGGTGCCTTGCCGTGCCGGTCGTAGCTGAAGGAAAGCCCCCAGCGGGAGCAACCCTGGTTGCGCTTCGATTCGGCGCCTCCAGGGAATACGGGGCTAGCTCTCGCAGATTCGACGGGTCCATGCTGTACCCTTCGAGGCAGAAATCCGATTTCGGCTTGAATACAATGATTTCGTAAAGGTATCGCCTGTGCTCTTCGCGGTAGTACGCGAAGGAGAACGCAATCCCCTTTTCGCGGTCCATCCAGATGATCGGAGGACGCCCGCCAACCGCCTCCGAAGGGGGACCTAGGAATAGATACGCACGGAGATTCTTGTAGTACCGCCGCACCTCTTCGGGAGAGCTGTATGACGTGAGCCCTTCGGCCGTGTGATACCGGGTGGTCATGGTGTCGATCTGCCAGACGAGCCCTTCCTTGAATGAGATGAACACGTTTCCCGAACTTGGGTTCGGGTCCGCCCATTCGTACTCAGCGCCACAATTAGGGAAGACATACCCCTTATCAACATTCGGCTTGCGGGGAAATAGTTCGAGAGCACGCTCGCGTGTGTCCCCAAGCTTTAACGGTCCGACCCTTCGGGCGGGTTCAATCAGCAGAGGGTCGTCCGCACCGGCATGGGAATTCCCGTCCTTCGCGCCGCCTGCCTGTGAAGAAGCAGCCGGAACTCGCTCCTTGTAAGCTCCGCAGAGACTAGAGATGCGAACCCCAATGATGGAGAGCGGCAAGGCCAGCGCTGGTGCGAGCAAAAGCCGAGGACCCTTCGCCCCTAGCAACAAGCCAATCCCCCTTCCAGCACCGTGTAAAGACCCGCGTTGGCAATCCGGACACTCTGGGACCGTGGAAGCTGTTCCTGACCGACACTCCAGAATTCAGGAATCCGGCGTCGGGGTACGCTCCAAATGTTCGTCCGCCGCCCGTGGTGTATGCAGGCCGTGAGCCAAGCGCATGCCAAGCAAGCTGCTCCACCGCACGCGCAGCGCACGCGCGCTGTAGACGCGCAGAATCTTCCCAGAAGGTACCGAAACAAGATAGCCCCTTATTTCCCCCATATTCAAGCAAGACGAATGAGGAGGTACCTCCGCCACTAACATCAAGCTACGGGAACCGGCCACCCATCCCACGGCACCAATGTTTAGTTTTTCCGGAGGTCGACACCGTAGGTGGGGCGCGAAATCCCTCTCGACCTCCGTCACGATGTTGTACCTTCGCACTCGGCCGCCCGCGATCAGGTACACGTCGACCCGCCAGTTACCCACTTCCCCGCCGTCGCTCCCCGTGGCAAAGAATCCTGCTGAGTCGGGAGACCAGCCCAGCTCTGCGAGAGTAGGCACACCGGCATCTTCGGCGCCCGGAAGCGTGTGGCCCGCAACTTCCACCCTCAGCCCTGAGTCTCTGACGATCACCTTGCCACTCTTGTCGGGCGCTAGAATCTCAGTGCCCTTAGCCGGGTCAATGCACCAGAGGGGCATCGCCTCGGAAGACCAGAGTCCCGCTGTTGCCTCGCAGGCTGCCTCCCCACGACAGGTGACGCCCAGGCACACCGCTGCAAGAGCCCAGAGAACCGCGGCATGCATTCCTTTTCGATCCCGCGTCATTTCAGAACTCAATCATCCCTGGAGGACAATTGAGCGACCCAGGGATCCCCATCGTCGTCCAGACCGTCTGTATCCCAAACTGGAGTGCAGACTGAAGGGTGGTAAACCCGTATATGTCAAATCGCGCGCCTGAATCGCTTCGGATATGAATGTCGCCAATGTCCGAAATCGCGTAGGGCGGCGCTGGGCCACCGTGACTAAGGTTCAGACCCACAGGATTGATCTGCGTTTGACTAGCCGCAGCAGCTAATGTACGTTGGGCCGCGACGCGCTGTCCCATCTGAGCCTGTGTAAGCGGTTGACCCGGGCTAGCCTCCGGAAAGGCAAGCCCAAACGCTGTCGGGCTAACGGCCACCCCTCCTGACACGTGTCCAGGCACGCCGAACGGCGCCAGTGCCCCACCCGAGGGGGCCTGTCCGGGCCCTACAGATGAAAATGTGGCGGGGCCCACACACTCCCTGTGGTTAGAAGGTGGCGGCGCATTCTTGTACGGGTTGTGAAGTGCCAGGATAAACAGCGGGATGGGAGGACCGCTCATGTCGTCCGATTGCTTTACCGTCAGGTAGGGGTGCAACACCAACATCGAGGCATAATCAAAATACGTCGTATCGGGATACCAATCCTCCCCAGATGTTGTAGCGCCGCCAGACGAAACGCTCCAGCGTTGCCAATATAACCCGAGTGGGTCAATACGATTGGCGGGATCGTTCAGCACATACGCGTAGCCGTTCAATGACTGCGGGTCGGTGAAGCTACCCGCGAGATGATCGGGCGAGCCGAATCGGCCGAGGCGATTCACATCGTAACGTGCCATGGCATAGTCGTTGCCCGATTCCGAATCGCGCTCATACGAGGTGAATTGCCACTTGGTTGTGGTGTTCGTCAGATACCAGGATTCCCCAAACGGGTAGTGGCCCTGCTGACCAACGATGTTGCCATTCGTGTCGGTCGTCACGCGGCTCGACAAATGGTCCGCCTGATAATAATTGGTGGCGCCACCCTCGATCTTCGCAAGCAGCCTGGCGCCGGAGTAGATATATTCGCGCGTGGTGAGCCGGGCGCAGCTCCATTCACGTATTCGGCGACTACCTGGGCCCGCGAAAAAATGTAGACCGTGGTGATGCTCCGGCGGGAATGCTCAAGCTAAACCCACTGGGCCCTGAAGGCGTGAGAAACGTACCAACGCTTGCGTTCTTTCCGACGCCGACTTGGACGGGGACGTTCGGGCCACTTGGGGCACCGGCGGTTATATCAAGGCTTAGGCCAGCAGACGGTGGAAAGGTGGCGCTGACATCGTTTGTCGTGCTGAAATTGACGAACGCGGTGCCGCTTAGACTGTGGTAACCGGGATATGCAAAAAAGGTCTGTTGAACGACAGTTGTCCGTGCTGCTGGCAGTATTGAGTCGCGGCTGGGACCGGTGTCGGCGTTTGCGGCATTCCGGATCACGGACGCTCATCCTTCGCGGCCTTCGGCCCTTCCATGAATCTCCCGACGACCGCAAGAATCGTGAGTATCACGCAAAGATCCGCCGAGTCGATGGCGGCAATCGCGAGGGCGGGAACCCACCTTGTGGTCCAGGGAACAAACAAAATCAACGGGACATGAAGAGCAGCGATGACGGCCATGGTGACCCAAAACCACGCACGCCGCCTCAGTTTCCGCTTTACAGCGATGGCAAAACCAAGCATCCCAACGCCATTTAGTGTCGGTAACGCAATAGTAAGTCTTCCGAAATGATCCAACAGCCAATAAATCGGCAGAGAGCCAATAATCACACACAGTACGCCCCACCATCGTAAGCGTATTTTCTTGGCTGCTTTTATGTCGCCCTTTATGTCGTTAGCTAATAGCATGCTCTGATCGCCTTTATGGTTTTAAAAACGTCCAAGCCAATCGAAAGTCCAGCTGCAACGTCATTGGCGCCAGGTATAAAACCAGCTACCGTAAGACCGGTTGAAACCAGCCCCTCTGGAGACGTGTCACTCAGGCTCGCGAGACCTGAGGCGGCGCTCGTCGTTTTTCCCGCTGCCTTAATGACGCTGCTCCCCGCCTGATCGGCTACCACTCCAACAAATCCAGCCTGATGGCCAACCACTCTCGCGACACCGCCAGCTTCAGGAATCAGTCCTATCGAATCGACGCCAACACTCAAAGCGCCCTTGCCGAGGGCTCCCTTAACGCATGAATTCTTGTACCACGGCTTTTGCGGCGGCGGAGGACCGTTCATGTCGTCCCACTCCTTTACCGTGTGGAGTCGTCCGAAGAACATGAAGGTGATGCGTTCCATGAAATGTTCCATGAAGGTCGTGCTGGGCTCATCGGGGACGTCCTGACACACCCAATCGCAGTGTATGATCCCGGGCTGACCAGGCGCAGGGGGAGGAAGATTCCAGCATTGCCAGTCGCAGACCCGACGCAGCCCAAGAGGATCCGCAGCGTTGATAGGGTCGTTCCCCACATACGCGTAGCGGTTGAGCGATTGGGGATCACCGATCGAACCTGCCAACGGATCGGGCGAAGAGAACCGGCCGAGGCGGTTCACATCGTACCGAGCCATGGCGTAGTCGTTCCCCGATTCCGCGTCGCGCTCATACGAGGTGAATTGCCACTTGGTTGTGGTGTTCGTCAGATACCAGGATTCCCCAAACGGGTAGTGCCCCTGCTGACCAACGATGTTGCCATTCGTGTCGGTCGTCACCCGGTTCGACAAATGGTCCGCCTGATAATAATTGGTGACGCCACCCTCGATCTTCGCAAGCAGCCTGGAGCCGGAGTAGATATATTCGCGCGTGGGCGAGCCCGGCGCGGCTCCATTCACGTATTCCGCAATCACCTGGGCGCCTGAAAAAAGCTAGACCGTGGTGGTGCTCCCAGAGACCTTCTTGACGCGCCGGCCATTACCGTCATAGGTGTAGGTGCTCGTGGGACTCCCGGAGATGCTCACCAGACGATTCTCTCCATCGTAGACCGTGGAGGCGTTCACGCCGTCTGCGGTCATATTCCCGTTCCCGTCGTACCCGTAGCCGGTTCCGGTGATACGATTCGTCGTGGTATCCGCCGTCACCGAATTGCTTGGGCACACCATCGGCGCCACACACCCCGAGGAAATGCTCTGCGCTGTCCGATTCCCGTAGCGATCGTAGGTGAACGAAAGGCCCCACTTCGGATAAGTTGTCGAGCCATTGGTGACCGCAGTCGAAAGCCTCGCTAAAGCATCGTACGTATAGGTGGCGTTGCGTCCCGTATCCACACTGTCTGTGATGCATTGAATCTGACCGTTGTTTCCCGCCGGCGCGTTCGGACAGTTCGTCGAATCCGTCTTGTACCAGTAGTTCAGCCCCAAGAGCGTGGTCCCCGACTTGGCGTAGCTCAGGCTCGTCAACTGCAACCGATCCGCCGAATACGTCATGTTCGCCGCCACTCCATTGCCGTAGTTGAAGCCCGTCACCTGGAACGCCGTGTTGTACCCGTAGCCGCTCGCGTAATTCGTCCCCGTCGTGCACGTCGCCCCGCTCGCCCCCACCCCGCACAACCGCCCGATCGCGTCGTAGCTTTGCTGCACCACGCGCCCCGAGGGATAGGTGACCGAACTCACCTCTCCCGCAAGGTTGTAGCCGTAGCTGGTCGTGTACGTCGTACCGCTGATGATTTTCTGAATCTGGGTGGTGAGCGGGAGATTGGGGTCATAGGAGTAGGCCTCCGAGCCCACCCCGTCAGTCATCGTCAGCAGCCGGCCATTGTTGTTCTGTGCCGAACTTGTCCCGTAGCTGAAGCTCACCGTGGACGTAGCCGGAACTCCCGTGCTGCCCACATTATAACTGACGCTGTTGAGGCGGTTGAGCGTATCGTAGCCGTACGTGGTGATCACGCCCCCACCCCCGCGGGCGTCCGTCCGCTGGGTGACGAGGCCGAAGTTGTTGTATTGATACGCGATCGCAACCTGGTTCGCTTCCGGCGTCTTCACGCTCGTAGGGCGCCCCATGTCGTCGTAGGCGTACGTGCGCGTTTGGGAACCCTGGCTCACGAGCTCGCTCATGAGATTATCCACCACAAGAAAGACGAAACTCGTCTGCCAAAGGTAGTTCGAGAAACGCAGGCGGAGGCTGTCGCCTATGTTGTTTCCCGAGGCGTGGGGCTCGAAACCAACTCTGCAGCGGCGGACTACATCGCGCTCTACAACGGCGACAAGAAAACGCTTGCCGAATCGCTCTCCGTGATCCAGGAAACTTCGTCCCGCATTCTCGATGAATTGCTGCCAGAGCAGCGACTCACGCCGCCTCAAGAAAAGCAAGAGAGAACCTCCAAGAGCGAGCCATCCCAATCGCAGGAAGAGCCCGGAAGACCAAATCTCACGCAAGAACCGTCCGGAGGTCAGGTGCCGAATCGGTCGGACTCCATTTCTTTGGAGCGCTGATGAATTGCATGACCTCCATTTCGTTAAGGAAGAGCTACAAACGAGCTGACCAGGTCCCAAGAAGTCCGAATGAAAACCAAAACGCAGTTGCCACCAGGCGATGTCATTGGTACAGTCGCACGAGCGACGCCAGCCAAGCGAGCAAGGAGAAAATCCATGACTCGCCGAAGCGGGCAAGCAGGTTATATCGAAAGAAAAGGCAACGCGTTTTATGTTCGTTTCTGGATGGACGTTCCCGGACAACAAGCGAGGAAGCATATGAGCATTCGCATATGCCCGGTGAGCGGTCCAGGCAGAATGACCATGTCGGAACGGGAAAGAAGAGCTAGGGAAATCATCACGGAGAGCGGAGCAGACACCGAAGAACACTTTGAGAAAGTGGAGGCTGTGAATCTCGGCGCCACGTTCCGCCAACAGGCAATAAGGTGGCTGAACCACGTTCAAACAAGGCAGCGCAAACCCATCAAACCAGCAACAGCAAAATCGTGGGAGAACTGCTTGGATAAGTGGGTGAATCCTTTCATGGGTGACATGCCTCTGTCTTCTGTCGGCAACTTGGCTGTGAAGGGCCTAGTTGCAAAGATGGTTGCGCAGAAGCGGGCACCCAAGACAATCAAGAATGTGGTTCAGGTCGCTAAAATGGTCGTAGCTTCGGCAGTCAATGATGAGGGCGATCAAGTTTACCCTCGGAAATGGAATCATGAGTTCATTGACCTGCCGGAAGTTAAGCACCAACACACGCCCACTTTCTCTGGCGAGGATGTGAATAAGATCGTCTCCTCGGCGAAGGGACAATACAGAATGCTCTATGCCCTACTCGCCGGGACCGGGATGCGGATAGGTGAAGTATCTGGGTTAGAGATTGAAAAGCACATCGGCCAGGATGCTTCAACAATCATGGTCCAGCAAAGCGTATGGTCTGGCTTAGTGCAACCTCCCAAGACCAACAACGCCACGCGGGAGATTGACTTGCATTCCGACATTGCACAAATGCTTAAGGATTTTGTCCAGGAGCGGAAGACCGGCTTCTTGTTCTTATCCAGAGCCGGGAAACCACTTTGCCAAACGAATGTCCTCAAGCGCAGTTTGCATCCGATCCTGAAGGTTATGGGACGCGACAAAGCAGGTTTCCATGCCTTCCGTCGCTTCCGTACCTCGTGGCTCCGCAAGAACCGTGCACCGGAAGACCTCATTCGGTTTTGGCTGGGCCACGCCAATAGAAGCGTGACGGACGGTTACTCGAAACTAAGCGAGGATCGGACTTTCCGTAAGGAATGCGCAGAGAAAGTAGGCTTAGGGTTTGTAATCCCGTCTTCCATGATGGAAGTTGTACCCATTGTACCCAAAAGCGAAGGGCTTGCTCCTTTCGAGCAAGCCCTTGTGGAATAAGGATGATAGCTGGTTGCGGGGGTTGGATTTGAACCAACGACCTCCGGGTTATGAGCCCGACGAGCTACCAGGCTGCTCCACCCCGCGAACACATGATAACGGAAGCGTCTCGAGGGGTCAAACGAATCGGAAAAAATCAAATGGAGGCGCGCTGCGTCTCACCAGGCGTTGTAAGGAGTCCCATCCAAAGACGTTTGATCGGAAGTGGAGTGGACGTCAATGATTCCCGTGGTGGTTTGTTCGGGACTGAGCAGGATATCGGAGTTTTCAACGTTCCAATTTTTTTGGCGAGTGATAGGGTCGAGGGGAACCTCGCGCAGGTAGCCGGCGGTAACGAGGTCATCGAGCGACGTTGGCGCCTGTTGCTTATCGAGCGTGTACTGCTCGATCGCACCGCGCATTGCGCTGAGATCCTGTTTGAGACTGGCTTCCCGGGCGCGATGGATGGACTGCTCGTAGCGGGCCGCTCCGATGGTCGCCAGGATGAGGATGATCGTGATGACGATCATCAACTCCAAAAGAGTAAAGCCGCGCTCTTCTTTGCAGTCTGATTTCCACGCTGGAATGTGGGGCTTCAACAAGGCGTTCCGCCAAACGGTGAGCATGAATTCCGGATTAGAGGGGGCGGCCAGAACCGTGCCTCAATCACCAGTCCGTATATTGCGTTCCGTCGATCCCCGCGCCCGTCGATTTCGTGAACACGTCGAAGACGTCCTGGCCGCCCCAGGAATTGGAATCCACGTCATCTTGCACGGAGCGCAATCCCCAATCCGTTGTCCCTGTCATCGGGTCCACAGGAATCCTGCGCAGGAAGCGCACGTGCTGGCCCGGTCCGCCTGCCAGCGGAACGCCCTTGACCAGGGTGTCCAAGTCGGGCGGGTACCCTTCCGTGGCCGCCTCCACACGAATCTGGTTTTTGTCCGCGGCATCCTTGTAGCGATCGATCGCGTCGCGCATCTCGCGTAAGTCCCGCCGCAATTCGGCCTCCTTCTGACGCCGGATGGTCATGCGCGCGATGGGAATCGCGGCGCTGGCAAGGGTCATCAGGATGCCAGTGGCCACAATGAGCTCGATCAGCGTCATGCCCATTGCACGGGACCGGCCGGTCGAGGGCCGCCGGGCGACAAATGCTCGGTGACTGCGAATCAATGAGTTCATGCTACTGCACCTGAATCGTGGCTTCTCCGGCCGTGATGGCGATGGACCGCTGCTGCGAATCCTTTGCGTTCACCAGACCAATCTGAAGTTTCGATGTTCCGGGACCCACGGCGCGAACGATGATGCCCAGCAGCGTGCCGCTGCCGTTGACGCCCTGCGTATTGGGTTGGCGCGTGGCCGACACGATGGCATGGCCTTGCGCTTGGTCCACGCGTTGCACGATGGCTATCTCTTGCGTGCCGCCGGAGAGGAAGCCGCCATTGCGCACTTCCTCAACCTGGATGACGGCGGGATTGTACTGCAGCAGTATGGGGACGGAGAACAGATCCCGCGCGCCATCGATGGCGAGTCCGATGGTGGTGGTCTCGCCCATCTTCAGCGTGGCGCTGGGCGGGTCAAAGCGCAACAGGGTTGCTCCGGTGGCCGGTGGTTGAGTTGCAGGGGGCGGCGTACTCGTGTCGGGCACTCCTGTTCCTGCAGGCGGCGCCGGCACGACGACTGCAGGGCCCTTGGGCGGTTCAGCCATTGATGGCGGCCCGTGCGGCGGTAGAGGCACCGGCGCCATCGCTGGCGGGTTTTCTTCGTGGAATACACGCACATTGGTGTCCGTGCCGGCCGCCAAGCTGCGCAGACGGTCCGCAGTAATCGTGGGCAGGCGAAGCATGTGAGGAGTGAGGACGATCAAAACTTCGTCGTCCGTAAGCATCTGATCGTCTTCAGAAAAGAAGTAACGCAAGAAGGGGATATGAGCAACTCCGGGCCAGCCACTTAGGGACTTGCTTTGGGACCGCGTAACGAGTCCGCCGAGGATGCTGGCTTCACCCTCCTTGAGCCTAATTTCATGCTCGATGGTTCGCTGGGTGATCACCGGCTGGTTGATTCCGCCGATGCTGATCGTGCTTGACACGTTCGACACCTCGACCTTCAGCTTCAGACTAACGTCCCCTTCGGGATGAACGCGCGGTGTGACGTCGATATTCACGCCCACATCTATGTATTGGAACTGCGTATTCACAAGGGGGTTGACGAGTCCACCGGCGCCGCCGCTTACGCCGACGCCCACGCCTGCCTGGAAGCTTCCGGTAGCGACCGGCACGCGGTCGCCGACGCGCAGCTTAGCCGTCTCGCCGTCGCTCATGCGAATTTCGGGGTCCTGGATGATGCGGGTGGTGCTGTCCGTCAGAAGCGCCGTGGCGGTAGCGCCGGGCAGCGTGATGCTGTAGTCGGCAGTCGAAAGATGTCTTAGATTATTCAGCGTAACCGATCCCGTGGTACTGGCCGGCGTCGTGGTCGTTGTGGTAGTGGTGGTGGTTGTTGTGGGGCTGCTCAGGGCGCTGCGCGGCGTGAAAGTCAAAGCGGCGCTCGTACCTGGATTGATGCCGAGGTTGCGCATGCGGTCGAGGCGTGCCTCCAGCACTTGGACATGGATCAACACCTCGGGCTTCGCCCGGTCAATGTCGTGGATGATCTTGCTTGCCAGAACCAACTTGTCGGGAGTGTCGCGAATGACCACGGCGTTTTGCGCGTTCACCTGCTGGATGCGCCTCAAGTCGAGCAGCTGGCGCAAGCCCGTAACGATTTCCGTCAGATCCTGAGGGGTGAGAGTGTTCGAGAGATAAAACGTGCGCACCACCTCGTCTTCGAGGTCGCGGCGCTTTTGCGTTTGATCCGGCGCCACCAGAATGATGCCGGTCGTCACCGGCTTCCAGAATGCCTTGCTTTCCAGCGCCACCGCATCCAGGGCCTGCTCCAAGGTGATGTTCGGCAAATCAACCGTAACGCGCCGAGAGGTGAAATCGGGGTCGAAGATCACGCTCAGGCCAGCCAGCTTCGCAATCGTTTCGAAAACGATGCGCGATTCGTTCGTCATCTTCAGATTGATGGGCTCGCGCGAAAGCGGCTTCAGCTCGGGCGGCATGGACCTCATTTCGGGTTCTTTGACTTCAGGAAGGGGTGGCGGCGCTTGGGCGGCCCTTTCGGCTTCGATCGCGTTCAGCGTGCGTTCGGCTTCCTGGGGGGCGGCGCCATTCGATGGGTCAATGGCCTCCGCCTTTTGAAATTCGGCCAGCGCAAGCGTGAGATCGCCCTTCTTCAATGCCCTTTCGCCCTGGTCGACGTGATACTGACCCGCCTCAAAGCGCATGTGCATGGTTTTCAACTTGTATTCAGTATTGCGAGGATCGGTCTTGAGGGCGCGCTCATAATGGTCCAGGGCGGTATCATAATCCTGAATGGCCTCTGCCCTTTTTCCGGCCTTGAAATCCTGATTGCCCTTGGGACACCCCGCGAGCATCAAAGTTGATAGTGCTACCAGCGGCCAATAAAAAAGATAACGGCGGGGCATAAGCCTCCAGGAGTTTGACGCTTAAGGCGCTAAAACAGCTCAGTCTAGCACTCGTATGATAGGCGGGCAAGCAGCATTGGTTGCATGGTTTCGTAACTGGCAGCTATGATAGCGGGGTGAAATCCAGATCCAAAAAGTCCGCTTCGGGCATCAAGCTTGTCGCTCAGAACCGAGCTGCCCCATATCATTATCACCTTCTGGAGCATTTCGAGGCTGGGCTCGTCCTGCTGGGGACGGAAGTGAAGACGCTTCGGGAAGGGAAGGCAGCGCTGCGGGACGCTTACGCCGAGGCGCGTGCCGGTGAGTTGTGGTTAGTGAATTGCCACATTCCGGAATATCTGCCCGGCGGGCCGTTCAACCATAGCCCGTTGCGTCCGCGAAAGCTCTTGCTGAGCCGCCGGGAGATTGAAAAGCTGTTGGGCCAAATCACGCAGAAGGGATTGACGCTGATCCCGCTGCGATTGTATTTCCGCGAGGGGCTGGCCAAATGCGAGCTGGCCCTGGCGAAGGGCAAGAAGCTGCACGACCGACGTCAAGCCGAACGCGACCGCGAAGCCAAACGAGAGGCCGACGAGGCAATGTATCGCTTTCGCCGGCGCTGAGAAAGAGAGGGCAGAGAGCCCCATGCAAATTCAACTTGAAACGCAGTCATTTAATTCCTTGTCGACCGAGGCGATTGTCACCTACGTTTTTGAGAAGGACAACCGAATCGAGGGTCTCCTCGGCGCACTCGACCAGGCGATGCAAGGGAAGCTCGGCCAGCTCGCTTCGAGCGGGGAGCTTACAGGCAAGCCCTACGAGATGGTCCTGATCCATTTTCCAGGGGGGCTTGCGGCGCAGCGATTGCTTCTCGTCGGCGCCGGAAAACCGGAAAAATTCTCGACGAACGAACTGCGCAGGGTTGCGGGTGCGGCGCTGCGCCATTTGAAATCGCGCGGCGTGAAAAAGTTCGCTTTCGTCGCGAGGGAAAATGAACGGAATTCGCCGGCCGCTCAAGCGGTCGTCGAAGGCTTGGTGGCGGCCGACTTCGAATCGGATAAGTACCGCACGGAAAAGAAACCCAACCGTCAAATCGAGTCGGTTTCACTAGCCGGCTGGGATGCTTCCGCCCGCGGCGAACTGGACGCCGCCATGGAGCGCGGGAAAGCGGTGGGGGAATCGCAGAACTGGACGCGCGATCTGATCAACGAGCCCTCGAACCGGCTGACGCCACGCATCCTTGCCGAGCGTGCCGAAGCCATGGCGAAGGAGAGCGGGCTCGAAATAGAAATCCTGGACGAGCGAAAGATGGAAGATCTGAAGATGGGCGCGTTGCTCGGTGTAGCGCAGGGAAGCGTCGAGCCGCCGCGTTTGATCGTTCTCCGCTACACGCCGGCCAACCCGGGCCAGAATGCGCCGGTGCTGGGCCTTGTAGGCAAAGCGGTGACGTTCGATACCGGCGGCATTTCCATCAAGCCCGCCAACAATATGGAGAAGATGAAGTACGACATGGGTGGCGGCGGCACGATGCTTGGCGTGATGCGCGCCCTCGCTCATCTCAAGCCCGCCATCAAGGTGGTCGGCATTATTCCCGCAACGGAGAATATGCCGGGCGGCCGGGCGCAGAAGCCCGGCGACGTGCAAATTGCCGCGTCGGGCAAGTCCATCGAGGTCATCAATACCGATGCTGAGGGCCGCCTGATCCTTGCGGACGGACTCTGGTATGCCAGGAAAATCGGCTGCACCCACCTGGTGGATGCAGCCACGCTTACCGGGGCCATCGAAGTGGCGCTCTCGAATGTCAACGTGGGAGTGTTCGGCACGCCCCGAGAATATCTCGATAAGCTGCTCGAAAGCGCCCGGGCGGCGGGCGAAAAGATGTGGCCGATGCCCCTCGACGACGAGTATCAAGAGATGATCAAGAGCAGCATCGCCGACATCCGCAACACCAGCACCGGTAAAGGCGGCGGAGCCATTACCGCGGCCTGGTTCCTGAAGGAATTTGTCGAGGACACGCCTTGGATTCACCTCGACATCGCCGCAACGTGCTGGCACGACGAGGGCCGGCCTTGGGCGGCCAAAGGGCCGACGGGTGTGGCCGTTCGTACTCTCGTCGATTTCGCCATGAAGTTTTGATGGGGCGCGGTGGGAAGCTTTGAGCTGATTCGAACGGTTACATCTCCCCGGGCGCAACAATTCCCAGCAACCGCAGGGCGGCAACGAGCTGCTGTTCGACGAGCCACGTCAACAGCAGCAGGAATGCTTTCTTCTGGGGGTCTTCTTCCGAAAGAATACGATGTTTGTGATAGAAGAGGTTGAACGCCTGCGAGAGCAGGAAAGCATACTTCGCAATCACTGCCGGCTCGCGGGCCGCCATCGCCGCCTCCACCTGCGAGCCGAGCGAACCGGCCAGCAACACGAGCTCCCAGAGGTCGTCGCCTTCGGGCGCGGCAAGAAGCTTCTCGGCGCGATCGCCCGCCCGTTCGAGGAGCGCGCTCGAATCGGCGGACTCCTCGCCGGAAGCCCTCTCGGCAAGTTTTTTCCAGATGCCGCGGGCGCGGACGACGGCGTAAAGGCAGTAAGGACCGGTCTCGCCCTCGAAGCTCAATGCTTCGTTAAAATCGAAGGCGATGATGGCCGAGCGTGTGTATTTCAGCAGAAAATAGCGCAGCGCGCCGATGGCGATTTTGTGCGTGTTTTCGGCGCGTTCGGCTTCCGGAGTTTCGGGATGTCGCGCATCCACTTCGGCGCCGGCGCTTGATTCCAGCCGGTCGAGCAGGTCGTCGGCTTTGACCCCGTGGCCCTTGCGACCGCTCACCTCCACGTAGGGACGTTTCGCTTCCTCTTCCGAAAGCGAGTATCCCATCTCGGCAGCGCAGCGGGGCGAAAGCGCCACCATCTCGTAAGAGAAATGGACGGAGCGGTCGGCTTCCGATTCGTATCCGAGCGCCCGCAAGCCGGCCACAACCACCTGTTGTGGATAGGCCTGGCGCGAGTCGATCACATTGAAGACGGCCTGGCCGCGCCCGAAGTTTGGCGCATCGGGGTCGCCCCGGTCCGAGGTCGTTTGCCACACGGTGTGCCCGCTCGGATAGGCGTGGAATCGCGTGTAGTGGAAGTCCTTTCCCAACAAGCCGAACTTCCAGAGCTGATAGGCGATGTCTTTGCCGACGTACGTGACCGTTCCATTCGAGCGCACGATGATCTTGGCGTCGGCTTCGTCATCCTTCTCTTCTGCGCCGGTCGCCTCGCTCGCCGCCGAAAGCTGCATCACCCAGCAGCCCGCGTTCTTGCCCGTTTTCGCCAGATGGATTGCGCCGCGCTGCTTGAGTTGTTCGAACGCCGCATCCCAAAATTTCAGGTGAAGGATTTCGCTCTCCCGCGGCAGAAGGTCGTATTCGATGCCCAGACGCTCCATGGTGCGCAGGTGGCGCCGCACAATCGACGTGGCTACGGCTTCCGCGACTTCGGCAGCGGCGCCTTCGCCCGCTTCGATGGCTTTCAAGGCTTCCCCGCGCAGGGCCATCCGCGAAGCGTCTTCTTCGAAGAATTGCGTCACGCGGGCGTAAAGGTCCCAGCAGAGGTAGTCGAATCTCGGTTGTGAGGAAAGCGCTTTCACCTCCGCCGGCGATTTCTTCTCCAAATGGAGGAAGCCGATGACGACGTCGGCAACCTGCACGCCGGTGTTGTCAATGTAGTTTTGCACTTCGACTTGCCGGCCGGCATATCGCAACAAGCGGACGAAAGCATCGCCGAGGGCGGCATTGCGCAGGTGTCCGATATGCGCAGCCTTGTTGGGATTGATGTTCGTATGTTCGACGATCACTTTGGGCGCATCCGCGGCGGCTGCGACGCCTTCCTTGCCGGCTCGCTCGCAAGCGGCGCGCAGGAAGACCGCGCGATCGAGATACGCGTTCAGGTAACCGCCGCCCGCTACTTCCAGCCGCGCCACGCCTTCGATCGGACGAATGGAGTTGGCGATTTCCTGGGCGATCAGTCGTGGCGCGCGCTTCAGCCGCTTCGCCAGGTCAAAGCAAATCGGCGACGCGACTTCCCCCATCTCGAGGCGGGGCGGCCGCTCGCACACAACGGACACATCGACGTCGTACTTCGCGCGGATGTGGTTTCGAATGGCCTTGCGGATTCGAGCTTCGATCGGTTGGTACACGCAGCTCCTGTCGTCAAATGAATCCCGGGATTATAGGGAGTTGCCGCGCCGCAGTCAAAAAATCGCCCCGTGTCGTTCCAACTTGGCCGGAATAGAGATGCCTGAGACAGCCTGCCAGCAGCCCTGGCGGGACGCCAGAAGGATGCGCTCTGAATCGTTGGAACGGCACTGGTCTGGCGACGTACAATTCTCGCGATCCACTCCAAGTGAAAGCGTCCATTTGACAGCCTCCAGAGGCCAGACTAGTATCTTTTTTTCAGAGACTGCGAGCGAAGTCTCGTAAGCGCCCAAGCAAATGAAAATAGCCTACTTCGACTGCTTTTCAGGAATCAGTGGAGACATGGTGCTGGGCGCTTTGGTGGATGCCGGGGTCCAGCTGAGCCGGCTCGAGGCGGAGTTACGCCGCCTGCCGGTTGCCAACTGGAAGATTTCGGCGGAGAAGGTAAAGCGGCGCTCCATCACCGCCACGCATGTAAAGGTGCAGACGAATGAGAGCCACGCGCACCGTTCCTTGAGCGAAATTCTGAAAATGATCGAGGCGGCGGGGTTGCCGGTGCGCGCCGCGGAAAGAGCCGCCCGAATTTTCCAGCGACTCGGCGAGGCCGAGGCAAAGGTGCACGGGATTCCGATCGAAGCCGTGCACTTCCATGAGGTGGGCGCCATCGACTCGATTGTGGACATCGTCGGCGCGGCCATCGGTTTTGAATTACTGGGTATCGAGGAGTTTGCTTGCTCATCCCTGGATGTCGGTGGCGGAAGCGTCCGGACCGAGCATGGCGTCTTGCCCGTGCCCGCTCCGGCGACGGCGGAGCTCTTGCTCGGCGCGCCCACCTATTCGAGCGGAATCGCGAAGGAGCTTGTGACGCCCACGGGCGCAGCGATCGCGGCTTCGCTAGCGAGCCACTTCGGCGCCATGCCGCCGATGCGCGTCAGCGCGATCGGCTACGGCGCGGGCTCGGCGGACCTGGCCGAGCAACCCAACGTTTTGCGGCTGTTCGTGGGCGAATCGCTCGAGAGCGAATCAGGAAAGCGATGGGATGAGCCTGCGGTGGTAATTGAGGTGAACCTCGACGACATGAGCCCGCAGATTTACGGCTATTTCGTCGAGCGGGCTCTGGCCGCGGGGGCGTTGGACGTGTTCTCGACCCCGGTGCAGATGAAAAAAAATCGCCCCGGACAGCTCGTCACGATCTTGTGCGAGCCGCCGGCGGTTGACCGCCTCGTCGATCTGGTGTTTCGCGAGACGACGACGATCGGCGTGCGCATGTATGAAGTCCGCCGGCGTACGCTCGAGCGCGAAACGGTCGCGGTGGAAACGCCCTTGGGTTCGGTGCGCATAAAAATCTCGCGGCTGAACGGCGCGGTGCTCAACGCCGCGCCCGAATACGAAGATTGCCAGCGGATCGCGGCCGCCAAGGGGTTGCCGCTCAAACAAGTGCTCGCCGCAGCGAGCTTCCATTTCGAAAAGCAGCGCGAGAAGCAGAAGTAGCCGATGACAAAATTCTACCTCACGACGCCGATTTACTACGTCAACGCGCGTCCCCACCTGGGTCACACCTATACGACCATCGTGGCCGACACCATCGCGCGGTACAAGCAGATGTGCGGTTACGACGTCGTTCTCCTTACCGGGACCGACGAGCACGGACAAAAAGTGGAGCGCGCAGCCAAGGCCGCTGGCGTCAAACCGCTGGAATATGCCGACCGCATCTCTGCGGAGTATCGAACTTTGTGGCAAGAGTTGGACCTGCGTATCGATCGCTTCATCCGCACCACCGAGCCGCGCCACGATCGCGCCGTGCATCGCCTTCTGCTTCAAGCCAAGCGCAATGGGTACGTCTACAAGGGACACTACGAAGGCCAATATTGCGTCTTCGACGAAATGTACGTGGACGAGCCGCTTCCCGGCGGGCTCTGCCCCGAATGCAAAAGGCCCACCGAGCTGGTCCGCGAAGAAAACTATTACTTCAAGCTCTCTGCCTTCCAGGATCGCTTGCTCGAGCTTTATGAGAAGAATCCGGAATTCGTCCAGCCGGAGACGCGCCGTAACGAAGTGCTCGCATTCATGCGCGCGGGCCTGCGCGATCTATCCGTCAGCAGAACGACCATTAAATGGGGCATTCCCTGGCCCGGTGACGAACGGCACGTCATGTATGTTTGGTACGACGCGCTCACCAGCTACATGACCGGCGTCGGCTACGGCGACGACGAGCTGCAATGGGAAAAGTATTGGCCTGCGGATTTGCATTTGATCGGCAAGGAAATCCTGCGGTTTCACGCCGTCTATTGGCCGGCCTTCCTGATGGCCGCCGAGGAACCCTTGCCGAAAAGCATCTTCGCTCACGGCTGGTGGCTCTTCGCGGACGAGAAAATGAGCAAGTCACGCGGCAACATGCAATATCCGCAGCCGATCGCGCGCACGCTCGGCATCGACGCCCTGCGATATTTCTTGCTGCGCGATATGGTCTTTGGCCAGGATGGCAACTTCAGCCGCGACGCGCTTCTGACGCGCTACAATTCCGATCTCGCGAACGGCGTGGGCAACCTCGCCAGCCGCACCCTCACGATGATCGAGCGCTATTGCGGGGGAGCGATCCCGCCCTCGCACGCACAGCCGGGCGAGTTCGTCGAGCCCCAGGGTCTCGCTGACTTCCGCCAATCGAACCTCTCCGCGATCGGGGAATTATACGAACGCTTTCAGTTTTCGGTCGCACTGGAACGCATCTGGCAACTGGTGGCGCGAGTGGACAAGTTTCTTGTGGAAGAGAAACCATGGGTGCTTGCTGAAGACGCAGCACAGCGAAGCCGGCTGGAGACCGTGCTCTACACCGCCGCCGAGTCGTTGCGTGTCGTCGCCGTCCTGGCTCATCCTGTGCTGCCGCACGCCACCGAGAAGATTTGGCAACAGCTGGGACAGACGACGAATCTCGGCCATGAACGGATCCGCGAATTACAGTTTGGCGCCTTGAAGCCCGGCACCCGAATCGGCAAGCCCGAAGCTATATTCCCGCGCGTCGATAAGACCGAAGCATTCGAAAGGATTGAAGCCATGGAAGAAGAAATCCGCAATCCCGGTGCAACTCCGGCGGCATCCGGAGCCACGCCGGCGGCAGCCGCTCCCGCGGCCGGCCCGGCAAAGATCGGCATCGAGGACTTTGCCAAAGTCGAGATGCGAGTCGGCATCGTGAAATCCGCGGAGAAGGTCGCCGGCGCCGACAAGCTGCTCAAGGTCTTAGTGGACATCGGAGAGGAAGTGCGCCAGGTCGTCGCGGGCATCGCGGAGGCGTACAAGCCCGAAGAGCTGGTTGGCCGCAAGGTCGTCATCGTGGCGAATCTTGCGCCGCGAAAATTGCGCGGCGTGGAATCAAACGGAATGATCGTTGCCGCCTCCGTAGGACCGGAAGGCAAGCCGGTGCTCTGCACGTTTACCGAGGATGTGCCCGCCGGCGCGCGTTTGAAATGACGGCCGCCGAAACGCTCGCCCCTTCGGCCGCGGTCGAGAGTAAACCGTCTCCGGGTCCGGAATTGAAAATGATCGATTCGCACGCGCACCTCGAGTTCCCGCACTTTGATGCTGATCGGGACAGAATGCTCGCGAGGGCGCGCCAGGCCGGCGTCGAAATGCTGCTTGCCATCGGCAGCGGCACCGGCCCCGAGCGCTTGAACGCCGCGATTCCCTTTGCCGAGCAGCACGACTGGATCTACGCCACGGCGGGCATTCATCCGCACGAGGCGAAACTCGCAACGGAAGATCATTTCGCGCGGCTGGAAGAACTCGCGCACCACCCGCGCGTGATCGCCTGGGGAGAAATCGGCCTAGACTACTACTACGATCACTCGCCGCGCGAGGTCCAGCAGCGCGTTTTTCGGCGGCAGCTCGAGCAGGCCCACGCCGCGCGGCTGCCGATTGTGATCCATTGCCGCGATGCTTGGCCCGATTGCCTGGAAATCCTCGAGCAGGGCTGGCGTTCCACCGGCCTCGGCGGAATTTTTCATTGCTTTACGGGCACGCTCGAAGACGCCCGGCGCGGTCTGGACATGGGATTCGTCATCTCCTTCGCCGGGAACTTGACTTATCCGAAGATGGAGTCGCTGCGCGATATCGCCCGGGCCCTGCCGCTCGATGCCATGCTCATTGAAACCGACTCGCCGTTTCTGCCCCCGCAAGGGCAGCGCGGAAAGCGGAACGAGCCGGCCTACGTTGTCGAGGTAGCGCGGACCTTGGGGAATGTGAGAAACTTACCGCTCGCAGAGGCTGCCGCGACGACCGCGGCGAATTTTCGGCGTTTCTTTCACCTGGGACCCGTGCAACATTCAACGAAGGCAGAGTAAGCGAGGCCAGCCATCGCAGTTCTGACCGTCAAAGAGATCTTTGATCTTGTTCGCGACGACCTCGCACTCGTGGAGCGAGAGATCGCCTCGCAGAACGGCTCGGCCATCGAGCCGGTGGCGGAGATTTCCAGTTATCTCCAGGAAGGCGGCGGCAAGCGACTCCGCCCCGCGTTGCTCCTGCTTTCAGCAGGGTATTGCGGCTATCGCGGCGCGAGCGCCATTCGTCTGGCCGCCGTGGTCGAATTGATTCACAGCGCCACGCTGATCCACGACGACGTGATTGACGGCGCCAACACCCGCCGCGGCCGGCCTTCGACGAACGCTCGCTGGGGCAATCACATGAGCGTCCTGGCCGGGGATTGGCTCTACATGCAGTCGTTTGAAATGGCCCTGCGCGAGCGCAATTTCGCCATTCTCGATATCCTCATCGGCCTCACCCAAAACATGGTGGAAGGTGAACTGCTCCAGTTGACGAAGCTCGGCCGAATTGACGTGACCGAGCGCGACGCCACCGAGCTTTCCTATCGCAAGACCGCCTGCCTCTTCAGCGGCTGCGCCCGGCTCGGCGCCGTTCTCGGTCGGCAGGATTCCGCCACGGAAACGGCCCTTGCCGACTATGGACGTTACGCCGGCTTGGCGTTTCAGCTCGTCGACGATTTGCTCGATTTCACCGCATCGTCGGAGCAGCTCGGGAAGCCCGTCTTGAGCGACCTGAAGGAAGGCAAGGTGACGCTGCCGCTGATCTACGCGATCGAGAACGGCAATGCCGATGGGCGCAGCCTTGTGGCCACTGTGCTCGCGGAAAAGGGTTTCCAGAGTGTCCGCCCGGAGCAGATCACTTCACTTGTTCGCAATTCAGGCGCTCTCGAACGGGCGCGGTCCCTCGCGCACGACTACGCGCACAAAGCGAAGGCATGCGTGAATGGTTGGAGCGAGTCCGATTATCAGCGGGCGCTTCTATCCGTCCCCGATTTCATCCTCGAACGCGAAAGCTGATCGGTCGCGGAATCCCGAAAAGCCGCGGCGTTTGACTGGGCTTCACGGAACGGCCGCGGCAGGGCCGCTAGGTTTACTTATGTTGGTCCTTGCCGGGACTGGGCGGTTGAATGACCACATCCTCCAGCCACGCCTCTGAGTCCGTCGCGAGGAGCGTTGCCTTGATGCGATCGCCCGTCTTCAACGTGTTCAAAGTCTTTTCATCCGGGATCCTGTAAGGCATGGTCATCGCCTCCATGTATCCGGGAATGTCCTCATTGGAAATCAGGGCTTGATGGTCCTTCTTGTCCACTGAGACGACGGCGCCGACAAGCGTGTAGCGCTTTGCCTGTGCCTGAGTCGGCGGCGCCGAATTTTCAGCCGGTTTCGCCGCTACTGGATTCTGCTGCGGTGGATTCGTCTTTTGGCAGCTTACGATTCCGGCGCTGAGAAGAAGAATCGAAGCCAGCCGGAAAGCATTTGCCGCGCGTTTGCGTCGCACGTCACGATTGCCTTTCATTTTGTTCCTTTCGCTCGCTTGGAGTCATTCGCTCGATCTGCAGCCACCATCGCCGGCTCCGCAATGGCGGGCGCCGATGAAGGCAGCAGCAGCGCGACCGGTCACCCGCCCCATCAATAATGGAAACGATAGCGCACTTGGACGTAGATTTGTCGTGGATCGGCAAAGTGCGTGCCGCCAAACGTCAGGCTGTTGTCGAGCAGGAACCGCCGATTCGCAACATTTAATCCTGTCAGAGTCACGGAAAGTCTTTCCCCAAAGTTTTTTCCCAGGGACAAATCAAAGGTCGTGTGCCCGGGAAGATGCGCGGGCCCGCCCGCATCGGTGAACCCGGACCCGTAATAGACGCTCCCTGCGGCCCAGGTGCCCCACGGCAAAGTGAAATTGGAGCCGATGTTGAGCGTGTTCCGCTGGTCGTGATCGAGCAAGAAAAATCCGAGGGGCGGCGTGAAGTTGGTCAAGCCGCCGCTGATGGCGCCGCGGCCTTCCGCGATCTGGTTTGAGTAGGTCAGATGGACTTCTCCGCGCTTCCGAAAGCGAGGCGAGCGAAGCGTCAGCTCCCACCCTCGGATCAACGCGCCATCGATTGTCAGCGGGAAGAATACGTTGGAATTTCCAACGCTGTTGTGGTCGAAAAAGTTGTGTGCGCGACTGCGAAATGTGTCGGCGTCGAGAGCCCAGCCGCGGAAAGGAATCGCCACGCCGAACTGGTGCTCCTCATCCCGCTCGCCCCGTAGTGGGATGAAGCCCGAGTTCTGGCTGTTTACGAATTGGAGCAGGGGACCGGACACGGTCGCGAGCGGCGGCGCCTGGTAGAAGCGTCCGTAAAATCCTCGGAACACCCAGTTGAGGCGCGGAATCCGCACGGCGACTCCCGCGCGTGGGCTCGTAGCGTTTTCGATGACTGCGCCTGAAAAATGGGTCTGCCGCACCCCGCCATTCAGCGTCAGCCACGATGTTGCTTTGTATTGATCCTCCAGCCAAGCTGCCTCGAGATTCCCCGACATTTTCTCTGCGTCCTGGAAATTGGGATTGCTGTGGTCGTTGAAGATGAGACCGAAGACTTCGTTGTCCTGTTGCCCGAAACCGTAGATTCCGATTCGGGCGTTGTGCTTCCCCACAACCGCGCTCAACGTGGCCTGCGCGCCGCCGTAGTTCGAGGCCCGGTTGTCCTGCGTGCTGGTCGGGAAATCGTTGGGGCTGCCGTCGAAATGCGCCCGGTTGAAATGATAGAAGGGCGAAATCGTCAGCAGGAGGCCAGGGTTGAACGTCCGCACCCATGAGAAATTCGCGAAGGCGTCGCTTTCGCGCTCGGCGTCACGAATCCCAGCCGCCTGGTCGGCCGGAGCGTTGGGGATCTGGTAGAAGTCGCGGCGAAGGGAGGTCACGAATCGCAATTGGTTTTCGGGATTTAGGTTGAAGATGAGCGAGCCGAACCCTCCGAACCCGTTGTCGCGGTCATGGATAACCGCCGAGGTGGGCGTTTCGAGGCCCAGGTCACTGCGGTTGGCGTTCACGCTGGCGTAGTAGGCGAAGCGTTCGGTGTGGCTTCCGAAGCTGATCTGGTCATTCGTCTGGTAGAAATTTCCAAAACTCGTGACTACCTCGGCCTCATTGTTGCGTTCGAAGCCGGTTCGCGGAGCCACGTTGAAAACGCCGTAGGTTCGATCGCCGTAGTCGGCGGCATAACTCCCGCGTTGGATCTCCAAGTAGTCGATATCCTTGGGATCGAACTGCGGTCCCACGTTGCTGGCAATGTTTGTGTTCGGCACGGGAACGCCGTCCACGAGCCAGCTTACCTGATGCCCGCCGCGCACGTGAAGCTGATCGTGCGTGTAGTAGGCGCCGGGAACGTACTCGGTGATGATCGCCAAGCTGTTGCTGCGATCCGCCCCTGGCGTGTGTTCGATCTCCTTTCGGTCCACGAGTCCGGAAGGCGTTGCAGATTCCTCCAACACCGGATTGTTTTCGCCGGAAACCTGCACGGTTTGCGTGACGGTAGCGAGCTTCAACTCAAAATGAAGTATAGGAGCGCTCCCGGAGAGTACCGTAGCCCTTTGCTGCCCCGTCACGAAGCCGGCCTGCGAAACAGTAATGATGTATTCGCCCAATGGAACGGCGTCGAACTGGAATTGACCGTCCTGGTCCGTCTTGGTTGTTTGAGTCCAGTCGGAATTCTGCGCCTTCACAGTAACTTGGGCGCCTTCGATGGGTCGATGCTGGGGATCGTGAACGATTCCGCGAACGGTGCCGAAAATCGTGGCGAGCGCCATCGTTCCCCAGAAAAGGAGCATGCCAAGTAGAAAGAGCTTGAACCTCTGCATCCGAGCCTCCGGTCCGTGAATTGAAATTAGGGAAGGCGAAGACGAAGTTAGCTTCGCGGAGGCTCAAACGGTGGCGAGTGAAAACCAACAGGTATGCTGTTCAAAGAAGTTACAAGAATCCCGCGAGCCGTCTGGATTCCATTGGTGGCCACATCGGCGGCCAGGGTCATCGGCGGCAGCGGAGAAGCGAAACCGTAGTCGAGTGCGTGGTCGCAGGCAGACTTCATCATGCAGAGCGGCGTGGGAGCCGACCCTGCGTGATGGCACGGCGTTCCGGGCTTTGCTGCCTTCATCGGGGCGTGTGTCGTCCGAGGCAAGCAACAAAGCCGGGCACAGGCAACCGGCGCACATGCATTGCTGCGAGCAAGCAAAGCCAGCGGAGATGCCAGCAGAGAAATCGTAATCAGGATGGCGTACGCTCGGCGCACGGAGTGGAGTCTAACATACTCCTTCATTCGAAGGTACGCTGCCGCGGGGACGTTTGGATTGGGCTGGGCGCGCTTGCTCCGGTATCGAGAGTACGTCTGTTTGCACGGGGGAGACGGCCTGCCGTGGTGAGGAATATCAGGAATATATTGTCGCCGCCATATCTTCGCGGTAGGCTTTCGTTGCTGTGCTGCCATTCAAACTCATCTACCACGATCGCTACGACCTGAACCTCGGAGAGCACGTCTTTGTTTCCGAGAAATTCCGTCTTGTGTATGAAAGGCTGCTGGAGGAAGCGCTCGCCCAACCTAGCGATTTCCTGACTCCCGAGCCGGCCGGCGACGAAGACGTTTTGCGCGTTCATTCGCAGGAGTACGTTCGCAAGCTGAAGACAGGAACGCTGAGCCACGTTGAATTGATGCGCCTGGAAATCCCGTACTCGAAGGAATTGATCGAGGCCTGCTGGCTGGCGGCGGGCGGCTCAATTCTGGCAGGCCAGCGGGCCCTCTCGGATGGCTTCGGGGTGAATATCGGCGGGGGATTCCATCACGCTTATCCCGACCATGGAGAGGGCTTCTGCGTGATCCACGACGTCGCCGTGGCGATTCGAAGATTGCAATTCGATCGCGCCATCGAGCAGGCCATGGTCATCGACACGGACGTGCATCACGGCAACGGCACCGCCGCCATTTTTGGCGGTGACGGCACCGTCTTCACGTTTTCGATCCACCAGGAAAACAACTATCCCTATCCCAAACCCGCGTCGAACCTCGACGCTCACCTTCCCGACGGAATCGGCGACGAGGAATATCTCGCCATCCTCGAGGAGCACCTGAAGGAATGCTTCCGCGATTTCGCGCCCGATCTTGTGTTCTACATTGCGGGAGCCGACCCCTACCGTGAGGACCAGCTCGGCGGTCTGGCGTTGACCATGGACGGATTGAAGCAGCGGGACGCCATGGTCTACCAATATGCCCGACGTCACGGTGCCCCGGTGGCTGTGGCCCTCGCCGGCGGCTATGCCCGAAGCGTGTCCGATACGGTGCGCATCCACATCGGGACGATCCTCGCCGCGCGCGATGCCGGGCGCCAAGAAATAGCGAGCGCGCATCGTTGAAATCCGTTTGAATCCAGAAATGGCGGATGCGACCGTTCAGTTGGGCGGTTGGAAGGCTTTTTCCAAGGCTGAGGACATCGTGGCGGAGAAGTCGCTGGCGTTGAACCCTTCCACGCGCGAGACAATCTTTCCGGCGCGGTCGAGGACAACCACCGTGGGCAAGGACCGGACTCCCAAGAAAGTGTCGAGCCCGTCCGCGAAAACCACCGGCAGGGCGAGTTTTTCCTTCGTCACGAAGGGCTGGACGCGCGATTCATCGTCGTCTGCGTTCACGGCGAGGAAGACGACATCGGGCTTGTCGGCGTAGTTGTGCGCTATGTCCGCGAGCATGGGCTCCAGGACCCGACACGGAGCACACCAGGTGGCCCAGAAGCTCAGTACCACCACCTTGCCCCGGAGCGGCGCAAGCGGCATGGATGAGCCGTCGAGCCTCCGCAGCACAAACGCAAAAGGGTCCTTGGCTTCTTTGTTCCTTGCCGCGGATTCATTGGGCTTGGGGCTCTCCTTCAGCCGATCGTAGGCGGCCAGGACTGCATCTCCCAGACCGAGTTCGCTGCCGCCGTGCAGCTCCCGCCAGACGTTCCCCAGCTTCTGCCGCACGTCAGCGCGATCCACCGATCCGCCGGGAGCGCTTTCTGGAAGCACGAAAGCATTCGTGTACTCGGAGACCGCAGAGGCGAGGTCCTTGCGCGCTTCCGCGATCTCGCCCAGCTTTTCGGCGGCGGAGGCGCTTGGCTGCACCTGATAGCTCGTTGCGAGGTCCTTCTCCGCGGCGGCCTCATTATGCTGGTCGAGCTCGATCTTGCCGCGCATCAAGTACAAAGCGCCGCGCATTTTCGTTTGATCGATCTCCCATTCGGCAAGCGATACCCGAGCGGACTTTTCCGCGGGAGACATCTTTTCCACCTGGTTGAGGACGCGGCTGAGGTAACCCACGGCCTTCACCAGGCTGCGATCGTCGCCCCGTTTCTGCAGCAAGCTTGCGGCATGAAGCATCATGTCGGAGTCATTTGGTTCGACCGCAATCAGGCGCTCGGCGTAATCGAGAGCGCGAGTGTAGTCTTGCAGTTGCTCGGAAGCCTCGACCAAGGCGCGATAGATGGCCGGCTTGCGCGGGGCGTCGGGAAAATGCGCCAGATATTCTTCGAGATTGCGCACCAGCGCCGCTTGATCGTTTCCCGCTCCGGAGATGGCGCGCTGGAGTTCGGTCTCCGCGCTGCGCGCTTTCTTCGCGGGGTCGTCCAGTGTCCCCTTCGAGGGCGGCGTGGCGGCCGGAGGCTTGGGAGGCGGCTGTTGCGGTGTGCTCTGGCCCGCAGCGAGCGTGGCGGCGGCCAAGCCTGCCAAAGCGACTGGAAGGAATCCTATGCGCATGTAGCGATCGATTGTATCGCGGAAGTTTCCAGAATGCGCGCTCAGTGTAGGTGGATGCCGCCGGAGCTGGTTTCCACTTCGACGCGCGCCTGCCCCTGGCCGACCCGAGCGCGCAGTTCGTGGCGGGAAGTCTGCTCCTCGATGACGATGGGGATGGAAGCTTCGATGCTGCCGGAACTCGAGCGCGCGTGGAGCCGGAATCCGGCGTCCGCGGGAACGTGCAGCGCGACGCTTCCCGAACTCGTGTGGAATTCCCAGTAGCTGTGGGCGCCAGGATTGCCGTCGATCACGAGGTCGCCCGAGCTCGTACGCGCGCGCAGGTCCCCGGACGCATTGCTGACCGAGATGTTTCCGCTTCCGGCGCCCAGCGTGACGTTGCCTTCCGGCCGCGTAATAGTGATGTTACCCGAACCGGAGTGCGCGCGGATCTCGCCGTCAATCGCGCTCAGCTCAAGGTTGCCGGAGCCTGTGGCAGCCTGCACCTGGCCGCGCAGGTTCGAAAGCCGGATGTTCCCGTTCCCGGAGACTGCTTGCACATTCTCTGCGATTCCGTCGGCGGAGATGTTGCCGGAGCCGGCGGTGAGGTTCACAGGACCCTGAATGCCGCGCACGTCGATATCGCCCGAGCCGATCAGTCCGCGGACCTCCGTTTCCGGCGGAACGGCGATCGTGTAGTTCACCTCCATGTTGGTGTGGCGAAATCCACCGACGCGGATAAGATTGTTCTGCTGCTCGACGGGTGGATTTTGAACGATGTTCGCGACGCGATGCTGCACGCTCTCCCAGGGCCAGGCGTGCGCCCGGAACTCCCCGTGGATGCGAACCTCGCCCGGCGCGCCCGCGCGGATGTGCGTCTCGCCCGAGCCGTTCGTCAACTCGAGCCGCACGGGTCCATCGACTTTCAGAGTGCGATCAAAGCTGCTGGTGGCCGTCGTGAGCGCCATGCAGCCGGCAAGGCACGCTGCCAACCCAGCGGCCAGCGCCAGCAAAATATTCTTTCCAGCGGGTCGCATGATCCTCCATGAAAGAAGCACAATCGCGCCGCCGCGATGCTTCTATCAAAATAATACGCAGTCTTTCAAGCAGAAGTTCCCCGCTGCGGGTGGCGAGAGCCTCGAGCCGGCTTTCAGCGCGGCTACTTTTTCTTGAGTAGGGCATTCAACGAACCCGAACGGTAGCCCTCGAGGTCCAACGTGACGTACTCGAAGCCGAGTTCCTTGAAGCTGGCGGCAATTCGCCGCGCCGTTTCCGGGGCAACACCTTCCAGCAATTCTTCCGGCGCAATCTCGATGCGCGCCAGTTCGCCGTGAGCCCGCACGCGAATCTGCCGAAACCCCAAGTCCCGCAAAATTGCTTCGCCGCGCTCGATGCGATCCAGCAGTTCCGGAGTTACCGGCGTGCCGTAGGGCACACGCGAGGAAAGGCACGCGGACGCGGGACGGTCCCAGGTGGCGAGGCCGGCGCGGCGGGAAAGGGCGCGGATTTCGCGCTTGCTCAAGCCCGCGTCGAGCAGCGGCGCGAGCACCTGGTGCTCGACGGCGGCTCGGTGGCCGGGGCGAAAGTCGCGCGTATCGTCGGCGTTGACGCCGTAAGCGATGGTCCCAAAGCCGCGGGCGCGTGCGAGCACTTCCATTTGGCTGAAGAGCTCTTCCTTGCAGTGGTAACAGCGGTCGGCCGCGTTGGCGACGTAAAGCGGGTTTTCGAATTCGCGCGTTTCAATGCATTCGTGGCGCAATCCAGCGGCGCGCGCCAATTCTTCCGCCTTTTGACGGTCGTACCCGGAAAAACTCGGAGAAAGCGCGGTGACGGCCAGGGCCCGCGGACCCAGGGTCTGATGCGCGGCCCAGGCGAGGTAGGCGGAATCAGCTCCACCGGAGAAGGCCACCAGGACGGATGGCAGCCTGCGGAGGGATTCGAAAAGACGCTGCTGCTTTGCGAGGGCCGCCAATGTATCTACGGCCTCGACCTCATCCGGCAGACATGCGGGATCCGCTTGAAACGCTTCGTTCATCGTTCTCGCCGAGTATATCGCAGAACGCCTACTCGAAATCGATCAGAACGTCCACGGTCGCTGTCTGCGGATTCGTGCGCAGCAAGCGGCCGAGACGCTCGTAATGCACGGGGAGATCCCCCAACGCGAGCTTCACGCCGTTCGCCAAGAAATTTTCGAAGTACGTCCGATCGAATACTTCACCTCGGGGGATGCGCCACGCTTCGCGAAGCTTTCGCTCGGCAGCAACCGAAGCGTTCGTGATCACGAGATCCCCCATGCGGTATTGGATCCCTTCTGCGATCGTGACGCGATAGAGGGCGCGCTTGGCCGTGTGGTCAAGCTCTTCGAGGGGTTCCACCTTGGCCTCGATATAGCCGCGCGAGCCATAAGCAGCGCTCACGCGGTCCCAGGCGGCCTGAATCTTCATCCCATCGGCGGGTTCGCCGGCGGTCAGGGCCAGGAGTTTGTCGAGCTCGCTCGACGGAACAGCGCGATTGCCATTCCACGTCACGCCGCCCCAGGTGTAGACGGGCCCCGGCTCGATGGAATCGATGACGACGACCATGTTCGGCAGCGCCTTCCTGGGATCTCCCCGAAAGCGCGCCTCGGGCCTCCCGAAATGAACGTCGAGGTAAGCATGTTCGAGATAGATGGGCCTGACCTGCTCAAAGTTGAACAGCTCGATCGCGGACCGAGAGAAGGGTTTGCCCAGAATGTCCGAGAGGCGCTCTTGCACACGCTCATCGTTCGTCGCGAGAGAATCGGTGAAATCGAGGGCGGTCACGTTCAAGTCGGCGCCCTCGACGCGGAACCGCTGTACCTGCGCAGCGCCGTCCGGTGTTTGAACCAGCTTGTGCTCGACGGTAGCCTGCACGCCGCGCGCCACTAGAGTTTTTTCGAGCACTTGCGCCATGTCGTCCAGGATGCCGCCTTGCGTCGGCGCCGTTCCGTCGAACAGCATTCCGGAGCCCTTGAGCGCTTGCGTCAGTTCGTCATCGGTGAACCAGGGGAAATTGTCAAAGAGAATGGGCACTGTGGGGGCGTCTTCCAACCGAAACTCGAGTTTGACTTCGGAGCCGAGGCTGCTGAAGTGGAATTGCACGTTCGAGAAAAAGCCGATCGCGGTCAGGCGATCTGCGGCGGCCTGAAAATCCTCGCGGCCCGCGATTTGGCCGGGGCGCAAACCACTCGCCGCGATTACCTGCTCGGGAGGAAATCTCTTCGAGCCGGTCACGGTGATGCTTCCAAGCTTTCCTTTTTCCGTTTGGCCGGCAGCCGTTTGACCCGCCACGGCAAATCCGGCGACGAGCGGGGAAGCGATGACGAGGGAAGCGGCGAGGGTGGTGGCGATGACGAAAAGTTTCAAGGCGTGGCCCGAGGTTGCCTCTCGAGGATTCACAAATAGAATTCTAGGCCAAGACTGCGAAGAAGAGAAATGGGTGAACCTGTAGAAACGATCTCGGCTTCACTTTGTTCGAGTCCCGCTTGATCCGCTTCCACTACTCGACCGTGACCGACTTGGCGAGATTCCGCGGCTGATCCACGTCGCAACCGCGTCGCACCGCGATGTGGTAGGCGAGCAATTGCAGGGGAAGAATTTCCAGGATGGGCGCGAGAAGCTCGGGAGCGGGCGGGATTTCGATGGCGTGGTCCGAGGTCTCGCGGGCCAGGCGATCACCTTCGGTGACGATGGAGACGACGATGCCATCGCGCGCCTTGACTTCAATCAGGTTCGAAACGGTTTTCTCATAGCGCGTGACCGAGGAGGGATCGGATTCGTCGCGCGTGGCAATCACGACGACGGGCAAATTCTCATCAATCAACGCATTGGGGCCATGCTTCATTTCGCCCGCGGGATAGCCCTCGGCGTGGATGTACGAAATTTCCTTCAGCTTGAGGGCGCCTTCGAGGGCAATGGGGTAATGGATGCCGCGGCCGAGGTAGAGGAAATCCGTGTAACGAAAGAACTGCCGAGCCAACTCCTCGTATTCCTCGTCGCGCTGCAAGATCCATTCCATCTTGTGGGGGATGCGGGTGAGCTCGAGGAGCAGGGCTTTGGCCGCTTCCGGAGCCACTTTTCCGCGCACTTGGGCCAGGTAAAGCGCCACGAGCACCAGCGCGGTAAGCTGACCGGTGAAAGCCTTGGTGGAAGCCACGCCGATTTCGGGCCCGGCATGCGTGTAAATGGTGCCGTGGGCCTCGCGCGTGATCATGGATCCTTTGACGTTGCAAATGGCGAGGGTTTTCGCGCCCTTCTGCTTGGCCTCGCGTTGGGCCGCCAAAGTGTCGGCCGTTTCACCGGACTGGCTGATCACAATCACGAGGCTGCGGTCGTCCAGGATGGGATCGCGATAACGGAACTCGCTGCCGTAGTCGACTTCCACGGGAACCTGGGCGAGGCGCTCGATCATGAACTTGGCCGCAAGTGCGGAGTGCCAACTGGTGCCGCAAGCGACGATCTTGATGTCGCGGAAGTTTCGAAATTCCTGCTCGGTGATGTCCATCTCGTCGAGAAAGACTTTTCCGGAATCGAGCGAAATGCGACCGATCAGAGTGTCGCGAACGGCGCGCGGCTGTTCGAAGATTTCCTTCTGCATGAAATGCTTGAAGCCGCCCTTTTCGGCCATGATGGGATCCCAGGTGATGTGCTGCACGGGGCGCTCGATGGCGCGGCCCTCGAAATCAATCAAGCGCACGCCCTGGGGAGTGATCACGGCGATATCTCCATCGGCCATGAAGAAAATATCGCGGGTGTGATAGAGCACGGCGGGAATGTCGCTGGCGACGAAGAATTCGTTCTGCCCGAGGCCGATGACGGCCGGCGGTCCCCAGCGCGCCGCCACAATCTTGTTGGGATCGCGCGTGGAAATGGCCACCAGCGCATAGACGCCGGTGAGCTGCTTCACGGTCTTGAGCACCGCATCTTCCAGCGAGGCGCCCTTCGTCGAGTATTTTTCGATCAGGTGCGCGATGACTTCGGTATCCGTCTCGGTGGCGAAGCGGTGGCCTTCGCGGATGAGCTGATTTTTCAGGTCAACGTAATTTTCGATGATTCCGTTGTGGACCACCACGATCTCGCCGGTGCAATCGCGATGGGGGTGGGCATTTTCCTCGGTAGGGCGCCCATGAGTAGCCCAGCGGGTGTGACCGATGCCGTAGGTGCCATCGAGGGGCGAGAGACGTATGGTCTCCTCGAGATTGCGCAACTTGCCGGAAGCGCGGCGAATGTCGAGCTTGCCGTTCTGAGTGACGACGGCGATGCCGGCGGAGTCATACCCGCGATATTCGAGCCGCTTGAGTCCATCCAGAATCAGCGGCACCACCCGCTTCGGCCCAATGTAACCTACTATTCCGCACATCCTGGCTTGCTCCCGCTCCGCTGCGCCCGTCTTGCAAGCGCGCCGATTTCTCAGGTTAGCATATTCTCGAGAAAGTGTTCGAGTGGCGGCGCGCGCCGTTTCCGTCGTTCCGGGCATGGCGCTCGATTCCGAGTGCCGGCCGTAAAGGGCGGCTCTACATGACCTAGCTTCCCGGTTGCTCTTGTGCGGGGCGCTTCCAAGTATTTTCGCCTTTTATTCACGTTTCGCTTTTTCTTCAGAAAAGTGCATTTTTGTTGCGATTAGAAATTGCGATCTACTTTGCCTTCAGTGACATACGCTCTCGCGTCTCTCGTTCGTGTTGCGATTAGAAAGGGCCCTAAGAGGCTTGTTTTCGTTGCCTCTAAGAATACGCTGGGGTGAAGCGGGACTGTGCTCTCTTCCCGCAGGCCCGCCAGCAATCGGCGAGGCAGGCAGGAGCCTGCGGGCTGGGGTGATAGTTTGAACGTCAGGTTCGCTGCGCTGTCCTCGGGTCCGTTCGGGGCGAGCCCCTTGGCCAAGCAGCCGTTAAACAGGACGGCCGCGTGCATCTCCACGGTGCGGAACGGTTCCCGCCAAAAGGCTGGCGGGCATGCCCCCGACAATACCGGCTGGCCCATGGGAGAATCCCGCAGGACGCAGCCTACGGGCTGGGGCGGTGCTTCGAACGGCACTTGAGTTGGACTTTGGCCCATACTTCGACGTTAGCATGGAGTTCGCAGATTGCAAGTGGTTGCGCCTGTAAACTTTTTTCGGGAGCGAGTTGGGTTGGAAGCCGCTGATAAGTTGCTGGGTGTTGACTCATTGCGATGAGTCATATAGACTCATATCGTGGCTAAACGATTGCAAGTCATTCTCCAAGACCCTGAATACCGGGAAATTCAGCGCCTGGCGCGTGCGCGCCGCATGTCGATCGCGGAGTGGGTCCGGCAAGCCCTTGATGTGGCACGTCGCCGCGAGCCTTTGGGGGATGTTGGCAAGAAGCTCGACGTGATCCGTGCGGCATCGCAACACGACTATCCCACGGGTGACCTCGACCGCATTCTGGCGGAAATCGAGAGCGGCTACAACCAGGGCCCGCATCCGTGATTCTGGTGGACTCGAACATCCCGATGTATCTTATCGGCGCTTTTCACGCTCATAAGGCGGACGCGCAGCGATGGCTCGAAAAGCTGGTCAGCGAACGCCAGCGTCTCGTCACGGATGCCGAGGTGCTGCAGGAGATCCTGCACCGCTATGTTGCCATTGAGCGCCGCGACGCCATCCAATCTGCTTTCGACGCTTTACTTGGCGTGGTCGATCAAGTGCTCCCGGTCGATCGGATGGCGGTGGGGCGCGCGAAAGAGATTGTCCTGGGCCATCCGCGAGTCTCTGCGCGTGATGCCGTGCATCTCGCGGTCATGGAACAACACGGAATCGAGCGAATCTTGAGCTTTGATTCCAGGTTTGACGGATTCCCTGGTATTACACGCCTGTCGTAACGCTGCGCCCCGAGTGGCGAATGGAAGCGGTAAATCAGAGGTCGCGTTGCTCGAAGTGGTAGATGGCGACCGCCAGCGATATCAGAAGGTAAGCGGCCGCATAGCCCATCATGGTCATGCTGGGCGCCGATCGGCTCGCGAACGGTGAGAAGTCCAGCGAGCGCGCGATCGCCGATTGCATCTCGAAAGAAGCGCGCCGCCAGATCGCCTCGCTGGGCATGATCAAGCTCGAAACCGTCCCCACGAGGATAAGCCGCTGGGAGTGCGTCGCCGCTCCGATCTGTTCGAGCCATCCTCCGATAAAAGCCAGTCCGTAGAGACCCAGAACAAGCACACCATTGGTAAGCGTAGAGAACCAGGTACCGAACAAAAACGTAAGCGTCAAGACCAGGAGACATTCAAGGAATATCAGGACAGCGGCGCGCCCGGCGTGATGCGGAAGCGTCCCTCCGATGAAGTAGCCCACAGCGAAGACCCCGCCAAACATAACCGTGACGTAAGCGGCGGCCATCCCGGCGAAACCGATCCATTTGCCGATCAGCACCTGCCAGCGAGCGATGGGCTTGGTCGCAATCGCATGAATCGTAGAAGACGAAATCTCTCCTGAGATCGTGTCCACGCTGGTCAGCACGGTCATGACCACGGCCAGCATATCGATGGCATAGAATCCGACCTGGAGCATGGTGCTCAAAATCTGATAGCGGATGAAAGGCGGAATCGGCCGTGCATTGAAATCTTTCACCTGGTAGTGCATTCCCGTTCCAAACAGGGCCAGAAAGGCGATCCCCGCAAGGAGCGCGGTCCATAGAATCTTCCTTCGTGCGGCCTCCTGGAAGGTCACGCGAGCCATGATCCAGGTGCTCATCAAAATCCCCGATCTTTACCCATAATTTTTAGGAACGATTCCTCGAGAGAGAGCCGCTGCGGGGTGAACTCATAGACTTCGACTCCGGACGTGACGAGATATCGCAGAAGAGCCGGGAGAACGGCCGTCGAGCGAGTAGAGACCACGAGCCGCTCTCCTTCCAGGCGAGCGGAGATGGCCCACTCGGAAAGTCCCGGCAGCAATTCTTGCCGCAGATTGGGTGCGCGAACGATGACCCTCACCTCGCCGTCGGGAGACGCACGGAGATCACGCGTGGCAACGACTTCACCCAGTTTGATGAAGGCGACCTGGTCGCAGGTGATTTCGACTTCGCTAAGCAGATGGGAGTTCAGGAAAACGGTTGCGCCGCGGTCACGCTGCGACCGAATCACATCGCGGACCAGCCTGCGGCCCATGGGATCGAGTCCCGAGGTAGGCTCGTCAAGGAAGATGAGTTCCGGCTCGTGAATTAGAGCCTGCGCCAGCCCGATGCGTTGAAGCATGCCTTTCGAAAATTCCCGCAAGCGGCGTTCGCGATGAGGCGTGAGGCCGACAAGTTCCAAAAAAGCCGGGACGCGTTCACGCAATTGGGCCGGAGACATACCGCAGAGGCGTCCGTGAAGCGCAAGAAGCTCGGCAGCAGTGAGCCAATCGTAGAAACGAAAATCTTCGGGGAGAAAGCCGATCTTTCGCCGGACTTCCACGTTGTTCGAAGGACATCCGAGGACGAGGGCCTGCCCGCCGCTTGGTTTCACGAGACCAAGCAGCATCTTGATGGACGTGCTCTTGCCCGCTCCATTCGGCCCGAGAAAACCGAAAATCTCCCCGCGCCGGACTTTCAGGGAAAGATCCCGTACGGCAATCTTCGCCCCAAACGCCTTACGCAAGTTTTGCGTTTCGATCGCAAAAGCACTCGAAGGATGCAGCGGCGCCTCCTCGCGTCAATTCAAAGTGTTGGCTAGTTCCACGGCCTTGCTGGAGTCCCCAGAACCGCCCAGGCAATAGATCATGGCATTTTTCACCCAAATCAACAGGTAGCCCGGCCCTCGGTGACTCGGTGTCTGGATCAGCGTACCTTGGACGCCGTTGACTTCCACTTGATCGTACGAGCGTACCGAGCGCGGTATCGGCAGAACCAAGGTCGATTTCCAATCAATCGTCTGGCAGAACTGCCTCGCCTCAGTTGGACCCATGCCGCCTAGTTCGAGAGCGGTTTCCGCGAGCTGCTGGAGATTTAGATCGGAGGGAACCTGGACCGCCGGACTCGGGGCTTCCACCAAGAATATACAGTCCTCCCGAGCCGGAACTCGGTGGGGGGTTGCGCCCGCATCCAAGCCGCCGCTATTTTCGTCCCCGTTGTTTCCGGGACAATTGCCGTACTTCAGCTCGACCGCGCGGGGAACTTGCACAGCTAGGGTAGCGCCGTCGAGGGTTGCCGGAAGGATGAGATCGGGACGGCCCGACTGATCGAAAATATCCTGCAAGCGGGCTCGGTCGATGGTGATCTGGAAAGCGTGCGCGCCTTGCACATGGAACTGGGGCGAGTCGCTCCGCGCCGAAAGAAGCTGAACTTCAAATCCGGCCAATTGACTCGCGGCTTCGACCGTCGCGGCATTCTGCGGTTTTTCGTCCGTTGTGACGACGATCTTATCGGAGATCATCTTCCCGAGCATCTGCTGCAAGCTGCGATTGCCGCCCAGGGAAGAAAGATCGAGACTTACGGTCTGCACTTGTTCGACGCGCAAAGTTGCCAGGAGCCGTTGAGCTAAGCTCCGCGCAGTAGGGAAAGCCAAGATCGCCAGGATGACGGCAGCCGCCATCGCCGTGACCCAGGCCGGCCGCCAGCGCTTGGCAAAAATTCGTGCGATGAACGAGACCTGCTCTTCACGAACATCGTGCCGGGCCTTGAAGCGGGCTAGCGCCAATTCTGGATTTTCCTCCGCGGCATTTGGCGAGACATCCAGGGAAAGAAGCTGCGTGTCGACGCGCCCTGCAAGAGTCGAGATTGCGTGAGAACGCTCGCGGCACTCTCTGCAGTTCTGCAGATGGGCTTCGATTTCAGCGTGCTCGGACACGTGGAGTTCTTGATCCAGATAGGCGCGTAGCACACCTTCCGATAGACATTTCATAGATCCTCCTCAGTACCAAACATTTCACGATAGCGTTTTTCAAAGGCCGCCTCGGCGCGGACCAGCAGGGTCCCGACCGATCCAGGATCGACGGCCAGCCGGTCCGCAAGCTCGCGGTAAGAATGACCCGATGCCCGCGATAACAGCATCTCGGCCTGTTCCGGTTTTAGTTCCGCCAAAACGGACCGCACACGCCGTTGACGCTCCGCTAGCAGGGCTTGCTCGAATCCGTCCTCCACGTGCTGGGTGTTAGCTTGCGCACGAGCGGCCGCTTGTTCGTAGCGGTCTCTGCGCACCCTGGCGCGAAGGTGATCGATTCCCAAATTGACAGCGCTGCGGTAGAGCCAGCCGGGCACATTGGCGTCAGCATCCGGAGGCACGGCCCGGCGATAAAGCCTTAAAAAGACCTCATTTGCCAGATCCTCCGCGTGGCCTTGGTCGCCCACCAAACGGCGCAAAATGGAAACAATGCGACTGTAATGCGCGAGAAAAAGCTCGTCAAAAGTCCCGGATCGCCCGGATGGGGAAGACTCGGAGGTCACGCTGTCCTCATGCGTCTCAGATTTCGCCGCCGGAACCCCTTGTACCACGCCGTGGAGCAAGACGCCTCCAATCCCCTAGTCGTTAAACGTCTGACAGGGCTAGTTTGTGACAGCGTCGTGGTTGGGGACTCCAGGGATGGTGTGCGGCCTACCGAACGTAGTAAGCCCAGAGGATAAGAGGATTTGCAAACTAAAGCGGCGTGCCCCTCGCGACTTGCCCCTTGAGAAGAAACGTTTTCGGAAACTTACCCTCCCCACAGATCTTGAATGATCCGAAGTCTTTGTACCACGGACCGGCAGGAGCGTCCGGGTCAGACTCCCGCCAAACTTTCAGCTTATACAGGTCTTCAGCTGTGATCTGGCGCTCGGCTAGCCTATCGAAGAGGTGCTCGCGGAGGGAGGGAGAAAGATTCGTCCACTGAATCTTCGGCATCACTCACCAAACGTGATACGGGCAAGTTCCCTTTTCAATTGCTGCCGCTCCTGAGGATCGGTAGATTCAGTGAGTCTATTGGCGAGCTCAAAGAAGCGCTTTTTCTCGGCTTCTTTGGACTCAAGACCGGTCTCAATCAAATCGACGAGCACACGATTAGCGCTCGTTTTCCGTGTCTTGGCCAAGGCACGCACGCGCTTCGCGATACGAGTGGGAATAGAAACGCTTTGACGAACAGATTTCTCTGCTTCAGCCATAATGCTAAACTACACCATTCTGAACCGAAATGCACCACATATTGGAGCGATCAGGACGGCCATGGGAACTCCGTTTGGAGATGAACAGTGTCTGGTAGTGCAGCCTCGAAGTCAAACGGGGTGGGGCATCACGGCGACGCGAAACCACTCCGAGGGTGCGGCGGTCAGTAGTTTTGGAGACTACCTTCAGAGGCAGGAGCGCCTGTGCTACCTCGGACTCAGAAGCGACGTCAGGCTACTGCGGCGTGGCGGCTAACTGCTTCAGCTTTTGCTCGGCGCTGGCTTTGATTGCATTGCGCCGGTCGACGGAGTCCGTCGTATCCGAGTCCAGATATTCCAGCGCTTTCTTCGCGTTCTGCCGCGCTAAATCGTTCTGGTGATCCGCTAGATAGGCATCGGATAGGCTGTCGTATACGTTGGGGGAGTTGGGATATGCGGTCACGTTGAGCTGAAAGATCTCGACCGCGCCCTTCGCGTCGCCCGATTGAAGGTGCTGGTATCCGAGCCGATTGAGGACGGCTTCAGAGAACAAAACCGCCTTGGGATCGCGGCGGCGCGCCTCCGCGTACATCTGTGCGGCCTTGCTGGTGCCACCGGGCTGGTCGGTGAGGTCGAGGAAACGTGATTCGTTGGACGCGGGCGGAGATGCGTGAGTGGCCAACGAGCCAGGGCGCACTCTCAAGGTTGCCCCAAACCACCCAACGATCATCCCCGGCAAATCTTGGTGGGCTTGGAACATCTCGACGCCGTGGCCACCAACGGGATAACGCACGAACTTGCTCGAAGGGTTGGACGAGAGGGTGAAGAGCCACTGCATGATTTCAACTACGCCGGGATCGGTATCGTCATCGGCAACAGCCATGAAGAGCGGCAAATTCGGCGAGTTGCGCAGAAACTGCCGGCCCTCGCGATCCGTTCCCTCGGACAGCAGGGCCAATGACTTCACCTCGGGATGACGGCGGGCGAGTTGAACGGCCTGGTTGACGCCGCAACTTGCTCCGCCGGCTCCGATGAGGTTGCGAGCGACGCCGGGCTGGGCGACGAGATAACGGAAGGCCGCGTCAACATCGCTGGGGAACCTGTCGGCGATCGTTTGGCCCGCTTCCTGTGGCGAAAGCTTGTCCAGGGGCGTGCCGCCGCTCTCGCCGAAGCCGCGGAAATCGAGCGTGAGGACGTTGATTCCTGAGGCAGCGAGACGTTGGGCGAGGTCGTCCCAAACCTTGCGCTGGCGGTTGCATTGATGGAGCAGCAGGACTCCCGGACCGGGTTTGCCAGCAGCGAAATACGTGGCCTTGAGATTGATACCGTCGGGCGCCGCGAGGTCAACGACGCGTGGAGCGGGTGCTTGTTGTGCCGCACACGTCAGGCCGAGCAGAAGTGAAACAAACAAGAGCGGAGTAAGAATGCGGAGACGAACATTTGGGCACGTCACAGAAACCTCCTCGGCATCCCGGATATTAGCGCGGATCGACTACCACTACCACTTTGATTGACTGTGGGTTTGTGGCCGGAGGAGGAGCCCACGGTCAGAGAGGCACTGACCGTGGCTACCACTTGTGGCTGGAGGAAGAGCCCACGGTCAGGAAGGCACTGACCGTGGTGATCCAGGCGACATGAACGAAGGATAAAATCCGTCAAACAAACCTCCGGTTGGATGGTTCGGGCAAGACGAAGCCAGCGCGGGTAGGAGGGCGGTGAGGACGGTGAGGACGGTGAGGAAGATGAGGACGATGAGGACGATGAGGAGAAAAAACTGGAACTTCCAGGCGGGCTAGAGGGAATTATAGTTGGGAGCGGAGGGGGCCTAAGGCCTGAAGGGGCTTAGAGCCAATCCGGCAGATGATTTCGAATGGGGATCTGGAAATCCAGAACCCAGGGCTGAAATTACAATTCGACTTTGGAGGATCTTTCAATCATGAGAAAAGCAGTGCTTGCGATTTTCTTGGCTTCTGTAGTTGCCACGCCGATGTTCGCCGGGGGACAAGGCAACGGTCCCGACACAGCGAACATGGTGGCGCATCAAATCAAGTACCTGACCACGATGCTGGACCTCACTGCCGATCAGCAGACCCAGCTCACGACCGCATTCACAAACGCCGCCAATACCAATAAGCCGCTGTATGCCGCCCTGAAAGCTGGGCACAAGCAATTTGATGCCGACAAAGAGTCCAACCCCGGCAACCTTGCGGCGGATGCGGACGCCCTAGCCAAGGCGGAAAGGCAGTTGATGGTCAACCACGCCAATACCGATCGGCAGGTGAAAGGGATTCTCAGCGCGAGTCAATATACGAAATATGAGACGCTTCACGGACATGGCGGCTGGAGAGGGGGGCATCACGGTCATGGTGGCCCTGGCGCCCCCGGAGGCCCAGGTCCCGGCGGCCCTCAATAGATCAGCGCAGTAACAGCACAAGGACAGGTAGCCTAAGTGCCTGTCGTCCTTGTCCTAGTTTCGGATCGCCGTAGACTGCGACCAGAAGAATTGGTCCTGGCAGCTTGTTGAAAAACTAAATGTTTCGGCAGGATTGCCTTATGCGGTTAACCGCATCTATCTGGTCGTTGCCGTTCCTGAAAGTCTCTTTTGGGCGTAGGCGATCATTGAATCCACTTGGGCTCGATTGGTCAACTTCTGCAGCAAAATATACCTACCAGCGTATGGAGAGGAGGTATCAGGTTCTATTTCGGTGATGTTCCCATGACCGCCTCGGCTTATCCAAGTGGCCTTCTCTGGTGGGCGTTTGTACTGTTTTTCGCAGTGTAGATCATCAGTAGAACATATAAACTTTTCGGCGAGCGCGAATCGATACTCTACTTGCAGCCTCTCTGCATTTACTTGTGACCAGGTACCGAGAGACAGCCCGAAACCCTCGGTGGCGTCGAAGTTGAACTCGCGCGTTTTTGGATCATAAGAGAAGAATCCTGAAATAAGAGCAAGCCTCCCGTTCGGGTAAAGTCCGAGAACTGTGGTCGCACCCTGGATGCGTTCTGATGCTTCACTGAACTTCTGTGGCGAGTCATTTCGCCACGACCGCCATTCCCCACTTGTGTCGATAAAGAACTGCGCCGCGGGCGAACTCGCGGCGAAGGATCGAAAGAGCAGAAGGGCCACTAATAGAAAACTGGCTGCAATCCGGAGCCTCACGTTCGCTCCTCGGTGTTAGCGGGATTGTCTCTCCCTGATACCGATGGATGCAAGCCTATCCTGGGGTTGGTAGTGAGCTACTTTGCTATCCGCGAGGACGCGATTGTAGTGCGCTGTTTCGCCATGCTATACGTCTATACAGAAGTCGCTGGCCTTCGTAATGCGGGCCTGGAGGCTGGAACGGCCGTCGCCTCCGGAAAGGGGGGAATCAATGGATCGCAGACGGTTTCTCAAGAACGCGGCGGGCCTGAGCGGAGCGGTCTTGGCATCGCCGCTCCTCAAGGCCATGGCGAGCGGTCCGGACGCGGCGCCCATGGCGAAGGTAGCATTTGTGAAGACTACGGATCGAACGGCTGGAGTGCAGCACGCGATTGACTTGCTGGGAATGAGGAATTTTCATGGCAAGGACATCTTCATCAAGCCGAACTTCAACAGCGCAGACACACCTCCCGGCTCGACGCATAACGACACGCTGGCGGCACTCATTCGGAAACTAAAAGGCCTGGGCGCGGGTCCGCTGACCATCGGCGACCGGAGCGGGATGGGCAACACGCGGGAAGTAATGGGGTCGAAAGGTATATTCCAGTTGGCGAAGGAGCTGGGCCCCAAAGTGATCGTCCTGGACGAACTGCCTGGGGATGATTGGGAGATGATCCAACATCCGAACACACACTGGCAACGTGGATTCGCGCTTCCACGACTTGTGCGAAACGCGGGTGGCGTGGTGCAGACCTGCTGCCTGAAAACGCATCGCTTCGGCGGCCATTTCACGCTTTCTTTGAAGAACTCGGTGGGGTTGGCGGCAAAGCATGTCCCGAGCGATCCCTACAACTACATGAGCGAGCTGCACTCTTCCTCGAATCAGCGCCGGATGATTGCGGAAATCAACGCGGCCTACTCTCCTGAACTGATCGTCCTGGACGGCGTTGAGGCGTTCACAACGGGCGGCCCGGAAGCCGGCAAGCTGGTGAATGCCAATGTCGTGTTGGCTGGGACGGACCGCATCGCCATCGATGCGGTGGGTGTGGCGATCCTGCGTTCCTTCGGGACCACGCCGGAAGTAAGCCGCGGAGATATTTTTCAACTCGAGCAGATCGCTCGAGCGGTCGAGCTGAACATTGGGATCAAGAGCCCGAAACAGATTGAGTTCATCACGGACGATCGGGAAAGCGCGGAGTACGCAAGCCGCATTCGGAATGTTCTGATGGGCATTGCGGCCTAGAAACGTATCCCACTGCTGCATTCGAAATAAAAGGGCCGACCACAGCTTTGAACTGCGACCGGCCCAAAGCCCCGCTTGAGTTCATTCAAACCCTGTTCGGTGTAGAACAGCCAAGTTGGATAAGCCCCTCTGTGGCTATTGTGCGATGCGAGTGGCTTGAAACGAAACACTCTGCCACTGCCCGTTGCGCTTGACCCAAACGCGGACGCTTCGCCACTGCCCGCTAAGGTCTGCGTCTCCTGAATGCCCCTTTACGTTCACCGTGGAGATGACCAGGGCAGCGTCTCCATAGAGTTTCACTTTCACATCTGAAGCATCGATGGACTCGAATTTCACTTTGCCTGATTTGAGATTCTCCAATAGTTCGGCTTTGCTGCTGGTCCTTCCGAGGACGTTTATCGAGATGTAATCGTCCGCCAGCAGCTTGTCGTAGGTAGCGACGTCCGCTTTTAATGCTGCCTGTGTCAATTGCTCTGTCTTCGCTTTAATCGACTGTTCCAGGTTGCCGGCCTGACCCCATGCTAAGGTCGAAGCTGCAATAGTAAAGGCAATGACTATCATGAACCGTTTCATCGTCCTCTCCTTTATGTTTTGCTGGAATCCACCCGGGAAGCCTTGGAGGCGGAATTTCCGATTTCAAGTGCCGTTGCGCGGAAACCATATGCCTGCCACCCTCTCGTGTCAAGTTCAGATCGACATAGTGTCAAAGCTCGTTAGGAATGTCCCGTTTCCTACCTCATTGGGCGTGCCGTGCCGCTACGCCTTCAAGGACACCAGACGCGGCGTTGCCGCCATCACGGCGGCGTCCCCCTGTTGTCGGCGAAAAACCTCACTGATAAGATGCAACCCCGCAAGGGGAGCTATATCACTGAGACCTACACGGAGTGCTGACGCTCGGGAGGCAAATCATGATGAAAGGATTCAAGCAATTTCTGTTGCGGGGTAACGTGGTGGATCTGGCAGTAGGCGTGGTGATCGGCGTGGCATTCGGGGCCACGGTGTCTGCGTTCGTGAAGGATCTATTGACGCCGGTGATCGCCGCGCTCGTGGGCAAGCCGGATTTTTCGGCGCTGACCTTCACCGCCAACGGGGGTGTGTTCGCGTACGGCGACTTCCTCAACGCGGTGCTGTCGTTCATTCTTATTGCGGCGGTGGTCTACTACTTCGTGGTGCTGCCCATGAATGCGCTCATGGCCAGGGCTCGACGGGAGCCGCCGCCGGACCCGACCACGCGCAAGTGCCCGGAGTGCCTGAGCGAGATTCCGATCGGGGCGCGGCGATGCGCGTTTTGCACGTCCGCTATCACGTAGCGCCGATCCGACGTTTTGCTTGCACTGAAAGGACGCATGAAAAAGGAACATTATTTGTGGCACTCGTCGCGGCTGGACCGCGAAATGGGCATAGCAGTCTACGGACACTGGGGACCGCCGCTGCTCGCGTTTCCCACCAGCGGCGGCGACCAGTGGGAGCAGGAAAATCAGGGCATGATCCGGGCGCTCGAGGAGTACATCGACGCCGGCCGCGTAAAGATTTTTGCCGTCAATTCCGTGAACGACGCGAGCTTCTACAACAAGGCCGCGCATCCATTTCACCGCAGCTACGTGCAGAGGCAGTACGACGCCTACGTGCACGACGAAGCGATCCCGTTTATTCAGGAGCACTGCCGCACTCCGGGAATTCCCCTATCGACGATGGGAGAATCCTTCGGGGCGTATCATGCGGCGAATACTCTGTTCAAACATCCGGACGTGGTCCGGCGATGCTTCGCGCTCTCCGGGCTTTACGATATGAAGCAATTCATGGATGGGGCCTACGACGACAATTTTTATTTCAACAACCCGGTGGATTATCTCTCCACCCTTTCCGATCCAGGGATTCTTTCGGAGCTGGCCGGCTGCGACATTCATATTGCGACCGGGTCGGGCTCCTGGGAGGACAGCAGCGGGTCGTACCGGCTTTCGGAAGTCTTAGCGAGCCGCGGGATCCGCCATCACTTGGACGACTGGGGCGCGCAGGGCGGGCACGATTGGGCGTACTGGCATCATCAGATGCGCGAATATATTCGCCGGCTTTTTTAGCCCCGATTTCTCACCACCAATCCATGAGACGCGGCGTAGCCCCTTAAAGCCACCCTATTCTGGTGAGAAATCCGGGCTAGCGAAGCTTCCTGGGTTGCGGCCGAGATTCAGGGATTTTGCGACCGGGCAATGTCTTGCGCGAGGCCGAGGCGGTCAAGAAGGTAGCGGCCTTTCGAGATGACCTGGTCGTCGTCAATCCAAACGTCGCACTGCCGCGCGAGCACATCCACGTGCGTTTTCGAATACCAGTCGGCATGGGTTTGGCTGCCGTAGGGATCGCCGAAAGCGATGTGGACACCGGGCAGCTTTTCATCCTGCAACAGTACGCCGATCATCTGGGAAAGGCCGAGGTTGGTGCCGAAGGCGAGTTCGCCCACGCGATTGCTGTTCTCGTCGGTGTGGCAGTAGGCCCAAAATTCCTCCTCTAAATCGCGCCGCTCGCATTTCGCCCGGACCAGGCGACCGTTTTCGAGCTCGAGGACGAGCGGCGCCGCTTCCAGGGTGCCGTATTTCCCGTTGAAGTGGTCGCCAGCCGTTCCGTCGCAGACAAAAGTTCCATCGACGCGCGCCGGCGTGGTGAAAACTTCCCCCGCAGGCAGGTTGGACCAGTAGCGCGGACTGATCAACCCGCTGGTCTTAACCCAGTCGAGGGATGGGTCGAATGCGGCAGTGAGGGACGTGCCGGCGTCGGTGCGCACGCGGAGGGATCGTGCACCGCGCATGCGCTGGCGCAAACGGTCGCTGAGCCGGTCCACCATGTTGTAATCGGCGCGCATGCCCTGCCGCATGATCTGCGGCGTTACGCCCACCATGTGCGCGTAGCGGATCTGGCGTCGCTCGACGACGGAAACGATCTCGCGGCGCGCCGTAAGCTCTCCGGGCAAGGGCTGGAGGCACAAGATGCCCGCGTCCACCCTTTCGAGGGCATTCAGCAGTTCCGTCGGGGCATGAGCGAGCGGCCGGGGCGCCAAATCTTCGATTCTAAACTTCATGCAGAGCGCGCTGCGCAATGCGAGCGCGTGAGCCAAACTCGCGGCAACTTCGCGGCTCGCGTCGTCGGCGATGAGCGCAACCCTTTCGCCCGCTTGGACGGCCAAGCACGTCTCGACGGCGTTGCGCGCGCCGGGAATTAAATCAGAATTGACGGGGCCAAATTCCATGTCATTCAACTCTACATGCCTGTGCGGCGGTTGTCATCGCCCTTCGAGAAAGATGCCGTTCGGAATGCAAAGGGATCGCAGCACGAGCCGGACGCGGAAGAGAAATGCAAACGAAGATGTAGACGCAATACGTGCGGGCCATTCTGGGCCGCGTAAGAAAAGCAGATCCCTCACCCCCGTTCGCAAACAACGCGACCGGGTTCGGGATGACACCAAGGCCCGTAAAATGGCTCGTTCGCCGGCGATGACAAGTCTCCGGCGCAGAGGCGCAAAAGCGGCCTACGCGCGTGGCGACACCACAAACGCGGGCACCTGGCCTCCGCCCGAAGTGACGTTGGCGAGGCCGGTGGAGCTCAGGCGCGTGAGAAATCCGGCGAGGCGGCCGCGGAACAGGTACGGAGCAGAATCCACGAGCATCTCGCGCATGGTGACGCCGACACCAGGATCGTGCTGGGGAAATGTCTCGCGGCGCACGGCGATTCGCTGCTGCACGACCCAAGCTCGGGAAGGCCCCGCGAGGGCGCTTTCGATGGCGGCATCCCAATCGGACGCGGAGGTCTCCCAGCCCAGCGTGACCCCGGTGCCGCCGTACTCATCATTCGGCTTCAAGACGAAATCGTCGCGGCGGCGCCGGACATGATCGAGCAGCTCGATGGGTTCGCCGTTGCGGGTGGTCTTGACGCCGGCCACGAGCCGGGTCCACGGCACGTGCCGTGCAATCAGTTCGCGCTCGGCCGAACCGAACAAGCCTGCGTTGCGGTCGTCGGTCAAGACAGCGAAGAATGCTTTCTTGTGAGCGATTTTGCAGCGGAACGTGTTGGCCATACAAACGGCGCGGGCGACGCAGGCACGAACAAGGGCGTCACATTCCGTCGGGCGCGCAATGACGTCGTTCATCAAGACGCGGCGATAAACGAGATCGATGCGACGGCCCGAGGCCGAAAGGGTGCGGCCATCGAAAAGCAGGTCGTGCGGATCGCAAACGATGGTGGGTACGCCGAGCTTCTCGAAGCGCGCCTGGATGATTTCAAATTCAGTCCAGGTGGGCACCTCGCGCCAATCCACAATGGCAATCACGGGCGGGGACGTCGTCCCGCCCCACTCGCGGTAGCTCGCGAGCAGGGCTTCGAGCAGGAGCGCCATGGAAGGATACATTCGAGTGTGGAAGCGCTCTTGAAAACTCGTCATTAACGGCAGGGCGCTGAATAGTTCGCCCAAGGTTTCCGCGTAACCCAGCCCGGCGGGGGATTCCGCATTGTATTCAGCGAACTCGAGCGATTCGGGCAGCAGGAAGGAGTCCAAGCGGGATGCGGTGCTGGCCGTTTTGTAGCCGGGCTCGATGCGAGCGAGGCGCAGCTCTTCGTCGCCGAGCGCGAGCTGCTCGAGCAAGGCAGGGGATTCGAGCGCGGCCGCGACGACGCGCTCGCCGAGCGCCGCGATGGTTTCGGCAACCCGCCGGACGCGTTGCTCGTCTTCCTCACTGAGGAAAAACGGGCGAAGAAAAGGGCAGTGGACGCGGTCTCCGAACGTGAGCCGGGCGGCGCGCATGCGCCCCATTATTTCTTCCCAGAAGGGAAGACTGAGTTCGACTTCCGGTCTCAGCAGGGAATGCCAGACGTCGGCGGGTGAGGGGCTGGCGGATGCGGGGGCCGCATTCATGCAGACTTCGTCTTGGCCGCTTTAGCCTGCGGCGACTGGACGACGCCCGGTCGAGCAGGGAGCGCCAGCATCTCTCTCCAGAGCGGCCAAGTGGAGCCTGGGTTGCCGTGGAGGGCGCGATCGATCACCAGGCGAGCCATCCTGTCGACAACCTGCTCGAAGTAGAAGAGAGTGATGCGATCGCGCTCGAAATCGGGCGCGGGATTCAGGAAGTCGATGGCGTAAGGGATGCCGTCCTTGACGGCGAATTCGACGGTGTTCATCTCGTAGCCCAGGGCCAAATTCAGGGTCTGGGCGTCGCGCACGATGCGGGCGCCCAGCTCGGGAGTGAGGTACTCGTGCTCGACGAGGTAACGTCGGTGGTGCGGATCGTAAGCGACGGGCAGGATGTCCGTCTTGCCGAAGGTGAAGCATCGGACATACTGCTGGAAGTCGATGAATTCCTGAAGCGTCATGCAATAGGGTCCCGTGCCGTCGTAGGCAGCGAGCAACTCCTCGCGATTATGAACTTTGTAGACGTGCTTCCAACCCCCGCCTGAAAAGGGCTTCAGGATCGCGGGGCGGCCAACGTAATCGAGCAAGGCATCCCAATCGATCGGGTATTCCAGGTTGCGGAGCGATTCCGAAGTGATGTCCACGGTGTGCGGATAGGATTTTTGCGGAAGGAGAACGGTTTTCGGCACGGCCACGCCCAGCTTCTGGGCCACTGAATAGTTGAAGAATTTGTCGTCGGCAGTCCACCAGAACGGATTGTTGATGACGTAAGCGCCCTGAAGCATGGCGTGCTTCAGATAGCCGCGATAGTAATCCACCTCATGCGAAATGCGATCGACGAGGACGCTATAGGGGCAGGGCTCGCCCATGCGCGTGCCGCCCAGGCGCGCGAGTTCCGCGGTGATCCCCTGGGATTTCCCGAGCTCGTTGACCCGGTCGATAAAGGCTGGAGGGAAACTATACTCCCGGCCGCAAAACAGTCCGATTTTCATGGGCGTTCGCTCCTGCGTTTTCAAATTCGGGAAAGCAGCGCTCGCGCTTCAGTCGGCTCGCATGGCTCTCGATGCGGGTCTTTCGACGCCGGCGCGCGTTTCCGCTACCAGGTGCCGGACCACCGCCTTGAGGTCGCCTGTTTCGCGAAAGACGCGCACTTGCCGGTCCGCGCTCGTTCCTTCCCGGAGGATGGTACGAATGTAATCGACGGCGGAGCGGCTGCCCAGGTCGTCGAGGACATCATCGACGAACTCGAGCAGCTCGATGGCGAGATCCTTCATGGGGACCTCGGTCCGCTTGCCGAAGTCGATCAGCTTGCCCTGGATCCCCCAGCGGGAGGCGCGCCACTTGTTTTCTTCGATGAGGGCGCGCGGGTAAAGGCGAAATCCCTGGTTCTTGGTGTAGAGGCGATGGAGCTTCACGACGATGGCTTGAATGAGTCCGGCGATGGCCACACTCTCCTCCACTTTGGTGGGCACATCGCAGACGCGGAATTCGAGCGTGCCAAAGGTGGGATGCGGGCGAACGTCCCACCAGATTTTCTTGGCATTGTCGATGCAATGGAGCTCGACGAGGAGCTTGATGTAATTCTCGTACTCGCTCCAGGAGCCGAAATAGTCGGGGACGCCGGTGCGGGGGAAGCGTCGAAATATCGTAGTGCGATAGGATTTCAGCCCGGTGTCGCGGCCCATCCAGAAGGGCGAGCTGGTGGAAAGCGCCAGGACGTGCGGCAAGAAATAGCGGACCATGTTCATCAGGTCGATCGCGGTGGTGTTGTCCGGCACGGCCACGTGCACGTGCAATCCGAAAATCAGCAAGGAACGAGCGAGCTGCTGAAGCTCCTCGACGATGGTCTGATAGCGCTCACCCGGTGAGATGACTTGGTCGATCCAACTGGAAAAGGGATGGGTGCCGGCGGCGGCCACCTGGAGTCCGACGCGCTCGGCGGCGGCAACCAGCTCGCCGCGAATCCGAACGATCTCGCCGCGAAGCTCCTCGACGTTTCCGCAAATTTGCGTTCCCATCTCGACGATGGACTGGTGCAGCTCCGGCTTGATCTGCTCGCCCAGTGCCGGAGACGATGCGGCAATCAGTTGGCTAACGTGCGAGCGGAGTTCGCCCGTCGCTGGGTCAACGATCTGAAATTCTTCCTCGACGCCTAAAGTAAATCGATGAGCCATATCTAAAAAGAACGCCCTGGGGCCCTTGAATTTTACGAGGACGATTAACATTATCATACATCGAGAGTGGGGAAAATACATCGGCCCGGCCCAGGCTCCGCGCCGGGGGCGACCTTCAGGTACCGTCCGCAGGGCCGTTCTTTTTTCGGGAGGGTATCCGTCCAAGTTGCCTGGAATGAGCTACGTGTGGCTAGCCTACCGTGCGCCGATCCACACTTGGTATATAACGACCGCGACCATGAACAGCAGATAGATTCGAAGAGACCAGAGAACGAGCTTTTCAGGTCCTCTCAGGTGGCGGCGGGGAATCAGGCGCTTCTTCAGGCCGGCGAGTTGATCCCGCTCGAGCGACGCGAGAACGAGTGCTTGATCGGAGGGCGTGATCGGACTGCGTCCTTCGTCTTTTGAGGGCATCCTTCGGTTCTCCTACTTCCCGCCCAAAAACGCGAAGATATTCGGTGCAATCACACTGATGCCAAAGAGTACGCCGGCAAGCGTCAGAAAAACGACCACGCCGCTAGCGAGTACGTTCGCCCACGCGGGACTCACAAGCTTGCCCATGAGTTCCCGATCGTTCGCAAGCATGAAGAGGAAGACAAGTGCGGGCGGCATCGCCAGCACGGCGACCACGTTGACCAGCAGAACTACATAGACGAGTGGAAGCCCGGGGATTAAGACGATCGCTCCGGCGGCGGCCGCACATACGAACAACACAGAGTAGAAAACCCTGCCCTCGGCCATGGGCAGGTTCAAGCTGTGAGGCCTGCGGGCTACCTCTCCGAAGGCATAGGCGGAGGAAATGGAAATGGTGACGGACGCAACCATCCCAGCTTCCAGGATACCGAGTGCGAACAATGCCGCGCCGACTCGCCCGATCAACGGCTGGAGTGCTTGGGCGAATTCGGCCGCCTGAAAGTTCTCGGCAGTCATGTGGTGAGCGAACAACGGGGCCGTTGCCAGGATCGTTGCGACCGCAGCGATGGCGGCCAAAGCGGCGCCTACCACCGTATCGATGCGACCCAGGCGGATGTCTTTTTTGGTGAGTCCTTTGTCAACGGTTGCGCTCTGCTGAAAGAAAAGCATCCATGGGGTCACCGTCGCACCGATGTCGGCCAGCACGATGATCAGGGTGTCCTGGCTCAGACCGCCAGGAAGCGGCTTCCAGGTGATGAGTGCACGACCAACAGAGTGCCAATTCGGGTGTGTGAGCAGGGCCACCGGAACGAAAACGAGATTAAATACGGCGATCGCGAGCAGGGTTCGCTCCCACGTCCAATAACGGTGCGTGATTACGGCCAAACACAGGAACAGGAGGGCACTCACGACCGCAGCCCACGGTGGAACGCCAAAAAATCCCAGGCCTGCCCGGATGGCAATGAACTCCGTGATCAGCGTGAGGAAATTTCCGATGCCCAGGTCGATCATCGAGAACCAGCCCCAAAACGGCCCAAAGCGATCGAAGATCAATTCCGCGTGACCGCGATGGGTGGCGGCGCCGAGACGCATGGTCATCTCTTGTACGACGACCGCCATGCAAAACGTGAGGATAACGAAGGGAATGAAGAATCCAATTCCAAACCGCGCACCCGTTGCGGCGTAGGAAAGCATACTGGGGCCGTCGTTTTCTCCCAGCATGACGAGAATTCCGGGTCCAACGATCAGCCACAGCAGACGGAACCTGGAGAAGAGACCCCGCTGGGCCCGCGCCTCGGACACACGCACGCGGTCATGGGCGCGATCGACGTCCTCGTGGGTGATAACGAGGTCGTCCTGGGTGACGACTTGCGGCGTCACCCTGGAGGGAGGTCCTGCGCTCATCAGCGGTTCCTCGCAGCGCCCTTCGATTCCCGGCACCGTCTTGCTTGCCGTGAACGGGACACACGGACGCATTCCCACGCCATAAACCGCACTATATCATCCTTTATTAACTGGGATTAACGAAAGTTCGGCCGGTGTTCTCGTGCTACCCAGATCTTCTCCGCCACCGGAGAACCGAGCGCGATGCGCTTTCTTTCAATCTTGAGGATGGCGGTCCCATCGTAGTTCCGAGATTCGACTTTCAGGCGAGTGCCCGGACGGATTCCTCTTTCTTCCAGGAATTCCAACAGCCTGCGGTCCCTTTCGTACACGCTGAACACCCGGTATCTCGAGCCCGCCTCGGCTTCGCTGAGTAAGCGCTGACCCTTCCTTCGCCGCCGCTCGGGGTTCATGACGGCCAGACCATTCCCATGAGGGCAGGTTTCCCGATGGCCCAGCATTTCGACAAGTTTCTTCTCAAATGCCGGAGAGACGGCATGCTCGAGACGCTCTGCTTCGTCGTGAACTTCCACCCATGTCATGCCGAAAATCTCGGAGAGCATGCGCTCGATCAGGTGATGGCGAAGAATGGTTCGCTTCGCGACCTTCCGTCCTTCGGAAGTGAGCTGAATGCGGCCGCTTTTGATGGTGACCAGGCCATCTCTTCTCAGGCGCTTTAGGGCGGCGGTTACGGCCGGTGGGGTGACGGAAAGCCAATGGGCAAGGAGAGCGGAGATCACGGTCTTGCCCTCCGCCTCCGCCTCTGCAATGGCCTTGAGGTAGTTCTCTTTGGAAATCGTGATCGTCGTGACTTTCACGAGAATCTCAATCCGATTGTACTTTACCATCAAACTTTACCACCAATCTCGGCGCGCCAGTCCTGCCAACCGCTTTGCAGGAAGGCTTCCAGCGTCCAGGATACAAACCTGTGGTAAATTATTCTCGGAGGCACGCATGAAAACACTCATCGGACTTTTTGCAGTGACGTTAATGCTCTCTGTGCCCGCTTTCGCCCTGGGACGGGACAACCAACAGCGCGATCAACAACAGCAGCGCCCTCAACAACAACAGCAGCAGCACGCTCAACCACAAGCGCAGCATGCTCAACAGCAACATGGTGGCGGCGATCGCGGCGTCGGCAATGGGCATATTCCCCAGCGCGGCCCCGCTCCGGTTCGTACGCCGCCAGCTTCACCGGCGCGTGGTAATGCGCCAACTCCCCGTGCAGAGCCCAATCGCGGTTCCGCTCCACCGGCGCAGGAACAGCGGCGCACCTTCAGCGATCAACCGGGCCATCCCCAAGCCCCGCACGTCCACGCGGAAAAGGATCAGTGGGTGGGACACGACACGGGACGCAACGATCCCCACTATCATCTCGATCATCCCTGGGAACACGGCCGCTTCAGTGGCCCCATCGGCGCGCAGCACATCTGGCGGCTTCACGGCGGCGACCGCGATCGATTCGATATCGGCGGCTACTACTTCCAGGTGGCGCCATACGACTACGACTATTCGAGCGACTGGCTCTGGGATACCGATGACCTCGTGCTCTATCCCGATCCGGACCACGACGGCTGGTATCTCGCCTATAACCCGAGACTGGGGACTTACGTGCACGTCCTATATCTCGGGGGTTAGCAGGCGCCAGTGACCAGCGGCCATTTTCGAAGGGCCCAAGCGGCGTAGAGATTCACTTTGGGAAGACGCAGTGAAGTGGTTTCTTCCGTCATCGGTAGGAATCAGGGGACGGGAGGGCGCTTCGCGTGCCAGTCCGTGTGCTGCTGGAAAAGCCGGGCGGCATCCACGACGGCGCCGTCGTCTCTGACGCGCGCGACGAATTGGAGTCCTGCGGGCAGTTTCTTTTCCGTGAACCCGCACGGGACACTGATTGCGGGCAGCCCACAAATGTTGCCGATTCCGCCGAGGGGATCGGAGAAATTGAGATCCGTTTCGAGGTTCGTCTCGAGTGGGGTAGCGGGAACCGGCTGCGCTGCGGCGGCAATGACGTCGAAGCGATCGAATAATTCATCTACTTTCGGCTGGAGCACGGAGCGGACGCGCAAGGCCGCCATGTAATCCGCTGCAGTCATTTCCTCGCTAACGTATCCGGCGATCTGGCCCAACGGATCGGTTAATTCCGCGACGCGACCCGATTCGAGCAGCGGCCGGAACGCCGCGGCGCACTCAACGGCCACGATCACGTTGGCAGCATCTTCGAAGGGCCCCTCGGGTAATTTCGCGTCAGCCACACGGGCGCCGTGTTTTTCCATGACTTTGATGGCTTGCTCGGCGGCTTTTTCGATTTGGGGATCAGGCTTTTGCCAGGCATTCGTGAGCCAGCCGACGCGCAAGGGCTTGAGCGGGGCGGCGGAATAAGTGAAGCCAGCCTCGCCGGGCGGCAGGGAGGAGCGGTCGTTCGGGTCGTGTGCCGCGATGGCCGCAAGCACCAGGGCACAATCATCTGCCGTGCGGCCGATTGGTCCAATCTTGTCCATCGAGTAGGCCAGCGCCATTGCGCCATAGCGGCTGACGCGTCCGAAAGTCGGCCGGAGGCCGGTGACGCCGCAAAAGGCCGCCGGGCAAATGATGGAGCCCCAGGTTTCGGTGCCGATGGCAAATGGGGCCAGCGCCGCGGCGACAATCGCACCCGAGCCGCTCGAGGATCCGCAGGTCCAGCAGGTGGCATCCCAGGGATTCTTCGCGGGCCCGGTGAGAGCGGCAGAGGCAAAGCGGTAGCCCATCCCGCCTGCCAACTCAATCATGGCGGCTTTGCCAAGTAACACCGCACCAGCGCGGCGAAGGCGGTCAATCACTGTGGCATCAAAATCGAATTGCTGTTTCGCGTAGGGACGCGCGCCCCAGGTGGTGGGGTATCCCTTGACGGCAAGCAAATCCTTGGCCGCATAGGGGATGCCATGAAGCGGCCCGCGATAGCGGCCTGCGGCGATTTCTTTTTCCGCCGCATGCGCTTGCTCGAGCGCCAGTTCGCGCGTCAGCGTGACGTAGGCGTTCAGTTGCGGCCCCAGGCGCGCGCTGCGCTCGAGATAGCTTTCGGCCAACTCGACCGGGGAGAGTTTGTGCGACTTGATCCGCCTGCCAAGCTCGCGGATGGGAAGATAGAGGATGTCTTCGTTTAACACGGTTTCTAGCTCACTTTCCCGGTCGATTTGGAGGCCTTTGAGTGCGTCGGGGCGCTCGCTTCGGGATAAAGTTTCAGGACTGTCGCCGGTTGGTCGGAATTCTCGAGTGCGAAGGCGCGCAGCTTCGCAAGAGAAGGCTGGGCCTCCGTCGCCAGACGACGGATTTCTTTTTTCTGGTCTTCGGATAGGCGGTCGCCACGCTTGCGGAAGACGGCCTCGGCCATGGCTTTCGCTTCGGCCTGAGCAGCAGGAGAAAGCTTTGGTTCGTCAGGGGAAAGACTGCTCTCGGCCACGCCGGCCGGCGTCAACAGGGCGGGATCCGCGAGGAGTTCGCCTGGCAGTACGGTAATGCCGGCGGCAGCAATAGCCGCCCGGCGCGCGAAATCGCGACGCGTGATGTTTGCGCCTTGCCGAGGCCTCTTCCCTTTGTTTCGCATAGGGCTTTCACCTCCACCAGCGCGACCGCCGCAAGGCTGCGAGTGCCGACAGCGCGGAAGCGATCCGCAAACAAATTCCGGGTGGGCGAGACCATACGGCAGCTACCCTCGCGTGTCAAGTTGGGACCACCGCACCGGGAGAACCTTACTCATGCGCGTAGGCAGATCGGGGGAAGCGGTGGTTCGAGGTTACTTCGGCAAGCGCGTGGAGGTCGAGGGTCCCGAGCCGTGGACCACGGCGGCTACGATTTTGGCCGCCAGCTCTCGGCTGGTGGGGCAAGTGGAATCGTTGATCCGACACTGCGCGATCGTGAGGCCGCAGCCGCAGGTGCAGTTTTCCGCGTTCATGCGGCGCAGCGCTGCATGCTTTTGTTGCGGCGTCAGTTGGGACAGATTCACTCCGGGCAGCTCGGTGGCATTCTTGGCGTTCTTGAGGAAGACCTGCCCGGTGTCTTCGAAGGTTTCGACGGTGGCGTCCACGGGCATACCCAAGAGGGATCGGATTTCTTGCTCGAAAACGGATGCCGGATAGAGTCCCACATGTTTCTGGACGATGCGTCCTTCCGAATCGGCGACGAATGAAGTGGGAAGAGCGGCGATGCCGCCATATTGAGCCTGAAGTTGGGATGTGCCCATCACGATTCGATAGTTGATGCCCATCTTGCGAACGAACTGCCTGACTTCTTCCTGCGAGTCTTCGTCAACCGCCACCCCGATCACCTGGAGCCGGTCCCCAAATTCCTTCTGAAGTAGGATGAGCGTGGGAATCTCTGCGCGACACGGACCGCACCAGGTGGCCCAGAAATTCAGCAGCGTCACCTTGCCATGCCACGCGGCAGTAGCGACCACGTTTCCGTCCAGATCGTGAGCCTGGAAAGGGGGAGCGGGCGTCGGATTCTTGACGAAGCGAATCACCGCGCCGTCTTTTTGCGCCTGCGCCGCGGCTGGCTGCGCTTCCTGCAACGGATGGACGCGGCCTCGCGCCAAGACCGGCACGAACGCACCCATCGCGGCCATTGTTGCGATGACTGCGACGAAGCGTCTTTTCATCGAGCCGTTCCTCCTCGTCTATTATGCGGGCGATGAGTTGGAAAGGACAAGCGCGTGGCCCACCGTGTATTGGACGCGTCCCGAATGATTCCAGATGGATTTCTTACCCGGATTTTGCGGCGGCGGCTGCCTGAGCCTTTTGCGATTCCAGGGGATATCCGCGCTTCCGCCACGCCGCGAGGCCGCCGGCCAGGGGCCGCACGCGGAGGATTCCGTGCCGCTTCAGCAGGAGGGCCACACGGGCACTCGTGGCTTCGTTGGGTCAAGTGCAGTAAAGGATGATGTCGCGGTCGCGAAGGATTTCCTCTTGGCGTTGCTCGAGCTCCTGCGGATCCATGTGGAGGGCTCCGGGGATGGTGGAAGGGTCAGCCTCGAAATCGAGTGAATGGCGGAGATCAATTACTTGGACCTCCTCGCCGGCATCGAGCTTGCGCTTTAAGTCGTCCGGAGGGATGCGGGCAATCCGCAACCCGCGCAGGAAGCGCCGACGCTCCCAGTATTTCCACGCGATGTATCCCGCGAGCGCGGCCAACAGCAGCACGAACAGCGAGATTCCCAGCCGCGCGGCATGGGCCGCAACTACTTCGAGTTGATCGCTGAAGATAAAACCCAACCCTGTGAATGCTCCGATCCAGAGCAGAGCACCCGTGCCGTCGAACAATAGAAAGCGGGCCGGGCTCATCTTGAAAATTCCCGCAAGCGGCGGCGCCATGGCGTTCAAGCCGGGAATGAATTTGGCGAGCAGGAGCGAGCGCGCGCCACGGCGGAGGTAAACGTCTTCGGTGCGGCGCACGCATGAGTCCGGTTCGAGCGAGATGCGGCATATCCAGTTCAAGACGCCGCGGCCGCGCCGCCGGCCCACCTCAAACCAAAGCACATCGCTTAATAGCGCGGCGGCGAGCGGGAGAACAACCACCAGGGTCAAGCTCAACTTGCCCGTGCCGGCCAGAGCCCCCGCAGCAAGCAAGAGGGGAATCGAAGGTATCGGCAAGCCCAGTTGCTCGAAAAAGACCCACAGAAACAGAACTGCGTATCCGTGGTGTAGGAGGAAATCAACTGTGGTCCGCATGTTTGTGCCTGTGCAAGAGTGCTGGAAAAACGTACGGCGAGGCAAGAACGAATTGCGGCGCGCCCCGGCGACTGGTACCCCAGAGTAGATTCCCGGATGCGTGCAGAGGTTTCAGCAGTATTTGTGAGAGGGCGTCTGGCTGAGCGCGAGGGGGAGCGGGAGGGATGAGAGAGGAAAGGGGAAGGACGCCCAAAGCGGTACGCATTTCCCGAAATGGTCTGGTTATGGGCCGACGTTGGACGGAGCTAACCGACCAACTAATTGATAGTGCAAGGAGATAGTTGCTGAGGAACCCGGAGTTCTGTCGGCAGCGTGCTTGCTAGGGCTGTATGGGTCGCACTCCTAAACGATCCAAGTTTCCGGGTAAACTGAGAAGGAAGGGGCTCGGTCACCTGGGACCTGGGATCGTTCCCACCTGCCTCTGAGAGGGAAGCTAGGATGGATGACCCCTGGTCCGGTCTCGCCTAGGCCGGACCTCCGGAGTGCGGTACCTTGCCTGGTTGTCACTTCTAACTACCCATTGAATCAACACAAAGCCTTAAAGAAACTAAGTAAACAAAGGACCTTAGGCTCATAGCACCGGTAAGTCTCTGATTCCTCTTGTAAACACTGTTACAAACCGCGTCCATAAACGAGCTTAGCTGTTACATTTGTTACATTCACAATCTTCTCGTACTTACTACTAGAACGATATAAAACGCAGCTTGACACAGTTTAAGGACCGTGCTAGTTTAATGATTGGAGGGAGGCATGAGCCGTCCAGAACGACCAGGGAGAAGGTACCTCGGGGTAGACATCCCTGAGGAGCTGTTCGGCGCGTTGCAGCGTTACGCCAAAGCGAATCACCGAACGGTTTCGAGCGTGGTCCGCATCGCTCTCGCGGATTGGATTTCACAGTTCGAATTCACCGTCGAGACACCGAGGACCTACCTTGACACGTGGCGAACGTTTGCATCACGGAGGGACTCGAAGCCAATCGCAGAGTTGTTGAAAGAGACGGCGGTTAACCCGCCAACCGAAGGAGAATCGAAATGACATTCGCACAACGGTACTCAGTACGGAAGATTCGGAACGGCGGGTTTTATGTCCACGACGCTAGCGCGAACGCGATAGTTTCCGCAATGTTTGACTCGCGGACAAAGGCCGAATGGCATCAGCGGTGGTTGATAGAAGACGAAAAGAAGCCTACGACCAAAAAAGAGTGGGACGGGATAGTCCAGGGGTTTATCGCGCAAGGCGATTGGCTCCGCAGCCAACTAGACCTAAGCGGGACACCGAAGGCGAAGGCCACAAACAAGAGACTGCAAGCGGAATTGGTGCGTAACTACAAGAAGACCTGTTTCCGGCTAGGCCTCCAAGGTTTTGGGGTCATCAAGCCGGGGGTTATCAGCGTAGGTTGGACTAAAGGACCAAAGTGACCAAACGACTCACGCATGCGCAGATCCTGCAACACACCGACCCCGGCGAAGGGACGGAACGGAAATGTCCTGGGTGCGGCCATGTTCACTTGCAGATATTCGGCCAGGACAACGATCTAGTATGTCACGGCCCGGTTCCTTGCGATGCAACGAAGGTTGCTGCGCTGATCTGGAAGAAAATCCACGCATCGGAAAAGAAGGCCGTGAAGGCCCACACTGATGGCGGGCTGGCGCCAGCGTCAGGCCGGTCAGGTGAAGGTCTCACGCTCGAACAGTATGCCGCCGCCAAGAGATTGCCAGCCCCTTGGCTCAAAAGTGCTTTCCTCCTACGGGACATCAAAGTGGATGAGTATAAGAACGAGGTAGAGGATGGCGTGCCTGCTGTGGCATTCCCTTACGAAAGCGTCGAAATTGCTGGACATCCACTCTGGCGGCTGACGCGGCTGCAAGAAAACTATGGCTACGATGCCGTGAATGTAAAACTACGTTGGGGCATGGGGAAGAATGAACGTGCGTGGAAGAAAGGGTCGAAGTCCCACCTTTACGGTGAGGCCCTACTGACTCGGTTCGCGGCAGAATTTGAGGATGATGTGCGTGAGTTGAAGGCTCGCTTCATCGTTGAAGGCGAGAGCGATACTCAAACTCTAATGTTCAACGGCTTCCTCACTCTAGGCGTCAGTGGTATTGGACAGTGGGATAAGGTGTGGTCTCAGAGTCCGATGCTTGCGGGCTGCACGGCTTACGTCATTCAAGAACCTGATCCCAAGCTGACACCCGAGCAAACGGAAATAACCTGGGTTGCAGCCGACGCCTGGGCCTCGAAGATTGCCGCGTCATTTCCTGGCACGGTACGCGCGATCAAGCTACAAGCAATCACGGGCGACAAGGATGCTTCCGACTTGTGGATTAGAATGTGCGAGTCCTTCGGTTTCGATGAAGCCTCAGCGCGTGAAGAATTTTCCAAGACGTTCTCTGCGGCCTGCGATGCGTCTACCGTCGTGCTGCCGCCTGACCCAACCTTCGAGCAAACGGACACGGGCAATGCCGAACTGCTGGTCTACAAGTACGGGCTGAATTTCCGTTGGCTCACAGATACGGAAAGATGGCGTGTTTGGACTGGCGAGATTTGGGAAGGCGACTCAAAAACGGACAGCCTACTGCTGCCGTTTACAAAAGATGTCCTGAGTGCAATCCCAGATGCGGAATGGCGGAGGAAGTCGGCAAGTTCTGGACTGCGCGGAGCGATGATTCGGATGGCAAAGGGCGAGAGACCTGTGCGGGCAACGGAGCAAGTATTCGACCGTCACCCCATGCTGCTGAATGTGGCGAACGGAACCATTGACCTTCAAAATCAGATATTGCGGGACTTTCACCGCGAAGACTTTCTAACGCAGCGAGCGCCCGTGGTTTATGATGCGAGCGCAACCTGCCCGAAATTCGACGACTTCCTGAATTCCACATTCGGCGGCGACCAGGAACTTATCCACTTCGTTGTCAAGGCCCTGGGCTACTCGCTCACTGCGGACACAAGGGAGCAGGTATTCTTCATGTGTCATGGTGACGGTAACAATGGCAAAAGCACGCTGTTTGAACTGATGGGATTGCTACTGGGCAGGGACTATCGAGCATCCCCGGCCTTTAGAACCTTTATTGCTTCGAGATACGCCGACGCTCAGGGCTACCATGTCGCCACCTTACAAGGCAAGCGTATGGCTACTACTTCTGAAGGGAAGAAATCACAAGAACTAGATGAGGAATTGCTCAAGCTCATCTCAGGCAGCGATGAGACTACGGCCCGCCAGATATACGCCGTGCCTGCTACATTCCGCCCAGAGTTGAAACTGTGGATGGGGATGAACCATAAGCAACGGATTGATGGAACCGACGAAGGAATTTGGCGGCGTGTCAGATTCATTCCGTTTAGCCACAAGGTGCCCAAGGAGCAGAGGATAAAAGAATTTCACAACGTGCTTTTTGCCGAGGAGGGGCCTGGGATCCTGAATCGCCTGTTGGGTGGAGTACGTGACTGGCTGGCCGAGGGATTGGAGCCGCCCGCAGCCGTTGCTGAAGCGACTGCCGAATACCGCGATGAGATGAACGTGCTTCAGGAATTCTTCGATACCTGCACGGTCATCCGAGCGGATTTGTACGTCAGGGCTGGCGTTCTATTCAACAAGTACAAGCAGTGGGCCGCTGCAAATGAAGTACCTCTGATGCGCCAGAATGAATTTGCCGATGAACTGAAACGCAGGGGCTTCGAGAAAAAACGTGGCCACGAAGGTTTCAACTGGCATGGCCTTGCGCTGAAGGCTGAAGGGGTCGGTGCGTAAGGCTGCGTAATCCTGCGTAAGTCTCTTTCAGTATATTGCCAGCCCGAGCCGAAAATATAGGGAGTGGAGCGAGCGCCAACGTGGCAGTCGCAAGTTATGCGGGCTGTGGAACGTACTGGGAATAGCCTTACGCAGTGTTACGCGGGGTTACGCGACTGATTCAAAGGGACGGCTTAGCTGGCCGCAGAGTCACGCAGAGGTACGCAAGCCGGAAAGATAATTACCAGTAATATGCGCTGGGGGCAGCCAAGCCTGCGGCGACAAGGAGAGCGGCAGCCGGTATAAAGCCAGCATTCTCCTTATCGAGTGAGTTCATTACGGGTTTAGAACTAATATCCAGAAGTTTATAGCCTCAAGTTCGAGCTCTGTAACTAAGTCTTTCTGCTTTAACTGGGGTACTAGTCCTCAGCGAACGGTCATCAAATTGCTCTCTGAAGAACACAGAGCATCAGTCTGCTAGGGGGAGGGCTGTATGCGAAACCTACCTGTGCGGAGTTTAGCGTGAGATGGCTGGAAAACTGTGGATGGAAATTCAGCCTGTAACATCAATTGCTCGTCTCGCCAAGATCCGAGGGAGGTGTCAATATGCTACGTAGGAAGACGTTTTTGGTATATCGTGACAGCTCGCAATTGAAACGTGTGCTTATTGCAACTTTCCTGGCATTTGCTTTCGCGGCAAGCCAAGCCCACGCCGATACTATCACTGGTTATGTCAATAACCCGACTGGCGATTCTACAGATTTTACCGCCGGTGTCACCGCTCTGGGCGGGTCAGTCACGACTCTGGACGTCGGTACCCTGTCGACAGGAGCGTTAAACACCACAGCTTTCTTAGTTTCAAACGGCGTGACCTTGACGGGGACGGGCAGTTTCGCCACTGTATCGGCTGGAGCTGGACCGGGTCAGGGGAATACCTTCAGCCCACCCCTTTCAGCCGGAGAGGGCCCACACGCAGCGGCGAATTGGATAGGAGAGAATATCACCTTCGGCGGATCTGGATCTCTCACGGTTAGTTTTAATAAGCCGGTGTTGGGGGCCGGCCTCTATCTGATTGATTTGTTCAACCCGCCAGCATGCGGCGGCGGCGGCCCTTGTGACGACGTCACGATCCAGGCATTTACCGGAGCGAACGGGACTGGCACTTCCCTGGGCATCTTTCACGCGGTGGAGGACAACTTTCAACCCAATCACCTATATTTTATGGGTATCACCAGCTCCGGCGGAGACATCGGGTCAATCGTCTTGACTCAACCTGCAAACCCGTCGGCCGACCTGATCGGACTAGGGAATATCCTATATGGGGCTGGTGGTCCAAGTCCCGTACCCGAACCGAGTACAGTCGGCCTCATGCTGCTCGGGATCGGGTTAGTGTTTCTGATGCGCAACCGTGTAGGTCAGGGCCTTCGCCAGGTCCGTTGAACGCATACTGACCATCGCCCCCCGGCACACCACTAAGCACCCGCCGCTTCCAGCGCCGAACGTATTGCCCAATGCGCCGCAGTGGAGCTTCATCCTCCCAGCCTCAGAGTAGCAGCCCTCAATAGTAGTCCCGCAGCCCTTCCCACCGCCCCGCAAGAAGACCAGCATCCAGATCGCTGCAATTCAGCATAGAAGTACGTAACTTGTTGACAATACAGACCCCAGGCGGCATTTCATTTCCCGTGACCTCTCCGGCGAAAACCACACATGGCCGACACAGGCGCGGCTCGTTGGCGTGACGGCGGATGAGTGAAACGTCGGGCTGACACCAAGAGCACCTTCAGACGGAGCACTTTTTCAGCATCCTGCGAAGCGATGCCTGAGTGCCAGCCCGCACTGAGTGCGAATGCCTACTGCTGAATCAGCGCATGGGAGGCCGCGATCGAACTAAGTAAGACCAACCCTGCTTTCTCGAAGCCGAGCACTCTCCTACTATCGGAGTGTTGTCCCTGCTTTCTTAGTGCGCGACTACGGCCCGGGCCGCCCAAAAACGCGCCCTTTGGCCTTCACTACATCCACTCCGTTACGAAGTTGGACTTGCTACCGGTATAGCTGCCATCGCCGTTGTACACCGCCTGGATGTACTGCATGTGATAGGCAGGCAGGGTGGTGGTTAACGACGCCATGCCATTGGACAGAGACACCACCGCCAACACGACCTGCGAAGAAGGCGTGCTGTCCAGGAAGGTCACCGTGCCGGTCGGCCCCGCACCAAAGGAAGAGCCGGGGACCGTGACGGTGGCCTGGAAGTTCAGCGTCTGGCCCTTCGTGAACGTGTAACTCGAAGAGGTGAGGGAGGTGGTGGTGCTGGCGATGCCAAGTTTGGATATGAAGGCAGTGCCATGGCCGCCAGTCGAGTCGAACTTTTGCAGGGCGTTGCCGGTGATGGGGAAATCCTCCGACTCGGTATAGCCGGTTACGTAAGCGTTGCCGTTCTTGTTCACGGCAATGCCCTGGCCAGAGTCGGAACTGCTGCCGCCCAGGTAGGTGGAGTAGACCAGGGCAGAGCCTGCGGGATTCAGCTTGGTCACGAAAGCATCATTTTCCGACGAGCTGCCCATATTGAATGCCTGGAGGGAGTAGCGGGTGGGAAAGTTCTTTGACTTGGTGTTCCCGGTGACGTAGGCGTTGCCCTGGGAATCCACGGCAATGCCATAGCCATAGTCGTAGTTGCTGCCGCCTAAATACGTCGAGTAGACCAGTTTCGTCCCTGCGACATTCAGCTTGCTGACGAAGACGTCGTAGGGGCGGCCGCCGCGCCTGTGGGCCTGGTAGGGATGGAAGACGGGGAAGTCATTCGAGTGAGTAACACCGGTTACGTACGCATTGCCGGAAAGCACGGCAATGCCATAGCCAAAGTCGTAATCGCTACCCCCCAGGTAGGTCGAGTAGACCAATTTCGTCCCCGCGGCATTCACCTTGGTCACAAAAGCGTCGGGACAGGAAGTGCAGATGCCGCCCTTGTTGTGGCTCAACTGCAAGGGCGTGCCCGTGGTCGCGCAGAAGGGTTGCGACGTGGACTGTGGGCAGATGGGGAAATCCGAGGAAGCGGCTGCACCTGTCACGTAGGCGTTGCCCGAGGAGTCCGCCGCAATGGCAGAGCCATGGTCGTAATTGGTGGTGCCGCCCAGGTAAGTCGAATAAACCAGAGAGAGCGTGCTCGTGTTGCTATCGAAGCTCAGCTTGCTGACGAAAGCGTTGGACGTGTTCGAGGGTTTGCTGTTGGTCGGAAACAAGGCGTTGGCGGTCGGGAAGTTCGTCGAGTAGGTATCCCCCGTGACATAGGCGTTGCCCTGGGAGTCCACGGCAATGCCAGCGCCATAGTCGTTACTGCCGCCCCCCAGGTAGGTGGAGTAGAGCAGGGCAGAACCGTCGGCACTCAGCTCCGTCACGAAAGCATCGTAGTTGCAGCACCCGCCCCCCTGATTCAGCGACGTATCCTGGGAGAGGGGGTTCACCGTGGGGAAGTCCGTCGATTCGGTATACCCGGTGACGTAAGCGTTGCCCTGGGAGTCCAAGGCAATGCCAGTGCCATAGTCGGAAAAGCTGCCGCCTAGAAACGTGGAATAGATCAGGGCGGAGCCAGCAGGATTCAGCTTGAGGACGAAAGCGTCGGAGGCGCAGCAGGGAGACCCGTGATTGTGATTCAACCCCGATGTCTCCTGCGGCGGCGGATTGACGATGGGGAAATCGGCCGCTTCGGTAAAACCAGTGACGTAGATGTTCCCCGCAGAGTCCACCGCAATGCCCTCGCCCTGGCCGTAGCTGCTCCCGCCCAGGTAGGTGGAATAGAGCAGCACTGGGTCGATCACCAGAGGCTTGCGGGCGTCGTAGGCCGCCACTTCAAATCCCACTTCCCGGCTTCCCTGCAACCGGTACCGCCCCGCAAGGTTCTTCCGGACCCCATCGATCTCCTGATACACCACCGGCTTTTGCTCTCGCACCGGGCCGTCCGCCGTGTACAGAAGCAGATCGCCATTGCCGTCCAGGCCCAGCCGGTCCACTCCCGCAAAGCCCAGCCGAATCTGCCCAGGGTCAGCCCCGGCACCCACCACAAAGTCGTATTCTAGCTTGCCCTGCTCGCCGTGGTAGACCAAATCTACGCCCCGATAAACCCCCTGGTAGCGCACCTTCCCGTAGGTCGAGATATCGGTGTGCCACTGGCGGCGATCTTTGCCGATGAAGTAGTTGCTCTTCCCCGGCAGCTCGCCGCTCCCCGCGACCTTGGCCTGCGGGTTCGCTCCCACGAGCTGCATGCGCAGCACCGCCGCATGGGAGTTCTCCTGGCAAGGAGTCTCGCCGCGTTTCTGCCGCCGAGTTTGGGGCGTGCAGTCCTTGTCTCGATGGATCAGCCGGAGGACCGCCTCCTGGGAGGTCAGAAAAAGATCGTAGCCACTGCCGCGAGCGAGGAATTGAACTTGGGAATCGGTCTGCCCTCGGTTGACTTCAAAACTGATGGGCAACTGGCCGAAATGGGCGGCGGCGAGGCTGTTGCGATCGGTCTGGCGGTTAGGCTGTGCCGCCGGTCCCCAGCCAATACTCGCGAACAACAACAGTGAAACAAGCAGAAAATTGGCTGTCTTCATCGCATCCTCCAGAAGCATCCCCCTGTCCAGCGGTGCGCTCAAACATATCCCCAGTTTACTTCGCAGTCAATTACCCAGGGGGAGTAGCCGAATCGCGTAGTCCAGCGGACTAGCCGTAGGGTTGAGGGTCAAAGGCTTTCCTGCGGAGATGGCCCCGATTCACCGCGAGGAGCCATTTTGCGGACCTCGCAGTTTGTGAAGACGGGTTTTGTGAGGCGGTCCGCATGAGGGCTTCGTGCGCTTCACAATAGCCGATTCCATTTTCTTTAAGGCCCAGGGGGCACCAAAAAACCTTTTTTGGTTTCAAACTTCACCGTTCCAATGGAAAAACGTACACTTCCGCGAATTGAAATTTGAGGTTGAGGTAAATCCCCGCGAATTGAATTCTGAGATGTGCGAAGCCGTAACACATCCCAAGAGCCTTGTCCCAAGGTAGCGGGACAGGCAAGGTCTCATTCACAACTTTTCTTTAACGATCTTCTCATGCGTCCCCCTCGCACGAGACCTGCCTGAGCGTTACTCCGTTACAGCGGACTTCGATGCTCAGGCTGCCTATTCCACATTCGCCGCTGTCCGTTAGAAGCAGCGGGCGTTTGGGCTGCTTCAACCAGCCCTGGCGGGCGTCGTGGTCCCATCGAACCACGCCGCCCCATTGATTTTTAAGAAGCACCCGCCAACCTGGCGATAAAGGAAAAACTCAAATGAAATACATCAGCGCAGATGATTCAGGACTCCCGTTCGACTTGCAAAGAAACTTTGGCGACGCCCTCATTCGACTAGGGCTTGTCAAGGAATTCGTACCGCCGCCCATTCCACACCCCACACTGGACACACGCTGGACCGCCGCTCGGTTTCTGAGTGGTCAACCCCGCCTGGACGGTTCCTGTCCACACTGCCACAACACCTACCACTTTTTCGGCAGGGACATTTCCCAACTTGAACCGTTTTTTATTCACTGCGCGACGCGAGAGTACGTGCCGCTGGGAATTGTGCGGGAGTACGCCGAGATGCTTGCGAAGTGGGTGCCGCCGAAGCCGAAAGAGCGGGTCAGAGAGAACGTGTACGTGCCCGAGATGTAAAGAGGTGATGAGATGACGCGCGACGTTCTGGAAACGCAGTTAGAAGACTTTGAACAGCAACTCGAAGACACAGATGACCCCGCCGAAGCGGCGCGGCTCCGCGTCGCAATCGAAGCGGTTCAAAATTCCCTAGATGAACTGGAAGAGGACGAAGAGGACGAAGAGGAGATTTCAAATGAACAACGAACGAGAGGCAATTGAAAACGCTATGAGCCGAGTGCTGGGCGAAGACAGGAGCAAGGGTTGGGCAGCGGTTCCAGACAACGCGCCCGCTTGGGTTAAGAAACGCGTTCTAGAAATCCGCCTCGCACGCCTAGCGGGACGTGAGACGCGTTCAATCACAGCGACGCCCGCGACGCGTGGTCCCTACCTTTATGTGGCCCACGTCAAGCCTGAAACGCGGACAGCGAAGCCGATCTTAACCGCAGAAGACAAGGTCCAACTGAAGCGCCTCATCAAGACCGTAAGCGCCGAGAAAACGGCTCGCCGCCGCAATCTTATCAACACAGTTCTGTAGCGCAGCCGTCGCGCAGAAGACGGCAAACCCAAAGGACACTACTATGAATAAAGTCAATCAACGTGAACTACAGTTGTTGCTCCAAGAAGCAAATGAACTCAGCACCAAAAACTTCTGGACCAAAGCGCAGGAAAGGCGCAACGCATATCTGTTGAGCGCGATTTCGGCAGTCAAGAGCGGCGTGAGCCTCTCCGAAATTGACCAGGACAGATTGAATGAGGAAGAGGTTCGCCACGGTTTCAAGCCGACGCGCATCAATCGCGGGAAACTCACCGAGGAGCAACGGGCACGCGCTGCTTTTATGGCGCGGCTAGTGAACTCTAGCGGCACCGTGGGCGCGGAATTCAGAGACGAAACGGCTGGAACTGGGTCTGGCATCGGCTCGTATAGCGGGGCTGGATACCTGGTCCCAACTGAATTCTACGGCGACGTTTTCGGGGCACTCAAAAACTATGACCCAATCCTAGACGGCGACGTGTGCACAAGGCTGGACACGGACAACGGATGCCCGATGTCAATTCCCACGATGAACGACACAGGAAACGACGCCGTTTTGATTGGCGAAGTTACCGACACAACCAATTCACAAGTTGATTTTTCGTACCCCAGTCTTGTGAAACTCGGTGCGGATTCGTTCCGAACGCCCGTTCATAAGTTTTCTTACGAAGCGGCGCAGGACGTTGGGGGCGAAGCATTCTCGGTTTACAGTCTCGCCAAGCGGTTCCTAAGTGCGAGGCTGGCTCGCGGAATTGGCAAGGTGCTGATGACGGGGGACGGCATCAATAAATCCACTACGGGTCTCCTGGTTTCCCTCGCGGGTCTCGGAATTACGCCCGTTACAAGCGCATCCACCACAGCGATTACCTCAGCCGAAATCGGGAAACTGGTCTTCAGCATAGATCGTGCGTGGCGGGAAAGTGACAAGTGCGCTTTCCTTATGAACACGTCCACGTGCTCGCAGCTTTCTCAGGTGATTACGTCCAGCGGGCTACCGTTGGTGAACTTCCGAGACGGTCTGAACACGATCCTCGGTTTTCCCGTGTACGAGTCACCCTCGATGGATTCACCTGGCAATGGCAAGGTGCCCGTGTTGTTTGGCGACCTCTCGCAGTTTGTTGTGCGGGTTGTCTCGGATGACCAAACTCGAATCCGCGTGCTCACAGAAACGCCAGGACTAGCCGAAAAGGGGCAGATTGGAATTCAGTTTTTTTGTAGAGCCTCTGGTGTGCTGGCGTTCGCGGGAAGCGCGGCCGATACTCCCTGCAATTACATAATCAACCATAGCTGATGCATTTTTGATTCGACCGCAACACGGCACGCAAGGTGCGGATCGTGTTCGCAGTCCACCAACCAGGGCGGCTTCTCAAGGTACTCAGGGAGCCGCCCGTATTTTTCCTTCCCCGAGGTGCCTCCTTGCAAACAGCCGCCGTGCAAATTCAGTTTCTTCCTCCGCAGCCCGACCACCCCGACCTACACTATGATCGCCACTCTTTTGAAACAAAGCCGCGTATTGTTACTGAGAAAAACAGTCTCTCGTTTCAAGACGCCGCCTCGATGCGCATCGAACGCCACGCGGTTCCGCGATGGAAGTTTGTACCTGAATTCGCGCACAATCAGGCACAGTTGCAGCGCGTCCTGCTAGTTTCTGCCTATCGGTATTGCCACTCACCGAAACTCGCGCCTGCCGAATTGACACTCAAAAAGCTGCGGAAGGAATGCGAAAAGAAGTTTGCTCGTGATATGCGCACACGCAAGAGACGGTTATCAGCGATGCAGAAGAGAATCCGTGACCAGCACGCGTTCGCAGTTACGCGGGCGGGCGGGTTGCTGCAATTAAAATCGAACGCGGCTTACTTCAGTTGGCGATGCGGATGGGACAGCCCAGCCGTGGCGGAGAAGTTGGGAATTTCCCGTCAAGGCGTGAGGAGCATTCTGTGCCGCTTGGTTGCGATTGCGCGGAGACTGGGGTACCCGACATTTGAGACGCGGGACTATCTGCGGAATCGGCGGAAGGTTAGGGTTTCTTCGTGCCGGTAAGAATGATCGCCTGCCCGAGGTACTCAGCGGTTTTGTCCGTAATTCTGGACTCGACGCGGAGAAACTTCTTGCGGGCTTGCTCGTAGCAGTCAATATCGTTCGGCTGGATAGCGCACACCTCACGGATGCGGTCAATGATCTGGTGAAACACCGTGTCGGCTCCGTGCTCGCTGTACCACTCGTGCGCACAGCGGGCTAGTAGCCCGGGGTTAGTCAGCGGATACCATTCAAAAAGTACACATCGGATTGCTTCATTCAGGTTTGGGTCCATCATTTTCTCCTTTTGGGTGCGGGGACGCGCACCGTACTATGGAACAGCAACAGGATTCTTCGGCGGCGGTTCTGGCAAAAGCGTCTTGAGATATTCCCTGGTGGTGATTGATGTTAAGATGTACCCGTCTTCCCCTGGAATTTCCTCAATCGTAATCAACAGTGTTTTCCCTGCCCACGAATTCCGCCTACCAGTAAACGTCGCACCGAAGGTGTTTTGGAATGGAACCGTTTCCTGAAGTTTTGGCGCACCATAGACCGCAACTATCCTGCCGTTCTGAAAATCGAAATCCTCCCGGCCTCCAATTACATGAAAGGTCCAACGCACCAATTTATTTTTGTAAAAGGTGTACTCGTTGAAGACCCCGCCGTCGTTGTCCTTATATGAATCAGACTTCCCCTCGCTAACCTCAAGGATACCTCGGCAGAGTTCCTTAGCAGAATCGAGATGACGGTGGGAATCGAATGCAGTTTTGAAGTTTCCTGCTTTGCATACCGCTACTTGATACTGGGGTGTTCCGGCTGCGAAATACTCGGTGCGGCTCTGCCCCATGAGTTTAGTCATACTTTGAAACCCATAGTCTTGCGCTTGAACGGCGGACGCAAAGCACGTTGCCAGTGCGAATACAACCAGTGCCTTTCTCATTTTCCGTTCTCCTTTACTTGAACAAGACAAGCCCACAAATCATCACTCCTATTAAGACCAACAGCACGACACTCCACAGAATTTTTGTTTTGCGGCTCAGAGGTGCTGCGCCCGTGTACTGGACCAAGGGAGGAGCCGCAGCGTTCGGAACTACGCCGACGAACCTTGTTCCGCAGTAGCGACACACGTTGGCGTCTGGTTTCACGTATTCCGCGCACGCTGGGCATTTTTTCAGTCCCAGCGCCGCTTCGTTCTTCTTCATGCTAACTGCTACTAGCCAGCCAATCAGTGGGGAAAGGAAAAGAGAACAAAATAATACGCCCACAAAAGCACCTGCCCCTCCCTTCTTGCCCGCGTGTACGCCTGCCGCAATACTGAAACCCAACCAGAACAACAGAATTAGAATTATTTCCATTTTCGTCCCTCCCGTTTCTCAAAGTAGTCCCTCAGAGCGCAGCGGATAATCTCGCTGACCTTTGTCCCGCTGCGCCGTGATTCCTTCGCCAACTGCGCGATGATTTCCTTCGGCAAGAACACGCAAGTGCGTTTCATAGCCCCTTCTTCATTAGTTGAATCAGTCTACGACCAGCCGCTTTTTTCTTGGGGTCTTTCTCATTCTCAATTTCCCGAATTATTTGCCGCGACGCGGGCGTTTTCATCATTGCGGCGCGGTCCTTCTTGCTCAAGCCCTGCCAAAGTCTTGATGCTTCAGTGTGCGTTAGCCGTTTCATAGTTTTTCCTCCGAAATCAGTGTGTCATCGTTCGGCATACGTATCAATAGTACGCCCTCACGCAACGCCGCTTCGAGTTGCTTTGAGTAACACGCCCAGAATGCCGCCGTCTCTTCGCGCGTGAGGTTCGCTGTGCGAAGAAACGTTGCGGGCGGCTGTCCGATCTTGGCGCACACTACCGCCGCAATCTTGATGCGTTCGCGTCGCGTCATATCTTCACCCCCTCACTTCGTGCCCACTCGTACAGCCCTTCATCGTTGAGAATCCATAGCCGTCGTTCCTCATCGTTGGCTACCGTCGCGCCGGGGGGAAACTGTCCCTTGCCGCCCTCGCTGCGATAGATAACCGCAAGGATCGTGCCGGGTTTCCGTTGCTTTCGCTGAACAACCTGGGCGTACTTGATCCAGGTGTTCCGTTTACGGGCGCGTAGTTGCCTCATACTTCCTCCGATTGAATGAACGAATCCAGGTGCCAGTCCTCAACGCACGCGGACACCGGCGCGACTGGTTGCCGTTTGTAGAGAATGCCGTCCGGCAGTTCCAGCAACGCGTCCCACTCCGCATTATTGCCGTGTTCGATTACCTTTGATAGCGACTGGGACCAGCGAGAGCGGGAGTGGCGGGTAATGGCGCCAACAAAGGTCAATAGGTCACCTGTGCCGAGATCGACGCTGGCTACTGCTTGCGGGGCGACCTTCGGGGTTCTCGAAATGATTGACGACACAAAGGAACAACGACTAGCCTTAGAGGCATGCCATTTCTAGATACAGTTCGGGCACAAATGGGAAACGACACCTATTCACGCTTGGAGCGGGAGGCCGAAAAGGAGGTCGCCTTAGCCAAACAGATGCCTTTGCGCGATGAGTATGGCCAGGAGAGCTATTACGGGCAACGCTTTCTCCTCGGTGACCTTCTGCACGATTGTGAGCATTTCCGGAAGATCGGATTGCGAATCCTGCCCACTGACGTAGTGACTATCCTTTTTCGCTGCAAGCTTCTTTTTGCGGCGAAAACCGATGATGAGTATGCCCACAGAGCTGGCGGTGCGTTTCTCCTCGGGGGTTCCTCCCTGGCTGTCACATGGTCCGAACGAGCTGACGGCATTGATGCTGTAATAAATCGGCACTTCTCGCTGTTGGAGACTGAAATCGAAGAACGGACCTTGGTGGTTCACATAGATACCTTTGATGCGAGCGACGGGGACAGTAGTACTCAACAATTTTTTGATCAATTGTTTGTGAGACTAGGGTTTCGATTTGTAAGTTTCTTTGAGGGTGCCGATTTAATCGAGAAGCACAAACAGCTGGAACGCGGCCTTCCAACCTACGATTTGCCGATTGCTAAGAGGTTTTTTTCCGCTCCATCAATGGGATTCACGGCCTCGGGATCAAGGGAATATTGCCTTTGGTATTCATCAATGTGGTTGCGTACATTCTTGAATTGTCTGCGTATTGCTAGTTACATTTACCCTGGCCAAAGAGATTTCGGTCGGGACGTACAAATGTGCGCGCCCTCGTACCCTGTGTTTTTGGGAGAGCACTCGCAGGGAATGTATAAATGGGACGAGGACACGAAAGAATCTTGGGCAAAGATACCCGACGGGTGTCTTTTTCTTTCGTTCGGGTACCGTGGTCTGTCGAAGATGTGGCTCGACAGAAGAACTTTTCCAAAGATCGATACATTTCTAATAGATCACAAAGCCATCTTTAGTGCACTGATGAATCCTTGGAATGCAACAAACATAAGTGATGTCGCGCCAACATTAGATATTTTAAGTTCCGCTGCGCAAATCCCCGACCTGGGCGCGAAAATCTTGCTGGTCTACTGTTGTCTTGAACATCTGTTTGTTCCCAAGAGCGTGGATACTGAAAACAAGAAATATATCGTTGGCGGCATGAACGCCTTGCGGCCCCAACTGCTCCCCTGGTTTGACCGCCTCTATGAACTTCGCTGTGCTTATGCGCATAAGGGTTTTGTGCTCAGAGATAATAAGACGATGGCCCTAGTCGCTGACTCAATGAAAAACGTCATGGCACTTCTAGTTGCAAAGTTGTCATTGTCGCAAGACATATCCTGATAAGTCCCTTATCGGAAAGTGGACACGGCCGCCCGCCGGAAGTGGCTCGTGTAGCACAATTGTCCCTTTCGCGCTACAGTGGTGCCCTCCCCCAGGGTTGCCTTCGGCCTTGAGGTCAACCCGACAGGCTACGTGAGGGAAGCGATGACAACTTCTTTGTGGGTACCATTGATCGCGGTTTTGGCTCTGTTCCCAATAACGGTTCTGGGGCAATCCAATCCGCAAATTGCCGCTCAATCGTTCGATTCAGCAGAGATCACCAAGAAGGTCGCACCAGCCGTCGTACTAATTAAAGGCACGACTGATACTGGTGACGTTCTCGGGACCGGCTTCATCATTTCTAGCGACGGTAAAATCGCAACGAATCTGCATGTCGTTGAGGGCCTCCGAAATGCTGGCGTGCAGCTGGCCTCCGGAGAGAAATTCGATTCGTTTTCCGTCTTGGCATTCGATGCAAGGAAGGACATCGCAATTATCAAGATTCCCGGTTTCGACTTGCCGTCCGTGCCATTGGGAAATTCAAACAACGTTCAAGTCGGAGAACCCGTTTTGGTTGTGGGAAGTCCGCTTGGATTGCAGGGGTCCGTCACAACTGGTGTCATCAGCTCGATTCGCGATGACCCTTCCGGAGGTGGATTCAAGGTGTTACAGACGGATGCTGCCGCTAATCCCGGCAACAGCGGAGGCCCGTTGGTCAGTCGCCACTCCGAGGTCATCGGCATTATTACGTTCAAGATCCGTGGCGGCGAGAACCTGAATTTTGCAATCCCAGTCAACTATCTGCGAGGCCTGATGGATTCCTCTTTATCAGCCATGACGTTGGACGAATTACGGTCAAAACTGTCCTACGCACCGGATGTATTCAAGTCGGACGCTTTTCCCACGCGCTGGAAGTCTCTAGTGAGTGGCACTACTAAAATCGTTCGGCGCGATGGTGACAGGGTATATGTCGAAACGGTGTTTCCGGACGCAGAAAAGAATGCAGGGTGCTTCAATCTGGACGATCTCCAAAAGAAAGGTGACATTTTTAGCGGAACGGGTCAAAGCAGTTGCGTGTGTCAATATACGAAAGGGTTAGGAGTATATGCACGAACTTATACTGGTAGGTTTACCCTCCAATACGAAATTGAAATCACTAAGTTAGGACCGACCCGCATTGAGGGGCGATTGACTGCGCCTCCGAAGGGATCAAAACTGGACTGCCAAAAAGGGACTTACACTAAACCACCAAGCGAGTGGCAAACGTTCGATTGGATACCCGAATGAAGCAATCTCCTGGCGGGGCGAAAATCAGTTGCGCTGGCGGCCCAATTCTCCCTTTGGCGACTTCAGCATTTCTCAACAGCCCTGCGACACTCCTTCAGTGGAGGTCGAGCGTAACCGCTTTCCGGGGACACCCCCCCCGTGCTTTGTCGCGGTTTGGTTCAGTACAGGACCGCACCCGAAACATGCCCTCCCGGTCAGGTAGTCGCAAGGCACTCTGACAGGATTTTGCGTAAGCCTAGCCACGGGGCTGTAGCTCAGATGGATGGAGCGAGCGATTCCTCATCGCTAGGTCGCCGGTTCAACTCCGTAGCCCGGACGCGCCCCTACCGGGAAGGCGGTTGGGGACTGACCTAGAGGATACTTTAATGGCACAACCTCGGATTCAACGAGATGCACGGATTTTCCAGCGAGATGATTTCACATGCCAGTATTGCGGCTACAAAGGGGACACGTTCGAGAAGTGGCGCTATCTGGTGGTAGACCATTTTAAGCCTCGCGCCCGTGCCGGTATGGAATCAGACGACAATCTCAAAACTTCCTGTATGGACTGCAACATTGTAAAGCGCAGCTTGGAATTTGCAACAATCGAGGATGCACGCGAGGCATTCCAGCCGTGGATTAGGAAAGAACGCGAGGACTACGAGAAGTTCTTTAGGCGCGGATCGAGCTAGACTCCCAGAGTGTACTCCGCGAAAGTCTCGGCCGCGCCCGCCCGGGCACGTTCAACGTCTTCCTGATCCGTCACCATGTAGCGAGACGTAGTTTCCAAGTCGGAGTGCCCCAAAAACTGCCGTGCCATCTCGCTTCCGCACTTGCGGGCCATCTCCGATCCGAACGTGCGTCGGAAGGCGTGCAGTGTAATCCTGCCCTCGATTCCCGCCCTGGTAGCAAGGCGCTGGATAATCAGAATCAGGTGAGTGTCGGGTGTGTTGACTGAAGATGGGAAAACCAGAGTGCCATTCTGGCGCTCGCGGCGGTCCTTCATCCGCTGAACAAATTTTGGTGGAAGCGGAATGTCTTGCTCACGCGATTCTTTGTCCTTCGGTTTCCAGTTGGGCTTCTCGTGGACGTTGATTGTCCCGGCATCGAAGTTGAAATCCGACCACTCGCAATGCGCGGCCTCATCATCGCGGAAGCCTGTGAAGAGAAAGAACTGAAGCAAATCCGTCTCATCGGCGGTCGCAACCTTGAGCATGGCCTGAATGGTTTCCTTACTGAACTTTTCGCCCTTCGTCTTCGGAGCCTTCGGGATTTCGTTCAGAGCGAGCAACCCTGTGTCGCCAGGGCGAGCGTTTCTGTCCCTCTTCATCTTGATGCCGACCGTGAAGAGAAACGTGCCCAGGAACCGCATCCGATTTGCAAGGGTTGTGTCCCGGCTCCCGAACTGGCGGCGAGGGACGTTCTCTTCTTTGCGGAGCCACGTCAAATATGCGATTAGGTCTTCGCGGGTGATCTTGTCTACCATCAGCGTGCCGCGTTCGGTGCAAACCGTGACGAAATCGTTTACGGCGTGACTGTACTTCTCGATCGTAGCCTTCGCCTTCCCGAAGGCGGAAAGCTGGGCAATGTATTTCGTGGCGGCAGTTGCAAGCAAGCCCCGTTCAGCGGGAACGTCCAAAGCAAGCTCCGCGACAAACGCGGGAGCCGCGCCGCTGGGGTCCGCTTGCATACGCCGCAGTTCCGCCATCGCTTCGCTCAACACCTTGCGGCGCGACGCCGAGATGTACTTGCCGTTGACGCGGACGCAATATGATGTGATGTCCGCCGCCGTCAGAGGTGGATTCCAGAGCATCGGCGGAAGTGAGTAGCCGTCCTTTTGGTCGAACTCGACAGCCCGCCAGCCGCCGCCCTTCACTCGTGCGTACAATTTCGGTTTCGGTATCATTGAGCCTTAATTCTCCCACAATCAGTGTACCATAAAAACGGTTACATTTGCCAGGACAATCGGTTCCATTCCGTCCGACTCCATTGATTCTACTAGGTAGGTTCCGCAACGCCGGAGTGCGACTTTCGGGGCCCCTGATCCCAAGCGGGGGCCCCACCTTTTTTCGGAATTCCCCGGCCTCTTATGAGTTCAAGCCACTTCCACCCGTCGGAGGACTGGTATGCGAGCTTCTCGCAGGACGTGCTCCACGACCGCGTCCTTGAGTCGCGAAGCGTCGTAATCAAAATGCAGGAGATTCTTATCCTCCTCCAAGCGGAAGCGTTGCAGGCCGTAGGTATTGGCAAATTGGCCCAGAACGCGGAGCTGCTCCGGCTTGAGGGGTTTTTGAAGTTCGTATGTCGCCGTCATGAAGGTCATGGCCGCATTATACCAACCGAAGTGTTGCCCCGCAGAGTGGGATCACCGCGGTAGGGTGCGGAAGACCCGTTCGTATTTGCGAAGGACGCCCTGGCGGCCGTCTTTCGGCAGGCGCTAGAGCGCGAGCCTGCGAAGGCGCAACGCGTTGCCAATCACAGATACGGAACTGAACGTCATCGCAGCGCTGGCGATGATGGGACTGAGCAAGAGTCCGAAAAAGGGGTAGAGCGCGCCCGCGGCAAGCGGCACGCCAACGATGTTGTACACGAAGGCGAAGAAGAGGTTCTCGCGAATGTTGCGCATGGTGGCTCGGCTCAGGCGGCGTGCGCGAGCGATACCGAGGAGGTCGCCTTTAACCAGGATGATGCCCGCGCTCTCGATGGCCACGTCCGTGCCGGTGCCCATGGCGATGCCGACGTGGGCCTGGGCGAGTGCTGGGGCATCGTTGATGCCGTCACCCGCCATGGCGACGACGTGCCCTTCGGCCTGAAGTCGTTTTACGACCTCGCCCTTTTGCTCCGGGAGGACTCCCGCCTCGAAGCTGTCAATTCCCAGTTTCCGGGCCACGGCCTGGGCAGTCGTCGGGTTGTCTCCCGTGAGCATGACGATACGGATACCTTCGCGGTGTAGGCGCGCGATAGCCTCCGGAGTGGATTTCTTGATCGGATCAGCCACAGCCAGGATTCCAGCGGCCTTTTGGTCCACGGCGATGAACATCACCGTCTGCCCTTGCTGCCGCAATGCGTCCGCACGATCCTGCACACGCCCAAGGGGAATGCCGAGCGATTCGAAGAGGGCGTAATTGCCGAGTGACACGTTGCGCCCTCCGACGATGCCCGTCACGCCCTTTCCTGTGAGCGACTGAAAGCTTTCCACCGCACTAAGAGCCAGCCCCCTCTCGTTCGCGGCGCCCGCGATGGCCGCGGCCAGGGGATGTTCGCTCGCCCGCTCGAGGCTGGCCGCCAGACTGAGGAGCTGCGCTTCGTCCCAACCGGGTTCTGCTTCCACGGTCGTAAGGCGCGGCCGGCCTTCGGTGAGTGTGCCGGTCTTGTCGACGACGACGGTGTCTACTTTCTCAAGCAGCTCGAGGGCCTCGGCATTCTTGATCAACACGCCCGCAGTAGCGCCTCTTCCCGTTCCCACCATGACGGCCATGGGGGTGGCCAGGCCCAACGCGCAGGGACACGCGATAATGAGCACGGCCACGGCGTTGAGCAGCGCGTTGGCCATGCGCGGCTGCGGGCCGAAGGCGGCCCACAGAACGAAGCTGACTACTGCCACCAGCACGACGGCTGGAACGAAGTAGGACGAAACCACGTCGGCCAGCCGGGCAATGGGCGCGCGGCTGCGCTGGGCTTCGCTTACCAGTCGCACAATTTGCGCGAGCAGCGTATCGCTGCCCACGCGCTCGGCGAGCATCACAAAGGTCCCCGTGCCGTTCACCGTCCCGGCCGTCACGCGGCTCTCAACGACTTTCTCCGCCGGAATGGATTCGCCCGTGACCATGGATTCATCCACAGCACTCGAGCCTTCGAGGACCACGCCGTCCACGGGAACTTTTTCGCCGGGCCGCACGCGCATCCGATCGCCCGGCACGACGCGCTCGAGCGGCAGGTCCTCCTCAGTGCCGTCCGGGCGCACGATGCGCGCGGTTTTAGGCACCAGACTGAGCAACGCGCGGATGGCGCTCGAAGTGCGGCTGCGAGCGCGTAGCTCCAGCACTTGGCCCAGAAGCACGAGCGCGGTGATCACGGCAGCCGCCTCAAAGTACACGGCGACCTCGCCGCTCGGTCCGCGGAAGGAGGCGGGAAACAGATTCGGGAAGAGCGTGGCGATTACGCTGTAGAGGTAAGCCGTTCCCGTGCCCATGGCAATCAGCGTAAACATGTTCGGGCTGCGGTTTACGATCGAAGCCCAGCCGCGCTCGAAGAAAGGCTTGCCGCCCCAGATGACCACCGGCGTCGCGAGCACGAGTTCAATCCAAGCGAGCGCCCGCATGGATACGAGGTGCTGTATCGGTTGACCAGGAATGAAATCCGACATCGCAAGAAAGAAGACGGGAAGCGCCAGCGCCGCACTCGCCCAGAACCGCCGCGTCATGTCCGTGAGTTCTGGATTTGCCTCCTCCTCCGCGCCGGCCACACGCGGTTCGAGCGCCATGCCGCAAATCGGACAGGCGCCGGGAGCGTCCCGGACGATCTCCGGATGCATGGGGCAGGTGTATTCCGTGCGGGTGGTCGGTGCCGCGGTATTGCTGCGAGGCGAAAGGGGACTCTCGCTCGCGAAATATTTCAGAGGCTCGGAACGGAATTTCAGGGCACAGTGCGCGGAGCAAAAATAAAATGCTCGGCCTTCGTGTTCGACGCGAGCGGCGGGTTTTTGCGCGTCAACGGCCATTCCACAAACGGGATCTCTTTCCATTCGGTTCAACGGCGGAGCAAGGTATCGAGGTAGGCGACCATTTCGAGGCTATCCCAATCCTGGGGTCCGATAATTTTTCGGGCGATGCGGCCCTGGCGATCGATGATGTAGGTTTCGGGATACATGGACGTTCCATAGTCTTGGGCGATTGTTTTTGAGGGGTCGCGGTAATTCGGGAAATTGATGTGCTGCTCGCTGAGGAACTGCTGGTAGGCTCCGGGGTCTTCATCGACGCTGATGCCCAGGACGGTGGCGCCGTGCGGCGCGATCATCTGCTGCAAGCGGATGAGGGACGGCGCCTCTTCCACACACGGCGGACACCAAGTAGCCCAAAAATTGAGGACAACTACTTTGCCGCGAAGATCAGCGAGTGTGGCGCGTTTCCCATCGAGGTCGAGGCTGAAGGGCTTGGCCAGGCTTCCCGCGGGGCTGGGCTCACCCTGCCGGTAATCGGGATGGGCGAAGAGCACGAGCAGCGCGATGATTCCGGCGAAAACAAAGGCCGTCAGTAGTTTCCGCTTCAACGCAGATTCTCCGGGCACTATAATAGCCTGTTCGCGAATCGCAGACGCAACCATTCGTCATCTATATCTCTCGTGCCCGAACTCCCTTCCGTTTCCGCCATTGTCCCCGCAAGGGATGAGGAGGAAAATATCGCTCGCGCGGTTCGATCGCTCGACGAACAGCCGGAAATCCTCGAGATCATCGTGGTCAACGACGAATCCACCGACCGTACCGGCGAAGTGCTTGCGGGGATGGCGGCGCAAATGTCGAAATTGAAAATCCTCGAGACGCGCGAGCTGCCGCCCGGCTGGACGGGGAAGAATTACGCTGCGTCACTCGGAGCCGAAGCCGCGGCGGGCGATTGGCTGCTTTTTACCGACGCGGATACCGAGCATCGAACCGGCTCAACGCGCCGCGCACTGGCGGACGCGGCGGAACACGGCGCCGGGCTAGTCTCATACTCACCCGAGCAGGAACTGCATTCGGTGTGGGAGCGAGCGCTCGTCCCATTCGTTTATTGCCGGCTGGCGGAGAAATATTCGTTCGCGCGGGTGAACGATCCGGAGAATCCGGATGCGGCGGCGAATGGACAGTATATTTTGGTGCGCCGCGACGTCTACGAAGCGGTCGGCGGCCATCGCGCTGTTAGAAACCGCGTGCTCGAGGACGTGGCGCTGGCCCGGCGAGTGAAGCAAGCCGGATACGGTTTGCATTTCGCATCGGGAACGGGCATCGCGCGCACACGGATGTATCGTTCGTTTGGCGCGATGTGGCAAGGGTGGACGAAAAACTTGTGGGCGTTGATGGGCGGCTCCGCGAGCGCAGCGGCGTGGGAGCTGGAATCGGTTTTTCCGTGGCTCGAGCTGGCCTTGCTCGTCGTGGCGGCTTTTCGCTCGGACCCTGTGTTTTTTTCGTTGGCGATTCTGGGACTGGCGGCACGTCATGCGCGCTACGGAGTAGCCCTGCGCCGGAATCGGTTCGCGGTTTCGCTCATCCAATATTACGTGCCTGCGATGCTGCTATATTCGGCCGCGCTCGTTGCCTCGGCGTGGAAAAACACGCGGGGCGTGGTGGTATGGAAGGGCCGGCAATATCCGGCGGGGATGCCATGATCCGGGTCACTCGAAAAATCGAATTCTCGGCGGCCCACTACTATCACAATCCGAGCTTGAGCGCGGAGGAGAACCGGCGCGTCTTCGGCAAGTGCAACAACCCGCACGGTCACGGGCATAATTACGTGCTCGAAGTGACGATCGCCGGCGACCCGGACCCGACGACGGGGATGGTGCTCGACTTGAAAGAACTGAAAGAAATCCTGCAGCGTGAGATCGTGGACCGCATGGACCACCGCTTCTTGAATTACGAAGTGCCGGAATTGGCAGGACAGATCCCCACCTGCGAAGCCATCGCGGCTGTGATCTGGAAACTGCTCGAAGGGGAGATTACGAAGGGCCGGCTCGACCGCATCCGGCTTTACGAGACACCCGATCTTTTCGTCGAGTGCACGGGGGACGGCCGGTGAAACTCTCGCTCACGCGGCGCTACGCCTTCGCGGCCTCGCACCGGCTGCACAGCCCGCGGCTCAGCGAGGCGGAGAACTGGCGAGTCTACGGCAAGTGCAACAATCCTTACGGGCACGGCCACAATTATGTTCTCGAAGTCAGCGTCACGGGGCCGGTGGACCCTGCCACCGGCATGGTGGCGGAGCTGGATGCGCTCGACCAGTTCGTCGGACGCCAGGTTCTTGACGTGTTCGATCACAGCTACCTGAACGAGGAGGTTGCGGCGTTCCGCGAATGCGTGCCCACCACCGAAAACGTCTGCAGGGAAATCTTCCGACGCCTTCAGCCGTTTCCAGGGGCGCGACTGGAGCGCGTGCGCGTAGAAGAGACCAGCCTCAACAGTTTCGAGTATTGCGAAGAAAACCGGGGAAATCTCGAGGAGTCGCAAGGCCATGACTAAGACCACGGATATCCAGTTGACAGTGCCGGAGGGGACCGAAACGATTTCCGATCTCGTGCGCAGAATGCTGGTGCTGCTCGGTGAAGATCCGAATCGCGAGGGGCTGAAGAAAACCCCCGAGCGATTCGAGCAGGCCATTCGCTTCCTCACCAGCGGCTATCGCGAGGATCCGGAGAAGCTCCTGAATGGCGCCACGTTCAGCGTTTGCTACGACGAAATGGTAGTGGTGAAGGACATCGAGATGTTCAGCTTGTGCGAGCACCACTTGCTGCCATTTTTCGGCAAGTGCCACGTGGGCTACATTCCGAATCGGAAGGTCATCGGACTGAGCAAGATCGCGCGGGTGGTGAACATGTACGCGCGGCGACTTCAGGTGCAGGAAAGATTGACGAACCAGATTGCGCACGCCATTCAAGAGCACATCAGTCCTGAGGGCGTTGGAGTGATCGTGGAGGCGCGGCACTTGTGCATGGTCATGCGCGGCGTCGAGAAGCAAAATTCCTCGGCCGTTACCAGCGCCATGCTCGGCGCATTCCGTGAAAGCAAGCACACCCGCGACGAGTTTCTCGCCCTGGTGCGTTCCGGAAATTCGTAAGCAGTCTTCCTGCGGACGGTTTGGGCGGGCACCATCTTGCGTGCTGGGACGAGAAACGGAACCCACTCTGCAAGGGTTCGGCCGACCGGAAAACTTTTTTCTTCCTTTGCACCCATTTGTTGGGTGTGTTACGCTTTTAGCGTCTAAGAAGAGACGAAAAGTGTCGGGAAGGGTGTGACGATCCAGGAGGGGGGGGGCACGTTGAGCGAGGTCAAGACCGAAGTAATCGAGCAATTCCGCCAGCATCCCAAGGACACGGGCTCACCGGAAGTGCAGATTGCATTGTTAAGCGAACGCATCAATTACTTGACCACGCACCTCAAGTCCCACGCCAAAGACCACGCCTCGCGGCGCGGCTTGATCATGATGGTGAACAAGCGCCGGCGGCTTTTGGATTATCTGAATCGTCGAGACCCAGACAGGTATCGCGAGATTGTCGAACGACTTAGTTTGCGCAAGTAGCTCGGAATTCGAAAAAGGCTGCGTCGGCTTCCTGCCCGTTTGCACCGCGAAACATTTGCGAAGCGACCTGCGTAGAGTCCGAGCCGTCGTCCGCGCACGCGATTGTTGAAGGCGCTCGAGTTTTCCGCCTGATTTCCGCGTTCGTCACTCTTCCCGTAAAACGCGAGTTTTTTCTCGCTAATCTGAAATGGCGTTCCTGCTCCCAGCGGGACGCGAAGGATGTGAAACGATGCCGCATGAAGTGAAAGTAGAACTCGGTGGGCGCGAGTTGACGTTTGAGACGGGCCGAATAGCCCGCCAGGCCCACGGCGCTGTGGTGTGCCGCTATGGCGATACGGTGGTGCTAGCCACGGCCTGCATGGATTCGAAGGCTACCGAAAAGGATTTTCTGCCACTCACGGTGGATTACCGCGAGTACACGTATTCAGCCGGGAAGATTCCCGGAGGATTTTTCAAGCGCGAAGGAAGGCCGTCGGAACGCGAAATCCTGGTGTCGCGACTGACCGACCGGCCGTTGCGTCCCCTTTTTCCCGAGGGATGGTCCACGGAAACGCAGATCGTGGCGATGGTCCTTTCGGCGGACAGCGAAAACGATCCGGACGTGATCGCGCTGACGGCGGCTTCGGCCGCGCTCTATTGCTCGATTATCCCGTTTGAGAAGCCCATCGCGGCGGTTCGCGTGGGCCTGCTGGAAGGCCAACTGGTCGTGAATCCCACAGTGGCGGAGCAGAAGACCAGCCTGCTGAACATCGTGGTGGCGGGCACGGACGAAGCCATCGTGATGGTGGAGGCGGGCGCGCTCGAAGTCTCTGAAGAAACGGTGGCGGACGCTTTGGTATTCGGCCACGAACAAGTGCGGCGGATCATTGCCGCGATCCGGGAGCTGCACGCCCAGATCAAGCCCAAGAAGGTGGAAGTAACGCCGCCCGCGTTTGACGAAGCGCTGATGAAACAAATCGAGCAGAAGTATGGCGAGCAGTTGCACGACGCGCTGGATACGGGGAAATACCCGAAACTCGAAAGCTACGGCCGAGTGGACCAGATCAAGAAGGAAATCCTGGCGGCCATCCCGGAGGAGGATGAGGAGCGCCAGAAACTCGCACTGCGCGCCTTCGAACGCCTCCGCGAGCGGTACTTCCGCGACGACATGCTCGTGCGACACCGGCGTCCGGACGGACGCGCCTTCGACCAGATCCGGGCGATCACGTGCGACGTCAGTTTGTTGCCAAGGGTGCACGGCTCAGCGTTATTTACCCGAGGCGAGACTCAGGCGCTCGCGACGCTCACGCTGGGCACGAAGGAAGACAAGCAGCGGCTGGACCTTCTGTTTGAGGAGGAAGCCTTCAAGCGGTTCATGCTGCACTATAACTTTCCGCCCTTCTCGGTAGGCGAGGTGAAATTCCTCCGCGGACCGGGGCGGCGCGAGATCGGACACGGAGCCCTGGCGGAGCGGGCGCTATTGAATCTGCTTCCACCGGAATCCGACTTCCCTTACGCGATGCGACTCGTTTCCGACATCCTGGAATCCAATGGTTCCTCGTCGATGGCATCGGTTTGCGGGGGCTCGCTGGCGCTGATGGATGCGGGCGTTCCGATTCGTTCGACATGCGCTGGAATCGCGATGGGCCTGGTGGTGGAGGGCGAGCGATACGCCATACTCACCGACATCGCGGGCGCCGAAGATCATTACGGCGATATGGACTTCAAGGTGGCGGGAACGAAGCAGGGAATCACCGCGCTGCAGATGGACATCAAAGTCTCGGGCGTGGGGATCGGCATGATGCGCGAAGCGCTGGCGCAGGCGCGGAAAGCGCGTTTTGAGATCATCGAGGTAATGGAGAAAACCATCAGCGCGGCGCGCACACAAATCTCGGCCTACGCGCCGCATCTGTTTACGCTGCACATTCCCCCGGACAAAATCCGAGACCTGATCGGGCCGGGCGGCAAGAAGATCCGGGCGATCACCGAAGCCACGGGCGTGAAGATCGACGTGCTCGATGACGGCACCGTGCACGTCTTCGCGAGCGACGGCACGGCGGCCGATACGGCCCTACAGATGATCCGCGAGGTTACGGCAACCGCCGAGGTAGGGAAGACCTATCTTGGCAAGGTAGTGCGGCTCGCCGAATTCGGGGCTTTTGTCGAGATTTTTCCCGGCACAGATGGGCTGTTGCACATCAGCGAAATCGCCGAACAGCGAATCCGCGCCGTGCGGGATGAGTTGAAGGAAGGGGATCAAGTGCTGGTGAAGGTGCTGGCGATTGAGGGCAACAAGATTCGCTTGAGCCGCAAAGCGGTGCTTCGCGAGCAGCGCGATAAACAGCGCCACGAGGCGGGCCAGTAGCAACCGATCGACGTGGGGGGCGAGCCATCGCCCCCTCCCATCCTTAATCAGGTTCTTAGTCATTGCTTAATGAAGCGCAGCGCGCATAGTGCGCGCGTCTGGAGGAATGGTGGCACTGAGCCAAGCATTATTGCCTGAGTTCGACCACGAGATGGCCAACACTAGGAAGAGTCTCGACAGGGTTCCGGACGACAAGTTTGGTTGGAAGCCGCACGAAAAGTCTCCGACCCTGGGATGGCTGGCGTCGCATCTCGCCAACATACCCCATTGGGCTGGTGTGGCGATCGATCAAGAATCTTTTGATATGGCGCCTGGAGGCACGTCCCTGAAAACGCCGGTCGCAAGCTCGCGGAAGGAAGTGCTGGAGATGTTCGACCAAAACGTCGCGGCGGCGCGCCAGGCCATTGCAGGGGCCGGCGACGCAGAGCTCATGAAACCGTGGTCACTGCTGAAAGCGGGACAAACGGTTATGACGTTGCCTCGGATCGCGGTTTTGCGAGGTTTCGTCATGAACCATAGCATTCACCATCGCGCGCAGCTTGGCGTTTATTTGCGACTCAACAACATCCCAGTGCCTGCGATCTACGGTCCGTCGGCGGACGAATCCTGAGCGTGCGGGGAAGCGTCGCGCCTCTGCGCTAAGACTCATCCGTTTCCAGTTCACCTGACGCGCTCGATCCGAGCGCCCACCGCGCGGAGTTTTTCCTCGATCCGTTCATAGCCCCGATCGATGTGATAAACACGATCGATATAGGTCGTGTTCTGAGCGACGAGTCCGGCGAGGACGAGCGAGGCGCTGGCGCGCAGATCGGAGGCAATGACCGTCGCGCCGCTCAAGGGCGTGGACCCGCGAACGACGGCCTGTCTTCCTTCCACCGTAATGTTGGCCCCCATGCGAACCATCTCGCTTGCATGCATGAAACGATTCTCGAAAATCGTTTCTTCCAGTACGGAGGTGCCCTCGGCCTGCGTGGCGAGGGCCATGTATTGCGCCTGCATGTCGGTGGCGAAGCCGGGGTACTCTTCGGTGGTTACATCGGCGGCCTGCAGCCGGCCTCGAGCGCGGACTCGCAGTTGGCCGCTCTTCTCAGTCTCAATTTCAACACCACACGCCGTGAGTTTGTCGATGATGGCGGCGAGATGCTCGGGGCAGGAGCCGGCGATCGCGAGGTCGCCTCGGGTGATCGCGGCGGCCACGAGAAACGTTCCGGCCTCAATGCGGTCGGGGATCACGCGATGCGTCGCGCCGCGCAGACGGTCCACGCCACGGATACGAACCGTCGGCGTGCCGGCGCCTTCGATTTGCGCGCCCATCTTTGTAAGCAGGGCGGCCAAATCCGGCACCTCCGGCTCGCGGGCTGCGTTTTCGAGAACGGTTTCGCCCTCGGCGAGCGTCGCCGCCGCCATGATGTTTTCCGTGCCGGTGACGGTGATCTTGTCAAAAACGATTCTCGCGCCGTGCAGCCGCTTGGCGCGGGCTTCCACGTAGCCGTGCGAAATGGAAATCTCCGCGCCCATTTTTTCGAGCGCCTGGATGTGGAGGTCAATGGGCCGCGCGCCAATGGCGCAGCCTCCCGGCAGGGAGACTCGCGCGTAGCCAGACCGGGCCAGCAGCGGCCCCAGGGTCAGCACCGAGGCTCGCATCGTCTTCACTAATTCGTAGGGCGCCTCGGCATGAGAAATTGTCTCGGCCTGGAGAGTGATTCCGTCTGGAGAGGACTCCGGTGTTTCGACGCGCGCCTGCATGTGCCTAAGCAGCTTTGCCATGGTAATGATGTCGTGCACGTGCGGAATATTTTCGAGATGGAGGGGCTCGCTCGTCAGCAGGGCCGCAGCCATCGCGGGCAAGGCCGCGTTTTTCGAGCCGCTGACGCGCACAGCGCCTTGGAGTGCTCGCCCGCCTTCAATTCGAAATCGGTCCATCTCAGTTTTTCCGCCGCCGCGCCTGGCGGGGACTTCCCGCAGCCCGTAAAGCTTCGCGGAGGTTGCCGCGAGCCGCTGCTAGGTGCCGGCGCGCCTCAGGGGCTCGGGAGCCGGTCTTAAGCATGAGGAGAGCCACCCGCAGATCGTGTCCCGCTTGCCGCAAAGCGTGTTCCGCGGCAGACGGAGTGGCGCCGGTCGCTTCCTGGAGTATGCGGAGCCCGCGCCGCCGAAGCTTTTGACTCTTCAGCGCCACGTTGATCATCCAGTTGTCGTACACATGGCCGAGCCGCACCATCACCGCAGTGGAGAGCAGGTTGAGGACCAGTTTCTGCGCCGTTCCGGCCTTCATCCGAGTCGAGCCGGCAATCACTTCGGGCCCGGGGTCGGGAGCGATGGTGATGCGAGCGAGGCGCCGAATGGGTGCCTGGCGGTTGCCGGTGACGCCGATGGTAAAAGCTCCGCGTTGCCGGGCGTAGCGCAGCGCGCTCAAAACGTAGGGTGTGGTTCCGCTCGCCGACAGGCCGACGACGACGTCCTTTGCCGTGAGGCGCGCTGCGCCCAAGTCGCGCGCAGCGGCAGATTGGGAATCCTCCGCGCCCTCGATTGCGCGACTCAAGGCTCGGCGCCCGCCAGCGATCATGGCGCGCACCATCTGTGGCGAGACGCCGAACGTCGGCGGAAGCTCGGAAGCGTCTAATGACGCCAGGCGCCCACTCGTGCCCGCGCCAACGTACAGAAGTCGACCACCGTGGCCAAGCATGTAAGCGATGCGGTCAACCGCGCGCGCGATCGCCGGAATCTCGCGCGCCACGGCCACAGGAACGAGCGCGTCTTCTCGGTTGAGGATGCGGAGGATTTGGCGGGTGGACTTGCGATCGAGGCCGCGCGAGCGCGGATTGCGGCGCTCGGTCAAGGGCGCGTGAGTGCGACGATGGCTCACAGGACGGAATTATAACCGGGCGGCGATGTTCCGCGCGCCAAGGTGTCACGAGCGATATGGTGAGTGCAATGGCGCATGGAGGGTCAGCGGCTGGCCGCCCGTTCGGGCACCAAGCCCAGCGCTTCGACGACGGCATCGTGGACCGCGGGGCGCACCTCGCGAATCTTGTCATTCGCGGCGGTTGGATGAACGCGATTCGTAAGCAGAATGACGAACAGCTTCTTCTCAGGATCGATCCAGAGGGAAACTCCGGTATAGCCGAGGTGCCCGAAGCTGTTCGGTGAAAAGGCGCGGCCCGTCGAGGACGGTTCGGTGGGCACATCCCATCCGAGGGCACGAGCCGAAGCGCCGATTACGTGTCGCCGGGTAAATTCCCGGATCATTGCGCGCGACAGCAAACGGCGATGTGCATAGATGCCGCCGTTGAGCAACATCTGCGCAAACGCGGCTAGATCGGACCCGGTCGAAAACAGCCCCGCGTGACCCGCGACGCCGCCCATCGCCACGGCATTGGCGTCGTCTACCTCGCCCTGAAGCCGGCGCTTCCGGAAAGCAGTACCGTCTTCGGTGGGGGCGATGCGGGCGCGGAGATTCTTTGGAGGGTCAAACAGGGAATCATTCATTCCGAGCGGAGCAAAAATCTGCTCGCGCGCGTAGCGATCGAGTGGCGTGCCGGTAAGCCGTTCGATGATCTCTCCGAGCAGCATGAATCCGAGGTCCGAGTATTCCACCCGGGTCCCCGGTTCAGCCACCAGAGGCTCGGTGGAGACGCGCTCGATAAAGGCGCGTCGGCCCTTTGTATCCTTATAGTACGCGCGATGCGCCGGCAAGCCAGAGGTGTGCAGAAGAAGCTCTCGCAATGTGACCTTCTTACGCCAATCCGGGTTTGGCCCCTGGGCCCACTCAGGCAGGTAGCGCTGCAGGGGAGCGTTGAGGTCGAGCCGCTTCGTGGCAACGAGCATCATCACCGCCGTGGCTGTCACAACAGGCTTCGTCAGCGACGCGACGTCATAGATGGTGTCCGGGGCGACCCGGGGCGAGCTTGCATCGTAGGTGAGCCTGCCGAAGGGGTGGACGGCCAACTTACTGTCGTGGCCGACGGCTAGGACCCCGCCGGGAAAGGCGCGTTCCGAAACAGCACGGTCGAGGACGTCGAAGGCCGCATTCAAACGCGAGCCCTGGCTTGCAGAAGCCGGGGCGAGGATCATCGGATTTGCGGCCACCCGCAAAGCGTCACCGAGTTTGGCGACGCCGGGCACGGTTACCGGAATTCGGCCCTCTACGGCGATCTGGCCGAACAGGGCACGCGCAACGGCGCGCTGGACGACAGACTGGGTGGCAAACGCCGCGAGCCACGTCGGCGCTGATGGGAAGCGCTCGATGAGATAAGGACTGCCGAGACATGCCACGACAACCGGCTTGCCGTTTGCGAGCAATCGCTCGACGAAAGCCGCTTCCTCGTCCGGCAGACCGACGCTTCCCTTGCGATCGGCTACGCGAACGAATAAGGCCGCGACGGCGAGGTCGTAGCTTTCGGGTGAAGGCAGCGCCAGGGTTCGGACTTTGACAAAGCTCGTGTCCGCACGGAGAACATCGAGCGAATCAACGCGCCAGCGGATTTCATTCTCGAGAGCGAGGCCCGGATAGGGATCCGGGTCTGCGGAAACTATCACAAGCAAGAGGCGCAGCGGGCGCTTGGCATCCAGTGGGAAGAGGCGCGCCCGATCTCGCAAAAGCGTCACGCCGCGGTCGGCGATTTCCTGAGCGCGTCGCGAAAACTCCGGAAGCGCGAGTCTCTCGCTCAATCCGTCGATATCGACGAGACGGTTTTTCTGCAAACCGAGCTTGGCCTTGGCTTGCAGGATGTGCCGGACCGCATCGTCAATTCGCTCCATGGGCAAACGGCCCTGGCGGACAGCATTTTCGAGAGCTGCGAGGCTTGCTTCCGGGTCCGGGGGAAAAAGAAGTAGGTCAGTGCCGGCCGCGATGGCGCGGACGGCGATTTCGCCTGGAGCGTAATTGGACGTCACGCCCTCCATGTCGAGAGCATCGCTGACGGTCAGGCCCCGGAAGCCCAGCTCCTTGCGCAACAGGCCGGTGAGAATCTTTTCCGAAAGGCTCGCCGGAAGATTCGGATCCGGCTCGAACGCCGGAACGGCGAGGTGTCCGGACATCACGGCGCTCGCTCGCGCGGCAATCGCGGCACGGAAGGGAACCAGCTCCACGCTTTCGAGCCGTTGTCGATTGCCGGGCACGACTGCGAGGGACAGATGCGAATCGACGTTCACGTCGCCATGGCCGGGAAAATGTTTAACCGTGGCCAGAGCGCCATTTTCTTCGACGCCGCGCACAAATTGCGTGACGAACTCAGCCACGCGCCTCGGATCTTCACCGAAGGAGCGGATGTTGATGATGGGGTTTTCGGGATTATTGTTCACATCCGCGACGGGCGCAAAAATCAAGTGCACGCCGGCGGCCCGCGTTTCGCTGGCCGTGATTTTCCCGATGGCGTAGGCATTTCGCGGATCGCCTGTGGCGGCGACGGCCATGGCCGACGGAAACGCCGTCGCTTCATCCAGCCGCATCGCCGCTCCCGCTTCACAATCGGCCCCGACCAGCAGCGGAACCTCGGCGAGCCGCTGAAGCTGGTTTAGGAGCACGGCCGTCGGATACACCCGGCTGCGCTCAATCCCGCGCGGCGTTCGCCGTGCTTCGATCATCAATCCGCCGACGTGGTTCTCTTGAACCTGGTGGGCAAGCCTCTTGTACTCCCCGCCCTCCGTGGAGGTAAATTCGCCGAAGCAGGGCACCATCAGGAGCTGGCCCAGTTTTTGGCGCAGACTCATTTTCCCAAGGGTCGTCTCCACCCACTTCTTGTCGTAGGAGGGAGGCGTTGCTCTTTTCTTGTGAGCGCGTCCGGACGGTGTCATGAGAAGGAAGAGCGCCAAAAGGAGAAGCCGGAGTTGCGGTTCCGCGGGTGTGCCGCGGCCTCAGATGTTGACGCTCGGGTGCCGTCGCTGTATATAGCACACGGCTTCATGCGAAACAACCAAAGGCCCGGGCGCATGTTTCGATGGCGGCTCACGGCCTTTTTGGCTCTCGTTGCGACGAGCGGCCAACCGGCGAGGACGCAGGAGGCTCCTTCGAGGCAGTTGGCTCCGGCTGCACGCGGCTCCGATCTTTCCGGCCTCGATTCCATTCTCGAAAAGGCAGTGGCGGACGACGAAGTTCCCGGCGTCGTCCTTCTTGTCTGCCACCGCGGCCGCATCGTCTACCGCAAAGCCTTCGGTTCGCGCGCCGTGGTTCCTCAGCGCGAATCCATGACGCCCGACACGATTTTCGATCTGGCCTCCTTGACGAAAGTAGTGGCCACAGCACCTTCGGTGATGCGGCTGGTGGAAGAGGGGAAAGTTCGCCTGAACGATCCCGTGGCCCGATACCTTCCTGAGTTCAGAGGAAACGGCAAAGAGCAGATCACCGTACGCATGCTTCTGACGCACACGTCCGGCTTGGCCCCCGATCCTCCGTTGAGCGCTGCCGAGGCGGGCGCCGCGAGCCTGTGGAAGGAAATCAACGACGAAGCGCCGATCGCGCCGCCCGGTGCGCGTTTCATTTATAGCGACACAGGCTTCATCGCGCTCGGCGAGCTTGTGGAGCGCGTGAGTGGTATGGCGCTCGATGAATTCGCAGCGCGCAATATTTTCGCTCCGCTCGGGATGCGCTACACACGCTTCCGGCCGCCCATTGCATGGAGACCGCGTATTGCACCCACCGAAGAGATCGATTTGCCGGAGAGCGAAAAACCCGGCTCAGGACGCGGGCGCATCCTGCGCGGCGAAGTACACGACCCGCGGGCCCGAGCAACGGGCGGCGTCGCCGGCCATGCCGGCCTTTTCTCCACGGCGGATGACTTGGCTATTTTTTGCCGCATGATGCTGGGTGAAGGACACATCGCCGGCGCGCGGGATCGTCGCCTTTTCGCTGCTGCGACGATTCATAAAATGACCACGCCGCAGACGCCTCCTTGGATTCCCACGGCGCGGGGGCTCGGGTGGGACATCGACTCCTGGTACTCTTCGCCGCGTGGCGAGCTTTTCCCGGTCGGCTCTTATGGCCACACCGGTTTCACGGGCACTTCCCTCTGGCTTGATCCAGCAAGCCAGACGTTCGTCATTCTTCTTGCGAACAGCGTGCATCCTTATTCGCGGCCCGCGATTTCCAGCCTGCGCTCACGCGTCGCGACGGCGGTAGCCGCGGCCCTCAACATCGGCGACGGCAGCCAATTCAGCTCGCTTCTCGAGCGCAGCGCCGGCGCCGAGCGACCCTATGGGCTCGACGGAATCTACCTCCGAGGCGACCGGACCAAGACGGGGATTGACGTTCTGGAGGAGGAGCAGTTCGCGCCCCTGCGAGGCAAGCGCGTCGGCCTGATCACCAATCAGACCGGCGTGGATGCGAGCGGCCGTCGCACAATTGACTTACTGGCAAAGGCGGACGGGGTGAAGCTGGCGGCAATTTTCAGTCCGGAGCACGGGCTTGAGGGCCGCGCAGACGCGAACGTTCCATCCAGTACGGATGCGGCCACCGGGCTACCGGTCTACAGTTTGTATGGTGAAACGCGGCGGCCCACCGAGCAGATGCTGCGGGGAATTGACGCGCTTCTCTTCGATCTTCAAGATGCCGGCGTTCGCTTCTACACGTATACCACGACCCTGGGGTACGCCATGGAGGAAGCCGCGCGGCACAAGATCTCATTCTACGTTCTCGACCGGCCGAATCCGCTCGGCGGAGAAACGATCGAAGGGCCCATGCTGGATCGCGATCGCCTTTCCTTTGTCGGATATTTTCCCATGCCGGTTCGGTATGCCATGACGCTCGGCGAGCTCGCGCAAATGTTTAACGCTGAAAACGAGATCGGGGCCGATCTGCACGTCATTGCCATGAAGGACTGGCGCCGGAGCGACGCTTTCGAGACGACGGGTTTGACGTGGATTCCGCCTTCGCCAAACCTGCGGTCGCTCAGTGCGGCGCTGCTCTATCCGGGAATCGAAATCCTTCAGGCGGCAGGCGTCTCCGCGGGTCGTGGCACCGATGCGCCGTTCGAGCTATTCGGCGCGCCTTGGATCCAAAGCGTCGAACTCGCTGCGGACTTGAACCGTCGCTTCGTCCCGGGAGTCCGATTCGTGCCCGTGCGCTTTACGCCGCGGGCCGGTCTTTACAAAGATGAGCCGTGCGAGGGAATCTCGCTCGTCATCACCGATCGCGCTTCGGTGAGTTCGATGCTCATGGGTCTTGAAATCGCCGCGGCCTTGCAAAAGCTCTATCCGGATCATTTTGACGTCGACAAAATGATGGAGCTGGTTGGATCGAAGGCCACGATCGGGCGCATGAAAAAAGGCGATGCCCCCACGCGCATTGTCGCCGATTGGGCCGGCGAGATCGACGCATTCCGAAAGATGCGCCTGAAATACTTGATTTACCACTGACCGTTCCTGAGGATTGATGCCCGCCATACGCATTTGCTCTCTGCTGCCCTCAGCGACGGAAATTCTTTACGCCCTGGGCTTGGGCGATTCCATCGCGGGCGTCACGCACGAGTGCGACTTTCCGCCGGAGGCTGCCAGGAAGCCCGTGCTGATTCAGCCCCGCGTGGACGCTGCCGCCCGCCCGGCGGAACTCGACCGTCAAGTGAGCGCGCTCGTGGGCCGCGGCGAGAGCATTTACAGTGTGGATGCCGAGCTGATCGGCTCGATTGCGCCGGATTTGATCGTTACGCAGGACCTTTGCCACGTCTGCGCAGCATCGCCTGACGATCTCGCAACAGCACTCGCGCGCCTGCCTCGACCTCCGCGTGTGCTTACGCTCGCGCCGCGATCGCTTTCCGACGTATGGGACGACATTCGGAGAATCGGCGAAGCCACCGGCCGGGCGGCCGAGGCCCGATTGCTCGCAGCGCGGCTCGAAGCTCGCCTTGCGGCAGTCGCGTTGGCCGTCGGCACGAGTCGCGAACGGCCGCGGGTCTTGTGCCTCGAATGGCTTGACCCGCCCTACGTGGCCGGACACTGGGCGCCGGAGATGGTAGCGAAGGCCGGCGGACACGATGTCTTGGGCCGGGCGGGCGAGCCTTCTTTCAAGGTGAGTTGGGAGGAAATTCTCGCCACACAGCCGGACGTCGTTATCGTGATGCCTTGCGGCTATGGCGTCGCGCGCGCGGAGCAGGAATTCCGATCGGCCGGGAAGCCCGTTGGATGGAAAGATCTGCCGGCGGTGCGGAACGCAAGGGTGTTTGCCGTGGATGCGAACAGTTACTTCTCTCGCCCGGGGCCGCGCCTCGCCGACGGCGTGGCGTTGCTCGCGCAGTTGTTCCATCCCGATCAGGCCCGAGGACCGGCAATTTCTCAAGCAGTACGCCGGCTCTGAATTTTCAGCCGCCACCAGAGCGCGCAAGAGGATTTCAAGAAGCCCCCGGCGGCGACTGCATCGAATCCGGTCCGCCTAACCGGCCAGCGCCTCTTTCCGCCAATGGCGGTAGAAGACGAGGCCGAAGAGAATCAGCGCCAGGCCGATACCGCAGCGCACCGGCCTCGCCAGAAACAAATCCAGCGTGAGCGCGATGGCGCCCATGATAAACAGCGCGGGCACCACCGGATATCCCCACGTTCGATAGGGCCGCGGCAGGTTTGGCTCCTTTTTTCGGAGCGAAAATAGAGAGGCGGCCGCGAGTCCATAAAAAATCCAGCCGGAGAAAATGAAGAGGGAATAGAGCTCTTCGAACGTTCCCGTGAGGGCCAGCACGCCCGCGAGGCATCCCTGAAATATGAGCGCTCGGCCGGGCGTGCGATATTTCGGGTGAACGCCGGCGACGATGCGGAAAAATATCCCGTCGCGCGCCATGGCATAGTCCACGCGCGCGCCGCTCAGGATGGAGGAATTGAGAGTGCCCAGCGCGCAGACGATCATCGCCAGCGTGAGCCAAGCTGCCGCGTTGTGGCCAAGGAGTTTGGCCACTACATCGGAAGCGACGTGGGACGAAGCCGCAACGGCGCCAAAGGGCAGAGCGTAGAAGCACGCGAGCGTCATGAGCACGTAGAAGACGCCAACGAACGCGACGCCGCCGATGAGCGCGCGCGGAATGTTACGTTGCGGCTCGCGGACCTCCGAGCCGACCAGGTTGAGGTCGCTCCAGCCGTCGTAGGCCCAGAGGGCTGCCACTAAAGCGGTCAAGAAGCCGGCCAGGGTGGCCGTGCCGCCAGTCGAGAAGAGCGGATGAAAGTTTGTGGCGCTGCCGTGAGCCAACGCAAAGCCAATGACGACGACGGCCGCGACAGCGGCGATTTTGATGACGGTCAGGGCCACCTGTACTTGGCCGCCCAGGCGCACGCCGAGGTAATTGATGAATGTCACCAGCGCGATGACGAGGACCGCCATCGGCTGCGCCCACGTGAAAACAAAATCGTAGGGCTTCATCCCCAAGGGCATGGAAAAATGCCAAGTGAATAGCGGCGACGACACGGCGGGTACCAGAAATCCCCAGAAGCGAAGCAGGCCGGCCGCAATCGAGGCAGCCGACGCGGGGCGTCCCACGATCGAGTGCATCCATCCGAACAGGAATCCCCAGGCGGGGCCGAAACCGCGGCGCATGTAAGCGTATTCTCCACCCGCTTCCGGCAGCTCGGCGCCCAACTCGGCGTAAGTGAGCGCGCCGAAAAGCGAGAGGGCCCCTCCCACGATCCAAACGAGCAGCACGAGTCCCACGGTGCCTGCGTCGTGCGCCATGTCGGCCGGGACGATGAAAATCCCCGTGCCAATCATCGTCCCGACAACGATGGCCGCAGCGGCCCAGGCGCCCAGTCCTCGTACGAGTTCGAGGGGCTTAGTGATCACGATTATTCTCGTGGTGTCGCGAGCGAATGTCGGTGTTCGGACCCAGCGAGGCTTGCCAGCGAGCCGACCGCGAAAGTGACCAGCGTACCTGCGAGCACGTACCACGTCCAGGCCAGCGGGGTAAGAAGTTTGACGGCGATCATGGCGCCGATGCCGGCAAGCATTCCGGCAATGGCGCCGTTCTCCGTGGCGCGCCGATTCCAGATCGCCAGAAGAAAAACTCCCAGGAGGCCGCCATAGGTGATGGAAGCGATCGTCAAGCCCGCTTCGAGCACGGGTCCCCAGTGGACCAAGCCCAAAAGCCCGAGCACGCCACCCCACAAAAGCGTAAACATCCGTGAGCGCCGAAGAAGGAGCGGCTGGGCGGCCGAAGTGGCGACTCCTCGAGAGCGAAAATCGATCATGCTGGAAGCTGCGAGCGAGTTCAGCGAGCCGCTGGCATTCGACATGGCGACCGCGAAGATTGCCGCGAGCACGATGCCGGCAAGGCCCACCGGCATGTCTCGTACAACGAATTCGGGGAAGATGCGGTCGCGATCGCCCCCCGCAATGACGAAGGGTGAGTACTGGTTGTAGACGAAAAGCATCACGCCGAGCACCAGGAATAGCGCGAACTGAATGAAAATAATCACGCCGCTTACGAGCAACGCCGCTTTGCTCTCGCGCTCCGAGCGAGCAGCGAGCAGCCGTTGCACCATCGTCTGGTCGGTGCCGTGGCTGGCCATGGTCAGAAATGTTCCGCCGATTACGCCGGACCAGAAGGTGTAGCTCCGCGTCAGACTGAAGGTGAAGTCGAAGAGGCGAAGCTTTCCCCCCGCGGCGGCGGCGGCCTGCGTCACTCCCGGCCATCCTCCCGGGATCCGGTGCAGCAGCAGGGCAAACGCCGCCAAGGAACCGCTGATGTAGAGGGCGAATTGCAGGACGTCCGTCCAAATCACCGCTTTCATTCCACCTTCGAATGTGTAGAAGAGCGTGAGGAGCGTGATGATAAGAATGGAAGCGCGGTTGCCGGTGCCGAATGCCACGCTCACGACCTTGCCAACGGCCGAAATCCGCACCCCTTCCGCCAGCGCGCGCGTCACCAAAAAAACGCTCGCGGCCACCGATTTCATTCGCGAGCCGAATCGCTTCTCCAGGAGCTGGTAGGCCGTGTAGAATTCACCGCGGAAATAATGGGGGAGTAGAATTACGCTCAAGACAACGCGCGCCACCATATACCCGATCACAAGCTGCAAGAATCCGAGATTTCCGGCGAAGGCGATTCCCGGTGTGCCGATGATCGTCAGCGTGGAAGTTTCCGTGGCCACAATCGAGCACGCCAGCGCCCACCAGGGCGCGGTGCGGCTCCCCAGAAAATAGTCCCGCAGGTTTTGCTGACCACGGCGAAACCGGGCGCCAAAGAGCGTGACGCCGGCGAGATAGAGGATCAGGATGACGAGATCGATTCCGCTGATTCGCATTGGCTCGCGCGCGAAATGGTCGCGCGATGCTAATCGGCCATTTCACCCGGTGTCAAGCGGACACCATCTCGAATGAGCCCACGGCGCTCCATGAAGTCGTCTTTGATGCCGAAATTCTTCCTCGGCTTCGACGGCGGAGGAACGAAAACGACATGCGCGCTTGTGGATGGCACCGGCCGGATCCTGGCCGAGGCTGTGGCAGGCCCATCCAACCCGCTGCGCGCCGGTTTCCGGAAGGCTTTTGCGGCGCTCGACGAGGCGGCCCGCTCCGTTTGCGATTTTCAGTATCTCGAGCGGAGCCAGATCAGCGGCGTGTGTGCCGGCCTCGCTGGAACGGCACAACCGCGGGTGTCGCGACGCGTGAGGGCGTTCCTGGAACGGTCTTTCCCGAAAGCCATCGTGCGGGTAACAACCGATCTTGAAATCGCGCTGTACGCAGCGGTCGGAACGGGGCAGGGAATCGTGATCGTTGCCGGCACGGGTTCGGCTGCGTTTGGACGCAACGCCGCCGGGCGCACGGCCCGAGCCGGCGGCCATGGGCCGAGGACCAGCGACGAGGGCAGCGCCTTTCACATCGGCCGGCAAGCTCTGGCCGCCGTCGATCGCGCTCGCCAGCGCCGCGGGCCGCCGACGCTGCTCTCCGACCGAGTCGCGCGCGCGTTCGGGAGCGTGGACAGAAAAAAAATAGCGAAAGGCATCGCAAGGAACCCGGATGAGGTCTATCCAAGAATATTTCCGCTCGTCGCAGAAACTGCGGATTCAAGCGACAGGGTTGCGCGAGAGATCCTCCTCGCGGCAGCAGAAGACCTTTCCAAACTCGCGCGGCGCGTGCTAGAAGAGTTGCACATGGAAGCGCGCCGGTGTGCGATCGTAACGGCCGGCGGCGTTTTCGGCCGCAGCAAATTTCTGGATTCGGCTCTGGAGGCGAGGCTAAAGCAAATCGCTCCGCGGGCGCGTGTCAGGCCGCTCGAGATTTCACCTGCGGTTGCCGCCGGACGGCTTGCGCGGCGAGCATTCGAAGAAGCGAAGGGCCGCTGAGCTGAGCTTGCCGGCACAGGATCAACCGATGGCTGCTCGAACGAAATTGATCAGATGGATCGTTGTGTCGGGCGCCGCGATCTTTCTCGTGGCGCTCATCTATTTCACGGTACAGCAGAACCAACAGCGCTACGAGGTCTGCGTGAGCTTCAGGGGTCAAGGTCGCTGCGCCACAGCCGCGGGCGCCTCGAGGGAGGAAGCGGTCCGCAGCGCCCAGGAGATCGATTGTTCCCAGCTTGCAAACGGCCGGGACGAGAACATGGTGTGTCTCGACACCGCGCCGGCAAGCGTCCGCGCCGTCACGAAAGAAGGCGTCACGGAGAAGTGAAGGCTCCGCGGAGGCCCCAAGGGCAGCCCGCTGCTAGCGTCTGGCAACCACCTCGGGCACGGCCGCGCCCAGCATGCGCAGGTAAGTCATCAACTGAGCGCGATGATGGATTTCGTGCTCGTTGACCCCCATCAGGATCACGGAGACCTTGCGCCGGAAGCCCAGACCTTCGTGCGCGCGTTCCTCCTCGAAGACTCCCGGGGGCGAGGCAGCTACTTTCGCCAACGTTTCCTGATGGACCCGCTCCAATTCGCGCAATTCCTCTTCGAGCGCCACCGGTGAGCCAAGCACGGCGCGCAGGCCTTGCGGAATGCGCGTCTCGTAGTAAGCGAAATTGCTCTCGAGGGCCACCCGGCGGACGCCTTCCTCGGAAACCCAGAGATGGCGCAGCATTTCGCCCACGCTCAGCGCTTCCTTCTCCGGCCGCCAGCCGAAGTGCTCGGGCCGCACCAGGGCGAGAACGACGCGCGTGCGCGTGCGGATAACCTCTTTCTGCTTCAGAAAGAACTCCTGTAGATTCATGGGACCATTATAACCTTGCGGAGGCGACGTGGTGTTGCCGACTCGGCGCGCGCACTGCGGGCTACGGATTGACAGATACGGCCCGCAACGAATAGCATGAAAATACGCGTCGAGATAACATAGCTCCCTCCGTCACAGGCGACCGCTTTGACAGCGGTTTAGAGCGACGCCAGTCTCCGCGCTATCCATGTTCCGCGAACGTCGAAATCGGCTGGGGCTCGGAAATCCTTCGAGCTTCGCTGGCCGATATCGGCGCTTCCGGCATGTTCATCAAGACATCGACCCCGCTGTGGGTTCGCGCTGAATTCGTGGTTCGGATTCTGTTGCCCGAACCGGTCGATGTCGGTTGCGTCGTGCGGCGCGTCGAGCCGGGGTGCGGCATGGGAGTGGAGTTTACCGATTTTTCCGATCGAGCGCGCCGATTGCTGGATGAGTTTTTGTGTAAGCTTAGCGCAGGATGACGCGCTGCCTGAACTGCGGGGCCGAACGGACAAGCGATGAATGTGAGGCCTGCGGGTTGGGGTCGGCCGCCGCAGAGCTGGTATTGCGGAAGAAGTTCGCGAACCGAACCGCAATTTTTCTCGTGGGTGCGGTCGCATTTGTGGTGGGGAGCGGCCGCTATCCTCTTCTCGAGCTCGACAGCATTCTGATTTTCATGGGTGTCTTGTTCTTCCTTACCCTCGTGGTGGCGCTGTGGCTCGAGCGGCGCGCGATTCGACACCTGGAAGTAGAGCTTCTCAAGCGAATTTATTACGGACTGGTGCCACTGCCGTGGCTTCTTGTGGCGCTCTTGCTGGCGAACGGCGCACTGGATCGGACGCCGGCCGAAAGTCATCCGGCGACGGTGGTGAGCAAATTCTCGATGCCGGGATTTCTGCCCAGTCGCAGGCTGGTTGTGACGTCATGGCGTGAGGGACGCCGTTACGAGCGCGTGCCCGTCAGCCGATGGGATTTTGACCGCTTCCAGCACGGTGACCGCGTACTGGTGCGCGTCCAGGGCGGACTTGTCGGAATCCCCTGGGTCGATTCGGTCGATCGTCGCTAGAGCCCTGGTAATTTGCTACGAAGCGCCTGAGTACGACTGCCGGCGAACGAATTCTCCCGCACCGGGGCGTCCGGTGAACTTGCCGTCTTCCACCAGCACCCGGCCGCGCGAAAGGACGACTTTGGGCACGCCTTTCACGCGAATCCCCTCGAACATCGAATAATCCACGCGCATGTGATGAGTCTTCGCGCTGATCAATTGTTCTTCGTTCGGATCGAAGACCACCAGATCGGCGTCCGAGCCTACTGCCACAGTGCCCTTGCGAGGATAGAGGCCGAAAAGCTTGGCGGGAGCGGTGGAAACGAGTTGCACGAAACGGTTTGGCGAGAAGCGGTTGCCGTGAACGCCGCCGGTGTAAATGAGACTGAGGCGGTGCTCGATGCCGGGGCCGCCGTTGGGAATCTTCGTGAAGTCGTCCCTGCCAAGTTCCTTTTGTTCTTTGTAACAGAAAGGACAGTGATCGGTGGACACTACCTGAAGATTATCCTTCGCCAGGCCCTGCCACAACTTCTCCTGGTGCCATTTTTCACGGAGGGGCGGAGTGAAGACGTACTTGGCGGCCTCGAATCCGGGCGCGTCCATGTTTTCGAGAGATAGGAAGAGGTATTGCGGGCAGGTTTCCGCGTAAACCGGAAGTCCCCGGTCGCGCGCTTCGCGGACTTTTTCGAGGGCTTCATTACAGGAAAGGTGCACGATATACACGGGCGCGCCGGCCATTTCCGCGAGCGCGATGGAGCGGGACGTGGCTTCGGCTTCGGCCGTAGTCGGTCGAGTGAGGGCGTGGTATTTCGGGGCGCGCTTGCCTTCGGCGAGCGCGCGCTTCACGATGACGTCAATCGCGCCCCCGTTTTCCGCATGCATGCAGATCATTCCGCCGTATTCGGCCGCTGCAGACATGGCGCGGAAGATCGTAGCGTCGTCCAGCATGAAAACGCCCGGGTAGGCCATGAAGAGCTTGAACGTCGGCACGCCTTCGCGGACCAGCGCCCCCATCTCTTCCACCTGCGCGTCGCCCAGCTCAGTGATGATGCAGTGGAATGCGTAATCAATCGTTGCTTTGCCCTCGGCTTTCCCCATCCAGGTGTCGAAGGCGTGACGCAGGGTCTGCCCCTTGTACTGAATGGCGAAATCCACCAGCGTCGTGGTGCCGCCAAAGGCAGCGGCGCGGGTGCCACTTTCGAAATCATCGGCACTCGTCGTGCCGCCAAAAGGCATGTCCAGATGGGTATGCACGTCAATCCCGCCGGGCATCACATACCGGCCGTGCGCATCGATTATCTTGCTGGCGTCCTGATGAGGCAGTTCCTTCCCGATCGCAGTGATTCTGCCATCCAGTATGCCCACATCGGCCGCGTAGGTGTCCGTGGCAGTGACGATGGTTCCATTGCGGATGACGGTGTCAAAACGCATCCTGTTGCCCTCCCTGGATTCCCGCGCTGGGCATCTTAGGCTACCCGCCGCGGCCGGGCAAGCGTTCACCAGCTAATCACAGGTATAACCCGCGCTTCAAAAAACCCTTACTTTCTTTCTGTTGCCCCGGTGCTAAACTGTGCGGAGTTGAGGCACAGAAGATCCGGCGGGCGACATCGCCTCCGGTGGCGCGTTTACCAGAACTCCAAAAAGCATGGCTTTGCGCGAAACCGCTTCGAAACTCTCTCCCGAAGAATACGAGCGCAATTTTGCCGACATCACGCCCCCGATGAACCCGCGGCAGGCGGTGGTGGAGGCCGCACGGTGCCTTTTCTGCTTCGATGCGCCCTGCACGATCGCCTGTCCGACGCGCATCGATGTGCCTTCTTTCATCCAGAAAATCTCCACCAACAACTTGCGGGGTTCGGCGCGCGTAATTCTCGAAGCGAACATTCTCGGGCAGAGCTGCGGGCGTGTGTGTCCCACCGAAGTTCTTTGTGAGGGCGCCTGCGTCATGCATGAAAAGGGCGAAAAGCCGATCGAAATCGGCAGGCTGCAGCGCTACGCGGTGGACTACGTCCTCGATCGCAACATCCGGCTATTCCGTTCCGGCGCTCCCAATGGGAAGCGCGTCGCCTGCATTGGCGCGGGCCCGGCGTCGTTGGCTTGCGCGGCGGAACTCGCCAAGCGGGGTTACGCGGTCACGATTTTCGACAAGAACGAGCTTCCTGGAGGGCTCAACACCTACGGCATCGCCGCCTACAAGACCCGGGCGCAGAGTTCGCTGCGTGAGGTTGAATTGGTTCGCCAGCTCGGCGTCGAGATTCGTCAAAAAAGCGAGGTGGGCCGCGATATCAGTTTTGCCGAACTGGAAGCGCAGTCCGACGCCATATTCATTGGACTGGGCCTCGGCGAGACCTGGGAACTCCAGCTTCCGGGAGCGGAGTTGCGCGGCGTCTGCGGCGCGATGGAGTTCATCGGACAGACCAAAGTGAAACCGTTTTCCCAAGTCGAAGTGGGACGGCGGGTGGCGTGCATCGGCGCAGGAAATACGGCCATCGACGTGGTGACAGCAGCGCGACGCTTGGGCGCCGAGCTTGTTTACCTGGTGTACCGTCGCGGCGAGGAGGAAATTCCCGCCTTTCGCTATGAATATGAGCTCGCCAAACTGGATGGTGTCGTTTTTCACTGGCACACGCAGCCCGTTCGCGTGCTTGGCGCAAACGGCGTCGTCACAGGTCTGGAATGCGTGCGCACCCGCGCCGGCGGAACCGATGGCCGGGGCCAGCGCGCTCCCGAAGTGATTCCCGGCAGCAACTTCACACTCGACGTGGATATGGTCGTGCGCGCCATCGGGCAAAAGCCTGTGACCGAAGTCCTGCGCGCCGTGCCGGGTATCGCTTTGCGTCCGAATGGCACCGTCGTCGTTACCGACCGGCACCAGACCGGCCATTCGAAATATTTTTCCGGGGGAGACTGCGCAAACGGCGGCAAAGAGGTCGTGGATGCCGTAGCGGAAGGGATGGCCGCCGCTCGCGGCATCGATGCTTGGCTTGGCTCCCCACGCGGCAAAGCCGCTTCCGAGAACGCCGGGAAAGTTGGTTCGCCGTGAGACTTCCCGAGTCCATTACAGACCGGCTTCCATTCCTGGAAGCGTTCGACGAAGACTGGGAAAAGATCTCGAAGCCGGCATTGATGGCCTGGACGGCATTCTATGCACTGTTCCTCTACGACGCTTTGCGCGGCCGAGGGTTTCTCTTGCTGATCGATCTCGTGTTTGTGCCCATCCACGAAGGCGGCCACCTGCTGTTCAGCTATTTCGGCGAGACCCTGCACGTGGCGGGCGGAACGCTGCTCCAACTTTTTGTGCCGTTCGCGCTGGCGCTCTACTTTGCATTACGCCGACAGCCCGCCGGGACGGCCTTCTGCGCCTTTTTCTTCTTCGAGCAGCTTCTTCCCGTCTCGCGATACATGGCGGATGCGCGTGCGCAAGAACTGCCCCTGGTGACGATTGGCGATCCAGAATTGGCGCAGCACGATTGGTTTGCTCTGTTCTCCAAATTCGGCGTACTCGAGCACGATACGCAAATCGCGAGCGTCGTTCGCGGAATCGGCTGGCTGGGAATGCTTGCGACGCTTGCCTGGCTGTTGCGGCGCGGTCTTGTGGATGGAGCAGTGCGGACGGAGGACGTTCCTCCGATCGCGTGATTCTGGAAAAAGTTAGCGGGGAGGTGAGCGATGGCGGACCTGCGCGTGAAGTTCTGCGGAATCGAATCACCGAATCCATTTTGGCTGGCGTCGGGTCCGCCGACCAACACGGGCGGCCAGGTGATGCGGGCATTCGACGCCGGGTGGGGCGGGGCGGTGTGGAAGACGATTGGCGAGCCGATCACCAATACCAGCTCGCGCTACGGCGCTGTGGACCTGAACGGCGTGAAAGTGATGGGCTTCAACAACATCGAGCTGATCAGCGACCGGTCCATCGAAGACAACTTCCGCGAGATCACCGAAGTGAAAAAACGCTATCCCAAGAACCTGGTGATCGCCTCGCTGATGGTGGAATCCAAACGCGATACCTGGCACGACATCGTGCGCCGCGCGGAAGACGCGGGCTCGGATGCGCTGGAGTTGAATTTCGGCTGCCCGCATGGGATGAGCGAACGAGGGATGGGCGCGGCGGTGGGGCAGGTGCCTGAGTACACGGAGATGATCACGTCGTGGGCGAAGGAGGCGGCGCGGACGCCCGTGATCTCGAAGCTCACGCCGAACGTGACGGACATCACGCACATCGCCCGGGCGGCCGAGCGTGGCGGCGCCGACGCCGTCAGCCTGATCAATACGATCAATTCGCTGATGGGAGTGGATCTGGAAACCTTTGCGCCGCGGCCCAACGTTGCCGGCAAGTCTTCGCACGGTGGCTACTGCGGCCCGGCGGTAAAGCCGATCGCGCTGCACTTGGTGGCGAGCGTGGCCAAGAAAGTGAAAATCCCGATCGTGGGGATCGGCGGCATCGGCAATTGGATCGACGCGGCGGAGCACATCGCGCTGGGAGCGGCGACGGTTCAAGTGTGCACCGCAGTGATGCACTACGGCTTCCGCATCGTCGAAGACATGATCGACGGCCTTTCCGCTTACATGGACGATCACGGCTATCGCACCACGGAGGACTTCCGCAGTCGCGGTGTGCCGAACGTGCTGGACTGGGGCGACCTCGATCTCAACTACAAAATCATCGCCGACATCCATACGGAGCTGTGTATCGGCTGCCAGCTCTGCTATGTGGCTTGCGAAGATGGCGCGCACCAGTGCATCGAACCGTACGCGACTGCCGGCAACGGCAAGAAGAACCCGAATGGCATGGGCGTTCACGTCCCCCGCATCATCGACGAAGAATGCGTAGGCTGTAACTTGTGCGCCCTGGTTTGCCCGGTGGAGAACTGCATCACCATGAAGCAGGTGGATAACGGACTCCCGCCGATGTCCTGGAACCAGCGAATGCGGCAATCGGGTACGGCTTCCATCCCCGACTAGGCATAGGTCGGCGTTCGAAGAAGATAGCTCCTGGCTCTCCGTGTTACATTGAGGCGGCAATGACGCGGATTGTGGTGCTCGGCGGGGGATTCGCGGGCCTCGAAGCCACCGTCTCGCTCGAACGGCGCTTCCGGCATTCCTCGGATGTCGAAATCCTGCTCGTCAGCGATCAGAACTACTTCATGTTTACACCGCTCCTGCCGCAGATCGTCTCGAGCTACATCGACCCGCGGCACATCGTGCAGGCGGTGCGTGATATCCGCGGCAGCCGGCGCTTCGGTTTCCGACGTGACGAAGTGCGCGCCGTCGATCTGCAAAGCCGCCGCATCGAGCTGGTCTCGGACGCCATCGATTACGATTTCCTGATCGTCGCGCTGGGCAGCCGCACGGACTATTTCGGCGTTCCGGGGGCGTGCGAATGCAGCTTTGATTTCAAATCGCTCGAAGATGCCGTGGTCCTCCGCGAACGGTTTCTGGACGTCTGCGAGCACGCCGACCACACGGAGGATCGCGAAGAGCGGCGGCGCTTGATGACCTTTGCCATAGTGGGCGGCGGATACACGGGCGTGGAGCTGATCACCGAGATGCGTGATTTTCTGTTCCGCTACGTGGCGCGCCGCTATCGCGGCATCCCGACCGGCGAAATGCGTCTCGTGCTCCTCGAAGCATCGTCAAGCATCTTGAGCGGCGTACATCCCGCTCTGCGGCGTCACGCGCTGGAGCGCCTGGAAGCGGAGGGAATCGAAGTGCGTTACAACGCGCGGGTGACGCGGTGCGAAGAAGGCGTGATAGAGCTGAACGGCCAGGAATGCTTGCACGCGGGCACGATGGTATGGACGGCCGGCGTGCGCGCACACGAGCTGGTAGAAAACTTGCCGGGCGCTCACGATCGCATCGGCCGCGCCATGGTCAACGAGCATTTGCAGCTCGAGGGTCACCCGGAGGTCTTCGTCGCCGGAGATTCTGCCGCGTCCGCGCCGGCTCCCGAAGCCCCGCGCGTTGCGCCCGTCGCCATCACTCAGGGACACCTCGCTGCAAAAAATATCGCTCACGGCCTTCGTCGTGAGCCGCTCGAGAGCTACCGCTACGTCTCGCAAGGCATGCTTGTTTCGCTGGGAATGAACGACGCGGTGGTGAACATCGCCGGTATTCGGGTGCATGGCTACTTTGCGTGGCTCTTCTGGAACGCAGTGCACCTGTACAAGCTAGTGGGGCTCAAGAAACAAGTGCAGGTGGCGATGGATTGGGCGCTCGGCTCACTCTTCCCGCGCGATGCGGTGATTGTGCGGCGGCCTCGGGGCTGTCGTCTTTGCGGAAGTGGTCGCCACGCGCCGTAGTGCCCGGCGCGCAGGCCGCCGTTCGGCCCGCGTTGCTCAGGAGTCGCTTACAAAAGGTCGCGCCATGGAGGCACGGCGAACACTCACTCCGGGGCGCGGCATTCTCCTCAGTACACGCCGCGCAAATCAACTGGGTGAGGCAGTTGCAGTTGGAGCGTGCATCCGTAGTCTCCCAGCCGCACGCGCACGAGTTGAGCTGGGCCGACGTCGCGGTCGACCCATTCGGAGGCGGGAATTCGCTTTCCGGGATTGTCGAGGGGGTTGTGGCTCTCGATATCCTTGCCGCGCACTTCGAGGTCTTTGGGATCGAGTTCGTACACGGCGTGCTTCTTGGTGTCGAAAAGCAGATACCGCCGACCAAGCAGCACCAGGATCAGATTTTTTTGTTTCGCGGTGAGGTAGACATTCCAGGTCTTGACCCCTCGGCCGCCCAGCGCGAGCTGCGCATCCTCGACTTGCTTCCAGACCACGGCATCGCCGGCCGGGCTGGCGGGCACTGCGGCGGCGAAAAACATGGCGAGCAAGCAAACAGCCCGACATGCCTGGTTCTTTAGTTGCATGGCTGAATGCCGGGGTCCTTTCAATGGAGGGAGCCTGCTGCGGCTTCGAGCTGCACTTGAACCCGCGCGTGGCGTGCCGGCATCGAGCTCAGTAGATGCTGGACTCGCGCTTGCGGCCAGTATAGTCAATGTAAACGGTCTTGAGCTCGGTGTAGAAATCGAGGGCCACGTGTCCCATCTCGCGCACGCCGACACCTGTGGCCTTCATGCCTCCGAACGGCAGATGGGCTTCGCCGCCGACGGTGGGCGAATTGATGTGGGTGATGCCGGTTTCGATGCGGTCAATGAATTCAAAAATCTTGGCGGCATCGTTGGTGTAGAGGGCGCTCGAAAGTCCGTAGCGGACGGAGTTGGCCACGCGCAGAGCTTCGTCGAAGTCGCGCACGCGGATCACGGAAAGCACCGGGCCGAAAATTTCGTCCTGCGCAATCTGGCTATCGGCACTGACGTGGTCGAAGATGGTAGGCGCCACGAAATAGCCGCGGTCATAGGGCGGGCCGCTCAGACGCTCCCCGCCGAGCAGGAGCTTCGCTTCCTTCTTGCCGATTTCGATGTAGTGCAGGTCGGTATTCATCTGCTGCTCATCCACGGCCGGGCCCATCTCGATGCCGGGATCGAGGCCGTTGCCGACCTTGAACTGCCGAGCGCGCGCGACGAGCGCGGCCACAAACTGGTCTGCGATGTTTTCTTCGACGACGACGCGGCTGGTGGCCGTGCAGCGCTGGCCGGTGGACGCGAACGCGCCGAACAGCGCCGATTCGACCGCCAAGGGCAGATCGGCGTCCGCGAGAACGACGATCGGGTTTTTCCCGCCCATTTCGCACTGGCACTTCTTCATACGTTGCGCGCCCTGAGCGTAGAGTGCACTGCCGACTTCGTTCGAGCCGGTAAACGAAATGGCGCGGACATCGGGATTCTGCACGAGTTCTTCGCCGACTTCGCGCCCGGCGCCGGAAACCAGGTTCAGAGTCCCCGCGGGCAATCCAGCATCTGCGAAAATCTGGGTCACCTTCGCTGCGGTGAGCGGCGTAAGCGTAGCGGGCTTGAATATGACGGTGTTGCCGGCTACCAGCGCCGGCGCAATTTTCCACACAGGAATCGAAACCGGAAAATTCCAGGGCGTGATGGCTCCCACCACCCCGAGCGGCTGTTTCACCGTATAGGAAAGATTCCTGGGCAGCTCGCTTGGCAGGGTTTCTCCCCCGAGCCGCCTCGCCTCACCGGCCATGAATTCCAGGATGTTGATGGACTTTTGCACCTCGCCGAGCGAGTCCTTGAGGGCCTTGCCTTCTTCGCGGGTCAGCAAGCGCGCCAGTTCCTCTTTTTGCTCTTCCATCAACTGCATGGCCTTCAGGATAACGCGCCCTCGGGACGGCGCAGGAGTGTCGCGCCAGAGAGGGAACGCGGTCTTGGCGGCGGCGATGGCTTCGCGAGCTTCCTCGCGGGTTGAAAGCGGGATGACCGCAACGACTTCGTCGAGATTGGCGGGATTGCGGCGTTCGACGGTCTTCCCGCGGGACTCCGTCCATCGCCCCTTGATGAAATTACGGCACGTTTGTGTCGTCGTTGCGGCAGTGGCCATCGTTGCCTCCCATTGAGCGGTGGGTCTACCCCCGGACTTCGCTGAGCGACTTATCGAGCAGACGGATTCCCTCGTCCACATCGGCCTTCGAGATATTCATCGGCGGGGCCATGCGGATCACGTTGCCGGAGAGCCCGCCCTTGCCGATGAGCAGGCCGTTCTCTCTCGCGCGTTCGAGGAGTTGGGTCGCCGCTTGCGGCGCCGGCTCTTTCGTCTCGCGATCTTTCACGAGTTCGAGGGCTTGCATCATGCCCATTCCGCGGACGTCGCCGATCAGCGGATACTTCTCTTTGAGCCCTTCGAGCTTGCTGCGGAAGTAGCCCCCGACGACGTAGGTATTCTCGAGGAGGTTCTCTTCTTCGATCACTTCGATTACGGCGCGCGCAGCGACGGAAGTCACCGGGTTGCCACCGAAGGTGGAGATCGTCAGCCCCTGGAATTTGTCGGCCAGTTCGCCGGTGGTGATTGTGGCGCCCACCGGTACGCCGTTTCCCATACTCTTCGCGCAGGTGATGATGTCCGGCGTCACTTCCCATTGCTCGATCCCAAACCATTTTCTGCCGGTGCGCCCGAAGCCGGTCTGCACTTCATCCGAAATGAACAGTCCGCCGTATTTCTTCACGATGTTGAAAACGATTTTGAAATATTCGGGCGGCGGTGTGATGAAGCCTCCGACGCCCTGGATGGGCTCGGCGATGAACGCAGCGATGGCGCCGCTCGTCCCGGTCTGAATCAGGTTCTCGACGTCGTTGGCGCAGGCCACGCCGCAGTCAGGGTATTTCAGGCCCAGGGGGCAGCGATAGCAGTAAGGATTGATGGCGTGCGCGATCCCCACGCTGATGATGCCGCTCTTGCGCCAAGGAGCCTGCGCGGTGACGGCTTTGGCCAGTTGCGACGATCCGGCATAGCCGTGCCGCAGAGCCACCACGTCGTAGCTGGGACCGACCATGCGCGCCAGAAGAATGGCGGCTTCGTTGGCCTCGGTGCCCGAACTGGAAAAGAAGCTCTTTTGCAACTCGCCCGGCGTGATCTGGGCCAGCTTTTCAGCCAGGGCAACGATGGCCTCGTTGGGAAAGAGGGTCGAAGTGTGCTGCAACCTGTCCACCTGGGCCTTGATTTTCGAGGTGACCTTGGGATTGCAGTGTCCGATCCCGATCGTGACAATTCCGCCGAAAAAATCCAGATACTTTCGGCCTTCCAAGTCCCAGAGGTATTGCATGCTGGCGTGGTCCGCCACGAGCGGCTTCTGGTAGTAGTTCGTCACCGCCGGCCACAAATATTCCTTATGCTTGCGCACTACTTCATCACTGCGATTCGCAACGGGCGTCGGCTGGGTTGTCATCGATCGTGTCCTCGGGAGACAAAAGTTAAGTCGCAAATGCGGTGAGAAGAGACGACTGGGCCGCCGGCGTCGATTCTCGATTCTTTGTCTTCCATCAATCCGCCGCTTCGGCTGGTTTACCCGCCGTCTGGGTGCGCGTGATCTCGCCGTAGGTTTCGGGGCGGCGGTCGCGGAAGAATTGCCAAGTGGTGCGCACCTGATCGATCTCTTCCAGATTGAGATCGGAGACGAGAACTTCGTCCTTGTCGCGGCTGGCCTGGACGATGATTTTCCCACGGGGATTGCAGAAGTAGCTCTTGCCGTAGAACTCCCCGATTTTCCAGGGGGCCTCGTGTCCCACGCGGTTGATGGCAGCGACGAAGTAACCATTGGCGACGGCGTGCGCCGGCTGCTCGAGCTCCCAGAGATATTCGCTCAAGCCCGCGACCGTGGCGGAGGGGTTGAAAACGATTTCAGCGCCGTTCAAACCGAGGATTCGCGCTCCTTCGGGGAAGTGGCGGTCGTAACAGATATAGACGCCGATGCGGGCATAGCGGGTGGTGAATACGGGATACCCCGCGTTGCCCGGCGCGAAATAAAACTTCTCCCAGAAGCCGGGATGGCAATGCGGGATGTGATGCTTGCGATATTTGCCCAGATAGCGGCCGTCGGCGTCAAAGACAGCCGCGGTGTTGTAGTAGACGCCGCTCATTTCGCGCTCGTACACTGGGGCGACGATGGCCATTTTGTGTTTTCGCGCCAGCTTCTGCATGCTCTCGAGTGCGGGGCCGCCCGGCACGGATTCGGTGAGGTCGTACCATCGCGTCTGCTGCTCCGCGCAAAAATAGGGTCCGTAGAAAAGCTCCTGCAGGCAGAGAATCTGAACGTCGCGCTTCGCCGCCGCCGCGATCAGCTTCTCGTGCTTCCCGAGCATCTTTCGCTTGATCTCGGGCAGCGAGAATTTCTCCGGAGACCATTCACAATGTGCTTGGATCAAACCACAACGCACGAGCCGTGGCATCGCACACCTCCCACGCTGAAACCAAGCAAAAGTCTACTCCGCGTCCGCGCCAGCGGCAAGGCGCTGCGCGGGCGCAGTATGCCCCCAGATGAATGTCGTCGGCAATTGTGAAAGGGAGGCGACTGGCGTCCGGGCAAGTTTATCTGGCGTGTTTTCGCATCGTTTGCGGGTTGGGGGGAGACAATGCATCTCCCTGGCCCGCCGTCCACGTCGGCAGTCTTTTCGGGCGAGGACCGACGGTGTGATAAATTGATCGCAGAAGGCGAAATGGCGAAAGGAAACTCGCAGTTCAAGCGCGTCGTCTGGATCGTGCTGGATAGCGTCGGCATCGGCGAATTGCCCGATGCGGCCGAATACGGCGACGTGGGACGCGACACCCTGGGCCACGTCGCACGCTCGCGACCGCTGCGGCTGCCCAACCTGGTCCGCTTGGGCCTAGCGAATATAAAGCCGCTCGTCCATCTTTCGCCGCCGGCCCAGCCTGCGGGGAACTACGGCAAGGGCGCCACGCATTCTCCCGGCAAAGACACTACAACCGGCCACTGGGAGATGGCGGGCATCTGGCTCGATCAGGCGTTTCCTGTGTACCCCCATGGGTTTCCCAGGGAGCTGATCGAGCAATTCGAAGGCGCCATCGGCCGGAAGACCCTGGGCAACAAGCCCGCCTCGGGAACCGAGATCATCAAGGAGCTGGGCGAAGAGCATATGCGCACCGGCTTTCCCATCGTCTATACGTCGGGAGACAGCGTCTTCCAGATTGCGGCGCACGAAGAAGTGATTCCGGTGCCCGAGCTTTATCGCATGTGCGAAATCGCGCGAAAGATGCTGGATGGACCGCATCGCGTCGGTCGAGTGATTGCGCGGCCGTTCACCGGAACGCCGGGGAACTTCCGGCGGACGGAACGGCGACACGACTATGTGGTTGAGCCGCCGCGCCCGATGCTGATGGATGCGCTGGCGGCGCGTCGCGTGCCGGTTCTAGGCGTGGGCAAAATCCACGACATTTACAACGGCCGCGGCGTAGAGAATTACGTGACCACAAAAAACAACGCCGATGGAATGGAAAAGCTTCGCGCTTCGCTAGCAAAGCAGTCTGGGGGTCTGATCTTCGCCAATCTGGTGGATTTCGACATGCTGTACGGCCACCGAAAGGACGTGGAAGGCTTCGCGCGCGCGCTCGAAGAATTTGACGCGGCCTTGGGGCCGTTCCTTTCGGCCCTCGCTCCCTCGGACCTGTTGCTGATCACCGCGGACCACGGTTGCGATCCGGATCCGGTGAACCCGACGACGGACCACTCGCGCGAATACGTTCCGATTCTGGGCTACAGTCCCGGCAAGGCGCAGGGCAGATCGTTGGGCGTGCGGCAGACGCTCGCCGACATGGGCCAGACAGTCGCGGAAAACTTTGGAACCGAGATCCCGCACGGGATGAGCTTCCTGCCTGAAATCGATAGCAATTAGCCTGGAGGCAGGAGCCTGGGCGGCGTGGGAAGCAGCAGCCGGCAATTACGCAGCGAAGCTGCCGAGCACTGGTGCCGTTCCAACCATTCAGAGCAAATCCTTCTGGCGCCCCGCCAGGGCTGCTGGCAGGCTGCCTCAGGCAATCCCTATCCCGATCAAGTTGGAACGGCACTAGTCAGCCGAAGAAGCACGCCGGGCAAAGTAACCCGGGCGCGTTCGGACGGACATCTTCCCGCGCCCGCGCGGCGGAATCAATTCGATCTTCACGGCACGGAAAGTGCCATCCCGTGCGGTGTTGGTGGGATAGTAGGCGATCGTGTACTGATTGCGGACTTCGTGGGCGACCTGCGCGGCAATCGCTTCCACTTCGCTCACGTTCTGGGGGAAGAAGGCCTTGCCGCCGGTGGCCTCGGTGAGCGCCGTCAGCGCTTTCGTAGCGCGGCGGCGTTCTCTCTTGTCGTCGTCGGCGAAGAGTCCCACCGCGTAAATCACGGCGTTCGATTGCTGCGCGGCCTGAACCGTGTACGCCAGGTCTTTGCGGCTGGCGTTGTCTTCGCCATCGGTAATCACGAGCAGGACTTTCTTATCGCGGGAGCCTTTTTTCAAATGGTCGAGCGAGCCGATGACCGCGTCAAAAAAGGCGGTGCCTCCGCGCGAGTCGATGCGTTCGAGCGCCTCTTTCAGCTCCTTCTGATCGTTCGTGAAGTCCTTATCCAGATCGAGGTAATACTCGTCATTGAAGTTGACGACGAACACCTCGTCCTGCGGGTTACTGGTTTGCACGAACGTGAGTGCGGCGGCGTTCACGCGGGTGCGCTTCTCGCGCATGCTGCCGCTATTGTCAATCACCAGCCCCATCGTCACCGGGATATCCTCGCGCTTGAAGAGGGAAATCTTCTGCTCGGCATTATCTTCGAAGACGCGAAAACTCTCCTGCCTAAGATCCGGAACGAAATTCCCGCGCTCGTCCTCAACGGTGGCATGCAGCACCACCAGGTCTACGTCTCTGCGAATGCGATATCCCTGGTTGGGATTCTGCTGGGAAGGAGGCGGTGGTGGCGGCGGGGGGGAAGAAGGGTTCTGAGCCCGCACAAAGTCTCCCGCCACCAGGAGCATTGAGAGAGTGAAGACAAAAAGCAGCAGTCGAACCCGGCTAATGGCCGGGTGCGTAGTAGCCAGACTTGGCATATACGGTGAGTGGCGGGAGTCCCTTCGGGGGACGAAGCTTGAGTTTGACCTTTCGCCATCTGCCATCGCGTGTCCGGTTGCTCGGTTTGTATCCCAAGACATATTGATTGCGCAGCTCCATGCTAATTTTAGCAGCTATGTCGGGCAGGTCTCCCAGATTCGAAACCGCGAAGGTGCGACCGCCGGTCATTTCCGTCAATTCGTTCAACAGCGCCGGTCCCTGCTCTTCTTCGTGCGTCGGCCGTTCGCCGATGGCTTCGTACAGGCCGATGGCATATAACTGCACGTCGGTCTCTTTGAGGTAGTTGCGAATATCGCTCTCATTGTACCGGCTGTGGTTATCCCCTCCATCCGATATGATGAGCAAAGCCCTCTTGGTGTTGCGCGCCCCTTTCATTTGGCTGAGACCCAGATAGATGCCATCGAGCATCGCGGTGCGCCCGCGCGCAGCCGTGTACATCAACCGGTTTTGAAGTTCCTCGACGCTGGCGGTGAAGGGACTGACAAGCTGGGCGCGGTCGTTGAAATTGACCAGGAAGAACTCGTCCTTGGGATTGGCGGTCTTGCAGAACTGCACGGCCGCCAGGCGCGACTTGTCGATTTTGTCCGTCATACTACCGCTCATATCGAAAATGACGCCGACGGAGATCGGCACATCCTCGCTCGAAAAGTGTACGATTTCTTGCTCGACTCCATCTTCGAAAACGCGGAAGTTACTCTGCTCGAGCCCCGTCACCAGTCGCCCGTACGGATCGGTGACGGTGGTGTTGACCAACACCATGGGAACGTCGACCTTGAGAGCATGGTCGCCGCGGGACTTCTCAGGAGAAGGCGCTTTCCGGGATGAGGGCGGGTCTTCCTGGGAAGAGGCGATCGAAGTGAAACCGAAGAGCAGGGCCGCACAGACCAGCAGAAACGCCCCAAAAAGGACGGGCTGCTTGGTTGTGTACTTCAAGCTCCCCTCCGCTGCCGGTTGCCGGGACATGAGCAGCCTGACGAGATCCCTGAAAGAAAATTGTAACACCCCAAAGACTCAAATCAAACCCGTTGTCCGGGAAGATACGACGCGGGCAGCACCGGCTGCGTGCAGCCTCGTGATAAGATGCGTCGCGGCGTCTTGATTCCGATGGATTCTTTGGCAAACGGGAAGATTCTGGGGGTGATTCCGGCGCGGTACGAGTCCTCGCGCTTCCCGGGCAAGCCCCTGGCTCCGATTGCGGGCCGGCCCATGATCCAGCACGTGTTCGAGCGGGTTCGGCAGGCATCGAAAGTCTCCCAAACGGTAGTGGCGACGGATGACGACCGGATTGTGAAAGCCGTCGAGGCGTTCGGAGGGCAAGCGGTGCTCACCCGTCGGGACCATCGCTGCGGCACGGAACGCGTCGCCGAGGTGGCGGCGCAGGTGACGGCGGAGATTTATCTGGACGTGCAGGGGGACGAGCCGCTGATCAGCGCAGCGGCGATTGACGCGCTTCTGGAGACGTTTGACGTTGATTCTTCGGTTCGCGTGGCCACTCTGAGCTTTCCGATTTCGCAGCCGGGCGAGATCATGGATCCCAACATCGTCAAGGTCGTGACGGATTTCGATGCCAACGCGCTGTACTTCTCCCGCGCCCCGATTCCCTGGGTGCGCGAGTCGGGCACGCTGGCTGCGTCGCACCATTCCAAGCACATCGGGTTGTACGCGTTTCGCCGCGACGCTTTGGTGGATTACCCGACGCTCCCGCCGGGCGAGCTCGAGCGCCTGGAACAGCTCGAGCAGTTGCGCTGGCTCGAGAATGGTTACGGCATTCGGGTGGTCGAATGCGATTACGATGCCGTGAGCGTCGACGTCCCTGCCGACATTGAACGCGTGGAAAAGATTTTGCGCGAGCGCGGCGAAGCGAGCGAAAAAGTGGCGGAAGGCCGCTCGGGTCGCAGTGAATGACCGCCAATTCCTCTTCCTGTTTAGCGGCAGGATGGCGCCGAAGGGCCACATTTCAACGATGCCGTAACGACGAAGCGTCTGGCCAATCAGGATGACGAAACCCACCCCTGGCGGCCGCCTTAGGTAGCGCCTGCAGGCAAGTCCACGCGACGAAGAGGCGGCGAAAATAGCGATTTGACACCGTGGCACAATCCGCCGATAATGCGGAGTACGCTCACCCTCATCAGGAGAAAGTGCACAAACCTTGGGGACCGGCCCGAAGTATATTTTTGTGACGGGCGGCGTGGTTTCGTCTCTCGGTAAAGGCGTGGCGGCGGCTTCGATTGGCTGCCTGCTGGAAGCGCGGGGCCTGCGGGTTACCCTCCAGAAGTGCGATCCCTACCTGAACGTGGATCCCGGCACCATGAGTCCTTACCAACATGGCGAGGTGTACGTCACTGATGACGGCGCCGAGACGGACTTGGATTTGGGACACTACGAGCGATTCACGTCCGCCCGATTGACGCGCGATCACAACTGGACGACCGGCCGGCTCTACGAATCGATCATCGCCAAGGAACGGCGGGGCGATTACCTGGGCAAGACGGTGCAGGTGATCCCGCACGTTACCGACGAGATCAAGGCGGCGTTCCGCAAGGTAGCGCATGACGTGGACCTGGTGTTGGTCGAAATCGGCGGCACGGTCGGCGATATTGAGTCTTTGCCTTTCCTGGAAGCGATCCGCCAGATGCGGTTGGAGCTCGGCCCCGAGAACACGCTGTTCGTGCATCTGACCCTGGTGCCTTTCATCCCGACGGCGGGAGAATTGAAAACGAAGCCCACCCAGCACAGCGTGAAGGAATTGCTGAGCATTGGAATCCAGCCGGACGTCTTGCTTTGCCGCAGCGATCGAGCCCTCCCGCGCGAGTTGAAAGCGAAAATCGCGCTGTTCTGCAACGTGCCGGAATCTTGCGTGATTTCGGCGCACGATGTTCCCAATATTTACGAGGTCCCGGTTTCGCTTGCGGCTGAAGGCCTGGACGATCAGATTTTGCGCCTGCTACATCTGGATGCGCCCGCGCGCGACCTGAGCGGATGGCTCGCGATGCTCGAAAACCTGGAGCATCCGCAGGGCGAGGTCCGCATTGGAGTCGTCGGCAAGTACGTGCAGCTCGAAGATGCGTACAAGAGCTTGCGGGAAGCCCTGATCCACGGCGGTCTGGCGCACCGCGTACGCGCCGTGATCGAGTGGATCGAAGCGGAAGAGATTGACTCGCCGGCCATGGCGGAGCGCCGGCTGCGCCACGTGGACGGCATCCTGATTCCGGGCGGCTTCGGCAAGCGAGGCATCGGCGGAATGGTGCACGCGATTACCTACGCACGCGAGCGCAAGGTGCCTTTTTTCGGGATATGTCTGGGGATGCAGTGTGCCACGATCGAGTATGCGCGCCGCGCGTGCGGGCTCGAGCGCGCCGACAGCACGGAATTCGACGCTACGACGCCCCATCGCATCATCTACAAACTTCGCGAACTCCTCGGCGTGGACGAAATGGGCGGGACGATGCGGTTGGGCGCCTGGCCTTGCAACCTCGAGCCCGGTTCCTTCGCCCACCGCGCTTACGGCACACTGTCAATCTCAGAGCGGCACCGGCATCGCTATGAATTCAACTGCGACTACGAATCGACGCTCACCGCTGCCGGCTTCCGCATCACCGGCAGAACGCCGGATGGGGTGTACGTCGAGATTGTCGAGGTGCAGGACCATCCCTGGTTTCTCGGTTGTCAGTTTCATCCCGAATTCAAATCGAAGCCGCTCGCTCCCCACCCGCTTTTCGCGGCGTTCATCGGCGCAGCGAGTGAGCAGCGCCGCCGGCGGCTGGGCGCTTCCACCGAAGCGCGAGTCCCGGCCGCGGATCCAGCGGACTGAGCCGGGGCTTCGAAGCAAGGTTGAAAAGCCGCTTGTTCCCGCATAGTCTTAACCGCCGGATAAATCCATAGCCAATGACCGCGCCGAACACATTTACAGTCGGAGGGTTTGCCGTCGGTGGCAAAGCGCCCCTGTTTTTGATCGCTGGCCCTTGCGTGATCGAGAGCGAAGCGCACGCCACCCGAATGGCCGAGCGAGTCGTGGCAACGTGCGCCACACTGCACGTCCCGCTGATTTTCAAGGCTTCCTACGACAAGGCCAACCGATCCTCGGTGGACTCGTACCGGGGTCCGGGATTGCACGAAGGGCTGCGCATCCTGGAGGGAATCAAGAAGCGCTTCGGCGTGCCCATTCTGACCGACGTTCATGAAGTCGCCCACGTGGGTCCCGCGGCGGAGATTTGTGACGTCTTGCAGGTGCCGGCATTCCTGTGCCGCCAGACGGATCTGTTGCTTGAAGTCGGCCGCTCCGGGCGTGTTGTGAACCTAAAGAAGGGACAGTTTCTATCGCCCTGGGAAATGGCCAATGCCGCCGAAAAAGTGGCCAGCACCGGCAACCGAAAGATCATCTTGACGGAGCGGGGCTCTTCGTTCGGCTATCAGAACCTGGTGGTGGACATGCGCGCGTTTCCCATCCTGAAGAAGCTGGGATACCCGGTGGTATTTGACGTCACGCACTCCGTGCAACTCCCGGGTGGGGAAGGGAAGTCGAGCGGGGGTCAGCCGGAGTTCATTGAGCCGCTCGCGCGTGCGGGCGCGGCCGTCGGAGTGGACGGGCTCTTCCTGGAAGTGCATGATAGCCCGGCCAAGGCGCTCTCGGACGGGACGAACGCCTTACCGCTCGACGATCTCAGGCCGCTGCTCGATAAGTTGCTGCGTCTGGCTCATCTCGTTCGCGAATGGGAGCCGCAATGAAAGCGACCGCGAAACCGACGGAAAAACAGTCATCGAGTCTCGAAATCGCCAAGCGCGTTCTGCGGATCGAGGCCGAGGCCGTCGCCGGCCTGGCCGAGCGATTGGACGAACGATTCGGTCGCGCGGTGGATTTGCTTTACGAGTGCAAGGGGCGCGTGGTCGTCACCGGGATGGGCAAGTCCGGTTTGATCGGGCGGAAGATCGCCGCCACGTTTGCGAGCACGGGCACACCGGCGTCATTCTTGCATGCCGCGGAAGCACACCATGGCGACTTGGGTATGCTGATGCCCGAAGATCTCCTGCTCGTGATCTCTTACGGAGGCGAGACGCAGGAGCTGGTGGAATTGCTGGAGCCTGTCAAGCGATTGGGGATTCGCCTGGTGACGTTGACGGCTCAGCCGCGCTCGACCCTCGCGGCTGCGAGTGAAGTCATCCTCGATATCGCCGTCAAGGAGGAAGCCTGCTCGCTGAATCTTGCGCCCACTGCTTCGACCGCAGCGGCCTTGGCCATGGGTGACGCGCTGGCCATTGCCTTGCTCGAGCGGCGCGGCTTCGGCGAACAGGATTTCGCGGCGCTGCATCCCGGCGGCCGGCTGGGAAAGAAGCTCCGGCGAGTCGAAAGCCTGATGCATTCGGGGGAAGACCTGCCGCGCGTGCTACCCAATGCGTCCGTGCCGGAGGTCATCTACGAAATGAGCCGCAAAGGGCTGGGCATGACGGCGGTTGCGGACGAGGCCGGCAAGCTGCTGGGGATCATCACCGACGGCGACCTGCGCCGCTTGATGCAGCAGCGAAAGAAGGATGCGTTGGATTTGACCGCCGCCGAATGCATGACGAAAAATCCGGCGACGCTTCCGCGCACGGAGTTGGGCGCCAGCGCCCTGCGTTTGATGGAGCAGCGGAAGATCACTTCGGTGGTGATCGTGGATGCAGCTCGTCATCTCGAAGGCATCGTCCACATCCACGATCTGTGGACGCTGCAACTGTTCTGAAGGGGTTTTCTTGCCGCGCCGTTCGCATAAAATTCCAGCTTTGGTGCAGCAGCGTGCGAAGAAGATTCGGCTGCTGCTGGTGGATGTGGATGGCGTCCTGACCGACGGACACATCCTCCTGCAGTCCTTCCCGAGCGGCGGCACCGCCGAGATGAAGGTCTTCAGCGCCTACGACGGCGCTGGTCTGAGCCTGGCGCATCGCGTGGGCCTCAAAACCGGTCTGATCACTGGACGAGATTCTCCCGCCACGACGCGACGCGCCCGCGAAGTCTCCATGGACTTCGTGTTTCAGGGCCGCGCAGAGAAACTCGGCGCGTATCTGGATATCCTGCGCCACGCCCGCCTCTCCGACGACGAAGTCGCCTACGTGGGCGATGACCTGCCGGATTTGCCTCTCCTCGAGCGAGTCGGGCTTGCCGTGGCTGTCGCGAATGCCGTTCCGGAAGTGAGGCGGGCCGCACACTACGTCACTTTGCGAAGCGGCGGCGACGGGGCCGTGCGCGAAGTCGTAGAGCTGATCCTGAAGGCTCAGGGGAAATGGAAAGAAGCCATCCCGAAAGCTCGGGCGTGAGTGGAGCGGGAGAAGGGAATCGAACCCTCACCTTGAGCTTGGGAAGCTCACGTTCTGCCACTGAACTACTCCCGCTCAGTAGGTCCAGGGCCGCAGGGTATCACCGAAGCAAGGGCCTTGCAACAGTTCGGCTGCCCGAATAACGGACGTCGCTCTCAGAATTCCGAGATTTCCACCGACCTAGTTCATTCGTTTTTGCCTTCGTCCTTCCCGCTGTCGAAGCCTTCGCCGTCGCCGCGTGAAAAAAAGCTTCACCTCATAACGGAATTCGGATTACGATGCCGCTTTCTATCACAGGGGGATGAGAAACATGAGGAGAATGATTGCGCTTGGCTTCGGATTGCTCTGTCTTTTCGCCGGAGCTCGTCCGCTTCGCGCTCAAGCGATGCGCGAGGATTTGTGGAAAGGGATGAAGTGGCGGCTGATCGGGCCGTTTCGAGGCGGGCGGGCGCTTGCCGTGACCGGCGTTGCGGGGGATCCGGACACTTTTTATTTCGGGGCGGTTGCCGGCGGCGTGTGGAAAACGACGGATGGCGGAGTCACGTGGACGCCGCTAACCGACAAGGAGAAGTTCGCTTCGATCGGAGCGATTGCCGTGGCTCCCTCCGATCCGAATGTGATTTATGTGGGCACCGGCGAATCCTGCATCCGAGGGAACATTTCCTTTGGCGACGGCATGTACAAATCGATGGACGCAGGCAAGACCTGGGCGCACCTGGGCCAGGACGATACCCAGCACATTGCCAGAGTGATCGTGGATCCGCGCAACCCGGACATCGTCTTCTTCGCAGCGTTTGGCCATGCCTTTGGACCGAACCCGGAGCGCGGCGTTTATCGTTCATCGGATGGCGGGAAGACGTGGCAGAAAGTGCTCTACAAGGACGAAAAGACCGGCGCGATTGATTTGACCTTCGATCCGTCGAATTCCCACGTTCTGTATGCGGCGCTGTACGAGGCGCATCGCACGCCGTGGAGTCTCGAGAGCGGCGGACCCGGCAGCGGTCTTTACAAGTCCGCGGATGGCGGCCTCACTTGGAAGCATTTGGAAGGACACGGGCTGCCGAAAGGAATCCTCGGGCGAATCGGCGTGTCGGTTTCGGGAGGGGACTCAAACCGCGTTTACGCTTTGATCGAAGCTCAGGAGGGGGGGCTTTACCGCTCGGACGACGGCGGCGAGACCTGGCAAAAGGTGAACGACGACCACCGGTTCCGGCAGCGCGCCTGGTATTTCACACACATCTTCGCCGATCCGAAAAGTACGGACACCGTTTATATCCTGAACACCGGACTCTTCCGCTCGACCGATGCGGGAAAATCGTTCACGCTCCTCCCCGCGCCCCACGGCGACCATCACGGGCTTTGGATCGATCCTACGAATCCCGGCCGCATGATCAATGGAAACGACGGCGGCGCGACGATCACCGTGGACGGCGGGAAGACCTGGACGACGCAAGGAAATCAGCCGACCGCCCAGTTCTATCACGTTGCCACGGACAGCCACTTCAACTACTACGTTTACGGGGCGCAGCAGGACAACTCCACGGTTGCGATTGCCAGCCGCACGGCTCACGGCGTGATTGATGACAAGGACTGGCTGTCGGTGGGGGGCGGTGAAAGTGGTTTCGTCGTTCCTGACCCGCGCGACCCCGATATCGTCTACGCGGGCGACAACGGCGGAACCATCACGCGCTTCGACAAGGGCACCGAGCAGACGCGGGACATCACCGTGTGGCCCGATTACTACAGCGGCCACGGCGACGGGGAGATGAAACACCGTTTTCAGTGGACGGCGCCGATCGCCGTTTCGCCCCACGATCCGGACGTTCTTTACCAGGGCGGAGAAATGCTGTTCAAGAGCACCAACGGAGGGGCGAGTTGGACCGCCATTAGTCCGGACCTGACTCGCAACGACAAGAGCAAGCAGCAGGCCTCGGGCGGACCCATCACCAAGGACAACACCAGCGTCGAATATTACGACACGATCTTCGCGCTGGCCGAATCGCCGTTGAAGAAGGACCTGATCTGGGCCGGCAGCGACGATGGACTCGTTCACGTCACGCGCGACGGTGGGAAAAACTGGGCGGACGTTACGCCGAAGGGTTTGCCGGAATGGAGCATGGTGAGTCTGATCGATCCTTCGCCTCACGACGCTGGGGCGGCGTATCTGGCCATCGATCGCCACAAGCTCGATGACTTCCACCCGTACGTCTTCAAGACGAGCGATTACGGAAAGACGTGGAGGAAGCTCGTGAACGGACTTCCGGACAACGCTTACGTGCACGCGGTGCGTGAGGACCCTAAACGCAAAGGCCTGCTTTTTGCGGGGACGGAAACGGGAGTCTTCGTGTCATTCGATGACGGCAGCCACTGGCAGCCGCTCCAACTGAATTTGCCGCGCACGCCCATCCACGACCTCACCGTTCATGGCGATGACTTGATCGTTGCGACCCACGGGCGTTCGTTTTGGATTCTCGATCAAATCGCCGTGCTCCGGGAGGTGAGCGAGCGCGACTCCGATGCCGCGGTGAAGCTGTACCGGCCGGGCATCGCTTATCGGAGCCGCGGCGGCGGTCCGGTTCCGGAGCGGCTGCTGCAGTGGAATGGCGAAAACGCTCCGGCGGGCGCCGCGATCGACTACTACCTGAAAGCGGACCCCAAGGACGAGATCACGTTGGAGGTGCTCGACAGCCAGGGAAAAGTGATTCGGAAACTCTCGAGCAAGACGTCCGTCCTCGCGCAAGGCGAGCAACCGCAGGAATGGCCCGACCAGGAGAAGCCAAAGGACCTCCTTCCCGCCGAGGCTGGGATGAACCGCTTCGTATGGGACCTGAAGTATGAACCGCCCCATGAAATTCCGGGCGTCGTCTACGACGGCGGTGAGATTCCGGAGGGACCGCTGGCTGTCCCGGGGGCGTATCAAGTTCGGCTGACGGTTGCGGGGAAGAGCGAGACGGCTCCGCTCGAGCTGCGGCTCGATCCGCGCTTGAATGTCAGCCAGGAGGACTTGGAAAAGCAACTCGAGCTGGCGATGAAAATTCGCGGCCGGCTCTCAGAGCTGAACGACGCCGTAAATCAGATGCAGGATGTGCGAAGCCAATTGGAGATGGTCCGGAAGCGGCTGGGAAAAAATGGAAACGCGAACGCGATCGTCGAGGCCGCCGAGGGCATCGACAAGAAGATGACGCCGATCGAAGACGCCCTGATGAACAAGAACATTCGATCGAGCGAGGACTCTCTGAACTACCCGGTCCGACTCAACAACAAGCTCAGCGTCCTGGCTGACGTGGTCGAGAGTGCCGATGCGCCGCCGACGGAGCAGGCCGCGGCCGTCTTCGACGATCTGACCTCCCAGGCGGAAGCGCTCATGGCACGCTGGAGAGATGTCGCGGACAAGGAGCTGGCCGCTCTGAACGCGGCGATGCAGAAGGAGAATATTCCCGCGATCGCTCCAGCGCCCGCGGGGAGCAAGGCGGCGGGCCAATCGAGCGAGCATCATTGATATCAGCCGGCCCCCGTTCCCGAAGCAGCGCCCCCAACTCGCTTTCTAAGCTGGGTCAGGCCGGCGCCGCGGGCACCAGCGTATAAGAGGACGAGAGCTGGATCGCATTGTGCAGCGTGCGATATAAAGGGCAGCGCATGGCATAGAGCCCGTGCACGCGCTCGACGGTCTCGCGGGCTTGTTCCGGCGCCACCAGCCGCATGGCCACGTGAATCCGGCGGATCACAAGCACGCCTTCGTCCGTTTCCACTTCGCCGGTTACTTCAGCGATCAGCTTGTCGTTGCTGGCATCAATCTGACGCGCTTCCAGCGCGCCTCCAAACGTCCCCACCATTCACCCGGCAGTGGCGGCAATCACGTAGTCCAGCGTCGCGGCGTGAGATTCCGTAAGCTTGGCAGGGTCCACCTTGTAGTGCTTGGCGATGGCGCCGTGGACGCTGAAGATCACCGGCTGCGACTCGCCGGGCAAATAGGCAAGGCGCAGGGGACCACTTTTTCGCTCGATGCGCACTTTGGAGACGTAGACTACTTCGGACACGGTTGCCTCCCATCGTTCTGAGATCGGAACAATGTAGCAGCAAATAGGGAAACGTGCACCGCTCTCGGCGCGGGCCGCATCTTCACTCGGCCGGCGCGCGGACGGCATCCGCTTCTGTTCTTTGTGCGTATCGCTCCATGTTAGAGTGTGCGGCTCAGGCGGGCATTGCCCGCGCCGGTCAAGGAGGACAATTGGCGTATCGGGATTTGCGGGATTTCTTGGCCAAGCTCGAACGGGAGGGCGAGCTCGCGCGGATCAGCGTCGAGGTGGACCCCGAGCTCGAGATCACGGAGATCACCGATCGGGTGACGAAGTCGGGCGGGCCAGCCCTTCTCTTTGAGCGGCCGAAGGGTTCGCGAATCCCGGTGGTCACCAATCTGCTCGGTTCCGAGCGGCGCATGAACTTGGCGCTCGAAGTTGACAACGTGGAAGACGTGGCGAATCGCGTTCGCTCGTTTCTCGACTTCCAGTCGCCGCAAGGGCTGCTCGAAAAAATCAAGATGCTGCCGAAGCTGGCCGAGCTCGGCTCGTTTTTCCCCAAGAGCGTCAAAGGCGGGCCCTGCAAGGAAGTGATTCGCAAGGATCATTTCTCGCTTCGCGAATTCCCCATCTTGAAGTGCTGGCCGCAGGACGGAGGGCGCTACATCACGTGGCCGCTGGTGATCACCAAGAACCCCGAAAGCGGAAAGCGCAACGTCGGAGTCTACCGCATGCAAGTGTTCGACGAGCGCACGACCGCGATGCATTGGCAGACTCAGAAGCATGGCGCCGAGCACTTTCGCAGTGCCCGTGCGCGGCAGGGGAAGGGCAAGCTGGAAGTCGCAGTCGCCATCGGGTCGGACCCGGCCACGTGTTTGGCCGGAGTACTTCCGGTGCCGCCGGACATGGACGAGTTTCTGTTTGCCGGCTTTTTGCGGCGGGAGCCCGTCGAGATGGTGGCATGCGAAACCGTGGAGCTCGAAGTTCCTGCAAATGCCGAAATCGTCCTCGAGGGAACTGTGGACCTGGGCGGGCTTCGCACCGAAGGACCCTTCGGAGATCATACGGGCTTTTATTCGCTCGAAGGCGAATACCCGGTTTTTCACATCAGCTGTATCACGCAACGAAAGGACCCAATTTACTTGACGACCATCGTGGGCCCACCGCCACAAGAGGATTACTTCATGGGGCACGCCGTGGAGCGGATTTTTCTTCCGGTCATGAAGATGCAATATCCGGAAATCGTCGACGTGGCCATGCCGGCCGAAGGTATCTTTCAGAACTTGATGATCGTCTCGATTCGCAAGTCCTATCCCGGGCACGCTCGAAAAATCATGAATGCCATTTGGTCGCTCGGGCAAGCCATGTTCACGAAAGTAATCGTCGTGGTGGATCACGACGTGGACGTGCAGGATTTTCGCGAAGTTGTTTGGAAGGCCCTGTGCGCGATTGACCCCGAGCGCGACGTCCAATTTGTGTTGGGTCCCGTGGACACGCTCGACCATGCGGCTCGCAAACAGGATTTCGGCTCGAAGATGGGTGTGGACGCCACTCGAAAGTTGCCGGAGGAAGGATTTGCCGGGCGGTGGCCGGACGAAATTCGCATGGACGACCCGACGAAGGCTCGCGTGGACGCCCTGTGGGCCGGTCTGGGGCTCGATCGGTGGCGGAAAAAATGAGGGAGTTGCTTTGAGGGCAAACCCCAGGTGTAGTGGTCCCAGTCCCAGTACTCACACAACTATTTGACCTTCCACGACGTCCCCACTTATAAGCCCTTTCGCGGATGCCTTTACCCTTCTGCACACCGTTCCGATGGCGTGCTTGACACCTTTTGTCAGGGATGCCATAACGGCCACAAGGGTAGCAGCGCCGTACGCGTTGTCTTGATGGTGGGTGGCAGAGTATTTTCGGTAAAAACTGTGGAGAATGCGGAGCTGCCCGGGACAAACGTTGGTTCTGTTGCGAGCCCGAAGCGAATGAAGCAGCCCGGCGGGCCGGAACACAAGGCTCCTGCAAAAAGGGAGCGAGGGGCAAAGGATACTGACGATGGGAAAACCAAAATCTCTGATCGGCCTTGATATCGGCTCCAGCTCGGTAAAAGCGGTGGAACTGAAACGGACCAAGGCGGGGTACGAGCTGGTCAGCTTCGGGATAGAACCTCTGGCTCAAGACACGGTCGTAGACGGGGCGATCATGGATGCTCCCTCGGTCGCGGAGAAAATCAGTTCCATTTTTGAAGGCCATAAAATCAAGCCCAAGGATGTGGCCACAGCGGTTTCCGGGCATTCGGTGATCGTGAAGCGCGTGCCGATGCCGGTGATGACGGAGGAAGAGCTGTATGACCGCGTCCAGGCGGAGGCGAGCCAGCATATCCCATTCGACATCGCCGACGTCAATCTGAGCCATCAGTTGCTGGAAGCGACCGAGAACCAGATGGACGTTTTGCTGGTGGCGGTGAAGAAGGACAAGATCCTCAACCATACGAACGTGCTGTCGTTGGCGGGAAAGAATCCTGTGGTCGTGGATATCGATGCGTTTGCTCTGCAGAATTGCTTTGAGGTGAACTACGAGCCCGACCCGGCCCAGGTGGTAGCGCTGCTGAATATCGGCGCCAGCGTGATGAATATCAATATCGTCCGGGGATTGACGCCGCTGTTCACGCGCGACGTTTCTGTGGGCGGAAACCAGTATACCGACGCGTTGCAGAAAGAACTCGATCTCAGCTTCGAGGACGCCGAGCGGGTGAAGATGGGCGGCAGCGTCGCCGGAGTCACGGAAGAACAACGCAGCGCGATTCTCCGCTCCGTTTCGGACATTCTGATTCTCGAAATCCAGAAGACCTTCGATTTCTTCCGAGCCACCGCGAGTGGCGAGAACATCCGGCGAATCTGTGTTTCGGGCGGCACCGCTCGCGTGCCCGGACTGCTCGACCTTCTGCGGGAAGAGTTTGCGATGCCGGTGGAAGAGCTGTATCCGTTCCGGAAGATTGTGATCAGTCCGGGACGGCATGATGAATCGGCACTTCGCGAAATGGCGCCCCGTCTGACGATTGCAGTCGGACTGGCGCTCAGGAGCTTCGACACACAATGATCAGGATCAACCTTCTCGGCCAGGTTCGGCCAAAGACGGTGGGCCGAGCCGTTCCACTTGAATCCACCATCAGCGCGCTGATGCTGGCGGCTGCCGTGGGATTAGCAATTGTCATTCTCGCCGTCTACTATTTCAGCTGGGGACGCGAGCTTGACGCGACGAACCAGACAATCCGGGCCCTCGAGGCGGAGAAAACGCGGCTCGAATCCGTTCGGACGCAGGTCGAACAGTTCCGAAAAGAAAAGTCCGTCCTTCAACAGCGAATCAACGTGATCGAGGAGCTACAACGGAACCGCATGGGCGGCGAGGAGCTTCTCCAAACGGTGGCCAACACAGTTGTGCGCACGGACTCGCTGTGGCTGACCAAATTGGACCGAAAGGGGAGTTCGCTGGCCATCGAGGGCACATCGGGTTCGATCGACGCCGTCGCCAATTTCATCACCCAGCTCAAGCGGTCGGGCTATTTCACGAAGGTGGAGATCAAAGAAGTGAAGGAAAGCGACATCGTCCCGGCGGCGCAGACGTTCAATTTCACCATGACGGCTGATTTCAGTCCTCCGGGGGCGCCGGGGGTCGTGCCCTCGCCAGCGACGCCTGCAACAATGGCGGCGCCGAGGAAAGGCTAAGGGGAGACAGCGATGACGACATCATTCCGAGATTGGCCCTGGCCGCTGCAGGCACTCGTCTACGTGGTCTTGGGCGTGGCAATTGTTGTGGCCGGCTTCTACACGCCCGGCTCGCCCGTCCGGAACCGCCGCGTGGACTTGGATGCGGCGCAGGCGCGCAAACAACCGCTCCAGGACGAAGTCAACACGCTTAGGGACTTCGAGCGGCAACGCGGGCAGTTGCAGGGCGAGATGGAGGCCTTGCAGAAGCAGTTGGCGACGCTGCAAGCGATCGTACCGGAAGATAAGCAGGTCGATCAGTTCATTCTCATGATTCAGGGCGCCGCGTCGTCCTCCGATGTCTCGATTCGCCGTCTATCAACGAAGACCATTGTGCCCCGCGAGTTCCACTACGAGATGCCGTTCGAAGTGGAAGCGGACGGACCCTACTACGCGGTTTTGGACTTCTTCGGGAAGCTGGGGCGGCTCTCCCGGATTATCAACGTGGGCGATCTGGTGATTACAGGAATTGGAGACGAAAACAGCAGGAACGAGCACATGACCCGTAATACCAGCGTTAAGGGCACTTTCACCGTGACGACGTTTTTCACCAAGGGCGGGGAAGAGCAACTCGCATCAATGCCGGCGGCGAAGCGCTAGAGGGGAGCGACCGAAACACGATGAGACGCGTGAAGGTAACAGCGAATCTTGTAGAAGCCATGGCGCTTGTGATTTGCTTGGTTCCCGTCGGGAGAGCGGAGCCCCAGCCCTCGCCTCAGGCGACGGAGTCCGCAAGTTTGACACAGGCGTCGAAGAAGGCCGATAAACCGAAGGCCGGGGTTCCAGCGAGCGCCGAACCAACCTACAAGCGCGATCCATTTAAGCCGCTGGTAGCGAAACACGAGGAGGGTGGCAGTGTGGCGAACTTGCCGCCCGGCAAGGCGGGGTTGCAGGTTTCGACCACGCGGGTGGACGGAATGGTGCGTTCGCCGAACGGTATGATTGCCGTAGTTTCAAACCCTCAACAGCGCGTCTATTTCCTGCGGGATGGCGACCGCTTGTACGACGGAGAAGTGGTGCGAATCGGCCTGGATGGCGTGCAGTTCCGGCAGTTCAGCAAGGACGCTTTCGGAAAACCTGTGGAGCGCATGGTGACGAAACGACTCTATCCGAGTGCAGGAGAGCAGCAATGAAAATGCATTTGCGGACGTGGGGGTTCGCCGGTCTCGTCTTCGCGGCCCTTGTCTCGATGAGCAGCGTTGTTTATTCGCAGACGGGGTCGGCAGTGCACGTGAGCGCAGTAGTGAAGGCGAGTTCGGTGCAGCTCGAAGCGCGCGCGGCGTCGCCGTTCGACTACACCATTTATCGTCCAAGCGATACGCTGTTCGTCGTGGATCTGACCGGCGTTACCGCCGGGGATTCGAGCCTCGCCCGAGTGCTGGATTCCGACGTGGTGAGCAGCTACAGGCTCAGGGATTTTCGGGCCACACAAAGGCCGGTGGTTCGACTGGAGGTGCTGACGCGTGTGCCCGTCGAACCCCGCGTGGAGCGAGCAAACGACCAGGAGCTGATCCTGATTTTTGCGCCCTCGGCAAACAGCGGCGTAGCCAAGGCAGTTTCCCGTCCTGTGGCTGATCGGCCCACGGAAGCCCCGGCCAATTTGCACCGGGTCGTTATCGAGCAAGTCCAGTTGACCCAGAGCGGCGAGGAAACGCAGGTTCGTGTTCTGGGGAATTCGAACCTCGCTTACCGCGTACTGAAGTTGAGCCATCCGGATCGGCTCGTCCTGGATTTTGACGGAGCGAGCCTTAAGACGGTGGAGAAGAGTCTTCCGAGCAATCTCAATCCGGTGCGGGAAGTCCGCATGGCCCAATTTGGACCGGACGTGACACGCGTGGTAATCGATCTGCGTGAGTCAGCGCACTTCAACGTCCATGCCAGTGGTAACGAGGTGACCGTGGCCTTTGCGCCCGGTACCACAGGGGCGCCGTCTGCGGCTGCACCGACGAACCCAATGAAGGGCGCCGAGGGCGTTGCGAAGCGCTCCCAGCCGCGCGAGCGCCGGGATGCCTCACAGGGCGCGCTGGTCCAAGCGGTGACCCTGCCGGCCAATCTGTCACAGTCGTCTGCGGCCCTCGCCAGCCCGGCTCCTGCGCAGCTTGAAGCGGGTGGTTCTTCAAAAGAACTAACTGGCAAAGCGGAAGAGAAGCCAGCGGTGCAGCCGAACCCGGGCCTGGCCGCGGCCGTTGTGCCCGGAGCGCCACTCCAGGAGCAACAGACTAGTACGCCACCCATGTCTGCTCCCAATTCTGTCGTGGAATCGACGGGCCGGTATTCCGGGGAGCCGATTTCGGTCAATCTGAAGGACGTGGACCTGAAGGACTTCTTCCGGTTGATCCATGAAATCAGCGGCTTGAACGTGGTATTGGATCCGGGCGTGAAAGGAAATCTGACGATCGTGCTGGACAATGTTCCGTGGGACCAGGCACTCGACGTCGTCTTGCAGAACAACGATCTCGACAAGCGAGTAGAAGGGAACGTACTACGCATCGCTACGAAGGACACGTTGAGGAGGGAGGCGGAGCAGCAGCGCGACCTGGCCAAGGCCGAAGAGGAGTCAGTGCCGATCGTCACGACCACGCGAGTGCTTAGCTACGCAAAGGCCGAGGACCTCGTCGGCACGTTTAAGAAGTTCCTCACGCCACGGGGAGACATCCTGGCGGACAGCCGTTCGAACACGTTGATCATCCGGGATATACCGAGCGTAATGCCCGTCTTGGACAACCTGATTCGGCAGCTCGATCGGAAGACCCAACAAGTCGAGATCGAAGCCCGTGTGGTTGCTGCCAACCGGAACTTCGCGCGAGAGATCGGGACGCAGTTTGCCTTCGGCACCAGCGCCGTTAACGGAAAGAACATTTTCGGCGGCGCGAGCTCGGTGGGAACAAGCCCGATAACTCGCTCTACTGGCCCGGCGTGCACTGTGAACACTACTACCTGCGTGAATCCGCCGTTTCTGCCGATTCCACCGCTGGTCGTGGGGAACCCGCCAAGTACGACCAGCCCAGGCACGGCTGCCATGCCATTGGTCACGAACTTGGCCGCAACCGTGCCCACGAGCGGCGTTTCGTATTTGTTCTCGTCGCCGAATTTCTTCCTCGACTACATCATTACGGCGGCAGAATCGAAGGGCGTCGGCAAGTTGCTCTCGAAGCCGCGCGTGACGACGCAGAACAATACCAAGGCGATTGTGAAGCAAGGAACCAAGATCCCCATTCAGACCATCATCAACAACACCATCTCCGTGCAGTACATCGACGCGGTGTTGGAGCTTGAAGTTACCCCACAGATCACGGCGGAAGGAACGGTGTTCATGGATGTGCACGTCGAGAATACACAAATCGACCCGTCCATTCCGCGAGTCAACGGAATTCCCGCCCTGGACACGCAGGCGGCGGAAACAAAGATCCTGATCAACGACGGTGGCACGGTGGTCGTGGGAGGCATCATCATTTCTTCCCAGCGCACCGATATCGAGCAGGTGCCGCTGTTCGGCAGCATCCCGCTGCTCGGGAACCTGTTCCGGCACACGACGGTAAACTCCCAGTCCCAGGAGTTGCTGTTCTTCCTCACGCCGCGCATACTTCCGAGCTGAGGGAGAGGTAAGGCCGGCTGCCCCGGCTGTTTGAGTTGTCGTCTGTCTGCTCGATGGAATCCCCATACCGGAACCGCATCCATTCAATCCGGCGTCACCTGAAGGAACACGGCGCCGCAGCCTTCGTCGTCACCCATCTTCCAAATGTTTTCTACCTGTGCGGCTTCAGCGGGAGTGCGGCCGCCCTGGTGGTGGATCCGAATCGAGCGACCCTGTTTACCGACGCGCGCTATGAGACACAGGCGCGGGAGGAAGTGGGATCAGCGCAAGTGAGGATTGTACGAAAGCCTCTGCTGGTCGCGGCCGGGGAAGCGCTGCAAAGGAGCGGAAGGTGCCGGGTTGGATTTGAAGCCGCGTCGTTGACGGTGAAACGGAAACATCAACTGCGAAAGAGCGCTGGAATTTTGGTTCGGTGGGCGGCCTGGGAGAATTGCGTTGAGGAGCTGCGGGCGGTCAAGGACGTCGAGGAAATTTCGCGGATGCGCCAGGCCGCCATCTTGGTGAGCGAAGTGTTCGAGGAGGTCGTGGGCCTGGTAAAGCCTGGGGTGTTCGAGACAGATCTGGCTGCAGAAGTGGATTACCGCATGCGCCGCAAAGGGGCGAGCGGAGCGGCATTTGAAACGATTGTCGCCTCAGGCCCTCGGAGCGCCTGGCCTCATGCGCGCCCCAGCCCTAAGCCCCTCCGGAAAAACGAGTTGGTCGTGTTCGATCTGGGTGCTATACTCCGCGGCTATTGCAGCGACATGACGCGCACCGTTTACCTGGGGCGCGCCCCTGCCCGGATTCGCCGGGCGTATCGTGCGGTTCTGGAAGCCCTGGAAGTGGCGCGGGAAGCCGTTCGGGCGGGAGCGAAGGCCGGGGCGGTGGATGCCGCGGCTCGAAAAATCCTCAAGCGTTACGGACTGGAGCGGCGCTTTGTGCACAGCACTGGACACGGCCTCGGAATCGAGGTTCACGAAGCGCCCCGGCTGGCCCGTGGAGAGAAAACAGAACTTCGGTCCGGCAACGTCATCACCCTCGAGCCCGGCATCTACATAGAGGGTACGGGAGGGATTCGGATCGAGGATGATGTAGTGGTTCTCGCGGGCGGTGCGGAGACCCTCACTCGTGCACCGCGTGAATTCCTCGAACTCTAGATGAGCGACGGCAAGAAAAGCGAAAAAGAGCCTTCTGCAGCGAGCTCGAGCTTGGACTTGCAGGAAGTGGAACGCCTGCTGGAATTCATGGAAAAGCACGGCCTGGAAGAGTGCGAGTACGAGCGCGGCAGCCTCCGCATCCGCCTCAAGAAGCCATCCACCCACAATCCTGTTTCGTTTCGAGCGCAATCGGCTCCGGAAATTATCGTGGCCAGCCCGCGCGCGGATGCCGGTCCAGCGCAGGTTGCGCCGCGCGAGGCGGCCGGCGAAACCGACCGCGCCGAAGACCTTCACGTCACGAAGTCCCCCATCGTGGGAACGTTCTATGCGTCTCCCATCCCGGGAGCCGAGCCGTTCGTGCACGTGGGAGACCACGTCGAGGCGGGACAAGTCTTATGCATCATCGAGGCCATGAAGTTGATGAATGAAATCGAATGCGACGTCGCCGGCGAAGTGATGCGCATCTTTGTGGAAAGCGGCCAGCCGGTCGAGTATGGAGAACCCCTATTTGCGATTCATCCGGCGCGTAAGAAGTAAGCCGGCGGATCCCCTTCTCTGGGCGAAATGTTTCGAAAAATTCTGATCGCCAATCGCGGAGAAATCGCGCTTCGCATCCTGTCTGCGTGCAAGGAGCTGGGGATCCCGACCGTCGCGGTGTACTCGGAAGCGGATCGTAACTCGCTGCACGTGCGTTTTGCCGACGAAGCGGTGTGCATCGGGCCGCCCCGCAGCAGCGAGAGTTACCTCAATATCCCTCACGTCATTTCCGCCGCCGAAATCACGAATGTAGATGCGATTCACCCGGGCTACGGTTTTCTGTCGGAGAACGCCAACTTCGCCGAAGTCTGCGAGGCTTCCCACATCACATTTATCGGCCCTTCTCCCGAGGTGATCCGCCTGATGGGGGAAAAGGACCGCGCCCGGCGCGAGATGGCGTCGGCCGGCGTGCCCATTATTCCCGGCAGCGCCGGCGTGGTGGAGAATGAGGAGACGGCGAAGAAGATCGCGTCCGAAATCGGCTATCCGTTATTGATCAAGGCGGCGGAGGGCGGCGGCGGCCGGGGAATGCGCGAAGTGGGGCGCAAGGAGGAGCTGGCAGCGGCGTTTCACACGGCGCGGGCGGAGGCGGAGCAGGCCTTTGGCAGTCCCAGCGTGTATCTTGAAAAGCGAATCGAGCGGCCGCGGCACATCGAGTTCCAAGTCCTGGGTGACCGCTACGGCGATGTGATGCACCTGGGAGAGCGGGAATGCACGATTCAGCGGCGCCACCAGAAACTTCTCGAAGAATCACCCTCCACGGTTCTGGATTCGGCCACACGAGAGAGCGTCGGCGCGACGGTCGTCGAGGCCATGAAGAGAGTCGGCTATACGGGAGCGGGAACCGTGGAGTTCCTTCGCGACGAATCCGGAAAGCTCTATTTCATCGAAGTGAACGCGCGAATCCAGGTAGAACACCCCGTGACAGAAGTTGTTTCAGGGGCCGATCTGGTGAAGGCGCAGATCCGTATCGCCGCAGGGGAAAAGCTGGCGGACGTAGTGAGCGAAGTTAATTTCCGGGGTCACGCAATCGAATGCCGGATCAACGCGGAAGATCCAGACACGTTCGCGCCTTCCGCTGGCCGGATCACCGCCTTCCAGGTTCCCGGCGGTCCGGGCGTGCGCGTGGACACGGCAGCTCATTCGGAGGCCGTGGTCCCGCCCTATTACGACTCCCTGGTGGCCAAACTGATTTGCCATGGGAAGGATCGCGCCGAGGCGATTGCGCGAATGAGGCGAGCGCTCGACCAGTGCATCATCGAAGGCATCAAGACGACCATCCCGCTGCACCAGCTGATTTTGGCGGACCCGGATTTCGCCGACGGCCATTTCGACACCGGTTATCTGGAGCGCGTCACGGCTGCCACCGCGCGATAGCGCTAAAGGATTCTCATGTTCCCGGCCCTGTATGCCATAATGGACGCGGGTTCGCTCAGGACATCGGAGCTGGCTTTCGCAGAAATGCTGGCGCAATCCGGGGTCGAGCTGATTCAATATCGCAATAAACAAGTTTCCTCTCGCGAACTCTTCCAACAATCCTTCGGACTGGCGGTTTGTCTGCGCTCATCGGGGGCGAGGTTGGTGGTCAACGACCGCGCGGACATCGCGTCGCTGGTCAACGCGGGGGGCGTCCACGTCGGTCAGGAAGACCTGGACGTCGAAAGCGCGCGTGCCGTGTGCGGTCCCGCCTGCTGGGTCGGCGTTTCAACTCATACCCTCGATCAAGTGCGTCGTGCCGACGCGACTTCAGCAAACTATATCGCCGTGGGTCCGATTTACGCGACAACGACGAAAGAAAAGCCGGCTGCGGTGGTGGGCACAGAATTTGTTTGCCGGGCGCGGGAGCTGACCCGCAAGCCTCTGGTGGCAGTGGGCGGTATCACCCTCGAGCGCGCGGCGGAAGTCTATACGGCAGGGGCTGACTCGTTGGCAGTTGCAAGCGATCTGATCTTGGCCCGCGATCCGGCAGGGCGCGCGAAGGAGTATCTCCGCCTGGCCGCGCGGCTGGGACGGCGGAACTAAGGGACGCAACCGATGGCGGAACGAGCTGCAACGCTGAGGACGGGTACGCTGGCGGAACAAGCCGAGCTGGTCAAAGGCCTGGGACTTTTCGATTCCACGATGATCGTGGTCGGCTCGATGATCGGTTCCGGAATCTTTATCGTCTCGCAAGACATCGCGAACCAGGTGCGAAGCCCCGGCCTATTGCTCGCGGTTTGGGTCGCGTCCGGTGTCATGACGCTGATTGGAGCGCTCAGTTACGGTGAACTGGCGGCGGCCATGCCGCGCGCGGGCGGGCAATACGTTTATCTGCGGGAGTCGCTCGGGCCGCTCTGGGGTTTTCTGTTCGGCTGGACGATGCTGCTTGTGATTCAGACGGCGACAATCGCGGCGGTGGCCATTGCCTTTGCCAAATTCACCGGCGTGATGTTCCCGTGGGTTTCGGCCTCCGCCTGGATCAGCAAGTTCGGTACGTTCGGCCCGTGGAGATTCTGGTTCGGCACGCTAGGCCCGTATAACGTCGGGCTGAACACCCAGAATCTGCTGGCGATTCTCTGCGTCGTGAGCCTCACGTGGATCAATACGCGGGGTCTCAGGCTCGGCTCACTGGTTCAAAATGTCTTCACGGTCACAAAGACCGGGGCGCTGGCCGCGCTTGTGGTGCTTGGATTCTGGTTTTCGACTGCCGCGGCGCGCGCGGTGAATTTTACCGGCTTTTGGCGCAATGCGGGACTCTCCACGTTGCATCCTTATCCTCCCGGTGAGAACACGTGGATGATCGGCACGATCACGCTCGTGGGCGTTGCGATGGTGGGTTCCTTGTTTGCGTCCGATGCCTGGAACAACATCACGTTCACCGCCGCCGAGGTGAAGAACCCCAGCCGCAATCTGCCGTTATCGCTGGCGCTGGGCACGGGTATTGTGATTGGCCTCTACGTTCTTGCCAACGTTGCTTACCTGCGCGTTCTACCGCTCGAAGGCGATCCACACGGAGCGACTGCCGTCGCCCGGGGAATCCAGTATGCGGCCGAAGGCCGGGTTGGGACGGCGGTTGCGGAAGTAATATTGGGACCCATGGGGGCGGTGGCCATGGCCGCGGCGATTATGATTTCGACCTTTGGCTGCGCCAACGGACTGATTCTTGCCGGTGCTCGCATTTACTACGCCATGGCGAAGGACCAGCTCTTCTTCAGATCCGTGGGAACGGTGAACGCCCATCACGCGCCTGGCGTCGCGCTGATCGTTCAAGGCTTCTGGGCCTGCTTGCTGTGCCTTTCGGGTACGTACAATCAGTTGTTGGACTTTCTGATTTTCGCCGTATTGATTTTCTATATCTTGACGCTCTCCGGTCTCTTCATCTTGCGCTGGAAGCGTCCGGAGATGGAGCGTCCCTACCGCGCCTTTGGCTACCCGGTGCTGCCGGCGCTGTACTTGATAATGGCTTTGTTCCTGGAGGTGCAATTATTGCGCTACAAACCCCAATATACTTGGCCGGGCCTTATCATCGTCGTTCTGGGAGTTCCCGTGTACTTTGTCTGGCGCTTCCGGATGGGTGGGTCGACTCGAGCTAAAGCATGAAGGCCGGTTCCTGAGACCGGCTCAATTTGCAACCGTGGAGGCAATCGATGGCGAGTCCGCTGCTAGCCACCAAGCCCCTGAATGTGATTTTGGAAGAGGCGAAAGAAGAAGGTGAGCATTCGCTGAGGCGTGCCCTCGGACCCATCAATCTGGTCACTCTTGGGATCGGGGCGATTATCGGCGCCGGAATCTTCGTTCTGACGGGAAATGCTGCGGCGAACAACGCCGGGCCGGCCATCGTAGTTTCGTTCATCTTGGTCGGAATCATGTGCACGTTTGCCGGCCTCTGTTATGCCGAGTTTGCGTCGTTGATTCCGATAGCCGGCTCCGCCTATACCTATGGATACGCCACGTTGGGTGAGATCTTCGCCTGGATCATCGGCTGGGACCTGATCCTCGAATATGCGTTTGGAGCGGCCACCGTTGCGTCCGGTTGGAGCGGCTATTTTGTGAGTTTTCTGGATGACCTTGGGATCCATATCTCGCCACAGCTCATGAGCACGCCGGGGACCCAGCTCGTGCTCTATCGGGGGCATTGGGCGCCACTGAATGCGCTGACGCAAACGCTGGCTTCAAGCGGTATAGATCCGGCAAGCTTGCCTCACGCAACCGCGGTGTTCAACCTGGTGGCGTTTTTGGCGATCGCCGTCGTCACAACAATCCTGGTAATTGGGATCAAAGAGTCGGCCAACATCAACTCCGCAATCGTGATCATTAAAGTCGCGATCGTCCTGCTCTTCATTGCGATTGCGGGAATGTACGTCTTCAAGCACCCGGATGTCGCGGCGGCCAATTGGCATCCGTTTATTCCGCCCAACGCAGGCGAATTCGGAAAGTACGGCTGGTCGGGAGTGGCGCGCGGCGGAGCGGTAATTTTCTTTGCGTACATTGGCTTCGATGCAGTATCCACAGCGGCCCAGGAAGCCAAGAATCCGCAGAAAGATATGCCGGTCGGCATCATCGGTTCACTCATCGTTTGTACGATCCTTTACATCCTGGTGGCAGGTTTGCTGACGGCGGTGGTTCCCTACAGAGATCTGAACGTTGCCGATCCGGTTGCCGTGGGCATCGACGCGACCGGCATCCGCTGGGGCAGCTTTCTGGTGAAGGCGGGAGCCATTGCGGGCTTGGGCAGCGTCATGCTGGTGATGCTGCTGGGGCAGTCGCGTGTTTTCTATTCGATGTCGCGCGATGGTTTGCTGCCGAAATGGGCCGGCACCATCCATCCTCGCTTCCGGACGCCCTGGATCTCTTCCATTGTCGTGGGTGTGTTTGTTTCCGTTTTCGCATCGGTGCTCACAATTCAGGATCTTTCGGCGCTCGTAAACATTGGGACGATGCTGGCCTTTGTCATTGTTTGCGCCGGCGTGTGGGTCCTCCGAAGAAAGCGTCCGGACCTGCCGCGTCCCTTCAAGACGCCGCTGGTGCCGCTGGTGCCCATTCTCGGAATGGTGAGCGCCCTCGCAGCAATGATGAGTCTTCCGGGCGTCACCTGGTTGCGTTTGCTGATCTGGCTGGCGATCGGCATGTTCATCTACTTCTTCTATAGCCGGCATCATAGCCGAGTGCGAAAGGCTGCGTTGCGCTGAAGGCTTGCTGAGTCCCTCGGTCGTAAATTATCCTGTCAGGGTATGGTTGCGCTGCTCGTGAGGTCGCGGCAGATCTCAGGGCGGCTCGACGTTCCGCGATGATCCGGCTGAGCATTCGTCGATTGCGCGCTTTCTGGCGCCGGATGTCGGTGCTCGACCGGCTCGGCGTCGGAGTCATTGCCCTGTATGGATTGTCGCGGGCGACGCGGCTGGCTGAACGCAGGGTTCCTCTCACCAGTTTCCTCACCATTCTTTTCATCCTGACGCTTGGATACTTCATTTTTCGTCTTCTGCCCTGGGTGCGGAAGAAAATACTGTGGAGCCTTCGGAACCGCCTGATCGTCGCGTATGTTTTTATCGCCGTGGTTCCGGTGGTGCTGCTTCTGACGATGGCCGGGGTCTCTTTCTATCTGCTCAGCGTGCAACTGGGGGCGCATATTCTCCAGGACGATATGGAATCGCGCGTTCGCACGCTCAGGGCCGTCGCGGAGGCTGCAGCCGACGCCGCAGAAAACCAGGCCGCTTCAGGCGTCACGGACGCACAAATCTTGTCGCGGCGGAGGGTATCCTCGCGGCTGGAAGAAGCCCACGAGCAAATCCCCGACATTCGCGTGGACTTGCATCCCAGCGGTGAACTCCTGCGAGGCATGCCGAGTGCGGAAGCCGAGCGCTTCGCCGGAATCGTGCAGTCAGGAGACCGCCTCCGGCTGGAAGCCGTTGCGACCCGCCAGCGGCCGAATGGGAGTCTTGGCGTTTCCGTCTCCGCTCCCCTCTCGTCGGGCTTTCTTGATGAGCTGGATACCGACCTCGGTCCGATTCAACTGACCCCGATGCGGCCGCTGAGACAAGACGACAATCAAAAGCTGAAATTGGACTACAAGGGGCGCCCCTTCGTGCCGGCCGGCCAGGTGACGAGCCGCCATCGGTCCCTCCCGCCAAAGGCCAATTGGCTGGATCTGCAGGTGAACGGAAGCGCTCAGTTTGAGGCCGTTTCTCAGGAAGGCGGTGACTTGCCATTTTCAAAAAGGCCCGTACTGGCATCTTTTTCCGTGCGTCCCTCACAGCTCAACCATCGGCTGTTTGCGTCGCTGGGAGCTTTGGGGGACTTGATCGTGGGTATTTTGATTGCCGTTGTGGTGGTGTTCTTGATGTTGGAGGTAGCTGCACTAGTCACCGGCGTCGTTCTCACCCGGACGATTACGAATGCGGTGGCTGGTCTGTATGAAGCAACCCAGCACATTCGTAAAGGCGACTTCGCCCACCGGGTCCGCCTGCAGCGGCGGGACCAACTGGGCGTCCTCGGGGAATCGTTCAACGCGATGACCAGCTCGGTTGCCGAGCTGATCGAAGAGCAGCGCCAGCGACAGCGGCTGGAAAACGAACTGTCCATCGCGCGTGAAGTCCAGTCGCAACTTTTCCCGCACACGTTGCCGTCACTGCCCGGATTGCAACTCGCGGCTGTGTGCCGTCCGGCGCGAGTGGTCAGCGGAGACTACTATGATTTTATTTCACTGGGACCCACCCGGCTCGGTATGGCCGTCGCCGACATCTCGGGCAAGGGAATTTCCGCCGCGCTTCTGATGGCCAGCCTTCAGGCAGCCCTCCGCAGCCAGGCCCTGCTCGACGGGCACCTCAGCACCGCCGAGCTGGTCTCGCGGCTGAACCGCCATCTTTTCCTAAACACATCGGACGATCGCTACGCCACGTTCTTCTACGCGGTTTATGATGCGGCCGCGCGCACGCTCTCCTACACGAACGCAGGCCACGTTCCGCCTTTTTACGTCGAGGGCGACCGCGTCAAGAAGCTGGACGAAGGCGGCACCGTGGTCGGATTATTCGACGATTGCGAATACGTTGAGGGAGTTTTCACCGTGGCCCCGGGGAGTTGGCTCGTAGCGTATAGCGATGGTCTGGTCGAGCCGGAGAACGTCTACGGCGAGGAATTTGGGCAGGGCCGATTGATCCAAGAGGTTCTCCGGCATCGAGAATCTTCGTCACACTTGATGGCGGAAGGCTTGTTGGGAGCGGCGGAGCAATGGGCCGGCACGGCTGAACAGGCTGACGATATGACCGTGGTTGTCGCCCGCCTCGGCTGAGCAAAACAAGGACCACCGAAGCCCTGGGACGGGACGCGGGCGTCGAGTATACTGGCAGGCTTTTGCGGTGGAGGCAAATTGACACTGGGACGCAAGACGGCGCTCGTTACCGGCGGAAGCCGGGGAATTGGGAAAGGAATTGCGCTGGGACTGGCGCAGGAAGGCGCGTTGCTGGCCATCTCCTACCGGTCGAGTAAGGCGGCGGCTCAGGGCACCCTGCGGGAGTTGCAAGCGCGTGGAGCCGAGTGCTTTGCTGTGGAAGCGGACGCGACCGTCCCCGCCCAAGTGCAAGTCCTGATCGACAAGGTGGTGGAGCGTTTCGGGAGCCTCGATATCCTCGTGAACAACGTGGGCGAGTTCAATTGGAAGCCGGTGGCGGAGACCTCCGTCGAGGAATGGGAGAAGGTTTTCAGATCCAACCTGCTGAGCGTCTTCTACGCGAGCCGCGCCGCGCTGCCGGCCATGCGGCGCCAGCGCTGGGGCCGCATCGTGAATCTCGGCGCGGCGGGCGCGGAGCGCGCCTTCGGCCAGGCGACTATCTCCGCTTACGCCGCCGCCAAAGCGGCCGTAGTTTCTTTCTCACGCTCTCTCGCGATTGAAGAAGCCAAGCATGGAATCACCGTGAACGTCATCAATCCTTCGAACATCGATGAAAAAGCGCTGACGCTGGCCGAGGCCCGGCGGCTGCGCGATGCCCGTTTTCCCGTGGGCCGGCCGCCCACGGCCGAGGATGTGGCCGTGGCCGTGAGATTCTTTGTCTCCGAGGATGCCGATTACATCACCGGCCAAGTGCTCAACGTCAGCGGCGGCTGGATGTTGTGAGATTCCAGGGGCGGGCGGCCGGCGCCCTGTACCCGAGAGCCGGGCTTCGCAAACCATGAAAGTCCTCACCGCAGCCCAAATGCGCGAGGTCGATAGGCTCACCGCCGACCGGTACGGCATCCCCAGTTTGCAACTGATGGAAAATGCCGGCACGCGAGTCGTCGATTTTCTCGAAGAACGCTTCTCCAATCTGGCCCAGCGACGCATCGTGGTCCTCTGCGGAAAAGGGAACAATGGCGGGGACGGTCTGGTGGTTGCGCGCCTATTGCTCGAGCGAGGGGCGAGGCCGGTCGTGTTCCTCTGTGCCGCTCCCGAAGACCTCCGGGGCGACGCGGCTGAAAATTTCAAGCGCTTCCAATCGGCTTCGGGCGACCTTCGCATCGTTCGCACTGCGGCTGAGTGGGCAACAGCGCGAAATGCCGTCCCCGGCGCTCGGATCGTGGTGGATGCGCTTCTAGGGACAGGCCTGCGTGGGCCGGCCGAAGGATTGATCGCGCACGTAATTCAGGACATCCCCGACCTCCGTGGGCGCGCCGAGATTGTTTCCGTTGATATTCCCTCCGGTCTTTCTTCTGACACGGGAGAATTCGCCGGTCCCGCCATCGAAGCCGATTATACGGTAACGTTTACGGCCCCGAAGCTGGGCCAGTTGCTCGCGCCGGCAGACGAACGTGTTGGTCGCCTGCGAGTTGTGCAGATTGGGTCGCCGCGCCAGTTGATTGAGGAAGTCGGCAACTTGAAATTGCGATGGCTCGAGCCGGCTGAATTCGCACGCTTGCCTTTGGTGCGGAAGCCGTCCGGGCACAAGGGAGACTACGGACACGCTTTGATCGTGGCAGGTTCGCTCGGTAAGACCGGCGCAGCAGTTCTGGCCGGGTGGGCAGCCCTGCGAGCGGGCGCCGGCTTGGTCACGGTGGCCACGGCCGAATCGGTGCTCCCTACGATTGCGAGCGGCGTTCCCGAACTGATGACGGAGCCTTTGACCGCGACCGAAGCCGGAACGATCTCCCTGCGCAGCCTCGAATATGGCCGGTTCGCTGGGCTGCTGAAAGGGAAGAGCGTCATGGCGCTGGGGCCGGGGCTTTCGACTCACGTGGAAACCCAGGGGTTTGTGCGCTCGGTTGTGGCCGATTGTCCGCTGCCGATCGTTCTTGATGCGGACGGCCTGAATGCTTTCGCGGGACACGCGAGCGCGCTAAAGAAGCGCAAGTCGGCAGCCCTTGCGCTCACACCGCATCCGGGAGAGATGGCTCGGTTGGTTGGCTGCACGGTCGCAGACGTACAGAAGAGTCGTTTAGAAATGGCGCGCCAGGCCGCGGCTGACTGGAGCGCCTGTGTCGTCCTCAAAGGGCGCCAAACCGTCCTTGCCGAACCCGGCGGAGAGGCTTGGATCAACTCAACCGGAAATCCGGGAATGGCCACGGGCGGCACGGGGGACGTCCTGACGGGAATGCTCGCCGGCCTCGTCGCGCAGTTCGGTTCGAATGCATGGATGGAAGCGCTCGGTTTCGGGATTTATTTGCACGGTCTGGCCGGCGACTTGGCAACCGAGGAAGCGGGCGGAGCGCCGCTCGTGGCTTCGGACCTGATCCGCACAATCCCTCGCGCCTATGCGCGAGTTCGTTCTGAGCTCGAGTGTGAGCAGCTCTGAAATCATTTCGCGCTCCGCTGAGGAAACGACAGCGAAGGGTAGGGAACTTGGGACGCGGCTGAAAGCTCCCGTCCTTGTCCTGCTGTCAGGGGATCTCGGCGCGGGAAAGACGACTTTGGCAAAAGGAATCGTGAGCGGCCTCGGCGCCGGTCGCGAAGAAGAGGTCACCAGTCCTACTTTCACACTCGTCCACACGTATCACAACCACACGCGCGTATTTCACGTGGACCTCTACCGGGTGGAGGACTTCCACGACCTCGAAACCCTCGGCCTCGAGGATATTCTGGCCGAGCCGGCCGTCGTACTGGTGGAGTGGCCCGAAAAGCTGACCTTGCGCACCGATTGGCCGGTGATACGCGTCGAGCTCGAGCACGTGGATGAGGATACGCGACGCATCGCCGTCTCCGATCCCGCAGGCGTCCTCCGCACGCCCTAGCACGTGCTGAACGCCGCGCTCTGTGCGTTGAGTCTTACTTCTCCACGGCGATATTCTTCGCAGATTCGATGCAAGCGGCCTGCATTTCACCTGGTTTCTCCGGTTCCAGAGGACAAACTTCAAAATCCGCAAAAACCCGATTCTTAAGGGGTTTGAATTTCCGCATAAGATTTGCAGGCAACTCAGGGTTTTCATTGTCCAGGCCATCGCGGTCAACCGACGGCCCGCTGTAGATACCTAAGAGACGGTCAGTGCCGATTTTCCGTAGACGGAATGACGGAGCGCCATTTCCCGCGCCTAGACGACCGTGGGTCCAGTAGCAAGACTTGGCGTTTCCTAGCGTCTTGCATGGAATTTCGCGTTTGGGATAATCCTGCGAGGGGAGTCCCAAAGCTGAAGCAAAAACACCTACGGTTATGATGAGAAGGGCTATGCGCGGCATGTGTATAATCTAGCTCTGCTTCTTGAGGCTTACAAGGGCGCAACCACCGCCCAATTGCAGAGAGTGTCCGGTAAGCCAAGTTACGAGGCACTTGACCGGGGGCAAGTTTCACTGTCCCAATGATGCGAACGCCTGATTTTGCTAGCTGTCCGTATAACGCGCAAATCGGACACTGGCGTTTGTCCTGACGTAATCTTCCGCTTCAATTGACTGCAAGGAACGCAGCGACAGCCCCCGGAGAACAGGCTTGAGTCCCGGCGCCCCGACCGGAATCACTCGCTGCCTGACTCCTTGTTGCCGTTAGTTCAAACTGTTAAGAGCGATCGAGTGGCCGCGCCATTCAGAGAAGCGGCTTAAGCTCCGATTCAATGACATCCGTGTATTCAAACCCGATCACCTTTTTGCGGAGTATTCCTTGGCGGTCGTAGAGCATTGTGGTGGGTAACCCTTCGATGCCTCCGAATTTCTGTTTCAAATCACCAGTAGCGACCGCCAGCGGGTAACGAACTCCGATTCTCTTCGCAAACGCGACTGGGTCTTCCATATCCATCATGGTGTCGAATTTGAATCCGAGAACCGCGAATCCGCGAGAGCCATAGTGGTCTACTAGCCTCTGATAGCCCGGCATCTCTCTCTTGCACGGTTGGCACCAAGTGGCCCAAAAATCGATGAGCACCACCTTGCCGCGAAGGTCAGCCGAGGAAATCCCACGTCCTTGCAAATCCTTCGCGGAGAAGTCAGGTAACCGCGAACCGATCTCTCCTGCCGCGATTACATTTTCCTTCGGCAGAGGGGGACTCGCCGAATGCTGATTGCATCCGACGAGTCCAACCGCAGCGAGGCTCAGAAATAGCAGACGTTTTCTCAGCATTTATTCCTTCTTCTGCACTTCCAGAATCAGCAGCTTCAGGGGAGCCGAGGGGTCGGCTTTCTTTTTCCCGGCGGGCTTTTTGTACAACTGGCCGCGAACTGTGACCATCGTTTGGGTGCCCGCAAGGGGTTCCAGCCCTTTCGACAACTCATTCGGTGCAATCGCAAATGACCGATTCGGTTCCACCTGCAAGGCCAGGCTGCCCGAAGAGTCCTTCACGATTTGTCCCCGTGCGGTCATGTCCATCTCGGCAGAGGTCACGCCACTGTCGTATGTCGCCTTCAGCAGCTGAGCGGGGTCAATTTGCCCATCTTCTTTGGGGGTTACATCGACTCTCCCATCCAGCAAGTTAACTTCCACTTTTTGAACGCCAGACTGGCGTCCCAGGTGCTGTTTCACCCCGTAGGCTCAAAAATTTCACGTCATGCCTTCGACGCGCATTTCGATATGCTTGATTTGCGCCTGAGCCGCTGGCGCAACCATCGAGCCGAGCAGAATAAGTAGCGCGAAGTGTTTCGTCTTCATCGTTCCTCCTTTTCTTAAAGGTGCAGCCGAAATTGCTGCGTGATTCCGAAACTGATGTGACGCCGCACAGGCATAAACGATGCACCGGTGGAATGCGCAACGTCCCAATCCATCCCGAACCAAACGTGCGTTCCGGGAAGCACGCCCACGTAGGTCGTGACTCCGGCCATCAAAACGTCGCCGCCGCTCCCTTCCCGAATCGCTCCTGCGATGCGATCATCCTGAGAATGCAGCCAAGTGAGCGCAGGGCCAATGAACCATTCACGGGCCACATTCTTCGATTCGTAGGGCCGGTACGAGAGCCAGAAACGCGATTCGAGGTCGCTTCCGAGGCGAGTTGCCTGCGTGCCCTGCGAGCGCAAGAGTGAATGGAAATCCTCGTCAGCTACTAGGCGCTTGGCATTGAAAAGGCCCGTGTAAGTCCAGTTCGCTGCCAGAAGCAAATCGGTAGAGCCCGAGCCGGGCTGCAAACTCGCAGGCAACCGGTTTCCATTTGTGTCGGCCAAGTCTGTGCGCCCTGTCGGAATCTTGGGGCCGAATGTGACGGATGCCTGTGTAGTCCCTCGGGGTGAATCTCGCCGGTAGAAGCGGTACTTCACGAGCACCATGGCATCGCCCAGGCCTGTCCCCTGAATGGCTGGTGTGCCCGCCCGTTCGAAGTGATTTGTGACGATTGGAATCAGAACCGTCAAATCAAGATCGTGGTCGAAGCCCCACGTGAAGTTGAAATCGGCTTCGTGCGAAAAGGTAGGACGGGCCGTCGCAGGAATGCCGCCCGCTATTCCCGGCATCAGAGCGCGTGTGGTGAAGATGGAGTTGTAGGATATTAGTCCGCCGCCTGGAAACAATGGCGGCGCCGTTTCAGGGGCAGGCCCTTGCCCTCTGGCTGTGGAAGCACAAAACAACACGACGAGCGCCAGCCACACCCACCTCCCGCACCCAATAGCCTTTCGAAATCTCATGAATTGTTTTCCTCCGGCAAAGATGACGATTCCCGGCACACCAATCCGTGAAGTCGGGAAACGGCTGGAGGTCAGGCTAGATGCGAAGAGGCCGGCGAGCCGGTGAGTAGAAGATGGGCGGGGCGTGGCAATGCGCTGCAATGCTGCGGGCAGCCGAATCTAAGCCCTGGGATTCGCCCGATGCTGGCATCACTGCGAATACAACTGGGGAGAAGGATATGCCGTACACGGACGAGGGCTGCACGAAAGGCGCGTGCGTCATTCGCATGGTCTTGCAGCAATCCTGACCGCGGTGACCGTGCGACGAGCAAGGCATTGATTTGCAGCACTGCATCGCCTGTTCTGGCGTCGTCGCGGCGCCGCAGTCAAATGCATACGCCGCGAGAGCGACTGCGAGTATCGCCATAAAAATTGCCCTAGCGAAACGCATCATTGACTAACTTAGACGCCCAGGGCGTTCGAGTCAAGCGCGCGCTCATGGATGGTTCGCACGCAAGACCGTCTCTTGCCGCGAGATAAATCCCCTGAGGCACATTCACATAGTGATCGCTACACCGAGGGCAGGGATGAAATCTCCGCCTTCATCTGAGAGCCTTCGCTCTCGGCGCTAGCCCGAGGAGGACCTCTTCAGCTTCTTCGGGATGTCCTTACCCTCCCTTACCCTCCTCGCCATCCATTCCTGCCCGAAATCAGCGCAGCAGACGAATGATTGCGCGGATGACGTCAACGACGAATGGCCACAGGGCAACAATGACCGCCAGCACGGCTACGGCGCCTCGCGCGACGCGCTGCCCTCGCGCGGAGTTTTGTTCGGGGCCGTGGAGCTTGCAGAAGCCGTCGTCTTCGGCTGGACGTGAGCAGCGTTCGCCACCGGGACCAAGATACAGGCACGATCGCGAAGACGAGGTTCCCGTGCCGGCAGGGTTAACGGGTTGGACTCGGTTCATTGCGCCTCAATTTCTAATTTTGCTACAGTTGAAAGAGCATTGCCACAGCGCCCTGATGGTTGATGGCCCTATCGCGGTTTCTCCAGCCCATCCGGCCCGGATGAGGCTGGAACCCTATTTGGCGGAGATCCGATTTTCCACGCTCCCTCTCGGCATCGACAACCTCCACTACGATGTCTATTTGAGCCCGCGATTCGTCGAGCAGACAGGCCAGTACTTGCGCGCCCTCCTTCGCCAGTCTGCTAACATCAACATGTTCTACGGCGTGGGGACGAAACCCCAAGGGCCGCCCGAGACGGGCGCCTTCCGCAAGACGCTCACCGAGTTGCTGCAAGGCGCGCTCACCCAGGCCAAATTCCAGCAGAATATCGAGAGCGACCTCCTGATGCGGCTGGGGCTTTTGAAGTTCCTCATTCAGGAGATTGGAAACGAATTTTCGAACTTCATGGTCGAATGCAAGGACTGGATCCGCGGCCGGGGCGATATTTTTGACCACAGCGAGCAGGCCCACGTAATCCGCTCGCGCGTCGCGGAGATTCAAGCCGACCGCAAGAATATTTTCCGACAGGTCGGCCAGACCCTGTATCAGTTGCTCAAGGACGTCGAGGAATCGGCACTATCGAAATCGCGCCGCGCCCTCTTCGGCGACGACTTCGCCGAAACGTACGACATGTTCAAGAACCGCCTGCTTTTTGTCGAGGGCGGAAACGATGACCTTCTCAACCTGGAGCACTACGTCCTGGTGGGAAAATTCTCCCAGGATATCGACCGGTTCGAGAACTTCGATGACCTTCTGCTCGATTTCCTGCAGGAATTCGTCTTGCCGGATTCAGGCGCCGAGGAGCTGAATCGCGCGAAGAAGGCGCATGACCGGCTGGTGGAGCAGGCCAGGGCCTTGCGCGCCGAGCTGTCGCTCTTGGAGGAAGAGCAAGAAGACCGAGGTCGCAAGACGGACGGAGGCGACGAATTGTTCGGATGGTTCTGGAAGTCCCGCGGCGCTCCCACGGCCTCGGAGCCCCGATCGCGGGATGACCTGCAGAAACGGCGTCACACGTTGGAGGAAAAACTGGCGGAGATGGCGCCTCAGCTCGAGGCCTTGAAACACAGGACTGCTTTTCTCACTTCCGAATTCCAAGGTCGGTTGGGCGACTACTTAAACGAGCCCGAAAACGCGCGCCGCCTTTTCGACGCCAAAGCCTCGGCCGCCGAAGGGAACGAAATCCGCGAGCGGCTGCTCGAAGAATGGGTGGGCCGCCTCGAAGAACGAGACATGTTGGTGCACGTGCTGGCCAGCTACGAGCTGCGAAACCTGTATCTCGATTACTGTCCCCCGGTCCATTTGCAGCAACTCAAGAAGGCCCTCGTCTTTCGCGAAGAAGCCAAGCGCGTTGAGCTGATCCTGCAGCAGTTCCCGGCGCGCGATTTTTCGATGAAGCGCATTGAGGAGACCGGGCGAAATCTGCGCCGCTACCCGCGGGATGAGGTTAAGACCGTCGTGTTGCGATTTGTCGATGACTTGATGCGGTTACGCCGCGACCGCAGGAACTACCAGCACGTTACCGCTTGGACGGACCGAATCCAGCTGGTGCGCTCCGAACGATCGCGCGAACTCTCTCGGGCCAACCGCAGCCTCCACGAATTTCTGCTCCCGGATGAAGCGAGACCGGTGGACGATCCCGTAGTTTCGCACGCGGTCATCAAGGCGGACGTCCGCGGCTCCACCCGAATCACCAAGGAGTTGCTCGCGCGCGGGCTCAATCCCGCTTCGCATTTCAGCCTGAACCTCCACGAGCCGGTAAAACGCCTGCTGGAGCGGCACAGTGCGGCCAAGGTCTTCATCGAAGGGGACGCCATCATCCTGGCAATCTATGAAACGGAGTCCACGAAAGCGCATCAGCGCGCCGTGGCCAAAGCCTGCGTTCTGGCGCGCGAGATCCTGGCGGTCACCGACGGTTTCAACGCCCGAGCCGCAAAGGAACTGCCGCGGCTCGAGATCGGCGTGGGCGTCGCGTTTCAAGGTTCGGCGCCGTCCCTTTGGATGGAGGGTGATTCCCGCATCATGATTTCACGCGCCCTCAACCTGTCCGACCGCCTCTCCAGTTGTTCGAAGCTGGCCCGCCGGCTGCTCGTCGACAACCACTCCCCGTTCAACGTCTTCCTGCTTCAACCGCTGATGGAAGGATCGGCGAGCGAGGAAATCGATGAACTGATCGTTCGCTACAACCTGAATGGAATCGAGCTCAGCGACGACGGTTTTGCAAAACTGACGAACGAGATTTCTCTTGCGCCGATGGGCGGCAGCTTCACGATGCCTTGGGGCAAAGACCACGTCGAGACGTTCTATGGCGAAGTGCCCTTTGGCGACGTGCTCGAGCCCCTGGTAATTCGCAAGGGTGTGGCGCGAGAGTTGCTTCCCGACGGCAAAATCGGCGGGCCCGCGACGAAGGTCTACTACGAAGTTTGCACCCATCCGAAGTTGCTCGCCTTGGCTCGAAAGAAAGTCTCGGCGTCCTCCCCCAGAAGTTGAACGGCCCCCATATCGCCTCTATACGCTTCAGTAGCGCTGGCAAATCACTTCTCCGGAAAGCCGACTTATCATTCCCAAACGAGCTAGCGGTAGCTACTGCAGTTTTGCGTATTCGGATTTGGCAGCGCGGAGGATGGGGATGTCGGGATCGGCGTCTTTCCACAGCGTGAGGAAATCATTATAGGCGGCGCGGGCCTTGGCGGTCTCGCCCTGCAATGCATAGGCGCGGGCAAGGCCGAGATGCGCGAGTGCGCCGATGGGTTCGTTGAACACAACGCCGCGATGGTCGAGGATTTTCTGGAACTCGGCTGCGGCCTCGCTGCCCTGATGCCCGACTAGATAGGCTTCGCCGCGCACGAACACGGGATAGAAAGCACCGTAGCCCACATTTCCCAACTCGTAGGGAGTGGCGGTCTGAAGACTCTCAATGGCCCTCGAAGAATCGTTGCGGATGAGCGCAAGCTGAGCGTGAATCGTTGGCAGGTAGTTGAACTGCACCAGCGTATTCTCCGGGAAGCGCTTGGCCAGATCATCCGCGAGCGCTTGCGCCCGGGCCCCATCCCCGGCAAGAGCCAGCGCCAGCGCCGCTCCGCATTGCACATCCCCGCCCGTCGAAAGGCCCAGCGCGGCAGCGACGCGCTGCCGGGCTTCGGCAGCATCGCCAAAGAGGGCCTCCCGCAGGGCCGCACTGGCTTCGTAACCTGCCGCCGTTTCCTTCTCTTCCGCCCGCTCGGCCGAAGCCACCGCCCGGCGGGAAAACTCCCGGGCCTTCCCCAGCCGTCCGGAATAGGCGGCCGTATCAGCTTCATTCGCCAGTAGCACGTCTTCCACTCCCGGCTTGCCCGCCGACCAGGCTACCTGCTGCGCCATCCCTGCCGCATCGTTCCGCACGAAGGCAAGCTGGTACAGATCGAAGCGCAAGTAGGGAGAGTCGAACTTCTTCGCCTGCGCCTCTTCGGCCGTGGCCCGGGCCTCCTCCAGGCGATTCAGATTGAGATAGCCGACGACGAGGTTGGCATAATCGAGACCGCTCCCCGGGTCGAGGCGGACGGCCTCGCGGTATTCTGCAAGGGCTTTGTCATATTGCCCGAGTTGAATGTAGAGGGAACCAAGGTTGTCCGGCGGCACGACATCTCGCGGATAGGTCTGCGCCAAGAGCTCATAGGCCTGGCGCGCCTTTTCCAGGTCGCCGGTGACAAAATCATAGTAGTGAGATTCGATGTAGAACTTTTCCCGTTCGCTCACCCGCTCGCGCAGCTCGTACGCCTTCCTCGTGTTCTCCGCGGCTTGGCTTATTTCTCCCAGATTGTGATAGCCATTTCCGAGCGAGGCATAGGCCATGGCGAAATTCGGGTCCAGGCGGATCGCCCGCTGGAACAACGGCACGGCGGCGGTCGGGTCGCCTTTTCCCACCATGGTCTTCCGTCCCAGGCTGTAGGCCTGGAGGGCTTCGAGCGAGGGCGTGGTGGCCTGCTCAACCGGCGTATCGAATTTCTCGACCGTGCTGAGCGATTCGCCCAGCTTCCCCCGCAGCTTCGCTGCCGCCTTATCCATGGCCGCAAGCACCTGCTCCTTGCCCGTGGCCCGCTCCTGCTCCTCACCCAGGGCATCGCCAGTGCGGCAGTTCACCGCCCTGAGGCCCAGAACATATTGGCTGCCCAGGCTCACAATCGAGCCGTCGAGAACCGCAGCGCTCCCCGTCCTTTGGCAAAGGTCCCGGGCAATCTCTGGCGTGAGCCTCGCGTCGGCCGGCTGGCTCATCAGGCGCAGGTTTTGCTGGATGCGCTGGTCGGAGACGAGGCTGAGAAAGGGTGATTGCTCGAGTTGCACCGCGAGGCCCTGCCGGAGCGTGCCGTCAAACACAGGGTCGCCAGTCGAGTTCGCAAAGTCAGCGAGGATGACCGTGTCGGTTTCAGAGAGGGCATTCGCCTTGTGCGCATAGAAGAGAAGTGTGCCGGCCACGGCCAGCGCCGCGGCCGCCGCAGCGCTAGCGAGAATAGGCCAGCGTCGGTTCGGTTTCTGCGGAATCGCGGCCGCCCGCAGTTTCTGCGGCAACTCGGGATTCCCCGCGTCTTCAGTCCGCAGATTGAATAGGTGAAGACGCAGGCCGTGCTTGACTTCCGCTTCCCCGAGGTCCTGGAGTGAACCCCTCCACTCGCTGAGCTGGCCTAACACCTTTGCGGCATCCTCTGAGACCAGAATATGGCCCGCATCGCCGCAATCCATCACCCGCTGAGCGATGTTGATGCCACCGCCGGAGACGTTGCGGTTCGCATTGATGTCCGCCACGCGATAGACCGGACCCGAATGAATGCCCATGCGCAACCTTATTTCAGGATGGTCGTGGAGAGCTCGATTTAGCTGCAGCGCACAGCGAACCGAGGCCTCCGGATCGCGAAAGAAAACGAGCGCCATGCCGTCTCCGGTGGGTAATCGGATGAGCTGATGGCTAGCTTGCGCGCGAGCAAACTCTGAAGTGGCGCGCACCACCGCCTGGAGCTTAAGAAGTAATTTCTGCTGCTCATCCATGGGCAGCGTGGAGTAGGCCACGATGTCCATGAACAGTACATGCGCTACTTCTAAAGGTGGGCCTGGCCTTGATTCCGGGACGTCAGTCAAAGACTCCCTCGGTTGCCTCGATGTTCAAGAAAGGCCATCATCCTGTGGTGTTGCGGCCTGTCATGCGCTGTAGAGCACCACTGGTCGTGCATATTAGGCTGCAGCTACTTTTGAGTCAATAAGGCCGCGCCAGCCTGCGCAAAAACGTGCCGAGATGGTGGGTACGGCCCCATTCGCGTAGATTTACCTGCGAGCGAACATTTTTTTCGATTTTTTGTCCTGGGAATCATATTCTTGACATCGACGCGGCGAGCGGGGACTTCGCCCACCGAAAACCAGGCCACGTGGCAAGGGACCTACGAACTCGGCGCGGCAAAAGTACGGGCGGTTTAAGCAGCGAGGCCAAGACTTTTTGCGATCGGGACCGCGGGCGAGCCCTCGCGGCCCCCGCTTGCGTTTTTCATCCTCGCGCGGAGCCTTCCTTACGGATCTCCTGTAGCGGTGCACGTTACGAGTGTGTGGGCCAGCGTCTCGCGCATCGCCATCTTCTGAACCTTGATCGGCGTCCTCCCCGAAAAGTTGAACGGCCCCCATATCGCCTCTATAATCCCGGCGGAGGCGAAAAGGGTCCGGTGACCTTCCCGGCCTTCAAAGCCGGCGATTCGGCCCTTCGCGGGTTGAATGGTGGGTTCGACTCCCACACGCTTCCGCCAAGTTCCCCTGGAGTCTTGTGGTGCCGTCCCAACTTGATCGGGACAGAGCTTGCCTGGGACAACCCAGGAGCCATGGCGGGGCGCCAGAAGGATTTGCTCTGAATAGTTGGAACGGCACTCGTAGGCCTGAGCCAATCGAGGACGCCTCACACTAAGGCGACACCAATTCTAATCGCAACACCAACGAGAGACGTGAAGCTGCAACTCATTTACAATCAATGAGATCGCAATTTCTAATCGCAACAAAACTGTACCCTATTTACGCGCGCTGAACCGCCCGAAGCCGAGCCGGACCTGGAGTGTATTGATACCGGGATTTCGATTGGCAAGGCTCGCGTTGGAGATGTGCATGAAGCGAAGCTCAGCGCTCCAGTTGTACTTACTGCGGAGGAAATGCAGGCCGAACGCCCCGCCGGACGTGAAATTCACTCGAGACGTTCCTGCGGGCACTTGATCGTTCGTAAAGAGAGTGCCGCCGCCGAGTTCGAAGTAGGGTGTGACGCGGTGGCTCGCTTGGAAATTCCATTTCAGGTCGATGGGATTAAGTCCGAATCCATACGCCGTGCCTGTGGGTTGGAAAACCCAGAAGATCGGGACGACGTCGACAGCATATTCGAACCGGCCGCGGAGGAAACCGGGGCCATGCGGCCCGGTCAGGACCCAGCCGTAACGCCCGCCGACGTTCCACACGCCCGTGCTTGACGCGCCTCCATTAAGCGCGTATCCGCCCCCCGTCCACAGCTCCAGTTCCCTCCCGCCTTTTTCGGGGCCTGATTGCGCCCGAGCTACTGGAGCGCACAGAAGCGGCGCAAGGAGTATGGCTGCAAGAACTCTCGTCATGGGCGCCTTTCGAGAAACTCCCCAAGAACTTGTGCCGAAGGACCGTCAAACCCTTCCGACGCTGGCCTGATGGTCGTCCGACAAGCGCGCACAGTATAGCCGAAAGGAGATTTTCCGGGGGAACGGTCCTCGCGCCGACCCCATTTCTAAACGGAATCGGCCAGGCTTTCGTTCTTCCGGCCTGTCTGGAGCGTCTTCACCAGGACGTAGAGGACCGGGATGAAGATCAGGTTGAGGAACGTCGAGGCTATCATCCCTCCGAAAACGGTTGTGCCAACGGACCGGCGGCTGATGCGACCAGCGCCTTGCGCGAGCACCAGAGGCAGCACACCTAGAATAAATGCAAGAGAAGTCATCAAAATGGGCCGGAGGCGGATGCGGGCCGCCTCGATCGCCGCATCGACAATCGAGAGGCCCTTCTCGCGGAGTTGCTCGGCGAATTCCACGATCAGAATTGCGTTCTTGCTCGAGAGGCCAATCAGCATGACGAGTCCGATCTGGCAGTAAACGTCGTTCTCCTGTCCCCGGAGGGCCTGAGCGCCGATGGCCCCGAGAAGTGCCATGGGAACAGCCAGAAGGACGATGAACGGCAGGGAAAAGCTCTCGTATTGCGCCGCCAGGGTCAGATAAACGACCAGGAGGCCCAAGCCAAAAAGCAGTGCGGCCTGGCTGCCGGACTGGAGCTCTTCCAAGGATAGACCCGTCCATTCGTAGCCGAAGCCCGGCGGCAGGACTTTCTTGGCCAGTGCGTCCATGGCGGCAATGCCTTCACCTGAGCTGTGTCCCGGCGCCACCGACCCATCAATTTCCGCGGATCGGAACAGGTTGTAATGGCTGATGACCTGGGGCGACGCCGTCTGCTTGAGTGTCACCAAAGTTTCGAGCGGAATCATCATTCCTTGATTGGAACGGACGTAATACTGGCGAATGTCGCTCGGCTCGGAGCGAAATTGCTTGTCCGCTTGCACGTAAACGCGGTAAGAGCGATTATTGAAATCGAAATCATTCACGTAGACGGAACCCATGAAGACCTGTAGCGCGTCCGTAATCTGGCTGAGCGGAACTTGGAGTCCCTTGGCTCTCTCGCGATTGAATGTCACCTGAAACTGAGGATCGTTGGCGCTGAAGTTCGCGAAAAGGCCGCTCAAGTCGCGGCTGTGGTTGCCTTCTTGAACCATCTTCTGCGTGACGCTTGCAAGCGACTGCAAGGATGTTCCGGTGAGGTCTTCCAGGACAAATTGAAATCCGCCGAATTCCCCCAGGCCCTCGACGGCAGGCGGCGCGAAGGGCACGACGACGGCGCCGGAGATTGCCGAGAGGGGCCCACGCAGCCGAGCCATAATCGAAGCCGCGGAATGTTCCTCGCCCGAACGCTGCGCGAAGTCTTTCAAAGGAAGGAAAATCAGTGCGCGGTTCGGCGCGCTTCCGCTAAAGCTGAATCCGGCTACGGAAAATGCGCCTTCGATTTCGGGGATGTTGCTCACAGCGGCTTCCACCCGGCCGCAGATATTCGTCGTGTACTGGAGAGACGCGCCTTCCGGCGCTTGCACCGCGACAATGAAGTACCCGGCGTCTTCCTGCGGAATGAACCCCCTCGCGACATGCTGATAGACCCAGTAAGTGAGCCCGAGGCCCGCCGCAAATAGCGCCACCGCGATAAATTCGTGCCCCAGGATACGGCGTAGCGAACTCTGGTAGCCTTTCGTAAATGCCATCAATCCTCGGTTGAACCGGGCGAAGATGCGGCCCTCTTTGGCATGGTCGTGTCCGAGGAAAATCGCAGAGAGCGCCGGCGTCAGCGTGAGCGCGTTGAACGCGGAGATGGCAACGGAAAAAGCAATGGTCAGGGCGAACTGCCGGAAGAGGATCCCAGTCGTGCCGGGAAAGAAGGCCACCGGAACGAAGACGGCGACGAGAACCAGGGAGGTGGCCACCACCGCGCCTGCCACTTCTTTCATCGCCACGGAAGCAGCATTGTGCGGCTCGGTGATGCCCTCGGTGATGTGCCGTTGCACGTTTTCGATAACCACGATCGCATCATCCACCACAAGCCCGGTGGCAAGCGTGAGTCCAAAAAGCGTCAGCGTGTTGATGGAGAAGCCGAGCAGCTTGACGAAGGCGAAAGTTCCCACAAGCGAGACCGGAATCGTGATGGCCGGAATCAATGTGCTTTTCCAATCTTGCAAGAATACGAAAATCACAAGGATAACCAGGAAGATCGCTTGGATCAAAGTATAGAGAACGTCCCGGATGGATTCGCCCACGACGGTGGTCGTGTCGAACGCCACCACGTACTTCATGCCGGGCGGAAACCGTTTTGAAAGGCGCGCGAGCGCTGCTTTGGCAGCTCGGTCCACGGCGAGGGCGTTGGCGCCGGGCAACTGCGTGACGCCGAAGCCGACGGCGTCGTGTCCGTTGAAACGCAAATTTGAGCCGTAATCCTCGGCGCCCAGCTCAGCGCGGCCCACATCCTTCAATCGCACCAGGTTGCCGGTCGATCCGGTCTTTAGGATGATATTTTCGAATTCGGCGGGTTCCACCAGGCGTCCGATGGCGCGAACGCTGATCTGATAGGTTTGGCCCGGCTGCGCGGGAGGCTGACCCACTTGGCCTGCCGCGACTTGCACGTTCTGCTCCTGCAAGGCGCTCAGGACATCCGTTGCTGTGAGGCCGCGGCCCGCCATGCGAACGGGGTCCAGCCAAAGCCGCATGGAGTACTTTCTTTCGCCGAAGATGATGAGGTCGGCGACGCCGGGAACGCGCTTGATCGCATCCCGAACGTAAATGTCCATGTAGTTGCTGAGGAAGAGGCCGTCGTATTCGCCGTGCTCGGCGTAGACGCCCGCGCCGAAGACGAATCCGCTCGCCGACTTTGTAATCGTGATTCCGGTGGTCTTGACTTCATTGGGCAATCTGCCCAAAGCCGTATTGACGCGGTTCTGCACGTCTACTGCGGCCGAGTCCACGTTTCGCGTGATGTCGAAGGTCACATTGATGTTGCTCGAGCCGTCGTTGCCGCTCGACGACGTCATGTACTTCATTCCTTCCACGCCGTTGATTTGCTGTTCGATCGGCGTGGTCACGGACGTCTCGACGGCCTGGGCGTTGGCGCCGTTATAGACGCTGAAGACCGAGACCTGAGGCGGCGCCAGGGTGGGGAATTGGGCCACGGGAAGAGTAGGAATCGTGACCGCGCCGGCGAGAATGATCAACAGGGCGCAGACGGTGGCGAAGATGGGGCGCCGGATGAAAAAATCGACAAACATTCTTCTGTCAGTCTATGCGAACCGCTTACTGGAAAACGATAGCGTCCAGTGCAATCAAGAGGAAGGCTTCACGCTCGAATCCGCGGATGCCTCGGTGACGGAGACGCCGTCGACCAGGTTTTGCGCCCCTTCGACAACGACGCGATCCCCAACCTTGATACCGTCCAACACCGGGTATTGGTTGCCCGTCATTTCTCCCAGACGCAGCATTTTTTGGCGCGCAACGAGCGATTTTCTGCTTCCCTCGACGACGAAGACGAAAAATTGTCCGTTGATGCGCGAGACTGCCAGCACGGGAATCACCGGCCCTTGGTGTGTCCCCCATATAATCCGCGCTCGCGCGTATTGGGATGTGCGCAACCCGCCCGACCGGTTGTCCACCGTGGCTTTCACCAGGATCGATTGCGTGTTGTTGTCGACCTCGGGAGAAATGAAATCGACGCGGCTCTCCGCCGTGACGTTGCCTGCGGCGTCAAGCAGTTGGGCGGTTTGCCCCAATTTCAGATCCTTCGATCGCTCGACGGGAACGTTGACATAGAGTTCGAGGTTCCCGGGTTCATCCACCGTTGTGAGCAGAGTGGAGGTCGTCACTCGATCGCCGACGCGAACGGGGATATCGCCGACGATCCCCTCGGTTGGCGCGACGACGCGATAATAGTGCAGCTCAACCTGTTGTTGGCGGACTTGCGCTTCGAGAGACTTGAGCTGTTCCTGTGCCGTATTGAGGTTTGTCTTTGCCTGGTCGAAATCCTGCTTGCTGATCACGCCGGCGTCATACAATTTCTTCGCGCGCTCCCACTGGGTCTGCGCGAACTGCACGCTCGCCATCTGAGCGGAGCGCCCGGCTTCCTGGCTTTTCACCACCGCTTGCTGCTTCAGCGGATCGATCTGCATGAGAGCCTTGCCAGCGGCGACGCGGTCTCCCGACTTCACAAGGATGTGGATAACCTGTCCCTCCACTTGCGGATTTAGAGCGGTAGAGTGTCGGGACTTGAGCGTGGCCAAGTAGTCCGAGGCATCGGAAATCGATACCGGTTGTACGACGACGGTCCTCACGGATACGGCAGGCACGCCCTGATTTCCGGCTGCCTGTTTCTGTCCGCATCCGACGTCCAATGCCGCAAAGCCCAGGACGGAAAGAAATGCAAGGAAGCACAGGCCCGCGTTCGCCCCCGGATTCTGCGTGAGCCACCAGCTCTTACAACAAGAACCATTCCTCACGATCGCCTCGGAAGGGGAATACAGCATTTTAAGGGATGCTCATCCTGGCTCCAAGGACTTAACGATTTGGGCCTGAGGGGGAATTTGAGGTGATGCCCATCCACCGATGCTCGCTGCCTTTCCTTCCGCTCGGCGGCTATGCAATTACGGAAACCATCTTGAGCACTTGCGCGCCCAATGCGGCATTGCCTCGTATCTCAGCCCGGCGCAGTGCTTCGTCGCCACGGATTCCGCGCGTAAAAATCTTCCACGCATCTTCGCCAGCAAGGGTGACGTGGGCCGCTGCCGTGGAGTCGCTGCCCAGCAGAAGTGTCCACGTGGTAGCACTCCTCCGCAGGAGCCACTGGCCTCCCGCCGGTCCCAAGATCGTGACCTGCACGAGCGTTCCTTCGTCCGCTGCTACGTTACGGAACGTTCGCGGGAGGGCCCGTACGAATGCGTCCAGCACCGGCGCGAAGAGGCGCGGCTCGTACAGCCCAGGCCGTCCCGTGGCATCGCGAATCTGCTGCTGGTGATGCCAACGTTCTGTGTATTCACGCGCCAAGTCGAGCCATACGGGCGCAGGCCCCTCCCCAGCCCAGTCCACGGGCCCACCTACCGCAAGCGGATCGAGAGAGGCGAAATATGCTTCGACTTGGGGTCCGGTGTGCGCAAGCAGGTCGCACAACACCCGCGAACTCAGCCGTCGTGTCGCAACCACCCACTCCTGGTTCAGCCGGTTAATGAGCGCAGCCAGATCTTCCCAGCCTGTGATTGGGCCGCCGGGCGTAAATGCGTCGCGTTTACGTGAAAGAATTCCGATATCGCCCGCCAGGAGGTGGAGCGCCACGTCTTTCACACACCATTTCTTCGCGGCGGTCGGCAGCGCCCAGTCGTCCGGGGCGAGGCCGACGAGGAGTTCCGACAAATGTTGCCTCAGTTCCGGGAACAACCTGATCGCGAGAATAGGTTCCGGTGATTTCATCCGCCCCTTTCCTGCAGTGACCGGGCCTGAGACTCCTTGAATTGCCCGGCGCAGTGGTTACGGTCCCCGACATTGTCTTTCGGACTTGGACAAATGGCAATCGCATTGACCGGGTGGCTTAGACGTGCGGCGCGAAGAAACGAGCAGCGATCGGTCGATCGTGGGAAAGAGCGGGGTCTAAGCCCGCATTTCCAATTCGAACCCCACCAACGAACCTTTGGGCGTGTGCCGCCATCTGTGTTTATGCGGGTTTGAATGCGATGAGACCGCTCTGGAGGTGCACACCCCGTGGGTGAGAAACAAAATCAGCCATTTCAGCTCTCGTTCAATGCTTCCTTGAAGGTCGATTTCCAGGGATCGCGAGTGACTTCCGATGGTGGCCTGATTCTGATTCGCGAGTTGGATGAGCGACTGGGTCTGGAGAAGCTCATCGAGGAACAATTGAGCGACTCGCGACAGGGCTTGAATAAGTAGTTCACGCTGGCCGATCTACTGCGGCAGTCGGTCTACAGCCGCTTGGCGGGCTGCGAGGACCTCAACGACGCCGAACGACTGGCAGCGGACCCGACGTTCCGCTTGATCAGTTCGCAGAGGATCTGGGACCGGGGCGCGGCGCCGACCTCGACCTTGCACTGGTTCGAGATCGAGCTGCTGACCAAGGAAGAGAATCTGATCGGGCTGATGGCGTTGAACCGGGAGACGCTGGGGCAGGCCGAGTCTCTTGATGGTTCCGACCGCGTTGTGCTCGACATGGACTCCAGCGAGAGTCCGGTTCATGGTGAGCAAGAGGGCAGCGCCTACAACGGGCACTTTGAGTCGGTCTGCTACCATCCGCTGTCTGTTCAACCGTCACGGGGACTGCTTGGCGGCGAAGCTGCGTGCGGGCAACGTGCACAGCGCCGAGGACTGGGACGAGCTGCTGTTACCGGAGATCGAGCGTCAACAGGCGGAGGGCAAGGAAGTTGCTTTCCGGGCGGACGCGGCCTTTGCGAAGCCGGAGATTTACGAAGCATTGGAGGAGTGCGGCGTGATGTATGCGATCCGCATTCCAGCCAACCAGAGCTTGGAGTTGGAGGTTGCCGAGATCCTGCTCCGGCCCCCGGGAAGGCCCAGCCGCAAGCCACTGGTGCGCTACAAGAGCTTCGCGTACCAGGCGGGGAGCTGGACGAAGCCGGGAAGGGTCGTCGCCAAGGTCGAGCACCATGAGGGCGAGCTGTTTCCGCGAGTGCGCTTTATCGTCACGAACCTAAGCCTGTCCAGCCGGGCGGTAGTGCGGTTCTATAATAAGCGGGGCACAGCCGAACAATGGATCAAGGAAGGCAAGCAGGCGACGCATTGGACCCGGCTATCGTGTCATCGGTTCCGGGCCAATGAAGCACGGTTACAGTTGAGTCTGCTGGCCTACAACTTGGGCAATCTGTGGCGTCGCCTGGTGCTGCCGAAGAGAATCGACGCCTGGTCGCTGACGAGCTTGCAGCAGCGGCTCGTGAAGACTGGCGGGCGGCTGGTCAAGCATGCCCGGTACTACTGGTTGTTGCTGGCCGAGGGGCATCTGCACCGGGGGCTGTTTGGCCAGATGCTGCGGCGGATCTATGCCCTGCCGCTGCCGAGCGGGTAGCACACCGATTGCGGTTGCAAAATCTAGGGCCGAGGGAGGAGGGTCGGAGCAGTGTCTGAGAAATCAGTCACGCGGCAGCAAGCGGGGCTCATCAGATGGGCAGAAACGAGCCGTAGGGACTCCGCCGATCTCGCCGGGGCCTGCTCTGCTGACAAATTCGTTGTGTTGAGGGCAGGAGACGCGTACGATGCGCCAGAAAGTGAGCCAAATCGGAAATCCCGAGTAGAGTTGCTCATATTCCCCTGGAGGGGTGAGCGCTTAATTACGGTGGAAAACCTTTCAAAATCGTGGCGGATTGTTTACGCGACTCCATGGCCGTTCGGATGGGCCTTAAGGATGATGGTCCGATAATGAGCGGCCATGACTCGCTGGCCAAGCGACTCTGCCAGGTCTCGCCATACGCCGGCCGCATCGAGCCGCTCATCGGCCTGATTCCGGAGATCATGGAGCGGAACGACCAACTCCGCCCTTTATGGACGGCGTGGCGACAAAATGCGACGCCTGATCTGACGCCGCGGCAATATTTCACTCGGTGCGAAATTAAGGTGCTTTGCGATTTTGTGGAGTACCTGTATTTCGCCAGCGATGCCTTTGCGCGCTCGGCCCGGATAGGCCGGTGACGCTTCGCGCGAAGTTCTGCGTGATCGGTACCGGCGCCGGCGGGGGAATCCTCGCCTACCGTCTGGCGAAGGCGGGCGCCGATGTGCTGGTCATCAACTCGGGCGGCATTCCAGCGCAATCCGAATTTCAAAACGAGCTGAGCCCTGAACAAAAGGGCCATTTTGAAATACGCCCTCATACCACTTTCCCGGTCAGGCCGGAAATCTCTATCGTTCATCCGCTCCTCGCGGACGCCCGTAGCCGGAGCTCCATGGAATGTCCACGGGAAGGCGGATTCCATCACTACCAAATTCACCACGTCAACGGCTTGCAGAACCTCTGGAATGGGATCTGCCTGAGGTATTCAGAGGACGATTTTGCCAACCGCAATCCCTATAGTGAGGACTGCCGGTGGCCGATTTCTCTGGGCGATCTTGTCGATCACTATTCTGAGGTCGAGCGGCTCGCATTGGTGGTGGGTGAGCGCAACGATTTGCGTCAATTTCCGGACGGATCCTTTCTCGCGCCCCGCAGCGCCAGACAAATTGACCGCGTTTTCATCGACAGCAACGCCGGCTCGCTCGGCCCGGATCTTTTTTTTTTGGAGAACAGGAAAGCCGTCGACTTGCGGCCGGATTCTACGCAAAAGTGCGTGGCCTGCGGCAATTGCGGGCGCGGGTGCCGTTCCGGCAGCGTCTATAAATTCTCCACGCATCTCCTGCCGGAGATAAGAGCGCTGCGGAACTTTCGGCTGCTCGAACATACCAGAGCCATCAAACTCACCGCCGTCGTCTGTGACAATGCGGAGGGGTTCTCGATCTCCCATGTCGTGGCGATCGACGAACGCGCCGCGCGGATCGTCGAGATTGAAGCGGACGTGGTCATCGTCTGTGCAGGCGCAATCGAATCGCCGCGGCTGCTGCTGAACTCGTTCGCCGACGACCGGAGCAAAGCCGAGCAGGTCGGCGAGTTTTTGCAGGATAGCCCGCATGTGGTCGTCGGCACCAGTCTCTTTCGATTGTGGTTCAGGCCGGCGAACGAAGACCGCGGTTATGGCGATCACATATTGCTGGGCGGTCAGATCAAGGATTCCCAAGGGAAACGCTTTCCATTCGTGGGCCAATTCTGGTCGGATTTCATGAAGGTTCCCTATTATCTGGCCGAAATGCCCCGGTTGCCCCGATTCTTGTTGGAAACCATTTCCCGGCAAGTCTTTAAGAGCATGGCGACGTTGGTGTTGTTCAGCCCGGCCGTTCCGCAGCGAAAGAACAAGGTCGTTTTGGCCGATCGGGTAGATCATTTCGGACAACGTCAGGCGCGTATTGATTACGAAACGTCAGAGATCGAGGCCAACCACGGCCGGCGGCTCGCCGCGCTGGGCCGACGAATGCTAAGGAGAGCCAGCGGTTACATCGCGGATGAGGTCGGGTCTCCTCCGGGATCAGGCATTCATTACGTGGGCACCTGCCGAATGGCCGCTGACCCGAGAGGCGGCGTGGTCGACAAGGACCTGAAATATTTCAAGAGTAAGAACCTTTATGTCTGTGACGGCAGCGTGATACCGGTTCTCAGCGAGAAGCACCCCACGCTTACGATCATGGCGCTCGCCCATCGCTTGGCGGAGCGCTTGATCAAGACCTACATCTAACGCAGCGACATGAAATCCGAAATGTCAAGAATAGTTCTCGGCACCGATTGGATGATTGCCGTGCCGAATCTTGCGTCTTGGAATATCGCTCCGACAAAGCGCGCGGATGCCATCCTGAACGGCGCCGTTGAGATGGGCATCAACTCGTTCGATACGGCCAGGATGTACTGGAGCGAAGGGGTTGTCGGGCGCTTCGTCAGGAAACATCCGTTGGGTCGCGGCGCTTTTCGGATCATCTCGAAGGGCGGACACCCGGGCCTTTTCTGGAGAACGCCGCTGACGCGGAAAAAGCTATTGCGCCAACTGGACGATTCGTTGCGAGCCCTTGGCACCGATTACATCGACGTCTATCTATTGCACTATGATAATCCGAAAGTTCCTGCGCAGGCGATTGCCGAATGGAGCGTTGAACTCTTGAGATCCGGGAAGGTCCATAATGTCGGATATTCCAACGTCTCTCTTGCCAGGCTCAAGGAGTTTCGGGCCTACTTGCGGGAGGCAAACGTCGTGCCGTGGGTGAGCAATGAATTTAACGCTCTCCCAGCCAAAGATGGGGAGCGGTGGAAGGGTGCGCAGAACATTTCCCGCGACGGGACATATGTGGACTATCTTCGGGAAAACGGTCTTCCTTTCCTTGCCTACTCACCACTGGCGCGCGGCGGCCTAAAGAGATGTATCGACCGCCGCTTGGCTGAACGCAAGCCGGAGGACGAGCGAAGGATAAGTCGGCTCATATCTCTCGGCCAGAAGTATAGCGTTCCGCTGTCGGTTATCGCGCTCAATTACATATTGCAAACCGCGCCGAATTTTCACGCGGTCGTGGGAACGTCAAAACTCGATCACCTGAATGAAGACATGCGCGCCTTGACATTCCAAATGAGCGAGGGCGACCGGGACGGCTTGGCTTCCCCTTCATGCTCTTGCTGAAGCGGCGAAGGACCGGCAACCGGTCCTTCGCCAAAATCGCATCGGCAGTCGCATAACGAAAAGGATCAACCATGCTGATGCGCTGAGGCAAGACATAGGCAGCCTCAATGTGAGATTATCCGATGGCGTCTTTGGCACCCGTCGAGGGTTCTGTTGTGCTGGAGGGAGTCGAGAAGTCCGCGTTCACACAGCTACAGAAACACTCGAATTCTTTTGATTGTCCCGATTGTCTATGCGGCGCGTCCGCCCAAACCGCTGTCGGATGCTCCGTGATGTTGAAGTGGATGACGCGGCGGCGATCGTGCGCCAGGACGATGAAGACATACAAGACTCGCAGCGGATAGCCCGAATAAGCGGTGCTGTGTCACCCTTCTTCCGGCGCGCAGCGCCGTCTTCGCCTGTTCACAAAGGCGATTTTGCATGGCTCCCAACGGCCAAACTCCAGCACCGTGAAGGACTTTAGCAGCCTCTCGACTGGCCGCGACATGAGAATGGGCCTCTGACATCTTGGCTCCATCCGCAGAAATTTTGGGCCTGACAAAATTTTTTGGGTACATCCCAGAAGAGTCGCAGAGAGCCGTAAACCTATCCCGCACCGCAGATCAGGACTAAGAGCAATTCCTGCTCTAGGTCCTTGACCGTGTCGTCATCCGCCCGCTTGTGGAGTCTTTTCATGAGCCAGCGACGTACGCCCATCGGGTTCCGGTCATAGAACTCATCGAAGTTCTTGGGCACAACGAAACCATCCCGGCCGACAACGTGTCCGTCCGGGCTAAAACTAAATGGCTCTGACGTGTCGCTCGATTGTGGCTCGATTCCAATCTGCTCGACAGTCAGTACGGATTCCCCGGAGACAAACGATGGAAACCTCTCAAACTCGTTGACCTGACAATCCGCGCTGCATTTTTTGAGATTTTCCACGGTGATACCTCCTCGTGTTTCGCATTTTCGCCAACTAGTGCTGACCGTGACGCAGATTTGTTATGGTTGTCCGTGGTGCCAGAGAATTGAAATAAATCCACCTTCGATTTGGAGTCTTCCATGGACTCTTACTTCGAGCACGCACTCCTCGAAGTCTGGCGGCAGACCCTCGTCAAAAACGCTAAGGTCGTCGAGCTAGGAACGGAGCGTTACCCTGTTCGGCTGACTCCGAAGCGCCGTTTGCGGCAAGTGGACTTCGTGTTCGACGGGAACCAAATTCGTGGGCTTGAGCAGAACCCAGAAACGAAATCCCGACTAAGGCTGATTGGTGCAGAGAATCTTGCCGCCGCTTTCTGCGACTCGATACAAGTGGCCGGGGGCCACAAGGGCGTCGAGACGCGAAACCTCATGAGCATCCGTAAGCAGATAAAAACGAAGCGCGCTGGACCAAAGGCTGACAAACTGCGCGTCATCGATGAAGACGGAGGGACTGCCAGGAGCGTAGGAGCCGTACTCAAGATTATTCACCCTGCCGTTGAGAAGCAGCGCCGGGCGGTCTGTGTAGAAAAAGACCGACGAGAAGAAGTAGTACTGACCGTTGACGATCAACCGGCCCTCAGGAGCGTACAGCAGCGCCTCCGCGAGCGGCCTGGATGAAAGATAGGGATCAAAGACGACCAGGGCCCGGCGGCTCGCATGGAAAAACAAGACCATCATCACTGCGAACGCAAGGAATGCTCGGGAGTCGGGAAGGCGCCACGCCGCGAGCGCGCCCACAAGAAATGCCAGCCCGGCCAGGACGAGAGGCACTCGCAGGTAGGCGAAGGACGGGATCGTCAAATCGCCGAGGTGGCCGAGCGAGAGTGTATACGCTTCGGGGTGCTGCTGCAGCGCCTGTGAAATATCACCAGGCGTGGGCACGTTCCGGACAACGATCAGGATCGCGGCAATAGACACAACGGCCAAGGCAGAGATGACTCCTAGGGACTTGGTGCCAACGCGAAGCCATCGACTGTGCCCGGCCATCGCGCACCCGAGCAGCAGGGCCACTGCGGGATAGACGGGCATCGAATAGTATTCCTGAGTTGTGGAGAACGTGAAGAAGACCAGCAAAAAGCCGATCCAGCATAGCGCCAGCAGGCGCGTGCGGCCGGCCCGATCCGCGGGCTTGTAGCTCAGACCCGCGACGGCGGGAAAATAAACGCTCCACGGGAACAGCCAGAGAAGATGCAGCAGCCAGAAAGCAAGCCGGGGTACCGTGTTGTAGTCGCGCGGATATCGCTGGTTTAAAAACCGCAGAACGTGCTCGTTGATAAAGTAAAACCAGAAGAAGCCGCGATACTCGCCGGGACCGCTATGCAAGGTGAAATCAAAGTAGGGAGGCATGCGCAGCGTGGCCAGAATGAGCCAGGGTGAGGCGATGGCCAGAACGACAAGCGCCCCGCTGAACACATGCAGTCGTCGCCACAGGTCAAGTGACAAAAGCTGCCGCGTGAGAAGGAGGTAGACGAGCACGCCGCCCACGGGCGCCACCAGGGCGATCAAGCCTTTGATTGTCAGACCGATGCCAAGGCTGGCAGCAAGGAGCATGGCCCAGCGGCGAGGATGAGGCTCGTCAGGCTCGATGGCGCGCTCGAACGACCAGAACGCCAGGCACACCGTCAGCGTGAGCATAACGTCCGGAATCTGAATGCGCGTAAACAGGAAGAGTCCGGCACACGTGGCGAGCGATAGGCCGGCATAAAAGCCGGCACGAGAGCCGAAGGCCCAGCCAGCGTATCGTGTGGTGACCCAGCAGAGCAAAATGGCGGCCAGCGCAACAGAGATTCTGGCGGCCCAGTCGTGAACGCCAAAAATGCGGTAGGCCATCGCAGTCAGCCAATAGATCAGCGGGGATTTTTCGAGATAGGGGACGCCATCGAGATGCGCGATGATCCAATCACCCGACTCCAGCATGTTTCGGGCGATCTGCGCCTGCACCGCATCCACGTCGTCCATCAGGGAAGGCGGAGACACGATGCAGCCGAGGAAAATGACGGTTGCACACAGGACGACGATCAGGCCAGGGCCATAACGCTGTCGAGAGTCTGCCCCGCCAGTTCCGGTTCGGTCCTGATTTGAATTTTCCACTGTTTGATCCACAGGAACAGAATGAGCAAACCCCAGAGATGGTAGCCGAGGTTGGCGCGGCGTTCCATATGCTGCTGGATGAGAAACTGGATGCTTTCGTGCCGAAAGACCTTCGTTTCCTCAATCGCCCCTGCGCTGAGGGTATCGAGCAGCAGCGGCCGCAAGGAACCGCGCAGCCAGTCGTGCGTGGGTATATCCAGGCCCGTCTTAGGGTGCTGAAGTACGGAAGGCGGTAGTTTGTTCCTCATCAGCTGTTTCAGAATGACTTTTTGGCGAGCTCCGTGAATCTTCATGGATTCCGGCAACGACGCTGCGAATTCAACGATGCGATGATCGAGAAATGGCGGCCGGACTTCGAGTGAATGTGCCATGCTCATCCGGTCGACTTTCTGGAGGATATCGTCGGGCAAATAATAGCGCTGATCGAACGCGAGATAGCGATTGAGGTATTCCGACGGATGAGAAGAAGGCAGATCCCTGTCGAATAAATCGCGAACCCTCGGACCATGATTTACGAGAAGGGAATCTCGTCGCTGCTGCTCTGAGAATGTGCCATTCCAATACGCGTGTGCCTCGTCCGCCGAAAGGAGCGAGCCTTCCAGGAAGCGCTTCAGCTTATATTCAAAGCTGATCTTATCGTCGGAGACGGGCCAGTGGCGCAAGAGGGCCAGGGCGCCGCGGCGTAAGGGCCGCGGGACTTGCCGTGCCGGCCCGGCCCAACGGTCCGCCCGATAGGTGATGTATCCGCCGAATAGTTCATCGGCGCCCTCTCCGCTCAGGGCGACCGTCACGTGCTCGCGGCTGAGTTTTGCAAGGAACCATACGGGCAGGGCGCCGGCATCGGCGACGGGCTCATCCGAATAGTAAACGAGCTCCTCGATCGCACCCGGCAGATCCAGGCCGGGATTCAAATCGAGCTCGCGATGTTCGGTATCGTATCGCCTCGCCATTTCGCGAATGTAGCGTGTCTCGTCAAAGCTTCGTCCCTGGAAAGAGATCGAGAAGGTCTTGAGACGTGACGGGCAAGCCTCCCGCGCGTAGTGCAGAATCGTCGAGGAATCAATCCCGCCGCTCAGCCAAACGCCCAGCGGAACATCCGAGATCAGGTGCTCACGGATCGATTGTCTCAAAAGGACATCGAGCTGTTCTTGGGCGGTTTCGGCCGAGCGGTGGTTCTGCGGTTCGAAGCGCAGTCGCCAGTAGGCCTCCGTTTGTACTCGTCCATCTCGCCATTCGAGAACGTGACCGGGAAGCAGTTTTTCCACTCCGTCAATCAACGTACGCGGGCAGGGGACGTAATTCAGAGACAGGTAATGGTGCAGCGCGGTGAGGTCGAGAGAGCGGTTGACCTCGGGATGAACGAAGAGGCTCTTCAGCTCAGAGCCGAAGTAAATGTCGTCACCCTGCCGATGAACGTAAAGCGGTTTGATACCCAGGCGATCGCGGGCCAACAGAAGGCGTTTCTCCCTCTCCGTCCACACGGCAATCGCAAACATCCCGCGTAAACGGCTGAAGCAATGTTTGCCCCATCTGAGAAAGGCTTGAAGCACCACCTCCGTATCGCTGCGGGAAGAAAAGGGGCGCCCGGCGGCCTCGAGTTCGGCGCGCAACTCGCGATGATTATAGATTTCCCCGTTGAAGACCACCACCGTGTTTCCATCTTCGCTGAACATGGGCTGTTCGCCCGACTGGAGATCGATGATCTTGAGGCGTGTGGCGCCCAGCGAGATCAGCTCCGATTCGTAAGTGCCTTGCTGATCCGGTCCGCGATGAACGAGGGAGCACGTAGCGGCGCGAATGCGCTCAGGGTCGACCGGGCGATTGCGATGTGTAAAACCGGTAATGCCGCACACGTTGAACCAGTCTCCGTCTCCACCACGAGACGTAAACTCCACCAGGGTGGACGCGAGTCTAACATGAACCCTACGGCGAGTGTAGAGGAATGTGAGCCGTAAAAGGTTGCATTTTCTTTTTGGGCCAGATTTCCAATTTGGATTCTCACATGCTGAGTTGTCTCGGAAGCGATGTTCAAGGAATGCAGATCCATGTACGATACCTAGTGGGGAGTTTGGACCGCCATGCTGGCTAATTGGTCAAAGGTTTACCGTTGAACCGGTGATGCGACACGAGGCCCTGTCCTTTCTCGCCTGTCCGAACTGCGGCGGCAAGCTGGTGTTGCGCGCCAGCAGCCTGCGCGAAGACGCCGGACACATCATGGCCGGCGAACTCGCTTGTTCAGGGTGCGCCGCGCACTTCCCCATCCGCGATGGCGTTCCGGTGCTTCTCCCGCGCACCGTGGAAGCGGTCAAGCTCGATACGGCGTCCCGCTTCACGGAAGAATGGCTGCACTGGAGCGATCTCCGGAACTATTACGAGCAAGAATTCTTGGCGTGGGTTGCACCGCTTACACCTGCGGATTTCGCCGGCCAGACCGTGTTCGAGGGAGGCTGCGGCAAGGGCCGGCACACCGCGCTGGTGGCATCCTATGGCGCAAAGGCAGTCGTTTCCATCGATCTCGGGCAGAGCGCCTTGGTGGCTTTCGCCAACACGCGCAACCTCCAGAACGCGCACGTCGTAATCGGCGACCTGCTGCACCCGCCGGTACGTCCGGTGTTCGATTTGGCCTTTTCCATCGGCGTTGTGCACCACCTTCCCGATCCCGCAGCAGGTTTTGCCAGCCTGGCCTCGCGCGTGCGCGACGGCGGCCGGGCGGCCTTCTGGGTCTACGGACAGGAGGGCAATGAGTGGATTACGAAGTACGTTGACCCACTGCGCGCGGCGGTGACGTCGAAACTTCCCGCCGGGCTGCTGCGCGCCGCGTGCCTGGTGCCCTCCGCTTTTCTCTGGAGCGCAATCAAGCTCTTCTACCGCCCTCGCGCCGATGGGAAAGGGCCCGCGCTGCCCTATGGAGATTACTTCGCCTCGATGCACGATTATCCCTTTGATGAGATTCACGCCAATGTATTCGATCAACTGGTGACGCCGGTGGCGTATTACTTGCGCGGGGAAGAAGTGCGCGCCTGGCTGGCGGTGGGCTTCCGCGACGCTCGAGTGCGCCGGCACCGCGGGTATAGCTGGAGCGGGCTGGCCACCGTCGATCGCAGCGCAACGGCTCGGGCGGCAGCGAGCTCGCAACGGGTGTAGCGAACGGTGCTCTCAAAATCGACATGACGGCCTCAAAACGCAAGCGAACGATCCACGTGGGAAAAGAGGCGCGCCGGCGGGCGCGCGAAATGGCAGGGCCTCCTCCTCCGGAACGCGTTCTTGTCGACAAACGCCACAAGCCGCCTAAGCACAAGAAGGCCCTGCACGAAGAAGAGACTTCTGAGCGTTGACGAGGGCCGTTCGGGAGGATGTTTTTCGTGGAGGGTTCCGACGGAACCCTAGTTCTTCGATCCTCAACCAGGCTTGTAGTCGGGGACGGCTTCTCCCGTCCGAAAGAGGGGCTGGACGGGCTTGCCCGATGCCCGGGCGACCTCCGTTGCAATCTTTTCGAGATCAGCTTTCGAAAACCCCACGCTGCTGACGCTTACTTTTCCATCCGCCGCAATCAGGAAGATGGTGGGCACGTTGGTGAGGCTGTATTGGTTGGAAGCGGGGTAGCCGTCGCCATCGATCAGTACCGGAAACTTGACGCCATATTCGGCGCAGAACTCCTTGGTGTTAGCGGCATCGTCCTGCGAGATTCCCCAGAAGGTCACGTTCGAGTCGCCGTAGGTTTCGTAGAGCCGCTCGAGGAAGGGGAAAGTGAATTGGCAGACCGGGCAGCTAATCTTGAAGAACGCCGCGACCACGGGCCCTTTCTTTAGGGTTTCTGCCAGGGAATAGGACTTCCCGTTTGTCCCGGGAAGCGTAAAAGCCGGCGCAGCATTTCCGGCCTGGACCTTCGTCATCGTGCGGCCTCCGAACAGCCGGTGAAACAAGCGCCTCAGCATCACTTCTCAATTCTACTCCACCCCAATTCGATGCGCCAAAGCCGGCCGCCGCTTCGGCGCGTTTCGGTTCAATTTCAAGACTGCGTAGAGCAACCTCGCAACAAACCTGGGCATCGGAAAAGTGTGAGATTCATTTGCCGGAAACCAGTTTATTCTTCCAACCAGTCGGGCCCGGGAAACAGCTACACTAAGCACGGTAGGGGATGGTTGAAGATTTCGAGATCAGCCAACGACTTCGTCGGAACAGCCTGACTTTGACGCGGACTCAGTAAAAGAGAAAGGGAAATGCACTCATCGGCAGGTGCTGCCACGGCATCCGGCGTCCTGTATCAGGAACGGGTCAATCCGCAATGGGTCCGGTTGCTCAACGTCCTTCAGATGAACGTCCAATACACGCGCTGTATTGGCACCGAATTGTTTGACTCCGACGGCAGGCGCTATCTCGATTTTCTCTCCGGCTACTGTGTCCACAACACCGGCCACAACCACCCTCGAATCATCGCAGCGCTTCAACAGGAACTCGAACGGTGCGGCCCGGCCATGCTCCAAAGCCACGTTCCGGAACTTGCGGGGGAGCTTGCAGCAAGATTGTGCGAGCACGCAGGAAACAGATCGAAGAAAGCCTTCTTTTGCAGCTCGGGCAGCGAGGGCGTCGAGGCTGCAATTAAATTTGCCCGGGTTCACACGCGGCGTGACGGGCTACTCTATCTGGACGGTGCGTTTCACGGCCTAACCACGGGCGCACTTTCCATGATGGGAAGCTCGTTCTGGAAGGATGGATTTGGGACTCTACTCCAGTCCGCCGAGCAGGTTCCCTTCGGGGACCTGAATGCCGTGGCAACTAAACTAGCCACAAGGCAATTCGCCGCGTTCTTCGTCGAGCCGGTGCAGGGAGAAGGCGGTATACGCTACATCCCGGAATACCTTCAGCAAGTGCAGGCGGTCTGCCGGCGCTACGGCACCATGTTTGTTCTCGACGAAGTACAGACCGGCATGTGTAGGACCGGTCCGTTTCTTGCCGGGCAGCATTGGGGTCTGGATCCGGACCTGGTAGTCCTGGCGAAGGCTCTGAGTGGCGGGCTCGTTCCGAGCGGGGCCGTGTTGATGACCGATGAAGTCTACGAATCGGTTTTCGATTCGCTCAAGCGCGCGATCGTTCACACTTCCACATACAGTGAGAATGGGCTGGCAATGCGGGCCGGCCTGGCGACGCTGGATGTCCTCGAAGAGGAGCGTCTCGGCCAGCGCGCGGTGAGAATGGGCGAGCGGTTGATTGCGGCGTTGAACGAAAAGCTGTCAGGTTTCGAGATGATTAAGGAAGTTCGAGGTCTTGGCCTACTGTGTGGCATTGAGTTTCGCGCTCCACGAGAACTGAAACTGCGCATTCCGTTTGAGACCTTCATGACAATCCATCCCGCAATGTTCGGTCAGATGGTCGTGATGAGACTGTTCCGGGATAAGGAAATTCTGACCCAGATGTGCGGGAATAACTTCTTGGTGCTCAAGGTCGCCCCTCCCCTAGTGGTGGAAGAAGCGCAGGTGGAAGAATTCATTTCCGCAGTGAGCGAAGTTGTGGAAATGATTCACACCTCGCCAAAGTTCTGGGTAGAAGCTATCGATTTGGGAAGGCGTGCGCTCAACATATAACTTCAAACGAGCCGGACAGCACGTGCGCACATGTTCTGCCAATGCCGGGGAAGCATCCGGCTTGGAATTTAGAATCCTGTGATCGAGGACCATCGATTGAACATCCACGCGGATGTCATTGTAGTTGGAGCAGGGCCGGCAGGTATTGCGGCGGCGATCGCGGCGAGTGCAAAGGGACTTCAGTCTGTCGTGGTGGAGGCGCGGACGCCGCCGATCGACAAACCCTGCGGAGAGGGGCTGTTGCCGCACGGGGTGGCCGCGGTCCGCGCTCTTGGAATCCATCTGAATTCCGATATCGCAGTTCCATTCCTTGGAATCCGCTTTGCCGACCAGGACTCGTCCGCCTGTGCGAAGTTTTCCGGCGGTATCGGATTCGGATTGCGGCGCGTCCGTCTGCATCAACTTCTCCTCGAGCGCGCGACCCAGGCGGGAGTTTCTTTTCTTTGGGGCACAAGAGTCACGAAGATCGAGCCGAACCACATCCTCGCGGGAGGAAATCGCATTCGGTATGAATGGCTGGTTGGCGCTGACGGGCAGAATTCAAGAGTGCGGAAATGGGCGAATCTCGATTTCCACTGTCTGACGCAAAAGCGGTTTGGCTTTCGCGGACACTTTCAAATTCGTCCCTGGACGGACGTCGTGGAAGTGTATTGGGGCAAGAGTTGTCAAATAGTGACGACGCCGACCGACGTAGAGGAGGTCTGCATAACTGCTTTCTCGCGGAATTCCCGGCTCCGGATCGAGCAAGCTCTGCCGCTCTTCCCAGTCCTCGCCAGAAGGCTCCGAGAGACAATTCGCACGACGAAGGAATTGGGGGATGTGAGTTCCATGACGCGTCTCCCGGCCGTTACTAGGGGCCGCGTGGCGCTGGTCGGCGATGCGTCTGGAACGGTGGACGCAATCACTGGACACGGGCTCAGCCTGTCCTTTCAGCAAGCCCTTTACTTGGCCGAGGCGTTCGAACAAGGGAACCTTGCGCGTTACGACTCCGCTCACCGCAAGATCGCAGCGATGCCTGCCACGATGACGCGCCTCATGCTGATCATGGAAAGAAGTGACTGGATCCGTCAGAGAATTCTACGTTTGTTCCAGAGCAAGCCGGGCTTATTTTCAAAACTGTTGTCGATAAACACGGGGGCGCTTTCCCTTTCATCCATCGGGGCAGGTGAAATGATCGATTTTGGATGGAAATGTTTGAGGGCGTAGCGTTCATGGCCTGCAAGACCATTCCTCCTCGATTCCTCGGTGTTCGATTCTTGCCCGCACTGTTCGCGGTGCTGGTGGCGTACGTTATTATGCCGGCACTGTACGCGCAGGAATCCGTCGTACAACTCGATACGGCGCAAACGACAATCGAATTCACGCTCGGCGACGTCCTGCACACGGTTCACGGGACGTTCAAACTGAAAAGGAGCACGATCGGGTTCGATCCTGCGACCGGCAAGATAAACGGCGCGATCGTCGTGGACGCGATCAGTGGAGAAAGCGGCAACGGGGGTCGCGACTGGAAAATGCATCGCGAGATTCTGGAAAGCGGCAAGTTTACGGAAATTACCTTCACGCCTAGCCAGATGAAAGGCACACTCGCACCGCAAGGCTCCTCTCGAATGGAAGTGTCGGGCCAATTCCGGCTGCATGGACAGGATCACGAGTTAACGCTTCCGATCGACATTCAGGCGGATGGCCGGCAATTACAACTCACGACTCACTTCATCGTTCCCTACGTTCAGTGGGGACTAAAAAATCCGAGTACTTTCATTTTGCGCGTCAGCGACAAGGTAACAATCGACATTCATGCCGTCGGACACTTCGTAAGCCCGGAAATCCCACGGTAGAGCAGGTGGGGGCTCTACTTGAGTATCTCTCCGAAGCTCGGAGCAATCAGTTGGAACGGCACTAGTGGACGTTGCGGGTCTTGCGATCGACGTAATCCATCAGGAGATACTGGCCGAGCGTGTAGGGCGTCGTGAAGTAGGCTTTTCCGCGGCATAGTTCGGCCACCTTTTGCACGAAGTGAACGAGGCTGTAGTCGCTCGCGAGCATGAAAGTGTTGATCAGGATCCCGGCGCGTCTGCACTTCGATACTTCTTCGAGCGTTTGCGTCACCACGAGCGGGTCCAGGCCAAATGCGTTCTTGTAGATGCGGCCGTCTTCGAGCGTCAGCGCGGAGGGCTTGCCGTCCGTAATCATGACGATCTGGCGCATGTCTTTTTTCTGGCGCGCCAGGATGCGCTGCGCCATGCGCAGACCCTCCCGCGTATTGGTGTAATAGGGGCCCACCTGAACGCGCGCCAGCTGACCGAGGGGAATCTCCTCGGCGCTGTCGTGGAAGAGAACCACATGCAAGGAATCGCCTGGGTATTGCGTGCGGATCAGTTGCGCGAGCGCCAGGGCCACGCGTTTGGCCGGGGTGAAGCGGTCTTCGCCGTACAGGATCATGCTGTGGCTGCAATCGAGCATCAGCACCGTGGCGCAGGAGCTCTGGTATTCGCATTGATGGACCATGAGGTCCGGATACTCGAGCTCGATGGGCACGCGAGCGCCGTTGCGGCGCACGGCATTGAAGAGCGTTTGGCTGACGTCGAGGTTGAGGGTGTCGCCGAACTCGTAGCGTTTTGACGTGCCCCCCGATTCGATGCCGGTGGCCAAGTCGCGAGTGTCGTGCCGTCCGAAACTGCTCTTGCCGAGCGAGGCCAGCAGATCCTTCAGGGTGTTGAAGCCGAGGAAGTCGATGGCTTTATCCGTAATTTCGAAGCGCGCGTGCGCCTCCGGCTGGTCGCGACCGATTTGCCCGCCCGGCGTGTGCTCGGGTGGTGGAGTCACCTGCGGCGGTTGCGGCGAAATGTAGCCCTCTTGCGTGAGTCGCTCGATAAGCTGGTCAATCATCTCGCGCAGCTTTTCGTTCTTGGTCAAGTCGGGATTCTGGAGGAGATCCTCCATCAGTTCCGCGGGGAGCAGGTCGCCTTCTTCCAGAGCGCGAAGGATGGCCTGTCGGAGCTGCTCCATGGTGCGCTCCGAGTCCATCTCGTAGATGCCGTAGTATTGGGATTCAAATCCGCTCCGAAGCAGGAAATTAGAAAGACGGCTCATCAACTCCTCGAGATCGATCTCGTCGGCCGCCTCGCCCGTATACCTTGTGTAGCGGATATACTTCATCGTGCCTCAGTTAAATTGGCGCCGCGGCAGGCGTCCCGCCGTCTCGCGCGGTTCCGGAGCCTTACGAGCCTCGGCGAAGAAACCGCGCTCCTCGCTGCGACTGATGCGTTTGTGGGCATAGAGCCCTTCGAGAATGAATTCGGCAGCAGCGGCTACGATGCCCGGCTCGTCCTTGGGCCTTACACTCAGGACTCCCAGGTGGTCGAAAAGGCCCTGAATCTTCCTCAGTTGCGCCACGCGTTCCGCTGCTGAGGCGTTGGCGCGGATTTTCAGCTCGCCGCCCATTTCGAACCATTGCACCACGGAGTTCAAATTCGCTTCGCTGAAGTATTTGGTGAACACTTTGGCGACGGCGGCGCGGATGAGCTCGCGAGCGATGGTGTCCGCTCCGCGGAGCTCGCCTTCATATTCGAGCTCAAATTTCCCGGTCATCGCCGGAATGGCGGAGTAGATATCCGCGACGCAGGCCACCGCAACGGATTCGTGATTGCGGACTGCGCGATGCTCGGCGCTCGAAAGCACGTTCTCGAGGCCGCTGATGGGAAGGCGCTGGCTGACTCCGGAGCGCCTGTCAATGCGCTTGTCTTCACGGGCGATGAAAGCGATCTGCTCGATAATCTCGCGGAGGTAGTCGGGAGTTTCGATGCGCTGGGCGCCCTCGCGGGTGGTCCAGGACTCCTGGGCGGTGATGGACATTCCTTCTTCCACCGTGGCTGGGTAATGCGTGCGGATCTCGGAGCCGACTCGGTCTTTGAGCGGCGTAATAATCTTGCCGCGCGCCGTGTAGTCCTCGGGGTTCGCGGTGAAGACGAGCAAGACGTCAAGCGGCAGCCGCACCGGATATCCCTTAATCTGGACGTCGCCCTCCTGCATGATGTTGAACAGCCCTACCTGAATCTTCCCGGCGAGGTCCGGAAGCTCGTTAATGGCAAAAAGCCCGCGGTTTGCACGTGCCAGGAGGCCGTAGTGGATGGTCAGTTCGTCGGAAAGGTCGCGCCCGCCTTTGGCAGCTTTGATGGGGTCTACGTCACCGATGATGTCCGCAATGGTCACATCGGGCGTGGCAAGTTTTTCCACATAACGGCGCTCGGGCTCGATCCAGACAATCGGCGTTCGCTCACCTTCAGCGGCGATGCGTTCGCGGCAGGCGCCACAGATGGGACGATACGGATTATCATTAATCTCACATCCGGCTAGAGCCGGGATTTCAGGATCGAGGAAGGCTATCAGTCCGCGGAGGATACGCGTCTTTGCCTGGCCGCGGAGGCCGAGCAGAATGAAATGATGCCGCGAAAGAAGGGCGTTGACGATTTGCGGGATGACCGTGTCTTCGTAACCGTGAATTCCGGGGAATAGCGTTTCTCCACTCTCGATTTTGCGCAGCAGGTTTTCGCGGAGTTCCTGCTTCACCGTACGGTTGGCGGTGTTTTCCTCCGACCATCGGCTGCGGCGGAGTTCGCCCAGGGTTTGCGGCAATTGATTCATGGGGGTCCCCAATTCTTTCGAGGAGCAGATGTAATGAGCAGGTGTCGCTCCCGTTTCATTATAAAGGAATCATTTCAGCACCGATACGGCCCGCCGCAACAAGTGTGCACGGATGAACCGAAAAAATGAAGACGACCTCCGCGCCGTCGGTCCGAACCTTTCGAGCCTGAGGAGGCGGCCGTCATCCGAAACCTTGGCCGTTTCGACGCGCCTTTTTCCGAACCGCATGGAGATGCTCGAGCTGCGGCAGCCAGTCGCGCAATCGTTCGATCAGATCCAGTTGTCGGTGGTCTTCGTCGCGCGTCTGCAGAAGTTCCTGCTTGTAATCCAAGTCGATGGGAAGATCGCTGGCGATATGATAGGCGAGAGACGCACCGGGTGCGAGGTTGGCCTGATCCGGCGGGCTGCCAAAAATCAGGGTATGGCATTTTTGATAAAAGTCGAGCAGGTGCGGGACCGGTTCCCGAGCGGAGGGCGTCTCGACTTCTTCCAGGTACTCGACCTCCGCTTCCAGATATGGCCCCTCGTCAAACACTTCTATCACCTGATAAGGGTCCTGTCCGACAGTCAGAATATCCATGCGGCCATCGGGATAGGTTCGGACTAGCTCTACAATCCGCGCCGTACAGCCGACCGAAACGATTCCCTTGTCCTTGGCGAGAATCACGCCGAATTTCTCCTGATTGTCCAGGCACTTTTGAATCATCAGCTTGTAGCGTGGCTCGAAAATGTGCAGGGGAAGAGGCATCAGAGGCAACAGAACCGCTTCGAGCGGAAACAAGGGGATTCGCGTGGGCTTCGGGGTCATCGCCGATGGCTAGTGACGTTCCAACGATTCGGCGCCAATGCTTGGCGCGTTCCAAGGCCAGCCGACGGCCTCAGGCAATCCCAAGCCGGATCAAGTTGGAACAATCCTAGAATAACAGAAACGGGCTGTCGTGTTTTCACCACCTCTCGGTCGGCGCGGAGAAACTAACCCAGGGACGTCAAGGCCGCCTGCATTTCATCGCGGGCATGGAGGTCGCCGGCCTTCTGCGCGGCGGCCACTCCAGCGGAAAGCGCTTCGCGGGCCTCCGCGAGGCGCCCGAGCCGCGCCAGGAGTTGCCCGAACTGGAAATAGCCGGTCACGTAGGTAGGATGGTCAGCCAGCAATTTGTGGAAATGCTCCAAGGCGGCGGCATCGTCGCCCTGCCGGGCGCACTCCAGCGCCAAGCCGTAGCGCGCGAAGGCGTCGCCAGGATTTGCGTTGACGAAACCTTCCAGGACTTCGCGCCGCGTCTTCTGCGTTTGGGGCATGGCTTGAAACCGCGTATTATAGCGGGCTTGAGGACGCGCCGCCAAGTGGGCCTGCGACGTGCCGAACTACGGTGAAAAGAGCGGAAGAAAAGCGAGCGAACCGCAAGCGATCGAAAAGACGGAACGGCGGCGCGCCGGGGAAGCCCGCGAGGGAATCGCGCGCCGAGATGCTGGAAGTGGTCCTGCCAAACGACGCGAACCTGCTCGGGAATATCCTCGGTGGCCGCGTGATGCACCTGATTGATATCGCCGCGGCCATTGCGGCGCATCGCCACTCCCGCAGCTACGTCGTCACCGCTTCGGTGGACTATCTGGATTTTCGAAATCCGATTCGCGTGGGCGAGCTGATTATCTTGAAGTCGAACGTGAATCGCGTCTTCCATAGCTCCATGGAAGTCGGGGTGAAGGTATTCTCCGAAAACGTCCTGACCGGCGAGCGCAAGCACACCAGCAGCGCTTACGTCACTTTTGTGGCTGTGGATGAGGAAGGCAAGCCGCGACCTGCGCCACCGTTGATCCTGGAAACGGCCGCGGATCGGCGGCGTTACCGCGAGGCTGGCCGGCGCCGCCGGATCCGCCTGGCGTATCGCCGCAAGCGCCGGTTCGATTCTAACTAGCGCCGTTCCAACGAACCCTGCAAAACGTAAGAGTCGTTCATCTAACCTGCCCGCCATTCGGCTCAAAAAGTTGGAACGGCACTAGCGCTCGCGGCCTCAGCGCTGCTGTTTTTTGAAAAATTCTGCGCTCCGCTTCTCCATCTCCGCCGGAGAAACGTCTTCCACGTGCGTGGCGATCCACCACTGGTTGCCGGACGAATCCTTCACGCCAGCGTTCCGATCCCCGTAGAACTGGTTCGCCGGCTCCATTATAGAAGTCGCGCCGGCCTGAAGGGCGCGCTTGTACGTTGCATCTGTGTCATTGACGTACAGATAAATCGCGCAAGGCATCGGCTTCCATTGGGCTGATGCCTCACCCATCATTACCCTGGAATCGCCGATCGTAACCTCGGCATGTCCGATCGAGCCGTCTGGCCGCGTCGAGCGATGACCTGCTTTTGCTTCAAAGGCCTGCGTGAGGAAGTCGATCAGTTTGGCCACCTCTGGAACGATCAGGTACGGTGTCACGGTGTGATAGCCGTCAGGGATGGGTTTCACTTTGCTCGTCATAGATCTTCTCCTTTGAGATTCTTCCGGAATCCTGCACCGCTGTCAGACGGTTCAGGCGAATCAAGCGTCGGCAAGGTAATCGCGGACGCTCTGGGCAATCCGAAAGCCCCCTTCCACGCAATTTCCGATCGAAGGGCCGTTCAGGTAGTTTCCGGCCAGAAAAAGGCCCGGCAGATCGGAGAGCTCGTCACGAATTGCGGCGACCCTTTCCGCATGGCCTAAGTTGTATTGCGGCAGGGCGCGAGCGTAGCGCCACACCATTCTTTCCACGGGTTGGCCGGTGATCTCCAATACGCGGCCGATCTCGCTCTCAATCGTCGCTGCAATGGCGTCGTCTTCGAGGTCCACGAGACTCGGGTCGGTGGCTCCTCCGGCGAAGCTTGTCAGGATAACCATGCCTTCGGGCGCCCGTCCAGTGAAGAGCGAGGAATTCCACACCGTGCCGAGGGTTCGCAGTTTTTCCGTGCGCGGCACGAGAAATCCAAAACCGTCGAGCGGATGGCCCACCTGCTTCCGCCAATAGCCTGCGGCCACGACGGCCACCGGCGCGTAGGCGATCCCGGAAAGCGACGAGGCAAGCGGTGGCCCAACGGTTCCAAGCAGCCGGGCGGATGCGTAGGCGGGAGTCGCAAGCACAACTGCGGCCGCTCGAATGGTCTCGGCTGCGCCGTGTTGGGAAACGCCCAGCTCGAATTCAGGGCTGCCCTTGGCTTTGCCTCCGGCGATGGATTCGAGCCTTGCCTCCTTCCGGAAGGCTGCCCCGAGCTTGCTTGCAAGCGCATTGGTGAGTGTCGCCAGGCCGCGCCGGAAGGTACAGAGTCCGGGACGAGATTTCCCGCCAGTCGGGCGTGACTTCATCGCCCCTCGTAGCACGCTTCCATATTCCCGTTCCCATTGCGCGATGGTGGGGAAAGCGCTCCGCAGGCTCAGGTGTTCGGGATCGCCGGCGTAGACGCCCGAAACAAATGGAGCCACCAGGTAGTCCAGGATTTCCGCTCCGAATTTTCTGCGGACGAAGGCTGCCACCGACTCGTCTGATTGGCCCGGTTGTTTCCTCCCCAGGGGCTCCACGAGCAGCCGAAGCTTCGATACCGGTCCGAGCAAAGGGGTCGAGACCAGCAGCGCCGGCGACATAGGGATGGCGTGCAATTTTCCGCGCACCAGGACGTATCGCGGCGCCTTCGGGTCGGAGGTCAGTAACTCGCTCTCCAAGCCGAGCGAGCGCACGAGTTCGAGAAGCGGGTCCGTGGCAAGAAAGCTTTGAGGACCAAGTTCAAAAAGGAACTCTTTTTTTTCGACGGTACCAATCATACCGCCCGGGCGCTCGGAGGCTTCGACGAGCACAGGCGGAACACCGAGCTGCTGGAGGCGAAAAGCGCAGCAAAGGCCGGAAATGCCGCCACCGACGACGACCGCCTGTGCAGGTTGCGTCATTCGTAAGAATCCATTCAGAGGGTCTTCGAAAACAGTGGGCGGTGATCCATCTTCTGTTCGTGCAGGTAACGGTCAAACAGCATTGCGATATTGCGGATGAAGATGCGTCCTAGCGGAGTTGCGCGAATCTCGTCGGAATCCAGAAGGACGAGGCCGTCGGCGCGAAAGTCTTCGAGCTGCTTCAGTTCCTGCGAAAAGTAGTCGTTGAAGGCGATCTGAAACCTCCGCTCGACTTCCTCTTTGCGGATCACCGTGTGGCACAAGAGCCGGCTGATGACGTCTCGCCGAATCAGGTCGTCTCTCGTGAGTCGGTAACCGCGCATCGTGGCAATGCCCCGGTTGGCGACCGCGGACTGATAGGCCGGGATCTCGCGGCGGTTCTGCGCATAGGCGGCACCGATGCCGCTGATGGCGCTAACGCCCATGCCGTAAAGATCGGCGCCCTCCTTTGTGGTGTATCCCTGAAAATTTCGATGGAGGGTACGATTCTGTTGCGCAAGGGCTAATTCATCTGCCGGCCGGGCGAAGTGGTCCATGCCGATGTAGAGATAACCGGCGGCGCCGAATTGTTCGAGTCCGACGCGGAAGATGCGAAATTTTTCGATGCCCTCGGGCAAGTGACTCGCAAAAGAGCCCTGCTGCTTCTTGAGCCAGGGCACGTGCGCGTAACTGAACATGGCCACGCGGTCGGGTCGTAAGGTCAAGACCTTGTCGATCGTGGCGGCAAAACTTTCGGCCGTCTGGTAAGGCAAGCCGTAGATCAAGTCCACGTTAAGACTGTCAAAGCCGAGCGCCCGCGCCTCGGCGATCAGATCGCGGGTCATCTCGTATGGTTGGACCCGATGGATGGTTTCCTGCACCTGCGGATTGAAGTCCTGCACGCCCATGCTGAGGCGATTGAATCCAAGCCGGCGCAGCGTCTCGAGATGACTCCGATGCGTGACGCGGGGATCCACTTCAATGCCGATTTCGGCATCGGGCGCAAACGTGAACCGTTCGCGCGCGGACCCGAATAGCTCCTCCATCTGCGCCGGGCTCAGGTAAGTAGGCGTGCCCCCGCCCCAATGGAATTGAATCACGGGCCGCTGGCGCGAAACGAAGCCGCTGACGTAGTCGATCTCACGCTTAAGGGTCTCGAGGTAGGGAACTGCGACTTGCTTGTTCTTCTCGATCGAAACGTTGCACGCGCAGAAAAGGCAGAGGCTCTCGCAAAATGGAATGTGCATGTAGAGCGAGACGGGAGCGCCGTTCGCGTCGGCGCGGGAAAAAACCTCCTCGAGATCATCCGGGCCGAAATCTTCCTGCCAGACGGGTGCGGTTGGATAGCTGGTGTACCGAGGACCCGGGCGGTTGTATTTCTCGAGAAACGCTTCGCTGATGTCGAGGCTTCGTGTCGCGGGTTGCTTCAAGGTTGAGTCCGCCATGGCGTGATTCCTAGCTTGCCGGTCCGGAGTGCGCCCGAGCCGGCAGCACTACGCCCTGTCCCGCTTCGACAAATGCTCGGGCGCTTTCGACGGGAGTGGAGGGCAGAATGCCGTGACCCAAGTTGAGAATATGCCCGAGCCCGCCGGTTTGCTCGATAGCCGCTTGCGCGGCTTCACGAATACTTTCTTCGGAGCCCAGAAGCACCGCCGGATCCACATTCCCCTGCAGTGCCACACCGCTCCCAAGAATCTTTCGGGCTTCCGCCAGATCCACGCGCCAGTCCACGCTCAGGACGTCCACTCCCGTGCAGGCTAGGCTGCCGAGCAGATGATTCGATGCTTTGGCGTACAGGATGACGGGGACCAGGCTTGCACCGAGCTCTTCCGCAAGCAATTGGATCGCGGGCAATTCAAAGGCGTCGAAGTCGTGGCGGCTGAGCTCGCCAGCCCAGGTGTCAAAAAGCTGGACCGCCGTGGCGCCAGCCGCGATTTGCGCCTTCAGGTACCTCGCTGTTACCTTAGCAATCTTTTCCAATAAAGACCGGAAAAGACCCGGCTCCCCATACATCATCTGCTTGGCGTAAGCCAAATCGCCGCGAACTTGACCTTCGATCATGTAGCAGGCCAGTGTCCAAGGCGCGGCGGCAAACCCCAGGACCGGGACTTCCGGACCCAGCGTCTTGCAAAGCTTGCTGATAGCCTCCGCGACGAAGCGTGTTTCTTGCGCCGGATCGAATTCGCGGAGCGCATTCACTGCGCGCGCGTCGCGCACAGGAATCCCTAGGACCGGTCCGCTCTCCAGCACTTCGAGAGGCAAGCCCATCGCTTCCGCCACGATGAGGATGTCCGAAAAGACGATGACGGCATCTACGCCAAGCGCTTCAAACGGTTGGAGCGAGACTTCCGCCGCAAGCTCAGGCGTTTTACAGATTTCCAAAAACGAGTGGTGCTGGCGGACGGCCCAGTATTCAGGCAGGTAGCGGCCGGCCTGGCGCATGATCCAAACGGGCACGCGCTCCACCGGCTCCGAGCGGCACGCCCGCAGAAAAAGGGTCGTCCGATTCATCGTGGCTTCGGGGTTTGGCACACAGTCCTGAATGCGAAGTCATCATAGCAGAACGACTCGGGCAAAGCATCGCCCTCGGTGCGACGTCTTCTCACGCAGCTCTGCGATACTCTCAAGGTATCGGAACAACGGTATTGCCGCGGGTGAGAAGCCCTGTCGTTCGAGGCGTTGTCGACTGTTTAGCCCTCCATTTCATAAAATCAAAGCGGAAGGCGCCGAATAACGTGCGTGTCATAGAATAGGGATCCTTGCCTGTCCGGGCCCAATTCGACCGTCTGCGTGTCGTCCTGGTGGCCGCGCGCAATCCTCTCAACATCGGCGCGGCCGCTCGCGCCATGAGCAACTTCGGATTTTCCCGCCTGCGAGTGGTGAACCCGTACGAAGCGGCCTTTCGCGAAGCGCGTTCCGCCGTCGGCGCGTCGGCGCTGCTCGCGAGCGCCGAAGAGTACAAGAGCGTGGCCGAAGCCGTGGCCGACTGCACGCTCGTGGTTGGAACGACGGCCGTACGTCACCGGGAGTTGCAACACCCTCTCGAGCGGCTGGAATACGGCGCGCGCCTCATCCGCAAACGAGTGGGATCGAGCTGTGTCGCTCTTCTGTTCGGTTCGGAGAAGTTCGGCCTTTCGAACGACGATCTCAGCCACTGTCATTGGTTGATGCGCATCCCGACACGCGAACAGAATATTTCGATGAACCTGGGGCAGGCGGTGGCGGTCTGCCTGTACGAACTAGTCCGCGATGCCAAGGTCGCGCGGGAACCCAAGCTCAAGGTCGCGACTGCAGGCGAGCTCGAGAGGATCACCGGGCTGCTAATCGAAGCGCTACGCGCCAGCGGCTACTTGAACCGACGTTCCGTGGCTGACGCGGATGAAAGGTTGCGCCGGTTGGTCCGCCGCCTGAAACTGCCCGCCCGCGACGCCGTGGTCTGGCTCGGCATCCTGCGGCAGATGCTGTGGAAGATGCGCCCGGGGGAAGATCCGGAGGACTAAGCGCTCGAGCGGATGGTGCCTCCAACTATTCAGAGCAAATCCTTCTGCGCCCCGTCAGGGCTGCTGGCAGGCTGCCTCAGGCAGTCCCTATTCCGATCAAGTCGGAACGGCACTAGGAGGGAGGGTTGGGCCCTGCCAGGAATCCGCCATCAAGAACCAGCGATTGGCCCGTCATGAAGGATGCCCGGTCCGAGCACATCCACAAGACGGCTTCCGCGACTTCCATCGGCGTCCCGAAACGGCCGATGGGATGCATACCGATAAAGTGCTTTCGGATCTCCGGCTCGCCGAAGATACGCTCAGCCATAGCCGTTTCGATCACCGCAGGACACACAACGTTTATCCGAATGCCGCTTTGCGCGGTTTCGAGCGCGGCGGACTTGGTTAGCGCCATCACACCATGTTTGCTCGCGCAATACGTTGCGAACCCAGCGGCACCAATCAAGCCCGCGACGGACGCCATGTTGACGATGGCTCCGCCACCGCCCTGCTTGAGCATCTGCTGAATTTCGTACTTCAGGCAAAGCCAGGTGCCTTTGAGATTGATGTCGATGGTGCGATCCCAGTCTTCCTCGGATTGTTCGGCGATAGGGCTCAAGTTTCCCTCGATCCCGGCATTATTGAACGCGATATCCAAACGGCCAAACCTCTCCACCGTTTTCCGGACGAGCGTGTGAACTTCGGCGGCTTGCGATACGTCGGTCTTCACAAACAGGCTATCGCCACCGGCGGCACGGACCAGGCCGATCGTTTCCTTTCCTTCCACTTCGCGCCGGCCGGCGACCACCACTTTGGCTCCCGCTTTCGCAAAAAGCAGGGCGGCATCACGGCCAATACCCGACGTCCCGCCGGTCACAATCGTAACTTTGCCGCGCAATTCCGTCGTCATGATTTCTCCTCGAATCGGCCACAGTCGATCCGGCTTTGCCGATGGAGCGGCAGATTGTAAGCCCGGCGCGAAGCTGGCGTCAAATATGGGTGTAATTCCGCTATAATCCTGGTTCGAGCGACTTCCTGACGCCCTCGGCCGGCGCGGTTCCAAATGGAAAATTCGGCTAACGGAAGCTGCCAACCCGCATGAATACGCCTTTGGGCTACGGAACCCTGGCTCTGTATGCCGTCAGCTTGGTCTTGTACTGCTTGTTTCTCTACGGGGACAGGCGCCAGGTGGGCCGCTTTGCGACGCTCTTTCTGGCCGCAGCGATTGTGCTGCACTATTTGGCGCTGCTGCATCGCCCGCGCTGGGTCCATTCCGTGCCTTATCAGGACCTGTACGGGTCGATGTCGCTGTTTGCGTGGCTCCTGGCGGTAACCTACCTCGGCCTCGAAATCTATCATCGACAGCGTTCGGTGGGCGCGTTCGTACTTCCGTTCGTCCTGGGCTGGCTGGCAGTGGCCATGGCCATCGCTCCGTCAAATCCGCCTCCACCGCCGCCGGCGCGAGGCCCGCTCTTTGCTTTGCACGTGACGTTGAACATTCTCGCCTATGCGGCCTTCGCCCTTTCCTTCATCATCAGCTTGATTTATCTGGTGCAGAGCCGCGTGCTGCGCGAGCGGCGTCCGGGCCGCATGTTTTGGAGGTTTCCCGCGCTGGATGTGCTCGAGCGGATGAGCCGCAGCAGCGTCTGGGTGGGTCTTCTCTCGTTGACCGTGGGTGCAGCGCTGGGATTTATTTGGGAGCATCGGCTCAGCGGGCAGTACGGGAGCACGGACCCGAAAGTGATTGTTACCCTGGTGGTGCTGGCGCTCTACGCCGCGTACCTGTGGCTCGCTCGCCAAACGGCGTGGCGGGGCGCGCGGGCAGCGGGCGTCTGCGCGCTGAATTTCTTGCTTGTGCTATTCAGCTACACATTTGTGAACCTGTATCTCACCAGTTTCCACAGGTATTTTTGATGGCTACCGCCGCACGCACGAGCCGCGAATTGGGTAACCGTTTGCAGATTGCGGTGATCGGCTGCAACCATCGTACGGCGCCCGTCGAGCTGCGCGAGCGCGTGGTTTTCAGCCCGGAGCAAGCTTTGCGCGCCGCCGCCGAGCTTCGAGGACGCGGGATCCTCGAAGAAGCCGTGGTGCTCTCGACGTGCAATCGCAGCGAACTCTATGGTGTGCAGCCCGAGTCATCCGAACGCACATCGGAGGCGATGGAGCACTATTTCACCGCGTTCCATCAGATTCCCGCACCGGAACTGAACGGCCGCTTCTATCGGCACGCCGGTCCCGAAGCGGTTCGGCATCTGTTCCGAGTGGCCTCCGGTCTCGATTCAATGCTACTGGGTGAAGCTGAAATCCTCGGCCAGGTTCGCGAGGCATACCAACGCGCGCTCGATCACGGTTCGACGGGGCCGGTGCTGAACCGGTTGTTTCAGGGGGCGCTCGAGGTGGGAAAACGGGTCCGCGCGGAGACTGAGGTCGGCGCCCGGCCGATGTCGGTAGCCTTTGCCGGAGTGAAACTCGCGGAGCGCGTTTTCGGCCGCTTGCACGGCCACTGTGCGCTCATCGTCGGCGCGGGTGCTGTCGCCGAGCAGGTGGTGGATCACCTGCGGAACCGCGGCATCGGGGGCGTTGTAGTCGTGAACCGGTCGCGCGAGCGGGCCGAGCAACTGGCGCAACGAATCGCCGGCGAAGTGGCGGAGTGGACCGCGCTGGTGGCAGTCCTGGAAGCTCCGGACATTGTTGTCACCTCGGTGGGAGAGATGGGGACGCTGGTGACGCGAGCGATGATGGAACAGGCCATGATGGCTCGGTCCGGGCGCGCCATCTTCCTCGTGGATCTCGGCGTGCCTCGTAACATCGACGGGGCCGCGGCCGAGCTGAACAACGTGTATCTGTACAACATCGATGACCTCGGGGAAATCGTCGAGCAAAACAAGCTGGCGCGGGAAGCAGAACTGCCGCGCGCCGAAGCCCTGATTGCCGAGCAGATGGCCAAGTTTGCCGCCTGGCAGTCCAGCGTGGAAGCACTTGCAGTCCTCGATGAGCTTCGGCAGCAACTCCACGCTGATCGCCAGGCCTTTCTCCAGGAACGCCTGGATTCGATGCCGCAAATGTCGCCGGAAGATCGCCAGCGCGTGGTCCGGCTTACCGAAGACCTGATCGAGCACATCCTCGAAAGGCCTGCCAAGCGGCTGCGCGAGTCGCGCGCACTGCGCCGACGGCTGGCGGAGCTCGAGGCGTTGCGCGATTGTTTTGACCTGGACCGGAAGAAGCCGTGAAGTCTCTGCGCATCGGCTCTCGCGGCAGCGCGCTCGCCCTCTGGCAGGCCCATCACGTTCGCAACCGCCTGCGCGATCTGCATCGCCTGGAGGCGGAAATCGTGCTGATCAAGACTTCGGGCGACAAGTTTGCCCAGGCCAGCGTCAGTCGCCTCGGAATGAAGGGCGTCTTCATCAAAGAACTCGAAGACGCTCTCCTCGAAGATCGCATCGATCTGGCCGTCCACAGCATGAAGGACGTGCCCACAGAGATTCCGCCCGGTCTGGCATTCCCAGCGATGACGACGCGGGAGGACGTCCGAGACTGCGTCGTTGGACGAAACGGCGCAACTTTGGCATCGCTTCCATCCGGGGCTCGCGTGGGAACCGGCAGCTTGCGGCGTCAGGCGCAGCTTCGCCATTATCGCTCCGACCTCGACTTGCTGGACCTTCGAGGCAACGTGGATACCCGCCTGCGGAAGCTGGACGAGGGGCAGTTCGACGCCATCATTCTCGCCAAGGCAGGACTCGACCGCCTTGGAGCCGCCAACCGCATCACTGAAGTGATTTCGCCGGAGCTGATGCTTCCCGCAGTGGGCCAGGGCGCCCTGGGAATGGAAGCGCGCGCGGATGCTCGCGAGCTGTTGCAGTTGCTGGCAACACTGGAAGACCGAGAGACGCGTATCTGTGTGGACGCGGAGCGGGCGCTCCTTTCTGAACTGGAAGGCGGCTGCCAGGTTCCCCTGGGCGCCTGGGGACGAATCGAAGGAGGCGAATTGATCCTAGACGCTTGCGTTTTGTCCGTGGACGGCACGGAATATCTGCGAAGGCGGATCACGGGCTCGCCAGAAGCGCCGGAAAACTTGGGCCGGAAACTCGGACGAATCCTGCTCGATGCGGGCGCCGACCGGATTTTGCGTTTGGCGGGAAGGACAATTGGAGACCGATAGAAACAAGCCGCTCCGAGGCAGACGCATCGTTGTGACGCGCGCGCCCGAGCAAGCACAGGAGCTCGTCGAGCGCCTCGAACAGCTTGGCGCGGAGGTTCTGCTGCTTCCCACGGTCAGCTTCTGCGAGCCGAAAGATACCGCATCGCTCGATGAGGCGCTTCGCTCGCTCGATAGTTTCGACTGGCTGCTTTTCACAAGCGCAAATGCGGTGCGCTTCTTCGCTCATCGCCGCCAGGCGCTAAGTCTTGGGCCCCCTGCGATACAATCGTCCCGGGCACTCGGGCCCCCTCGACCGATGATTGCGGCTGTGGGACCGGCCACGGCACAGGCTGCGTCGGACGCCGGCTTTCAGGTGGACCGCGTCGCTGTGCGCAGCACGTCGCAGGGCCTTGCGGAGGAACTTCGAGGAACCGTTGCCGGCCGAAGAATTCTGCTGCCGCGGAGCGACTTCGCCGGCGCGGATTTGCCTCGCGCGCTCCGGCAAGCGGGCGCAGCCGTCGTGGAAGCGATCGCATATTGTACGGCAGCCCCTGAAGGAATCGACGGCGTTGCGCTCGAGCGGATTCGCCAATGTGATGTGGACGTGATTGCGTTCGCCAGTCCCTCCGCCTTCCGGCATTTCCAGGAAGCGGTCGGGGTTGAGACAATAGACAAGCTCCGAACTCGGACGCTCTTGGCAGCGATAGGACCCACGACTGCAGGAGCCATTCGTGAGGCCGGCTTGACGGTCGAAATTGAAGCGGAAGAATCTACGTCGGCGGGACTGGCTCGAGCCATTGCCAGCCACTTCGAGCGCTCGCCCTCAGGAGTGAAAGGGCCATGACGTTTCCGGTGCATCGTCCGCGGCGCTTGCGGCGAAACGAAGCCGTCCGCCGCTTTGTGCGCGAGACGCGATTAGGCGTTCAGGGCCTCGTCTATCCCATGTTTGTGTGCCCGGGCACGAAGGTGCGCAATGAAGTCAGCTCGATGCCCGGCGTGTACCAACAGTCCGTGGACCAACTCGTCGAAGAATGCAGGGAAGTCGCCGATCTCGGAATTCCGGCGGTCATCCTGTTCGGCTTGCCGGAACAAAAGGACGAAAAGGGAAGTGAAGCAGCCGCGGCGCACGGAGTGGTGCAGCGCGCCATCGAAGACATTCGCAAGGCCAAGCTGAATCTGCTGGTGATCACCGATGTTTGTCTGTGCGAATACACCAGCCACGGTCATTGCGGAATCGTGAGCGAGGGTGAAGTGCTGAACGATCCGACACTGGATATTCTAGCGGATGCCGCCCTCTCGCATGCGCGTGCGGGCGCGGACATCGTGGCGCCGTCCGACATGATGGACGGGCGCGTGGGCGCGATTCGCAAGAAGCTCGATGGCCACGGCTTTGGCGACGTCGCCATTCTCAGCTACGCGGCCAAATATTGTTCCGGGCTGTACGGGCCGTTTCGCGAGGCGGCGCAATCGACGCCGCAGTTCGGCGACCGTCGCAGCTACCAGATGGACCCGGCGAACGTTCGCGAGGCGCTGCGCGAAGTCGCGCTCGATATCGAAGAAGGCGCGGACATGGTGATGGTGAAGCCGGCGCTGCCGTACTTGGACGTCGTGCATCGTGTGCGCGCCGAGTTTCAGGTGCCGGTCGGGGCCTACAACGTCAGCGGCGAGTACGCCATGGTGAAGGCGGCGGCGCGGAATGGCTGGCTTGACGAAAAACGGGTCACGCTGGAAATCCTGACGGCGATCCAGAGGGCGGGCGCGGATATTATTTTGACGTACCATGCCAAAAATGCCGCGCGATGGCTGAAGGCCTGTTAGCCGATGGGTTCTGACTCCAGGCCGCGTTCGGAAGCGATCTTCCGCCGCGGCGAAAAGGTCCTCGTCGGAGGCGTTAACAGCCCCGTCCGCGCGTTCGGCGCGGTCGGCGCCCGCCCTCTGGTTATCGATCGCGCGCAGGGCTCCCGCCTGTTTGATGTCGATGGCCGTGAATACATCGACTACGTTTGTTCCTGGGGCGCGCTGATCCTGGGTCATGCGCATCCGGACGTCACTCGCGCGGTGGAGGAGCAGGCCGCGCGAGGGACCAGCTATGGCATAACCTCCGCGCTTGAAATCGAATTGGCGGAGCGCATCGCGCGCGCAATGCCGTCGATGGAAATGTTGCGGTTCGTGAATTCAGGAACCGAAGCCACGATGAGCGCCGTTCGGCTCGCGCGGGCGTTTACGCGCCGCGATCTGGTTCTGAAATTCGAAGGATGCTACCACGGCCATTCCGATAGCTTCCTTTCGCAAGCCGGCTCCGGTCTTGCCACTCTCGGGATCGCGTCGAGCCCCGGCGTGCCTGAAGCTTTTGCCAGTCTCACGCTGAACGCCCCTTACAACGACTTCGCCGCTGTCGATGAACTTTTCAGTGCGCACCACGAAACAATTGCGGCCGTGATCGTCGAGCCCGTGGCTGCGAACATGGGCGTCGTGGAACCCGAGGCCCGATTTCTGGCCAATCTTCGGGAGTTAACGCATCGCGAAGGCGCTCTGCTGATTTTCGACGAAGTGATCACAGGCTTTCGCGTGGGTTACGCCGGCGCTCAAGGTCTCTACGGAATTCATCCCGACTTGATGACCCTGGGCAAGATTATCGGCGGAGGTCTGCCGGTGGCAGCGTATGGAGGCCGCAAAGAGATCATGCAGATGGTCGCACCGCTGGGACCGGTGTATCAGGCGGGCACTCTTTCGGGGAATCCGCTCGCGATGCGTGCGGGACTTGCCACGCTACCGCATCTGGAGGCGCCGGGGTTCTACCCCGAGCTCGACCGCAGAACCAGGCAACTGCAGGAAGGCTTCAAAAACGCAATCCGGGAGAGCGGTATTCCGGCGCAGGTCGCGGCGTCTGGCTCGCTGCTCACGCTGTTTTTCACGGATGCGCCGGTGCGGAACTACGCACAAGCGAAGAAGGCAGACACGCGCCGCTTCGCCGCCTTCTTTACGGAGATGCTCGACCGTGGAATTTTCCTGCCCCCATCGCAATTCGAGGCCCTGTTTGTCTCGGCCGCGCATAACGACCAGGACATTGACCTCACCATCGAAGCGTGCCGCGCGAGCCTGAAGGCGGTCCTTGCTGGGGTTTCCGCCGATTAAAAACGGACTCGGGCAGTCATCCCGACAGCTTGCGAAGATTTGGGAGCGTTGGTCGAGTTTCCATAGATTGTCCCCGCTTTGCGCCCAAATTTCTAGACTGCGGTTAGGGTCCCAAATCGTTGCGGACGATCTGGCCACCCTTCATAACGAATTTCACGTGCTCGAGTTGTTTGATATCTTCGAGTGGATTTCCCTCGACGGCGATCAGGTCGGCAAACTTACCCGGCTCGATTGCGCCAACGCGGTCGGACCAGCCCATGAGCGCCGCCGCTTCCATGGTGGCCGATTCGATGGCCATGAGCGAAGACATTCCGTAATTCGTCATGTATTCAAATTCTTTGGCCTGCGTTCCGTGGGGGAACGGTCCGGCATCGGTCCCGAAGGCGATCTTGACGCCGCGGTCGAGCGCTTTCCTGAAGCTGGGCTCGTGGATCTTTGCGCGCGTCGTCTTTCCCCCGATAGGACCAAGTCTTCCTGCGGCTCGTAGTCGTACACATAGAGGGTCGGCACCAAGTAGATTCCCTTCAGGATCATCTTCTGAATCGCCGCATCGTCCAGGTCGAGTCCGTGCTCGATCGAATCCACTCCGCCGTCGATGCAATTGTGCAAGCCTTCGCCGCCGTAGGCGTGGCACGCCACTTTGACGCCTTCGCGGTGCGCCTCATCCACGATGGCCCGGACTTCATCCAGCGTGAACGTGGCGATGCTCACCAGTTTTCCATCCGGCGTGAAATAGAACCGGTGTGTGCCATAGATCTTGATGAGGTCCGCGCCATATTTGATTTGAGTGCGGACCGCCTTGCGCGCCTCGTCGGGTCCATCCACGATTTGGACGCCGGTCGGAACCTGCACTTCGGGCGAATAGCCTTCGAGTGGATAGCCTCCGGTGGTGGAAAGGGCGCGGGTAGCCACTTGCAGCCGAGGACCCGGGATCAGGCCGCGGTTAATGGCGTCGCGGACGTCCACGTCACTGTACATCGCGCCTTCGGTTTCGACGTCACGCATGCTCGTAAAGCCGGCTTCGAGATCCTTTCGCACGTTTACAACCGCCTCGATCGTGCGGTACTGCCACGACTCCTTGAGCAACTGCTCCTCGTAACGGCCGTGGAATTCGCCGGTCAGGAAAATGTGTGTGTGCGCGTCGATCAGGCCGGGCAGCACTGTCGCGCGGCCCAGGTCCACGACCTGCGCGCCCACGGGCACGGGCACCTCAGCGGCGGCGGCGACCCGCTCGATACGGTCGCCGCGGATCACGATGGTCTGGTCCGACAGCATCTTGCCTGAGCGGACGTCGATAAGTTTGCCAGCGCGGATGTAGATTTGCTGCGCGTCCGCCGCCCCAATTGTCATCGTACACGCCAACATCAGCGAGAGAATCATCCAGCGACGCATGGTTCCTCCTGGAACTTCCAAAGCGCCGTGATTCTAAACCCAAAATCGCGGAGTGCAACCTCGGGTTGCGTTTCCGGAGCTTGCGGCGTAAGATTTCGCGGCCTCGGGGCGATATTAGGGATGTCGGCGGTGCCGCGCCAGCGTGACAAATTTAGGGCGTGGCCAACTACCGATCTGTGTGCTGCGGGTAGCGCGTTTGGGGGCGCAGCTAGAGTTCTTGAAGAACACTTCTTTGCATCACTGGGGAAAAATCCTTTCGCTTGTGTGACGTTAGTGAGCGAATGCCGGCGCTGATTTTGAGCCAGATACATCGAACCAAGTCATTGAGGATACGTAAGTTACGGCCGTCGCGGAGCTTGGTATCCAGCTTGCATTGCCTTTGTATAGCTCCTCCAAAAAGGGAATTAGAGGCCCGGCCATGTTTTTTGCGACTGCGGTTCTGTTGTTTCAAATAGCCGCTGCGCCCCACGCCACCGCTACCACGCGAGGGAAGGAAGTGACGTGGCCGACGCGTGACGCAGTATCCTGGGCGCCGCAGAAGCAGTATGGCGAAGAAAGACTTGCCATTGAGAGGGCGACCAGAACGAAGTCCCTTTGGCAGCTCGAGGGCTGGCCTTTCATGCACGGGCTGATCTCTTACTACGCTTGCGCTACAGGCGATACGCAGCCAGGCTGAGAACTCCCGCTTCTTTAGACTCGCAGTGCATTCCCTTGGTTCGATTTCATCGATGCGGAGACGCCTGCGCTGAGGATCCGTTTGCGAGCAGCTTTTTCGCCCATCGGAAGCGCGGCGCGCGGCGACCCCTGCGCCAGCAGTGAGCGATTCGGGCCCCTCGGAGTCCGTGTTGGCGAAAACGCGAATTTTTCGCTGCGTGGATGAGTCTCGTATAGGTGGCGGGCGTGGACAAGGTTGCAGAGTCCCAGGCTTAGGTTCACGCGCGCAGGCGCGCGTAGGCTTTTGTCTCTATTGATATTCCCGAGCGGAATACCTTATGATGGATCGCGCGCGTGGTTTCCCGCATGTGATGGGAAGCCAGGCGCAGCTCGCAGAAGGGTTCCCAGCCCTCCTTCCGCCCGGCCCAAAAGGCAGGGGTCCCAAGAAGTTTCAAATTCTTACGGAGGAAAACGTGAAGCACACTTTAACGACCTTTCTCCTTGGCGGTGCGGTACTGCTGGGGGGATGTGCCACCAAGACATACGTGAAAAATACGGTGCAACCGGTGCAGGCCAAGGTGGACCAGGTGGGGGCCAAGGGGGATGAAACACGCAGGCAGCTGGAAAGCGATGAGACGAAGCTGAGCGCTACAACCGAGAAAGCGGACGCTGCTGATAGCCGTGCAACCGACGCTCTTCACAACGCCGACACCGCCTCAAAAAGGGCCGACCAAGTGCGGACGGATCTTCGGAACGAATTGAGCGAGACGGTAGCGAATCTCGACGATTACAAGCCGGTCGGGGACGCGACTGTGCACTTCGGCTTTAACTCCGACAAGCTGACCCAGGAGGACACGGATGACCTGGATAAGCTCGTCACGGACAGTATGAATACAGTGAAGCATTATTTCATCGCCGTAGAAGGCTTTACCGATCGGGTTGGCCCGGCCGAATACAACATCGAGTTGAGCCGGCGCCGCGCCCAGGCCGTGCAGAATTACTTGGTTGCGCAGCACAATATTCCCGTCTACCGCATTCAGATCGTGGGGCTCGGCAAGCTGAAGCCGGTCGACGAAGGAAAGAAGCGTGACGCGATGGCCAAGAACCGCCGCGTCGAAGTGACGCTGTTTAGCTCCGATGCGGCTCTGGCGGGGATGGAAAAGCCCTCGACCCAGGGCCAGAATCCGCAACCGCAGCAGTAACGGCGGTTTTTGCGTCACAGTTCTTAGGGGCGGACGCGTGTCCGCCCCTATCAGTACCGCTAGGCGGCAGGATGCTGAGAAGGCCGCACCGGCTCGCCCGCGCGGTGCCGTTTCCCGGTGCTTTCCTCTGCTACCTTTCTCGACTGATCGATCGCACTGAAGACCGGCCTCCCCAGGGTTTCGAGGCTTCCTTCCCGGCGCCCGACGTTTGCCAAAACATATTGTGGCATTTCCTGGAGATGCGATATTCTCTGCGGCGCGCCACAGCCTGGAGCGACCGGGCCTTGGGGGTGGTCATGTCGAACTCAATCACCAAGCCATTGCTAGAGAGCCTCTATGCACTCATGGGCCGACCGCCGATCCAATTAGCTGTTCCTGGCGGCATGAGCTTGGGACCGCCAAGGGCGAAAGCCGCGGGCCGCGTAATCATCAAGGACTCGCGGACACTCCTGCGCCTCATTGTCGAACCCAACATCGGCTTCGGCGATGCTTACAGCGAGGGTCGCATTGATGTGGAAGGGGATCTGGTCAGCGCGATTTGCGCTGTGTTTACCTCCATGCCGAAGTCTCCCTGGCGTGAATGGTTTTCCAGGAGGCTCGAGCGCTGGCTCGATCGACTGCAGGCGAATACGTTGCGCGGATCCCGGAGAAATATCCGGCGTCACTATGACCTGACGACGGACTTCTACAAACTCTGGCTCGACCGTCAGATGGTCTACACGTGCGCGTACTTCCCAACCCCCTCGGTAGGACTCGAGGAGGCGCAGGTTGCAAAGATGGACCACGTTTGCCGCAAACTGCAACTTCGACCGGGCGAAACAGTTGTGGAAGCAGGCTGCGGCTGGGGCGCGCTGGCCCTTCATATGGCCAAGTTCTACGGCGTTTCCGTGAGAGCCTATAACATTTCACGCGCGCAGATTGCATTCGCGCGCCGGCGGGTCGAAGAGCAGGGCCTGGCCCGCTACGTGGAGTTCATTGAAGATGATTACCGCAATATTTCCGGCGACGCCGACGTTTTCGTTTCGGTGGGCATGCTGGAACACGTCGGAGCCGACCATTACAGCGAATTGGGGAACGTGATCCATCGCGTGGTCGGCGATTCCGGCCGGGGACTCTTGCATTTCATTGGACGCAACCGTCCTGCCGGTCTGAATCCATGGATTCGCAAGCGAATATTTCCAGGTGGATATACGCCTTCGCTCGCTCAGTCACTGGATGTCTTGGCGCCGTGGGATTTTTCGGTGCTCGACGTGGAAAACCTGCGCTTCCACTATGCCAAGACGCTGGAGCATTGGCTGGATCGATTTGAGCGATCTGCTGACCAGGTCTCGGCCATGTACGGTCCGCAATTCGTCAGGACATGGCGGCTCTATCTGGCCGGCTCTGTGGGCGCTTTCCTTGCCGGTACGATGCAGCTCTTTCAGATTGTTTTTGCCGGGCGCGCTTGCCGGCAAATCCCGTGGACGCGTGCGCACCTCTACGCAGGCGAGCCGCAGGCGCAACAGGGGCAGCGATGGATGCATGCGACGTCTTGATCGTGGGTGGCGGACCTGCGGGCTCCTCGTGCGCCTGGAAGCTGCGCGATTCGGGCTTGGATGTAGTGATCCTGGACAGGAAAACTTTCCCTCGTGATAAGGTCTGCGGCGGTTGGATCACGCCCCAGATCCTTGAGGAACTCGCGATCGACCCTGCCGAATATTCCCGGGGAGGAGTGTTTCAGCTGATCACCGGGTTTCGCACGAGCCGCATGGGTGACCCGGAAATCGAGACGGACTACGGCCGAACCGTTAGCTATGGCATTCGCCGCTGCGAGTTCGATGATTATTTGCTGAAGCGCTCCGGTGCGCGAGTCGTTCAGGGAGTGTCGCTCGAGAGCCTGGAGCGGCAGGACCAACAATGGATCGTGAACAAGCACATCAAGACCTCGCTCGTCGTTGGCGCGGGCGGCCATTTCTGCCCGGTGGCGCGTTTCATGGGTGCCAAGGCGCAAGGCGAGGTTGTCGTGGCGGCGCAAGAAGCTGAATTTGAAATGACCGACCTCGAGGAGAGGCGGTGCGCGATCCGCGGAGAGATGCCCGAACTCTACTTTTGTCCCGACATGAAAGGGTATGGCTGGTGCTTCCGGAAAGGCAGCGTCCTCAACGTCGGGTTGGGACGGCTCGACCAGCGCGGTCTTGCAAAGCACGTCGCAAAGTTCTTGGAGTTCTTGAGACGCGCCGGAAAAGTGACTTTCGATTTGCCGGCCGCGATGCTTGGGCACGCCTATCTCTTGTACGCGAAGACGAGGAGGGAAGCGGCTGGCGACGCAATGATGCTGGTTGGTGACGCCGCCGGATTGGCCTATTCGCAGAGCGGCGAGGGAATTCGGCCGGCCGTTGAATCCGGTTTACTCGCAGCAGAGGTTATAGCTGAAGCGAGGGGGGAATTCAGCAGGGAGCAACTCCAGGCCTATCCACGTCTTCTGGAACAGCGGTTCGGCAAGACGCAGAGCGACTGGGCCTTCGCGATTGGACGAAGGATTCCAGCGCGGTTGGTCGGTGCTTTCGCTCGAGGATTGCTTCGCACCCAATGGTTCTCCCGTCGCGTCGTGGTCGATCGCTGGTTTCTACATCGCGAAGAGCCGGCCTTGAGCTTCGGTGAAGCGCCGCTTTCGGGGAAAACCGGACCAGGCGTTCGCGCGGTGGACCGAGGACTTCAGAGAGTCTAGCTACCCGTCTTTTTCCTGGGCTTCTTTGCGCCCATCTCTGCTACGGCGCGCAGCGGTGGCTTTTTGGCGGCGCTCTCCTGTTGAGCCAGACTCTTCTTCAGCGCTTCCATGAGGTCGATGACCGGAGCGAGCTGCGGTCGCGGCGCCTCGGTAATCTCGCGGCCTCGCAGCTTCGCATCGATCAGCGTCTTTACGCGGCCTTGGTATTCGTCCGAATATTTCTCGGGCTCGAATTTCGCAGCGAGATTCTCCACAAGATTCTGCGCCAGCTTTAGCTCCTGCTCTTTCAATTCCGCGCCATCGGCTTGTCCGTATTCCGCCACCTGCCGAATCTCGTTGGGATAATAGATGGTGTGCAGCGTCAGCCCATGCGCCCGCGGCCGCAAAATGACCGTGTATTCGCGCTGATGCATGTAAAGTTTAGCTATGGCGGCATAGCCGGATGTTTCGAGCGTCTTCACGATCAGGTCGTAAGCCCGGCGGCCCGGCGGTTCCGGCACAACGAGATACGAATTCTCGTAATAAATCGGGTCCACGTCGGTGAGAGGAACAAACTCCAGAATTTCCATCGCGCTCGAGGAAGGGGGCGCGATCTTCTCCACTTCCTCTTCGCTCACCAAGACGTATTGGTCCTTCTCGTGCTCGTAACCCTTGATCACCTCGGAACGCTCGACCATCCGATTGCACGTGGGACAAAACAGCGGCTGCCGCAGGCGGCTGCCGCACTCCTTGTGCAATTGGTTGAAGCTGATTCGCTCGCTGCGCGCCGAAGTGAATAGACGGATGGGAACGGAGACCAGCCCGAAAGTGAGGAAGCCCTTCCAAACCGTAGCCGCCACGACGTAACCCTCCTACAAGAAACGAGGCACGGAAGCGTAGTTCAAGCCCGGGAAAAAATCAACCGCAAGCCGGGGCCGAGGCGCTTAACTTTATATACGAGGGTTCGCTGTGGGAGCGACGCCCGCCGGCACTGCAAGACGGCGTGGAACTGTAGCTATGGCGCACTTTTCATCCCTTAGACGAGACGTGTCACTTTTTTCAAGTCCGCGATGAAACGCTCCATTTCCTCATGGCGCGTCCTTTCATCCGGCGCACGAAGAATCGAGGATGGATGCACGGTGGCCATCACGAAGGGAGCGAGCGGCGATTCCACGAACTCCCCGCGCCTCTGCGTCACGCGAAAATCTTTTCCTAAGAGGACTTGCGCTGCGGACGCACCCAGACAAACGATTACCTTCGGTTCCAATACGGCTATTTCACTATCGAGCCACGGTCGGCAGGCTGCCATTTCCGCAGAGGAGGGCTTCTTGTGTATCCGGCGCTTTCCCCGAGGCTCCCATTTGAAGTGTTTCACCACGTTCGTTACATAAACCCTTGTTCGGTCGATTCCCGCTTCCTCGAGTGCCGTATCGAGCAGCTTTCCCGCAGGCCCGACGAAAGGCCTGCCGGTGAGGTCTTCCTGGTCCCCCGGCTGTTCGCCGATCAACATCACTTTGGCCTCGGGTTTGCCTTCTCCGAATACAGTTTGAGTCCCGAGTTTCCATAGATCGCAGGCCTTACAGTTCGCCGCTGCGTCGCGAAGTTTTGGCAATGTAGGTCGCAAGGGAATAAGCGATTGTGCCGGCTCGTGCGGATCGCGTTTGGTCATATTCGATTCGATGCAGACCGGGCCACGCCGGGGCAGGGCTCCGTGGCCTACCCGATTGACAAATAGGGGCGGGCTGGTACAATAGGCGAAGAAAAAGCGAATACTGTACACTACAATTCTCCTTCGTTCTTTCGAAAGGGAGGGTCTACCGTGAGGGCGGCTCGATTGCGTGTCCAATTGGAAGCAGAGCTGGGGCAGCGATTCGCCTGGCCTTTGCCGGATCGGGCCGCCCATGCACCTGCCGTTTCTTCCGGCATTTTGGAACTCGATCTACTGGCAGGAGGGCTGCCCCGGGGGTGCCTGACCGAAGTCTTTGGACCCATTTCTTCCGGGCGTACCAGCGTCCTGGTCTCAGCTTTAGCCACCATGACCACTCGCTCCGAAGTGTGCGCGCTGGTGGACGGCCGGGACGGATTTGATCCCGAGAGCGCGCACGCGGCCGGGGTCGACTTGGAGCGTTTGCTCTGGGTGCGTTGCGGCAATATCGAGCAAGCCCTCAAGTCGGCCGATCTTTTGTTGCACGGCGGGGGATTCGGTCTGGTGGCGCTGGATCTGAGTGATGTTCCGCCGCAAACCGTTCGGCACGTGCCGCTGAATGCTTGGTTCCGATTTCGGCGCATGGTGGAGAATACGCCGACCATATTGATTTTATTAGAGCAGGAGCCCTGCGCGAAAACCTACGCTTCCTTGGTCCTTCGAGTGGAAACAAAAACAGCGTATTGGTCTGCAGCCGCTGAGCCAGGTTGTTTTCGCGCGCGAATGGAAAACGATCGAACGATTGCAATGATTCCTCCCCCAAACGCTTCGGTATCCGAGCAGGGTTTCGCAGGATTTGCAAGACGTGTCGCGATAGCGAATTCCGATCACCTTCCGTCTGCCGGCCGCCAGGACGCCGAAAATCCTGCTCCATGTCTGCTCTCCGGTTTGGAAATCAGCGCAGAAGTTTTCCGCTGCCGTTTGCATCGCCCCGCGCTCGAGCTGAATTCCTCGGAGAGATCGGCGGCCGGCATTACGAGCAGGTTTGAAACAAGGGCGCTTTGGAAAATCGCAGTAGGCAGGGAAGTAGAAACTAAGACAGCTTCGGGTTAACCCGGGAAGCCTTTTCATCAAGGCTGGTGAGTGGACAGACCCCATGGCTTTCGCCTGCATTTATATTCCCAATTTTCCGTTGCAAGCGATTGTGCGCGCGGAACCGGCGCTTCTCTCGCAGTCTGTTGCCGTCGTGGATGGAACGGTTCCGATATTGACCGTTGTTGCCAGAAACAAAAAAGCGCGCCAGGCGGGCGTCGAGTTGGGCATGACCCAATCACAAGCAGCGGAGATTTCGTGCCTGCAGATCCGCCTTCGCTCTACGGCGCAGGAAACGGCCGCCCAGGCAGCGCTCGTAGACCTGGGGTTGTCCTTCAGCCCTCGCATCGAAGAAATAGCGCCAGACACAATCGTGCTCGATCTTGACGGCCTGGGCCCGCTTTTTGGTCCTCAGGAAACTATCGCGCAGAAGCTGGCCGGGCGTGCTGGGCGGTTCGGGTTCGCAGTGCAGGTCGCGGTGAGCGGGAATCTGGAAGCGGCCCTGCACGCCGCTCGCGGTTTTTCCGGTACGACAGTCATTCCGCCAGGCGAGGAATCGGAGTTGCTGGGTTGTTTGCCTGTCAGTGCCCTTGGCCCGCCTGTGGAAATTCTGGAAACACTGGAGCGCTGGGGCGTGCGCACCTGCAAGGCATTGGCAGCCTTGCCGGCGGCTCGGCTTTCCGAACGCCTGGGGCAGGAGGGGGCGCGCCTGCAAGAAATGGCGCGAGGCGCGAGCCTGCGGCCGCTTGTGCCGGCCCAGGCCTCGCTTCAATTTGAAGAGGCCATGGAGCTGGAGGGTCCCTTGGGCGAACTCGAGCCGCTGGCTTTCATCCTGGGGCGATTGCTCCACCAGCTATGCGAGCGATTATCGGCGCGCGCCTTGGCCACAAATGAGCTCTGCTTGACGCTGGAATTGGAAAATTGCCGGGAAGAGAGCTTTCAAGCCGAAAATGAAAGTGTCGCTCGCACAACCCAGCCGAGAACGTATCAATACGTGCTGCGCCTGCCGGTTCCTATGCGCGGTTCGAAAATGCTCTTGAAGTTATTGCGGCTGCACCTGGAATCGCATCCTCCCCAAGCCTCGGTCCTGAAAGTGTGGGTCAACGCCCAACCCGTGAAGCCGCGTGTGGCCCAAGCCGGTCTGTTCCTTCCGCTTTCGCCCGATCCGGAAAAACTAGAACTAACCATGGCTCGCGTGGCTCACTTGGTCGGCGATTCGAATGTGGGCTCTCCGGAAGTCGTCGATACGCATCGTCCCGGCGCGTTTCGAATGAAACGATTGGGCCCACCCCGCAACCGCGCAAAAGAGCGGCGAGATGTAAGAAAAGATCCAGTCGCTCGCGGGAATGCGTCGCCGCCGATTGGGTTCCGCGTTTTCCGTCCACCCCTGCGTGCCACGGTGCAGGTAAGGAGTGAAGTGCCGCTGCGAATTTCTTTCGGCGGCCTGCGCGGCGATGTTCTTGTGGCCTCGGGCCCCTGGCGCAGTTCGGGCGACTGGTGGGCGGAAGACGCTTGGGAGCAGGATGAGTGGGATCTGGAGATTTTGTTCCGCGCAGCGCCATCCGCACAAAGCGGCGCGGCTCACCACAATTCGCCGAATGGATTTCGCAGCGGCGTTTATCGCGTCTATCGCGAGCCGGCCACGGGGAATTGGTTCGTCCGAGGCGTCTACGACTGATGTACGTCGAACTTCACGCCCGCTCGGCCTTTAGTTTTCTCGAAGGGGCATGCTTGCCCGAAGAATTAGTCGAGGCCGCCGCGCGAATGAATATGCCGGCCATGGCGCTGCTCGATCGCGATGGCGTATATGGCGCTCCTCGCTTTCATCTCGCCGCGATGAAAAGCCATCTCCAAACGCACATTGGGGCGGAAGTCACTTCTGCCGGCGGCTTTCGCTATCCAGTGTTGGCCGAAACGCGCGCCGGGTATCAGAACTTGTGCCGTTTAATTACGCGGATGAAACTGCGCGCGGCGAAAGGCCAAGGCGCCATTTCGCCTGAGGATTTTGGTGAAAGCACGGCCGGATGGGTGTGCCTCACCGGGGGTGAGGAAGGGCCTTTGGCGCAGGCGCTGGCCCGAGGCGGTGTCGAGTGCGGAATCGCTTGTGTCCGGGAACTCTGCGAAATCTTCGGGCGCACGAATATCTACATCGAGCTGCAGCGGCATTTCAGCCGCGAGGAGGAAGCGCGGAATCAGGCAGCCGTCGAGATCGCTCGGAAGCTGCGCTTGCCGCTTCTGGCCACCAATGGAGTGTGTCACGCGATCCCGCTCGAGCGCCGGCTTTTGGACGTCTTTACCTGTATTCGAAATCACCGCACGCTCGAAACCGCCGGCCGTTTGCTCGCGCCCAATTCGGAACGCCATCTGAAATCACCGGAAGAGATGGCGCATCTCTTTGCGGACCTGCCCGAGGCCGTCGCCCATACCCGGGAGCTTTCCTCACGCCTGCAATTCACCTTGCATGATCTGGGCTACGAATTCCCCAGATACCCCGTGCCCGATGGCGGCGCCGAGATGCACTTCCTGCGCCAACGAGCCTGGGAGGGCATGCTCGGGCGCTATGGGCCGGATAACCAGCGGGCGCGCCGGCAAGTGGAGCACGAACTGGCCCTGATTGAAAAACTGAATCTTGCCGGCTACTTTCTGATCGTTTGGGACATTGTCCGCTTCTGCCGCGAGCAAAACATTTTAGTGCAAGGCCGCGGCTCAGCCGCCAACAGTGCCGTGTGCTATTCGCTCGGTATCACCGCCGTGGATCCGGTGGGGATGGACCTGCTCTTCGAGCGTTTTCTTTCTGAAGAGCGCGGCGAGTGGCCGGATATCGATCTGGACCTGCCGAGCGGCGAGCAGCGAGAACGCGCCATTCAATACGTCTACGAACGCTATGGAAAGCTCGGCGCGGCCATGACGGCCAACGTCATCACCTATCGAGGGCGTTCGGCGGCCCGGGAAATTGGCAAGGCGTTGGGGTTCGACGCGGAAACCTTGAATCGGCTCACGAGCTTGGTAGGCGCCTGGGAATATAAAGACGGCCACGACACGCTCGACCACTATTTCCGCGATGCCGGCTTTGATTTGCGGCATCCGCGTATCCACAAGTTTTTGGAGCTTTGCTTCATGGTCCAGGACTTCCCACGCCACTTGGGCCAGCATTCAGGCGGCATGGTCATCTGCCAGGGTCAGCTTGATTCCGTGGTGCCGCTCGAACCGGCCACGATGCCGGGACGCGTCGTAGTGCAATGGGACAAAGAAGACTGCGCGGACATGGGAATCGTCAAAGTGGACTTGCTCGGTTTGGGCATGATGGCTGTCCTCGAAGATTCGCTCGATCTCATCAGCGACCATTACGGAGAAACAGTGGATTTCGCCCATTTGCCCGCCGATGATCCCTTGGTTTACCGCGCCCTCGAAAAGGCTGACACCGTCGGCATGTTTCAGATCGAGAGTCGAGCGCAGATGTCCTGCTTGCCACGGCTGCGTCCTCGACGCTTCTACGACATTGTGGTGCAAGTGGCGATTATCCGTCCCGGTCCCATTGTGGGCAAAATGGTCCACCCTTATTTGAAACGGCGCCAGGGACGCGAGCCGGTTCAATATCCTCATCTGTCGCTCCAGCCCGTGCTGGAACGCACCCTCGGTGTTCCGCTCTTCCAGGAGCAGTTGCTTCGCATGGCCATGATTGCTGCGGGATTTACCGGGGGAGAGGCCGAGGAACTCCGGCGCGCCTTCGGCTTCAAGCGCTCTGAGGCGCGAATGAAAGAAGTGGAAAAAAAACTGCGCGTCGGAATGATCCAGAAGGGAATCACCGGGCCGGCGCAGGAGCAAATCATTCAATCCATCACTTCGTTCGCCCTCTATGGCTTTCCAGAATCCCACGCCGCGAGCTTCGCTCTGCTCGCGTATGCCAGCGCTTATCTGAAATGCCATTACTTGGGCGCGTTTACCGCCGCCTTGCTGAATAACCAGCCGATGGGTTTCTATTCTCCTGCCACCATCGTCAAGGACGCGCAGCGTCACGGGTTGAGGGTTAAGCCCATCGACGTCACGCGTTCCGCTTGGCCCTGCACCCTCGAAAAAGATGACCAAGGCTTGGTGGCGCGGCTGGGCTTGCGTTATGTGAAAGGCTTGCGGGAAGAAGCGGCGCAAGCCCTGTTGCGCGAGCGCGCCTTTCGGCCTTTTGTTTCCATTGACGATTTGGCCCGGCGCGTGCCGGCGCTTCAGAAAACGGAATTAGTGATGCTCGCGGAAATAGGGGCTCTCGGCTTTTTAAAATCCGGAAATTCGGACGCCGGGAAATTCTCCGAGAGCCGGCACCCGCGCTTCCATCGTCGCGATGCTTTGTGGCAAGTGGAGCGCGCTGCTCGGGCCGCAGGGCCGCTTCTAGAAAACCTCGACGAATCGACCGAACTCGATCCTGCGACGGACGTTGCGCCCGTGCATTCGCCCCTTTGTCCCATGACGGACGAAGAACGGCTGATCGCGGACTTCCGGGGGACGGGGCTGACGGTGGGGCCGCACCCCATGGCTTATTGTCGAAGCAAAATGAAGAAGCTCGGCATTCGCTCCGCCGAGGAGCTGCGTCATCTTCCCAACGGCGTGCATCTGCGAGTCGCGGGCGGCGTGATTGCACGCCAGCGCCCCGGCACCGCCAAGGGTTTTGTTTTTCTGAGCCTGGAAGACGAAACCGGAATCGCCAACGCTATCATTACGCCTGATTTATTTGCGCGAAACCGCCTCACCATTGTGAATCAGCAATTTCTGCTCATCGAAGGGAAATTACAAAACCAGGACAACGTCATCTCCGTGAAAGCGGAGTCGATCCGGCCCCTGTCCATCACGAACGCGGAAACATCTTCCCACGACTTTCATTGATCGAGCCTGCCCCACGCCTGCACCGGAGGGGTGAGCCTCTCGTTTTAAGAGGCGCAAAAAAGAATGCGCCAGGCGCGGGGTCGGGTCCGGCGCCTGGCGCAGGTGGACGCGGACGGCACGAGGCAAACTGCGATGGCCGCGGTTCGCCCCTTGGGCCCAAGCGTTCTGTCAGTAGCTTGGCGGATAGGTGCAGGCGCCTGCCCCGCTGCCAAGCCCTGTCAGAACCGTGCAGTCCCCTTCCATGTCGTTAAAATTCACCGAAGCCCAGCGCCGCAGTTTCGGGTCACCCTTGTGATGGGGGTGTCCTTGCCTGTGGAGAGACTGGGCCAGTGCTCCTTTTGTTTACCGCAATTCCGGGGACATTGCTATCCCCTAAAAGAGCTAATCAATCTAGCTAACCCAAACAGAGTAGCCGTTCGGGCTAATCCCGGCCGGCTACTCCATGTGGGCTAATCCGGCTTGCCTCACCCTTTTGGATTAGCCGGGACGACTAATCCGTTGGAAGTAGCCGGATTGCGCCTTTCGCACACGACTGGGTGGTCACTCCCAACAAGAATCCCTTTCGAAGCCGACTTTTCAACAAAATCATCTGGCTTCGGAACACCCGAAGGCTTCAAGCGCGCCTTGAAGAATCAAGCGATTCCCAAGAGTGGTGCGGAGGGGAGGGTTTTCGGAATGGGCCGTGAAACCCGGCAGGAAGGAATGCCTCGAACTCGTTGAAAATCCTGGCGGGGCCGACGGGACTCGAACCCGCGACCTCCTGCGTGACAGGCAGGCGTTCTAACCAACTGAACTACGGCCCCGCTGATGGTACTTTACCCAGATGGTGGGCGATGTCCGATTCGAACGGACGACCTTCCCGGTGTAAGCGGGATGCTCTAACCGCTGAGCTAACCGCCCCCGTACTCATCCTAACCAAAGCAGTGGAAAGCGTCAACGTGCCACGCGCCTTGACACTCCGAATCGCGAAATATTAGAGTGGTTCGATTGTCTGCTGCAAGGAGAGCGAGCCGACATGTTGTTATCGCGGGATTACGTGGGGTACATGGCCAAGGAGCTGGTGAAGCGCTTGGTCGAGAGCGAGATGATTGAGACCAAAGCAATCGAAACCATTACCCAGCGCCTGCGGCAGACGATGGCGGATGAACTGGCCGTAGAAGACCGGCTGAACGACGAGGTGCGGGAAATCCTCAGCCGTTACTCCGATGAGATGCGCCGCACCGGTGCTTCTTACCAGGAAATGTACAAGAAAGTGAAGGGCCAGCTAGCCCGCGACCGTAAACTCATTCTTCGCTGAGGAGACTGGAAGGCCGACTGATTCCTGTGCGACTGAGCCGCGAAAAGACGGTGCGTCTCTCCCATCGCATCATTGACATGTTAGTTTCAAGCGATGACGTGGAATTTGTCGAGGACCGCGACACGATCCGGCAGGAAATCGTCAAGGTTCTTCAGGAAATGTTGAAACTGGAAGAGCAGGTGGACACCGAAGTGCGCCAGAAAATCGGTTCCCAGAAAAAAGAGATACTCGAGGGAAGCGAGGAGTGGGACATCCTCTACCGCAAGTATTATGCGGAAGGGCTGAAGCGTATGGGCGTGGTGGAGACAACCGAGCGGCGGTAGTCAAACTTCTGTTGAGAGCGGCAAGTAAGAAGGGGCGATTCGTTAAGAATCGCCCCTTCTTTTTTCCCAGGTTAAATGGCCAGGTTCAGGGCCGGCGCTTTAGGGTCGGACGGCCATCGTCGTCGGTTGTCTGATCGTCCGGGCCCGTGCTCGTCCCCGTCTTAGTCGGATCCTTTTCTGTGCGCTTGCGCAGCGTCGGCTTGGTGGCGTCGTGCTCGTGCTGCTGAGCTTTCTCGCCGGATTCAATCATCTTGAGGCGTGCCTTCACCAGATCGAATTCCGACGTGGTCACGATGTATTCCTCGCGCGCCGGCAGGATGGTGGCGATCTCCTTCTGAGCGGCTTCCACGCGATCCGGAGTGGGCGGGTGCGTGGCAAAGACCCTGGGAACCGTTCCTGGCCGCTTGCGCTCCTCCGCTTCGACCTTCTCGAAGAAGGTCACGAACGAGTTGGGATCGTAGCCCGCCTTGTACATGTATTGGAGGCCTAGATAATCGGCCTCGCGTTCGGCGTCCCGCGAGAATTTCAAGAAAGTCAAAGGAACCGCTAGGTTCAAGCCCTGGTAAATCCCGTATCCGGCCCAACCGCCTGGCCCCAGCAGGATCAACGGGATCGATGCCATCTGCATGATATCGGCCTTCGTGGCATTGCGAGTGCCGTGCCGCGCGATCACGTGGGAAATCTCGTGCGCCATCACTCCGGCGAGCTCTGATTCTTCATCGGCGCGCAGGATCAAGCCGCTGTTCACGTAAAAAAAGCCGCCGGGCAGCGCGAAGGCGTTCACCTGATCCGAATCGATCACCTTGATGGTGAAGGGAACCTGCGCGTCGGAATTTCGCACCAGGTTTTGCCCCACCCGGTTCACGTATTCATTCACAACCGGGTCTTCGATGAACTTGGCCGAGCGATCCACTTCCTGCGCCAGTTGCTTGCCCAGCGCGATTTCTTTTTCGAGTGAATAGAAATCCAGTCCGTGCCCGACTTTACGATTCCCAATTGCGTTGACGTCGGCCTCCGATCCTTTTTGCTGAGCCCTCGCAACGCCGACCGGCAGAACCAAAGCCGTTGCCAGAAGTGCCGTCCCAAATCGAGTCGACCAGGTTTTCATCTGTGCCACCCTCCGCCCATCGTTTCGCTGATTATACACCCCCCACCAGCGAGCGGGTTCATTCGTTTGGATGTCGTTAGGCCCTAATTAGTTTTATGGTCCCAAGAGAATACGAGTCATATTGACGCGTTCGGCGATTGTGTCTAGAGTCGGGGTTGACTATGCCACCCCGCAAGATCCAAGTCGGGCAGGTTTGGACGATGGACGACACCTCGGACGCCTACCTGGTCACCAAAATCTACAACGAGGCTCTCACCACGTTCGCCGTCCTTCGGAAGACAAGAGCCGAGGATGAGGCTCCCCTGCGCATTAAAGTGGAACGCGTGGGTGCCACGCAAACCCTTCACGGGTTTAGCTTTGCACAAGAATCGAGCGATCTTTAGGCCCTTCCTCACACCGAACGGACGGGCATGCTAACGATGTCGTCTATCTCCATCACTTCTCGCACCAGATATGGTTCCGCGTATTCCACTCCGATCATCCGCCCATAGTACCGGGCGATCAAATTCATCTCCTGCTCCAGGCGGTCGAGCGGCAGGTACACCTTGGAGCGTCGCTGCTTCGGCTTAGGCGTGAATTGAGAGGCGTAGGCCAGAATGGCTCGGCGACGGCGGGCGAACTGCTTCGAGATATCCACGGCGAAGGTAGGCTGGACGGTGTGGTAAACGGTCGAATACAGGATCTTGAATGGCCGGAAGGCTTCGCCTTCGAGCGGCAAACGCTCTAGACCCGCCAAGAAGCAACCCTCGTAGGCCAGGCGCGCGGCATTGTAGTGATCCGGGTGGCGGCCCTCCCAGTAGGGAAGAATCACCGTGTGGGGCTTCCAGGCCCTGATCTTGGCTGCCACAGCGAATTTGTTCTCTTCGCTCACTTCCAGGCGTGCATCCGGCAACCCAAGATTTCCCCGGTGCCGCACGCCCAAAATTCGTGCCGCGGCGGCCGCTTCGCGCAGGCGGATTTCCGACGTGCCCCGGGTACCCATTTCTCCGCGAGTGAGGTCCAGGATGCCAACGCGATAACCCCGCTGCGACATCTTCAAAAGCGTGCCCCCGCAGGTGAGCTCGACGTCGTCCGGATGGGCGGCGATGGCGAGAAGGTCGAGTTTCATGGCGCCTCCGTTTAAGCCCCGTGATTCTAGGCATGCTCTGCCTGGACGTCAAAGGGCCTCTGCGCGGTGCCCGGTTGACACCCGCGCGGGCTTTGCTATGTTCGGGCTTGCCCATTGGTGGGCAAGCCGCTGCTGCTTAGGAGTCTTTTTTCGGAGGTAACGCATGCCAAAGCTGCCGCTCGAAGGCCAAGTCGCCCTTGTCACCGGAGGCGCCAAGAGAATCGGCCGAAGCATCGCGCTCAGGCTTGCGACGGAAGGCGCGGACGTGGTCGTCAATTATTCGCGGTCCCAAAAAGAAGCCGAGGAGCTGGCAGGCCAGATCGCACGTAGCGGCCGCCGGGCGCTCGTGTGGCAAGCGGACGTTTCCCGGCGCAGCGAAGTCCAGAAGATGATCGGAGGGATCGAGGCGGAATTCGGCCGGCTCGACTTGCTGGTCAACAACGCGGGCGTCTTCTTCCCGGTAAAGTTCGAAGAGCTCACCGAGGAACAGTGGGACACAATCATGGGGATTAACCTGAAGGCGCAGTACCTCTGCGCGCAGGCTGCCGCGCCATTGCTCAGGCAACGGGGGCGCGGTCGAATCGTGAATCTGTCTTCGTTAGGGGGTCTGCTGGCTTGGCCGAAATACACGCACTACTGCGTTTCGAAAGCGGGCGTGATCATGCTGACGCGCTGTCTAGCGCGCGCACTGGCTCCGGAGATTTTGGTGAACAGTGTTGCTCCGGGCACGATTCAGTTCCCCGGCGAGTTGCCGGATGAAGAATACATCCGGCGCGTGCCACTGGGCCGCGTGGGCACCGGCGATGACATCGCCGCGACGGTGGCATTCCTTGCCGGGACGGATTTCATCACCGGCCAGGTGTTCGTCGTGGATGGCGGCCGTTCGCTTACATGAGTGCGCTTCGCGTGGGGCGTTGGAACGGCACTAGAACGGTAAACGCAATTCACCGGTCGCCAATTTCGTGACGAGTTCCCGGTCGGCCGGAAGGAAATCGAGGGTCGTGAGCGCAGCGGGCTCCGCCCAGAGCATCTGCTCGAAGGCCAAGTTCTGGATCGTCGCTGGATCGAGCTTCGCGGAGAAGAAAATCAGCTCGATTTCACGCCCCAGCTCAGCATAGCGATGGTGCGTGCGAGAGATTTCTCGGCCAATCACGGAAGCGGCGCCCAGCTCTTCCTGTAATTCGCGGGCCAGAGCCGTGCTGGGATCTTCCTTCCGGCGCACCTTGCCCCCGGGGAACTCCCATTTCAGGCCGAAGGGATCGCTGCTGCGTCGCTGGCCTACGAGCAGCCGGCCTTCGTTCTCGATCAGCGCGGCCACGACCGTCAGGGTTGTGCTGCTCTGTTCAGTTGCTTTCTCGGATTCCATCGTCTTGCCTTTTGACGCCGGATCACTCTTGATTAGGCTTTTCGACCGGGCTGGGCGATTTCGGGATGCAACGCGCGCGCGAGACCCTTCGCCCCCGCAACCAACGGCGGCCCCGGCGTGTTCAGGAGCTCATCGCGAATCACAACCACCCTGCCACTGCGCACCGCTGGCACGTTTTGCCAGGCTGGATTCTCAAGTGTTTTTTCGTGTCGCGCTCGATCTCCCGTCGCCGTCCAGGCGAGAACGATTACGTCGGGCTTGGCGCGCGCTACTTCGTCGTCCGTGACGCGCTTTCCGCATGGGACGACCGGTCTGCCGCCGGCGATTTCGATCAGCTCGCGAACCCAGGGCGGGGAACTGATCCGCGGATTCGGCCACGCTTCGGAGTAAACGCGCGGCCGCGTCTTCGCGCGGCGAACCTGCCGGGCGATTTCCTCGAAGCCCGCGTGCATGTCGGCGATAAGTCTTTCTGCTTCCTGCGAGTGGCCCACAAGGGTTCCAAGAAGGCGGATATCTGAATCCACATCCGCGAGGGAGCGCGGATTCAGCGCCAAAAAAGTTACGGGCTGCTCCAGGAGTTTTGAAACGATGTCCGCCTTGAAAGGCACGGAGCCAATCACCAGGCTCGGGCGCAGCTTCGTCACCTGCTTCAGATCGAGCGACCAGCAGTCGCCCAACCGCGGTAAGCGGCCGACGTCGGCAACATCCTGGCACCACCGGCTGACGCCCACAATTGCTTTGCGCGCCCCGATTGCGAGCAAGATCGAAGTCGCGTTGGGCGCAAGCGAAGCGATCCGCAATGGGTTTCGTGAATTTCCATGCGCCGCGCCCTTGCCCTTTCTAAACAGAGCAGAACGCATCGGCTAATGCGACGCAAGAGAGGATTCTTCGGCGGCGTGGAATTGCCGAAAGTCCTCGAGGGACATCTCCGGCATTCTCGCGATCCGGTGCTTCAGGTAAGACCAAGGCACATGAAAGAGCAGCACCTTCGGGCTGAACTTCTTGCTCTCCGTAATCCAACAGCTATGCGTACACCAACAATTTGCCTCGGGAATCGCCTTCACTTCAGCCAGCATTTGCGGCGATTGGAGGGCTGCGGAGAGGTTGAAATCAAAATCCTGCAGGCGGCCCACCGCTCGCCGCATTTCGCAGGCTCGGAATTCGCCGTTGTGGTCGATGACCATCGTGGTTTGGCCGGCGGTGCAGGGCATCGGCCAGGGTTGGGGGCCCTCGAAGCACCGTTCGTGGATGTCGAAGTGGAGCTTCAAGGTGCCGAGGTAATACATCTTGGCAAAAAATCGCCACGCCGAGGAGGAGCCTGCAAACAGCCTCTCTGCGTGGGCCTCGTGAATGACCATCAACTGACGATGGATTCGCCGAACCTCCTCGATCGTCAGCCGCCGCAGGGTGTTGTCCAGCGGGTTGCCGCGGATGATTTCAAAATACTGTCCCATGATCTCGGTGTCTTGGAAGAGGTGCGCGCCGAGCCGCACAAGCTCTTCATAGTTTTCGCGAGTGATGACGGTCACAACGTTTCGCCGAAGCTTTCTCCGTCCGCGAAAACGCGCCAGGCGCTCGATGGTCTCGAGCGTCTTCTCGAAATTGTTGGGTACTCCGCGAATGGCGTCGTGCGTGTTGGCAAGCCCATCGATCGAAAAGTTCAGATCGATGGTGAGGTCGGGGCAATCGCGCAGAACGCGGGCAATCACCGATTCAGTTCGCTCCGGCAACAGGCCATTCGTGGGCAGATTCAGGTGCCGGATGTGATTCCTGCGATAGAAGAGACAAATGATTTCGGCCAGTTCCTTTCTCAGAAAAGGCTCGCCGCCCGATAGCCAGAGCTTGCCAAATTCGGGTGCGGTGCGCGACACAGTCTCGAGTTGGTCGAACGTCAGGTCTTCGTTCTTGTTCAGGTTGTCCCAGTAGAAGCAAGTTCGGCACCGCGAATTGCATCGCGAGGTCACGAACAAGAAGAGCGCGTCGAATTTCTTGGCCCGGAAGAGATTCTTGAAATGCGTCGCGGCGTTCAGGTGGGCGGACGACATAGGCGAATCCTCCTCCATCAGTGTCCTGAGGCCTTGCCCTCCTCCACGCCGAGGTCGGGAATGTTCTGCAGCGCGTCGTTGAAGCGGTTGGTGAAATTAGCTGCACAAATGACCAGAGTGAGCTCGACGATTTGACCGTCATCGAAGTGCTTCCGCAGATCCTCGAGTGTGCCGGCGCGGATGGCTGCGGCGCCGCGCGTCACACGGTCGGCGTACAGAATTGTGGTCTTCTCCTTGGCGTCAAACAGTGGGCTGCGCTCGTAGAACTGCAACGCCTGAATCTGCTGGTCGGTGATGCCGATTCGCTTCGCCGAAGCGATGTGGGCGCGGCTTCAATACTCGCAGCCGTTTATCAGCGATGTCTTCAAGTAGGCGAGTTCCTTGTACCGCGCCTCGACGGTGCCCTCGTTAAGGACTGCGGCATAAAACGGCAGAAAATTCTTCAGCACGTTCGGCCGGTGGGCCATCATGCCGAAAAAGTTCGGCATCTTGCCGAACTTCTGGGTCATGCCGTCGTACACAGGGTGTACGTCCGGCGCCGCCTTTTCCTTCGGCAAGGGATTCACAGGTGCCATGAGTCACCTCCAGATGCGATATATTTGCCAACAAAGAGCCGCCGCGCCTACGGGGCAATCGCGTCCGCCCGAATAGGAATGCGATCCCGCGGCCACGGGAGCTCAGAGTAGCACAACCAGCGGGAGCGGGCGCGGCCCGCTTCTCTGAGACTCCCGATGGAGAGGTTGCGCCTGTCTAAACGCGCGCTCCCACGCGAGGCGTTATACTCGATGGATGTACAGTGAAGCCGTCCTCGAACACTTCCGGAATCCGCGCAACACCGGCGACCTGCTCGACGCCACCGCGACGGTGGAGGTGACGAACCCGGTTTGTGGCGATATTCTGCGCCTAGCCGTGCGAGTGGAAAGCGGTCGCATCAGCGAGGCACGTTTCAAGACCCAAGGCTGCGTCACGGCGATTGCCTGCAGCTCGTTCCTCACCGAAATGCTCCGCGGAAAATCGCTCGACGAGGCTCGCTCCATCCGCTATCAGCAAATTTCCGAAGCCCTGGGAGGTCTCCCGCCCGCCACCGTTCACGGCAGCCAGCTTGCTTGCGACGCACTCGAAGCTGTCCTTGCCAAGATCGCCTAGCTGGACATTTTGGGCCCCCTCCTTACTCCGGTATAATCGCCGCCGCGCATGGCGCTGAACTCCGGCACGAAGCTGGGTCCGTACGAGATCGTCTCGCCCCTCGGCGCAGGCGGCATGGGCGAGGTGTATCACGCCCGGGATACACGCTTAGACCGCACAGTTGCCATCAAAGTACTCCCTGAATCTCTGGCAAGTGATACCGACCGCCTACAGCGGTTCGAGCAAGAAGCCCGCGTGCTGAGTACGCTAAGCCATCCCAATCTGCTGGCCATCTATGACGTCGGCACACAAGGGGGAATCCACTACCTCGTCTCGGAGTTCCTGGAAGGCCAGACGCTGCGCGAATGTATGGCCGCTGGTCTGCTGCCGCAGCGCAAGGTCCGCGAGTACGCACTGGAGATCGCAAATGGACTGGCGGCGGCGCACGACAAGGGGATCGTTCATCGTGATTTGAAGCCGGAAAACATTTTCATTACGCACGATGAACGCGTAAAGATTCTCGACTTCGGTCTGGCGAAACAGTCGCCTGGCGTCGCGAGCCTGACGGGAGAGAGCGCGACCATCACCAGTCCCACGCCCACAACGCCCGGCACAGTGATGGGAACAGTGGGCTATATGTCTCCCGAGCAGGTGCGGGGACACGCGGTAGACCACCGCTCGGACATCTTCAGCTTCGGGGCGATTCTTTACGAGATGGTCGCCGGGAAGAGAGCGTTCAAAGGCGAGTCAGGAGTCGAGACCATGAACGCCATCCTCAAGGACGATCCTCCGGAGATGGATGCCGCGCAAATGAAGGTGTCGCCGGCCCTCGAGCGCACCGTGCGGCACTGCTTGGAGAAGAGTCCGGCGAGCCGCTTCCAATCCGCGCGCGACCTTGCGTTTGCACTTGGTGCTCTCTCCGGAACGGAGTCAACTGCAGCCGTCCACGCAGAGCCCATGCCACGCAAGCGATTGTGGCTGGCGTGGGCTGGAGTAGTAGGACTGGCGCTGGTGGCGATTGCGCTTGTATTCCTGCTGAGGCAAGGGGAGCCCCGGGCGGAACGACTCGAGTTTGCCATCCCCGTTCAGGGAGAAGTGAGTCACTTGGCCATCTCCCCCGATGGGCGCATGCTGGCCTTCGTGTCACCGGATGAGGCGTCTGGGGCGAACACACTGAGCGTGCAGCGGATCGGTTCGCCGACAGCAGCCGTTCTGCCCGGCACTGAGGGCGCGAATTATCCCTTCTGGTCACCCGACGATGCCTATGTGGCGTTTTTTGCCGATGGCAAGCTCAAAAAGGTGGCGGCATCTGGCGGAACACCCCAGATCCTGGCAGTCACGCCCAACGCACGTGGTGGAAGCTGGGGACGGAACGGCATCATTTACGCGCCTGATGCGGGCGGCCCGCTCTGGAGAGTGAACGCCGACGGTGGCAATGCTGCTCCGCTGACCGATAAGATTTTCGTGAGCCCGCCAGAGAGTTCGCACCGCTGGCCGGTCTTTCTACCGGATGGGGACCACTTCCTGTTCTGGGCCGGGAATTTCACTAACTCCACTGATGACCGCGCCAGCGGCATATACCTTAGTTCATTGGCGGCGAAAAATAAGACGTTGCTGGTCTTGACCCACTCGAACTTGGGATATTCGTCCGGCTATTTGTATTACGTGGATGGAAGGAAAGCATTGATTGCTACCTCTATGGACGTCTCCAACGGAAGAGTCGCGGGCGAGCCGCGCGTAGTTGGGGAAGGCGTCGGCTTTCAACCCTCGACCTACTGGGGCGCGTTCACGGTGGCGGAGAACGGCACCGTGGTCTACAACGCGAGCAGCGGGGGCGCGCTATCGGTCCTGACGTGGTATGACCGAGCCGGCAGGGAGCTGGGCCGCGTGGGAGACCCCGGAGTGCTGGCGAATCCGACAATCTCGCCCGACGGCAATCTTGTGGCAGTGGATAACACGGACGTAAGGGCGAATAACGTCGACATCTGGATTGACGACCCGAGGCGCGGAACCACGTCCCGATTTACTTTCGATCCTGCGGAAGAGGTGGCGGGAACGTGGTCGCGCGACGGAACCGTACTTGCTTTTCGTTCAAGTGCGGGCGGAACGTCCATATTTCTTAAGAAGATCCATGGGTTGGAACCAGAGAAACGAATTCTGAAACTTAGTGGTGGTGACGAGATCGTTCCGAACTCATGGTCGGTGGATGATAGGGAGATCCTCTGCACATCGCAGCCGGCCGGCGGCGGTTCCGATCTGGTGCTGGTCCCTGCATCGGGCGGGAAGATGGAGCCGTTTCTGGCTTCCAAGGCCAGCGAGACCAGTGGACAGATTTCCCCAGACGGCAAGTGGGTGGCCTACGCCTCAAACGAGTCGGGAGACTGGGAGATCTACGTGACTACATTTCCCGGCGCCGCTGGCAAGTGGCAGGTATCCCGCGGCGGCGGGACCGAACCTCGTTGGCGCGGAGACGCCAAGGAGATTTTCTATATCGGACCCAAGGGCACGTTGACGGCCGTGCCCGTCAATGGGGATGGGACGTTTTCCACGGGCACCCCCGCGCCCCTGTTCCAGATTCACGGCCGCGCGCAGATTTCGTCGACCGACTTGTTTACCTACGACGTGACCAAAGACGGAAAACGGCTCCTTGTGAACCGCTATGTAAAGCCACAGCGCGTTTCGCCTTTGACGGTCGTGCTCAACGCCAGTATCGAGCCACAGAAGTGATTCCCTCCTGTCGGAAGCTAGAGTAAAGCGCATCGTCTGCCACTCCCGAAACGGCGTCCTGGGAAACTAGCCCACTGCCACCAGCGGGCCGCCGCGAGGGACTGTACCTAAATTGTACGTGCGGCCAGTAGTTCCGGTGCGCGCCGCGGCTCATCATCCTTATTCGCGGTGATCTCCGGCTGCCAGGTGGGATCCTAGTCCTCTCAGATGCGTTTTACTTTGCAACTCGAAGACCTAATACCTAACAGATGCGCTGGCTCCGGCTACACCAGCCGGGAAAGAGAAAATCCCATGCGTCGCTTGTTTATCACGCTATCGTTGTTTGTAGTTTGTGCCGCTGTGGCCGACGCCCGTTCGACGCCGGCTCAGCCGCCGAAACCTGCGGGCGTTCATGTTTCCGTCTCGCCAAGCGCGGCCCATGTGCGCGCAGGAAATATGCAGCAGTTCAAGGCTACAGTAACAGGCGCCAAGAATACGTCCGTCACCTGGTGGGTGAACGGTGTGGAGGGCGGCAGCGCTGCCACGGGAACAATTGGCTCGTCTGGAAAATACACCGCCCCTGCCAGCTTGCCGAATCCTAATCGAGTCACGGTTCAAGCGAGGAGTGTTGCGGATGCGAGGGCCTTTGGGACGAGCGCTGTCACGCTACTGAACCCAATCCCGGTGCTGACGGACCTTAATCCCCCGTCTGTGAGTGTCGGCAATTTTACTATCACCGTGACGGGCAGCAATTTCGTAAGCGGGTCGCAGGTGCTCCTGGGGACTGCAACCTTGAGCACGACTTTCATCTCCTCAACGCAACTGACCACCACCGGAAGCGCTCCCACTGCGGGAACTTTTGCCGTCGCAGTCGACAATCCGAACCCAGGCGCCCACACATCGTCCGCGATCAACTTGCAAGTGACTTCGGGGACTCAGACGAGTGCCTGCAACACCATGAGCCTCGGTCAGGGCGCGAGCCTGAACGGATTCCGCCCCTTTCCCGCGGATAACGCCTGGAACCAGGACATCTCGAGCGCGCCCGTTGATCCCAATTCGGGAGCGATCATCGGTTTCATCGGTTCGACTGTTTCGGTGCATCCCGATTTCGGCGCGGGCGTGTATCAAGGCAGTTCGATGGGCATTCCCTACATAGTGGTTGGCGCGCAGCAGGCCATGGTCGACATCAACTTTAACGCTTACGGTGACGAAAGCGACCCTGGCCCTATGCCGGTCCCCGCCAATGCACTGATCGAGGGCTATCCCAATCCTGGCAATGGCGACCGCCACGTGCTAGTCCTGGACAACAACCATTGCTGGCTTTACGAATTGTATGGCTCCAGCGTCAACAGTGACGCCACCTGGAACGCAGGTTCCGCCGCAATCTGGGATCTACAAAATGATGAACAGCGTCCGGAGACGTGGACCTCCGCCGATGCTGCGGGCTTGCCGATTTTCCCGGCACTCGCGCGCTACGACGAAGTGGCAAGCGGCCAGATTACTCATGCCCTGCGCTTCACTCTTCAGCACAGCCGCGCCGCGTTCGTGCCCCCGGCGTCCCATTGGGCGGCAAACTCCAGCGACTCATTCGCCGCACCCATGGGCATGCGGCTGCGCCTGAAGGCCGGCTTCGATATCTCCGCCTTCTCCCCGGCGAATCAGGCGATCCTGAAGGCGCTGAAACAGTACGGCATGATCATGGCCGACAACGGTTCCTCGATGTACATCAGTGGCGCGCCCGACGATCGATGGGACAACAACGACTTGCATTTGCTCAATAGGGTCAATGCGTCCGATTTCGAAGTGGTCCGCATGGACACCATCTACACCGCGAACAACCTTCCCCAAGGCTCCTCCCCAAGCATCGCCAGCTTCACCGCCAGCACTGCCAACCCGGTCGCAACAGGAACGCCTGTAACGCTGACTTGGAATGCGACGGGCGCTTCATATCTTGTGGTCTCGCCGCAAGTCGGAGCGGTGCGCGGGACAAGCGTAGTCGTAGCGCCCACGCAAACCACCACCTACACGCTCTATGCCGCCAACGCGTTTGGACGCACCACGGCAACCGTTACCGTCAGGGTTCAGTGAATCCTGGGCATAGGCGTTCGGGATCAGCGGGAGCGAATGCCAAGACCGCATATCTACCTAGAGGGTTTCCCACGAGTGTTGCTTTGGGCCCCCGAGCCCGTCCATCACTTGCGCCAGGAAACTGAAGGGCTCGCCGATGGCCTGTTGACCTGCCAGTGCTTGCTGGGAAATGCGGCGATGCGGATCCGTCAGGCCTGTGCGAAAATGCCCCCATGCAAAAACCATTGATCACAGCGGTAACTATATGGGCGGTCGGCATGATGCTGTTTGGGAGTGCGATGGCACAGCAGACTCCGGCGTCGAATCCTCCACAGACTCCGGTTGCAAAACCTCACAATGCGCCAACGGCGAAGGCTCGGCAAGCACCTGTGGCGAAGAGCCCGAACGTTTTGGCGCTCACAACGGAGAAAGACAAGACCAGCTACGCCATCGGACTGAATATCGGGAAGAGCCTACACAGGGATTCCGTGGACGTTGACCCGAACATCCTCCTGCAGGGCTTGAAAGACGCGTTGGCTGGCGGCAAGACGCTGCTGACGGACGATGAAGCGAAGGCTGCGATGGTGGCACTCCAGAACGATGTGCGCAAAAAGCAGGAGGAGAAGATGCAGCAGGTCGGCGAGACCAACAAGAAAGAAGGCGAAGCATTTCTGGCCGCCAACAAAACGAAAGAGGGTATCGTTACACTACCGAGCGGTCTTCAATACAAGGTGTTGAAAGAAGGCACCGGGCCGAAACCCTCAGCCAGTGACTCCGTCGTCTGCAACTACAGAGGCACGTTTCTGGACAACACGGAATTTGACAGTTCCTACAAGCGCGGCCAACCGGCGACGTTTCCGGTGAGTAGAGTCATCAAGGGATGGACGGAGGCGCTCCAACTCATGCCGGTTGGATCGAAGTGGCAACTTTTTGTTCCCTCTGAGCTTGCCTATGGCCAGCGCGGCGCAGGCACCGACATCGGGCCGAACGCCACCCTCATTTTTGAGATCGAACTGGTCTCGATTCAGGGCAAGGGTCAGTGAGAAGGGTCTGGAATTAGAGGCCGCGACCCAGGGCTTTTTCGAGCGTCGAAGGGTCGTTCAGGTTCAGGATGCAGCCTTCTTCTTCGGTGGGGACTTCCAGCATATCCTGCGCGTGAGCCCAAACCACCGCGCGAGCGCCGACATCGTCGGGCGCAGCCACCAATTCCTCGTATAGGCTGCTGCGGAAGATCACGGGGTGGCCGCGCTTTCCTTTGTAGGTGGGAAGGACCACGCCCTTACCGCTCGAATCGAATCTCTCGATGAGCGTTGCTACCAGGGCCGCGGAGATGAGCGGCTGGTCCACGGGGCAAATCAACAGACCCTCCGTGCTTCTGGGGCGCAGCGATTTCAATGCCGCGCGAATCGATGAGAGCTGACCCTTCTCCCATTCCGGATTGATGATCACCGCACCATGGTCGATTTGGGTGTGGGACAGAATTTCGTCCGCCCCCGCGCCCAGAACGATGCGCAGGATACCGATCCCGGGGTGCCGCACCACGTCGATAAGGTGTTCGAGAAATGTGGTGCCGCGGTAGGGAAGCAGGGCTTTCGGCCGGCCCATGCGGCGGGATTCCCCGGCGGCCAGGATGGCGGCGGCAAGCATGGCCGGTCTAGGGGTGACGCAGGCTGGGGATTTCGTCCAGTTTGACGGCCTTGGACGGGATGGCTTGCGCGCCGCGTCGCACCGCGATCAGCTCGGCGACGATGCTGACGGCAATTTCTTCTGGCGTCAGTGCGCCGATTTCGAGGCCCACCGGGGCGTGCACGCGTGCGAACTTTTCGAGCGGAATCGATCCCTTTTCGAGTGCTTTGTAAACGGAAAGCACTTTGCGCTTGCTCCCGATCATTCCGATGTACCGCGCCTCTGTTTGGACGGCCCATTCGAGCACGCGCATGTCGTCCTTGTGTCCCCGGGTGACGATCACAAGATAGGTGCACGGTCCTGGATGAACCTTGGCGAAGGCCTCTTCGTAGCTTGTATGCACCTCCGTGGCCATCGGAAAGCGCTGGGCGTTGGCGAACGTCTCGCGGTCATCCACGACGCCGATCGAGAACCCCGCCAATTGGGCCACTCGCGCCACCGCTGTCGAGACGTGCCCGCCCCCGAAGAGATAGAGCATCGGCTGCGGCAAAATGGGCTCGACGAAAATCTCAAGCGTCCCGCCGCAGATGAGGCCGGAATCGTAAGCGGCTTCATTATTGAGATTGAAAACCATTTTCCGGGGCGTTTCCGCCTTGATGACGTCTTTGGCCGCAGCCCACACTTCCGCCTCGACGCAGCCCCCGCCCACCGTTCCCGCAATCGAACCGTCTTCGCGCACCAGCATGCGCGAGCTTTCAAAACTCGGGATCGAGCCGTTCGTGTGCACAATCGTGGCCAGGGCACCGCGCTGGCCGGCACGCCGCATTCGCACGATTTCTTCGAACAGGTCCATAAGAAGTCTTCGAAAACTTAGGTTACGGCGCGCGCCGCGCGCTGTCAATCACGGCGGGCCCGCTGGACGCTTTTGGCTGCGGAATGCTAACTTCTAACGCTCCGCAATCCCTGGAGGCTCCTATGAAGGCAGTCGTGATCTCTCAGCATGGTGGTCCGGAAGTGCTGCGCTACACCGAGGTCCCGGAGCCAAAGATCAAAGCCAACGAGGTGCTCGTGCGGGTGCGCGCTTGCGCCCTCAACCACCTGGACCTTTGGGTGCGCCGCGGCCTTCCGGGAATCACGATTCCTCTGCCTCGCATTCCCGGCAGCGATATTTCGGGGGAAGTGGCCGGCGTGGGCGACTTGGTGACGCGCGTCCGCGTCGGCGACAAGGTGCTCCTCGCGCCCGGCCTTTCCTGCGGCCAATGCCAATACTGCGTCGCGGGCAACGACAATCTTTGCCGGCAGTACACGATGTTCGGCTATCTGGTGGATGGCGGCTGCGCCGAATACGTGAAGTCCCCGGAAGTGAACGTGATTCCCAAGCCGGAAAGGCTGTCGTTCGAGGAGGCCGCCGCGGTCCCGCTGGTTTTCTTGACGGCGTGGCACATGCTTGTGGGGCGCGCCCGCCTCCAGCCCGGGGAATCCGTCCTTGTGTTGGGCGGTGGCAGCGGCGTGGGCAGCGCGGCGATTCAAGTCGCGAAGGCCATGTCCGCGCGCGTGATCGCCACGGTCGGCAGCGAAGAGAAGCAGCAGAAGGCCAAAGAGCTGGGCGCGGATGACGTGGTCCTTCATTCAAAGCAGAACATCGCGGACGAAGTGAAACGGCTGACGAATCGCCGCGGCGTGGACGTAGTCTTCGAGCATGTCGGCGAAGCCACCTGGGCGATGAGCTTGGCGAGCCTGGCCGTAAACGGGCGGCTGGTCACCTGCGGTGCGACCACCGGTTTCGATGGTCGCATCGATTTGCGCTACCTCTTCAGCAGGCACATTTCCGTTTTGGGTTCCTACATGGGAAGCAAGGCGGAACTCTACCAGGTTCTCGAACTCATCGGCCGCGGGCAATTGCGCGCCGTCATCGACCGCGTGATGCCGCTGGCACAATGCGCCGAGGCTCACACGCGCATGGAACGCCGCGAGCAGTTTGGCAAAATCGTGCTCACACCTTAGTGGGCTCGCGCTGTTCGGAAGAGTCCAACTTGGAGGCGCAGCCGGTTCGTGCGAAAATAAGAATTGCGGGAGAGGCTAAAACAAATGGCAGTTGAGTTGGCACCCGGTGTCACGCTGGAGAAGCCGGGCGAAGACGGCGAGTTCCTCAAAGACGAAGGCATCCTGTTCGCTCAGCTCGACAAGGTGGTCAACTGGGCGCGGAAGAGTTCCATCTGGCCGATGTCTTTTGGTCTGGCTTGCTGCGCCATCGAAATGATGGCCATGGCGGCGTCGCGATTCGACGTCGCGCGATTCGGCGCCGAAGTGTTCCGCGGTTCCCCCCGCCAATCGGATTTGATGATCATCGCCGGGCGCGTTTCCCAGAAGATGGCGCCGGTGATCAGGCAGCTCTACGAGCAGATGCCGGAACCCAAGTGGGTGATCTCCATGGGGGTGTGTGCCACGTCCGGCGGCGTCTTCAATAATTACGCCATCGTGCAGGGCGTCAACCAGGTGATTCCCGTGGACGTTTACGTTCCCGGCTGCCCGCCGCGTCCGGAAATGCTCCTGTACGCCATTATGCAATTGCAGAAAAAGATTCAAGCGGAGAAGGGAAGCTTCCGCAAGTCTCTGAATTTCGGTTCGAAGAAGCGAACGGACGGCCAGCGCTAAAACCTTCTTGAAAGAACGTCCCTTTGGGTCCTTATCGCCTTTCCCCGGATGATGCGGCGCGATTGGCCGCGGACGGCAGCTCGATCACTTCGGCTGTGCCGCCGGAATAATTGAGCCGGTTGCCCACGGCGCTGTGCTCCCGGCGGACGTAGCCCATTCCGATGGGCCGGCCGGCAACCGGTGAAAATGCCGCGCTCGTGACGTGGCCGACCTCTTTGTTTTCAGCCAGAAGCTTCGTTCCTTTTTCGGGCGGAACGCTTCCCGAAAACTGCAAACTCGTGCGGCGCCGGTTGACGTGGCCGCGAGAGCGCACCCGCTCCACGATTTCCTGGCCCGTGTAGCAGCCCTTTGTAAAGCTCACGTGCGTGGTTTCGAGTGCTGCCTCGTGCGGAATCACTGTGTCCTCAAAATCGTAGCCGAACCAAGGGATTCCGGCCTCGAGGCGCAACGCATTGAGCGCTGCGTAGCCCATGGGACCCCCGCCGTGCTCGCGGGTTACTTCGAGAAGGCTCGCCCAGAACCCCGCGAGATGCCTCCGATCCACCAGGAACTCCGCGCCGGTCTCTCCGAAATGTGTTCGGCGAATCAGGCGGCAAGCCACGGGACCAATGGTCGCTTCTGCGTGGTCGAGCTCCGCCATGATCGTTAAGTCGACTCCACAGAGTTGCTTCACGACGGTGGTCGCTTGCGGCCCTTCCACGGCCACTGTGCCCCGCTCGGCGGTTGAGTCAACCAGCGTCACGTCGTCCATGATGATGAATTTGTCGAGCGTCCCGACCGTCCGCTCGTGCACCAAGGCGTGTGAGAGTGTCAGCACCTTGTCGGGTTCTGCATAGCACTCGAGCTCCGCCAGGATGTGTCCTTGAGGGTTGAGCAACAGTGCCATGGCGCCTTGCCCCGGCGCGAGCGCTTGTAGGTTGTTTGTCAACATCGCATTCAGATACCGAATGCGATCCGGGCCTTCGAATCCGACGACGGCGTGGTAATTCGTGTCCATCAGCGCCACCGATTCGCGCCCCTGTCGGTATTCGGCCGCAGAATCGCCGAAACGCTCGGGCAAAACAAACCCGAAATAGTTTCCGAGCGTTGCCCCTAGCTTTTGGTGTTGTTCACTTAATGGCGTTTCGTGAGACATCGCCGGCGATCGTTCCTAAGGGGCCCACTCCCATCTTAGCAGAACCCTATTAGGCGCTCCCTGCGGCCGTGGGCGCCCGGCGCGGCACAGCATTGCTGATATACTGCGTCCGATGTGACCGTGCCCGATTCCTCTGGGGAGAAACCGGATGCAAATATTTCCCGTCGTCCGTTGTTGTTTACTTGGCTTTCGAAATCGCGCCACCGCTGCAGCGCTGCTGGCTCTTCTAGCCGTAATTCCATGCGGCTCCACTCCGCCGGTTGAGCTGCAAATGGTGGCGCCTGGCGTTTATGTCGCATTGCAACCCTTTGCCGATCGCTTTAATGATTCGAACTCCACGATCATCCTTCTCGACGACTCGGTTGTGGTCGTGGATACACAGACCACGCTCACGGCCACGCGCGCCATCATCGAACAGATCCGCAAAGTCACCAACAAGCCCGTGCGCTGGGTGATCAACACCCACTGGCATGGCGACCATGTGCAGGGGAATCAAGTCTACCGCGAAGCGTTTCCGGGCGCGCAGTTCGTCGCGCAGACGAACACGCGCGAGGATATGGCCCGGCTCGCGACCGCGGATCTGAAAGAGCAGGTTGAAAATCTTCCGGGACAGATCGAAAAGTACCGGCACATGCTCGCAACCGGGGCGGCGTCCGACGGCAAGCCTTTGACCGAGGACCAAAAAGGCATTCTCCAGATGCGTGTGAACGTTTTTTCAAGACAGCTTCCCGATCTCCGCCAGACCCACATCGTACTTCCCGACGTCACCTTCGACGATTCGCTCTCGCTGTACGGCGGCAACCGGCAAATCCGCCTGATCCACTATGCCGGACACACGCGTGGCGATGTTGTGGTGTATCTCCCGACGGAGAAGATTCTCATCACCGGAGATTTGCTGGACGATATGCCCTACACCGGCGATGGCTCGCCCGCGGGGCTGGTTAAGACCCTGCATGAGTTCGACCGGCTCGATTTTGACATTGTCATCCCCGGCCACGGAGGGATCGAACGCGGCCGCGAACATCTTCACCAGGTCACCGCTTTGTTCGAGTCCATCGTTGCGCAGGTGCAGGATGCAGTGCGGAGTGGTTTGAGCTTGGAGGATACGAAGAAAAAGGTGAACGTCGAGGCATTCCGCGCTCCGATTACCGGCGGGGAGGAGCACGCCACGCACGCGTTTGATGGATGGGTACCCGTGGCAATCGAGCGCGCGTACCTGGAAACAAAGGAGACCACGAACAAATAGCAGCAGCGTCAGAGTGTCCTAAGCCTGGGCTACCCATTTGTGGGTTGCTATACTGGTTGGCGATGGCGAAACAACTCATTCACGAAGTCCTTCCTGTAGGCATGCTGCAATGCAACTGCTCGGTGCTCGGGGACCCGGTCACTCGCGAAGCCATCGTGGTGGATCCCGGCGACGACGTCGAAAACATCCTCGGCATCCTCCGAAAACACAATCTCAAGGTTCGGGCCATCGTCAGCACCCACACGCACATCGATCACGTGGGCGGCCTGGCGAAGTTGCACGAAGTCACGGGCGCGCCGGTGTTGATCCATCAGGACGACCTCGAGCTGTATCGCCGCTTGGACGCCCAGGCCCAATGGCTCGGAGTCCCCACACCGGCGATGACGGACGTGGATCATTTCCTCCGCGAGGGTGATAGCCTGCGCTGGGGCCCGTACCAAGCCCACGTGATTCACACGCCCGGTCATACCCAGGGCAGCATCAGCCTCTATGTACCGTCCGAGTTGGCATCCGACGCGGCATCGGACCGGGCATCCGACAGGGCATCCAGCGCTGAAAGCGAACCCCCTTCGCTTCTAGCAGGCGATACGCTGTTCGCGGGAAGCATCGGCAGGACGGACCTTTGGGGCGGATCCTTCCCTGAAATCATCCGCTCGATCCAGGAGAAATTGCTCATCCTACCGGAGAGGACCGTCGTCTACCCGGGTCATGGACCCAGGACAACCATCGGCGAGGAGCGCGAGACGAATCCCTTTCTGAAGAGTGGCTAGCGTTGGCCCCAGGCGACCGTAAATTCCTAGTTTGCTTGTCGGCGGCTTTCGCGCTCCGCCCGCATCTCTTCCATCACACTCTGGATCAATTCCTTGGCTTTGCGCAATTCCTGGGTGATGAGCTGGATATCCATCACCGGTATTTCCGGGTCGCGCTGGCTGCGGCAATAGACCCCGTGCTGGCCCACCAGGACCATGGCATTTGTCAGCAGGTCGAGTGTGACCGCCAATCGCCCGCGGTGCGGCCCCATCATCGTTTCGTAGCGCTCTAGATCATCTTTGTGGTCGTCGAATGCGGACATGGCGCTGATCTCCTATCGCTAACGGCCTCTTCAAATTACCCCGTTTTCCCCCAAAGCGCAATTTCGCTCGCTAGGAGCCGGAAACATAGTTCTAGGACTACCTGTTGCGAGCAAGGAAACAGGGGGTGCGCCGCTGCTCTTTACTTCTACGCGGCCCGCGCTCTTAGCCCGATAATCCTGGCTGGCGTCCCTCTGGTTCTAGAAAGGAATTTACGGTGTGGCGGGGACCCGCAAGTGGGGCGAGTGGCATTAGGAAGGCTGGTTTTCTCGCTGCCTGTGGTCTGCCGGAGTTATACTCTTTTGAGTGGAAATCGCAGCCGCTAGCGGCTGAAGCGTGGGTGAGGTGCCATGAGACGATCGGACTTGGTTCGACATGCCGGCAAGGGAAAGGCCGTCAGAACAACGCAGATTGTATTCGGTGAAAGGCAGCATCTCCTTCGCGTGCTCGATTCGGTCGAGCGCAGCGCGCTGCCCAACGGCCGCTTGGATCAGGAAAGGCGCATCCTCGAACAGTTGATCCACGCTCGCACGCAGGAGCTGAACCGCATCAATCCCGGTTGGGATGAGAAAGTCGGTGTGGTCCTGAGCGCGGAGATCAAGCCCGAAATGCTGGAGAAGCTCTCGCGTCAGGCGCCCAAGGAAGACTATTACCTGCTGCGCCTGATCAGCGAGCATCCCAAGGTGGGATCGAAAACACTCGAACGGCTTTCGAAACACCCGTACGCCGCGATCCGCGAAAACATCGCCCGTCATCCCAATAGCGATGGAGCTACCCTCGAGCGGCTCAGCCGCGATCGTAGCCAGCCACTGTGGTATCTGGTGGCGTTCAACCCCAACGCACCGGCCGGGCTCCGCCGCAAACTCCACGAGCGCATGCACAAGCTGGGTGAAAAGATTCCCACCCAGTAGCATTCCGGGGATAGCGCTCCATATCCCCGGACCTCAGCATCCCTTCGCAGTTAGGGCGCCTAACAGTTCGGCTGGCTTAGTCCTCTTTGTGTCGCTTGGTGTCCGCAGCGCCCTTCTTCCTGCCCGATCTGCTATATCGATAGCAAGACAAATTGGCTCTTTACGACTGACTATTCCGGTGTATATTGGTCCGTAGGAAGGAGCCAATGCTTCCTGTCCATTTGCAACCGGAAAGTCACATCCCCTTATACGTCCAATTGCGGGATCAGCTCCGTGCCCTGGTGCATTGCGGCGAATTGCGGCCCGGCGATCGGATTCCGGCCAGCCGTGAGCTGGCCTTTCATTTGGGCGTTCATCGCACCACCGTCGCCAATGCTTACGCCGAACTCGAATCCGAGGGCCTCATCCAGGGCCACGTCGGCCGGGGAACCTTCATTTGCGGGACGCCTGCGGCGCGCGAATTCACCCCGCCCCCTCGCGCCATCTCGAATGGCGGCGGGGTTCGTTGGGAAGCCCTTTTTGCCGACGAGCGCGCCGAGGAAAACCTGAGCCGGTTGATGCCGGACGTTCCCCCCGATGCCATCGCGTTTATCACCGCGAGGCCTTCTGAGGATTCTTTCCCGGTCGAGGACTTTCGCCGCTGTTGCAATGCGGTGCTGCGCCGTGAAGGACGGAAAATTCTGCAACTGGGATCTTCGGACGGTTACGAGCCGCTCAAGCGCGTCGTCCTGGAAATGCTGCGGGGCAGCGGGATCCCGGCAAACGATAACCAACTGCTGATCACCGATGGTTGCCAGCAAGCCCTCGACCTGATCTGCAAGGCGTTTCTGCGCCCCGGAGATTCCGTGGTGCTCGAAAATCCCGCCTATCCGGGAGCGATCGCAATTTTTTCCGGAGCGCGCGTACGCTGCCTGGGCGTGCCGGTGGAAGCGAGCCCGGAGCGGCTTGGCCACGCGGGCCTCGATCTGAACGCGCTCGAAGCGGTGCTCGTGCAGAATCGCGTGAAGCTCGTGGTCGTGACGCCCGATTTTCAAAATCCCACGGGCGCCACCCTGCCTGTCCCCGAGCGGCGGCGCCTGCTTGAAATTGCGGCGCGCTATCAGGTGCCGGTGATCGAAGATCACATTTATGCGGGGCTCCGCGTCCGCGGCAACGCCCTTCCTTCGCTGCGCTCCCTCGATCGCCACTCTGTGGTCGTCCACATCGATAGCTTCTCGAAAGTCGCCTTCCCGGGCCTCCGCGTGGGCTGGTGCGTGGGTCCCGAGAGCGTCATCGAGCGGCTCCGGTTGGTCAAGCAGGCCACCGACCTGCATACGGACCAGCTCGCGCAGGCCAGCCTTGCCGAATTTGTCCGCCGCGGACTCTTCGAGCGGCACGTCACCAAGATGCGCAAGATCTATCGTAGCCGCCTCGAGGCCTTGGAGGAGGCGCTGGCCGAACACATGCCCGAGGGAGTGTCCTGGACGCCGCCGGAAGGTGGCATGTCGCTTTGGGTCACCCTCCCGCCCGGCTTTGACGCGGGTGAACTCTTGATCCACGTGCGCGAGCGGGGCGTTCTGTTCGTTCCGGGCCGCTATTTCTACATCCAGAACCCGCAGCCCAATACCCTTCGCCTCGGATTCGCGGGGATTGATGAGCGGCGGATCGCACGGGGCGTGGCCACGCTCGGGGAAATGTTGCGCAGCGAATTTAGTAAACGCCAGCGCGGCACGCGTCGGGAGAATGGCGCTCGTGTCGCATTGATCTAATCCCATGGCACAGGTGCTCGAACCGAATCCGACCAATCCGTGCTTTGGCTGTGGCGGAGCGAACTCTCGCGGCATGCATCTTGCCTTCGAGCAGGACGATTCCACGCGACGCATCCGCGGCCGCTTTCGCCTGGGGCCGGAATACCAGGGCGGGGCAGGATTCATCCATGGCGGAATTATCGCTACGCTGCTCGACGAAGCCATGGGAAAGGTCAATCGCTTCGAAAATCTCCGCGCGGTCACGGCGGAGCTGACCATCGAGTATTTGAAGCCCGTACCCGTGGACCAGGAAATCTCCATCGAGGCGTTCCAGGAAAGAAAAGAGGGCCGGCAGTTGTTTCACGCAGGCGAGATTCGGAACCAGGCGGGCGTGCTCCTCGCGCGCGGCCGCGGGCGCTTCGTGGCGGTGAATCCCGAGCGGTTCAAGATTTAGCGAGATGGGAGGCTCGAGAGGAAATACGACGGGGAATTGAAATCACAAAAGAGGGGAAACGACCATGGAATCCATGAATGACAGCTTGTGGCGCGTCAAGGTTGGCCTGGCCGAGATGCTGAAGGGCGGCGTGATTATGGACGTCACCACGGCGGAGCAGGCGCGCATCGCTGAAGAGGCCGGTGCGTGCGCGGTGATGGCCCTCGAACGGGTCCCGGCGGATATCCGCAAAGAAGGCGGCGTGGCGCGCATGGCTTCGCCGAAAATCATCCGGCAGATTATGGCCACGGTTTCGATTCCGGTAATGGCCAAAGTCCGGATCGGCCATTTCGCCGAAGCGCAGGTGCTCCAGGCGCTCGAAGTGGACTTCATCGATGAGAGCGAGGTGCTCACGCCCGCGGATGAGGAGCATCACGTTTGGAAGCATGGTTTTCGAGTTCCTTTTGTGTGCGGCGCGCGCAACTTGGGCGAAGCCCTGCGGCGCATCGCCGAAGGTGCGGCCATGATCCGTACCAAAGGCGAAGCCGGCTCCGGCAACATCGTCGAGGCCGTGCGCCACCTGCGAGCGATTGTCGGCCAAATGCGCGGGCTGACGACTCTGGGCCAGGAAGAGCTAGTCCATAAGGCCAAGGAGTTGGGCGCGCCTCTCGAGTTGGTCCAATGGGTCGCGAAACACGGCAAACTCCCCGTGCCCAATTTTTCTGCTGGCGGCATAGCCACACCTGCCGATGCTGCGCTGGTCACCCAACTGGGCGCCGAGGCCGTGTTTGTCGGGTCGGGCATCTTCAAGTCAGCGGATCCAGCCCGCCGCGCCCGCGCCATCGTTAAGGCCACCACGCATGCGCAAGACCCGAAGGCTGTCCTCGAAGCTTCCGAAGAGCTGGGCGACGCCATGAAGGGCATCGACGTGCGCCAGCTTGAAGAGAAGGATTTGCTGCAGACACGGGGCTGGTAGGAGGGTTGTAGGGGCGCAGCCAGTCGTGCCCGTGGAACCATGAAAATCGGAATCCTTGCAGTTCAAGGCGATTACGAAGCTCACGGCAACGTGCTTGCGCGATTGGGCATCGAGCACACGCTCGTCCGCACGCAGGCAGATTTTTCCGGCTTGAACGCTCTGATCCTCCCCGGTGGCGAGAGCACCACGCACCTGAAAATTCTGACCGAGGAAGGTCTTGTCGATGCCATTCGCGGGTTCGCCGCTTCCGGCGGCGCGCTTTTCGGCACCTGTGCGGGAGCCATTCTGCTGGCGCGCGACGTCCGCAGTCCGGCGCAGCCCTCGCTGGGACTTCTCGATATCGTTGTATTGCGCAACGCCTACGGCCGTCAACTCGCGAGCGACGTTCGCGTCGTTCCTTGCAAGTTGAGGGACCAGCCATTGGAAATGGTTTTCATCCGCGCGCCCGTGATCGATTCGGTCGGGAGCGGCGTGACCGTCCTCGCCGAATATGAAGGCCATCCGGTGTTGGTCGAACAGGGCAAGGTCATGGCTTCCACGTTTCATCCCGAGCTTACTTCCGATACTTTTCTGCACCAGCGTTTCCTCGAAAAGGCGCGGAACGGTTCCTGATCCGTGGCCGCGCCCCTGAAAATCCTGTTCGTCTGCATTGGTAACTCCTGCCGCAGCCAGATGGCGGAAGCCCTGGCGCGGCATCTCGCGTCCGATGTGATGCTGCCCGCCAGCGCAGGAGTTTCGCCCTTGGGGAAAATCGCCGAGGACACCCGGGCCGTCCTCCGCGAAAGAGGTGTATCCGTCGACGGCCAGTACTCCAAGGGTTTCAATGATCCCAGCCTGTTTGCTGCGGAGTTGATTGTGAATATGTCCGGCATTCCCGGTAAGTCGCTCTTCCCCGCGGGCGAAGCGCCGGCGACTGAAGTGATTGATTGGGATGTCGAGGATCCTTACGGCGGCGGCCCGGAAATCCACCGGCAAACCTGTGATGATGTCGAAGCGCGCGTTCGGGAATTAGCCGAGCAACTTCGCGCCCAGCAGGGAAGGGCACCGTCTTAGCAGTGCCCGCCCTGTTGCCCTGAGCGCAGCCGAAGGGTCAGGGCGGCATCTCAGATTCCTCCATTTGGGATTCTAATGCGGCGCCGCCCTTTAGAACGGCATCTTCGCCGGCAGTGCTCCGCTCGGTCGCTTCGATATCGCGGAGGTGTGACATAGGGCATCGTGGGCTTCTGCGGACGCCGCGCGTGAGTTAGTCTGGGTTCAAGGATCTCCGACCATCGAACCAAAACCCGACAAACGCCGCAAGTATCCCCGCCTCAAAGCCCCCAAGGGCATGTTGGTGGGTTGGAAATGTCCTGGCCAGCGCGCCACGTCGCGTGCCGAGACGGTTGGCCTCGGTGGCTTGTTTCTGTATACCGGGAACCCGCCCGCTCAAGGCACCATGATTGAATTAATCTTTGACGTGGCCACCGGAGACGTTCGCGCCCGTGCGGTCGTGCGTCACACAAGACCGGGGAAGGGTATGGGCGTGCAGTTCGTTCAGATGCGGCCGGAAGACCGGGCGAGGCTGAATGAGTTCATGAAATTGCAGCAGGCAGCCCAGCAAGCAGTTCCGGAAGCGGCATCCGACCACAAATCTGCCGGCCCAGTCTCGGCTGCACGGCCGGTAACTACTGTCTCCGAGAAACCAGCGGAACCGCTCCTGTTCGAACAGGAACTCAAGCAGTTGCTCGAGCTGGCCGAAAAGGGCACCTATTACCAGCTTCTCGGAGTCACCCCTGACTCCCCCAGCAGCCGGATCAAGAAGAGCTTCTACGCTTTGGCCCGGAAATTTCACCCCGACCACCATATGGAGCGAAGCAAGGAACTGGAATCACTCCAAGACCTGATGGAAGTGGTCACCCAAGCCTACAAGACCCTGGGAGACGACGAGAAGCGGGCCAGCTACGACAAGCAGCTTGCCGCCTCCGGCGCCTTCGATCTGCATCGAGACAAGACGGTGTCGCAGGAAACGATCGAAGTATGCTTCCATCGGGCCACCGAATGCCTCCGCGCGCACAACTTTGTCGGCTCGATTGGCTGGCTGCGCAAGTGCGTGGATATTGCGCCGGATGAGGCAAAATACCGCGCCATGTTGGCGCGCAGCCTGGCTACCGTCGCCCGTTACCGCAATGAGGCCATCAAACATTTCGAGAAGGCTATCGAGCTCGATCCGTGGAATCCGGCGGTCTATTTTTGGTTCGCCGAGCTCTATGAGGAAATGCAACTCCCCTGGCGTGCCCGCCCGCTCTACTCCAAGGTCCTTGAGGTTGCCCCCGGCAACGCTAAGGCTCGCGCGCAGCTCGCCCGGCTGGACTCTGAAGAAAAAGGCGAGAAATCGTCGCCGCGTATCTCTCGTTTGTTCGGCAAAAAGGCCTGAAGCAGCCGGGACGTGCGCACCGATCAGATGGGCAGGATTCGCGCTCCGAACGCACGAGATCGGCATCCGCATGGCGCTCGGGCGCACGTCTCAATCGCCTTGGTTGAGGGAGAGAATTCGGCTGCGCGTAGGGAATGGCCGTCCCCGGAATGAAAAATTACGTTGACTCATCTTCTCAGGATCAGAGCGCTTGTGTATAATGCCGCGCCGTGACGACACCGACTCTGGTGGAAAGGCCCCACTTTAACCGCTAAGGAGAAGAAAAAAGATGATGCGAGGAAACGTGTTGGTTCGAGTTGTGTTGGCTTTAGCACTCCTCTGCACTGGCGTGCTGTTCGCGCAACGGAGACCGGCCCAGAACGTAAGCCCGAGACGCCACCCGAACCTGGCCGCGGCTCAGCGGCTCTCCGAGCAGGCCTACCAGAAGGTCGTTGCAGCCCAGAGAGCCAACGAATTCGACCTGGGAGGCCACGCCCAACATGCCAAGGAGTTGCTCGATCAGGTGAACCATGAACTGAAGCAGGCAGCAGAAGAATCCAACGAAGACCATAGGTAGCGGAACGAGACGTCAAGCAAGCCTGGCGTGCCACACGCTCCCGGTCGCGATCGCCGGGAGCGATGGCCCGCCTCTTCAGCACCGAGCGCGACCGGCGACCGACGAACGGCCTGGCTGCCGATCGAAGGGTCACCTAACCTCTTGCTGCCGGAATCGCGGCACACCCTCTCCGCTTTTCATGAGCGATAGCCGGAGCTGCTCGGCCCGTCCGCGGCGCTTGTCTTTCCACGTCTACTAACGCCACGCCATAGATAGACCTGTGGCTTGAAATTCCGAAACTGTGGGAGTACCTTTCCTCTCCTCATTGCAAGGACTGCATTCGAGCTCCCCGTCCCCGGAGGAAGCATGACTGCGGAAATCCAAATTCGGGTCAATGGTGAAGATCGCAAGAGCAGCATCGAGCCTCGGCTGCTGTTGGTGCACTATCTGCGCGACACGCTGGGCCTCACCGGCACGCACATCGGGTGTGAAACCTCGCTTTGCGGCGCATGCACGGTTCTGCTCGACGGCCAGGCGGTAAAATCCTGCACCCTTCTCGCCGTGCAAGCCGATGGCTCGGAAATCACCACGATTGAAGGCCTCGCCGGTTCGCCGGAAGCGAGTGGTGGGCTGCACCCTGTGCAAGAGGGCTTTTGGGAGAAGCATGGGCTTCAGTGCGGATACTGCACCCCCGGGATGATTCTGGCGGGCGTGGCCCTGCTGCGCAGCAATGCAAAACCAACGGAGGCGGAGATTCGCCGCTCAATTGCAGGCAATCTTTGCCGCTGCACGGGTTACCAGCACATCGTGGATGCCATCGATTACGCGGCCAAGAAGATGCGAGCGAAGCAGCGGTAGTCCGGTTTCGACAAAGAGCCCGGACGTCGGCGGAGGAATCAGGATGGCGACTGCAACGAAATACGTTGGTAAGCCCATGAAGCGCAAGGAAGACCCGCGCCTGATCCAGGGCCTGGCGCACTATGTGGACGATATCCAACTCCCGGGAATGCATTACATGGCGGTGGTGCGCGGTCCTTATGCCCACGCCCGCATCCGTTCGGTCGACACATCGAAGGCGCGGAATGCCCCCGGCGTGGTGACCGTCCTGACGGGCGAAGACGTCCGCGGCGTAATCGGCCTGGTACCCTGCGCCGCGCAAATACCGGATATGAAGCCGGCGCTGCGCTCCGTGCTCGCGATCGAAAAGGTGCGCTTTGTGGGTGAGCCGGTGGCTGTAGTCGTGGCCGGCGACCGCTACGCTGCCCGCGATGCCATGGACCTCATCGAAGTGGACTACGAGCTCTTGACGCCCGTCGTCGATCCCGAAAAGGCCATCGCCAAGGACGCGCCGCTGCTCTATGAACAGTTCCAGGACAATGTGGCCTATCGCTGGGAACTCGAAGGCGGCGACGTAAAGAAAGCATTCAAGCAGGCCCACCGCGTCATCAAACAGCGCATGGTGAACCAGCGCCTGATTCCTGCCGCCATGGAGCCGCGTGGCGTCGTGGCGGATTACAAGCCGGGCGAGAAGCAACTGACCATCTGGTCTTCGACGCAGATTCCTCACCTGTTGCGAACGCAGATGGCAGCCATGTTGAACGTCCCTGAGTATTCCGTCCGCCTGATCACCCCCGAGGTCGGCGGCGCCTTTGGGAGCAAGCTGAACGTTTACGCCGAGGAAGCCTTGGTGGCCTATCTGGCCATGACCATCGGCAAGCCGGTCAAATGGATCGAAACGCGCCGCGAGAACTTCCAGAATACCATCCATGGCCGCGACCAGATCGCTGACGTCGAATTGGCCGTCAAGCGCGATGGCACCGTCCTCGGAATGCGCTTCAAGATCTTGGCGGACCTCGGCGCCTACTATCAGTTGCTCACGCCACTGGTTCCCACGCTGACAGGCCTCATGCTTTGTGGTTCCTACAAAGTTCCGGCGGTACGCATCGAGATCGTCGGTGCCCTCACGAACAAGATGGCTACGGATGCCTACCGCGGCGCGGGCCGTCCGGAAGCCACCTACTATGTCGAGCGCGCCATGGACTTGGTGGCCGCCGAGCTGAAAAAAGATCCGGCCGAAGTGCGCCGCAAGAACTTCCCGCAGCCGAAGCAGTTTCCCTTTACGACGCCGACCGGGCTCATCTACGACAGCGCGAACTATCAGAAGTGCCTCGATGCCGTGCTGAAGATGTCGCGCTACAAGGATTTGCGCCGCGACCAAGCCCGGTTGCGCAAGAAGGGGCGGTATCTGGGCATCGGTCTTTCCACCTACGTTGAAATCTGCGCCATGGGCCCCTCGAGTGCCATGCCTGCCGGCGGATGGGAAAGCGCGACGGTGCGCATCGAGCCGACCGGGAAGGTGAATATCCTGACGGGGTCGTCGCCGCACGGCCAGGGACAGGAGACGAGCTTCAGCCAGATCGGCGCGGACATGCTGGGCGTGACTCCCGAGGATGTGCTCGTGGTGCACGGCGATACGGCGGTGGTGCCCTACGGTATCGGCACGTTCGGCAGCCGTGCTACCGCCGTCGGCGGCACCGCTGCGTACAAATCGCTCGAAAAGCTTCGCAATAAACTGGCGCGAATTGCGGGAAACCTGCTTTCGGTCGAGCCCGAAACCCTGGTTTTTGCCGATCACAAGATTTTCGTCAAAGCCGATCCAAAGAAATCCGTCAACTTTGGCGACGCCGTCGGGGCGGCCTACGTGGCCAAAACGCTTCCGCCCGCAATGGAGCCCGGGCTGGACGCGACCACCTTCTTCGAGCCGTCGAATTTCACTTTTCCCTTTGGCGCTCACGTCTGTGTTGTGGAGGTGGATGCGGAAACCGGCCAAGTCACCCTACAAAAATATTTTGCCGTGGACGATTGCGGCAACGTCATCAATCCGCTGCTGGTGGACGGCCAGGTCCATGGCGGCATCGTGCAGGCCGTGGGGCAGGCTCTCCTGGAAGAAGCGGTGTATGACGACCAGGGCCAGCTCATTACCGGCGAGTTGACCGATTACGCGCTGCCTCGGGCCAGCGATATCCCGCGAATGGAGACGGCTCGCACCGTCACGCCTTCGCCGGTAAACCCCATGGGCGTGAAAGGGGTCGGCGAGGCGGGAACGATCGGCGCCACTCCAGCGCTCGTGAATGCCGTGGTGGATGCCCTTTCGCCTTTCGGCGTGCGCCACCTGGATATGCCGCTGAAGCGCGAGCGCTTGTGGGAAATCCTGCGCAAACGTGGAGGCAAGCCAAAATCGAAAGTGAGGAGGGCGAGATGATCCCTGCCCCGTTTGAATACCACGCCCCCAGAAGCCTCGACGACGCGTTGCGCCTGGTCGAACGCCATGGCGACGAGGCCAAGCTGCTGGCCGGAGGCCACAGCTTGCTTCCGCTGATGAAGCTCCGTCTGGCTTCGCCGCGCTTCGTCATCGATCTCGGGAAGATTCGAGGGCTCAGCTATATCCGCGCAGAAAACGGGCAGATCTCGATCGGCGCAATGACCACCCACGCTCTCGTGGAATCTTCGGCGCTTCTTCTCGAGAAGTGCCCGCTGTTGCCGGAGACCGCCGCGCAGATCGGCGACGTGCAAGTGCGGAATCGCGGCACCATCGGCGGAAGCCTGGCGCATGCCGATCCAGCGGCCGATTATCCTGCGTCCATTCTGGCGCTCGACGCCGAAATTGTGGCTCTGTCGAGCGCAGGAACGCGCACCATTCCGGCGACGGAGTTTTTTGTGGACCTTCTGACGACGCAGCTGTGTCCGGGCGAGATCCTCACCGAAATTCGCGTTCCGGTGCTCGCGGCCCGCACAGGCACGGCATATCAAAAGCTGCATCAGCCGGCCTCGGGCTTTGCCATCGTGGGAGCTGCGGCGCGAGTCGCCCTAAGCCGCAACGGAAAAATCGAAGACGTGGCGGTGGGCATTACCGGTCTGGGGGCCAAGGCCCATCGGGCCACAGCGGTCGAAAGATCCCTGCGCAATAAAGCGATTTCCCCCAAGCTTTTGGCCGACGCCGCGAGACACGCCGCGCGGGGCGTCGACCCGCTCTCCGATATCCATGCCTCTGCGGAATATCGCCGCGAAATGGCGGCGGTGTATGCCCGGCGGGTCCTCGAGCGCGCCATTGCCCGCGCCCAGGAAAACGGGGCGTGAAGCTCGAAGGCAGCACTTTGCTTCCGGCTCCACGAGACGAGGTCTGGAAACTCCTGACGGATCCGGCGCGGTTGGCGAAGTGTCTCCCAGGCTGCGAGCGCCTTGAACCCGACGGCCCGGATCGCTACAAAATGATCGTGAAGTTCGGTATCGCCGCGATTTCAGGGAAATATTCGGGAACGATCGAGCTTACCGAGAAAAACCCGCCGGCGTCGCTGCGCATGCGGGTGGATAGCAAGGGAACTGCGGGATTTATGACCGGCGAAGGGCGCCTGGAACTCCGCGAAAAATCCGGCCAGACGGAATTGCGCTATTCAGGCGAAGCCCAGGTGGGCGGATTGATTGCGTCGGTCGGCCAACGCATGATCGAAAGCGCCGCGAAGAAAATTCTGCAGCAATTCTTCGACTCTGCCGCGGCCCAATTGAAGTCGTCTTCGAGCAAAGCGTAGCTGACAAACCGTTTTGTCATTCCGATATGACCTTCCCCTTGCTGACCGGCCTGCGGTATTTCTGGATTGCGGCAAAGGGTTATCGCCTGCGCCCGTGGAAGAGTCCCTACCTTCAGTGGCGACTCGAGACCTTTCTCGGCACGGAGGCCCGCGACCTGGACGGTCGAAAATTCCTGCGATTGATGTGGCGCGAGCGAGCGCGGATTCGAAGCTTCCTGGCTTGGGTCAAAGAGCGCCGCAACGACCGCCGCAAAGTCCAAGGGTCAACCGACCGCCCGTAAGCTTGCTGTGGATTAAAGCCGTCGTCCAGGCACAAGCGCACGAATCAACTTCAAGGTCTGCTGCGGACCCAAGCCGTGCGGTTCAAAATAGCTTTCAAAATCGAGGTCAGGAAAACCCTTTCGCGTCAACCGGGCAGCGAATTGCGCGCGAAGTCCGTCAAGATCGCGCCACCCCGTCTCGCTTAAAACCTCGAAAACGACTTCGTGGTCGCGACTTTGCCAGACGTAGCAGGCCAATAGCCGCATGCCTTCTTCCCGGATTTCAGGGCGCTGCGCCTGGCAGAGGATTCGCAAGGCGAGATGCTCGGTCTTTACAACTGGCGCGAGGTCTTCAATTCGCGACATGGAACTGCCTTTGACCGCAAGGCAGTATCACGCGGTGGCCACACTCGCTATGCGACGGAGCCGGGGCCGAGCTGCCGCAGTGGTCGAGACCAGCGAGTCGCTTCAGGCTGCGGCCACAGACGACGCGGCCCGAGGCCGGATGATGTCGTAATGTTCTATGACGGCGGCGATGCCGAATCGCTTCCCAGCATCTGACGCTAGTTGGTCTTGGCGCACGACGCGGCCGGTGGCACAAACGGCTACCCTCAACCCCCGGGTCAGTTCCAAGGGAATCGCAAGGAGAACGTTGAATTGCGTCCCCAGGGCTAGGGCGTGTTCCGTGCGGAAATAGAGCCCGGCGGTCGAAATGTCACGGAGATACGCGGTGCAAACTTCGGTCGGCTCCGAAGGGTTGAGAGACAGCAAAATCGGCAGAGATAAGTCAAAGCGTTGGGCTAGGCGACGTTCTATCATGAGTATCCCCCATATTTTCCTCTGGCAATAGCGAGGCCAGTGTAAGCGGCCAATTCAAAGCCTCTGAAAACACGGGCCTTAGCGATTTCCGCTGATCCTTCGCTGGACCCAAAACAACGTTTACCGTGCAAAAATTTCACTCACCGAGCAAATTTTGCCGGGGCCTGGTCCCGTCCGACTCTGAAAAAAGGGCGCTTAGCGCTTTGACCGACCCCGCCTTCGCTTTTTCAGCGTTGTCCCATTGGACGGTCGAATTTCTCTTTCGATGGCATGGGCAGCCTCGAGCGGAAGGTCGACAAACTCGACGCCGACCCCCACACCCGGCAGGCAGTAACGTACCTCGCTACGGGCCACCACTTGAAATTCGGAGCGGGCCAAGTGAAATCTCAGATTCAGCACTGCACCCTCGGGAAAGCGCCGGGGGGTGTTGATAAACATGCCTGTTGTGCTGATGTCCGGGGGGTGCGCGATGATGTTCTCATTGTGCCCCTCGTAGGTGACGGAGAGGTCGCGCAAGCTCGAGAACCGCTCGCTCTGCCGCGCCGGGCTCCATTTCGGTACTTTCTTGGGTGAAGCCATCTTACAGCGCTCCTTGTTTCACGAGTCGCGGCTGCGGCTGATTGGAGGACTCTGCCTCCTCTCTTGGTGCCGCAGTACGGACAATAGAAAAACGCGGGCATCAAATCGTGGCCGCAGGCTTGGCAGCCCACCATCGGCAGCGGTTCGAAGGGCACCACGCGCAGCACTTCCTCCATTGTGGTGACGCCTTGCATCACCTTCTCGACGGCATACTCCTGCATCTGCTTCATTCCCGCATGCCGAGCCAGGCTCCGGATTTCATCGCTTCGGCCGGTGGTGCGAACGACGTTGCGGACCGACTCATCGAATGAAATGATCTCGTAAATACCCACTCGGCCACGGTAGCCGGTGTGGTCGCACGTGTTGCAACCGACCGCCGAGCGCTGGGTGCGTGGGGGGGAAGACACTCCCCACTCCACCATCTGGGACGTGAATTCAGGCTTGGCCGCAATCACCTCGTGACACTCACACAGTCGGCGCACCAGGCGTTGGGCGAGGATGGCCGTTACGGAGCTGGCCACCAGGAAGCCGGCCACGCCGAGGTCCAGCAGACGGACCACGGCCGAAATACTGTCGTTCGTATGAAGCGTGGAAAGCACCAGGTGGCCCGTCTGCGCGGCTTTCAAAGCAATTTCGGCCGTTTCGCGGTCTCGAATTTCGCCTACCATGATCACGTTGGGATCCTGTCGCAAGATCGAGCGCAGCACGCCGGCAAAGTTCAGGCCGGCCTTCGTGTTCACCTGCACCTGATTAATTCCTGCCAGGACGTACTCGATCGGGTCTTCAATCGTGACGATGTTGACGCTGGGTTTGCGCAGAATATTGAGCGCCGAATACAGCGTGGTGCTTTTCCCGGACCCGGTGGGCCCGGTCACCAACAACATGCCTTGCGGCAACGCCAACGCGCGCACCAGGCCATCGGCGATTTCCGGCGAGAAGCCGAGTTGCTCGAAAGTCCGCATGGGCGCGTTCGATTCCAGCAGCCGCATGACAACTTTTTCGCCGTACTGTGTGGGAAGCGTGGAAACGCGCAGGTCGAGCGAGCGGTGGCCCAGCTTCACTAGGAACCGGCCGTCCTGGGGCACGCGTCGCTCCGCTATATCCATATCGGAGATGATTTTGATTCTCGATACCATCGAATTCTGGAGCTGGCGCGGGATCCGTTCGAAGTCCCGTAACATTCCATCGACGCGAAACCGGACCGTCGTTTCCCCTGCCTGAGGCTCGATATGAATGTCGCTGGCTTGCCTTTCCATGGCGGCCAGGATCATCTTTGAGACCATCCGGACCGCGGGAGTTTTCTGCTGCGTCAGTTCTGCCTGGGTCTCCTCAATCGCTTCCTGGTTGCCTTGCCGCGAACTCGTGGACACAAACTCTAGCGAATCAGCGACCTCCGCGGGCTCCGCGGGGGTCTCAAGCGAAGCGACTTCGGACTCCTCGGACGCTGCGTAGGCCTTCTTGATTGCGAGGGAAATGTCCTTGAGAAATCCGAGCCGCGCTGCGATGTCGGTGCCGGAAGTGAAGCGGAGCTCGTCGACAAGCTGCAAGTTTTGAGGTTCGGCCATGACCACTAGGAGGCGGGAGCCCTCAAAAGCGACGGGCAAGGCAGAGCATCGTTCGGCAACGCCGCGAGGAACCGCTTTCATGGCTTCCGGAGTCGGCGAGACTGTGGAGCAGTCCACGTACGGCACGCGGGTCACGTCCACCAGCGCTTGAATTAGCTCGGGCCTCGAAACCAATTCGCGCTCCAGGAGCAGCTCCCCCAGGCGGACGACTTTGCCTTTCTGCTCCTCGATGGCTCGAGAGAGATCGGCGGAAGAGATGTATCCTCGCTCCCGAAGAACCTCTCCAAGCTTCTTTTTCTTCATCGAATGCCTCTTACTTCCAGGCTGAATCCTATCGGGTGCGTCGGCGGTTAGCTGGCGCCGGAAACATTTCCGGGATTGCGGGCCTTGCGACGATCTCGTTTGGTCATTCTCGATTAAGGTAATGAATCACGCAGCAGCGAGGCGGCATCTTCCTCTGAAAGCATTCCTCTTCCCACCAGCAAATGAATCAGGCGGATTAGGGTTCGGTGGCCGACCCCGTCTTGTTCCTCACGCTTGGGTTTTGGAGTGGCCGACTCGTAAGCCACTAGCCGCGGCGAGTTCAAATCCGCCAGCCATCCTTCAAGGGAAGACTGCTGGTCGAGCGTTAGATCGCTGAACGCGATTCCCATTCCCAGTCCCGTCTGCGAGTAAATTACTCGCCCAGTAACCTCCAGGGGAACGTTGCCCCGGTGTACGGACAATCGCACCAACGAGCCGATAGGGAGGGGAGTCAACGTATCGAGGAAGCAGCCTCCGAGGCTCACATCCGCAGTTCGGGAGGCGATCCGCGTGCCCGAGTTCACGTCCACGACTTCCGCGGCCGCTGTGAACTGGTAGCGGAGGGCGCCTCGGCGATCGGCGTCTTCTATCACAGCGCCCCCGGAGGGAGCGGCCTTGCCAGAAGGTCGTTTCGAGGAAGGATGACGCATGGTTTCACCCAACCGGGGACCGCTCAAGCTTCTGCAAGTTCCGCCGGTACGTAAAGATAGCGAATTCAATGCATTATCACCGTGGCACACTGCGGTCACAAGAAGCAAAAGGCAGGCCTTTGCCCAATCACTAAACTGGGAGGCTCGCGATTACACGCGCCTCATCACTACGGGCTACTTATTTCGGGCTACCTCTAGTGGGCTACGCCCTTTGAGGAATGGACTCCGGGCCGAAGTTCAGGTATTACCGGACGTAGCAAATCCCTATAGTTCCGCGCCGCGGCTCTGAGGGACAGGTATCTGCAGCCGCCGAAACGTGGCAGGAATCGAGTTCGGTAAGGAGCCTCTAACCGGGCCCGGGCGCGAATCGCGGAGCAGTGCCCAAAATTCAGGCGCAGGCTCCCCAGCTAATCGCCGTGAAGTGTTTTTGCGCGTTCGCAGAGGAGAAGAAATGAGAATCCGACTGTTTACGATCGCCATCGCCGGGCTCTTGTTCGCACTCACAGTGGCTCCCAGCGGTACGGCTCAGAAGCGTGCCCCCAAGGTGACCCTGCGCACGCCTGTTTTTCGTGGCGCCGCGTCGCTTGCTCCGATGCACACCCAATCGCTGGCGGCGTCATCGCAGGCCTCCGCGATTACCCGCACACCGCTCGAGGTCGATACGCAGGCGACCGCGAGGCCGTCGAGTGGTCCCACGCCCCCGCCGGCGCCGCATGCAGCTCCACCCAGCATCAAGCTCTCGTCCATTCTGGAAAGGGGAACGAACCTCACCTTCAACGGTCTTGACTCGGTGGACTCGGCCAACGTGAACCCCATTTTCGACATCGAGCCGCCCGACCAGGGACTCTGCGCCGGCAACGGGTTTGTAATTGAGACCATCAACGTGGTGATGGCTGTCTATGACACCACCGGAGTGATGCTCCAGCCTCCCACTTCGATGAACTCTTTCTTCCTTCAGCCCTTCGACGTGATCTTGACAGACCCGAGGTGCTACTACGACGCCGCGGACGGACGCTTCTTCGTCACCGTGGAGGACATGACCCCCGACGGCCGAAGTTACCTTGACATCGCGGTAAGCAACGACAACAACCCCTTGCACGGTTTCGGCCTATTTCAAATCGACACCACCGACGATGGGTCCGGCACCACACCCTTTCACTCCGGCTGTCCCTGTTACGGCGATCAACCCCTTATCGGCGCCGATGAGTATGGTTTCTTTATCTCGACCAACGAAGTCGGGATCAATGCCTCGGTTTTCAATGGCGCTCAGATTTACGCCATGTCCAAGCAGCTCCTGGAAGGCTTCACTGTGGGTACGGTCGTGCAGTTCGGTGACATCGTCGACAACGACGGCACCGACTTGGCCTATTCCATCCAGCCCGCCACTTCTCCCGACCCGGTCCTGGAGTTGCCGGCCGGCGCCGAGTTTTTGCTGGCCTCGCGCGATTTCAGCGGTGCGGGTAGCGATACCCTCGGTGTGTGGGTCATCACCAACACGTCGTCGCTCGTGAATGTAAAGCCCAACCTCACGCTTCAGGAAAAGGTCGTCAACACACCAGCTTTCTATACCGGCCCGAACGCGGTGGCTCAAAAGCCTGGCCCCGTCCCCCTGGGAACCTCGCTGGGCGACCGCGAGGGCAGGTTGAACGCCGATGATGACCGCATGCAACAAGTCGTTTTCGCGGGAGGCTTTCTGCATGGGGCGCTTACCACCAACGATCTTTCCACAAACTTGGCGGCCATCGACATTTTCCGGATTAAGCCGATGATCACGAGCGCCGGAAAGCTGGCGGTCACAGGCGTGCGCGCGGTCGAGCTGTCGTCTCCAACTTTAAGCCTGTTTTATCCCGCGATTGCCGTGAACGCGAACAACGTCGGGGTCATTACCTTCGACGCCTCTGGGCCGAGCTTCTTTCCCAGCGCGGCATTCGGCCATTACAACGGCGCCACCTTCACTCTGAGCCGGTTCCACCGTTCCGCGGCGGGCAAGGCCCCCGAGGACGGGTTCACCTGTCATCCCCCGTTCTCCCACGGCGTCTGTCGTTGGGGGGACTACTCGGGAGCCGCGTGGGATCCTGCAAACCCTGGCCAGATCTGGATAGCGAATGAGTTCATTCCCGGCCTGGAGCGGGACACGTTTACGGATTGGGGCACCACGATCAGTGCCGTCCCGGTGCCCTGAGACCCCCAGAGAATCCAGGAGCTGCCATCGCAGAGTGGGTGACGGCAAAACATCCAGCCGTACGGAAGAATCAGGCGAGATCTGGATAGGAAATGAACTCATCACCGGCGTGGAGTGCGACTTCAACACGAACTGGGCACGACGACAAGCGCCATCCCCGTGCATTAAGAACCTGGAGCATCTCGCAACCCCGATCGTAGGGCTGGCGGCGGAAAGGTCTCGCCGTCAGCCCGAGTTTTACTCTTTCTCCCTCTTTGTCATTCCGCCGCCCGCCGCGTAGATCTGCTGGGGCAATCCTCAGTAAAGACGCGACCCTTGATCTCAGCTACTCTTTTTTTGGACTACGCGATTCGGCTACTCCCTTTTGGTGATGGACTTCGAAGCAAAGTTAAGGTATTAGCCAAACGCCCAGTTGAGTATGCGCCGCGACTTGAAGGGCGCCATAGTTTGTCCCCGGCGAACCAGGGCCCTTGATCAACCAGAAGTTGGCAAGAGAGCGTTTTAGGGAGGATCACCACACCTCTTGGTGTTCGGCGTTGGAAGATCTTCACTCGTCCGCAAAGGAGAAAAGATGAGAATCCGACTCTTTACCGTGGCCATCGTGGCGCTGTTGTTGGCGCTCGTGGTGGCCCCCGACTCCATAGCCCAACGTGGCGCCCGCGAGGTCACGCTGCGCACGCCCGTCTTCCGCGGAGCTGCCTCGCTTAGCGCTCCGCTTAGCCCGCAAACGCAAGCCGCCCAGACCGCGACCTCCAGCGTCGGCAGAGAGGTTGACCCGCAGGCCGCAATCAAGAGGGGCGCCGGCGCAGGCACAGCTCCAGCCGCACTCACAGCGTCGGCTCTCAGCACCCCGACTGTCAGAGGCGGCACCTTGCAGACGTTCGACGGTATCGATGCGGTGCAGTCGCGCAGCGTCAATCCATTCAGTGTCGAACCACCCGACCAGGGCCTCTGCGTCGGGAATGGTGTCGAGATGGAAGTAAACAACATCGCAATTGAAGTATTCGACAACAGCGGAAACCTGATCCTGGGGCCGCTCTCGGAGTATGATTTCTTCCTCTTACCCCAAAACCACTTTCCCATTGGTGACGGCAGATGCTACTACGACATTCCGACCGGGCGCTTTTTCATCACCATGCTGGACCTGACTCCCGAGCCCCGCTTTCACCTCGAAATCGCCGTCAGCAACGACAGCAACCCCTTCCATGGCTTTTTCTTGTTCGAGATCGACGCCACCGATGACGGTTCCGATGGCACGCCTTTTCACTTCAATTGCCCCTGCCTTGGAGATCAGCCGCTGATGGGTGCCGATGAGAACGGGTTCTACATCTCGACCAACGAATTCGGATTGGTCAGCGGTTTCAACGGTGCCCAGATTTACGCCATGTCCAAGAAACTCCTCGAAGGAACCGTGCTGGGCACCGTGGTGCAGTTCGGCAACATTGTCAACAACGACGGCAACCCAGCCTTTTCCATCCAGCCAGCCATTTCGCCTGACCTAAGCAGCGCCGCTTGGGAACCAGCGGGTGGCACCGAGTACTTCCTGGCATCGACCGACTTCTTCGGCAGTGGTGCCACAAACATTGGGGTATGGGCTCTCACCAACACCTCGTCACTCGTGAATAACAAGCCTAGCCCTACGCTTCAAGAGGCGGTCGTTCCCACGGAGTTCTACGACATCCCGCCGGATGCCATTCAGAAGGCGGGACCTATCCCGCTGGGGGCCTCTCTGACCCCTCCCCAACCCGAGAAGCGAATACAAACCGATGATGACCGCATGCAGCAGACCGTCTTTGCCTACGGCAAGCTTAAAGGGGCGCTCACCACGGGTTTCACCGCCGACAGCGTCTCGGCAATCGCGTGGTTCATCGTCAAGCCGACGATTGATGATTCCGGGACGCTGACGGCCAAACGCGTGAAGCAGGGCTACGTGGTGGGACCACCAGGCCAGTTCCTTCTCTATCCTGCGATCGCCGTAAACGGGGATGGTGTGGGGATCATCGCCTTTGGGCTCTCCGGACCGAATTTCTTCCCGAGCAGCGCGTTTATCCATTTCTCGGCGACCCGTGGCACCTACGGGAAAATCCATATCGCCGCGCTCGGCAAAGCGCCCGAGGATGGGTTCACATGCTACGGCAACCTGACCGACCACTGTCGCTGGGGCGACTATTCGGCGGCGGTGATGAATGACCTCGACCCGAGCCAGATCTGGTTCGCCACTCAGTACATTTCTGGCGTGGAGCGCAACGCCGCTGCGAACTGGGCCACATCCATTAGCGTTGTAGGGGTACCCTAAGAAACGGCGAACCCGAGAAGCGTTGTCTCGCAGGGCTGGTGGCGGGAAACATCCCGCCCCGGCCCTGCAATCCTTAAATTGCTTCCCTGCGTGAAATCACGCTCAACGGTTGCGTTTGGGCGCCCGGCCTTTGCCTTTCACATCCCGCTTCAGCTACTCGATGTCATGCTCGGCCTTCTCCCTGAGAATCTTCATCACTTCTCGGTCGTGGAATGCAAATGGGTGACACCTAAGGATTTACAACTTCTGCAAAGGTTGCGTCGACATCGATCATTTTGCTACACTCAAACGAAAGAGGCCCAGCTATGGCAGCAGCTATGCGTTCCAGTAGTAAGAAAGCCAAGAAAAAATCCACTTTCAACGCCCAAAATTTTCTCGATTCAGCCGGCGTGGCCAGAAAAGTCGCGCAATTTCGGAGAAAAGAGGCCATCTTCCGTCAAGGCGACCCTTCCAGGAATGTCCTGTACATTCAAAGCGGCGGTGTAAGGCTTTCCGTCGTTAATGAGACCGGCAAAGAAGCTGTTGTGGCCATTCTAGGACCCGGCGACTTTTTCGGCGAGGGATGCCTGGCAGGGCAATCGATTCGCATGGGGACGGCCACCGCGGTTACCTCCACGTCCGTACTGGTGATTGAAAAAACCGAAATGCTTCGCGTGCTCCATGCGGAGCACGGGTTCTCCGACCGCTTCATCTCCTACATGCTTGAACGAAACATCCGAATCGAGGAGGACTTGATCGATCAGCTCTTTAACTCCAGCGAGAAACGGCTGGCCCGCACCCTATTGCTGCTCGCGCGCTATGGCAAGCAAGACCAACCTCAAAGGGTGCTTCCGAAAGTATCTCAAGAGCTCCTGACGGAGATGGTCGGCACCACGCGCTCCCGAGTCAATTTTTTCATGAACAAATTCAGGAAAATGGGCTTCATCAAGTACAACGGCGGACTTCAAATCAACAGTTCGCTCTTGAGCGTTGTCCTCCACGAGTAAACGACTTCCGTTTCGCTCCGCCATTCACCCAGCGTCTGACTATTTCAAGGCCGTCTCTCTTGATTCATTCCGAGGCGCACTCTTTTCCAAGACGCGGATTAGATGGCGGCCGGTGGCAGGAATGGCGACTCGGTTGCCGCGCAGAATTTCTCTTGCGGTGATTTTGCGGCCGTAGATTCGTGCGTTGGCCTTTTTGTCCTGACGAAGCGTGGAACCCTCGAGCGAAATGCCGGCAAATAGCCCGCGTGAACGCGAATAGCTCAGGATCTCAGCTCGCATCCAGGCATCGGTGTTTGCGGAAACATCGCGTCCCTTGGGGCCGGCAGCGGCTGAGGCGTCTCCACCCAACTTGATCTTGCTGCTGAGAATGGAATCGGCCCCTTTCTGGTTCATCACCAAAAGAATCAGATCGGTCGCTTCGCCGCCCAGTTGCATTCCTATACTGTCGCCTTCCAGGGCGTACATTGCCGGCGCACCCCAAGGTCCGTTGAATTCGTTGCCGGTGCGGCAAACCATTGCTCCGCGGCCATACTCTTTGCCCATTCCGAATGCCAACTTCAATACCGACGGAAACACGATGACGCACTCCGCCTTTTCCAGCAGCTCCTGGGGAATGGCGTCTGGGATGTTTACGACGTCTTGTAATACAACGCCGCAATTCTCCAGACGCTTTTGTTCTTTAGTCGCAGCATAGACCGCGCCTGCGGTAAACGTGAGACAGACTGCCAGAGCCAAAGTTCGCTTCATTGCTGACCTCCATGGTCCGAACTGCTTTTGCTGACGGTAGACTCGTTCTGAAGCCTTGACGGGGCGTTGGAGCCGCGGATCCGATCCAGGCAGGCCGTCTGTTAGCACGGTCTCGGAAACTGTCGCCCAGTCTGTGGTGCCGGCACAACACCGCGCTTCCTGCGCTCGTGCCGCACCAGCAGAATGTTTCTTGTTTCTTCCGCGAGCCCTCATACTAGACGGAGCGAAGCCGCATGTCTGTTCTCTTCAGAACACACTCGCAGGTTTGTTTTGGTGGCGTCCTTAATTTCAGAGGATGTTCGGTTTTCTTTCGATACGTGCTGTATGGAACATATTTTGCGAGGGCATAGGTGCATAGTCACGGTTACCGGGATTCCGAGTTATGGGCATCTCGGGCTTGGAGGACTACAACATGCACCGTGTACATCGATACGTCAGCTCGCTGTTCCTGGCTGCTGCCCTTGTTGCACCAGCGGCGATTACCGCCGACGCCAGACATCAAGACGACAGACGTCAAGAAGAAAGACGTCACGACGACAACGACCATCGCCGGTACTACGATCGGGACCACCATGACTACCATACCTGGGATGACCGCGAAGACCGTGCCTACCGGAACTACCTGATCGAGCAGCACAGGGGTTATCGTGAGTTCGTCAGGACGAACCACAGGGTGCAGAGGAATTACTGGAATTGGCGCCACAGCCATCCGGATCGCGATTAACTAGGGTTTGTCGGTCTCAGGGACGTGGGAGTTCCAGGGAAGTGAGTGCAGGGGTGGCGCCGGGGGACCGGACTAAACTCGAACTCAATCGTCGCCTGTTTGACTGCCAGGCGGAAAATCTTGCGCTCGTAGCGGCCTACTAACTCTTCGAAGGCCGCCACGTCCCCCGCTTTGGCGGCAGCCACGCGCGTGCCTTCGTCGTCTTTGGTAACCTCACAAACAGCCGAATTGGATTCGGAATAGTTCAATTGGTCTTGAAATACCTCCTACTGGGATCGGCGTTTCTAGCGATCCCACTAGTGATAACTCCGCACGGTTTACTTTTATTCCCTTCACCGGCTTGGCCCTGAACACCGCGAGAGTGCGATCGGGAATAAGCTTCGGCCGAAGCGGTTGTCCGTGGAACTTACGGAGCCGAAAAGCGGGCGTTGAAGAAGGGGGAAATCGGAAACCACAGGGGTGGTGCCGGGGGGCAGAGTTGAACTGCCTACGCCGGCCTTTTCAGGGCCGCGCTCTACCGGTGAGCTACCCCGGCACCGATGAGATTCTAATCAAAAGGCGCGGGGTGGAGAAGCGGAAATCCTAGCTTCGATTTTGGAGCCCACTGGAGCCTCAGTCAAGCGCGGACAAGCGACTGCATCCGGTAGCGTCGGCCTCGGATTCCAGGCGATCCTCAGCTACTTTGTGGACTCATCAAATTCGCGCATCCAGTCCTTTTTCTTGAGGACTTCCCGAGGCTTTGCGCCGTCGGGCGCTCCGACGATGCCGTCTTTTTCCATCAAGTCGATCAAACGGGCAGCGCGGCCGTAGCCGATGCGCAGCCGGCGTTGCAGCGTGGAAGTGGAAGCGCGTCCCATCTCGCACACCACGCGCACCGCTTCCTGGTACAGTTCGTCATCGGCTTCTTGCGGCGCCGATTCGGCCGTACCGCTGCCCGCGGCATCCTCCTTCGGCGGCTTGAGCAATTCCTCGTTGTAGATGGCTTTGGCCTGCGTGCGCCAGAAATCGCAAACGGCGGCGATCTCGCCTTCGGTGACGAGCGGGCCGTGAATGCGATGCAGCCGCGACGACCCTGCGGGCAGGTAGAGCATGTCGCCGCGGCCCAGGAGCGATTCGGCTCCGTTCGTATCGAGGATGGTGCGCGAGTCCACCTTGCTGGCCACGCGGAACGAAATGCGCGCGGGGAAGTTGGCCTTGATCAAGCCGGTAATCACGTCCACCGAGGGGCGTTGCGTTGCCAGAATCAGGTGGATGCCCACGGCCCGCGCCATCTGCGCGAGGCGAGTGATCGCTTCCTCCACGTTGTTCGTATCCACCATCATCAAATCCGCCAGTTCGTCGATCACGATGACGATGTAGGGCAGCGGCTTGTGCTCTTCTCCTTCCGCGTCTTCGAAGAGGGAGAACGATTGGCCCTTTTCGAACGTGCGGTTGTACTGGTCGATGTTGCGCACGCCGCGCTGCGCCAGCAGTTTCAGCCGGCGTTCCATTTCCCGCGTCGCGTTGCGCAGCACGTTGGAGGCGACCTTGGGGTCGGTCACCACCGGCGTGAACAGGTGCGGGATGTCTTCGTAGAGGCCCAGCTCGAGCCGCTTGGGGTCCACCAGGACCAGCTTCAATTCCTCCGGTGTGGCCTTGTACAACATGGCCATGATCGCCGAGTTGATAAAAACGCTTTTGCCCGTTCCCGTGGCGCCGGCGATCAGCAGGTGAGGCATCTGCGCCAGGTCGGCGGCGCGAATTCGCCCGATGAGATCCTTTCCCAGCGGGGCGGTGAGTTTGGAAGGCGAATGAACGAACTCGGGCGATTCGATGATCTCGCGCAGCGCGATGGTTTCGCGATGCGGGTTGGGCACTTCGATGCCCACCGTCGATTTTCCCGGGATGCGCTCGATCAGGATGGATTCGGCGCGCAACGCCAGGCAGAGGTCTTCCGAAAGGGCGGTGACGCGAGTGATCTTGATTCCCGCCTCGGGCTTGAATTCGAAGGTGGTGACCACCGGCCCGGGATTGATCTGCGTGATGTGCCCCTTGACGTCGAACTCTTCGCATTTTTGTTCGATCGCGAGGGCGTATTCTTTCAGCTCGCCTTCATCCATCTTTTCGCCGCGCTCCGCCAATCGCAGCAGGCCCGGCGAAGGCAGGCGGTAGTTGGTCTTGCCCCGCACGATTTTCGCTTCCGGCCCCTTGCGGCGCTCCGGCTCGCCTTCACCTGGGTCGGGGAACTCGATGATGGCCGGCCCAGGTTCTTCTTCCCCTGCTTCGGCTTCCTCGTCTTCCACTTGCAGGCCCTTCGAAGCGATCGTCTGCGGCGGGGCAGGGGGCCGGCCGGCAATTTTGATTTTCTCTACCTGTTTGCGGAGATGCTCGGACTCGCGGCTTTCACGCCATTCCTGCCAACGCAGGTAGATCCTGCGGAACAGGCCGGTCTCGCCCATCGGACCACGCAGCCATCTGCCGGCCAGCGTGAAGGAAAAGCGCGTGGTAAGGAAAACGGCTGCGAGCAGCGCCGCCGCCGTCACCAGGTGCGCTCCCACGCCGTTCAGTACAGCGCGCAGTCCGATCGCAAGCACCGATCCCAAAAGGCCTCCGGCGGGAAGGGCGCTCCGCACATCCGGCATGTGCAAAAGCGTGAGTTCGGTGGGCAAAGAGAGAATCAGCAGCACGGAGCCCACCAGCTTCGCGATGGGCCCTTGAACGGCTTGGCTCCGAAACCATCGCAGCGCCAGGAGGAACATGCCCACGGGAAGCAAGAATGCGGCGTAGCCGCAGAGCTGGAAGAGGAGGTCGGCGGTGTGTGCGCCGACAGGGCCGATCCAATTCCGCGCGGCGATTGCGCCGGAGGGCGCGGCAACATTCAGCGATGCGTCATTGGGAGAATAAGAGAGCAGGCTCAACGAGAGGAGCAGCGCCAGCGTGATGCCCACAAAGCCGGTCAGCTCGTTCACCCGGCGGTTTTCGGTCGGGGTCAAGATGCGCACAGGAATCTCCTTGGGCAAGGGGAAGGCGAATGCATCAGGAAATGAAACGCGCGGGCGCTAGCGCGCGTGGCCCATCTGGAGGAACGCAAACAGCAGCACGACTATACCAAAGACGATGCGGTAGTAAACAAAGATTTGCAACGTGCGTGTTTGTAAATACCGCAAGAAAAAGGCGATCACAATGTAGCCGACGATCCCGGATACCGCGATGCTGATCGCCAGGGTGGACATCGGCAGCTCGAGAGCCCCGGCATGCTTCAGGCGAATGAGCTGGGGCAGCTCCTTCAGCGCCGCACCGGCGATGAGCGGGGTCGAGAGCAGAAAAGAAAATCGTGCGGCGGCTTCACGCGTCAGTCCGCGAAAAATTCCTTCGACAATCGTGATCCCCGAGCGCGAAACGCCCGGAAAGAGCGCCAACGCCTGGGCCGCTCCGATTGCCAGCGAATCGCCCAGGGTTGTCTTCTCGATGCCTTTGCGGAAGGCCCCTCGCTTTTCCGCCCACCACATCAAGAGTCCGACCAGGATCATGGCGCTCGCAATCGGAATCGGCTTGCGCAGGTGGTCTTCGATGACATGCTCCAGGAAGAAGCCGGTGGCGGCTCCTGGAATCGTCCCGGCCACCAGATACCAGAACATCCTGCGGTTGTGATGGATCTCTTCGGCGCTGGCGTTTCGCGGGCAGTGAATCCCGAATCCAGCGAGCGTCAATTCCACCCAGTCTTTAAAAAAATACAGAAGAACCGCGACCAGCGTGCCGGCGTGCAAAGCCACATCGAATGCCTGCCCCCCATCCGACCAGCCAAGCAACCATGGAAAAAGTACCAGGTGGGCCGTGCTGCTGACGGGAAGAAACTCCGTCAGGCCCTGGATGATGGCGAGGATGATTGCCTGGTAAAGGAACACGGAGTCTCCTTCGAACCGGCCAGCCGCTTGATCATCGAGAAGGCATCAAGGCGGCCCGGATAGTAGTTCCGAAGCACGCCGCGCGTACGATATCCGTGCTTGCGCCAGAAGGAAACGGCCGCTTCATTGACCGTTGCCGTTTCGAGTACTATCGCGCGGACCCCGCGCTCTGCTGCGCGCTTCTCAACGGCCTGGAGCAGGGCGCTACCGACGGCTTTTCGGCGATAGGGCTCGAGCACATCGATGGTGATGATGTGGGCTTGCCGCTGTTCGGACTCGCTCAGGATGAAACCGGCGATGCGGCCGTCTTTTTCGGCTACCAGGCAATCGGCGTCCGGCAACGCCAGAAACCCGCGCAGCGTGGCGCGCGAATAGGCGATGGCCCTTGGATAGCAGGCTTGGTCGATGACGTAGAGGGTTTCGAAATCGGCCGGGGCGTAGGCCCGGATCTGGATGTCCATGTCAGCGTTTCATGCGCGCCCGTCGGCTCCCAGGTGCCGCGATCGTGCCGATCGGGGATCGCAGGCCATGCCGGTGCCTCCCGGGGGCCGGAGCGTCCGTTACACCTCGAGAATGACGGGAAGGATCAAAGGTCTCTTCGAAGTCTGCTTATTCAGGTAGCGTTTCAGGTCCACGCGAATTTTTTCCTTGATCACGCTCCAATCCGTTTTCTCTTCGGCGTTGGACTGCTCCACCGTGCGCAAAATCACCTCGCGCGCCCGCGCGATCAGCTCCTGTCCATCTTCCGACGGCAAAAACCCGCGGGTCACGATTTCGGGCGAAGTTTCCAGGCGGCCCGTGTGCTTATCAATGGCGATGATGGGCACTACGACGCCGTCTTCCGCCAGGTGGCGCCGGTCCCGAATCACCACTTCCTCGATCTCTTCGAACGAGCCGGAATCCACGCAAACGCGGCCGGCCGGAACGGGGTCTCGGCGGAACGCGCCTTCCGAAGTGAACTCAACCGGTTGGCCGCTCTCGAGCAGCAGGACTTCGTCCGAAACGGCTCCCATCTGGTGCGCCAGCGCCGCGTGCCGGAACAACTGGCGGTATTCGCCGTGCAAGGGGATGAAATAGCGCGGCTTGACCAGGTTCAGAAGAAGCTTCATTTCCTCCTGGCTGGCGTGGCCGGAGACGTGAATCGGCGCCGAGCGCCCTCCCTCGTAATAGACCAAAACCCGCCGCCGGAACAAATGGTCGATCATCCGGAAGATCGCCTTTTCATTTCCGGGGATCAACCGCGCCGACAGAATCACCGTGTCGTTCTCCTCGATGGTGAGCAACCGGTGATTGTCCACGGCGATGCGCGAAAGCGAGGACATGGGTTCGGCTTGGCTGCCGCTGGCCAGCACCACCAGTTTGCGCGGCTCGAACGTGCGCAGGTCCTGCGACCGCACCACGCTGCCGTCCGGAATCCGCAGTTTGTTCAGGTTGTGCGCGATCTCGACGTTGTCCACCATGCTTCGGCCGACGAAGCTGATCTTGCGTCCGACCGCGACGGCGATGTCGATCACTTGCTGGATGCGGTGGATCGAACTCGCAAAGCAGGAAACGACGATCTTCTTGGGAGCCGCGCGAAACAAATCTTCAAGCGGCTGCCACACCGCGCGCTCCGAGGGCGTCGAGCCGGGCCGTTCCACGTTCGTGCTGTCGCTCAGAAGTGCGAGCACGCCTTGCTGGCCGTAGCGCGCGAAGGCGTGCAAATCGAAGCTGCGCTTATCGATCGGCGTGGGATCGATCTTGAAATCGCCCGTGTGGATCACCACTCCCAAGGGCGTGCGAATCGCGAGCGCCACGCAGTCGATGGTGCTGTGCGTGACGTGCAGAAATTCGATCTGGAAGACTCCCAATTCGATCGTTTGCCCGGCGGCCACTTCGCGAAGGTCGGCTTTCTCCAACAGGCCGTGCTCCTCCAATTTTTTCCGCACGAGCGCCAGGGTGAACTGCGTGCCGTAGACCGGCACGCGCAGGTCCCCCAAAATATACGGGAGGGCGCCGATGTGGTCTTCGTGCGCGTGCGTTAGCACGATGGCGCGCACCATGCTACGATTCTGTTTCAGATAGGTGGTGTCTGGAATGACGATATCGACGCCGAGTAGCTCCGCCTCCGGAAACATCAAGCCGGCGTCGATCACGATGATTTCGTTGCCGCAGCGCAGGGCGAGCATGTTCATGCCGAACTCACCCAAGCCGCCCAGCGGGATGACCCACAAGGAAGATTTGCTCAAAGGGATGCCTCGACTCCGTTAGCGTTCATCGTATCACAGTGGTCGCCGCGCGGGTCGCGACGACTGACGCTGGCGTTCTCGTTATGGACGGCCGCGGCCCTTCAATCATGGCCGGCCAGGAGTCGGGCCACCGAAACCAGCAGAACAGCGCCGATCGTGGCTGCGGCGAGACTCCCGAAAAATCCGCCGAACTGAATCCCCATCCGCATGAAAATCCATCCGCCAATGAATGCGCCCACGAGTCCGATGAAGACGTCGGCGATGCAGCCGAATCCAACTCCCCGCGTCAATTTTCCCGTGATCCATCCTGCAAGCAGGCCGATCAGGCCCCAATAGACCCATGACGAGGGGACGGAAACGCCGAAGAAATGATACATATCAGTCCTCCGAAAGAAATCAGCCGCGACAAAAGATGTAGCCCAAAATCCGATAGACGAGTTTCGCAGCCAGGAAATCGGACGCATGGTCTCCTGGTTGCGGAAGAAGCTCGACCACGTCCATGGCGACGATTTTCTTTTGCGCTGCCACCGCGCGCACCAGCGAAGTCACCTGATACCAGTCAAGGCCGCCCGGCTCGGGCGTGCCAGTGGCGGGCACGTACGCCGGATCGAAACCGTCGAGGTCAATCGTCAGATAAACGTGCTCGCTGAGGCCCGTAACCACACGCGAAACCCAGGACTCGAGCGGCGCCCTCGCGATGTCTTTCGCCCAGAAGACCTTCGTGGACAACGTCGGAATCGCCTCTGCCTCCTCGACGGAAAGCGATCGGATGCCGACCTGGACGGCGGGACAGATTTCCAGAACGCGGCGCATCGCACAGGCGTGGCTCGCGGGATTGTCTTGATAAGCGTCGCGGAGATCCGCGTGCGCGTCGATTTGCAACACGGACAGGCCGGGAAATTTCTTCGCGGCCGCGGCCACGAGCGGCGGCGTCAACGAATGCTCCCCGCCCAGGGCGACGGGGAGTTTGCCGTCCCCGAGCAGGCCCAGTTCCGTGGTGTGCAACTCCGCGAGAACTTTTTCGAGCTTTCCTCCCTGCGTATCGATCGCCTCGAGCGTGTGAATGCCGACGCGCTTGTAGGTCTCCATGCCGAGCTCTTCGTCGTAGAGCTCCATATTGCGGCTGGCCGCCAGAATTGCGGCGGGCCCGTTCCGCGTGCCGTGCTCGTACGTCGTCGTGCGTTCGAGCGGCACCGGGAAAATCACGGCGCGCGACCGCTCGTAGCCGGAATCCTCTTCGGTGAGCCCGCCAAAATTTTGGGGAAGCTCGGGCGTGTAGCCCTTCATCCGTCCTCGCTTCGAGATGAAAATCCGCCGGCGCGGGCGCGGCCGCGAATTTTCTCTTCCCTCGCGGTGCGTCCTTGTAATATCAATGGTGCGCCGTTGGCACAGCTTCGAGACTCCTGACGCGGCTCGGGCGGAAATACATTACCTGCGAGGACGAGGAATGGCAAAGAAGAAAAAGGGACTGACCGGCAGGGTCCTTCACGATCCCATCGCAGATCGTTTGACGCCCATCTACCCGCTGGATCTTTCGCGCGCGCGCTCGGTGGATGCGCTCGTGAGAGCCATGGGACAAACCGCATTTACGGCGCGGCAAATCGGCGATGCCGCCGACGTTTTGGAAGCGATGGCGCGCGATCGGGATTGCTTTGTCGTCATGACGCTTTCCGGGGCGATGACCGTAGCCAAGATGGGCCTGATTTTCTGCGACCTGATCGATGCGGGCATCGTCAAAGCGATTGTTTCCACCGGCGCCCTGATGGCTCACGGCTTGGTGGAAGCCACCGGCCGCTCCCATTTCCGCTACGACCCGGGGATGGACGATCGCGCGCTCTTCCACGCCGGCTACAACCGCGTTTACGACTCACTCGAGCCGGAGTTGAACCTCGACCATGTGGAAGACATCATGCAGCAAATCCTGGGCGGCTGGGACCCTGAAGAAGTCCTGTGCAGTTGGAAGCTCAACAAGCGAATCGGAGAACACTTGATCCGGACTGCGACGGGGCGGGGAATTTTGAAATCGGCGACGGAACGGGGCGTGCCCATCTTCGTCCCGGCGTTCACCGATTCGGAGCTCGGCATCGATTTTGCCCTTCATCAGCGGCTGCAGAGGAAGCGCGGCACGCCCGTGCTGCGCTTCGATCCCTTTGAGGATTTCGAGCATTACGCCTCGACCATGCTCGCAACCAAACGCATGGGAATCTTCACCATCGGTGGCGGCGTTCCGCGGAACTGGGCGCAGCAGTTCGGTGTGTATGCAGAGTTGCTCGCGCGGCGCGGTTACGAGAAGCTGCCGCTGAAGCGCTACAACTATGGCGTGCGCATTTGTCCCGAGCCTGTTCATTGGGGCGGTCTTTCCGGGAGCACCTATTCGGAAGCCGTTTCCTGGGGCAAATTCGTCCCTGCGGAAGAAGGGGGACGCATGGCGGAGGTTTTCGATGATGCCACCGTGGCGTTGCCCCTCGTCGCAGGCGCGGTGCTCGAGCGCTTGGGATACTTCGACCGCAACGCCGCCCGCAACGACGGCGCCCGAGCGGCAAAAAAGGGTGGCGCGAGTCGAAAGCACCGCGCGCTCGCTCACGCCGGGCGATAGCGGTTGTGTGCCGGGTTGTGCCACGAAAAAAACCTGCGGAAACCACACTAACTATTCGTCGTCGCCAAGAAGGATGGCCGCAGCAAGGACGGTGCTCCACAAGCCGCGCTTATCGCCGACGGCCGACTGCGTGATATTCATCGTGCGGACGATCTTGTTGGAAATGCGGTAAACCTCTTTCTTCTCGTCCCAGGAAAGATCGGGATCGAACTCCACGTTCAGCGTGGTGGCGAGCATCTCCGCTGCCAGCTCTTCGGCGTACTCGCCTGCAACCTCTTCAGGCTCGCCGAACGAATGATGCTCGGAAAGATATCCGAACATGGACTTATCGCCCGGAAGCGCCAAGCCCACCCCGGCGGCAATCAAGCGGTGCGGCTCGCGGGTGGAGTTCTCGCTGATCACCGTGAAAGCCACTTGGCCGGGCTTCAAGTGCTTCAGGCCCTCGCTGCGCGAAATCAATTTGCAATAGGGAGGAAAAATCGAAGAGACGCGAACGATGTTGCAGGCGGCGATTCCCGCGTTGCGCAGCGCCAACTCGAAACTGGAAAGCCGCTCCCGGTGTTTGCCGACCCCCTTGGTGAGGAAGATTTTCTTCGGGACGAACGCCATGGGCGGTGTCGGGTTGCAGTTCCTCTGACGAAGAGCTGAAAACTTTTTGTCGCGCGGAAAAATTAGCAGGAAGGATGAGGAGTGTCAATCAACTTTTCAGTTTTCCGATGATTGTTTGGAATCCGGTTTCCTTGGAATTTCACTGGCGGCCGGCGCTCTCGCGTTCTTTTTGGCCTTCGGCCAGCATCGCGGCAAGCGCCTCCGGCGGTTCCACCCTCCAGTTGTCGTCGGCCTGAGTAGGAATCTGGCCTGTCTTGCTGACGTATTCGACAATCAGGTCGCGGATCTCCTCAGGCGAGCGGTAAACGACGGGCAGTCCCTGGTAGACGTGGTAGCCTCCGCCGCCCGTGTAGCGGTAATTGTTGATGGCCACGCGCAGCTTTTGTGCAGGGTCGAGCGGCCTGCCTTTGTACGTCAACCCACGAATGCGCGCGCCTGCGGGTTGCGTCAGGTCAACGACGTAGGAAACGCCTTCGGCGGAGTCCGCTTCGTAGCCGGGAAGCTTCAGCCGTTCGCTTGCCGGTGGCGCCCAAGCCGGGAAAAAGCTCGCGGCATGTTCCAGAGCGTCCTTCAGTTGAGCGCCCGTCATCTCCACCGTGTAGAGGGTGTTCTCGTAAATATACAGGGCGGCGATTTGGCGGATGGTCACCGGACCGGCAGGGAAGTGCGCACCCAGAAAAAACAGCGTCGCCATCGAAACATCCGCGTGGCCGTACTCCATCTGCACTCTATGAATCAGGTCGACCAGCGGGTCGTCCTCGTACCGGGCGAAGACTCCGTCCAGCGGCTTTTCGGAAGTAGCGATGGGCGTATCGAGATACTTCTGTGTGGCGTCGTGGTAAGGCTGCGCCAACTTCACGATCGCGGGATCGGCGGCGGTCTGCTCGGTGACGCGCAGCACGCTCGAATGCTTTGACGCCACCCGCCAGTGGTCATCGGTGCGCTCCATTTCGATGTCGGCACGAGCGAGCGAACCACCCCAATTCTTCGCTTGCGTAAGCAAGACGCCGTGAACGAATTTCTCCGGCAGCTCGCGGTGCGTATGGCCGAAGAAAATTACGTCGATGCCCGCCACCTGCTCGGCCAGCTCCCAGGCGCAGTTTTCACCCGGGATCTGATCGGCTTCCGGCGCTTCCGTATCGGGATTGCGGTCGAGGCCCGAGTGCATGATCACAACGACGATGTCCGCCTGCTTGCGCACCTCGGGGATAATTCGCTTGGCGGCGTCCACAATCGGCTCGAACTCGTAGCCCTGGTAGTGCGCGGGTAGTTCCCAATGCGGCACGGCGGGCGTCACGAATCCGACGATGCCGATGCGCACGCCGGCCACCGTGCGGATGATGTAGGGGCGGATGTATCCGGAATCTCCCGGTCCATATTTCTCGCGAAGATTAGCGGCGAGCCAGGGGAAATGGGACTCGCCCTTTGCCTTCCACATCACGTTCTCGCCGAAATTGAATTCGTGATTGCCCACCGCCATGGCGGCATAGTCCATTGCGTTCATCGCCGCAATCGTCGGGTTGGGCAGAGAGGTGTCTTTGAGCGCGAAATAGTAAGCAAGCGGCGTGCCCTGGATGGTGTCTCCGGAATCGAGCAGGAGGACGTTCGGCGCCGTAGCGCGCACCTGGCTTACCAGCGCGGCGATCTTGACGAGGCCCAGGTTCGCGGGCGCGTTCTTGTAATAGTCCCAGGCCATGATGTGGCCGTGGATGTCGGTGGTGCCGAGAAGAGTCAGCGTGACTTTCTCCGCCGCGCCGCCCGCCCAGGCCGGTGCCACCAGCAAGAGAAAGGTGCAAATTACACCAGAAAAAGTTCCACGGCGCGGTTTCATCTCAGTCCTCGGCGCACAGTGGGACGCAAGACGCGAGGGTGCCGGCAATTGCGACGAGGTCTCGCAATTCGTGCGTGGTGAAGTCCGGCCCGGCGTCGGCATGAGTCCTGGCTTTCCGCGATATCTGAATCACTCCAACCACGCGGTCATCAAGGAGGATCGGCGCGCTCATGATTTTCTGGATGGGCTCGCTTCGGTTGGCAGTGAGCGGCACAGCTTCGAAGACCGAGGCATGGGGCACGGCCGTGAAGAAGTTCACGAGCTCCGGCCTGCGCTCCTTGGCTGTGCGCGCCGCGAGCGCCGTCGTGCTGGTCAGCGGGATTTGGCCGACGTCCTTGAGCCGTTCCGGGATCAGAAAACGAAGGAATTTGTCCTGCTGAGTGACGGCGAGGATAGCGACCTCGTCACGCTCGACGGCGAAGTCCCTGCTCACGAGTTCGGCCATTTTCGCCAGTACCGGGGGCTCCAATTTTACCCCCCGCTTGACGCTTTCACTCACGAGGCGCTTCAGCTCGCCCACGTGTTCGAGGCCCATTCAGGCTCCTTCGCCTGCAAAAAGTCTACCACAGCCGCAGCGGCTGATTCGCGGGGCCGTGACGCGAAGTTGCAAAGGCGCCGCCGGATGCCTATACTGCACTGTTCGCAATGCGATCGCGCTGCCGAGCGCGAGTGCTCTCCAGGATACGCACCGGAGCGCACGGACCTCTCAACCGGCCACGGAGCGTGCATGCCTGCCGCAGGGGCGGACTCCAAACTGAGTTATCTCCTCGACAAACTTCATTCCTTAAGCGGCGTCGTTCCCATTGGAGCGTTTTTGGTCGAGCACTTCTGGTCGAATAGCTACGCCCTCGTCAGCGTCGACAAATACAATCAGGCCTCGAAGGAGCTGCAGACAATTCCTTGGCGCGTTGCCGCGGAGGCGCTCTTCATCTGGCTGCCCATCCTGTTCCACGCTCTATACGGGATTTACATCTGGTGGAGAGGGAAGTCGAACGCCTGGCGGCATCCGTGGATGGCTAATTGGATGTACACGCTGCAGCGCTGGACGGGGATCGTCGCGTTCGCCTTCATCGGCTGGCATGTTTATACGGAGCGTTTTCTGACTCAGGGCAAGTCCACCTACGAGGGTATGGCCGAGGCCATGTCGCATCCCTACTACGTGGCCTTCTACATTGTCGGCGTGGCAGCTTCATCGTTTCACCTCGGCAACGGACTGTGGAATTTTTCCTGCAAGTGGGGCATCACCGTCTCGCCGCGCTCGCAGCGCGCCGCGGCTTGGTTCGGAGCCGTCGTGGCCATTGTCTTCCTCGTGGCGGGACTCGCCATTGTTGCCGGCTTCCGTTACAACTGGCGGCCGTTTGAGTTCTACACCCAATGAGGCAGCCCAAGATCATCGTTGTCGGCGGAGGGTTGGCGGGATTGATGGCCACGATTCGCGTGGCCGAAGCCGGCGTTCCCGTGGAGGTCTTCTCCATCGTGCCGGTGAAGCGGTCGCATTCCGTTTGCGCGCAGGGCGGCATCAACGCGGCCAAGAATTTGAAAGGGGAAGGCGATTCTCCCTGGAAGCATTTTGACGACAGCGTCTACGGCGGCGACTTCCTGGCGAATCAAGGCCTGGTGAAGGGAATGTGCGAGGCCGCGCCCGCGATCATCGATCTGCTCGACCGCATGGGTGTGATGTTCAATCGCACCGCCGAAGGCTTGCTGGATTTCCGCCGCTTCGGCGGCACCCTCTACAATCGCACCGCCTTTGCCGGCGCCACCACGGGACAGCAGCTTCTCTACGCGCTCGACGAGCAGGTGCGCCGGTTCGAGGCGGAAGATAAGGTGACGAAGCGCGAAGGCTGGGCCTTTCTCTCCGCCGTGCTCGACGGCGCCGGCATTTGCCGCGGCATTTGCGCTATGGACCTGAAAACCATGGAGGTCCGGACCTTTCCCGCCGACGCCTCCATTTTTTGCACCGGCGGTATTGGGGCTATCTTCGGCCGCTCCACGAATTCGGTGGTTTGCACAGGCTCGGCGCAGTCGGCGCTCTTTCAGCAGGGCGTTTACTACGCCAACGGAGAATTCATCCAGGTGCATCCCACCGCCATCCCCGGCGAAGACAAATGTCGCCTGATGAGCGAATCCGCCCGCGGCGAGGGCGGCCGCGTTTGGGTTCCCAAGCAGCCGGGAGATAAACGGCCGGCCCGCTCGATTCCGGAAAACGAGCGCTTCTACTTTCTCGAAGAGTGGTATCCGAAATATGGAAATCTCGTGCCGCGCGATGTGGCCGTGCGCGCCATTTACCGAGCCGTCTTCGAGATGAAGATGGGTATCGACGGCCAAGCCGCCGTCTATCTGGATGTTACGCACATTCCGCGCGAAGTCCTCGACCGCAAGCTCGAAGGTATTTTGGAAATCTATGAGAAGTTCGTCGGCGTCGATCCGCACGTAGAGCCCATGAAAGTTTTCCCCGCGATGCATTACACGATGGGCGGGCTCTGGGTGGACAACGAAAATCAGGCCACCAACGTCCCGGGAATTTTCGCCGCCGGAGAATGCGAGTATCAATACCATGGGGCGAATCGCCTGGGAGCGAACTCGCTGGTCTCTTGCATCTACGGCGGCATGCTGGCCGGGCCGTCCGCGACGCGCTACGCACGCAATCTCGAAAAGGGTTGCGAAAGCGTGGCGTCCGCTGTTTTCGATGGGGAGCGCGAGCGGCAGCAATTCCGCAACGACACGCTGCTCAATCAACACGGCACTGAAAATCCGGTGACGCTGTGGAAGGAGTTGGGCGCGCTCATGACCGAGCACGTCACCGTGGTTCGCTATAACAAGGCGCTCGAGGCCACGCTCGCGAAACTCGAGGAGTGGAGCGACCGCTATTCCCGCATCAATCTCAGCGATCGCACGCAGTGGGCCAACCAGACCCTGCAGTTTACGCGCGAGCTGGGCGACATGCTCGTGCTGGCCAAAGTAATCACCATGGGCGCCCTCGCACGCAACGAATCCCGCGGCGCCCACTACAAACCTGACTTTCCCGAGCGCGACGATCCCAACTGGCTGAAAACCACCAAGGCCGGCTACAACGGCGGTAAAATTCGGTTGGAGTACGAGCCGGTGGATACGTCGTTGATTCCACCCCGGCCGCGACGCTACGACGTGGCCCATTGATTTCGTGTAGCCTTTGAGGGGCGAGTGTGAAAGATGGCTGAAGGCCGAACGTTCATCCTGAAAGTCAGGCGGCAGGCGGCGCCGCAGGAGTCGGCGCGATGGGAGGAGTACGAGCTTCGCTATCGCCCGCACATGAATATCATCACCTGCCTGCGCGACATTGCGGAAAATCCTGTCACCCGCGACGGCAAGACCTCGACTCCGGTTTCCTACGATGCGAATTGTCTCGAAGAAGTCTGCGGCGCCTGCGCCATGCTCATCAACGGGGATCCACGCCAGGCGTGTTCGGCGCTGGTGGACCAGCTCGAAAAGCCGATCCGGCTCGCTCCGCTCGAAAAGTTCCCGCTGATTCGCGACCTCTTCGTGGACCGCTCGGTGATGTTTGAGAGTCTGAAGCGCATGAAGTGTTGGATCCCGGTGGACGGCACCTATCCTCTCGGCGAAGGGCCGCGCATGTCGCCCGAACTGCAGGAGAAGGGCTATCCGCTTTCCCGCTGCATTTCCTGCGGCAACTGCCTCGAGATTTGCCCGAACGTCAACGAGCATTCGAACTTCGTCGGCGCGGCCATCATCAGCCAGGTGCGGTTGTTCAATCTGCACCCCACCGGCGGAATGCACGCGAAAGAGCGGTTGGAAGTCTTGATGGGCCCGGGCGGAATCGAAGACTGCGACAACGCGCAAAATTGCGTGAAAGTGTGTCCCAAGGGGATTCCGCTCACGGAATCGATTGCGGAAATGAACCGGCAAGTCCTAAAACAGGCGGTTCTGGGCTGGTTGCGCGGCTAGTGCCGTTCCTTTCGGAGAATTGTGGAAGCGTGTGCGCTGCCAGGGAGGGCTTGAATGACGCGCCATCTGGTCGGCCTCTTTTGTTTGCTGGCGGGATTAGCCCCGCTCATGCTCTCAGCCTTGGGTGATGAAGTTTCTCCGCGCGCTCGCCAACTGCATTTTCATTCCCTCGTGGTGGACACCCACGACGACACGACGCAGCGGCTGCTTTGGCCGCCCTTCGATCTTGGGGAGAGGCACCCGGACGGCAACGTTGACATCCCGCGGATGCGCGAGGGCGGACTCGGCGCCATCTTCTTTTCCATTTGGATGCCCGGCACGGTGACGGGACCGACGGCCGTCAAGCTCGCCCTCGATCAGATCGATGCCGTGCGCGAGCAGGTCCGGCGCCATCCCAAGGATCTCGTCCTTTGCACGACTGCGGAAGAGGTCCGCCGGGCGCATGCCCAGGGGAAGATCGCGGCTCTGATGGGTGTGGAAGGCGGGCATATGATTGCCGACGATCTCGGCGTTCTGCGGATGTACGCCGCTCTCGGAGTCCGCTATCTCACCCTCACGCACAGCGTGAACGACGACTGGGCGGATTCCTCCACCGACAAGCCGGCGCACAATGGCCTCACCGATTTCGGCAAGCAGGTAGTGCGTGAGCTCAACCGGCTGGGCGTCATGGTGGATATCTCGCACGTTGCGGATAAGACTTTCTATGACGCCCTTGCCGCGAGCAAGGCGCCCATGATTGCCTCGCATTCCTCGTGTCGCGCCATTTGCAATGCGCCGCGCAACATGTCCGACGATATGATCAAGGCCCTCGCCGCGAAAGGCGGAGTCATCCAGATCAACTATTACATCGGCTTCCTCAGCCAGGAATTCCGCGATGCCTCGGACAAAATCAAGGATGAAGTGAAGGCCAGGCAAGAGGAAATTGACAAGGGCTGCGGCGAGAATGAAGCTTGCAAGCTTCTGGGCGGCCAGCGCCTGGCTCGGGAACTGATGGATCAGGGCAAGCTTCCGAAGGTGAGCTGGGAAAAAATCATTGAGCATATCGATCGTGCGGTTAAACTGGTCGGCGCGGAACACGTCGGCCTGGGATCGGATTTTGACGGCGCGGACATGCCTTACGGCATGGAAGATTGTTCGCACCTGCCGCGGATTACGGACGCGCTGCTGAAACGGGGCTATTCCGAAGCCGACGTACAGAAGATTCTCGGAGGCAATACCCTGCGGGTGATGGCGGAAGCGGAACGCGTCAGCCGCGCCATGCAGGAGTCGGACCATCCGTAGTCAGAAACTCTATTTGCGAAACGAAAGGACGAAACTATGCGTCTGATGCGAGCGCTCTTCTTTTTGGCTGTTCTGGCGGCGCCATTCTGGCTCGCCGCTCAGCAATCGAATCCGCCAACGTCAAAGGAGCAAACCGTGCGCGATCCCGGACTTTACATGACCTTCGAAACATCGATGGGCGGTATCACCTGCAAGCTGTTTGAAAAGGAAGCGCCGGTAACGGTTCACAAGATCGTCGGGCTGGCCGTTGGACACGTTTCCTACGTCGATCCGAAGACCCGTCAAACGGTTGTGGGGAAGCACTTCTACGACGGGCTGATTTTCCATCGCGTGATCCCGGACTTCATGATCCAGGGCGGCGATCCGCTGGGCAACGGCATGGGCGGTCCGGGCGGCCCCGGGTTTCCTTTCAAAGACGAGTTCGTGCCTGCTCTCGGGTTCGATGTTCCGGGCCGGCTGGCGATGGCCAACTCGGGGCCCAGCACGAACGGCAGCCAGTTCTTCATCACGGAAGTTCCCACGCCCCATCTGAACGGCCACCATACGATTTTCGGCCAGTGCGAGAACCTGGACGTTGTGAAGGCCATCGCCCGGGTCCCCAAGGGCGCGAATGACATGCCCCGAACGCCGGTGGTGATCGTGCACGTGAAAATCGAACGTGTGGGGCCCGTTCCGGCAGACCCACCGGAGGGCGTCCACCATCACGTGCCTCCGTCCAGCCCGGCCCATCACACGCCAGTGAAGAAGCCGGATTAGAGCTTCGCCCGGGCGGTCAGTGCCGGGCGGTCAGTGCCGGACGGTGAGTGCCGGACAGTCAGTGCCGGACAGTCAGTGGATGTGCAGAGCTGCCGACGCAACCAGTGCCCACGCGCAGATCTCCGGTTCAAGCGGCGCGATGCTCCTTTGTGCGCTCGCCGTCGCGAAGCTTCTGCTGCATCTCGCCTTCAGCCACAATTACGGTTTCTTCCGCGATGAGCTGTATTTCATAGCCTGCGGCGAGCATCTGGCCTGGGGCTACGTGGATCAGCCACCGCTCGTGGCCGTCGCGGCCCGGTTGAGTAGAGCCTTCCTCGGCGATTCTCTGTTTGCCCTCCGCTTTCTCCCGGCCGTAGCCGGAGCTGTGGTCGTCTTTCTGACGGGCTGGCTGGCGCGCGAGTTTGGCGGCAGCCGCTTCGCGCAGCTTCTCGCAGCTTTAGCCATCTTCTTTGCGCCCGCGTACCTCGCCTTCGATAGCTACCTTTCGATGAACGCGTTCGAGCCCGTTTTTTGGATGGTTTGCGCCTATCTCCTGATACGAATTCTGAAGGGTGATGACCCGCGTCTATGGCTGCTGTTCGGAATTGTGGCGGGCGTCGGACTGCTCAACAAATACACGGTCTTCGTCTTTGGCTTCGCCATCGTGATGGGATTGCTGTTGACTCCGGCGCGCGCGCAATTTCGTAGCAAATGGATTTGGCTCGCCGGAGCCATGGCAGTCGCGATCGTTCTGCCGAGTTTGATTTGGCAGGCGCAGCATCATTGGCCCCAGATCGAAACCGTGCGCAACGCTCAGCAGTTCAAGAACTCCCCGATTTCTCCGCTTCATTTCCTCCTCGAGCAGATTCTGTTCCTCCATCCCGTGGCGCTCCCCATTTGGCTGGTCGGCTTGGCTTGGTTTTTTACTTCCGAGGAAGGGAAGCGCTTCCGCTGTTTGGGTTGGGCATTTCTCCTAGTGTTCGGGGTTTTTCTTTTGCTGAAGGGAAAGACCTATTACGTTCTGCCGGCATATCCCACGGTCGTAGCTGCGGGCGGCGTTGCTATGGAGCGGTGGGCGGGAGCGTTGACAGGAAAATGGACCCGAAAATCGACCCGGAAATGGCTCGTGACGGCTTATTCATCTCTTTTGATTCTTGCCGGCGTGGCCACGCTCCCGTTTGGGATTCCCATGCTCCCGGTGGAAACATTCATTCGGTATTCAAACATTTTGCCGTTTGCCCGACCGGTAAAAATGGAGCGCGATGCCACCGGTCCACTTCCCCAGCTCTTTGCGGACATGTTCGGCTGGGAAAGCATGGTTGCGACCGTGGCCCGCGTGTACCAAAGTCTGCCGCCGGATGAGCGCGCCCAATGCGCGATTCTGGCCGGGAATTACGGCGAAGCGGGCGCCATCGATTTTTTCGGACGGAAGTACGGTCTGCCAAAGGCCATCGGCGGCCACAACAACTATTTTCTCTGGGGGCCGCGCCACTATACGGGCGAGGTGGTGATCCTTTTCGGGGATCGAGCCGAAACGTTGAAAACCCTGTTCGGGGAAGTGGAGCAGGTGGCTACGATTTCAAATCCCTACGCAATGCCGGTCGAAAATAACGTGCCCGTCTACATCTGCCGAAAGCCCCGCGCCCCGCTTGCCGAGCTTTGGCCGCTCTTCAAATATTACATCTGACCCCGCACGGCGTTACTCGAGGCCGAGGACCTTGACCAGTTCGCGGACCGATGCGGCGGATTTCTCGAGCGCGGCCTTCTCCTCAGGCGCCAACTTGATTTCGATGATCTGCTCGATGCCGCGCGCCCCCAGCTTCACCGGCACACCCACGAAAAGCCCGCGGATCCCGTACTCCCCTTCGAGATACGCGGCGCACGGCAGAATCATTTTCTTGTCTTTCAGGATGGCTTCGACCATCTGGAAGACGGCGGCCGAAGGCGCAAAGTAGGCGGAGCCCGTTTTGAGCAAATTCACGATTTCCGCGCCGCCTTTGCGCGTGCGCGTGACGATGGCCTCGATTTTTTCTTTCGACAGCAATTCCGGCAGCGGAATGCCCGCCACCGTCGAATACCGCGCCAGCGGAACCATATCGTCGCCGTGGCCGCCGAGTACGAACGAATGGACGTTCTCCACCGAAACACCCAGCTCCTGGGCTACGAAGGTGCTCATGCGCGCCGAATCCAGCACGCCCGCCATTCCGATCACGCGGTTCTTTGAGAAGCCGCTGATTTTGTAGGCCGCCTGCGCCATGGCGTCGAGCGGATTCGTCACCACGATCAGGATCGCATTCGGAGAGAACTTGGCGATCGCCTCGACCACCCCCTTGATCACGTCGTAATTCGCTTTCAACAGATCGTCCCGGCTCATCCCCGGCTTGCGGGGAAACCCGGCGGTAATGACGACGATGTCGCTGTTCGCGGTCTCGCGATAGTCGCCGCTCGCCGTGCTGATCCCGTCGGCGCGGCCATCGCTCCCCAGAATCGGAGTTGATTCCGTCATGTCCAGGGCTTTGCCCGCCGGCACGCCTTCGAGGATGTCCGTCAGGACCACGTCGGCCAGGCCCGCATCCAGAATTCGCTGGGCCGTGGTTGAGCCGACGAATCCTCCTCCCACTACGGTTACTTTGTTTCGCATCGGCGAATCTCCTGGAAGCGAGCTACCCGCGTTTCCGACCCGAGCCGCAAGATTTATTTTGGGAAAGCCCTGCGCTGGAAGCGGCGTACGGTAAGCCGGCCCGAGGCTTCAATCCGCCGCCACAACCGCTTCCATGTTCTCGATGATGGCCGAAGCGAATTCAGACGTGCGCAGTTTCGTCGCGCCTTCCATCATGCGTTCCAAATCGTAGGTGACGCGCTTCTGTTGGATGGTGCGCGCGATGCCTTCCTCGATGAGCTTGGCGGCCTCCGGCCATCCGAGAAACTCGAACATCATCGCTCCCGAAAGCATCACCGAGCTGGGATTGATGACGTCCTTGTCGGCGTATTTCGGCGCGGTGCCGTGCGTGGCTTCGAAGACGCCGTAACCGTCGCCGATATTGGCGCCGGGCGCCATTCCCAGGCCGCCTATTTGCGCGGCGCACGCGTCCGAAAGGTAATCGCCGTTCAGATTCGGGGTGGCGAATACCTGGTATTCGTCCGCGCGAGTCATCACCTGCTGGAAGACGGAATCGGCAATGCGATCGTTGATCAGGACCTTTTTCTTCCATTGGCCGTGGCCGTGACTGGCGTAGATACTGTCGAGCACCCGCTTTACTTCCGCGCCGACCTGCTTTCGGAATTCTTCCGTGGCGCTCTCGAGTCCCGGCTCGATCGCCGCGGCATTTTTCTCGATGCTGAGATTCGGGTCGCGGTCCTTGTTGTCCAGAATCCAGCTCTCGCGCTCGGTGACGACTTGCGAGCGGAACTCCTCGGTGGCCAGCTCGTAGCCCCAATCCCGGAACGCCCCCTCGGTGAATTTCTGGATGTTGCCCTTGTGGACCAGGGTCACGATGTTTCGGTTGTGCTCGAGCGCGTGGCGGATGGCGCGCCGCATCAGCCGCTTCGTTCCCGTCGGCGAAATGGGCTTGATGCCCACGCCGGAGTCTTCCCGAATCTTCTGCCGGCTCGATTTCAGCATCTCGTTATTCAAAAAGTCGATCAGCTTTTTGACTTCGGGTGTTCCGGAACGCCATTCGATTCCCGCATAGACGTCTTCGGTGTTCTCGCGAAAGATCACCACGTTCATTCGTTCGGGGTGGCGCATCGGCGAAGGCACACCTGCGAAGTAGCGCACCGGCCGCACGCAGGCGTAGAGATCGAGAATTTGGCGCAGCGCCACGTTGAGCGAGCGGATGCCGCCCCCCACCGGAGTCGTCAGCGGACCTTTGATGGCTACGCGGAAATCGCGGATGGCGTCGACCGTGTCTTGCGGCAGCCATTCGCCGTTGCGATTGAAGGCCTTCTCGCCCGCCAAAACTTCGAGCCACGCAATCTTGCGCTTCCCGGAATACGCCTTCGCGACCGCCGCGTCGAAGACGCGTTGGGAGGCGCGCCAGATGTCGCGGCCCGTGCCGTCTCCTTCGATAAAGGGCAAAATGGGCCGATCCGGAACGCGCAGGGCGCCGTCGGAAAATTCAATTGCTTTGCCCTCTGTGGGCACCGCCACTCCGTTGTAGGACGTCTTCATGTTCGGTTCGCTCGGATTCCGCCGGCTGCGATGGTCGAAAAATCCTTCCGCGTGCAGTCGAAGGGGCCGTTAAGCGAATGACGATAGCACAAAGACTGCCGGGCACGCACCCGGGTGTTGGCGACGCGCTGGCGCGTGGGCGAAGTGCTGGTTTCCTGCGCGCGAGGATCTTGCGGAGAAGGAAACAAATAGGGGCGAATCCGATCTGACTATCTTTTCGACGGCGGGCACAGCATGCTCACGACTTGAAGTAGCTTCTCCGGCCGGATTGGTTTGGTCAAATAGAAGAGAGCGCCCGCTTCCCGCCCGGTTTTGAAATCTTCCACTGATTCCTGAGCCGTCAGGAACACGACCGGTACCTTCCGGAGCTCTGGAGTCCGCTTCACCTGGTGACTCACGTCATACCCGGACATCCCCGACATGATCACGTCCAGAATTAGAACGGCGGGGACTTCGGTGCGCATCATCTCCAGGGCTTCTTCGCCGCTGACCGCGGTCTTGACCGTATAGCCGCTCTTCTCCAGCGTGCGCGCAACCAGGTGTAGATTGAGGGGTTCGTCGTCAACGGCGAGGATGAAGGGGGCCGGCTTCGAAGGAACGGGCGCCGTTTCTTCCGAATGTACCATTGGGCTCGACCCGTTCAAGTTACCCGTGCGTTGCGGAGAAATCAACCCGTTTGGCAGGCCACTTCTCCTGTTGATTAACTATTCGTTTAACAAGCCTCGTACGCGGCTGGCAACACTGCTCGTTCTTTTTGCGCTTTCCCACAGCCACGGGTCGTTGTCCACCCTGTTCATCCCGTCGCTTGGTAGATCTCGGGTCGCTAGATGCTGTTCAGGGGAGGCCACTCCAGGATCTTGAAAGCCTCGAGCGAGCGGGATGTGAGATTGACACCATAGTGGCGCTGGCGTATGGTTCTCCGCAAATGTGGGGTGAGCTCGGGAATCGGGATTATGAGGTGTTTCAAGGAGGACATATGCGTTCCGGAATCCTTGTAACGGTCGTGGTGTGTCTGTTCCTCGTGTCGTTGGCGGCGGGGCCTGCCTGGGCGCAGGAGATCACCGGGACGATAGTGGGTACGGTGCAGGATGCACAGAACCGGGTCGCCCCGAATGCCACGATCACCTTGACCAATACGGATAAGGGCATCGTGGTGCGCACGGTGAAGACCAACGATCTGGGCGAGTACGTCGCCGCGCTGCTACCCATCGGGCATTACTCGGTTACCGCCGAACTCGCAGGCTTCAAGCAGGCCGTCCGATCGGACGTCGAGCTCAATGTTGACGACCACCTGACCGTCAATTTTACCCTGGAGACAGGCTCCGTACAGGAAACGGTGACCGTGCACGCCGAAGCCCTGCAGGTGGATCTGCAGACCTCCACAGCAGCCGGACTCATCAGCGGGACGCAGGTCCGCGAGCTGGCTCTGAACAACCGAAACTATGTCCAACTGGTTGCCCTCATGCCGGGAGTCACGACTGGTTTTGCGAGCGATCAGATCGAGATCGGCGTGGCCAGTTTCACCGGCCTCTCCAACCAGGTCAACGTCTCCATCAACGGGAATCGCCCCACGCAAAACAACTGGACGATCGACGGCGCCGACAACGTCGACCGCGGCGCCAACCTGACCCTGCTGACCTATCCCAGTGTGGATTCGATCGCCGAATTCAAAGTCCTCCGGGGCCAGTATGACCCGGAGTTCGGCCGCAGCTCGAGCGGCGAGATCAACGTGATTACGCGCTCGGGCGAAAGCAAATTCCATGGAGGCGTCTACGAGTTTTTCCGTAACGATGTCCTGCAAGCGAACAATTTCTTCAGCAATGCGAATGGGATTCCTCGGCCGCCGCTGCGCTACAACGATTTCGGCGGGACGATTGGCGGGCCCGTGTACATCCCCGGCCACTACAATTCCGACAAGAACAAAACCTTTTTCTTTTTCTCCGAAGAGGCGCGGCGCATCATCACGTATACCCCGTTCAACGGGATCGTTCCTTCGATCGCGGAACGATCCGGAACGTTCTCCACGCCCGTTTGCACCGCGGTGAATTCGGCCGGTGCGTGCACGGCGCAGACGACTCAAATCTCCGCGATCAACCCGGCGGCTGCCGCTTACATCAAAGACATTTTTTCCAAGTTGCCTCAGCCGCAGAATCTAACCACTGACTCGCTGCAGACCGTTGGCCGGAACGTATTCAATCACCGCCAGGACGCCATCCGGGTCGATCACGTGTTCAATTCCAAGCTGAGCGTATTCGGTCGATTCACCAACGACTCCATCCCTACGATCGAGCCCGGCGGGTTGTTTACGGGTTCGGCGCTGCCCGGCGTGGCTACCACGACCACGAATTCGCCCGGGCGCACCTTTACGGCCCGCGCGACTATGAACTTGTCTCCCACCTTGATCAACGAGCCCGGGTATGCCTACTCCTACGGCGCGGTGGTGAGCACTCCGAACGGTTTTGGCGCTGCGGCGAACTCGCCGGACGTGATTGCGGCCATCACGCTGCCCCTGAAGTCCACCATCGCGCGGGTTCCTGCTCTCAATTTCGCCGATAATAGCGCGCTTTCCGGTTTTGGCCCGTACCGCGACTTCGACCGGGATCACAACTTTTTCGATACCCTTACGTGGATCAAAGGCCGGCATACTATGAAGTTCGGCTTCACCTACCACCGTTACCAAAAATCAGAGAATCATGCTGATCAGAATAACGGAGGTTTCAGCTTCCCTGACAGTCCAGCCCCAACGGGGACCGCATTGATCCACCAGGAGTGGGCCAATTTCCTCCTCGGGAATGTCTCCACCTACACACAGCTTTCGGTGGATTTCCATGCGGAGATTCGGCAGCATCAGGTCGAAGCTTTTGCCCAAGATGAATTTCGCCTATTGCCGAACTTGACCCTGACCTACGGTCTTCGGTATTCGTTTTTCGGCCAGCCAACCGATGCCGCCGGCCAGGCCACCTCGTTCGACCCGGCCTTGTACAGTGCGGCCAAGGCGCCCGCGATCAGTTTTGCCACCGGGCAGATTACTTCTGCCGCGGGTACCTTTAACCCGCTGAACGGAGTCATCATCGGGGGCCAAAATTCGCCCTTCGGAGACGCCGTGGCAAATCAGAGCGCCACACTGTTCGCGCCCCGCGTCGGGTTTGCCTGGGATCCATTCAAGACGGGGAAGACCTCGGTCCGCGGCGGATACGGAATCTTCTACGACTCGCCGGCCATCAATTCTCTCGAGCAATTTCAATTCAGCAACCCGCCTTTCGTGCAGAACATCACCATCAGCAACACCGTTCTGAACAATCCGGGCAGCGTGGCACCCAACCTGAGTCTCCTCCCGCCCTTCCTGGGCGGGCCCGCTACGGACTGGCGCCAGCCGTACTCCCAGCAGTGGAGCTTGGATATTCAGCGGGAAGTGTGGGACGGGATCGTTCTCGACGCCGGTTATTACGGCAACAACGCAGTCCATTTGATCGGTGTGGTGGATATTAACGAGGCTCAGCCCGGTGCCGCAGTCGCGGCGGGAATTGTTCCCCCGGGACAAGCGGTCGGATCGGGCCTGCCCACGCAGCGGTTGAACTTTATCCGGCCTTTCCAGGGCTTTGACGCCATCAACCTGTTCAAGACGATCTTCACATCGAATTATAATTCGCTTCAGATGAGCGGCCAGAAACGCTTCCGGGGAAACTCCGAAATTTCGATAAACTACACCTATTCGCACGGTTTGACGACTTCGCAGACCGACTTCCGCGCCCCCCAGAACACTTACAACATTCCTGCCGAGTATGGCTCCGATGCGTTTGACCGGCGGCACGTTTTCAACGCCAACTTCATCTACGAATTGCCCTGGCTCCAGTCTCAGCAAGGGCTGACGGGACATTTCCTGGGCGGGTGGGAGTTCTCCGGTATCGTGTATGCCTTCTCCGGGCTGCCTCTGACGGTTACCGCTGCTAGGGATCCTGCCGGGCTGGGTCTGCGCGACGCGAATAGCTTCGCCGGTGGGCGTCCGAATCAGGTCGGGGACCCCAATGCCAATGCTCCCCATACGATCGCCCAGTGGTTCAACACCTCGGCCTTTGTGCTGGTGCCGACCGGAGTAAACGTGCCAGGCACCGCGGGGCGCGGCGCGGTGCGCGGACCGGGCGACCAGAGATGGGATCTTTCACTTTTCAAGAACATCCGGATCTTGGAGAGTGTGACGATGCAATTCCGGGCAGAGGCTTTCAACGTGTTCAACCACACAAACTTCAACGCGGTCACCACTTCTCGGACGTCTGGAATTTACGGTCAAGTGACCAGCGCGCGGGACGCACGCATCATGCAACTGGGGCTGAAGCTGAACTTCTAAACGTCGCTTCAATTGCCTTTCGTTCGAGCAGGGAGGGCACGCGACGCTATTTGGTGGCCAGGATCAAGGGCGACGGCGCCGGTGCCGGAACCATCTTCACCTTGCGAAATCCAGCCGCCTTGAGCCAGGCGCGATACTCGCGCAGCGTGAAGACATTGCCCTCCTCAGTGTGGAGGAGCATGTTCAGGCCAAACAGCAACGCCATCGGTGGGCCGGTACGGGCGTCGTTGGGAATCTGTTCGGCGATCAGCAGCAGCCCGCCGCGCCGGAGCGCTGCGTATGATTTTCGGATCAGCTCCTTGCCCCGCTTTTCGCCCTCGGAGTGGACAATGTGGCCGAGGATCACCAGGTCGTAGCTTTCACGTCCGAAATCGAGCAGCTTCAGGTCGCCTTCCCGATAGTCGTACCGATTGGCGAAGCCGAACCGATCGACGAACTGTCGCGTAATCAGGGCAACTTCAGGCAGATCGACGGCGGTCACGCGCGCTTCCGGAATCGCTTGCGCAAAGGCCAGCGACCAGGCCCCGGAACCCGCTCCTACGTCCAAAATTCTCTTAATGCCGCGCCGCGTTTTCTCGGGCAGGGTTGCAGCCGCCACGCGAGCGGCGGCGAAACCCCCTGGGAAAAGATTCGCCACCAGTAGCGGGAAAAATTCCTTGCCGTGTTCCACCACGTCAACGGCGGTGACCGGTCGGCCGGTTTTCACTGCTTCGGTGAGGTGCTGCCAAGTCTCCCAATGGTTGCGGACCACGGAGGCCATTCCGCCCATGTATCGTTCGCTGCCGCGCACCAGGAACGTTGCTGCGAGCGGCCGAAGGCGATAGCGGCCGCCGCTCTTGCTCAGGTAGCCGAGCCCCACCAGAGCATCCAGCAGATTCGCCATGCCCCGGAGCGATGCGCCGGCCGCGCCGGCGACTTCCTTCACAGTGTGTTTTCCCGCTGCGATGTGGCTAAAGACGTCCAACTCCGTCGCGGCAACCAGCGCTTGAGTCTTCCATGCGCCGAACAGGTCCTCCATGAGCGGCTGCGGCGTCACCATCGTCTTGTTGGGTTTGCGGGCCATAAGAACTTCATCCTCCTTGGAAAGAAGGCGAAAGATGTCAGCGCCAGGACATGTTACTTGCCCGGGGAATTTCAATCCACGGGAATCTGCGGCAAAAATCTTTTCGGTCTCAGGAGGCCGACATCACGGGTGGTTGCGCACAAAATGTCTTACCTGGGAACGATGCGCGCGCGTGCTTGTGGCATATGCGGCGGCTCGTCTAATGCAACGCAGGTAGGGGAGTAAGGAGTCCTCGTGGGAAGCAGGGCCGGGGCAGGATTACTAGAATTTGGAAACGTCCGCGTCGGCGTTGTTCGCCGTCCAGACATTGGCGCCGTCGAAGGCGATACCCAGCGGGTTGTTGCCCACCGTGAACGTTCCCAGGTTGCTGCCGTCGCTCGAGCGCAGTTCAGTCACGGTGTTGCTGCTGAAATTCGTCACCCACAAGTTGGCGCCATCGAAGGCAATTCCAGACGGGCCGCTGCCCGTGGCGAATGTTCCGAGAGTGGCGCCATCGCTAGCGCGCAGCTCGGTGACCGTATTGCTGCCGTTGTTGACCACCCACACGTTCTCGCCGTCGAAGGCGATTCCTTGGGACAGGGAGCCTACGTTGAAGGTACCGAGGTTGGTGCCGTCACTGGCGCGCAGCTTCGCGACGGTATTGGAGCAGCTCGTCACCCACACATGGGCGCCGTCGAAGGCCATGGCACATGCGCCCGAGAGGCTGAAGGTGCCAAGGTGGGTGCCGTCGCTTGCGCGCAGCTTCGTCACCGTGTTGTCGGATTTGTTTGCCACCCAGATGTTGGCGCCATCGTACGCGACGCCATCGGGGGAATTGCCCACGCTGAAGGTTCCGAGGTTGGTGCCGTCGCTTGCGCGCAGCTTCGTCACCGTATTGTCGGATTTGTTTGCCACCCAGATGTTGGCGCCATCGTACGCGACGCCATCGGGGGAATTGCCCACGCTGAAGGCTCCGAGGTTGGTGCCGTCGCTTGCACGCACTTTCGTCACGGTATTGTCGTGTCCGGTCACCCAGATGTTAGCCCCATCGAAGGCGATGGCCGACGGGGCGATACGCACTTTGAATGTCACCGGCTGTTGGTTGGCTTGATACCAGCGGAGGATGGCGACCTGGAGTGGATTGGGCGCCCGTGGTCCCTGCGGTCCTTGGAGTCCCTGCGGACCCGTAGGTCCTGTCGGCCCTTGTGGCCCTGCCGATCCCGTTGCGCCGGTCGTTCCTTGCGGTCCTTGAGGTCCCTGCGGGCCTGACGGTCCCTGCACGCCTTGGAACCCTGCGGGCCCTCGGGGTCCAAGAAGTCCATTTAAACTGATTAGCAGCTCAGGGTCGTGGCTCGTGGTGGTGCTCTCCTTGCTGTCAAAGGAGACGTTCAGGAGACTGGAATTGGTCACAAGAGCGATCCCGTTGTTCGCGAGGGCCCCGTTGACCCAATCCTGCACTGCTGCAGTGACGTCCACCTCCAGATACTGATTCTTGTTGGAGACGGAAACGGGAACGGCCGTGGCGATCACGGTGCCCAGCGCGGGGCGCTTGTTAAACGTGATGGTCCTCTCGGTCCAGGCGCCGTTCACGCGGTAGACATCGAAAGAGCCTGCGGACGATACGTTCGTAACGAAAATCCGCAGGCTGGCCCGGGTAACCGTAGCCCCGGTGATGCCGCTGGGCAGGCTGGAGAGGTTGAATCGCAAGAACGATGTCGTGCCCGGGTTGTCCACGATCAACTCCGTCTTGGCGCCGAAGTTCGTGGTGGGTGAAGAGAGTTGGACGTAGGAGTCGTCTGTCACCGGCGCCTGCGCCCGTGCCATGGGCGAGAATGCCAGCACCGTCGCGAGGCCGAACCAGAGCCCGCCGCTGCGGAGGATCAACCGAGCGGAGCGGCACGGGTACGCTGGGCGGGTGGCGTTCGTCATCCGGCCTCCTGAGGCTTTCTTCGACCGAAATTCGAGAGTGAGGCCGATAGGCCTCGAAGCTCGCCCAAGAGTCGGCACGCAAGTAACCATCAGGGATTGCCTGTGAAAACATTCCTCCTCGAATGCTATGTGGTGACTTTCGATGGACTAACAAAGACCACGAATCATGCTTCTTGACCCTGATCCGGCAGCTAAGGTGCACGGCCTTGCATACATGCGGCACCCAATTGCTTCCGGCTCGGCGGGGCCGTAGAGGTCTCACTCATATGTATGGGGATAAGGAGAACCACCAAAGCTATGTAGAATGGCGCTGCGCGACCTGGAAAGCGCGCAATCTTTCACTGGGAGGAAACGATGACCGTATTTCGCCAGGGGTCGGAAGACGAAACGCCGCAGCGGCACTTGGGCAACCTGCGCGGTTCGCTGCCCGCGGGGTTGGGGATGTTGCTGGTCGGAGCGTTGGTGTTGATTCTGCTTTACGCGTCGGTGGCCTACGTGCCGGCGGGACATGTAGGCGTACTTACACTTTTTGGTCGCGTGACCGGCGACGTGCTGCCGGAGGGCACGCATTTGGTTAACCCCTTCAAGGGGAACAGCACGATGTCGATTCGCACGCAGGAACTGAAGGAAACTGCCAGCGTGCCATCGAACGAGGGATTGATGATGACCCTGGATACCTCGCTGCTCTTCCGGCTAAATCCGGAAAGAGCCGCCGAGGTCTATCAGAAGATCGGGCCGGACTACATCGAGGTGATTGTGGAGCCCAACCTCCGTTCGGCGATTCGTGCGGTGACGGCTGCGCACAGCGCCAACGCGCTCTATACCGGGGGGCGGGAAGAGGTTGCGCAAAAGATTCACGATGAACTGGTGCATCAGCTCACTGGCCGGGGCATCGACGTCCAAAGCATTTTGCTGCGCGACGTCCAGCTTCCGCAGATGCTCAAAGCGTCGATCGAAGCGAAGCAGAAAGCGGAGCAAGAAGCCCTGCAGATGAATTTCGTGCTGCAGAAGGAAAAGCAGGAAGCAGACCGCAAGCGCATCGAGGCTCAAGGCATCCGCGACTTCCAGCAAACGGTGGCGCAGGGCATCAGCCAGCAGTTGCTCCAGTGGAAGGGCATCGAGGCTACGGAGCGGCTGGCGACCAGCAACAACGCCAAGGTGGTGCTGATCGGCAACTCGCGCACCGGCCTGCCGCTGATCCTGGAGCCGCAATAGTCATTGGCTCAGGCCCCGGCGGCGAGGATGGTCTGCTCGTAGACGGCGCGGACGTCGCGCTTCGCCGCTTCCATCGTTTCTTCGAGGGTGCCGGCGAGTGGCACGCGCCATTCCTTCAACAGGCGAACCACGCGTGTGGCCTGAGCGGGCTCGGGCAGGTGACCCGAGGGCCGGCCGCTTACCAGGCGCAACGCGTGCGCCAAGCTGCGGTAGAGCAGGGCCGCGCTGCGGAGGGTTTGAGCGGGTGACGGCTCCAGCGCTCCCGCGGACTCTACAGCGGCAATCTGACGCAGAATGTGGCCGGGACCTTCCGATGGGCGCGGCGCGAGCGCTCGCGTCAGCGTGAGAAAAGCGAGAATGTATTCGATATCGTAGTAGCCGCCCGCGGACGCCCTGAATCCACCCTTGGTTGGCGATCCGCTCGCTTCCTTTTCGAGCCGTTCCTTGGTGTGCGCCAGTTGACGCGCGAGGATGCGTGCGCCGTCGCTTCCGCCTTGTCCCGGCGTGCTGCCGAAGCGCCCCGCGAGAATCGCACGCACGTTTTCGATGGCCGCGCAGGCCACTGCGCGATTGCCCGCAACGGGCCGCGCTTTCAGAAATGTGGCGGCCTCCCATCCTTCTCCCTCGCTACGAAAGTAGTCCTGGAGGTAAGCGGCCGACTGCACCATTTCGCCCTCCGCGCCTCGCGCGCGCAGACGCGTGTCCACGGGAAAGAGCAGGCCCTCGCGCGTGTGGCTGCTCACCACGTGGACAAACCGCTCGGCGATCCTTCGCCAGCGCTCGCGGGAATCGGCGGAGATGCCGTCCTCGACGACGAAAATCAGATCGACGTCGGAGCCGATATCCATCTCCGAAGTGCCTAGCCGCCCGAGCGCGACGATGGCGAAGGGCGATGCATCCAGGTTCGGAAACCCCGGGTCTTTTTTCGCGGCGCGATCCTCTTCCGCCGCGAATTCTCGAACGGCGAGGTGCAACGCTCCTTGGATGGATTCCTCGGCAAGATGCGAGAGCGTGGCGAAGGTATCGAAGGGCGTGGCCTCGCCGAGGAGCGCGCGGACCACGGCACGGAGCGTCGCGTGGCGCTGCGCGATTCGCAGCGCCGCCATGGCATCTTCGAAAGAAACGGAAGGCGATGGCGGGCGTGACGCCGGCGGCGCTTCGATGGCTGATGCTTGCGAGACAGGCGCTGCGGCGACGGCCAGGCGGATTTCCTCGGGATGACGCGAGAGCATCTCGGCGGCGAGGTCGCTGCGGTCGAAAAGTGTGCCGGCAGTGGCAATCCATTCGGGATGCGCCTCGAGTTCGCGCATCAGCGCCGGCGCCAGCAGCGCGGAGCTCAGAAACTGATCGAGACCGCGGCGCGCGGGCGCGTCACCCGCAGCGCGCACTTCCATCAGGGCATTTGCCACAGCGGGGAATTCACTCCGCAGACGAGGCAGCAGGGGAGCGAGTCCGGCATCCACCGTGTCTCCCGGCTCGAGCGGCTGAGGCCAGGGCACGGCTTGGCGGACGTTCCCGCGCAGGATTCGCTCGTAAATTTCTCTGACCTCGGCGAAGTGCTGCCCGATGCGCTGCAAAATCTGTTCGCCGGCGGTGCGTCCGGGCGCGGGCTCGATGCCGCAGCGGCGCGCGAGCCGGTCGAGCGCTTCGCGCGACTCCGGAATCGCGTGCCGTTGCAGGCCCTCGCGAAGCTGGAGCCGGTGCTCGACCTTGCGTAGAAACTGGTAGGCGGTGCCAAGCCGGAAGAAGTCGCGTCCGGTGATGTAGCCCTTGTCGTGCAAGCGTTGCAGCGCCAGCAGGGTCGAGCCCGCCCCGGCGGCCGCGAGCCACATGTCCGTGCCGCCGTAGAGTCTTTGCAGGCACTGCGTCAGGAACTCGATGTCGCGGATGCCGCCGGGAGTGAGCTTGACATTCCAAGCGGCGCGGTGCTCTCTCTTGCGGCCCGGGGCGCGGCGGAGTTCGCGACTCATTTCCTCGCGCGCGTTGAGCACAGCCTCGACGGCGCCCAGATTGAGTTCCTGGCGATAGATCAAGGGCTGAACGGCGCGCAGGAAGCGGCGCCCGGCATCCACGTCGCCCGCCGATGGGCGAGCCTTGATGAGCATTTGAAGCTCCCACTCGCGGGCGCGGTTGCGATAGTAATCGAGCGCAGCGGTCAGGCTGAGGGCCAGGTCGCCCTGTTGGCCTTCGGGTCGCAAGCGCAGATCGACGCGGAAGACAGCGCCCTCCGGAGTGGCTTCGGTAATCAATTTCAGGACTGCCTGGGCGAGGCGCACGAAAAATTCGGCGTTCGAGATCGCTCCCGCGGAGCCGCCGGCAGTCTGGCCGTCGTGCTCGTAGAGAAACATCAAGTCGATGTCCGAACTGTAGTTCAGCTCTTCGCCGCCGAGCTTGCCGAGCGAAAGGATGGTCATGCGCACGGTCTGGAGACGTCCGGCGGAATCCGAAAACTGAGGCGCGCCGTAGGCGTTCGTGAGTTTCTGCTCGCAAGCGCGGAGCGCGCGCTCGAGAAAGACGTCCGCGAGATGCGACAGTTCGAGGGCCGTTTCCGCCAGCGTGGCGAGCCCCAAAACATCGCGCACGGTGATGCGCATGTACTCGCGGCGCTTGAAACGCGCGAGCACCACCGCGAGCGGCCGGTCGAACGCAGTCGCCTCGAAGCGCGCAAGCTGTTCGAGCAAGTCGTCGCGCGACTTGATCTGTTCGAGAGCCTCGTCCGGAGTGCGACGATGCAGCCAGACGATCAGATCCGGCTGCTGAACGAGCGACTCGGAAAGAAAGTGGCTGTAACTGAAAATCAAGAGCAGGTAGTGCAGAGCGGCAGGATTTTTCTCGAGGTATTCGACGGTCGGCCGGCGGACGTCGCGAAGATATCGCTCCAGGTAGTTGAGCGCGTTGTCCGGGTCCGGCACCTGGGCGAGCAGGCTGGGCAAAGCAGCCCACAGCGCGCCGGGAAGACGCTCCCCGAGCAAGGCCAGATTCGCTTCCGCAGTTTCGGCCTCGTAGAAAGCGATGCTGCTGAACGCGGCGTCCACGCTGCCAGCGTATCGAAGCCGAAGACAAAAGGAAAGGAGGGCAGGGAGGCTCCGTTCGGGAGCGTAAGGGACCTCCAAAGCGGCCCGCTTGCGGGCTGGGCGACTTTTGGGGCGGCTGAAATGGGGGAGAGAGCCGTCGTCGGGGCTAGGTTTCGGACTGGGGGGAGTGCTTTCGCCTTGTCTTCAGAGGGTACAGTTTTGTTGCGATTAGAAAATTGCATCTCATTGATGTGTAAGGAGATGCGGGTTTGCGTCTCTCGTTCGTGTTGCGAATAGAAATGGCATGCTCGCGGACCCATAGCGCTTGCTCTTGTTACGTTCAGTCCGCTTCGCCTTTCATTCACGTTTCGCTTTTTCTTCAGAAAAGTGCGTTTTTGTTGCGAATAGAAACTGGGATCATATTGATTTGCAGGGACTTCTCCTTTTGCGTCTCTCGTTGGTGTTGCGATTAGAAATGGCCGTAAGAGGCTTGCTTTCATTGCCTCTGAAAACGTCTTCCGCCAAAGATCGGCGGGGCAGGCTCCCGCCACAATACTGGCCCCTCGACTGCGCTCGGGGTAAACGGGCGGCAGGCAGGACAGAGTGCGGGCGGGCGAGGCCTGACATTGTCCTGCGTCCAGAGCATTTGCCTTCGTTCTCTTAAGAGTAACTCTGGGAAAGCGGGACGGCCGCAGGGCGTCCCCCCTTCTAGTGCGCGGCAGGGCAGGCGGGCAGGCCCCGCCACAGTCCTGGCCCCTCGACTGCGCTCGGGATAGACGGGCGGCAGGCCGCCAGGGACCGGCAGAGGCAGGCGCGGCAGTTTCGCCCCTGGCCGTGGGCTCCGGGAAAATTGCTCTTGGGGCCCTAAGAGGCTTGGCTTTTGTTCTCTTAAGAGGACTCCTCCATCGAGTCGAAGGCTTCTTCGGCTCCGTTCCCCTGGGAGGAATCATTCGGGCTACACTTTTAGCCATACTTCGACGTTACCATGAAGTAATCAGATTGCAAGTGGTTGCGCCTGTAAACTTTTCTCGCGGGCGGGTTGAGTAGGAATATGTGTCCGCCGTGCGGTTGTCGATTTCTTGGCACGTGGTCTTCTCTTGCAATGGAGATCAGCCACGATCGCAGCATACGCATATCTTAATGTGAAGAGTTCGATACAGATCCAGTTATCTGCAAAGGCCGAAAGGAAATGGTTCGGCCCACATTCCGAGAATCGGACTTACGCGACGAGTACGACCGGGAAGCGGGTACTTCTAATCGGGGGACTCCTTGTGGCAATGATTGTCATCACCGGCTTTATACCCATTTCTTTGAGCGACGCCTTTATTAGCAGACACGGCGACGCGATGGATTGGCGGAGTTGGTGGCTGGCCGGACGGCACAGCGTCAATTGTGGCCGCGTGAGAATAGGCCAAGACCCCGAGCCTGCAACCAAGTGTGGCCTGGAAGCGTATGCGGCGGGGCGTCCGTTTCGGGTGCGCTACGACATCAAGGGTTGGGACTCGCCGGTTGCGGGCGGGTTGGTCAGAACAGCCGATGGGCGTCTGCACGCGCTCAGTTTCGTCGGGGACCCAGGCGGAGGAGGACGTACCTCCCTGTGGGGACAGAGGGTTGAGGTTCAATTGTGCCCCGAACCGACACGTCTCTACGTGAACCCGAAGGGACGCTTGAATTGTTTCCAGGCGGAATCGTCGCCCCCGGCTGGCATAACGTCTCCGAACATGGAGTCCTACTAACTCGCTCGGCGACGAGACCTGCTCGCGATAAACGGTTTACCGGCACCTGACTGTCGGGCGGGTCTGGCCACATTCCGAGAAGAACAGCTTATCGGGGAGTTGGGTAGTGTCCTAATTTGGATTTTTCGTCCCTAAAGTGCGGCATTCAACGTGCTCCGAATCCATTCTGAGACTGACTGTTTCTTGGTCTTGGCTGCCGATTCGATTGACCGCAACTCACCAGGCGTGACGCGGACGCGCAAGGTTCCGACTTTCGCGTCTCCCTCTGGGAGTGGTGGCCTTCCGGCTTTCCTAGCTTTCTTCTGTCGGCTCAAGGTTCCTAAACTCCTGTCTACGATTGTTCTTGTTCTGGTTGCCGTGGAACCCTCGCTCAGCGAATATCAGGACAAAAGGGCGTCTTGCGCGCCATTGCGAACTCCTCAGATTCATGGGCGGGTTCTGGCGGCATCGTTTTCGGCCATGCCCTGCAAAACGTTCCCGTTTCTGTGTCAAACGCAACCCTGGGATAGCCCGCGGAATAGTCCTGTTCGCCGTAGTTCTCAATGCTTCTGAGGACGTGATCTTCTTCCTTCATCAAATTGAAGCGGTATGCTGATCGGCGTGCTGACAGGACGGGACGATGATGGGTAGCAATGTAGACTGTCTCGCCGACCAAAAGCAGGGACAAAATCAAGCTAACTATCTTCAGTAACATCACTCCCTCCGTTGACCATCTGTTTCACGCAGCCTCTTTGACCAAATCCCCGACGGGCCAGAAATCCCGCTCAACACCCGTTTGTAGATCGCCGTCAGAACGGACGTCCCATTGCTTCTTCCCAATGAATCGCCACACTTCATCGAATTGTAGTTGGCGACAAGATAGTCCGCGCATCTTGCGATCTAGTAGAGACGCACAACCCTCTCCAACCCGCGCACCGAGACGCATAATCGTGTCCTGGTGCACGCGCGTTATCCGCTCAATGGAGCGAATGCTGGGCCCGTCCGCCAGTGCGCTGATTACCACTACTTGCTCGTCTTTGTCTAAGACGTTTGCCATATTCGTTCTCCATGTGTCTATTACTGTACCCCGATAAGTAAGGCTTGGCAATAGGTATTTATGTGGTACACTATTGTCATGTTGGCAGATACTCCACAAGATAAGCCCATCACTCCCGAGCGCGCAGAGTCCGAGGCCGGGAACCAAAAGGCGGATACCACGCCAACAGGTGTTACTGTTCATGCCGAACTTAATATTCCAACCTCCGCAATAGAGAGCTACAACACCAACCAAAAGAAAAGCTATCGCCTTGAGCGGTGGATACTTATTGTTGAAGTTCTCACACTTGTTGCCGTCAGCTTCTATGCGTGCGTGGCCTATCACCAATTGAAGGAGATGCAGACGGCTGCCGAAGCTGCTAAGGAAGGGGCCGACGCCGCCAAAGACGCCGCCAGAACGGCAGGTGACACTTTGACATCTTCGAAAGAATCCTTTCAGGCAGAGCAGCGGCCCTACTTGATTGCCGATACTCCACAATTCTTGGTAGGGCCGCCAGCTCCGGGAGAGACTAGCGCCAACGTTGCTTTCAGGAATGTCGGTAAAACACCAGCGATGAAAATTAGAATGCAAATAGCCCTTCTCCGATTCCATCCGACGAAAAAGACACCCGCAGGAATAGAAAAAGTTTTCGCCTTTATGCGAAGCAGCTTTCAGAGCCTGACACACAAACTCGACCTGTCTACTACTGGAAAATATGCCGACGAGGCAAGGATAGACGTTGCTCCGAATGATTCTAGGTTCAGCACCGCAGAACTTGAGAAACCCCTTTTGGCTTCGGAAATCCCAGAACTCCGAGGAGGCGATCTGACACTTTTCTATATTGGAGTTATACGGTACACGGACGCCCTTAATGGAAGTTACGAAACCCAGTTCTGCTACTACTACTTTGGCACCTACCCTACGATCTGGCACATCTGCGATTCCCATAATACTATTAAGTGAAGATAGAGCTATGCGCAGAGCAATCCTCAGATCCCTTGGGTGATTCACCGCGGTATCTCGAAGTCGAGAGCAGGCCTCAAATTAGGAGACTACCGGGAGTTGACTAATGTTGTGTCCGCAAAGCACCAAGGCTATTCTTCCCTGCGGCTCAGAGAGGGAGTTCATGCCCAGTTTCGACGAGGCTTGGACAGTTGTTGCCGTATCCCGTGATGGACAGCCAGTTTCGCTTCGATTGCGGCCGCTGCTTCAAGCAGTCTACCTGCAGAGTCTCTCGGAGCCTTTGAATCCGGGCGAGTTTAAGAAGAGTTTAGAGGATTTGCTTGAGTTCTTGATTGCCGATGGTCGCACGAACGCGAACTGTTGGGCCGTTGATCTATTCTTTGCCAACTGTCAGGGATGGGAGCACGACTGGGGGGATCGTGATCTTCCTGAAAACCTTCACGATGTCTTAGCCATGATGGGGGAAGCACTACACGACACGGTTCAGGCTCCGGACGTGGCAAAGAACTTCGGTTGCTTGCCCGAGCAACTGCTTGAACGCGTGAGGCGTCTGCCCGATAGTTGAAGAGTTCTTCCCAATTTGCCGCTGGCCTTGAGGATCGTATAGATTTGGAGGGTGAACAAATCCCCACACGTAAGAGCGACCTGTGGGGCACCCGCACGAAAGAAATGCCGGCGAGCCGCTGGCGCTGCGGACGGATGTTCTCAGCTCGTCTTACTGGTTTCTCCCACATGGCTAAGGACTGTACGGCAAATGCCGTGGCAGCCTTTTGGCACGCACGAACCAGTAAAACGATTGGCCTTTCAGTCGACAGGAAGCTTTCTGCCAAAAGGGAACCGTTGTGGGTCAAGGCAGCCAGTGGCCGCGATTCACATGGTTTCTAATGGCGAGGCACTCGAAGGATAACGTCTCGTTCTCGGTGCTCTGCCGAGTGGGCGCCTGGGCTCCTCGCGTGGTTGCTCCCCCATGGCCCGGCTTAGATGCCAGCAATCGCGCGCGTAAGATCGGCGGAAGTGCTGCGTTCCGTTGCATGATTCTTCGCAGATGCTTGCTTCCGGCTCACATGGCGCTGGTTTATATCGCTTGTCCCAGCTTGCCTTCGCCAACGTCAAACGTATTACAATATCCATAAGACGGTAAGATCTAAAATGGCTATGACTAAACGAGTTCTACTATTCTTCATCATCCCTGCAGTTCCATTCTCCTACGCTGCAGCGCAGAGTCCAGACGGATTCAGAACGCTGATTCAAGAATCGGCACGCACTACCAGTTTGATCGCACCCGGTTCGCAGCCGTTTCATATGAGGGTGCAGATCGCGGATACAAAGAACGAGAAGACGGGCTACACCGTCGAGATGGAAGAGTGGTGGGCCGGCCCGGACCAATGGCGGCGAGGGATCAAATCGCAAGCCTTCTCTCAAACCGCCATACAGAACGGGCAGCATTACTTTGAGACAAATTCAGCCGACTATCTACCATGGTGGCTGAACGACCTGATGACGGAATTGGTGGATCCCATTCCGGTGCGCGAATTGGAGGAAGTAAAAGCGGAATTCGTCGATCAGGATGGTAGGCGCTGCGCGCGCTGGAGCACGGAGTTCACGAATGGCGCCCAGAGTAAGACCGCTGGTAATACGATTTGTCTTCACGCCGAAGATGCTGCGCCTGATTTCGTAGGCACGCGGACGGCAGTTGCAGATTTCTCAGACTACCACCCGTTCGGCTCCAAGCAGATCGCGCGGCTTCTCGCCATTTGGCCGGAATACCGCGTGGAAGTGAAAGCGAAGGTGACGCTGCTGGAACCGCTGGAAGCGGATCCCTCACTCTTCAAGATCGAGCGCGACACTGGCTTCAAGTCACGTCTCCGCACCGAAACCGTGGCAGAAACCGTTGTTCGCGCCGGTCTGCTAAAGGCACCCGCGATCTCCTGGCCGAAGGTGAACAACTTCCCCGAGCAGGGGCTGACGATGGTCACAATTGACGTGGATCGGACCGGGCGAGTGCGGGAGGCGAAGCCACTCGTTTCCGACAACCCAGCTGTGGACGAGGCAGCAGTTGCTCAGGTGAAACTCTGGGAATTCAAGCCCTTTCTACTAGACGGGGCACCTGTGCAGGTCCATGCGACCCTTACCTTACCATTTGCGACGAAAGTTCAGGTGTCAGATGCCGAAACCTCTCCGGCCATGCCGGCATTGAAGCGTCTCGAACGGGCACGCCAACTCTCTGATCTGCGCGCCGACGGAAGCAAGCCATTTCATCTGCATGCGACGTTTCAGGCGGGTGGGGATGTGGAATTGAGAGGAAACGGTGTTTATGACGAAATCTGGGAATCACCGACGAAATGGCGCCGCGAAGCCACGCTCACCGGTATAAGAGTGATCGAGGCACGAGACGGCCAAAACCTCTATCGCAAGATTCACGGTTCGGACTTCTCTCCCAGGCGCATCGATGACCTTCTGGACGCGATGGCCGGGCGCCTTGTCGGGACCGAGAGTTTCCATGAAGCCGACTGGCGGCAAGGTATGGTCAAGTTCGGTGGGGTAGACCTACTCCGCGTTCTGCGCGGCTATGAAAGCCCGGAGGGAGAGCTCGACCCAGTACACGCAACCGCGTACTGGCTGGATCCAGCGACCGGACTTTTGCGCGCCGACTACCAAATGTCGACTACGGCCACATATAACGGATTCAAAGAGTGGAATGGCAAACAAGTTCCACGACGAATTGACATGACAGAGAATGACACGAAGTCACTGCAGATCGAGATTGACCGCATCGAAGAAGCGGCGAATGTTCCGGATTCAACGTTTGTGGTTGAACACACAAAACCCGAGCGGCACATGGATCCGGATGATTATGAAGGCCCTGTCATCGTTCCGGCGCACCCGATCCTGGAATTCAAGCCCGCGCATCCGCCTGCGGGTCATGGAGTGACGGTGCTCGACGTCGATTTGACCAGCACGGTCACGTTCGAAACGTTACCGTCAGGCAGAGCGCCGGAGAAGAGTTAGACAATGCGGCAATGCAGGCAGCCATGCGCTGGGAGTTCGCGCCCATGTTGTTCAAGGGCATACCCACTGGTAGCACGACAAGGATTACGTTCAAGTTCTAGTGCGGTTGAAAACTGAAGTATTTGAGTCGGATTCTCAGAACCAATCCGAAAACATGATTTCAAATGGCCGGTTCGAAACGAAATCATTTCGGCCCAGTCGGGCGCCCCATGCTTCGCGGCAGCAAAGCGTGGGCACTTTGCTCGACCGGATTAGTTCTCGCTGTCTATCCTGCTCGCCCCGAGCCTGCCTGCCCGCCTTCGGCGGGCCAGGCCGCAGTCAGGCCTCGAAAGGCGCTGCTCTTTCAGAAGGTCATGTTCTTGCTCACTTATTCAAAGCAACCTAGACTCGCGATGCTAGGTTCTTAGACCCTATGAATCACCTTGTGGCGCGGCTCCGCATCGGGGCCATTCTGTTGGCCGGTGTCATGGCCCTCGCAGGCACCGGTTACCCGCAGAGCCCCGCGAGTCCCTCGATTGAATCCGACGCTGGTCACCAAGCTGCTTCCAAGAAAAAATCGAAACACAAGTTCAGGCAGGAGGCTGGCGCGCAACGCGACGAATGGGAGAAACGCGCACCGCTCGTACTCGTCCACGAGAGGAACCCGTGGACCGAATCCGACGGGCCAACACTCGCTCTATATCCCGATGGAACGCTCATCTACTGGTCGCCGGCCGAACACGGAGGAGTCTTCAGAACTGCGCGTCTCAGCCAGGGGCAGATCGACGAATTCATCTCCCGTGCGGATTCTGAGGAATTTCGTGGGCAGCAGCCCGCCCCAGCTTTCGACCTTAGTTCCGACGCACCTAGGTCCCTCATTACAGTGCGCCGCCAGGGGCAACCATCGAAATGTTTTGGTTTGCTCGGCTCGCTGCGTGGAGAGCGACAATTCTCACCGAATTTCTCACCACAACTCGCCGCCGCTCTCGAATTCCTCGCCACGTACGAACATCCTCAAGCTGTGGAGTGGATCCCGGAAAGGGTCGACGTCGCGTTGTGGCCTGCATCCAAATCCACCCAGCCCGACCTGGTGTGGCCCTCGGAACTGCCCGGACTGAAAGCAGGCATTCACAATTCATCGGATGGAAGCTGCACCCTATTCCTCACCCGCGAACAATACGCCCTGCTGCGACCACTGCTGGAGTCGAAGGCGCCCGGCCAAGCCTTCCATGTGGGTAGGAGACGCTGGGCCGTCTACGTCCACTACTCATTCCCATAAGAGGGTCAGTTCGCAACGGTCAGCCGGCCCGACCTTGTGGAACGTCCCTCGGTTCCGCTCCTTTCGAGGCTTCCCTGCACTGGCTCGGGGCGGGCCGAGCGAGTTCCGCGAAGCACGGGATACCCGAGTGTCCGTCAGCCTTCAACCCCTTCCCCTGCGTGCTAAGATAAAATTGGACCGGCGTGCGTGCGTGAAGGAAACTTTTTCGGCAGGATTTGGATTTCTCATGGTGGCTGGCCCAGCGGGATATTATAATGCCGGCGCGGTAAAGGACTATGGAACTCGCTCGGCCGCGTCGAAAACTTTCGGCCTTTTTCTTTCTCTACGGTGGTTTGATTCACTTCCTTCTCTTCAGGTGGTACGTTTCCAATGGGTATCCGCCGCCGTCAGACAGAACTTTTGTCAATCATCCTGCAACGAACATTGCCGCAGTAGTTCTCCCGGGCATTTCTGTAAGTTGGTTTATGCTCCGCCTCCTTGATCAGGCGCTGCGACCTGCCCCCCAAAAACCTTCAAGCATCGTTTTGAAAGGAGGTGTCTACGGGGTCCTTGCCACGGTTTTCGCGCTGGAAGCTTTCTTTGTCCTGTGTTCCGTCTATCTTGCCCTTTGGTCTGCTTCAGGTGAACCTTTTTCGGTCCGACTCTGGGCTGTTCCACTCGCCTTAATAGAAATCCAAGGGTACGGGATGGAGCCGATCATCAAAAGCATTCCATTTGCATTCATGTACGGTTCCATCGGCGCAGCAGCCGTCCTGAAGCTCCGCAGAGGGAGTCCCAAAGCAGTCAACGCACCTGAGAAGAGCTAAAGGGCGCGCCGTCCACGAACTCGTTGCGCTTCCTCTTCGCGACGATGCGATAGCGAGGAGCAGGCCAAACCCGTACTCCGTAAGAAGAAACTTGCGCGATGCAATTCGGTGGCGCCGACTGCCCGCTGACCTAGGTTGACTCGCTCGGGGCGGAGTGTTAATCTCCGCGTTAAGTAACCTCTCAACGCTTAAGGCGACCATGCAACCGGCTTCGCTTCTGTGCGCGTTGCTTCTTTTCGTGCCCTTGAGCGCGGCGCAGCTCGCTGCGCAGCAGACCTGTCCCGCTGTCCCCGTGCCGCCTCAATTTCCCGGGAGCAACATTTTCACGCCGCAACAGGAGATGGACCTGGGGGACGCCGTCGCCGAGCAATTGCAGCGCGAGTCGCTGGTGATTGACGACGAGGATATGACCGGCCACTTGGAGCGCGTGGGCGAGCGCCTGCTGAAGCATCTGCCGGCGACCGACTTACGGTTCAGGTTTTTTCTGTTCGATCTTCCGATCGTGGACGCGTTCAGCGCGCCGGGCGCGCGAATCTACGTGTCGCGGAAAATGGTGGCGTTCTTGCGGAGCGAGGACGAACTGGCGAGCGTGCTCGGCCATGAGCTCGGCCACTCGATCGCGCGCCAGAGCGCGATCGAGATGACTCAGCGGTTCCGCGATGTGCTGAGCGTGACGCAAGTGGGCGATCGGCAAGACATCTTTCAAAAGTACAATCTCCTGATCGAAAACGCGCGGCGGAAGGAGAAGGCGTTTCGGCGCGGCGGAGGAAATGAAGAGAAAGGGCAGCTCGTGGCGGACCAGATCGGCCTGGGAGCATTGGCCGCCGCCGGCTACAACCTGGGGAGTTTCTCGGAATTCTTCGATCGCCTGGCACAAACCAAAGGAAAGACCGGCAGTTGGCTTTCCGATCTCTTCGGGATGACTTCAGCGGAATCGAAGCGGCTGCGCGAAATGCAGAAAAGTGCCGGCGCGTTGCCCGCAGGGTGTATTGACCCCCGGCCGACCGCTCCGCCGGAGGAGTTTGAGAAGTGGCAAGCGGCGGTCGTGGCGTACGTCGGCCTGGGGCATAAGGAGCGGTTGCACGACGTTCTGACGAAGAAGACGCTGAATCCGCCGTTGCGTAGTGACATCGAGCAGCTACGCTTCAGCCCGGACGGCAAGTATCTGCTTGCCCAAGACGAGTCGAGCATTTACGTGCTGACCCGGCAGCCGATCGCGGTGAAATTTGTGATCGTTGCGCGGGAAGCGCGGCCAGCGGAGTTCACGCCCGACTCGCAGGAAGTGGTTTTCTATACGCCGGGGCTGCGGGTGGAGCGCTGGAACGTGGAAGACGGGGAGCGAACCGCGGTGAACGAGGTCGTGATCCAAAAAGGCTGTCGGCAGACCGCGCTATCGCTGGACGGCACAATCCTCGCTTGCTATGGAAATGAATGGAGTCTTTCCCTCTATGACGTGGAAACAAGCGAGGCAATGTTCGAGAAGAAAGCCTTCTACGAGCCGTCGTCATTTTCCGAGGTTCTCGAGATTCTCTTGTGGAGCTTGCTGGCGGAGGAGCCGCCGGACTTACTGCGAATGAAGTTTTCCCCGGACGGGCATTATTTCGTCGCATCCTCACAAAATGAAACATACCTGGTCTATGACCTGCAGCAGAAGAAGACGATCTCGGTCCCGGGCTCGATCCGGAGACTACTTGTTAGGACATTCACATTTCTGGGGCCGGATCGATTGGTAGGCTTGGACGTTGAGAAACCCTCCAATTCAGCCATCGTAAAATTTCCGACCGGAGAAGTGCTGGATCATGTCCTGCTCGGAGGGGATTCACTGACGGCGGCGCGGGATCCGCGGTATTTGCTCGTGCGCCCGGTGACGGATTTCGCCGTGGGCGTCATGGACCTCGCAAGCAAGAAAATCGTCATGGTCAACAAGACTTCAGCAATGGATGTGTATGGAGAAAAGGGTGTTGGCGAGCGGCGGAACGGTGAGCTGGGGGTCTACCCAATTGGGACGACGACCGCCTCGGATATCGTAACGTTGCCACTCGGCTCCTTGGGACAGCTCCAGGCTTCAGCCATCTCCCCCGACCTGAACTACGTGGCGATCTCCGAGCGGACGCGCGGCGGAGTTTGGAACCTGCAGACAAATGGGCGAGTTTACCTGGTGCGTGGATTCCGCGGCGCGTATTTCGGCGACGATGGCGCCATCTACGCCGATTTTCCGAAGTTCGAAAAGACCGAGCGGGAGATTGGCCGGCTCAGCCTGAGTTCGCGCGATGTCAGCGACGGCTTTCACATCGGCGATGACGAGGCGCGGCAATACGGCAGCGTGCTCCTGCGTACGACACATAACGACAAAAAATCCTACGATTGGCGCAACCTGCGGCTGGAGGGTCTCGACGTGCGTACGGGCAACATTCTGTGGTCGAAAACCTTTCCCAAGGAGGCGCCGCGCGTTTGGGGCGACGCGAGCAGCCGGCGGTTGGTGCTCTACTGGTCGAGTGCGACGGAAGGTGCGAAGAACGAAATCAAGAATGACGAGGTGCTCAGTCGGAGGCCCGCCGGAACGAAGTTCAGCGGAGATGATTATCTTCTCGAGGTGATCGATGCAAGCAGTGGTAAGTCCGTCGGCCGCGCGATCGTGAATACCGGCAAGGGGTCGTTCAAGCTCACGGACGCGGTAACGGCGGGCGATTGGCTGCTACTCTCCGATAATCAAAATCGAACGCTTGTCTATTCGTTGGCCACTGGAGAGGGGAAAGGCAAAGTCTTCGGTAGAAAGCCGGCGGTTTCGGCGGTAAGCGGTTTGCTCTGCACGGGAAACGAGCGCGGGCAGCTCGCGGTCTATGATTTAGCGACGCTGAGCAAGCGGGAAGAGTTTGTTTTTTCCAGCCCCGTCGCCTACACGAGCTTCGGCGCTGACGGCAATCGCCTCTTTGTCCTCACGGAGAATCAGAATGCTTACGTGCTCGATCTCTCCGGCGCCGCCCGTACGGCAGCCGTGGCGAAGTGATGCTAAAGTGCGCAGGAAGCTTGTGTTTGCAGCACAGCCTAAGGCAAAGTTATGACTACTTTTCCGCGAGCGTGCCCTTCTCCCAGATACCGCATAGCCGCCGGGACCTCACTCAGCGGGTAACTCCGGTCGATAACCGGAGTTACTTTTCCGGCTTCTATGAGCTCGCGCATCGCGGTCAGGTCCTCCTTGCTCCGTCTCGCCTGAACCATGACCATCTTCCGGCTCGCGAACAGTGACACTACAAGCGCAGCGACCAAACGAGCCAAAAAACCGATCATCGACCGACCGCTCGGTACTCCGACCATGATGTATATCCCCTTGGGATTTAAGACGCGCCTGCATGCCGACAACGAATGGTTCCCAATGCAGTCGAAAATCAGGTCGTAACGTTGCCCGCTTGTGGTGAAGTCCTCTTGGGTGTAATCAATGACGTGATCCGCGCCGATGGATCGGACCATGTCCACATTCCTTGTACTGCATACGCCGGTCACATCTGCGCCGAACGACTTGGCGATCTGCACAGCGAACGTACCCACGCCTCCCGCGGCACCGTTAATCAAGACCTTCTGCCCCGGCCGAATCCGTCCCTTGTCGCGAAGACCCTGCAATGCGGTGAATGCCGCGACAGGTACAGAAGCCGCTTGCTCAGACATCACGTTATTGGGCTTCGCGACCAATGCTGATTCGGAAGCACACGCATACTCGGCAAAGGCCCCACGGCACGCGCCGAACACCTCGTCGCCTGGCTTGAACTGAGTTACGTTCCTGCCAACCGCTTCAACCTGGCCGGCCACATCCACGCCCAGTCGTGTGTTCCTTGGTTTGCGCAGCCCGAACAGTATGCGAGCGATGTACGGCTTGCCTCTCATGAGGTGCCAGTCAAATGGGTTGACGGAAGCCGCGCGAACTTTTATCAAAACTTCATTTTCCCCAGCGGTCGGCTTTCCAATCTCTTCACACCTGAGAACGTCGGGTGAACCGTAGTTGTGATAAACAATAGCTTTCATGAGGTTCCTCAAGAGTCTGCAAACCTACCCGGCATAGGTCACTCCTTTGCCTGAAGATCGTCGTGGCTCCGGAGCGAGAGTGCTAGGCCAAGGACCATAAGAGCGAGGAGTACGAGGTTCACGAAGAAGCCGGGTGGTGTTCCGGTCCTGACAATGGGCATAACAAGAAAAATCAGCCTTCTGCTCAGGTGTTCCAGCAGGAGTAGGGCAAACATGAAGGGAACCAAGGCGCGATATCGAGCTAAGACCACTATACATAGCAAGCAGATGATGAGCTGGGCCAGCCCCCAGGCCGCAAAAAGAGAAACTACTGCCCGTGCGCCGGCCGGCGTGAATGTGTCCAGTGGGATCCCGTCTGCCGAACTCGCCACCATGTGGCCGTTGAAGATGGCGTTGAGGCTCATGGCAACTTTCATGAACACGACTAAACCAAAGAGCCAGAGCGCGAGTTTGTAACCGTGATAGGTGTTGTCGACGTGCCGGGGAAGGAGTTGGTTGAGCATGGGAGTCCTCCGGGAACGGTCGATTCTCCCTGGGTTGTGGGTCGAGCTCATGTGCCCTCCCTTGTAAGGATCTAGCCGGAGATACGGCGGAGGCCGCTAAAAAGTTACGCGCCTTGCGCCGGGGCCACAGGGTGCGGGTACCAAAGCAAGGTCCCTTGTGTGGGGCACCCGGCTCAGTCGTCCAACGGTTCCTCCTTGGCACCCATAATCAGCAGCCACAACACAATCGCCAGTTCCCCGAGGAGGGCGGGCACCGCGGCGCGAGAAACAACTCCCCTGTAATCCGGCAGGAGCAAGGCGGTAAAGCTGATGGCCAGGTAGCCAAAGCAGTTGACGATCAGCCAGACGCCCAGGATGCGAGGCAGGAAGCGCGACCGGTATACGAGCAGCCCGAAGGGAAATAGCCACAGCCCCCAAAAAATCTGGGCGACGATGTTTCCGTAGCCGTGCAAGGTGATGAACAGCATGGCCAGGGTGTGCAGTTGATCGGTCCGGAAGACAGACAGGTAATCGGCGCCGCTCAGAAGCGTCAGGGCAGCAGCGTTGTTCACCGCGTTCAGGAAGCCGATGGGGACAGAGACCAGACCCAGGATCACCATCAGGGCAGCGTGGTTCCGGTTCACTTCCTTGAGCAAGCGGTACAGAGCCAGGACGACGAAGATGAAGATGACCGCGCCGACCAGCTCGCTCACGATGCCGAGACGAAAAAGCGACTCGTGAGCGGAGATGTTGTTGGCCGTCGCGACGGCGTTGCCACGCACGATCAGAGTGCGGGGAAGATAGATGAGGGTAAAGGGGCCGGTCAGTGCGAGTGATAGATAGACCAGCCCTGCGACTCTAGCTGTCTTATTGCGTGAATCCGCGCCTTCTCTCCTCTTGTTTATGACGGCGGCTTTCATGTGCGCATCCCCGCCGCGCCGGCCTGCTCCTTCCATCGTTGAACGTTCACACCCATCACGATGAGCCATAGCTCCAGCGGTATTTCCCCGAGGGCGGAGGCGGCAGCGATGTAGGGCATGAACAGACGGTATGCGAGCGGCGGGTACAGATAGATCACCCAACCCAAACCACTGATCGCGAACAGCACTCCCAGAATTCGAGGCAGGAAGGTGGACCTGAAAATGAGGTAACCGGTCAGGACGCACCAGAATCCGAAGAACACCAGATAAATGTTGAAGGCGGAAGAATTCAATTTGAGAAACATGAGCGCCAGCGCCTGCAACTGTCCCGGCGTAAATGGGCTCAAGGAGCTACCGCCTTGCAGGATGAGCAGAGGAGCGAGGTACAACAGGCTGGTAAAAGCCTGAATAGCGCATCCCACGAGAATGACGAACGCTGCTAGTAAAGAGAGGCTCCTGTTCACAGGTTTAAGCAACTCATACATGAGAAACGCCCATGCGATATGGAACGCAACCCCGATGAGCGAGGATGCGAACCCCAACCAAAATAACCGCTCGTGACCCAGTATATTGGCCGCTGTAGCCGCGGCGTTGCCAGAGACAGCAAGCCTGCCGAGAACGATCACCTCACCGAATGTTGCCGTCAGGGCTTCGAGCAGTTGAAAGACACCGGCCATCCTGGCCTTGAAACGCGGCGACGCTTCTGCAACCCGTTTCGTCAATACAGTTGCGTTCATATTCGTTTCTCCCTGCGCGAACCATTGAATCAAGGGCCCATGGCGACGCTACGATCGCCAATATCCCGCGGCGCCGGCCTGCTCAGCCGGTCACTCCGTTTAGTAGATACAGCGCGCCTGCGACCCTTGCGGTCCTGTTGGTTGGGTGTATGACTCTGTCTCCTTGATCTATATTGCCGAACCGCTCTTAGATTCGCAGTGCTTTTGGACTCCTGGAACCGGCTTCATTGCCCCTTGCTCTCGCTGGTGGATGGATCGAAGCCGCAGCGTTCGCGTACGCGCTGCCGGAATCGTTCCCGCTCCTCGGGCGTCATGGCGTCCCAGCGATCGCCCATGCGATCGGCGAGGCGATCGGCCACGCGACGGCGGACATGGGAGCGACCAGAACCGTGGAGTCCAAATCCGCCGACGAGGATCCGGCAGAGCACCAGAATCCCGAGCGCTTGCCAGAAGGTGATCTGGCGCCAGCCGAAGAGCGGCGGCAGCAGCCAATTCCACAGGTGCATCACTATTTCGCCACCGATGACGATAAAGAGCAGCATCCCCAGAATCGCCAGGGGCACTATGAAAATCAATCTCCTTCTCATGTTCAGCTCCTCATGGTTTCGTGAATTCGTCGTAAATGCTTTGCAATCGTTCGCGCAGATGAAGCACCGCGTAGCGCTTGCGCGAGAGCAGCGTATTCACGCTCACGCCGGTCTCGGCGGCGATCTCCTTGAAGCTGTACCCCTCGATCTCATGCGCGGTAAATACCTCCCGCTGCTCCTCCGGCAGCTCGTCCAGCGCAAGTTCCAGCTCATCAAGAAGCACGTTGCGGAAGTAGAACGCTTCCGGCCCGGCATCGGGCGATGGCAACAGATCTTCGATCTGCAGCAGCTCGCCGTCTTCGTCCGCGACCGCTGCGTCGCTGAAGGTCTCCGGCTTCTTCTTGCGGAAAAGGTCCGTGATGCGATTGCGTGCGACGCGAAAAAGCCAGCCGGTCACGTGCTCAATCGGCATCAGCAGGCGATTGGCTTCTACCAGTTCGTAGAAGACCTCCTGCACGATGTCCTCGGCGTCGGAGGGATCGGGCACACGCCGGCGGATGAAATTGCGCAGCCGGGATCGTTCTTCCGCGACGATCTCTGAGATTTGACGGTCTTGCTCGGTCATCGAGGTGATGCCCGACCGCTCATCCATCCATTCCTGTAGACGAACAGCGGCCGCAAATATTGTAGAGATTTGAATCGGCGAAACGGGGGTGGGGGCCTCCGGGAGGGAGCAGATGAGTTGGGCGGCGCGACCGGATTTCCATTCAAGACGTCTTCGGCCAGGTGCTAGGAGCTAGCAGCCGCGTTGCTAACTTTTCCTTTGCTAATTGCCGACCAGGCGGAGGAATTCCGGATCGTCGTGCAGCCCCTGCAGATCAGGGTCTTTGCTGATCCACTCCATATTGGCGTAACCGGCTTCAATGGCTTTCTTGAGTGTTTCGAGCGCGCGCGGTTTTTCCTTCAGGAGCGCATAGCAGCAGGCTGCATTGTAGAGCGTACTCGAATCGTTTGGGCGCAAGGTGATTGCAGTTTCGAGGTGCCTGATGGCGTCGTCCCCTCGGCCGAGTGTTACCAAATCCACGGCCAGCAGGATCCTCGCGCGGACATCGTCAGGGGCAAGTTCCAACTGCTGCTCCAGGACACAGACGTGGCGCTCCCGCAAACGACGCGCGGCCTCCGTCTGACCCACGCGGTCCAGGCTGAGCATGTATGGCACGTGAACGTTGTAATCGTCGCCGTTGGCTTCCAAGGCGCGTTCGACGATGTCGGCTGCTTCCTGGAAGCGCCCCGAGGCAAAGTAAACGCGCCCGAGGATGTTGTAGGCGCCATCGCAATCCGGTTTGCGCTCGATTGCCAGCTTCGCGCAACGGATCGCCTCGTCAAAGTTTTTCTGCATATAGAACAGGCGCGCGCGCGCCACCGCCGCCTCGGGAAGCTGCGGATCAAGGACTTCCGCCCGGTCGCAAGCGGCAACGCCCTTCTCCAGCCATTGCTGTTCCTGCCGCCGGAACTCGAAAATCATCCCGCAGACGTTTGCGATTCCGGCGTGGGCCATGACGAAGCCAGGGTCGAGCTTGACTGCCTGCTCGAACATCTGGAGGGCGAATTCCAGGTTCTCCCGGCGGGTGTAATTGCGCCCGCGCAAGAAGCAGTCGTAGGCCTGCAGGTTTTCTGTCGGCCGGCTGGCGATCTTTTTCTGTTCCTGGGGCGAGAGCGTGATGCGCAATGCCTGGGCAATGTTCCGCGCAATCTCGTCCTGGACTTCGAAGATGTCCTTGACCTCGCGGTCGTAGCGCTCCGCCCAGAGTGGAAAATCGGTGCGCGTGTCCACGAGCTGGGCGTTGATGCGGAGACGGCTCCCCGCGCGCCGCAGGCTGCCGCTGAGCACATACGCCGCATTGAGCTGTCCGCGGACCTGTGCCGTCGTCGCCAGCTTGTCTCGGAACGGCAACACAGTCGCCCGGGGGAATATCTGCAAGCTCCGGATCTTCGAAAGCTCGGTGATCACGTCTTCCGTCATTCCGTCGCGGAAGTATTCGTCTTCCTTGGCTCCGCTCAGGTTCTCGAAATACAGGACGGCCACCGACTTCTCCGCAGCCCCCACGGGCGGCACGGAAACTCCCGCCGGAGGAACCCCGGCCGGACTGCGCGCTCCTTCGATGCGGCCGGACGACTCCAGGCTGCGCTTCAACCGCCGCAAGTCCGTCTTCAACTCGGAGGCCGTCTGATAGCGGAAGTCGGAATCCTTCTCCAGGGCTTTCAGGATGACGGAATCGAGCTGGGCTGGCAGCCGGGAATTTGATTTCGATGGAGATTCCGGCGTGACGTGGAGGATGCCGTCGAAGATGGCGGCCGTCGTCGTGCCAGCGAAAGGCGGTGCACCGGTGGCCATCTCATAGAGGACCGCGCCGAACGAAAACAAGTCGCTGCGCGCATCCAGTTCCCGCCCCAGGGCCTGCTCCGGCGACATGTAGACGACCGTGCCCAGCGAGCTGCCGGGGCTAGTCAGGTTTTCTTCAGCCACGCCGACAGTTGCCATGGCCGAAGCCCCCACGGTCTCACCGACGCGCAGCGTCTGCAGCGCCAGCTTGGCCAGGCCGAAATCCAGGATCTTCGCCTGGCCGCGGACGGTCGCGAAGATGTTCGCCGGCTTGATGTCGCGGTGGACGATGCCCTTTGAGTGAGCCGCTTCCAGGCCCTCGCCGATCTGAATCCCCAGTTCTAGAAGCCGGTCCAGCGCCAGCGGCATGCCGCCGATCAGATGCTTGAGGGTCTGCCCTTCGAGCAGCTCCATCACCAGGAACGGCTGGCCTTCGTGCTCGTCAATGTCGTAGATCGTGCAGATGTTCGGATGATTCAAGGCAGAGGCGGCACGCGCTTCCCGCCGCAACCGCTCCACGGCCTGGCTGTCCGCAGAAAAGCCTTCGGGGAGGAACTTCAGAGCCACGCTGCGGCCCAGGCGATTGTCCGTGGCTTTATAAACTACGCCCATACCTCCGCCGCCGAGTTTTTCAATAATCCGGTAATGGGATACTGCCTGGCCGGGAGCACGCGGTGAGACGGACATAAAGGAGGATGCTATGCCACGCGATATGGCGAGTCAACAAGCGAAAAAGTTAATCCAGTCGGCGTGCTCGGCCTTGGCCTGCTGCAGGATAGGGATGTCGGGGTCGGTATCTTTGGCGGTTTACTTGCGCTCCATGAGGGATTGAAAGCGGGGATGACTGCGGAGCGGATCCAGATCGGAGTCGTGCTGTGCCCACCTCTTGTACCAAAGGGCATGCGTCATGGCTTTTTCAAGACAATCGATAGCCTCCTCGATCCTCCCTTGCAGGGCGTAGGCGCAGGCAACGTTGTAGAGGATTCCGCAGTCTTCCGGGTCGATCGCCACAGCGCGCTGCGCCCATTCCAGGCTTCGCGACCCTTCGCCTAACCGGCCAAGGGCGACGGCGCCCAGGTAGAGTGCTCGTGCATCGTCCGGGTGCAGTTCCAGATGCTTCTCAGCGAGTTGCCAGGCACGGCGATACGCCTCCAACCCTTCCTCCTTCCGGCCCAGGCCGCTGTAGGCCATCCCGATAAATGTCGGGGACTGATAGTCATCCGGTTTCACTTGTAAAGCATTTTCGAACAAACGTACCGCGTCCTCCAGCTTGCCCTCCTGGACGCAGGCCCGCCCGTAGAAGTAGTAGGCCTCGAAAAGTTTTGGGTCCATCCGAATAGCAGTTTGGAATTCGATCTCGGCCTCGTCGTACCGTTTGCGGAGCGAGATCGCCAGTCCCCTGGACACATGGGCCTCGGCCAGCCCGGGGTCGAGCAGCAAGGCTTTTCGGCTCGCGTCCTCTGCCGCCTGCAAGTTTGCCTCGCTGTCGTCCCAATACATGTAAAGATACGAATAGCAATCGGCGACACCGGCATAGGCGCGCGCGTAGCCGGGATCGATCTCGATAGCCCTGGTAAACATCTGCCGAGCGAAGTCATACCCTCGGCGCCGAAACTGATAGAAGAATTGCCGCCCGCGGAGGTAGTAGTCGTAGGCCTTGACGTCCGCCGTCGGCGCCTTTGCGATCGCCTTTTTCTCGCTGTCGGTCAGCATCACCTTCAAAGCCGCAGCGATGCTTTGGGCAATCTCATCCTGGATGGCAAAAACGTCCTCCATTTGACGGTCGTAACGCTCCGCCCAGACGGAGGTCCGCGTTCGCGTCTCCACCAACTGCGCGGTGATGCGCAGACGGTTTCCGGCCCGGCGCAGGCTGCCACTCAGCACATAGGCAGCGTTGAGTTCCTGTCCGACGTGGGGAGCGGTGACCGGCTTGTCGCGGTACGCGAGCATCTCGGCGCGGGGGAACACATGGAGCTGGCTGATCTTGGACAACTCCGTGATGATGTCTTCCGTCATTCCGTCACGGAAATATTCATCCTCCTCGGACTTGCTGAGATTCTCGAAATACAGCACGGCGACCGACTTTTCGGCCGGCTTTGCTCCAGCGGTGGTGACCCGCCCGGAATCCGCATCCCGCTTCAGTTGCTGCAGGTCGGTGCGCAGCCTGGCAGCGTCCGGGTAGCGCATATTGGTATCTTTCTCGAGCAGCTTGTCGATGATTTCTTCCAGTCCATCGGCCAGCCGGGGATTCAACCGTCTCGGGGGCGCGGGCGCGTGGTTCAGAATCGCATCAAAGATCACGGCGGAGGTGTCACCGGAAAAAGCCAGGCGTCCCGTGGCCATTTCGTACAACACAGCACCAAAGGAGAACAAGTCGCTTCGGGCGTCCACGTCTTTCCCACGAGCCTGCTCGGGCGACATGTAGGCAACCGTGCCCAGCGCTGACCCTGGGCTCGTCAGATGCTCCGCGGCAGTGGCCGCGGTCAGTTGAGCTGAAACTCCAACGGCTTCGCCGACCGGCTGGCGTTTAGGAGCCATCTTCGCGAGTCCGAAATCGAGGATCTTGGCGGCGCCGCTCCGAGTGATGAAAATGTTCGCGGGCTTGATGTCGCGGTGGATGATGCCTTTCGCGTGCGCCGTGGCCAGCGCATCGGCGATCTGAATGCCGAGTCCGAGGATTTCTTCGGTCTCCATTGGCCGGCCTTCGATCCTGTGCTTCAGCGTCTGGCCCTCCATAAACTCCATGACGATGAAGGCCCGCCCGTTCTCCTCGCCAATGTCGTGAATCGTGCAGATGTTGGGATGATTCAGCGCGGAAGCGGCACGTGCCTCCCGCTGGAATCGTTCAAGTGCCTGGCGGTCCTTGGGGGAATCATCCGGCAGGAACTTCAGAGCCACGCTGCGGCCGAGCCGGGTGTCCTCAGCCCGATAGACGACCCCCATGCCGCCGCCACCGAGCTTGTCTACGATGCGGTAGTGGGAAATCGTTTGGCCGATCATGGAAAAGTGGGCTTGTGCGACTGAATCATCCTACTTGCTGCACGAGGGCAAGTCAACGCGCCGCTACGGCCGATAATGGAGCGGCGGGCACGGCTGCGCCCCTGCACCTGATTAGAGAGGCTTCTGGAAGAATGACAAATCGCAAATCCCCACACGGAAAAGCGACGTGTGGGGCACCCGCGCTAAAGCCCGATTGATTGAAACGCAGCTCTTTCCCGCAACGCTGAAGCGTTGCTTTCCCCGCATGAATGCGGGGGCTCCCACCGGAGAACCCAGCCGCACGAAGGAATGCCGGCGAGCCGCCGGTGCTACGGACGGACGCGCATTTGATGGAGGCGACGGTTTCGTTTCTTCTTCAGAGGGCAGGTAAGCTCGCCGAATGCGACTCGCTGTCCTTGCCGGTTGATTGATGGTAAGTTCCCGCAGGAACATGACCATAGGCGAGTTCGGCGAGTACATTTTGGACGATGCGACCGACGAAGCAGAATTAAGGCGACTCCAACCAGCCTAAAGCATGAACGTACTTATTTTCGGAGCAACCGGGATGGTCGGGCAGGGCGTTCTGCGTGAATGCCTGCTGGATTCCGGCGTACAACTCGTCGAGACCGTCGGACGCGCCGCGACAGGAGTGCAGCACCCTAAATTGCGTGAAATCGTGCACAAGGATTTGTGGAACTATTCGTCTATTGAGATGGAACTGTGCGGCTTCGATGCCTGCTTCTTCTGCCTGGGAGTCTCATCGGCGGGAATGAAGGAGGGCGACTATGAGCGCGTGACCTACGGGATCACGATGGCTGCGGCGGAGACGCTATCTCGCCTGAATCCTCAGATGACATTCATCTATGTCTCGGGCACCGGTACCGATAGCTCAGAGCACGGCCGCGTGATGTGGGCGCGGGTCAAGGGCAAAACAGAAAACGGGCTGATGCGTTTGCCATTCAAAGCCGCGTACATGTTTCGGCCCGGTCTCATTGAACCCCTGTACGGGGCAAAGTCCAAGACGGCCTGGTACCGGATTTTCTATGCCCTCGGCAAACCTCTGCTGACGGCGTTGCGATGGGCCTTTCCGGCCTACATCCTAACTACCGAGCAGATCGGCCACGCCATGCTCGCGGTCGCCAGGCGCGGCGCTCCGAAGCGAGTTCTCGAAAGTAAAGACATCAGCGCGATTTTGCGTCCAGGAAAAGAATACAACGATGTCCAAGTCTAATGTTTGGCTCATAACCGTTGTCGCGGCCAAAAAGGAGATTCGTGTGAGAGAGCAAATGGGTGGTGTCAGGGCAAAGTTGCACTCTTTGAAGTTGCAGATTTCGGAGTGCGATATGCGTAAGATCATGTCCTTCTCGGCTGTGCTGGCGTTTCTGGCGGCCCTTTTCTGTTCGACCGCCTCCGCCCAGACCACTCTGCGGCAGAATGGCAGACTGGTTCAATTCAAGTGCCCCACATTGGATCTCGGGTTTTGCCGGGCTCCGCCCGATTACAGAAGTTCTGGAAGGATTACAAATCGGAAATCCCCACCAAAAAGCGACGGGTGGGGCACCCGCCTTCAAGTTCCCGCCTAGGATCGCACGGGGTGAGGACTCTCGAGGTAAGCCCAGCGCTCGACGATCTGCCGGTGGGCGATCCTCCAAATCACAATTCCGGAGAATTCGAGCCGCTGCTTCGATGCCGCGTCCGTGCCCATCCAATGGTTGCGGACCACTACTTTATCGTCTTCGGCGATCAGGTCTTCGATGCTTACCCGCAGGTCGGGAACTTTTTTGAGCGCTGCGCCGACATACTGTATAGCGCCCGCAGGTCCCGGAGGGAGTCCCGGGGGGACGTCGGAGCCGCGATCGACAAAGTCGGGCGCGAAATTCACCTCGCCGATGCGCAGATTTTTTCGGTTCACGAATTCCTCAAAATGATGGCGGATGAATTCCTTCATCTCCGCCTGCGTCATGCCTGTCTTGGGATTCTTGACTTCCGACCGTTCCGCTGAGGCGTTCATCGTGGCTCTCCTTCTTCAGGCGGAGGCGGCCTGATCTCGAAATTCCCGGGCATTGGCCATTAGATATCGATCGAGGGTCACGGGCTGGCGTTCGATCAGGGTCTGCAGCAGGTCGTCCGTTTCCTCAGCGCCACCCATCCTGTAATACTGCTGAAGTTCCAGGAGCGCTGTCACCTGCCACTCCGGCATACCCATGCCGAGCATGGCGTCGCGCTGTGCGGATTCGGGAATGTCCACGTATTTCACCGTGCGGCCAGTGACCTTGGAAATTCGCTTCGCAAGCTCCTGGTTGGATATGGCTTCGGGCCCATTCAATTCGTAGGTCTTCCCGGCGTGGGCGCCTCCCTCGAGCGCTTTGACAGCGACAACGGCGATGTCGCCAACGTCCACATAGCAAACCTTCGCGTCGTCCATGGCCACGTAAAACGCGCCCTGGGCCCGAATGCTGGGGGCATTGTAGGCAACGATGTTCTGCAGAAACCCATTGGGCCGAAGGATGGTGTAGCTCATTCCGGTGGCCTTGAGCTTGCCTTCGACCTGGTGGTGCCAGCTGGGAAACGATTTTTGATAGTCTCCCGCTCCGAGCGCTGAATTAAGCACCACGTGCTCCACCCCGGATTCCTTGCAGACATCCAGCACATTGCTCTCGAGTTCGACGAGCTGAGGAATCGGAGAACAGACAACAAAGACGGAGGTTACGCCGTCGAGGGCCTTGCGGAGACTCGGCTTATCCGAATAATCCGCGAGCACGGATTCGCATCCCGAGGGCGCCTTCGCGGCCTCCTGCTTCGACCGAAACATGGCGCGGATCTTAGATTTTTTAGATTCCTGAGATTCCTTCCGGCTCGCCTCCTGCAAAACTGCCTTGCCAACGGTCCCGCTGGCGCCAGTTATAAGGATCATTCTTTTCCTCCGTTGTGTGCGGCTCGCGACGGCGGGGAATTCACGGTGACCGTGCGCGCCGAGTGCTTCAAGGGCATGATATAACGGCTCTGCACTGCGGTGAAGTACGCACAAATTTGTAAGCTCGGAGCGCTCGATGAAGGATCACCACGGCTGCCCGGTCCAGGCGACCATAAACGTCTTGAGCGGCAAGTGGAAAGTCCAGGCGGTGTGGCACCTTTCTTTTGGCCCGCGGCGGTTCGCCGAACTCCGCGATCTTCTGCGAGGGGTGAGCGAGAAGCTTCTCGCGGCGCAGCTCCGTGAATTGGAGAAGGACGGCGTGGTCAACCGAATGGCAGTGCACTCGTCTCCGCCGAAGGTCACCTATTCGCTCAGCCGCTCCGGCCAGACATTGATCCCGCTCCTCGAAGACCTTTGCGACTGGGGCTCCAAACAGTTTGGGATCAAGCCAAATTTGCCGCGGAACCCCCGTGCAGTGAAAACGTCGAGCGCTTAAGCGATCTGGATCGCACGCGTAGCAATCTCCTGATGGGGGACCTGGTGCCTTAGGACAATAATTCCGCCACGAGGGCTTGGACGTGAATCTGAGTTGTATCTAGAAATGGAATGCCGTGGTGGGTCGGCTCGCGCAAGAGCAGGGGCAGTTCCGTGCCGCCCAGGATCAAACCCTGAATATTCTCACGCTCGATCAATCGATCGACGATCTGGAGCAGCCGCTCGTGCGTCTCCGGAAGGAAAATACCCTTCAGCAGTTCATTTACGTACCTGTCGTGAATGTAGGCTTGCTCGTCTCGTTGCGGAATGACCAGCGTGATTCCTTCCTTGGAAAAAACGTCCGGGTAGAATCGTGCTTGCATGGTGAATTGAGTGCCAAACAGGCCGAGGCGTTTCAGCCCCAGGGCTTTTGCGGCGTCGCAAGCAGCTTCTACGATGCTGATGAGCGGGATGGGGGACCGGCTGCGAAGTTCGTCGAAAACAATATGCGGCGTATTGGCAGCCAACAACCCGCAGTCCGCACCCGCCTTCGCAAGCTTCTGAATTTCAGCTAGGAGATACCGGGTCACTTGGGCCAATTCATCGGCCTCGACCAAGCCCAGCAGCTTGTTTAGGTCGATACTGTTTATGAAGACCGAGGGATAGCTTCCATCCTGTTTCCGCTCACGGTATGTGGCAACGATCGCGCGGTAATATTCAATCGTAGACTCGGGGCCGATGCCGCCAATGATCCCTGCAGTCTTCATCGTGAGCCTCGCAACCCGTATCCTAGCACTCCGATAAAAGCGAGGGTGTTGATTGGATAAGAGCGTGCGGTAGACCAGGACTGGGGAAAAACACCTGGGGCTTGGAAACGACTTATGCCAGGCGCCGGTCGAGTTCGGCGCCCGGCATAAGTACGTTCTGGGTTCCTGCAGTGCGAATTACCTGCCTACATCTGTACAGGAGCAGACGCCGAAGCCGCTGCCAAGCTCGATGCCAACCTTGCAGTCTTCCGCCAGGTCTGTCGCCTCATCGCCACCGAGGCTCGAGTCTTTCAGCTCCTCCACACTGACCTGATAGCCTCCACCGACTTTCTCGATGTGCGTGAGCCAGCCGCGGATTCCGAAGTGTGGGTCAACGACCGTGGGATCGCAACGGTCCCCAGCTTGTGGTTCCGACGAAACGACCTTGATCACACCCCGCGTGACCGGCCTGCCGGTAATTGTGTTGTTGAGGCTGATTAGATTCGAGGTGATGCCGAGCGCGAGATAGCCGTTCGGCGTTACCTTGCAACTGCAGCAATCCTGGAACTCCTCATGGTTGTCAAAAACGTAGATCGAGGCACAGACGTCTCCGACGGGAGAAGAGTCGCTGTGGTACCCGTCGTTGACAAGTCGCAATGAGCCATCCGGAGCGCCCGTCGTATTGGCACTCGAGAAGTAACCGAGCGCATAGATCTGATCGCCCTGGGCTCGCGCAACCTGTGAGCCTGCCACAAGTGCGAGGGCCAGGACCGCAACTAGAAGCATGATTTTTCTACAGCTTGTTTGACCCATCAGAGTTACTCCCTTTGTAGAGATTCCGGCTGGCTGGACCGGTGTGTGATCGAGCCTTGTTCTCTTTGCTGAAACTAATTTGCAATCGCCCAAAAGGCGTAGGTGATTCAGCTAATCCAAGACAGCAGCCGAATCACGCAGCCCAGCAGGCTAATCCCTGAGCTCCTGCAGTGCGAGTTACCTGCCTACATCTGCACAGGAGCACGTGCCGAAGCCGCTGCCAAGCTCGGTGCCAACCAAGCAGTCTTCCGCCAAGTCGGTCTGCTCAGCGCCACCGAGGCTCGAGTCTTTCAGGTCCTCCACACTGACCTGATATGCGGTTCCGACTTTCTCGATGTGCGTGAGCCAGCCGCGGATTCCGAATGCTGCTGCACCAACGTAGGTGGGATCGCAGGGTGGTGCTGACGTAACGACCTTGATCACGCCCCGCTGGGGGTGCACGGCGGTGATTGTGTTGCTGGTTAGATTGCCGTTGACGCCGAGTGCGAGATAGCCGTTCGGCGTTACCCTGCAACTGCAGCACTCCTGGAACTCCTCATGGTTGTCAAAAACGTAGATCGAGGCACAGACGTCTCCGGCGGGAGAAGAGTCGCCGTTGTACCCGTCGTTGACAAGTCGCAATGTGCCATCCGGAGCGCCCGTAACATGGGCATACGTGAAGTATCCGAGCGCATAGTTGTCGTCCCCCTGAGCCCGCGCAACCTGTGAGCCTGCCACAACTGCGAGGGCCAGGACCGTAACTAGAAGCATGATTTTTCTACAGCTTGTTTGACCCATCAGAGTTACTCCCTTTGTAGAGATTCCGGCTGACTGGACCGGTGTGGCCGAGCTTGTACTCCTTGCTGAAACTAATTGCAATCACCCAAAAGGCGTAAGTGATTCGGCTAGTCCAAGACAGTAGCCGAATCACGTAACCCGACAGGCTAATCCCCGCGGTGATTCTTTTGGGAGTCAGGCGCCGCGATGATCTCAAAGGGCCAAGGTGGTAGAAACAGAGGGCACGGAGTATTGCCCGATCGCAGAAAATCCATTCGAACCCTTGCGCGACGCGGATCTGAGTCCTGAAGACGTGGAAAAGCGGGTCTGGCGTTGACACTTGGGGCCATGTGGAGTAGCTTCCGCCTCGACACTTCCGCGGAGGCGCAGCCATGAAATCAATTCTGTTGTCGGCGATTCTGCTTTTTTCGTGGGCCGCGGGCGCCCAGGCGCCAGCAACGGCTCCCGTCGCGCTTAAAGACGAGCCGCATCACCATCTGCTGTTTGAAAATGAGTACGTGCGCGCGTGGGCCTTCGGGATCGAAGGTCACCAGGCGACGCTGCTTCATAACCACGATCTTCCCTATTTCGGCGTTGCGGTCGGCTCCGCCGACTTCATCAATGCGGTTACCGGCAAAGCGGAATCTCACGCGACGCTGGCCGATGGGCAAGTGAGCTACTCGAAGGGCGGCTTCTCTCACCTGGTACGCACCGAGAGCGACACGCCGTTCCGGAACCTCACGATCGAGCTGCTGCGCCCGCAGGGAGCGGGGCGGAATCGTTGCGTAAAAGTGATGGCCGACGGGGCGCTTGATTGTCCCCAGACAACCGCAAGCTCGCTGGGCGCCGCCACGACGCTGGTCTTCGAAACCGACGAGGTCACCGTGCAGTCGGGCGAGGTTGCGTCCATTTTCAGAATCGCGGGCGCGGATACACAGCCGGCGCGGCTACTCGGCGTGCTCGACCAATCCCAACTGAGTGTTGAAACTCCCGGGCAGCCGCCAAAGAAGGTGGAGGTACACTCCGGGGAAGCGCTGTGGCTCAACGCCGGCACTGCGGCCACGTTCGTGAACACGGGTCCGCGCGCGACGTCACGCTTTGTCCTGGTGACGTTCAAGGACAGCGGCGCGAAATAAAGTCGATGTGGGGCACCCGCACGAAGGAATGCCGGCGAGACGCCGGCGCTACGGAAGAGCGATGTGTGGGGCACCGAGGCTAAAGCCGGATTGATTGAAGCGCAGCTCTTTCCCGCAACGCTGAAGCGTTGCTTCCCCCTGCTGAAGCAGGAGGCTCCCACCGAACAACCCCGAAGCCACTAGATGTCGTAATACAACTGGAACATAAGGTACATTTTGACAACACGTAACTTACTGATTCTATGTTCCGCACAAAACTGTAAAGCCGATGAAATGGGGCTAGAGTATATCAAAAGTATGTCAAGAGGATCGTAGTAGCGGACGTATTACGATGTTTGGAACGGGCGATTTAGGGTGCTACGGTGAGAGTTTTGGTGAGAGTCGGCCTAGCGATTAGGAATCGCTCGCTCTATCCATCTGAGCTACAAAGGCCACTAGGCCCGAGAGCACCAACCAGAGAGCGCTCGGCTCAGGTACGGGCGTGAACAGGTTGAAGTAATTCCCGGTCGTTGACGCAACTGTGTTGCCACTTTCGTCGTACAGTATCGCGCTCAGGTCAAAGAGGATCGACTGGCCGCCTCCGGGACCGTCTTCTGTCGGTAGATCCATTTCAAAGCCCACGCTACAAACACCACCGCCGCTGGCCGTGCCCACACAATAGATCGGGCGGGAGATTGACGTCCCATCCCAGGCGAGGGTCGGAATCAGAGTCCAAGTTTCCCCCGCTGGAGGTGCGTACGTGGCTCCAGACGCATCTCCAAACAGTAGCGCCCACACTTCTTTACCGATAAATGGGTAGAAAAATTCAAACTGGTCGGCCGTTGAGATAGTAGGCACCGACGATAACGGCACATCTACGCAGGATTTATTGCTGGCCACGCAAATTTCCATCTCGCTCATAAGGGCACTCGCCCTCGAATTGTCGCAGAGCGTGGTCGATAGAATTGCCAGGACAAGACCAAAAAGCGCTTTTTTCATTGTAAGATTTACTTCCTGCGTTGCTTATACCACCGCGCTTGCGTTGGTGCAACACTTTTCCTCCAACTTCCGACTGACTACCTCAGGGGCACCGTTGATTAAACGTCTTGATGATTTCTGTAGTTTGCGGGCGAGCGCCGCCTGACGTAGCGGCGGAATCCATGCGCATGAGGCAAAACCCTCATGGCAGCTAAATTACTTCTTAGATGCACAAGGCGGCTTGGATTAGCATGTCATCCGTCATGTGGACACACTTCCTTCACTTGCTCGGTCGGGCACTTAGCACCATGCCTTCGCATGTTTCGAGCAACTGGGCAGCGGTCATTATGGCAGTCGGAATCTTTGTCATTTCTCAGCTGTTCAATCTTTATTTTCGTGGCTGGGATACGATGAAGCGCCAATGGAAAGGGAGTATTGCTATTGGCGTTGCAGCAGTAGCGGTCGGCTGGTTTGGACTCTGCGCATGGAGTATCGTTGCGACCGTCTACAGCGACCACCAAAATCTGGTTGCTAAAACTGGAGACCTTCTAGTTAAGAACAAGCAATTTATGAGTGAAGGTTCTCGCCTAGTTGATCCGACAGGCCGAGATGCCGAAATCGCGCAGTTGAAACAACGAGCTCAAGAATTGCAGGGGCAATTAAAACTGGCTACAAGAAAACCTCCTCCGGAATGTTGGTGGAACAATCATTACCAATACCCGAACCCATACGCATCGAGTGTAGCTCGCTCCGCAACGGCAGTCTTGATATTTTGTAACTATAAGATTGAAGCGCCGTGGGCCGTCCAAGTCGAATTCGATAGAGATGACTTCTTTAATGAGTCTGTAGTTGTCCCTGGCGTAATGATAGGTGGCATAACTAAGAAAGAGGGGAAGACATATATAGGAGGACTCAGTTTGCCAAGTGTGCCAGCATATGAAGTTATTTCGATTACCGTTGAGACTAACGCGAGAGACGGGATAAATGCAGTTAAGGTAACGACGCCTGCTCCGAGTAAAGGCAGTAAGGGCTGAAAGCCAGAGAAAACTTCGAGCGTGCAGCCATCGAAGAGGTACGACCCATGCTGAACGTTTTCCACATCCTGACCGTGCTCAAATCGAGCGGAATCCTTCCGCCTTCATGGCGTGAGCAACTGAAGGCTAGAAGGGCAGAGCTGGCACAAGAAGCCGCCAAAAACGTGGCTCAGGGACATCACTGCGGAAGTTTGTGCGGGTCAGCCCGATGCCTTGAAAATCTTTCTGGGAAAGTCCGTCATCCTGACGTAGGCCGCTATTGATTCTTCAAGTTGAAACTCGGTAGACTCACGCCACATGAGGAGCTTGCTCAGGACCGCGTGGGCCTTAATCGTCTGGGGCAAGCCACTAATCATCTGGGGTATTTCCAACTGCCGGGGTGAGGCTATTTCTTGAAGAAAACGACCATGAAGCCAAAAAGATAGCCAGCGGGAAATGCTGCAGCGATGCGGATTGCAGGATGAATAGCCGGTATCAGCATGACGACGGTAGCGCCAAAAAGTAAGAAATAACCATACGCGCGCAACACATCGATTTTCGAAAAAATCTGTTTACACGAGACGATGGCGAGAACCAAGGCTAGCCAAGCGGCTATAAATTCGTGCTCTCTAAGCCAGTCCACGCTCCCCATTCTATCTGCTATCGCCAGCCTCTACAACTTCCCCGCTTCCCATACCTGAAGGCCAAAGATCAGGCCGCGCTGCAGGGCGCTTTAAGAACACGAAGAACTGTTCTACTGCGGGAATCTTTAGTTACAATGAACCCTTTGCCCACAATGTTGGCCACGGGTTCGCCCGGTCAACTCCGGCCAAGCCCCACCACTTAAAGTGCATGGCAACTGTCAACAATTCCGCCATCGTTCAACAGATCAAGGAGCTTGCCGCAGCGGTCTCCACACAAGCGCAAGTATCAAATCGCATCTGGCTTGGCCTTATGACCGTCGCAGTGATTTCGCTGCTGCCCCGAGCACCCGATCAAGGCCAGGTGCCTTTGCCATTCGGTCTTCCCACGGTCCCCGCCACTTGGTTCTATCTAGTCCTGTTCGTTATGTTAATTGTGCTCACGATTGCTTTCGCGTCGGCGCACGCTCAACAAGTGCGTGCGCAGAAACTCGCTCAACGATTTGTTGACTCACTCCCGACCGACGCCGACCTTGCCGGAATGCATCCGCGAGAATTGTTCGATATGTTCAGGTTGCCGAGCCTCAGTCGGGTGGCCCCCTTGGCGCAGGCAGTCAGGGGGCGGTATCAGTTCTACAGCCGCAGGGCAAGTTGCCCTACCTTCCTGAGAGTGGCAAGCATTGTCTACTATGCGTTGCTCAAGTTAGTGTCCATGGCTGTTTACTTCGGGGTGCCAGCGTGCGCCCTCCTTCGGACGTACGAGAAAACACAGGCTGCCTCTGTTGTTGTCTCGCGACTTATGATTTGCGGTGGTGGCCTAGTTGCAATGGCGACGTTGTTACAGGTGTTTGTTACCGATTTGCTGTACTCGATAGTAGTTGGCAGGAAGCTTTGGTCCGAGAAATGATGTGCCGCCCGCCGTGCCTCTCCAGGGACTTTGTCCATCGTGTCGGAGTCGAGGGCCTGCACCTCGTGTTCGCCCCGCAAGTGTGTGCTGCGGCGGCGCGGACGGCGCGCCATGGGGATGGTTGACAGTATGGGAGCGTGCTTACCGTCGCGGTGCTTGGGGAGCGTGCGAAAAGATGCCGTACTAGTTTATCCTTTCAGCCGCCTCTTTAATAAAATTAGCGCACCTCTTTTTGGTTTCGAGAATCCCACGGTCACCCTGCGCCATGCCGATATTATCCAGCATGCACGCGTGAACGGACGGCACCGGAATTTTCAACACGTCGCGCCAGACCAGATAAAGCTGATTTAATGTCACCCCCGCTATCCTTCCATATCTGTCGTGCCATTCAGAGACAATCTGGTCATGGAATGCTGCTGCCTTCTTCTGCTCCTCTGATGTTTGGGAGGGCGGAAAACTTTCCGGCGCTTCCTTTAATCGCTGGTCAGCCCATTTGTTGATTTCGTCCGCCAATGTCAGGGCGACGATTTTTATGGGTTGCAACTGTGGCGCTACCGAAGTTTCTGGGGCCTTTGAAGGAGCGGACTGTTGAGGCGGATTTGTGGGCGAAATGGACGCGCCAGACTGCACTTTGTTCTGCAACTGCAACTCTATCAAGTGTTCCGAGATTTTCCGAATATCTTCTTTAGTAGCGGCGTGGTTGTCATTTGAGGTTGGAGGTAAAACAATCGTAGTCTTGGCTGTAGGCTGACTCTCTTGCAAGGCCTGTTTAACTTGACCAATCGTGATGGGAGGACTAGGTCTAGGAACTAGATACCAGCAAAGACCAAAGAGTCCTCCTAATGCTAGGCACATGCCTACATTTGCAAGCAGCCATCTGAACCCCCTCAGGTTAAAGATGCTGAACCTAAAAGCCTGCACACAAACGCACACCCATCCAAAACACACTAGAACTAAACTCGGCAGGCTTGAACCTAAAGCGCCTATCATCGTTCCAACTCCAATTCCGAACCATGCGGAGTCGTAAAGCTGCGAAAATCGCTCCGAGAATTTCGTTGGCCTAGTTTCCTCCATGCAGACCTCCGCTGTATACAAGTCATTTGACTTGCGATTGACAGCAATTTGCCGTCGTTCGCATAGTCCAAGCGACTTGCAAGCAGAAAGGGTAAAACGAACACACCCTCGTGTCACGAGGATAATCCCGAAATAAATTGTCATGTGGGCTACACAGAAGAGTGGGCAACAACAAGACGGCCCTTGAGCGCACATCCGATGCGCGCGACAAGCAGGGCTTTCCCGCAGAATAGCACGGTTCCCCGCGCGGTGGGGGTCGGTCGCAAGGGGCTGCCGACCCTCAGCTTTCCTTCCAAAGTTCAAGCAACTTCTCGTGCCGTTCCCCAGGGGCGGCCTTTTCAAAGCCCCAGGACAATGCCAGTGCATCGGCTTCGGCTTCGTGGGCGTCGTGCGTTTCGGCCGCGTCGCCGTGTTGCAAGACACAGTGCGCCAGTTCGTGGGCTACCAGAAAATTGGCGGCGGGTTGGTCGGAAAATTCCAGGTTCGGACTCAAATAGATGAAGGACCTTTCAACGGGTTTGTTTAGCAAGAATTCGCCGCCAGAGTTCAAAGACGGCACGAAAATTGTCATCGGCGGTAGATCAATATCGGCGGGAAGTTTTCGGTAGAGGTGGAACAGGGCGGCCAGTCGCGTTTTGCCGAATCCAGCGGGCGCAATCCAGCCAACTGTCAAGCCACCTAGCACAACGCCCGTGAACCATTGGTCCTTATTCATTTCCGCCTGTTCCTAAGATGTGGTTTTGTCTCGAACGTTTCCATCCCTTCATGTCTCGCTATCTTCACTAATCGGCAGAGCACAGCGCGAACAGTTCTCGCAGTGGTCTGGCACTCTTCGGCGCACACGGGGCTTGTGTACCCCAAGCGCCAACACAGCCACACGATTTTTAATTTGAACGTCAGGGGCGAACCAGCGGAAGTCGCGGCAAGGATGTGGCGGTCGAGGATTTGTTTTTGGTGCGGGGAAAGGCATGTTCGCTTTGCCCGCTTCGCCCGCTTTTTAACAATCGCCAAACTCGCTTCACTCATTTTCTTTAATGCGTCGAGGCTTAGATTTTCAGGCGGTGTAAGAGTGCCGTGACGACCGCGCCAGATTGATATCGCAAGAACACGTTTTAGCTTGTCATTATCAAAAGCGAACGTGGGCGTTGGGTAGTAACCCCGTCGATATGACATCTGCCTACTTTTCTTGATGGACATGTGCCCAATGAAGTCTGAGAAAGCGATTCGACTGTGTTTTGAAACTACTCTGAGTGGGCGATTCTCGAATTGAAAATTGTCAAAGTGTAGATCGGGTCGGTCGGGCTGAGGCGGGAGTATCTGAACGGCGACTGTTTGCAAGTAGGCACCTCGGGGAAGGAACCGCAGAACAGCGGGCGGGTGTTACAGGGAAATTGGGGGCGGTCCCGTGAGTACGGCGGGAAGGCGCGGCACGCCCCCTGTTGTTAGAACTGTCGAGCTACCGCACCTTGCGGCGTCTCTTCAGTTCAAAGTCGCTTTAGCTATGGCACTGAATGAACGAGAAGGGTGCATCTTCGGCTTCGCCCTGGTAGCACAGGCAGCCGTCGATTCGTGCAAACATTTGCAGTCCCACCTCGCCGCTGGTTGCGTACGTCTCTCGCAGGATTCTGACGCGTGTTAACTCGTCAGAGACAACACGAGTAATCCACTGGTTTGTCGCGCCGAAAATAATCGGCACGTTCCCCGAACCAGGCGAAGGCATGCTGGGGCAAGGGAAAATCCTCTTCCCCATCAAAGTTGGGACTCCGTTCAGGTACGAAATAAGGGGCAGCCCTTGCTTAGAAACTTGCACCGCCAACATTTGCAACGTGGTATCGTTCATTAACCAGCCCACTTTGTCACTTTGTTCTCGCCACGCCCTATTAACGGCCATATAGCACTTAGCTAAATCTGCACTTCCCACAGTGGTAATGCCAGTTTCCGCGCCGCCCGTGTTTGCTCCGCTGCCCGCTGCTGTAATTCCTTGAACGCCAAGCGCGACGAGACTTGTGAGAAGCCCCTGCGTTTGATTACTGCCGCTACCGTTGATAAGATAGCTTCCCGCACCTCGTGCCAGTCGGTCGGCTGCGAAGTTTGAGAACAGATCATACGCGTTTGCGGCTTCGGCTAGGTCATCGAAGAGTTCAGTGCTGAATCGGTGAATAGGCGTACGGTAGGACCAGGCCCCCAGCTTAGAAATTCCAGGTGAACCTAGCGGCACCATCTGGCCCGTCAGGTCCGCTGATTCGGTTATCAGAATCGCCACGTTATCAATATCGTCATACGACCCGATAGCCATAGGGCGGGCATTGGTACTGTTGATGAGAGTCACGCACTCGTCATCGTAGAGACTGTCGTGCTGGGCCATCGCGCCGAAAATGAAATTGTAACAATCCGTCGGGACCAGCGCCCCCATTCCGGTATAACTGCCGATTGCCGTCGTCAAATTTCCTTCTGTTTCTCCGCGAAACTCAGGGCCGCGTAGTTCTTCGCATCTCACAAGTTTCTGCATGAAGCGGCCGCGTTGCTCGCGTTCCTCGCTCAACTTGACACGGTTGATGCGGGTCTGCTTGAAACCTTCGCGGGCTTCCATTGTGTTGAGTTCGGCCTGAGAGATTTCGGCAAGTGTCAAACTGGGATTCCCTTTTAGAAGACTGATCGCTGAAAGAAGAAAACTATTTCTCCTCTCATCGGCCTTCGTAAAATGCACCTTGTTCGACAAAACTGCCGCTTCGGTCAAAAGCAATTGCAAATCATGTTGGTTTCTGGTCATGGTAATTTCCTTGGTTTTGCCGTACTTCTGCGCGACGGCTACGCTTATAAAATCGAGTTAAGAAGGTTCTTGCGGCGAGTCACTACGTCCGCCTCTACACGCGCCCGTAGCGATGCGAGTTGCTTGCGTTCGTCAGTTGTAAGCGAGGGCTTCGTCTTCGGAGCCGTCCGCTGTTCCTTCGGAGTCGTCCGCTGTTCCGCCTTACGGAAGTCAACAAAAAGATAAGGTCCACGCGTTGCGGGCGTCGCCGTTATGCTGCGCGTCTCGCGTCCCGCCAGTTGGGCACGGCGGATTTCGAGAATGCGTTTCACAGCCCACTCGGGCGCACCCTCTGGCATGGCCGTCCAACCCATCGAACGATTCTCTAAAAACAGTACTGTGTCTTCATTTCTCATTTTCAATCTCCTCGGAATCCTCTTCGTCTTCCTCTAGTTCATCTAGAGAATTTTGAACGGCCTCGATAGCGATGCGAAGCCTAGCTTGTTCGGCTGGGTCATCACTCGCTTCGAGTTCGGCTTCAAATTCTTCTAGCTGTGTTTCAAGAACGTCTCGGGTCATCTCACACCTCTACATCTCGGGCACGTGAATGCTTTCGCGCTTGCGCACGACGGGCTGGGGCTTCCAGTCTTCAATCATTTCCGCAAAACATCTCAGCTTGTCGAGCGGCGGGAGTTCCTGCGTAGCGCAATGAATAAACGGGGAAAACTTTGCAATGTCCCTGTGACTTTCGGCATAGCACGCTTTGCAGTGCGGGCAACACGCAGAAATATACGGAAGTCCATCTAGCAATCTGGACGCGTTCCAAGTGGTATTCAGGTCGGGTCGGGGCGGAGGTGGCGGGCTGTACTCTTTGACGAGTCCCAGGCGAATAAGTGCATCGCCAAAGTTTCGTTGCAAGTCGAACGGAAGTCCTGAACCATCTGCACTGATATATTTCATTTGGTTTTTCTCCTTGGTATCGCCAGAAGTAGCGGGTCGTTCTAAAAATCTGGGGCTTCCCGAAAAGGAATTAACGGGAAACCCCGCAGGGCTGGTGAAGTCAGCCCAAATCGCCGTCTAACGCGGCGAAGATCAATTCCTGCGGGGCTTGTCGTTCCAAAGCCGAAAAACTATTTCAAATTCTTGGTCGTCTTTGCGGCGAAACTTCCCACGACACATCTCAATTACGCGGTTCACTTGGTCCAGGTCGCTGCATTGCACGACGGCGAAATCCTGTGCTTCGTGGTGGTCAACCCAGCAACTTGGAATGAAGCCCACGTTGAACAGTCGGAGGAATCGCACAATCTCATCGGCGCGGACGCCTACGAAACCTTCGCATCCGAGAAATACTCGCAACGGTCCTCCAAAAAATTAGGCTGCTAGGGGTGTGCCGATGCAGTCAGACACCCCTAGCAAGGTTCCCAGTCGCGGGGTGGACAAGCCCGCATTCGGGGAAGACTGTTAAAGAAAATTGTAAGGATTGCGGGAACCTGCGCCTGTCCAAGACTTCTGAATAAGTGTTACGCCTTAGAAGTGTGGGACTCGCCAAACGGTAGGAATATAAATCGTGTCCAGCTTGTCCAAGTGCTCGGGCAGTTCGCCTTCCGTAATCGGATGGCAGCCTTGGCAAACTGAGACACAGTTAGACGCTGAGTACATCAGGTCGGGTCGGACTCGCGGCGAAATTAGATGGTGAACGATGAACGCGGGCCATCGGCACGGCTTGCCGTCCACTTGGATTCGCTGGCACATCGGATTCTGACTCATAAAGCTAATGCGGAATCTTTTCCACGCGGCGCACTGGTAGAGACGCCACACCTTGTCAGACTTGCGGTCGCGGTCCAGTTGCGCACGGCGTCGCTGCGCCTGGTTGTTTGCTAGATGCAATTCGCAATAGCTAGATCGCGTGCGCGTGGTGCATCCAGGTTCGGCGCATTTTGTGAAATGGCGTTGTGGCATATTAGAGAAACGATGGGCGCGGAATCACGCGTACTCGGTATTTGTCGTCTTGCGAGGTGTCTCGCAGCGAGGGCGGTTCCCAGATTTTCCAGGCCGCCAGCACCACGGGGTCATCGCACTTCTCACGTTTCCCACAGTGGACAAATTCGGAGTCGGGCGTCAGGCAACCAGGCATGGAACCTGTGTGGCAGCAATCGCAGTAGGCGTCCAGCCATCGCAGGAAGCCTCGGCATTTGAATCTCCAAGTCGTTGCGTTGCATGTGTGTGTCATTTCGGGTCTCCTCTCGGGATTAGCTTCACAGAAAATTTAGTCGGGTCAGCCGCCTTCGATGGTGGCTGCGGCTGTGCCATCTCACTCCAAGTCGCCAGGACGGCGGCCATCGCAACGTCGATTCGCTCCCTAGACTTCGCCTTCTCGAATTGGCAATCACCTTTTAAGCGGCCGATGCTCAGACTTACGTTGCGGGCGCACCACGCGAAAATGGGATGTCCAAACGTGCAAAATCTGTGCTCTGCAATTAACTTCTCCGTGCGGCGAATCGCTGGACTCAGGCGCATCCCAGCATCAGCGGCTACGATAGTCACGCCCGCTCGTTCAAGGCGTTGGAACATATCGGGAATCAAACTTTTATCAACGGCTAGCTCTTTGAATTTGTACTTCTTGTTGAGTTCTAGGATGTCGGTTTCCAGAAACTCAAAGTCGGTACAGTTCCCAGGTGTTGCTATTGCGAAGCCCTGGTCAATCCACGACTGGTAAGGAACTTTATCGTGTTGGCTGCGCCGCGAAACGTTCTCTTGTGGAATCCACACCCGAAAAAATGCTTCGTAAATTCCACCAGGCTCCGAAGGCGCGAACAGCATACACAGTGCGCTCAAATCGTTGACAAGCGCGAAGTCGCCCCCAACAAAGGGCCGTCGCCGTGTACTGCCTTCAGCGATACTCAGGGCAGTGAGTTCAGCGTCAGTCAGCTTCGTTAAATCGCCGTACTTTTTGGGAAGGTGTCGTTCGAATGCAATAGCAATGCGCTTGTCAACGGGCACGCCCTTGTCCGAGTCTTCGAGGTACGCGTTTCCCTTTTCGTCCAATGAATTCCAGTCAATCCACGGGGAAAGAGACGTAGCGGGCCACACGTTGAGGTGATAGCGCAGCACACTGTACTTCTGCGACAGGGTTGTCTGCGCGGTTTTGAACTTCTCTCTCAGCGACTCAATCGTAATTAGCTCGCCAAGGCTGGGATTCGCTTTTATCCAGACCCGCTCATCTTCCCAACTGTCGCCTTCGTCCGACTCGCAAATGAACGGAAAGAACGTATCGTAGTCGAGTCCTTCGAGTACTTGGATTGCTCGGTTCCGTGTTTCCCACGCGATGCCTTCTCTATTTTGCCCAGCCGTGGTTATGCTGATTCTTAGCGGCTGCCGTCTCCCGACTGTGGAAGAGTCGAACGTCTGATATAAAGTGGCGTCTTTGTGGTCGGCCAGTTCATCCAAAATTCCGCACGCGATATTTCTACCTTGCAGCCGTTCACTGTTCGACGCTAGCGGCTCGACGCTGCTACCAGAATCCTCGAAAACGATGCTGCTTCTGTATGCACGGCTCCGCTCTGCAACCGAGGGAGTAGCTGCACGGAGTCGCTTCGCGGCCACGAAACACAAATCTTGCGCTTGCGCCTTGCACGTCGCACCGATGTAAACTTGACTGAACGGTTCGCCGTCGCCTTGCACTGTGTCCGCCATATACAGGCTGACGCTAGCCATCAGATGTGTTTTGCCATTCTTTTTCCCTATCTCGATGAACGCTTCACGGAAGCGGCGCGAACCGTCCGCGCACTTCCATCCGAATAAATTTGCGAGAACGAATACTTCCCAGCCCAAGAGGCAGAGTCCCAAACGCCCGATATAGTCAACCGCGTGCTGTGCGCTCGCTGGGTCGAACTGAAGCCCACGTTCGTGGCCGTGTTCAAGGTCGCTTACAAACCTCTGGCAACTCAACTTCGCCAGCCGACCAGCGGGGATCACACCCGCAATGAGTTTGGCGGCGTAGTCGCGTGCCGTCGCTTCGGCGTTAGGGATAGTTGCAAGCGGCGGGGGCGGGGGTGCTGGCGGCGGGGGCGGCAGGGGGCGTCCAAGCTCCTCGGCCACACGCTTCGCCTGTTCCTTCTTGGTCATGTGGGACCACTTGCCCGACTGTTTCAATTCGAGGATGGACTTGCGGGGTTTAGCCATTGGGGAATCAAGCACCTCTAGAATCCCCATTGGTGTTACGGGAAGTTTTTTGCAGGCTGGGAACTGATTTTCCCGATTCGGAATCGGGGAAAAATGCGCGTCACGTCACAGGTGGTGGTTGCATCTGTTTTATTACAAACAGAATAGCGCCCTGGGGGTACATATCTAGCAAGGTAAATGTCACTGAGGGGTAATATACAGAGTCAATCTGCTGAACGTTCGCGCTGCGGGCTTCCCTGCGCGTCTGGCGGGCATTCCTAGGCGGTCTAACTGTACGGGCTGGGCTGCAAATCTTGGCTGGTTAGCTTGCGAATCAAGCGGCACGAGTGGTTCCAGTGCTTCGAGCACAGCGGCTAATGCAAGCTGCGCCTCGACCAATGCGAAGTGCAAGCGGCGGACGGCCTGTTCATCTTGAGTCACAGTAGCTTCCAGAAGATATGCTGGTCTGGTCCTTCGCACAACGTGCAGCACCCTTCGTCGCAACGTGCCTTTGTAACTGCGGCTTCGTCACGCGAGGCCCGCAGACAGTATCGCCAACCTTTCACCTGCTGACTCTTGCAGCGCGTTACGACAACCCAGCACTCAATAGGTCCGCCATCACCGCCCAGGAAATAGAAATTCTTGTAGCGTCGAGCGGCAGTAAGCTGCCAGCGAGTACGGCGTCGGCGTCGAGACGGAGTTGTAGCGGGAGTCATCAAGGCTACTAAAAAGCTGATACGGGTTTTTGCGGGGCATCACGCGGGAAAATGACGCGTCAGGAACCGGTAGGACGCAACGGACGGAGTAGGGTAGGGGTTATAGGAGTCAGGCGGAGACGTGGCCCGACTGCCTTGGGTTAGGACTTCTTGGTCGGTTTGCCCATCGGCTCCGCTGGCTTCGCGCCCTTATTCATCAAATACGTATTGATGGCAGGGCGCATCTTCTCGTAAGCCTGGGTCAATATCCCCAGCAGAACCTTGTCGGTGGCTTCCTTCTGCTCTCCGACAACGTCATCTTCGCTGTAAAGGAACGCTCCAACAAATTCATACCAGCGGCCGTTTCGGTAATTGTAATGATGTGCCGCGCTTTCGGCTTCAGGATGAAGGCTGAGATAGCCCAGTCTATTGCTGAAGCAAGTGACGGGCGCGACTTCAACGTCGGGGAATGCTCTGGGGTCGTATAAGATTGTCATCTTCGCACCGTCTAGTTCTGGTGTCGGTCCTTGAACTACTTTGAACATTTCCATTTTGCTTTCTCCTTGCCGCCGTCGGCCTTGGCGAGTACTTAGTAATTATCTTACCGTTTGCGTAGGCCGAACCCTATACCGAAACCCCCGCTGTATTGCTACCCCACTTTTTTGGCAGTCAGTATAGGCCACTTTCAAAGCAATTCAGTATAGGATAAAGGCAGCATAGATGACGAGTTAACTGCCTATACTGAAACCTCCGCTAAAGCATCAAAAACACCCTATACTGCGTCCCTTCCTTCCTAGGAAGGGCGCATAGGCAGTATAGGGCGGAATTCAGTATGCGTCTGGGTCTAGACCGTCCACCATCTCTTGCCGAGTCCACAAGCCATTTACTTTGGCCCATTGATTCTCTTTCAGGATTCGAGTTATTCGGTCGGCTCCAAATCCAGTTCTGCCTCTTATGGCTAGTATGCCGATTGACGGCGTGCCAGCGACAAGAGAGACCACCTTCTCTACATCCCCCGGGGTATTGTCTTCCGGTCGCCCGGGTTCGCTTCGGAAAGTGTCAATCACCTTGAAGTCCCCGAGCTGGTCGATGTAGGGTCTACCCTGAATTGTAAAGGGATCGGCCGGTTCCATGTCGCGCGGCTTGACGCAAGTGAGCGTCAAGCGAGTCAGTTCCTTGGATTCCTCGGTGTAGTCACTTTCAAAACCATGTCCGTCTTTTTCCTTGCGACGTGCGTGCTCAACGCACCAAACGCAATCGGCCTGTGCCCCGAAGTCGCCCGTGCCTCGCAGTGTGTTTTCCAAGGACGGCGGAGAGGTTTTTTCGCTCATGTCTTTTTTCCGATGGTGCATTCCGACAATAGCTGGTGCGCCTGCTCCGATCAACTTGAACATTTTGGCTCCCAGCCCTTGGGCTTGCTGTGTTGATACGTTTTCATCGCCTTGCTGAAAACGAATCGCTGTGTCCAGTATCACCACGGGCTGCATCATGTGGATAGCTTGGAGTAACACGGGGTCTTCCAGATCACAGGCACCGTCCCGAATCGTTTGGCAGTAGAAACAGCCGTCCATCGGGAGGCGCATTTTTATCATCCGTTCTCGGAACTTTCGCCCGCCCATCTCTGGCACTAGGTAAAGGACGTTAACCCGTTCAATAACTGGGAAGACTCCGAAAAGCGGCTGGCCGCTGATTAATGCGTGCGCGATGGACAATCCAATCCAAGTTTTACCTGTGCCGCTCAGTGCTCCGAAGAAGCAAATCCCCTCTTCTAGAATCCCTTTAATGAGTACTCGGCTCGGGCGGTCATCCATCTCGCTTCCAAGATGGAACACGTCCCGCCATTGCCGTGGTGCGGCGGACGGTTCGGGCGGTTTTGTCTCGGTAGGTTTTGTCTCAGCCTTCATTTTCGCCAGGAGTTCTTCGAGTTGCGGTTGACGGTCTTCTATGGTGGCGTACCAGTCCAAGACGTTCCCAGTCATGGCGATTAGTTTGTTGATGTGGCCAGAATAGATTTCGACTTTGTGCGGGTCTATGTGGAAGTCTTCGGGTAGTGAGCCTCGGCATACGATGTGCAGGCCGCTGCCGCTGGCCGAAATTTCAGTGTAGCTGTCAAGTTTCTCAATGATGGCCCGCGCCCAAGGTTCAATCGTGCCGGTTTCTGCGTTTCTGCAACTGTCCAGGTCCACGTAAACGAAGCCCTCGGACTTATCAACCCACCGCTGGAATCCCGCCTGTTTCGACCGCTTCAGCAGAGCGTCTAGGGGTCGCAAATTGGCCTTACGGAATTCGGGCGTTGACCATTTCACGCACGGGTGTTTGGTTGGCTTTTTGTCGGGCTTCTCAGGATTCGGCTGAATGTAGTATTGCAACCAGAGAGGTGGGTTGCGAAGCTCGTCTGGGATCATCCCAGCAAGGTCTGTTCTAGCGGTAGTTTCTTGGGTCATGGTTTGATTCTCCAATGTCCAGTTTGTGCGTTTTTATTTCTCGGATCACGACGGGCTTTCCGTCGCGGATTTCAATTTCAATTGCGCCGTACATTTTTCTTTGTTCGGCGTCTCGCAGCATAGAAGTCAACTGCAACAAGAAGGCTTCGTTGGTCATGCCGTCACCTTGCGCAGCTCCGCATGGACCCGTTGGAGTACAGACTCGGGAATGCGGAGCACGACGTACCCGCGCTTGAAGCGGCGCTCAGGGGATGCAAGTTTCAGTACGCCAGGGACGTTACGGAAGATTCGGCGGACGCTGTCTTCGCTAAGATGCCACAGCGCCGCGATTTCTTGCACTGTGAAATGACGTTCGAGGGCTGCCATTGGTGACACCTATCCGGCTACGGAATAGGCATCACCAGGTTTTCGGTGAGCTTTGCGGGTGCCACTGCCCGACTATGACTTCAACGGGCTTTTCTAAGTGTCCTCGCTCATAGCGTCTCGGTAAAATGGCCGAGTCCTTGCTCCCTGCATCTCACCTCCGCTGCTTAGGACGGTTTGATATCTGCCCGGCATAGAAACGCAGGGGCTATTCAATTGTGGAAAATAGATTAGGTTTACAGCCGCAATTTGTCAAGCGGCAGCGGCCCTAGGTAGTGGTACCGTTTGGTTTCCACAGAGAGGGGTCTCAATAATCGCCCTGCTTTGGGCTGGCTGTTTACCGTCGTCCGGTAGGGCTTATGGCTTTTTGCCAACGCATATTGTCATGGGAATACCTTCCGCAGGCTTGGGATCAAGGATTCCACTCGCGACGTTCCGTTCGTCTGAAGGAGAAATCCTCAGAGCAATAGCGGAGTTCAGAGCAAGCGCGGCTTGTATCGTCTTCGGCAGGAATTGCACGGGGCGTGAATTGAGAGTCTCACTCGATTCTTTTGTGTACGCATGTAGCGAAATGCCTGTAGCAAGACACGCGGGAACGTGTTCTGTACCACCTTGGTCAAAAGCTATTTCCACGGTCGGAATACCAATGTCCATCCCCGTTGGCTGTTTGCGAACCCAACCAGCCGCTTCCAATGAGCGAGCCACAACCTTTGTGAATTGGATCGACTCATCGTCCATAAAAACGTTGAGGGTGTATTCAGTGCCTTTGAATGGCAAGAGCGCAGCGATCAACGTCGGCTCATTGGTCAATGATCTCGGTGTATTGATACGAGCTAGTTCAAGTTCGGCTTCATTCGCCCGCTGTTCAGCACTGGCCGCGCGTTCATTCGCTTGCGCTATTTGCAATTGGAACCCTTCCGCTTCCTTGCGTGCCATTTCCGCGGCTTCCAAAGCTTTTGCGGCACGCGCATTCTCTTGCTGTGCCTGCTTTTCTGCATTTGCAGCTCGATCATTTTCTTGGCTCGCTTCGCGTTCTGTTTTGGCAGCACGTTCAAATGCCCTAGCGGCGCGTTCGCTGGCAAGCCCTGTTTGCCTCTGGGCATCTGCTATCAGCGTTTCATCAAACGTTTGTACGATTCCATCAGCTTTAGAGACGAAACTATCGGCCACAAACTCTCCGCCCACTCCAACAACGATCAATAGCCATCCAACTGAAACAAACAGCTTCACCCAGGGACGAATTTGCGGTGTTGGCTTATGGCTTTGTCGCAGCTTGCGGATCGCCTCGACCGAATCATGGATTATCTCCGGCAACTCAAACAGCAGTCCGAGTGCGACAACTGCGGTCGAAATCAGCAGTCGGTTGAACCAGATATTTCTAAATGCTTCAAAATCAGACCTCACCAGATTATCGAGGCCCTTAACAACCATTGGAGTGATTGGCGCAACTGGCTCTATCAGCACCATAGACCCCGAAGATCAGCGCACAGATTCTCTTTTGATTGCATTTATCAAATTCAAACGGCACCACTACCTGACCCTATCGGTTTCCTGTGATGGCAACCACTTTGCCTTTCGGCTGTGGTACGGCGTGCATCAACGCTTTTCGGGCATCAGCCACGTGTGCCGTTTCCAGTTCCTTGGCCCACGGAAGATACGCCGCCTCAGTCGTGGTCGTTTTGGAATGCCCGAGCATCTTCGAGACCGTGCGCAAGCTCGCGCCGCAACGCAGGGCCGACACCGCGAATGTGTCCCTTAGCATATGCGGGTGAGGCTTGCGAACTCCGTGTTGCGTCTCGACGTGCTCGATACCGGCCAAATCGAACAGGGCGCAGAGCCGATGCTGCCATTTGCGCGTGTCGGACTTCGGATCGGTTCCAAGGTTACGGAAGGGTTGCTCAGGATTGCTGCGGGCTTCAAGCGGTACGCTGCGCACCAACGCGACCACGTGCGCGGGGAGCGGGATTATTCCAAGCTCGCCCGTCTTTTGACGGCGATAGTGGAGGACGCCTTCGGAATCCACCATGTCAGGCTTGAATTGAACAGCGTCTATGAGCGCCATTCCAGACCAGCGCAGTAGTTCAAGGAATGTGGTCAGCCGCTGACTCAGCGATGCCCGCGTTTGCACAGGAACATTTTCGGGCTTGTATGCCGAGACAGCGTCAAGAATTTCTGCATACTGGTCATCAGTGAATACCGCCGTCCGATTGCCCTTGGCAATGCTTGAACGCTTTAGCCGACGCGCTGGGCTGTCGGCAATCCAGCCTTGCGCTTCACAGAATGAGAAGAAGCCTCGGATCATGCCCCATCTGTTCGCAGAAGTGAGATCACCAAAAGTCCATGACGCACGCCACGCGGTTAGGTGGGCCGGGGTGATTTCCGAAATGTAGGCTGGCCGCTCCGCAGTCGGCAGGGTAGCGAGCCAAGCGAAGAGGTGTCCGTCGAGATGCTTTGCTTTTGCCTGCGGGTCGACGTGGCCGAACAGGGAGCGGGCCATCGCAACCGTTCCGTTATCGCCCAGGCGGGCGATCATGTCCTGAAGGAACAGCGAAACCGCCTCTTCAATGCGAACCTGCTTACGCTCTTTGGCAGCCCGGAGCAGCTTTAGCTCTTGTTTGTCGGGGTCGAATGAGTCCAACCAGTCGCGCGCGAACTTCTCGGCCTTTTCCCACGAGCGGGTTTTTGCGGAGATGTAGCGATTAGCGCCCGTGCCGCCGCCCTCGTAAATCCGCAGGGACTTTTGGCAGTTGCATCTGCGCCAGTCGCCCCCGCGTGCTTTGTCCTTGCAGTTAGCGGCGTGCCGGACCTTGACGTGCGCTGTTCTGGTTGCTGGTGCTGTAGGAGTTGTCATACCCTAATTGTACGGGTATGTCAAAAGTATGTCAAGACCCTTTCATCTAGTGGCTAAGTAGGCTTAGATTCAAGTATATAAGGACTAGATATCATAATACAACTGGAACTCGTAGGGATGCGGGCGCATGCGCATGGCGTTGACTTCGTTCTTCATCTTGTAGTCGATCCAGAGCTGGATGATGTCTTCGGTGAAGACATCGCCCTTGAGGAGGAATTTGTGGTCGGCCTCGAGCGCCCGAAGGGACTCTTCGAGCGATCCCGGGAGCGAGGGCACATCCTTCAACTCCTCAGGCGAGAGATCGTAGATGTCCTTATCGAGGGGCTGTCCGGGATTGATTTTGTTCTCGATGCCGTCGAGGCCCGCCATCAACATGGCCGAAAAGGCCAAATAGGGATTGCAGGAGGGGTCGGGAGGCCGGAACTCGAGCCGCTTGGCCTTGGGGCTGGCGGAATACATCGGGATGCGGACAGCGGCGGAGCGGTTGCGACGCGAATAAGCGAGATTCACCGGGGCTTCGAATCCCGGGACGAGCCGCTTGTAGGAATTGGTGGTGGGGGCGGCAAAGGCGACCACGGCGGGGGCATGCTTCAGCAAGCCACCGATGTACCACAGCGCCGTCTGGCTGAGCCCGGCGTAAGCGTCGCCGGCAAAAAGCGGTTTGCCCTTGAGCCAGAGCGATTGATGGGTGTGCATGCCTGAGCCGTTGTCCTGGAAAATCGGCTTGGGCATGAAGGTGACCGTCTTGCCATATTGGTGAGCCACGTTCCGCGCGGTGTACTTGTAGACCATCATGTTATCGGCGGAGCGGAGCAGGGTATCGAACTTGATGTCAATTTCCGTCTGCCCGCCGGTGGCCACTTCGTGGTGGTGGGCCTCGACCGTAAGCCCGCAGGCTTCCATCTGCAAGGTCATATCGGTGCGCAGGTCCTGGTAATGGTCGGTTGGGGGCACGGGGAAATAGCCTTCCTTGTAGCGCGGCCGGTAGCCCAAGTTGTGGTCCTTGCGGCCGGAGTTCCAGCGGCCTTCTTCGGCGTCGATGTAGTAAAAACCGTGCTGCTCGCGCTGGTCGAAGCTGACGTTGTCGAAGATGAAGAACTCCGCTTCGGCGCCGAAGAACGCCTGGTCGGCAATCCCGCTGAATCCGAGATAGGCTTCCGCCTTGCGGGCGATGTGGCGCGAGTCGCGCGGATAGGGCTGCTTGGTGATGGGATCGATGACGTCGCCGATCATGACCAGCGTGGGTGTGTCGCGGAACGGGTCCATGAAGTGCGTCTTGGGGTCGGGAACGAGGAGCATGTCCGACTCGTGGATGGAGGCCCAGCCGCGGATCGAGCTGCCGTCGATGCCGAAGCCGTCTTCAAAGCTCTCCGTTTTCATCTCGTGCAGGGGAAAGCTGACGTGATGCCAGATGCCGGGAATATCGATGAACCGGACATCGAGAATCTTGGCGCCGTGCTTGGCCGCATAGTCGAAAACCGTCTTTGGATCCATTCTTCCCCCTCAGTTGGCGACGAAACCGAAAATTATCGGGTGACAATAGCGCAGCGACTAATCTTCGTCAAGCTGCGTTCGATAGCGAAATGTTAGGTTGAGAACGGCCGCGAGAGACAATTTGTCGTTTGTCGGGAGAGGGTCAGTCGTAATACTCGGCGCCGAGGTGGGTGATCAGCTCCTCGTCCATCATCCAACGCAGCGTGTTCTTCAGTTTCATCAACTGGATGAAGAGGTCGTGCTCGGGGTAGAGCTGCGGGGCGCACATGGGGGACTTGAAATAGAAGCTCAGCCATTCCTGAATGCCGCGCATGCCGGCGCGATTGGCCAGGTCGAGGAAAAGCACCAGGTCGAGGACGATGGGCGCCGCCAGAATGGAATCGCGGCAGAGAAAATCCACCTTGATCTGCATCGGATATCCAAGCCAGCCGAAAATATCGATGTTGTCCCAGCCTTCCTTGTTGTCGCCGCGCGGCGGATAATAGTTGATGCGGACCTTGTGGTAGATCTTGCCGTAGAGTTCGGGATAAAGCTTGGGCTGGAGGATGTATTCGAGCACGCTCAGCTTCGATTCCTCTTTGGTTTTGAACGAGCCGGGATCGTCCAGCACTTCGCCATCGCGATTGCCGAGGATGTTGGTGGAAAACCAGCCATGCACACCCAACATGCGAGCCTTGAAGCCCGGAGAGAGGATGGTCTTCATCAGCGTCTGGCCGGTCTTGAAATCCTTGCCGCAGACGGGAACGTTGTGTTCGCGCGCCAGCTCGAGCAAGGCGGGAATTTCCACGGTCAGGTTGGGGGCCCCGTTGGCAAAGGGGATGCCCTCGGTGATGGCGGCGTAGGCGTAGAGCATGGAAGGGGCGATGGCCGGATGATTCGACTTCATGGCGCGCTCGAACTCTTTGGGCGTCCGGTGCTCCGAATTCTGTTCGAGATAGACCTCAGTGGAGCCGCACCACACCATCACAAGGCGCTGCGCGCCGGATTTCTTTTTGAACTGGCGGATGTCGTCGCGAATCTGCTCGGCCAGATCGAATTTTGTTTTGCCCTTCTTGACGTGATTGCCGTGGAGGTTCTTGACGTAGTTCTGATCGAAGGCGGCCTTCATCGGGCGGATTCCGGAGAGAAACTTCTTCACTTTCTCGAGATGCTGCGGCTCGAGGACGCCGCTTTTTCGCGCGGCCTCGTGGGCGTCGTCGGAGAAGACGTCCCAGCCGCCGAACACCAAGTCATCGAGGCCCGCCAGGGGCACGAACTCCTTAATACGAGGAGAACGACCCTCGGTGCGTTTGCCCAGGCGGACGGTTCCCATTTGCGTGAGCGAACCGACGGGTGGCGCTTCTCCGCGGCGGACCAGATCCACGCCGGCCATGAAAGTGGTGCTCACAGCACCCATGCCGGGCATGAGCACGCCCAACTTGCCCTTCGCTGGAGCGATGTTCGCGGGCCTGCGCATTCCTTCCCCCTTTGTCGAGGACTCGAAATCAAAAGCGGCGCCGGCTCCCTCCAGCCGGCCGCTTGATGCAGAGAAAACGCACTATGATGGGCGAACGCCACGCTGTTTGCAACCCGATTCCGGGGAAAGCGAGCTCGGAGCAGGTGGCGGCTGGGTTGCGGCGGGAAGGGGACAGGTGCCTACGGCAGCGGACAGCCGTTCCTAGCAGTCAGCGCGAAAGGGATGGCCTCACGCTGAATTAAATTACAGGTGATCGAGGCGGATCGAGCCGTCGCCCGAGCGGATCGACAACGACTGACCGCCGCCGTTCAACTTTCCGTGAATCGTGGAGGTGCTGAGCGAGCCGGAGACGGTCACCGGGAAATCCATACTGATGTGGCCATCGCCCGTATGCGCGTCGAGGTCGGCGTGGAAGTCGGCGGGAACCCGTAGATTGATGTGACCGTCGCCGGAATGCAGCGACCAGCCGCTCGACATTTGGGAGCCGTTGACCGCTTCCGCGTCGATATTGCCGTCGCCGGTCTTGAGGTTCAGAACGTCGAAGCGGCCGCGCACGACCAGGTGCCCGTCGCCCGTATCGGCGTTGAGAACACCTTCGACGTTCCGCCCATCCACGTTTCCGTCACCCGTGTGCAGCTTGACGTCTCCCTTCAAGCCGTCGGCGCTAATATTTCCGTCGCCCGTTTGGATCCGGATTTGGCCGGAGATGCCCAGCAAAGTCACATTGCCGTCGCCGGTCTGGATATCGAGGTCGGCCTCGCGAGGCACTCGCAGCTCGACGCGCACAGAGCGGTGCCCGGAGCCGAACAGGTTCCAATGCGTGCGCGGCGTGCGGACTTCAATCGTGACGTGATCCCCACTTTGATTTTCACTGATATGGACTTCCGAAGGGATACTCCAGCCGACGGTCGTAACATGAACGTCGATTTCTTTTTGGTCGGTGCCGGTAATTTCGACGTTGCCGTCGTTCGTGACCGCCCGCAGATCGGCTCGACCGCTGACGCTATACTTTTTCGTCCAATCATCGGCGCGAGCCGGCGTCGCGGTTACAACTCCCACGAGCACCACGCCAAGGAGCCAGGCTTTGCGCATTGCAGTCACCTCCGTCTTCCTAAAGGCATTTACGTGTGGATCGAGCCAAAAGTTCCCCAGAACATGGACTGACTAGTTCTTAAGGGTCAGATCGCCCGCTCCCACGTGAGCGTGAAGGCGGTAATTCCCACGGCCTTCCGTCTTGAAAGAGCGGAACAAGCCTCCTTTATCTACGTGGAAGGGATCAGCCGAGAGTTCACCAGAAGTTACGGACGCGTCCACATAGCGATAGTCGTCGGCTTTGCCCAACGCCAGAGTGACGTCACCGGCATGAACCTCGACATCCTTGTCACCCGAAACTGCGGAGATATCCAGGTCTCCGAAGGGCATGCGCACATATAGGTTGGATTTTGTAGGCACCTGAAGAGTGACCCGGAAATCGTTCTGGGGGCCACCCTTGATGCTCAGATCGCCCGTCTGACCTGACGTCTTGAAGCTCACCTTCACCTCGCCTGCCCGGTTCGAGTTGCTGCCCCCGTAGTGAATGATGATCTTGTCCGCCTCGCCGCCAAAGATTCTGACATCGCCGGAGCGAATGTGCATGCGAAGCAGCCCGGCTGACGGGAAATACGCCTCGAAGCCTTCGCTCCCGGCCTTGCTTTGGCTGGCCTGTCCACAAGCGGCAGCCGCGAGCGCAAGAAGGAGAACTACCTGGGCTGGTGCACGACGCATCGGAGCCCCCCTTAAGAATTGCTACTCGAATGTACGTGCGCCGCACCAGGATTGTTCCCGGGTTTGAATCAACCGGAGTCCAAACTAGGGCCTACGACCGTGTGGCTGTGGCCGAGCGCTCCGCGCGCGGCTTGGGGCGCAGGGCCGCAAGGAACTGCTCGACTGGCAGCGTATTGATGACATCTTTTTTCTCGAGCCAGCCCCGCCGCGCGGTCAGGACCCCGTACTTGATGAACCGCAGGTGGGTGGTGGAATGCGAATCGGTGGAGATGACGATCTTGACTCCGCGCTCCTTGGCCATGCGCAGGTGGGAATCCCTCAAGTCGAGCCGGTCGGGGTAGGAGTTGCATTCCATGGCGACGCCGCGCTTGCTGGCCGCATCCATGACCTTTTCCATTTCGTACTGGAAGGGATCGCGGCGCAGAAGCAGGCGGCCGGTAGGATGCGCGATGATCTGGGTGTAAGGATTTTCGATGGCAGCAAGGATCCGTTCGGTCATCGCCGCACGGTCCAGAGTCATATAAGAATGGACCGAGGCGACGACGACGTCGAGTTGAGCGAGCACTTCGTCATCCAGGTCGAGCCGCCCGTCCTTCAGGATGTCGACTTCGATGCCGGCCAAGAGGCGAATGCCCGCGACTTTTTTCTGCGCCGTTCGAACCTTTTTGATCTGCTCCAGGGTCCGCTTTTCATCCATGCCGTTGGCCACGGTGACGGCTTTGGAATGATCGGTGAGGGCGATGTATTCATGGCCGAGCTCGCGGGCCGCTTCGGCCATTTCCTCGATCGAGTTCTTGCCGTCCGACGCGTGCGTGTGCATCTGCAAATCGCCGCGAATGTCTTCCAGCGCCACGAGCTTCGGCAGCCTCCCGGAGGCGGCGGCCTCGATTTCACCGGTGTTCTCCCGCAGCTCCGGCTGGATAAACGGGAGGCCGAGCTTCGAGTAGATTTCCTCCTCCGTCTTCCGAGCAACGGCGCGCTCGCCGGGAAGCTTCGCCAAGGCGTATTCGTTCAGGGTATAGCCCATCTCGAGGGCTCGGCCGCGCAGCGCGACGCTATGTTCCTTCGAGCCGGTGAAGTACATGAGAGCGGAGCCAAAGCAATCGTGCTCCAGAACGCGGACGTCCACCTGCATCCCATTGCTCAGCACGAAGCTGACTTTGTTTTCGCCCTGGGCCAGGACGCGCTGGATTCCCTGATAGGTCAAGATGTGCTTGTAAATGGCTTCCACCTGGCGCGCCGAGTGACGCTTGCCCGCCGGCAGGGTGACGATGAAGTCCAGATCCCCGATCGTTTCCTTGCCGCGCCGCAACGACCCAGCGGCCGTCACCGATTCGATATTCTTCCCCAGCTGCTCGATGTGCTGCCGGATTCTCTCCGCCGCCTGATCCGCCACGTGAATATGGAAACGGCCCTCACCGCTCTTGAAAGTGGCGACGGCGTTCAGAATGTTTTGCTCGCTTTTCTCGCCGAAGCCAGGCAGGTCGCGCAATTTCCCCGCGCGGGCGAGCTTTTCAACTTCCTCGACCGTGGACACCTTGAAGTGACTCCAGAGAAATGCGACTCGCTTGGGGCCGAGGGATTGCAGTGCGAGCAAAGTAAGGATTTTCTGCGGGTATTTCTTCAGCAACTTTTTTCGCAGGCCGTAATCGCCCGTCTTCAGGATCTCGCGAATATGCGCGGCCATGTTGTCGCCGATTCCGGGAAGCTCCGTCAGCTTTTCCTGATCCTTGGCCAACTCCTCGATTCTTTGGGTGAGGTTCTCGAGGAGGTCGGCGGCTTTTTCGTAGCTGCGGTAGCGGCCGATGATGGCGCCATCGATTTCGAGGAGCTGCGCGGTCTCGCGCAAGATGTGGGCGACTTCACGATTTTCCATGGGGCCTCATTATAAGCCATCGGGAAGAAAGACAAGCGAGACCTGCCGGGACCTCACGTGAGGGAGAGAAAGCTCTAGCCCCGATTTCTCCCACAAATCCATAAGTACAGAGTTCCTTGGACCATAACCCATTTTGTGGACCCTGTCGCAGCTTCGCAAGAGCCGCCCTATTAGGGTGAGAAATCCGGGCTAGCGGTCGGCGAAGAAGCGGGCGTAAAAGAGGATACCGGTAATGGATTTGGCGTCGCGAATTTTGCCGACGCGTATCCATCGCTCAAGCCCCTGAAGGGTGAAGCGTCGTGCGGTGATCCGTTCGTCTTCTTCCGGGCGCGCCTTGCCCGGCAGCAATCCGCTGGCCGCGAAGATCACCATGTGTTCGTTCACGAAGCCCGGGGTAGGGAAGACGTCCAGCAGTTTATCGTAGCGCTTGGCGGAGTAGCCCGTCTCTTCGAGCAATTCCCGCTTGGCGGCGGCGAGTGGCGACTCTCCCGGATCGATGCGGCCGGCCGTCAACTCCCAGAGATATCGGCCCAAGGAATGGCGATATTGGTGCACGAGCAGGATTCGGCCATCGGGGAAAATCGGCATGATCACGACCGAACCGCTGTGGACGACGATATCTCGCGTCACTCGCACCCCGCCAGGCTCTACCACGCGGTCCTGACGGACGCTGAACACCGGGCCTGAATAAATCGTGCGGCTGGAAACGATCTTGGCGCGGGATGTCATATCTTTGCGTCCATCCAGTACTGCGCAATGTTGCGGGGGCCATGATAGCGCACTCCGAAGCACTAAACCGGGGAGTCGCATTTGAAGTCGCGATCTCCTTTCTAGATCTCCTCCACGATCGGCCTCCCGCAACGCATCAAATATCCTTCGGAGATTCGGGTAGATTCGCCGGCGAGAATAATGGTACGGCTGAAAGCAGGGGGAGGAAGCTTTAGGGCTTGGCCGCTCCGGGCTGCGGCTTGTGGCTGATTTTTCTGCGAATATCCGGCCAAAACTCTTTAACCACGATCGTAATCGTATCGTATCCGACCTGCGTGGACCACACGCTGGCGGTATTCGGCAAAGTTCGATCGGCGTGGGGATGGTAACTGTACGTGGAGATCCCCCCCGAGATCGCGCTCCCGAAGATCTCCGAGTAATTGAACTGCTCGCCGCCCGAGTCGGTACGCGTGATAAAGATCCTGCTCACCGAGTAGCCCACGCGATGCAGGAATCCGCCTTTGCCCGACTGGTAAAAGCGGGGATCCTGCCGCAGCAGCGATGGAAGAGCGGCGCCCGTGATGAAATTCTCGATGGTGCCGTCGGCAAAGGACGCCCCGTAGCGCTTGCCATAGCCGGCCGCACCTTGCCCGTATCCTGGTTCGCTGTTCTCCGCCTGGCTGATGCCAGCGAGAAAGCCGAACCACGCGTATTCAACATAGTCGAACGAGCCCCGGGCCACCACTTTGAATTTCTCGCCTGTGGTTAGAGGCGGAACCTGTCCAGCATTCTCCAGCGTCAGAAAGTTTGGCAACGCGTAAAAAAGCCGGTCATTCGATGTGCCACTTGGGGAGTTGGGCTGCGCCTTCTGATTCGTCTTATCTTTGTCGGTGGTCTTAGATTGGCCCTGTGCGGCCGTATCTGCTGTGGGCGCTTCTTTCTGCCGGCCTTGCTGCTCTTGCTGGGCGGAAACTGGAGAAGCGAGCAATGTCGCTGACGCCAAAATCGCGCCCAGAAAAAAACCGGAAGCCCACCGTCTTCGGTCGATATTCATTTATCTATTCTCGTTTAGCTCGGTGGCGAACGTAAGACTCGAATAGCGTTAGTTTCCACCCCAAATTGCATGTTGTTTGGATTCGGTATCGCGGTTTAGCGTTTCATTCAAATGCGGCCTGCGCGCTACAAGGATCGCAGCCGCTTCCTTGCCGCTGTTTGGCGCGTTGCGTATACTGACCGCGGACGGCTCAGTACGACGGCGCGACGCGCATGCCCATCAACACACTGATCATTGACGACGAAAAGCCCGCGCGGGATGAACTGGCATACCTGCTGAAGGCTTTTCCGGAAATCAACCTTGTGGGGCAGGGCAAGAACGGGTTGGATGCCGTATCGCTGATCAAGGAGCATAGCCCGGACCTGGTTTTTCTGGACGTGCAGATGCCCGGGCTCGACGGCTTCGGCGTGATCAAGAAGCTGGTGGAACGCAAGGTGCGCGTGCCGCAGATCGTCTTCGCCACAGCCTACGACCACTACGCGGTCCACGCATTTGAGGTGAATGCCGTCGATTACGTGTTGAAGCCATTCGACAAAGGGCGCGTGGCGAAAGCCATCCAGCGCGCCAAGAAATTGGTGGATGCCAATGCCTCACCGGTCGAGCGACTGGAAACGCTGGTGGGTCAGCTCGGGACCGCGAAGGGGCCGCAGCCGGTGAAGCTGCTGGTGAAAGCGCAGGGGCGGCTGATTCTGGTGGATGCAGACGATCTGGTCTACGCGGGAATTCAGGACGGCACGATCACGATCTACGCGCGGGATTTCGAGGGCGTGTCGAACTACCGGACGATCGAAGAATTGCAGGCGGCGCTCGACGCCGATGTTTTCTGGCGCGCCCATCGGTCGTATCTCGTGAACATCAATCACATCAAGGAAGTGGTGCCGTGGTTCAAGTCGAGCTACATGCTGAAGATGAACGACAAGCGCCAGAGTGAAGTGCCCGTCAGCCGCGCCCAGACGAAGCGCCTCCGCGAACTCCTGAAGCTGTAGCACCTGCCGGCGGTCGTCCTCCGAACTGAGTCGTCGCTTTCGATCCAGCCTCCACCGCGCGCTTGAGACACTCCTCGATCGATCCGCTGCGAATGTAGGCGGACAAGAAGCCGGCAAGGAAGGCGTCTCCCGCGCCAGTGGTGTCCACGACTTTGACAGCTTCGACACCTTCGCTACCTTGGCCACAAGGGGCCTTCACGGCCCAGCGCTTTGCTCCTCGTGCTGTGGCGGCTTCCGCCCCTTCCGCGCCGCGCTTGATGACCACCATGTCGTAATGCTTCGAGAGAATGGCGATCTGTTCGTCAGGATCGGAGGTGCCGGCCAGAATCGCCGCTTCCTCAGCGTTCGGGAAGCAGATGCGTGCCGCCTTGGTCCATTCCATAAACGACTGCGGCCCTACTTCCCGAAGAAAGGAAACTGAGCTGGGATCTACTGTTACCAGGATGTCGCGGACAACCGTCCGATCGACGAAATCGAGCACGGCGGAACGAGGCCCCGCTTCGAACAGGGCGTAGCCTGAAACGTGGACAATCCCCACGCGATCGAGCAAGGCGTCGGGCAGATCACCGCGCTCGAGATGAACGTTTGCGCCGCGGTCCGTGAGGAAGCTTCGCTCGCCATCGCTCGACAGCAAAGTGATGAGCATGCCAGTGGGAGCACTTTCGTCTTTCGCCAGGACGGGCTCCACGCCGTAACCCCGCAGAAGGGATTTCTGCTCGTCATGGTCATGGTTCCCGACGCGGGCCACGAAAATCACTTTATTTCCAAAGTGGGCAAGCCAGGCTGCCTGATTCGCTCCCGACCCGCCCGGCGAGGGGCGAATCGTGGCCCGGGTATCGGTTCCCCTTTCGATCGGGCCTTCCGCTTTGACGATGATGTCGATCATTACATCGCCGATCACCAGCACAGCCGCGGGCTTCTCGTTGGGTTCGAGTCTCTGCGTACGCGACTCCTTTCCAGGCAGTCAAGAAATTCGCGAAAGTTCGAGAGCGATCCGCGCAGCAAGCGAGGCGTTGTTTTTCACCAGGGCGATGTTCGCCTTCAGGCTTCTTCCCCCCGTCCGCTGATTGATCCGCTCAAGAACAAACGGGGTGAGATCCTTGCGGGAGATCCCCGCAGCCTCTGCGTCGCGGACAGCCTCGGCGATATGCGCCTCGATTTCCTCGGCGGGCAGGGCGTCGGCTTCGGGAATCGGGTTCGCGATCAGAATCCCACCCTGCAGGCCCAGAGCACGCTGCGCCGCGATCACCTGTGCAAGCTCGCGCGGGCTATCGAAGCGGTAATCCACTTTGTAGCCGCTCGAGCGAGCGAAGAATGCAGGAAATTCGTCGGTGCCATAGCCAAGAACTGGCACGCCGCGGCTCTCGAGAACTTCGAGCGTCTTGGGAATGTCGAGGAGCGACTTCGCTCCGGCGCACACCACCGCGACCGGCGTCGAGGCCAGCTCGGACAGATCCGCCGATATATCGAATGTTTCCTCGGCGCCCCTGTGGACGCCGCCAATGCCACCGGTGGAGAACACTGAGATCCCCGCGAAGGAGGCCGCCAAGATCGTTGCTGCCACAGTGGTCCCGGCGGTCTCCCGGCGGACGAGAAGGGAAGCCAGATCGCGCCGGGAGGCTTTGGCAACCTTGGGAGTCGAAGCCAACCGCTCGAGCAAACTCGCTGTGAGCCCCACCCGGATTTTCCCGTCGATCACGGCGATGGTGGCCGGCGAAGCGCCCTCGGCGCGAATAATATCCTCGACCGCTCGGGCGGTGGCGAGGTTGTCTGGATACGGCATGCCGTGCGTGATGATGGCGGATTCAAGTGCGACGACTGGGCCACCGGCTGCAAGGATTGTTTGCAATTCAGGGCTGATCTCGACTAGAGAATTGGGTGTGGCCTGAGCCATGGCAGCCAGTAATATCATTTTCTCGTGGTAGCATGCCACCGAATGAGTGGCCGGTGACTTCACACTTCAGGGCGAGAGGGGAAGTACATGTTGGCTTTTGAGGCGCTGGATCTCTCCTCTTTCACGGAGACCTCGTCGAGCGCGAAGCAGGCTCTGGCGCGACGGGTGGATGAAGTTTGCCGCCAAACGGGTTTCCTTGCCGTCACGGGATGCGGAGTGCCAGAAGAGATTCTCGACGGCGCTTGGACCGCGGCCCGGCAATTCTTCGATCTCCCGCTAGCGGAGAAGCTCGAATTGAAGATGCCGTACGAGGGCTATCCCTACGGGTATGCGGGCCTGCAGGCCGAGGCGCTTGCCAAGTCGACGGGCGAGGAAGCGCCACCAGACCTCAAGGAAAGTTTCAGCATCGGACCGCTCGACCGGCCGGCTCGCCTGGAGAACGATCCTGGGACGGACTTTTCTCACGCTGCCAACCAATGGCCCAGAAAGCCCGCCCAATTTCGAGAGGCGTGGTCGGCCTACTACCGGGCGATGGACGGGTTGGCGCAGAAGATGATGCGGATTTTCGCGGTCGCGCTGGATCTGCCGGAAGGATTTTTCCACAACCAGATCGATCACGCCATCAGCGCGATGCGCGCTCTTAATTACCCGCATCAGTCGGCGCCCCCGAAGCCCGGCCAGTTGCGCGCCGGCGCGCACACGGACTACGGCAGCCTGACGATTCTTTTGTCGGAACAAGCGCCGGGCGGACTCGAAATCCGCACCCGCGACGGAGAGTGGTTCCCCGTCCCTGCTCTTCCGGGAGCCTTCATTATCAACCTCGGCGATCTGATGGCTCGCTGGACGAACGACCGCTGGGTTTCGACGCTCCATCGGGTCGTCAACCCGCCGGCGGAGCATCGCGGCTCCACGCGGCGGCAATCGATCGCGTTCTTCCACCAGCCGAATTGGGACGCGGAAATCGCGTGCATCCCTACATGTCTTGCAGCAGGGGAGAAGCCGAAATACCCGCCAGTTCGATCCGGCCCATATCTTATGGAACAATTTCACCGGACGGTGAAACTTGGGGCCGCGCCCGATTCTTCTCGGACCAAATAGTCCGTGCTATGAGCCCCTAGGGCCGGCAACGGTCCTAAGGATTCGCTTGCGGCTTATGCTCATTTAGGCATACACTAATGGTGACCGCACCGCCTGGGATCAAGCCCCTAGTTTGGATCGGGAGCACCAGAGCTGACCTCTCGGCTTTTCCCCAAGAGGTCAAGGACGCAATAGGATTTGCGCTCTACGTGGCGCAGCAGGGCGGAAAGCACGCCCACGCGAAGCCACTCAGAGGGTTCGCCGGGGCGGGAGTATTGGAGGTCGTGGCAGACCACAACGGCGACACATACCGCGCTGTCTATACCGTGCGATTCGCCGGCCGCGTGTACGTGCTACATGCCTTCCAGAAGAAATCTAAAACGGGGATGAAAACACCGAAGGCCGACATCAATTTGATTAATTCCCGGCTGAAGCGGGCCCAGGACGAACACGGGGAATGGCTGACACGCCAGAAGGAAACGAAGCGACATGCCAAAAACGATCGATGTGGAGGAAAGCAGCGGCAATGTCTTCGCCGACATGGGCCTGCCGAATCCCGAAGAGCGTCTTGCGAAAGCAGATCTTGCGATTCGTGTTGCAGGAGTCATTCGCGCGCGACGACTCACTCAAGCGGATGCAGCCCGCATGCTGAAGATCGACCAACCGAAAGTTTCCCGTCTTCTACGCGGGCAACTTTCCGGCTTCTCTACAGAACGCCTCATGCAATTCCTGACGCTGCTTGGCCGAGACGTTGAAATCGTCATAAAGCGCGCGCCTCGTTCCCGCCGTCAAGGACATATGCGCGTCGTGGCCAGGGCTTAGAAGACCTGATGATTGGTAGGGGCGGCGGGGATCGAACCTACGGGATCTTAGAACCCACGCTAAGGGACCCGAAACGCGACGCAGCAGGTCAATCGCGCAAGTGTGTTTTCAGATGAAACGGGTTCGGTCGATCCCGGCGATGTGCTAGCATCGCGGTGCACTCGGGGATGGATTTCTCACTCACCAGCGATCAGGTCCTGATCCGCGATACCGTTCGGCAGTTTATGGAAGCGGAGGTGCGCCCCATTCTTCGCGAATACGAGCGCGAGGGGAAGTTTCCCTCCGACGAGCTTCGCCGGCTGGGCGAGATGGGATTCTGCGGGATGCTGGTGCCGGAAGACTGGGGCGGCAGCGGCACCGATACGATCAGCTACGCGTTGATGATCGAGGAAGTGGCTCGGGTGTGCGCTTCGACCGCAGTGGCCTTGAGCGTGACGAATTCAGTGGCGGCAGCACCCCTCTGCCGGCACGGCAGCGAAGAGCAAAAGAAAAAATATTTGCGACGGCTGGCCCAGGGCGAAATCCTCGGCGCCTTCTGCCTGACCGAGCCCCAGGCCGGGTCGGACTCGGCGGCCATCCAGACGCACGCGGTGCGCCAGGGAGAGTTCTATCAGCTCAACGGGACGAAAAGCTGGGTGACCAATGGCGGATTCTCCGGCCTCTACGTCGTTTTCGCCAAGACGGACCCGGCGGCGGGCGCGCGGGGAGTGACGGCTTTTCTCGTCGAACCTGCATTCCCCGGCTTTCGCATCAGCCGTTACGAGGATAAAATGGGTTTGCGACTGTCGCGCTCCGCGGAAATCGTCTTCGAGGATTGCCGCGTGCCGGTGGAAAACCGGCTGGGCGCGGAAGGGCAGGGGCTCAAAATCGCCTTGGAGGCTTTGGACGGCGGCCGCGTGGGGGTTGCCGCGCAGGCGATTGGGATCGCTCAAGGCGCGCTCGAAGCGTCGGGGCGCTACGCCAAGCAGCGGCGCGCCTTCGGAAAAACGATCGGCGAGTTTCAGGCCATTCAATGGATGCTGGCAGACATGCAGACGGAAATTGAGGCGGCGCGCGCGCTCACTTACTCCGCGGCGTGGATGCGCGACCAGGGCGAGCGGCGCCTGGGGCCGCATGCTTCCCGCGCCAAACTCTATGCGAGTGAAATGGTGAATCGAGTGGTTTACAAAGCCGTCCAGATTCACGGCAGCTCCGGCTATTCGCGGGAAACGGATGTGGAGCGCTACTATCGCGACGCACGCGTGCTGGCCATCTACGAAGGCACCAGCGAAATCCAGCGCACGGTAATCGCGCGCGACCTGCTGGCGCACTCGGGAGGCGCATAGAGTGGCCGCCGCGGACAACCACCCAACGGGAGACGCCGTGACGCCAGCTGCGGCCAAGAAGCGACCCAAAAGGGTCCTGAGCGGCATGCGGCCGACGGGACCACTGCACATCGGGCACTACTTCGGGGCCCTTTCGAATTGGCTGAAGCTGCAGGAAGAGTACGACTGTTTTTATTTCATCGCCGATTGGCACGCGTTGACGACGCATTACGCGGACACTTCGCAGGTGCCGCAGAACACCCTCGAAGTCACGACCGACTGGCTCTCGGTGGGCCTCGATCCGGAAAAGTCCACGCTCTTCCTGCAATCACTCGTGCAAGACCACGCCGAATTGCATTTGCTGCTTTCGATGATTACGCCGCTCGGCTGGCTGGAACGCGTGCCCACGTACCGCGAACAGATCGAGAACCTGAAGGACAAGGATCTAGGCACTTACGGCTTCCTGGGTTATCCGCTCCTGCAGACCGCGGACATCGTCATCTACGACGCCGATCTCGTGCCGGTGGGCGAGGACCAGGTGCCGCACGTGGAGCTGAGCCGCGAAGTCGTGCGGCGCTTCAACACCGCATTTGGGCGCGTGAACTGGAAGAAAGCAGGGGCGAAGGCCATCGTCGAGCTGGCGAAGGAACTCGGCGTTGGAGTTACGAAAGAGGACGCGAAGTCAGAGGCGAATTGCCAGCGATTGGAGGCGGCGCTCGCGCCACTGCCACTCGACCATCGACACTCGTTGCTCGCCAACGCCGACGTGCCCATCCAGCAGGTGTTGCGCGAACCCCATGTGATGCTGACGGAAACACCGCGAGTGCCCGGCACCGACGGCCGGCGCATGGCAAAAAGCTACGGCAACGCCATCTGGCTGAGTGATCCTCCCGACGCCATCCGCACTAAGGCGCGCGCGATGATGACGGACCCGCAGCGGGTGCGCCGCACCGATCCGGGCCGGCCCGAAGTGTGTCCCGTGTTCGCGTACCATCAGCTTTTTTCGGATTCGGGGACAATCGCCCGAGTGGACCGGGAATGCCGGACCGCCGAAATCGGCTGCGTCGATTGTAAAGCCTTGATGGCCGATAGCCTGGTACGCTGGATCGAACCGATTCAAGCGCGGCGGCGCGAATTGGAAGCGCAACCGCAGAGGGTTTGGGATATCCTCGACGCGGGTTCGGCCAAAGCCCGGCGAGTGACGCGGAAAACGATGAGGCGGGTGCGTGAGGCCGTGTTCGGCTGGGAGCGCGCACGGCAGCTCGCCTCGAACGCTTCCTCAGCCCAGAAAGCGGCGATGAGAGGATAAGTTGGCGACGCCCTACAAAATTCAACTCCCCATGTACGAGGGACCGCTCGACCTGCTGCTCGATTTGGTGCGCAAGCAGGAAATCGACATTCACAATATCCCCATCGCCAAAATCACCAGCCAGTATCTCGATTATCTCCAGCAGCTCGAGCGGCTGGACATCGACGTTTCCTCCGACTTCCTTTACATGGCGGCCACGCTGATCTACATCAAATCGAAAATGCTTCTGCCGCCGGACCCTTCCGCAGGACCGGAAGAGCAGCTCGACCCGCGCGCCGAGCTGGTCCACCGGCTTTTGGAGCACGAGAAATTCAAGAACGCCGCGCAGCTTCTGTATCAAAAGCAGCAGGTGGAAGATCACGTGTGGTCGAAACCGGACCGCTCGCTTTACGAGGGCGAAGGGGCCGAAGGCGAAATGGTGGTCTCGCTGGTGGATCTCATCAGCGTTTTTCAGAAGGTGCTGGAGCGGCGCCGCGAAGTAACGCGAATCGAGCTGCAACACGAAACGTTCACCGTGGCGCAGATGATGGAAGCGCTGCGCAAGCAGCTCGTGGCTTCCGAGCAGCCTGTTTCACTCATAGGATTCTTCGAGTCGTGTCCATCGCGGCGCGCCATGATTGTGGCCTTCCTCGCCGTCCTCGAGATGGTGCGGCTGCAGGCGGTGCTATTGGTGCAGGCGGAGGCGTTCGGCGATATCGAGGTCCGCAAACACAAAATGTTCGATCTGGTATTTTCGGGCGGTGAAGCAATGGCGCAAATCGACGAGCAATACCTGTGATGATGACGCCACAGGAACTTCAATCCGCGCTGGAAGCGGTGATTTACGTGGCCGATGAGCCGGCCACGGTGGAGCAACTGGCGGAAGCGCTGGGCGTGGAGAAGCACGAGGTGCGCAGCGCGCTGGACCTGTTGGTAGCCTCTTACGCCGCCGACGATCGCGGAGTCGAGATCCGCAAAGTCGCGGGCGGCTACCGTTTCTACACGAAGGCGCAACACCACGAGGTGGTGCGCAAATTCATCAAAGGCTTGCGGCCTCCGGTGCGTCTGACGATGCCGGCGCTCGAAACTTTGTCCGTGATCGCCTACAAACAGCCGGTCACACTTCCCGAAATACACGAAATTCGCGGCGTCAACTGTGCCGGCGTGGTGAAAACGCTTCTCGAACGAAGGCTGATTACGACCGCGGGCCGCAAGCCGGTGGTCGGCCGACCGATCCTCTATCGCACGTCGAAAGACTTTCTGATGCGCTTCGGACTCTCCGACCTCGACGAGCTGCCGAGCCTCAAAGAGTTCGAGCAACTGGCGCAGGCGGCGCTGGGCAGCGATGCGGGGATCGCGCCGATCGAGCCGGATGACGCCGCCAACGAGCCGGAAGGCGCCCCGGCCTCGGAACCGGCGGCGAATGAATCGGGCGCCGCAAAGGCCGCCGCAGCCGGCGCCGGTGGGAGCGACGACGGGCCGTCTTCCGCAGAACGTTCTTAAGTCGGGCTTAGTTCGGGCTTCATCAGGGCTTCATCTGAGCGCAATTCAGACGTGATTCGGAGCCGCGTTTCGTCCATGCAAGAAAGATTGCAAAAGATTATCGCGCATGCAGGGGCGGCTTCTCGGCGGCGTGCGGAGCAGCTCATCGTCTCAGGGCAGGTGACGCTGAACGGCCAAGTGGTCACCGAGCTGGGCACGAAGGCCGATCCCGCTCACGACCACATCAAGGTGGCGGGAAAATTGATACAGCCGGTCAAGGCTGACGTCTACGTGGCGCTCCACAAGCCGCCGGGCGTGGTGGCGACGATGAGCGACCCCGAAGGGCGCCCCTCCCTCGGCGGTTTCCTGCAAGGCGTGGCGACGCGCGTTTTCCCCGTGGGACGCCTGGAATATCACGCCGCGGGAGTCCTTCTGCTGACCAATGACGGCGAGCTTGCCAATCGCATTCTGCGCGCACACGGAATGCCGCAAGTGTATCTTCTGAAGTTGAAGGGACGCCTGTCCGAAAGCGAGCTGCGACCGATCGCAGATCGGACCGGAGTGCGGCTGCGACCAGTGAGCCAGGGCCCCAATGCATGGTACGAAGCCACTCTCAGTGAGGCGCGACGCGACCGCCTGCGCCGCGCGCTTGTCGAACTCGGCCACCCCGTCGAGAAAATGAAGCGCATCCGCATTGCAGACCTGGAGCTCGGGCCTTTGGCGCCGGGACGCTACCGTTACCTGACGAGCCAGGAAGTCGCGAAGCTGATCCGCGCCTCCGAAAAAGCTGCGCGCGGTATCCCACGCAGCGGTGCGACAGCCGATGGGAAGGCTGCGGCAGCGAAGCCTGGACTCTCGGCCGCGCATCGAAAGGCGCGCGGCAATTCGCGCGAAGCTTCGCGGAGGGCTCGCGGAATCGGCCGGGGCGGCCGCCCGGGGAACCGCACAAGGAACTGAATGATGCGCGAGCCGGACCCTCGGGCCGAAAGCCCGGACGATTCGCTCACCGAGATACTCAAGACCAGCCGGAACATCGCCGTCGTCGGGCTTTCCTCGCGCCGAAATCGTGCCAGCTACGGCGTCGCTGAATACATGCAACGCGCGGGCTACCAGATTTTCCCGGTCAATCCGAACGAGGCGGAAGTGCTCGGGCGGAAATCGTATCCGCGGCTCGAGGACATTCCGGAGAAAGTGGACATCGTGGATGTGTTCTGCCGCTCGGAGTTCGTTCCCGAGATCGTGGACAGCGCCATCCGCATCGGGGCGCGCGCCATTTGGATGCAGGAAGGAGTGGTCCATCCCGAATCCGCCGACCGGGCGCTCAGCGAAGGCTTGGTGGTGGCCATGGACTCGTGCATTGCCAAAGAGCACGCGAAGCGCTTCCGCTAGCGCCCGGATTGGCGCACGCCTGGAATCGATGTAACTCAGGGAAGGGAATAGACCTGCAAGACCTGTTTGCCGGGCTCAGTGACGCCGAGGCGACGCCCATCGGGAGAGATTTGGAAGTGCCGGAAGGCCAGGTCGTGCAAGGCGGGTTCGAGCGCTCCATCGGGCAGGCTGATCCACGCGAGACTGCCGGATTTGTTTTCGGGGCCGCGCTTCAGCAAGATGCGCCGCTCGTCTCGCGCCCATTCGAAGTTCCCATACGCCGCGGGCACGTGGGTAGCCTTCTCCGGCGACACCACGTCGCGGAGTTCGAGCGTATCCCCATCGCGGAAATAAGCGACTCGATCCCCGGAAGGTGAAATGGACAACTGGCCGAGGTACGCGTCCAGGGTTGCCAACTCCCGCCGGGTTTCCTTAATCAGGTCAAGCCAGACCAGGAGAATCGGCCCCGTCAAGCTTCGATCGCGCTCGATGGCAACGGCAGCATTGCGTTTCGCGTCCCAGGCCACGGCGGAGAAGGTGTGCCCGGCCAGAATCGGGCCACCGCGACCGCTCACCGGCCGGAGGGTGCCGATGGAGTAGAGGAGTTTCGGTTTGACAGCTTCGGCCAGGAAGGCCACCGTGGCGCCATCGGCGAGCCAGGCGGCGTTCATGGCTTCGTCAATGACGCTATTGTGCGTTCCCTGAATATTGATTTCCTTCCCGTCCGCATCCATTAAATCCACGATCTGTTCGTCTTTTGTGTTCCCCTTCTCATCCATCTGGGTGGTGTACATCGCCACCGCCAGGGAGCGCCCGTCCGGCGACCAAGCGATCGATTGGACGGCGTAGCTGAAAACGCCGGCGCCACCCCTGACGAGCTTTTCGCCGTTTACGATGCGCGTCTTTTTTCCCTCCGCAGTGACCATCCAAATATCGTCGCGCTCGAAGTCGTAATGCTTTGTGTGCAGGAGGTGGCGCACGGCGTAGGCAATCCGACCGTCAGGCGCAAGGGCAAACGCGGTGCAATCGTCCTCTACCGTAAGGACCGGCTTGTCCTGAGTGCTGGCCGGCGTGGCCCTTACCACGGTCCACACCGCGAGGACCAGGATAATAAGGATCGAACGCGGAGACCAGCGCCCAATCCTGGAGCGGGACGAGGCGCCAAAACCTAGCCCGCCGGCCACGCTCATGTTTTTCCGCCCGCTTTCTCGCGGATGCGGCGGATTTCCTCGAGGCGCTCGCGAAAGCGCGCCTCCAGTCCTTCGCCGGTGGGCCGATAGTAGATGCGATCGCGCAAGCTTTCCGGCAGAGAGGTCATCCCGGCAACTTTCTCCGGGACGTCGTGGGCGTATTGGTATCCCTTGCCGTAGCCGATGTGCTTCATCAATCCGGTCACAGCATTGCGCAAGTGCATGGGCACTGGCTCAGCAATGGTCCTGGCGAGGTCTTCCTGCGCGGCGGCGTAGGCCGTGTAGAGGGCGTTGGATTTGGGCGCGAGCGATAGATAAATGGCCGCCTCGGCCAGCGCCAGATACCCTTCCGGCGGGCCGATGAAATCGAACGCTTGCATGGCCGCCATGGTGAGCGGCAATGCATTGGGATCGGCGAGGCCAATGTCCTCACTGGCCATGCGCACCAGGCGCCTAGCCAGATACAGCGGGTCTTCGCCGGACTCGATCATCCGTGCAAGCCAGTAAAGGGCTGCATCCGCGTCGGAATTGCGCACAGACTTGTGAAGCGCGGAGATGAGATTGTAATGCTCCTCGCCGGCCTTGTCGTAAGGCAATAGTTTTCGCTGGAGCACGCCTTCGAGCCGGTCTGAGGTGAGCACTCGCACGCCACGCGCGTCCGGCGGCGTGCTGGCCACGAGGGCTTCGAGGGTGTTGTAAGCCGCCCGCGCGTCGCCATTCGCGAAGACGGCGATGCGATCGATCAGCGGGTCGCTAATTTCGATTTTTTCCTTGCCCAAACCGCGCTCCGGATCGGCGAGCGCCCGGCGGACCAGCGCGGCGATCTGTTCGGGCGAAAGCGCGTGAAGGACGTAGACCTTCATGCGCGAAAGGAGCGGCGCGATGATCTCGAAGGACGGATTCTCCGTGGTGGCGCCGATCAGGATGATGCTGCCGGCTTCAACGTTGGGCAGAAATGCATCTTGTTGAGCTTTATTGAAGCGATGGACTTCGTCCACAAAAACAATCGTGCGACGCCCATAGTGCCGCGCCCCTTCGGCGGCGGCCATCACCTGCTTGATTTCCTTGATCCCCGAAAGGACGGCGGAGAAAGGAACGAATTCCGAACTGGTCTTGCGGGCAATGATGCGAGCGAGCGTCGTCTTGCCGCAACCGGGCGGGCCCCACAGCAGCATCGAGCCGATGTCATCCCGTTCAATCTGCGTGCGCAAGGGTTGGCCCGGCCCGAGGAGTTCCTCCTGGCCGATGAATTCGTCGAGTGTTTGCGGGCGCATACGGTCGGCCAGGGGTCGCGGGCCGCTCGATTGCGGTTCGGGCTCGATGGCGCGAAAGAGGCTCATGTCAACTCGTTGTTTGATTCCTTAATTGGCCGCAGCGTTTCGAGTGGATGAATACGTCATGAGTGTGACCACGCCACCAACCAGGCGCCTGGAGTTCAGGCAAAAACGCCTCGCTGGCGGCCAGCCTCATACAACAGTAGTGAAGCGGCCACACCGGCGTTCAGGGACTCGACTGCGCCGGCCATCGGAATGCGCAGCAAGGCATCGGCGGCGCGTTCCACTTCGGGCGGCAGACCAGCGCCCTCGTTGCCGACTAAAATCGCGGCAGGACCGCGCAGGTCCGCCTTCTCCGGAAACAACACGTCTATGTTCGAACCACGGTCGGCAAGTTGGCCCGAGTGGGCTGCGAAAACTTTCAATCCGGCCACGCGGAGCTGCGCCAGTACCACCGGTGCCGCCATCCCGTTCAGCAGCGGCAAACGCAGCGCCGAACCGGCCGAGGCGCGCACCGCCTTGGGCGACCAGGGATGGGCCGTGCCGCGCGTCGCAATCGCTCCCGTTGCCCCAAAGGCCTCGGCGGAACGCAGGGCCGTCCCGACATTGCCGGGATCTTGCACGCCCACGAGCACGACGACGAGAGGAACGCCGCCGCGCAAAAGGTCGTCGAATGTCCAGGGCGGCGCTTCCAGAAGCGCAGCGATCCCCTGTGGGGTCTCCGTCCCGGCAACGCTTGCGAACAAACGATCGGTGGTGTGCAATACGTTCATCGGTCCGCCCAGAGATTCAGCCTCGGCCTTAAGAGCGGCGACGTGCCGTTCGCCTGAAGAACCGACGAGCAACGCCCGCATACGCAGCCCTGAACCCAGGGCTTCCTTCACCAGCCGGACACCTTCAACCCCGATCAAGCCGCCTTCCGGCTCCGGCTGCCGAAGGGCAGCGCGGAATGCCTTGAGCCAGCGGTTGTCGCGGCTCGTCAGCATCTCCCCTGGTTCCATCGCGGAGGGCGCAGGGCGGTCCAGGCGAGAGGGTCTTCCTACCGGCATGGGAACGAGACTAACAAATCATGGTTCCCCGCGCAAAGACACAGGGCAGGGCATTGCGCCTGCGCGAGGCACCTCGGCCTGGTCCTGCAGGGGACCCACTCTCTGGGGGCTGGGAAGCTCTCAGCTACAGTCTGCGCGCACGACACACGATCTTGCGCCGGACCCGTGGCTATGGTACTTTGCCGCCGAGTTACGACTGGCTGCCCACTACGAGCGGACAACTTTGCCCGTCGAAGTCCTTAAAATTTCAAATGAATCGCCGGAACGGGATACCGTCCTGTATGCAGCGGGTTTTATTCTGAGAGGGCAAGTCGTCGGCATTCCCACAGACACGTTTTACGGCCTGTCAGTAGATCCCTTTAATCTGGCCGCGATCGAGGCAGTGTTTAAGGTGAAGGGCCGGCCAGAGACAAAGGCGCTGCCCATATTAGTGAATTCGATGGAACAAGCGGCCACTCTAGCCCGCGACGTCCCCGATACCTTTCTGAAACTGGCGGGCAAGTTTTGGCCGGGCGCGCTGACCATTGTCGTGGAAGCCACGAATAAGTTGCCGCTCAAAATCACCGGGAACAGCGGATGCGTCGCGTTGCGATGGCCCAACTCGCGTATCGCCTCGGATTTGATCGATGCGGTGGGCGGCCCCATCACCGGGACGAGCGCGAACCTTTCCGGATTTCCCGCCTGTACGAACGCGGGGCAGCTCGTGAAGCAGTTGGGTGACCGCTTACCGCTGATTCTGGATTCCGGGGACACCGGCGCCGTCTTGGCCTCGACCATCGTGGGCTTGAGCGGCGAGCAGTGGTGGATCGCGCGGGAAGGCGCCGTGCCGGAAGCCGAAATCCACCAGGCCCTCCAAGCATAGCCGACGGCCCGGCCTCCTCTCATTCGCCCGCAGACTGGATTAATCGCGCCGGCCGCTCGCATCCAGAACGACGCCGGTCAGAAAGTCGTAGTCCCCCAGAGGACTCAATGCAATTTTCGTGATGCGTTTTCTGTGAACGCATACGTTGTCCGGGTACCACAGGTTGAGGTACGGCAGGTCCTCCGCAACGATTTTCTGCACGTGCGAGAAAATCGCGCGGCGCTTCTCGATGTCCGTTTCGACCCGGCCGCGGTCGAGCAGAGCGTCCAGCGCCGGATTGCGATAATGTCCGCGATTCGCGCCGTTCGGCGGGAATTTCTTCGAGCTGAATACATATTCGAAGATGTCAGGATCCAGGTTCGCTCCAACCCAACGCAGCGCGCACAGCTCAAAGCTGCCGCGCGTAATGTCGGAATAAAACGTGGCGAATTCGAGCGGTCGAAGCTCGAGCGCGATTCCCACGCGCCGCCATTGGTCCTGCAATGCAGCAGCTAGCAGGCGCGACGACTCCTCGGTCGACGTTTTGAGCGTGAGATGGAAGCGGACGCCGTCGGTGGCTCGTGGGTAGCCCGCCGCGTCGAGGAGGGCCTCGGCGCGCCCGGGATCGTAGTCGTAATGCATCACGTTCGGCTCGTAGGCCCAGTGGTTTGGCGGCAGAAGACTGTCCGCAGGGCGCGCCTGCCGGCGAAGCAGATAGCGGATCAGCGCGTCCCGATCGGTGGCGTAAGCCAGCGCCTGGCGCACTTCGCGGCGCGCCAGCCGAGGCACATCGAAATTGAAGGCGACGTACGTGAGTGTGGTTCCCGGCTGCTGCGTCACCTCAATGCCGGAGCTGCGCCCGAGCGCGAGAACCATGTCCGGAGTCAAAGAGTTTATGGCCAGATCCGCGGTGCCCTTGCGCAGCTCGAGCGCTCGCACGATGGCGTCCGGCACAATCCGAAAGCGCACGCCCGAGATCGAAGGCGTGGGGCCGAAATAGTCCGGGTTGCGCTTCAGGGTGATTTCCTCGTCCTGTAGCGAGCCGGCAAAGCGGAATGGTCCCGTGCCGATCGGGCTTTGCGCCGTGTCTGCTCCGAACCCGCGCGGCACAATGCCCACGGCCGAGGCAATCAAGTTCCACGGGAACGAAGCGTACGGCTCGCGGAGATGGAAGACGACGGTCCAATCGTCCGGCGCGCTAATTGAATCCACGAGGCGAAACGCCCCGCGCTTGGCAGTCCTCACCCGTCCAGAAATTATCGAATCGAAGGTGGACTTGACGTCCGCGGAAGTGAATGGCCGGCCATCGTGGAAATGCACGCCGTGGCGCAAATGAAAGACGTAGGTGCGCGCGTCAGGGGTTTCCCAGGTTTCGGCGAGATCGGGAGCCAGATTCATCCGGGCGTCCCGGCTGACCAAGCCGCTGAAGATGAGGCTGTCCAGGTGGCCGGACTGGGCGTCCGTGCCGACGCGAGGGTCGAGATTTGCAGGCATCGTTTCGATGAGGAAGTTCACCGCGTCTGGCTGGGCTGCGGCATGGTTGCGCGAGCACCTCGCGAGCGTAAGAAGGGCAAGCAGGCCCAGCGCCGCGGCGCGCAGCGCGCTACCGCGCGGACGCATGGACCACTTTGCCAAGGATGGCGGGATGTTTTGCACCGGTGGCGCGAGGGAGGTTGCTGGGCCGGCCATGAAACGTTTCGTAGGCCAGCACGGCAAAGGCGAAGGCTTCCTTGGCATCCCCGGGCACTCCCACCTCGCTTGCGGGGATTATTTCAATTTCGGGCAGGCTCGCCGCGAGCTGGGCCATGACAAGCGGATTGCGCGCTCCGCCACCGGAGACGATCATTTGCTCGACGCGCGTTCGCGGGCGAACGAAGCGTCGAATCGCGTCGGTGATGGAGAAAGCTGTGAGCATCGTAGCTGTCCGCACGAGGTCTTCCGGACGGGCGCGACGACGGCGTCCCTCTCGAAGGAGCCGCGCGGCGTAATCCTGTCCAAACTGTTCTCGACCGGCCGTTTTCGGAGGCTTCTTGCGGAAGTAGGGATGCTTCAGCAGCTCTCCGAGCAGCTGCGGAAGGAATCGTCCGCGAAGCGCCATTTGAGCGCCGCGGTCGTATTCGCGGGCGCCCCGCGTGAAATGGCTTACGAGAGCGTCCACCACCATGTTGCCGGGGCCGGTGTCGAAGGCGAACACCGCTTCGGGCCGCGCCCCCGCGGGAATGACCGTCACATTCGCGATCCCGCCGATATTGAGCGCAATACGCCCTTGCCGGGCGTGGCGATAAAGCAGGTAATCCACAAACGGCACGAGCGGCGCCCCTTGGCCGCCCGCGGCGATATCCCCGGGACGAAAATCGGCGATTGTGGTGATTCGAGTGCGCTCGGCGATGACCGCCGGCTCGCCTAACTGCAGCGTCGAAGCCACGCGTGCGCCGGCGAACGGAGTGGGCAAGCCCTGGTGATAAACCGTCTGGCCGTGGGAGCCGATCAAATCCACTTTCTGAGGCGCAATACCGAACTGGCGGCAAGCGGCAAGGGCCGCGCGCGCAAACAACTCGCCCAGAAGGAAATTGAGCTGGCTCGCTTCGGCCGCCGTCGTTGCTGCGCCGTTCGCGAGCCGGAATACCGCCGCGCGCACGGGCGGAGGATACGGCGCCGTGAGGAAACCTTCGAGCTTCGCCGCAAGCTTTGGCGGCGATCCCGAAATTCGCACCAGCGCCACGTCAATTCCGTCCGCCGACGTGCCGGACATCAGGCCGAGGACCCGCATCGGTCGCCGCTCGCGGGTCATGAAAGCTGCTTTTTGAGCGCCGCGAGGAGGTTGAGGGCGTCGATGGGCTTCAGATTGTCGAGATCGGCTTCGCGGACTGCATCGAGCACACTTTGATCGATGGCCGTAAAGATGGCGGGCTGCTCCGGCAAGGCGGCGCCTGGGGAAAGCTCTTTCGTCAGCTTACGTTCGCTTTTTTCATGCCGCACCAGAATCTCCCGTGCGCGCTCGATCACTTCGCGGGGCAGGCCGGCGAGGCGCGCCACTTCGATGCCGTAGCTCTTGTCGGCGCTGCCGGGTTCCACGCGACGCAGGAAGATGATTTCGCTGCCGGCCTCACGGACGGACACGTGAAGGTTCTTTACGCCGGGAAGAAGCTGCTCAAGCTCGGTGAGCTCGTGATAATGCGTGGCGAAGAGGGTGCGCGGACGCGTATGGGATTGAAGAAACTCGACGACGGCCCAGGCAATCGAGAGCCCGTCAAAAGTCGCCGTGCCTCGGCCGACCTCGTCCAGAAGGACGAGGCTCGAAGACGTGGCCGTATTCAGAATGGCGGCGACCTCACTCATTTCTACAAGGAACGTGGACCGGCCGCGCGCCAGATTGTCCGAGGCCCCGATTCGCGTGAAAATGCGATCGGTGAGCGGCAGCCGCGCCTGTGCGGCCGGAACAAACGAACCCATCTGGGCCATCAGCACAATCAGCGCCGCCTGGCGAAGGTACGTGGACTTGCCTCCCATGTTCGGCCCGGTGATGAGGAGCAGAGACTGCGACGCATCGTCCAGGTAAAGGTCGTTGGGAATAAACCGCTCGCCCCGGCCTTCGAGCAGACGTTCGATCACCGGATGGCGGCCCTGGGCGATCGATAGCTCGCCGCGCGTTTCCGAGGAACGCGGGCCCGGCAAGGATTTTTCGGTAAACTCGGGCCGGACGTAATTGCGGGAGGCAGCCAGAAGCGCCAAATTCGCGAGGACGTCGAGCTGCGCGATCGCCTGAGCCGTTTGGCGAAGCCGCGGCGCCTCGCGCGCGATCCCTTCGCGAAGCTCGTTGTAGAGCCGGCGTTCAATTCCGAGGATGCGTTCATCGGCATCGAGCACCTTGCGCTCGTACTCCTTCAGCTCGGATGACGTGAAGCGCTCCGCTCCCACCAGCGTCTGCTTGCGCTCGTAATCGGGCGGAGCCAGCCGCAGGTTCGGTTTTGAGATTTCAATGTAGTAGCCGAAAACCTGGTTGAATCGAATCTTGAGCGAGGCGATGCCGGTGCGCTTGCGCTCGCGCTCTTCCATCGCCGCGATCACCTGTTTGCTTTTCTTGCTGAGATCGCGCAGCTCGTCGAGCTCGGCGTCGTAGTCGCGGCGGATCATCCCCGGTTCGTTGGGCAGCGCCGGGGGTTCGTCGGCGATGCCGCGCGCGATTTTCTCCCGGATGTCTCGAAGCTCATCGAGCTGCGAGTGCAAATGCGACAAGCGTCCGCTGGCGCAGCCGACAAGAAATTCCTTGAGAACGGGAAGCCGTGAAAGGGAACCTTTGAGGGCCAGCAGATCGCGCGGGGTGGCGAGGCCGATGGTCACGCGGCTGGTCAAGCGCTCGAGGTCGAGCACCCCGGCCAGCTCTTTGCGGATTTCTTCGCGCGCCACCGTCTGAGCTTTCAGCTCGGCAACGGCGTCGAGGCGTTCCCCAATCTCAAGCAGCGAAACCGCAGGCCGCACAATCCAGGAGCGCAAGAGCCGCGCTCCCATCCCGGTCGAGGTCTCGTCGAGCGAGGCCAGCAGGGTTGCGGAAAGATCGTCGCCGGTCGAGGGCTCGAGGAGTTCGAGGTTACGCACGGTGACGTGATCGAGCACCAGGGCATCTTGCTGCTCGTAGTAAGCGATGCGGTCCAGATGTTCCAGACCCGTCCCGCCCTGCCGAAATCCGGGGAGATCGGCGGCGGTGCCGGAATCGCTTGTGGCAATCGCGGAAGTCTCGCGCAAATAGTGCACTAGGGCGCCGGCCGCTGCCGTGGCGTGAGGATGTCCTTCGAGGCCGAACCCTTCGAGCGTCACGATTCGAAACTGCTGCTCGAGCATCCGCGATGCGTAGTCGAGATGAAAGACCCACTCCTCCAAGCGCGTCTCCGTCGCTCCCAGACCGTCCAGATCCGCCGTGGCGGCATGGGGGAAGAGCGTCAGGGGCTGGGGGAGCAGAACCTCACGAGGCCGCAGGACTTCGAGCTCGTCCCTCAACCGAATCTCCGCTCCGTCTCCCGCAAACTCCGTCGAGCGAAATTCGCCGGTAGATAGATCGACGTAAGCGAGACCGATGGGCTGACCGGCGGGATGCCGAGCCACCGCCGCAAGGAAATTGTTTTCCTTGGGCTCGAGGGCCTGAAGGGTTGTGGCCGTCCCGGGAGTGATCACACGGACTACCTCCCGGCGCACAAGCTTTGTGTTGGGGCCGGGCTCCTCCGTCTGTTCGCAGACAGCGACCTTATGACCGGCGCGAATCAAGCGCGCGATGTAACCTTCCGCCGCGTGGTACGGTACGCCGCACATGGGAATCGCCTGTCCCTTTTCACGGTTGCGCGAGGTAAGCGTGATTTGCAGCTCGCGCGAGGCTGTAACGGCATCTTCGTAGAAGAGCTCGTAGAAATCTCCCAGGCGGAAGAGCACCAACGCGTGCGGGTGCTGCTTCTTGATGTTGTGGTATTGCCGCATCAGCGGCGTGCTCGGTTCCGACATTGCGAGCAAAACCGTGCTCCGGAAAGGAAAGCGATTATACTAGTGCTGTTCCAACTATTTGGATCGAATCTTTGGTCTGAGGCCCGCCACGACGGCCCGAGGCTGGCGGAAGGGATTCCCGGCCGTATCCGGTTGAAAACACATTAGTCGCCGCGCTATGAATCCGCAGAAGAATCGCGAAGTAGAGATCAAGCTGCCTGTAGCGGACTTGGCAGGACTGCGGCGGCGTCTGCGGCATCTCAAAGCGAGAAAGCTCCGGCAGGTCTACGAGTGGAACGCCTTGTTCGACACCCCGGACCACCGGCTTGGGGCCACGGGAAGGCTCCTGCGGCTGCGGATCGAAAGACCGCTCGGTGCAACGCGACGCAAAGGTCGCGCGGCAGGTGCCGTAGCAACCGGCCTACTCACTTTCAAGGGGCGTTCGGGACCTCGCGGGCGATATAAAGAACGGGAAGAGCTGGAGCTTACGGTGGGTAACCCGGAGCGCCTGGCGCTCATCTTCGAGAGGCTTGGCATGCGTCCCTCCTTCTTATATGAGAAATGCCGCACGTCCTACCGGCTCCCGGGCCTCCCGGGCGTGCACTTGGACCTCGACGAGACGCCGGTGGGGGTATTTCTGGAGTTGGAGGGCGCAAGGCGGGGTATTGACCAGGTCGCCCGGCGGCTCGGGTATAGGCCCGCCGACTACATCACGGCCAGTTATTGGGCTCTTTACCGCAACGATTGCCGACGGCGGGGCACAGTGGCGCGGCATATGCTGTTTGAGGGACCAGAAAAATTGCGTTTTTCTCAGTCTTTCCTTGACAAAGGTTTCATCTCCAATTAATTAGAATTGAGGACTCGCGCATCGAATATGGAGTGTAGCTCGTCCAATTCGGAGCCTGGTAGTCGCGTCCTGCCCAGCCCTCATTACGAAGGCGGGGTAGGGAATGAGGCGCGTTGCCATGGGTCCGCCGTCGAATCGGAACGATCGGGGGCGGGCTCAGAGGAGCTAGCCGACCAGGGGTAATTTCATCGGGTATTCGCATGTACCCGTGGTCGGAAGCGAGCCCGGCCGCGGGTTTTTTTGTGTGCGCAGGCACTGAATCAAGCCTTCGCGCCGCAGGGAGTAACGCCATGCTGCATGCTACCGAAATACTCGGTGCTAACGTGTACGACGTTGACGGAAATTATGTCGGGCGGGTGAAGGAGCTCTTCATCGAACCGGCCGACCAACCCAATCGGGTCGCCCGCGTCCTGCTGGCGCGGGGCAGGTATCGACCCCTGGTGGCCCGCTACGACCAAGTGAGTTTTATCGGCCCCGGAACAGTGAAGCTAACCACCGAAGAGTCGGCGCTCGAACCCTATCGCCCCAACGAAGCCTGGCTCGCCGTGCGCAAGGACCTACTGGACCAGCAGATCATCGATACCGGCGGACGTAAAGTCGTGCGTATCAATGACATCGATTTCGCCGAACAGCGCACCAACGGCACGATGGAGTTGCGCGTCACCCACGTGGGTGTGGGGATAGCCTCAGCCACGCAGCGGCTGCTCCAGGGGTTGCTTTCGCCCGCCGCCATCCATCGCATCCAGGAAAAGATGCCCCGGCAGAGCATTCCCTGGGAGTTTGTGAATCTGATCGAGTCGGACCCGCTGCGGCGCGTCAAGCTGCGCCTCTCTCATCATAAACTTGCGTCGCTCCACCCGGCTGACCTGGCGGACATCATGGAAGACCTCCCGCCCGCCGAGCGCGAATCGATCATTACGTCTCTGGATGAAGAAACCGCCGCCCCAGCCTTGGCCGAGCTCGACAAACGGTTGCAGACGCAAATTCTGGAAAGACTCGATCCGGAGAAGGCTGCTGACATTCTCGAAGAAATGCCCCCGGATGAGGCTGCCGACTTGCTCGCGGGACTCCCGCCGGAGACCTCACGTGAACTATTGCAGGAGATGCCGCGCAAGGAAGCTCAGGAGGTGAGGGATCTGCTGGAGTTCGAGGAACACACCGCCGGTGGCATGATGAATACGGAATTTGTGGTGGTAGGGGAGGAGGCCACGCGCGGGGAAGTCCTGGACTATATCCGCTTCCACGAAATCCCCACCGATCAGTTGGACGACGTCGTTCTGATCAACGAGGAAGCGCGCCTGGTGGGCAGGGCGCCCGTTGCCAGGCTCCTGCTCGCAGCCCCGGGACAGCGGATGAAAGATCTCGCAATCGAGCCGGCGCTTTCGGTGCATCCCGAGGCGGACGAAAAGGAAGTGTTCGAGCTCTTCGATAAGTACAACTTGCGGAGTCTGGCCGTCGTCGATGAAGAAAACCGCCCCATGGGCACCGTGACGGTGGACGACGTGGTCAGCCGGCTGCGCGCGAAGCTATGAAACGGGAAGCCATCGCGGGGAAGTGGGCCACTTGGCGCGCCCGCACCAAGAAATGGGGCCAACGTACGCGAGCCACGCGCCGGCGCCTGGCCGTGTTCCTGGCGGTGGTGGGTCCCGGACTAATTACTTCCAATGTGGATAACGATGCGGGCGGAATCACCACCTATTCGGTTGCGGGGGCCCAGTTCGGGTACACGTTGTTGTGGTCGCTCATCCCCATGACCATCGCCCTGTACGTCAGCGAAGAGATGTGCGCGCGGATGGGAGTGGTCACCGGCAAGGGCCTCTCGGACCTGATTCGCGAGGAATTCGGATTTCGCTCCACCTTCTTTGTGATGGTCGCGGCGCTGGCCGTGGATCTCGGCAACACGGTGGCGGAGTTTGCGGGCGTCGCGGCCTCCATGGAAATTTTCGGGATCAGCAAATACATCTCCGTGCCGCTGGCCGCGATTCTGGTTTGGGTGCTGGTGGTGCGCGGAACGTATCATCAGGTGGAAAAAATCTTTTTGATTGCCTGCGCTTTCTATCTCTCTTACGTTGCATCCGCCTTTCTGGCCCACCCGGACTGGCTGACGGCGGCGAAGCAGACCGTAATTCCCACGGTGCAGATGAATAGCGGGTTCCTGGTGATGCTGGTGGCGCTCGTGGGAACCACGATTGCGCCCTGGCAATTCTTCTATCTGCAGGCGGGAGTCGTGGAAAAGCGGGTGGGGCCGCGCCAGTACAAGCATGCGCGCGCGGACGTGCTGGTGGGGAGCATCAGCTGCATGATTATCGTGTTTTTCATCATCGTGTGTACCGCCGCCACCCTTCATGCAGCCGGCGTGACGAATATCACCGACGCCGCACAGGCGGCGAAAGCCCTCGAGCCCCTGGCGGGAAAGTATGCCAAGATCCTTTTCGCTTTTGGCCTCCTGAATGCTTCCCTCTTCGCCGCTTCCATCCTTCCACTTTCGACGGCGCACGTGATCTGCGAAGGCATCGGCTTCGAGGCGGGCATCGACCATAAGCTCAGCGAAGCCCCGATGTTTTACGGGCTTTACACGGCGTTGATCGGCCTCGGGGCGGGCATCATCCTGATTCCCCGCGCTCCGTTGTTCAAGATTCTCGTTTTCTCGCAGGTGGCCAACGGCGTCTGGCTGCCGGTGGTGCTGATCTTCATGCTGCTGTTGGTGAACCGGCGCGACTTGATGGGGAAACACACCAACTCGGTCACATTTAACGTGGTCGCCTGGACGTTCAGCGCGATCATGATTTTGGTCACATTGGTGCTCGTCTACGTTTCGATTTTCAATCCGAGCGCAGTGGGAATCAGCTCCATCTTCCCGTAACTCGCTCGGTTGCGCCGCTTTGCCTGCTGTGTTAGTTTTCTGAGCGGATGGATCCCGCGAGCCAATCGTTGTGAAAGCCATCGAACTGCTGAAACCGGCCAATCCCAAAGAGGCGGACTTGCTCGAAAAGCTCGACACCCGACGCCTGCCCCAGCATCTGGCCATCATCATGGATGGCAATGGAAGATGGGCGGAGCGGCGGCATTTGCCGCGCATTGCCGGCCATCGCGCCGGAGTGAAAGCGGCGCGGGAAGCGATCGAAACGTGCGCGCGCTTGAAACTGCCCACGCTGACGCTGTACGCTTTTTCGCTCGAGAATTGGCGCCGCCCAAAAGCCGAGATTGATTTTCTGATGCGTTTGCTGCGCGAATATCTCAAGCGCGAGCTGCCCACGATCCACAAGAACAACATTCGCTTGCTCGTCATCGGCCGCTCAGAGCAGTTGCCGGAAGCCGTCCGGAAGGATATCGAGCAGGGAATGCGGCTCACCGCGCGGAATACGGGCATGAAGCTGGTGGTGGCGCTGAACTACGGAGGGCGCGCGGAGCTTGTGGATGCCTTCAACGCCATCCTGGAACGCGTGCGCCACAACGGGCTTTCGGCCTTTCACGCCGACGAGCAAACCGTCTCCGACCACCTGTATACTGCCGGCCTGCCGGATCCCGACCTGCTCATCCGCACGAGCGGGGAAATGCGCGTCAGCAATTTTCTTCTCTGGCAGATCGCCTATGCGGAAATATACGTCACGGAAACGCTGTGGCCGGATTTCAACCGCGCGCGATTGCTCGAAGCCCTGGCCGATTTCCAGACGCGCGAACGCCGCTACGGCGGACTGGGCGCCGCTCGCGAACGAGCTGCCTCAGGACGCGCCTAAGTGCGGCTGACTCGAATGGTTCACGCTCCGTCCCTGACTTCTCCCAGTCCGGCCTCGGCCCTTTTCGGCCGGAGGATGCCTTGACGCTGCAAAGAATCCTGACGGCCGCCGTGTTGATCCCAATCGTAGTCGGGATCGTGTGGTGGGGATCGCCTGCCATCGTCGCGGCCGTGGCCGCATTGGTTTTGCTGCTGGCGCTGTGGGAATTTTTTCGGCTCGGCGATCGCCCTGGCTTGCGTGCTTATCGCCGCTGGACGATCTTTTGCGCGATTCTGCTGATGTATGTACAGTGGCTCGCGGGCCGCGTCGAAACCCGTCCGCTGGGGTTTGGCGTGGAATTGCTGCGCAATGCAGGGAGCGGGGCAGCGTCGGTGGAAGGGCTTGTTCTCCTATTTCTACTGGGAGCCTGCGGGATTGGCGTTATCAGCCGGAGGCCTGTGGCGGAGGTGTTGCCGGCGATCGCGGGGAGCGCCGCGGCGCTGCTATTTGTCGCGCTGCCCTTCAGTTATCTCGTCCGCCTCGATGGTTTGGAGAACGTCGGGCCGCAATTGCTTCTCTTCACGCTGGCCCTTGTGTGGGCGGGGGATACAGTGGCTTACCTCGTCGGTCGAACGATCGGACGATTGCCCATGGCTCCTGCCCTCAGCCCGAAGAAAACCTGGGAGGGCGCGGCAGGTAATTTTCTGGGTTCGGTATTGGTGGGCGTTGCTTTCGCTCGCTGGATGGAGGCCGATTTGCTGTCGTTTGTAGTCGTCGCCGGCCTCGCGAATGTCGCCGGGCAGTTCGGCGACCTCCTCGAATCCGCCTATAAGCGGGGCGCCGGCGTGAAAGACTCCGGAATCCTGCTTCCGGGACACGGCGGGATGCTCGATCGCATCGATAGCCTGATCTTTGCCGTGCCCGTCGTCTGGTGCTATGTTGGGTGGCTGGGGAAGTTGGCCCGGTAAGCCTGATTCTCGATGAAGCACATTTCGATTCTTGGCTCGACGGGTTCCATCGGCCGGCAATGCCTTAGCGTCGTCGATTCACTGCCCGGGAAGTTTGAAGTGATCGCGCTGGCCGCAGGCTCGAATATCGAACTCCTCGCCGAGCAGGCGGCAAAGCACAAACCAAAAGTTGTTTCCGCCGGGTCGGAGGAGGGTTCGAGGGAGCTTGGCGAGCGCCTGCGCGCGGCCCATACCGATCCGATGCCGGACGTCCTGTTCGGCCCTGAAGGCATGGAGCGCGCGGCCACCCATCCCGAAGCGGAGATGGTGGTTTCGGCAATGGTGGGTGTGGTGGGCCTCTCCGCGACGTACAAGGCCGTCGAGCAGGGCAAGCGGGTTGCCCTCGCCAACAAGGAAGTCTTGGTCGCAGCCGGGGACGTGGTGATGCGGGCGGCGCAGCGGAGTGGCTCGAGCGTTCTCCCGGTGGACAGCGAGCACAACGCCATTCACCAGTGCCTGCACGGCAGCACGCGGGGCGAAGTGAAGCGCCTGGTTCTGACCGCCTCGGGCGGTCCCTTCCGCAAAACGCCCACGTCGCAATTGAAAGAAGTGACGCCCGAGCAAGCGCTGGCGCATCCAAATTGGAGAATGGGGAAGCGCATTACCATCGATTCAGCCACCCTCATGAACAAGGGCTTTGAAGTGATCGAGGCCCATTGGCTTTTCGGAATGACGCTCGAGCAGATTGATGTGGTGATTCACCCGCAGTCTACGGTGCACTCGATGGTGGAATTCGTAGACGGTTCGATTCTGGCGCAACTCGGACCAACAGATATGCGCATGCCCATCCAATATGCGCTAACCTATCCGGACCGGTTGCCGTCCAATGGGTTTGAGCTCGATTGGACCCGCCTGAAGAAGCTCGAGTTCGAAAAAGTGCCGCCGCGCAAGTTCCCGTGCCTGCGCTTGGCGCGCGAGTCGCTGCGCCGGGGCGGGCCGTTTCCGTGCGCGCTCAACGCGGCGGATGAAGAAGCGGTGGCGGCGTTTCTCGAGGGACGCCTGGCATTCCCCGGTATCCCGGCAGCGATCGAAGAAGTTTTGGGGCGGATGCCGGGCAGTGAATTGAATACGATCGAAGACGTTCTGGCGGCCGATGCCGAAGCCCGGCGTTTGGCGCGCGGAGAAATCGAGCGAAGAAAAAACTGACGACCACTTAGGACTCCCATGCACAACTTCATCACCAATCTGGTGGCAGTAGTCGTTGTTCTCGGCATCATGATCTTGATCCACGAATGGGGACACTTCGTCGCCGCCAAGCTGTTCGGCGTGCGCGTCAACGTGTTCTCCCTCGGTTTTGGTCCCCGCCTCTTCGGTTTCCGGCGCGGTCCCACCGACTATCGGCTGAGCGCGCTGCCGTTTGGCGGTTACGTCAAGATGGCGGGCGACAACCCCACAGAAGACCGTTCCGGGGCGCCGGACGAGTTTCTATCGAAACCGCGGTGGCAACGCGTCTTGATCGCGATTGCCGGCCCCACCATGAACGTGCTTCTGGCCGTCGCACTGATGATGGGCCTCTATATGGTGGGAGCGCCCGAGCCTCCGTATATGAACCAGCCCGCTGTCGTGGCGGGAGTGCTGCCGGGAAGCGATGCGGAAAAAGCCGGCATTCGCACCGGGGATCGAATCGTCCAGATCAATAGCGTCAAGAACCCCTTATGGGCCGACGCCTTGTTCGAGTTGGCCGTCACGCCGCCGGGCGGGAAGATTTCGCTGGTTCTAGATCGCGGCGGCCAACAGATCTCCGCCGTGGAACCGGACACGGCCCTGCGGGATGTTCACCACCCGCGCGATGAGGGCGACTTGCTGGGATACCCAGAAGCGCCGGTTATCATCGGAGCCATAACCCCCGGGTTTCCAGCCGAAAAAGCCGGCCTGAAGCCAGATGACCAAGTGATCTCGGCGAATGGCCAGCCTTTACAGAGCCCGATTGAGTTTGCGGCGATCATTCGCCAGTCGGAGGGCAAAGCCGTCACGCTCGTGGTCAAGCGTCGTGGCGCCGAGCTTCCTATCACCATTTACCCCATGTACGGGGACCCGAGCGACGGTGTGAAGCGATGGGCGATCGGTGTCGCTTTCGGCACGACCAACGTCTATAAGTCGCATTCGCTGCCGGATGCTGCGCGCCGATCGGTTTGGTTCAACGTCAAGCTGGCGCGCCAAATCGGCTCGGTGCTCGCCGGATTGTTCGAAGGCCGTGTGTCACTGAAGCAACTGGAAGGGCCTGTTGGCATTTCCCGCGAAGCAGGCCAAGCAGCGCGCCGAGGGGCCATGGATTTCATCAGCCTGATGGCGGTCATCAGCCTGAATCTGGGGATTCTCAACCTGCTGCCGATTCCCATCCTCGACGGCGGACATATCCTGCTTCTCGCGATTGAGGGAACGCTCCGAAGGGATTTGAGCGTGGCCGTAAAAGAGCGCTTCGTTCAAGTGGGACTTGTCTTCTTGCTGGCTGTATTCGCGTTCGTTATGTATTATGACGTTCTCAAGCTCCTTCCGAACCACTAGGCCGGAGCAGGGAAGACCCGAGGGAAGGATGGGCTCGACACCTGCGCATCGCGTTTCAAGCGGCGAACGCATCAACGCCCATGAGCCGCCCGGCCACCTCCAGCAGGAGCTCGAGTCCCGCGGCATCCGGCTGACGCGCCAGCGCCGCGTCCTGCTCCAGGTGATGGAAACCGCGCGGCGGCACTTGGACGCCGGAGAAATCCTCGAACGGGCGCAGAAGCTTGACCCGCGCATCACCCGCGTCACCGTCTATCGCACCATCGACCTGCTGAAACGCCACGGCTTGATTGACGAGCTCGATCTGCTCCACCTGCGCGGCGACCGCCACTTTTACGAAAGTCACAGTCCGCGCGACCACATCCACGTGGCTTGCCTGCGCTGCGGAAGGGTGCGGGAGTTCGAAAGCCGCCTGTACGAGCAGCTCAAGCGACAGATCGAACAGGACTGCGGCATCAAGATCACCGTTTCGCGCACCGAAGTGGGCGGCTACTGCTCCGATTGCCAGTCGTAATTTTCAAGACAGCTTGGATGCTGCGGCCGGGAGCGCCTTGTCTGTTATTCCGAGTCCGCGCGGGTGGGCGAGGAACCTGCTTTGCAAGAAGACGACGGCTGCCTGTTTTTTCAACAAGCGAACCGGCTAAGCAAGCTGGCGCGCGCGGCGAGTGCGGTCGAAGCGCCGGAAGAAACCTTGCGCGCGTTCGAGGTCCAGGCCGATCTGCGCGCGGAGGGCCTCGGGGCTGGAAAATTTCCGTTCGTCGCGCAAGCGACACCAGAACCGCACTTCCATCGGGCCCGAAGCGAGTTCCTGGGAGAAATCAAACAGGTGGGACTCGATCGAGAGCGCGGTGCCATCGAACGTGGGCCGGAACCCGACGTTCGTCGCCGAGCGATACAGCTTTCCGGCCACGAGTGTCTCCGTCGCATACACGCCGATTCCTGGCAGCAGCTCTTGCTTGGCCGCGAGGTTCAGGGTGGGAACCACCAGCCGTCTTCCCATCCCGGTGCCTTTCTTGATGTCGCCGCTCAAGGCAAAGGGCCGTCCGAGCCAGCGCCCTGCGCGCGTCAGCTCGCCGTCGCGGACCGCTTGGCGAACGGCGCTGCTGGAGACCACGACGCCGCGCAGGACTACGGGCTCGACGCACCGCACCTCGAAGTGGTGCCGCTCGCCGAGTTCCTGGAGCTGCCTGGCGTTGCCGGCCTGCTTGTGACCGAAGCGGAAATTCTCTCCCACCAAAACGGCGCGCACGCCCATCGTTTCGACCAGGATGCGGCGCACGAATTCCTCGGGGCTGAGAACGGCCAGCGCCAGATCGAATCTGAGAACCAACGCGGCGTCGAGCCCGGTGGCCTCGAGCAGCGCGAGTCGCTGATCCAGCGTCACCATCAGCGGGGGCGCTTCGGCGGGGCGCAGGACTTTCAGCGGGTGTGGATCGAACGTCACCGCCGCCGCGAGCGCTTCCATCTGCCGGGCGCGGTCCACTACGCCGCGGAGGATCTTCTGATGTCCCCGATGAACCCCGTCGAAATTGCCCACCGTGGCGACGGCAGCGGTTTGCGTGGCTCCCAATTGCCCCAGCCATTCTCGCGGTGAATGAACGACTCGCATAGTCACGAGAGGCCTACCTCGAAACTCAAGCCGTCGTAGGAAAGCCGCACGTTCTCCGGCAGCCGCGCATTCGTCTGTTCGTGCCCCAGGTCGTGACAGATGTGCGTGAACCACGCGCGCTGCGGGCGCAGCTCTTCCACTAAAGCCAGCGACTGCTCGACGTTCGAATGCATCGGATGCGGAGTGTAGCGCAACGCGTCAAGAATTAGATCGTCCAGGCCGCGCAGCAGCGCTTTCGAAGAATCCGGGACCGTGCTGAAGTCGGTGAGATACGCCGCGCCGCCGAATCGGAAGCCAAAGACGGGTGACTTTCCGTGCATCGCGGGAACGGGAAGAATTTCGGCGCCGAAAAGATCGAAGGGACCCGCGATCGAATGCAGCTCGATGCCGGGGATCGTGCTCTCGCTCGGCGCGTCGTCAAAGATATAGCTGAAAGTGCGGCGCAGGGTGGCCAGGGTGGCATTCGAACCGTACACCGGCACGATGGATTTTTGCTTCAGGTTGAAAGGGCGGATGTCGTCGAGGCCCAGGATGTGGTCGGCATGTCCATGCGTGAAAAGAACGGCGTCCAGGCGCTCGAGTCCAGAGCGCAACGCTTGGAAACGGAAGTCCGGAGTGGTATCGATCACCACGTTGCGGCCGGAGTAGGAAAGCAGGATGGAAGGTCGCGTGCGCCGATCGTGCGGATCGCTCGAACGGCAAACCGCGCAATGGCAGGCGATCGTCGGCACGCCCATCGAAGTGCCGGAACCAAGGACGGTGAGTCGCAAAAGAATCAGCCCTTCCCGTAATTCGTCGGCCCCCGTCCACCGTAGTGTGCGCATACCCGGCTCGAACGGCGCGCCCGCCTCGTTGCGGGATCCAAATTCGATCAGGATTGGGCCGCCGCGATGGGTGAGCCGGTGTAGCGGCCGCCTTCAGGCAGGCACATTGTTGAATTCCATAGCCCTGGCGCCGTCGCTCAGGTCCCGCTCTTGGCCTTCTCCCGCTTCGCTCCGGCGGCGGCTTTCGAAACCTCCATAAAGGTCAGTTTCAGGCTGCCGACCACTTCGAGCAGGAGCTGGTCATCCTCAGGCGCTAGATTGCCGCGCGTTTTTTCGCGCAGAGTATCCAGCATGTCAATCATCTCGCGTGCCCCTTCCAGATCGAGAAACGTCTGGCCCGTTCGCGGGTCGGCGATGCCGCCGAGATAGGCTGCCGCATTCCGCGCCAGCAGATCCACGAGCATCTGGAAACTTTGCGAGGACTCAATTGCGACTGTGGAACTCGGGGCCTCGGAGGCAGCCTTTGGCGCGTCTTTCGCAGCGATCGTTGTCTGCGGGCTTGCGGCGGTTGAGTTCGCTTTCGACGAAGCAGCGGTCTTTTCTGTCCGCTGCTGCTCCCGTCGCTTCTCCTCCACCACTTCCTGGCGGAGATCTCCCTCGGCCGTGAAAAGGCGGCGGTCAACCACCCGAAACGATTCGTCCTGCTTTTCTTCGTGCTTTTCGTCAGCCACTGGCACTCCTCAGAACGCGCCGCACCACTGGCGGCTGCATAAGGAAGAGTCTAACATCTCTTTTCCGCAGGCGCGAGCGTCCGCGGCCCAGGGTTACCTCAGTCGCAGGCCCTGTGGCAAATCTCGGGGAAACGTTTCCCCTTTCGTCTAAGAATTTCCCAGGGTTTTCTTGATGAAAATGAGTAAGAAATCGCGAGGAGGTGGGTACCGAAAGGGAAAGCGCCAGGCAGCGAGTGAAGCTTCGGTGCCTGGCGCAATCTTCGAAGGAGAGTCTCCTGCGCTAGGGGCCCTACGTCTCTGACTAGTGGCCTGGCGGGCACGTGCAGGTGCCTGCGCCGCTGCCCAGTTCCATTAGAACGGTGCAGTCTTCGGTAAGGTCAAAGTTTTCGCCATTGCCGAGCCCGGCAGCTTGCGATTCACCCAGGAGGATGGAGTACGACGTGCCCAACCCTTTCTCAATATGGGTGGCCCATGCCCGCAGCGTGGCGTCCAAGTTTTCCGGTGTACTAATCCCTGTGGGGTCGCAAATGCCGGACTTCGGTACGGTGGTCGAGACGATCTTGATCACTCCGGTGTGGAGCTTGGCCCCTAGCAGCGGCTTCGCGGTCAGGTTGTTGTTTACGGAGAGTGTCAGCAGCCCGTTGGCGCTGATAAAGCAGCCGCAGCACTCCGACATCTCCTGGTTGGCATCGAAAACGTAGATCTGCGCGCACAGATCCTCCGCTGCCTTCCCTTTGGAGCCGGGATCATCACTCGTTCCGGGGTTGATCACCCGCACCGTGGCGTCCGGTGCGCCTGCCGTATTCGCATTCGAGTAATAATCGACGGTGTAAACGTTAGCAGGGTCGCCTGGGTTGGCCGGGGCGCCCAATTGGGTCTGGCCCGAGGCCGCCTGCCAACCGGCGCCGAGCACCAGGGCCACGACAGCTACAAACAACGTTTTGAACGGATTCATTTTAGTCTCTCCTTCAAGGGTTCAGAGGGCTGGTTGGCCCAGTATTGCACCATGTTTACCGGAAATTCGGCCGGTTGCAATTACCCAAAGGGATTAATCCATCCGACTACTCCAAAAGGATTAATCGCTCGGGCTAGTCCGAAAGGGTGAGGAAAGAAGTTGATGTCACAGGGAATTGAGCGCCCAAGGATTACCGATTTGAAGGGGCGGGGCGCCATCGGAGAGAAACGAACTGTCCCAAGGAAGGATTCCGCGCCTCTAACGCGCCTGTCTACGCCCGCTCCAGAATCGCTTCAGCATCGATGGTGATTTCCACCATGTCGCCCACAACCACACCGCCCTTATCCAGCAGGGAATTCCAACTGACCCCAAACTCCTGACGATTAATTGTGGTCTTGGCAAGGAACCCCGCCCGAGTCTTGGGACCCTTATCGACACCGTCTTCCCACCACGGCGTCTGCCACTGCCCCAGATAGCGAACCTTCAAAACCACTTCGCGAGTAACGCCTCGGATCGTCAATTGGCCGGTCAGGATAAAATCGTGGTCGCCGACGACCCCGACCCTACTGCCGGTGAAGGTGATCACCGGATAGTGCTCTACGTCGAGAAAGTCAGCGCTACGCAGGTGCGCATCCCGGTCCTGCTCTCCCGTCCAAATCGACTTGGCGTCGATCCGAACCTCTACCCGGGAGCCGCGCGGGGTTTCGGGGTTAAACACGAGCTTGCCATGCACGTTCTTGAAGTGCCCACGGACGTACGTGACCATCATGTGCCGCGCACAAAATTCGGCCGCCGTATGTCCCGGCTCGAAAAACCATTCAGCCATGAGTCACCCTCCCGAACATTCTGGATCCAGCGTGGCGTGGAACCCGCCCTTTGGCAGGACGCCGTGGGTGGACTCTAGCACACCCACCGCACACCAGCCGTTTCCAATCATCCGCCCGTGAAAAAAGTTTACAGTGTAGACCCTGGGACGAAAGGCATGGGCCTCGTTGCAGCCCCAGGGGTGACAGAAAGCCGGTGTATGATTCTCCCCGAGGGGTCCGATTTGGCTCTTGTCGCTGTTGTGGGGGGTGGCCTAAAGTGGGCGCTTTTATTTAGGAGGGAAATCCAATCGCTGCGTCTCGACGCAAAGATCGCCGTAAGGAGCGGGCGGGCCGACCGCGGCGCCCCGGGCCGCTGTTCGAGGATCTGGTAGCGCTCCAGGCGCGGTTGCGTGCGCCTGGCGGCTGCCCCTGGGACCGAGAACAAACGCACGCTTCGCTGCGCACGTTCCTATTGGAAGAAGCGTACGAGGTCTTGGAAGCCCTGGAGGGCTCGGAATCCGAGAAGGTGGCCTCCGAGCTCGGCGATCTCCTGCTGCAAATTGTTTTCCACGCGCAACTGGCCGCAGAAGCAGGACGCTTCGACATCAGCGACGTCATCGAAGCGATTCACACGAAGCTCGTTCGACGCCACCCGCACGTTTTCGGCAACGTGAAGGCGGGAACTTCCGCCGAGGTTCTGAAGAACTGGGAACAACTGAAGGCTGAGGAACGCGAGGCGGAGCGCGGAAAAAGCGCGACGGAGGCGGACGAGCGGTCGAATGCCTCCTCCATACTCGATGGAGTGCCGCGCACGTTGCCGGCCCTTCTTCAAGCTTACGGGCTGACGCGCCGGGCGGCGAACATCGGCTTCGATTGGGAAAATATCGCCGGCCTACTCGAAAAACTGCGCGAGGAAACTGCGGAACTGCGCGCGGCGCTCGAGGACCGCGCCCGCTCCAGGGCCGGCGGCAGCGAACGCAGCGACGGCGACGATAAATCGCGAAACGTCGAAGAGGAAGTGGGCGACCTGCTTTTCGTCGCCGTGAACGTCGCTCGCTTTCTGGGAGTAGATCCGGAAATCGCCCTGCAAAAAGCGAATCGCAAATTCATCGAGCGGTTCCAGTGGATGGAGCGGGCCGCCGCGAATCACGGACGACGGCTCGGCGAAGTGTCGCGGGAGCAGATGGAAGAACTGTGGGAACAATCCAAAGGCCGAGCTTGAACGCGGCGGGGATCGAAGTTCGCTACTGCCGGCGCCTGGAAGAATTTGCGGAATGCGTCCGGCTGCAGCAGGGCACTTGGGGCCAGGACATCGTGGTGCCGTCGGCGATTTTTGTGGTGGCCATCGAAACCGGCGGCCAGGTGCTGGGCGCATTCGACGGACGGCGCCTCGTCGGCTTCACCATGGCGCTCGCAGGAATCCACGGCGACAAGCGGTTTCTGCATTCGCACATGACGGCGGTGCTGCCGGAACTCCGCGACCGCGGAATCGGTCGCAAGTTGAAGCTGGCCCAGCGCGAAGATGCCTTGAGCCGGGGAATCGAGCTTGTCGAATGGACTTTTGATCCGCTCGAGCTGAAAAACGCTTATTTCAACCTCGTGCGCTTGGGAGCGATCGTGCGGCGATTCATCCCGAATTGCTACGGCATCACCCAGAGCCCGCTGCACGGCGGCCTGCCCACGGACCGCTTGCTCGCGGAATGGTGGCTCGATTCCGAGCGGGTGCAGTCGATCCTCGCGGGCCGAAAATGGTCGGCGGGGAAATCCGTTGCGCGGGTTGGGGTGCCCACCCAGGTTGGCGAGCTCAAAGAAAAGCTTCCGGAAGAAGCTGCGAGAGTGCAGGAAAAAATCCGCGCTGAGTTCGAAACGTGGCTCGGACAAGGTTACGTCGCCACGGGAATCGAACGCGCCAGCGAATTTGACAACTACGTTTTGGAGCCGAGATCATCGCTGGAAGGAGTTTTCCCGCACCGCTCGGCCAAAGCTTGAGGGTATTTCCAAACGCGATGCGCATCCAAAAAATTACCCTGCGGGAAATTCACCTGCCGCTCGTTGCACCGTTTGAAACGAGCTTCGGCAAGACGAGCGAGCGTCACATTCTGCTGGTGGAGGCCGAGGTCGACGGCGTTTCCGGCTGGGGCGAAGTGACCGCCGGCGAAACGCCCTTCTATTCCTACGAGACAGTGGAGACCGCTCATCACATCCTGCGCGATTTCGTATGGCCCATTCTGCGGGGAAGGGAATTCGCCTCTGCGGCCGAAATTTCCGCCCTGCTCGCTCCCATCCGCGGGCACAACATGGCCAAGGCGGGCCTCGAGACCGCCGTGTGGGACGCGGAAGCCAAGCAGAAAAGCCTGCCGCTTTGGAAATTGCTCGGCGGAACGCGCGAGGAGATTCCTTGTGGAGTTTCGGTGGGCATCCAATCCACAATTGCAGAGCTGGTGGCCACGGTCGAGAGGGAACTCGGGGCCGGCTACCAGCGCATTAAAATCAAAATCAAGCCGGGACGGGATTTGGAGCCGGTTGCGGCGCTGCGCGAAAGGTTTTCGCGCCTCCGGCTGATGGTGGACGCCAACTCGGCTTACCGCCCGGAGGATGTGGCACTGCTGAAGCAACTCGATCGTTTTTATCTCATCATGATCGAGCAGCCGCTGGGCTGGAACGACCTCTACGGCCATGTGGCGTTGCAGAAGCAGCTTGAAACCCCGATCTGCCTCGATGAATGTATCCACGATGAGCCGGACGCACGGGCGGCCATTGAGCTGGGAGCCTGCCGCATCATCAACCTGAAACTGGGCCGCGTCGGCGGGCACACCGCGGCACGAAGCATTCACGATCTGTGCCGCTCGAGCGGCATACCCGTGTGGTGCGGCGGCATGCTCGAATCCGGCATCGGTCGCGCTCACAACATTGCCATGTCCACGCTCGACAACTTCATTCTTCCCGGAGATGTCTCCGCCAGCCGGCGCTACTGGGAGGCGGACATCATCGAGCCGGAAGTGGAAGTGACGCGGCAGGGAACCATCCGCGTGCCAACGGGGCCGGGGATCGGATACAGCCCGCGGCTCGACCGGATCGAAGCCCTCACGAGCGCGAAGGAAGTCCTCGATTAGTCCCTTGACGCGCCGCCCTCATCCCCTGTTTCTCGCCGCCATGCTCGGACTGATGGTGACGCTGTGGTCGGTGAACTTCATCGCCGGCAAGGTGGCCTTGCGCCATATGGACGTCTGGACTCTCGTCTCGTTTCGGCTGGTGTTGGCGGCGCTCGTCCTGATTCCGATTTATCTGGCGTGGCCGCGGCGGCAGCGCTTCGGGCCGCGTGATTATTGGAACTTTGCCTATCTGGGATTTCTCGGAACGGCCGTGAACCAGGGATGCTTCACGGTCGGCTTGAACTACACGACCGTGGGACACGCGTCCATCATCGTCTCGACGGGTCCCGTGCTGGTCCTGCTCTTTGCTCGCACTTTGAAGCTCGAAGCCTTGACGCCCGCCAAGGTGATCGGCATGGCCATTTCTTTCGCCGGTGTTTTCGTGCTGGTGGCCGAGCATGGGCTCGGTCTGCATTCCGGAACGCTGGCAGGCGACCTGATTTCGTTCACCGGCGCCACCAGTTACGCCATTTACGCGGTGCTGGGCAAGAAGGTAGTCAAGCAATACGACTCGCTCTCCATGAACACATTCAACTGCATCGTGGCAGCTATTATTTTTGCGCCGCTTGCCGTTCGGCAGGGCATAAGGCTCGACTGGGGTAGCGTCGGCTGGGCCGGCTGGGCGGGGCTGCTCTATATGGCGGCGGCGAGCTCCGTTGCCGCCTACCTTATCTTTTTCTGGGCGTTGAGGTACCTGGCAGCATCGCGCCTGGCCGCGGTGAGCTACGTCCAGCCGGTCCTGGTGACCCTGCTCGGCATCATCCTGCTGGGAGAAAAACTGACGCGCGTCCTGTTGGTCGGTGGCGGCATGGTGCTCCTCGGTGTCTACTTGGCGGAACGCGGCCCGCGGGAAGACAATGGGCCCCAGGGCGTTCGTTGACACACCATAACGCGCATGCTAGGTTCCACGCCGCTATGATCTTGGACGAAACCACCGCAAACGCGTCCAAACGCGTCGCGCTCATTCCGGGCGACGGCATCGGCGTAGAGGTAATCGCGGAAGCGTCGAAAGTGCTTGAAGCGGTGGCGCGGGCCGGCGGCAAGTCACTGAAGATGGTTTCATTCGATTGGGGTGCGGATCGCTTTCTGCATGACGGCACCACGCTCCCCGCGGACGCTCCCGAAATGCTACGTCTCGATTTCGACGCCATCCTGGCCGGCGCTTTCGGCGATCCCCGCGTCCCTTCGAATCGCCACGCCGCGGACATCCTACTGGGGTTGCGTTTCAAGCTCGATCTTTACGTCAATGCGCGGCCCTGCATCCTGCTCGACCGCCGACTCACGCCGCTGCGCGACCGCACGGAGCAGGACATCCAGTTCATCGTTTTCCGCGAAAACACAGAGGGAATTTACGTCGGAATGGGCGGCTTCTTCAAGAAGGGCACGCCGGATGAAGTGGCCGTGCAGGAAGATGTGAATACGCGCAAAGGGGTGGAGCGCATCCTGCGCTACGCCTTCGAATACGCGCGGCGGCACAAACTGAAGAAGCTGTGCATGAGCGACAAATCGAACGCGCTCACGTACGGCCACGACCTCTGGCAGCGCGTGTTCCGCGAATTGCGCGGGGAGTACGCCGAGATCGAGTCGAGCCACCTGTACATCGATACGCTGATGATGCAGATGGTGCGCGATCCTTCGCAGTTCCAGGCGATCGTCACCTGCAACTTGTTCGGGGACATTGCGAGCGACCTGGGCGCGCAACTGGCCGGGGGATTGGGCCTGGCCCCTTCCGGCAACATCAATCCCAAAAGCGTTTCCATGTTCGAGCCGGTGCACGGCTCCGCCCCTGACATTGCCGGCAAGAACATTTCGAATCCGCTTGGCGCCGTGCTCGCCGCGGCGATGATGCTCGATCATCTGGGCTGGATCGAGGAAGCTGGCGCCGTGGACGCAGCCGTGCGCGAGGCGGTCAGGGAAGGGAAGACGACATCGGACCTCGGCGGCAAGCTCAGCACGCGGCAGGTGGGAGACTGGCTGGCGGACACGGTTACGACACACGGGGTGCGCCGCGCCAGCCGAGGGTAGATCATCCGTAGCGCGGCGCCGCCCGACTGCCAGTCCCCAGCGCCAACACGAGCCCCAGCAGAAATCCCCCGATGTGCGCCCACCAAGCCACTCCGCCGATCGCCTCCGCCATGGTCAGCGACTCCAGACCGCTGAGGAATTGAATCAGGAACCATAGACCGATGAAGAGTACCGCAGGAAGCCGCGCCGTGAACCAGATAATGAACAGGGGTACCAAAGTGAGAATTTGCGAACCCGGAAAGAAAACGAGGTAGGCCCCGAGGACTCCGGAGATGGCGCCGCTGGCGCCGAGCGAAGGTACTTTCGAGCCCCATTCGAAGAACAGTTGCGCGGCACCGGCGCCCAGCCCGCAAACGATGTAAAAGAACAAGTAGGGTATGTGGCCCAATCGACCCTCGACGTTACCGCCAAAGATCCATAGGAACCACATGTTCCCGATGATATGCAGCCAACCCCCGTGCAGAAACATGCTGGTGAAAAGAGGCAGCAGCGCGTCGCCGAGCGTCACCTGGGGCGACGACGACAGCGCCAGCGACAGCCGCGCCGGAATCATGGCGTAGGTGGAGATGAACTGAGCGGCCGCATGAGGGGGAAGCGAGACTTCGTGCAAAAAGACCGCGACGTTGGCGGCAATGAGCGCCAGCGTCACCACCGGGAAGGTGGAGCGCGGGGTCAGATCCTTGAGCGGTATCATTTCAGTTCCACGCTAACTTTGTCGGCCGTGCACTGCAAGCCCGTCGGCCGGAAAGGGGGACTCCGAGCGTGCACCGCTGGCCATCAACTGCTCGATTTCGTCTACCGAGCCGATGCCTCCCCGGGCACCCAATGCCGTACAGTTCAAAGCGGCCGCGGCGCAACTGAAATCCAAACCTCGCTCAAGCGGCCAACCGTTCAATATTGAATATACGAAAGCGCCGTGAAAAATGTCTCCCGCGCCGGTCGTGTCCACTGCCTTTGTGGCATATCCAGCGGAATAGTGAAAACGGTTCCCGTCCCACGCGAGTGCGCCTAGGCGGCCGAGCGTGACCCCCGTGACGCGACACTTGAAGCGGCGCATGATTTCGGGAAGCGATTTCAACAAGTCCTTCTCGCCGGTAAGCCGCTCGGGAAAACCGCGCGAAGCAATGAGGAAATCTACATGTTCAAGTAACACTTGAACTCCATGATAGAGGCTATCGACGTCGGCAATAACGGGGATTTGCACTTCGCGGGCGATGCGAGCAGCCTCGGCTGCGGCGGCTGTATCGTGCCCATCGACGAGCAGTATTTTCGCGCTGCGAATCCATTCCGGAGCGATCTCCTCGGGCCGCATTTCGAGTCGCGGGTCACGCTTCCAAAGGATGGTGCGCTCGCCCGTTTTTTCATCGATCAGGATGAAGGCAAATTGGCTTGAGCACGCGGCAACGTTGAGCAAGTGAGCTTCGACGCCGGCCTTGGCAAGCTCCTCGGCTTGCGATCGAGCCGGGGCATCGTCGCCCACCTTTCCGATGTAGCGGGTGCGCAAGCCCCATTTCTGGCAAGCCACGAGGGCGCTGGCCACTTGGCCACCCGGCCGGACGTCCACCGAAAGCAGTTGCACCTTTGAATCGAAGGCGGGGAAATGGGGCAGGCGAATCAGCGTATCCGTGGCGTTCGATCCCACGCCGACCACCTCGACGGCTTCGACGGGTTCCTTCACTCTGGAGGACACTGTAGCGGACGCGGCGAGATTTTCAAGTGTCTCGAAATAATATTCGACAACCGGATGCAGAATTGAGCCGCCCTGGCTCCGGCTGTCGCGATCAATTGGAAAAACTCTCGGGCCGGCAGTCATTATTAATTGCGCGATGCGCGTGGCTGTGATAAAAATTTTTGTTCTGCATTGTCCGTTGTGCGGTCGTGAATGACGCCAGGTCGGCTGGAAGGGTAGCGCCGGGTTTCCGTCCGGCATGCGCTGCGTTCGCTGCAGCCGGTCGCGGCTTTCAAGTCGACGCGCCGACACATCGATGCCGCTCCACGAATCTGAAGCCATCGTTCTACAAAGTTATCCTCTGGGGGAGGGGGATCGCCTGGTAAGTTTTTTGAGCCGGAGCATGGGACGAGTGCGCGGCGTGGCCGCAGGGGCGCGCCGGCCCAAGAGCCGGTTCGGCTCGACGCTCGAGCGGCTCTCCTATATCCGCATCTGGTTCTTCGAGCGCGAGACTCGTGAGCTGGTGCGCATCAATCAGTGCGAGCTGATCGAGTCTTTTCTCGATGCGCATCGCGATTACGCATCTTCGGTGGCACTGGCTTTGATGACCGAGATCACGGAGGCGGTGCTGCCGGATCGCGAACCGTCAGACGCCAGTTTTCGTCTGTTGCTGCTGGCAGCACAAACGGTGAAACGAACCGGGAGCATTCATCTCCCGCTGACCTATTTTTGTTTGTGGACCCTGCGACTGGGCGGCTGGCTGCCCGAGGTGGGAACGATCCGTGGACTTTCCGCGCCCGCGCGCGAGGCGGCCCAACGCATGATTGCCGAACGCTTGGATGAGCTCAAGAGAACCGGGCCTCGGGAAGGCGTGACGCCGGAACTCCGCGAGTACTTGCTCGACTCAATCGAGCACCACATCGAGCGAAAATTGGCTTCGCGGCAACTTCTGGAGACCCATCCGTGACGCGCACTCACACAAGGCGCAACGACAAGGCGAAGGGGCCGACCTTCCAGGAACTTCTACTATCACTTGAGAAGTATTGGGCCGATCGCGATTGCGTACTCCAGCAGCCGTACGACGTTGAGGTCGGCGCAGGGACGATGCACCCGGAAACTTTTCTGCGCGTCCTCGGGCCTGAGCCTTATCGGGTGGCATACGTTCAGCCCAGCCGGCGTCCCGCCGATGGGCGATACGGCGAAAATCCCAATCGCCTGTACAAGCACACACAACTTCAAGTAATACTCAAACCAGTTCCGGAAGATGTTCAGGACATCTATCTAGCCAGCCTTCGCTCCATCGGCATCAATCTGAAAGAACACGATGTTCGCTTCGAAGAAGACAACTGGGAATCTCCCACGCTGGGGGCATGGGGCGTCGGCTGGCAAGTACTGCTCGACGGACTGGAGATTACACAGTTCACGTATTTTCAGCAGTGCGGCGGGCTGAACCTCAATCCCGTATCGGTTGAATTGACTTACGGGCTCGATCGCATCGCGGCGTACCTGCAAGGGGTTGAGAGCGTGTTTGATTTGCGCTGGTCTAACACGGCAACCTACGGACAGATTCGGCTCGCCGAGGAGGAACAGTTTTCGGCTTATAACTTCGAGTATGCGGATGCGGCCACGATGCGCAAGCTTTTTGACCTGACCGAGGCCGAAGCGGCCCGGCTGCTGGGGATGTATCCGACGCTCGCGACGGAAAGGAAGCGCCGCTTTCCCATCCTTGCTGCATACGATCTTTGCCTCAAGTGTTCGCACTTGTTCAACATCCTTGACTCGCGCGGCGCAATTTCGGTGACGGAGCGCGCGACGCTGATCGGCCGCGTGCGCAAGCTGGCCTGCCAGGTGGCGAGAGATTCGCTCGATCAGCGCATGGCGGAAGCCCCGGCGGCAGGGGAAGGCGCATGAAGCAGCGCGGCGATTTTCTTCTCGAGATCGGTTGCGAAGAGATTCCGGCCGGAATGATTGTGCGGGCCGCGAGCGATTTTAAACAAACACTTGAAAAACACTTCTTGGCTCATGGCTTGTTGGAAAAAGCTTCGATAGAAACTTTGGGAGCGCCCCGGCGCCTCGTTGCCATAGCGAATGGGATCCTTCTGCGGCAGCAGGACGTCAGCCGGGAAGTGATGGGCCCGCCAAAATCGGTGGCGTATGACAACGTCGGCCGGCCGACACGCGCGGCAGAAAGTTTCGCCGAAAAGCAGAGCGTGCCCCTCTCGAAACTTCGCACCATTCAAACGCCGAAGGGCGAGTATCTCGCCGTTCAGCAGATCATTCGCGGACGCCCCGCGCGAGAGATTCTCCGCGACATTTTGCCTCAGGCGATACTCGAGCTATCGTTTCCTCGCAATATGTATTGGACCGGCGCCGACGGCCCGCGCTTCGTGCGACCCATCCGCTGGATTGTCGCTCTGCTGGACGGGAAACCTATCCCGTTCCAACTCGCGGGGGTTTCTGCCGGGAGCCATTCTGTCGGGCACCGCTTTCTGGGCAAGGCGCGGATTCCGATTCGCGGACCGAAAGATTACGTGATCAAGCTTCGCCGGAACTTTGTTCTGGTGGACCCGAAGGAACGCCGGCAAAAAATCGAGCGCGAAATCCACCAACTTGTCGTCCGCAAGGGATTCCGGACTCACGCGGATGCGGAGCTTCTGGAATTGACCACGTATCTCAACGAATACCCGAGCGTCTTGATGGGAGATTTCGAATCCAGTTATTTGACGCTGCCCGACGAGATCCTCATCACCGTGATGCGAGGGCATCAGAAATACTTCGCGGTCGAGAACCGCGCTGGCGAGCTTCAACCACACTTCCTGGCAGTGATCAATCTGGGGCGGGATCCAAAGGGACTGGTGCGTGCGGGGCACGAGCGCGTTCTGCACGCGCGATTTGCCGACGCCCGCTTTTTCTGGGAGACGGATCAAAAATGTCGTCTCGCCGACTACCTGCCGAAGCTGGCTACGGTGACCTACGAATCGCGCCTCGGCAGCTACGCCGACAAGGTAGAACGCATGCGATCGGTGGCTCGCTGGATTGCCGAGCAGTGGTTCAACTCCGGGATTCATCAGGGCGATGTGGCTGCAGCGGACCGCGCCGCCGAATTAGCCAAGTGCGACCTAGTGACCGAAATGGTGCGCGAGTTCACCGAGCTGCAAGGGATCGTCGGGGGACTGTACGCCGAGGCCCAAGGCGAACCGGAAGAGGTCGCCTGGGCCGTGTACGATCACTACCGACCAGCAGGCTTGGACGATCCCATTCCCCGCAACTTGACCGGGTGTGCAGTAGCACTCGCGGACAAGCTTGACTCACTCGTGGCTTGCTTCGCCGTGGGCGCCGTGCCATCGGGCTCAAGCGACCCATTCGCTCTGCGACGCGCCGCTCTGGGCGTGGTCAAGATCTTGCTCGAACGTAAAGTTCCACTTTCAATTTCGGCGGCCGTGTCCGCGGCGGCGAAAGCCGTGACGACGCACAAGCCTAAGCTCGCGGTTTCATCCGAGGTCGAAAAGCAGGTCCTGGAGTTCATTCTCGAGCGGGCCCGCTTCGTGCTGCGGGAGCGCCAGGGCTTTGCGTACGACGAAGTGAACGCCGCACTGGCCGCCGGCGGCGACGATCTGGTGGATGCCACGCGGCGCGTCACCGCGCTCAAGGCGATCCGGGGAACGAGGAACTTCCTTCCGCTTGCGATTGCCTTCAAGCGGATTCGAAAGATCCTGGAGCAGGCGCGGGCGAAGGCTCAAGGTGACGGTGAACGGCCCGCGGCCGTGAGGCCCGAGCTGCTGCATGAGCCAGCGGAGAAGCATCTTCACGAGGCCGCGAGGAAGGTGGGCGCAACCGCGGGGGCCCATAAGCGCGCTGGCCGGTATCGCGAAGCCCTCGAAGAAATCGCCGGGCTGCGCCCGACCGTGGATAAGTTTTTCGACGACGTGATGGTGATGACCGAGGAGGAAGAGATTCGCCGCAATCGCTTGGCGCTTTTGAGTGAACTCCTTCGCGAGTTTTCCACCATCGCCGATTTTTCTGAAATTGTAACGGAGGATTCGAAGGCAGTTTGAAAATGAACTTTCACTTGAACTATTTTTCAAAGAGCCAGGTCGGCGCGCCGACAAAAAAGTCAAACGCGCATCACGTTGCAGAACTGAGAGAGGTGAGAGACTCGTGAAATACGTCTATTATTTTGGCGCAGGAAAAACGGATGGGCACGGCGAAATGAAAGAGCTCCTCGGCGGAAAAGGCGCCGGTCTCGCGGAGATGACCCGCATTGGCCTGCCCGTTCCGGCGGGCTTCACCATCACCACTGAAGCTTGCGACTACTATCTAAATCACGGCCGAAAATTCCCGTCCGAGCTTCGCGGTCAGGTGAAATCGAAACTGAAATGGCTCGAGGGCGTCACGCGCAAGAAGCTCGGCGACCCAAAGAATCCGCTCCTTGTGAGTGTGCGTTCGGGCTCGGCGAGGTCCATGCCGGGGATGATGGAGACAATTCTGAACCTGGGACTGAATTCAGAGTCGGTGAAAGGCCTGGCCCAACGGACTCGAAACGAGCGGTTCGCCTACGACGCCTATCGGCGGTTCGTCCAGATGTATTCGAGCGTCGTCATCGGGCTTCCTAAAGAAGAGCTTGAAGCCAAGCTGCGTGCGCTGAAATCTCGTTTGAGCGTGAAGGACGATACTCAAGTTCCGGCCGCGGGCTGGCGCGAACTGGTGGAAGAATATATGGTCTACTTCCGTAAAAAGACCGGTAGAGAGTTTCCGGAGGATCCGCAGGAACAACTCTGGGGAGCGATCGGCGCGGTATTCGAGTCGTGGATGGCGGAAAAGGCGGTGACCTATCGGCGGGTAGAAAAGATCACCGGCCTCGTGGGCACGGCCGTCAACGTCGTGCAGATGGTGTTCGGGAACCTTGGCGAGAATTCCGGGACGGGGGTTTGCTTCACTCGCGACCCCTCGACCGGCGAGAAGATCTTCTACGGCGATTTTCTGGTGAACGCGCAGGGCGAAGACGTGGTGGCCGGCATCCGCACACCGATGCAACTTTCAGAGATGTCGCGGCTGATGCCGAAGGTTTACAAGCAGCTCGAACGGATGCGAAAGATTCTAGAGGAACATTATCGCGACATGCAGGACCTCGAATTCACCGTGGAGGATGGCACTCTGTACATGCTTCAAACTCGGGTGGGGAAGCGGTCTCCCGGAGCGACATTCCGCATGGCGGCGGACATGGTGAAAGAAGGACTCATCAGCCGCGAGGAGGCGCTCCAACGAATCAAACCCGAAGATGTCGAGCGGCTGTTCTACCCGGTGATCGATTCCGCCGTGTCGCGCAGCGATCTTTCCGGCCGCAAGCTGGCGAGCGGTATCAACGCCGTTCCCGGCGCAGCAGTGGGCAAAGCAGTTTTCACCGCTCACGAAGCCGAGGAGTGGGCGGCACGAGGGGAAAAGGTGATCCTGGTGCGACGCGAAACCAGTCCCGAAGATGTGGGCGGGATGTTCGTGGCCCAGGGAATCCTGACAGCGACCGGCGGGAAAACGAGCCACGCGGCTGTGGTTGCGCGCGGCTGGGGAAAGTGCTGCGTAGTGGGATGCGAAGCGCTGGATATTGATTCTGCCGCGAAGCACATGCGCACCAACGGCCGCGTCATCACGGAGGGCGAATGGCTGACGCTGGACGGGAACGAAGGCGTCGTCTATGCGGGCGAAACGCCGCTGGCTCGGCCGGAACCTCCGCCGGCTTACAGTACGCTGCTGAAGTGGGCGGACGGCATCCGGCGGCTCGGCGTGCGGACGAACGCGGATACGCCGCAAGACGCCCGGAAGGCCCGCGAGATGGGCGCCGAGGGAATCGGGCTCTGCCGCACCGAGCACATGTTCTTCAAGGATTTCGAGAAGCCCGAGCGGAGCATCGAACGCCAGCTTGCCATCCAGGAAATGATCGTAGCGGAAGGCCGGGAAGCACGGTTGAAAGCGCTCGCGAAACTACTTCCGTTCCAGCGGCGGGACTTCATTGGAATTTTTGAGGCGATGGACGGCTGCCCGGTGACGATCCGGCTGATCGATCCGCCGCTGCACGAGTTCGTTCCGCACGAGCACGAAAAGCAGGTGGAGCTCGCACGGAAGATCGGCGTCCCGGTGGAAGTGGTGACGCGCCGCGTGGAGCAGTTGCGCGAGGCGAATCCGATGCTTGGCCATCGCGGTTGCCGGTTGGCCATTACGTATCCAGAAATTCTCGAAATGCAGGTCCGCGCCATCATCGAGGCGGCTATCGATTGCCAGAAGCGCGGGATTAAAGTGTTACCCGAGATTATGCACCCGCTCGTTCTGGACAAGAAGGAGTTGCAGATTCTGGAGCGAGCGACACGTCGGACCGCCGACGAAATTATTTCGAAATCGAAAGTGAAACTGGAATATCTAGTAGGGACGATGATCGAGTTGCCTCGGGCAGCTCTCCTTGCTGATCAGATTGCCGAGGTGGCCGAGTTCTTCTCCTTCGGCACGAACGACCTCACGCAGACGGTGATGGGGCTTTCGCGGGACGACGCGGGCCGGTTTCTTCCGGATTACGTGGACGAAAAGAAGGCGGGTATTTTCCCCGCCGATCCATTTCAGACCCTCGACATCGCCGGGGTGGGCCTGCTGATGGAATGGGCCATAGCAAAGGGGCGTAAAACGAGGCCGGATCTCAAGGTGGGAATTTGTGGTGAACACGGCGGCGACGCCGACAGCGTGAAGTTCTGCCACCGGGCGGGCATGAACTACGTGAGCGCGTCACCCTTCCGCGTCCCCATAGCGCGGCTCGCGGCGGCGCAGGCCGTGATCGAAGACCGGGCTGTCCGGAAAGGCGCCGGGAAGAAGAAGTAGGGAAATCGCAAGGGGGCCTAAGCGAACCCACGAGGGCCGTTGCGCCAATCATCATCCGAGAGCCGGAAATGTAGGTTCACACTTAAAGTTGAAGTTGAATATTCTGTCGGCACTGGATCATCCGCCGTTCTGGGTCGCCGCTTCCACATTCGCTGTTTCTACGTAGGCATCTTCAGGAAGAAGTAGACTCCGAGGAAGGCGAAGATAGCATCCGGGGCCCAGCCCGCGAGGAGCGGCGGCAACTGACCCACGGCGCCCATTGCTTCGAATAGCGCCGCCACAGCCCAGTAAGCGATGCCGATCCCCACGGCCAGGGTGATCCCTCCAACGGCGCCGCGCGTCCCCACGAGAAAGGCGAAGGGAATCCCCAGGAAAACAATGATTGCAGCGATCAGCGGGAACGCAAACTTCTTGTGCCACTGCACGGATAGACGCGAGGTGTCGAAGCCGGCTTGCTGGAGGCCTTGGATGTATTGACGGAGTTGCCGCCAGTTCATTTGATAGGACGGCAAGACTTCGCGTTTGAAATAGCTGGGCGGCTCGTTCAGTTCAGCAAGAGAGGTAACGAGGAAGGGGGCGTACGAGCTGACTTTACCACCCTTGAAATCCCGCACCCAGCCGGCCTCGAGGATCCACGTGTTCAGGCTCGGCTCCCAATGGGCGCGTGAGGCAAGGATGCGTCGCCGGATTTGGAATGTCTCGGGCTCGAGTTCGAAGACATTGAGGCCGCCGAACAGCCCCCGGTCCGGATCGAAGAGTTGGTAGTTATAGATTTTATCGTGCTCGCCGAAAATCCACTGGTGTGCCGGCTGGTAGTAGGTTTGGGCGGGCCGGCCCTTGATTTGGTTCCGAAGGAGATCCTGCTTCTGGTTGGCGTACGGCAGATAGGTATCGTCAAGCAGGAACATGCCACCGGCGAGGACCATGGCGGCGGCGACCAGGGGCAGCGTCAACCGATACAGGCTCACGCCGCTGGCCTTGAACGCGATGACCTCGTTGTTCTTGGCCATCACGCCCAGCGTAACCAAGGTCGCCACCAAGGCCGCCAGCGGCGTCAATTGATACAACATCAGCGGAAGCAAATAACGGAAATAGTTGGCGACAACCGTGAAGGAAATGTTGTGCCGCGAAATATCCTGGAGCAGGTCGAACAAAGTGAAGGCATCAAAAAGAAGGATGAATCCGGCCAGCATGAGGAGAAAGTAAGAGAAGAATGTCCACAACACATACAGATCGATCAACAAAGGGAAACCGCCTGCATCGCCGTAGCCTTTCCCCGCCGGCCGTGCGATTGCCTCAGCGCGCGCGGCTCCAGGTCCATTTTGCGCGATGGCAGGCGGAGAAACTTGGGATTTGCGCCGCCAGGCAAGCAACCACTCAGTCCAGCGGTCGATTCGGTTCTCCACCCGGACATGTTCGATCCGGCGAAGCAGAATGAGCGCCACAAGCGCGGTGATGACGTTGGCGGCCCAGACGCCCATAGCCGGTGTTACCGCCCCCTGCTGCGCCATGTGGGTTCCCGCCACGAGGGCCAGGTAGTAAGCGCAGATGAGGAGAAGGGTGAAGATGAATCCCGCGGCGCGGCCTCCGCGCCGCGGGCGGACGCCCACCGGCACACCGAGCAGAGCGAAAACCAGGCAAGCCGCGGGGAAGGCCATGCGACGCTGAAATTCGATGCGGGCATCGCGCCAGCCAGGCCCGCTCTCTTGAAGCAGTTGGCTGACGGAGCGCTCGGCGTCCGAGAGGGTGACTGGCTTGCTGCCGGCTGCCTCAGCGGCCTCGATGGGCATGTCCTGCGTGCCGAAAGTGGTGAAGCCATAGCGCCGGGGATCGCTCGGGTCGTATTCGTGGATGCTGCCGGTTTCCAAATGGAGCTGGAACTTGCCCTCGGTGCGGTCCATGACTACAATCGCTTCTTCTGCCAGAGTCAAGTGAGAGCCCGCCACGGCATTCGATTCCGCCAGGAAGACGCCGCGCCAGCGCGCCGCTGTGGCATCCACGTCCTGCACGTACAGCACGAAGTGCGGGAATCGCTCATCAAAGACGCGCGGCTGGACGGTGTAGGAGGCTTGCGTGGAGCTCAGCCGATCTTCGAGGGCGCGATAAGTGCGCCGCGCCGCGGGGCTCAGCCAGAAAGTGAACGAGAGAGTGAGCAACGTAAAAGCCAGCGCCATCGCTCCCACGGGCATCAACAGCCTCCGCAGGCCGATTCCGGAAGCATTTAGCGCGACGATTTCGCTGTCGGCGGAAAGCCGGCCGAGCCCGATCAGAACTCCCACGAGCGCGGCCATCGGCAGGGTGAACACGAGCAGGCCCGGCATGGCGCAGGCAATGAGAAGCGCAACGTCCGCCGAACTGCCCGAGTGGCGCACGACGAATTCCATGAGCCGCACAAGTTCGGGCACGAAAAAAACGAAAGTAAAAACGGCCATGCCCAGCATTGCGTGGGACAAAACTTCGCGGAAGACGTAGCGATCGAGGATGCGCATGGCAGCGCGAGGCCATTCTAGCACGGGCCCTCGCGTTCGACCGGAGGCCCCGGCAAGATGAATCGCGTCGATCTGGTAATTCTGTGGCACATGCACCAACCGCAGTACCGCGATCCCTCGAGCGGCCGCTACGTCCTTCCTTGGACGCGCCTACACGCCCTAAAGGATTACTGGGGAATGGTAAAAATTTTGGAGGAAACCCCGGGCGTGCACGCAACCTTCAACGTGGTGCCTGCGCTTGCGGCGCAGGTGGAAGAATACGCCACCGGCCGCTTCGATGAGCCGTGGTTCCAACTGGCGTTTGCGCCGGCTGAATCGCTGAGGTCTTCAGAAAAACTGCAGGTGCTCGAGTGGGCCTTTCAATTGAACCGCGAGAACCTGCTGCGGCGATGGCCGCGGTTCAGCGAGCTCTTTGAATGGAAGGAGAAGGCGGGCCCGCAGGGCGCCGCGTCGCAATTCGGGCTTCGCGACTGGCGCGACCTGCAAACGCTTTCGCAGCTCGCCTGGATGGACGAGGAGTACCTCGCGCGGGATGCAGTTGTCTCCGCGCTTTCACAGAAGGGCGCCGACTTCACCGAAGAAGACAAAGGACAGCTCCGGACGAAGCAGCTCGAGCTTCTGGGGCGCGTGCTGCCGGAGTACCGCCGCGCCGCCGACCGCGGCCAGGTGGAAATCTCCACCACGCCTTTCTACCATCCCATCCTTCCGCTCGTCTGCGATACGGAAATCGCGCGCGTGGCCAACCCGGACACGCCGCTGCCGCGTCCGCCGTTCCGCCATCCGGAAGACGCTCGCGAGCAGCTGATTCGAGCGCGACGGTATCACGAGCGGCTCTTCGGACAGCCGCCGGCGGGGCTCTGGCCGTCGGAGGGTTCCGTCTCCGATCAGACGCTCGAAATCGCCGCCGAGCTGGGCTTTCGCTGGTTTGCCACGGACGAAGGGGTGCTCGGACGAACCAAAGACATCGCTTTCTGGCGCGACGCTTCCGGCATCCCGGACAATGCAAACGAACTCTACCGGCCGTGGCGGATCCGTCGGGACGACCGCGAAATCGCGGGCCTGTATCGCGACCACTATCTTTCCGATCTGGTAGGTTTCGTCTATTCGCGGATGATGGCGTCAGAAGCGGCCGAAGACCTGCACCGTCGCATCCGAGCAATCGGCGAGCGGGTGAGTTTGAATCAACCGGCCACCGTTTGTCTGATTCTCGACGGTGAAAATGCGTGGGAGCATTACCCCGGCAACGGCCGTGAATTCCTGCGAAGATTCTATCGCCTGATCGAAAATGACCGCGACATCCGCGCGCTGACGGCGTCCGAAGCCATAGCTGCGGCCGGGGAACTGCCCGTCCTATCGGGAACATTCCCCGCTTCCTGGATCAACGCGAACTTCAATATTTGGATCGGCCACGCCGACGACGTGCGCGCTTGGGAGTTGCTGGGCGAGGCGCGCGAATTGTACGGGCGGGAAGAGCGGCGGCACGCCGAAGGCGTGCCGGGTGCGGCTTCCGCGGCACAGCTTGCGCGGGCCTACGAGTCCGTCCTGGCGGCGGAGGGAAGCGACTGGTGCTGGTGGTATGGTCCGGAAAACAGCTCTGCCAACGACGCGGATTTCGACCTCCTCTATCGAAATCATCTGACGGGGATTTACGCGGCGCTGGCCCAAACAGCGCCGGACTCGCTGGCCCAGCCGATTGCGAGGCCGATGGAAAAGGCGCAGATCCTCGCGCCCTCCGGCTATCTCAATGACGTGCGGGTGGATGGGCGCGAAAGTTCGTTTTTTGAGTGGCTGGGAGCGGGACTTTATTCCGCGGATCGGCGCAGCGGCGCAATGCACGGCCGGGTGTATTTTCTCGGCGACCTCTTCTACGGATTCGGCGTTGACCGGTTTTATCTTCGCGTGGATTTGCTTCCCAGCGCGTTGGAACTCCTTCGCGACTGCGAATTCCGTATGACGTTTCGGGGCGCAGATGAATTTCGACTCGTGATCCGCGTGCTGGAGGGTCAGATCGTCGGTTTCCTCCTGGAGCGAGACGGACACCACTCGCTGAATCCGCGGGAGCAAGTGTCCGTGGCTCTCGGTAAGATGCTCGAAGTAAGCATCGCGCGCAAACTGTTTCATTTGCTTGGGCGACATACCTTTCAGCTTGGCGTGGCACTCTGGCAGAGCGGCTTGCCCGTAGACCTTTTGCCGGCTCAAGGAGCGCTGGAAGTACATCTTGGCGGCGAAGCGTTCGCTTGGCCCATCGAAACACCCGCCTGATATTCCCCTGCCTGGCCGGCTCCCTCTCGACATTAATTCTTATTGACATACGTACCTCATGGGGTAATAGTCTGCCGGTTTCCTTCTCGGGTTTTCTGGAATTGGTCTCCCACGGGACTCTTGCTGCGGGGAGCCGTCCCCTCATTCGTTAGCGGAGAGTCTGATGATTGACAGAAGATGGAGGGAAGTCGCGTTCGGCACCGGTCTCGCTGCTTGCATTTTCTGCGCAAAGGCCCATCCGCTTCGTGCCGGAGCATCCCGCACGGAGGGGACGCCCAGCGCTTCGCTGGACTTTTCCCGGGCCGGCGGGACGCGAATCCTTGCAACTCATGCCGCTCTCCCGTTGAATTTCGAACTGAACCAAGGCCAAGTCGATCGCCGCGTGCGATTCCTGGCGCGCAGCAAAGGCTACACGGTTTTCTTGACGGACACGGGCGCCACATTGGCGGCGGCCGAGCGCAGATCGGCAGGGCTACAAAGAGGAAGCATCGCTGCCCTCCGAATGGAGTTCATCAACGCGAACACGAAGGCGCCGATCAGGGGTGAAGAAAAACTGGCGGGTCGAACGAACTACTTCATTGGGAACTTTCCGAGCCGATGGCGCACCAACATTCCGCATTTCGCCCGCGTTCGTTACGACGATTTGTATCCCGGCATAGATCTGGTCTACTACGGGAGCGCGGGTGAAATCGAAGACGACTTCCTCGTTGCTCCCGGTGCAGACCCGAGAGCGATCCGGATGGCGGTGGGACGTCCCACGCGTGAAAAGAGACGCGACGTTCGAGTTCCGCTGCTGGTGGCCCCGAACGGCGATCTCGAGACGCAAACGGAAGGTATCGAGATTCGTCTACGCAAGCCACGGGCGTATCAGGTGATCGGGGGCGAACAGCGTGAAGTGACAGCTCGATACCGTCTGAGAGGCACGAGCGAGGTCGGATTCGAGATCGGGTCCTACAGGCACGATCGCCCGCTTGTAATTGACCCGGCGCTTTCCATTACCTACTCGACATTTCTCGGAGGTGCCGGCACCGACTCTGCGAACAGCGTGGCCGTCGACGCTTCAGGTAACGCCTACATCGGCGGCGCAACCACCTTGCCCGACTTTCCGGAATTCCCGACGGCGGTGCTGGGCGCGAGCGGCGGCTCCGACCTGTTCGTCGCCAAAGTGGATACGACAAAGAACGGAGCGGCGTCGCTCGTTTACCTTACTTTTCTGGGTGGCAGCGCCGACGATACCGGCGGCATTGTGACGGTGGATTCGACCGGCACCGCTGCAATTCTTGGGGTGACCACGTCTTCCGATTTCCCTGTCACCAACGGCGGCGGGCGCACCAGCGGCGCGAATGACCTCACAGTGAGCAGGCTGGACGCTTCGGGCAGCAAGCTTCTCTTCTCGACGTACTTTGGCGGGAGCGGCGCCGAGGCAACACAGCAAACAGGGGGAATCGCGCTCGACCCGTCAGGAAATATAGTCGTCACGTCGGACACGACCTCAGCGGATCTTCCTACAACGCCCGGGGCCTTCAGCACTCAGTATGGTGGGGGAAGCACCGATGGTTTTTTCGTCAAATACAGCCCGGCTGGGCAAATTCTGTATTGCACGTATCTGGGAATCAACGCCACGGTCAACAGCGCGGGCGTGGCGGCGGACGCCGCGGGACACGTTTATCTCGCGGGCTCGACTTCAGTGCCGACGAGTTCCACGTTTCCGACCACGAACGGGTTCCAGACCACTTACGGCGGGGGCCCTTTCGATGCCTTCCTGATGCAGATCAATCCCGCGGGACAATCTTCGGCGGATTTGATCTACGCAACGTTTCTCGGCGGAGGCAGCTCCGATCAGGCGGCTGGGATCGCTTTGGACCAAGCGATGCCGCCAAACGCCTATGTGACCGGAACGACGCAATCAAGCGACTTCCCAACGAACGGAGCGAATGCGCCTTTTCAACCCGGCCTGCAAGGACCGAGCGATGCCTTCCTCGCGGTCGTCGAGCAAACGCAGAGTGGCGCCACTTCTTTGATTTACTCCACCTATCTCGGCGGTCTGGGTGATGATGCAGGTCTGAGCATTGCGGTGGCTAGTCCCAACAGTGTATACGCGGCGGGAAAGACGACTTCGGTCGATTTTCCAGTGAGGGATTCCTTGCAGCCGTTCAGCGGGACTTCCGACGCCTTCGTCGCAAAACTGAATCCAAAGGGTTCCGGCCCGGCCTCTCTGGTCTATGCAACCTATCTCGGCGGCAGCGTGGACGCGCAGGCCAATACGATTGCATTTGATTCTTCGGGCGGGATCTACGTTGCGGGCGAAACGACGTCCCCGGACTTCCCGCAGGCCGCAAACCCCAACAACGGTTTTCAGCCGATCTGCGGAAGCTGCGGCTTCGCTGTCCCGCTGGCGGATGCCTTCCTGACAAAGATCACGGAGGGTTCGGGCCCAGCGCCCGGCGTTACTTTCCTCCCGGCTGGGTTGAACTTCGCCAACCAGCCGGTTGGTCAGACAGCGCCACCCGCGAGTGTGCAGCTCGAAAACAGCGGAGATTCCGACCTTGCCATTACTGGCGTGAGCGTCACAGGACCTAACAGCAAGGATTTTTCGCAGATGAATGACACATGTCCGATCGCGCCGGCAACGCTTGCGGCCGGCGCTTCCTGCACGATCACGGTCACGTTCAGCCCCTCCGCACCCGCCCAGGAGCGCGCCGCGATCAGCATCTTCGACAACTCGACAGGAAGCCCGCACGCTGCGAGCCTGCGCGGCGTAGGAACTGAAGCCATCGCGGTTCTGTCCTCGTCCGCGGTGGATTTTGGAAGTCAGCCACAGGGCACCACAAGCCAGGAGCAGGCTGTCACGGTCTCGAACAACGGCAACGTTCCCTTGCACCTGACCTTTGTGAACATCGGAGGTCCAAATACGCAGGACTTCCACTTTGGCGTTTTCCCCGTTAACTGTTCCGGCGGGGGAGTAATCGCTGGCGGCTCAAGCTGTGCGATCAGTGTCGTCTTCTCGCCGGTCGGCACGGGCCCGTTCGCCGCGGAATTGGACATCACGGACGACTCGGGGAATACTGCGGGAAGTATGCAAACGGTCCTTCTCAGCGGCACGGGCACCCCGCCAGCCGCGATCGTAACCCTCGAGCCTAATCGGCTGGACTTTGGCACGCAGGTGGTGGGAGGCTCGACCGGGCCTCAGGAAGTGAAGCTGCGAAACAAGGGCAGCGTCGCACTGCACATTTCGAGCATTCGCATCAGCGGGACGAACCCCAGCGATTTCAGTTTGACGTCTTCGAACGCGCCGTGTCCTACGGGAGCGGCCTCGCTCGCCCCCGGGATGGATTGCGTGCTTGTGGCAGACTTCGCTCCGCAGTCGCGCGGAGCGAAAAGCGCGAGCATCACGATCGTGGACGATGCGGCCGACAGCCCGGAAACCGTCACTCTGAGTGGAACCGGCACAGCGCCGCTGGTGGCTTTGTCCCCCGCCAGTCTGACGTTCAGCGGCCAGAACGTGGGGACTGCGAGCACATCGCAGGCCGCGATGTTCTCCAATACCGGCGACGCGCCGCTCGATATCAGCACCATCGGAATCACGGGAACGAATGGCGGCGATTTCACCCAGACGAACAACTGCCCGCCGAGCGTCAATCCCAACAACCATTGCATCTTGAGCGTCATTTTTAAGCCCAGCGGTACGGGAGAGCGCACGGCCGCCGTGACCTTCGCCGACAATGCCGCGGACACGCCGCAATCGCTGCCGCTGAACGGCACCGGCAATGCGCCCTCGGTGACGTTTATGCCTGGCAGCGTCAACTTCAACCCGCAGCTCGTGAAGACGGCAAGCTCCGCAGTCACCGTTACCGTCGAGAACAGCGGGGGCGGGCCGCTCGACGTCAGCAGCATCTCGTTCGCTGGAGCCAACCCGGGCGATTTTTCCGAAAGCGACAATTGCCGTGGCGCTACCATTGCCATCGGCGCAAACTGCGCGGTCAATGTCACGTTCACACCGCAAGCGGCCGGCTCTCGGAGTGCGACGCTGGTGCTGAACGATGACGCGCCCGCGAGCCCGCAATCCGTAGCGATCGGCGGGATGGCGATGGATTTCGCGATGGGTGCGGCGGCCGGCGGCGCGATGTCCGCGAGCGTGACGGCGGGGCAAGCAGCCACCTACAACTTGCAAATCAGTTCGCAGGACGGCTTCAGTGGTGCCGTCAACCTTTCCTGCAGCGGTGCCCCTCCGGCGGCCACTTGCGCGGTATCGCCTGCGATGGCAAACGTGAGTGGCACAGCGGCGGTGCCTTTTGCTGTAAATGTGACCACCGCTCGCGCGTTTGGCATGCGAGGCACGCCAGACGAACCGCGACGCGGCTTCCCGCATTACCTGATCCTCGCCATCGTGCTCTTTTTGGCGACTCTCATCGAGCGGAGTCGTTTCGGGAAGGGACCACAGCTCGTGTTCGGGCGAGTCCTCCGAGGAGCAGCAATCCTGTCTTGCCTGGCGCTTGCCAGTTGCGGTGGGGGTGGAGGCGGCGGTGGCGTCCAGGGCACGCCGCCTGGCAACTACACCTTGATGGTCGTCGCTAGTGCGCAAGGGACCAACCGCACACTCAACCTAACCCTGACAGTGCAATAGGCGCGGTCGGCGCGCCAGCAACCCATCTCACCCGAGCGGTTGAACTGGCGCAGAGCGGTATGGCGACGCTGATCTACCACGTGGACAGCAAGATCGCCCCGAACAGTTGGAATGGAACTAAAAGACTTTGACGGCGATATCGCGCGGCTTGGGTCCCACAGGAATCATGGTGATCAGGCTGGCGGTCCGGGTTCGGACCACGGCGAGGTCGTTGGACTGGTCATTCACCACGAGCAGCATATCTCCGTTTGGCGTTAGCGCCAGCGCGCCGGGACGCTCGCCCACCGGGATGGGCCGCGCAACTTGGCGGGTTTCGATCTGCACGGGAATCACTCGAGCACCGGAAGTATCAGAGATATACAACTGGCCAGTGGGGGAGAGCACGCCATTCGTAGGACCCAGGCCCAAGAGAAGATAGTCCGCGACTTCGTTGGTCGAAGTGTTCACGATTACGAGGCCGTGAGCGTCGGGCGACGGCACATAAAGTTCGCCTCCATCGGGCTTCAGGATGAGATCGCCCGGGTCGCCGCCGAGCGCCAGATTCGTTACAAGGGCCGGGTCGCGCAGGTTGACCACGGAAATATGTTCGGACCCTTCGGAGGAAATAAAGGCCTTCGAGCTGTCGGGGAGGAACACGATTTGTTCAGGTCGCGGAGCCACGCCGACGACGGCGATTGGCGCGAGGCTCGTACCGTCCAGCAACGACACGGAGGCGTCGTCTCGATCCGTGACAGCGACAATCCTGCCGTCCGGCGTAACCCTGGCCACCCACGGGCGCCGCCCCACACGAGTGCGCGCCAGAATTTGCCGGCTCGCACAGTCGATTGCAGTGACGACACCGGCTCCCGAAGCAGCCACGTAGGCTCGGCTTCCATCCGGCGAGAAGTCAATGGCGAAAGGGGCCGTGCCGACGGGAATGCGCGAGGTCACCTGCCCGCTTGGCGTATCGATCACCCAAACGTATCCGCCATCCGAGCTCACACCCCAGATCTCATCCCGCTTGGGGTGGGCGCGCAGGCCGCTGGGAGACGGCCCGACCGGAATCGTCGCCGCCCTCGCCAGCTTCACCAGATCGACGGCCGTGACGGTGCCGTCACCGCTGTTAGCCACATAGGCAAAAAGGCGCAGGCCTGGACGCAAAAAGGAAGGCCGATGCTCGACGGCAACTTCACGGACGGCAACTGCCGCAAGGAGGCACAGCAGAACCAGCACGCGGACATTCCAGCGCGACGTCATGCGGCGCGCGCCAGGAAGCGGATAGCGGAATCAGGTTGGAACTGCGCTAGCACAGGCGATCGAGCGCTTCCGCTCAGTTCAACGAACGATCGAGGACATTGGCAATCTGCCGGACCTGGTCCATCAATTGCACGAACTCGTCGGGGAGAATGGACTGCATTCCGTCGGAAAGGGCGCGGTCCGGATCGTTGTGGACTTCGACGAGCAAGCCATCCGCGCCTACGGCCACCGCGGCGCGCGAAAGGGGCAGCACCTTCTGCCTGCGGCCCGTGCCATGGCTTGGGTCCACGAGGATGGGGAGGTGACTGCGCCGTTGAACGGCGGGGATGACGCTCAAATCGAGCGTATTGCGCGTGTGGTCAGAGAAAGTGCGCACACCGCGCTCGCAGAGAATGACGTTGTAATTGCCTTCGGCCATGATGTATTCGGCAGCCATCAGGAATTCATCGAGCGTCGCGGACATGCCGCGTTTGAGCAGCACCGGTTTTTGAGACCGCCCGGCGCGCTTCAGCAAGGAGAAATTCTGCATGTTGCGTGCGCCAAGCTGAATCACATCGGCGTATCGCTCCACGAGGTCGAGGCTTTCGTTGTCCACCGCTTCGGTGATGATCCCCATGCCGAAGCGCTCCCGCACCTCAGCCAGAATCTTCAGTCCGGGCTCGCCGAGGCCCTGAAAACTGTACGGCGAAGTCCTCGGCTTATAAGCGCCGCCCCGATAGAGGCGCGCTCCAGCTTGCTTCACCCGCGCGGCGATGGCGAACGCTTGCTCGGGAGTCTCGATGGCACACGGGCCGGCAATGATGGCAAGGGCGCGGCCTCCGATGGAGACGTCTCCCGACGGCGTGGGAATGTGCACGACGGTGTTTTCCTCTTTGACGTCCCGGCTCACCAACTTGTAAGGCTTGCTGACGGGAATGCATTCCACCACGCCCGGCATGGCTTCGAGCGAACCTATATCGACCGCGCCCGTGTTGCCAGTGATGCCGATAGCGGTGCGGAGAGAGCCCGGAATCGGGTGGGCCTTGAACCCGAGCGATTCCACGCGCTCGCAGACGGCGCGGATCTGCTCGTCGGTCGCGTGGGACTGCATCACGACTAACATCTATGATCCCTTCCCTTTGCCAGGTTCGACAGAGCCAGCCTTCCAAGCCCGGTCATCGAACTCCGATACCCATAAACATCGATTCCGAAGGGGGGCTACGGATTGAGCCCCGAAATGTGTTCCCGCGCCGACGGGTTTCGCGCGCCATTCTGTGCCACAGCCCGTCGGAGCAGACAGCGGAATCCTGCGGCTCAAAAGGAACAAAGAAGTCTACTGCAACAGTTGCCCATCCGCAATTCAGAGCGAAGGTGATTTGCGGAGACGCGGCGAATCCGATAAGATTGATACTTGCGAATGGGCTTGGCGCGTCGGCTGGCTACTCCGCGTTGCCACAAATTGCATTTTGTTCCGGGACATCCTGAGGGAATGGCGGAAGAAAACCACAGCAGCAGTGTACTCTACGACGACTCCGACCGGTACGACTCCGAATCTAAGCAAGCAATTGAGATCCCTTGGTGGACGGATGGCAGCTTTCGCATTGGAATTCATACGTCCATTGCTGGCGACGTCGGGCGGGCGCTAGATTCCACGCACCGCCTGGGCGCTAATGCCTTGCAGATTTTTTCTTCGAGTCCTCGGATGTGGGCAGGCGTCGAAGGTGAAAAGCGCCTCACTAATCTGGAGGCGGAGCTCTTCCGCGTGCGGCGTCGCGAGCTCGAACTTTATCCGCTGGTCATCCACGACAACTACCTGATCAATCTGGCCTCGCCGGAGCGAATGCTACGTGCGCGCTCCGTTCAAGCATTCCATGAGGAGCTGGTGCGAGCAGTCGCGCTCGGAGCGGACTTCCTGGTGACGCATCCGGGCTCCAGCCGCGGCGCCGATCGCGGGAAAGCCATCGCCGCGATTGCGCAGGGCCTCCGGCAGGCGACCCGTGGGCTGAGATTCGAGGGGCTGCGAATCCTTCTGGAAAACACGGCGGGGCAGGGAACTTCCGTCGGCTCGCGTTTCGAAGAGCTCCAAGCGATTCTGGAGGCTTGCCCGGACTTGCCGCTGGGCGTTTGCCTTGATACGGCCCATCTCTTCCAGGCGGGATACGACATTCGTCTCGCCGAGGGCCTGGAGCGAACGCTCGAAGGTGTCGAAAGGACGCTGGGGCTTGCGAGCGTTTTTGTGGTCCACGTAAACGATTCGAAGACGCCACTCGGGTCTCGCGTGGACCGCCACGAACACATCGGCAAGGGGTACATCGGCCTGAAAGCGTTTGGAGGGATTTTGAATCACCCACTCCTCGCCGGCCGGGCGTTCATTCTCGAGACACCGATTGATAAGCCGGGCGACGATCGGCGAAACGTGCGCGCTCTGTGGAAACTTGTGGGCCAGAAAGTGTGGCAGGCTCCGCGAGCCGAAAACGGCTTCACGATGTATCGGAACTCCAGGAAAGAAAAACCAGGGCGGCCAGCGAGTGCAAAGAAAAGGGCACCGGCCAGGTCAAAGGCATCGGGAAGGTAGACCCTTGGGAGAATACGAACCGCAGCGCATCGAGACGAAATGGCAGAAGTTTTGGGAGGAGCAAGGCGCCTTTCACGCCGATGTAGACGCCTCGCGGCCCAAATATTATTTGCTCGAGATGTTGCCCTACCCATCCGGCACGCTGCACATGGGCCACATGCGCAACTACACGATCGGGGATGCGGTAGCGCGATACAAGCGCATGCGCGGATATAACGTGCTGCATCCCATCGGATGGGATTCTTTCGGCTTGCCCGCTGAAAATGCAGCCATCAAGAACAATATCCCTCCGCGCGAGTGGACCAACTCCAATATTGCGCAGATGAAGGCTGTTTGCCGGCGCTTCGGCTTCAGCTACGACTGGAGAAAAGAAATTTCCACTTGCGAGCCCGAATACTACCGATGGAACCAGTGGTTCTTCCTGAGAATGCTCGAACGCGGCTTGGCGTACCGAAAACAGAGTCGAGTGAACTGGTGTCCCGAGTGCAAGACGGTGCTGGCGAACGAGCAGGTAGTGGATGGCTGCTGTTGGAGACACGAAACAACGCCCGTGGAAGCAAAAGAGATCGAGCAATGGTTCTTGAAAACCACCGCCTATTCGGACGCCCTACTCGACGACATGTCCGAACTGGCTGGGGGCTGGCCCGAACGCGTACTGGTGATGCAACGCAATTGGGTGGGGAAGTCGAAAGGCGCCCGCGTGCGCTTCGCCGTAGCTCGCATGGAAGACACCGCCATTGACGTCTTCACTACGCGTGTGGACACGATCTACGGGGCGAGTGCCGTGATTCTCTCGCCAAGCCACGCGCTTCTGGCCCAGCTTTGCGCAGGCATTCCCGGAGAGGCCACGATCACGGCCCAGTGGCACTCCATGAGGCAAAAGATTCTTCGCCCGGCGGAGCTCGCGATCGCGGAAAAAGAGGGTTTCTTTACCGGCCGTTTCGCCGTGAACCCTTTTTCGGGCGAGGCCCTGCCGATCTGGGTGGCGAATTTCGTGCTGGCGGAGTACGGCACCGGCGCGGTGATGTGCGTCCCGGCTCACGACCAGCGTGACTTTGAGTTCGCCCAGAAGTACCGCCTGCCGATCCGCGTGGTGGTGCAACCGCTCGATCGAGCACCTCTCCAGGCCGACTTCATGAAGGAGGCTCTCACCGAATACGGACGCCTGGTGGAGTCGGGACCGTACTCCGGTCTGCGTTCCGAGGAAGCCATCGAGCGCATGGCCGCGGACGCTGAGGCAAAGGGTTTGGGCCGCGCAGAAACCACTTACCGGCTGAAGGATTGGGGCATCTCACGGCAGCGCTACTGGGGCACTCCCATCCCAGTGGTGTACTGCGAGAAGTGCGGCATCGTTCCAGTGCCGGACAATCAGCTCCCGGTGAAGCTACCGGAGGCCGTAACGCTGACGGGACAGGGTCAGTCGCCGCTCGAAAGCGCGGCGGAGTTTGTGAACACAACGTGTCCCAAGTGCGGCGGAGCGGCGCGGCGCGAAACGGACACGATGGACACCTTTGTCGATTCGTCATGGTATTTCTATCGGTACACCGACGCGCATAATTCATCCGCGCCTTACGATTCGGCGGTGGTGCGTTATTGGTTTCCCATCGATCAGTACATCGGGGGAATCGAACACGCCATTCTTCATCTGATTTACTCGCGGTTTTTCTGCAAGGTGATGCACGATCTCGGCCTGATCACCCACCGGGAACCAATCAAGCGGCTGTTTTCCCAGGGCATGGTGCTAAAGAACGGGGTGGTGATGTCGAAATCGAAGGGGAACGTGGTGGGCGCGATTGAGATGGCGGAAAAGTACGGTTGCGATACGGCGCGGATGTACACGCTCTTCGCCGCTCCCCCGGAAAAGGATTTGGAGTGGAGCGAGCAAGGGATCGAGGGCTGCTCGCGCTTCCTGAATAAGGTGTTCCGTCTCGTCTCACGCCATGCGGAACGGTTGCACCCCATTGAGGCCAAGCTCGACGAACGCGCGGACCAGGCCCTTGCGACGCCCAAGGAGAAAGCGCTGCTGCGCAAAACCCACCAAACGCTGAAGCGCGTGACGAACGATTTCGAAGCTCGGTGGCATTTCAACACGTCCGTGGCATTGATCATGGAACTTGTCAACGAGCTTCAGGCGCAGGAGCCGCTGGACGCGGATGTGAGTCCGGGGGTCGCCAAGAACGTCATCGAGGTCCTTGTGCTGATGCTGGCGCCTATCGCCGCCCATCTGGCCGAAGAACTCTGGGAGATGCTGGGGCATCCGGGCGGAATCGTGCGGGTGCCCTGGCCGGCGTACCGCGAGGAGTTGGCCAAGGAAGAGCAGTTCGAAGTCATTATCCAGATCAACGGTCGGTTGCGCGGGAAAATACTGGTCGAGGACGGCCTGGGCGAAGATGAGACGAGAGAGCGGGCGCTGGCGGATCCGCGGATTGCGCACCTGATCAGCGGGAAGCGAGTAGCGAAAACCGTGGTCGTGCCTCGGAAGCTGGTAAACTTGGTCCTCGGCTGAAGTCGGTGTCAGACTGAAGGAGCGAACCAGGAGGTAGGATGTGAGCGTCCGCGCCGGGATCGTCGTGCTGGATTTTGGCGGGCAATACACGCAACTGATCGCGCGCCGTATTCGCGAGCAGCAAGTGTTTTCCGCCATTCTGCCCTGTACCGCCTCGATTGAAGAAATCCGGAAACTCGAACCGGCGGGTCTGGTGCTTTCCGGGGGGCCCAGCTCGGTTTACGATACAAGCGCGCCCGTGTGCGATCCGAAAGTGCTGAACCTGGGCGTTCCGGTCCTAGGCATCTGCTACGGCATGCAGTGGATCACCCACACGCTGGGTGGAAAAGTGCAGCCAGCCGAGCGGAAGGAATACGGACCGGCGCAGCTCCACCTGGACAAAGACTCGAAGCTTTTCCGGGGCCTGCCTGAAGACCTAAAAATCTGGAACAGCCACGGCGATCATGTGGTGGGTTTGCCGGCAGGCTTCCACATCACCGGGCGAACCGCGAGCGCGGTGGCGGCCGTCGAAGATCCGGCGCGCAAATTCTACTGCGTGGAATTTCACCCCGAAGTACGCCACACGGACCGCGGCTCTGAAATCCTGAAAAACTTCGTTTTTGAGATCTGCGACGCAAGAACCAACTGGAACCGCGCCTCGTTCATCGCCGAGACAACGGACGCGATCCGAGAGCGCGTCGGCGAGGCTCGCGCCATCTGCGCGTTGAGCGGCGGCGTCGATTCCTGCGTGGCTGCGGCCCTCGTCCATGGCGCTATCGGCGACCGGCTCACGAACATCTTCGTGGATACGGGGCTGCTACGACGCGACGAATATCGCGAAACGCTAGAGCTGCTCAGCGGCCGCCTGGGACTAAACGTAACCGGCGTGGACGCCGCTGGCCGGTTCCTCGAGCGGCTCAGGGGCGTGATCGATCCCGAGGAAAAACGCAAGCGGATCGGCGCGGAGTTCATTGGCGTCTTCGCTGAACAGGCGCGGCGCCTGACCGCGAATGGGGGAAAACCCGGAGTGCGTTACCTCGTGCAGGGCACCCTTTACCCCGACGTAATCGAGTCCCTTTCGGTCAAAGGGCCGTCGGCAACCATCAAGACCCATCACAACGTCGGCGGCCTGCCCGCCGACATGCCCTTCGAGCTGATCGAGCCGCTGCGCGACCTTTTCAAGGACGAAGTTCGGGAGATTGGAAAGGAATTGGGGTTGCCGGAAGAGGTTTTGACGAAGCATCCATTCCCCGGTCCGGGCCTGGCGGTGCGGCTGCTCGGGGAGGTCACTCCCGAGGGACTGGAGACGCTGCGTGGCGCGGACGCGGTTGTCGTAGAAGAGATTCGCCGAGCTGGGCTGTATGAAAAGGTGTGGCAAGCGTTCGCGGTGCTCTTGCCGGTGCGCAGCGTCGGCGTGATGGGGGATGGCCGAAGCTACGGGTTTACGGTCGCCGTGCGAGTAGTCGATTCCCAGGACGCAATGACGGCAGACTGGTCGCGCCTGCCGGTCGAAGTGCTGGAGCGCATTTCAGCGCGTATCGTCAACGAAGTCGCGGGCGTCAACCGGGTCGTCTACGATATCAGCTCGAAGCCGCCCAGCACGATCGAGTGGGAGTAGCGAGCCCGTCCGCTGGCTTCCACCAGACCTAGCGGTTTGCCATCTTCTGGGCCATATAGAGAAGCAACCGGCGGTCGGATTCATCCAAACGTCCGAGCACCCGGCGGAACCGTCCCAGGAAGCGCGCCGCTTTGCCCGTGTTACCCCAGGCGATTTCATCGGCCGTCTTACGCTTGGGAAGGTTGGGAAGTTCGGGAGGTTCTTCGCCGTCATAGAACAATTGGTACATCGGCACCTCCATGGCGCGGGCGAGCTTTTCCAAAGTCTCGATCGCGGGCACGGTGTGGCCGTTCTCGACGCGGGAAATATAACAACGAAGAAGACCCGTGCGCTTCTCAATATCTCCCTGGGATAGCTTCTTGGTTTCACGCAACAGACGTAACCTATCTCCGATTATCATAAGTGCATTCTTACATGGACGTTTGAGCCCTGCAAGTGCAAACTCAAAGAGTCGCGAAAAAATTGGTGCAACCGGAGCCCCGTGGGAAACGTCCCAAAAAGTGTAGGGGGCGGCCTTAGGACCGTCCCGAGCCTGGCCGAGCCTGTCCTCCGTCGACGGGAGAACGTGGAAGAAGAGCGGGATCTGGTCCGACAGGCCCAGAATGGCACAGCGGCTGCTTATGAAGAGCTGGTTCGGCGGAACCAGCATCGGGTTTTCGCGGTCGTAGGCCGGATTCTCCGGAGACGGGAGGATGTTGAAGACGTCGCGCAGCAGGTTTTCATCAAGGCGTATCTGTCCCTCAAGCGCTTCGATCTGCGTTCGGCGTTTTCTACGTGGTTGTACAAGATTGCGGTTAATGAGTGCTGGGACTATCTGCGCAAGAAACGCGTACGGCCGCTTTTGTACGAGGCTGATCTGAGCGACGAGCAGGCGCAGAAATTAGGTTCGTATGCAGGGGCCGGCCAGGCGGGTGCTGATCCCAGCGAGCGCGCGGAACTGGGAGAGCTGACAGCACGGCTGCTGGAGAAGTTGAGCGATCAGGATCGCGCGATGCTAGTGCTGAAAGAGGTAGAGGGGTTCTCGGTGCAAGAGATCGGAGAAATGTTCGATTTGAACGTGAACACAGTAAAGGTGCGATTATTTCGCGCCCGGGGCAAGCTGATGCAATCCTACCGCCGGCGCCTTGGGGAGTCTTCTGCGCCAGGATCGGGAGGGAGAAAGAGATCATGATGACGAGGCCAGGGCAAGACCAGAACGCATGCCGTAACTACGAAACTCTGCTCGAAAGTTATCTTGACGGAGAACTGAGCAGCGGCGAGGCCGAAGCAGTTTCAAAGCACATGGCTGCCTGCGGGGCCTGCCGGGAAGCCGTCGAGGTCGCTCGCGCGAGCGCGCGGCTGCTGCGGGCTAGCGGAGAACCGGCCGGCGATCCAGGCGCCGCCTTCACGGCGCGCGTGATGGCCGCGGTTCGGGCCCAAGAAGAGAAAGAGGAAGCCGGGAGGGGGTTCTGGGGGCCCGTGGAGGAGCTCTCTTCGCGGCTAGCGCTTTCGGCTGCTCTGGCGCTGGCTCTGCTGGTAGGTTACGGCCTGACACCGTACGCTTCGGGATCGCCCGAAGCGACGTCCGCGCGACAATCCACGGCGCCCGATATCTTCCCGGAACTCGCCCACCAGCCTATGAATCGCGACGAAGTGCTGATGACGATCGCGGAGACGAATCATGGAAAATAAGGCACCCGGCCGAAAAGCAGCCTTCTTGGTGCTGCTCGTGTTCCTCATGGGAATCGCGATTGGCGGTCTAGCCGATCACTTTTGGGGCGGGCGCATGTGGCGAGTACACGCCGGTCCGCGCGGGCGCGACCGCATCGTCTCCCAGTTGACGCGCGATCTCGACCTCAGTCCAGTGCAACAAAAGCAGCTCGCCGCGATCATTGACGATACTCGCACGAGGTTCCAAGGCCTGCGCGAACCGCTCCGCCCTCAGGAGGACGCGATTCGCCAGCAAGGCCGCGATCGCATTCGCGCGATCCTCACTCCCGAACAGCTTCCCAAGTTCGAGGAATCTCTGCATCGTATTGACGAGGAGCGCAAGAAGTCGCAGGAGAAACAATAGAAGGCGATCGTTACATACGGGCACACACAGACTTCACGCTTTTGACCCTATTTATGCCTTAGAACGGAATATCTTCGTCGGAGATTTCCGGGCTTGGACCAACTTCCTCAGCCGGGGCGGGCACATGGGCGTCGGCATCAGCGGACGCACCCGCAGCGGCGGCAGCTTCCCCACGCGCCCCGAGGAACTTCATGGTGTTGGCGACTATTTCAAAGCTTGTGCGTTTTTGCCCTTCGCGGTCGTCCCATTGACGTGATTGGATTCGTCCTTCGAGGTAAATCAAGGAACCCTTCTTCAAGTACTGTTGTGCGAGTTCCGCAAGCTTGCCCCAAAGCACAATGCGGTGCCATTCGGTCCGCTTCTGTCGCTCTCCCGCACGGTCTTTGTAGCTTTCGTCCGTGGCGAGCGAAAAATTGCAGACCGCTTGCCCGTTGGGAGTGAATCGGGTCTCCGGGTCACGGCCGAGCCGGCCGACTAGTATTACTTTGTTGACGGACATTGTGGACCTCGCGCGGCGTTAGTTGTCTTCCAGGCTCCCGGAAGTATACCCGAATAACGCCCGATTGGCGGCACACTGCAAGAAATCGGCAAGTGCGACCGCCAGACGCCTAGCGTGGGTTTGGCAAGACACCCAACACGCGCAGCTTTGCTTGAGCGTGTTTGGCTTCATCGCTCCCAGGAAAGCGGCGAACCACCTCCCGATATTCCTGTATCGCGCTCGTTTTCTGGCCGAGCGCGACCAGGGCGTCGCCCCTCTTCAGCATGGATGCGGCTATCTTGTAGCTCCGGGGATAATTGGCGATCACCCGGTCGTATTCGGCGACAGCGACCCGGTAGTTGTGCTGGGCATAGTCGATTTCTCCCAGATAGAACTGGGCATTGGAAGCCAGGTCTGTACTGGGAAAATTCTTTAAGTAGTCGCCGAATTCCTGCCGCGCCAAGTCGTAATTGCCGCTGTTGAAATCGCGCAGAGCGCTCGTATACAGAACGTTGGCGGAGACGGGGGGGCCGCCGGCAACGGGCTGGCCCGGCTCGGGCGCACCGGGAGCAGCGCCTTCTCCCGACGTCGGGGCAGCACCGCCTGAAACCTTGCCGTCTATGCTTTGCAGCACGCCTTGCAGATCGCTCATCTGTTGCGAGAGTTTGCTCACGCGTGCCTGGACGTCCTGCATGTTATCGGCGATGCCCTGCGTCTGCGTTGATAGGGAATCCATGCGGGCGCCCGAGTTGGCCTGGACTTCCTGCATGGCTTTCTGCAAGTCGGCCATCCCCGTGCTCAAACGGTGCACGGAGTCGACCGACTGTTCGATCAGAGTCTTCAGCTCCGCGTGCTTCGAATCCACAGAGCTGCGCAGATCCTGTTGACCCTGTAGAAGCTGTGCTACCTGTTCTTGTAACTGGATGATTTCGCGAGCGACACCGCTCGCGGGCGGCGGAGCGAGCAAGGTCCCTCCCAAAGCTCCCAAAAGAAGGGCGGTAAAAGCGAGCAAAACCCAACGTATGCGCAAGGTACACCTCCTCATAAGCTCCCGCGGCGCCCCGACCGACGCCAGACGTGCGACGGGGCTCCGCAGGGAAAAAATGGGCTCGAATCTAGTGAGCCATGACGAAATGTGCCCGGCGATTCTGCTGCCAGCAATCTTCGGTGTGTTCGCCGCAGAACGGGCGCTCTTTGCCCCAGCTTACTGTCTCCATGCGGTCCGCCGAAATCCCAAGCGACGTTAGGAAGTTCTTGGCCGCCTGGGCGCGGCGTTCGCCGAGACCCAGATTGTATTCGGTGGAACCGCGCTCGTCGCAGTGGCCCTCGACGCTGACGCGGACTTGCGGATACTGACGCAGAAATTCCGCGGTCTTAGACAGGGCATCGCGCGCGTCGGCACGGACGTCAGACTTGTTGAAGTCGAAGAACGCGTCGAAGACGTTGGCCTTGAAAAGCTCTTCGAGCGTCGCCTGGACTTTGGGCTGTTCGGGTGGCGGCGGTGGACCGACGGTGACGCGGACGCTGGCATCCGCACTTCCGCCTGGGCCCGTCGCGGTGATGGTATAGGTGGTTGACTCCGTCGGGCTGACGGTGGTTTGGCCTTCCGGAGCCACTCTGCCAACGCCCGGATCGAGAACCAAGTCCGTGGCGTTCGTGGATGACCAGTTGAGCGTCAAGTTCTCGCCGCTATGAACAAAGCTGACCGAGGCATTCAAAGTGACTGTGGGTCTCGCAGGCGCAGGGGCTGGAGCTGGCGGCGGAGGCGGGGCAGGCGCCACCGGCTTCTTGGCGCAAGCTCCCGCAAGGATTGTCAGACCAAACAAACCAGACCATAAAGCAAAGGAACGAAGAGACCGACTCTGCATTGAAATTCCTCCTTCGGGGCTCTCCGCGCGAGTCTCGCGGAAAGAGCCGGATTTATACTACTTCCCTTCAGGGATCCTAACCCCAGGAAACTTGTGCCGTAGCGCCGCACTAGTGCGACGACCAATTCGGCGATTCATTCTGCCCTTCAGTCGAGAGCTGGCGCGTCCCGCTGCCGTCGGCGAGCATCGACCAAATCTGCCGCGTGCCGGTGCGAGTGGATTCAAACACAATGTGACGCCCATCCGGAGCCCAGCTTGGCCTTTCATTTCGCCCGGCATCTCGGGTCAGCTCAACGAGTTGACGGCTGGCAATATCCATCACATAGAGGTCGAAATTTCCGCTCGGCCGACGCCAACTGAAAGCGAGCAACTGCCCATTCGGCGACCACGCCGGATCGACCACGTAGCCCATGTCGGGCAGGGCGAGTTTTTCCGTGCTCGAACCATCGGCGTTCATCATGTAAAGCTCGGGATCTCCGCCGCGGTCGCTCACGAAAACAATCTGCTGGCCCGTTTTGGGATTCCACGCAGGCGAAGTGTCCACGCCGGCTGCATACGTCAGGCGATGCATGTGTCCGCCACTGGCATCCGCCGTGAAAATCTCCGGATCGCCCTGGCCACTCGACATGAAAGCAAGCCTCGATCCGTCCGGGGACCACGCCGGAGAGCTGTTCGTCCCGTGGTAGCGTGGGAAAGCGATCATCCCTCCCGTCAGCGTCGAAATTAGACAAATCTGGGCGGAGACGAGGCCGCGATATGGGACGTAGCAGGTGAAAGCGATGCGCGAGCCATCCGGGGACCAACGGGGCGTCAGCGAAATGGAGCGCAGATGCGACAATTGATGTTGGTTGGCGCCGTCGTAATCCATTATCCAAATTTCTTTGTTTCCGCTGCGCGTGCTAACGAACGCGATCTGGGTGCTGGCAATTCCCGGGAGGCCTCCACTCAGACGCGCAATAATGTCGTCGGCAAACTGATGGGCCAGGCGCCGGGCTTCAGGCTCCGTGGCGCCGCCGCGATAGATTTTTTGCAACACAGGGGGCGCGGTGGGATTGCGGACATCGAAAAGGTTGCCACTCGCCTCGAGCGAACTGCCGCTCGCGCTCAGATAGCCGAATGCCACCATGTAAGCATTCGCCGGAGCCTGGCTCCAGTCCGCCGGCCTGAGTTCTGCGGGCGTACTGGGAGCCTGCTGAGGATAAAAGCTCGGACTCACCAATTCCAGGACTCCGCTGAAATCGAGATCCGACCACAGAACGTCGTGGAAAGCCTTTTCGAAGGGCTGACTCGGAGCCGGGCGCGCCGCAAATTCCGGGACCGCCAAGCGCGCCTTCTCGACTCCGAGCCCCGTGCCGGTCTTGAACCAATCCTGCGCGGCCCCGCATTCTGAAATGCCGAGGCCAAGCGCCAGTAGAAGGCCGAAGAAGAGCGCTTTCGTACGTAGCCCTGTCATTTCATGTTCCCCAGTACGACTTGGTTCGAACAAACATTACCTCCGAAAATCGAACCAAAACTCAACGCTGACGTACGAGCCGTTGTATCCCGGCGGGAGACCATCCAGCGCGCTCGAATTGCGGATGGCCCGAGCCGCCGAGGTATCCACCGAAGGATTGCCGCTCGATTGCGTGATTTGAACGTTGGCGATCGAACCATCGCGCAGAATTTCAAACGTGGCTACCACGCGCGGGGCCCAGCGGATCGAAGGGTCGATGGTCGATTGCAGCCAATTGCTGCTGATACGGCGCTGAACCGCCTCCACGTACCACGGAAAGCGCGAGCCGAAATTGCCGCCGCCCGCACCCGTGAATCCCAGCCCCCCTTGCGTTCCCGCACCCATGGCAAAGGAAGTGTAGGGAATCGCCGGCGTGCCGCCTTGCCCGTAAGGGATCGCTCCGGGGGGCGGCAACGTGGGGTTTTCCAGCACCCGTGAGGGGCGCGTGTCGTATCGTGGCGGCTTGTTTCTTTCGAACTTGGGAATTTCCGTCGCCTGGGCTTCGGGCGGACTGGGCTTCGCTTCTGACTTGTACAGCCCACGTGTTTCGTCCACGACGCGGCTCTGAGTAACCACGTCGGGCCGGGGTATAGCAATCCCCGGCACGCTGCCCACCAGCCCCACCGTGACGGCCCCACCGCCGGCGCCACCCCAAACTTCGCCTCGATGAGACAGCAATCCTGAGACCAGAAGCGACGCCGCTAGGACACAGTGAAAAGTAAGCGATAGACCCAAGGGTCCTTTCAGGCTGTCTGCGGATTGGTGTGAGGAGTCGGAACCCATCTCACTGCGTTCGTGGCCGCTCGCTGAGCGGCTGCGTGACCACATCGATATTTTGGATCCCGGACTGCCGCAGTGCGTCCACCACGGTCGTGAAGCTGCCAAACGGCACCGTCTCATCGCAACGCACGTAAACCGGTACATGGGCCGGATCGGCCGCTCGCGCCTTCACCTGCGTTCCGAGTTCGTGGATATTCACCGGAGTGTCACCCAAATAGACGCGCTGCGCTCGGTCGATCGTGACCACCAGCCGAGCTTCGCTGACCTCCTTCACCGTTTTCGTCTTCGGCAGAGTCACCTCAATGCCCGATTGCAGCACGGGAGCCGTGATCATGAAGATTACCAGCAAGACCATCATGACGTCCACGAAAGGGACGATATTTATATCGGAAAGCGATGTTTCGGTCTGGCGCGCAAGCTGCGGCATTCGACAATCAGCTATATAGGGTCTCGATCTTCGAGACGAATTCCATGGCGAAGTTGTCCATCCGCGTGGCAAACGTGCGGATGCCGCTCAAATAATGGTTGTAAGCGATCACGGCGGGCACGGCCGTGAACAAACCGGCCGCGGTCGTGATCAGAGCTTCGGCGATGCCAGGGGCTACCGCCCGCAGACTAGCAGCCCCCACGTCACCAAGGCCTGCAAACGCATCCATCACGCCCCACACTGTGCCGAAGAGGCCGATGAAAGGGGTCACCGAGCCCGTGGTGGCCAGCCACGGCATGTAGCGCTCCATCTGGCGGACTTCTTCCGCCGCCACCAGTTGCATTTCCACCCCTACCGCGTTTGCGTTTTTCAACTTTCCGCCGTGTGGATTGCCCGCAGCGAGTTGCCCCTGAAGTTCGCGAAAGCCAGCCTCATACATGGACACCAGCGGCGACTCTCCGACAGCAACGCGCAGGCTATTCGGTTCCGGGAGGACGCGGCTGCCCCGCAGCAACTTCAAGATTTTACGATTCTGCGTCTCGACCTTCCCAAATAGCCGCGACTTTTGGATGATGATGGCCCAAGAAAACAGCGAGAAAAGCAGCAGGATCAAGAGCACGACTCGTGCCACCCAGCCCGTTTGTTCGACCAGAGCGGTGAGCCGGCTAGCGAGGAGGAGAACCGCCAGACTAGATATCGTTTTCCTTACCCCCCAGAAAAAAGTACGCTGCGACTCCCGAAAACTAACCTAGCACACGCCTCCGAGTGGGTCAAACGATTCGGGCCAAGTAAGAAATCGCTTGCCGCGCGATTTCGGCAGCCGCCGCTTGGTTCGCCGCACGCCGTCTGCCCCTGTGCTAGAATGTTCTTCCTCCATGTCAAATGTCGTTGACGTCCGGCTTGAATCACTTTTTCCAAAACAATCGACTACGCCATCCTGTCCGCCGCCAAGCGAGGGATTCCGGAAGACTTTCTACCTGGAAACCTTCGGCTGCCAGATGAATGTTCACGATTCGGAAAAAGTGGCCGGCGTCCTTTTGGCGCGTGGCTACCAACAGGTGGATGACCCCAAGTCGGCCGAGGTTGTCTTCTACAATACGTGCAGCATCCGCGAGAAGGCCGCTCACAAAGTCTTTTCGCGCCTCGGTGAATTCCGCGGCACCGCCGGCCAAAACAAAATCATTGGTGTGCTGGGCTGCGTGGCGCAACAGGAAGGCCAGGCAATTTTCGAGCGCGCGCCCTGGGTGAGTGTCGTCTGCGGCTCCGCCAGCTACCGGAAGCTACCGGAACTGCTGGCGCAGCTTGAAGCGGGCGGTCGGCGCGTCACCGGCCTGGATCTCGATCCAGACGAAACCTTCGAGACCGAACTGACCCGGCGAGACAATCCGTTTCGCGCGTATCTAACCATCATCGAGGGCTGCGACAAATCGTGCGCTTACTGCGTTGTGCCGCATACGCGCGGACCAGAACGCAGCCGCCGCAGCGATTCCGTTCTCAGGGAAGTCGGGCGACTGGCGGAATTGGGCTATACCGAGGTGCAGTTGCTCGGTCAGACGGTAAATTCCTATCGCGATCCCGGGCCCCGAAAGATGACCTTCGTCGAACTGCTGGTGGCTGTCGCCGAAATCCCGGGTATTCGGCGCGTGCGCTTCACAACATCGCATCCGCGCGAATTCGGCCGCGAAATCGTCGCCGCCGTCGACGCGGTTCCCGCGCTTTGCGACCACATCCATCTTCCGGTACAGTCCGGCTCTTCCCGAACGCTTCGAGCCATGCGACGCACCTACACGCGGAATGAATACCTGGAAAAAGTTGAATGGATTCGCAGCGCGCGGAGACCCATCAGTATCACAACAGACGTCATCGTCGGCTTTCCTGGCGAGACGGAAGCGGATTTCGAGGAGACCCTCACGCTTCTCGATCGCGTTGAGTATGACGGCATATTCTCGTTCAAGTATTCGCCGCGACCGAATACACCCGCCCTCTCGATGGCCGACGCCGTTCCCGAGGAAGAGAAGGGAAGGCGGCTGGCCATTCTTCAGGACCGCCAACGGCAAATCCAGACGGCTCGAAACGAAGCGTTGGTGGGTCAGTCTTTCGAAGTGCTCGTGGACGGCTGCCACGCCGCAAAAAGGCAGTGGGCGGGTCGCACGACAAGCAACCGCGTCGTAAATTTTTCTTCGCCCGCTGAAAATCTTCTGGGACAATACGTCCAGGTCAAGTTCACGCGCGCTGGTCCTAATAGTTTTGCGGGCGAGCAATCTCTCTGAGGGGCCCGGGAGGCCACCATGGAACTCGAGGTCAAGATTCGAGGGTTGATGATGGATCCGGTGACCAATATGCCCGTGGTCGTCCTCAAGGATACTCAGGGCGGCGCCATTCTTCCCATTTGGGTCGGTATCTACGAAGCCAACGCCATCGCGCTCGAGATCGAAAAGGTGCAAACGCCTCGCCCGATGACTCATGACCTCCTTAAAAACGTTTTGCTTGGGCTCAACGTTCGCGTCCACAAGGTTGTGGTTTGCGATTTGAAGGAGGACACGTTCTACGCGCTAATCTGGATGGAGCGTGATGGCCACATGATGTCGGTGGATTCGCGCCCAAGCGACGCTTTGGCTTTAGCTCTGCGGCTGGACTGTCCGATCTATGTGGATGAAGAAGTGCTGAAGAGCTCGAAGCTGACGAGTGCCGTCTCGGAGAAAACATCCAATGAAGAGCTGCGCAAGTGGCTCGAAGGCCTGAACGACGAGGACTTGGGCCGCTATAAGATGTAAGACTCCGGGCTTCGACCCCTGCGGCCCTCTTCGGCTGGCCGTTTCCGCCTCCTTGCATTTTTTGCTTGCAGTCCAACCGTTCTCCCGGTAGATTCCAACCTGTAGTGCTGCGACGGTGCCTGATGGCCATATGTGGCTGTGCCGTTGCTCGGGGAAGGAGCCCGCTCCGCGCTTGACCTGCGTTCTGGCCATTGCCAACCAAAAAGGTGGCGTAGGGAAGACCACTACCGCTATCAACCTCGCTGCAGCTCTTGCCCTCCGCAAAAAGAAGACGCTTTTGGTCGACCTTGACCCCCAGTCGAATGCCTCCATAGCATTTTTCGATGCGGCAGAGATTGACACGTCCATGTTCGACGTCTTCTGCGATCATGCAACGGAGATCAGCAAAGTGGTGCGGCCAACGACGGATGGTTTATTGTTCGTTGCTCCGGCTCGGCTCGCTCTCGCCAAGCTCGAGCAACAGCTTGCGGGCCAGTTCGATGCGCCCTTCAAATTGAAGGATGCTCTAGCACCGATATTGAAGGAGTACGACTTCGTGGTAATCGACACGCCGCCTGCACTGGGCATTCTGACCGTGAACGCGCTCGTGGCGGCGAGCCACCTGCTCGTGCCCATCCAGGCCGCTTATTTCGCTATCGAGGGAACCGACGACCTGCTCGAAACGTACGCGAGGATCCGCGCCCGCCCCAATCCAGACTTGAAAGTACTGGGCGTCGTGATCACGCTGTTCGACAAGCGCACCAATATCTCCCGCGACACCCACGAGCAGATTCGGGCGGTTTTCGGCAACGCCTTGTTCAAGACGCGCGTCAGCAAGAATGTCCGGCTCGAAGAAAGCCCCGCCTACAAACAGACTATTTTCGCTTTTGCGCCGAAATCGCCCGGCGCAGAGGAATATCGGAAACTTGCCCAGGAGGTTATCCAACGTGTCGAAGAGGATCGGGTTGCCCGTCACTCTCAAGATGCGGCATGACGCTCACTACGTCGAGACGCTCGCGAGCTATAGCGGAGCGTCGGTCGGGCGCATGATCCCCATCGACAAGGTCCGTCCAAATCCGGATCAGCCGCGAAAAGCGCTGGGGGATCTTCGCGAACTCACCGACTCGATCCGCGAAAAAGGCGTCCTCGAACCGCTACTGGTTCGCTTCGTTCCTCGGGACGAGGCCTACTACATTATTTCCGGGGAGCGCCGCTACCACGCAGCGCGCTCGGCAGGGCTTCGTGAATTACCCTGCATCGAAAAGATTGCGGACGACGCCGAAACCCTCGAACTAGCGCTGATTGAAAACCTCCAGCGCAAGGATTTGACTCCGTTTGAAGAAGCGGACGGCTTGCAGCGTCTCGCTGAGCAGTTCGACTACACCCACGACGACATCGCCAAGAAGATTGGCCGCGCCCGGTCGTCAGTCACGGAGACCCTATCGCTCCGCACCATCCCCGACCCCATTCGCAAGGTATGCCTGGAGAAGGGAATCGTTTCGAAGTCGCTTCTGCTGCAGGTTGCGCGCCAGCCTCACGAGAAGAGGATGAGGGAGATGGTGCAGCGCATCGCGCAGGGCGGCCTGACGCGGGACGAGGCTCGTCGCGCCCGCCAGGCCGAAAACGTGCCGGAGCGGCGGCCTGAGCCTTTTCTCTTTGATTTTCGGCCTGCGGATGATTCCTATCGCCTGCGCATCCAATTTCGCAAAAGTCACATCTCGCGCGAAGAACTGATGGCGGCCCTGCGAACAGTGCTCGCCGAGCTCGAGTCGGGCTCCGTCTCCTCCGCCGCCTAGCTCCGGACTGTCAGCTCCCGTCACGCGTGCATCTTTATTCCCGAACGGCGCGTAGGCGCTTATGCCGGACTTAACGAACCGCCAGCTTGCCGTCCTGGAGCGCCTTCGAAAAGCCGGCTTCCAGTTCGTGGCATTCCCCATGTACGCCAGCTACGTTGGCGTGAAAAAGGGAAACTGTGCCGCTCTCCTCGCACCCGTCGACACGACGGGGTTTAAAGTTTTCGGCGATTTTGCATATCTACTTTCGGGAAACCTGAGTGCCCGCATCGCTCAGCAAGGGCGGCAATGGTTCGTATGGAAGAAGGAAAAGCTGGAGGCCACGCCGGAAAGGCTGGCCGAACTGGAGAACTTCGCCGAAGCTCTTTCGGCGCTGCTAATGCCGACCATCTAGCGCCGGCTGCAACCGAAGCAGGCATTGAAGTCGTCGAATTTCCGGGGTTGAATTTCCACGCTAGGATACGCACACTAAGAAGCATGTCGTCTCACTATGACGTGATCTGTATCGGCGCCGGCCCTACCGGACTCGCCTGCGCGATGGAAGCCAAGCGAGCTGGAATGCGCCCGCTCGTCATCGACAAAGGATGCCTGTGCAACTCGCTGTTTCACTATCCGACCAATCTCGTGTTCTTCACCACGTCCGAGCGCATGGAAATCGGAGACCTGCCGATGACGACCGCAGGCGGAAAGCCGACTCGGGCCGAAGCCTTAAAGTATTACCGCAAGGCCGCCGAGCACTACCGACTAGAACTGCGGCTCTATGAGCGAGTCGAGCATGTGGAGGGTCATGACGGCGATTTCACGGTGACGACGCGCCCGGAGGGGCGAACCACGAACTGCTACCGCGCGGCGAAGCTCATTCTAGCCACTGGCTACTACGATCTCCCCAATCCTTTGGGCGTCCCTGGCGAGGATTCGCCAAGCGTTGCGCATTACTTCACCGAAGCACATCCTTATTGGGAACGCGATGTGGCGGTCATCGGCGCGAAGAACTCCGCCGCCGAGACCGCCCTTGATCTCTTTCGCGCAGGCGCGCGTGTCACGCTGGTGCACCGGGGTACCCAGTTGGGCGCGAGTCTAAAATACTGGGTTCGGCCGGACATCGAGAATCGGATCAAGGCCGGAGAGATCCGCGCTCTCTTCAATACCCGGGTCGCCCGAATCGAGCCGGACCAGATCTGGCTTCAAAACGGAAATGCCGAAATCCCCGTCGCCGCCTTCCAAGTCTTCGCAATGACCGGCTATCATCCCGATTTCGAATTCATGGAGCGGTTGGGGATCCGGCTCGACCCTCAGAGCAGGAAGCCCGAATGCAATCCCGAAACGCTTGAGTCAAACGTGCCGGGAATCTATCTGGCCGGTGTTCTGCTCGGCGGGCGACATACCGGTGAGATCTTCATCGAGAACGGCCGCTTCCACGGAAAACAAATCATTGCCGGGCTCGTTGGCAAGGCCGCTAGTCTCGGGCCGCCACCGGTTTCTCCTCCTGGGGAGTAGGAAAAACGTTCATCGCGAGCGGAGTCATCGAATCTCCGGCCGCCCGCGACGCCCTGGCTGAATTTGCTCACTTCGCTCCCACTTTGATACAGTGAACGTGCATGGCGTCCGCTCTCAGAGAAGTCGCGGAAACGTTTGCCGCCTTGGCGAAGGGCTTTGGCGTCACCTTGCGCACCATGTTTCGGAAGCCCACGACCGAAAACTACCCGGAGGAGCCTGTCCATTTCGAGGCGCGCTATCGCGGGATCCACGTCCTCCATCGTGACGAGAATGGACTCGAAAAGTGCGTGGGTTGTTTCCTCTGCGCAGCGGCTTGCCCAGCCAACTGCATTTATATCGAAGCTGCGGAAAACACCGATACCAATCGAATTTCCGCCGGCGAGCGTTATGCCAAGGTCTACAACATCGACTACTCGCGATGCATCTTCTGCGGCTACTGTGTGGAGGCTTGCCCCACGGACGCTATTACGCACGGCCACGGTTTCGAGCTCGCGCCCTATGACATCAACGCGCTCATCTACCGCAAGGAGCAACTCCTGGAACCTTGGCCGCCGACACATTCTGCCGGCGGATTGATTGGCGCCCGTTCGCAATAAAGGAATTTATCCTAGGATAGCGAGTCACTTCGAAGCGCTTCTCGACTTGGACCGAGCTGCCTCAATCGGCGGGGCGGGCTCGGTCATCCGGTAGGGGTCTAAGATCTTACGGAGAAGCTTTTCATCCAGTAGCTTGCGTTCGAGAGCGATTTCCGTAACCGTTCGACCTGTTTTGACGCTTTCCTTGGCCACTTCGGCTGCTGCTGCGTAGCCGATATAGGGATTGAGGGCCGCAGCGAGAGAAATAGTCGCGTTGGCGTAGTAGCGACAGCGCTCTTCGTTCGCCGTAATTCCGTCAACGCATTTCTCCGCCAACACGAGCATTGTGTTCTTCAGAATCTCAGCGGCGTGAAGCACGTTCCAGGCCATCGCCGGCATCATGACGTTCAGCTCGAGTTGCGCCGCCTGTACCGCCATCGCTGTCGCGATATCGGCGCCAATCACCTGGAAACCCACCATCGCTGTCAGCTCAGCCATCACCGGATTCACCTTCCCCGGCATAATCGATGAACCCGGTTGCAGAGCCGGCAGCAGGATCTCGGCAAGGCCCGTGTTGGGCCCGCTTGAAAGCATCCGCACGTCGTTCGTGATCCGAATCAGCTCCAAGGCGAGGTTGCGCATCGCTGCAGACGCCACAGACATCGCCAAGTTCGATTGCATCGCGTAGCGCAGGTCGTCCGTGGCGATCAGCTTCTGACCGGAAATCTTGCTCAAGGTCCGCACCACCAGCTTCTGGTATCGCGGGTGGGTGTTTACCCCCGTACCCACAGCCGTTCCGCCGAGGCCGACCTCCCGCAGAAGATCTTGAGCCTGTCGAATCACGCCGGCAGCGCGACCCATCGCTGTCGCATACGCCGCAAACTCCTGACCCAGACGAATGGGCACAGCGTCCATCATGTGCGTGCGGCCGGATTTCAGCAGGTGGTCGAACGCCTTCCCTTTGCGTGCGAACGACTTTTCCAATCCTGCAAGTGATTCCAGCAACCCATCGAGCAGCATCACGGTCCCGAGCCGCATCGCCGTGGGAAAGACGTCGTTCGTCGACTGTCCAAAGTTGACGTCATCGTTTGGGTGGCACACCGCATAGTGCCCCCGCTCCCCACCCAGAATTTCGATCGCCCGATTGGCAATCACCTCGTTCGCGTTCATGTGGAAGGAAACTCCCGCTCCCGCCTGGTACACGTCCACGACAAATTGGTCATCGAGTTTCCCGGCGATGACCTCATCTGCCGCTTGCGCGATCGCGGCGGCCCGCTTCGAGTCCACCAGCTTCAGTTCGCGGTTCGCAAGCGCGGCGGCCTTCTTGATCATCCCCATCGCCCGGATGAGCTGCGGATGCGCTCTATACCCGCTGATGGGATAGTTTTCGACGGCGCGCTGGGTCTGAATCCCGTAGTAGACCTCTGCCGGGACTTGCTTTTCGCCGAGCGAATCTTTCTCCACACGTGCTTTCATTGCTGTCGCTCCGATTGGATTCGACACGCAGATTCGACCGGCTGAGAATAACACAAACCGGATTTGATCCTGGCCCACACCGATCTTGATGCCGCCCCAGCGGCGCCCTGCCCACGCCTCGCCATCCAGCGACTTCCGCGTCGGCACGTGATTCCAACAGGGGGAGAATGACGACTGACACTGCCCAGGACGAATTGCTCGACCCTTGACGCCGAAAAAGGACTGCAGGATTCTGCCCCAGGGAGTATTAGCTATCGCCCCATCAGTCCGTTCAGTATGGAATCCGACGCTGGAGCGGCTCCGATATCGCACGTCCGGCGCACAGCCGCGGGGGTATTTACGCCCCCGCACCGCACTCTGTAGGACGGTAAGAGGGAGCGCGTTGGTGCGATAGTACTCGGATTCCGCGCATTCCTCCATTCGCAGCCCTGGCTTATCGAGGAGAGGACGCATCCACTGAACGCCCAAACCATAACCGGCCCTGTTCTCCTGACTTCCGAATCTGAAGCGTTCATTCCGATAATCTATAGAGTACGGTTGGGGGTGAATGCAGAGGGGCAAGCACGCGGGGAACGGGGATGGGCGAACGCAAAGGTGAAGGCGGGACGGGACTGGAGCTGGGATTACTGCTCGGGGGGAGCGAGGTTACGAGATGGAAAACGCACGGGAAGCGAGGGGAGGGAGGGCGGGACACGGACGGACGCGCCTGGACTCCTGCCTCGACCCATTCGCCCAGGACCTAGCGCAGTTGCTTGCCGAGCCAGTCGCTTCAGCTAGCTTTGGAGGCTCTGAACGCTGTGGGGTTGCGATCGAACGGTGGGGCGAGGTTTCGACACCGGACCGGAGACGCGGCGGAGGGCGGGAGGAAGGCGCTTCTCGCGGAGCCGCCTCTGGAGAAATGCGATCGGCGTCGCGTCGCGGGCGCGGCGATCCTCGAGGATCCGTCGGGCGAGACGCACCTGGACTTCCGCCTCGACCCATTCGTCGAGGACCTCGCGCAACTCCTTGCGAAGGTTCGCGATCTGGTTCAGGCGCGACAACTCGAACGACTCCAGGGATGCCTCGGAACAGTCGGCGAGGTACTTGAGAGGTGGCTTCGACTCGCTCATTTCGGAACTCCCGATCGAGCGAACCCCCGGAAAATCTGAGAGGGAATCGAGGAGTTATGCCAAGGTTAGCAGTGTTATCGAATATGTCAATAGTACTTATGTACGAACACGACTAGGGACACACGCGCCTAGGGCGCGGCCCAACGCTATCTGGCCCGAGCCGGACGTGAAGGAGGGGATTATGGCCGGCCCATCGCGGAACGAGACGAAGCGACGCTACGGGCGCGAGTACATGCGGCGCTGGCGCTCCCGCTCCAAGAACAGGTTACGCGAACGGCTGAACCGGGAGCGATGGCACTGGCTGCGAAAGGTTCGGGCGGCCGGCTATGGCGGGCCCGGACCGGTCAAAGCTGGGCGACGGATAGGGGACCTGTCTCGCCGACGGCCAGCCCGCAAGCGATCGACGAGACAGGCGGGCGTGAGCGACATCAGCGGCAAGAGCAAAGCCGGTGTAGGTCCGTTGCGGTACACGTTCAGGAATGCTCGGGGCAAGCTGGTGTGCGGTTTTTGCCGTTATCGCGCGCCGGTGCAGGAAGTGGTGCGGTTGAGGGTAGACGAGAGGGTCCCGGGTGGGTACGTGAAGGTGAGGGTGCCCTATTGCGGTGAGTGCTGAGGACAAGCAGCGGAAGCGAGCGATGCGAGCAAAGGATTTCAATGCGGGTTTGCGGGGGGTGCTGTTCGAAGCGAAGCACTACGAGCGGATGGGGCCGGCGGTGTGGCTGTACGGCTGGCTGGTGCTGCGGCAGACGCGGCAAGTGGGCACCACCGGCCTCGTCTTGGGCGGGCGACCCGTGAGTTACCGCGAGATCGAGGAGGAAACCGGGTTCGGGCGGAAGACGCTCGAGCGCTGGATGCGAGTGCTCCGCCGCGCAGGTTACATCGAGACGCGCGCGGTGGCGGCCGGAATCGTCGTGCGAATTACCAAGGCGAAGAAATTCGCGGAGGACCGGGCCGCATTTTTGCGGATTCCTCTGCCCAATTCTGCGGGGGCGCCTCCACACTTGTGCGGTGATCCCCGCGCAGATTTGAGGGGCAGCCTCGCAAAAGCGACGCCAGTTACTCAACTTGCGCGACGGATGAATAGAGGAGAAATACAGGATTCGGTAGTCGATGACGCGAGCCTAAGAACAGCGAATCCAGAGCGAATGAAAAGCAGGAAGGAACAATTGCTGCGGCAAGAGTTGTCGATCGGAGACGGACCGGAGGTCCAAAAACCATGAAAAATTCGACGAGCCAGCAAGGGTTGACGGCGTCCATGGCAGCCAATGAATTCAGGACGCCGAGTGGTGGAGACGCTCTTGTCCCTGTTGGGACCCTGGCCACTGAGCCGGGGACAAGGCAGGGCATTCCGGCGACACCTGAGGTACAGGAGCTGTTTTCGGGCACCGGGACGCACGAGACGGCGTGGGGACGCGTGCGGCACCGGATCGCTCGATGGCGGCTGCGGCGTGAGTGTGGGCACGACGCGGTTTGGCCCACGGGATGGCGGATGGCGTGGTACGAGCCGGCGAGGGGCGTCGGCGTTTTCTATCCGATCCTGCTCCACTGGGTGGCGCGCGCGGCGCGAGAAGTGGAGTGGCGCGTCGGGCTGTTGTGGCGGGCACCATCTCGGGAAGCCCAGGAGGTCTGCGATTGCGAGCGGCTGTATCGCGAGAAGCGGCGATTGGCAGAGGAATTTTCGAATGGGTACACGGCCGGCTGGCGCGAATGTTTTCAAGCCTGCATGGAAGCGATCGAAGAAGAGCTTTCGACGTTGTTGCCAGCCGGTCAGAATCGGAAATGGAAGGCGTGAAGTCGGAAAGCCTCAGGTCAGCCCGGTGCCGAAATGGGCGCCACTCCGTCGGCAGGGTTGGGCGTCGGTTATCGCCCAGCCAGGCGTTCAAGAGTTTCACGCGAAGGAATTTTGGGCGCACATGAAGCAAGAGCAGACGCTTCAATTTAGAGAACGGCTAGGAGACGTCACCTTCCCAACGAGCAGGGAGGCTCCGAGTTGCAGTGGGCAGATTTATTTGCATACCGGTCGTATCGCTATGCCATCAAGAACGTTTCGAATCGACAGTTACCACAGGCGACTGCAGGTTCGCTCCTGACTCGATTACTTTCGAGAACCGAGGATAGTAAGGATTTTGCGCTAGTTAACGAAGAAGCCTTTAGGTCATGGATTGGCACTTTTCCGCCCTACCTTAGAAGCACGCCATAAGTACACAGAAGCACGTTGTTAGTACACGTTTTCATGCCCGGGGTGTGGCACGGGGAGACCGGACATGTCACGGGGATGATCGCCTTATTGCCGAGCGGCTGGGGCGATGGTAAGGGATCACGCGCCCAAGGGGCGGTCCAGGGGGCCGAGGTGAAAGCAGCCGAAATCTTTGAAATATGCCTAGAGCGCTACCGCGGGATGCGCGAGTGGCTCCAAGTGGCTAGCGGGAGGATCGGCGCGGTGAAGCTGGACCAGCCGTCGGGCGGCTATCGGTGGCGCCCCGATCGAGCACGCGCCGCCGAATACGTGGCGGATTTCGAGCGAGCGGGCGAGCGAGCGCTGGGGCGCCCGATGTGGAAGGGGAGGCTGCGCCTCTTCCGAATTTACTTCTGCGAGGGTGTTGAGTACCGTCGCGCTATCACCCTGGTCGGCGTACCTACCGGAACATTCGATTGGTGGACTCAAGAGGTCAAACGCACGGTGGGCAGGGAACTGGTTCGCACGGGACTGTTTCCGCCAGGCCGATATTTTCATCCGGGGAAATAATGACCGCGAATTGGATTTCCTGCGGAGGCTCAAGGAAACCGTCGTAAAATGCGGAGGACTAAAGGAGTCGCCGAACTCCATGTCGTCCTCACCGCGCTGGAATCCATTTGGTAGAGATGTTAGTGCGCGAACCGCGCCACGCAAGCTGACCACATATCAGAAGGCCGTTTTGATTAAGGTGCTAACGGCATTTCCTGGACAGGAAGCCGGCATCAGGTACGATCCGGACGTGCCAGATGCACAGGCATACGCCCAGGATTTTCTCGCGGTGTTCAAAGCCATTCTCTGGGAAGTGAAGGATCCGGAGCCGACTTCGGGCTTGGCCGCAAATTCTTTCGGTTTGGCACTTTCCGTGAGCGACGAAAGAGCCGCGCCTACGGCGGCTACCGCGCTGCGCGATGCACTGCGAATCTATGGAATCGAAGCGGAATTCGCTGTGGAATCGTCCCAGGAAATCTCGCTCAGCGCGTTTGTCCTGATGGTCGGAGCGATGGCGTAGCGAGAGTCGCAGCCGCATTAAGCCTCAACGCCACCCACCTTGAAAGGGGACCCGAGCTTCGAAGAGTTCTTGTGCCTATGCGGGCCACGCCGCTTGGCATGTTGAAATAATTAAAGATACCTATCAAATCAATGGCCATTCCTGTGAGCCCTCGCCTTGGTGTTTCTGTAAGTACTTGGACTATTGGGATTTAGTTTAGCGTCATCGCGCTAGATTGATGGCACGACGATTGCACTGTATCAGGCGGGTTGATCCTGCCCGAGAGTTGGGAGTCTGCGCAGACGACCCGGGCCAAGGGTTCCTTGGGATGGAGGCAGTATGAAGCGGGCACTGATGATTCTGGTGGCATTAGTCGTTTTTGTCTTGTGGGGCGGTTCGCCGGCCTGGGCGGGCGTGGTGAATATGGGGCAATCCGACCTGGGATTGGGAGCTTTCACAGACGAGTCGAGTTTGAGCGCTTGCCAACTCTTTCTCAGCCACGGTGGCGGTGCTCCGTGCCTTTTTGTGGACACTCCCCCAGGGAAGCACACCGCCCTAGAGCAGCTAACCACCTCCGGTGGCACTCCCTCAAGGGTGCTCAGCCTGTTCGTTATTAACACCGCCCAAGTGGCCTCCGTGACGTTCGATTTGTTTAACGTTACGTCGAATCTTGGGACCTTCGTTTGCGAAAATGGGCCTGCCGGATTCTGCACCAGCGTAATGGTAGGGAACGTGGATAAGTACATAACTGAAACCGACAACGGTCCCTTTCACATCACATTCACATTCAATCATAGCAGCGGCACGCCGCAGAAATGGGTGTTCTACGTAGTTCCCGGTACCACCACTACTAACGGCAACGACCCCACCGGTGATTGCGAAATTATTACGATCACGCCGACACCGGAGCCCGGCGCATTATTGCTGTTTGGTTCGGGCCTGGCAGTGTTAGGGACGCTCTTCCGCAAGCGGCTTCGTCGCAGTTAAATCTAGCGAGACGAAAGAGCCCGCCAACCACAGGCTGCCTCGGCTTTTCACCGATCCGCGTCTCCAGACATCTCCGACCAGCCTTTTAGCATCAACGCCCCGCTGACCCACTACCCCTTCGCGCGCGGATATATCGGTCCGTTCGCCTGCGCCTCCCTCCACTGCGCTCTTCTTTGGCTCGCTTCCCTTCGATGTTCCCGGCGTTCGGGGCCACCAATCCAGATTGACTTGAAGGCGGGCAATCCTCGGGGTAGACTCCGCTCTTTCTTGCGACCGGGACTGCAGATGACTTGGGAGGAGCTACCATGAAATCACTGATACTTGGGACCATCCTTGGCGGTTTAGTCGCGTTTCTTTGGAGCTTCGTGTCCTGGGAAGTTCTTCCCTGGCACGAAAAGACGTTCCTCACGTTTCACGACGAAGACGATGTCGCAACCGTGGTCGCAGCGCACACATCGCACTCCGGCACCTACCTTCTCCCCGGAGGTCCATCGCAAGAAGGCATGACGCGGGAACAAAAGAAAGCGGCCGAGGCAGTCCTGATACAGAAAATGCAGAAGGGGCCGGTGATGTTTGCGGCGATCCGGCGGGAGGGATTCGGTTCCTACTCGCGCGGGTTGATCACCCAGGTTCTATGCGAGCTGGCCGCTGCATTCCTGCTGACGTGGCTGCTCTTGCAGACCAGCGGACTAAGCTACGGCAGGCGTGTAGCATTTCTTGCCGTGGCCGGGCTTGCCGCAGGCGTCATCGCCGATCTTCCCAACTGGAACTGGTGGGGCTTCTCCGGCACTTACACGGCAGTGAACGTTGCGGATTAGACGCTTACCTGGCTCTTCGCCGGCCTGGTGATCGCCAAGGTGGCAAAGCCACGAACAGGTTAAGACCCCGAACTCCCGTTGTTGCCACGGCCCAGCCCTCGCTCCGAGCCCCGGCGACTTCCTCGGAATTGGCACCCGCCTAGTCAAGTTGGAACGGCGCTAGTACAGTAGGAGTATGACCGCTGGAGCCAATCCAGGGGCTGACTCGAAGCCTGCCGCTTCGGAGCGTCTGCGGACGCTTTGGCCCGACATTCGGGAATTGCTCCGTCCTCGGCGCGGACTTTTCATCCTCGGCTTCGTGCTGATGGCTATCAACCGTGTTTCGGGGCTGGTGCTGCCTGCTTCCACGAAGTTCTTCATCGACGATGTGATCGGGAAGCGCCACTGGCAGTTGCTATTTCCGCTGATCGGCGCGATCGCGGCAGCGACGGCGGTGCAAGGGATCACTTCTTTCGCGCTCACTCAGTTTCTTTCGAAGGAAGCGCAGCGGCTGATCACCGAACTGCGGCGCAAAGTGCAGGCACACGTCGGACGTTTGCCGGTGGAGTTCTACGACGCGAACAAGACGGGTGCGCTCGTCGCGCGAATCATGACCGACGTCGAAGGCCTGCGCAACCTGCTCGGTACCGGACTCGTGGAGTTTGCAGGCGGGCTGATGACGGCGGCGCTGGCGCTGGTGGTGCTCATCCGGATCAGTCCGATGATTACCGGCATAGCCTTTGCGATCGTGGTGGCTTTCGGCCTTGCGCTGCAACGAGCCATCAAGTTCATCCGTCCGATCTATCGCGCGCGCTCGAAAATCAACGCCGAGGTCAGCGGCCGTCTGACGGAATCGCTGGGCGGAGTCCGCGTGGTGAAGGGCTATCACGCCGAGAAAAGCGAAGCGGAGGTTTTCTCCCGCGGCGTCCAGCGCCTGCTCGACAACGTGCTGAAGACGCTGACGGCGACATCGTTAATGAGCCTGGGCGGGACGCTGGTGGTGGGAATCACGAGCGCGACGGTGATGTATCTGGGCACCCGGCAAATCCTCGACGGCCGGATGACTCTGGGCACATTCATGACGTACCTAGTCTTTCTGGGGATGTTAGTCGCTCCCGTCTTCAACATCGTGGCCATAGGCACGCAGGTTAGCGAAGCGCTCGCAGGCCTCGAGCGCACGCGTGAGATCTTGCGCGAGCGCCCTGAAGATGCGGACGAGCGGCGGAGCGTGACGCTCGGGCGGATTCAGGGCTACGTGGCGTTCGAGGACTTGAGCTTCGCCTACCAGGCCGGCAAGACGGTGCTGGACGGGATTTCGTTCCGGGCCGAGCCGGGAACGGTGACGGCGCTGGTGGGGCCTTCGGGGGCAGGGAAGTCCACGATCATCGGGTTGATCGCGTCGTTTTACGTTCCGACTACCGGCACGGTGCGCGTGGATGGCGTGGACCTGGCGACGGTGCGCCTCGACAGCTATCGCACGCAGCTTGGCGTCGTCCTCCAGGAGACATTTCTTTTCGACGGCACCATCCGCGAAAATGTGGCGTTCGCGCGACCGAATGCCACCGAGGAACAAATCCGCGCGGCCTGCCAAATCGCGCGCGTGGATGAATTTGCGGAAGGATTCGACAAGAAATACGACACGATTGTCGGCGAGCGCGGCGTACGACTTTCGGGCGGGCAAAAGCAGCGTGTTTCCATCGCTCGAGCGATCCTGGCCGATCCGCGAATTTTAATTCTGGACGAAGCCACTTCGAGCCTCGATTCCGAATCCGAAGCGCTCATCCAGGAAGGTCTCTCCTACTTGATGGCCGGCCGAACGACGTTCGTCATCGCTCACCGGCTTTCGACCATCCGGCGTGCCGACCAGATTCTGGTCGTCGAGGCCGGGCGCATCGTCGAGCGGGGAACGCACGAAGCGCTTTACGCCAGCCGCGGCCGCTATTTCGACCTCTATACGAAACAGCACGGAGTGGAAGCAAATCTCTTCCTCGCGCCAGGCGAAGGAGACACCGCCGCCGACGCGGAAGAGGTTGCGAATCTTCCGAACGACGGCGCGGCCGACGGCGGCGAAAAGAAGGAGCCGGCGCTCTCGGACGCGGTGCGCTTCCTCCGCAGTGAAAAGCCTTGAATAGCTCAGACCCACTCCGTTAAGTCCTTGGCGCTCACCTCCTTGTGACATCAATTTTTTTCCTCACCCTTTCGGGTTAGCCCGCACAACTAGTCCCTTTCAAGTAGCCGGCCGGACTAATCCCTTTGCTTAATTGCAACGGGTGCCGCCTTCCGCTGAAAATCGTGCAACACCGGGCCTACCAGCCCGTTGAACTAGAGGAGAGACTCCAATGAATCTGTTCAAAACTTTGCTTGCAGTTGTGGTGGTGGCCCTGGCGCTCGGAGCCGGCTCACAGACGGCGAGTGCTGCGTCAGACCCCATATTTTTTGTTTACTTCGTCGATTACTTTGCCAATGCCAATACGACGGGCGCTCCCGACGGCACCGTTCGGATCATCAATGCTGGCACGACCAGTCAAGCGAACGATACCGAAGCGGCGGACGCTTGCGCGATGGTCTACGTTTTCGACGCCAACCAGCAGTTGTCGGAGTGCTGCGGCTGCTTTGTCAGTGCCAACGCGCTTCTGCAACTGTCCGTCAACAAGAACCTGACCAGCAACCCGTTGCTGGGCACGAAGCTCACCACCGGCGTGATCAAGGTCGTTTCGGAAGTCGTCACGAAGCCGCCAAAAGGGTGCGACCCGACGGTTCCCGGTTTTGTCGTCAGTCCGTCGTTCACGAACAACACGGAGGAGGCCCTGCGTGAGTGGGCAACTCACATTGAGAAGGTAGGCATAGGCTACCAGGTTAGCGTGGGTGAATCCCAGGAAGCAGGGCTCGGCTTAGGCGAAGCGACGGACCTCGCCGAGGATTGCACGGTACTCATCGAACTCGGCAGCGGCCAGGGCGTTTGCACCTGCCCGCCAGGCCACTAGTCAGAAGTAGGGCCAGACCGCAGGGAGACTCTCCTTCACAGGATAGCGCCAGGCGCCGAGTCCGACTCGGAGCCTGGCGCTTTTCGTTTGCAGAGGGCGGCGCGCCTTGCCTCTCAGATCTGAACTGCAACACTTGGTGAGAGAACACTGGAGCTGACTGCCTAGCGGCGGCCTCGGCAACAACTCGGCGAGCCGGCGAAACGACACCTTATTGCAATTTGACGTATTCAGCGCGGGCTTCGCGAAGGACGGGGACGTCCGGGTCGGCGTCCTTCCACAAGGCGAAGAAATCCTGGTAAGCGGTGCGGCTGCCGGCTACATCGCCGGCCAGCGCCCGGGCTCGGGCCAAGCCCCTGATCGCGAGGACGTGCTGGATGCCGATTGGATCCACACCACGATGATCGAGGACTTTCTGAAATTCCGCTGCGGCGGCCTTCCCATCGTTCATCTGGAGGTAGGCCTGGCCGCGCAAGAAGATGGGAAGGAGGTTCGCGGCCACTCCCGTTTCATAGGGAGCGGCGGGCCGCAGGAGTTCGACGGCCTTCGCAGGATTGTGACGCTCGAGCTCGATCATGGCGTGGAGAAGCGGGAGATAGACTGCATTGACCATGGTGTCCAGCGGGCGAAGCTTGGCGAGCTCGTCGGCAAGGGCCTGTGCCTGCCGGAGGTCACCCGCCAGGGCGAAGGCGGCGGCGGCGGTACCGACAACTTCAGGGCTGCGCGCCATGGAGAGCGCTTCGAGAGCCCGCGCGCGCGCCAGGGCCGCATTACCGCAGACTGCTTCCGCGAGAGCCTGCCCGACGGTCACTTGTGCGGCGCCCTCCTGGAGATGGTCGCGTTGGGCCGCCTCGACCGACTGGCGCGTCAGATCCCTCGCCTGTTGGAGCTGCCCATGGAAGGCCGCTAGCTCGGCTTCTGACGCTAAGCCGAGGTACCTCGCCGGAGAGGCCAACAGCGGATCGAGCTCATTTTTCATTTCGCTTTGATTCCCTTCGAGGAAGGCCACCTTGTAGAGATCATAGCGTATGAGGAACTCCATGATGCCGTGGGCTCGCGCCTTCTGGTAGGTGTCCTTGACTTCTTCGAGCCGATTCAGTTCGAGGTAGGATTCAGCGACATTGCTGTACGCGAAGATGCTATCAGGGTTCAATCGCACGCCCTCGAGCCCCTCCTGCAGGGCCTTTTCAGGCTCGCCGATCTGTTGATACATACCGGAGAGGTTGATGTGGGGAACCGCATCTCGCGGGTAGGCCTGAGCGTACAGCTGGTAGGCTTCGATGGCTTTGTCCAGCTCGCCGGTAAAGTAGGTGTAGTAGTGTGTGGTGATGTAGAACCGCTCGCGCTCGCTGACGCGATCGCGGAGCTCGAAAGCCTTCTTTTGGTACTCCAAACCGGCTTTGCTTTCGTGGATGTTTTTGTAGACGGTTCCCAGTCGAGCGTAGGCCAGAGCGAAATTGGGATCGAGCTCGATAGCCCGCTTGAAGTAGGGAATTGAGCCGGGTTCGTCGCCCTTGTCGCGCAGGCTGTCCCCCTGGTTGAGCGCCTTCAGGGCTTCGAGCGAAGACGTCGAGGCCTGCTCGATGGGCGTATCGAATTTCTTGATGGTGCTGAGCGATTCGCCCAGCTTACCGCGCAGGTTCGAGGCGGCACCGCCGAGCGCGTGCAGCACCTCTTCCTTCCTCGCGGCTTCGACCTGCTCGCGGGCCAGCGACTCTCCCGTGGCGCAATTGACGGCATCGATGGTGATGACGTAATGGCTGCCGAGGCTTCGGATCGAGCCGGTGAACATGGCCTTGTCGCCCTGCCTCTGGCACACTTCCCGGGCCACGGCTGGTTCAAGTCGCGCGTCAGGCGGGCGCCCCATATAACGCAGCGTTTCGCGCACGCGGTCGTCGGGCACGATGTTGAGGAAGGGCGATTCCCCCAGCTTCACCGCCAGCGCCTCCTTGAGTGTGCCGTCGAAGGCCGCCTCGCCGGTCGTGTTCGCGAAATCGGCGAGAAGAATGGAATCGGTCTCGCTTAAGGCCCGCGCGCGGCGAGAGTAAATCAGCGCCACCGCGGCCAGGGCCAGAATCGCCACCACCGCGATAGGAATCATCACCCGAGCAGACTTAGGACGAGCGAGTGGGGAAGCAGCCTGCCGCCCGCCTTCATCGCGTGTCCAAGAGGCGCTTGAGCCGGTCGCTTGTGCCGGCACGGCGCGCGATTCTGAATCGCGCTTCAGCCGCTGCAAGTCCGCACGCAGGTCGCCGGCATTCTGGTAACGCAGCTTGCGATCCTTTTCGAGGGCCTTGGCGATGATGTGCTCGAGTTCCGGGGGCACATTGGGGTTCAGCCGCACGGGTTCGGGCGGCGTGCGGTTGAGGATGGCCTCGAAGATGACGCCGGAAGTGGCGCCGGCAAATGCCTGGCGTCCTGTAGCCATTTCATAGAGCACGACGCCGAGTGAAAAGAGATCGGTGCGAGCGTCGAGTTCCTCGCCACGCACCTGTTCGGGCGACATATAGGCCACGGTGCCGAGCGCCACGCCGGGGCTGGTAAGGTGTTCGGGCGAGCCCAGCGTGCCGGTGCGTTTGGGGTCCGCCGCGGTGGGCCCCATGGTTTCCGCCGTGGAGCTGCCGCCCGCGAATCGCGGACTTAGCTTCGCGAGTCCGAAATCCAGAATCTTTGCGTGGCCGCGCTGCGTGATGAAGAGATTGGCGGGCTTGATGTCCCGATGAATGATGCCGCTCGCGTGCGCGGCGTCCAGCGCGTCCGCAATCTGGATGGCGACGTCCAAAAGCTCGGTGGTCTCGATGGGCTGGCCGGCGATGCGATGCTTCAGCGTCTGCCCGTCGAGATACTCCATGGCAATGAAATGCCGGCCATCGAATTCATCGATTTCGTAAATGGTGCAGATGCCGGGATGGTTGAGCGCCGAAGCGGCGCGCGCTTCGCGTTGGAAGCGTTCGAGGGCTTGCGAATCCCGCTCAAGCTCCGGGGGCAGAAATTTCAGCGCGATCGCGCGGCCGAGCTTGACGTCTTCCGCTTTGTAGACCACACCCATCCCGCCGCCACCGAGCTGGCTCAGGATGCGATAGTGCGAAATGGTCTGTCCGATCATCTCAGGCAAGTTAGCGGGGACGAGAGGATTGCCCGCGACGTGTCATGCTAAGCGACGCGCCGTGCGCAAGTCAAATTGCAGCTCGCTAGCCGAGGTTCGCGACACACGCGTCTGGGGAGTCAGCGTGGCCCCAAGGCCGTTTTCCCCCCTGCAAAAAGCCTACAAGGGTGCTGCTATAAAAGAGTGCACAGAAGTGCTCACCCGTTTCCTATTTCATCCTCCGAGCACGAATTAGCCCGTTTATTTCCAGAGAGTTACGAATGGCCCGATTGGAAGCGAACTTGCACCTGGTCAATTACCAGCTCATAAAAACTGAGGGCGGAATAGTGTCGTGCCATATCGTACAAGACGCGTCTTTCGAGTTGCGCCCTGGAGCCTTCTATTAATCGCGCTCCCGGCTGCGGCCCTTCTGTGTTTCCTCGCCCTGCGCGCCGTCCAAGATCTCCCGCAAGATAGAGCACTGCACCGCAGGCCGATCGTTTCCACGCGTGAAGACTCGGCTTCGCTCTCTTACCCTCGAAGCGATAGTAGTCCTCCTCGGCGCACCGACGTTTCGGGCGAGCGGTCGCATCGATATTATCCCTACTCGGTCATCGCCGGCGGCGCACACAATGTGGAAGAGCTAAAGGCGGCGACGGAACAAGACTCCGTCGTCCAGAGGCATTATTCGGATTTCGATGTGTCGCGCGCCCGGACGATTCGATTGGAAACTGCGAAAGCAGCCTATGTGTCCTACCGGCTGAATGGCGAGATTTATTGGACTAAGCGGGAAATGAGCCTGACGAAGGGCGAAGAGCTCATCACCGACGGAGTCCATTTTGCAAGGACGCGATGCGGGAACCGTATCTCCGACGTGGCTATGCAGAAGACATCACCCTTAGAACCCCTCCCCTCGGAGCTCGAAACTGCGCTACTTCTGCCTTCTTCCGGACCGATGCTTGGCTCGGAATCGTCGGCGGTATCGCCGGCGACGATCGCGCGGGGTGGCGCTCCTCCCTTTTTCATCCCGCCGATTATCTTTCCGCTCGGATCAGGCTCCTCGTCTGGTTCAGGGTCGAATCCCAATCCGCCCGGTGGCGGGCCTGGGCCCACGCCCCCTCCTCCAGCACCCACGCCCGAAGTCCCTACGCTTGCAGGAGTCGCAACAGGAGTATTGGGACTGCTCGGCTATAGGTGTTTCCGCCGAAATCGACTTCAACCCGATCGCCGAAACTGATTTGGAACTCGCATTCCGGCCAAGTCACTGTCAGGCAGCGGAAGTTTCAGCCGAATTTCAAGCCCTCGCCTCGCATACTGTTCCGCCTGGGCGTAGTCTCGCTCGGCGGCATATACGAGGCCGAGTTCGTTAAATATTTCGCCAAGCCGCGGATCGTCGGCCCATTTCGCTTGCGCTAGCGGCAGCATGCCAAGAAGCATGCGTTTCGCGTCCTCGTAGCGCTGTTCGCTATAGGCAGCCTCGGCCTGCGAGTACTGCTGGGCGAGCGCCGTACCCACCCGCATCGCCTCGCGCGCCTCTTCACGCCTCTTTTCGCGTGCCTGAGCCCGCGTGTGCAGAGTCCAGCCGCCCCAGCCGGCAGTGGCCATGAGCAGTCCCACGAGAACTCCGAGCCGCATCGTCACTGTTTTATCACCTTCCACTGCGTCCTGATTCCGCCGCGCTCGCGGCGACCCGTTCATCCTCGGCCAGCGGGGTAGGCAGAGCAACCATGAACCGGAGACTGGTTCCCAGAGAGTTAAGACTGTACTTGGGCAAGCTAGAGCTGCCATCGCCGCGCGACTGCTCTTTACAGGCTGAGGAGGCGAGACGCGAGCCAACCGAGGACGAAGCGCACGAGCGCACGGCCACCGGTGAGAGGGATGAGCAGGATTTGTGCCAGGACGGAGAGCTGGGATTTGACCCGCTCCACCTCGACGCGGTTGTGCTCCTTCGCGGTGCGCTCGAGGTACGAACCCCAGTAAAGAGCAAAATTACAGCCGCATTTTTCGCACGTCCCACTGTGGGGCTGCAGGTGCCAGCACTGTGGGCACTTGTAAAGCAGCGTCTGGTGACAACACGTGCAGAACTCGATGCCCTCCGTATTCACGTGGTGGCATCTCGGGCACTCCATCCGTCGATTCTAGCCGTTCGGCACATGGCCCGCACGCCGCGTTCACGGAGGGCACGTCAAAAGCGCAATGCCAGAAGAATCCCGCTCCCGACTACGGAGTGCATTCCGACTGGGCGAAGCCCTTGACCCCTCGCACCTCCCCGGCCTCGCGTTGCTGGTAAGTCCCTGCCCAGCAATAGATTGCAAGGCTCGTCGATGTAAATGAAATGCCTCAAGCAGATTCGCCTTGACAGTCACGGGGGTTCAAGTTAGCGTTTTATCAGGGTGCGTCCCCAGAAGCCCTGCAGTTTGTCTTGCCCGTAAAAGCCCTGGGGAAGAGGTGTCGCTCATGGAAGCTGAACGCTGCGCAAGGTGTGTCTGCGCCTCAACAGGCTTAGTTCTTACAATTGCTGTGTTGTTAGCGACTTCGGCGATGGCGCAGACGGTCCAGCGGGGCCCCCAGGTCGTCTTGGAACGCAAGCACGACACTTCCCGCCCTTTGCGCGAGATCACCCCGAAGCGCATGCCGGCGAACCGGCGCCTGGTGCACGAGATCCGCTTGCTACATCCTCCGCGTCCCATCCCGCTCGTGGCTCGGAGCGACGCCGCAAATCAAACGGTGGCACTGCCGCTGGTCTCGACGACGGCGGGACTGAACTTCGATGGAGTGAGCGCGAACGGCTCGGCTCCGCCGGATACAAACGGGGCGGTGGGCGCGACCCAGTTCGTGCAATGGGTGAACACGGAATTCGCCGTCTTCGACAAATCCACGGGCCAGGTCGTTTACGGCCCTGCGGCCGGCAATACGTTGTGGGCGGGCTTTGGGGGCGGTTGCGAATTCAACAACGATGGCGACATCGTCGCGCAGTACGACAAGCTGAACAACCGCTGGGTGATGAGTCAGTTCTCCATCTCGACCACGCCCTATCTGCAGTGCGTCGCGGTCTCGACCACCTCCGACGCCACCGGGAGCTATAACCGCTATTCCTTCCAGCAGCCCAACTTCAACGATTATCCTAAGATCGGCATCTGGCCCGACGCCTACTACGCCTCTTTCAACATGTTCGACCATCTCGGCAACTTTCTTGGCAGCCGGGCGTGCGCCTTCGATTCCACCTCGATGCGTGCCGGATTGACCGGCACACAGCAATGCTTCCAGCTCACCGCGAACTTCGGCGGTTTGCTGCCCTCGGACGTAGACGGCACCACGCCGCCGCCGGCAGGCTCGCCCAATTACTATCTGGCTTTCGACGGCGATTCGACGTCGCTCGACGTCTGGCAATTCCAGGTGGACTTCCAGAACTCGGGGAATTCCACGTTTACCGGGCCGGTGAACGTACCCGTTGCGCCGTTCAACGAAGCGTGCGGGGGCGGAACATGTATCCCGCAGCCTGGGACGACGCAAACCCTCGACTCGCTGGGCGACCGGTTGATGTATCGACTGGCGTATCGCAACTTCGGCGATCATGAAGCGCTCGTCGCCAACCACTCGGTGACAAGTGGTTCGAGTGTCGCCGTGCGGTGGTACGAAATCCGAAGCCCGGGCTTGAGCCCCACCATCTACCAGCAGGGCACGTTCGCGCCGGATTCGAGTTACCGCTGGATGGGCAGTATGGCCATGGACCAGGCCGGCGATATCGCCCTGGGTTACAGCGTTTCAGACGGCAGCAGCGTTCATCCCGCGATTCGCTATGCGGGACGCGTGCCCGGCGACCCGCTGGGCTCGCTCGAAAGCGAGGCGAGTATTTTCGAAGGAACGGGCGCGCAGACCGGCGGCCTGACGCGTTGGGGCGACTATTCCGCCATGACCGTGGATCCGGTAGACGATTGCACGTTCTGGTACACCAATGAATATCTGCCTTCGAATGGCAGCTTCAACTGGGCCACGCGCATCGCGTCATTCAAATTCACCACCTGCGGCGTGCCCGCTCCGGATTTTTCCGTCGCCGCAACGCCGAGCTCCCAAAGTGTGATTCGGCCCAACGGCACCAGCTACACGGTAAACGTGACGCCTGCGAACGGATTTGGCAGCGACGTGGCGTTGAGTGTCAGCGGCTTGCCAGCGGGCGCGAGCGCGAATTTCAATCCTGGCACCGTAACGGGCGGCAGCGGCGGCTCGACTTTGAGTGTCACGGTTGGCAGCTCGACTCCAGCAGGGCTCTATACCCTTACGATCAAGGCGACCTCCGGTACTCTGATCCATTCGAGCACGGTTCAACTCGTTGTCAAAGTCCCGCCCGTGCCGAACTTCACCATTTCTGTTTCGCCTAAGTCGCGAACAGTGGGCCGGCCCGGCACGGCGACTTATACGGTGACGGTGACCGCGGTGAACGGTTTCAATGGAATTGTGTGGTTGTCCTCGTCGGGTCGCCCCGCAAACGTCGGCCCCCCAAAGGCGTTCAGTCCCATATCCGTGACGGGTTCAGGCACGGCGACGTACACCGAAATCACCCGTGCAAATACTTCACCGGGAACCTACACAATTACTCTTCGCGGTGCGTGCGGGAGTCTGGTCCACACGACGACTATAACGTTCATCGTGCACTAACTGCACGCGCCGGCCGGAAACCACGACGGTTCAAGAAGGCTCCGGGGTCGGTGCATTGCTTTACTTGTGTGCCCGTCGCGGGCGTAGCTGAGGGAAACCTAGCCGAAGAAGCTCCCGAATCCCACAAAGATTCTAAACGGCACTGGTGCCCCTTGAAGCGCATCAAGCATATAGCGCCCATTCGTGCAGGTGTCTCGATTATAAGAATCGATTATGATAGGGTGAGTTCACACTGTGGGTAACATGCACAGGATGACGCGGCAAGCCAAGTGGCAGCGCTTAAAAAAATCCGCCGGCCTGTGTACGATCTGCGGCCAGAGGAAACTCTACAAGTACAATTTTGAGCGATGCTTGCGCTGTTTGAAAAAACAGAGAATGCGGGTACGCAAAAGCCTGGGATACAAACCATGGCGGAAGGGTGGAAGGGGAAGACCGCCGGCGGAAGCACGGATGCAAGAGAAGGGCACTGGGCAGGGCGCGTGAGAGCCGGCCTCTATTTGTCAGCGGGAACGGCCTGAGGCGCGGGCGAGCGGCCGCGCTCCAAAGACCGGAGAGGGCGCCGAGGCCCCCTTTGTCTGAAACTGAAGAGTGATGAACCGAGCTTCCCGGTCGCTATCGTTCACGAATTCGCGTTTGATGCCGCGGCCTGTCCAAACCACGTCGCCCGGCCGCAGATGGTCAAGGCCTTGGCCGTCGGGATGCGTGATTTGTGCAGCGTCCAGCGGAACCAGCAGCTCCTCCCAGCGAGCGTCCTCGATTTTCACGCGGTTGTGCGGCTGAACCTTCGTCAGGACCACGCGCGTCTCATCCGTTTCAAATTGCGGCCAATCGGAATGCTGAAAACCCTGGGCCGCAGCTTCGGAAGAAGCAGGGCAAGCGGTCGTCTGGTCGGGAACGATCTTCAGGCACAAGTTGCGCAGCTCGCCCTGCGGCCGCAGCAGCTCGATGGTGACGTTGCGAAACGGCGCGTCGCCATCGTTCTTCACCACGTGAGCGAAGTCGCCGCGCGCAAAGCGGGCGTCGGCATCCTTCAGTTTCACCTGCGCTTCCGGCAAGCCGGCCACGGCGTTCGTGACGCTGGCGTCGCCCAGGCTGATGAAGACGTAGTCGCGGTCATGCCGATGCAGCAGCGTACCCTGGTGGGGTCCAACTTCCACCTGAAACGCGCGCACGTAATCATTTTCGAATACCAGGTGATGATGCGGTTCGGCCGTGAGGGCCACGGCGCCGCCGCCCTGCGCGGCAACGTGCACCGTCGCCGCCAGGAGGGCAATCGGCATGGCAGAAAGCATCGTCAAAACAAATTGTCGTGTTTTCATGGGTGGGGATTGTACCCTAATCCGAGCAACGAATCGCGAGGATGCAGGGAGATCTGTAGGACGTATGCTGCAAACCTATTGGCGCTGAGGGATGGCGCGACGGCTACTTCTTTGCCTTCTTGCTGCGGCGCTTGGAGCGCGGCTTGGCCGGGGGCTCACCAACTAGCTCAGCGTTCCAGATGTTGGTGACGAACTTCTTCTCGCCGTGGTCGTCAAAATCGATCGTAGTGCGATCGGTGTTTGACTCGGTCACAACGCCCATGCCATAGAGGTCGTGACGCACATACTGTCCTTCCGTAAGAACCTGCACGATTGCCTCCTCAGATTTGGCTACAGCGACCAATTTTGAGCTATCAAGGTCGATGGTTCAGCGATGATCCCTCGAAACTGATTGCTGCCGATGGACTGTGAAGCCCTTCGATTGCGAGTGAAAGGGCGTCCCGGACCCCTCCGGGACGCCCGGACGAACTAGAGGCTTACGACGTTCTCCGCCTGCAGACCCTTGGGGCCCTTTTTGACTTCGAACTCGACTGCCTGGCCCTCATTCAGGCTCCTGTACCCATCGGCCTGAATGGCCGAGAAGTGCACGAAGACATCCTCACCGGATTGGCGTTGGATGAATCCGTAGCCCTTGCTGGCGTTGAACCACTTCACAGTTCCTTGTTCTCTCACTTGTCGATACTCCTGTTTCAAAAGCTATTTGGTGCTTCTCGTTCGCCCCTGTCCGTCAAAACAAAAGGCTGCAAGACAGTCGTCTTGCAGCCTCGTTCAGCGTGTCAAAAGGAATCACAAGAGCAACAAACGCAACGAGATACTACCATATTTTGCCGCCTGTGACTACCCCAAAACGCGACTCTTGCTCATTTTCGATATGTCCATAACTCCTTATATAACAGCACGTTAGACGGAACTTGCCCCGACTCAGCACGATCCACCGATCCGCGCCTGCCGCCCTCCCGAAACTGAAGGCCTGGCCCCTCCGGCGATGTGTCGTTTCGAACCACACCGTGCGGGCCCTCCGATGACGTGACCGCAGGCCCCGGGGCAACACCTTGATGCGCAAGCGGGGTTTTCTTAAGGCACAGATCGAGAAGCAGAAAGTTGAACCCGGAGGGGGCGTCGGCGTATGATGCGCGCCAAGCAGAATGAATGGCAGTTCGCGACTGCCAGCGGGAACGTGCTCAGCGTTCTTGAGGAATCTGCAAAGGAGGTCCTGCCGCAATGCCGACAACCAAAGAATTCACAACCCACTTGGAAGATAAGCCGGGTATTCTCGGAAAATTCTGCCGCACGTTGGCAGAAAGGGGAGTGAATATCGTGGCGTTCCAAGCCACCCCGGGTGAAAAAAAGAGTCTGGTGCGCTTCGTGGTGGATAACCCGACGGCAGCCCGGACGGTGCTCGACAGCGAGCGCCAAACCTACACCGAGACGGAAGTCGCCCGAGTGAAACTGCAGAATCGGCCCGGAGAGCTGGGCCGGGCCGCTGTGCGGCTCGGCGATGCCAACATCAACATCAGCTACGCCTACAGTGGAGCGGATCCGGCAACGAACGCGCCAATTTTGATCTTCGGCGTTTCGGAAGCGGGCAAGGCCGCCACGATCCTTGACCAGGCCTCTGCCGCCGCAAGCACAAGTTAGAATTGCGGGCAGCTCCGAGCGGCAGCGCTGCCCCCGTTCGCAACTGCCCTGCCTGAAGGTTCCAAGCGTGGCTCAGGCTACTTCCCGTAGACGAGGACGACGAACGATCCCGGCAGGATCGCAGGCCGGGGGCGTGGATTATCTGCGGTAGCCGCCGGCGCCGGGCCGAAATCCGCGGTCACCAGATACACGTCGTGGGTCTTGGGGTCTAGCGCCATGGTGCGCGCGCCGCGTTTCGTCGCCACGTTCTCCACCACGGTGAATTTGTCGGGCGCGTCTTCGTGGACGATGGTCAGCGTGCCATCGCCATTCGAGCTGAAGGCGAGTTGTGTGCCCGGATCGAAGCGGTTGGCGTCCACATGCTCGCCAATCGGCGGCGTCGCAATCACTTTCCCCGCATCTACATCGACCACAGCCATCATCTTGTTCTCGCAGCCGGCGAAAAGCCGCCGATGCTCGCGGTCCATCGCCAGACCTGACGGCGCGTGGCACGGAGCGAGCGGCCAGCGGCGCAGCACTTTTAGGTTCTGGGTATCGATTTCGAGTTGTTCGCTCTTGTCTTCAAGATTGACGTAAACGTGGCCTGCGCGATCCGCGACGGCGAATTCGGGACCGCCGCCCAGCGGAATCGTGCCCAGGACTTTTCCGCTGGCAGCATCGATGGCAGTGGCGCTATTCCCCTGGCCGTTCATCGTGAAGACGCGTTTCGTCGCCGGATCGTATAGGATGGCGTCCGGCTTTTTGTCGGTCGTCGCCTGGCCGATGGTCTCGAGTTTTTTCATGTCGAAGATCGTGGCGCTCGCGCTGCGCCCGTTCGATGTGAATCCGCGCCCGAACTCCGGCGCCAGCGCGATTCCGTGGACGCCTTGCGTATCCGGAATGTCCCCGACCACTTTTTCGCTGTCCACGTCCAGAACTACGACGTGCGTCGCGCGCGAAATATAGAGCCGCCGCGCCTCCGGATCGAACGTGATGTAATCCCACCCCCCCTCGCCGCCGAGCTTGATCGTCTTCTTCAAATGATATCGGGACGGCCCCGGCGTCGCGCTAACTGCGCCCGCGCTCCGCGCAGCCCGACCCCAAGCAAGCGCCCACACCCCACAAACCGCGAGCACGGCAACCACGATTCCCAGCGCCCCCACTACAGCGATACGATTTTTTCTCAATAGACTCTCCTCCTGGTTCGATTGTGCGAAACGATATGGTATTCCGGCTGCCAACTCAGGTCAACGGAAGGCGGAAGCCCGCGGTCATGCGCGCGGCAGCCTGCTCGGACGCACAACCAAATTCCGGCCGGCGGACTCAAACGGGAGTATACTGAGGTATCTCCGCAAAGGAGGGAGGGCCATGGCAAGAGTCGGAGCCTTCCTCGGACGCACTTTATTGGCCGCGAGCGTTGCCGTGTGGCTGGCCGCGCCTACAGGCGCGCAACACGGTGGTGGTGGCGGGCATGCCGGCGGCGGACACAGCGGCGGTCACGCTGGCAGCGGACACGTGAGCGGAGGCCACGCCGGATCGCCCTCGTCGGCGGGAGCTTCGTTTGGTCATTCGTCAGGGTCGGCGACGCATGCGTCAGGCGTCCCCCGAATAGCGACTCCTGCCTTCACTGGAATGTATTACGTACCGGCACAAGCGGCTCCGACTGCGGCTTCTCCCCAGACAGGGTTCAAACATCGCAGTGGAGTGGCGGCGGCCGGCCCCATGACGGTCACCCAATGGCCCTCGCGATTCGCTCCCATGGGCATGGTTGCGCCGGTGCCTGTGCGCGTGCGCCCGGTCGGATTTGTAGGGTCGCGGCCGTTCGAACGTGTCTTTTTTGAACCTCAGCCCTTCTTCAATCGTTCTTTCGGCTTTGTCGGATTCGGTTTCGGCTTTCATCACCACCACCGCCACTTCCTCTTCGGCGGCTTCCCGTTTGTCTCGCCATACAACTGCTTCTTTAACGGCTTCAATACGGTCTGCTTCGGACAGCCGTTCGGGAACCCGTTCTTTGGGCAGGGCTTCTTCTCACCGTTTTGGTCGGTCGGCTTCGGCGGCTTCGAGACCTTCGAAACGATGGACAACTCTGTCGGGGCGACAGTTGGTGCGACCGACGTCGGCCCCTACAGTTCCGACATCGTTCCGGAGGCGCAGGCAGCCCAAGCCGCTTCGCCCACGAATCCGCCGGGCGTGATCGTCCTGACGGATGGCACGGCCTACGAAGTGACGGACTACTGGCTCGATGGCGGGCGCCTCCACTACCTCACTTCCTACGGCGGTGAGAACAGCATTCCGCTCGATCGGCTGAACCTCGAAGAAACCGTGAAACAGAACTGGCAGCACGGTATCACCTTCACTCTGCGCCCTGAAAAATAGCAAGACCCCGCTGGCGACAGGCCGCAGCGCAACCGGGGGACAAGGCTTGACATGCCGTCGGCTCGGGAGTAATTTCCTCGCCGTCGGATCCCAATCTTTCACGTTCGGAGGGAAACTCATGTCGAAACGCCGTATTCGGGTGGCTGTGTCTGTGTGTGGGGTGCTGCTGCTTGCGCCGTTTGTGAATCTCGGAGTAGGGCACGCTCAGGAATCAATGAAGCAGGCGCCGCTCTACACCTACGTGGCGTCGTGGGGCGTGCCTCGCGCGCAGTGGTCTGAGTACGCGAAGAGCTCCAAAGACGATAAGGCCGTCTTTGACAAGCTGATGGCCGAGGGAACCATCGTCGGCTGGGGCGAGTATGAAAACGTGGTCCACGACCCGAGCGGATATACGCACGGTGACTGGTGGCAAGCCACGAGCTTCGCCAACATCTTGAAGGCTCTGGACGCGCTTCGCGCCAACGCATCGCAAAACGTCGCGCTCAACAATGCCAAGCACGAAGACAGTCTGTTGCGCACGGTGGTCCACGGAGGGAAGCATGCCGCCTCTGGTCCCGGATACGTCTGGGTAGCTATGGAAGACCTCAAGCCCGGAGGCGAAGAGCAGTTCATCGAGATGTTCGAGAAGGAAATCCAACCGCTATTCGAACAGCTCGTGGCCGATGGCATCGTGACGTATTACGCGCTCGACGTTCAGGCGGTGCACACCGACAACCCCAACTCCATCGACATCGTCTACATTCTGCCGAGCGCCGAAGCAGTGGACAAAGTCCAGGCCGCGATTTTTGCCGCGGAGCAGAAAAATGCGCTTGTGGGCAGAGAGTTTGATTCCCTGACGAAGGGCGAGAATCACCGCGATTTGTTCGCCCGAATTGTCGCCTCCGGCAGCAAGTAGGGAGGCGCACCGCCCGCTCAGCCGGCCGATCAATTGTTCGGCTGTTTCGCGGCGAGGGTGTCGTAGGCGTCGCGGAAGTCAGCGTTGCGCGGATCGAGGCCGCTGGCGGCTCGGTATTCGCCGAGCGCCGCGGCGGCGTTGCCTTTCCGTTCGAGGGCGATGCCGAGGTTGTAATGCGCGAGCGCGTAACCGGGATTCAGGCGCAGGGCCTCGCGGAATTCGGCGATGGCGCCATCGAAATCGTTCTTCGAGTGCATCAGGATCCCGCCGAAGTTATTGTGCACCCGCGCATCATCGGGGCGCAGCCGAATGGCTTCCTGCATTTCCGCGATGGCTGCGTCCGCGTCTCCCGCCTTCAGTAGCGCGAGCGCGAGGCCGTAGTGCGCGATCGCGTATCGTGGGTCGAGCAGGAGCGCCTGGCGGTACTCGACAATGGCGGCTGTGGCGTCATTCGACTCATAGAGTGCTTGGCCGAGATCGTAGTGAGCGAGCGAGTCGTTTGAATTCAGGCGCACGGCCTCGCGAAACTCGGCGATGGCGGCGTCGAGATCTCGCTTGTTGCGCAGCGCCGTGCCGAACTCGCGGTGGATGTCGGAGTCCGAAGGCGCCAGGAGCGCCGCCTGACGGTATTCACCGACGGCACCGTCGAGGTCGTGCCCATCGGCCAGAGCGCTCGCGAGCGCAGCGTGGTAGAACGCTTGGTTGGGTGCGAGACGCACTGCCTCGCTGAATTGAGCGGCAGCGCCGGCGGAGTCGCGCTGGACTTTCAGTAACTGGCCAAGCGAATAGTGGGCCCGGGCGTCGGCCGGATTCAAGCGAATCGCTTCGCGGAACTCGCCAACGGCTGCGTCGGCCGAACCCCTTTCGACGAGCGCGCCGGCAAGATGGGCATGAGCCGCCGCCGAAATCGGCTCGATCTCAAGCGCCTTACGGTAGGCGGTCACCGCTTCATCGAGCGAACCTTTGTGATCGAGCGCGTCGCCGAGCGTGATGGCGGCGACCGTCAATTTCGGGTCGAGTTTGAGCGCCATGCGAGCTTCATCCACCGCCGCGTCAAGCATGCCTTTGCCGATCAGCGCCGCGGCAGCATCAGCATGCGTGATGGCCTCATCCGCATTCAAATCGAGAGCGTGCGAGAAGATTTTCAGCGCCTCGTCCCACTTCGCCTGCTGGCTGAGCGTCCGCGCCACATCCACATGAAGCAGGGCGTTTCCCGGGTCGAGCGCCAGCGCCACGCGGCAAGATTTTTCGGCTTCGACCCAATTCTCTTTGTGCCCCTGCGTCGCGCATTCGGTCAACGAAGAAAAAATCATGTCGCTATTTGCGTCTGAAGATACCTTCTCATGCGGCGCAGCAGCCAGGGCCCTGAGCACGTCTTCACTCGCTCCCGCCGAGTGGAGCAGATCGAAATACACGGGCGCGAAATCGATTCCGCGCTCGCGAACCTTGGCCGCGAGGGCGGCGGAAGATTCTCCCGCCGCGACGTAGGCCAGGACATCCGTTTTCGAAAGCGGTTTTGGTTTTTCCTTACCCGTCTCACCGGAAAAAGCGCGCGCGTCTGCCGCGCCGAATGCGAGTCCGGCAGCAACCAGCAAGACACCGCTTCGGCAAGCGGCCATTCGTCGGATGGGGCGTTTCATAGCGGCCTCTCACCGCTGGCTCAAAGCGCAGCGCAGGTTAAATCGAGAATAGGACCGAGCGGGAGCGAGAGCAATCGCGCTGAAATGCGCTGTGACGTGGGATGAAACAGAGGGCCGAAGAGGCCCGCAGAAGGCCCGAAACCGGCCCAAAGAAGGGAATTCTGGAGCAAGAGGCTCCGCCGAGCGCGAGCCGCTGTTTCGTCATTTGCCGCCCATCGTCGCTGCTTTTACCTTGGGCGATTTTTCTTTACAGGCGCAAGCACTTGACAAGATGTGCGGATTCAGGTAGAAATTTTGGCGTAGGCTCGATTCGTGTCGAGCGACACAACTTCCGAAATTCCCCCAAGCTTTTAATTCGAGCGCGCCGGCCTACGGCTGACGGCGAATAGTTCGCGCCCGTCTGTCGTCGGAGGCGGTCTCGTTCACGGTGAGTCCGGTCAGCTCGAAGCCGTCAGGTCGGCCCACGCCTGGTGGTGCGGTTGGCTGAGGGCTTGACCGACGGCAATCCCGCAAAGCGGGACCGGCGCTACTTCACCACGGAGAAAACGAAAATGCCCAACTACAGCAACGTCGGAGCGGTGTCTGCGATTTATCCCGGCGACACCGGGGTCGCGTTCAACAACGAGAATCCCACGGCGCCGCAGGCGAGCCAGCAATTCGCGCTTGGCGCCGTTTACGACAACATGCCGGCATCGGTCTCGCTCGAGCTTTCGTTTCCCGGAGGAGCGCCGACGGCCTGCCAGTACGATCTGCAGGAGGCCACGAGCGATGCGGACGCGAACTACGTCACCATTCCCGGGGCGTCGTTAACTTTCGCGAGCTTGAATGCCAGCGGTGTGGGCCGAATCGATTCGGTGAACCTGAAGGGGCGATTCGTGCGGGTGAGAAAAGTGAGCCAGACCGGAGGGGGCGCATGCACCGCCATTTTCCTACGTTAAAAGCGGAGGCATGGCGCGCCATGCCTCCGACAGGGCCGGGGCCTTCGGCTTTACTGGTCGTCCTCGTCGGGCTCCTGATGGGCGTGCAAGCGGTGGACGCGCAAACCGTCCAGACCGGCACGGGGAGCAACATCTCGCACTTCTCAGGGGCGCCGTCGGGAAGCTGCGCCTCGAGCCAGGTGGCGGAGAACGATGCGACGGGGGACTTCTACGATTGCCTGGTGGGCGCGTGGTTCAAGATCGGGCCGGGCACCGCCAGCAGCGTGGTCTTCGGAAACGTGACTGCCGGCATCAATACGAACGCCCTTCTGATGGGGACCGGCGGTTCGCTCGGCCCCACGGGAACCGGGACGATCACGGCTACGGCGTTCACTCCCGCCGGCACAAATGGGAACTGCGTGAAGTGGGGCGCGAGCGGCGCGTTGGGCGATTCTGGATCTGCCTGCGGAAGCGGCGGAGGCAGCTCAGCGTGGTCTGCGATCACCAATCCGGCAGGGAATCTTGCTCTCACGATGGGAGCGAACACCAGCACGTTCACGAGCAATTCGGGCGCGTCGGTGGGAACGCAGTGGAGTTTTGCCGACACGTGGAACGCCGCGGGCTTTGCCGGGCCGTGGTGGAAGGTGAACATCACCGACACGGCGTCGCAGGCGAACGCGCTCTTCTTCGATTGGCAAGTGGGCGGCGTGAGTAAGTTCAACGTCGACAAAAAAGGGAACGCGACCTTCGCCGGCACCTTGAGCTTCGGCGGCTCGAACCTGCAAATCAACCAGAGCGGGACGCAGCAAGGCTTCATCAGCGTGGGCGGCGGGACGAGCCTCGCGCCCTATTTTCTGCTGCAAGACAATTCCTCGGGGCATAGCAGCTACCTGACCGGCGACCCGACCGTGGCCGGCCGTGTGTGCTTGGGAACGATCGTGCCCGGCGCGGATTGCACGACGGAATCGGCTGCGGGAACGGTGCTACAGAACGGCGCGGCCTTGCTGAAGGCCAACTCGGCGACAGGGACGACGCTCAACAAGCTCGCGAAACTGGACGCCAGCGACACCGCAACGATTGCCGGGACGGGCGACACGGCCATTCCGCTTTTCATCGTTACCGCCGGCGCCGGGACATCCGGGAACGCCATCCTGCAGCTCGCCGGCGAAGCGCCGTGCGTCTTCGACAACACGGCCGCAGTCAAAGATTTCGTGATCGCGAGCAGCTCTTCGGGCGGCGAGTGCCACGACACCGGCTCGACGACGGCGCCGACTTCGGGATGGGTCCTCGGCCAGTCGGCTTCGGCCGGGACCGGAACGCGGACGGTGCAGCTCGTCCCAGGGTTTAACGCCGCGGCCGGAGGCGGTGGCTCGGCTTTCAGCGCCATCACTACGGGGACGAACACGAACGCCCTGCTGATCGGCAGCGGCGGCTCGCTCGGTCCTACGAGCACGGGCACCATCAGCGCGACTTCCGTTGTGGACTCCAACCAAAACCCCGCGCTTACGACCACGGCGACCGGCAGCGCCGTCGACAACGTGAACGTGACGAATGCGGCGACGGGAAATCCGGCGACCGTGACCGTGTCCGCCGTGGGCACGGACGCGAATATCAACTTGAACCTGGTCTCGAAAGGGACAGGGACGGTCGAGTGTAACGGATCGTCGTGCGGTGGCGGAGCGAGCGGGTCTCACGTGGTGAACGCGCAGGCGAACTTGACCGCGATCAACGTGAGTACATCGGAGCAAACCCTTTTCACCTACACGATGCCTGCAAACACGCTCTCGACGGCGAAAATGCTGCGCGTCTATTCCCACATCACCGCCACCAGTCTGGACATGAACGGCACCGTGAAAATTTATTTTGGGGCGAGCGTCTACGGCCCGGCGGGCGGCGACTCGACGAATAACGGCCAGCTTACGGACATGGTGGTGCGCGTGCGGACCACGACGTCCGAGTACATGAAGGCCACGTACGAGGATGAAGGCGGAAGCAACAACACCCACGGCTACGCGCAGCCGACCGAAGACATCACGGGCTCGATCGTGGTGAAGCTCACGTATACGGGTGCGGATGCGGTGGGCACGGTGCGGCCCGACAGTTGGATCGTCGAGGTGGTGCAGTGAAGCGGCTTCTTGCCTTTCTTCTGCTGGTCCCGCTCTGCGGGATCGCTGGATCCGCGCGCGGCCAGTCGCAGATCGTGATCGCCGCATTCGGAGATTTCGGCGTCTGTTCGGGCACGGGTACGACAGGGAGCGACGGCCCACGCGTGACGCAGTGCGGCATCGCGCAGTCGGTGGCCTCGCTCGTCCACGGATGGAATCCGGACTACATCTTTTTTATCGGCGACAATGGCTATAACAACGGCACGCGCGCCGAAGTCTACAAGGCCATCCTCGTAAAATCCGTGGGGTCGATCTCGACCGGCTCGCAGACGGTGACGGTGGACACGGGCCAGTTGAACGGCAGCCTCTATTTGTTCGGCACGGCTTCGATCTGCGGCGGCTCCGGCTGCCTGATGCAAGCGAGCACCGTGCTTGCGGTGGACGAAGGCACGGCGACTTTCGAGCTGGTGAGCGTGACTTCGGTTACGGACTCGACGCACTTCGTCGCCACGTTCGCGAAAAGCCATTCCGCAGGGGCGCTCTTTCGAAACAACGCATTCGTGGCCTACGACGACGACGTCGCCCGGGGCAAGGTTACGGTCGTCTTCGGAAACCACGATTGGGATGGCGGCGGATCGGACTACTGCGTCCCCGGAACGCTTGCCTGCACCCAGGGCCTCACCGCTTCGCACGAGTACTTCTCGGCGCAGTACGCCGCTTTCGGCAGCAAGAATTACGGCACGAAGACCTTCGGCGGATTGCTCACCGGTTTTTTCATCGACGACTACACTGCGGAGCCGGACGGCTACGCGCCGGGCAGCACCCAAGCGAATAAGTTTGCCAGCGACATGAGCTCCTGCTCGACGCCCTGGTGCGTCTCGGTGCAGCATCACGTCATTTACGCTTCGCCGCTCGCCGATGGCTGGTGCTGCAACGCGATTCCCTCGACCTACAATCCTTGGGCCGCGGGAACGAATGTGTCGCTCGATCTTGCCGGCAGCGATCACGGCTACGAGCGATCGATCGCGCCGAACAATGCAGCCTCGAAGAACGTCGCGTACGTCGTGACCGGAATCGGCGGCGAGAGCGACGAGTCGGCGCCGAGTCCGCGCCTGGTGTGGAGTCAGCAGTCGAACTACGTGGTGCACGGCGCGGTCCGGATGACGGTGACGGCCAGCCGCCTGACGCTCGAAGCGTTCGATGTGAACGGGAGCCTGATCGACAGCCAGGTGCTCTCGAAGTCGGCGGGAATCACAGCGGGCGCGGGAACGTCCTCGTCCGGAGGTGTCGGCAGCTCGCATCAGTGAGAAGCCAGCCTCGACAGGGCTCCGACCCGGCCGGAGCGGGTGCGGCCGAGTCGGTCCCGCCCTGCGGGATCATGGCGAGGTTCGTTCCGCGTTCGGAACGCGAGGTGGTTTACGTTCGATAGCACAGGGAACACATGGCTACGCGCACCCAACTCCAGAAGGACCAACCTCCGCCACACGCGAAACCGGCCGCGCGCCCAAGGCGCCGCCAGCCCGCCGTCCAGCCTGGGGCGGGCAAGGCGGGGATCAAAGCCAGCGAAGCCATGCGCGCGCAAGGCCTGGGTGAATGGGAGTTGGCCGGAAAACTGAAAAGCCTGCTCAACCGGGTGGACAAACCGAAAAAGGAAAAGATCATGCTCGAAGTCCTGAAGGAATGCGGGAAAGTGCTGGAAGTGTATCCGACACCCTCGAAGTTTTCCGGTGGGCACGACCCGGTGCCTGTGCAGTTGGTCCACTACGTGCCGCGGCCGGAGCGGGAAACGCAGATCGAATAAGGGCGCAACGTGGGGTGGTTCTCAAAACGCCGCGTCGCGACAGACCACTCGCGGGCCCTACAACAAGTCAAAACACCTTTATCTGGAGGCGTTATGAGCGCGAACAAGAATACGATCGGCTACGCTGTCCAAATCGGCGGCGTGGGGGCATTTACCGTGGGCGCCGTTCTGAGCGTCCACCACATCGCGATTGCGGCATTCTTCATTGGCGGCGCTGTGGCGGTGTACATCGGGAAGAAGATCCGCACCTTGGCGTGACGCCGGTACCGCTCGATGAACCTGCGCGTGACGATCCTCGAAAATGGCGGCGAAAAGCACAACGGGGCGCAAGGTTATTCTGCCCTACCAGCCGTTCCCCAAGCAGGAGGAATTTCATCGATCGCCCGCAAAGTATCGTTTGTTCGGCGGCGCCGCGGGGCCAGGAAAGACGAAGGCGCTGCTGATCGAGGCAATCGTCCAGGCCACTTGCGGCGCGCGAGTGGATACGCTGTTACTGCGGCGAACGTTCCCTGAGCTCGAAGGCTCGCTGATGCTGTACTTCCGGCGGGACGTCCCGCGCGAACTCTATCGCAGTTACAACGACGCCAAGCACGTGGTCACGTGGTGGAACGGCTCGACCACGCGCTTCGGCTATTCGAGGTGTGAGAACGATATCTATCAGTACCAGGGCTCGGAATTCCTCTTCATCGGCATCGATGAGCTGACGCTCTTCACGCTGAAGCAGTGGCAATTCCTGACAAGCCGCAACCGCTGCCCGATTCCCGGGAGTTTTCCCAACATGGCTGGAGCGACGAATCCAGGCAATATCGGGCATGCCTGGGTGAAGGCGCTCTGGATCGACAAGAAGCCCGCGGCGGGCATGGAGCGGACCGAAGAATACGATCCGGCGGACTACGCATTTATTGCGGCGCACGTCTGGGACAACCCCATCTACGCCGCGGACACGAGTTATCTGAAGACGCTCAACGCGCTCCCACGCCATCTGCGCCAGGCTTTTCTGGAAGGCGACTGGAACGTTTTCGCGGGCCAGTACTTCGACGTCTTCGACGCCGCGTACCACACCCAGCGGGCCGAAACCTTTGCTTTCGAGCGCTGGTGGCCTCGGTGGATCTCCGTGGACTGGGGATTCGAGCATCCCGCCGCGGTCTATTGGCACGCCAGCGCGCCGCAGTCGGCGCGGCGACTCCGCCGCGGCCCCGAACCAGGCAAACCGTCGATCGAGGATCCGGCAGCATCCGCCGCTGCGAGCGCAGCGCAGGCGCCCTGCGCGCGGCGGATCATCACTTACCGAGAGTTGGTGCAGCAGCACTTGGCGCCGCGTAGGCTCGCTCAGGAAATCATCGAACGTTCGAAGAATCGCGAAAACAGCCGCGAGAAAATTGAAGCGATTTATCTTTCGCCGGACGCCTTCGCCCACCGCACCGCCGAAGCTTCCATCGCCGAGCAAATGGGCGACGTCCTCGCTACAGCCGGATTGCCTAGACCCACGCCCGCCGATAACGACCGCGTGGGCGGCTGGATGTTGATGTGCCAGATGCTCGCCGGCGATGAATGGCTCATTACCGACAATTGCGTGGAACTGATTCGGGTGCTGCCCACGCTCACACGCGACGCAACGAGGGTCGAAGACGTGCTTAAACGCGATGGCGATGATGCCGCTGACGCCGCACGCTACGGCTTGAAGTCGTCTCGCTGGTGTGGGGCGGGCACCGCCGCACAAGTGCCGCTCGAGCAGCGGATCATTGAACGCGTCACTTCGGACGATCCGACGGTTCGCGCCATCCAGGCACGCAAGGCCCTGCTGGAAGAGCAACGCCGCTCGGCCCCGGTGTTTTCGAGAAGGAAGCGGCCGTGGCGGTGAAAACAACGGAGGGGGGGATTGTGAGCTGGAGTGAAATCTGGCACGCGCTGACGACTAGCCGTTACACCTGCGCGCTCGAAGAGGAAGTGGCGCGGTTGAGGGCCGAGAACCGCGCGTTGGTGAATTCGCTCCTTGGCACGGCCGGCGTGCCGCCCCTTAGAATCGAAGGCGCAGCAAACGGGGCGGGAGCCGCGGAAGCACCGAAGCCGGGGGCGCCGATCCGGCGACGTTCCTGGCAACAGATAGGGCGAATGCTCGAAATCGAGGAAGCGCGGCACGCGGCGGCAGGGAATGGCCCTCACGCGCCGGCCACCAGCTTTCGACCGGCCGACGATTGAGGCGGTCGTTTGGACAGCGGCGCGCTCCGATTTTCAGTATCCAATTCTCAAGGAGGACTGAATGCCATTTGTACGCGGAAGGTTCTACATGAATCCGGCGATGGGCGAGGCGCTGGAAGAAGCACGCGCCCGCGCCGAAGAGGGAAACGCGGCCCACGGCTGCGAAGAGGAATCAACGGGCCACGACTCGTCCAAGGGGCAGGAGCGCGATGGGCACCGGAAGTTCCGTCCCGGACGGCACGGGGAGGCCCCCGAGCCCGGCCCCGTTCACCGCATGGAAATTGAACACGCGGAGGGGGGATTCGTCACGCGGGTGCATCGGGCGCCGGATGAGGACGCGCAGGACGCCCAAGAAGCGGGCGACGAAAGTGCGGCGAATCGGGCGATGACCTGCGGGAATCACAGCACGCACGTCTTCACCAATACCCACGAGTTGGCGGAATTTGTTCGCGAAGAATTGAGCCGCCGCCACAGGTAGGCGGTCCATCGCATCGCCAGCGCAGCGGCAGACTCTGCGCTCATGCGGCTGAGAAGGGCATACGGGTTCTTCCCTTCAAAGTTCAGGTATGGACCGTATTTCGCGACCTCGATTTGCGAATCTACTATGATCTGGTTCATGAGCCGTCAGGCACGTGAGGTTGGCGTCGCCGGGGACGCCGGCGCGTGTTAGACTATCGCTCACCCAGCTTGCGCTTGATAACTGCCTGAAAAAGGCCGGCCCTGGCAAGAAAAAATTTACCCCAAAGAGTTTGGGGGCACGAGATTTCGGGGCCGCTCGAAGGCCAGTTTACCTCATGACGCGGCAAAAAAGGCACGGGGCACCTGTTGTGGGCACCCGCGGCTGGCGGCCCGAGCGACGGCCGTGGCAGCATTCGTTGTCCATGCCCATGTGGACGCGGGTAACGCTTGGGGGGTTGGCTCTTGCGGTGGTGGTCCTGCTGATCGCGCAGGTCGGCTGGAACTACGTCGTCGGAACAAAGGGTGCGGCGGGCGTCCGAGCATCGCCCTTGCGCTCGACGAATGAGCTCCGCGATTCGGTTTACGAGACGCTCGCGCAGGCCGTTGCGGCTGCCAATGCGGGCAACCAGATTCAAGCGGCCGCCGCCGTCCAGCAGGTTTCGGAGGCCATCCACAAGGCGCGCCACAACGCGTTGAACTTCCCTCCCGAAAATTTCAACGAGGTGTCCGCCAGCCTCGATCGCGTGCAAGCCGCCGGGCCGAGCCATGGACTCAGTGACGCGCTCTTCCAGGCGCGCGTGGAGCTGGCTGAATATCGCTCGGCGCTCGAACCGCCCGAGGCTGTACCAGAAGAGCGGGCCGTGATTACGGTTCCGCGGAGCCTCGCCGCGGGCAAACACATCACGCGGGCGTCCTATTCCGCCGTCATGCTGGATGGACGCGAAATGCCCCAGGCCGCCGAATTCTTCATGCCACATTCGCGTCTTTTCGTGGATGACATCTGGGTGGACGGCGTGACACTCGAGGGCGCGTCGCAGACCCTCGATGGAATTCATTGGAAGGATGTGACGTTTGCGAACGTGCACCTGCGCTACCAGGGAGGCGAAGTAGAGCTGAGGAACGTTCGGTTCGTAAATTGCACTTTCGGATTCGCCAACCACATGCGCAGCGCGAGCTTGGCCGATGCCATCGCCCGCGGCTCGACCTCGATCGTCCTCGAATAAGACCCGGAGACCGAAACGCCAGATCGAGCCAGGCATGGCGCGGTCACGGGTTGTTCCGCGGGATCCTGAAGCCAGGCTGGATATCGTACTCGAGGTGACTCGCACGGCCAGCATCACGCGCGAAGATTTTCTTTCACTCCTTAAGAACTGCTAACCGACTGCTGAACACGTGCGCACGGTGGTCTTCTGAAGCCCGGCGCCTCTTGGAGAAACAGTGGCGAGCGAACCTATGGCAGAAGTGTCGCAAAGCGCCGATCCAGCGATCGTGCCGGTGGAAGGTCCGGCGCAAGAGGCGCGGACGGCTCCGGCGGCCGCTGGCGCGCCCTTGCAAGTGGGAACGCTCGCACAGGTCTATGGACCGAACAACGAGGCGCTGCCAGACCGTTTGCAGGAAGCGCTGCGCCGAATCGTTCTCCAGTTCTCGACCGAATCGGACCACGCGCGGCGGCAGGAAATCCGGCGAATCAAGCAGGCGCATCAATTCTGGCGTGGCCTGCAATACTTGTGGTGGAGCGAGCGCGATCAAAACTGGCATCTGCCGTTCGAGCAGAAGATCACGGACCAGTCGTCGCTCGAGGACTTGCCCCGCTATGAATTCGTAACTAACATTTACCAAGCCTTCGGCCTTTCCATCATCGCCGTGCTCTCTCAGGACGTGCCGCGCGTGCGGTTCTTTCCGCAGTCGGCACAACAGGAAGAGGACGTAGCTGCGGCCAAGGCGGCGACGGAAGTGGTCGAGCTGGTCGAGCGCAACAATCGCATCGGCAACCTGATTGTCGAAGAGGCCTTCCACCTATGGACGGGCGGGAAGGTGGGGGCCTACGTGCGCTTCGTCGTGGATGGCCAGCGTTTCGGCTTCCATCCGGAGACGCAGCTCAGCGCGCACCTCGTTAAGATCAGTCCGGAGGCATACCGGTGCCGGAATTGCGGAACGGAAACAAGCGCGGAGACAAAACAAACAGCGAAGGTTCAGGGCGATGCTTCGCCTTCGGTAGTGCACTGGGGAATTTGCCCGAACTGCGGCGCGGATCTCGACGAAGGTGACTTCGTGCCCGCCGAGGTGGTGGCGGTGCCGGCACTGGAAACACGCCTGCGAGTGCCGAACGGGCAAGAGGTGATCACGATTGTCGGCTCGCTCGAGCTGAAGACTCCGCCGTGGGCCAACGAGATGCACGAATATCCGTACGTCCAGTGGAACATGGAGGTGCATCAGGCGCGGCTCAAGGCGGCGTATCCGCACGCAGCCGACACAATCGGCCCGCCCGTTTCGCCCGGGTCGAGCGAACAATATGAGCGGCTGGCGCGCCTCGCGCAGTCGCAGGGCGGTCCGCTCACGGAAGGGGGCGACTTCAACGTCAACTTGATTACTTTTCAGCGCACGTGGCTGCGGCCGTGGGCGTTCTACGCGCTCGAGGACAAGGCGCTGCGCGACGACCTGTTGGCGCTATTCCCCGACGGATGTTATGCGGCCTTTGCCGGGGATGCGTACCTGGAGTCGCGCAACGAAAACATGGACGACCACTGGCGCGTGATGCACGCCCTCCCCGGCGACGGCAGTTCGGGGCGCCCGGCCATCGGTGACGCGCTCATCAGCGTGCAGGAACGCTTCAACACACTTTCGAACCTGCAGATCGAAACGTACGAGTACGGCATCCCGCCGATTTACGCCGATTCGGAGGTGCTCGATTTCGATGCGCTGCAGAACCAGACGGCGGAGCCCGGCGCGCACTACCCCGCGCGCGCTAAGCCGGGCCAGCCGCTTGCCGCGGGATTCTTCCAGCCGGCCCCGGCCCAGATTCCACCGGACCTGGCCGCGCACGCCGCCAATTTGATGGGCCCGGTGGCGCAATTCCTGACGGGCGCTTTTCCCGCACTCTTCGGCGGCGTGATGACGAACAACGACACGGCAGCGGGGTACGCCATGGCGCGCGACCAGGCCATGGGCCGCATCGGGCTCGTGTGGCGGCGAATGAAATTCTTCCATGCGGACCTGATGGCCCTGGCGGTGGAATGCTTCCGGCAAAATCGGCCGAACGACGTCGAAGTGACTCTGCTCGGCGCCGGCGCGGCATTCGAATCGAAATGGATCCGGCTGGCCGATCTGAAGGGCAATCTCTTCACTTATCCCGAAACTGACGAGCAGTATCCGACGCTGTGGTCGCAGCAGCGCGCTGTGCTGCTGCAATTAATGGCCAATCCCGATCCGAAACTGCAGGAAGTGCTGAGCCATCCGGAAAACATGGGTCTGCTAAAGCGGCTGATGGGTCTCGAGGAGTTCGTCATTCCCGACGAGGAATCACGCACGAAACAGTACCGCGAAATCGCCCAGCTCGTTGCCGAGCAGCCCATCTTCTACGCGGATCCGAAGACCAGGCAGGAAACAATTCTGCCGAGCATCGTTCCCGATGAGTTCGCCGACAATCACGCGGTTGAACTTGAATCCTGCAAGCGATGGTTCTCATCGGACGCGGGCCAGGTCGCGAAGATCGAAAGCCCCGCGGGATATGCGAACGTGCGCGCGCATGCGTTGCTCCATCAGCAGTTCCTGCGGGGGCAGCAGGTGCAAGCCGCGGCACTCGCATCCGGCAAAGTAGGCGAACCGGGCGGCGGCCCTTCCTAGTTCGATGAATCGGGGATCGGGCCCGCGGATTACAGGTAGCGAGAGACGGACAAGGTGCCCACAGAGTTGCCGTAGCTCGGGCTTGAATCGGCGGTCGGGGCAAGCAGGTGCACCAGACGCAGCAATCGTTCCGGTTCCACCGGTTTGGCGAAGCAGACCAAAGGCCCACGGCCGCCCGCCGGCGTGGCATTTTGGGGTTCGAGCAGGACGAAGGGGATGTGCGCCAGGCCTTCCTCAGCCTTGATGCGGCGGCCGAGTTCGAGACCGGAAAAATCGATCATTTCTGTCTCGGCGATGATGAGCGACACGCACTGCTGGCGAAGCTTGTCGAGCGCTTCCGAGGCTGTCACCGCGCTTACGATGCGGTAGCCCTTCGGTTCGAGGGTCGTTCGAATCTTTTCCGATGAGCTGGGGTCCGTGCCCACGACGAGCACCACGGGGGTCACGCCAGCTTCCGCAATCCTCTTCTGCACGGTCGCTGCCTGAACATGAGCCTGAGTCCACTTTGCGGCCGGCACGGAGCTGAGCATACACACGGCCACTCCCTGCATGTTTCCCGGCAGATCGATCACACGCACGACTTCGGCAACCTGTTCCGAATTCACCGCAGTGGGCGAGGGGGAGTAGGGGAACGTGACGGCCACACGCTGGCCCCGCTGATAGCGACGCGGCGTGGAAAAGAGGATGCCATCACGAGAAACGTCTACGGTGATGCAAATCTCTTCGAAAGACTCTTTCGAATCAGCCCAGGATCGCACGCGCATGGGTGCGGCAAGCTTCACGCGTAAGCGCCGCCGTCGATTCTGCTCCGATGCGGCTGCCGACGCGCGGGAAGCGGCCTTAGGCGGATTCATGGATACCCCCAACCCCTTGATAGTCCCGGCGTCCGAGCCTAGCGATAGTACGGAAGTACTACGCAGTAGACAAAAAGGCACTAACAAACGACCTGTGAGGTGAAAATCATGGCGGCAGGGACGGCGACCGAATCTGGGACCAATGCTCGCTCGGGCGCAACACGGAATGCGCCGGCAAGCGATGAGGAGATTCTAGGGATAGAGACGGCTCCGAAAAGAGCCAACGGACGCGCGCAGCAGTCCCGCAGCGCGCCTGCGAGAGGAACGGCGGACGGACCCCCCGCGCCGATAGCTGGCGCGCCTGCCGCAGCATCTCGCGGCGCCGACGGCTATAAAAACAGCTCCGCGCAGAACCCGCCCGATGCTCGAAAGCCGTCTGATGCCGGCACGCATCCGGACGAACACCAGGCTCAGGAGGAAATCGCAGAACCCGAGGAGCTGCGCGCCGCCTTCGAAGCAAACCCGGAGCTGCGCCGCGCCTGGCGTGAAGCCCAAGCCTACCGGGAAGCCTTCCCGACGGTTGAGGCTGCACGCGAAGTTCAGAAGATCTTCCCGACGGTCGAAGACGCGCAGGCTGCGCGAGAGCAGCTCGACGAGCTTGGCCGGCTCGATTCGCTATTTTTTGCGAGAACCCCTGAGGCGCACGCTAGCCTTGCCTCATCCGTTTACCGGCTCGACCCGGAGGCGTTTCGCAGCCTGGCGCGCGCGATGGCCGCGGAGGCACAGAGGCGCGGAGACAACGGCGCGGCTCTCACGGCCGCAGCGCACGAAGGGGAGCCGAGCGTTGAAAGCTCGCCGACGCGCAGCACCGCTCCTTCGCGTTCAAGCCCCGAACGGGAAAGCAGAACCGCGGAATTGCCCGGCGACAAAAGCTTGGAACAGGAGACGCGCCCGGCGCAGGCCACCTTCTATCAGGAAGCGAACGCGACGGCGGTCGAGGCGGTCATCGAAACCATCCGCTCGCAAGTGGAGCGGCTGCTGCCGGAAGACCTCGGGGTGGGCGCGCGGAACCGCGTCATCGGCGAAATTTACCGTGAGCTCGACTCAAGTCTCCGGTCGAACCGCGCATTGGCGCAGCAGGTGCGTCAGGCATTCCGCAGCGGCAATTTCGATGCGGATCATCAGCGGGCGGTCGTCAGCCTCATCGTCGGCCGGGCACGGCAAGCGGTACCTGGGGTAGCTAAGAAAGTGATCAATGAATGGACTTCGAGCGTGCTGGCCGCCAGCAACACTAAGCACACACGTCAGCGCGCCGCCGAATCCCGGGTGGACATCACCGGCGCCGGCGCGCCTGGCGGCGTGGCCCGCCGGCCGCTCGCGCCTTCGGATATCGACTATTCCAAATTGTCGGATGCGGATATTTTGAATCTGTAGGGAGTATGCCGCCGGCAATTGCGGGCGTCACCATTAAGCCCGGCGCAGCTCAGTCCCGCCCCGTCCTCGCCGAGGCGAGGACGCGCCGACCTGAGGCCCTTGCGAGAAGATCTTAACGCCGAGGAGTCTTTGCTTTAACGGGCGGCGGAGCGAGCAGGCCGACAACGTGCAGTAGGCTTTTCTGCTGATACGGCTTGGCCATGCAAATCGTCGCTCCGAGCCGGTACGCGGTCGAATACTGCGAAGGCATGGCGTCGCGCGTCACCAGAACGATGGGGACATCTTGAAGATACGAGTCCTTTTTCACGACCTCGCAGAGATCGAATCCTGACATGAGGTCCGACTCAATTTCGGCAACCACGACCGCAGGCACTTGGCCGCGAAGCGCGAGGAGGGCTTCGGCGCCGCTTGAAACCGCGGTGACTTCGTAACCTGCACCTTCCAGCGTGCCGCGCAACATGGTCCTGGCGCGACCGTCGTTTTCTACCGCAAGCACCAGCGGGCCGCGCAGATTGGCGGCCGGATCGACCTCCCGAGCGCGAAGCCGCCGCGATCGTTCGGGCGCGGGTTCGGCACATCGATCCTGTGTGAATTCCACCGCGATGCCGAAGCGATCTTCCGGCAGCAAATCGACCCGCGCGACGACGCAGGCTTGTTCCATGTTGGAGGCGCCGGGGACGTCGAAATAGGGAAAGGCGACGACGAGATCAAGTCCCCGAACGTAAGCGTTTCTTTCGGTCGTGAAATACAGGCCGGCACGCGAGGCATCCAGGGTCATGCAAATCTCCATCGGGAGGTCCGGCGTGGCGTGCTTGGAGCGGACCCGCACCGGCGCTGAGATTCTTACGCGGGGGCGGAGACGCCGATCTGGCGGTTTGACGGCAATGTGCTCTTCACGACCTTCGATCTGCATTGCGGAGAGATTCATGCTCATTATTGCTCCATGCGCCTATCTATAGAGAGCGGTCAGGCGGCTTCGAGAAGAACAAGAATAGCGAGGGCGACGCCGCAGGGCACTAGTGCAGGGGTCTCAATCCACAAGTACCAACGATTGCAGGACCCTAGTACTTTTGGGTCACCGCCAACCAGCACCGCTCTCAAACAGCGTTCACGCTGCTCAGGGCGAAGGGTCTGGGCCGGCTGTGCCAAAACCGCCGTCGCGGCGCCCCTTTTGCTGCGTCCGAATCGGCAACAAAAGCCGCCGGCCAGAGGCCGGCGCTACGAATTACTCGCATAAGCTACACGGGACTCTTATCGCCCGCAGGACCGTCCGAGGAGGACACCCCAAAGCAGCGCGGCCCAGTGGCTGATCGACCGCTCAGAGGATCGAGGCGCTCGCACGACCGAAGGCCCGCGGCAGAAATTATCCAAAGGGGGAACAAAGACAATGGCACAAATGCAGAATTTGCAATCGGTCGCGTTGCAACTGGAGAAGGTCCGGGACAAACTCCCGCTGCTCTACGAGCGGGACGATATCCTGCTGACGATGATCCAGCAGCGCGGCGACGTGGAAAAAGTCAGCTCGCGAAACATGCGCTTGCCCCTCCAGATTCGTCCGGGAGGCAAGGCGGGCCTGGCAAACCTGGACGGTGGAGACCTGGGCCGTGGGTCCGGCACCGTCTACGACGTGGCGCAGGTGACCCCGGTATTCTTCCGGCACGCCGTCGAAATCACGAAGCTCATCGAGTACGCGACGAACGCTCCCGAAAAGGCCATCGAGAATGCGGCCAAACGTGAAGTGAAAAACGCGATGGCGCAGTTTCGGTCGTTTCTCGACAAGGTGATGCAAACGAACGGGAACGGGGTGCTCGGCACGATCTCGAGTGTGGTCAGCGGGCCGCCCGTCCAGTTGAACCTGGCAACACCGCCGGGGGCATCGCTCTTCTACTTCAACCAGACGGTTCAGGTGTACGACACGACGCTGACGACGAACCGAGGCTCGGCGAACGTCACACTGGTGGACCCGTTTGGCAAGTTCATCCAGATCGACGCGCTGCCAGCCGGCACTGTAGCGACCGATGTGGCCGTACACGACGGGCTTTCCGGGGCGCAGCCCACGTCTCTCTTCGGCATTCTCTATCACCAATCGAACGCGGTCACCGGTACATGGCTCAACCTCAACCGAGCCACCTACCCGGTGGAACTCGCCACGCCGCGCGTTAACGGCAACAACTCGGCGTTGACGCCGGGCGCAGTGCGCCTCGCCATCAACAAGGTGCGAAAAGCGTTGGGCGCGAACCAGGTGGGCAAGCTGATCGCCTACACTTCGCTCGAACAGGAGCACGCCTGGGAACAGCTCGGCATCACCATCTCGCAAATCATCAAGGAGGGAGGCGGCGGGCGCGCCAACGATCTCGACCTGCTGTTCACGGGCGAGAAAACCATGGCGGGCGTTCCGATCAAGTCTTCCATCAACGCCAACCAGGCGCGCGTCGATTTCCTGGACCTGGGCCACTGGGGCCGCGCCGTGATGCAAGACATCGATTACTACGACGTCGGCGGGCAAACCCTGTTCCCGATTTACGGGACCTCGGGAGGCCTAGCGGCGGCGTACATCTTCTACTTCATCACCGGCTTCCAGGTGTGGAACGATTCACCACGCTCCGGAGCCTATATCGACAACCTGGCATTGCCGTCCGGCTACTAAAACCTCGTCCCGCTTTGCGACGAGCGGAGGGCGGGCCCAATCGCGAGCACACGCGCGCATTTGCGCTCGCCCTTCCCATCAAGGAGAGAAACAAATGGCGCTTCAACTCACTCTGCAAAATGTGGATGCGTCCGGGGTGGTCGTGTGGGCCACCGGCACGATTGCGGCAAGCGGAAGCTACTCGACCGGGGGCGACACGCTCGACTGGACGCAGATCATGAATCAGGCCGTAGCGGCTTCCGGCGCCATTCCGTCCGCGCAGCCGCCGCAGCAAGTGGCTGTCTGGAGCCAAAATGGCTCCTTCAACCAGTATGCGCCCCTCCAGGGGAGCGGGCTCAATAACTGGAAATTAAAAGTTGCCGCCCCCGGTGGAACAGAAATCGGCGCTGGGGCCTATCCCGGCGGTGTGACCGGCGACATCATCGTGTTCCAGGCACAGTTCAAGCGGTTTCAGTAGCAGACCTGGTGGTTCAGCGCGGCAAAAGAAAAAGAGGGGCGGTTCCGTGGCCGCCCCGACAGGGCCGCCCGCCGCGGCGGGTTCGGGCCGACTCGCCGGCGCGTCCCCCAAAAGTAAGTTGCCCCATAGATAACGTGATTCGAGTGCTGCGAGAAACGAAGCGGGCGTCCGACAAAATCCAAGAGCGCGTCGCGCGAGCAGGCGGGGCGAATCGCTACGGCGAGCCGAACTTTCGCGTGGTGTGGGGATGGTCGCGGCTCACCTGGATCGGCGGGCGATGGACGGACCGCGACGCGAGCGGCAACGTCGTGCGCGAGGCGGTCGAGCTCCGCGAAGTGCCAAAGTACGTGCCGCACGATCGTTGGCACATCGAGCGATGGATGCCGCCCGAATCGTACGGGTCGCCGGCCGAGTGGCGCGCCCGCAACGTCGAACTCGACGGCGGAATTTCCATTCCGGCGCTGGGACCCTATCCCTCGCGTGGAGAATACGAGCATTGTTTCACGCTCGCGGGGCTGCGGGGAGAGTTTGTGCCCCTCGATTCCGCCGCGTGCGACGAAATCGTTCGCGCCATCGAGTGGGCACGCGCGCAGCCAGTTTCGGCGCAACGGGCCGCGATCGACGCACGCGAAGCGCGGCGCGAGCAAGAATGGGATCGGCAGGCGGAGGCAGCGCTCGGGTCGGACGTGTAGCGCCTGCCCTCAGGCCGGGAATCGCGTCCGGGAGAGCCAAGGCGGTCGGTGGCCTTCGCACGGCATGCGGAGTTCGGTCTCGGTGCTAGAGCCGGCAGAACGTCCAAAGGAGGCGAATTTGGATACGGCCATTATGGGGAAGGTCCCGAAAAACACGGGCACATCCGGCACGCGGGCTGAAGGCCGTGAGGCCGCGACAGTGACGATCGCTTCGATCTCCGATCAGGACTGGTACATCTCGCGCACCTACGGCGTCTTTCACATCCCGGCCTGTGCGAAGGATGCGCGTTACGCCCTGCTGCTCGTGAGCGCGCGCGGCGATGCCATCGATCTGGGTGACAACCGCCGATTTCCCTTCACGATTTCGGCGCGTGAAATCGCTCAGGACCTAGTCCAGGATCTCGCCAACCACGGCGTGTTTGTTTGCGCGGGCGCGCGCCCAACGGAAGAGGAATTAGCGCTGGCCGCGACGGGACGAGAAGCATGGTATCAGCAGCTCGTCTTTGAAGGCGACCAGATGTGGGCACGCTCGCACAACTACCGCGAACTGTCGGACCAACATCGTCGCGCGGCATTGGCGCTCGGGCTCGAGCGCGAGTGGGCGTACGTCCCGCGAAAGATGGCGGATTGCCCGATTTGCGGCGAACACGTGAAACCTGGCGTGGCGCTCTGCCGACACTGCGGAGCGGTGCTGGATGCGGAGAAAGCCGCGAAGCACGGCGTCGCAGCACAAAACAAGAAATTGAACGCGGTGAACGCCGAGGGACCACAGATGCCCGAGGTAAGGAGGAGCGGTTAGTGCCGTTCCAACTTGACCGGATAGGGCTTGCGGAAACGGAGATACGCCCACACATCAGGGACAACGAGGAGCAGGGCCAGAAGACGGGCCGTGAGACGGTATGCACGGGTCGCAGCTACAGGCGCCGGCGCCGCTGCCCAGTTCCTGCAGCACGGTGCAATCCTCGGCCAAGTCAGTCAACTCACCGAGGCCGAGAGGGGCCGGCTGCGATTCGCCTTCGGTTTCAGGGTAGGTCGCACCCACTCTGTTCTGGATATGGGTCGACCATGCACGCAGCGTCAGATTGGCATCGGTCGAAAAGAGATTGATCGACCTTGGGTCACACGGGTCGTTGGGAAGCGAGGATACGACCTTGATGACTCCTGTGTGCAGCTTGGTACCCAGGAGCGGGTTCGACACCAGATTGGTGTTGACCGAAAGGGTGATCAGCCCGTTGGCGCTCACGAAGCAGCCGCAGCATTCCGACAACTCCTGGTTGGCGTCGAACACATAGATCAGCGCGCAGGCATCCAATCCCTCATTCGGGTTGCCGAGCGGAGCGTTGGGCCCGTGAATGGGTGCGCAGCCGCTCTTGGGGCCCTGAACGGGTGCGCAGCCAGAAATCTGGGCTGTAGCGGAGCCAGGATTGAGGATCCGAAGGGTGCCATCCGGCGCGCCCGCAGTATTCGCATTGGCGTAGTAATCGACGGTGTAAACATCTGCACACGGAGGCTGCGATCCGTCGCCGCACAACTGCGCCATAGCGACTTGTCCGGCGGCAAGAGCGAGGGCCAGCACGACAACTCCAAACATCGTTCTGCAGATTGATCGAGCCATCGAAGTCTCCCTGCCGGCTGGCTACACCAGACGTTGACTCTATGTTTACCGTGTTCAGATTAGCTTTGCAATCGCCCGAAACGCTTAGCCCAACCAGCTAACCCAAAGGGACTAGTCCAACGAATTAACCCATTCGGGCTAATCCTTTTGGGTGATTGTGCACGCGGGGACATGCGCATACCTGAATAGGGGCCGGTACCATCACGACCGGACCAGCCCAAAGCCGTAGCCGCTAAGATGATGTAGTCTTTCCCCGTAACACGTCGTCAGTTCGGCGCAAACCGCCACGGAAGGATTCACAATGAAACGAATTCTCCTACTCGTTGGAATTTTGCTCGCCGCCGCGTCCCTCGGCTACGCCCAAGGCTCGCGCAAGGACGATATTGCGCTCGGGCCGCAGGGGAGACCGGTGGCCGGCGCGATCGTCACCGTCTGCACGGCGGCGGCGACAGGAGCGCCGTGCGCGCCCCTCGCCACGATTTACACGGACGGGACGCTGACCGTCCCGACGACGAATCCATTTTCATCGGACGGACTCGGGAACTACCACTTCTACGCCGCGCCCGGGCGCTACATGATTCAAGTGGCCGTTCCCGGAGCCGCCGCCTATACCGAGCGGGACGTGATCCTTCCGAGCGACCCTTCCTCGTCGAGCTCGGGAAACAATATTTCGGCGTTCAGCTTAAACCTGGGCGGCAACCTGACCGTCGCCGGCTCGGGAACCTTCACCGGAAACGTCACCGCGCCGAATCTGGCGGTGAATCCGGCGGTAGGCGACGCGGTCTGCTACGTCTCCGCGAATGGCAACGATGTGAACACGGGGCGCTCGATGGGAGCGGCGAAGCTGACCGTGATGTCCGGTTGCTACGACAGCCTGCCGGCTCTCGGCGGGACGATCTACATCCTGGCCGGAAACAACACGGCGGTGAACACGGATACTTCGGTCAACGGTTGCGGAATCTGGATTATGGGCCCGACCGACCCGAACTACGCCAGCCCCCCTCCCTGTTGGCGCCACGTCAAGCACGTCCTCTTCATCGGAATTTCCGGGAGCAACGTCGTTTCCAACTCGCACAAGGGCAACCAGGTTTGGGTGGCCCCGGCCGGTCCTCCTACGGACAGAACGAAGCCTTTCATTTGGCTTTCCGGCGTTGCCGGGCAGGTGTACTTCACCGGGCTGACGAACAATCAAGACACGGGGCGCGGCATTGTCGTCGGCGAGGATTCGTCCGGCTCTCGTACCGGCAACGGAGTGGTCGCAAACGTGGCCTTTGAAAACATGAGCGTCGCCGCGAATCCGACCGGCACGAACGGCCCGGCTTGCGACTTTACGGGAGCCTCTTTTTGGATTTTTCTGCGCGACGTGACTTGTCAGTCGGATGGAAGCGAGGCCCTCGGTACGAATAACCGCGCGGCCATCCTGGTCGATGGCACCGGGAACACGGGCACCGGCCTCGTGTTCGTCCGGGATTCGAACACCAAACTTATTCGATCGGGCAATGGATCATCTTCGGTGCGTGGGTGCGGTCGAATTCCGGGAACGGCCTGACTCAGCACCCGATCACGCTAAGCCTTCTTGGTGCAACCTGCGCCACAAACCTGTCCACCAATCCCGGTGCCTTTATTTTCGGAGATGGTGAGTGGCAATTTCACGTCGGGCTGCTGAAAGTGACGGCCCTGCCAGGAGGGAATGTTTGCGCGACTGCTTTCGCGGGGCAGACCGACAACGCTCGCACCCTTGATTTCTATGCCCCGGCGATGTGGATCATCTCCGGCATCTCCGACAACGAGGCCTACGAGCTCGCCTACTCGATGGTCCCAAACCGCGACGACGTTTCGACCGCGGGCACAGTGTCGATTCCTCGCGGAGAGGCTTTTGCGGCCGACAAGCTACAACTGATGAACGGCGGCTTCGCTGCCAGCATCACCGGGACCTTGACCGCTCCACGAGCGCTTGCGGTTCCCGACGCATCCGGGACTTTCGCCCTAGCGCTCAACGGCACGACCGGTTCGATTGGCGGTGGAGCGCTCGCGGCGGGCGCGTGCGCGAGCGGAACTGCCAGTGTGGCCAACTCGACCACGTCGATGGCGGTGGCCACCTCACCGAGCACGTATCCCGGGGATGGGTTCTTCTGGCACGGGTACGTCAGTTCGGCGGGCACGGTGACCGTGAAAGTGTGCGCCAGCGTGGCCGGGACACCCACGGCTTCGACCTATTCCGTGCGCGTGACGCAGTGACCTCGGAGCGAAATGTCCGATCACTTTGAAGCGCAACTCGAGGACGGCGCGCTCGTCATTCGCGTTCCGGTCAAGGTGCAGGTCGTGCGCCGCGAGGACCTTCCGGCGAATGTGCTGCTGATGCGTCGCGAGCTGGAAGTCTACGAACTGCTGCGAGAGCACCAGCGCGACAAAGAGATCGCGAAGCTGCTGGGGATCAGCGCGCGCACGGTGAGGTTCCACACCAGCGCCATTTTCAGCAAGCTGGCGGTAAAGAACCGCACGGAATTCTGGGCCGCCTACGGAGAGACGGCGACGCATGGAAACGTGGGAAATTTGGGTGAGGGGGCTCGCGGCGGCGGCGATTTCGGGCGCGGCTAACGGAATCGTCACGGGCTTCGCGGCCATTGGGATCGATCCGAGTCACTTCAATCTGCAGGACGGCTTTCACCACACGCTGCAGATCGGCGGCGTAGCCGCGGCCATCAGCGCCGTGCTCGGCGTCGCGCTCTACCTGCGGCAGTCGCCCCTGCCTGCAAAGCCCGACCCTAGGTGAGGCCTTTGGCCTGCATTGTTCGTTTGACGCAAACCGGGCACGACGACTGGAACACCGTGTAGCTCAGCTCGCGCCGCGCCCGCAGGCGGCGGCTGACCTGAAGTTTTTCCAGCCTTTCATTCAGGAGTTTCAGCGATGCCAGTGGTTTCTTCTTCGGCATACGGACAGGCAGAAGACGCCTTGAACCTAGCCCGATCGCTCATGAACGACGCTGCCGGCATAGTGTTCAGTGATGCGGTCCTGATGCCGCTGCTCAATTCGGCGTATCGCGGGCTGCAAAGGGAGCTGGCGGAAAACGGTGTCTCGGTATTCGTCGCGCAGATCGATATGCCGCTACCGCTGACAGGTGGGTTGACGCCGTCTGTGATCAGCGATACGTCGTCTCCACAGCTCCCCACCGATCTGCTCGCGCCGCATGCGTTGTGGGAGGTGGTCACCGGCTCAACCGACGTCTTCATCCCCATGGAGAAGATCACCGGCGGGCTGCCGAACCTTCAGCCCGCACCATACCTGCGCATCTGGGAATGGCGCGAAGACCGAATCAATTTGATCGGCGCGACGCAAGCCATCACGGTGCGCATCCGTTACGAAAAGGCGCTGCCGGCGCTCGTTCTGGGGACGGACCCGGTACAGATCCGCTCCGCTACCGATCCCCTGGCTTACGCGACGGCAGCGATGGCGGCCCGTGCTCGGGGCGCGCGAGCCTTGGCCGCAGATATGGCCGCAGCCGCCGATGCGGCCAGCACCAAATTAATCGAGCGCTACGTGCGGCCGGAACAGTATAAGGCGCGGCGACGCAAACCGTACGGCTACCGGCGCAGAATTATTTACCTGTAGTTTGGTTGCGGCGGCCTGCAACGCGGCGCACACGAGGCCGCGACGGCTTACTGGACGATGAGGGTGAGGGTGACGGCGCGGGTGGCGTTCTGGGCGTTGCCATTGATCGTCACCATGTAGGTGCCCACCGGCGTGGGAGTAGTTGTCGTGGAGGTGCTGGAGCCACCGTGACACCCGGCCAAGAACAGCAGCACCGCCACGAGAAGAGACTGAATCGAAAATCGAAGAGCGAAATGTGCGCGCGCGACCGGACGACACCTGCGCGCTCTCAGAAACAGCACGGCGGCGAGTAAGAATGCGGCCACCAGGGCAGGGAAGAGCGGCCTGGGGCCACGATCGGTCTGCGGCGGTGGGAGGCTTGCCGCCATCGTGGCGATCATCACGGAAAAAGGCGCGGGTGAGCCGGCGGTGACGTTCACCGTGGTTGGGTTGGCCGTGCACGTCGCGTTTGTCGGCAGCGTGTTCGCGAGAGGACAACTGAGCGTCACGGTGCCCGAGAAAGTCATGTCTGGCGTGACCGCAAGCGAATAACTCGCGGTCGCGCCGGCTTTGACAGTAGCGGTCAGCGAGCCGTTACTTGCGGCGGTGAGCTGGTAATCGTCTCCAGTCCCCGTGAGCGACGCGGTTTGCGGGCTCGACGGATCGGAATCGGTTACATTGAGTGTCGCGGTACGCGCGCCGCTCGTTCGCGGCGTGAACGTCACATTGATGTTGCAGGGTGCGCCGCCCGCAACACTCAGGCCGCAGCTATTCGTCTGGCTGAAGTCGCTCGCGTTCGCGCCGGTAAAACTAAGGCCGGAAATGCTCACAGCGCTCGACGTGTTGTTTGTGAGCACGATGGTCTGTGCCGAGGTCGCCCCGGCCACCGGCTGCGGCCCAAACGTAAGTGAACCAGGTTGGAGCGTGATGCCGCTCGAAGCGGCATTGAGCGGCACGCCCGCGTGCTCGACTTCGCGGATTGTGTTGTTGCCGCTGTCAACGATGAAAAGATTGCCGCGACGATCGAAGGCCAGGGCCATAGGTCGATCGAGTTTGGCGGCGACGGCCGGGCCGCCATCGCCGAAATCTCCGGCCTCGCCTGTACCGGCGATCGTAGAAATGATGCCGGTGCTTGCATCCACGCGCCGCACGACGTTCCTTTCCGTTTCGCTCATGAAAAGATTGCCGGCGCCATCGAGAGCCAGCCCCGCGGGCGTCCGCAGCGAGGCACTGCTCGCGGGAACGCCATCCACGCCGGCCGGCACAGGAGCCCCGTCGGCTCGAGGGATGAAGCCCGCGCCACCCGCAAAGATGCTTTGCGCACCGGTGGCCGCGTCAATGCGAAGCACCTGGCCCGTCCATGGCAGCGCCACGTAGAGGTTCGTGCCTGCCGGGTCAACGACAAGCGTGCCGGGCATTGTCACGTGCGCGATGAGCGCGAGTTGCTGCGTCTGCGCATTCAGAACGAATACGGCATTCGCGCCGTAGTCGGCAATGAAGAGATCGCCGGCGCGGTCGAGAGCGAGGCTAATGGGTTCGGGCAGGTCGCTCGTCGAAGGGCGCGCCCAGCGGCCTACCACGCTCGTGATGACGCCGCTCGAGGCGTCTACGCGCCGTACCGTGCTATTGCCCATGTCAGCGACGAAGACGTTGCCGTCCCCATCGACCGCCAGCCCGTTGCCGGGAAGAAGGGTTCTGTCCGAAATATCAAGCTGGGCGGCCACGGCCGGCCCGTCATCGCCGCGCGAGCCTGCTGTACCGTTGCCGGCAAGGAGTTTCGATTTCGCGCTCGCATCTAATGGATTCTGTATAAATAGATTGACATTCGATCAAAAAGAGAGAGGGCAGCGGTGAAAGAAGGAGCGGATGACCTGAGGGCGCCTTCGTAGACGGCGCAGGGCCAGTCGAATGCTGTGTTCGAGAACCTCCAAGTTCGCCGGGCACTGTCCGGCCAGCGCGTGCTGTTTCATCCAGCCCCACAGCCCCTCGTCGGGATTCAATTCCGGGGCATAGGCGGGCAGGCGATACACCCGCAATCGCGGGTGGTGCTTTCCCAGCGCCGCCCGAGTCTTTTTCGAGCGGTGCGTGTTCAGCCCATCCCAGAACAAGAAGATCGTGCCGGGAATCCGGCGCAGCAGATGACGGACAAAACCGAGGAGTTCCGCGCTCCGGATGGTGCCCCGCACCAGGCGAAGATAGGCGTGCGGGTTGGGCGTGACCGCCGAGACGGCCGACAGTTTGGGCCAGTTGAAGCAGTGATAGAGGAAGGGCGTTTGGCCGCGCGGAGCCCAGGTCTTGCACGGAGTGGGCAACAACGAGAACCCGCTCTCGTCCAGAAAAACCAGTGTGGCCTTCAGCTTTTGGGCGTTTTTTTTAGCCGCGGCCAAGTGTGCTGGACCCAGCGCTGGATGGCGGCTTCGTCACGCTCGCGAGCACGGCGCGCGGGCTTCTGCCAACTCCAGCCGAAACGATGCAGCAGGCGGCAGACATGATCGCGATCATAGCGTACTCCGAAGCGGCGTCGGATCAGATCGGCCACGCGTTGGGTGGTCCAGATCGGCGAGGAGAAACCATGCGCCTCCGCTCCCTGCGCCAGCAGGCGCGGGAGTTGCGCTCGTTGAGCGCGCGCCAATTTCGGCGGGCGTCCCGGCCGTGCGCGGCGGTGCAAGCCGGCTTCTCCGCAACGGCGCCACTGCTGAGCCCACACAAACACCGCCTGGCGACTGACCCCGAAGTGCCGAGCGACGGAGGAAAGTGGCTCCCCGCGTTCCAAACGAGGGATGGCCGCAAGCCGGCGCTGCTCCATCATGCTCGCGTCACGGCGGGGACGAACCGATGGGTTGGCCATGCGGAGAGTATAGGCCCGCAAATCAGGGTGTCAATCTATTTATGTAGATGTCTTTAACTCATAAACCCGATCTGCATTTCCGTCGCGCGAACCCGTGAAGTACAGATTGCCCTGGCTGTCCACGGCCAAGCTACGGACGGTAAGGACGGGAATGGGGAGCGAGCGAATCGTCTGCGCCGTAGCAGGCAGTTCGCAGGCGGCGAGCAACATCACGACGATCCAGGGCGCGCGGCGCACCAGCCTCTCCTTTTTCGAAACAAGCCCGAAATCATAGCACAGGGATGAGTTACGCAAGAGAACGATGAGCTGAACGCGCCGGGGGTTGCTTGACGTCCGAATCGCGTTGCCGTCTTCTACAAGAATTGTAGCGACGCGCTTTATGGCATCGATCGCTGATGACAAACCAACATGTCCGTTGAAACCTTTTCGCCTATACCGCTCAGCGTCTTCGGCACCTGGACGACGCTGCTCGATCCGTCAGATGTCCCGCCCGGAATGTCGCCCGATCTCGCCGACATCGAATTCTTTCCCGGCGGCGTGCGGACGCGCTCTGGCCTTGTCTCACAGTTTGCGCTGCTCGCGGGGGCGCCGAAGGTGAACGGGCTGAAGTCCTACATCACGACAAACCTGATCCAGCGTCTGCTGGTCTTCGATTCGCTCGGAACGCTGTACAAGGAAATTTCTCCAGGAACGCTGACTCTCGTGGCATCGGGAGCGGCGCCGCCGAATTCATACTTGGCTTCGACGACGCTCTTCGGGCGAGAGTACATGGCTTTCTCCGACGGGCTCGTGGGCCAGGACCTGCCACGGCAGTACGACGACACGTATTTCGATCGCGTGAGCCAGGTGGGTCCGGGCGAGGGCCCGGCGGTGGTGGACGCTCCGGATGCGGGGAACATTTCGCCGGGCGCGCACCAGTGCGTGGTGGTGTTCGTCACGCGCCAGGGCTACTGGACGGCGCCGTCGCCGGCAACTACGTGGACCGCCGCCGGCAGCCAAAAAGTGAACGTGACGAATATTCCGACTGGGCCGTCGAACGTCGTCCAACGGCTTCTCGCCTTCACGGCCGCCGGTGGCGCGACGTTCTATCACGTTCCCGCAACCATGGTCATCAACGACAACGTGGCCACCTCGCTCGAGGTCGACTTCACCGATTCGACGCTGCTCTCGGGCATCAGCATGGAGTATCTGATCGCGCTCATCGAGTTGCCGAACCAGCTCGGCGTCATCGATTACGTCCAGCGGCTCTTCTGGTGGGGTGAGCGCGCCAAGATGTCGAATTGGCGCAACCCCACATTCGACGGCGGCTGGGATGCATCGGGAAACGGCCGGCCGCTCGGCTGGACACGCGATCCGACGAATGGCGCTGGCGGGAGCAGGGAATCGAGCGACGTCATCTCCGGCGACGCCTATCGCATCACCGGCGACGGCGCGACGGTGACGCGTGGGCTGATCTCGCAGAACGCGGTGACGGACGCAGCGGGCAATTCATTGCTCGTCAAAAACACGGACTACTCGGTGCGGGCGCCGGAAAGCTACGATGGTGTGAGCGGTTTTATGCTCGTCGCGGCGAACAACGGGCAGGCGATCCGCTGCGCGTTCAAGCTACGCAATTTGCTTTACTTCGTAAAGGAGCGCAGTCTCTACGTCACCTCCGATGACGGCGTGGATGAGCCGGCGCTGTGGACCCTCGAAGAGGTTTCAAACAAGATCGGCACGCCTTCCGTCCACGGCGTGGGCTTCGGCGAGGAGTGGGTGGTCATCGCCGGGCGCGCCGGACTTTATTATTTCGACGGCAGCCAGCCCCAAAAACTCTCGCAGGAAATTCAGCCGACCTGGGATTCCGTCAACTGGCAATACGGCCACCGCATCTGGGTCCAGGTCGATGTCGAAAAGCAGCGTATCTACATCGGTGTGCCGATCGGCTCCGCCCTCGAGCCGAACCAAGTGCTCGTGCTCGACTACACGGAAGGATTTTCCGATCCGGTGTGGATGATGCTCTACGCGCCGGGGCGCTCGCGCAAATGGGCGCCGTGGAAGATCTCCGCGAACTCCTGCGGGATCATCGAGCGCTCGACGGGCGTCGCCCAGATCTTTTTCGGCAATAACGCCGCCAACGGAAAGGTGTACGCGCTCACGAAGGGTCAGCATTCGGACGACGGGGCCGCGATCCACGGCTACTACACCACGGCGTTTCTTTCGCGCAGCGGCCAGACGGGACGCAACCTTTTCGGCTACCTCACCGCGTACGTGCAGGGCACAGGCACCCTCGCGATCAGCGCGTTTTCTCCCGGCGACGCCACCGTGACCTCGATCGGCAGTTGGACCCTGGCTTCACCCGCCGCTCAGGACATGGAGCTCTACACGAATACGCTGGCCGAGCGCGTCGGCTATCAGTTTGGTACCAATGCCGCAGGTTCGTGGTTTTCACTGACGAAGTTCGTGCCCTGGGCCAAGCCCGATCCCTGGGCCTTTGTCCGCGGCCATAACTAACGTCGGCACCGGGCTCGGCTAACCTGCGACCGCCTTAAACTAGCTGCATTACAAACCCTGCAAGACCGCGCCTCCTATATGCCGACCATTCCACAAATCGAAGCGCTGCGACGCCAGAATCCCTATCTCTACGAAGCGCTCAAGCAGCTTGTGGCCTCGCTCGGGAAAGTAAGCCTAGACTCGCAGATCCTCGATGGCACCAACTTCGCGCGCGTGCAGGCGGCGGCGCTCAGCAGCGGGAAAATCGATCCGACGAAGCCAGGCGTGCTCATGAAGGGTTCGGTGCCGCCGACGTGGAATGGGGCCTTCACGTACGCGTCCACAACTTCGGCGATCACGTGGTCGTGGTCGGGCCTCGTCATCTATCGCGCCGACGGCACGACTACGGCCGTCCCGAACGCCTCGGTCGCTGTCAGCGGCCTTGGCTCCGGCACGACGTACTACTTTTATCCCTATTGGGATGACGTTGCGCAATCGCTCGGGTGGGTCGCAGACGGCACCGGCACGCCTGCGTACGCGCAAGCAACGAAAACCAACGCGTCAGCGCAGCAACAGGCGCTACAGGGACGCATCCCCCTGAGCCAAGGCGGGATGGCTGCGGCGACCACGACTTCGGGCACGGGAGGCGGCTCGGGCGGCGGCAGTGGGAGCTGCCTTCGCGCCGGCATGGTCGTGCTCAGCCGCGAGCGCGGCACCGTGCCGGTTGAAACCTGCTTCATCGGAGAAAAGATTCTCAGCCGCGACGGTTGGACTCGAATCGTGCGGCACGAAGTGCGGCCTGCGGACACGTTCATCCGGTTGCATTTTTCAAACGAAGAGGCGCTCGACGTCACGCCCCATCACATCTTCACGCTGGCTGATGGCTCGCCCATGCGAGCGGAGCGGCTCTGCCTGGCCGACGTGCTCGTCGGCCGCTTCTCGAAGTTGACGATTCGCAAAATCGAGTTGATCAGCGACAATGCGGCGAAGGTGTCTATGAGTTGCGAGCCGTGTCACGAATTTTATGCCGGCCGTCACGCCGCCACCGTGCTAACTCACAACTGGACATTCACGTCCTAGACGTGTTTCACAGCGGCGATCCGGCGATTGCCCCCATGTAGTTCCACGCCCGGCTGACGTCGGCGCCGTAGATTCAGCCGCGGCGTTTTCTGCCGGGCCTGACGTGCGAGCTTGGTCCTCAGGGGATACTCCACATGACAGGGAAAGCCTACTATCTGACGACATTCGGCGAATGGCGGCACCAGGCGTCGCGGTTCGCGAACTCGCATTTCATCACAGCGGACCCGGGGAAGGGAACCGGACCAATTGACGACGCGAGCGAGATCCTCACCCTCGTCGAAGCGGATGAAGGAGTTCATCTCGAGATCGAGCAGCATCCATCCTGGCAGGCGCTGCCGCATCCGCTCAGCTCGAGACCCGTTCCCGCAGGCGTTGTGGGGAAACTGGGCGGACACGGCGTTAAGCCCGGCGCGACGGCGTTTGAACTCGCCGAAGCTGTCGGCCAAAGTCACCCGCTTCTGCGCCATCGCATCTTCTGACAGCGAAACGAGGCTCAGTTGCAGTTCACGCCCGGCTGCCTTGCCGATCGCTGGCATGCCTCCGCCGGGCCTGGGTGACGGGTCACGCTCTTTGACGTTCGTACGGGCACCGCACGCCGTGCCCGCTTGCAAGTCATTCGATCCTTGATGCGCGTAAGCCAGTTCGTGTCTCGATCTGCGAATCCGTAATGCGCGTACGCGAGTACACGGAAGCAGATCTCGATGCGCTCGAGCGAATGCACGCGCAGCAGGGATTCGACTACGCATTCCCGGATTTGCGCGATCCCATCTTCGTCTCGAAGCTGGTGCTCGAAGACGATGGCGGGCGCGCGGTGATGGCGTCGCTCGCGCGCTTGACCTGCGAGATCTATCTGCTCGCGGATCCCGCCGCCGGCACCGCACGCGAGCGCTATGCGCGCCTCGTCTCGTTACATCAGGTGGCGGCGCGCGATTTGCGCCAGCGCGGGCTCGATGACGTACACGCTTGGCTGCCGCCCCGGATTGCCAAACGTTTCGGCCGGCGGCTCGAGCTTCTCGGCTGGGTCCGCGATGACGCCTGGATGCCCTATTGCAAGCACTTGGGCGAGTAACGTCTAGCGCTTGTGACGGCTAACGACCGTTGGCGGTAGGCTTAACCTGATGCCTTTCGTTGCCGAAGCTGCGTACGCGGCTGCCAGTGACGCTCGCGGCCTTACTACGGGAACGCCACGCCGTGCCCGCCAATAGGTAATAGCGTCCGTCCATCGCGGTCTTAGGAATATGCGTATTCGAGGAGGAACAAATGGGGAGGGGAGCGCAACAATCCACGCGACAGAAGATTGATCAACAGCTTGGGATCCAGAATCAGCTCGTGCAGCAGGCCAACGCCCAGAGCTCGCAGGATCGTCAGCTCCTGCTGCCGGGAATTCAGGATTTGCTCACGAGCCAGGGTTTTTCGCCCGAAGAACAGTCCGCCATCACGCAGCAGGGCATGGGCGCCGCCAGTACCGCGTTCGACGCGCTGCGCGAGAGCGCCGCGAATCGCCAGGCGGCCACGAACAATCCCGCCGGTTTCGGCGAGCTCACTGCCCAGTTCGGCCGTGACGAGGCGCAGAATCTCGCCCAGCAGGCGCGACAGAACCAGATCGACTTTGCAAATCAGAAGCTCCAGCAACGCCTCGCCGGCCTCAACGCCTTGGGACAGACCTTCGGCATCGACACGAATCTACTTTCTCGCGCCATGGGTGTGCCGACGGGGCTGCTCGGTGCGCGCGCAAGCGCCTCTGGAGGATCGAGCCTCAGCGGCCTCGGCGGCCTTGGCGGCCTCTTCAGCGGCATCGGCTCGGGACTCGGCTCACTCTTCGGCTAGACAGCTTGAATTGATTGACTGCGAAAGACGGCAAAAGCCTCAGGCGGGGTAGGGAATTACAATGCGCGAACTTCTGGAACCGTACCACATGGCGGTGGTGGTCGCCGTGGCCGTGCAACTCGTCCTCTTCGTGCGCGGGGTGTATCGGCGCATCCGCAACGACGAACTCATGCGCGCCTTTGTCGAAGACATGGCTACAAGCCACCTCCCGCATATCTATGAGCTGCTCTCAAGACTCTGCGACCAGCAAGGCATCCCACACGAACCGTTGCCGCCCATCCGCTGGTTCGACCTCGACGGCCAACGGCGCTGAGTGGCGCGCGCTTCCAGCTCTTCATTCTCGATCGTGGACTCCGAACTCATTTCTCTCGCTCGAGCGGTCGCCACGCGTCATCAGCTCTATCCAGAGTTGGTCTGCGCCGTCGTGGAGCAGGAATCGGCGTGGAACCCGTGGGCCATTCGCTACGAGCCCGCTTTCCGCGCGCGCTACGTCGCCCAGCTCGGCCTGCCAGCCACCGAAGAGGTGGCGCGTTCGACAAGCTGGGGATTGATGCAGGTGATGGGGCAGGTGGCGCGCGAATCGGGCTTCAATGGAAAATTCCTGAGCGAGCTTTGCGAGCCGGCCACAGGCCTTGAAATCGGCTGCGTCGTCCTTGCGCGCAAACTCGCCTCCGCCGAAGGCAATGTGACGAAAGCGCTGCTGCTGTGGAACGGCGGCGCCAATCCCGGCTACCCCGCCGAAGTCCTGGCCCGCACTGCCAAATACCGCGCCTAAAGGGTCGCGTACCTCGGCCCTTCGCTATTTCCTCTGCTTCCCTCGCCCCTTAGGAGATCATTGCAAATGACATCGAAAACGGAAGCCTTGCCGTCGCCGTCCGCGCTGCCCTGCTTTTACTTTGGCATCTGCCGCGGTTATGCCGAAATCGAAAAGAACGGGAAGAGCCTGTGTCGTCGTTGTGCCGGACGTCTGAAAGGCAGCGAGTTCCCGCTCCGTTCTCCGTCGCGTGAGCCCCTCTATGGCAAAGATCGGGACGCCGCCGCGGCGATGGATATGTTGATGTGCGTCAAGCCGGCTCGTCACGGGCAACGGCGACTCGATGATGAAATCCCCGAGCTTTCGAGCGGAGCGTAGAGGCGCCTTGCCCCTATTAACTTTACCGCCCGCAGCCTTGCGGCTTTGATGGTCGTGCCTCCGGTTTTCGGCTAACCGGGTGTAGCTCACGCCCGCCTGCCCTGACGACTTGGATCGGGGCTGCGGCCGAGCATCGGTTCTGTAGTGCGGCCCCTTAAAGTGGCGCATGCATAGCACGTCTTCTCCGCACGCCTAAGCACCTGCTTCACGTTCATAGAGGCACGCCTTCCGAGCGAAGCCCTGCCCTCTTCGAACTTCCATGCTCCGCAAAATCTATGTAGCCGCGGCACTGATCATCATCGCTGTGACCGCCTTCGTATTCCGTTCCTGGATCGAAGCGCACGATGACCGGCTCCAAATGCAGGCAACCATCGCCACGCAGAAGCAGCTCATTGCCGCGGCCGACGCTCGCGAACAGCAACGCGCCTCCGAGCTCAAAGGCACGCTCGACCAAATCAACGCACTGAAACACCAGGCCCAATCCCCCCAGGAAATTATCCGTGAACTTCCACAATACCTGCCGCTGCCGCAACCGATTGAAATCGTCGCGCCCGACGCCGCCCAGAAGGGAACTCCGCTGCACGCAAGCGACAAGCCGCCTGAAGGAGTCACTGCTGGCGGATCCGGTCAGGGCAAGCCCGTCGCCCAGCTTCCCGTCGAGGACTTGAAACCGCTCTTCGATTTTGTCCAGGACTGCCGCGCCTGCCAGGCACGACTCGCCTCAGCGCAAGCCGACCTACGCGATGAGCAAACCAAGTCCGCCGCTATCGTGCAAGAGCGCGACGCCGCAATCAAAGCTGCGAAGGGTGGCAGCTTCTGGACCCGTATCAAACGTAACGCGAAGTGGTTCGCCATCGGCGCCGGACTCGGCGCCGCTGCCGCTCGCGCCGCCCACTGAACGTACCTCCTGGCGCCGCGGTCCCCTCCGAGTTTTGTCTCAGTCCCACACTCCAACGCGTCCTAGGCAATCCCTCGCCGAATCCCCGCAACCCTCCGTCCGTCAGCTATCTTCTTCCTCGCTACCCTTGACTTCCGATAATCTATATTATGTACACTATTGTGAAGCGGGCGGCACGAGCGCTGAGGCATCTTACGGGTGGCGCGAGCCGGGGGTCGCCAGCTCGTAGCTAATGTATCGATCGAGTAGTTCGCGCGATGCCCCCGTGATCGCTCTGCCATTTACGAAGACCGTCGGCGTGCTCGTGACCCGCAAGGCTTGGGCATCGGCCACGTTGGCTTCAACGGCGGCCTTCGCTTCGGGGGAGGACATACAGAGGCGGATTTGATCCGCTGACATTCCCGCATCGGTCGCGAACTTGATTACCTGGCTGTAGGCGTCTTCAACGGTGATAAGGCTCTGGTTATCGAAGATGGCGTCATGGAGCTTCCAAAAAGTGTCGGGTGAGGACATGTAGGCACAGCGAGAGGCAAGGGCTGCAGTCATGGCCCAGGCGTGCGCCTGCATGAGCGGACAATCTTTGAAGACGAAGCGGACCTGGGGATAAAGCGGCTCGAGGGCCTTCAATGTAGTGTAGAGTTCGCGGCAATGGGGACACTGGAAGTCGCTGAATTCAACAACTGTGACGCGCGCATCTGCGGGCCCTTTCGATGGGTTCCCCTCAATATGTAACTGTTTGCGCTCCGTGGCGAAAGGATCCTCGCCGAGATCCTGGATTTCCCCGCGTATGAGAAACTTGCCATCTTTGCTTACGTAGATGATGCCCTCGGTTGTTTCTTCACCGTGCGTAACCTTAACTGGAACCTGATAGAAGTCCGGCGCCGTGGCATCGGCGAACGGTCCGAGTTTGAGCACAAAGTCTGGTCCCCAAGCAAAAAGATTGCGGAGGTAAGCTTCTACTTTGCGCTCGATTTGCGCCTGCGAGGGAAGCGTCGTGGTCGAGGGTGCTTGAGCCGTAGCCCGAAGGATGACGAGCAAGAGGAGAACGAGGATGCGGCGCAAGAATATGGATAATTTCATTGATTCTCTTTAATACGTGAATTTGTTTGCCACAGGGAAACGGCGACCGACGCTAAAGGCCTTCGTGGTGACCTTAAGTCCGGGAGCAGCCTGCTTGCGCTTGTATTCGTTCCGGTCGACCTTTCTCACTATCTCACGCACCAGGTCGAGCGAAAAACCATATCGGTCGGCAATTTCTTGGGGACACTGCAGATCCTCAACATAGGCCTTCAAGATGCGATCGAGCACGTCATAGGGCGGAAGCGAATCCTGATCGGTCTGATTGGGACGCAACTCGGCCGAGGGGGGCTTCGCGAGCGTCGCCGCCGGAATGACTTCCCTGCTGCGGTTCCTGAGCTTCGCCAACTCGTAGACCATGGTCTTGGGCACGTCAGAGATCACAGCGAGACCACCAGCCATATCACCGTACAGCGTGCAATATCCGACGGCGGTCTCCGACTTGTTTCCGGTACTCAACACCAGCGAACCAAACTTGTTCGAGAGAGCCATCAGCAGAGTGCCCCGTATGCGCGCCTGGATGTTTTCTTCGGTGACATCGGGGGGAAGCCCGGCAAAAGGCACAGAGAGAACATGCTGGTAACAACCGAAAATGTCAGAAATGGGCAAGACGATAAACTCGATCGTCAGGTTCTCGGCCAGCGTTCGGGCATCGCGAAGGCTGCCCTCCGACGAGTAAGGTCCGGGCATGCCCACACCGAGAACATTCTCCGAGCCAAGAGCGTCCGCGGCGATGGCCGCAACCAGCGCCGAGTCCACGCCACCGCTCAGGCCGACGACGACCTTGCGAAAGCCGCACTTACGGACGTAATCCCGCGTGCCACACACAAGCGCGCGATAGCACGTTTCGAGTTCGTCCGGCGCGTGGGGCCGCACGTCTCCTTCTCCGCTCACGCTGTCGAACAACACTAAATCTTCTTCAAAGGAGCGGGCCTGCGCGGCCACGCGACCATCCGGCATCATGGCAACACTGGAACCGTCAAAAACCAAACTATCGTTACCACCGACCTGGTTGACATAGACAAGTGGAACGCGGTGCTCGCGCGCCAGCGCGCGAAGCATGTCCAGCCGCAAACCGCGCTTATCCAGGTTGTACGGGGAGGCAGAAATGTTGAGCAGGACGGTAGTTCCCTTCTCGACGAGTTCGGCAACAGGATCGCGCTCGTAGAGGCGCTGCGCCCAAAAGCTCTTGTCGTTCCAGCAGTCCTCACAGATGGTGACGCCGAGTTGCTGGCCACAAAGAGAGAAGACAGTTTGGGAATGCGCCGGCTGAAAATAGCGCGACTCGTCGAAGACATCGTAGGTGGGTAGGAGCATCTTACGTTGCTCAAAAACAATCCTGCCATCGGCGAGAAGCGCGGCGGTATTCGCAACCGGTTTCCCCGTATCATCCTGAGCCTTGCCAACATATCCAACGATAGAGGGCAGAGGAATCAGCTTCGCAAGCCGTTCGAGTTCCCTGCGGTTTCTTTCGACGAAGGCCGGTCGCTCGACCAAATCTTGAGGCGGATAACCGCACAGGCACAGCTCGGAGAAAACGGCCAAGTGCGCGCCCCGAGACTTGGCCTCGCCGGCCAAATCAAGCATGCGGGAAACATTCCCCTCAAAATCACCGACAGTGGGATTAAATTGCGCTAGGGCTATCTTCATGGTGACGCCATAAGATACGAGGGCGACGCACGCTTTTCAAGCGCGACCCAGAAAGGCAGGCCTCCCCACGGGTGCGAAGCGGATGGTATTCGGTGCGTAATGAGGCGATCTAACCGCAACCCAAACAACAGAGCTCTCGAAACGCGACCGCCTCGAGAGCCCACGCTGCGAAGCCCGGAGACGCAGCGACACTTAGACGCTGAACGAACTGCCGCAGCCGCAGGTACTTTTGACGTTGGGATTGTTAAACTTGAACCCGGAGCCTTCGATAGATTCAAGGTAGTCAATCTGAACGCCGTCCAGATACATTTCACTCATCTGGTCTACCAGCACCTTCAGGCCGTTGAACTCATAGACATTGTCACTTTCTTCGTTAACCTGAGTCTCGAAGGCCATGTGATAGCTGAAGCCGGAGCAACCTCCGCCTACCACGGCCACCCGGAGGCCCGTGGGCCGAGGGTTCTGCTGGCCGAGAATCTCTTTCACTTTGTCTACTGCAATCGGCGTCAATGAAACCATCCTGAATTCCTCCGTCCACGCGGGACAATAGCGTTTGAAGTCCCTCCCATTATACCAGAATCCAGTCTTCTGTGATTCGTGCTCGTTCGGCACCAGGAGAGCAAGAGGAATTCGGCCGGGCCCGCGGGCGCGAGTATACAAGGGTCCGTTTTGCCATTAGAATATAGTGTCCTCCATGAAGCACACCGTGACGTTGATTCCCGGCGAAGGAATCGGCCCCGAGGTCGCACGAGCTGCCCAGCAAGTGATTGATGCCGCTGGGGTTGCCATCGAATGGGAAGTGATACCGACCCGCGCAGAAGTGGAGCGGCGGGGCGGGGATTTTCTTCGCGACGGCGTCCTCGATTCCATGCGACGGAACCGTGTGGGATTGAAAGGACCCATGCAGACCGCGATCGCCGGCGGACCGCCTAGCATCAACGTAGGGCTCCGGCAGGAACTCGGACTCTATGCCAACCTCCGACCGGTCAAGAATCTGGAAGGCGTAGCCTCCGTATTCCGTGACGTGGATGTGGTGCTGATTCGCGAGAACACGGAAGACCTCTATGCCGGTCTCGAGCACACCGTCGTGCCGGGGGTCGTGGAAAGCCTGAAAATTATCACGGAAAAGGCTTCCACCCGGATTGCGCGATTCGCGTTTGAGTATGCGCGCAAGAAGGGCCGCAGGAAAATACACGGGATCCACAAAGCGAACATCATGAAGCTTTCCGACGGGCTGTTTCTGACTTCGATCCGCGAGGTAGCGAAAGAATATCCGGACATCGAATACAAAGAGCTGATCATTGATAATGCTTGCATGCAGATCGTGATGAATCCGCACCAGTTTGACGTATTGCTGCTCACCAACCTCTATGGAGATATCATGAGCGACCTTGCGGCCGGCCTTGTCGGGGGCCTGGGAGTCGTGCCGAGCGCCAATATCGGCGAAGGCGTGGCGCTATTCGAAGCAGTGCACGGGACCGCCCCGGACATCGCAGGAAAAGGCATCGCCAATCCCACGGCGATCCTGATGAGTGGGACCATGATGTTAGAACATCTGGGGGAGGAAGACGCGGCCGGGCGCATCGGACAAGCTTTGAGGAGCGTCTATCGCGAAGGCCAACACTTGACGGCGGACGTAGGTGGTCGCGCGACTACCGCAGAATTTACCGAAGCGGTGATACGCTCCCTCGAAAAAGTGGGCGCGCGTGTTGACACGGAAGCGTCCGAAAACAGAAAATGAGATGAGATGAAATCAAATGCGAGGAAACCTTGGCCGAAGTGACGATTGACGTCCAGAAACACGTGAGCGGCGAAGTGGTGAAGTCGTATCCGATGTCCGAGGGGACAACGACTAAACGCAAGCGTAAGCCTCACATCATCGCCGTGATCAACGAAATGTGCACCGGATGCGCCGGCTCCCCGGCTTGCGTGGATTATTGCCCTGTTGCGGAATGCATGTACTGGGTGCCTGACGCGGACCATCCCCCCTTCGGCCAGATTCGCGTCGATCCCCTGCTCTGCATCGGCTGCAAACTCTGCGTCAGTAAAGGACCCGACGGGGCTTTCCTCGAGGGCTGCCCTTGGGACGCGATTGATATGGTGCCATTGGCAGAGTTCGAAGCCAAGTACGGAACACTTCCCTATTAGCTTCTCGTCTCGAAGTGTGGAAGGACCTGTGCAGCGCGTCTCTCCCAGTCCGCCATTTTTGCCCCAGCTCACGATGACGCGTGTGCGACTGAGACTTGAGGACAGGGATCGATCCCAATGTTCGCTTGTGCGAACGCGGGCGGACCCTAGATACAGCATTCATCGCAACTTCAGGACTACGGCTGACGACTTCGATCGTGGAGGATTTGAAGGGTGAGTGTAGCCTGTCGCTGAACCTGCGGAGACATTCCGTCGACACCGCGGGCGTATGGCTCGACAGTGGTCGCGTCCTCAGGCCGACCGATCAAAAAGAGCGCCCGCAACGCTTCATAAACCATACTTTCACTCGGAGATATAAGCAGAATCGGCTGGCCGGCTGAAACGGTGGCGGCGTCACTGACGAGCCAACGCTCGATGGTTCCGGGTACGGACGTCCTCACTTCCCTCTTACCGGCACCCACGTCAAGATTCGCCACCAGGGTCCCCGCGTTCACCACGTCTGCGATTCTCAGTCGCGTTTTCAGCCTGCCGGATTCTGGAGCCGCCAGTGCATAGGGACGCAGAAGCGAAAGTATCTGTGGGCGACCGGCGGAATCATGAAAGCGCACCAACGAAAGCGCGGCATTGCGCTGAACCATCGGCTGAGGATCTGAGAGAAGCTCGATCAATGCTTGATGGAATTCCGAAGCGGCGTTGTCCTGACCCATCACCCAAGCATCGGTGAGGCGGATTTCGCTCAACGGGTCACGGGCCAACGCAACCAACTGCGGATACCAGCGCTTGACCGCTGGGTCACCCGCCTCCATGCGCGTCTCGATTTGCGCGAGAGCGTGCTGAATTTCCCTGGGGTGCTGCCGATTTGAGAGGGACTTGCCGATCTGCTCGTCCGAGAGAGGGCGCCCGAACCAGGTGGCGTTCCAGAGAAGGAACGGCATCAGGACGAACAGCAACGCCACAACCAGGACGACAAAGGTCCAGCGCCCGCCGAAAGAAGCTCGAGGTGACGCGGGAGGCGACGGAGGCGTCGCACTCATCTTCGCGCCCACTCAATGGCGCGCAGGCTCAGTGCCACGGCATAAACGCGGTAAAGCAGCCAGTAAATCACAACGCCGGTGACGGAAACATAGAACCACAGGGGCAGCGTCCAACGAGCGATGCGCCTGTGGCGGTCAAATTGATCGGTGAGCGCACGGTAGAGCGTTACCAAAACCAGGGGCACAATTGCCACTGCCAAAATCGTGTGGGAAATGAGAATCGTGAAGTAGGTGGGGCGAATCCAGCCCTGTCCACGAAAATGCACGACTCCAACCTGGGAATGGAAATAGATATAAGAAGCGAGAAAGATTGTCGAGCAGGCAAAGGCAGTCACCATACAAAGTCTATGCGCGCGAATATTGCGACGGCGGATGAAACTATAGCCGGCAGCGAGCAGAAGCGCACTGCTCGCGTTGAGTGCAGCGTTTACTGCGGGAAGCGACGAGACGAAGGGAGGAGTCACTAGGGCAGAACCGGGCACCCGATTATTTTGATTGCTCGGTCGTTGACGGGGTCCCCGAAGGCGCGGGAGAGACGGTCGCGGTTTTCGCCTCTTTCCGCTGAAAGAGCTTGACCGAACTCAGCACGCCGGCTTGCTTCAGCTCTCCAAAGAGCAGGAGCGAGAAAACGCCAGCCATCATCAGGCAGATGCCCGCCAGCATGATTCCGTCAATTCCACTCACAATCAGGCCGCTCGCAACATCCCAGACGAGCCCGACAATCGAGAGCAAAACGAGCACGGCTGAGATGGCCGCGAGTTCGATCATTTCCGTTTTGAGCCTCATCCCTCCGCGTTCCCTCTTCGCTGTTCGAGTAATCCCTAACGAACGAGCTTATCCAACATCAGCAAGCCCAGCAACAAAGGGATGTGGGCCACCGTCGCATGCATCAACCACTTGGCTCGCGCGTTGGACTTTGTGCGCGCCGCCCAGAGACATATTTGGACCAAGACCATGCCCAGAAGCACGGCTCCGAAGAAGTAGCCTATTCCGGCCATGCCGACGACCGCTGGAAGCAGGCTGACCGGCACAAGCAGGGCGGCCGTAACCACAATCTGCGTGAACGTTACGGTCCCAGCTGGGTCCACGACAGGCAACATCCGGATTCCACCGCGCGCGTAATCTTCGCGATACATCCAGGCGATTGCCAAGAAATGCGGGAACTGCCACAAGAATAGAATGCCGAAAAGAATCCAAGCCTCGCGTGACAGCGAGCCGCGTGCGGCCGCCCAGCCAATGAGCGGTGGGACGGCGCCCGGGAAAGCCCCGATCGCTGTCGCTAAGGTCGTACGTTTTTTCAGCGGAGTGTAAACGCCCAAATAGGTGATGCTGGCAGCAATCGCCAGCACGCTCGCCAAACCGTTCGCCAACAGCGCGAGATAAGCCGTTCCCAGGAGGGCCAAGCCCGCTCCGAAAACGAGCGCCTCGGCAGGGCGCAGCTGGCCGAGCGGGATCGGGCGGCTCGAGGTGCGGCGCATCCTCGCATCGGAGGAGCGCTCAAAATAGTGATTCAGCGCCGACGTACCCGCCGCCACTAACGTGGTTCCGAGCAACGTATGCAGCAGGAGAACACGGTCGAGTATAGCCTCCGAACCAAGATAGAAGCCGGCCACCGTAGTGAGGACAACGAGAAAAGTGACGTCCGGCTTCGTCAGGGAGACATAGGCCCACGCCCTTGAAACGCCCGGCAGCGGGGCCGCTCGCGTTGCACTCATATTTGCCTCATATCGCCGCTCGTTCCGCAGAAGTGGGTGCCGAGAGCACCGCGGACGGCTTCGACAGACGGTAGCAGGAAAGTGCCAGAAGCACGCTCGTCGCAAACAACAATGCACCGACGACTACGTGCAGCACCGTGGCAACAACGATCCACGGCAAAGGCTGAGGGATGTTGCGCGCCGCGAGCACGGCGCCATAGGCGACCCCGCCCAAGAGAATTTGCAGGCCATAGAACGCATGGAGCCAAATCACTCCGCCCCGCAGAACCTTGACCTTCGCGAAGCGCTTGCGAACCACTCGACCCGTCCAAACCACCATGACCGTTACGATGCCGGCGCCGACGAGGTGCGGCACAATCCCAAAGCCGTTGTGGCGGAAGGCAGCCCCCAGAATGATCTGGAGCAAAATGGACAGAGAAGTGAGAACAGCCAGTAGGCGCAAAGACGGTGAACCGGTGTCCTCGAGATGGAGTGTCTCGCTCTGCCACCACTCGCCAGTGAAGAGAGCGAGACTGATCATGGTCGCGAAGAAAAGCTGCGCCAGTGTGGCGTGAGCGGAAGAGATCGCCGCCGGCAAGTAAAAACGAACCGTGAGCCCTCCCAAGATACCCTGGGCGACGATGAGTCCCAGCGCCCCCAGACCGAGACGACGCACCCAGGAGCGAGGCTCGCTTCGCCAGAGCCAAACCGCCAGGACGATCGTGAGAATGCCCACGAATGTAGCGATCATGCGATGGCCGTGCTCCCAAAAAATCCCGCCCACCATAGGCGGCAGGAAAGAGCCGTAAGAAAGCGGCCAATCAGGCACGGACAAGCCGGCATCGTTGCTGGTGACCAAGGCCCCGGCGACAAGCAGGAGAAACGTGCTGCAGGCCGTGAATAGGGCGAACCGATGCAGCCCCTGATTGAACGATGCACTCATTCCGTTCGGACTTCCCTTCCCCGCCGCGAGCCGCTCCCTGAGAAAGCACCACGCGACGCTGGCTTCCAGCCCTCCGCATGGGAAGGTGGCTCTTGCCGCACCGTGCTAATCGCCGGACGCGCCTTTGAACGTAAACGTGATCGTCTTCGATTCCTTCGGCCCGATGGTGACCTGTTGATCCGTCGTGCCGTACTTCTCATGCCAAGCCTCGATGGTGTACGTTCCCGGCGGTAGATTCTTCAGATCGAAGCCGCCATTGTCTCGCGTAACGGCAAAATAAGGATGCTTGAAGACGGCGACATAGGATTTCATCCAGGGATGCACGTTGCATTTCACCGAAATGGCGACCTCGGGCCGGGCAAAACTGCCGTCGATCGGCGTGGCGCCAGGCGGCTGCGACTTATTCCACTCCTGATTATCTTTGGGCATGGGATGGATGTTGTGGGTGGTCTGGTCGCTGTTCGTCACCCTAAAATCCTGACCGGCCATGAGCGCGACGACGTGCGGATGATACGTGCAATTCTTCTGGTCCAGCACGGCCGGCTCTTTCGGCGTATCAAAAGTGTAGTCTTCAAGGCCGCTCTTGACGTACACGACCACGTTTTGAAGCGCGCCATTCTGGCCAACCTTCACCTCTTCGGGTAAAACAGGTTTCGGATTGGCTTTCATGCAATAGGGTTCCGCACTCATGTTAATAGGCCTGAAAGCGGGTGGCGTGCCGTCGAGCGTGACCGTGCCGCTGACGCTTCCGGCGGTGGCGGCATCAACGGTCTTCCCGGCGGCCGGAGCGTTCGTCGTTTGCTGAGTTTCCTGGGTTTCTTTCTTTCCGCAACTAGTGAACGTAAGAACGAGTGCCACAGCTAAGACGGAATGAAACACTCTTGCTTTCATTTTAGAATCAGCCCTCCTCAGTGAACTTGAGTCGTAGATTCCGAACCTGGGATTTTACTGCATTACCGCCCGTCAGGGAGGACGAAGTTATCAGTGTCCCCCGGAGGCCGAGGACTTCGGCGCCGGCGTGCGGCCCACCAGCGCAGCCTGCTCTTGGGGCGTCAGCGTGAACATGTATCGCACCAGCAGGTCGGCGTCGTCGCCCGGATAATTCTTCAGGGCGGGAGGCAGCGGCCCGCTGAACACCCACCGATCACCCTCGCGATGAAACAGACCCGAAGGCATTGCCGTTCCGGGAATGATCTTCGCAGGATCCGTGATCCAGCGCGCCGTCCAGGGGAACCGTAAGCGCTCTTTTGCCAACAGGAAATTTGGCGCCGTGGCGATCTTGTCGTGCGCCGGATTTCCGGTGGCATGACACTTCAGGCATGGCGCGGCCGGACTCGTGAATAGGCTGCGCGCCATGGCTCGCTCCACCTCGGTGATCGGCTCAGGCTTCGGCGGAATGAAGGGTTCCGGCTGGTCTGACAGGGCCTCGAAAAAGAGCACGAGCTTGCGAATCTCATCGTCGGACAAGAAAAACGTGGGCATGCGCACCTGAAGATACGACCGGACTCCGTTGCGATTTGTATCAGTGATGCTCAACGACGGGTTGGCCAGGAATTGCTTCAGCCATTCGGGATTGACGCGCGCTCCCTCGCTCGTCAGCACCGGCGGCAAGTTCGCTTTGTTCTCGCCCTGATAAAAGGGCAAGCCCATCATCACGGACTTCTGCCCAATGGCGATCTGATGACATCCGATGCAGTTGTACTTAGTGGCGATCCACCAACCCTCCTGTATGGCGTGACGGCGGTCAGCCGGCTTGTACATGTATTCCGGCGGAAGGGTGGGATCGACGCTGCCCAGGAGCAGCGTCACCAGGGCGTCCAGCTCCTCCTTGGATTGCAAATTCGGTTTGGGCATCCGCAACGCATCCATCGGATTTGCGTGGAATTTGCCCTGATCGTAAATCGCCGGATTCTGCAGTTTTTCTTCGAAGAATCCTTTGGAATCGTACCAGCGACGCGAAGGCGCGCCATCAGGAAGAACGCCGCGCTTGGCGTCTTCCGTGAACAGAGCGAAATCGAGGCGCTCGATCGGTTTGCTACCTTCATTGGTGAGCTCGGTGCCGATGCGGCTTTCGTCCTCGAGCCCGCTGATTTCATGACAGCCCGCACAACCAAAATGCTTCGCCATTTCCTGGCCCTTGGCCTTGAGCTGCGGGTCATCCATGTAGTCGGCCGTGGCGTACGTAGCGCCGCTGTGTTGCTGCGTCATTAGGTAGCTCGCGATGTCACGCGAATCATCTGCCGTGAGGCGCAGGCTCGGCATCACCGTGGGCTGCTGGACGACAAGCTCATGGCCGTCATTGGGACAGCGAGAATGGTCCAAGTCGAAAACATAGGGCAACCCGTGCTTGGCGTAGTCCTCCGGGCCCAAATCGCGCTTCTCGTACGGGCAGTAAGGGCGCGTTCGCTCCCGCGGATTGTGAATCCAACGGACCAAGTAATTGTAGTTTTCCTTCTCGCCGATCCGACTCAAGTTGGCGGCGAAACTCCCACCAACCATGTCCGAACCCTCGCCGATCGAATGGCAGGCCAGGCACCCTCGCGATTCCAGCAGCTCCTTGCCGCGAGCGGCGTTGCCGGGTTTCTGCGGCTCCAATGCCGGCCCCTTCAGGCTGGATTGCCAAATGAAGGCCGCAATCGCGTGGATTTCGTCGTCCGACAAGCGGAACTGCGGCATCTTCGTCGTTGGCCGGAACTCGTGCGTATGACCCAGCCAGTATGGAATCCAGTCCCGATCGAGCTTCATCCGGACTTCCTTCAAATCCGGACCGACCTTCTTAATCTCCCGCAGCAGGTTGTGGGTGCGCTGTTCGAGGGTCTCGACTTGAGCATCGACGTTGCTGACGGTGACCGTCAGGTCCGTTGCCCTCGCGTAGTAGTGCTGGGCCGTCGCGTTATCGGGCGCCTGATCACCCAGTTTCTGCAGCCGCGGAATCTCAAGCTCGTCCTCTTTCTTCTGGTTCGAGAGCAAAAGGACTTGTTGGTGGGTGTTGACTAGCTGCTCATCCTGATTGTCAAAACCCTGATACCGATGGCAGCCGACGCAGCCTTTGAGGCGGAAGAGCTGTCGCCCTTCGTTCAGCACGGTAGCGTGCCCGGTGACCATGTCCGCAGCGTGGCATTGCTGGCAGCCCGCGTTGTAATTCTCCGGATAGTACAACGGCCAGAGCCAGTGTTCGTAGCGGCCATGGGCCTTCTCGACGGTATCGATCGCGCGGCCGTTGCCACCATGGCACGGCGAGCAGCCAAAGCGATCGAGCGGGTGAAGCTCCAGCAACTCGGGGTTGGGATGGCTGGCGAACGGCGCATCATGACTCTTCGCCAGTCCCAAATCCGCTTTCGTCAGCGTAATCTGGATCGGAACCAGCGTGGCATTAGTGCCCATGTGACATGATTGGCAGCGGTCCACAAGGCCCGCGCCGCCCAGGTTGTTCAGAGTGCTGCCCGAAGGATTGACGTTGATCTGCCGCAGACTCACATCCATGGACCGCGCCGCGTGCCGCAGCCCCTCAAGCGTCGCCGAGTTAATGCCGGGCAGCTTTTCCGAAACATACTCGGCTAGTTCGGCGCGGGTCTCCTTGGCGGGCTTATCCACCTCGCCGCGCTGGGCGACCAGTTGCGCGCGGCGGGCCATAACGTCATTGAATGTGTCGTTCAGCTGGTCGGCCGTGAATTTCTTGTTTTCCTCAATCTGGCTTTCGCTGACGGGCCAATCCACCTTATAGACTTCCTGCCGGGCTTCGTTGAGGGTGTTCAGTCTCTTCGCCTTGAGACTCTTATCGCTCGCCGGAACGATTTCATACTGATAGACGAGAGAACCGACCTTGCCGCGCGCCTGCTGGAACGCTGGGGTGATCGCCGCTCGCTGCGTATCCAGCAGGGCGATCTGCTTTTCAATTTGTTCGTCCTGAGGCTTGGCCGCCTTTTCGAGAGCGTCCACTCGATCCTTGAGATTCTTGTATTCGGGCGACGAATAGAGCGCGTCCTCGTCTTTTTTCTGGCGCGCGATTTGCTTGTCCAGGTAACCGGTGTAAGCGTCCGCGAAACGGTGCTGGTAGGAACGCCAAGGCCGCAATCCGAACACTTCATCGTACTGGGACCAGGCGAGGGTCAAGATCAGCAAGAATGCCGAAACCAAGAGGAGGAAGCTGAGCGAATGCTTCGTTACGGGATCATCGGGAGGAAGCTCAGGCACCCGGGGCCTCCGTCACTAGAGTCTTGAGAGCAATCAAATACTGAACCATGGAGTCACCCAGACATATTTGATGTTGAAGAGCAACCGAGCCACAATCTTGATGGGCAGCGAGAGCATCAGAATCAAGAACACATACATGGTAACGACCTGAAGGAGGCTCATCCGCCGATAAATCCTCCGGCTGAATTCCGTGCTCATGCAGACCTTGTGGACCAGCCAAGCCGCCAGAATGAAGAAAAGGATCAACGGGAAAATGCCGAAGATAATGCGGGCGAGAATCGGCGCGTAGTCATGCGACACCCCTGGAAGGTGGGCGAGCCAGGATCCATTGATCCCGAAGAGCTGGTCGAGATTGCGGTTGACGGTGAACTCGACGCGCTCCGCATCCCAAGTCTGAGTCGGCCAGAACCACATCCAGCCGGGCCCGCGGATGAAAGTGCCGATCGTGATCATGGCCACCCACAGGCCGACGAATCCGATAAGAAACGTCCAGATGGCGAAGCGCCTTTGCTTGTACGTATAGTAGCCATTCCCCAAAGGATTCGCATCGATGTAAGGAACGACCATCAGGCCGATAATGATGAGCGTGGGCATCACTACGCCGGCGATCCAGGGGTCGAAATAAACCAGCATTTCCTGCAAGCCAAGGAAGTACCAGGGCGCCTTGGCCGGGTTCATGGTCACGTTGGGGTTCGAAGGTTCCTCAAGCGGAGCATTCAGGGTAAGCGACCACACCATGAGCAGCACGGTCACAATGATCGCCACCAGGAATTCCATACGCATCAAATACGGCCAAGTGTGGACTTCGCGCTCCCACTTTGGGTCCCAAGGTTGGGTTTTGCGGTACTTGGTTTTCGCCACTTGCGCGTCGCTACCCAACAGCGCGATCAGGCGGTCGTTCTCGATCGCTTGGCGCAGTGCGTACCACACGTAGAAAGGCACCAGAAATAACAGCGCCACGATGGGCACGTTATCCGGCGCCGAAATGATTTCCCAGAGCTGATGCCAATCGCCGAACATTCTCTACCTCATCGACTGTGCTGATCCATCCCGCTTGGCTTCATGATGACCGGCCGAGGGCCCTTCTCTTCCTTGATTTCGGATTCCAGCATTACGGGCGCCGGCCCGGAGATGCCGCCGTCCTTGCGCACGCGCCAGAAATGCACCCCCATAAAAACCGCTGCGATCAGCGGGATAGCGATGCAGTGCCAGATGTAGGCGCGCAACAGCGCATTGGCATCCACGATGGAGCCGCCGAGGAGGGCGAAGCGAACGTCGTTGTACGGCGTCATCCCAAGCTGCGGTCCGCCCGGCCCTTCGTGTCCTAAGAACGGTGTTGCGCGGGCCATGTTCGTGCCCACGGTCACGGCCCAGAAACCCAACTGATCGTCTGGGAGCAAGTAGCCGGTGAACGAGAGCAGCATCGTCAGCACCATGAGCAGCACGCCCACGCACCAATTGAATTCCCGCGGGCGCTTGTAGCTGCCCGTCATGAAGACGCGGAACATATGGAGCCACACGGCGACGATCATCAGGTGCGCAGCCCAGCGGTGCATGTTGCGCAGCAACTGGCCGAAGGGGACGTCGTTTTCGAGATACAGGATGTCACGAAAAGCCTGCACCTTCGTCGGATGGTAGTAAAACATCAGCAGGACGCCGGTAAAGGTGAGAACGATGAAGAGGTAGAACGTGATTCCGCCCATTCCCCACGTGTAATTGTAACGAACGGCGTCGCGGTTGACCTTGGCCGGATGCAGGTGGAAGAAAACGTTGCTTAAAACGCTGAGGGCGCGATTGCGCGGTTGATCGTCGTGCTTGACGCGAAAGATCGATCGATAGAGCTGGGTTTTTTCCGGCTCCTTCAACTCTTCGATCTGCTCTTTGGCCTTGTCGCGGACCGTCTCGCGAAGAACCTTGGCCTTCTCTTGAACTTGATCGAGGACTCCGGTCTTGCGGTTATTGCCCTCGTTTTCTTCCGCCATCCGACTCCCCCAAACCTGATGTCGAAATGTGCCGGTCTATACGCTCAGATACGCGCCGGGATCGTTGAAATGATTCACTCCCGCCCGCGGGTCATTGACGTAAAGCCGACTGGTATCCACGACGATTCTTCCCGTCGGGTCTTTATCCACATGGGCCCGGTCCATAGGGCGCGGCGCAGGGCCTTCGAAATTCACGCCCTCGCTGTCGTAGCCGCTCCCGTGACACGGACACTTGAATTTGTTCTCCGTAGACTTCCACTCCGGCGTGCAACCCAGGTGCGTGCAGCGAGCAAAGATAACAAACAGGCGGTCAGGCTCCTTCACCACCCAAATGCGGTTGGACATCAGGAACTCTTGATTCACGCCCAGCACGAAGTCGCTCGGGTAACCCACATTCACAATGGTGCTGGGTTCGAAAAGCGCTCGGGGAAAGAAGAAACGCAGAAACATCAGAAAATTGACGCCCAGATATCCCCAGATGCACGCCCAGATGAGACGCCGCCGGGCTCGATTGACTTCTTCCGGAGTCTCGCTGCTTTCTGCGGCGGGCTTTTTGGCCGCCGCAGAAGCCGGGGGAGGTGCGACGGCAGCCTCAGTATTCTTCTCTGCGGTTTGATCCGGCATGGGCTGGCTTAGATGGTGCGAGCAAGTCCCCCGTAAAACGAATGCACGAATTTCACTCTAAGACACAGCGGATAAGCGACAGTTATATGACGAGGATGGGCGAGTGTCAAGCGGCTCTGACGTATCGCGCAACCTATCCCGCCGCCGTCGAAGCCGCGCTGGCCACTCCCGCGGCCCGCAAGACCAGGTCGGCGAGGGCGCGGATGAAGCGGGGCGAATCGTTGAGCGCCGGCATCATGGAGAATTCCTCTACGCCCAGAGCCGTGGCCCCTTTACGAGCCTCGATGTTGATCTCGTGCAGGGTCTCAATGTGCTCGGTGACGAAGGAAATCGGAATCACCAGCATCCGCTTGATGCCCTGTTCGGCCAGCCGCTCGATCGTCTCGGTGAGCGACGGCTCAAGCCACCGCTGTCGACCCACGCGGCTCTGATAGCAAAGCACGTGTGGGTTGGGCCAGCCGCCCGCCTCCCGCACCAGTTGCACCGTGGCTTCAATCTGCTGCGGATAAGGGTCGCCACGCTCGACCAAGGTGATGGGCAAACCGTGAGCGCTAAAAACCAGGTGCACTTGCTCGGGCCGCTCGAGCTTGGCGAGGCTCGATTGAATCCGCTCGGCCACCGCGCCGATGTAATCCGGATGGTCAAAAAAGTGTTCGATCAGCCGGACCGGAATCCGCGCCGAACGGTAGAGTCGCCGCCATTCCTTCAAGCTGCTCCCGGTAGTGGCAAACGAATAGTGGGGATACAGGGGAAGCAGAACAAGCTCGTCGAGCGCGGCGCCCTTCAGCTGAGCCAGGGCCTCGGAAGTGAGCGGATGCCAGTAGCGCATGGCCACCACGACCTGCGCCGAGAGATGCGGGCGCAAGGCCTCCGCCAACGCTGCCGCTTGTCGCTCCGTCAACCGGCGGATCGGCGAACCGCCTCCGAGGACAGCGTAATGCTCTCCCACGACCTTCGCTCGGCGCACCGCGATCCATTTCGCCAACGGCTTGCGCGCAAGCCAGGCCATCGGAAAGTTAATAATGTCCGGGTCGCAAAAGAGGTTGTAGAGAAACGGCTCGACCGCACCGACCTGCTCCGGCCCGCCCAACTGAAACAGAACCACTCCCACTTTCTTCTGTCCGTCCATCGGCGCCCGTTAACTCTCTCCCACGCTGTCGCGCGCTCGCTCCCGAGAAGTGGCGGCCAATTTCAGCCCAGCCGCAACTGTTCTTTCAATTGCTCCACTTCCTCTTGAAGTTTCGACACGCGGCGAGCAACGGTAACCTCATATACCAGGAAAATCACCCACACCATGATGTATGCGGTAAACAGGCTTTCAAAATTGCTCATCGCCTTCCCCCTATTCCCCCGGTTGCCTCGCCCTCGGCCGTGCGTGCTTCGACCGCGAAGCGCAGTTCATCGAATTTGTGCCGCAAGCGCTCGAGACGATAGCGCTGGCGCAGCAGGAGCACCATCAGCGCCAGCAGGGCAATGCAGCAGACCAAGAGAACGTGCTTCATCGTCGGGTCGAGACCCGACCCGGGACCTCCTAGCAGCACCGGCTGAGGATGCTGGGTCCGAAAGAGCCGAATCGAAAAATAAACGAGGGGCACATCGAGAAACGCAAAAACGCCGAAGATGGCCGACAGCATTGCGCGGCGCTCGGGGTCGCTCACGAGCGTGCGCAGCAGGAGATAGGAAATATACAGGAGCCACAACACAAACGTGGAAGTCAAGCGCGCATCCCACGTCCACCAAATGCCCCAAACGGGCTTCGCCCAGATGGGACCGGTGACGAGGACCACAGTGACGAATGCCACGCCGACCTCGGCGGAGGACACACCCAGCCAGTCCCATTTCGGCTTGCGTCCAATCAAATACGCGATGTTGGCCGCGAAGGTGATCGCGAAAGCCATGAAGGCCAGCACGCCGCTGGGCATGTGAAAATAAAAAATTCGCTGAACGGCGTGCATGGTTGCTTCGTCCGGAGCAATGAACAGAGCTGCGTAGCCCGCCACTCCGAGCAATAGGCCGGTGAACGCAGCTTCGGGCCACAAGGCCTTGCGATTCGCGCTCATTTCACTCCTCAATCAGATGTTCGCACAAAAGCCAGGAAGCCGTCAGGAAGACGACGTCAAAAATCACCAGAATCTGGGTCCACGCGCGCGACAGCTCCGGTGGATCGTTCAGAAGTCCGCGCGTGGCCTCGACCGCGGCGAGCAGCAGCGGCGTCACGAAAACGAGTAGCAGCAGCGGCAAAAGCATCTCCCGCATTCGAGCCTGCGCAGCGATGGCCGAGAAAACCGTTCCGGTGACGGCGAGCCCCAACGTTCCCAGCACCAGCACCAGCACCAGCCGGCCCAGAACCGCCCACAACGGCACGTTATACAAAAATGCGAACACCGGCAACATCACCACCTCCACCAACAAGAGGAAGAGAAAGTTGGCGAGCGTTTTCCCCAGCACGATGGCGAACGGAGACACCGGCGCCGTCCGCAAGGCATCAATTGTATCGTTGGCTTGCTCCCGCGCAAACGATGGATGGAGCATGAGCGAGCCGCCGAAGAGAAATGCGATCCACAGAAGTCCCGGGCCGAAGAGGCGCGACTCTGCCGCGGTGAAGTCGAAGGCAAAGCTGAATAGCACCAGCACCATCAGCGCGAAGACGAAGGTCGTATTTAACAGCTCACGGCTGCGCCATTCCATGCGCAGTTCTTTGCCGAGGAGAATCATCGAAGCGCGTCCCGTGTTCATTTCATGCCTCAGCGATGATTTCCGCGAACACAGGGCGAGGATCGCTTCCGGTTCCCGAATCGCGGAGAACTCGTCCGCTTGCGAGCCAAACGGCACGAGTCGCCAGCTCGAGTGTTTCATTCCGCGCGTGCGTGCTCATCAAGATTGTGCATCCCGCGCCGCGCGATTGCGCCAGGGTCTCCGCGAGCCATCCGGCGCCCTGCCGGTCCAATCCGGAAGCCGGCTCGTCAAGCAGCAGGAGCTCCGGCGCATGCAAGAGTGCGCGCGCAATGGCCAGACGCTGCCGCATTCCGCGGGAGAACATTCGAACCAAACTGCCAGCGCGGTTGAGGAGCCCTGCGGCCTCGAGCGCAGAGTTCACGCGCGCCTCAACCGCCGCAAGCCCGTACATTCGCGCAAAGAAGCGAAGGTTCTCGGCAGCGGTGAGCTCGTCGTAGAGCAGCGTGTTATGAGCGACGAAGCCGACTCGGCGCTTGATATCCATCGGAGCACCGCTTGACGCCCCGGGAAAGGAAACGCTTCCGACGGTGGGACGCACCACAAGCGCCGCCATTTTCAGCAGAGTCGTCTTCCCTGCCCCGTTCGGGCCGAGCAGCGCGACAAACTCCCCCGGCTCAATGGCCAGGGAAACGCCACGGAGGGCGAGTTGCGCTCCGTAGCGCTTTTCGATCCCGTCGAACTTTACTCCCAGATTTGGTTTGGCGGGGGAAACGACCAAGTGGATTCGCTCAGCCTCTTACCAGGTCGCGCAGGATTTTCTCGGCGCGGCCGCGTTCGCGGGCATAGTCTTCTTCGCTGATCGTGCCCGCCTGCCTACGCAATTCGAGTTTGAAAAGGGTGTCTTTGAGCTCGTCGAGGCCTCCGCGCACGTGGGCGTCCAAATCGGCGAGAGCGCTCGATTTGGCTGCGGACGTTGTTTCCGCCGGCAATCTCACGGAATCTGCGGTTGGGCCTCCCGCGGGCGCCGGATGCGGCGATCTGCGCCAAAGCAGAAAGCCGAGGGCGACGAATACGGCCGCGAACACGCTCACGAGGATCCACTTCACGTTCTCGACCTGCCCGGGCAGCGCTTGCGCGGTTTCGCCGGCCGCGTCGGACCGCGAGCCGCCGGAGGAATTCTGTCCATCAGCGCCCGAATTACTCGAGGATGAAATCGAGCCCTGGCCGGAAATCGAAATGTCGAGGGGCGCGCCAGCGGCCACGTCCGTGCGGGCATAGACGGTCCAGCCCTGATCGCTGCCTGCCGGCGCAAAGCCTGCCGACGTCACCTGCATGGTCGGCGGAGCAAACACTGCAACGCGTTCGGCGGGGTAGAGAGAGACTGTGTGGAGCGTCGTCTGGTTCGAGGGATATGCAAGCTGGTAAGAAATCTGCACCCGGTTCTCCCCGGGCCGGAATGCAAAAGCAATCGCTTGCCGATTCTTTCCCTCGTCAATGAGCCCTTGCACCACAGGCATCCCAGAAGCGCCTGAAGCCGAAGCCTGGATTTGCTGCGCGTTATCGGGCAGCACAAACTCGAATGTGCCTTGGGCTCGGAAGTACGCCACCGGCGGGTTCGTCGAATTCTGGACCGAGTAAATCTCCTCTACCTGCAACGTGCCCTCGTGCGCCTGGAGTGCGATAGCGTGTGCTGTCACTTTCACAACGCTCGAATCCTGCGTCGGTTCGTAAATGTCCACTTCGATCCCGGCCGCTCCTGGGGGCGCGGGTTGGTGATAATTCACGCCGCGATAAGGGACGCGCACCAGCATGGGCGCCGCGCCAAGTTCCGGGCGGTCAAACTGGAAGTGGCCCTCGGCGTCGGTTTTGGTGTTGGCGACGGGCTGCATGCCGCCTTGCAGTTGAATCAGCACTACTTCAACTCCGGCGGCGGGCGCGCCGGTGGTGCCGTTGCGCACCACACCCGTGAGGGTGCCCGCAACGGACGCGGGCGCTGCCGCGAGGGCCAGGGCCAACCCTAGGGTCAGCCGGCCATGTGTCGAAATCATTCTACGAATCATTGGCTGGTACGGTCTTTGGTCGTCAGTCCCATCAGGGGCGCGGTCTTTCGGACATCGCCTGCCGCGTGGCCGGCGTCGGTTCACCGCCGGTGGCGCGATCCATGTCGGCGAGCACACGGGCGGCTTCCATTTCGAGAGCCCGCTTCATCTCCTCGTAATCCTTCTCTGAGAATTTCCCCGCGCGGTGCTCGAATTTTAGATCGCGCAGATTCTCGTAAATCGCATCACGGCGCTCCAGAAGCTGATCCAAGCGCGTGCGGCGCGGCGCCGAATCCGATGGGTCCGGATCGATGTAGAAAATAAACAGTAGCGTGGCAGCCGCAAGAAAAGCGCAAGCAAGTGCAACGGCCATATCTAGTCGTCGTCCCGAGCTGTCTCTTTCTGCGCCCGCGCCAGCAATTCGGGCGAAATCCCGGGTACGGGGGACGCAGCGGCCCGCCTCCGCCAGCGAAGCACCACCATCCCCGCAAGCAGCAGCCCGGCTACGGGCACGAAGATGGGCATGAGCCACGCCGTCAGGTTGAACCCCTTCGTTCCCGGCTGAGCCATGACGGTGGCACCGTAATCCTGGACGAAATCCTGCAAGATCAGGTCGTCCGACTCGCCCCGTCCAATCCGGTCGTCGATCTCCTTCAGCATGCCATGCGAGTAAGTGCAGCCTACGTGGTTGCATTCCGTCAGAATCTGGTTGCAACTACAGACGCAAAGCATCCGCTTGCCCAGGTTCTTGGCGCGATCCGACTGCTGAGCCTCCGCAGCTAGCGACAAGCCAAAAGCCAGCGCGAAGACAAATGCGAAGCACATCCCTCGCCGGGCCGCACCGCGGTGCTTGTGAGAATTAGTCGTGTGCATCGTAGGCTCGCACGGGCTGCGGCAGCGCCTCGACCGTCACTTTCTCCGCGGCGGTCTTTAGGGCCAGAGCCGGCTGGCGGCTCGGGAACAGGGCCAAGCCCGTTCCCAGAATCACGACCAAGCCACCGAACCAGATGAACTTGACGAGCGGGTTCAGGTAGGCATGGATGACCGGTTGACCGCTTTCCGGACTCCGCCCCGCGTACACGACATAGAGATCGCGAAGCGGCGTCGTATTAATGGCCACCATGGTTCCGGTCACCTCACTCGCGGGATAGAAGCGGCGCTCCGGGTAAAGCATCATCTCGGAGCGGCCGTTGCGGAGGACTTCAATCGTAGCGCGCTCGGCCTCGTAATTCTTGGTGTTGCGCACTTCAAAATTCTGGCACAGGAGGGTGTACGGCCCGAGGACCATTCGCGTTCCCGGCTTCATGTCCATCTGGAGGTCGCGGTTGAAGGGTATGCCAGCAATCCCGACGAAGATGAGCACCATCCCGAAATGAACCACGTAACCACCGTAACGACGCGTGTTGCGCAGCGTCAACTGTCCGACCGCCGTAAACAGGTTGATGCCGCCGCGCCCCGCGAGCACTCGCGCGCCGCGATAGAATTCCGCGGCCACCGTCAGCGTCACGAAAACCGAAAGGACCAGGCACATCAACGAATAGAAGTTGCGGAACCCCAACGCGAACGCAGCAGCGCCGGACGCAACACCGCCTGCCAGCGGCCACCCGAAATTCCGTTTTAGGCTGTCGAGTGACGTCCGCCTCCACGCCAACAGCGGCCCCACTCCCGTCAGAAACAGCAAAAAGAGAGCGATGGGAACGTTGACCTTATTGAAGAACGGCGGGCCCACGCTGATCTTGTTCCCCGAGACCCATTCCGAAATCACCGGGAAGAGCGTCCCCCAGAGCACGGCGAAACAGGCCGCCAGCAAAATCAGATTATTGAACAGAAAACTCGATTCGCGCGAGACCACCGAATCCAGCTGATTATCGCTGCGCAAGTAGTCCCGGTTTTGCCAAAACGCCCACAGGCAAACAGCCAGAACGAGGGCCAGAAAAGACACGAACCACGGCCCAATCGAGGACTGCGCAAACGCGTGCACCGACGCGACCACGCCGGAACGCGTGAGCATCGTCCCCAGGATGCAGAGCATAAAGGTTGTGAAGACCAGCCACACGTTCCACACCTTCAACATGCCGCGCTTTTCTTGCATCATCACCGAATGAAGGAATGCAGTGCCGGTGATCCAAGGCAGCAGCGACGCATTCTCTACCGGGTCCCAAGCCCAATAGCCGCCCCAGCCCAGCACCGCGTAAGCCCAATGAGCCCCCAGGAGAATGCCGATGCTCTGGAATCCCCAGGCCACCATGGTCCAGCGGCGCGTAATGTGGATCCACTTCTCGCCCGGATACCGGCCGAGGAGGGCTGCGAGGGCGAAGGCAAAGGGGACGGTGAAGCCCGTGTAACCGAGGTAAAGCATGGGCGGATGAATCACCATTTCTGGATACTGCAAAAGCGGGTTCAAGCCGCGCCCGTCGGAATGCGCAAAAAGGCGGACGACACCACCCGGACCCGCCGCTCCGAAAACGCCGAACGGGCTGGCCACGAAATTGTTCAGAATCAGGAAGAAAAGCTGGACGCCGGCAAGCACCACGCCGACGTAAGGCATCAGCTCGGGGTGCTTCTTCCGGTTCGTGAAAAGCACCAGGAAGGCGTAAATCGAGAGCAGCCAGCTCCAGAAAAGCAAGGAGCCCTCTTGGCCCGACCACAACGCCGCGAGCTTGTAGAAGTAGGGCAGGTCACGATTGCTGTGGGCCGCCACATAGGCCATCGAGAAATTGTCGGTAAAGAAAAGGAATTCAAGGCTTGCGACCGCCAGCGTCACCAGCAGGAATACGGCCATCCCGGCATTGCGCGCGCTCTTGATCAGCAACGGCCGTCGCGTGATGACCGCGGCGATCCCGGCGGCCAGCGCGTACGCAGCCGCGACAAGAGCCAGGACCAAAGCAAACGATCCGAAGATGTCCAAGAGGTCTCCTCAGGCCGGATCAGCTGTTGCTGTTGGTTGTGCCGGACGGATGGCCTTCCGTTGCGCCGCCCGGGCGGGCCGCGCCCGGCGCCTGCTCGCTGGGAGCGGCCTGATACTTGGAAGCACACTTGGCCTGGATCTGCTCGGCCACAAAACGCCCGTCCGGCATTGCCCTTCCCTCTACCAAGGCCTGGGCGCCGTCTTTGAACGTGTCGGGCAGCGGGTCACGTCCCACGTAGCTGACGTCCAATTTCCGACCCTGCTCCTCGAGGACGAAGTCTACCCTTCCAGGAAAGTGCGCGATCGATCCAGCCCGCACGTTGCCGGAAACACGCATACGCTGATGCAGCGCAGTGCCTTTCAAGCCAGACAATTCCGCGATCGTGTGGTAGTACGTCTTGCTTTGCGTTACGCCGACCCATGCCAGCCACGTGAGCGTGAGGAGGATGATGCCGGCGCCGATCGAAAACTTCATGCGCGGTTTCATTGAGACTCCGGGAACACCTTCATTTCTTCCCAGTTCACGGATTCTAACACACGGTCGACGCATAGGGGAAAATGAGACAGCGGTATCAGGACGGCTGGGCCGCCGCCCCTTTTCAATGTTCCGCTGAGGGTTTCACGCCTGAACGAGGGACTGCAAGAAGCAGCTATTGCTTGCCCAGCTTCCTCCGCAAACAGGTGACGAGCTCCGGAGCAAGCTCCGAAATGTTCATCCCGGAGGAAACCATGAATTTACAACTCAGGATCGGACGCACTGCATCATCGTCTGAAAGCTGGCAATTGACGCGGCAATACTGGCATTCCTGGTTCCAGCAAAAGCGGCCATACGGGATCGTCTCAGGGCTGATGAACTGAAAGCAACGCAGGAGCGAGTTTCTCTCCGGAACAAGGAAATTCCTGCCTAAGACCGTGATCTCAACCAGTCTTTCGTAAGGCCGAAAAATTTCGCTCATCTGCCTTCCCCCCCCCGGCCTACCCTAAGATTTTCTTACGCGCTGAAAGTTAATCGCTGAGCGAAGCGAGCGCAACAGCGACGTGTGCGCTCGTGTCCAACTTCAAACGGGCGGTGTTTCGTGCCGGGGCAGGAGCTACGCGGTCCGAGCGAGGCTCGCGTATTCTTGCGGCGAGGCCGGCAGAAGAACCCAGAGGGTGTAGATTCCCAGCGCGGTCCCGAAGGGAATGTGAATCAGCGCGAGTACGCCGACAATTAGCGCCAAGATGCGTCCCCAGGGCCTTCGCTCCAGCAGGCCCCACGCTGCGATCAACTGCGCTGCCGCGATCACGCCCACGAAAATTGCGGCAAGATACAGACCAGAGGAAGCAATTCGGTCGAGCTGAAGCCACGACGGGACTTCAGGGATACTCGAAAGAATCGAAGGCAAAATCGAGGGCAGAATCACTTTGCCGATCACGAGCATTCAGGCGACGGCGATGAATCGGAGCGCAGCGGCTACGATCCAGAGGACAGCGAGAATCGGCAGATGCCGCTCCAATCGGCTGGCGGAAGAAAGGTTCGATTCGGGTCGTGGAGTGGGCCCCGCAACCGCCCTGCCACAAGCGCTACAGAAGCGGGCGGCCTCTCCCGTAGGAGCACCACAGCCATCGCAGTACATAGCCGGCCTCCTGAATCAGTGCCAACGCTGTGGGAGTATACGCTATAGGAGTTGCAGAAGTTCCGACCCGACGAGCCCGCCCGGGGCCGCGTCACCTCCTGGCCGCTACCTCGAAGAATTGGCCCATGCGGCGGAACTTTTCGAAGCGCTGCTGGAGCAGGGTGCGCAAGTCGAGCCGGGTGGTTTCCGCGAGGTTGCGGGTAAGCACGGAATCGAGCGTTCGCGCGGTGGCTTCCGGATCAAGATGAGCGCCGCCTTCGGGTTCGGGAACGATTTCATCGATCAAGCTCAATTGGAGTAGATCGCGAGCCGTGATCTTCAGCGCTTCAGAGGCAATCGCCGCTTTGCTGGCGTCGCGCCACATGATGGACGCGCACCCTTCGGGTGAGATCACCGAGTAGATTGCATTCTCGAGCATGTTCACGCGATCGCCCACGGCGATGGCCAACGCGCCTCCGGAGCCGCCTTCACCCGTGATGGTCACGAGAATCGGGACCGGAAGGCGCGAAAGCTCGCGCAGATTCCGAGCAATCGCTTCCGCTTGCCCGCGTTCCTCGGCGTCCACTCCCGGGTAGGCCCCAGGCGTGTCCACGAACACGATGACAGGCCGGTGGAACTTGGCGGCGAGATGCATCGCCCGCAAGGCTTTCCGGTAGCCTTCCGGCTTCGCCTGACCGAAATTTCGCGCCACCCGCTGCCGAGTATCGCGGCCCTTCTGATGCCCGATCACCATCACCGGGCTGCCGTGAAACCGCGCCATACCGCAGACCATCGCGGGGTCGTCGGCAAAGAAACGATCGCCGTGAATCTCGCTGAACCCCTCCATCAGCAGCCGAATGTAATCGAACGTGTACGGGCGCTGCGGGTGGCGGGCGAGTTGGGTGCGCTGCCAAGCGCCCAAATTAACGTAGAACTGCTGTTTGAGTTCGGCGATTTCGCGCCGGAGGCGATCGAGCTCGGCATCGCCGTGGGAGCCGTCCGGACTGAAGCGGCCGAGCTCCTCCACTTCGCGCTCGAGCCTATCGAGTTTCCGCTTTCGGTGGTTCGGATCCATCCGCCCGACCTGCTTCCGAGGTCTTTGAAATAAAATCTCGACCGAGCTAAAGAACCGCGACCGCATCCAGACCGCAAATCTCCCGCACCGCTTCCACGAGATCGCGATCCGCCTGGACACCGCTTTGCGCTTCCAGCGTGGCCACACTGCCGTCCAGATTCACCAGTTCAAATGCGACGCGGCAGCGCCCCGGCCGGCTCCTGAGGAGTTCCTGAAGGCGATCGAGCATGATGCTATCCATGACCCCCAGGTCCACTCGCACGCGAAGAAGATTCGGAGTCCGTTCCCCGCTCTGCTCGATTGCTCGTGCATCCGCCACGGCCACGCGGGTTCCTACCTCCTCGACATTGACCCGGCCCTTGATCAGCAGCGGCATTCCTGCCCGCATCACCGCCTCAAGGCGCGCGAACGCTTCGGGAAAAGCCAACAGCTCGACGGCACCCGTTCGATCCTGCAGCGTGTAGATGGCCCACCGGGCGCCCCTCTTCGACCGCATGGCGCGCGATTGGACGATGATCCCGGCAACGACAACGTCGGCGCCATTGCGCAGACCCTCGAGCGAACCCAGCTCGGTCGAGCCCAGTTCCTTCAGACGCCCAGCGAACTTATCCAGGGGATGGCCGGTGACATAAAAGCCCACCGTCGAATACTCCGCCGCGAGCAACTCATGTTCCGTCCATTCGGGAACGTCGGGCAGTGCCAATTCCTGCGGCGGTGGGCCGGCCCCCGCCAGAAACAAACCGTGTTGGCCGCTCGAAGTGTCGCGCTGGAATTTTTGGGCGCGTTCCATAGCCCGATCGAGGACGGCAATCATCTGCGCCCGATGCCCGCCAAGTTGGTCCATAGCGCCCGAGCGAATCAGGCTTTCGAGCACGCGACGGTTCAGCAGGCGCGTATCCACGGCCTCACAGAATTGAGGGAGCGAGCGGAAACGCCCGACTGCCTGCCGCGCTTGCAAAATCCCGTTGACCGTGTTTTCGCCCACGTTCTTGATGGCGCGCAGGCCGAAGCGGATCTGCTCGCCGACCGGCGTAAAGTCCAGATCGCTGGAGTTCACGTCCGGCGGCAGAACCGTGATCCCCATTCCTCGAGCTTCGCTGATGTACTTCACCACTCTGTCGGTGTTGCCGGTCTCGGAAGTTAGCAACGCGGCCATGAATTCCACCGGGTAGTGCGTTTTCAGGTAAGACGTCTCGTAGGCGAGCAAGGCATAGGCGCAGGAGTGAGACTTGTTGAAGCCGTAACCGGCGAACTCAGCCATCAGATCGAAGATGCGCTCCGCCTTTTTGGCTGGTACTTTGCGCGTACGGCAACCGACCAAGAATTTTTCCCGCTGCGCAGCCATTTCCTCGCGCTTCTTTTTCCCCATGGCCCGGCGAAGGATGTCTGCCTCGCCGAGAGAGAAGCCGGCGAGCCGATTGGCGATCTGCATTACCTGTTCCTGGTAGAGGATCACCCCATAGGTCTCTGAGAGAATTTCTTCGAGTTCAGGCAGATCGTAGGTGACTCGCTTCCGGCCCTGCTTGCGGGCGATGAAGTCATCGATCATTCCGCCCTGGATGGGGCCGGGCCGGTAGAGGGCATTGAGCGCGGTCAGATCCTCGAACCGCGTGGGCTGGTAGCGTCGCAGGATGTCGCGCATGCCATGGGACTCGAATTGGAAGATGCCGCTGGTTTCGCCGCGCGCAAACACCGCGTAGGAGGCGGCATCGTCAAGCGGCAGCGTCGAAAGGTCGATTTCGAAGCCGCGGTTCTGGCGGATCAGGCGAACTGCGTCGTCGAGAACCGTCAGGGTCGTCAGCCCCAGGAAATCCATTTTCAGCAGGCCGATGCGCTCCAGCGCGTTCATGTCGTACTGCGTTGTGATTTCTTCCCGGTTCGTCTTGTAGAGCGGCACGATTTCCGTGAGCGGCTGCGGCGAAATCACGACACCGGCGGCATGGGTGGAAGCGTGGCGCGCCAATCCCTCCAGACGCCGCGCCACATCCATGAGCTCTTTCACGCGCTCGTCTGTCTCCCCTGCGGCGGCAAGCTGAGGCGACTGCCTCAAAGCTTCTTCGAGCTTGATGTTGATCTGGTTGGGCACGAGTTTGGCCAGGCGATCCACTTCCCCAAAAGGCATATCGAGAGCCCGGCCGGCATCTTTGATAGCGGCTTTGGCGGCCAGCGTTCCGAAGGTGATGATCTGAGCCACGCTCTTCTCGCCGTACTTGTGACGGACGTAGTCAATCACCTCGCCGCGACGGCGCATGCAGAAATCAATGTCGATGTCGGGCATCGAGATGCGCTCAGGGTTCAGGAAGCGCTCAAACAGCAGATCGTACTGAAGCGGATCCACATCCGTGATCTTGAGGGCGTAGCTCGCCAGGCTTCCCGCCGCCGAACCGCGACCCGGTCCCACCGGCACCCCTTGGGCGCGCGCGTAATGGATGAAATCCCAGACGATCAGGAAGTAACCTGCAAACCGCATCTTCTTGATCATTTCGATTTCGTCCGAGAGCCGCTGCTCGTAGACCGCGAGCGGGTGGCGCAGGTGGCCCTCACGGGCCAGCCGGTCGAGCTGCGGAAGCCGCGCGGCAAAACCCTCTCGCACGACCTTCTCGAAATAACTTTCCGGCGTCTCCCCGTTTGGAATCTGAAATTCAGGAAACGGATTGCGAACGCGCTCGATCTTCACCTGGCAGCGCTCGGCGATCGCCACGGTACGGCTGAGCGCATCGGGCAATTCGTGGAACACCTGCCCCATTTCCTCGGCCGTCTTGAAATAGAACTGATCGGTGGCGAAGCGCATGCGTTGCGGATCGCTAATGGTTTTCCCGGTCTGGATGCACAGAAGCACGTCCTGTGCGTGTGCGTCCGCTTTCGTCAAGTAGTGGCAATCGTTCGTGGCCACAAGCGGGATGCCGGTTTCGCGGGAGAGCCGCACCATATCCTGGTTGACGCGCGTTTCCACCGCAATTCCCTGGTCCTGGACTTCGAGAAAGAAATTGCCTTTGCCCAAAATGTCCTGCAGCCGATAGGCGGCGTCGCGCGCCTGCTCATAGCGATCGGCGAGAAGGGCGTCGGCGACCTCGCCGCGCAGGCAGGCGGAGAGCGCGATCAGGCCACGACTGTGCTTGGCGAGGAGATCGTGATCCACGCGCGGCTTGTAATAAAAGCCATCTAGAAACCCTGTGGAAACCAGTTGGACTAGATTCCGGTAGCCTTCGTTGTTCTCGCACAATAGCACCAAATGGTTCGAGCGCTCGGTGTCGGCGCCCTTCGCGGTGTGGCTTCCCGGCGCGACGTAAACCTCGCAGCCGATAATGGGCTTTACGCCCCGCGTTGTGGCCTCGTGAAAGAAATTGGCCGCCGCGAACAGATTGCCGTGGTCCGTCACCGCGACGGCAGGCATTCCCCGCCGCGCCGCTTCGGTCGCGAGTTTGCCGATCTCACAGGCGCCATCTAGAAGGGAGTAATCCGTGTGAAGATGGAGGTGAACGAAGTTCGGGGTGCCCATGTGGAGCTTATTCTAAACCAGCTTGCAGGAATCGAACACCAGCTTTGGAACCGACCCGTCCGCGCGGCCGGGCGCCCGACGAATACTTCCAGATGGGACGGCGAATGTAAACGTCATCGTCGACGGCTCTTCTTCGCCGTCTTCCGTGCCCCAGGGCGATGCGAGGGACGTCTTTGCGCCCTTCCGGCCGGCTTGCCGACAGCTTTCTCCGCCGGTCTCGCTACCATCGCAACCTCGGAGACTCCCGCGGAAGCGCCAGCCTTCCTGGCCGCAGCGTGTGGCACGCCATGCGCCACCTCCGGCGGGCCCGCCTTCGCTCCTTTGCCCTTTGCAGGAGCTTTCTCCTTGCCTTTCTTCTTTTCTTCCTTGACCTTCTTTGGCACTTCTTCCTTGATGCCGGCGAGCTGCCTTAATAGCTTAGTACGGTCGGGTGGCGTTCGTCCCTTTCCGCGAAGCTGCAGCCCGAAAAGATCCTCGAGAATCTTGTCGAACTTTGGACCTCGGGGTACTCCCAGAGAATCAAGTTCGGCTACCGGCAAACTCGCGCGTAACGGGCGCCACTTCTGTAGATAGTTGCGAATCTTGCTGAGCGCCCGGGGATTCGCGTACTCGGTTTCGAGAAACGCCACGAGGTTGGGCGGCGTTTTCGCGAGGAGCGCGTAAGCATCCTTGGGCGCATCGGTTTTCCTACCCTTCAGCAACTTCAGCAGCTTCTGCGCCTCCGGAATGAGTGCATGGACCGCTTCGATTTCAGCACTGCGCAACTCGATTCGGCGCATGGCCGCAATCCGCTCCCTGGGTTTCAACCGAACGAGTGTGTAGTAGGCGACCGGCGCGAATAGGCGAGGGCGCAGTCCCACCGTTAACATGGACTCGCGCATTTTGGCCAGCCGCGCCAAATCATCATAGCTGGGACGGCGGCGCGCGAGGTGCGGATGGATGGCTCCGAGCAGGTTGCGCGCGTCCCAGGCCTTCAAGACGGCGGTAGGATTGTCTTCGCGTCCAAGCTGCCGGATCTCCTGACCCACCTCCGGGCCTGCGAGCGACTCGTGCAGCCCGCGCTCGAAGGCCAGCTCAAACCATTCCTGCGTTCTCGGTTCCATTTTGAATCCCATCCGGCCGGCGAAGCGCAAGATGCGCATCAGGCGGATGGGCTGATTCGTGAAGGCGTGGATCGAGAGCGCTCGCACTTCGTGTTTTTCAAGGTCTGCCAGACCGTTGGTCGGGTCGAGAAGCAGTCCACGCGAGGCCGCATTCAGGGAAATGGCGACCGCATTCATAGAAAAGTCGCGCCGGCGGAGGTCCTCCATCACGGTGGACCAGCGAAGCTCGGGCCTGCTTCCAGGCCGTTCATAAACCTCGTCCCGAGCGGCGGAAATCGAGCCGTCGGCGTCACCGGCAAAAATCAATTCGTAGTGGCGCAACCGTTCGTCTTCAGAGACTACCCGCGCCCCGCCCTTTTCGAGCTCACGCACGATCCGCGCCGGATTCCCCTCGATTGTGAAATCAAGATCCCGCAGGGGCATACCCGAAATGAGATCGCGTACCGCGCCGCCCGTCAGGTAGAGATTCGACTCCTGCAAGCGTGCGAGCTCCTGCACGCGCTCGAGCGCGGCACGCTGCTCGGGGGAAAGGCGGCTTTCGAGCAAGTACATGTAGTCGGGCATACTTTCCTCGGCCTCCTCGGTGACGCGCTCGAACTGGGCTTCTTTCCCGGAGGGGCGAAGCGCGCCGAATGCACCCTTCTTCCTCAGGAGCGGGGATGATGCGCCTTGTAAACCTGCTTCAACCGCTCCTGCATTACGTGGGTATAGATCTGCGTGGTCGAGATATCCGCGTGACCCAGCATCATCTGCACGGACCGCAGGTCAGCGCCGCGCTCGAGCAGGTGGGTGGCGAAACTATGACGCAGCTTGTGCGGCGTCATCTTGATGCGCAAGCCGGCTCGCCGCCCGTAACGCGAAAGGATGGCCCAAAGGCCGTTTCGAGCGAGCCGACTTCCCCGCTGGCTCACAAACAAGTGCGGCGACTCCCGTCCGCGGAGCAATTTCGGACGGGACTCACGCAGGTATTGCTGCACCGCACGGATCGCCGCTCGGCCCACCGGCACCAGCCTTTCCTTGTCGCCCTTGCCAATACAGCGGAGCACGCCAGCCTCCATTTGAAGGTCGCCGGTTCGAAGTCCACAGAGTTCGGAAACTCGCAGGCCGGTGGAATAGAGCAGCTCAATCATCGCTTTGTCTCGCAGCCCCCGGACCGTCTTGACGTCCGGCTGAGCCAGCAGCCGATCCACTTCGTCGACGCTCAGGTGAGATGGCAAGCTGCTTCGAAACTTGGGAGACTCCACGTTCATCGTGGGATCGTTTCGCATAAGTCCTTCCGACACGCCGAACCGGAAGAACTGCCTCAGACTCACCAAATGGCGCGCCACCGAACGGCTGTCCAGCTTCCGCCGGTAGAGACTCATGAGGAAATCCACGATATCGTCGCGCCCAATCTGCCGGAGGATGCGCCCCTCCTTTTCCACGTACGCCGCGAACTCCTTCAAGTCGCGGCCGTAAGAGCTAGTGGTATTCTCCGACAAGCCCTTCTCAACGCGAAGATAATTCAGAAAGCTTCGGATCAGAGGCTCCACGCGCCCCCCTGCGCATCGTCACAATATCCCGCCGGGCTGCCAGGCGGTCTCGAGAGCGGGCTCCGCCGGGCGCAAGACGACGATAGCCACTTCCTATACTTCCTGGCACCGAAGAAGCCCCGCCAGACCAAGATACACAGCGCTCGCACCGGCAATCATTGCCACCAGCAGCTCCGCTTGCGGCAAAAGGTGCTGATAGGAAGCGAAGCCAGACAGCCGAAATGCGGCCTAGCATACGATTCCCATCGTGAAGGAGCAAGCGGTCACCTGGAGCCATAAGGCCAGTCCCAATCCAACCAGGACGTGGGCCACAACGGCGAGCGTCCAAAATAGCCGATTTGCAAATTGCCAAACTTCCTCGCCAGAGCTTTCTCGGAGAATAACCGGCGAAAACCAGTATAAAACACGCTCAGAGAACCTTCCCCGATGAGCCGCCTCAATAGGTTAGGGATACGGGACACCAAAATGAACGAGTCGGCAACTACCGAGGTCCCCGCAGCGAAGTGACGCGGTATTCGCGGAAACACCCGCAAATTCTGGCTGGCGATAGTGGCTAAGGTGACCACCCAGGCGGATTTGAGGATCTGCCCTTTTCGGTCAATCGGCTTTGGCTCCGAGCCTAAACCTTTAGTCACCAATAAGTTGACAGCCCGTGACGCAGAGAATATCATACCGTTCGAAAATTAGCAACAGAGCCTCGATTCCGTGAAAAATCGCTCCCCAACCAGCACCCACAAGAAGGTAATGGTCGTCCTCCTAGATCGCGCACCCATCCGAGGCTACCTGAATCCGTCGGGCTTGGGGCGTGCGCAGACGTTGGACCTGCTGACCCCTGACGGTGAGCATCGGACAATCCCCATTGTGGACGTCAAGGCACTCCATTTCGTCCGGGAATTCACAAGCGATATCGCGCCGGAGCGAAAATCGTTTTTCAGTCGGCCGAAGCTCGACGGGCTCTGGGTGCGTCTGAAGTTTCGCGACAACGACTCGATCGAGGGAATCCTGCCGAACAACTTGCTCGAGCTGATGGACAGCGGTCTGCAAATCACGCCCCCCGACTTACATGGAAACAGCTTGCGAATTTTCATTCCTCGCACTGCTCTTGCCGAAATCACAGTTCTGGGAGTGGTTGGCATCGCCCGTCGCACCCATGGGAAAGCTCCCGCAGCCGCGCCACCCCAACAGAAGCTCTTCGGCGAGTAGCGGATCCCTTGCTCTTCTCATCCGCTCGAACCGAAATGTTGTACATTCAGGTGCCGCGAATGAATCTCAAACCGAGGCAATCGCGTTGAGGGACGAGAGGAGATCAACCCATGAAACTTGGGCAAATCGCTCGGCGGTTGGGTTGCGAGCTTGAGGGCGACCCGAACCTGGAGATTACGGGTGTCGCAGGCATTAAGGACGCGCAGCCGGGACAGTTGACGTTCCTCGCCAACCGCCGCTACAGCCCCGAAGTCGAAAGGACTCGCGCCTCGGCGATCCTGATCGCTCGCGACGCCGCGGAGGCGCCCCTTGCTGCCTTGCGCTCCGACAACCCATACCTCGATTTTGCCCGGGCGATCGAGTTCTTCCACGCGGCGCCGCGCTACGCAGCCGGCCTCCACCCCACCGCTGTCGTGGCACCTTCAGCGAAGATCGGCGAGGGCGTCCACATCGGTCCGTACTGCTTCGTGGACGAAAATGTCGAAATCGGCCGTAATGCCGTGCTGCACAGCTTCGTCGTAATCTACCGCGGGGCGCAGATCGGACACGACTTCTTCGCGCATTCCCATAGCTGCGTCCGCGAGGGCTGCCGGATCGGCAACCGCGTCATTCTGCAAAACGGAGTGGTCATCGGAGGCGACGGCTTCGGTTTTGCGCGTTTGCCGGATGGAAGCTGGTACAAGATGCGTCAGGCTGGCACCGCCATTATCGACGACGACGTCGAAATCCAAACGAACAGCGCCGTGGACCGGGCTACAGTCGGTGAGACGCGCGTCGGACGGGGATCGAAACTCGACAACTTCGTGCAAGTGGGTCATTCCTCAAAGGTGGGCGAAAATACGCTGCTGTGCGGCCAGGTGGGCCTGGCCGGCTCCACGTCCGTCGGCAATCGTTGTCTGCTGGCCGGACAGGTGGGAGTCGCAGGCCATCTCACCATCGGCGACGGCGCCAAGCTCACCGCCCAGAGCGGAGTGCCGAACGATGTGCCGGCTGGGGCTGTATACTCCGGCTACCCCGCGATGGAGAGCAGAGCTTGGCGCAAGTCTGTTGCTGGTTTCAATCGGCTGCCGGAGCTGAGACGCGTTGTGCGCGAGCTTAAGGCCGAAGTTGAACAGTTGCGTCAAAGGATTCGCTGACATCCCGGGAAAGGGCAACCGGCGTGTGAAAGCTTATTCCAATTCAACCCCGCGAATCGGTTCCCCCCTTCACCTCAGCCACGGTATGACGCCATCGCACTTTTCTAGCCCATCATCACGACGCCCCGCCTAGCCGCTCCAACGGCTCCGGCTGCTGGTCTTCAGGCAGTCCTGCGGCGACGGCCGCGTGGACGCGCAACATCAATTCCGCTCTACGCTCGACTTTATAGGCAGTCGGATCGATCGGCGGGCCGAACTTCAAGATCACTTCGCCCGGGTGGACAACCCACTCGCCCTTGCGCATCCGTTTGTGGGCCCCCACAATCGAAACCGGCACTACGGGAGACCCTGCCTGGATGGCTACTACGAACGTTCCCTTCTTGAAGGGGCGCAGCCGGCCATCCACGCTCCGGGTCCCTTCCGCAAAAATCACAAACGACAGACCCTTCTTCAGACGCTCGACGGCTTGGTCCATGCTGGCCGCGGCCGCTTCTCGGACCGCGCGATCCACTGAAACGATGCCTACCAAACGCAGGACCGTTGCCACGATCGGGACACGAAAGACCTCCTTTTTTGCGACAAACGCCACGCGTCGAGGAATCGCGACGACTGCGGCGGGCGGGTCCACGGCGCTCGTGTGATTCGCGACAAAAATGCAGGCGGCCTCAGGAATATTTTCCAACCCCTCCGTACGAACTCGAATCCCCGCGATGCCCAGCATCACGCGCACGCCGCGCAGCCCGACTCGGTAAAGGGGGTCGATGGAACCACTCACGACGGAGTACAAAATCAGGGGAGGCCCGAACACAATGACGAACAGGGTGATGAAAATGACGACAAGAATCGTTCGAATCATCTTTACTGCTCGGAGAAAGCATGGAAATCGAAGCGCCTGGAACCAGTCTTACTCGGTCGCGCCGCGCAGCCATCCCTCGCGGATACGCCGCTGCCTTTCGGTCGCGTTCTGGATCTCGGCAATCTCATAGCTGCGCTCCTCGCGACTGCCGAGCGCGAACGCAAGATCGCGCTCTGCGCCTTGGCGGCCGACCCGTAGGCGCACGGTTTCTCCCGGGGCGTGGCTGCGAAGCCAGTTCCACGGATCGCGCGGAAAGGGCGCACCATTCAATCTGAGAAGGACGTCGCCCTCACGGAGGCCGGCGGCAGCGGCGCCGCTATCGGGCTCAACTCCCGAGACGACAACGGTGTCATTTCTGGTTTCACTCGGCCAAAAGCCGAAATTCGCATTCGCCTGGGTGTCGGATTTCACCTGCAATCCCGCCAGTCCCAGAAGATCGTCGTAGGGGATTTCGTCAGTGCCCGAAACGTAGCGCCGAAAGAATTCTTCGAGGCTCCGTCCAGCCACTTGCTCCGCGACCGCCCGAATATCGGCACTGTCGTTGTAAAAGCGGCCGCGGCGAGCGAACCGGTCGTTCAGGCCGCGCAGCACGTCGTCCAGCGAGGCACGATCGCCGGTTGCATCCCTGATGACCAGATCAAGAAAATCACCGAGGATTTCGCCTTTGTTGTAATAGGAAATACTCACGTCAGGCCAGCTATAGAGATCATACCGTTCAAGCCAGGTATCCAGGCTGGCCTCTTCCACGCTCTTCCAGCGCCGAGCCGGGCGCAACTCGAGCCAGGAGAACTGATCGGCTAAATGGGCCAAGAATCGGTGCCGGTTCCAAAGGCCGGACCGCAGCAGCGCATAATTGCCATAAGTGCTCGTCACGCCTTCAGCGAACCATAATGCGCGCGTCCACTGCTCCCGCGAATAGTCCACCGGCTCCAGGCTCTGGGGCCGGATGCGTTTGACGTTCCAGAGATGAAAAAACTCATGGGCCGCGATTTCGGCAGCCGCGTCGCTGGAAACACTGGCAATGGCGGTCGAATTCGCATGCTCCATGCCGCCCCAGCCTACGTCGCTGACCGAGCCAAAGTGAAAAAAGAAGGTGTACTCTTCGAAGGGCGCGCCCCGCATCAGCCCAGTTTCATAGGCGACGATGCGACGGAGAGCATCACTCAATTGTCCTTGCTTCCACGGACCGCCGTCCACCACCACGCGCAGCCGCGCGCCATTTACATCCATTCCGAAGCCGCTGAACTGCCCAAGCTCCGCCGGTGCATCGACGAGCTCATCGTAGCTGGGGGCGATAAACGAATTCGGACTACGGCCCGGCTTGAGCTCGATGGCCACCTTCCAGTCCGCCGGCAGATCCGCGAACTCAATGGAGGCATCCTCCGCGCGCCGGTCGGGAACATACAAAAGGACGTCCGCGAGATTGACGAAGCCGTGATGGGAAGTGAGCTGCGAGCTGAATGGGCCTGGTTCATCCCAGTAGACGGCGTAGCTCACTGCCACGTTTCCGAGACTCCGCTTCGCATCAAGGTCCGGAGCAGCAGAAATCCGCCAAGTTTGCTTGTCGAGCTTCGTAACCGAGAAGACGGCCGGCTCGCCGGCATCTTGCGCAGCGGCGCTCGCGCGAAGATTCGCGACGTGATGGGCAAAATCCCGAATCTGATATAAGGCGTTCCACGCCGGCATCGCGACCGCAAGCTCGCGGCCCGTGGCGGGCACCGTCATCGTGACGTGAAAAACGTGTTGTTCGGGTTGTGCCACGGAGATTCGATACTGAATCGTGGCGCTCGCGGGCCGCGCGAATGCCAGAACGGCAAGGCCTCCGAGCAATAGCCGGGCCCGCTTCACCTTCTGGCTCCTACGCGCTTCTCGATCGCTGCGAGCAGCTTGCTGCAAAGATTATCGAAGCTCCCGTTGGACATCACCAAAACCAGATCGCCGGCCTTCAGTTCGTCTGCCAGGTAGTCCACAATCTCCGCAGCGGAGCCGAACGCTTTCGCCGCGCGCCCCCGACGGTGCAATGCCTCTGCGACCCGCTCGGGCGCGAGGCGTTCCGAATCGCTCAAGAGATGCGGACGGTTTACGGGCCCAAGCACCACGGCGTCTGCCAGCAGCAGGGCGTCTGGCAGAACATCCTCGAAGATCTTGCGGCGCATTGTATTCGACCTCGGCTCAACCGCTGCCCAGAGTCTTCCCTGCGGCCAACGCGCACGCGCCGCTTCGAGGGTCAGACGAATCGCCGTCGGATGATGAGCAAAATCCTCCGCCACGATGACGCCGCCTGCTTCCCCCTTCACTTCCATCCGCCGGCGCACCCCCTGGAAGGTCTCGAGCGCCCGTTCGATGGCCTCGCACTCGACGCCTCGCCCATAGGCCAGCCCGATGGCCGCGAGCGCGTTGAGCACGTTGTGACGACCCACCAGTGGCACACGGATGCGCGTCACTTCGTGTCCGCGATAGGCAACGCGGAAGTGCGTCATTCCTTCGCTCCATTCAAGATCGCCGCCGCACCAATCCATTTCCGGCGCGAGGCCATACGTCTCCACGGCACACAGGGCATTCTTGACGCAGCCCATCACTGCCGAGCTTTCTCCCCATGCCAGGATGCGGCCACGTCGAGGCACGAGGTTGACCAAGCGCTGGAATTGCAGCTCGATGGCGCCGAGATCCGGGTAGATGTCCGCGTGATCAAATTCGCAGGATGTAAACACCAACTCATCCGGGTGGTAGTGCATGAACTTCGGCCCTCGGTCGAAGAACGCGGTCTCATATTCGTCGCCTTCAATGATGAATTCCTCGCCCCCTCCCAATCCGTAGCTGCGATCCCCGAAATTCGGGAGGACACCGCCCACCAAGAAGTCCGGGCGTCGCCCAGCCGTCTGAAAGATCCACGCAGCCAGGGCCGTGGTGGTCGTCTTGCCGTGCGTGCCGGCAACAACGATCGAGGTGTGGCCCGGAATAAAGAATTCTTCGAGCACTCTCGCCATCGAGCTATACGGGATTTTTTGGTCCAGGAGATATTCGAGCTCCGGATTCCCGCGCGCAATCACATTGCCGACCACCACCAAATCGGGCGCAGGCTTCAGATTATCCTCGGAGAATCCCTCCTTCCACGGGATGCCGAGCGAAGCAAGAAGCGTCGACGCGGGCGGATACACGTTGGCGTCCGAACCGGTCACGTGGTGGCCATGCTCTTTGAGCATCCCCGCGAGCGGCGCCATCGCTGCGCCTCCGATGCCGAGCAGATGGATGTGTTCCGCCGTCTTCCTCACAATGTTTTCGATTTCCTTGTTCCTTGAATTTTTCTCCCGCGGGGTACGCTGCAGGCCGGTTCCAGGATTTCCAGACGCCCCGAACCGCGCGCCACAACCCTTGCGCGCACTCCGAGCGGCACTGTCAACATCGGACGTGAGGTGTGCCCGATCGGCGCTCCCCACACGACGGGAATCCGGAGTGGCTCGAGTAGCCGCTCGCAAACGGTCCGCACGGTCGCGCCGTCTGCCGTTGACGGTTCGCACTCTGGAAACTCTCCCAAAATGACGGCGCGCACGCCCTGAAGCTTCCCCGCTTGTTTCAGATGCATCAGCGCCCGGTCTACTTGGTATGGTTTCATCGCCCGGTCCTCGAGAAGCAGGATCGACCCCCGCGTCTCAATCTCCCAAGGCGTTCCGAGCGTGGCTTCGACGAGCGTCATGCAGCCCCCTAAGAGCACACCTTCGGCATTCCCGGCAATCAAACTCTCGCCTTCGAGATCGAGCGTCCATCCCCGATTGGTCTCCGTAAGAGCACGCGCGAGCGAATCGGCGTCGTAGCCGCAGGCCACGCCTGGCCCGGTATCAAGTCCCGCCGCAACCATGGGGCCGTAAAAGGTGACCCATTGCCGCTTGCGCCAGAGGAACAGCTGAAGCGAAGTGATGTCGCTATAGCCCAGCAGAATCTTCGGAAGCTTCAGGCGCCGTGTCTCCAGCAGCTCCAGGATGTAATTGGATCCATAGCCGCCGCGCGCGCAGAAAACCGCCGCCGAAGAATTTTCCTCGAGGGCCATCAGTAGTTTTGATGCACGCTCCTCGGCAGAACCGGCAAAGTGGCCTTGCCGAGCGAGGACGCGGGGATCCCAACGCGGAAGATAACCAAGACGGCTGAGCTCGTCACAACCCTGCCTCAACCGCGCCTCTTCGACGGGGCTCGCCGGCGCAATCACGCGCACGGTTGCGCCGGGATCGAGCGGAGGCGGTTTGACCGGTCGCGGCATTAACGTCCGAGGATAAGGAAATTTGCACGGTGAGTCCAGCGGGCAACCAGCAGGATGGGGACGATTCATTCACACGATTCCCATCGCCTCGAAAGGACTCAACGCCCCGGTACAACGCTATGGGCGCGCTTCGTCGAGAGGAACCACTTCACCGCGAGCGTTAAGCGAACTCAGCTTCGCCAGGATCGTGTGCTGCTGCGTGTGCGAAACGTTGGCATCGAACTCGATAACGAATTCCGATCCGACGCGGTGAATCTGCAAGTGTTGCATGGCGATTTTCATTTCCTGGAGTATCTGCTGAGCGCGATTCATCACCGTTTCCCCATCCGGGGTGGTCAACCGGAACGTCGCGAGGCGGGTTGCAATTCCGACACGGTCTTCCAGCCATCCCAGAAACGTGAGGGCGATGAGCGTCAGCACCGTCGCGAAAATGGCCGTGACGTAGTGGCCCGCACCCGTGGCCATCCCTACGCTGGCGATGACGAAGATGGTCGCCGCCGTCGTCAGCCCCACCACGCCGCCGCGCTCCCGGATGATGGCGCCGGCGCCGATGAATCCAATCCCGGGAATAATCTGGGCTGCAATGCGCGCCGGGTCACCTCCCAGTTGGCGCGCAGAATCGTAGGAGAGCACGGTGAATAGGGCCGAACCCAGGCAGATGAACATAGTCGTGCGTATTCCCGCCGGTTTGTGTCGTAACGCCCGCTCGATACCCACGATGCCGCCCAGGGCGGCCGCCAGCAACAGCGTTCCCACAATCTCCGGGCTCAAGTCGTGCAGCATGCCATCCCCCTTTACATCTGTTTCGCGGATTCTACTACGGGAAATGGGCGCAGGAGGGCGGGCCTCAAATCGCGAAGCCAGTTAACTTTGAGAAACTCCGGGCGCGCGACTCGATCTCACGGCGGGTCAGCGTGCGCAAGCGCTCGACGCCGAATTTTTCAACCGTGAAGCTGCCCAGCACCGAGCCGTACACCATGGCGCGCCGCAACGAATGGTGGTCGAAGCATCCGACGCTCGCGAGGTACCCCATGAAACCACCGGCGAAGCTATCGCCGGCGCCGGTGGGATCCTGCACGTCTTCGAGAGGAAATGCCGGAACGGAAAATAGGAAGCGGCGGTGAATCATCATTGCGCCGTGCTCGCCGCGCTTGATTACCAGGGTTTGCGGCCCTATCTTGAAAATCTTAGCGGCCGCGCGCAACAGGTTGTACTCGCCCGCAAGCTGGCGCACTTCATCGTCGTTAATCACCAACACCTGGGTGTGCTTCAACGTTTTGCGCAGTTCGGCGGGCGTGCGCTCGATCCAATAATTCATGGTGTCGAGCGCCACGAGTTTGGGCGCCCGACGAATTTGTTGCAGCACAGAGCGTTGCAGCGTCGGATCGATATTGGCGAGAAAGACGTAGCGGGAATTTGCGTAGGAAGCCGGCAGCTTGGGTTTGAAGTTCGCGAACACATTCAGCTCGGTTGCCAGCGTTTCGCGGGCGTTCAAGTTGGCGTTGTAGCGTCCCGCCCAGAAGAACGTCTTCCCCGGGGCGCGCTCCAGGCCCGCGAGATCGATTCTGCGGCCATGGAGAACCCCCGAGTCTTTCTCCGAGAAATCATCCCCGACGACGGCCACCAACCGGACGTCCGTAAAGAAACTGGCCGCGAGCGAAAAATACGTGGCCGCTCCGCCCAGCGTTCGATCCACCTTGCCGAAAGGAGTTTCGAGCGCATCAAAAGCCACCGAACCGACGACCAGAAGAGACATTATTGTTGCTGCTCCGAGTCAGGAAATGTATTTTCCGATGATGGCCGCCAGGCGCTTTTTGGTGGCTGCAGGAATCAGTTTCGGATCGGTTAAAAGGGCGTGGGACAGCGTCGACGCGCAGCGGCATTCGCGCCCTTCGGGAAGACCACGCACAGCTTCGCGGATCACCTGCTGTACGTTTTCGGCGTTCCGATTGAGGTGATCCATCACCTGCGTCACGCTGACCGAGTCGTGCTCCGGGTGCCAGCAATCATAATCCGTAATCATCGCCACGGTGGCGTAACAGATCTCGGCCTCCCTGGCCAGCTTGGCCTCGGTAAGGTTGGTCATGCCAATGACGTCGAAACGGAGTTGTCGGTAAACATGGGATTCGGCAAGTGTGGAAAACTGAGGCCCCTCGATGCAGACGTAGATTCCGCTGCGGTGTACTTTCACCCTCGCCCGCGAGCATGACTTGGCCAGCAAATCCGAAAGCTGCCCGCAAGTCGGCTTATCAAACGTGATATGTGCCACTAGCCCCCCGCCGAAGAAAGTTGAGACGCGGCCGCGCGTGCGGTCGAAGAACTGGTCCGGTATCAGGAAGTCGAGCGGGTGAAGATCCTCCCGCAGCGAACCCACGGCACTGACCGAGATAATTCGGTCGACGCCCAGCAATTTCATGGCATAGATGTTGGCGCGGTAATTGATTTCGCCGGGCAGGATGCGGTGCCCCCGGCCATGTCGCGCCAGAAACGCGACGCGCTTCCCTTCGAGCCGGCCGATCGCAATCGCATCCGAGGGATCGCCAAAAGGGGTGCGCACGCGCATCTCACGTGATGCTGCGAGGCCACCCATCGAGTAGAGCCCGCTGCCGCCGATAATGCCGATCCGGACCGGTTCGGTACGGCTCTTCTTCGCTGCACGAGGGTTCGTTTTCGCCACCGTCAGTCCACCTTTACCGGCTCTGCCTCGTAACGTCCATCCCGCTCGCGCAAGTATGCCGCTGGAATGTTGGGATCGTGGGCGAACAGGGCCAACCAGCCCTCTCGAAACACTTGTGGAATCCACTTCTTCTTGTTTTCGAGTGTAGTCATCGGAAACAGATCAAAGCCCATGATCCATGGATAAGACAGATGCGCGCTCGTCGGCACCAGGTCGGCAAAGAAAAACGCGGTCTTCCCGCCGCCTGTCAAGCGGACGCACTGCATATCGCGCGTATGCCCCGGCGCGCGGATCACCTCCACGCCGGGAACGATTTCGCGGTCCCCTTCGAGCAGCCACCACTGTCCCGCTGCCTCCACGGGCGCAAAGTTGGGCAGGAGGTAGCTGGCACGGTCGCGCTCGGTGGGATGCTTCGCATGATCGAGCTCGCCTTTCTGCACGACATAGCGCGCATTCGGAAAGGTCGGGACCGCCTTGCCGTTAACCACCGTAGTGTTCCAGCCACAATGATCGAAATGCAGATGCGTGTTGATGACCAAATCGATCTGCTCCGGCTTGAGGCCGCGCGCCGCAAGCTGTTCCGGCAACCGCGGCGGGCCCTCGATGGCGTAGATGTCCCGCTGCTTTTCCTCCCATTTATCTCCCGCTCCGGTTTCGACAAGAACCCACTTTCCCACCGAACGGATCAGCAGGCAGTTCATCGAAAGCCGCACGCGGTTGCGCTCGTCCGGCTGCATTTTTCGCTCCCACATCGGCCGGGGGATGACGCCAAACATCGCGCCTCCATCCAAGCGAAAGCATCCGTCGGTCAGGATGTGGAACTCGAGATCGCCCAGTTTCAACGATTGTTCCCCAATCCGGCGCGCGCCAGAATCTCATTCACTGCTGCGTAGGGATCCTTCTTGCGATCGGCGACTTCTGCGGCCAGCGATTCGAGCGCCTGCTCGCCCACCCGCTCCCCTACCACGCTTTCCAAGAGCCGGGCGCCGAGCAACTGCAACAGCCGCTGTTTCCAGTGCGCCACTTCCCGGAGGCGACCCACGCGCGCCCCGGCAAAGTGCTGCCGAAACCGGTCGATTGTGCTCGCCAATTCATCGATGCCTTCGTTATCGGTTGCCACCGTGCGCACCACTGCCGGCTTCCACCCCTCGCGCTCCGGAAGGAGTTGAAGGATGGCGCGAAGCTGTTGCTCGAAGCGGTCTGCTCCATCGCGGTCGGCCTTGTTGAGAACGAAAATATCACCGATCTCCATCAGCCCAGCCTTCAGGCTTTGCACATCGTCGCCCATCCCCGGCACCAGGACGACCACCGTGCAATCCGCCAACCGCACGATCTCGATTTCACCCTGGCCCACTCCAACGGTTTCGACGAGGACCATTTGTTTCCCTGCGGCGTCGAGCAGCAACGCGGCGTCACCTGTGGCCTGCGCCAGCCCGCCGAGGAACCCGCGCGTCGCCATCGAACGGATGTAGATGCCATCATCGGTGGCGTGGCCTTGCATCCGGATGCGGTCGCCCAGGATTGCCCCGCCGGTGAATGGGCTCGAGGGATCGACGGCAATGATGCCGACGGTCCTTTTCTCTTTCCGGTAATGCGCCGCCAGGCGATCAACGAGCGTGCTCTTTCCCGTGCCGGGCGCTCCGGTAATTCCGATACGGTACGCACGGCCGGTGAACGGGAACAGTTCCCGCAGAATCGCTTCCGCCTCCGGCGAGCGATTTTCAATTGCAGTCAACGCACGCGAAATGGCGCGCACGTCGCCAGCGCGAACTTGCTCCGCCCAGTTTTCGACCGTTGCAACCATTGGGGAAAATCAAACACACAGATTAAACGCAGAACAGCCGGGAGCGAAACCAAAAACTGCGTTCTGGAGGAACTCCCGACAGCCGTTGCCGTCGGCCTCCCGAAGGCGTCCTATTTTCCGAGGATCTGCCGGGCAATCACGAGCCTCTGGATCTCGCTGGTTCCCTCGCCGATCGTGCAAAGCTTGGCGTCTCGGTAGAACTTCTCCGCGGGATAATCCTTGATAAAGCCGTAGCCGCCGAAAATCTGCACGACCTCGTTCGCCACGCGGACCGCCACCTCGCCGGCGTAGAGTTTAGCCATGCTCGATTCGCGGGTATAGCGCCCCGCCGCGTCGCCGTCCGACCCCGCGCGATCTGCGAGCCAGGCAGCTTCGTACGTAAGCAGCCGAGCCGCTTCGATCTGTGTGGCCATGTCGGCAAGCTTGAACTGAATCGCCTGGAATTCGCTGATCGCCCGCCCGAACTGCTTCCGCTGCTTCGCATATTTGACCGCGGCTTCATAAGCCCCTTGCGCCATTCCCAGACCGAGCGCGGCGATCGAAATGCGGCCACCGTCCAAAATCTGCAAGCTGTTGATGAAGCCCTGGCCTTCCTTGCCCAGTAGGTTCTCCGCGGGGACAAAACAATCGCTGAAGACAACTTCCGAAGTATCGCTCGCGCGCATGCCGAGCTTGTTCTCTTTTTTTCCCGGACGAAATCCACGAGTGCCCTTCTCAATAATGAAGGCGGAGATGCCGTGGTGCTTCTTCGATTTGTCAGTGACGGCCATGCCCACGCAGACGTCGGCGTAATGCCCGTTCGTCGTGAATGTTTTTGCTCCGTTCAGCACCCAGCCGCCATCTTTTTTCACGGCGGCGGTCCGCGTGCCGCCCGCGTCGGAGCCGGCCTCCGGCTCGGTCAATGACCAGCAGCCAAGTTTCTCCCCCTGCGCCAAGGGCACGACGTACTTCTGGCGTTGCTCTTCGCTGCCGAATTTATAAATGTGGTTCGTGCAAAGCGAATTGTGCGCAGCGACAAATAGCCCGACCGAACCGTCCACCCGCGCCAGTTCTTCTATCACGATGGCATATTCGATGTAGCCGAGCCCGGTGCCACCGTATTTTTCGGGGAAGACCACGCCCAGCAGACCCATCTCCGCGAGCTTCGGAAGCAATTCCGAAGGGAAACGGGAGGCTTCGTCCCACTCCATCACGTGCGGGGCGATCTCACCTTCGGCGAATTCACGAACGGTCCAGCGAAGCTGCTGCTGTTCATCCGTCAGGGAAAAATCCACAACACCTCACTCGGCAGGAACGACTCGCCATCGCCCAACTAGAATTTATATCACAGGCACATGGGGCCAGACAAAAAAGCCAGGTGAGAATTCCCTAGACGGCCTCCGTCTCCGTGAGGCTCGGAGACACCTCAGGGGACTAGCTGCGGATGATGTCTCGCAGGGCGGCGAGGGCGGAATCAATGCCGGCGCGATCCACATCGTAGTGCGTGACCATGCGGATCGAGTGCTTGCCTGTGGCACCGACCAAAATCTTGCGCTTGCCGAGCTCGGCACAGATTTCGCCTGCAGTTCGACTCGTTCCCCGCACATCGAAGATGACGATGTTCGTCACCACTTTCTTCGGATCCACGGAGATTCCTGCGATCTGCGCGAGGCCCTCGGCGAGGCGGCGCGCATTTTCATGATCTCGGTGCAAGATTTTTGGCGACTCCTCGAGCGCCACGAGGCCCGCCCCCGCGAGCACTCCCACCTGGCGCATTCCGCCGCCGAACATCTTGCGATACACGTGCGCCTTCGCGATGAACTCCCTCGAACCGACGAGCATCGACCCAACCGGAGCGCCCAAGCCTTTCGACAGACAGAACATTACCGAATCGCAGTTCCGCGTCAGCTCGGCAACGCTGCGACTGAGAGCGACGGCGGCATTGAAGATGCGCGCGCCATCCAGGTGAACGAAAAGCCCGGCGGCGTGCGCGCGCTCGCAAATTTCGTCCGCCACATTGGCGGGATACGGGCTGCCCCCCGCCATATTGTGAGTATTTTCGAGAGAAACTAGCGCGGTCTGCGCGTAATAGTAGGTTTTGGGGCGTATCAGCGCTTCGATCAAGTCCCACGTCAAAATACCATCGGGAGCGAGCGTCGTGCGGGGCGTGCAGCCTGCAATCGCGGCCATTGAGGCCAGCTCGAACTGGTTGATGTGCGCGCGATCTTCGCAGATCACTTCGCCGCCGTGGTGGGTCCACGTCTTGATCGCAATCAGATTGCCCATCGAGCCCGAAGGCACAAACAAAGCCGCCTCGCGTCCGAAGATTTCTGCGGCGCGGGCCTGAAGCTTGTTAACCGTGGGGTCTTCGCCGTAGACGTCATCGCCGACGTCCGCTTCCGCCATGGCGCGCCGCATCGCCGGCGTGGGTTTTGTGACTGTATCGCTGCGAAAATCAATCGGTGGCGCGGTGTTCACTCGAACGTCGGGCTCCGCTGTTGTGCTCGAGGCTGATTGTCCGTCCATGGGTCACACCGCCATTTGAAGCAGTATTATTCGAGCAACTCGACGAAGACTTCGTTCGAGACCGTGAGGCGCGACGGAGCCAATCGAAGTGTCGCGCCCGAGACTTCGATCAGGCCTTGTTCGCGCAAGCGCGCGAGACGCGGCCGCAGGCTGACATTGTACTGTTTCTCGATGCGTTCGAGGTCGATGCCCTCAAGCTGGCGCAGGCCGAGAAACAATTCCTCCTCGAGCGCCTGCTGTGGCGTGACGGCTTCCCGCTGCTCGACGGGCAATACGCCCCGCTCGATTGCCGCGACGTAGGCGGCCGGGTCGTGGGCGTTGGCCCAACGCTCGCTTCCATTGAACGAGTGCGCGCCGGCGCCAAACCCGAGATACGCCTCGCGGCGCCAGTATTTCACGTTGTGACGCGAGCGGAACCCTGGAAGGCACCAGTTCGAAATCTCGTAATGATCGTACCCTTCGCGGCCAAGGAGCTCGCAGGCTCGCTCGTAGAATCCCGCCATTGCATCATCCTCAGGCAGGGAGTCCGCGCTGTAACGACTTCCGCTTGCGAGGACTTCCCTTCCCAGGCGGCTTCCCTCGTCGATCTCCATCAAGTAAATGGAAATGTGCTCCGGCCGAATACGCAAAAGGCTCTCGAGCGAATCCTTCCAGCTCCGCTCGTTCTGATGTGGCAACCCTGCGATCAAATCAAGGCTGATGTTTGCGAAGCCCGCTTCACGAAGCCACCGCGTGGCATTCCATACATCGTTGCGCCGATGCATTCGCCCGGCAGCTTGCAGTTCGCGATCGTCAAACGACTGCGCGCCCAAACTGATGCGGTTGAACCCGGCGGCGCTCCACGCCGCGGCCTTTTGCGGCGTTACCGTTTCCGGATCAGCCTCGAGCGTGATTTCCTCGAGCTGACACGCAAATCCTTCCGTCACCGCCACCACAACCTGCGTGAGCGCCGAAGGCTCAAGCAGGCTTGGCGTTCCTCCGCCGAGGTACACAGTATCGACGATGGCTGTCGACAATGACTCAGCCAACTCCGCGGCGCGGCACAGCGACGCATGTACGATGAGTTCGCGGCACACAGCACTCACATAAGGCTGATACAGGCTCTTCGCGAAAACCCCTGTATGAAAGTTGCAATAGGTGCACTTCGCCTGGCAGAAAGGAACCTGGATGTAGATTCCGAGTTTCATCACACTGAAAGGCTATCACGCCGACGATCCCGCAGGATCGTTATCCCTGCACCGATTGGCCGCGCTTCATCCCGGCTGCGTCGGTGTTCCGCAAGGGATCAATCGACGAGCACAGCCGGCGAAGGGGCGCCATAGAATTCAAACCAGGGCTTGGCCGCAGAAAGCCGGCCGTTCACGTTCTTGATGTTCTTTACGCCCTGATCGGCAAGCCAATCTTCGAGCGCCTTCAAACCTTGCTTGCCGTAGACCGGGATCGCATCTTTCCACGTCGCCCGGCCGCAAAGCACGCCGGAGAAATTCGTCGCCGATTCGGCGGCGAGTTCGAGCGTTTCGGCGAAGACATCGTTGCTCACGCCGGCGGAAAGGTAGATGAACGGCTTTTTGGCGACCGATGCGGCGCGGCGAAAATGCTCCTTGGCCTGGTCGCGCGTGTAGACCGACTCGCCTTTGCAGGCGCGCGTGCCGGCGACGAAGGCCATGTTCACGGGGACTTCCACCTTCAAAACGTCGACACCGTATTGCGCCTTGGAAAACTCGTTCATGCTCTTTGTCACGATTTCCGGCTTCTTGCGCGCAAAAGCGCTGCCCTTTTCATCACCGCCCTCTTCGTAGCCCACGAATTCAAGGAAAAACGGAACATCCAAGCCGGTACATTCGGCGCCAATGCGCTCCACCCAGGCGTGCTTGATCTCGTTGACTTGGGGCGGATCGAACGGTGTGTAGTAGAGAAGAATCTTGATGCAATCGGCGCCGGCTTCGATGAGCCGCCGCACCGACCATTCGTCGAGCAGGTCCGGCAAACGGCCCGGCCGCGTGTTGTCGTAGCCGGTCTTTTCATAAGCCAGCAACAGCCCTGCATTTTTCGCGCGCTTCTTCGCCGCGATCAGACCGTACTCAGGGTCGAGCAGGATGGCGCTGGCGTGCGGCGTGAGAATGCGCACGACCGCTTCCTTGAACTCCGACATCATGTCAAACGTGACCTCTTTCTTGTCGATGCCTTTTTCCTTGGCGATCGCACTCTGGAGCGAGCCGCGTTGGTCCATCGCGGCGGCCGCGATGATACCGCGTTGATCCGAAACCGCCTTCAATCCTTTCCGCTTACCGGGGGTAATTTTCATCAGACTTCCTCCGCAAAAAGGTGGGAACGAATCCAGCTGTATAGTCGGTGTCATTTTACCATGGCCGAACCTCCGCACCGAGCTACGTTACAGGAAGACCACTTGATGCTGAGTCCCGCCAAGAGCGGCGCGCAGGGAAAGTTGATCCAGCAGTTCAGGGCCATGCGCTGCCAGCAGCGGCAAGAAACATAGCGTTCGTTCTTGCAAACCGCGGTGGGGATATAGCGAATCCAGCAGCACGCGCTCATCACGGTCGAGCAGGCCGGCGCGAATATTCTCGGCGCGTCCAGCCTTTCCGCGGAGCTTAGTAAACTGATACAGCATTTTGCGCTCCGCCGTATCCACAGCGCCCAGCAATGTTTTGTCCAGGCGCGTCATCGGCTGGCGCAGACCTTCCAGAACTTGGCGCAATGATTTGTCGCCGCTGGCAAACCGTCGTGCCAGACCGCGGGGAAGTAATTGCTGCGCCATTTTCGCGCGCAGATACTGCCGCCCGCGAAGCACGTCGCCGATTTCCAGTCCGTATTTCTTCAGCAAGCGCGCGACGTGAGACTCCACGAGCGTAAAGCTTGCGCGCGGCAAAATGGCAGGCATGCGCCCCAGCAAGCGGCGGTACACCACCTCCGCCTGCGCCATGTAGGCGATTTCGGCGGGTCCGCCAATATAGGCCGCAGTCGGCAACAGCGCATCCTGCACCACCGGACGCAGTAGAACGTTCGGCGTGAATAATTCGGGAGTTTCGCCGACGGCCGCGAGCAGCTCCTCCGCGCTAAACTTCAACCGGCCCGCCACGAAATGGTCGTTGCCGCGGCGCAGCGGCTCGCGACGCCCGTCCACGTTGAAGAACAGCAGCGTGGATCGCTGCGTGACCTTCACCTGAGCGTGATACCCGGCACCCTCCAGCACTTTGTTGCGCGCAAGTAATTCCGTCGTCAACTCTCCCACGCTTTCTACCGCGCCTCGGAACACGGGTGCGGCCAAGCGATGGAGCCGCACGTCGAGCGGGTCAAGCAATATGATCCCGCGGCCGGCAAGCAAGCGCATCATCAGCTTGCCAAAGGCGGAGCCGAACGTTTCCTCGGGACGATAGGATTCCCGCAGCGCTCGCTCCACTTCGCCAGAATAAGCGCCAGTCAAGGAAGCGGCGGCCGCATTCACCAACGCCTCAATAGGCTTGCCCAGAGGGACTTCGCCTACGCGGCGGCCGATGAACTCCTCGCTCGTCGCGGCCTCGTGACGTACGAGGCCTTTCTGCGTCAGCCAAAAGCAATGATTCACTTCAGCAAGATCGTGGTCTTCCGTGGCGAGCCAGAAAACGGGCACCGTGTCCATGCCCTGCTCCGTCAAATGCTGTGCCCAGCGGATGGCGTTCAGCGCTTTGTAAAAGCTGTAAGCGGGGCCAGTAAAAAGGCCCACCTGCTGGCCGGTGACGACAGCGTCGGAGCCCCGACCCAGGCGCTCCAAACTTGCCTCCGTTGTCGCATCCGCACCGAAGCCCCGGTTCTGCTCGCGGAGCACCTCGACGACCGCCCATCGGACGCCTGCATCCAAGCGCACCTCGCGGACCGAGGCTTGGACTCCCTGCTCGTCCGGGGGGCGGGCATAAAATTTCTCCACCCGGTCGAAATGTTCGAGGAAAGCAGAGAACAGCTTGGTCGTGTGAGGAACTTTGCTGAGGCGCAGGCAGTGACACTCCATGGGTCATTGGATGATACACGGCCTGTGAAGTCGCAGCAATTAAGCCGGGTGGATTCGGATCGCGGGGATGATTCGCTGAGTGGTCAGCGGCTGGCGGCGACCGCGGATGCCACGCCCGCAAGGATCGCGTCAGTTTCCTGCTTCGCCGAGTCGTCGAGCGGCAGCAACGGCCGCCGTGGCGGACCGCCGTAATAACCCAAGCGGTCGAGCGCATGCTTCACGGCAGGGATTCCGCGGCGCGAAACAAGCGCGGAGACCGGCTCGAGCGCCCCTTGCAACGCCTGTCCTCGATCGGAGCGGCCGGCGCGCGCCGCTTCGTAGAGCTCCATGCACAACTCCGGAAGAATGCAAGCGACTGCCAGGATGGCTCCCGCCGCTCCGCGCTCGATCGACGCATAGAGGGTGCTCGCAGATCCGACCAGCGTCTGGAAAAGCGCTGGAGCTGCGGCGATGATCTCGGAGATGCCTCGCAAGTCTCCCGAACTATCCTTAATTCCGATAATGTTGGGGTGCTCCGCCAGGCGCGCTACAAGCGCGGCGTCCACCGCAAGGCCGGTGAAGACAGGCACGGAATAAATCAGCACCGGGATGCGCGCAGCATCGGCCACGCGGAGGAAATGCTCGGCCTCGGCCTCAAGATTCATCTGCGGCTTGTAATAATGGGGCGTCCTGACCAGGGCCACGCGATAGCCCAGCGCCGCTGCGCGATTCGTGTGCTCGATGGTTTCATCGGTCGCTTCAGCGCCCGTTCCGGCGATCAGGATTTTCTCCGGCGCCGCCGCTTCACGCGCTGCGGCCCAAACGCGCTCGATCTCGCTCCAGGTCAGGAGAACCGATTCCCCCGTCGAGCCGTTGACGGCATAACCCGCTAGGCTTGTTCGGTTGTACCGCAACAAATTCTCGCGCAAATGCGGCAGATCGATCGAGCCGTCTGCGGTAAAAGGTGTCGTTACCGGGGGAAAGACGCCTTCGAGTTTCATGCCTGAATTTTATCCTAGAAGCGGCGCATCCAGCAGCAACACTTCCGCGGCAAGGTGATCTCCGGCTAGTGTCGTTCCAACTAATCGGAGCAAATCCTTCTGGCGCCCCGCCAGGGCTGCTGCCACGCTGTCTCAGGCAATCCTCATCCCGATCAAGTTGGAACGGCCCCAGGGCGCCCGTCGAAACCGCACGATTTCCGAACCCGCTTCAATCCCGGAAGGATGTTCGCCGCTGCGGGGAGGTTTGCCTTGCCTGCAAGTCCTGCAAGGCAGCCACGTCGAAGGACTGCTCGCCGAGCGCGCGGATGCCGCGCGCCGCAGCGTGCGCGGCCGAGAGCGTGGTGATACACGGGATGTTGTAGCGGATCGCGGCGCGTCGAATGGACTTTTCGTCGTAAAAGGATTCCCGGCCGAGCGGCGTATTGATGACCAGATCGACCTTATTCGTCTTGATCAGATCGACGATGTTCGGCCGCCCTTCGTTAACCTTGTAGACGGCGCCGACTTCGATCCCAGCGGCCACGAGAGCTGCGGCCGTGCCGCGCGTGGCTAGAATCTTCAATCCGGCGGCCACAAGATCTTGCGCCAGTGAGATTACGTGGCGCTTGTCGTGGTCATTCACGCTGATGAAGACATTACCCCCCCGCGGCAGACCCTGCCCCGCGGCGAGTTGCGCCTTGGCAAAGGCCAGTCCAAAGCTGGAACAGATTCCCATCACCTCGCCGGTGGAGTGCATTTCGGGGCCCAGAATCGTGTCCACACCGCGGAATTTATTGAATGGGAAAACGGGCGATTTTACCGAATAGAAGTCCCCCACGGCCAGTTCGGCCACGCCGTTCGACTCCACAACCGGGAGATTCATCTCCTTCAGCTTTCGTCCGGTCATCAGGCGCGCCGCGACTTTGGCGAGAGGCACGCCCGTCGCCTTGCTGACGTAAGGGACGGTGCGCGAAGCGCGCGGGTTCACTTCAAGAACGTATACGGCATCGCGCTGGATTGCGTACTGCACATTCATTAGGCCGATGACGTTCAGCGCCCGAGCAAGGCGCGCCGTGTATTCACGAATCCGCCCGAGCGCGGCGGGCTTCAAGCTCACAGGCGGCAGCACGCAGGAAGAATCACCCGAGTGAATTCCCGCCTCTTCGATGTGCTCCATGATTCCCGCGATGACCACATCGGTGCCGTCGGCGAGGGCGTCCACGTCCACTTCCGTCGCGTCTTCGAGGAATTGATCCACCAGCACCGGCTTTGGACCGCTGGCCGTGCCCATTAAGGCCGCCTGGGCCACATATTCCTCGACCGTTTTCAGATCGTACGCAATCACCATCGCCCGGCCGCCGAGAACGTAGCTCGGGCGCACGAGCACGGGCAAGCCGATCTCCGCCGCCACGCGCGCGGCCTCATCCGGCGCCACAGCCGTGCCGTTGCGCGGCTGGGGAATGCCCATCTCTTCAAGCAGCTTGCCGAAGCGCCGGCGGTCTTCGGCTAAGTCAATCGACTCCGGATCCGTGCCGATGATGGTCGCGCCATTGCGCTTGATCTCCAGCGCCAGATTCAACGGCGTCTGGCCTCCAAACTGCACGATGACGCCGGTGGGCTTTTCGCGCTCGATCACGGCCAGGACGTCCTCGAGCGTGAGCGGCTCGAAATAAAGACGATCGGAGGTGTCATAGTCGGTCGAGACCGTCTCCGGGTTGCAATTCACCATCACGGTTTCGTAGCCGTCCTCCTTGAGCGCGAACGATGCGTGGCAGCAGCAGTAGTCGAATTCAATGCCCTGGCCGATGCGGTTCGGTCCGCTCCCCAGAATCAAGATCTTGGGGCGGTCCACGGTGTTCGATTCGTCTTCCTCCTCGTAGGTCGAATAGAGGTAGGGGGTGAAAGACTCGAATTCGGCGGCGCAGGTATCGACGCGCTTGAACACCGGCTTGACCTCGAGATGGGCCCTCCGCAAGCGCACCGCTGCCGGCGTCGTCATCCACATCTGGGCCAGATGCTCGTCGCTCGCGCCGGAGCGCTTGCCTTCGAACAAAAGCTCGCGCGAGACCGTCTCCAGTGTGACGCCGGCGAGGCGCTTATCGAGCGCAACCATCTTCTCCATGTGGCGAACGAACCAGCGATCGATCTTGGTGAGCGCGCAGATTTCTTCAACTGAAACTCCGCGCCCGAGTGCGGCAAAGAGCCAGTGGATGCGGTCTGGGCCGGCCACGGAAAGTTTTTCCCGAAGCATGGCGGTGGACACGTCGGCGGGAGCCCGCCAGGGTGCATGCGGCTCGAGCGACCGGATCCCTTTTCGCAGGGCTTCTTGGAAGGTCCGGCCGATGGCCATCACTTCCCCGACCGATTTCATCTGCGTCGAAAGCGTTGTTTCGGCGTCGGGAAATTTCTCAAATTGCCACTTCGGGATTTTCACCACGACGTAGTCAATCGTCGGCTCGAAGCAGGAAGGAGTCTTTTCCGTTATGTCGTTCGGGATCTCGTCGAGCGTGAGGCCGACCGCAAGCTTCGCCGCGATTTTGGCGATGGGGAAACCGGTGGCCTTGCTGGCCAGCGCAGAGCTGCGCGAAACGCGCGGGTTCATTTCGATGACGACCATGCGTCCCGAATCGGGCTCAATGGCAAACTGGATATTCGATCCGCCCGTTTCGACGCCGACTTCGCGAATGATCGCCGCGGCCGCGTCGCGCATCCGCTGGTATTCCTTGTCCGTCAGAGTCTGCGCCGGTGCGACGGTAATGGAATCTCCGGTGTGGATGCCCATCGGGTCAAAATTCTCGATCGAGCAAATCACCACGAAGTTGTCGCGAAAGTCTCGCATCACCTCGAGCTCGAATTCCTTCCAGCCGAGGACCGATTCCTCCACCAGCGCTTCATGCACCGGGCTCACGTCGAGAGCGCGCGCGATGGCCTCCGCAAATTCTTCGCGGTTGTACGCAATCGAGCCGCCTGTGCCGCCCAGCGTGAAGGATGGCCGGATCACCACCGGATACCCGAGCTGATCGGCCAGCCGGACAGCTTCGGGCACATTGTTGACCAGCGCCGACGCCGGCACTTCCAGACCCACCTTGCGGCACGCATCCTTAAACTGCAGCCGGTCCTCAGCGATCTTGATCGAGCGCAACGATGCCCCGATCAGCTTCACTCCATATTTCTCGAGGATGCCGCTCTCAGCGAGCTCCACGGCGAGGTTCAAGCCCGTCTGGCCCCCAACCGTCGGCAGCAACGCCTCCGGCCGCTCCTGCGCGATGATCTGCTCGAGGTATTCCTTCGCCAGCGGCTCGATGTACGTTCGGTCGGCTACTTCGGGGTCGGTCATGATCGTTGCCGGGTTTGAATTCACCAGCACGACCTCGTAGCCTTCAGCGCGCAGTGCCTTGCAGGCTTGCGTGCCCGAATAGTCGAACTCGCACGCCTGGCCGATGACGATCGGTCCCGAGCCGATGATCAGGATTTTCTTGATGTCCGTTCGCTTGGGCATCGGTCTAGGCGTTCATTAAATCGATGAACTGATCGAACAAGTACCGGGCGTCGTGAGGGCCGGGCGAGGCCTCAGGATGATACTGCACGCTGAAAAGCGGGAGCGAGCGATGGCGCATGCCCTCGTTCGTATGGTCGTTCAAGTTGACGTGCGTGATTTCGATCTCACTCGTCGGCAGCGAATCAGGGTCGACGGCGAAGCCGTGATTCTGCGCCGTGATTTCCACCTTTTCCGTCAGCAGGTTTTTTACCGGGTGATTCGAGCCGTGATGGCCGAACTTCAACTTGAACGTACGCCCGCCCAGCGCCAAGCCGCACAACTGATGCCCCAGGCAAATGCCGAAAATCGGCACGCGCCCCATCAATTTGCGGATGTTTTCGACGGCATAGCCAATCGGCTCGGGATCGCCTGGCCCGTTCGAGAGAAACACTCCGTTGGGTTTGAGCGCCAGAACGTCCGCAGCGGAAGTCTTGGCCGGCACGACGGTGACGTCGCAACGATGGTCCACAAGCAATCGCAAGATGTTCTGCTTGATTCCGAAATCGTACGCGACCACCTTGAAGTCCCGCGCGTTGTTCTCGGCGCCGGCTTTCGGCGGCGACGCCGCCAGGTCAATCGAAGGGCGTACCCAACCGTAGGACTTTGGGCAAGTGACGCGGCTCGCAAGCTCCTGCCCCGCCATCGTCGGCAGGGCGCGCGCTTCTTCAATGAGCCGCTCGGCGGGAGTGCCGTCCGTCGAGACCACGCCGCGCAGGGCGCCGACCTGGCGAATGTGTCGCACCAGCGCGCGTGTATCGAGCTCCCAAATCACCGGGACGTTGTGCCGTTCGAGGTAAGCCTGAGCGGTTTCGGTCGAGCGCCAGTTCGAAGCGACGGATGAGAATTCGCGAACGATCAGGGCTTCGATATAGGGATGCCCCGATTCTTCATCGTCGACATTGGCGCCGACGTTTCCGATGTGAGGATAAGTGAGGCAGACAACCTGCCCGGAATAGCTGGGATCGGTGAAAACTTCCTGGTAACCCGTGAGGCTGGTGTTGAAAACGACTTCGCCGCCACGGCGGGTTCGAGCTCCCGCCGCTCGCCCGTTAAAGACTCGTCCGTCCTCGAGCGCGAGAATCGCGCGAGCTGCAAGCGGCTGGGTCAGCATGTCCTCCCGAGTCGTTCATCTGGTATCGTCGACAATCGCTGGAATCACTCCGAAATGATCCACCGGCCAGTAAGCGAATACCGCCTTGCCATAGATGAAGCGGCGCGCCACGGTTCCGAAGACGCGCGAATCATTCGAACTATCTCGGTGGTCGCCCATGACAAAATACTCTCCTGCCGGGACGCGCACCGGGCCATAGCTCGAGCCATCAAAAAAATGCGGCGGCACATAAGGCTCGTCCAGCAGCCGGTTATTGATATAGAGATGTCCCTTGCGCAACTCAAGCAATTCGCCCGGCACGCCGACCACCCGTTTGATAAAGGACTTCGAACGGTCGAGTGGATACCAGAAGACGACGACGTCGCCGCGCGAGATCGGCTCGAAGCGATACACGAACTTGTTGATGAAGATTCGCTCTTGGTCGCTGAGCAGCGGGGCCATGCTCGTACCTTCGACCTTTACAGGCTGATATAGAAAAACGATGATGACCATTGCCAGCCCCAGGGCGATGCCAAGATCCCGCGCCCAAGTGCGCAGCTCACGCGGAAAAGCGGGCGGGGAAGATTCTTCAGCGGGTGGCAAGGTGTTGGCGTTTGTGTCTTCTAGCATCCTTCGTTCTTTCTCTTATATCACGAACCGGGCGCACGCGCCACTCGACATGTGACAGCGCCAAAAAATCGAAAAGGTGCGTGCTCCGGGGGTCACTCCCTTCCTCAGACTCGCGCTATTGAAGACAAGGATCGCGAATCTCCGAGGCTGTAGTCGAGGATGGCTAAACCTGCAATCACGGCGGTTTCCACGCGGAGGATATTGCCGCCAAGTGAAGCTTCACGGAAGTCCGCCGCTCGTGCCGCTTGGATCTCCTTGTCCGTCCAACCCCCTTCAGGGCCAATCGCCAACGCAACCGACGAGGCCACGGACCCGTCCAGCAACTGGCGGAGCGCCGGCGCATCAGGTCGCTCGGACAACAGGATTTTCAACCCGGCTTGTGCGTGTGCGAACGATGCCTCGGGCTTTGCAGCGGTCTCAAGTTTGGGCGGCCGCAGCAGGCGCGCTTGCTGAGCCGATTCGATCAGGATTTTTCCCCAGCGTTGCGCGCGTTTTGCCGCCGCAGCCACCAGCGCCTTCTCGCTTCGCGCCGATGCAAGGGGGACGATTTCGGAAGCCCCCAGTTCGGTGGCCTTCTCAAGCGACCACTCAAACCGATCGAATTTTATGATGGAAAGCAGCAGCCTGATGCGAAACGAAGGTTCACGCCCGGCCAGAGGCTCGAGCAGCTCGAACTCGACGGCGTCGCGTCCAGCACGCACGATGCGCCCCAGCCACACCGCCTTGCCGTCGCTCAATTCATAGAGCTGGCCCAGCTCTGCGCGCAAGACGCGGATCAGGTGCTGCGCCGATTCACCGCTCACCACCGCGGCCCGGGCGTCAAATTGTTCGACGAAGAAGCGCCGGCGCAAGGCGAAAGGCCTCCGCGAGGATGATCGATCACGATCGATTCGATTGCGCCTACCCGAAGATGTCTTTGACTTTGTCGAAAAAGCTGCTGCCCCGCTCGGCGGGCTTGTTTTCCACTTTCAGGATTTGCGCGAGCTGCTCAAAAAGTTTGCGCTGCTCGCGCGACAGCTTCGTCGGAGTCACCACTCGAATGTTCACGTAGAGATCCCCTCGGCCGCCGTGTGGGTTCGGGAGCCCCTTCCCCGCTTTTCGAAAAATCGTTCCGCTTTGCGTGCCCTCGGGAATCTCGAGTTTTTCTTCTCCGTTCAGCGTGGGCACCATGATCTCCGCGCCGACCGCCGCCTGGACGATGCTGACGGGGATGCTGCAGTACAGATCGGCGCCGCGCCGTTCGAAAAAGGAATGTTCCTTCACCTCGAGGAAGACGTAGAGGTCCCCGGGCGGGCCCCCGTTGATGCCGGGTTCCCCTTCGCCGGCAACCCGAAGGCGCGTCCCGGAATCGACGCCCGGAGGAATCGCGAGTTCGATGGTGCGCTGCCGTTCGATTCGGCCCTGCCCCCGGCATTGCACGCAGGCTTCGCGGATCACCTGGCCCTGCCCTTGACACGCCGGGCAAACCCGCGAGATGGCGAAGAAACCTTGCTGATAATGCAACTGGCCGCGGCCGCTGCACGTCTGGCAGGTCGTCATCCCCGTGCCGGGTTTCGCGCCCGTTCCGTGGCAGGTCTCGCAGTTTTCCAGGCGCGGGAGCTTGATTTTCGTCTTCACACCGGCCGCGCCTTCTTCGAACGTCAGCGCCATGTCGTAACGCAAATCGTTGCCACGCTGACCGCGTCCGCCGCGCCGCCGGCGACCGCCGCCAAAAATATCTTGGAAACCAAAAAGGTCGCCCAGAATGTCCTGAAACTCGTCAAAGATCGTGCTGTTGATGCCAGAATCAAAGCCCGCGTTCTTCAGGCCGGCGTGTCCGTAAAGGTCGTATAAAGATCGTTTCTGCGGGTCGGAAAGCACGCTGTAGGCTTCGGTGGCTTGCCGGAACTGTTCTTCTGCTTCCTGCTTCTTATCCGGGTTTCGATCGGGATGCCAGCGAAGGGCCGCCTTGCGATAGGCACTCTTGATCTGTTCGGGCACAGCGTCGCGCGGCACACTAAGGATTTCATAGTAATCACGCTGATTTCTTACGGGCATGAAACTTGAGTTACTCCTAGGGTCAGTTGGTTTCGTGAGTCTTCAACGCCGGATGGACGGCGACGCGCACCATTGCAGGCCGCAAAACCTTACCGTGAAATGTGTAACCGGACTGAAGCACTTCGATGACCGAACCGTCGGGATACTGGTCCGTTTCCACCCGCTCGATGGCGTGGTGAAAATGCGGATCAAAGCGCTGCCCCCGGGCCTCGATCCACTCGAGGCCTTGCTTTTCAAGCGCGTCGCGCAGGCGTCGCTCGATCAGTTCGACACCCTTCTGATACTCCTCATAGGCCGGGTCCTGATGAGCCGCAATGGCTCTCTCGAACGCATCGAGGACCGGAAGAAGATTCTCGATCAACGACTCGACGCCTCGGTGCTGCTCGTGTTGACGTTCTTTTTCAATTCGCTTGCGATAATTTTCGAAATCCGCCTGGCGACGCACCAGGGTATCCAGGAGCTCCTGCTTTTCCGCCTGGAGTTTCAAAACTTGCTCGGCAAGCGCCTTCGGGTCCGAGGCCGGCGCCTCTTCTGCCCCGGATTCGCGCGCCCGTTCGACGCCGACCTGCGCTTCGACGTCTTCTTTCTTGAAGTTTTTGCGACTCTCCACCGTGATTCAACTCCTCTTTAAATCTTCGCTCAACAATTGGGCCATGAAGGCCACGGCAGTGATGACGCGCTCGTAATGCATGCGCATCGGCCCGAGGATGCCGAGCGTGCCCTGCGATTGATCCCGCGAAGTATAGGGCGCGCTCACCAGCGCCAAATGCTTTCCGGCATTGGAAATCTCCTTGACGCCCAGCTCGACGTGCACCGGCTCGGGAGCCTCGATGCAGCCGCTCAGCAACGAGATCAGACGGCTGCGCTCTTCGATGGCCGCTAGGAGTTCGCGCACTTGCTCCTGATTCACCAGCTCCGGCGTCGTGGCGATCTGCGCGGCGCCTTCGACGTACACCTGGCGCTCGGAATCTTCGCCGAGGACACTCGGATCACACAACATCAACGCGGCCGTCGCCAGCTTGTCGTACCGCTCGCGATCGCGCTCAAGCTGCGATTTCAGGTCGGCTCGGATCGCTTCCAACGTCCACCCCGGATAATGCCGGTTGATGAAATCTGAGATGCGCTCAAGCTCCTCTTGCGCGAAGGCGCGCTCCGGCCGAATGACTTTATCGCGCGTGATACCCCCGGTCGAAACCATCACCACGAGAACCCTACCATCCGGCAGAAGCAGAAAACGGACGTGCTCCACCACCGTCCGCGCGAGCGGAGGCGACACAATGATGCCTAGGCCTCGCGAAACAGTGGCAAGCACGTGGCTGGCCCGTTCCATCAGCGCTTCGGGAGTCGAGGCCGCCTCGAGTTCCTGGCGAATCCAGTTGCGATCTTCCGGGCTGGGCCTAGCTTGCGACGCCACCTCGTCGACAAAGAAGCGATAGGCTTCCGCAGTCGGCACGCGGCCGGCAGAGGTGTGCGGTTGGAAAAGATACCCTTCTTCCTCGAGATCCGCCATGATGTTGCGGACCGTCGCCGAACTCAGGGGCTCCGAATGCCTCCGCGCAACCGCACGGGAGGAAACGGGTTCTCCGGTGTCAATGTAAACGCGCACCACTTCCGCTAGGATTTGCTGGTTCCGCTTCTGCTGCAATACCGGGCTTCTCATTCCGATGCCATCAGCTACATCTTAGATGAAGACACACGCAGCCGGCGTCGCGGGAAGATCCGGGATCGCCGGTTTTTCAATTCACTATAGATTTTAAGCGGCACTCGGCCGAGCGTCAACAAGGCTCGTCGCACAGGATCATTATTGGCCTCAGAACCCGGCGTAGCTCGGGGTCCCGTTTACGCTTGGACCGTTCGGGGTGAGCCCGCCCGAACCCACTGGCGGGAACAGGCTGAGCCGAGGCCTTTGGGGCCTACCAAATCCGGCAGCGCTCATTTGCCGGGTGCACCATGGAATCGCCCTCCTTGCAACCATAGGCCTGTGCAAACGCCGGTATGTTCGCGATCGGCCCGATGGCGCGGAAGCGGCCGAGGGGATGGGGATTTGTGTTCACCAGCAGACGAGCGAATTCCGGCCGGGTGTTGTTCTCCCAGATTTGCGCCCAAGCGAGAAAGAATCGCTGTTCGGGAGTGAAACCGTCGATCTTCTCCGAAGTGGCCTTTGCTTCCGCAGTTTTCTCGAACGCGGCGTGTGCAATCACTAGGCCCCCAAGGTCGGCGATGCTTTCGCCTTCGACGAGCTTGCCGTTTTCGTGGAGGCCTTCTTCGACCACGTAGGAATCGAATTGCTTCTGGACGCATTCGGCGCGCGCCTGGAAACTTTTCAAATCTTCCGGCGTCCACCAGTTTCTCAGATTCCCTTGCGGATCGAACTTGCTCCCTTGGTCGTCGAACCCGTGGGTCATCTCGTGGCCGATCACGGACCCGATTCCACCGTAGTTCACCGCGTCGTCGGCCTTAGGGTCGTAAAACGGTGGCTGCAGGATTCCTGCCGGGAACACGATCTCGTTCATCAAAGGATTGTAGTAGGCGTTGACGGTGGGAGGCGTCATTCCCCACTCGGTGCGGTCCACGGGCTTGCCAATCTTCGAGAGATCGAATTTAAAATCGAAGACGCTGCCACGCCACACATTTTCGACATAAGGCCCGCGGTCAACCTGAAACGCCGAATAATCCCGCCACTTGTCCGGGTAACCGATTTTCAGCATGATGGCGTCGAGCTTGGCTGTGGCCTGCTTGCGAGTCTCGGGGCTCATCCAGTCCAAGGTCGAAAGGTCTTCTCGCAGGGCATCGATCAGGTTGTGCACCATCTTCAGGGCCGTCGCCTTGGCGTCCGGCGGAAAATTTTCCTTTACATAGATCTGTCCCAGCGCTTCGCCCAGCTCCTTGTCCGTGGCCTGGACGCAACGCTTCCAGCGCGGCAAGATTTCGGTCGTGCCGGTGAGGGTGTGGCCGTAGAAGTTGAAATTCTCGTCCACGAATTTTGCCGGCAGCGCCGGGGCGGCCGCGTGCACGAGATGCCAGCGAAGGTACGTCTTCCAGTCGGCGAGCGGCACCGAAGCGAGCTGTGCATTCAGCGCTTTGAAGAACTCGGGTTGACCGACATCGACTGCTTGAATCGAACTGTAACCAACTTCCCGGAAGTACGCTGGCCACGAAAAGTCGGGCGTAAGTTCCTTCAGTTGGGCCAACTCCAGTTTGTGATAGATCTTGTCCGGGTCGCGCCGGTCGACTCGGCTCATGGAGGCTTCGGCCAATTTCGTCTCGATGGCCACCACGGTCTTGGCTTCCGTCGACGCCGATTCGGGTGAATCACCCATCAGCTCGAATATTTTCTCTACGTGCTGAACGTAACCGTCCCGCAACTGTTTCGAACGGTCGTCGGTTTTTGTGTAGTAATCCCGATCGGGCAGTCCGAGCCCGCCTTGCTCGGCTGCGGCGATTTCCTGCGTGCTGTTCTTGAAATCCTGTTGCGAGCCGAACTCAAAAAAAACATCCACGCCTTCGCTCTGCAGCCGGGCAGCCTCGGCTTCCAGATCCGCAACGCTCTTGATCGCGGCGATGCGCTCCAATTCCGGCGCAAGCGGTTTGATACCTTGGGCTTCAATCTGTTCCGTGTTCATGCAGCTCGCGTAAAAATCCCCGATCTTTTGCTCCACCGAGCCCCGGGCAGTGTTGGTGTTCTTTGCGGCCCTTTCGAGGATCGCGCGCAAGATCTCATCGTTGTGATCTCTGAGGACGTTGAAGCTGCCCCACGTCGGATACGCGGCCGGGATGGGATGGCTCTTCATCCAGCCGCCCGAGGCGAATTGATAGAAATCGGTGCACGGGCTGGCGCTGCGATCCAGATTGGCCAGATCGAAACCGTGGTGCGCTTCGATTGCCGGAGAATCCGCAAACGCGGATGTACACCCACCAATCTCGACGTTCGCCGCCGCAACCACCCGCGAATTCGGTGATTGCTCGGAAAAACTCAGCGGCAGCATTATCATTGCCAAGACAAGACCTATAGATCCGAGACGCGCAGTCCTGCTCATTCATTCAGCTCGTGAAAGAAAATTGATCTCATAGCGCGAATACCATTTCAGAAACAGCTTACGAGATCTACATCCACAGGTCCGGTCGCATCGCCACCCTGCTTTGGCGCCCGGCATCGCTCGCCTAGGGCTCGAACAACTCCGTGTCGATCTGGGCACGTTGCAGCCTGTCAGAATAATCGATGTAGATAGTTTTCCACTCCGAATAGAAATCGAGCGCGGCGACCCCGGATTCACGGTGGCCGTTTCCGGTGCACTTGGTGCCTCCGAAGGGCAGATGGGTCTCGGCACCGATCGTGGGCGCGTTCACGTAGACAATCCCCGTATCCAGATCGCGCTGGGCCCGGAAGGCGTTGTTGATATTCCTCGTGTAGATGGACGACGAAAGCCCGTAGCGGACTCCATTGGCTACTTCAATCGCCTGCTCCAAGCTATCCACGGGAATCACAGAAACCACCGGGCCGAAGATTTCTTCCTGGGCAATGCGCATCTGCGGGTTGCAGTCGGTAAATACCGTTGGCTCATGAAACCAGCCGCGCGCATACGCGCTCTTGTCGAGCCGGTGTCCTCCGGCTGCGAGCTTGGCGCCTTCGTTGAGTCCGATTTCTACATAGCTCATCACCGTCTTCAACTGCGACTCGCTCACACACGGCCCCATTTCAGTTGATGGGTCGAGACCATCTCCGACCTTGAGCGATTTAGCGCGCTCGACGAATTGATCGACAAATTCCCGATACACTTTCTTGTGGACGGCGACCCTGCTGGCGGCCGTGCAGCGCTGGCCCGAGGTTCCAAACCCGCCCCAAATGGCTCCGTCCACTGACAGCTCGAGGTTGGCATCGTCCATGACCATAATCATGTTCTTGCCGCCCATCTCCAGATGACAATGCTTGAACCCAGGGGCACATGCCTCGCTCACCAATCGCCCTACTTCCGTCGAGCCCGTAAAGCTCACCAGATTGACGTCCGGATGATTCATCAGCGCCGCCCCGGCTCCTGTGCCCGAGCCGGTGACAACGTTCAGCACGCCTCGCGGCAGCCCCGCCTCGTTCATCACCCGGACCAGGTTGTAAGCGGACAGTGGCGTATCGGTGGCCGGCTTGATCACCACCGTGTTGCCCAGCACCAGGGCCGGCATGATCTTCCACGACGGAATGGCCATCGGGAAATTCCACGGCGTGATGAGCGCGCAAACCCCGATGGGCATGCGCACACTCATGGCGAATTTATTCGGGAGCTCCGAAGGCGTCGTGTGACCGAATTGCCGGCGGCCTTCGCCCGCCATGTAATAGATCATGTCGATGGCTTCCTGCACGTCGCCCCGCGTTTCAGTGAGGATCTTGCCCATCTCGCGCGTCATGTCCCGCGCAAACTCTTCCTTGCGCACAACCAGGAGCTCGGCAGCGCGAAAAAGAATCTCGGCTCGCCGTGGCGCCGGCACCAATCGCCAAATCTTGTAGGCTTCCCTCGCCGCCTCGACGGCGGAGTTTACGTCCTCCTCGTTGGACGCCGCGAACATTCCGATCAGCTCGTCGCGATTCGCCGGATTGCGGTTCTCGATCGCCTTCCCGCTGCGCGATTCCACCCATTCACCGTTCACGTAGTTCTTGTAGACCCTGGGCATGACGGCGGTAGCCATGTGACCTCCCAAAACCAGTTGCGGATGCGGCTAAAGTAACAAACGGTCGAGCGGGGCGTCAATGAAGCGAGGTTCCCAGAGTATTGGTGGATTCAATTCTCTCGAGGCTCGGGCTCGGGCGGCGCGGCCGGACGCGGCGCCCCGACCCCGGCAATCTCCGAACCCAGTCCCAGCCTCTGCAGGCTCGGCGCATCGAGTTTGCCCGTGGGGGACAGCGCATTCGCCTGCTGGAAGCGTTTCATCGCATCTACGGTCGGTGCGTCCCACTTCCCTGTCGCCTCACCCTGGTAATACCCGCTCCGCGCCAGCGCCGACTGGATTTCCTGGATGCGGTCCGATGCGGGAGTCATCTGCGTCGGCTCCCAGCGGCGGTGAACCGAGCGGTGAATGCGCCCGCTTCTCTTCGACGCCAGGAGGTGCGAGGCCGTCGAATGTGCCTGCTTGGAACCAGGATGCGATGTGCTCAAAAGTTTCTGCGAACCGGAGCGTCCGGGAGCAGGCGAATAAGCAGCACCGATCGGGAGAGCAAGCCCCGGTAGAAGCAAAGCCATCGCAACCAGCGGCCGCATCCGCCGTTCCTTCCTCTTGAAGTCGGGCGCCGCCGCCCTCATTGATCTTGTGGCACGGCGCCCGCCAGGAACACGGTCAGTACGCGGTCGTTGCCGCCGCTGCGCACGACTTTAAACAGCACATCTTCGCCCGGCTTCAACTTCGAGGTTTCCCTGTGGTAATCCGCCAAGGTCGCAGTTGGGACGCGATTGACTTCGGTAATGACGTCACCGCGAAGGAACCCGATATCTTCGGCGAAGCTCGCAGGCTCCACTTCCGTGACCACAACGCCGCGCATCTTGCTATCCATGCCCAGACGGCGGGCGAGTTCGGGCGCCAAGTCTTCCACCCTCAGTCCGAACTGAGCCGCCACTGAGCCTCCCGGGGCTTCTTCAACGTTGCCGGCGGTCTGCGGGAAAATCTTGGTACGATCCGCCACGGTGACGCCGACGTCGCTAACCTTCTTGTTGCGCACGTAGCGAAGCTGAACCGTCCCGCCAATTGGCGTCTGCGCGATGGGATTCACCAAATCCAAGCCAGTATGGACAGGATGGCCATTCACTTCGGTGATGACGTCGCCCGGCTGCACGCCTGCCTTATCTGCGGGACTCCCGGGCTCGACGGCTTCGACGACGATTCCGTACGGCGCACCCATTTCCTTCAGCAATACGGGATTGCTGCTGCGATCCTCCTGGAAACTGATGCCGATCGAACCGCGCGTCACCTTCCCCGACGTGACAAGCTGGTTGTAGACGCTGATCGCCGTATTCGAGGGAAGCGCAAAGCCTACTCCCTCAAACCCGCGGCTACCCGTATAAATTGCCGTATTGATCCCAATGATCTGTCCGGCCATGTTCACGAGCGGACCGCCCGAGTTGCCCGGATTGATGGCCGCGTCGGTCTGGATGAATCGCTGAAACTGCCGGCCAACCGTATTGCGATCCTTGGCGCTCACGATTCCTGCCGTGACGGTAGCCTGCAAGCCAAAGGGGCTGCCGAATGCCAGTACCCAGTCCCCGACCTGCACGCCGTCTGAGTTGCCCAGCCGCGCCGTCGGAAGCTCGCGGTCCGCATCAATCTTGATGACTGCGAGATCGGTCTCCTGGTCCGCGCCGATCACCTTCGCGGTATAGGTTTTTGGGTCGCCATCGAGTGTGACCTGAATCTTCGTCGCCTGATCGATAACGTGATCGTTGGTCAGGATATAGCCCTTTTTGTCCACAATTACGCCCGAACCGAGGCTGCGCTCGGCGCTCGGCCCGTCTTCCGGACCCTGGAAGAAGTGATCGAAGAAATCCTGGAAAGGATCGTTGAAGCGGTGGGGGCGCGCTTGTCCTTTGGGCCGCTCAATCACCTGGGTCGTGGAGATATTTACCATAGCGGGCTCGAGCTTGGCAGCGATGCCGGCAAACGTGCCTGAAAGCTGCACGGGGTCCGGAATGGCCATCAGGGCCGCACCATTGCCGTTCTGGGCTTTGGTGGCCATGGCGTGGCCGGATATCAGAGTGCCGATCACGATACCGATCCCCAGCGTGCACACCACGAGCAGCGTCGCCAAGACCTTTCGACGCCTCACCCAATCCACGAGCTCCCGAATTTGCATCCCCATCGCTGCGCTCCCTTGGGCTTCGTTGAGACGGACAATCGCGAGATTATAGCACTAACGGGCCGGCCGCTTAAGCCTTAGACGCTATCTCAGTGCTCTCGTGAGCATCGTGAAGGTTCGGACCAACGACGCGTGCTCACACGAAATGCGACGCACAGCGCGACGACTTCGTTTCACCTGCAACACTCCGCAGCAGAAAAAGTCTCGCCCTGGAAAAATGACTCGGCAAGGCTCCAAGAAAATGGGTCGATCCGGGAAGGTCACTTGTCAGGTTCATTGATTCTCGCAAGTGAAGGTCGTTATCGCAGCGTGGTTTTCCGCAAGCGTTACCGCTAGTGCAGTTTAGCGAATTCGGCTTTCGCGGCGCGGAGAATGGGGATGTCCGCGTCAGAGTCTTTCCAAAGCGTGAAAAAATCTTGGTACGCCGCAAGGGCTTGCGGCGTGTCTTTTTGCATCACGCAGGCTCGCGCCATGCCTAAGCGCGCGAGGGCACCCAGCACGGAATTTCCGACAACGCCACGATGATCTTGAAACTTCCGGAACTCAGACGCAGCCAAGCCGCCGCGGCGCAAAACCAGGTAAGCCTCACCGCGAACGTAGGCCGGGTAGAGATATCCCCCGTTCGGAGGAGGAAACGCCAACTCGTAGGGTACGGCAGGTTCAAGAAGCTCCATCGCCTTGGCCGGGTCGCACCGATTGAGCGTGATGGTTGCACGAATGGTGGGGAGCCAGAAGGAATTCAGCGTGGTATTTAGGGGAAACTTTGCAGCCAAGTCTTCGGCCGCGCCTTCGGCTTGCGACGAATCGCCCGAACGCGCAAGCACAAGGGCCGCGATAATTTTAAGGTCGCGACTGGAAGCAATGGCGAGTGCCGCAGCCAGGTCTCGCCGCGCCAAACGGGAATAACCAACCTCCGCTTCGCGAAGGGCTGCCTGGATCTGCCAAAGGGCCGCAGTCTCCCTGAGCTGATTCCGCAGGGCGGAGGCGACTGCACGGCGCGTAAGCTCCCGCGCTTTGGAAAAGCGGCCGAAGCTGGCTTCGGTGTCCGACTGCATGGATAACAAGTAGTCTTCCGCGCCGGGTTTGCCGATCGCCCAGCCGACTTGCCGCTGCATCTCGGCCGTGTCGCCCTCAAGAAAGGCGATATTGTAGCGGTTGGCGCGCAGAAAAGGGGTATCGAGGTTACGATCGACGGCCTGCTGGTAAGCCGTTTTCGCGTCATTGAGACGACCGAGCGCTCCATACAGTCCCACCAAGTTCACGTAGCTGGTTGTTTCACCCGGGTTCTGGCGCAGCACGTCAAGCGCCAGCTCGACTCCCTTCTCGTATTGTCCCAGGGTGAAATAGTCCACCCCCAAGTTGCTGATCGGAGTCAGGTCACGAGGGTATGCCTGGGCCCAGAGTTCCTCCGCGCGAATAGAATCCTGCAGGTTTCCGGTTACATAACCGTCGTACATGGTAGTGATTCGAAACCTCTCCCGCTCACTCACGCGGTTTCTCAGTTCATAGGCCTTCTGGAAATTCTCCATTGCCAACCCGTCTTCCCCAAGATTTACAAACGAAAGGCCGAGGGCGGCATAAGCCACCGCGAAATTAGGATCTAACTCGATGGCCTTTTTGAAAAACGGAATCGATTCAGCATCGCCCTTTTCAGTCCCCATGCGAACTCCCATACTGTAAGCGCGCAATGCCTCCAGTGAAGGTGTAGTAGCTTGCTGAAGGGGCGTATCAAATTTTTGAATGCTGCCGTGTGATTCGCCTAGTTTGCGGCGGATTTCCGTAGCGGTTTTTCCGAGTGCGCCGAGCACCAGTTCTTTGTTGCTGACTTCGACTTGTTCCTGCGCCAAGGTATCACCCGTGCGGCAGCTCAGCGCATGTAAACCTAGAACGTAGTGGCTGCCGAGGGTGGCAATCGAGCCGGCCAGGACGGCAGCACTACCGGACCGCACGCAAACTTCACGGGCTACATCATTTGTTAAGCGGTCGCCTGATGATCGGCCCATTAAACGAAGGGTGCTAGCCACCCGATCTTGAGAAAGTATTTTCAGAAACGGTGATTGCGAGAGTTGGGCGGAAAGCGCCTGCTTCAGTGTGTCATCGAAGACAGAATCACCGGTGGAATTCGCGCAATCGGCGAGAACAATCGTGTCGATTTCGCTGAGAACGTCCGCGTTATGCCGGTTTAAGAGCCAACCAGTAGCGGCCAGGGCGGCTGCGAGGCACGCGGCAGCCAAAGCCATTGAAATCTTATTGCGCCTGGCTTTAGAGCGAGCCGCCTCCGCCGCCTGCTTAGCAGCACGAATCTTCTGCGGAATTCCCGGGTTTCCGGCGTCTTCTGTAAAAAGATTGTAGATACGGACGCGCACCCCGTGTTTGACTTCGGCCTCACCTAGGTCGTGAATCGCGGGCGCCCAATTGCTGACCTGTTCCAACATCTCGGCAATCGCGCGCGATGCCAGAATGTGCCCAGCGTCGCCGCAATCCATCACGCGCTGCGCAATGTTGATGCCGCCACCGGCCACGTTCTGGTTGGTATTGATATCCGCTACGCGATACACGGGGCCGCTGTGGATCCCCATGCGCAAGGAAATTTCAGGATGGGATTTCAGGGCGCGGCTCAGTTCAACGGCGCATCGTGCGGGGGCTTCCGGGTCGCCAAAGAAAACCAGAGCCATGCCATCGCCGGTAGGCAGGTTGATTAGCTGTTGACTCTCGCGTGCTTGAATGAACTCGGGCGAAGCGGAAGTGATTTTCTGAAGCATCTGTAAAACCGTTTGCTGATGGTCAATTGGCAGCTTCGAGTAGCCCACGATGTCCATAAACAGTACGTGGGCCATCTCCAGTTTCGCTGAAGTGGGACTTTCAACCATAGAGCTTCGCGGGATGTTAGGCCCTGTATCAGAGCCAAGTCAATGTGCGCGGAAAGTCCGGGATTGGCGGCACAACCAGGAATTGCTAGAATGCGTCTTGAAGCCATGGCCTACCGCACCCTCTACGAAAAGATCTGGGAAGCGCACGCGGTTGACGAGGCTCCCGGCCGGCCGTCGCTCATCTATATTGACCGGCACTTCATCCACGAAGGCACATCGCCTCAGGCTTTCGCGTCCCTGAAAGCTGCAAGCCGCAAGGTGCGGCGGCCCGACCTTACGTTTGCGGTCATGGACCATTCGGTTTCGACCAAAGACCGCAGTCTGCCCGTTCTGGATTCGGATGCCGCACGTCAGTTCGAGGCCCTGGCACGGAACTGCCGTGAAACCGGCGTGCGGCTGTTTGACCTTCACAGCAAGAACCAGGGGATCGTGCACATCATCGGCCCCGAGCTGGGTATTACTCAACCGGGCCAGACCATCGTGTGCGGCGACAGCCATACCTCAACCCACGGCGCGCTCGGCGCGCTGGCCTTCGGCATTGGCACGAGCGAGGTTGAACATGTGCTCGCCACCCAGTGTCTCTCCCAATTCAAATCGAAGACCATGCGAATCGAGGTCACCGGAAAACGCCGCGCCGGGATCACGGCCAAGGACATCATCCTTGCCGTGATTGGAAAGATCGGAATCGCCGGCGGCACGGGACACGTCTTCGAATACGCTGGCGAAGCCATCCGCGCGCTTTCCATGGAAGGTCGGATGACGATCTGCAACATGTCCATCGAAGGGGGCGCCCGGGCCGGCATGGTGGCGCCCGACCAGATTACGTTCGCGTATCTCGAAGGCCGTCCTTTTGTCCCTCGCGGAAAAGACTTCCAAGAAGCTGTCGAACTTTGGAAGTCGCTGGTGACGGATGCAGGCGCCAAATACGACGCGACGGTCGAGCTCAACGCCTCCGAACTCGCGCCGCAGGTCACTTGGGGAACGAACCCTGGCATGGTTACGGATATAGACGGCCGCGTTCCCGACCCTGCGTCCTTTCAGAATCCGGTGGATCGCCGCGCCGCCGAAAGCGCCCTCGAATACATGGGACTCGAGCCCGGCACGCGCATGATCGAGATTCCACTCGACCGGGTTTTTATTGGTTCCTGCACGAATTCACGGATCGAAGACTTGCGCGCCGCAGCGCGCGTCGTAACCGGAAAGCACGTGGCGAAGAACTTGAAGCAGGCCTTGGTGGTTCCTGGCTCGAGGCGCGTGAAAGCGCAGGCGGAAGCGGAAGGCCTGGACAAGGTGTTCCGGGACGCCGGTTTCGAGTGGCGCGATGCCGGATGCAGTATGTGCATCGCCATGAACGACGATGTGCTTCCGAGCGGCGAACGCTGCGCCAGCACTTCGAACCGCAATTTCGAGGGCCGCCAGGGCAAAGGCGGCCGCACTCATCTGGTCAGCCCGCTCATGGCTGCTGCCGCGGCCATCGAAGGACACTTCGTCGATATCCGCAAGTGGAACGTGAACGGAGACTTTTAGCGATGCAGGCCTTCCGAAAACACACGGGCCTTGTCGCCCCGATGGACCGCGTCAATGTAGACACCGATCAGATGGTCCCGAAGCAGTTCTGCAAGCTGCTGACCCGACAAGGTTATGGACGCATTCTGTTTTACGACTGGCGATACCTGCCAGGGGAAGTCTCCAATCCCGAATTCATCTTGAATGCTCCTCGATACCAGGGCGCTTCCGTCTTGCTGGCGCGAGCCAATTTCGGCTGCGGTTCGAGCCGCGAGCACGCCCCGTGGGCCATCCTCGATTATGGCTTTCATGCCATCCTCGCCCCGAGCTACGCCGACATCTTCTATAACAACTGCTTCAAGAACGGCATCCTGCCGATCGCGCTTTCGAGCGAGCAGATGGACGAACTCTTCAAGCGGACCGAGCAAAACCAGGGCTATCGGCTAGCCGTGGACCTCGAGAATCAAACGGTCTCCGACGAAACGGGTCTCGAATTCACGTTCACCATCGACCCCTTCCGGAAAACGTGTCTCTTGAAGGGACTCGACGATATCGGCTTGACGCTCGAACACGAAGCCGATATAACCGCATACGAAAAGAATCACCGGGTGCGGGTCGTAATGCAGGATCCGGTGGACATCAAGTTTTACCAGCCCCAAAACTAAAAACCTCGCGCCCTTTCGGCCTCAACGCCGGGCATCCCCGGATTGTGCCACGGGTCCGGGAGATTCGGCGGCGGCTTGCGTTGGCCCTCTGAGCTCCGCAATTAAGATCCCGGCAAAGACCAACGCGGCCCCGGCAAGTGCGCGGCCGCCCAATCGCTCGTGCGCGACCAGGAACGACGTGAGTCCGGCGAAAACCGGCTCGAGGCTGAAAAGGATGGCCGTGTGAGTGGGCGTCGTGTATTGCTGCGCCCACACCTGTAGAGAAAAAGCGATAGCCGTGGCGCCCAGCGCAGTAATCGCAACCGCGAAGACGAGCCGCGGGACCAACACGAAACGGGGTTGCTCCCAACCGGCGGCAGCAACCAGCGGTAGACTGAGGCCCGTCAGCGCGGCCGTGGTCGCCACCTGAAGAAGGCTCAACGCGGCCACCGAGTGTTGCGCGGTGAAGCGGCCGACGGTGATGATGTGCAATGCAAACATCACCGCGCAGCCGACGACGAGCAGGTCGCCCGTACTCAAACGCTTAAAGCCTTCCGATGGGACGGTGAGAAAGTAAAGCCCGGCTAGCGCCGCAAGCGCTCCTGCCCACACCCAACGATTGATCCGCCGTCTGCCGAACGCTGCCAGCAGCATCGGCACGATCACGACGCTCGATCCGGTGATGAACGCGGCCTTCGATGGCGACGTGAATTTCAGGCCCAGCGTCTGGAGCGTGTAACCCGCGAACATGAAACACCCCATCAATGCCCCGGCGCCGACGGAGGCTCGATTGAGCTTTCGCGGCGCCGGTAGGAAGATCAGCCCCATCACAACAGCGGCGAGCCCAAAGCGCACACCCATGAAGGCGAATACAGAGGCGTAAGCCAGCGCGTTTTTCACCACCACGAACGTGGCGCCCCAAACGAGCGAGCAGAACGCCAGCGCGAGATCGGCTTTGAGCCGCCGGCTCATCTACGCTTTAGCGCGATTTTGATAGTACATTTCTGTTGCGATTAGAAAATGCTAACATGTGTATGTGCAATGAGTTGCGGTCTTACGTCTTTCGTTCGTTTTGCGATTAGAAATGGCGGGTTTCTCGTCTCTCAGTGTTGGGAAGCTTCTAGCAACTCCTTCAGATATTGCTGCCAGACAGCCGCCCAGGTGTGAGTGCCGTGTCCGTGCGTCTGGTCGGAGACAGGAATCAGGACGAAGCGGCCGTTCTTAACTTTCTTGATTTCGCGCTCGGCAATTCCCATCTCCGGCGGGTTGATGAAGTCGTCGGCGGAATTCACGAACATGACCGGCACCGAAATCTTCTCGAGCTGGGCAGAGGGGTCGTAATTTCGCGAGGCGTTCACCTGATACAGCAAGTCGTTCGCGTCGAGGCTCGCCATTTCCCGTTTCATAAACTCATCGAGAGACTTGTCGGCGGCGGCGCGCGTGGGAAGATTCTTCTGCATCTGCAGCGGTGCGCTCCCGGCGATCAGCAGGAAATCGGCTGCGATTTGAAGGGCCGCGCGAGGCTGGGTCGTGTATTCGCCGTTCTTCCAATCAGGATCCTGACGGATCCCGTCCAAGATCATTTTGCGCCAGGTACGGTTGCGCCCGGCGATTTGCACCGGCAGGCAGGCAAGCGGCATGAGCGCGTCCATGAAGCCCGCGTACGTCTCGCCCCAGACCCACGAGTGCATGCAACCCATCGAAGTGCCCATAACCAGGCGCAGATGGTTGACGCCCAGTCCCTTCTCCAGTAACTCGTGCTGCGCCGCCACCATATCGTCGTAGTCATATTGAGGAAAGCGAGCGTGCATCCCATCGCTTGGTTTGCTGGATTGACCGTGGCCGATATTATCGGGAAGGATGACGAAGTAGCGGCTGGTATCCAGCAGTTGCCTGGGCCCAAACAGCACGCCCGCAAATTGCGACGCGAGAAACTGATGCCCGCTACCGCCCGTGCCGTGAAGAATCAGCACGGCGTTGGTGACGCGCCCGTTCGCGTCGCGCGCAGGCTTGCCAAATGTCCTGTAGTGCAGCCGCAACTCCGGCAATATCTCGCCTGATTTGAAATGGAAATCACGGGCGACCCAATCCCCCTCCTGCGGCCCCATTTTTTCTGCGGACGGCTGTATGGGCTGCTGCGCAAGCGAGCCTGTCGCAGCGAGGAAAAGGATACCCAGAAATCCACACGCCGAAGCTCGAATAGGTCCGTTCAAGTTCGCACCTCCTCGCAACGCACTCTACCACACGCATCCAGTCCTGCGACCCCGAAGGCGCGCTGATTGTCAGCGATCGAAGAGCCGGCGGCGCGGGGAATGGGGGGCCACGGCGCACCGTGCGACCCGCACGAAGTTCATTGACGCCGGGCAGTTACTTGTCGTATAAGGTCCGCAATGTGGACCCGCCAATTGGCTCGCGTCGTATTCGTGTGCTCGCTCCTGTGCGCGTTTCCTGCGGGGGCCGAGAAGCAGCAAAGCTGGGTGGAGGTGCGCAGCCCTCACTTCATCGTCGTCAGCAATGCCGGAGAGAAACAGGCGCAGAAAGTCGCTGTAGAATTCGAGCAAATCCGAGGGGTATTTCGTCAAGCCATGCCCTTTGCGAAAGAACACGAGAGCCCCGTCGTGGAAGTGATCGCCGTCAAGGATGAGAATTCCCTACGGGAGCTCTTGCCCGAGTTTTGGGCCAAGGGTCATTCGCATCCTGCCGGCGTCTTTTTCCAGAGTCTGAACAAATTCTTCGTCGCGCTGCGGACCGATGTCTCAGGGCCAAGCCCCTATGAAACGATCTACCATGAGTATTTCCACTCGCTAACGACCCCTTATTTTCCCGACGTTCCCCTGTGGGTCGCCGAGGGCATGGCGGAGTTCTACGGCAACACCGAGATCGTCGGCAAAGAGGCCAGTTTGGGACGCCCTTCAGCTCCGCTCCTTGGCGAACTTCGCGAAGGGCATTGGATTCCGCTCGATGTTCTCCTGAAGGTGGACCACTCCTCGCCCTATTACAACGAGCAGAGCAAGACCAACATCTTCTACGCCGAGTCTTGGGCGCTGACGCACTACTTGATGGTCGGCGACAACAAGGCCCACCATAAAATGCTGAACGATTACCTCATAGCCTTGAGCCACGGCTCAACGCAAGAGGAAGCTTCGCAGGAGGCCTTCGGGAGCCTCAAGGAGCTCCAGGGACACCTCCAAACCTACGTGGAGCAAAACGGGTTCTACTTTTTCAAGATGAAGTCTCCCCCGGATATCACGGACAAAACTTTCCCGGCTCGCGTCCTTTCGCCTGCTGAATCGGTCGCACTGCGTGGAGATTTCTTCGCGCACCGCGGACGACCGGAGGAGGGTCGCCCGTTGTTGGAGGAAGCGCTCCGCCTGGATCCAAAACTGGCCTCTGCCCATGAGAGCATGGGTGTCGTGGATTACTTTCAGGGCGACTACGCCGGGGCCTTGCAATCTATTTCACGGGCAGTCGAGCTCGACCCATCAAACTACTTGACGCGTTACCTTCGCGCCCACCTGACCGTCAGCCAGAATCGCTCCTCGGCAGAGCCAAGTGAAGTGGAGAGTGACCTGCGCAAGTCCATCGAACTTGCACCAAACTTCGCGCCCGCGTATGCAACTTTGGCCGAGTTCTACGCAAATCAGGGCGAGAAGCTTTCTGAGGCCTTGGTCCTTGCGCGGAGAGCTGTGGACTTCGAGCCTGGGACGTTGTCTTACCGGCTCACGTTCGCTAACGTGCTTTTGCGCATGGATCGCGTGGAAGACGCCCTTGCTGTAGGCCAAGCCGCGCAGAAGCTGGCGCACTTGCCCCAGGAGCGCGCCGAGGTCCAGAGTTTTCTCTCCGCAGCCCAGCAATACAAGGAGATGATGTCCGAGCGGGGAACGAAAGAAGTCGAAGCGGCGCGCGACACGGAGTCGACAACCTCGCAGGGGGAATCACCCGGCAGCGCGAAGGAAGAAGGACCGCCCAAGCCCTCGGACGCCGGTCCACACGCACTGAGGCGACGCAGCGTAGCAGCCGGGACAGTGATCGAAGTCACGTGCGCCGATATGGCGCTGGACCTCACGGTGCAGGGAGACCAATTTACTCTGAAGCTGCATGCGGAGGACTACTCAAAGCTGAAGTTCACCTCTACCACCTTCGATCCAGCCAAGATTCTCCACCCTTGCACGGAGCTGAAAGGCTTGAAAGCAAAGATTGCTTACGTCGTGTCCGACAATGCCCGGTACGCCGGCGAGATTCAAGCCGTTCAGTTCGAGAAATAGCTTCAACCTGTCTTACATGAAATATATCTGGAACTTCTAGGATGAGTACATGAAAAAGTCGGGCGCGAGCCAAGGCCAGTCGGCATCGGAGCTCATCTCGAAAAGAATCGCCGAGCTCGGGGACTGGCGCGGGGAAACCCTCAGCAGAATGCGCAAGCTCATCAAGGAAGCAGACCCGGACGTCGTCGAGGAGTGGAAGTGGATGGGCACTCCGATTTGGTCGCACGACGGCATCATCTGCACTGGCGAATCCTACAAGAATGTCGTGAAGCTTACCTTCGCCAAGGGCGCGTCTCTGAAGGATCCGGCCCGTCTCTTCAACTCGAGTCTCGACGGAAACGCACGCCGCGCGATCGACATCCACGAAGGAGAAGAAGTTGACGAGTCCGCCTTCAAGGCGCTCGTTCGCCAAGCGGTCGCCCTCAACAGTTCTGGCAAGTCGAAACCTTCGAAGAAAGCGAAGTCCTAAGGGATTCCGCCCTTACTTCTCCTCGTGGACGACGCGGCCGCCGACGATCGTTATGGTTGCTCGCGTCTTGAGAATTGCAGGCGGGGGAATCCGGGTGACGTTGTCCGACAGCACGACGATATCGGCGAGCTTGCCCGATGCGATCTGACCCTTCCTGTGTTCTTCGAACTGCGCGTAGGCCGAGCCCACCGTGTAATCGCGGATGCAATCCTCAATTGAAATTTTTTCCTGAGGTTCCCATCCGCCTTTCGGGCCGCCTTCGGGCAATTCGCGCGTAATGCAGGCGTAGAGGTTCCGCATCGGATCGATCGTCTCGACCGGATGATCGGTGCCGAAGGCCAGATGCACGCCAAGTTTCTGCATCGTGTTCCAGGCATAAGCCCCTTTGCAGCGCTCCGGGCCCAGCCGAGCCATGGCCCACCGCTCGTCGTCGAGGAGGTGCGATGGCTGCATGGAGGCAATCACGTCCAACTCGGCGAATCGCGACAAATCCGAAGGGGCAACCACCTGCGCGTGCTCGATGCGGTCGCGCCGGTCACGCTGCCCGTTCGCGGCGCGCACGGCAGCAAACACATCGAGCGCCACTCGGTTCGCCCGATCGCCAATGGCATGGAAGGCGATTTGAAAGCCTGCTCGATCCCTCTCGATGGCCATCCGCTGAGTCTCGTCCGGGTCCATTCGCAGGATTCCGGAACTGGACGGCTCGTCGGAATAAGGAGCCAACAGCGCGGCCGTCCGCGAACCAAGGGATCCATCGAGGAACGCTTTGAGCGTCCCCACCTTCAGCCACCCGTCGCTCGTCCCAGCTTGCCGGCGCATCTCTTCAAGCTTAGATAGCGGCGCCGTGAACGGCAGCCACTCGGTGATCCGTACCGGCAGCTTTCCCTCCTTCTTCAATTGCTGATAGACGACGAAAGTCCCCCACGCCGAGCTGTCCTGCACGGAATTGTCCTGCACCGAAGTGACCCCGTATCGGCTGGCCTCCTCGAGCGACAGCTCGATGGCGCGCCGAAGCTGAGTCGGGCTGGGCGCCGGCACGTGGCGGAAGACCATGTCCATCGCCGCATCTTCTTCCAGCAACCCGGTGGGCTCGCCGGTGGTGGGATCGCGCACAATATGTGCGCCGGGTGGGTCTGGAGTGTCTCGCGTGATTCCCGCAATCTGGAGAGCGAGCGTGTTTGCAACAGCGACGTGCCCGTCCACACGGCCAAAAAGCAAAGGGCGGTCGCGCGAAACGGCATCGAGATCCTGGCGCGTCGGAAAACGGTTTTCGGGCCACAGCGTGTGGTCCCACCCGCGACCGGTCACCCATTCGCCAGCCTCGGTATCCTTCAGGCACTCGCGGATGCGCTGCTGGAATTCCGCGAGGGACTTCGAGCCCTCGAGATTCACCCTCAGCTTGGCGATCCCGGCACTCACCAGATGTACGTGGGCGTCGTTGAAGCCTGGCATTGCGAAGCGGCCGTGTAGATCGATGACCCGGGTTTGTGGTCCGACCGACTGTCTTATCTCCTCGTCTGTGCCCACGGCATCAATCCATTCGCCGCGAATAGCCACCGCCGAAGCGCGCGCTCGTTCTGGGTCCCCTGCGTAGATAACCCCGTGGAGGAGAACAAGGTCTGCCGGGCCGTTCGCCCGACGCGCGGAAGACTGAGCGTCCTTTTTCGTGCTGTTGGCTTGCTTGCCACTGTGCGAGGCCCAGCCTGCGGCTAGAAAAATCATCATCGGCAGGAGCCTGATGGGGGAAATCCCAAGCGAAGTTTTCAGGACTGAACTCCGGCCATAGCAAGAATCGTAAGCAAGACTCGCTTCAAGCCGAGTTCGCGGTCGGACGGGTCATACCATTCAGCAAGTGAGTGAGCGCCGCCGCCGTGGCCGCCGCCGCCGACTGCAATCGCCGGGATGCCCATCGAGAGCGGCAAATTTGCGTCCGTGGAAGAACGCTCCGGGCGCGAACGAATGCCAAGGTAGCGGTCCACGTTGTTGATCGCGGCAAGCAGGGGGGAATCGTCGGCCAGCTTTCCGCCCGGCCGCACGCCCAGCACTCGGAATTTTTCCTCCAGGCTTCCGCCGCCCGAGCGAGCTGCCATCTCCTCATCAATGCCGGAGCGCACCGCGGCGTGCAGGGCTGCCTCCAACCGGCCCAGCTCCGCTTCGTCATCGGACCTGAGGTCCACCTTGACGGCGGCACGGCTGGGAATGGAGTTCACCGAAGTTCCGCCCTCGATGAATCCAAAATTGAAAGTGGTGCGCGGTTCGTCCGGCAGGCGGATAGCCGAAAAGCGCACGATGGCGCGGGCCAGCGCCGTGATGGGATTAGGAGTGCCGAAATCGGACCAGCTGTGCCCGCCGGGACCTGTGATACTTACTTCGAGCCGCCGCGAGGCCAGGGCCTGCGTCGTGACGTGGTCGGTCGAGTAGCCGTCGATGGCGATTACGCCACGCAGGTGCTCCCCGTAGTTTTCCATCAAGCGGCGCATCCCGCGCAGATTCCCTTCCCCTTCCTCCCCTACGTCGGCGGCGAACACAATGGTCATGCGCGTGCGCACCCGAGCATCGTCGAGCGCGCGGGAAAGCGCTACCACGGCTGCCAGGCCGGCACCGTTGTCCGAGATTCCTGGCGCTTCCAGGTGTGCGCCGGTCCGGCGGACGTGGACGTCCGTGCCAGCCGGGAAAACGGTGTCGAGATGCGCGGCAACGAGTATCACTTCGCCGCCCGTCGTCGCGGGCTCGCCGATCACGTTTCCCACGGCATCGGTGCGCGTCTTCAAGCCGCTCGACTCAAGTAGCCTGCGAACGAATTCGCCCCGGGCTTTCTCGTCGAATTCCGGAGCCGGAATCTCCGTGATACGAATCTGCTGTTCGGAGATCCAGGCGGAATTCTTGGCGAACCAGGCCAGCGCCCGCGCCACGCGCGGCCCTTGAGCGATCGCCTCAATCGGATTGTCAACTGCGCGCGCGATGCTCGTGGCCATCACAAACAGGATACAAGAGACGCGAAAAAGTTTCACCGCTTTCCCACTCACTAAATCCTTTCAAGCCGAGCGCGCGGGCTAGTCTTCCGCGGGGCTTCCCTGGACCTCAGAATCCCCTCGAAGCTGCTGCGAGCAAATATTAATCACGCACCGAATCGGGACGCGCCGGAACGGGGCGGCACAGCGCAAAGATTTCTTCGTCGGTCATGACTCGGGTGGCTTTCTTGGCAGCGTTGAAAATCCGGTCCACCAAGTCGTCACTCGGCTGAATGCCACGTTTCTCGAGCCAGTAGATGACGTTGGAGCGCCCGCTCATCGGCCCGATCTCGATGATTTGCTCCAGCCCGAAATAATGCGAAGGCACGCTGCTATACACGGAATCCGCCAGCAGCGGGTCGTTCTTGTGGAAAGCCTTGATGATCGCCGCGGCATGCACGCCGGTAGCAGTGCGAAAAGCGTCCCGCCCTAATACCGGATAGTTCGGCGGAAGAGTCGTGTGGGTGGCCCGCGCGACCTTGTCCGAGTATTCCTTCAGCCGGGAAAGGTCTCGCCGGATCACGCCCATCAGGCGCAGGTTCACGAGCATCAACTCCATGGGCGTATTGCCCACGCGCTCGCCGAGCGAGTTGGCCGCTCCGTGCACCTGGTCGGCGCCGGCCGCCACGGCGGCAAGTGAATTCGCGATAGCCAGGCCACGATCGTTGTGCCCGTGCCAATCGACGCGAATCTTTTCGCCCGAAGGTTTCACCACTTCCTCGATGGCAAAGCGGACCAGGTTGTAGGCGCCGCGAGGAGTCGCATGCCCGACCGTATCGCAAAGGACGATCGCCCGCGCGCCGGCACGAATCGCGGTCGAGTAGAGCTTCTTCACCGTCCCGGCGTCGGTGCGGGTCGTATCTTCCGTCACGTACATCGACGGCAGCCCCTCGGACGTCGCTAGCTTCACCGCATCTTCGGTAGTGCGTTCCAAGTGCTCGACGGTCCAATCTTCCACAAGGCGTCGGATGGGGCTCGAGCCCAGAAATGTGGCTGCTTCGATCTTGATTCCGGCGCGCTGCGAAATTTCGACAATCGGGAGGATGTCGCTGCGATGGGTACGCGCGGCGCAATTCGGCCGGATCTTCATCCGCGATCGCACGATTTCACGCGCCAGGGCTTCCGTATCCGCAAAGGCCCGGGGGCCGGCACCCGGCAACCCGATATTCACCGAATCGATGCCGAGTTCCTCCATCAAATGGAGGATTTCAATCTTCTCCCCGATCGTGGGATCGTGCACGGAAGGATTCTGCAGGCCGTCGCGGAGCGTTTCGTCATCGAGCATGACTTGGCGATCCGGGGCGATTTCAGGACCCGCAACGGTGTTCCAGTCGTAGATGAGTTCTTCGTACTTCATTTCGTTATTCATCGCGCCGGCCCGGCCCTCCCTCTCAGTAGCGCAGGGTGTAGCTGTGGGGCGCCTCGGACAGGTCCGGCTTATAGAGAGTCTTGCAGAATTCGCAGCGATAGACTTCGGCCTTAGGCCCCAGGATGGCTTCGATTTCCTTCGGATAGTCGTACCAGCGCTTCAGGTGACCGCAGCAGACCTTTCCCTTTTCGTCTTTTTCATCGCAGGCGCGCTGCGTGCGTTTTTTGACCTTGATTTTCGGCGCCGCCGGTTTCGATTCTGCCGGAGGCGCTGGTTGCGGTGCTGCTTCTGGGCTGTTCGTTTCAGGCATGCGTCAGCGATCCTTTCAAGAGAAAGTTATCTTAGATCCGGTGACCTCGAAAAATCGTGCCCAGCGCGCCGCGCCTGCGAGCGACGGCTCCCCAGCGCCGGCGCCAGCGCGGCGCGAACAGAAATTCAACGAATCTGTCGGCGGCTGTGGCCAACTCGCCGTTATAGCCGTACCACCAGGCCTTTGGCAAGCGCGGCAGGCGATCCACATCCACATATTTCACCTGGACCATCTCGAGCAGTCCCAGACGGGAATGCGCCCGCCCCCAGCCGCTGGCCCCGCGCCCGCCATGGGGCGCTTCGCAAATTCCGTAATAGCTTGCAACGTCGTTCACCATCACCGAACCCGCGTCAAGCCGCGCCGCCATTTGGCGGCCGCGACGCGAATCACCCGTCCAAACGCTCGCAGAGAGCCCGAATGGCGAGTCATTCGCAAGCCGCACGGCCTCATCCGCATCGGCGATCGCCTGGATGGCCAGCACCGGCCCGAAAGTCTCTTCCTGCATCAGCAACATCGAATGGTCCACGCCCGTGACGACCGTGGGCTCGAAGAAGCACGGGCCAAGGTCGCCCCGCTGCCGGCCGCCGGCAGCGATTCGGGCTCCCCGCGCCACTGCGTCGCGCAACTGCTGCTCCACCTTCTCAAGTTGCCTCGGACGGATCATGGGGCCGACTTCGACATCCGGGTCGTTCGCCGGTCCAAGGCGAAGCCTCTTCGCTTTCTCGACGCAGAGCCGCGTAAACCGCTCCGCGACACTCTGCTGCACATAGATGCGTTCCACCGAGAGGCACGCCTGACCGCAGTTCGTGAAGCCTCCCCAAACCGCAGCGCTCGATGCAACCTCGAGATCCGCGTCCGCCATCACGATCATGGCGTCCTTGCCGCCGAGCTCGAGCGCTGAAGGAATCAGTTGCCGGGCGCAAGCTTCTGCAATTCTCCGGCCCGTGGCCACGCTTCCAGTGAAGAAAACCTTGTCGGGTCCGCCGGCGACGAGCGCCGCTCCCACTTCCCCCGCGCCTTGCAGCACTTGGACCAGCCCGCCGGGAAAGCCCGCTTGCTCGACCAGCTCACCGACCAGGGCGCCACACCAAGGCGTCAGCTCCGATGGCTTCAGCAGCACCGCGTTGCCCGCGGCCAGAGCAGGGACCACCTGGCCGAGCGGGATCGAAAAGGGATAATTCCACGGCGAGATAACGGCAACAGTTCCCCAGGGCTCAAAGATAAGATGCCCGTTCTTCGCCTTCATCGCCAGGTTGTGGTGGGGCACGCGCTCGGGGCGCAACCACCGTGGCGTCTTGCGCGCGAAGAAATCCACAAGATCGAGCGCGAGAAGAACTTCGGCGAAGACTGCTTCTGTGCGCGGCTTCCCCGATTCCCGGCCGATCAAATCAGCGATCTCGTGGCGTCGCTCAAAGACGACATCGCGCAGTCGGCGCAGCAATTCGCACCGCTCGCCAACCGGCCGCGCTGCCCAATTCACCTGTGCGTGGCGCGCCCGCTCGAAAACTCGCGGTACTTCGGCGGACAGGGTGACCTCAAACCGCGCGATCGCTTCTTGAGTCGCGGGATCGAGTGATTCAACGTGCCGGGCCTCGGAAGTCGGAGCCGCCGAAAACGGTGGCGTAGGGTGGGCCATGGATCAATGGATTCTAGCTGATTCTTACGACCTTGTCCCCAAGCTTGGGTCCGCACGAGTCGCAAGCGACGCCGTCGGGTCAGGGTACTCGAGCGAAACCAGGTACAGGCCTTCCGGCGGAACCGTTGCTCCGGAGCACGAGCGGTCGCGTAGCTCAAAAAGCCGGAAGATATCGGATGGCGACAACTTTCCTTTGCCTACCTCCAGCAACGTCCCGACAATTTTGCGAACCATGTAGCGCAAGAACGATTTTCCGCGCACGACGTAAATAAGTTCGTCCCTCGCGACGGGGGAAGCTCCCTGGTCGTCTTCGCCCTGCTTGGCAGGGCGAAAGCCGTCCGCCCCTGACGCCCGATGCGCGCAACGCAACAGTTCGGAGCGATAAATCACGCGGACGGTGTTGCGGTCACGGTCGTCTTCCTCGGAACCGGACGACGCGGCGAAAGAAGTGAAATCGTGCTCGCCTTCAAACAGGCGGGCGGCCTCCACCATCGCGTCTTCGTTGAGCGGCCAGGGATAATGATAAACATATTTCCATTCGAACGGGGGTACCACCTGCCCGCGAAAGATTCGGTAGCGGTACGTCTTGGCCTGCGCTTGCCAGCGCGCATGGAAGTCGGGTCCGACTTCCTCCGCCGCAACTACCCGGATGGCGGGCGGCAGCAGGGCGTTGAAGGCGCGCTGGAACTCGGCAGCCGAAAGTGGCGACTGCGTCTTGAAATTGGCTACCTGGCCTAGGGCGTGGACGCCTGAATCGGTGCGGCTGGCCCCATGGACGTAGATCTTCTCCTGGATCACCTGCTGCGCGACCTCGACGATTGCTCCCTGAATGGTCGGAACGCCCGGTTGCCACTGCCATCCATGGAAGTTCGAACCGTCATAAGCCAATGTCATTTTGATGTTGCGCATGGCGTGGGCCGATTATCGCATGGGCGCCCTCACCGCATACGTTTCAGACCTCATGACCGGCGCGCCGTGTGTCACAAGCGAGCCGGGCTGGCAGGTGTCCTCAGAGGCTCAGTGCGTCAGGGCTTTTTTTTAACCGAATCTTAACAAAGAACGGCACGTTCCCTTATATGCTCTGCGCCATGATTGAGGACCGACTGCAAATCACGACCGCGGATGGCAGGCGTGAAGGGCAACGCGTTCTGCGTTTGGCTGGCCCGCTGACCATGACGACGCTCTTCGATTTCCAGAATCAAGTGAGGGCGGAAACAGCTCGAACTTTAATCTTGGATTTCAGCGGCGTCCCGTTCATTGACTCCGCCGGCCTCGGGACGCTCGTTTCCGCTCGAGTGCATTGCGAACGAGCCGGCCGTCGCCTCACACTGACAGGATTGAACGACCGGACCAGAACCCTGCTGAGGATGACCAACGTAGAGCAGTTTTTTGTGATTGCGCCGACCGTCGAAGCAGCGGAACAGGCGCCTGAATAATGACGACCTTACGGATGGGCGCGTAGAAAGCGACTGCCGGGGCGCAGGGCAACACTGCCGGAACGGCAAAGAACGCAGTCCTCCGGTTCGTAGCTCTGGACTTCCATTTCGAGAAGCGCCTCGGCACGTACCGGGAATTCCAAGCGGCCTCCGCTCCGATCGAGAAGCGCGCCCACAGCTACGACGCAACCCCCTCCCTCCTCCACTGCCCCGATGACCTCGCGCGTCGAGCCGCCTGTCGTCCACACGTCCTCGACCACCAGCACTCTCTCACCGCGTCGGAATTCGAATCCTCGGCGCAGTGACATCAATCCGGAAGCGTCTCGCTCCAGGAAAACGGAGTGTACGCCAAGGGCCCGCGCCACCTCGTGGCCCAGAAGGATTGCCCCGAGGGCCGGCGATGCAACGCAATTCAGTTGCAGATCGTGGAATTCCGCGGCCAGCGCGCGCCCCAGGGCCTCGGCGTGCGCCGGATGCTGGAGAACGAGCGCGCACTGCACATACATGTCGCTGTGGCGGCCACTCGAAAGCTCGAAATGGCCTTTGCGCAGGGCTCCAGCCTCTTCCAAGGTCCGCACAACAGCTTCGCGCCGCATGAACTATGCTCCTGCGCCTCACGGCCGCCCGGGGGCACGCCCGATGGCGGGGGTAGCCTAGGACCACTGGGCCGCGTTGTCAATGACGGTAAGCGATGCTACACTCAGCCTCTGCTTGTCCGAATGCGAACCGGCTCTGTTCGATTTCGCACATCTCAGCAGCCGTCGTCCTCACTTTGTCGTCTAAAATCAAATGGATACGCGTGGCTGGCAGCTTGCTACATACAATCTTTTGAAACAAATCTCCGACACCGCGCGTTTACTCACTGGATGGGCATCACGCCTTCAAGAGCACTTTGAATGGAGAGGAAAACGAAAATGAGCGAAAGGCTATTCCCCGCGGCCGTTGCAATGTTTTTGACTGCGTCGCTGATCGTTACCCCGGTCTACGCCCAGTCGCAGGATCAAAGTCAGGATCAGGCATCCACTCAGGTACAGGCACAAACTCCGGAGCAGATCCAGCCCCAGACGCAGCCGCCTCCAGAGGCCCCGAGCCAAAGTCCGGCCCTGGACCAAGCTCGCAACTTGAAAGCCCTGTCGGGACCCAACTATTCGAAGGGTCCATCACCGTTTCCCAACGTCTTCGCACCGTACACCCCCATCCACGTTTCTCCCCCTGCGCTCACAAATTCGCCCCGGCTGGATCAGTTGATCCAGGATGGCAAGCTGATGCTGAGCCTTGACGATGCGATCTCGCTGGCGCTCGAGAACAATCTTGATATTGCCGTCCAGCGCTACGTGCCGTGGATTGCGGAGACCGACCTTCTTCGCACCAAAGCGGGCGGCATCGGGCGCGGTATCGGCGGCACCGGGACTGCGACGGCGCTGGGATTCATTCCGTCTCTGTCATTCGACCCCATCGTCACCGCCAACTTGAATTGGCAGCACTCTTCGATCCCGGTCAACAATCCCTTTCTTTCCGGAACGGGGGCCACATCCCTGTCACAACTGATGAACAACAGCGCCCAGGCCAACTTCGGCTACCAACAGGGTTTCCATACCGGCACGGCCTTCACCGTCGCCTTTGACAACACCCGTTCTGCGACGTCGTCCCCCGCCGCGCTCTTCAATCCTGCGGTGCAATCCACCATGATCGTCGGCGTCCAACAGCAACTGCTGAGCGGCTTCGGGTTGCTGCCCAACACCCGTTTCATTCTGGAGGCGAGGAATAACCTGAAGGTCGGCGATCTTGTTTTCGCCTTGCAAGTGATGGCGACCGTGACCCAAGTGCAGAACTTCTACTGGGAGCTCGTTTTCGCGGGCGGAAACGTGAAAGTGCAACAGGCCGCCGTGAACACCTCCCAAAAGCTCTATGAAGACAACAAGAAACAGGTTGAAATCGGCACCCTGGCGCCCATCGAGGTGGTTCGCGCTGAATCCGAGCTGGCCACCGACAGGCAAAACTTAATCGTCGCGCAAACCACTAAGCTCCAGGACCAAACCCTGCTGCTGAACGCCATCACGAAGAATCTAGTGGCGCCGGAACTGCTCAATATCGAAATTATCCCCACAACCTCAATTCCTACTCCTCCACCCGTCGAACTTCTTCCCCTGCAGGATGCCGTCAAAGAGGCATGGCAGAAACGGCCGGAGATACTGCAAGCAGATCTGAACCTGAAGAACGCCGGAATCGAAGTGAGAGCGACGCGAAATGCCCTGCTTCCGATCGCGACCCTGTTCGCTCAATACTCCTCCACCGGCCTGGGAGGGAACGCGGCGACCACGGCGGCGACCGCATTCGCTCCAAACACCACGGCCCCGTTTGTGAATCAGAACGGAAACATTGTCGTGGTCAACGGCGCCAACGGGCAGCCAGTTTTCGTTGGGACGCCGACCGCGTTTACCACTACCAGCGTCAGTAAGGGAGGCTTTGGAGACGCCGCTTCGCAGGTGTTCGAGAACAATTTTCCCACTTACTTATTCGGGCTGAATTTCACCCTCCCCATCCGGAACCGCTCCGCCCAGGCCGATAGCGCGCGCGCCTTGCTCGACGAGCGCCAGGTGCAAGTGCAGTATCGCCAGCTCCAGAACACCGTGGCCGTGGATGTTCGCAACGCGCAAATCGCACTCGAGCAAGACCACGCCCGCGTGGAGGCCGCGGAAAAGGCGCGGGTGCTGGCGCAGCAAACGCTGGATGCCGAGCAAAAGAAATATCAACTCGGCGCTTCCACGATTTTCTTTGTGATTCAGGCGCAGCGCGACCTCACCACCGCTCAGGGCAATGAGCTGCGCGCCAAGGCTGACCTGGCCGAGGCCCAAGTCAATTTCGATAAGGCCATGGGCCGCACGCTCGACGTCAACCACATCACCGTTGCGACGAAAAAGGGGGCCCACGTCGGCCGCACGCCGCTGATTCCCGGCACCGTCAGCGCGGAGGTGGTCGGCAGGCCGGCTACCTATTAGGGAACGTCGTAACTTCCCCCGGCAGTACCTGCAAACCTGAACCCATTGTCGCCCAGGTTCCGGTCGTCCGGGGTGCGCGTAGCCCTACCAAAGGCATGCGGTCCTCAAGGCACCCTCAGCCGTCTTGCCCTTGTCCACTGGTTCGCGATGGCCTAGAATGAGATGTAGGAGTTGGTCGTATGAACGAAGATTCTCCGAGGACCCGCTCGAGCGCCCCCACGGCACCTGATCCCAGTTCTCCCGAAACCGGCGCCCACCGTAAACCTTCACCTGCCGAAGTCGAATGGGAAGAGAACACTTTGCGGTCCACGCTGGCAAAATCACCGGAACGCGCGCCTGAATTCACAACCGTCTCAAGCTATCCAATTCACCGGTTGTATACGCCCGCCGATCTTGCAGACTGGGCTACGGAATGCGATCTCGGGCTTCCCGGCGAGCCACCGTATACGCGCGGTATCCACGCCACGATGTATCGCGGACGACTATGGACGATGCGGCAGTTTGCAGGCTTCGGTACGGCCGAAGATACGAACCGACGCTTCCGCTATCTTCTCGCGCAAGGTCAAACGGGGCTTTCCGTCGCCTTCGATTTGCCCACTCTGATGGGGTATGACTCCGACCATGCTCTCTCCGAAGGCGAAGTGGGCAAGTGTGGCGTTGCCATCAGTTCGCTAGCCGATATGGAAGCGCTATTCGACCAAATTTCCCTGGCCGGCGTCAGCACCTCGATGACCATCAATTCCCCCGCCGCAGTGGTCTGGGCCATGTATCTGGCGGTGGCGGAAAAGCAGGGTGCGGATTGGAAGACTTTGTCGGGCACGCTCCAGAACGATATTCTGAAGGAATATATCGCGCAGAAAGAATATATCTATCCTCCCGAGCCTTCGATGCGCCTGGTCATCGACACGTTTGAGTTCGGGGCGAAGCACACTCCCAAGTTCAACCCCATTTCCATCAGCGGTTACCACATCCGCGAGGCGGGCTCAACTGCGGTGCAGGAGCTTGCTTTCACGCTGCGCGATGGAATCGAGTACGTGGAATGGGCCGTTCGCCGCGGGCTCGACGTCGACGAGTTCGTCCCGCGCCTTTCCTTTTTCTTTAACGCCCACAGCGACTTCTTCGAGGAAATCGCGAAATATCGCGCCGCCCGGCGCATCTGGTACCACACGATGCGCGATCGCTTCGGGGCGAAAAATCCGCGCGCTTGGGCCCTGCGCTTTCACTCGCAGACGGCCGGCTGCTCGCTCACGGCCCAGCAACCGTACAACAATGTGGTTCGCACCGCCCTCCAGGCGCTGGCGGCAGTCCTGGGCGGCACGCAATCCCTGCACACCAATTCGCTCGACGAAGCGTGGGCTTTGCCCACCGAATTCGCCGCTACCCTGGCATTGCGCACCCAGCAGATCATCGCCCACGAAAGCGGCGTCACCAACACCGCCGATCCCCTGGGCGGTTCGTACTTCGTCGAAACACTTACCAACGAGGTCGAACGTGCCGCGCAGGATTACATCGAAAAGATCGACGCTCTCGGCGGCATGATTGCCGCCATTGAGCGCGCCTACCCGCAGCGCGAAATCGCCGAAGCTTCCTACCGTTATCAGATGGCCGTCGACCGGAAGGAAAAGATCATCGTCGGCGTGAACGATTTTGTGGCCGAAGAAAAGCCCATCGATACCCTCCAAATCGACGACTCGGTCGCTCATCGTCAGGCTGAACGTTTGAAGAAGCTCCGCACGGAGCGCTCGCAGGCAGAGACCGAGAGACGCTTGAACGCCCTTCGCAAAGCCGCGGAGGGAAAAGAAAATCTGATGCCCTACCTTTACGAGGCGGTGAAGGCTTACGCCACTCTCGGTGAAGTCTGCGACGCCCTCCGCGAAGTCTTCGGCATATACGAAGAAGTCGCCATTACGTAGGTCCCGCAATCGGGTTCGACATCCACTCCCCAAATTTCCTGGGCCGTTTGCCTCGCCGGGGAGGAACCCTGCGGGCCGGGAACTCTATCGTTTGTCCCGCGTTTTGCAGTATCCTCGTCCCCCAATGACGGAGCGAAAGATACGCGTGCTGATCGCCAAGCCCGGCCTCGACGGTCACGACCGCGGCGCGAAAATCATTGCGCGCGCTCTGCGCGACGCGGGTATGGAAGTCATTTACACCGGCCTGCGCCAAACTCCTGAAATGATCGCTTCCGCTGCCACCCAAGAGGACGTGGACGTCATCGGCCTCTCCATTCTTTCCGGCGCGCACAACACGATTTGCCCGCGCTTGATGGCTCTGCTGCGCGAGAAAGGCATGGATGACGTCACCGTCCTCATCGGCGGCATCATCCCCGCCGCCGATATCCCTGCCCTCAAACAGGTCGGCATCGCCGAGGTCTTTCTGCCCGGGACGCCGACCCAGGAAATCGTGGACTTTATCCGCCGGCGCCTCTCCACTCCGGCTCAGGGGAAATGATCCGCGGTTAGCTCTTCCATGCTCCCCCGCCGACGAGACAACATCCTGCTTCTTGAACTCGCGGACAACAGCGGCTACGCGCGGCTCCCGCCCGACTTGAGGCAAGCCTGTGCTGCTAGCTCCAATTCCGAATCAACCTCAACCGCCTCGCGGACAATAGGCATCACCGGGCCAAAACGCGCCGCGATTCGCTGTCGGATGATACAATGCTGCGTTTCGCCTGCCGTGCCTTGAGACGGCGACGCAAGAGGTCCCTGAGTTGGCCAGCTCCGCAGTCGTAACCCGCGTCAACCGTGACTCCCCCGATTTCAAGAAGAACAGCCAGCTGATGGTGGAGCTCCTCACTGAACTCAAGAATGAGGAAGAAGAAATCCGCCAGGGCGGCGGCACGAAGGCGATTGAGTCACAGCACAAGAAGAGCCGGCTGACGGCGCGGGAGCGTATCGCCAAGCTCGTAGACCCGCAGAGCCAGTTCTTCGAGCTGGGACTATATGCGGCCTACGAAATGTACCAGGAATGGGGCGGCGCCCCGGCCGCGGGAACCATCGCCGGCCTCGGTCGCGTCGCCGGCCGCCAAATGATGATCATCGCCAATGACGCCACGGTCAAGGCCGGGGCATTTTTCCCGATGACGGCGAAGAAGGTCATCCGCGCCCAGAACATCGCCATCGAAAACCACATCCCCACAATTTATCTGGTGGATTCCGCCGGTGTGTTTCTGCCGCTCCAGGAAGATGTCTTCCCGGATACGGACGATTTTGGACGGGTCTTTCGCAACAACGCGGTGATGAGCGCCATGGGCATCTCGCAGATTACGGCGATCATGGGAATGTGCGTTGCCGGCGGCGCCTATTTGCCGGTGATGTGCGACCACATCTTGATGACCGAAGGCTCCGGCTTGTTTCTCGCGGGACCCGCGCTCGTGCAAGCGGCCATCGGGCAAAAAACTTCGGCGGAAGAGCTCGGTGGCGCCAAAATGCACGCCCAGATCAGCGGCACAATCGACTTCCGCGAGCCCGACGAGGAAAGCTGCATCGAACGTATCCGCGCGCTGGTCGACAAGATCGGCCACAAGCCTGGCGCGCCCTTCGATCGCAAACCCGTCGAACGTCCGGCCTTCCCAGCGGAAGAAATCTACGGAATCTTCTCCTCCGATCCCGCAAAGCAGTACGACATGCGCGAAATTATCGCTCGCGTTGCCGACGGCAGCCGTTGGGAGGAATACCGCGCCGAATATGGCCAGACGGTCCTCTGCGGTTACGCTCGAATCGGTGGATGGGCCGTGGGCATTGTGGCAAACCAGAAAATGCACGTACAGATCTCCGCGCCGGGCACCGGCGAGAAGCGCATCGAGTTCGGCGGAGTGATTTATTCCGAGTCCGCTGACAAAGCGGCGCGTTTCATCCTCGATTGCAACCAGAACCTCGTCCCGCTGGTTTTTCTTCATGACGTCAACGGCTTCATGGTGGGCAAGGAAGCGGAATGGGCGGGCATCATTCGCTCCGGGGCGAAAATGGTCAACGCGGTTTCGAACAGCGTGGTCCCGAAAATTACCGTCATTTGCGGCGGCAGTTTCGGCGCCGGCCACTACGCCATGTGCGGCAAGGCTTACGATCCTCGTTTCATTTTTGCTTGGCCCACCGCGCGGTACGCGGTGATGAGCGGCGATTCGGCCGCCGGGACGCTCGTCGAAATCAAAATCAAGCAGCTCGAGCGCGAAGGAAGGAAGCTGACGGAAAAAGAGAAGCAAGAGCTGCACGAATTGATCCGCTCCACTTACGAACGCCAAACCGATCCGCGCTACGCCGCCGCGCGCCTTTGGGTGGACGCCATTATTGACCCGGCGCAAACGCGCGAAGCCATCGTCGAAGCCCTCGACGCAGCCTCGCTCAACCCGGAAGTCCGCGAATTCAAGACCGGGGTCCTGCAAACCTAACCCTCCATGGAGACGGCCAAGATCATCGAATGCCCCCGCGACGCCTGGCAGGGTCTGCCGCAAATCATCCCCACCGACGTGAAGGTGGAATACCTGAGCCGCCTGATCCACGCCGGCTTTCGTCACATCGACGCCGTCAGCTTCGTTTCTCCGAAGCACGTCCCGCAGATGGCGGATAGCGAAGAAGTGATGAAAGCGCTGCACCCGCTGGAATCCGGGTCGGGCGAAGCGCTCGAGATCATCGGAATTGTAGTGAATGAGAAGGGGCTCGAACGGGCCCTCGCCACTCCCGGCGTTACGACGATCGGCTACCCCTATTCGATCTCAGCCTACTTCCGACGCGCGAATGCCAACATGTCCCGCGCGGAATCCCGCGCCCTTGTGGAAAAACTCAGGAAGGAAACCAAAGCCGCGGGACGCGATCTCGTCGTTTACATCTCCATGGCTTTTGGCAATCCTTATGACGAACCCTGGGGCCCGGAAATCGTCGAGGAAACACTCATTTGGCTGAAAGACGCCGGCGTGCGCACTGTTTCCCTGGCGGACACGGTGGGGACTGCTGCGTCCGAAGAGGTGGCGCGGCTCTATCAGCAGGTTCAACACTGCGTGGCCGGAATCGAACTGGGCGTGCACTTGCACAGCCGTCCCGAACGCGCGGCGGAAAAAGTGCTGGCTGCATTCGAAGCCGGCTGCCGGCGCTTTGATGGCGCGCTCACCGGGCTCGGTGGCTGCCCCTTCGCCGGCGACGAGCTCGTCGGAAATATTCCCACCGAAACGGTGCTGACCACTCTGGCAGCCCGCGGTGTTTCCACCGGTATCGATACGAAATCCCTCGCGGTCGCTTACGCCATGACGGGCGAAATTCGCAACAAGTACGCGCACGTGGAAGAAAAGGCCCCGCAATAGGAATGCGACAGCGAAGACGCAAGGTCACCGAATGGCCTTCCATACACTGAAGCTCGAGCGCGAAGGCGAAGTCGCCATCATCACGCTCAACCGGCCTGAGAAGCGCAATGCCATCTCCACCGAGATGATCGAAGAGCTCCTCGCGGCCCTGGATGAAGTCGAGTCGAGTGGTGCCCGGGTTGTCATTCTGACCGGCGCCGGCAAGGCTTTTTGCTCCGGGATGGATCTCGAAGGGCTGCGAGCGATCGCGTCCCAAACTCCCGAAGAGCACCTGGAAGATTCTCGACGAATGGCTAAAATGTTTCGCCGCGTTTACAGCTTCCCGCTTCCCATCATCGCCGCTGTAAATGGTGCGGCGCTCGCCGGCGGGTGCGGCCTGGCAACGCTCGCCGATTTCACCCTCGCGGTGCCCGAAGCGAAATTCGGGTACACCGAGGTGCGCATCGGATTTGTGCCGGCGATCGTGTCGGTGTTCCTGCGCCGTCAGATCGGCGAAAAACGGGCGCGCGACTTGTTGCTTTCCGGGCGAGTGTTCGACGCGGCGGAGGCCCAAGCCGTGGGCTTGGTCACACGCCTCGAGCCCGCAGAGAAACTGCTCGAGGCCGCTAAAGAGCTGGCGGCCACGCTTGTTGCTTCCAGCCCCGCGAGCCTCGCTCGAACCAAGCGCGTTCTGCTGTGTTCACAGGACGAGGAGATGGAGCACGACCTAGAGGCAGCGATCCATGAAAACGCCGATGTCCGCTCGACGGCAGATTTTCGCGAAGGCCTGAGTGCGTTTTTGGAGAAGCGCGCGCCCCAGTGGAAGGGAAATTGATTCGCGCCTCACTCGGCCCATGCATCCGCGGCCAGACATCTAGCAGCGCTCATGCAGGAAGATAAGCAGATGCAGAGCGTCAATGACGCGACGATTCGCGTGCGCTATTCCGAAACCGATCAGATGGGCGTGGTCTACTACGCCAACTTCTTTGTCTGGTTCGAAGTGGGCCGGGTGGAATTGATGCGCCACATGGGCATCAACTACAAGCAGATGGAAATTCAAGACAACTGCTACGTTGTCGTCGCAGAGGCTCGCTGCACCTACAAACAACCCGCCCACTACGATGACGTCCTGCGCGTGCGCGCTCGTGTGGCCCAGGCCCGCAGCCGCACCATCCTCTTTGCCTATGAAGTCTTGCAAGACCCCGCTGGCGCGCTGATCGCGACCGGTGAAACGCTCCACGTGATCTGCGACCGCAACGGCCGCCCAAAGACGCTGCCAGAGAAATACCGAAAGTATTTCCCTTTAACGCCTTTGCGGCCTGCGGAGCGTCGGAAGGAAGCGACCCAACCCGCACAAAAATGACGACGGCGATTGCGATTACGGGCAACCACCTGACGCTGGAGGAGCTCTACGAGGCAGCTCTCGACGGCGCCGAAGTTTCGCTCGCGCCTGACGCCCGCGCCAGGATGGAAGCATCCCGCGCCCTGATCGATCGCCTGACGGAGTCGAACGCGACGGTCTACGGCGTCAACACCGGCTTCGGCGAGCTGGCGGAGGTCCGCATTTCGCCGGACCAGATCAAACAGTTGCAGGTCAATCTGGTGCGCAGCCACGCCTGTGGCGTCGGCGCGCCGCTTTCCGAATTCGAAACACGCACCATGATTCTGCTGCGAGCAAATACCATCGCCAAGGGCTTCAGCGGTGTCCGGCCGATTGTGGCGGACGTGCTTTGCGCCATGCTCAATCGCGGCGTGCATCCTGTGATTCCGTCGCAAGGCTCCGTGGGAGCGTCCGGAGACCTGGCGCCGCTGGCCCATCTTGCGCTGGTGGCGATTGGCGAGGGCGAAGCGGTCTATCGCGGCACGAAAGTCCGCGGCGGTGAAGCCCTCGAGGGCGCCGGGATCGCCCCTTTGCGGCTCGAAGCAAAGGAAGGGCTCGCTTTGCTGAACGGCACCCAAGGAATGCTGGCTTTGCTCGCGCTCGCTCTGCGCGAGGCGGAACTTTTGATCGAATCCGCCGACGTGGCCGCTTCCCTCTCGCTCGATGCACTGCGCGGCACACCCACAGCCTTCGACGAACGCATTTCCCGCCTGCGCCCGTTTCCCGGTCAGGCTGTGACGTCGCGCAATCTGTTGCGCTTGAATCGCGGCAGCCAGATCCGCGAATCGCACCGCTCCACCAAGAAGGATCGCCGCGTCCAGGATGCCTACAGCGTTCGCTGCACGCCGCAGGTGCATGGAGCTGTGCGAGACGCTCTAGGGCACGTGCGCGCCACGCTCACGATCGAGCTCAATAGCGCCACGGACAATCCCCTCGTGTTCGCCGATTCAGGCGAAGTGCTGAGCGGCGGAAACTTTCACGGACAGCCGCTCGCCATGGCCGCGGACCACCTAGCCATCGCGCTGGCTACACTCGCCGGCATTTCTGAGCGCCGCATCGAACACATGACCAACCCGCACACCAGCCTGCTTCCGGCATTTTTGACCGCTGAGCCCGGCCTCAATTCCGGATTCATGCTCGCCCAGGTAACTGCGGCCGCCCTCGCCAGCGAATCGAAGACCCTCGCCGCGCCCCATTCGGTGGATTCGATTCCGACTTCCGGTAACCAGGAAGACTACGTCTCGATGGGAATGAGCGCCGCGCGACGGCTGAAGCCGATGCTCGAGAACGTCGGCCACATTGTGGCGATTGAACTGCTTGCCGCCTGCCAGGGAATCGATCTGCTCGCGCCCCTACGCACCGGCCCTGAAGCGTATCGCGCTTACGAATTGGTCCGCTCGGTCGCAAAGCACATGGACGCCGACCGCTCGCTCGCTCCCGACATCGCCGCCGTCGCCCGGGTCATCTCCGAGGGCGCCTTCGCGAACCTCACCCGCTCGCACGAACCTGATGTATGATTCCCTCGCTTCACTTCCGCGGAGGCTACCGATGAAAAGAAAACCCATAATCATCATTGGCGCGGTGATCGGCTTCGTGGTGTTGTTGATCGTCCTGGTTCCCCTCCTGATCGACGCAGATTCTTTTCGGCCGACAATTCAGACCAAGTTGAGCTCTGGACTGGGCCGCCAGGTCCAGATTGGCCATTTACACGCATCCCTGCTGAGCGGAGGCTTCTCGGCCGAAGACGTCTCCATCGCGGACGATAGTGCGTTCAGCCACGCCCCTTTTCTGCACGCCAAGTCTCTCGCCGTCGGTGTGGAGCTGATTCCGCTGATTTTTTCCCACACCCTTCGAGTCCAGTCGCTCGAGGTGAAGGAGCCGGATCTCACCTTGCTTCGCTCACCTGCCGGCAAATGGAACTTCGCGAGCCTCGGCGCCAAAACGGGGTCGCGCGACGATTCGAGCAGCGCGCCGGGAGAGTTCTCAGTTCAGAAGCTGACGATTGCAAAAGGACGCGTCACTTTCGGCCGCACCGCTTCGGGCGCGCGTCAAGTGTGGGAGGATGTGAACCTCGAAGCAAAAAATGTTTCTTATACAACGGCAATTCCCGTCACCTTCGAAGCGAAGTCGCCCAGTGGCGGCACCCTCGCTCTGGAAGGCACAGCGGGGCCAATCGAGAGCGGAGCAAATCCAGGTTCCTCCGCGTCAGCCGCATCCTTCGAACATCTCCCAATCCAGATGAAGCTCCATATTAAGAAACTTCCCGCCCAGGACGTCCAGGGACTCCTCCAGATTTTAGGGATCACTCTTCCGTCCGGTTCTTCGCTCCAGGGCGGCACGGTGAACGCGGATCTTGGGCTCGATGGCCCGTTTGAAAAATTGGTGACTGCCGGGCCCCTGTCTGTTTCCAACCTCCATGTTTCGGGCTTTAGTCTCGGGTCCAAGCTGGCCGGCATGGCCGCCCTGACGGGCGCCGGATCGAGCTCGGAGACCTTCATCCAGAGCATGAGTTCCAAACTTCGTGTCGCACCGGACGGAATTCGCGCCGAGGAGATCAGCATCAATATCCCAGCTCTCGGAACACTGACGGGCGCCGGCACCGTCGGCAACGACAACCGGCTGAATTTTCGAATGCTGGCAAAGCTCAACGGTGGGGCTGGCGCTCTCGGTGGAATCGCCAGCTTGACCCGTCTCGGTCAAGCGACGAATGGGAATGGCCTCCCTTTTCGAATTCAGGGCACCACATCCAGTCCCGTGTTCGTCCCTGATTTCGCCGGCACCCTGGGCGGCATTCCCACTTCGCCAAACCAGGGTCTAGGGAACCTCCTCGGCGGTATTCTGGGCAAGAAAAAACCTTAGCGCACAAAAGCGGCGTTGGAGTATGACGCGTGTGCGATCGCACCGCCGACCGCAATTTTGCGCACGAAGTCGTTGGGATTTCCCTCCGCGCGCCCATCCATTGCAACCGCACTCCCGATAATCAAAACCGCAGGGGCAGCGAGGCCAGGCGCAGCCGGCAGTTCCCCGATCGTCGTCCGGTGGATCCGTTCCTGGGACGTGGACGCACGCGAGACGATGACGCATGGAGTCCCCAGATCGATTCCCACCTCGCACAGTTCCGCCGCCAGGGCCTCATAGTTGTCCCCAGGCATATAAAGAACCACCGTGGCACCCGGCGTGGCCGCCATTCTCCAGTCGGCCCGCCACTTTCCCCTACACGGATGGGCCGTCAGAAAGACAACCGCGGACGCATGCCGCCGGTCGGTCAACGGAATTCGCGCCGAAGCGGCGGCCACCGACGCCGCGGTGACGCCAGGCACGATTTCAAAATCAATTCCGGCTTCGCGCAGCGCCTCGATTTCTTCACCGGCTCGGCCGAAGATCAGTGGATCGCCTCCCTTGAGACGCACAACGAGTTTCCCCGCGCGGGCATGAGACACCAGCGACGCATTAATCTGCCGTTGCGTGGTTTTCTTCGGACCGCAGCGTTTCCCAACGTTATACACGCGTGCCTGCGAGGACGCGAACGCCAAAATCTCGCGCGAGACCAAGTCGTCGTGCAGCACCACATCGCAGGCTTCGAGAACGCGCAGGGCCTTCAACGTTAGCAGTTCGGGACTGCCCGGGCCCGCGCCGACCAAATACACTTTGCCCTTCATGCCTTGTCTCCCGCGGGCTCGCCACTCGCCAATCGATGCAGGATCTGCCGGCGCTGATCCGCATCGGTCACAGTTGCACGGACCTTGCGCCTTGCTTCGCCGAGCTGCTCCACCCACGCTTCCCACTCCGGTCCGAATTGCTGCTCGAGCTTTTGGCGCAGGCTTTGAGCCAGTGCTGGATTTTGTCCGCCGGTGGAGATGGCGATTTGAAGGTGGCCCCGGCGCACAACAGCCGGATAGTAAAAATCGCAGCGTTCCGGCTCATCGACAACGTTGCACAAAACGCCCCGGCGCTGCGCCTCGTGAAAGATTCGCTCGTGCAGGTCGGGAGACGACGTCGCCGCGATCACCAGGAATGTGCCGTCGAGGTCCGCAGGAACAAAGTCACGCGCCTTCCACTCGATCGCTCCGACGCGCGCCCACTCCACAATGGCGTTTGTAGCCTTGGGCGCAATCACGCGAACCTTTGCGCCCGTGAGAAGCAGCCCCTCAATCTTTCCTTCGCCCACCGGCCCCGCGCCCACCACGAGGCATGGGCGACGATCCAGCTTCAGGAAGAGAGGAAAAAGCGGCATCCCGTTACTCCTTCAAATGCAATCCGCACTCCGTTTTGTTGAAGCCCGACCACCGGCCCGCGCGCGGATCCTCGCCCGGCATCACGGGACGAGTGCAATGCGTGCAGCCGATGCTCGGATAGTTCTGGTCATGCAGCGGATTGTAAGGCACTTCGTGCGAGCGGATGTAGTCCCAAACCTGCGCTGAAGTCCAATCCGCCAACGGATTCAGCTTCGCTAAACCAAACTTGGCATCCCATTCAAGCTTCTTGGTGTTCGCTCTCGTGGGCGCCTGATCGCGGCGCACGCCCGTGACCCAGGCGTCCAGTTCGGACAATTGTTTCTTGAGTGGCACCACTTTTCTGAGGTCGCAGCAGAGGTTCGGATTGAAACTCCATAGCGCCTTGCCGTGCTGGTCTGCCTGCTCGTCGGGCGTCAATGCGGAACGCGCGCGCTCCACGCGAATCCCGTAGCTCTGCTCGATCTGCTCGATCAGCGCGTAAGTTTCGGGAAACAGGAAGTCCGTATCCAGGGTGAACACCCGGACGTTGACGCTCGATCTTGCGGCAATGTCGATCAGCACGACGTCTTCCGCGCCAAAGCTCGACGCGACGGCTACCTTGGGATAGAACCGCGCCAGGCCCCACGGCAGAAGTTTTTCCGGGCCCCACCGCTCGACCTCGGCTTGCAGTTGTTCGATCTCTCCACGCACGGACTCCATGTCAGCCTCCTGTTTGATTTCAACCCAAAAGCAATCGCGCTGCCAGATACACAGTCACCAAGACGAGACCCCGCACAAACCAACTCCGTGGAATGCGCCGCGAGAGAAGCGCTCCCACCGCGACTCCGGGGAGAATTCCTACCAGGACCTTGGCAAAGAGCGGCCAGTTGAAAAAACCGAACCGCGCCGTCGTAACCACGCTCAAGGCCCCCACCGCCCAGCCGAACACGTTGCTGGCCGCAGCGAGTTGCGGCACGCTCCAATTCGTCACCAGGGCCAGTGTGGGCACGAGCAAAGTCCCGGACCCGCCCGAGGTCAGCGTCACCGGCACCGCGGCTCCCGCTCCCAGGACAAAAAGAAGCGCTGGATTTTTCTCGCTCACCGAACTGCCGCCGTTCCGCCAAACACGCTCGCCCAGCAACAGACCGCCTGCCGCCGCCAGCAGCACCACCCCCAGCGCCCGCTTTAACCAAAAGTCCGCTCCCCCGCTTCCTCCTGCCACCCACGCATGCAAGAGCCACCAGGCCACTGCCACGCCGCCAGCGCCCCCCGCTACCAGCGTCCATGCGCCTCGCCCCGGCCAGTGTCCCAGTTGGTGGTGCGTCACCGTTCCAACGAACTTCGACGCCACCAGCGCACCGAGCCCCGTGGCAATCGCCACCGTCGGTGGATATCCGAGCAAAATCAGAAGCGGCGTAACCAGGAGCCCCGCGCCCGCGCCCGTGGCCCCGATCAGAATGCCTCCGGCAAGTCCCACCCAGATCTCAAGCATGGCGCTTTGCACCCCTCTCGCTCGCGATTCCGTCTCTGAGAGCGCTCCTCATCAGCCTTCTAGACCTTGGGGCAGCCGCCCTTGCGCCGCCTCCCGGATTACCGCCTCGATTTCCCCGCCGGCAAGCAACCTTCGCAGCTCAGCGTCGTTGTGCCGACTGAAAAACTGGCGCAAATTTTCTCCGGTGAATCGAGCTTCCATGTAATGCCGCAGCAACCGCTCGATCGCCGATGGCACTTCCGTCGCAGCGCAGCGGTAGCCGATGGACCGCGCCAGGGATGGATGTTTGCCGAGCGCTCCGCCAACGCAGAAGTAATATGCGTCCACCATCTCGTTCCCAACCTTCATCTTCTTGCCTTCGATTCCGAGGTCGGCGATCCAGTGCTGGCCGCAACTATTGGGGCAGCCGGTCACGTGCAGCTTCAGCTCCTGATCGAATTGCGGCAGCCGCTCTTCCAATTCCTCCGTGAGCCAACGGGTAAAGCTTTTTGTCTCCGTGATCGCCAGCTTGCAAAACTCCGTGCCTGTGCATGCGATCGCTCCCCGCCAGAATGGCGACGCCGCCACGCGCAGCTCGGCCGCATCGAGTTCCTTGGCCAGCGAGTTCGCGCGACCCCGGGGCACATTCACGATCACCAGGTTTTGCATATTCGTCGTGCGCACTTCCCCGCTCGCAAAACGATCCGCGAGATCCGCGGCCACCCGCATCTGCTCCGGCGTGATGCGGCCGCGAAGAACCGCGGCGCCCACGTAGCAATAGCCCTCCTGTTTTTGCGCGTGGATGCCCACGTGGTCGCGATTCACATCCGCGGGCGGCTCTTCCGGAACCGCCGGATCCAGTGCGAAGCCCAGCCGGCCTTCCAGCGCCGCCTGAAAGCTTTCGGCCGTCCAACCATGCTGCAGCAGCAGGAACTTCAACCGCGCGCGCTCGCGGCTTTGGCGCAGGCAGTCCGAATCGCGAAAGATTCGAGCAATCTCCTGGACAACTGGCACAACCTGGTTCCAGCGCACGAATGCGTTCAGCCGAACGCCCAGATGCGGATCCGTGGAAAGTCCTCCACCCACGCGAAGGGAGAAACCGACTTCAGGGGAATGCCCGTTCTGGGCGCGGTAGGCGGCCGTCAAGCCGATATCGTTTATCTCCGGATAGGAGCACCAGGCGCGGCAGCCCGTGATGCAGATCTTGAATTTGCGGGGCAAGTTGTAAAACTCCGGATTACCGGCGAGGAGCCGGTTCGCCTCGAGCGCCAAGGGCGACGCGTCGCACACCTCATCCGCAGCCACACCGGCCAGCGGGCAGCCGGTAATGTTTCGGGTGACGTCGCCGCAGGAGCCCATCGTGCTCAGTCCACTGCGCAGCAAACTTTCGAAAATCTCCGGCAGGGCTTCGATGCCCACCCAGTGCAGTTGAATATTCTGTCGAACCGTCAAATCGGCGACGCCGCGCCCGTGACGCTCCGCGAGCGTGGCAATCGTCCGAAGCTGGTGCGAAAGCAGAAGCCCGTTCGGAATGCGGATGCGCACCATGAAGTACGGCACGGATTTTCCCTCGCCCGACTTCCCGCCCACCGCCCCCGCTCCGTCTCCCTGCGTGTAAATCCCCCACCAGCGAAAGTAACTGCCGATCCATTCCGGTGGGATGGAGTCGAAGCCCTCGCGCGCGAATCGCCGAATGTCCGCAAGGCACTCCCACGGATTCTTTTCGCGCTTCAGGCGCTCGACGCGCTGGACTTTGGTCTCTTTGTTGGCTTCTGTCATGGCCGTAAAAACAAAAAACCCACCGCCAGTTACTTCTGGCGGTGGGTTATATAAGTGCTGGTCTAGGTTATTGCTCTAGCTCAGAACCCTCCAGGCGCCAGAAGAGGCGGGCGTACAACAACAGCAGCAACACACGCAGCCGCTACCCGTTTCAGTCTGGCGAATGGCTAACATACGAACGCAATTATCGAGTCAAACCCAATTCAAAGTCAAGCAAAACCAAACATCCATAAACGAAAAATGGCTAATGTCTTCGGTTTACGAGGCTTAGCGCGGGACATCCACGCAGCTCCTTATCACCCAAAAGGGTGAGTTTTTCCGGGCGAATGGCGTCAACTCAACGACTGGAAAAGGAAGGTTCCGAATCGCAAACCAGCCACGTATTTGAACGGCGCCGCCGCGAGCGAATAGTGGCCGCAGGGGAGCTCGAGCCTTTCGCAGCCGCCCTCGCCATTCCCCATCGCTGCGAAGAACTCGGCGGACAAGTCGGGCCAAAACGTCGGGTCGTAGCGGCCGCTGATTGCGAGGCACGGCCGCCCGCTCGCGCGCAGGCGCGCTACGTAGGGATACGGGCTGATGGGCGTCCAATAGCGACGGATCTCCTCCGGCGTCACTTTCGCCCGCAGAGATTCCCAAACGTTTATTGTGGTTAGACCGGACGAGACCACATCGCCGAAATAAGTGGAGACGTGCAAAAAAACGCTCGCGCGTACCGCCGGCTCGTGCGCCATGGTGATGAACGCGAGCGACGAGCCAACGCTGGTTCCCAGGATGCCGAGCTTTCCATAGCCCTGCTGCTCGAGCCAGCGCAAGCATCGCCGCACGTCGCACACCGCTTGGCGATTCGCCTGCAGCGTCAGCCCGATGTTAGGCCCCACCAGGTGATCGCCCCGGGGATGTCCCGGAATGGCCCGCCGGTCGTGGTACGGCAAGCTCAAGCGCAATGCACTGATGCCCAGCCGGTTCAACCACCGGCAGATGTTCGCATGATCGTTCCACCCGGCGTTCCACTGTGCCATCACCACTACCGCCGGTCCCGAAAGCTTGGCAGGAAAGAATCGCGCATGGACGCGGTTGTTTTCAGGCCACGGCGATTCGATCGCGCTCGTAAACGTCAGGACGCCGTCTTCCAGCCGGTAGTCGTCCGCCGGAGTCGCGGCGAACCAGTCGTCGCTTTTTCGCAGCGTCTCATCCACCCAGCGGTCGAGAAAACCCCGCGGGTCGAGCTCGTCGGCCCGCCCGCCGATGTGCTCGAGCCCCCAGGCAAAAGGAAGCGTGCGGCGATTCGGCTCCGCTGCCCAGCAACGATGTTCGTAGCGACGGACGGTCTGTTCCAGCCAGCGCATCGAAGTCAAGACTCGGAAATATATCCGAGCTCCACGCCCGAATCAAATGCTCATCCGTATGCCGGGCTAGGCCAACGCATATACGCTGCTGTCATAACGACGCATTCAGATCGCGATTAAAGAGGGGCACTAGCCGAAAGCCTAATCCACGTGGGTTGGCTTGCCCTCCGGGTCCACTTGGATTTCTGATTTTTTCGTGCCGGTCCGCACGACGGCTTCATAAGCTACAATCTTGCCGTTCTTGGTGATGGATTCCACGCTCGTGATTTTTCCCTTCCCCGCCCGTTTCTCCAACGCGGCTTTCGCCGCGGCGGGTACCGCATCCATGGAAACGCTTTCCTCCACTTGGACCACTGCCCCCGAAGAATCCATCAAGATGTCCTTGTGATGGCCGTCCACCGTGAGCTCGGCCTCATAATAGGTTTTTCCTTTTTGCGCTTCCTTTGTAAAGCCGCGGATCGTGGCCCCTTTGCTCTGTTCTTCCACCGTCCGCTTCACTGCGTCGGGCAGGTCCGCCATTTTGACGCGCGTTTCTTGGGCCTGTATTGGGACTGCCGCGCACAACCACAGTCCCGCAGTCGCCGCTGCCAATGTCAATCTCTTCATTCTGAGTCTCCTAGTCGCGTTTCTCCCCTCTACGTCACACTTCAGTGGAGTTGCGTCCCTCTTGCACCGGAGCCGCTTGAATGCGTGACATCTAGCATTCTACTAGCATCAGCGCCTTGGATAGTTCCAGCCCCCTCTTGAAAGACGTTGTTCGACCTGACCCAACAGTCTAGGATGCCGCCGGAGGTAAGGCCATGATCAACGGTGTGCACGCGCTGATCTACACCAGGGACGCAGAGGGGGTTCGCGCTTTCTTCCGGGATGTGCTCAAATTCCCTTCCGTCGATGCGGGGCACGGATGGCTCATCTTCGGCCTGCCGCCTGCTGAACTGGGCATTCACCCGACAGAACAAGATGGTCACCACGAGCTTTACCTCATGTGCGACGACGTTGAAGCCACTATGAAGGAGCTGGAGAGCAAGGGAGTTGAGATCGTCCGGCCGATCCATGAGACGGGTCTCGGTCTGGTCACGTCCATCAGGATTCCCGGCGGTGGCAAGCTTGGCCTTTACGAGCCGAGGCACCCGACGGCTTTGCGCTTGCAGCGTTGACGGATCCAGCGAGGTCACTCCCCGGTGGGGCCGGGACCGCCGCTGCGCAGGACGATCTTCGCGTTTGGAGTCTCTACTGCTGACCGATGGTCTTCGTGGGCGACCCGTTCGTCGTGTTATTCGTGATGTCATTGTTGCCGAACGAAACGATGTGCCCGCCACCCGATAACGACAAGCCAACCGAGTTGTTAACCACCGTCACATCGCTCAGGTTGATGGTGGAATTCGTTCCGTTGGAGTTGATTCCGGTCGGGTTGCCTGACGCCATCGAGCTTGCGAGGTTGATGACCGCCGCACCGCCGGAGGAGGAAGCTACGAACCCGCTCGAACCATTGCCCGCCGAGACGCTATCCCGTACGGAGACTTCCACATTGCCGTTCGCTATTAGCCCGGCAGAGTTCTTCTCCATCCTCACGGTGTCGAGCGACGCTATAACGGACGCCGAGCCGGTGGGAGCGAGTGAGACTCCTATCCCGCCGTTGTTTCCCACGATCGTATCCTGAATGAAGATATCAGTCTGACCGGCAGTGGGCGCAACGTTTATCGCGTTTCCAGTGCTGTTGCGCACGACCGTATTCTTGATGAATATCCGGCCGGCAGCACCAGGCGCGATGTTTATCCCAGTTTGGAAGCTGTTGATCGTGCAATCCTCGATGTGAAGCGCTGCGCCGGAGTTGAACCGGATGGCCGAGACGCCCGCACCGCTCGAACCGTCGAGGGTCAGTCCCCGGAGAACGACCACGTCGTTTGGCCCTGCATTCACGGTGATTGCGTTGTTTCCGGCCACCAAAACTCCCGCAAGGACACCATCGGCTACGATGGAGATCGACTTGGTAATCGTCACCCGTCCGAAGTCTCCTTGGTCCAGGACATCGATCTCGCCTTCGGCAGCGGTTTTCGAAATGGCTCCGGCAAACGTCTTGCAGGGGGCGGTACGCGAACAGGGATTGGCGTCGTCACCAACCCCTGATACAAAGGTTCGTCTTGCCTGGCCGAACGCCAGTGAGCTGGTGAGGCAAAGGAAGAACCCGACAGCGAGTCCGCGCAGAAACAGTCGATTGAGAGTCATGTGCGTTCTCCTTCGTCTCACAGGATCTCCTACTTCTGAGAAATCGTCTGCGTGGGGGTCCCATTCGTCCCGTTGTTCGTGATCTTGTTGTTGCCGAACGAAACGATGTGCCCGCCGTTCGTCGCCGACAAGCCGGTTGCGTTGTCCACCACCGTCACGCGGCTCAGGTCGATCGTGGATTTTGCTCCGTTGGAGTTGATTCCGGCCGGATTGTCCGACACCATCGAGCTCTTGACGTTGATGACCGCCGGACCGGCGGAGGAAGAAGCTACGAACCCGCTCGAACCATTGCCCACTGAGACGCTATTTCGCACGGAGACTTCCACATTGTCGTTCGCTACCACCCCGGCGGAGTTCTTCTCCATCCTCATGTTGTCGAGCGACGCCGTAACGGTCGCCGAGCCCGAGGGAGCGAGTAAGATCCCCGTCCCGCCATTGTTTCCCACGATCGTATCCTGAATGAAGACTTGAATCTGGCCGCCACTGGGCACTACCTCTATCGCGTTGCCATCTCCATTAGCAGTGCTGCTGTTGCGCACGACCGTATTCTTGATGAATATCTGACTGGTGGTGCCAGGCTTGATTTGTATTCCAGTGCCGAAACTGTTGATCGTGCAATCCTCGATGTGAAGTGCTGCGCCGGAGTTGAACTGGATGCCCGAGAGGCCCCCGCCACTCGAACCGTCGAGGGTCAGTCCCCGGAGAACGACTACGTCGGTTGACCCAGCGCTCACGGTGATTGCGTTGCTGCCGTTCACCAAAACTCCCCCAACGACACCCACGGCCACGATTGAGACCGACTTGGTAATCGTCACGGCTCCAAATCCCCCTCCATCTCCTGGTGTGGTTGTGTCTCCTCCCGGATCCAGGACGTCGATCTCGCCTTCGGGATCGGTTTGCGTTAGCGCGTGGGCAAACGTCGCGCAGGGGGCGGTACGTGAACAGGAATTGGCGTCACTACCAAGAGCCCCTGATACCCAGGTTCGGGTCGCCCCGAAGGCCAGCGAGCCGGTCAGGCAAAGGAAGAAGCCTACAGCGAGTCCGCGCAGAAACAGTCGATTCACGGTCATGTGCGTTCTCCTTCGTCTCACAGATCGCCTACTTCTGAGAAATCGTCTGCGTGGGGGTCCCATTCGTCCCGTTGTTCGTGATCTTGTTGTTGCCGAACGAAACGATGTGCCCGCCACCCGACGACGACAAGCCAAGGGAGTTGTTAACCACCGTCACATCGCTCAGGTTGATGGTGGATTTCGCTCCGCTCGAGTTGATTCCGGCCGCGTTGCCTGACGCCATCGAGCCTTCGAGGTTGATGACCACCGGACGGCTGGAGGAGGAAGCTGCGAACCCGCTCGAGCCATTGCCCACCGAGACGCTGTTGCGCGCGGAGACTTCCACATTGTCGTTAGCTGCTACCCCGGCGGAGTTCTTCTCCATCCTCACGTGGTCGAGCGACGCTGTAACGGCCGCCGAGCCGGAGGGAGCGAGTGAGACTCCCGTCCCGGCATTGTTTCCCACGATCGTATCCTGAATGAAGACTTGGCTCTGACCGGCAGTGGGCGCAACCTCAATCGCGTTTCCATTTCCACCGTTAGCAGTGCTGCTGTTGCGCACGACCGTATTCTTGATGAATATCTGACTGGCAGCACCGGGCGCGATGTTTATCCCAGTTTGGAAGCTGTTGATCGCGCAATCCTCGACGTGAAGCGCTGCGCCGGAGTTGAATTGGATGCCGGAGACGCCCCCGCCGCTGAACCCGTCGAGGGTCAGTCCCCGGAGAACGACCACGTCGGTTGACCCGGCGCTCACGGTGATTGCGTTGCCGCTCGCCACCAAGATTCCCCCGAGGGTCGACTCACTGTTGGCCGCATTGCCGCCGGCTACGATGGAGATCGACTTGGTAATCGTCACGGCTCCAAATCCTCCTCCCGAACCTGAGGGTGCGTCTCCTCCTGGATCCAGGACGTCGATCTCGCCTTCGGCATTGGTTACCCCAATTGCGGCGGCAAACGACTTGCACGGCGCGGTTCGCGAACAGTTGCTTGTCGTGTTGGTGTCATCACCAACCCCGGATACAAAGGTTCGGTTTGATTGGCCGAAGGCCAGCGAGCCCGCCAGGCAGAGGAAGAAACCTACAACGGTACCGCGCAGAAACAGTCGATTCATGGTCATGTACGTTCTCCTTGGTCTCACCGGATCGCCTACTTCTGAGAAATCGTCAGCGTGGGGGTCCCATTCGTCGTGTTATCCGTGATCTTGTTGTTGCCGAACGAGACGATATGGCCGCCGCTCGGTGCCGACAAGCCAGTTGTGTTGTCGACCACCGTCACGTTGCTCATGTTGATCGTGGAATTTGCGCTCTGCGAGAGGACTCCCGTACCGTTGCCAGACGCGATCAGGCTTTCGAGGTTCATGACCGGGTGGCCGCTGGATAGGAAGAGGGAGGTTGCAAATCCTTGTCCATTGCCCGCTGAGACGCTATTTCGGACTGAGACGGTCGCGTCACCCAGGGCCTGCACGCCCCCGTCGACGTTGTTCTCGGTCCTTACATTATCGAGCGACGCTGTAAGTGTGCCGCCGACGACTCCGCCGAGAAGAATTCCAACGGCGTTGTTGCGCACGATCGTGTCCTTGATGAACACCCGACTCTCACCGCTAAGCGCGCCGATGCTCATACCCGTGTTACCGAAGCCGTTTATCGTACAGCCCTCAATGTAAAGCGCCCCGTAGTGGGTGGAGACTATGCCATTGCCACCTGCACCACCACCGTCGAGCGTCAGTCCCCGCAGAACGACTACGTCCGTTGACCCAGCACTCACATCGATTGCGTCTCCCGATGACACCTGGATTCCCCCAAGTACACCGTCGGCCACGATGGAGACCGAGTGGGCGATTATCACGGGTCCAAAGTCTCCTGAATCCAAGACGTCGATCTCGCCTCCGGGATCGGTTTGCCCAATGGCAAAGGCAAACGTCATACAGGGGGCGGTTCGGGAACAGGGAGCAACGTTCCCCGTACTGCTTCCTGCTACCCAGGTTCGGGGGACCGCGCCGGCCAGCGAGCCGGTCAGGCAAAGAAAGAAACCTACAACGATACCGCGCAGAAACAGTCGATTCATGGTCATGTGAGTTCTCCTCTTGGAAAGTTGTCAATCTGAGACAGCAATTCATCCCTTCAATCCATATTGACGGATGGATTATGAGCGGTTGATGTCCGATTGCAAGCCATAGCGGGTTACCCGGGTGAAGACTTACAGATTCCGTCCTCGCTCGGCTCCATAGAAATTCATCGCGCCAGGACCGCCGCGCGAATCGTTCGGCGGTCTCCGCAAACTTCCGCTACTTGCCTGAATCCTTGCAGGAGCACACACCCACGCCGCTGCCCAGCTCGATCGCCACTTGGCAATCCTCCGCGAGGTCAGTTTGCTCGTCATTGTCGAGGTTCGAATCGAGCAACTCCTCCTCGGTGAATTGGAAACCCGCAGCGGCTTTCTGCACGTGAGTGAGCCACCCACGGATTCCTACCTGGGTATTGTTGGTGTTCGGACCAATGGTCGTGGGATCGCAGACACCGCCGGTGGGCAGCGACGAAACCACTTTGACCACGCCCCGCGTGAGGGTCCTGCCGGTCAGGACGTTACTCGTCAGGTTGGTGTTCACCGAAAGTGCCAGATAGCCGTTCGGGGTCACTCGGCAACTGCAGCACTCCACCATCTCCTCGTTGTTATCAAAAACGTAGATCGCCGCACACAGGTCTCCGGCGGGAGACGCATCGGTCAGGCTCCCGTCGTTGGAAAGCCGCAGCGTCGCATCCGGGGCGCCGGTGGTATGCGCATTCGAGTAGTAGCTGATCGCGAAAACAGCATCCGGGCCGCCCTGGCCCCAAGCCGCGCCCGAAAATGCTAGAGCGAGGGTCGCCATCACGGTCGTGCACAGCGCAAGTCTCTTGATTCTGGAATTCATGGAAGTCTCTCCTTCAGGATTCACAGCGCCGGGTGGGCCCGGCCGGTGTTACCCACTTTTACCCTAGCCCGCCCCGCATTTCTACTACCCGAAGAGGCTAATCCTTCGGACTACTCCTTTCGGGTGATTTGCCGCCCGCCAAACGGAGTAGTCCAAACGGGCTAATTCCTTTGGGTGATTTGCCGGTCGCGCCGGTCGCGGGGAACTGGTGCCGTTTCAACTTGATCGGGATAGCGATTGCCTCGGGCGGCCTTCTGGCAGCCCCGGCGGGGCTGCCAGAAGGATTTGCCCCTCCATAGTTGGAATGGCACTGGCTGGACTTCTAGAGATACTTGGACACTTAGCCGATTAGATAACGGAAACGAAACGATCTCGATCGCCCCGGTCGCGAGTGGGAGCCCAAGGGTGAATTCGAAGGTCGTGTTGACGGAGAATCCGAAGGGGTGTAGACTTTCTCTTAAGCTGAACGGCCCGTGCCCGGCCGGTGCAGGCTGTTGATTTGTGTTGAGTTCACTCCTTCAAGGTTGCCGGCGGGCCGGGCCGGTTTTTGTTGACGCAGACCCCCACATCGCTACCCCAGAGGAATTAATCGAACCGACGCGACCGTGCTTGATACCACTAATGCGCCGACGGCATCACGAGTTTCTCCACCACCGGAACCGGAAGAGGTCCTTGGTCGAGCACCGCGTCGTGGAACTTCAGCAGGTCGAAATGTTTCCCCGCTTCGGCCTGATATTTCTTCCGAAAAGCGAGCCACTCCCGAAGGCCCACGTAGTATGTGGGTAGCTGCGTAGAGCTTAGCTTCGCGCGCACCAGCTTCCCATCCGCTTCCGCCCGGGTTTGGAACGCTTCCTGGGTCATGAGGTCCATTGCCTGCTCGTCGGTTATCCCCATCGTCTGCATCTTCACGTCGAGAATGGCATTCGCCAGGAGGCGAAGGCGAATCTTGCGCATCACCAGGCGGAAGCGCGGATCGTTGTTCATGAATCCTTCGTCCATCATCACCTGGGCGATGTACTCGGCCCACCCTTCCACGTAGGCCCCGTTCGCGAAGAGGGATCGCAGCAGACGCCGCGACTCGGGCTGAATGTTGTTCAAGTGTTCAAATTGGACGTAATGCCCCGGCAAGGCTTCATGAATCGTGAGCCACTTCAAGGTGTAATCGTTGTATTCCCGCAGCTTCGATTCCGCCTTCTCCTCGGGCATCTTGGGATCGATCGGTGTGATCCAGTACTCCGCCTCCGCCTGCGGTTCGAGCGGGGGCGCGCTATGGAATCCCGCGACCGAGTAAATTCCACGCATAAAAGGGGGCGTCGGCATGACCTTCAAATTGTCGCGCGAACCGAGCGATACGATTTTCTTCTCGCGAATGAACTGCTTGATGCCTTCCAGGTCGGCCTCGACGGTCTGTTGCAGTTGGTCGCGTCGTGGGTGTTCATCTGAGATTCTTTGCAGCACTTCGCTGATCACTCGATTCTCGCGGTCGCGATCCGCCAGGTCTCGGTGGTCGCCGTGAGTCGGATACATCTGACTGTGCATTGGCAGCGCGAGTCGGAGCATTTCGGCGCGCACTTCTTTCACGCCCTGCTCCGCGTCCGCCAGCACCTGTTCCGGTGTCACCTCCGTCTCCATCACCAGCTTGAACTTCTGATCGTAAAGCTCCTTACCCAAACGCCAACTGCGGTGCGACGCTCGCTTGCCCAGGTCATCCTGCAGCCATTTCGAGAAGTTCTTTAAGGCGGCGATGGCGCCCGGTGCCGCTTGGTCGTACTCCTCCTTCAACGGCGAACCCGCAGCGATCTCTTTGGCGATCGTGTTTTCGATGAGGTCGACGTTGCCCTCATTTTCTTGGATTGCGGTCTTGATGAAAATAGGGTCCGCGTCGCCCAGGTATTGTTTCGTCTGCTCCAGCAAGCGCAGGATCTGGCGGACCCGGGAGAGCACGTGGCCGAGGCGGATGTCTTTCGGCGCGTAGGTCTGAGTCAGCGGGAGGAAAAGTGCGTTGCCGATCAGCTCGACTACGACTGTGGGATTGTGCCGGTAGTTCTGAATCTGGTCGAATTCGAGCAGGTTCAGCCCGATCTGGTCGTCGATGAGCTGCCAATCGGCGGCGTCCTGCGCGCCAAGTGCGGATGGGGGCGTCTCCTTGCGGAAGCGATCCCGCCAGCGGTCATAAAATTCCCGCTCCTCTGCCAAAAACTTCAAGCTCATATCGTCCAGCAGCGCATCCAGCTCGATGGTCTTGCCCGTCTTCGGATCGACGTAAGAATGATAGCCGGCTGCGGAAGCGCTCGACGGCGACAGTACCAGAGACTCTTTCATAAACTGATCGCTCAGCTCGGAAAACTTCTGTGATGCCGAGGGCTCGGAAGCACTCGCTGATTGGCTTGTTTGCTCCGGGGCCGAAGGGAAAAGCAGCATGAGTACCCACAGCACTGTGTAGAAAAAAGAAGCGGTTCCCGGTAACATCGCCCATCGAGTCATTTGTCCCCCCAAGGTACGCGTCAGTTTACACCGGAGCGTTTCCCATTGTGACAATTCTGTTTGACTAAGCAACCTCTATTTGCGGGCAGGAAAACTTGAAAATTTCAAGCGCCCCAAATCAGGTACTTGCGAGCAGCATAGCATTGGGGTTTCTGGACAGGCATAGGCTCTGAGCAAACGTCGAACTCGTCAGGGTGAGCTATGCCTTACCGATGTGAACCCATCGCAAGAAGATCTGAGCCGGAAGCAAGCATCTGCGAAGAATCATGCAACGGAACGCAGCACTTCTTGCGTCTAACGTTTGTCCGGAAAAGTAGGCTCGCGGCGCACCAATTGCCGGGCACGTTGCTCTGTTCTAGGTTTGTGCATTTTCGTTCCACGCGCCGCATGCTGCGGAGTTTATGCTCGCCAGATTCTTCATCACGTGTTGTCTGGTGGCAAGCGTAGCCATTGGGGGGCTTGCCACTCCGTCGAGGGGCGTCTCTGCGTCCGAGCCGCCGATTCAACAACAGCAATCCGCCGCGCCGGCAACCTCCGCACGGCAGCTTGGGACGATCAAAGCCATCAAGGGCACGACCATCACACTCACGACGGACGCGGGAGCAGGCATCGATGTCCTTGTTCAGGACACCACTCGCATCGTGCGCGTCGAGCCGGGCCAGCAGGACCTGAAGGGCGCGACCCTGATGCAGTTGAAGGATCTTCAGGTGGGCGATAGGATTCTCGTTCGAGGCCAACCTTCCACGGACGCAAAATCGTTCACCGCGATCGGCATCATCGCCATGAAGCACTCCGATGTCGAGGCCAAGCAGCAGCACCAGCGCGAAGACTGGCAGAAGCGCGGCATCGGCGGCCTCGTGAGCGGCGTCGATCCTGCTACCGGGACCGTCACGATCGGCGTCGGGGCTCCCGGTGCGGCCGCCCAGATTGCGGTTCACACCACGGAGCACACGGTCATCCGCCGCTACGCTCCGGACTCGGTGAAATTCGACGACGCAAAGCCCGGCACGCTCGATGAGATCAAGCCCGGCGACCAGCTTCGCGCGCGAGGCAATCGCAGCACGGACGGGAGCGAATTTGCCGCGGAGGAAATCGTCACCGGCTCGTTTCGAAATATCGCCGGCACCATCTCTTCGATCGACCCTGCTGCGAACACAGTTTCCGTGATCGATCTGATCACGAAGAGACCGGTCGTTGTAAAAATCTCGGCCGAATCACAGGTTCGCAAGCTGGCTCCCGAAACGGCGCAGCGCATTGCGATGCGGTTGAAAGCAAGCGCGGCCGGTGGCGCTGCGGGAGCGCCTGGCGACGCCGCGGGGGCGGGCGCGCAACCTCAACCCAACGCGCCGTCGAATTCATCGCCGTCGAATCCGGCGGCATTGAGCGCAACCGGCCATGGCGGCGGAAATCCGCAAGCCGGTGGGGCCCGGAGCACAGATCTCCAGCAGCTTCTGAACCGCATGCCACCGGCCACCGTCGCCGATCTGCAAAAAGGCGATGCCGTGATGATTGTTTCCACCGAGGGAACCGCTTCGGGACAAGTGACTGCCATCACGCTGCTCGCCGGCGTCGAACCCATCCTGACGGCTGCCCCGCGCGGCGCCCAGGCGATGATGCTCTCGCCGTGGACTCTCGGTGGAGGAGAAGCGGGAGCGGAAGCAAACCCCTAAACCTATTCCTTTGCGAACGGCCCTTAGGAGAGCCGTCCAAATTCTTTCAGGAGTTGCAATGATATTTCGACCGGGCTTCAAGCGCATTCTTATCGCGTTGCTTTTCTTGCCGGCTGTTACTTTCCCTGTTCGGTCGTTCGCGCAGTCCGCCACGGGGACTCTTCGGGGACAGGTCACCGATCCTTCGGGTGGCGCGGTACAGGGTGCCTCGGTGCTGGTGACCGCAGCGAGCAGCGAATTGGTGACCGTCACGACGAACCGCGACGGTATATATGAAGTAAGGAATCTCGCGCCGGGCAAGTATGACCTCCAGGTCCTTGCAAAAGGCTTTGCAATCTTCGAATCGAAAGAAGTCACCGTCAGCGCGAACCAGATTCAAAAGCTGGACGTTTCGCTAACGATCGAGCAGCAGCAGGAGAAAGTCGTCGTCGAAGCCGGGGCGTCCAACGTCGACGTCGATCCCGAAAACAATGTCGGCGCCATCATCCTGAAGCAAAAAGACCTCGAAGCCCTCTCGGACGACCCCGACGAATTGCAGAATGACTTGGAGGCCCTGGCCGGACCGTCCGCCGGGCCGAATGGCGGGCAGATCTATATTGACGGGTTCACCGCGGGCCAGCTTCCTCCCAAATCGGCGATCCGCGAAATCCGCATCAACCAGAATCCCTTTTCGTCGGAATACGACAAGCTCGGATATGGCCGAATTGAAATTTTCACCAAGCCCGGCACGGACCAATGGCACGGCGAAGTGCAGCTTCAGGGAAATGATTCCGCGTTCAACTCACAGAATCCGTTCGCGCACGGGACCGAACCGAGCTATGACTCGACTCTATTCAACGGCAACGTAGGTGGGCCGCTCGGCAAAAAGGCGTCTTTCTTTTTCAGCGGGCAATACCGCGATATCAACGACGTTGCCGTCATTAACGCGGAGGTGCTCGATCCCACCTTCACGCCTACACCATTCCAGACTTCCGTTCCCCAGCCGCGCACGCGCTCGAATTTTGGGCCGCGCGTCGATTATCAGGCCGGCAAGAACAATACGCTGAGCGTCCGCTACCAGTATTACCGGGATAACCAGGACAATCAGGGATTGCTGGGCTTCGCGCTCCCCACGCAGGCCTACAACAGTCTCAATACCGAGCAAACCCTTCAGGTGAGCGATACCCAGGTATTCGGCTCGAAAATCGTGAACGAGATTCATTTCCAGTATCTCCGCGACGGGATCAATCAGATTTCGCAAAGTTCCCAGCCCACTGTGGACGTTCCCGGCTCGTTTACGGGAGGCGGCAACAACGCACAGAGCGTCATCGACAATGCGAACCATTACGAGCTTCAGAACTACACCCAGATGGCTCTCGGGAATCACAACTTGAAGTTCGGAGTGCGCCTGCGCGAGACCATCGACGACAACAACGCGACCACCGCATTCAACGGGGGGTTCAAATTTTCCTCGATTGCAGCGTACCAGATCACCGAAGAGGGGCTTGCGCAAGGCCTGCCGTTTTCGCAGATCCGGGCCGAAGGCGGAGGGCCCACGCAGTTTGCGATCACCACCGGACTGCCGCGCACCAGGATTTCGGTGTTTGATTCCGGCTGGTATGTGCAGGACGATTGGCGGTTACGTCCGAATTTCACGCTCAGCGCCGGCTTGCGCCTCGAGCAGCAAACTGACATTCGCGACCACGCCGATTGGGCGCCGCGCGTCGCGATTGCCTGGGGGATTGGCGGCTCAAAGTCTGCGCCCAAGACTGTCTTGAGAGCCGGCTCGGGACTTTTCTACGACCGCTTCACCCAGAATCTGATTCTCCAGGCCGAACGGCTGAATGGAATCACGCAGCAGCAGTTCGTCCTCACATCACCGTGTTTCTTTCCCACACCTCCTGCTTCGTTTACTCCGAATCCGTGTCCTGGATCACAAACGCAAGTTTTGCCGACGACGTATCGAATCTCAGCCAGACTTCACGCCCCCGGCATCCTGCAAATGGCTGTCGCTCTCGAGCGGCAAGTCTCTAAAAGCATGACGCTTTCCGTCTCCTATCTCAATTCGCGCGGCTTCGATCAACTGTTGACGAACAATATCAACACCCCTTTGCCGGGAACCTTTCCTTCGAATCCCGTCTACCCGTTCGGAACTCCGGGAAACATTTACGAGTTTGAATCCGAAGGCATCTACCGGCAAAACCAATTGATCACGCAGGTGAACTACCATGCGGGATCGAGGATTTCGCTGCGCGGATACTACGTTTTGAATTACGCCAAGAGCGACACGGCCGGCCCGACGTTTTTCCCGTCGAACCCATTCGACATCATGGAGGACTACGGGCGCGCTTCCTTCGATGTCCGGCACCGCGTGTTCGTGGGCGGTTCCATCAATTTGCCTCACGCGATTTCGTTCTTTCCGTTCCTGATCGCGACTTCCGGGACGCCTTACAGCGTCACCATTAGCCAGGACCTGATAGGCAGTTCGCAGTTCAATCAGCGCCCGGCATTCGCCGGCAGCCTCTCGAATCCGGCGGACGTCGTCGTCACGCCGTTCGGCGCGTTCGACACGATTCCCAGACCCGGCGAGACGATCGTTCCCATCAACTCGCTGACTGGTCCGGCTCATTTCAGCTTGAATCTGCGCGCGAGCAAGACGTGGGGCTTCGGCGGCGAAACGTCGCGTGCCGGCGGCGGCGTCAGTCACGGTGGCGGGCCTGGAGGCGGAGAACATGGTGGCGGCGGTGGCGGGAGCCGCGGCGGATTCGGGACCGTTGGCCCGATGGGCAGCTCGAGCGGAACGAACCGGCGCTACAACCTGACCTTCAGCGTCAACGCGCGCAACATTTTTAACCACGAGAACCTGGCGACGCCGACGGGAGTCCTGAACCCACCCGACCTTTCAACCCAGATGGCCGGCGAATCGCCCTTCTTCGGCAGATCGAACGCGCTGGCCGGCGGACCGTTCTCGTCCACTTCCGCAAGCCGCCTGGTCTATTTACAGATCGGCTTCACCTTTTGACCGTTTCTTCGAGCCGCCGAGCATTAGACGGTGAATTTGCCCGGCAGCGGTGACTATGAATCTTCCTGTGTGACATAGCATCCAATGCGACATGCAACTGGTCTCGCTAAACGTTGGTCTTCCCCGCGAGGTTCTCTGGCAAGGCCAGCAACTCAAGACTGGTATTTTCAAGACGCCTGTGCAGGGACGAGTCTGGCTGGGCCGATTGAACTTCGAGAGAGACCAGCAGGCGGATTTGAGTGTCCATGGCGGCCCTGACAAGGCCGTCTACGCATATCCCTCCGAGCATTACCAGTACTGGCGGCGAGAATTGCCCGAAATGGAGCTGCCCTGGGGAATGTTCGGTGAGAACCTGACGACGGAGGGGCTGCTGGAAGGTTCCGTGCGTATTGGAGATCGGTTTCGCATGGGGTCAGCCGAGATCGTGGTCACGCAACCCCGTCTGCCATGCTACAAGCTCGGGATCAAGTTCGGGCGAGCCGACATGGTGAAACGCTTCGCCGACAGCCGCCGCACCGGATTCTATTTCTCAGTCGCACAGGAGGGCGACGTGTCTCCGGGCGATGCGATCAAGCTTCTTCATCGAGATGGAGCCAATCTCACCGTCGCTGACATCACGCGGATGTACTTGCCCGGAGAGAAGGAATGGGATCTGGTGCAGCGCGCCGTTGAGCTTGAGGCCCTGCCACAAAATTGGCGCGATTACTTCCGCGAGCAACTGACAAAGATCGCGCACTAACTCGCCAAGGACCTCCGCGAACATGTTAACGGGCAAGTTTTCAATCCCCGACTGAAGTGTTATCTTCTTGCCCATGCGTAAACTCACTCTGGTTCTGTTGTCTTGTGCTTTTATTTGTACGGCTCAGGAAAAAACGCCTACACCCGTTCCCGATCTCGCCGCGCTGAAGACCATGGCGGCCCGCTTTGCCCCTACTCCCTTGCAGGTGGATGTTTCCGGGCTCTCCGCCGGGGACCAAAAGGCCCTGGTCAAGTTGGTCCAGGCCGCCCGGATCGTGAACCACATTTTCATGCAGCAGTTCTGGAGCGGCGATCTGGCTACGTATCAGAAGCTCCAGCAGGACAAATCTCCGCTCGGTCGTGAGCGGCTCCATTATTTCTGGATCAACAAAGGGCCTTGGTCTGAGATTGACGGGTATGCGGCCTTTCTGCCGGATGTCCCACCTCGAAAGCCGGCGGGAGCCAACTTCTACCCCGAAGACATGACCAAAGACGAATTCGAAAACTGGGTCAAGACGCTTTCCACGGACGAAAAGGACCGCGCCGAGGGTTTTTTCACAGTGATTCGTCGCGGGCAGGACCATCAGTTGAAGATCGTCCCGTACAGCCGGGAGTACACGAACGATCTGGAGCAAGCGGCGAAGCTGCTGCGCGAGGCCGCTCTTCTTACCAACAACGCAAGCCTGAAGAAGTTTCTCGCGACCCGCGCGGACGCTTTTGCTTCCGACAATTACTACGAAAGCGACATGGCCTGGATGGACCTGGATGCCCCGGTCGACGTCACGTTCGGTCCGTACGAAACTTATAACGATGAAATCTTCGGTTATAAGGCCGCTTTTGAGGCCTACATCAATATCCGCGACGATAAAGAAACCGCGCGTCTCGGTTTTCTCGACCAACATCTTCAGGACATTGAAAACAATCTTCCCGAAGATCCCCGGTTCCGCAATCCCAAGCTGGGAGGTCTTGCTCCGATTCGCGTTGTGAACGAGGTTTTTGGCGCTGGTGACGGCAATCACGGCATACAAACGGCCGCGTACAACCTCCCCAACGATGACAAAGTGGTGCAGCAGAAGGGCAGCAAGCGCGTCATGCTGAGAAACGTGCAGGAAGCCAAATTCAAAGCCACGCTGGTGCCCATCTCGCGCATCGTGTTGCCGGTTTCCGCTCAGAAGGATCTGAGTTTTGATCTCTTCTTCACCCACATCGTGGCGCACGAGCTCACGCATGGCCTTGGTCCCCACCAGATCAAAATTGGTGGACGCGATACCAATCCTCGGATGGAGCTGAAGGAGCAGTACAGCGCGATTGAAGAGGCAAAGGCGGACGTAACGGGTCTTTTTGCCCTGCAACTTCTGATGACGCAGGCCGACAATGGACAGCTTCAAGCCCCGATTGCGCACGGCCCCGAAGCGGAACGGCAACTTTACACCACCTATCTCGCTTCATCATTCCGGACGATGCGCTTCGGCCTGCAGGACGCACACGCCCGCGGGCAGGCCATGCAGTTCAATTATTTTCTGGACAAGGGTGCGTTCGTAGCCAATCCGGATGGCACCTTCCGTGTCGACCTCACCAAGATCAAAGATGCGGTCCGCTCCTTGGACCACGATCTGCTTACGCTTGAGGCCACCGGGGATTACGACGGCGCAAAAAAGATGATGGCTCAACTGGGTGTGCTTCGTCCTGAAGCGCAGCAAGCCCTGGGCCGCCTGAGATCTGTTCCGACGGACATCGAGCCCATCTTTGTAACTGCTGACGCCTTCCGCCGGTCAAACGCACCCGGATTCTAAAATAACCGCCATCCCTCACAACCGCCGAGCGAAGCGTCGCGCAACGGTTTCAATTTCAATCCCAGCTCAGTCCCGCATTTTGTGAGCCGTGATGCTTGCGCATCACACCGGTGCGTGATGACAATCACAGAATCACCCTCCTGTGTCGATTGACAATCGGACGATCTTGCGAGAACGTACGCGCAATTGACGGAGGTTTCGATGTCCACTCTCCCCGTTGTGCCCGAAACCGAGATTCAACAGTTGCTCGAGACCGAGCGCGAGGTAGCGCCGCCGAAGTTCCTGGTCGACCAGGCGCGCCTGAAAGACTATGCGGCGGAATACGCGCGCTCGATCGAAAACCCGGACGCTTTCTGGGAAGACATTGCCAAGGAGCTGGAGTGGTTCCGGCCGTGGAGCAAAGTGTTCGAATGGACCTACCCTACCTTCAAGTGGTTCTTGGGCGGCCAGTGCAACATCACCCACAACTGTCTGGATCGCCAGGTCCGGGCGGGCCGAAAGAACAAAGTCGCCTACATCTGGGCCAGCGAGGACGGAACCGAAAGGCAGATCACCTACGGGCAATTGCTCGACTACGTTTGCCGCGTTGCCAATGGGCTGCGCTCCCTGGGCGTTAAAAAGGGAGATCGCGTTGTCATCTACATGCCGCTGACGCTTGAGGGCGTCGCCTCAATGCTGGCCTGCGCCAGGATTGGAGCGGTGCATTCCGTCGTGTACGCCGGATTCAGTGTGCAGGCGCTGCGCAGCCGCATCGAGGACGCACAGGCTCGCGTCATCGTGACAGCCGACGTCGGTTACCGCCGTGGAAAGAAAGTGGAGCTGAAGGCCGTTGTAGACGAGGCCATCGAGGGCTTGGAGGTCGTCGAGAAAGTCGTGGTCCTGCGGCGCGAGAAACCGCCCGTGGAGCTGAACCCGCAGCGCGAAATCGATTTCGCCGACCTGGTGCGCAGCCAATCCGCGCAATGTTCGCCGGAAGTGATGGATTCGGAAGATCCACTGTACATCCTGTACACCAGCGGAACCACGGGAAAGCCGAAGGGCGTAGTCCACGTTCACGGAGGCTATATGGTGGGTACCTACTACCATATGACTCGTTTCTGGGACATCCGCGACGACGACGTTTTCTTTTGCACCTCGGATATCGGCTGGGTAGTGGGGCATTCCTACATCGTGTATGCCCCGCTGATCGCCGGGGCAACAACCCTGTTCCGCGAGGGCGCGATTGACTTCTCGAACCCGGGCATTGCTTGGGAACTCGTGGAGCGTTACCGCGCGTCGGTGATGTTCACGGCGCCCACCGCGGTGCGCATGTTCATGCGCTTCGGCGACGCGCTCCCGCAGAAATACGACTTGCGCTCGCTCCGCTTCCTCACCTGCGCCGGCGAACCGATGAATCCCGAGGCCTGGGAGTGGGCCTATCGCCTGTTGTGCGGCAACGGAGCCTGGGGAATGATGGCCGACAATTGGTGGCAGACCGAAACGGGAGGGCCATGCCTTGGGTCCCTTCCGGTGATGGCGGGGCGGCCGGGAAAGGCGGGCAAGCCGCTGCCCGGCGTTGTGGCGGAAGTGGTAGATCGCGCCGGCAACCGCATGCCGCCCAACAAAGGAGGGCTGCTGGTTCTACGCAGGCCGTTCCCGCATCTGTATCGCACCGTCTACGGAGACCCGGCGCGCTACGCCGCGGACTGGGGAAACGTGCCGAAGGCATATACCACCGGAGATGTCGCCGTGTGCGATCGGGACGGTTATTTCACCGTCGTCGGGCGCGCCGATGACGTTTTGAACGTGGCCGGGCATCGCATCGGCACCGCCGATGTTGAAGGCGCCCTGGTCAGCCACCCCGCCGTAGCGGAAGCGGCTGCCATTGGGCGGCCGGACGAAATCAAAGGCGAGAACATCAAGGCATTTGTGATTCTGCGCATGGGGCACACGGCGAGTCCCGCGCTTGAAAGTCAGTTAAAAGACTACGTGCGGCACACGCTTGGTTCCATTGCCGTGCCAAACGATATCGCGTTCGTGGATAAGCTGCCCAAAACGCGCAGCGGAAAGATCATGCGGCGCCTGCTGAAAGCGCAGGAATTGGGACGCCCGGTTGGAGACATCACCACCCTGGAAGAATGATTCGTCCTCTCTAGAGTTCGGCGGTTAGTGGACCCAAAACGAACACAAGTTTTTCTCCGGCTGTCGAAGAGCAATAGTTTTAAGAAGAGAAAGGCTGAGACTTTTGAGTCAGCTCGCGCGCCTTCTTCGCTTTTGGCGAACGCTCGATGCCCCGGTCGATCGCCGCACCTACTGCCTGTATGGTTTTAGTCTAGCTGCCGTTAAGTATCTAGGCGATGCCACATTCATTGCCCTGAGCACCGGCCGGTTTTGGAAGCCCACCGACTACCTCCAACCCACCCATTCGCTGCTGTGGACAACTTTTCAAGGCGCTCCCGCCTGGCTCATGCCGATACTCGGCATCTGGACACTTCCCTTCCTGTGGATTGGCGTGACTCTCACCCTGCGACGCGCGATCGACGCAGGGTGGTCGCCGTGGTGGACGCTCGGATTCTTCGTCCCGTATTTCAATTATGTCCTCATGGCAGCCCTCTGTCTTACCCCGAGTTCTGCGCGCGATGCGAAGCCGAGCGAACCGATCGCGCCAGGCGCGAAACGACTGTCGAGCGCGTTCCTGACCTTTGCATCGCCATGGCAATCCCGCTCGCGCTATTAGTCGGCCTTCTGGGGGCTACGATGGGACGGGCAATCGCTTTGTATGGGCATCGGGCCATTCCCCCTGCGCTTTCTGCCATGCTGCTGTTGCCAATCGCTGCGGCACTCGAGCCTCCGGGCAATACGCACCCAATTCTGCACGAGGTTCAATCTTCCGTAGAGATCAACGCCCCGCCGGAACGAGTGTGGGCGCACGTAATCGCGTTTCAGCCGATCCCGGAGCCTTCTGATTTAGTCTTCCGCTCTGGGATAGCCTATCCACGTTATGCGCGCATCGAGGGTGCCGGAGTGGGCGCAGTACGCTATTGCGTATTCTCCACGGGGGCATTTGTCGAGCCCATCACACACTGGGAACCCGGCAGGCGACTCGGATTCAATGTCGTGAACTCGCCGGACCCTCTCCGTGAGCTCAGTCTCTACAGCGACATCTCGCCGCCGCACCTACATGGCTACCTCCGGTCACGGCGGGGAGAATTCCGCCTCATCGCTCTCCCTGGAGGCCGCACGCAACTAGAAGGCAGCACGTGGTACGAGATCAGAATGGCGCCGGAGGCATATTGGCAACTCTGGAGTGATTTCTTGATTCATCGAATTCACGATCGTGTGCTGGACCACATCAAGCGTGAGGTGGAGGGCATCCGTAGCTGTTGGGACGACGGCTAATGGAAGCGATCATTCCCGGCAGTTTTAAAAGTGGCTGAGAAGCCCGATCAAAATAATGATAGGGATCGGCACGCCGAGCGGCAGAAGTAAAATCGAACGCATCGTAAGTCTCCTTAATTCAAATCGCACGCGTCAAACACTTGAGCCGAAAAGCCGCGATAATCGCTAAACGATTACGCGGTCACGCTGCCTGCCCCCGCTAGTCGCGGCGAAGCTCGCGCAAAATGCGCCAATCAAAAGAGCGAGGAACATCCAGAACAATGAGTGCGCCACCGCTTTGCGGGCTGCATCTGCGGCTTGACGAGCCTCCGCAAACACTTCAGACACCCGTTTCTCGGCCTCTTCTTGAACCCGCGGCCCGTAATGTGAGGTGCACACCCCCCAGGGGTCGCAAGTCACTTCCGATGGCGGCCTGATTCTGGTGCGGGAGTTAGCAGTTTCCGGGGTTGCGGCTTGGGGTGAGGGTCAATCAGACCCTTTCGGCGACCACCGGGGGCGAGCCTGATGGGAAACCGCGCCAGAACGGTCCGAAAGAAGGTACGCGGGTGTACAATGCCGTCTGTCTGGAAGTCCAAAACGGGAATCCTGGCTAAGCGGAGAATTTACTCCGGGAGAGTCCAAATGAGGAATCGACTGGGTAGTTCATTGGCTGCTATTTTGCGGGCGCTGGGTTTTGCGAGCGCTGTCGCCGCGCTGGTCCTGGCAGCGTATATGCCCGTAGTGCGGGCGCAATCAGAATCCATTGACGGCACGATTCGCGGCCGCATCACCGATCCAAGTGGCCAGGCCGTTCCCGGCGCAAACGTGACGGCCGTCAATGATGCCACAGCATACACGCGCAGCGTCTCCTCTGAAGACGACGGCTACTATGTGCTGCCGACGCTGCCCATCGGCACCTACACCGTGACAGTTTCCAAGGATGGTTTCTCGACTCTCAAGTTCTCGGGTGTCGTCCTCCAGGCCGGCACGGAGGCCGTTGTCGACGGCGCCCTCAAGCTGGGCGCGGTGAACACGTCCATCGAGGTGACTGGCGGAGCCCCGGTGGTTGACCCCGCGCGCACAAATATCAGCCGCACCATCACGGAAGCCGAAGTGCAGAATCTACCTCTTACCTCTCGAAACCCCTATAACTGGATCATGTTTCAGCCGGGCGTCAGCGGCCATCCCAACCCCGAACTGGGCATTCCCCGCACGCTGAACACAAACGGTTTCGTGGACCGCATCAACTATCAAATGGATGGGATGGTGGATACCGAAAGTGACCGCTACGGCCTGCGCCTGTTCCCCATCTCCGATGTGTATGTGAGCCAGATTCAAACGGTCAGCAGCAGTTTCGCTCCGGAGTTTGGCGGTACTGCCGGCGACATCTACAACGTGATCACTGGCTCGGGCACCAACGATTTCCACGGCATGTTCGAGTGGATTCGCGGGCCGGTTACGACGACCGCCAGGCCCATTCTTCTGTCTCCAACACTCCCAAAGCCCAACCTGCTGCTCAACAGCTACGGCATGAATGCCGGCGGACCGATTAAGAAGGACAAACTGTTCCTCTTTGCCGCCTACGAACACTTGTATCGAGCGCTGCCGGTGGCGAATACTGTTAGCGCAGTAAACCAGGGCCTCCTTGAAGCCGCGGGCGTTCCGGCTGCGCAATTTGGCACGGCACCCGCGGTCCAGCACGCGCAGTTTCTCGATGTTCGCCTCGACTGGAACATAACCCCGCGCAACCAGGTATTTTTCCGCGTCAACTATTTCAGGAATACATATCCTTTCAACACCGCCGTGGGCGGGCTGAACACGCTTGCGGCCGAGGCCGATTTTAAAGACCGAGCCCATGTTGGTGGCCTGCAGTGGGTGAGCACGATTTCGCCCGAGTTGCTTAATGAATTCCGGTTTTCCTATCCCTATCGAAACGAGACGCACATTCCCGGCTCATTGACCGGGCCGCAGCCCGCAGTCACCATTTCGGGCGTAGCGAACATCAACGGAAGCATCTCTGTGGGAGACGTGTTCGCGGAAAAAATTCCGAGCTGGAACGACAATCTGACTTACATCCGTGGACGGCACACGTTCAAGACAGGATTTGGGTACGCCCGCATCATCGACGTGCAGCAACAACCCAGCTTCACGCAGTATTTCTTTCCGTCGATCGCAGCGTACCAAGCCGCGCTGAGTGGGGCGAACCCGCTATCGTATAGCACGGTGAGCGCCACGATCGGCAACACCCGCGTGGGCTACATTTCCAATTTCTTCGATCTCTTCGCACAAGATAGCTGGCAGTTGCGTCCATCGCTGCTCGTGATCTACGGCCTCCGCTATGACCGGTTCCTCTCGCCCGGCGCGGAAGCGAATGCGCCGTTCCCGCTCACACGTAGCTTCCACAATCCCGCTGGGGATGTGTCCCCGCGACTCGGCGTCGCCTGGAGGCTCTCGGACAAAACGGTTGTGCGCGCTTCGTGGGGAATGTTCTATGACGCACCTCCGACCAACCTGTGGTTCAACGCGCTCTCGAACGATGGCACCGGCCGCTCGTTCAGCGCTATGCTGATGCCAGGATCGCCCGGCGCTCCGTCATATCCGCAGGCCTTGACGACCGCGACGGCTCCGGCAATTCCGTCGGTGTTTGCGGTCACGCCCAATTTCAAGAATGCCTACGCCCTCACCACTACTCTTCAGATTTCGCGCCAGCTCACCCAAAACGACGCCCTCACGTTCGGCTATGTGAATACCGGTGGGCGGCAATTGCAGTGGCTGCACAACGTCAACCTCATTAATCCGATCGGTCTGCTTTTGGATGGCCGGCCGGTCTTCGATCCAAGGGTGAACGCGGGTACGCGAGCGAATCCGGCATTCAACAATGTGACCTTGCAGGATGTGGGCGGGAACTCCAGCTATAACGCGCTTGAAGTCAATTACGAGCACCGCTTTTCCCACGGCTTGTCGATGAGCGGCTCCTATACCTATTCGCACACCATCAGCGACGCGCCGGACGTCAACGGCTTCGAGCAGAATCTCGTTTTTGTCGAAGATACGACGAACCGAAACCGCGACCGCGGCAACAGCTATATCAACCGGCCGCAGGCCTTCACGGGTAGCACGATCTGGGCGCCCCGAGTGACGTCGGAGAACGGTTTTGCCAAGCGATTGCTCAACGACAACGAGTTCGCAATGTTGACCAGTATTTCTTCGGGTGACGAACAGAACGTCACCGCCAGCGCTGCCCTCAATGGCGACTCCACCGTCGCTTCCAGCGTGACCCGTCCCTTGAGCATTGGGCGCAACACTGTCCGCGGGCCGAAGATTGTTCAATTTGACCTGCGCTACACCCGTACGTTTACCGTCTGGGAACGCCTGCGGCCGCAGTTTTTCATCGAGGCCAATAATATCTTCAATCACCCGAATGTGACTTCCCTGAACACGGCGGGAGTCAAGGTGTTTACGAGCAAGAACAATGTCCCTGGAGCCACTGGGTGCCCCAGTATGGGTAACGGTTTCCTATTAGACCCGCAGAACTGCGGCCAGCTCCAGGCACCCCTTCCATCGAGCTTCCCGTTCGCCTCCTCTGTGCTCCAGAGCCGAATTCTCAACTTCGGGCTGGCGGTCAGGTGGTAGAGGTGGTAGATGCGTTCTGGGGCCTCTCTTGACTTGAGGCCCGGGCGGATGAAAAGCGGGTTTTCTACATGAAGTTAACAGGGGGCAGCCTCGGCCATCCAGGGGCCGAAACTTTTTACTATTCTCTCGGAAGGTGGTGCGCGCGTTGAAGGATCCCGGCAATCCCTACGCGTCGTCCGAACCGATCGAACGCTTTCCCGCTCCTGTTTATGCTGAGACGGTCCTCGCAGTGAATTTCGAGGACGCGAAGAAGTATTTCCTGGATGCACTGCTCGAAATCCACGCGGCGCATGCATTGATGCTCGCCCGCCAGGGCATTATCCCCAAGGCAGACGCCCGCCTGTGCCTCGAAGCGCTCGGCAAGCTCGGCCGCACGGCAATTCTGCACGCGCAGTATGATGGCCGTTGCGAAGATCTGTTTTTCTACGTGCAAGACTTGCTCGTGCAATCGTGCGGCGCGGAGGCAGCAGGGAAAATACACACCGCGCGGAGCCGCAACGACATTGACCTGACGCTGTACCGCATGTGCCTGCGCCGCGAGGTGTTGAGAATCGCATCGGAAACCGCGGACGCGCGCGAGGTGCTGCTCGATCTTGCCGCCGCACACACACAAACCATAATGCCGGCCTATACTCACACCCAGCCGGCGCAGCCTACCACTCTCGCGCATTACTTGCTCGCCGCCGTCGAGTTTCTGGGGCGCGACATCACGCGCCTTTCCGCCGCATTTGCCACGATTAATCGTAACCCCCTGGGCGCTTGCGCCATTACGACCACCGGATTTCCAATCGACCGCGATTACACGGCCGGGTTGCTTGGCTTTGAGGGTCTGCAGGTGAATTCCTACGGCGCGATCGCAGCGATCGACTATTTGGCCGAAGCCGCCAGCGCCATCGCCGTGCTGATGGTCAACCTGAGCAAGCTCGTACAGGATCTTCTGTTGTGGTGCACCGAAGAATACGGCTTTCTTCGCTTGAGCGACGCCTATGTCCAGACCAGCAGCATCATGCCGCAGAAACGAAATCCGGTTGCGCTCGAGCACGCGCGCATTCTCGCCAGCAAGGCGTTCGGCCAGGCACAGGCCGTGCTCACTTGCGCGCACAACACTCCTTTCGGCGATATTGTGGACAATGAGGATGACCTGCAGCCGCTGGTGTTTTCGATGTGCGCCGACGCCTCGCGCTCGCTTCGCTTGTTCGCCGGGCTGATGAGCCATGCGGAGGTGGATCGCAAAAAAATGCGCCAGCGTGCCGGCGGCAGTTTCTTGACGGTCACCGAGCTGGCTGACACGCTCGTGCGGGAAGAGGAAATCAGCTTCCGCACGGCTCACCAATTGGTCGCTGCTGCGGTCCGGTCCGTCGGAAGGGAGTACTCGCCGGATCGGTTGGTGACGGAGCTGGAGAATCTTGCTCCTAAATCGCTCGGACGGCCGCTTCGCAAGCCGCGCGAACTGTGGTTGCGCGCACTCGACCCGGCTCATTTCATTGATGCCCGGGAGACCGCGGGCGGTCCGGCGCCGGAAGCTGTGAAGGCGCAGATCGCGACTGCGCGGGAAGAACAGGCGGTGACGATGAAGTGGCTCGATGCCAAACGCTTCTTGCTCAAGCAATATCCACGATTGATTCACGACGCCTCCGCGGTGCTGGAAAAGGCGCCTCGATGAGCGCATCAGGCCTCTGGTTCCCGGTTCTCCGCGGGTAGCTGCTTGACGAAAGAGAGCCATTCGCCCGGTGCGCCGAACCTGATTCGCGGGATGGGCCTCGGCAGCGCCGTAGCCCTGAACATGATCGACATGATCGGCGTAGGGCCGTTCATCACCCTCCCGCTGATCGTCGCGGCCATGGGCGGCCCGCAGGCACTTCTCGGATGGATACTCGGCGCTCTGTTTACGATGTGCGACGGACTGGTCTGGGCCGAGCTCGGAGCGGCCATGCCGGAGGCGGGCGGATCGTATTACTACTTGAAGGAAATCTACGGGCCGAAGCGGCTCGGACGAATGATTTCGTTTCTTTTCATCTGGCAGCTCACGTTCAGTGCGCCGCTCTCGATCGCCTCGGGATGTATCGGGCTCTCGCTGTACGCCGGGTACCTGTTTCCGGGATTACAGCACACCCTCGGCCAGCACGACTTTCAAGCGCATCTGCCGCTAGGGGGCACTCTCGATGCTTCCTTGCTGCTGACGCGCGGTACATTTGTGGCCATGCTCGTGTGCCTGTTTGCTGTATTCCTCCTCTATCGGCGAATCACGGTGATCGCCCGTCTCACCAAAGTGCTTTGGGCAGGCGTCGTGGGCACAATCGTCTGGGTGATCGTCGCGGGGTTAACCCACTTCGATGCCTCGCGCGCGTTCAATTTTCCGCCGGGCGCGTTTCACCTCTCGCATTCCTTTTTTCTTGGCCTGGGCGCGGCGATGCTCGTGGCCACTTACGACTACTGGGGCGCCTACAACATTTGCTTCCTGGGCGGCGAAGTGCGCGATCCCGACCGGACAATTCCGCGCGCGGTGCTCTATTCCATCGCCATCGTCGCCGTGCTTTATATTTTGATGAACGCAAGCGTGCTCGGCGTGATCCCCTGGCAGGAATTGAGCGGTGCGAGCCAAACCGGCACGCACAACTTTGTGATCTCGGTGCTCATGCAGCAAGTCTATGGGCGCTGGGCGGGCAACCTGGTCTCCGTGTTAATCATCTGGACTGCCTTCGCTTCAGTTTTTTCGCTCTTACTTGGTTATTCGCGCGTGCCCTACGCGGCGGCGCTCGACGGAAATTACTTTCGCATCTTCGGAAAACTGCACGCCAAGCACCAATTCCCCTACGTCTCGCTTCTTGTACTGGGCGCAGTCGCGACCGCGTTTTGTCTGCTTCGACTGGTGGACGTGATCGCTGCGCTGGTGGTCATCCGCATCCTGTTGCAATTCCTGCTGCAATCCATCGGCGTAATCATTTTGCGGATCCAGCGCCCGGATCTCCCGCGGCCGTTCCGGATGTGGCTTTATCCCCTTCCGGCGGTGATGGCGGCGATTGGGTTTGTTTACATCCTGATTTCGCGCCCCCATTTTCTCAAAGAGATCCGTTACGCCGTGGTGCTGTTGGTCGCCGGTGTGACGATCTACCTGGTGCGCTCCTGGACGCGCGGAGAATGGCCCTTCGGTGGCGGGCTGACGGGCAACTCGCCGGAAGCTGGCTTAGGATAGACGACGATTCGTTGCGCGGCACGAATGGCTGCGTGGGAAACTGGAACTTTGAACTTGAGGAGTCGTTTGCTGCGCGTGGCCCCGGGAACGAATCGTCATGGATTCACGGGTGAAAGCAATTCAGGAGAATCATGACCATGGGATCGGGAATCTGGTTTCAGCGAGGAGTGGTGGCAGGCGTCTGCACGGCGACTTTGCTTCTCGTTGTCGCGACGGTGCGGCCCCAGTCCCCACAGAACGTCTCGATTGAGGCCACCGCGCGCGCGCTCGAAATTAATCCCGACCGCGGCGCGGCAGCGCTTTGGCAGTCTTTGCTGAAGCTTCATACGCGCGCCAGCCTGATCATGTTTACGGGACACCCGGACGATGAGGATGGTGGAGTGCTCGCTTACGAATCGCGCGGCCAAGGCGTTCGCGCGGCCCTGCTCACGCTCAACCGCGGAGAAGGCGGGCAAAACGTCATGTCGAACGACTACTGGGACGCCCTGGGCCTGGTTCGCACCGAGGAGTTGCTCGCCGCGGATGGCTACTACGGCGTTCAGCAGTATTGGACCCACGTGGTCGACTACGGTTTTTCGAAGACTCGGGAAGAAGCGCTTGAGAAGTGGGGCCACGATCGAGTTCTCTCGGATTCGGTTAGGGTCGTGCGCATGACGCGTCCCCTGGTGGTGACTTCCGTTTCTGTCGGCGGCCACACCGATGGCCACGGCAATCACATGGTGGCCGGGCAAATGGCGCAGGAAGTCTTTAAGGCCGCCGGCGACCCGAACATGTTTCCCGAGCAGATCAAGGAAGGCCTGAGGCCGTGGACACCGCTCAAGGATTACTCTCGCGTGCCATTCCGTCTTTCGGAGAACTCGATTTTCGATTACGCCGACGGACATACCTATCCGCTGCAGTTTTACAACTACATCGAGCAGCGCTGGGAACCCGGGAAGCTGGCCGCCAATCTTGTGATCCCAGCGGGAACCTACGATCCTCTCCTCGGGTACACCTATTCTCAGTTGGCACGCGAAGGGCTCGGCTATCAGAAATCGCAGAATGGAGGCACCAGCATTCCCGCGCCTGGGCCGGTGGATACCCCTTACCATCGCTGGGCTTCCCGCGTGCCTGCGAAAGAACAGGAGTCTTCATTCTTCGATGGCATTGACGTTTCGATTCGCGGGATCGACGGCCTCGCACCGCACGGGGACGCCGAGTTCCTGAAACGCGGCCTGGCCGGGATTGACAAGCTCGTTGAACAAGCCATGTTCAATTTTTCCGTGCAGCATCTGGAGAAAATTGCTCCGGCGCTGGTTGAGGGGCTCAAAGCGACCAATACCCTGATCGAGCAAGTAAGCGAGAGTAGCCTTTCCGGCGACGAAAAATACAACGTCAATTTCGAATTGCGCGTGAAGCAGGCGCAGTTCAACTACGCCATCCTGCAGGCCCTGGGGATTTCGCTGCAGGCCATCGTAGCGCCGGAGCACCGGCCGACCGGTATTTTTGCTCTATTCATGGGCGTATCGGAGACATTTCAGGCTGCCATTCCCGGCCAGCAGTTCGAGGTTGATTTGCATGTGGCGAATCAGAGTTCGGTGCCCCTCGATCTGGCGAAGGTTTCACTCGCCGGACTCGAGGGTGAGAGCTGGGCGTTTGAAACCGAGGGTCAGCCTCCGGCGACTCTCGATGGAAATCGGGCGGCCGATGTGCACTTCAAAGTTACCGTGCCCGAGAATGCGAGCCCCACGCGGCCGTATTTCTACCGCCCAAACACCGAGCAGGCGTACTACGACATTCTCGACCCTCGATATTTGGACCTGCCCACCGCGCCCTACCCGCTTTCGGGTTGGGTCGAGTTTAATTACCAGGGCGTGCCGGTGCGCATCGGGCAGGTCGTGCAGACGGTAAAGCGCGTTACGGGCCTCGGCCAGGTGTTCGAGCCGCTCGTGGTCGTGCCTGCAATTTCAATTTCGATTTCGCCGAACGCTGGAATCGTGCCCCTCGATGCGAAGACTTTCTCTCTCTCCGTTGCAGTTCATAGCAACGTGAAGGGTCCCGCGAAGGGCATCGTGCGGCTCGATCTGCCGTCCGGTTGGCGCTCTTCGCCTGAGTCGATTCCATTTTCCACGGCCAAGGATGGAGAAGACCAGACGGAGACCTTCCAAGTTGAGCCTAGCTCATTGCAAGCCGAACGTTATCAAGTGACCGCTGTGGCCTCCTATGGCGACCACGAATTTCGAGAGGGGTATCACACTGCCGGATACAACGGACTGCGGCCATACAATCTTTATCGTCCCGCGGCGTACAACACAACCGGCACGGATGTGAAAGTACCCCCGGGCTTGAACGTCGCATACATCGCCGGAACGGGAGACGATGTCCCTTCGACGCTCGCAATGCTCGGCATTCATGTCCACTTTCTCAGCGCGCAGGACGTCGCCTCGGGCGACCTGAGCCAGTTCGATGTGATTCTGATGGGCGTGCGCGCCTACGCTGCGCGGCAGGAACTGAGGTCTTCCAACGGCAGGCTCCTCGATTACGTCAAGAACGGCGGCGTGATTGTGGTTCAGTACCAAACGATGGAGTACGCGCGCAACTACGGGCCCTACCCCTATGTGCTTACCAGCGACGCCGAGAAGGTGGTTGACGAAGAGTCACCCGTGAAAATTCTCGATCCCAACAATCCCCTTTTCACCTGGCCCAATAAAATCACTCCGGATGATTTCAAGGGCTGGATCGAAGAGCGCGGACATGACTTCATGAAGGAATGGGACTCGCATTACGAAGCTTTGATCGAAACGCACGATCCCAATCAGGACCCGCAAAAGGGCGGGCTGCTCTACGCGCGATACGGCAAGGGCGTATACGTCTACACCGCCTTTGCCTTCTACCGCCAGTTGCCCGAAGGCGTCCCCGGGGCGTTCCGCCTCTTCGCCAATCTCGTGAGCCTGCCGCGCAATCCGGCGCTCGCCGGCGGTGCGACCGAAACGAATCCTCAGTAGATGTCTTAATCACCGACAGCCGGTCCTCCGAACCCGCACACCTAGAGCACACTGCACCGCCCACTCGGGAACAAGTCAGCCACACAAACGCGATTCTTCACTCTAGCCTTGGTACGGGTGAGGGGATGCTCTAACGTTTAGAGCATCACCAGGTGCCGTTACTCATTCTTGAACGCGTCGAACAGTGGTATGTTATTTTCCTTGGGGCTTTCCGACATCCCGACGAAACAGGATTGGTGGCATCCAAGTATGAGGCTGATTCACGATAGGAATCGCTTGTTCGAGCGGACCGCCAAGGTAGCTCTGCTGTTTTTGTTGGGTGTCCTTGGTCTGGCCTACCCCGGTGCTGCAGTCGCCACTCCAGCGCAGCGAACACCGATCCTTACGGCTGCCGCGGATGCGAACTTTGCCATCGCAGACTTCGATGGTGACCGACAGCCGGACTTGGCCACTGTCGATCTCGACGGATTCGATGCCCCGAACGCGCGCTACTCGATTCGGTTCCAGCTCACCGCAGGCCGCGGACAATCAATTGGAGTGGCTGCGCCTTTCGGAGGGCTTAGCATCGCGGCGCGCGATGTAAATGGCGACAACGCCTTTGACTTGATCATCAGCACGGCATGGCTACATCAACCTGTAGCCATCCTCCTGAACGATGGCCATGGCCGGTTCGCGTTGGCCAGCCCGGCTGCCTTCCCCGCGATTGTCTGGGACTTCTCGACCGGGTGGGAACCCACGACAGGCCAGGCTCACGAGGTCGCTACTCTCATCCGTCCCGGATCCTCATCCGGGAAGTCCAAGGGCAGTGATGGAATATCTCTTCCACACCAATTACCGGGACTGCTTTCCTTGCGGGATCTCTGTTTCCCCGCCTCTCCGGACCGACTCTCTCCTTTCAGTCGAGCCCCACCCACGCCCGATCTCCACGCTTAATTCTCCGATTCAAGAACCCGTAGAACTCCGCACGCACGGCGAGCCGTATTTCTGCTGAACGGCGATTCGCCAAGCGCAGTCTGCTTTCTTAGCAGGGCCGTGCACAGGAACGAACGAGTTACCTCGCTGCCGTCGACCAGCTCCGCGACGCGGCGGGCATCGGGGGTCTGCCATGATTCCTACAGCTCTGCTGACGACTGCACTGTGCCTGTCTCCCTGGGATCGCTTGCAGGACTTCGGAGGCCGTTTCTTCGTCTGGACTGCATTCTCGCTTTGCACTGCTTTCCTACTGCTGGTGCTTTGGCGTGTTACTAAGACAATCCGACGGTTGTCGGGGCATTTCGAGCCCCGGACGAAACTTAGCTGGATAGGTACGAAGACTGACACCCGGCGCTTGTTGCTGGAGCGTATGCCTAAGAATTCGGTCTGTGCCGAGATCGGGGCTTACAAGGGTGACTTCTCTGCCCAAATTCTCGAAGTAGCTCGGCCCACCGCCCTTCATCTCATTGACCCTTGGAAGTTCGAGGTAGAAGAAACCTACAGCAAATCCTGGTATGGAGGCGCAACCGGCGGAAACCAGCAGAAGATGGACTCCATCCATGAATCGGTGCGAAACCGTTTCAGAAGAGAAGCTGAATCCGGGATGATCTCCATCCACCGCTCGCCGTCAGCGGACGCCGTCAAAGATTTTGAGGACGAGTACTTCGATTGGATTTATATCGACGGCAATCACCTCTATGAGTTTGTCAAACAAGACCTCGAATTATTTTATCCGAAGGTAAAAGCAAGCGGTTACATCACCGGTGACGATTATCAGCGAGGAGGATGGTGGCAGGGCGGCGTGAAAAAAGCCGTGGATGAATTCGTGTCAAACGGCTTGGGCGAAGTAATTCTCATTGCCAATGGTCAATTCATCTTGAAGAAATGTGCGGCGCACTCAGCAGCCGGCCCTTGTCCGCCGCGCGCCGAATCGCCTTTCGCGCAAGAGCAGGAACTGGCGCCGGCACAGCCGACGGAACCTACCCAACGTCGTTCTGACCCCAACCCAATCTGACTCAATTCATATTTCTAATCCCGGAAGTTTATCTCTCTTGAGAAACCGTAAAACGTTTAGAGCGTCCTCTATTGCCCTCCGCTCTTCATGTCCGTCTCGTGAGCTTGCCAGCTCTCGCACGCGTTTCTCAATGGCTGACTTTGCGGCAGCCACACGTTCGGGGAGGTTCTTTGGGTCAAGTTCTGCCAGCGCATCCACACAGGACTTCTGCCATTCCGGGTACCGTAGGTTTGGATCCATATGGCCCGCGCGAAATGAGCACGGGGCCCTCGCGCCGGGTGGCATCGTAAAGGCGGTCGGGAGCGGCGTCTGTTCAATTTTGAACACCCTTCTTCATTTTCGTTCGCGCCTTACCTGCAAGAATGGCGGAAGGTTTTTGCCCGACGCGAAAGGGGTTCGTTACTCGTGCAGGACGACGCTCAGGAGGGAGTTGTTGATGTGGATCTCGCCGTTGTATTGGATGAAGCCCAGTTTCCTGAATTTGTTCATGAAAAAATTGACTCGGGACCGTGTTGTGCCGATCATCTCCGCCAGCATCTCTTGCGAGATTTTGGGAAGCATCTTTTGAGGCTGGGCTTCCTTGCCATAGCGCGCCAGCAGCAACAGAGTGCGCGCCAGCCGTTTCTCGCTGGAGTTGAAAAGCTGATCGATCAAATCCTCCTCGATTCGGATGTTCCGCGTAAGCATATAAGCCAAGAAGCGGTCGGAGAAAGCATGTTCCTCATGGAGCACGCGAATCATCTCCTTTTTTTCGATAACGAGTAAAGTAGTCGGTGTGACCGCCGTAGCCGTCCCCATATGAACGGGCTGACCTGCCATGCCCCCCTCGCCAAAAAAGTCACCGGGTCCCAGGATCGCCACGACTGCCTCTTTGCCGACCTCGTTGACCACGGACAACTTTACCCCGCCTTTTTGAATGTACATGACGTTCTTGGTGGGATCGCCTTGGGAGTAGACCTTCTGTGATCTTCGATACTCCACAACTTTTCTCGCCACGCCGGCCGAATCGAGAAAAGCTTGGGCGTTGAAAGCGGGAATCTTCTTGGATTTGATCTTGCTTGAACTCGCCAGTGCTTTCATTGTGTTCTTATTTTAACACATCTTAGTAAACTCATCCAGATCGAGTTAACAACGTCCCGCGATCGCAGGCCCAGTCCTCCGCAGTCCGCTCGCGTTTGCGACGCTTCTCCGCAGTCTATTCAATCATCGGACGTCGCTCTCTGAGTGACGGGAGTCACACGGCGTCGTGACGGGGCTCACAGCGCTTGGCCAGGGGAGGGAGGAAACTGTCAGTAGAGCACTCGGAATGCCGGGTGCTTTGCTTAGGGGCCTAAGGGAGGTTGTTTTGATGCATCTCGCAGACGCCGCGGTCAGGGAATCTTCGGCAGGGGCCGAGAAGGTCAAGAAGGTCGCCGGCGTGGTTTACTTTGACCTTGGTCGCTGCAAGGGTTGCGGCTTTTGTATCGCGTTCTGTCCGCCGAAGGTGCTCGAGTTCTCTCCTGAGTTTAACGCCCAGGGCTATCGTTATCCGCAGCTCACCAATCCCGCAGGTTGTACGGGGTGCGATCTCTGCGGACTCTACTGTCCCGACTTCGCCATTTGGGGCGTGATGTTGAAGTACGCTTCGCAGCCCAAGCAAAAGAAAGCTGGAGAAGCGGCATGAAGGCAGACCCAAAGGGCGTCATGGCGGGAACGCACTTCCTTGACGGCGACCAGGCTTGCTGCGAGGGAGCGCTAGCGGCGGGCAGCCGCTTTTCCGCCGGCTACCCCATCACCCCCTCCACCGAAATCGTGGAGCGCTTCGCGCAGCGGGCTCCTTTGATGGGCGGGATGTTTATCCAAATGGAGGATGAACTGGCCAGTTCGATCGCCATCCAAGGGGCGGTCTGGGCGGGCGCCAAGGCGTTCACGGTAACTTCGGGCCCCGGATTCTCGCTGATGATGGAGCACATCGGCTACGCGGCGATGACGGAGACGCCCTTGGTGATCGTCAACGTGCAGCGCGGCGGGCCTTCGACCGGACTCCCGACGCTGCCGGGTCAGGCGGACATGATGCAGGCGCGCTGGGGCTCGCACGGGGACTACGAAATCATTGCGCTCACGCCCTGGTCGCCACAGGAATGTTTCGACCTGATGATTGATGCTTTTAATCTCTCCGAGAAGTACCGCACGCCGGTGCTGCTGATGATGGATGAATGCGTCGGCCACATGACCGAGAAAGTCGTCATCCCGCCCGCCGAGCAGATTGAAATCGTTCCGCGGCGCTACTCACACGTTTCGCCCGCTGAGTATCTGCCCTATCAAGCTGACGCAGACGGCGTTCCTCCGATGGCGCGCGCCGGCGAAGGCTATCACTTCCACATCACCGGCCTGACGCACGATGAGCACGGTTACCCGGCGATGAACGCCGAGACCCAGCAGAAGCTGGTGCGGCGACTGGTGGAAAAAATCCGGCGCAACGCCGACCAGATCGTTCGCTATGAAGAAAGCCATCTCGACGACGCCGAAGTTATCGTCGTGGCCTACGGTATCACCGCACGGGTGGCGCTGCGGGCCGTGCAAATGGCGCGGCAAGACGGCATCGCCGCGGGACTTCTACGGCCGATCGTGGTTTGGCCGTTTCTCGAGAAGCGCATCCGTGAGCTGGCCGCTCGCCCCAGTACTCTGGGATTCGTTGTACCCGAGTTGAATCTTGGGCAAATCGCGCTCGAGGTGGAGCGCTGCGCCGGCGCCCGCGTGCCGACACTCCTCCTGCCACACGGCGGCGGAAGCGTGCACCGTCCGGAGGAAATCCTGGAGGCCATCCGTCAGTGCGCGTCTCTTGCTGAGGTGAGAAGATGAGTTCGACACCCGACACAATCGCTTCCGCATGCCACGTCGCAGAGGGATCGCCTCTGCCCGTCGTTCCGAATCCGGTGGAGCAATTCCTTCGCAGCGAACGCATGCCGCACATCTGGTGTCCGGGCTGCGGGATCGGAACCACGGTGAATTGCTTCGCGCGGGCCTTGCTGCAATCCAAGCTCGACTTGAAGAAAGTGGCGGTTGTTTCCGGCATCGGCTGCACCGGACGAGTGGCCGGTTACGTGGAACTGGACTCTTTCCACACCACGCACGGCCGGGCCCTTCCCTTTGCCACCGGCTTGAAGCTGGCCAATCCGGAACTCACCGTCGTGGTCTATAGCGGCGATGGCGACTTGATTTCCATCGGCGGCAATCATTTCATCCATGCGGCGCGGCGCAACGTGGACATCAAAGTGATCTGCGTGAACAATTTCACCTATGGCATGACCGGAGGGCAGCTGGCGCCGACCACGCCGGTCAGTGCGATGACCACCACCACGCCCTACGGCTGCTTCGAGCAGCCATTCAATCTGCCGTACCTGGCCGAATCTTCCGGCGCCGTGTACGTCGCGCGCTGGACCTCCTACCACGTTCGCCAAGTCACGCACGCGATCGGCGAGATGCTCCACAAGAAGGGCTTCACATTCCTTGAGATCTTGAGCCCCTGCCCAACTCTCTACGAGCGGCGCAACCGCCTGGGCGACGGCTTGGACATGATGAAGTACTTCAAGGAGTCGAGCGTGATCCGGCACGGCGCCGGCACGAAGGAAGTCGGGCTCACTTTCCAGGGGCCCATCGTCCTCGGCAAGTTTGTGGATGTCGAGCGGCCGGATTTTCTCACGCTGATGAACCAGCAATTAGGACGTACGCTCGAGGCCCAATACAGCGGTTGTGGAGGCAGTGACGATCACGTCCGCGATTGAACTGCAGATCGGCGGTTTCGGCGGCCAGGGCGTCATCCTCGCCGGGATGACCATCGGGCGAGGCCTGGCGCTCTATGACGACTACCACGTTTCGCTGACCCAGAGCTTCGGACCCGAGGCCCGTGGAAGCGCTTGCAGCGTGCAACTGATGATCTCGCCCGAGCCCGTCCTTTATCCCTACGTCACTCGGCCACACATCCTGATGGCGCTGTCGCAAGAAGCATACCGGCGCTTTGCCCCACGCCTCCGGCCCGGGGGCACGCTGATTATCGAGGAAGACCTGGTGCGCCCTGAAGAATTCCCCCGCGCTCCGTGCCCCGCGGGTGAAACCGGGATCGAGCTCCACCGCGTGCCGGCCATGCGTCTGGCCGACGAGATGGGCCGCCGGATGGTGCTGAACATGGTTCTAGTGGGTTTCTTTACCGGGATTACGGGGATGCTGACGCTGGAATCGGCTCGCCGCGCGGTCTCAGAGTCCGTTCCGCGTGGCACGGAGGCGCTGAACCTGGCAGCGTTCGACAAAGGTTACGCGTACGCCCTGACGCAGACGACCGCAGTTTCCTCCGCTGAGCCGCGATAGACCTCAGCAATAATGGACCACAGAGTCGCCGCGTGACCGGCTCGCGCGCGATTGGCAACATCCGATACGATCGCCGTATGGTACAGTTCTGTGACGGAACGACGTTGATGAGTAAAGGGCGTGAGATTCGCTGCTACGACTACGTGAACCATCCCTACGAACGCGTCCGCGATGCATTGAGGCGGGACGCACTCACCGTGTTCCAGTCGGCTACGAAGGCTGCCGCCTACCGGGCGCAATCGATCGCTGCCGAGCTGCACGTCGACATTGGCGGTATTGGGGTCAAGACCTATATCAAGATTTCCGTCAAAAACGTCGAGGAGAAGGTCCTTGATGCCATGTCGACTCCCACCACCCGGTTGCTGCTCGAATGGGAGGCCGCGACCATGCCACGTTGGTTCCCGCTCATGAAGGCCGAGCTTTCTATCTACCCGCTGACTGCTACCGAAACGCAGTTGGATTTCTCGGGCCTTTACGAACCACCATTCGGCGCCGTGGGAAAGGCCATGAACGCGATCGTCGGCCACCGCATCGCGGAGGTCTCGGTTCATCGCTTCATTAGCGACGTGGCAGGATACCTCCGACAGGCCCTTGCTTAGTCAATCGTGTCGGCGCGCTCGTCCGCCTCGGCCTTGGGACGGCAGCAGAAGGACAGTCCTAACCCCCGAGCCGTCGCCTAACCGGAAACTATCCCAGCGTCATGCGGCTCCCCCTCCGACGTAGGCGGTCACTCGCCAAGCACAAGTCCAGCGACTTGACTAAGGCAGCGGAGGGAATGATCCTCACGTCCGAAGCTTCGGAGCGTTGGTACGGGTGAGCCAATTCATCCAGATCGAGTCAAGACTCCGTAGTGGGCTAGTTTCCCGTAGCACAGACACTCCGGCACACGTCTGTTTGGACCGGGGCGTAAGCTCTTCGGCCAATTTGACCGCGAACTCTTTATCCGTGGCCATTTCAGGGCAGATCGTCTCAGAACCAAGTGCGCTTCCGATATTCACGATAGGCATCGCCGAATTTCGCTTCGAGTATGCGGCGCTCTTTCCGGATGCGCATCCATTGCATGGGAATCAAAATGAGAAAAAACAAGAACCACACCGGCTGCCCGAAAAACACAAATACTCCGGCGAGGAGAATCGCGTTAAATACGTACACGGGATTCTGAATCTTCGCGTAGAGTCCTTGCGTCACAAGCTCCCTTGCTTCCGGGCGAATCGCAAACGACCTTCCGAGCTGTAGCCGGGCCAGCGCCCAAAGACAAAACGCCGGAACCATCATGGCCAAACCCGCGATTTGGTGCGCGGTCCACGCCGCGCCATGCAACTTGAACACCACATAGCCCAACGCCACGCCCGCGGTCACGTTCCAAATCCATATCTGCCAGGTCTTCATGTGCGCGACCTACGTGTCATCCCACAGGCTACTTCCATCAAAGCCTGCAGAGCACGCCTGCACATTACCACTTAACAGTCCCTGACTCCCTACCGGTCCCTGTCCCCATGTTCGTCGTCATCATTGGGCCGCACAAACAACATTCCGCGACCGCTGCCGAGCCCGGTGACTACGGGTGTGACCACGCCGTTATCAAGATTGAGCGTTCCGACGAGTCCCTCCGTATCCGAAGCCGAGTAGGGCGCTCCCGGCTCGAATCCAAAAGGCGGGCTGTCCAGCCGATAAATTGTATCGCCGGCGACATCGGTGAAGAGCAAGAAGGTCTTTCCCTTCGGTGCGAAGGCTGTGTCGTCCAGCGTCGTCGTGCCGCCGGTGGATTTCGTGATGAGGACACGGCCTACTTGCCGGTCTTCCTCGAACGGATGCCGGATAAATACCAACTCGCCGTCTGCTTGGCTGTCGAGGACGATGTTCCCGCGCGGATCGATGGTCATCGAGTCCGGGTCCGTCAGATTGAGTTGGACCGTCGTGCCCGTGGGAATGTCCGTTGCATCGGCGTCGCCGCTCAAGACGGGCTCGACGGCGACCATAGTCCCCGACAAGCGGGCGCGGACCAGTGCCGGGAATACATTCACGCCTTGGGCGTTGAGGGTCGGGTTCGACGCGGTAATAAACACCTCGCCGTTTTTCACGACCATGTCGTCGTAGCCGCCGCCGTGAACGGTAGGAGCGAAGGTGAACTTCTTTGCCTGACCCGATTCCAACTCAATGACCACGAGGTTGGGATTGCCGTCCTCGTTCTGCAAGGCCCAAAGGTCGTCTTCGCCGATGACGCGCAGCCCGTCGTTGTGGCCGGGCACGCTGAAAGTGCGCTTCACATGGCCGCTCAGAGAGAACTGAACGATCGTGCTGGACTTGCCGTCGGAACCGTCTTTGGCGACGTGGTTCTGGAAACCAACGATCACGCTGTCTCGCCACTGAACGATCGAATCCGGCTGCGAGTAGCCGTTCGCACTTTTGGCGAAAACGGAGAGTTTGTAAGGCGGTTGCGCCGTGGGGCTTTGTGCTGCGGCAACGCCGGGCATCATCACGGAAAGGAGCCAGAATGCGCCTGCTCCAAGAAACCAAGGCAGATTCCTCACCATCCCTCGACTGGCCATCTCAATTTCCTCCTATTTGGTTTGCTGCGGAGGATGAGCTTATGCCGGGAGTGTTACGCGAGCATGAACGGTTTGTGACAATTGGCTGCCAGATGAAACGATGACGCACAACGCGCGCGTGCTTCGCGCCTTCATTGGCTCAGCAATAGAAGAAAGGACGAAGTAAGTAAAGACTGAGGGAAAGGTTATGTCCTCGGTAGTGGGCTCGTTTGCCGGTAGCACAGACACTCCTGTCTGCGTGCTCCGTACCGGGCTAGTTTGCCAGTAGATCAGCCATTCCGCGGTCCGTCTCCGTCACCTCCACAGATAGGCGCCGCTATAATTTCCCTTCCTCGTCCGACTCAGAGACTTTACATTGTGAGTTGAGCGCATAATCTGATGAAGCTTGGCTTCCGGCTAAAAAGGGTCGCCTCGGAGAAAGTCCGCGAGCAGAATGACATAGGAAGGAGAAAACCAAGTGGCTGACAAACGCACGAAACTGCCGCTGGCCGGTTTCTGGATCCAGGATCGGGGCCTGAGTTTCTTCCTCGCATTTCTGGTGTTTATGATTTTTTTTGTTCCCATGGTTCGCCTGTCACGGCCAGAACGAGTTGCAGTGGACCTCACTTTCGTGCTTATGCTCGTCTCCGGTGCAATCGCCACCATCCGCCTCCGGATTCTGATGTATCTCATCATCGCGCTGACCATCCTGGAAGTCACGGCGAACTTGATCGTCGAATTCAACCCCTCGCTCGTCCACTGGGACTGGGATTCCGCCCTCAAGGTGTCTTGCTTGGCCATACTCGTGGTCATGACGCTGAAGCAGACGTTTCGTCCCGGCCCGGTCACTGTCCACCGGGTCATGGGCGCCGTGGCCGCCTATTTGCTGATCGGCGTCACCTGGGCGTTCGGTTACAAGCTGCTCTTGCAAGAGGTCCCAGACGCGATCCACTTCGAATCGTCCTTCGTTGGAGTTCCCACAGGTGAACCGGCCCGCTTCATCTACTTCAGCTTTGAAACCCTCACGACCGTAGGTTACGGTGACGCGTATCCAGTGCATCGCATTGCACGATCGCTGGCCATGGCAGAAGCACTCATCGGGCAACTGTACCCCGCGATCCTGATCGCAACATTGGTTGGGATGGCCTTGCAGGCGCGCTCTAGCGCAGGGACTAACAGAGCCTGAGTTGACGCTGACACCGCGTGACCGGCTCGCGCGCGATCGGCAACATTCGATACGATCGCAGTATGGTACAGTTCTGTGACCGACAGTTCGAAGACAGTCTTTAGATTTGGACGGAACGACGTTGATGAGCAAAGGGCGTGAGATTCGCTGCTACGACTACGTGAACCATCCCTACGAATGCGTCCGCGATGCGTTGAGGCGGGACGCACTCACCGTGTTCCAGTCGGCTACGAAGGCTGCCGCCTACCGGGCGCAATCGATCGCTGCTGAACTGCACGTCGATATTGGCGGTATCGGGGTCAAGACCGATATCAAGATTTCCGTCAAAAACGTCGAGGAGAAGCTCCTTGATGCCATGTCGACTCCCACCACCCGGTTGCTGCTCGAATGGGAGGCCGCGACCATGCCACGTTGGTTCCCGCTCATGAAGGCCGAGCTTTCTATCTACCCGCTGACTGCTTGAGAGTAAACTCAGCAAGGATGTTGTCGTTGCCGAACCCACAGAGTGACTCCGACGCGAACCGTAGTCCCGTCGGTTCCCGATTGAATATCCAGTCCCCCGCCCAGGTCCTCCATGACTTCACGCACGCCTGCGATGTCCCCCACCGGTTTGATCGGGTGGCCCGCCGCGACCTCTCACAATCAGAACGGAAACCGGACAGTCAAAATTCCGTTGTGGTTGGTTGTGTGGAAGTGACTTGCAGCAATCTGGAAGCCGCCCCCGAAAGTCAGACCGAGAGTTCTCCATAGAGGAATTTTCCCGATCACAAGGCCCGGAGTCAGAAACAGTTGCGTCTTGCCGTCGTTTGGACCGTCCTGGAAGCGGGTGTAATTTGTCTGGATTTCAGGCCACAGCTTTCGATGAATCCTCCACTGAAACGCGTTGTTCCATGGATACGTTCTTCCAATCTTGCTTTCATTGCCCGTTGGCAAAGTAACGCCAAAGGTTCCTTGCAGGTCAAAATTCCCAAATCCCTTTCCGTAGGCAATCGTAGGAGTGATGATGGCATTCGTGCTTCCGTTCTGGTACGTGCCCGTGGGAAATGTCATTTGCAAGAATGCCGTCAGGATGTAATTCCCCTGCTCTTCATTCCTGGCCACAATGCGGTACTTCACCAGGAAGCCCCAATCGCCGAATCCATCCTTCACGGCGGGGTTGTTGTGGACGATATAAGCCGGTGGCGCCACCAGAATCACCTCGATATGTTTCTGCGGGATCACTTCCAGGCCCTTCCCTCCTCCGTAGTTCTCTGCAGTGACACCTTTCGTGTTCGTTTGCCAGAAAACGTCGTAACGGAATTCCTGCTCAAGCCTTGGGGTCGTTGTCCCGACCGGAGTCACCCAGTGGGGCTGCTCCGCGCGGGTTTCCGCGACCATGCTGAACCAGTCGTGGACGAAGCCTTCATCCCGGCTTGCAGGACTTGACTGGTCGGAACCGTCGGGAGTGCTTTGCGCGTGTGCAGCGGGGAGGAACCAAAACACAAAAGGAAGCAAGACAATCGGCCGGACTTTCACAGTACCCTCCGTGATGTGCCAGTGCTTTTGGCCGCTTGCCGCCACGACCCCACAAACTAAAGAATGGTGAATCTATACGAATAGAAACGATATGTCAAACCTGAAGTATACGACTTCGCAGGCAACCGGCGGCGCGACTTTTCCTGACCACAACTGCCAAGCGGCTAGATCCAAAGCTTGACCCGGGACTGCGGCCGACGTATGGTTTTTGCGCAGAGCGAAGGCCGAAAGCGGGAATCTGTTGCCGGAGACACTACAGATGAAATGCCTGAACTGCTGTACCGAGATGACGAACAACCAAGTGTTCAGGAAGAATGACCAGATTTCTTATGACATGTGTGAAAAATGCGGCAGTCTCTGGCTGGACGCCGGCGAGTTGGACAAGATGGCCTTTCAGGTTCAGGGAAGCATCGAATACTGCGAGAAGGAGGAGAACAAAGAACCCGGGAAGGAGGGGCGCAAGGAAACTGAGAAGGAGCTAAAGAAGTGCCCTCGATGTGACGATCTCAACCTGGACAAGGTAAGGTTCTTGGAGTCCGACGATATCTTCTTGCACTATTGCCGGAACTGCGGCGGCTTCTGGCTCGACGGCGGAGAGCTCAATCTGATTGACAGTGAACTCGCGAAAATTATGCCGGTAAGCGGCAAGGGATTTTCTGATTTCGTCAACAACGTTCATGTCCCCTATTGGTACAAACGAATCAAGAAAAAGAGTAGCGAGACGGATTTTCACGTGGATGTTCTCCCCATTAAGGGCGCCAAACTGGAGAAGAGCACGACGGATCGCTGCCCTGCCTGTGGCAACATTCTGAATCTATACGTAATGTTTTCAATGGAGTGTGAAGGCTGTCCGAAATGCAAAGGCATTTGGCTGATCAAAGACGAATTGCGAAAATTGAAAAACAAGATTGAACATGGGTCGTTGCGCTGGCTGAACGAGGAGATCGAGAACATCGAAAAAACCAGCGTGATTCCCACCAAGCGTCCCTGCGTTAAATGTAAAACCGTCAAAATGGTTTCTGTGATCTTCGGAAAGTCATCGATCGTTGTCGATTGGTGCCCACAATGTCATGGCATGTGGCTTGCTCAAGGAGGATTCGAAGCCATCACGGATTATCTGAAACAAGAGTTGATCCACATGCACCCCAAGGACATCGAGCGCCAAGCCGCCGCAGATGTGAAGCGCATTTGGAGCGGCGGACCCGAAACGAGATTTGAGGAACTTCTGGACGCCAGAGCCGCTGTCTCGGCCCTCATCAACGCCACCATCTTTGAGCATCCAGCTCTATTTAGCCTCTGCACGGGTGTTCCCCGCGTGTGAGTCGGTTCAGGCTAAGGACGAACGACGCTGCGTTCTCGACGACTTCGGTTTATGATGCTCGAATGGTAGAACGTGTCCGTTCCAGGCCCCTCGCGATCCTGCTGATCTGCGCCGCGGCGCTCTCTGCCGGCGCGCTGTGGGCAGAACCAGTCGCCGTGCGCTACGCGGAGGGTTTGGTCCACGGCTTTCTCGTCCTGCGCACGCTCGAAGGCGCCACCCTCGCCGAAGGTGATTTGATTCAGGTCGCCCGGGGCGATCGGGTGACGTCCCGCGTGGTCTTTCACTTCAAGGACGGCTCGCTGCACGACGAAACCGTCGTCTTTTCCCAGCGCCATACCTTCCGACTCATCAGCTACCACCTCGTGCAGAAGGGCCCGGCGTTCCCACATCCCATGGACGTCTCGGTCGACGCCTCTACGCGCCAGTTCACCGTCCATTACACGGACGATGACGGCAAAGAGAAGGTCCTCACCGATCAGCTCAAACTTCCCCTGGACCTCGCCAACGGCATGGTCCCTACGCTGCTGAAGAATTTCCCGCCTAATGTCCCGCTGATGACGGTGTCCATGGTGGCGGCCACGCCAAAGCCGCGGGTCGTCAAACTCGTGATCGCTCCCCAAAGTGATGAGCCGTTCTCCATTGAAGGTTCCAACCGCAAGGCTGCGCATTATGTCGTCAAGGTGGATATCGGAGGCCTGGCCGGGGTGCTGGCACCCCTGATCGGGAAGCAGCCCCTGGACACCCACGTCTGGATTCTCCGCGGCGAGGCCCCGGTCTTCGTCAAGTCAGAGGGCCCGCTCTACCTGGGTGGGCCTATTTGGCGGATTGAGCTGGCCAGTCCCACTTGGCCGCGAGGGCCAGCCCCCGAATCCAAGGACAAAGACTCGAAGGACAAAGATTCAAAAGACAAAAAGGACCCAGGCAAGAGCGAACCCTAAGGCCCCAGAAACCAAGAGCTGTAGATCCCAGGAAAATGCCATTTCTAATCGCAACACGGCGAAAATAGAAGTCATTGAAGACAAGGGAGATAATGCTCCCTAATCGCAACAAAATCGCACCCAAGAAATGCAGTTAGGAGTCGAGCACGGTGATGTCATCGTTCCTTGAGGCTCGCGCAGGCTTGTGGCAAATTGGAACCGTGATTTCGGCGTTTGTATTCATTTTCGGTCTGATCATCGGAAGTTTTCTGAACGTCTGCATCCGGCGCATCCCGAGCGGCGCGTCGATCGTTAAACCCTCTTCGAGCTGTCCCGACTGCCACACCGCCATCAAGCCCTACGACAACATTCCTGTTCTCAGCTACCTGCTGCTGCGCGGCAAGTGCCGCGTGTGCCGGAAGCCGATTTCCGCGTTGTATCCCGTGGTGGAACTGATTACCGGATTGCTTTTCCTGGCTTGTTACCTCGCGTTTGGAATTTCTCCGGAGATGGTGAAGTGGGCCGCCTTCTCCGCCCTGATGATCGTGCTCGTCTTCACCGACCTGCGCGAGCGGCTCCTTCCCGACGCTGTGAATTACACCGGCTTGGCCATTGGTCTGGCAATCAGCCTTTTTACGACGCCCGTGGACGGGAGCGCGTTGTGGCTGTCGAATCGAATCTTCGATATGCCGCCTCCCGCGCGTGCCCTTTCGCTGGGCGATGCCGTACTCGGAGCCGCCGCGGGTGGCGGGCTGCTCTGGCTGGTCTCGGAAGCCTATTTCCGCGTGCGCGGCCGAGAAGGTATGGGTCTGGGCGACGTCAAGATGATGATGATGGCCGGCGCGTTCCTGGGGCCCAAACGCACGGTGCTGACGATTCTCGTCGGCTCGCTTCTGGGAGCCGTCCTCGGGATCGTTTTCATCGTGGCTCGTCGAAAAACGTCGGATTACGAATTGCCTTTTGGAACATTCTTAGGCGCGGCGGCGCTGCTCGTTGTTTTTTTCGGAACGCCGCTGGTCGTCTGGTATCAATCGCTGCTCGAGGGACAATAGAACAAGGGAGCGTATTTTCTTGACGCAAGCACCCGTCAATTGGTCGCTATGGACGCAAGCGACTACCCTCTTGCTTTTCATTCTTGCCCTTGGCGGGATCGCGCTGGCACTCATATTCCGTAGGCTTTTGCGTTCTCGCGCCAAGCCCGATGACTGGACGGCGGCAAAACCCAGCTCGGATAACCCGTCCGCGTTCATGGCCGCCTCGATGCAAGGAGTGATTCAGAAACTCCGCGAGCAGGAAAAGGAACTCGCCCGGCTCCACCTTCTCGAAAAAGAGCGCGCCGAGGAGACGGGACGCCTGAGCGAGGCCGTCACGCGGAACATGCCCGCGGGCCTGCTCCTCGTGAACGCTACGGGGGCGATCAGCTCGGCGAATCCTGCCGCGGAAGCGGCGCTCGGCATCCGTGGACTGCAGTACCGCAGCTTCCGTGAAGCCCTGGGCGCGCATTCCGCTCTCGCCCAGATGCTCGAGGCTTGCCTGCGAGACGGCCTCACCTTCCAGCGCGATGAAATTGAACACACCACTCCTTCGGGCGAAACCCGGCAAATCGGCGTCACCATCTCCCCGATTCGCCGCGGACCGCGCGAGGATAAAGTCAGCGGCGCGATTTGCTTGATGAGCGACCTCAGCGAGCTGGCCGCCCTCCAGAAGCGGATGCGCCTGAAAGAAAGCCTGGCGGCGCTCGGTGAAATGTCTGCCGGCATCGCGCACGAGTTCAAGAACTCGCTCGCGACCATCTCGGGCTACGCGCAAATGATCCGCAGCGAAGCCGGCGCGGGCGAGCTGGCGGATTGCGCCGAGCGAATTCTGCAGCAGACGCGATCGCTCACTCACGTCGTCACTGAATTCCTGAAATTTGCCAAGCCGATCGAGCTCTCAAACGAAATCGTATGCGTGCGCTCCCTGATCGAGCGGGTCGTGGACGAGATTCGCGAAGCCGTGCCCGGCCCGTCCCTGCGCTTCGAAGGGGAGTTTGCCGATGTTCCTGGCGATGAGGGGTTGCTCCGGCAGGCCCTGCTCAACCTGGCGCGCAACGCCGCCGAAGCCGTTTCCGGAAACACACGCGGACAAGTCCTGCTCGACGGCGCGCTGGAAGAGAAAGCGGGCCGGCTGTGGCAACGCATTTCCGTCGCCGACAACGGTCCCGGCGTTCCTGCCGGCGACCTGGACAGGCTCTTCTTGCCGTTTTTTACCACGAAAGCCGAGGGAACAGGTTTGGGCCTCGCCCTGGTCCAGAAGATCGCGCTTCAGCATGGCGGCAGCGTGGAGGCGCGCAATCGAACGGAGGGGGGCGCGGAGTTTCTCCTGTGGTTACCCTTGCGGCAGCAGCCGGTCCCAGCGGCGATTGCCTCCGGCTCCGCCAGCATCTAAACTAACCGTGAAAGCTTCGGGCCTGGGCCCGTCCGGTAGGGGGTGGACCATGCGTAAAGGAATTCCAGGGTTGGCGACCGCGGCCGCGTTTCTTCTGATGCCGCTTGCGGGTGCGGCCCAGCAACCTGCGTCGCCCCCGCCCAAGCCGGCCCACCAGCAGGAGTCGCTCGCCGAAATCGCTCGAACGGCGCGCGCGCAAAAGAAAGAAACTCCCAAAGCTGCCAAGGTCTACGACAACGACAGCCTTGAGGATGTTCCGGGAACCATCTCCGTCGTGGGCCCTGCCCCGCAAGAAACCACGGCAGCCTCCGGCGAAGGCGCCAAGGGCGAAACCCAACAGCCACCGAATGCCGGAGGCCAGAAGGACCAGAAATATTGGCGCGGGAAGTTCGCGGAATTGAGGACGAAGATTCACCAAACGCAACAGGAGCTCGACATCCTCCAGCGCGAACTCGCCCAGGCTCGACTTCAGTACTACCCGGATCCCACGAAAGCCATGCAGGAGCAATATTCGAACAAGGACATCAACGATAAGTTCGCGAAGATTGATGCCAAGCAAAAAGAATTGCAGGGTCTCCAACAGCAACTCTCAGACCTGGAAGATTCCCTGCGCAAATCGGGCGGCGATCCCGGCTGGGCGCGCGAGTAACTCGAAAAAATGGAACCGGCTCTCCTGGTCGAAGACAAAGCCGAGCTTCGCGCGATGCTGCGCAAAGCACTCGAGCGCGCGGGTTACGCCGTCGAAGAGGCGCCGGACGGCAATTCGGCCGTGGACAAAGTCCGCCAGCGGCGTTACCTGGTCGTTCTCACCGATTTGAAGCTGCCCGGCTGCTCCGGCCTCGATGTCCTCCGCGAAGCTCACCGCGCCGATCCTACAATTCCCGTGATTCTGATCACCGCCTACGGATCGGTCGAAGAGGCGGTGACCGCGATGAAGGAGGGCGCATTCGATTTCATTCAAAAGCCGGTGGACCTCGACCATCTGAAACTTTTGGTCGAGCGAGCGGCCCGCCAGCAGGATCTCCTGAGAGAAAACGTGCTCTTGCGCGAAGAATACGCGGCGCGCTACGGCTTCCCTCGCATCGTCGGCGAGCATCCGTCCATGAAACAAGCCAGCCAAATGGTGCAGCGCGTGGCGGCAACCGATTCCACGGTTCTCCTCCTGGGCGAGAGCGGGACGGGCAAAGAACTTTTCGCTCGCGCCCTCCATCACCTGAGCCCGCGCCGCGAGCAGTCTTTCGTGGCGCTGAATTGCGCCGCAATCCCTGAGGGGCTGGTGGAAAACGAATTGTTCGGACACGAGCGCGGCGCCTACACCGGGGCCGGCGCGCGGAAAATCGGCAAGCTCGAGCTGGCGCATCGCGGCACGCTCTTCCTCGATGAAATCGGCGAATTGCCGATGGCCATTCAGAGCAAGCTGCTGCGCGTGATCGAGGAGCGGCGGTTTGAGCGCGTCGGTGGGACCCAGTCCATTGAAGTGGATGTGCGCATTCTAGTCGCAACGAATAAAGATCTGCAGGCGGCGGTGGCGGACAAATCGTTTCGCGACGATCTCTACTTCCGCATCTCCGCGGTGCCCATCACGATTCCGCCGCTGCGCGAGCGTGGCGACGATGTTCTGCTGCTCGCGGAGCATTTTCTCGAACGCTTCCGCCGGGAGTTCCGCAAGCCGGCGCTCGAACTGACCGAGGAATGCGTGGCGCGCCTTCGGAGTTACGCCTGGCCGGGCAACGTCCGAGAATTGCAAAATGCGATCGAGCGCGCCGCCATTCTGTCCAGCGGCCATCAAATCGAAGTGGTCGCAATGCAGTTGCCCGCGTCACGCCCGGCAGCCGAAGAGATTCCCGACGGCATGCTCAACGAAGAGTTCCTGTGGGAAGGCCCGCTCGAAGAAGTTTCCCAGCGCGCGGTTGCTCACGTCGAGCGGTTCAAAATCCAGGATGCCCTGCGGGAATCGAAGTGGAATAAAACTCGCGCCGCGGAAAAACTCGGCGTCTCCTACAAGACCCTTCTCAACAAGATCCGCTCCCTCGGCCTCGAAAACTGACGGCTTCGCGTCACCCGCATTTCGTCTGATCCCGAGACGGTCTGCCGGGAACCACCGATCACAATCGCCTGCCCGCATGTAGGGCGACGATCCCGAGCGTCCACAGCTCGGTGCGAACGTCCCCGAATCCAGCCCGGCACATCCACTCGCGCAACTCGGCGGGTTGAGGAAATTTTTCCACCGAGCCGGGCAGGTAAGAATAGGCCGAGGCGTCGCCCGAGATGGCGCCGCCGACGCGCGGCAAAATTCGCGCGAAATAGAAGCGATAAAGCGCCGCCAGCGGCCCGCGGCGCGGCTCGTTGAATTCCAGAATTCCTATCTGGCCGCCGGGACGCAGCACGCGCGCGATCTCCGCAAGCCCTCGCTCGTAGTTGGCGAGATTGCGAAAGCCAAAAGCTGCCGTCACCAGATCGAAACTCGCATCGGCGAACGGCAAGACCAGCGCATCCGCCGCGGCGAAAATGAGGCGGCGATTCCGGCTACGAGTTTTCAGCCGTGCGCGTTCGAGCATGGGCGCGGCGAAATCGCTGCCGATGATCGGATAGCGCCGATCTGGCTGCGGGGTGCGCGCGCGATCGAGCGCCAAGGCCAGGTCCCCCGTCCCGCAACAGAGATCGAGAATGCGGGCATCAGAACGCATGAGAATCGGAAGGAAGCGGCGAGCGACGCGGCGCCGCCAGAGCCGGTCGAATGAAAGGGAAAGAAGATGGTTCAGGAAATCGTAGCGCGGCGCGATGCGACTGAACATCTCCCGAACCCGGCGGGATGCCTCCGCCTCATCCGTCGCTCCTTCCGGTCGAGTTCCCGGCAAGGGCGCGCGCAATCCGCTCGCATTCACGATCTTCCTCGCGCCGCCGCAAACAAGCGCGGCAGCTCCACGAATGCCTTCCGCACAACGGCATCGGGCACCTCAATTCCCCGCTCCACGACGCCGATTTTTCTCGGCAGCACCCACTGCGCGCGTCCCTCGCGGGATTTCTTGTCGCCCCGAATGATTTCCACAATCCGATCGCCGCGAACTCCATCGAGCGGAGGCAAAGGGCCCACGCGAGCCGCCAGGTGCAAGATGCGCCCGGCATCCTCGAAATCCAGCCGCTCGGCAGCAGCGGCCAGCAGCGTCGCGCCCATCATTCCCCAAGCGACGGCTTCGCCATGCAAGAAGCGCCGGTAGCGTGTGGCGCTTTCAAGCGCGTGGCCGAAGGTATGCCCGAAATTCAAGATCTGCCTCAGGCCGCCCTCCCGTTCATCCCGGCGGACGACTGCCGCCTTCGCACGAATACATCGTGGAACGATATAGTCGAGCGTCGCCGCGTCCCGCCGCAAGAGATTGCCAAGGCGTCGTTCAAGGAACTCAAACAGCGCCGCATCGCCGATCACGGCGTATTTGATCACTTCATAAAGCCCGGCGCGGAACTGCCGTGCCGGCAGCGTCCGCAGCACCTCCGGATCCACAACCACCTGGCACGGCTGGTAGAAGGCGCCGACAAGATTCTTGCCTTCAGGAAGATTCACGCCAGTCTTGCCGCCAATGGCGCTATCCACTTGGGCCACGAGAGTGGTGGGGACGTGCACCACGCGCACGCCGCGCAGGTAAGTGGCGGCAACAAAGCCGGCAACGTCCCCTACGACGCCGCCGCCAAGCGCCACGAGAACAGCCCGCCGGTCGGCTCCGGCGCGCGCGAGCTGCCGGCAGATTCCTTCCACGGTGGCCAAGCGCTTCGAGGATTCGCGGTCGTCAAAAAGAATTCGCCGATCGTCGTTCCAGCCGGGAAATCCGGCGGTCAAACTCCGGCCCCAGAGTTTCCAGACGCGCGGGGACGAAAGAACGAGCGCGCCGGCGGAATCGGCCAGCCGCTCGGCCATTGCGGCCGCGCGGCGAAGCGCGCCCCGGCCGTAGATCACAGAGTAGTTGCCGGGAGCGGTGCGGACGGAAATCTTCTGCATTGTCGCGGCAAAAATGTAGCACAGTTCAAGCGAACTACCGCCGAGCAAGCAGCTTCGCCAAGCGTCGCAAGAGCATGCAGCCCAATTCGCCGTCCGACCTCATCTGAGGGTCTTTTCGAGTTCGGTGACGCTCTCGAGAATCACCTGGCCCACGATGCCGATGCTTTGCGGGCTCACTTTGTCCAACGTGTCCTGCGGGGTGTGCCAATAGGGAAAATCGACGAGGTCGATGATGTCCACCGCGGGCACGCCTCGGCGGAGGAACGGCTGGTGATCGTCGTCAACGGGAGTCGACGCCGAAACAAAAATCTCTTTGTAACCCAGCCGCTCTGCGGTCGACCAAACCAAATCCGTGAGCCACGGCGTGGAGCTCGAATCGCGGCGGATTTTGAGGTCGCTCGCGCCGATCATGTCCGCCAAGATCACCGCCCGGATGTGCTTGAGATCCCCTGAAATCGCTGCCCTCGCGGCGAGTTCCCGGCTTCCGTAGGTGTTGTCGGTGCCGCTCCACTGAGCGAGCACGGCCTCTTCCCCATCGAGAAACGCGATCCAGATGGTCAACGGATTCTTTCGACCGCAGAGCAGGCGCGCCATTTCGAGCATCAGGCCAGTGGAGGAGCCGCCATCGTCTGCACCCACGAAGTTGTCCAGTCGCTTCGTGTCGTAGTGCGTGAGCAGCAGAAGGATATTCGGGCTGCCTCCAGGAATTTTCGCGACGATATTCTTCATGGCCAGGCTGCCGACGGGCGTCGACGCATGAAAGTCGTCGTCTTCGACCGGGCAGCCGTCGGCCTTGAGCTGCGAGTGGATGTAATCCTGGGCGAGGTGAATGGCTTCGGAGCCCGCCTGTCGAGGCCCGATGCTGACGAGCTTAGCCACGTGGGCGAAAGCTTGGCCTCCGTCGAATCCGCCGGTGTCCGCTGCCGGCGGCGACGCGGGCGCCGGTGACGCCGGTGCAGAGGCGGGTTGCCTCGATGGCTCGCGAGAAACCGTGCTCGCGCTGCCGCACGCAAGCGCGGAGCACAGGACGGCAAGCAAACAGCCCGGCAAGGCAAGCTTCAATTTAGGACACTCCTTGGCGGGCCAAGGCCCGCTCACGCCGCCGCCGAGCAACCACGAATGACACGCCCATACCGATGAAATAGAGCACGACCATCGGCGCCATGAAAACGAGCATTGTGGTTGCATCGGGCGTGGGGGTCACGACAGCCGCAATGACGGTGATCGCCAACAACGCATACCGAAAGTTTTTCCACAAAAAACGCGGCGTGACGATCCCGAAAAGTGACAGAAAGAAAATCAGCACCGGCAGCTCGAAGATCAATCCCAGCCCGAGCAAAACCGCCAGGACGAGATCGAAATATTCATTGATGCTGATCAACGGTTTGAAGGGGCCTTGAATTCCGATCAGAAACTTCAGGATGTACGGCAACATCACGAAATAGCCGAACGCGATGCCCGTCAGGAAAAGAAACACCGACGAAAGAATAAATGTGAGCGCACCGTGGCGCTCCTGCCGAAAAAGGCCTGGAGCGATGAATTGCCAAATTTGATACAGCACCACGGGCATGGCAATGACGATGCCCAGGTACAGCCCTAACGTGATCCACAAGTTGATGACGCCGGTCGGGCTCGTGTACACGAGCTTGTCTTCCAGGTGGGCGTTGCGCAGGGCCACCAGCATGGGACGGGCGATGAAGCCGAAGACCCTAAGTGCAACCGTGAAGCCAACGCCCATGCCGACGCCAACGGCCAGAAGCGAATAGATGATCCGTTTGCGGAGCTCGGACAGATGCTCGAAAAAAGACATCCGGGCTCCGCTCTCTTCTTCCCCGGCCGGAAGCGGCGGGGGATCGAGTGGGCTAGGCGTGGCCATCTGATGTTTTCCCGGTATCGGGCTGCGTTTCGGGCTCGGGGGACACAGGTGTTGAAGGCGCCGGCGGCGCGCTCGCGGACGGTTGAGCCGGCTCCGGGTTCGGCTGCTGGCGCGCCTGAGCTTCGCGCTCGAGGTCCCGCAGGTGCTCCTCAAACGTTCCCCGCACCTCGTTCGTGGCTCGCCGGACCTCCGCCATGATCTTGCCGAGGTTCCGAGCGAGCTCCGGCAGTTTCTCAGGACCGAAAACAACTAGCGCCACGATAAAGATGACGATGAGATGAGGAATGCTCAGCATTTTCAGGCCGCGAAGGGTCCCTCGGGCATGATAGAAGAGGGGGGAAGTCGTGTCAAACGAGTGCCGTTCCAACCTTTTGAGCCAAATGACGGGCAGATTCGATGAACTATTCTTACGTTTTCCAGAGCGAGAGGGATGGGAAATTCTACACGGGCATTGCCCTGAGAGAGCCCGCCAGCAGCCCTGACGGGGCGCCAGAAAGATTTGCTCTGAATAGTTGGAACGGCACTAGAAGCACGACCGAACTGGGGAAAACACGCTAAATGCCTTCGAACAGGTCGGGCGCATTTAACCGGACTTTCTCGGCCTTATGGAAACAGGGTTTACGGTTTTGTTCTGTTAGGTTGCTTTAGAAGCGGCGACGGCCCGTTTGCACCCCAAACGCTAACCCCCGGCCAGGAAGTCCGTCGCTCTTGTGTGCTATACTGCGATCTAAGACGCACGAAAGCGAGGGCTTGGATGGAATCATCGAGGCGCGGTATCGTTGTGCTGGTCGGCGTACTGGTGATCTCGGCCGTCTTGGGCGGCCTATACGGACCTTCCGTGAAGGCGACCGCGGCGGGCGCCAACGATCTTCAGGAGTCGGTGAGGAATTTCACGCGAGTGCTGGCGATTGTCCAGCAGAACTACGCTGAGCCGGTCGATGCCGACAAGGCCATCTATGGCGGCGCCATTCCCGGGATGCTGCGGGTTCTCGATCCACACTCTAATTTCTTCGACCCACGCCAATACGCGCTTCTAAAAGAAGAACAACACGGCAAATACTACGGCGTAGGCATGACGGTGGCCCCGCGGGAAAACCACACGATCGTGCTGGCTCCGTTTGTGGGCTCGCCCGCGTACAAAGCCGGCATCCGTCCGGGCGACGTTATTGTTAAAGTGGACGGCAAGCCCGCCGACGGGCTCACGACCCCCGAAGTGGCGGACTTGCTGAAGGGCCCTAAGGGCACGATTGTGCGCATCACGCTCGGGCGCGAGGGCTGGGACAAACCCATAGAGGTGACCGTCACCCGGGATGAAATCCCCCGGCCTGGCGTGGAGTTCTATACGATGCTCCACTCCGGACTTGGCTACGCGCGCGTTTCGTCGTTCAACGAGACTACCGATACCGAACTCGCCGAAGCCCTGAAGCAGCTCGACTTTTCGCATCTCGACGGATTCATACTGGACCTCCGGGGCAATCCGGGCGGACTATTGCAGCAGGGCGTGGATGTCGCGGACATGTTTCTAGATAAAAGCCAGCTTGTTGTTTCGCATCGCGGCCGATCCTCGCCGGAGCGCCGCTACTGGGCCATCCACGGCAATGGCGGAGTGGACGTGCCCCTGGTTGTGCTCATGAACGGGCAGAGCGCTTCCGCTTCGGAAATTGTGGCCGGCGCGATTCAGGATCACGATCGCGGCCTGATTGTGGGCGAAAACAGCTTCGGCAAGGGCCTGGTGCAAACGCAGTTCCCCCTCAGCTACGACACGGCTTTGCTGCTGACGACGGCGAAGTATTACACGCCCAGCGGCCGGCTGGTGCAACGCGATTACAAAAGCGTCTCACTCTACGATTACCACTACAATCCGAAGCCGCCTGCCCAGCCTCAACTGAAACTGACGGATAGCGGGCGCCAAGTATATGGCGGTGGCGGAATCACTCCCGACATCACCGTCCCCGAAGCAAAGCCAGACAGTTTCCAGCAATTGCTGCTTAGACGGGGGGTATTTTTCCCGTTCCAAATTGGCGTCGGGGATTTTACCCGCTATTATCTGGGTGAAAAGCCGGAGATCACGGAAGACTTTGTCCCCACCGATGCCGTGATCAACCAGTTTCGCCGCTACCTCGACAAGGAACACATCCGCTACACGGAGCCGGATATCCACGATAATCTGGCGTGGATCAAGTGGAAGATCAGGCGCGAAGTCTTCACGTCCGTGTTCGGCTTGAACGAAGGCTACAAGGTCGAACTGCGCGAAGATCCGCAGGTGCAGAAGGCGATCGAACTGATGCCGCAGGCGCGGGCGCTCTATGAGAACGCCAAGAGGGTAGTCGCCGGACGCCAGGCCGCTGCGGTGACGCGACCCTGAACCTCCCGGCGTATCACTAACCTTTCCGCGCACCATAACGCCGGAAGCCTCTCCAGAAATTTCAGTTCATTTGTATCCGACGGGTAACCCATGAGCAACAACAGGATGTCGCATCCTCGCCAGTTTCTCTCTGCGGATTTACCCTAGAAAACCACACAGCATTCCCAAAGATGAACTCGGGACAAACCGTTTCCGAATCCCGGCCAGCGGAAAGGGCCGCTCCGCTTCTCAGCAAGCCCCTTGCGGTGACGGGGCTCTTGCTCGTGGGCGGCTACGCCGTGGGCTCACTCGCCCTTCCCCGCGGCCACGCTCTCACCGCGTTCGGCGACATCGGCCAGTGCGCTGTGGCCGCGTTTGCCGCGGCGGCCTTGCTGCTTAACGGTAGTTCACGTGGACCGCGAACGAAAGCCTTTTGGCTTCTGATGGGCCTCGGATGCGCATGCTGGCTTGTCGGGCAGGTGCTATGGACTTACTTCGAAGTCATCCTGCGCCAGTCCGTCCCGAATCCCTTCCTCGGCGATGTGACTCTGTTTCTCCATGCGGTACCGATGATCGGTGCGCTCGCCTTGCAGCCTCATGACCCGGGCAAAGATCTGAAAATTCACCTCGGCTACATCGATTTCTCTCTACTCCTGGTTTGGTGGGTTTACCTCTATCTTTTTCTCGTGATCCCCTGGCAATACATCGCACCCAACGTTCAACTCTACGGCCAGAGTTACGACAACCTCGAAGGAATGGAGAACCTGATTTTGACGGCAGGGCTGCTGGCGCTTGCGGTGCGCGCCCGTAAACACTGGCGATTCGTATACGGACACCTGTTCGGCGCGGCGGCGCTGTTTGCCGTCGGAGCTTACGTCACCAACGTGGCCATCGATCGCCAGAAATATTACACGGGCAGCGTTTACGATTTTCCGATCGTCGCGGGGCTGGTGTGGTTCGGCACAGCAGGCCTGATGGCGCGCCGGCTACCGCTTCCGAGTGAGGCATCCGCCGCGCCGCTGCAGGAGAGCAGCGTATGGCCGGGGCGATTGGCCGCGATTGCCGCGGTTTCGATGCCCCTTCTGGCGCTCTGGGTGATCGCGTCGAGTGCGCTGCCGGCGCCAGTGCGAGACTTTCGACTAACCGTCACCCAGGTGACGATTCTGGTCGTGGCCTTCCTTATTTTCGTGCGTCAAAAAATGGTGGGCCGAGACCGGCTGCGCCTTCTGCACTCTTCCCAGGAATCACTCGAAAACTTGAAGCGGCTCCAGACTCAATTGATCCAGGCCGAAAAGCTTGCTTCCCTGGGCCAGCTCGCCGCGGGCGCCGCTCACGAGATCAACAACCCCCTGACGGGAATTCTGGGCTACTCCGACCTGCTCGTTGACAACGAGACGCTCGACCCGCAGGCCCGCGCCATCGCTGAAAAGGTCCGCACGCTCGCGCGCCGCATTAAACGACTGGTGTCGAACCTGCTGAGTTTCTCCCGCCAAGTGCCGGGCGAAAAAACAGTTCTCGACCTGAATGGGGTCTTGCAAAGCGCCCTCCACTTGAACGAGCTCGACCTTCGCGGGAAACATATTACGGTGGACATGAACATAGATCCGAAACTGCCAAGCGTGCGCGGCGACGCCAACCAGTTGCTTCAGGTCTTTTTCAATATAATCAATAATGCCGTGGACGCCATGCAGGAAGTTGGGGGCGGCCGGCTGACGATAGCGACGCGCCAGGACGGCTCGAATGCGGTTGCGGAATTCTCCGACACGGGCCCCGGCATAGCCGCGCCCCACCTGGTCTTCGATCCGTTCTACACCACCAAACCTGTGGGCAAAGGCACGGGTTTGGGCTTGAGCATCTGTTACGGCATCTTGCAAGAACACGGCGGACGCATCCGTTGCTACAATCGGTCGGAGGGGGGAGCCACATTTTGCGTCGAACTTCCGGCCGTGTTCGTCGAGCTTCCCGCGCGCGATGCCGAACCACAGCACGCAGTTGAGTCCCGATAGTTCTGCAGTAACTCCGGTGAGTGGGGCCGCCTCACAAATTCAAAGATCTAAATCTGTGAGACAGCCTTTAATGAGTGGGGGCTACCACGACCAAGGGTGTGCGCGGCTGCCCGAGTGCTCCGTCGAGCTTCACATTGACGCCTAAGATGAACGTACCGGCTTGGCGACCCCGCGCTGAGCCGTCCAGGCGAGCGGCACCCGTCGCGTCAATATTCTGGGCGCCCACGAAGTAAGTGATGCTCTCACCGGTTGAGCGCGCTCCGGGCGTCGAGCTGCCCAGGTCGCCAATGATCTGCGGCGTTTGATTGTTCAAGGCGATGATGATCACGGGCCGCCCTTGCGTGAAGGGTTCGAGGCCGGCAAGGCCCCGAATGTCGACGCTGAACCTCGTTTCCTGCCCGCGGCGGACGGTAGGCGGAGTCGGTAAACGGTAACTAATGTCGATCAAATTCATTGCCCCGCGCGCTGTTAACTGCCCATTGAGCTCCAGAGTGACTTCATATTCCTTTCCCAGCAAATGCGGGGCGAGAAAACCTGCCCCGCACGAACTCTGCCACAGAAGCGGGGCCGGCTTCTGCGCAAATTGGAAATCCGGCTGCCCGGTTGCGCCCATCGGACCCAACACATAGAACGCGCTGCCCACCAGTACCGCGCGCGCCGTGCGCCACCCTTCGCCGGACTCCGCCTCGAGGGGCGGCCAAATCTTTGTTGCAATCGGTTGGGCGCGGCCGGCGGGCGTGAAAGCACCGTCGGGCAGCCCCGGCCGATGCTGAGGCGGGAGACTCGCGCGTCCAGCCTCTACATCCAGGTTTTGCGTGCCGAGCCGCAGCGTGCCGGAGACGAGTTCCGGATCTACCGGCGTTTCGACGTCGCGATTCTCTTGAATCTGCCTGGACCACGCCCGAACCACGAGCTCAGCGGTCTGTTCACATTCAGGCGGCGGCCAGCTGACTTCGGCGCGCGACCACTCGAGAGGACTGACCGGAATGTCCGTTTCTTCCAGGGCCTGCCGAATCTGTTCGGGAGAAGCGGGGGCCGCAGGAGTCGGCGGTTGTCCCCGCATCACGCGCGTGAATTCTCCGGCGGTCAGGAGGACCTCGCCGGGAACCGAATCGTCGCGATTGCGAACGCGGACGGAATCTTCCAGGCAGAACACTTCGGTGGAGTCTGCGAAGGCTCGAACCACAAAGCGCGTGCCGACGACGCCCGCAACGGCCACCGGCGTGCGGACCTCGAAGCTCGAGCCGGGATGAACCAGACGTACGGCCTTGGCGCGCATACGGCCGTACGACAATTCAATCGCCGTGCTTTGCGCTTGCGCGTCGTGCTTCAAGATCTGGAGCTGCGAATCCGAACCAACGTTGAGAATAGATCCGTCGAGCAACCCAATGCGCAGGCGGCCGCCGTGGGCGGTGCGCGCCGTATCCTGCCAGAAGATGGGATCGTCGCGCTGGGCTTCTTTGGGCGGCTCGGCGCCTCGACGCAGAAGAAAGCCAACGGGCACGACCAGGCGAACGCTTCCCGCACGCTGCGGACCCTGCTGAGCGTAGGAAGAAATCACGAGAACCAGAAGGAGGCCGGCAACGCCCAGGATTCTTATCTTCATCTTCACAGAATCAGCCTTGTGCAATCGTGGTCGGCGGGCACTTCGCAGATGTAGGTGTGCGGCACGGCCAAACTCGGTTTGTCTCGCTCCGGAGTTTCTCAATTCCGCCTGGGCGCCTGGGTCCGGGCTACTTCGAGCAGAGGACGTCGTTATAGTAGTTCAGCAGGGCGCGTTTCGGTGGTGATTTCACGCCTCGCAAGGGAACCTGCTGCTCCACACTGGTGTTCCCTACCAACGTCGCCCTGCCCAGCATGCCGATTTTCCCATCCGCGAACTCGAGATACACAGGCACCAGCATCCGAAAGTTAGCATCCACGTTCGACTGCGTGATCTTGAGGTTTAGCACCGGGGTTCCGTCAGGCTGGCTCGTGATGGACGACGTCAGCGCATACGCGGGCAGCGCGGTCCCATAGACGTACTCATTGAAGAACCAGTCCATCTTGGCGTCGCCCATGAGGTTCATCTGGGCAGTCATATGTTTCTCCACCATGGCCTTGAAATCTTCCGTCGTGGCAGTGCGGCCGGCGTAGTTTTTGACGAATTCGTGCATCAAGGCTTTGAAATCAGTGTCGCCCGCTTTTCCACTCCACAGCATCATTCGAATCATATGCAGGATGTAGGCTCCTTTCGGGTAGATGAGGCAGCGCGCAATGTTGAAGCCTGCTCTGCTGTTGTCGAGACGATATCCCAGAGTTAGGGGCCCAATGTCGATGGCGCGGAAGCCTTCTCTGTTCCGCGTGGTCAAGAGATCGCGCTCCTCGTTCCAGAACCTCTGGAACTCCAGCGGGCGGTCCTTCCAAACAAACTGAATGAACAATGAGGCCGAGAAATCAGCGAAGCCTTCGCTCATCCACTGATCCCGGTACGACCCCCAGCCCACCGTAGATCCCCACCATAGGTGCGCGACCTCGTGGGGCGCCACCACGCGAAAGTAGGCCGTTTCCTCCCCTCCACCAAACCCGAGCTGGTGGCGGACCGTCGTATCGTAGAAATAGGTGATCGGGAGATAGACCATTTCCGGCCACGATTGGCCGTAAAAGCCGGCGGTCTGCTGCGTCATCGCCAGGCGTTTGAAGCCGGTCGGTCCAAAATAATCCGAATAGAGTTTCAGCGAGAGGTCGGCTTCAGCTATCGCTTTCTTGATCATTCCGGTGGTGGACATGCCTCCCAAGACGTCGTCCTGAAAACTTCTGAGGGCGTCCGGTACCTCCGTGTTTGCGTATGACTCAACCTCGAAATTTCCAAGCTCAGCGATCTTCTCCTCAGACTTCTTGAATCTTCCAAACTGAAAGCCGGCGAAGGGCTGGGGCACCTCGCTGCGCCATTTCGAAAGCGCCTGATTCCCTTCCGTCAAGGGCGGACCGACGGGTGCGCCGGTAGCCACCAGGTCCATCCCCTTGGGAACGGCGAAGCTCATGTTAAACATTGCGTAATCGTTCCCACGTCCGGCCGGATACCAATTCTCGCGAGAGCCCTCAACAGGATAGTAGTTGTCCCCTCCTTCATTTCGCACCGCGTCCTTTCCGCGGTACACAGTCGTGATCGAGTATCCTTCCCCGGCAGCTAGGGCCTTTGGCAGGATCACGGAGAACTGAGGGTCCGAATTTTTGTCTTCCTGAATGAAGCTCAGAGGCTGCCCATCGGCTCCCGTGACGCTCTGCACGCGCAAGGTTTCGAAGAGATTGAAGGGAAGCACCCGGAGGCCATTCACCCGCGACACGAAGGTCGTAATGGCCTTGCCACCCAGTTCCCCGCTCTTCTCGAGTTGTGTATCCAGTTGTTGCTCCTTGATATTAATGACGGCGTTCTCCTGATCACCCGAAGCCTGTCCGGTCTTATATTCGCTCGAAAAATGGAATACCGCCCACCATCCGTACTTTGCTTCATCATAGGTGAGCAGCCCCACTTCCTCAGGTTCCAGACCGAAAGGGACGCCGTGAGGATCGATGAAGAAAACGAGTCTCTTCCCGTAGTTCTTGCCTCTGATGAAAGCAACGAACAGTCCCCCCGGCTCATCGCTCAAGACGTCCTGAAGGATTCTCCCTTCCAGATTGAAGGACATCCGTTTGCGCATGGCGGTCTTGGAGTCATCGAGAGGTCCGGACTTGCATGTGCCGGCCGATGGAACTGCTGCAGGGCTTTTCTTGATTTCATCGTAGGAGGAGTCTGTGAAACGTAGCGCGAGTTCATCGAATTCCTCCTTCATGCCGGGCTGCCTGGTGAGTAGGGCCAGGCTCCGCATCTCCACTCCAATCGGCGGCACGAGCGAGAAACTCCCGTCTCCGACGAAGACGGCCCCGGTGACCTTGCCTCCGACTGGCGCAAGAAAGCACAGGGTGCCGGAATGAAAAGTAAATGTTCCTGCATCTCGCTTCAACTCAAGGTTATTGACCTGGACGGCTTCGCCGCCCAAGCCGACTTGGCGCAACTGCTGGTACGTCGGGTCCGCATTTGCTACCGACGCAGTGCCACCCGCTAGCCCTGAGCCTGACGATCTCGCGCCAAGCCTTTCTCCAAAGAGGGCCAGGCATACGACGCATGCCAGGAACACTAGAACTTGCCAGAGACGCAGACGACTACCCATGTTAGTCCTCCGCTCATCGTACGTAGCGAGAGAGAGATGGGTCCATTATGGGGCACGTACAAACTCTGTCAAGCCCGGAGCAACGGCCGCTCCGGGAGCTATCCGTGAGGCGGGTGCCGGCCAGCCCGGCCATCGCGGTGTGAATCGCCCAGCAGAATCTTGAACCGTTGCCCGCCGGCTCAAACGACGAGGACTTGCCGAGCGCCGGACGGGATTTCCTTTGACCCGCGTGAGAACAGGCAGAAAGTGTCAGCTCCGGACGTTCGGTCAGCCGTTCAACTTTCGGTAACCATTCGACACCACCCAGTCGGGCGTTCGCGTTCGGTTTGAAACTGAGATGCCACAAGGGCCTCAGTCTCTATCAGTTACACCGCATCCACCGTGGCATAGCACATGCTTCTAATCCCAGTGGCGAATCGCATGGACACTCGGGAAAGCCGAACATGACCGCATCTGGAGATGCCGTGAACAGAGGCGCTAGCTCACCGCAAGATCGAAGCCTTAGCCTGCGTTGCATCCGAGGCTTCACCATGGTGGAGATGCTGACCGTGATCACAATCATCATGATCGTAGTGGCGATCAGCATCATTAAGCTGCAACCCATCCTTCAAGAGCAGAGCGCAAATGCGGCCATGGCTCAAGTGGTGACGCAGTTGCGCATCGCTCGAGAGGAGGCTGTCGCCGAGCGCCGAGACGTTCAGGTCCAATTCATCGGCACTAATTCGATTCAGCTAACAGAAATAAACACCAATGTGGTTGGCGCCGGCGCGAACCAGATTATTAGCACTACGACCCTGACATCCGGAGCTCAGTTCATCGTTTTTCCCTCCGTACCGGACACTCCCGACCTGTTCGGCAATGCCGGAGGAATTGAATTCGAGAACGTTGTGGGTGGGCCGAATGCCGGAATGATGTTCCAGAGTGACGGCACGTTTGCAGATATGGGCACTGGCAATCCAATCAACGGGACCGTGTTCGTCGGCGTGCCAGGAACAGCGACAACGGCCCGCGCCGTGACAGTGTTGGGTGCGAGTGGCCGAATTCGCCAGTACAAAGGGATGCCGGGTGGATGGCTTAAATGAGTCGAAGAAAACAAAGCAAGGGTATTGGCCGGCGCGGTCGTTCCCAACTCGGGTTTACCCTCCTCGAGACCACGCTCGCGCTCCTAATCACGGCAGGAGCGATCCTGAGTCTCGCGCTGATCTTGGGAGACAGCCTCGCTTATATGAACTTCTCTCAAGACGAATTCATTTGCCAGCAAAAGGCCGCGGAGGCCGCCGAAAGCGTCTTCACGGCGCGCGACACGGGGATTCTGACCTGGTCGCAGATTGACAATACAGGAGGCGGGGGCGCCGGCGTCTTTTCCTCGGCGTTCCTGCCTCTCGTCGACCCTGGTCCCGATGGCATCGTGAATACCGCAGACGACGTTACAGCCAATCCCGACGTGATTGTAGATCCGGGACCGGATGGCATTCTGGGGACCGCGGATGACCGGACCATACCATTGCAAAACTTCACGCGCCAGATTCTAATTACCGACAACGCGTACGGGAACGCCAACTTGAAACAGATCACGATAACCGTGATCTATACGTCCGGCAAGTTCAAGAGGACGTACGTCCTGACCACTTACATATCCGCCTTCACTTAGGAAGATCGCAGGAGCCGAGGATGCAGCGAGACGACGCCGGATTCACTCTGTTGGAAATGCTGGTGGCAATCCTGATCACCCTGGTCGTGCTGGCCCTCGCCCTGGGCACGCTCACGCAAGGGTTTCATGCCGCTGAGGGCGTCACGCTGGTTGCCGATATGGAGGAGAATTTGCGCGCCGGTATGACGTTCCTCGTCCGCGACCTTCTGGAGGCAGGCGAGGGCCTTCCGACTGGCGGAGTCCCCATTCCAGCCACTATGAACGCCGCTTCGCCTCCCGTAAATACGGCGGCGCTGACTAAGCGTCCTGGCCCGTGCCCCGCCCCGTGCGCGGCGGCATTGACGTTCCCCAATACCTATGCGACTTGGCCCGGCGTCGCTCCTGCTCCGGGCTTGGTTGCAGGTAACGCAGCCGCCAATCCAAACGGAATTTTGATTAACCAACCGAGCGACCTGATCAACATCGTGTACGCCGATACGACTTTGCCACTGAACGTAAACCCTATCAACAGCGCGGCCAATCCCACTTGCCCCGGAACCATCACCACGGCCGGCACCACCGTAACGGTCACCTTTGCTCCCGCTTGCACCAAAATAAGTAACGGGAACGTTTCTGTGACCGCCGGCAACCTCATTATGCTCAGCAATGCGAAAGGCTACGCGATCCTGACCGTTACTACCGCGAACGTGGCCGGGAACTCCCTTATTTTCGCCGCAGGAGATGCCTTCAATCTCAACGGGACCGTCGCCGCGCAGGGCACCATCGCTCAGCTCCAAAACCCTCCCGGATCCGGCACCTACCCTCCGACAAGCGCGACGCGAATCTGGATGATCACATACTACATTGACAACCTGACGGACTCGACCCGCCCTCAGTTGATGCGCCAAGTGAACTTCGCGCCGGCACAATCCGTGGGCCAAGTTTTGGAAGATCTGCAAATCAGCTACGATCTCTCGAACGGCTCACCCACCCCACCTGCGAACATCAAGCAACCGGTTTTCCCGGACACGCCGAGCGAGATTCGGAAAGTCAATCTGTACTTGGCGGGCAGGTCGGATGGGCGCTTCGCACAATCGGGGCAGTTCTTCCGGCAAAACCTGCTTACACAAGTGACCCTCAGGGCCATGGCCTACATACCCAAATACAACTAAGACGAGGGACCTGAAAAGGAATGGCTAAAGTGTTGAAGGAGAATACGGTGAGAACGCACAGGGAATCCGGTGTGGCGCTGATTACGTCGCTTCTTGTGGTGTTACTGATATCCTCGATCATCGTGACCTTGATGTGGCTGGTGATGGGCGACGTGAAAATGGGCGGGAACCTGGGTGACCGCCAACAGGCTTTTTATGGCGGTGAGGCGGCTTTGGAGAAACTCACCGGCGACCTGGGCGGACTGTTCATCCAGAACTATGCGCCCAGTTCGGGGCAGGTCAACAATCTCGCCCTGACCCCTCCCGTTATACAAGGAATCCAATACCTCCAGCCGGACGGCAAGACATCCGGTTACACGATCGCATTCCCTGTGGACAACCTGGGCAACCCGCTGGCGCAGAATGGCACGGTCCACTCTGGCCCTTATCAGGGTCTAACGGCGCTGATCACTCCGTATACCCTTACGGTTACGGCACGGACGACCAATGGGTCTGAAGCCAAGCTTCAGCGTATCGTTGAAACAGTCGCTATTCCCGTTTTTCAATTCGGCGTCTTCTGTCAAACGGATTGCAGCTTCTTTGCGGGACCCAATTTCAACTTTGGGGGCCGCGTGTTTACAAACGGCAACCTGTGGCTTGCCGAAGGTGATGGTTCCACCCTTACGCTGTCGCAACAAGTTGGGGCGGTAAAAGAGGTGATCAGGACCAACCTTTCGAATGGCTGGCCGACGAGTACGAATTACAATGGAACCGTCAACATGGACACAGCGCCGGGTGGCAACGTCTTCGTCCCGCTGGCACAGAACCAGGGTAGCTTGGTGGGAACGCTAGGCACTGCGTTTAACGAGCCCACCTGGCATCAGGTGTCTCTTGGCACCTACAACGGCAACCTGGAAAACGGCCGCACCGGCGCCGTGCCCCTAAACTTGAACATTACCTCGCCTGCTGTGGGGGGGCAGCCGATAGACGTAGTTCGGCGTCCGATACCGGGCGAGGATGTCTCGAATCCAGGTAAACTTGGTGAGCGCTACTTCTCACAGGCGAGCGTGCGAATTCTTCTATCCGACAACGCTGCGGACATCACAAGCTTGCCCTGCGTTAGTGGGGGCGCGCCGGTAAATTTGGGCGATAGCGTGGGCTATGATACCGCTCCGTTCACGGCGACGGGGGGCGTCCCCATCGCTGCCTCCGGAGCCACGTCGGGCAACTATGCAGCCGCCCCAGGGGACGGCTATTGGCTCAAGAATGGTCAACGAACGATCACCGGATTCATCAAGATCGATATCCAAAATACGTACGGCTCTCCCTGTGGCACTCCCGTAGACGTTACCGCAGAAGTTCTGAAACTGGGCATCGCCGGCCAAAACCTCGACTCGGGCCTCGTTGGGGCCGGAGCGTTCCCCGCGCTGCCGACGCCGGGCGGAGTCATCGGGCCTTCCAATTGCGTGAGCCCCAGCCCGAATTCCATTATTCGGCTCGAGCGGGTGCGAGATAATCCTTCCACGGGGGCTGGGGGCAACGCCAACAAGAACTGTGGCTTCATGACCGGCAACACCTCCACGCCCAGCACGAATCCCGCCGATTACTGGCCCAACGCGCTTTTTGATACGCGCGAGGCGCTTCAGCGCGATAAAGCTCCTCCTTCCGGTCGCGACATTGCCGGCGGGGCCATGTACTACGTAGAACTCGATGTTGCCAATCTCGCGAAATGGCTGACCGGCGCCATGGCGGGAGCCCCGACCGGAGCCACATCAAAAGACAACACAAACAGCACGAACGATTTCGTGGTCTATTTCTCCGACCGCCGGGGCAACCATAACGGCAGCCCGACGTCGGCCGGCACCGAGACGGGCGAGTACGGCTTCGCAGACAACGTAAATCCGGGCGACGTGGCCAATGGCTGCCCGGACTCGGCGTTGAACACCGGAGAGGACCTCGACGGCGACGGAGCTCTGAAGATCTACGGGGAAACTCCCATCTGGCCCGGTAACCCGCCCGGTACCAACGGGCAAAACGGTGTTAACTGGGGCACGGCCACCCCTGTGCTCAAGAGTAGCAGCACGTGCCCCGGCATTGCGACGGTCTGGCCGGGCTGGGAATTCACCCAACTCCAGGAAGCCCGTGAGAACCAGCCGATTTTCTTCCGTCGCGCGCTCAAGATAATCAATGGCTCCACAATCAATCTGGGAGTTTGCCCGAGCGGCAGCCCCTGCGGCCTTACGATCGCCTCCGAGAATCCCGTCTACGTTCAAGGCGATTACAACGCTGGCGCGAATGGAAACTTCGCCGGCGCCCATGTGGGCGCTGCCGTGATCTCGGACGCCGTGACCTTGCTCTCCAACAACTGGAACGACGCCAACTCTTTTGTCAATCCCTACAATCCAGGGAACCGCTCGGGAACCACGACAACGTACCGGTTCGCGGTCGCTTCCGGCAAGAACATTCCTTTTCCGCAGATTGGGGCGGTTCAGGACTTCGGAACCGACGGCGGCGTGCACAATTTCTTGAGGTACGCGGAAAACTGGGGCAATCAGCTTTTTTATCAAGGATCGATCGTCAGCTTCTACTTCAGTCGGCAGGCGGTAGGTGTCTTCAAGTGCTGCACTACGGTCTATTCGCCCCCGACCCGCGTCTACACCTTTGATCCAGACTTTCTAACGCCACAACTTCTGCCGCCGCGCACCCCAATGTTTCGCGACGTCAACACCGTCGCCTTTACGCAGATGTTTCTGCCGAATCAGTAGTTCCCGGTTGGATTTGAAACACGACGAGCGGCCCCGAAAGGAGCCGCTCGTCTTTTTTCTAAAGTGCTCCTAGCCGCTCCCATAGAGGTGGACTTTGCCGTCGACTGCGACGGCCACAAATCGTCCGGTTCCAGCATCCACGAACTGAACCACTTTGCGTCCCTCTCGGGCCAGGGCTGCCCAGCGGCTCCGAGTATTTGGATTCTGCTCGATGGCTTTATAGGGGCGCCCATCCACGACGAATTCGCACATTTTCAAACCCTGCTTCGAAGTGCGCTTGACGGCATAGCTTCCGTCGGGCGTCTGAATGAGTCGCTTGCCCGCGTTAAGCTGGCGGAAAACGTCGGCGAAGATCGCTTCCTTGTCCAAGCCTCCTCCCCAGCTTCCGTGAATGCCAAGTTTGTTTTTTGATGGCTCTAAGGGCATACAGTTTTGTTGCGATTAGAAAACGCAAAGGTCTGTGTTTTCAATGGGTTGCGATCTTGCGTCTCTCGTTGGTGTTTCGATTAGAAATGGACCCCGCAGCGTTTGCTTTGTTGCCCCCGGCATGGACTTTTGTTGCGATTAGAAAATGCGATCATGTGTGTGTTCAATAAGTTGCGATTTTGCGCCCCTCGTTGGTGTTGCGATTAGACGCACCAACAGGCTGGCGGGCAGGCCGGGGCGAAAACGAGCCCACCACGAGTAGCGTCGGGGTGATGCAAGCGCCCACGGCGGTGCTCGCCGTGATTTGGATGTCGCCCACGCCGACCTCGCCAATACGGGGCCCATACTTCCACGTTAGCAGAAAGTGAGAGGGTTGCAAGGGGTTGCGCCTGTGGAACTGCTGATTACCTCTTGCGAGCGGCGCGTTCAGCCCTGTCCAAGGGCGTCCATAACGGTCAAAAAGAGTGCAAGCGCTTTCCCGCCGGCAGGACGAGGTTAACCAAGGCAGTGACCTCACAGCCGGGATTGGCCATCAGCCCGCCCACCAAAAAGGAAAGGCCCAGAAGAATCACCATCAGCGACGCGGCCATCGACAGCAGGTCAGAGTTCCAGAGCCGAACTCCCCAATAAAGCGCTACCGCACCGAAGACCACCCGGGTAATCCGTCCGAAAAGCAACGGCTTGAGAGGCACCATCAGTTTTGGGTCGTTAGCCATCTCGCTCCTGCCTCCCATTATACCAACGCTGAAAGGAATGATTTCCGTCGCTGAGGCACAGGAGGACGGAGGAGGGAGAGGGGGTGTCCTGCCTCAGCTGGAAATGGAGAAAGATCGACGAACAAGTAGGACCTTATGGCAAACACTTTTGGCACAGACATCCTGATTCAGGCAAATGATCCAAAGAAAGCAGCTGTTTTCTACGTCCAGCAGCTCGGATTCGAGATCTCCGACGACAAAACGAACATGGTCAGCCTGCACGGGCGGCATATCAACCTTTTTATTGAAAGAGGTCCGGCGCTTGGGCCGGTTTTCGAAGTCACTGTTGACAATGTTGAGCACGCCAAGCTCAGGCTCGTGAAGAACGGTCGTGAGATCGTCAAAGACGAGCCGGATTTTCCGCGCTGCTACGTGAAAGATCCGTTTGGATTGATTTACAACTTGACCACCAAGCATGGCTCGCCTCAAAGGTGTCCATTCTTGGCGGCGGAGGCGAATTCCGACGAGTCATAGTGCGCACCACGGTGCCCGCGCAGGGCCAGGTCAGCCCTTTTTCCAGACTTTATTCAGTTCCTCGCTAGTCGCTGCGTGGTGTGGGCGCCGGGGCCGACCAGTGTGCGTCGCGTAATTGCCAGTGCTCTTCCCGATACTCAGCGAGCCCGGTAAAGTATCCAGCCTCATCGACGCGATGCCCTTCGGTGTCCAATTGGACTTCGCTCCATGAAACTGCAACGACGGCAAGCTCGGCAGTAAGGGGATCAACGCGCAAGTCGTCGCCCCATTTTAGTTGTATATGATTGATGGTCTGGGCAAACTTCTGAGTGCCCTCCTGTGCGGCCGCACCATTCGGAAATGCCATCTGGCCGTTGACTGCCATGAAGAACACGGGACTCGTATCAAGGTATTTGCACCAGGCTAATGGGCCGTCCCGAGTAACGTCAACGGCTACGCGCTGCATAAATGCTCGTACGTCTTGGCGGACAGCGGCCGCACGAGCGGGTGTCAGCGATTGAGACTCATGTGATCCGATGCTATTACTGGAGCAGCCCGCGAAGGCTACAGTTGCCAGGAGAACAGTGCTCCACCAGCTGGACGCGGCGAGCTTTTTCACAAATCGATTTCCTTTTCTACTTGGTTTGCAAGCACTCCGCGACAGGCCCGAACGACCATTCTCGGGAACACATCTTGAAATGACCATCTGACACCCCTCTAGGTGCTCATCCTAGCACGTCGAAAGTCCCGTTAGGTCGCTTCTACGTTCGTAACCCGCAAGCGCACTCCCACTGGGCCTTTGGTCGCCAGGAAATGATTCAAAAACCGAGAGCTATATGGATTGGCCCCGATAGTTCGGCCGCGAACGCAACTGGATCTGAAGATCTAAATTGTCGGATGACGGGCCAACCGGAAGTTGGGTAGTGTCCTAATTTGAACGATGCCTTGCGAAGGGTGAAAGGTGGGAGTGAGTTAGTTGCTCTTTCAATCGGTCAAAGGCTATACGCCAGCGGATGCTTGGGCTCGTAAAGCATGATGTCGTCCGCGCCAGGTACGGCCATCATGACCACGAGTCCGTACCCGTGATCCTGAACTTCGCCGCGGAACTCCGCTCCTTTGCCCTTCAGTTCAGCGACCGTCTGTGAGATGTCGTCACACATCAGGGAGATCAGATGGTGCCGCGGCGATTCGTACGTCTTGCCATCGTAGACGCTGTGGGTCGGGTGCACGCCCATCTCACTCCGCCCGGTCTTGAAGATCAGCCAACCCGCGCCTCCGCCCAGCGCATCCTCGACGTAGGGCCAGCCGAGGACGTCGCGAAGGAATGCGCGCGTTGCGGGGGCATCGTCGGAATAAATCAGGGTGTGGATGCTGGTGATCATCAGACTGAACTACTGAAATCGCCTAAAATTGTACTATTTCCGTCTATTGCCAATCAAGAAGCCGTTCATCGCACTGGAGATCGAAATTAGGACACTACCGGAAGTTGAGCCGGATGGGCATGGTGGAGCTACAATGATCTTGCCGGGCGAAACGGAAGCGGGCTCTGCGGGGACGCAACCATGCTGAGGGATAGCCTGGTGGTCGTATCGATGCCTTGAAAATCCCCGCCCGAAGGGTGGAATACTCACTAACGGAGAGCGCCCTCTTTCCATTTCAGGCTGAACCAACACAGAGGGAAGAACGAATCGCTCCAGGTTCGCCGACAATCTCCAAGATAAATCCCAGATTACTTCCAGGCTTCTGTAATCGGCGCGGCGTTCGCATCGCCAGAATTGAGCGGAGGCAAACCAAAGTTATCCTCAATCGTTTTGAGCACGCTATAGTGATTGTATTCTTTGTCGACCGTCTGGTTTTTGACCATATCTCCGAGGAAAACCGTATAGATCCGAGCGTTCTTCTCATCCGCCTCCGATTCGTCGAAAGTTACTATCACCAGAGTCCCATTCATTTCTTTCTGATCCCAGGGAAACCATGTCCGGAAGAAAGTTTCCAGCCAGCGGGAAGCCTTTTGAAGTCCCTTACCGGCGTAATAGAACGGATCGTGTCCATCGTCGTCGAGGTTGGGCGTATAGAACATATATCGAGGCAGGGGGAATTTCTTCGGGTCTTTTCTGAACATTTCGACTGCCGTCACGAAAGCATTATGAGGATCTTTCGTATCGACCGAAACTACGTTCCCATAGCTTTCCTTTTGAATTTTCTCAAAACTCAAGAACGGCACATGCTTGCGAGCATATTTCCCTTGACCAGCTCTAAGATAAGGCTGTAGGTCGGCGGGATAGTTTTCCGCATAGCTCTTCCAATCGAGAAAATCGGCAATGGTTCTATGCTGAGCGTCGTCAGGGAGGTTGATTTGGCGGTCACTGTGCATGCCAAAGGAACTGCCGGCAATCATTGCGAGGTAATTGGGGTAGGACGGATGATAGAGGTTCTTAAAATTAGTGAAGCTGGTTCCCTTGGTCGCCAGTTTCGCTAAAAACTCGTTGCTCATCGCTGAAGAGTAGTCTTGGTTTTCCAAGACGATAGTCAATACGCGCTCAAAATGTTTACCGGGAGCCAAGACTGGAGCCTTGCCGTTTTCAGTTTGCAGGCCGCTGCCGGCGAAGGCAGCCCCGCCGGTTACGAGGACTGCCAATACCCAGATTTTCGCCAATCCGGAGATTCGCTTCCTCTTCATATAGAGGCCCCCCCTATTCAGAGCGGACGACCGTCTCTGACGTCTTATTCTAAGCAGCTAGCAAGGAAGCTTACTGCGCAAAAGTGAACAGTCACCCTCCCTTAAATTCCATAAGGTTCCAGCGATTTGTTCTACCCCCTTCCTAATTCAAGCGGGTGTGAGCAGCACGAGACTGAAAGCAAAAACATAGGAGGCCACCACGACGAGAACCAGGCCAAACGAATCAGCGAAACTGCCAAACAAGCCGCGCTTGCCACGCAACTGCGGCCAAAGTGGTCCGAGCTTGACAGCGGAGGGTGGCTGCCATATGGTCTTGCGCAAAGACGGAGTCGAAATCGGAAATCCCGGACGAGACAAGTGAGCAAAGGGGATTTCCGATTCGGAGGTGCGAGATGCCATTGGACCTTACGACGCTGACGTTGGTAGAAAGGCCGGTGACCCGGGAAGAGGGCCTGCGCATTCTGGAACGCGATCAGTACCGTTGCCAGTACTGTGGGTTAGACGGGCTGACCAGCTTCGAGAACGCTCTGGCCATGTCGGTTGATTTCGTGATTCCCCGCGCTCGCAAAGGCAAGAAGGATGAGCGCAACCTGGTGGCCTGCTGCCGTTCATGCAACATGATCAAGGGCCGCCGCGTCTACCGCAGTTTTGAAGAGGCCAAGGCCCACGTGCTGGCGCGCCGCGAGGAGCTGTGCAAAGCCTGGGAAACTAGAAAGGCGTCGCCTACGAAGCCCGCGAAGGCGCAAAAGCCATCTCCCCCGGAAAAATCCAGGGTTGCGTCCGCCTCCGTAATTGGCAGCTCACCGTTATCGATTCGCGGCGGATGAGTGCGCCGTTGTCACCGGCTGCCTGCGCTGCGCGCGAGAAACGCGCTTCTTGGAAATTGTGTCGGTACGCTGCAATGTTTGGTTCCGGAGACGATTTCGAGCGAAAAAGCTAACTTGTTGAACGGAAGGCAGGCAGCCCTCCAACTCTCTCGGGTTCAACTAGTTCAGTACATGTATGAGAGGTCCCCACAAGAGTCCCACCTAGGCGCACCTGAGTGGTTTTTGGGATAGGAGAGTGAACATGGAGCTAGGCACCGTTTTTGTGATTTTGATCGTCCTCGTTGCCATTCTCGTTTTGAGCATAGCGCTGGGTTCGTTCTTCACGGTTGAGACGGCACAGGTAGCCATCGTCCAGCGGCTCGGAAAGTTTGCGCGCGTTGCCGGCCCCGGCCTGAATTGGAAGACGCCGTATCTCGAGACTGTGGTTCGCCGCCTGAGCATGAAGGTGCAGCAGTTCGAAGTTCAGGTGGAGACGAAAACCCAAGACAACGTGTTCGTTCAGATACCCGTCTCGATCCAGTACAAGGTGATCCCCGACGCCGTCGAAGCGGCGTTCTACAAACTGTCCGACCCGGTCAAGCAGATCGAGTCCATGGTCTACAACGTGGTTCTCGGCCACGTTCCGAAAATGAAGCTGGACGATACCTTCCTGAACCAGGCGGACATTGCGAGCGATTTGAGAGACAACCTCGACGCCTCGATGAAGGAGTACGGCTATTCCATCGTCAAAGTCCTGATCTCCGACATCGTTCCCGACCAAAAGGTCAAGGCCGCCATGAACGACATCAACGCCGCACAGCGGGAAAGGGAAGCGACCGTGTCACGTGCGGAGACGAACAAGATGCTTCTGGTAAAACAGGCGGAAGCAGAGGCCGAATCGAAACGCCTGCAGGGAGAAGGTATCGCGAATCAGAGGAAGGCGATCATCTCGGGCCTGAAGGATTCGGTCGAGGACTTTTCGAAAACCGTTCCGGGTTCGACTCCGCAGGACGTGATGCAACTCGTCCTGATGACGCAGTACTTCGACACGCTGAAGGACATCGCGGCAAACGATCACAGCAACACGATTTTGATCCCCCATACGCCGAACACGCTCACCGACCTCTTCGGCCAGGTTCGGAATGCCATCATCGCGGGGACCGAGCTCACGAGTCACTCCTCAATCTCCCGGATCGCAACGCCAGGAACACAGAAATGAGGGGACATAGGAATGAGGCAAGGGGGGTTAAGGAGGGAAGCAAAGATTCTGTCCTTGCTGGACTGCGCAAGGATGGGGCGCCCTCAAACGAAGTCTGGGCTATCCCGCCCGTTTCGGTAGGCGACGGTACTCGACGCTTCGAATACCTGAATTTGTAGTTGAGCGTGTCCACCGGAGGCAGTCGAGACCTCAGTTGAGATGATTCTTGCAGTTGCTTACATTCAGCCAGTTTCAGCTTGCACACAAGGAGCAAAGAAAGTGGGAGCCGCAGAGAACAAGCAACTGATGCATCAAATTTTTGAGGAACTGTCGAGGGCAACTCCGAACCCTTCGTTGCAAGCATGGCGGATGATTTCCGCTGGACCGTTACCGGCACTACGAAATGGTCAAGGACATATGAGGGGAAGCAGTCCGTCCTCGCGGAATTGTTCGGTCCATTGCGCACCAGGATCAACGGCAGAATCAGAACGACGGCGCATCGCTTGATTGCAGAAGGAGACTACGTCGTCGTGGAAGCGCGGGGAAGCAACACGACGAAGAGCGGAGTGCCGTACAACAACAACTATTGCTTTGTTTTTCGCCTTTCTGACAACCAGCTGAAGGAAGTCACCGAGTACTTCGACACGGAACTGGTCACTGCCGCGCTGGGCGATGCGGAAGCGTGACCGTCGAGTTCTCCTATTGAAAAGGTGGTGGACCGCATGGGATTCGAACCCACGGGCTCCTCGTTGCGAACGCTCTCCAATCTGAGCTAGCGGCCCACAGGAGAGAAAAAACACACAGACAGGAGTGGCTGTGCTACTGGCGGCACGCAGGCAGGAGTGCCTGTGCTGCGGAGAGAAAAAAACACACAGACAGGAGTGGCTGTGCTACGGCGTTGCTTCCCCCCGCATGAATGCGGGGGCTCCCACCGAAGAACCTACCCGCACGAAAGGAAACGGTTTTTGCGCGCCAGGATTTAGAGCGAATTCGGGCATATAATCTCTCGCCAAGGTTGGCGCGGCGGCCTGTTTCGATATTGAGAATCTAACTGCGGTAAGGGGATGGCAGAGATGTTGATGAGTGAAATGAGCGGTGAAGAGTGTCGGGACCTGCTCGCGCGACTGGAGTTCGGTAGGCTCGCATGTGCCCACGGAAACCAGCCCTACATCGTTCCGATCTACTTCGCCTATGAGCCCGGCCACCTCTACGGCTTTGCAACCTCGGGACGGAAAGTGGAGTGGATGCGTTCGAATCCATTGGTTTGCGTGGAGGTTGACGAGGTCCTCAGCCACTACCGCTGGTCCAGCGTCGTTGTCCTCGGACGCTATGAGGAACTTGCGGACACGCCCGAATACAGCGGGGTGCAACTCCAAGCCCAGCTCCGGCTCGAAAAAAGGGTGTTGTGGTGGCAAATAGCGTATGCGGCCGGCCAGGTTCGCGGAGAACCGCAGCCGCCCGACGCAGTCTTCTATTGCATACACATTGAGGAGATTACCGGACGAAGGGCTACGGCAGACCCGGTGGAGTCTGGAGTCGGACTCGCGCGCGCCCTCGCTGCGTTCGAGGAGGCTATTACTTGCCACGCCAACCGTTGCTTCATTGCAGCGGCAGTCATGGTGCGAAAAACGCTTGAGGAACTGTGCCTGGACCGCCAGGCTACCGGCAACAGCCTGAAGGAGAGGATCCGTTCACTTGGCACGAAGGTGGCTCTGCCCCAAGGGTTGCTCGACGGCCTCGATGATTTGCGGCTGCTGGGAAACGATGCTGCATACATCGAATCGCAAGAGTTCAACAAGGTGGGCCAGCAGGAAGTGGAAATGGGGATCGAGTTCGCCAAAGAAGTTCTCAGCGCCGTTTATCAATACTCAGTCCTCTTGACTCGTCTGCGAGCCGTCCAGAACCCCCCGGGAAATCCCAAGGGGAAGTAAAGGAGGTAAAGGAAGCACCCCAGCCTGCGCGCGTTGACTTGCCTCGAAGCGCAGCCTAAGATGCCCGCCCAGATGCGTTTCCCCCGAATGATTGCGCGGACGATATCGCACAATCGGTCTTTCGAGCTGATTCATTCCGGGAGCAGATGGTGAACGCGGTCCGGGAGGCGAATCCTACCCCGCCATTAGAGGTGGCCCACGTCCTGTTCATGGACATCGTGGCCTACTCCCTGCTGGCGATGGACGATCAGATTCGACTCCTAGATCAGCTACAGCAAATCGTCCGCAACACCGCAGCGTTTTGTCGCGCACAGAAGCGCCGCCAACTACTGCGTTTGCCTACCGGCGACGGCATGGCCTTGGTGTTCTTTGGCGATGCTGAAGCGCCTGCGCGTTGCGCCCTTGAGGTGGGCCAAGCATTGCGAGGTCAACCCGATCTGAAGCTGCGCATGGGCATTCATACAGGACCGGTTCGGCGCGTAGAAGACATCAATGCCAATCGAAACGTAGCCGGAGGCGGAATCAATATAGCGCAGCGGGTAATGGATTGCGGCGATGCGGGCCATATCTTAGTTTCCAAGTCCGTTGCGGACGTCCTCGGTCCGACCACGAGTTGGAACGCCACATTGCACGACCTGGGCGAGGTGGGTGTCAAGCACGGAGTGCGAGTCCACCTGTTCAATCTCTACACGGGCGACGCGGGCAATCCCAATCCGCCGCACAAGGTGCAGACGACCGCCCAGACAAAGGCAATTCGCACATCCGCGATCGCGGGAGCCGTGGCAGCCGCCCTATTGATCGGCCTCGGCGCCTTCTATTTCTTAACTCAACGGGCAAGAAGACCCAACGCTTTGGGGGCAACAGGGGGCGCCCCAACTGCGCCGGTACACGCGCGCCGCTCCGTTGCGGTGCTCGGCTTCAAAAACGTCTCGGGGCGCGCGGATGAAGCCTGGCTCTCCACGGCACTTTCGGAAATGATCGTGACGGAGCTGGCTGCAGGCGAGCAACTTCGCACGGTCCCCGGCGAAAATGTTGCGCAGATGAAAATCAATCTGTCCTTGCCCGACGAGGATAGCTATGGGCGGGAGACACTGGCGAAAATACACAAGAATCTCAACGCTGACGACGTGGTTCTTGGCTCTTACATTCCGTTGGGCAGCGGCCAGCTCCGCCTCGATTTGCGGCTACAGGATGCAGTACAAGGCGAAACCCTGGCATCCGTATCCGAAAAAGGAAGCGAGGCAGAAATCGACGCCCTGGCGAGCGCCGCGGGTGCGGCGCTTCGCGAAAAACTGGGGGCCGGCGCTGTTTCCGAGGCCGATGCGGCCGCCGTGAAGGCCTCGCTGCCGTCCAATGCCGAGGCCGCGCGCCTCTATTCCGAGGGCTTGGTGAAGCTGCGAATCTTCGACGCGCTTGCCGCTCACGATCTCTTCGAGAAATCCGTCGTGGCCGACCCACAATATCCCCTGGCGCACTCGGCCCTCGCCTCCGCCTGGTCCACGTTGGGCTACGATGCAAAGGCGGAGGAAGAGGCCAAGAGGGCTTTTGAGCTGTCCGGCAATCTTCCACGCGAGCAGCGCCTTTGGGTCGAGGGCCGCTACCGCGAGACGACGCATGAATGGGCCAAAGCCATCGAAGCTTACAAATCGCTCCAGGATTTTTTTCCCGACAACATCGAATACGGCCTCCGTTTGGTCGCAGTGCAGACCACGGCCGGCCAGGGCAAGGACACCATCGCGACCATAGCACAACTTCGAAAACTCCCTGCGCCGGCGCGTGACGATCCACGCATTGACCTCGCAGAAGCAAATGCAGCAATGGCTCTCGGAGACTTCCGGCGCGCGCAGGAAACGGCGGGACTCGCTGCAACCAAGGGAGAAGCTCAGGGGGCTCGTTTATTGGTGGCCCACGCGCGCCTCACGGAGGGCACGGCCTTGCAGAATCTGGGCAAAATGAAAGAGGCCGTTCAGACAGCCGAGGAGGCGAAGAGGCTTTTCACCGCTGCGGGCGACCGAAGCGGCGTCGCTTCGGCTCTCCTCAACCTCGGGATTCTACTCTATACGACAGGAGACATCGCCGGGGCGAAGCGTACGTGGGAGCAATCACTTTCGATTTCCCGGTCAATCGGTTTCGAGGCCGACATTCAGTTGGCTCTAAACAATCTAGCGACCGTGCTCTGGCACAGGGGGGATTTGGCAGGGGCAAAGGTCCTTTTCGGCCAATCCCTAGAAATCGCCAAGAGAAGGGGCGACGCCCGCAGCGAAGCCCGGACGATGAACAACTTCGCAGGCATGCTTCACGAGAAGGGAGATTTGCCGGCGGCGCAGCACATGGAGGAAAATTCTCTGGGTGTCTATCGTCGGATCGGCGACAAAAGCAGCACCGCCAGCGCCCTCTCCAATCTTGGGATGATGCTCCGCGAACAAGGCAATCTGCCCGGTTCGCGCGCGAGATATGAAGAGTCCCTCGCACTCTATCGCGAGATCGGCGAAACGGCCGGCGTAGCATCGGTGACCAACAGCCTCGGCAACCTGCTTAACATGCGTTCCAACTTCCCGGAAGCAAAAGCCATGTACGAGCAGTCGCTCGCTGCTTACACCGGGATCGGCGACAAAACCGGAATGCTGGAGGTTCAGGACAATCTCGGAAACGTGCTCTACGATCTGGGTGACCTGCCGGGAGCGCAAAAGTTGTACGAGCAGGCGCTCGCTTTGGCCCGCGAGACACAGGAGAAGAGCGCAATCGCCGAAGTGCTCCTGAGCATCGGCAATGTGCTTCAATCCCAGGGGGACTCGGCGGGCGCAGGGAAAACGTATGAGGAAGCTCTCGCGCTGCAAAAAGAAATCGGTGAAAAAGGAGGAATCGCGGACAGCCGTCTCTCCCTGGCGTCTCTCTGGATTGAGGAGGGCCATCCCGCCAGGGCTGAGTCACCCGCAAGGGACGCAGCGCAGGAGTTCCATCAGGAAAAGTCAGCCATTGAAGAAGAGGCGGCTCTTGCCGTTTTGGCCCGGTCCCTGTTACTACAGGGGAAAACACATGCCGCTGCGGAGACAATCGAGCGGGCTCAGAAGCTAGCCGCAAAGAGTGAAGAGCGCGCGGCACGGACCACGATCGCCATCCTTGCGGCCCGGACTGACGCTGCTTCGGGCGCGACCGAAGCAGCCGAAAAAAGTCTCGAGTCCATTCTTACCGAGGCAGTCAGACTGGGCGACGTTCCGACACAGCTTGAAGCCCGCCTCGCCTTGGGCGAAATCGAGATGAAATCGGGAAAGGTTGATTCGGGTCGCGCCGGCCTCGCCACTCTCGAAAAAGACGCCACTGCCAAAGGCTTCCTCCTCATCGCACGCAAAGTTGCCGCTGCTCAGAAGTAAGCACGCAGCCCATTCCGTTGGCTCGGGCCGCCCATGTGAAAATCTTGTGATTTCGGGCGCGCTGCTAGCGTGAGATAGCCGCTGTGTCGGCAAGGTAGTCTGCAATTGCTGCGGACTGAAGAAGAATTCCGACGCTTGGGTCTCCGCAGCCTGTTGAAGAGGTGGTGGACCGCATGGGATTCGAACCCACGGCCTCCTCGTTGCGAACGAGGCGCTCTCCCATCTGAGCTAGCGGCCCACAGGAATGCTCTTATCTTACCAAAGGCGAAGTAAAGGAGGGAGAGGAAGTAGGGGAGGCAGAGGAGAAAAGCAGATGCTTCGCTGCGCTCAGCATGACAGCACAGACAAGAGTGTGTGCTACACAAGCCCACTTTCAATATAAGACGACACAGGCAGGAGTGCCTGTGCTACCCAAGCGTTAACGGCCAAGGGTTGCGGCAGCGGCCGCGAGAATCTTGTCGAGGGCTGCGGCGTCCGAAACGCTTCCCTGGGCGAATTGCTTGGTGCCTCCGCCTTTGCCGCCGGCCGGCGCGAGGACCTGGCGCAGGAGGGCGCTCATATCCGCGTCCAGATCCGCGGACCGCGCAAAGACGATCGCGCCGCCCGTTCGCGCCCCCATTAGTGCGTAGACCCGCGGGTGGGCGACCAGCTTCGTCGAGAGCAATCCCAGGTAAGCCGGATCACCTTCATCGAAGACGGTCGAGATCATCCGGGCACCGTCACCGCATAACCGGGCGTTTGCCGCGAGCAGGGATTCAGCTTCGAGCTCGGCTAGCCTTTCCTGAAGCTTCTTCGTCGCCCGCTGGGTGGCCCGGCGATCCTCGAGCATCTTGTGGACCATGGCGGGCACTTCGGGCAGGCCGCAACTGAACTCCTCTGCCACCCGAGTCAAAGCGGCAAAGTCGCCGCGGGCGCAGGCGAGCGCACGAAAGCCTGTCACAAACTCGATTCGCCAATTCTGTTTCTGCTTTTCGCATTTGCGGACGAGCAAGAGACCGACTTGCCCGGTCCGAGCGAGGTGCGTGCCGCCGCAGGGCTGGCGGTCGAATCCCTCGATCTCAACGGCCCGCAGAATGCCTTCGCGCTCGACGGCCTTACGGATCCCCGCTTCCGCAAGCTCCTGCGCCGTGCCGAAGCGCAGGCTGATGGGACGATCTTCAAAAATAATTGCGTTTACGCGATGTTCGGCTTCCTCGAGATGCCGCGGCACCACGGAGGGCGCCGCCACGTCGATGGTTGAGATCTCGCGTCCCAGATGAAATGAGACGGTGGGAAATTGGAAGAGCGCGAGAAAGGCGGCCGAAAGCAGGTGCTGGCCGGTGTGCTGCTGCATGTGGTCGAAGCGGCGCGGCCAATCAATCGAGCCATGAATGCTTCCCGGCGCAATGGGGCGGTCCACCGCGTGCACGATTTCTTCGTCCTCGCGATCGAAAACGTCCAGCACTTCTGCATCGCCCAGGCGGCCAACGTCGTGCGGCTGGCCTCCGGAGGTGGGATAGAAGACCGTGCGATCGAGCAACACTTCCCAGCGCTCTCGAGCGGGCTTGCAGTCGAGCACCTCGGCGTCGAATTCGCGCAAGAACGAATCGCGATGGTAAAGCCGCTCCGTCATCGCCTTCCTATTTCCTTTTTTTCTTCCAGGGCCTTTTGCCAAGCTTCGATGTATTTGTAGCCGCATCCGGTGTTGAAAAGCACCACGGTTTCGTGCGCCTGAATCCAACCCTTGGCCACCAGTTTGCGCGCGGCCTCGAGGGTCGCGGCGCCTTCGGGCGCGGCGAAGATGCCTTCGAGCGAGGCGAGTTCCCTTCCCGCCTCGAGCATCTCTTCATCCGTGGCGACGACGGCGGCGCCGCGGCTCTCGCGGAGGGCCTGCAGAATCAGGCGGTCTCCCAGGGGCTTGGGGACCCGCAGCCCCGACGCTATCGTCGCGGCATGTTCCCAAAGCTCGGCCGTCTCGCGGTTTTTTTCGAACGCGACGACAATCGGCGCGCAGCCTGCCGCCTGGACGGTGACCATTCGAGGGCGCTCGCGACCGATCCAGCCCATCGCTTCCATCTCCTCGAACGCTTTCCACATCCCGATCATGCCGACGCCGCCACCCGTGGGATAAACGATCACGTCGGGAAGTTTGCCGGGAAATTGCTCCCAGAGCTCGTAGGCCATGGTTTTCTTGCCTTCGATGCGATACGGCTCCTTCAGTGTGGAAACTTCAAACCAACCTTCCTTGGCTTTGTTCTCGGCGACGTAGCGACCGCAATCGGAGATCAGCCCATCGAGCAGGCGCACATCGGCTCCGAAAGCCCTGCATTCGAGGATGTTGGCTGCCGGCGTGTCTCGCGGCATCACAATCATGCATGGCAAGCCCGCCTGCGCCGCGTAAGCAGCGAGCGCGCCCCCTGCGTTGCCGGCCGTAGGAACGGCGAGCGTCTTAGCGCCAAGGGCTTTCGCTTGGGCGACGGCCGTCGAAAGGCCTCGGGCCTTGAACGAGCCGGTGGGATTGAGTCCCTCGTCTTTGATGTAAAGAGAATTCAAGCCCAGCCGCTCGCCCAGACGCCGCGCGTGAATCAGCGGCGTCATTCCCTCGCCAAGCGAAACGGGTTCATTTCCCGGCAGGATTTCGCCATAGCGCCACATGGTGGCCGGGCGCAGGCGGAGCGCCTCGCGAGTCAGCGTCTTCGCCGCAGCCTTCAGATCATATCGAGCCAGCAGCGGACCGCCGCACGCGCAGAGGTTCTGCAATTTGTCGCAGGGATAGCTTGTGCGGCAGCGCGAGCATTCGAGATGAATCAACGTCGAGTGCGCGCTGGGCATGAGAGCGCGAGTCTAGCACAAAGGTCTTGAACGATAGACGGGCGCACAGCAGCGACCCGACAGCTACGAATCGAAAATCAAGTCCTGGCAATTCAACGACCGTTGTTGACGGCGCGAAGGCAGCAGGAGTAGCTTAGTGTGTCCCCAAACAATCCTGTGCTAAACAGCGCAGCGTTGCGTTTGAATCCTAGGTCATGGCGATTTCTCGGGAGAGGGGGAGGACAGCGATGAGCGCGAGCGGAAGATACAGCGGAAGTACGCCGAGGTTTGCCGTCGCATTCGCATTCGGTTTGGTCGTGTTGTTCGCGGCTATCACTTGGAGGACTCCGGTCGTCGCCGCGGCCGACAGCCCCAATGATCCTGCGATCGTGACCGAAAGCGGGCCTCTCGAGGGAATCGTCGGGACAGCAATAAATGAGTATCTCGGAATTCCTTACGCAGCGCCTCCGGTGGGAGCATTGCGCTGGATGCCGCCGCAGTCCTTTGGGCAATGGACGGGAGTGTTTGAAGCTACACAGTTCGGCAGCGAGTGTCCGCAAATAGCCGGGAACACAACCGTGGGCAACGAAAATTGTCTGTTCCTGAACGTCTACACGCCCCCATTGAAGAATCATCCCAGGCACGATGGGCTCGCGGTGATGGTCTGGATCCACGGTGGCCGTCTGACCGCCGGTGCCGGCAGGGACTATGACCCCACGCCGCTGGTGGAGGGAGGGGACGTTATCGTCGTCACGATCAACTATCGCCTCGGGATGCTGGGCTTTTTTGCCCAACAGGCGCTCGACACCGAACGTCATCTGGCCGGCAATTACGGTTTCATGGATCAGCAATATGCGCTCGGGTGGGTGCAAAGAAATATCGCGGCTTTTGGAGGTGACCCGGGGCGCGTGACCATCTTCGGGGAATCCGCCGGCGGGCTCAGTATTTACAGCCAACTCGCCTCACCGCTGGCGGCCGGCTTGTTTCACCGGGCGATTGCCCAGAGCGGGGCCTACGCGGGTTTCTCGCCGGGCTATCGCGTCCAGATTCTTCCCATCGACGTAGCCGCGACGATGGGTAACCCGCCGCTCGTGGAGTCGGGCACCGATTTGGCGGATGCGGTCGGATGTACCAGCCAGACCGCCGCATGCTTGCGCGCGGTGGCTGCCGCGACGCTGGTCGCTAACCAGCAGAAGGGGAGTTTTCCTACCATCGACGGAACGTTGCTGACCGAGACGCCAGGGGCGGCTTTCAACAGCGGCGCCTTCAACCGGGTATCGGTGATCACCGGGACCAATCATGACGAATTCCGATTTTTCGTGGCGACCGACTTTACCCTGCCGCTGCTGAACACGGACTATGCGAGCGCGTTCGACTCGGTGTTCGGGACGTCCCAGGCGCCGACTGTAGAGGCGGAATATCCGCTGAGCGCCACTCCCCCGGCCAACGACGCCGAGCTCCAACTGGCCGCCGCGGGCACCGACGGCATTTTCGCCTGTACCGCGCGCCGCGCCACGATGGAGCTGGCGCAATACGTGACCGTGTACGCCTATGAATTCAACGACGAGAACGCGCCTGGGCCGACGTACCCCAATCTGAATTTCCCGTTGGGCGCTTACCACAGCGCGGACGTGGAATACTTCTTCAACCGCAATGGAATCCCGGCTCCGTTCACCTCCGACCAGCAACTGCTCTCGCAGGCGATGATCAGCTACTGGACGCACTTCGCCAAGAATGGCAATCCCAATTCTTCGGGTCAACCTCACTGGGCGCCGTACAATTCCGCGAGTGACGAACGCCAATCCTTCGTGCCGCCGACGCCTGGGGTCGAGTCCAACTTCAACACGTTCCATATGTGTACGTCGTTCTGGGACGGCCTACAAGCGCGCTGACCTAGCTCAACTCGTCGTCCCGTTCTGACCAAGTGCCCGATTACCGCGCCGACTAGCGGGCCGATTGCGTTCCACATTGGCGAACCGTCCCCTTGCTTGATTTTGCCCGATTCCTTCGCCGCTAGTGTCCGACGAATGAGGGACGCACACAGAGAGGAGTGTCTGTGTTACTGCCAAAGTGGCCCACTATCGCTTTGTCTTGGAGTTCGAGCGTTTCAATCGGGTGAGCCGGGTAACAAGGTAAAATGAAGCGATGCCGGTGAAGCTGATCGCGATGGACGTGGACGGCACGCTGCTGGACAGCCAGTGGCAAGTCCCGGAAGCGAACCGCGAGGCGGTTGCGGAAGCCGCCGCGCGCGGCGTCGAGGTGGTGCTGGTGACGGGCAGGCGGTTCGACTTCGTGCGATCGATTGCGGAGCAACTCGGCTGCGGGCTAACTCTGATCGTGAACAACGGAGCGCTGATCAAATCGAGAGAGGGCGCGACGCACGTGCGGCACCTGCTGCCTCGAGAAATCGCGCGACAAGTGCTGGAGGCAACGCCGGAATTCCGCACGGGCGCCGCGGTGGTGTTCGACCGGGCGCGCGAGCGTCAAGTGATTTACGAGCGCCTCGATTGGGGCGATCCGGCCCGGCGCAGCTATTTCGAGCGCAATCGCCAGTTTCTGGCGGAAGTCTCACCGCTCGAGAGTTGCCTGGATGAAGATCCGATTCAGGTGATGTTCTCAGGGCCGGTCGAGCCGATGCGTTCCGCGATGAAAACCTTGCGTTCATTGCCCGCCGCGGGCCAGTTTTCACCGGCGATCACGGAATACGAGGAGCGCGATTTCTCGATTCTTGACGTCATTTGCCTGGGCTGCTCGAAGGGAGCGGCACTCGAGGAATGGACGCGACGCCGCCAAATCGCACGCGAAGACGTGATGGCCATCGGCGACAATTGGAACGACCGCGACATGCTGGAATTCGCGGGGTTACCAGTTGTGATGGGAAACAGCGTTTCGGGGTTGAAATTGCTGGGCTGGCCGGTTACTCTAAGTAATGATCAGAGTGGTGTAGCCGAAGCAATCCGCACCTACGTCCTGGGAAGAGCCTGATGCGCAAATGGTGGTACCTCACGGTTCTCATTGTGTCCGCGGTGCCCGCGGCGCGCGCCGATTACGCTCTACTGCGTTCGGGTCAACGGCTGCACATTACCGGCTACGAACGGGGCGCTCAGACTATTCTGCTGCATATGGAGGGCGGCACGGTAGAGGTTCCCGCCAACGACCTTGTGCGAATCGAGCCCGAGGACTTCTTTCCGCCCCCGCCTCCACCCCCGGCGGCGGACGGGACTTACGCCCAGATCATCCGAGCGGCAGCCGAGAAGAATGGCGTGGACGAAGCGCTGATTTCCAGCGTGATTTCCGTGGAATCGAATTTCAATCCACGAGCCATCTCCCGAAAACAAGCGCGAGGCCTGATGCAGTTGGTCCCCACGACCGCCGCGCGCTATTCGGTGGCAAACGCGTTCGACCCAGCCCAGAACGTCGAAGGCGGCACGCGCTATCTGAAGGACCTGCTCGATCAATATCATGGCGACCTTGGGCTGGCGCTCGCGGCTTATAACGCCGGACCCGAGCGCGTCCAGCAATATCGCGGCATCCCGCCTTACTCGGAGACGCGCGCCTACGTCAAGCGGGTCACAAAGAAGCTGGAGCAGCGGAAAAAGAAGCCCAAGCCCACGACCGATCCGGCAAGCCGCTAAAGATCCACCAAAGCCGCGGCTTGAGTCACTCCACAGAAAAAGCGGAAGCCAGAACCCACCTCTTACTGCGGCGGTCCCTGAGGCGGAGTATTGGGAGGCGTTAGCGGCGGGCCGGGGGGTGGATTCATACCGGGGTTCGCATTCGGATTGGCATTCGGCTGGGGATTGGAGCCGAGTTGGCCGGCAGGCGTAGCGCCGGGAACTCCACCGGATTGAGTCGAAATCTGGGCCTCGGCGAGCGGATTCCAGATAAATTCCCACTGTTTGTAAGTTTTTCCGCCCAAGTACACCTTCACCGAGCGCCTATCCACCTTGCTGCCGACACCGATGATGCTGCCACCCAGTACGGAGCCCCCGGAGGTTGACAACCCCTGAGGCTGCTCGCTCGAGAGCTGCACGGTCCCCAGGCCAAGCCCCTGCTGAGCGGACTGGTCTGTGGACGGATTCTGTTCCATGCCTGAAGGATTCTCTCCTGCGGCTCCCTGCTGGTCGCCCGGCGGCTGTTGGCCAGGATTCCCCGGTTGCTGACCGGGAGCCCCCGGCTGGCTTCCCGGCGCGCCCGGAGTAGCACCGGCGCCGGTCGGAGTGTTGGTTGGGAATCGGCCGCCAGAGATTTGCGCGGCTTGCATTTGCGCCAGGGTGGTATAGCGAACGCTGCCGACGAGTTGACCATCAGGCGTCAAATAGATCAAGCGCCAGGAGCCATCCTCGGTATTCATCGGGTCCTTATACTGCTTGCGCATGAAATGGACCCCGAGCTGTCCCTTCATCAGCTCTTCCAACGACTGGGGAAAACGCCCCGTCTTGGTGTAGAAGCGGCGAATACCGCGAGTGTACTGCTCGCCCCGCCAGATCATGTCCGCTTCCCGTTCGCGCCGGCCTTGAGTGAGGACCCTGGGAACCGCCACGGCGGTGGCGAGGAAGAGCAAGAATACGAGAAACATCAGCGCCAGCAGCGCATAACCCCGCTGGGTCCGCGGCCGCCCCAGCCGCCTTGCGGCGGGGCAAGCGCTCGGAAGCACCGAAATCATGCGCGACTTTTCGATCCGATTCATTGCTGATTTGCGGGAGGTTGCTCCATGTTCACGGTGGTACGCCTCCCGTCCGAGATTTGTTCGAGGTCGGCGGTGCTGTTTCCAATCTTCAGAAGCCGAAACTGATTCAGCAAGGTTGCGCCCTCGGCGATCACGTAAACATCATCGCCGTTCGTGAAGAATGCCTGGCGCTTACCCGTGCGCGGATTGGTGGCATACCCAAAGAATGTGACGGGCACGACGACGGGGGGCGGACCCGGTGGAACCGACGGTCCGGCAGGCCCCCCCGCATTTCTCCCCTTCGGCCTGGGCGGAGGTGGTGGGGCGTTGGAAAAGATATTGCGGTGCGTACCGGAGTATTCGAGGTTGTGAGCCCTCGTGAGCAGGTCCACTCGGAGCGTCGGTTCTTCGACCTTGAGCGGCACGTACGGGCTATCCGCGGCGGTGACTCCGACGAGCGCGGGCGTCGCTTTGCGCTGCCAAAAGAACACAAGGGCAAGCACGACCACAAGGCCGATCAGAAGGTAGGTCTGCGTCTTCCGCGACATGGTCAGGATCGGAAGTAAGTTCTCAGCACCAGATTCAGTCTGACGCTTCCGGCCGATTCGGAAGCCAGAGTCAAATCATCCAACAGGTAAAAATACCGCGAGCGCTCGAGGCCGTTGATGAAATGCACCAGACCCGGGTAGTCACCCTCCACGGACGCGGTGATGAAGATCTCCGTGACGCCACGGTCTCGCAGGTCCTTCTGCTTGAAGGTGACGCCGCCGGTCTGGACGCCGGAATGGCCGGCGATTTCGCCCAGATCGGCAATCAATGAGGAATACCCGGCCGAGGCATTTAAGAAATCGTCCGCATAAAACTGCTTATATTCCTTGTCAGCCGCGGAGAGCTGGCGCTGAACCTTCTCGCCGAACTGGACGTCCTTTCGCAGCAGTTCGGCTTCGGTCTTGAGGCGGTCTCGATCGTCGCGCAGCGCCTGTGGGGCCGCCTGGCGCGCTTGCCAGATCACCGCGACCAACAGGACGTCGACCCCCAGCAGGATACCGAGGGCCACGCGAACCCATTTCTTCCAGTGTTGGGAATTGCGGTTCATCGTCACGTGGTTGCGTACCAGGTCACCAGCTCGATCTGAATCGGGTCCCGATCCGGCGTATTCTCTTTCGACCGGCTCTCCTGCCGCACCTGGACTCCGGAAAAAACCTTGGACTCCTCCAGCGCCTTCACGAATTTCAGTTTGCTCTCGTCGCTCGAAGCTCCGACAAGCAGACGAATCTCCACGCGGTCACTTTCCATTCTCGGCGAAATACTAATCACGCGAACGCCGGGCGGCAGGATCCGCTCGAGATCCATGAAGAGATTGGTCCATGGGAAACTGCGCTGCTTGATCAGCGAATTCAAAAACGCCGCTCGATCCATCACTTGAACGTTCGGGGGCAGCTTGAAAAAGGCTCGCAAGCTTTCCTGGTGCGCGTGGAGATTGTTGATCTGGGACTCGTAGCCGGCAATATCGGCGCGCAGATCGCGGTTCGCGCGCCAGCCGTGGTAGGCATAAATCGACAGAACGACCATTGCTATGACGCCCAGGACGCCGACGAGCCCCGCACCGGCGATGAAGCGCCGGTGGTTCTCCAGCGGCGCAGTGGCCAAGTTGATGCGAGTTTTCACAGGGAATCCTCCCTCGAGCCCTCTACGCGCCCTGATTCATGGCCCAGCCGATCAGCGCTTCGAGATTATGGTCCATCAAGGGCTGCACCTGTTTCGGCAGCTCCTCATCACCGGCGGCGCCTCCCAGCGAACTAAAATTGCACTTTAACTCGGCGCGAACCGCCTTACGAAACGCTTCCTCGCGCGCTCCGAAACCGGTCAGGCAAAACCGCTCTACACCGCTGCCCCAGGTATCTTGGTAATAGGCCACGGCCGGAAAGATTTCATCGAGCATGGCCTGCGGCTCGAGGAGGGAGGCATCCACGGGCATTTCGGTGGAACGGTAAACGCACAGGTCGCCTTCGTGAACGATGACGGTGGTCAGAGTCCTGCCGCTGAAACGCGCCAGCAAAGTCGAACCCTTCCCGCCGAGCAATGAAAGGGTCGCCAAGCCGGAACTCATCATCACCCCGACGGTCATCCCGGCAGCTTCCACGATCGTCTCGTATTCCCGCACAATCTGTTGGCGCGCCAATCCCGCCACCACTTCAAGGCCTCCACCCCTTCCGCGCTGCCGCATATAGGATACGACAGCCTCCTCCAAATCGAAGGGCACGCTTTTCTTGAGCCGCCACCGCAACAGTGGCACGGCCTCCTGCGGGCGGCGCGGTAAAGTCTCAAACGGCAGAATAAAGACGCGCACCACCGGATCGGGAATCAGCAGGGCCACCTCCGGCCCGTGCCCTGGAACGCGGGCCAGCACGCGGCGCAGCGCGGAGCTAACGATTTCCGAGTTTGGGATATTAGGCTCAATCGGAGAAGGCGAGACCGCTCCTTCCGGCAACGGCTCAGCGGCATAACCTTCGAGGTGAGCGACGGAACTGCCCCAGGCGGCAGCAGCGACATGCGTGGGGGCGATCTCGCACACAAAAGAAGGGTGGGGCATGGCGTCGAGCCAATGCATGAGCCGGCCCAACGGGCCGATGCTGTAAAGGCTGCTTTCGATCGAGGAGACGCTAGTCAATGAACGTCACCTTATTGATTTCGCGCAGCGTTGTGACGCCGGCCTTCACCTTGCCCAAGCCGGATTCTCGAAGGAAACTCATTCCTTCCTCGCGGGCCACCTTCTTAATTTCGGACGTGGGACGGCGATCGATAATCATCTCCCGAATGTGGTCGGACAAGTCCAGCAGCTCGGAGATCCCCGTCCGGCCGCGAAAGCCAGTACCCGAACAGTCCAAACATCCGGCGCCCTCATACATGGGAACATTGCCCCAGACGCGCGGATCGAGCCCCGATTCCTCGAGCACCTCGCGCGGATAAGGCCTCTGCTTCTTGCAGTTCTCGCAGATGATTCTCACCAGGCGCTGCGCCATGATGCAGTTCAGGGCGGAAACGAAGTTGTAAGGTTCGACGCCCATGTTGATGAAGCGCCCGATGACGTCGGTGACGTTGTTGGCGTGGACGGTGGTAAAAACCAGGTGGCCCGTGAGCGCGGACTGGATGGCGATCTGCGCCGTTTCCTGGTCGCGGATCTCGCCGACCATGATCTTGTCGGGATCGTGCCGCAAGATCGAGCGGAGGCCCCGGGCGAACGTCAATCCCTTTTTTTCGTTCACGGGGATCTGGGTGATGCCGCGGACCTGATACTCGACGGGATCCTCGATGGTGATGATCTTGTCCTCGTCGGATTTGATTTCGTTGATCGCAGCGTAGAGAGTCGTGGTCTTGCCCGAGCCGGTCGGGCCGGTGACGAGCACCATCCCGTAGGGCTCGCGGATATACCGCCGGAACTTGCGCAGTTCTTCGACGTCGAATCCGACCACGTCGAGCGTGAGGTTGCGGAATTTCTCGCCGAGGGTTTCCTTGTCCAGCACGCGGAGCACTGCGTCTTCGCCGTGAATGGAAGGCATGATGGAGACGCGGAAGTCCACATAGCGGCCTTTGTAACGCACCCGGAACCGGCCGTCCTGGGGGACCCGGCGTTCGGCGATATCGAGTTCGCTCATCACCTTGATGCGAGTGAGAATGGTGCCGTGCCACTCCTTCGCGAGCGGCTGCATGGCATACTGCAAGACGCCGTCAATCCGGTACTTGACCACCACTTCCGCATTGCGGGTCTCGATGTGAATGTCGCTCGCCCGCCGCTCAAGCGCGGTGAAGATGACGGTATCCACCAAGCGCACGACCGGACTCACCCCGGTTTCGCGGAGCCGATCGATGGAGATGTTTTCTTCGCCTTCCTCCTCCTCGCTCACTACTTGCAGGGTGAACCCCTCGGTGGCCTGGTCGAGGACGCGCTGCGATTGCTCGGTGCGCTTCAGCAGGTCGCCGATCTGCGAGGCCGTGGCCACCTTGATCTGAAGCTTCTTTCCGAGCAGCAGCGCCAACTCATCGTTCATCAGCAACTGACTGGGGTCGGCGACGACAACCACCAGGCTGGAATCGTGGGCTTCCAGGGGCACGAAGGTATAGCGAAACATGAGCTCCGCCGGGATGCTCCGGAATAACTCTGGGTCGATCCGTTGCTCGCGGAGGTCAATGAAGGGGCAGCGATACCGCTCGGCGAGACGCATGGTCTGCTCGCGCTCGGCGGCTTCGTCCGGGCGGCCTTCGGGATTCGGGATTCGAGTCGTGGTTTCCATGATGGTTATCCTGCGGCCCCCACTGAGAGAGAGAACAACGGCAGGTAGAGAGCGAGCAACACAAAGGCTACCACAAGCGCCATGAATACCAAAATCAGCGGCTCAATCACGGCGATCAGGGCTGCTGTCCGTAGGGCTGTCTCCTCCTCATAGAATGTGGCTACGCTCGTCAGCAACGGCGCCAGCGCGCCGGAGGCTTCGCCGACCTCCACCATCTCGAGCGCCAAGCTTGGCATTAGCCCGCTCGCGGCGAGCGAAGAACTAAGCGATTCGCCCTCACGAACGTGCCCGGCCGCCTGAGCGACGGAGATGGCGACGAGCTTGCTTGAGATCGAATCCGCCGACGTCACAAGCGCCGGAACCAAGGGCGTTCCGCCCCGCAAGAGCGTCGCCAGCGTGCGCGTAAACTGAGCCACTTGGAACTTGATCCAGGTATCGCCCACTATGGGAATGCGGAGCTTAAGCCGGTCCATGGCCATGCCGCCTTGCTCGGTCCGCGACCACAAGAATGTAATCGCCGCCGCGAGCGCCACGGCAAGGACAAAAGCCAGCACCCAGTACTTGTATCCCACCACCAGGGTAGTCAGAAACTGGGTAGGTCCGGGCAATTGGACATTCATCTCTTTATAGAGCTGGGCAAACTGCGGGACGACGTACGTCACCAAGTAAGTGAGGATGGTCGAACCCACCACCACCAGGATCGCCGGATAAATCAGCACCGCCAGCAACTTTTTGCGCACGCCCGTCGTGACGCGCTGGTAAGCGATGTAGTCATCGAGAACACCGGAGAGATTGCCGCTTTTCTCCCCGGCCAGAAGTGCGGTGGTATAAATTTTGGGGAAACTAGCGCTTTTTTCGAAGGCCTCGGAAAGCGCGGCGCCTTCGCGCACGCGATCGCGCACATCGCGGAGCACAGGGCGAAGCCGCGGCGATGCAGCGCGTTCGGCGAGTAAGTCGAGAGCCTTCAAAATCGGCAAGCCCGCTTTGACGAGCGTGTTGAATTGCTGGTTGAAAATCAAAAAGTCGGAACCCTTGACGACTCGATCGCGCCGGGACTTTCCGAGCTGAGAAAAAATCCCGATGTGGGAGCGAATGGAGAAAACGTACAGGCCGCGGTCTACGAGCTTCTGCCTCGCCTCCGCCTCGGATTGGGCCGTCTCCACTTGCTGGAAGACTTTGCCCGTGGGGTCTCCCACTTTACAGACAAACTCTGCCATTAGAAGGTGAGCACCTCGCGCCCAGCCGGCGCCCAAAAGGAAAGTCTAGCATCAACCACAGCACGGCAAAAGCGGGTGCATGAGCCTCGATAGCGGACTTACAAACAAGGCCGCCGCTACCCCACCACGCGCAATCCATTGCACCGGCTTAACTTGGACGTTATTTCCACCAGCCCCTGGGCATTCTTGTGCCCAGGCTTGGCCCTGCCAAATTTTGTCGCTTGATTGGGTTCGCTGCGGATCGCAGCGCCCACATCAACCTCGGCGTTAGACGCCAAGAAATCGCAAAGGTGGGCAGCACCCGCTGGCTGTGGGCCTGCTCCCGAATGAGGACGCTCGCGTCTCAGTCGAGCTGGGTTGTACTTTAATGCACTTAAAACTCCGGTGGGTTGAAGCCAGGGCACGCATGATTCTCACAGCCCACGCCGCGGAGAACGCAAGGCGCAGCGCTTTGCCGGCCTCGTTGAATCCGTTTGTCTCTCGGGCCAAGGCGCAATCTCCGCCTCAGTGAATCTCCCCGGCCAACGAGGCCTCGTCGACGATGGCCACACCGGGCGGCGGCTCAAAATGAAACTTCGATTCCGGCAGCGGAATGTTTTCCTTCCAGTCGCCAAATCGGAATTCTGTTTCGACATCTCCGCGCTCGCGAATCAGAACGCGCACCAAACGGTAGGACGGATCGACCTCAAAATAGACGGCGCGGAAGGATTCCTGGGTGCCATCCTGCGTGTGCGGCAAACAGCGCAGGATGATGTTCTCTGGGGTCGTGGAACGGGCCGCAGGATCTCCGTTCGACTCCGCGTCACCCAGATCGAGCGAGCCGCAGAGGCGCGAAAGGCGAACCTTGCCCGTCAGGAGGGCCAGGGGCGTTCGCCAGTCCGAGCTCTCCTGGACCTTGGCCCGGCTGGCAGTACGATCCGACGGAACGTAGAACCAGACGTTGCGGCCGTCCACCAGAAAGAGCTTCGATTCCGGGGACTCGTATTCCCAGCGCATACGCCCGGGTCGCGAGAAATACACTTTGCCGGATTCGACCCGGATTCCTTGCCGCCCTTCGCTATAGCGCTCCAGGAAAACTGCCTCGAGCGTCTTGGCGCCATGGTATCGCTCTTCGAGCGCGCGAGCCACCGCACGAGGATCGCGGGATGGGGCCGGAGACAGACCCAGGATGAGGAGCCATAGCGCGAAGGCCATCGCTTCAGTCTAGCAAGAAGGACGGCTGGCGGCATTAGCGGTAGAAAAAAGAAGGGGAGGAAACGCCCGCGCTGTTTCCTCCCGAAGAAGACGCCCGCTCGGCAACTACGGCAGTGCAGGGCTCGAGTTGGTTGGAGTGGTGCCGTCCGTCGTAAATCGGATCACGCCCGACTGATCGACGAAGAATCCGCCCTGTCCAGTCTGTCCCGTGCTTACGGGCACGGCTGTGGCCGTAAACTCGTTCCACCCCTCGGCGCTGCACCCGGCAGGCTGGGATGACGCAGGGCTTGTGCCCTGGTAGGCAAGAGCGTAACCGTTCTTGACAAAGGGAGCCGTGCTCAACACGCTGTCAATCATTAAAGCATGGTCGCAACTCGCTTGCGTGGCGCCGGCCGGTCCTCCCAGCGTTGGCAGGTCGGCCGGAAAGCCATCGCCGTACGTGGAAGAGTAGGTGATCGCGGAAGTAGAGATCGTGCGCAGAGAACCGGCAGCGGATGCTTCGTTCGCCGCCATCTTCGACCGGATGAGGTTTGGGATGGCGATCGCCGCGATGATGAGAAGGATCGCCACGACAATCACCAATTCAATCAGGCTGAAGCCTCGGGCGCGCCCGCTTGCGCGGCCCGTTCTCTGCTGCTTCCGTTGCGCCCTCACTATCTTCTGCATTCTCGTCCCCCGTGAGCTCTAGATAGAGAGGCGAGGAGGCGGTCGCGCCTCCTCGCCGTGACTCAAGTCAAACTACTACAGCGGCGTGCTCGCGTTGGTGGGAGCGCTACCGTCCGTCGTGAAGGTGATCACGGCACTGCTGTCAACGAAGAAACCACGCTGGCCCGTGGAGCCCACCACCTGCGGTACGGCCACCAGTTGCCAGGTGGCTGAGCCCGCAGCGGTACAACTGGCCGGCTTGGTTGCGTTAGCCGTACCAGCCGTGTAAGTAAAACTGTAGCCGGCCTTGGTCACAACGCCTCCGGCACCGTTGTTGGATAGAACGCTGTCGATTAGAAGCGCGTTGTCGCAGGTGGCCACGGTAGTTCCCGCCGCACCGCCTAGCACCCCTAGGCTCGACCCGAAACCATTGCCGTAGGTCGAAAAGAAGGTGATGTTCGAGGTGGTCACGGTGCGCAACGAACCCACTGCCGAAGACTCATTAGCCGCCAGTTTGGACCGCAGCAGGTTCGGAATAGCGATCGCGGCGATAATTAGAATGATCGCCACGACGATGAGTAGCTCGATCAACGAAAAGCCTTTTTCTCTCTTTCTCATTTTTTGTCCTTGATGGTTTTTTGAGAATTCTTGGAAACTCCCAGGCGGCAAGCCAGAATGGTATTAGCAAGACGCGTGCCAACTTCCAACTTACCGCCCCATGAAGTACAGCTACTGCTAAGTGTCCCTTCGTCACGTGGATAGGAGCCGCCCATCCGGACCGCCATGATCCAACTCCCTGAGTCACCGCAAGACTCACGAGGAAAATGACAAAGTTTGTCACACAGGCTGACAACTAATGAAGGTTCCTGGAGCCCCGAAAGCAAGCCTGCCCTTGCGCTTGCTATTTTGCTCCCTTGACTAAGGGCGCCGCGATCTGTGCGCCCATGCCACGTGCTCCGTCAAACAAAAAAGGAGGAGGCTCAAGCGCCTCCTCCCTGTTTCCTTGGGCCGAATGAACTAGACGACTACAGCGGTGTGCTCGCGTTGGTCGGAGCGCTGCCGTCCGTCGTGAAGGTGATCACGGCACTGCCGTCAACGTAGAAACCACGCTGGCCGGTCGAACCAACCACCTGCGGTACGGCGGTTAGTGACCAGGTCGCTGAGCCCGCAGCGGTACAACCGGCCGGCTTGGTTGCGTTAGCCGTACCAGCCGTGTAAGTAAAAGTATAGCCGGCCTTGGTCACAACGCCTCCGGCACCGTTCTTGGATAGAACGCTGTCGATTAGAAGCGCGTTGTCGCAGGTGGCCACGGTAGTTCCCGCCGCACCGCCTAGCACCCCTAGGCTCGACCCGAAACCATTGCCATAGGTCGAAAAGAAGGTGATGTTCGAGGTGGTCACGGTGCGCAACGAACCCACTGCCGAAGCCTCATTGGCCGCCAATTTGGACCGCAGCAGGTTCGGAATAGCGATCGCGGCGATAATTAGAATGATCGCCACGACGATGAGTAACTCGATCAACGAAAAGCCTTTTTCTCTCTTTCTCATTTTCTCTCCTTAAGATCTAAACCAAAATTCCCCGAACCTCCAGGTCACTTGCGCAGGTCATAAGGGCAAATGACGTGCCAATCGGCGATCCGTCTCGATTGCTTCCGAAGCTGGTCGATATCCTTCGCCTTCTCAATAGTATACGCCGAGTCTTCCCGGCCTCCATATAACGGCCCCCACGCGCGCACGGGCGGAGGCTCGAAAAAGTGACCTAAAGTGTCATCGAAAACTGCCGAATTCTGACCCGGCTCAGACCCGTCGTTAAACGCCATGCTTCTTGGCGTAGTGGCGGAACGAGCGGTAGGTCATTCTCAGAAGCTCGGAAGCGCGGATGCGAACTCCCCCCGCACTCTCAAGAGCCGCGAGCAGATATGCCCGCTCCGTCCCTTGCATGTGTTTTTCGAAATCGATCCCACCGTCAGGGATCAACAGGGGTCGTTCTTCAATGGACCTGTCTGGGCAGTGTTCCAGGTAGTGCCGACTGATTCGCTCCGGCAGCCCTTCCACGGTGATGAATCTTCCCGTCTCCAGGGCTACCGAACGCTCAACCGTGTTCTCGAGCTCGCGGACGTTGCCGGGCCACTCGTAGGCCTCCAGGCGCCGCATGGCTTCCGGGTCGATTCCCTCGACCTTCTTCCCCATGGCGTTGCGATAGCGCTCGAGAAACGAGCGCGCCAGCAGCGGGATGTCCTCGCGACGCTCGCGTAGCGGAGGCAGGTGGAGGGGGATGACGCTCAGGCGGTAGAAGAGGTCCTCCCGGAAGCGACCTTCGGCGATCTCTTTTTCAAGATCCTTATTCGTAGCAGCGATCACCCGGACATCCACGTCGTATTCATCGGTGCTTCCGAGAGGGCGGACTTTCCCTTCCTGAAGGACGCGATAGAGCTTCACCTGCATCGTCAAGCTCATATTCCCAATCTCATCCATGAAGAGCGTGCCGCCATCCGCGGCCTGGAAAAGTCCCCGGCGATTTTCGTTGGCGCCGGTGAAGGCGCCTCTCATGTAACCGAATAGTTCCGATTCCAGGAGCGTTTCCGGGAATGCGCCGCAGTTGATGGTCACGAACGGCCGTTTCGAGCGCGCACTATTCTCGTGAATGGCGCGCGCCACCAGCTCTTTTCCCGTGCCGCTCTCACCCGTAATCAACACGCGGCTCGATTGCGGCGCGATCGTTTCAATCAGCTCGAACATCGCGCGCATCTTGGGACTGGCGCCGATGATGTGATCGAGTCCGGTCAGCCGGCGGATCTCGCGCCGCAGGTACCCTGCCTCCTTCTTCAATTTCAGATTTTCGGTTACCCGTAGCACCGCGGGTCGCAGTTCGTCGAGCAACCGATCGCCCTTGATGACGTAGCGGTCCGCGCCGAAGTTCACAGCGTCGATGGCCGTGTCCAGAGTGGGCACACCGGTGATGAGAATAAAAACGCAGGAAGACGAGACTTCTTTGGCAAAACGAAGCAGCTCCACCCCGCACATGTCCGGCATGCGGATGTCGGAAATGATGATGTCGAAGATCTGCGACTCCAGACGCCGCTTGGCCGCTTCTCCGCTCGTCGCCACTTCCACGCGGTGCCCTTCCTTGCGGAAGGCGATCTCCAAAAGCTCGCAGATGGATCGCTCGTCATCGACAACCAAAATGTGGGCCATAGCGCTTCTACCCCAGACCTCCCGTCCTGGCTACCTCCGCCAAGGCAGGCTCTTCCGCAGCCGGAGCGCGGCGTGCGGTACCTATCGGCGGGATTTCCAGGGTGAACTCCGTGCCATGGCCTTTCTCCGAATCGACGCCGATGCGCCCTCCGTGCGCCTGCACGATCTCATACACGATGGCGAGACCCAGGCCCACCCCCTCAGGGAAGCCCGTTTGGAAGGGCTCAAAAATCTTTGCGAATTGGCTCTTGTCCAACCCCACTCCCGTATCGCGAAATCGGATGCGAATCCACTGACCACTGTTTTCAAGGGTCACGGAAAGCACTCCGCCCCGCGGCATGGCGCGAAGGGCGTTGTTGCAGAGATTCCAAAACACCTGCTTGATGCGGTCGCGGTCGACGCGAGCGCGGGCCTTGGGGTCCGCGTAATGCCGCTCGATCCGGTATTTTCCGAGGAAGCCGGGCTGGCGCTCGAGAAGCGTCAGAGTTTCCTCGATCAACGGGACTACTCGCTGCTCGGAGAATTCGCAGGTCTTTTCTCGCGCATAGTCCAGAAAGTCCGTGATGATCTGATTGAGGCGCTGGGATTCGCGGCTAACAATCTGAACCAGCCGTTGGTCGTCTTCTTCCAGCGGCGCCAGCCGGGCCAGTTCTTTAAGGGCGCCCGTCATGGCGGTGAGTGGCTGGCGGATTTCATGAGCGATGCCGGCCGAAAGGCGGCCGAGGGCGGCCATGCGATCCTTCGTGGTCACTTCCTGTTCGAGCCGCTTCAAATCCGTGAGATCTTGAAAGTTGAAAACATATCCGCTGCTGTGGTTCTGGCCCGACCGCAATGGCGACACGGAGAGCCCCAGGTAGCGCAGGTCTCCACGGGGCGTGCGGAATTCCACCTCCTTCCGGGAAGCCACCGGACCCGCCTGAGCATCCGCTTCGGCCGGCCAGAATTGTGGAAACATTTCCGAAACGCGAAGCCCGTGCGTGGATCCGAAGGCGTAGCCGGTGATCTCCGCACCGGCGCGATTTAGAAGCAAGATGCGACCGTCGAGATCGGTGGTGAGAAGCCCTCCGCGCATCGAGTGAATAATATCGTCGTTGAACGCCTGCAGGTCTTCCAGTTCTTCGCTCTTCGCTTCCAGCTCAACGCCCTTCTTGCGAAGGGTCTGAGTGAGGAGACTTCCGAGGTATGCGATCGCGAAAAGCGCGGAAAGATTGGCGGCCATCCAGAACTGGAGTGCTTTCTGGCTGGGCAGAGGTCCCACGGTGTTGGGGATGAATCCATGAAACATCAGCTCGACCAGGCCTCCCAGCAACACGGAACTGACGGCGGCCACGACATAGGCGCCGTTCCGCGAGAACAGCACGCTGGCCATCAAGACGGCTAGAAGGTAAAGCGATGTGAAGTAGCTTTCCTGGCCGCCCGTCGAATACACCAAGCCCGTTATGACGAGCAGATCACACGCCGTCTGCAGCGGAGCCTGCCAACGCGCATGAGGAATCGACCGAAGAAGGATGACGTAGAGGATGGCCAGCAAGTACCACAGCAAGATTACAGGAACGAAGTAGCGGTTAAGGGGAAGCGGCGTGAGTTGGTGGACGGCGAGAACGATCCCCAGAAGAAAGGTAATGACCAGAAAGCGGGCCCGGCTGAGCCAGTGCAGCCATTCGTTTATATTTGCCGCCAGTTCCATGCGGGTCCGTCGTAGCGAAATCGCTCCTTCGGCCGCCCCCCCGGAAGCGGCGGGAAGTCTAAGGGCGCAAACGGCTATCCTCGAGGAGCGCGGGGGTTACGCGGCGAGCGATGTCGCCGCGCCCCGGGGCGCCCCGGAGGGGCGCAGCGGCTCAGTGACCACCCGCCAACTTACCGATCAGCGAGAAGAGCGGTAGGTACATCGAAATTACAATTCCGCCTACAACAACGCCCAGAAATACGATCATGATCGGCTCGAGAGCGGTCAGGAGATCCTTCACCGAGGCGTCGACTTCGTCTTCATAGAAATCCGCGATCTTCTGCAACATGGCATCCATCGCACCGGTTTGTTCGCCGACGCCAATCATCTGCGTCACCATTCCGGGAAAGACCTCGGTCTCCTTTAGCGGATCCACCAGCGAACGGCCGGCCTCGACCGCCTTGCGTGTTTTCAAGATCGCCCTTTCCACCACGGCATTGCCCGCGGTCTTCGCGGTAATTTCCAGCCCTTCGAGGATGGGCACGCCGCTCGAGATCAAAGTCCCCAGGGTTCGCGTGAACCGAGCCACCGCGATTTTGCGGAGGAGCATGCCGATCAAAGGCAACCTCAGCATGACTGTATCGATCGCCATACGGCCCTGGGGCGTGCCGTACCAAAACTTGAGTCCGATCGCGGCTCCTATCAGCGCCACAATAAAGAGGCCGCCGTAGATGCTGCCGATCAGATTGCTGAGAACGATAACGATGCGCGTGGGCAGCGGTAATTCCGCGCCCAGCCCGTTAAACAGCGTCACGAAAATCGGCACCACCTTCCACAACAGCAGCGTGATGACGCTCCCCGCAATGAACAGCACCGAGATGGGATAGATGAGCGCGGATTTCACCGCCCGCTTCAGTTTCACGTTTTTTTCGATGTACGCGGAAAGGCGCTGCAAGATCGTATCCAGAATGCCGCCCGTCTCTCCGGCCTCCACCATGTTGTAGTAGAGGGGGTCGAATACCTTGTCGTACTGACGCATGGAAGTCGCGAGCGTCGCACCCCCTTCCACCGCGCCGCGCACTCCGGTCAGAATCTTCTGGAAAGTCTTGTTCTGTTGCTGATTGGCCAGGATTTCCAAGCACTGGACCAGCGGCAGGCCCGCGTCGATCATCACCGAGAACTGGCGCGTGAAGATAGCCAGCTCTTTGCTGTCTACGCCGCTGCCAAAGGTGGGAAAAGAAAACTCTTTTCCCTTCTCCGAGAGCTTGGAGACGTTGATTTGCTCGCGGCGCAGCATCGCCGCCAGATCCGTTTTGCTTGGGGCCAGACGCTCTCCGCTGACGCTGGCACCCGTTCGATTGACTCCCCTAAACGTATAGACCGGCATCCTTCTTCCCTCCCTTTTTCTGCTCTTCTAACGGCGGACCAGCGGGCGGCCGCTCATCGGCGCCGATACAACACCTCGGTTAATTAAATCCTGCAATTCGTCTGCATTCGAGGAGCGCGACAGCGCCGTTTCCAAAGTAATCACCTTCTGGAAATAAGCGTTCGCCAAGGCCTGATTGAAGGTCTGCATACCCGTCTGCCCGGTGCCCGTCTGCATGGCCGAATAGATCTGGTGGATCTTGTCCTCCCGGATGAGGTTGCGAATCGCGGCGGTGGGGATCAGAATCTCCATCACCATGATGCGGCCGCGCCCGTCGATGCGCGGAAGCAGGGCCTGGCAGAGAATCCCTTCGAGGACCATCGAAAGTTGAGCGCGCACCTGAGGCTGTTGGTGCGCCGGAAACACGTCCACGATGCGGTTGATGGTGGAAATGGCCGAATTGGTATGCAGGGTGGCGAAGGTCAAGTGACCCGTCTCGGCGATGCGCAGGGCGGATTCGATCGTCTCGAGGTCGCGCATCTCGCCGATCAGCACGACGTCGGGGTCCTCGCGGAGCGCAGCACGCAGCGAATTCGCAAAGGAGTGCGTGTCGGAGTGAATCTCGCGCTGGTTCACCAGACATCGCTTGTGGTTGTGGAGGAACTCGATCGGGTCCTCGATGGTGATCATGTGCTCTTCACGCTCGCCGTTGATCTTGTCCAGCATGGCCGCAAGCGTTGTGGATTTCCCCGAGCCGGTCGGGCCGGTCACCAAGACCAATCCGCGCGGCTTATCGCACAATGTCTTCACCACTCCCGGAAGACTCAGGGCCTCGAAGCCTTTGATCTCCCACGGAATCGTCCGGAAAACGGCGGCCACGGCGCCGCGCTGGTGAAAGATGTTGCCGCGGAAGCGAGCCAGGCTCTTGAGACCGAAGGAGAAATCGAGCTCAAGGTTCTCTTCGAGACGATGCTTTTGCGCGTCCGTCAGCACGCTGTAGGCCAGCGCCTTGGTGTCCGCCGCGGTAAGCGGCGGCATGTCCAGCGGCCGCAACTTGCCGTGGACGCGCACTCGGGGCGGGCTGTTGGTCGAAAGATGCAGGTCGCTGCCGCCCAGTTCAATCATCTTTTTCAGCAATTCACTCAAAGTAATCCCGGCCATTGTCGTCTCCCCCTACAGCACGGTTTCCCGCAGAATTTCTTCAAGCGTTGTCAGCCCGGAGGCCAGTTTCAGCAATCCGCTGCGCCGCAGCGAAATCATTCCCTGCTCGATGGCCTTTTTTCTCAGCTCCAGCGCCGAGGCGCCCACGAGAATCAGTTCCCTCAGTTCGTCGTTGATCTCCATCACTTCATAGAGTCCGACGCGCCCCTTGTAGCCGGTGTTGTTGCACGTCCCGCAGCCCCGCCCGTGGAATACCTGCACGGTCCGCGCCTCCGCTTCGGTGAGGCCGGCATCCATCATGGTTTGCTCCTTCACCTGCAAGGGCTCCTTGCATTGCTTACAGACACGCCGCACGAGCCGTTGCGCGCAGATCAGGTTCACGGAAGTCGCCACCAGAAACGGCTCAATGCCCATGTTCATCAGCCGGCTGACGGTGGAGGGCGCGTCGTTGGTGTGCAGCGTCGAGAGCACCAGGTGGCCGGTGAGCGCGGCCTTCACTGCAATCTCAGCCGTTTCGAAGTCGCGGATTTCGCCCACCAGAATGATGTTGGGGTCCTGACGCAGGAAGGCGCGGAGCGCCGAAGCAAAATTCAGCCCGATCTGCTCCTTCATCTGGACCTGATTGATTCCCGAGAGCTGGTATTCGACAGGATCCTCCGCGGTCATGATATTGGTCTCGGGCTGGTTCAAGCGCGCCACCGAGGAGTAAAGCGTGTTGGTTTTCCCCGAGCCGGTCGGGCCGGTGACGAGCACCATTCCGTACGGCCTTAGAATGTTCCGCTCGTATTTTTCCAGCGATTGGGGCTCGAAGCCCAACTTGGTCATGTCCAGACGCAGGTTTTCCTTGTCCAGCAACCGCAACACGATTTTTTCGCCGAAGAGCGAGGGAACGGTCGACACGCGGAAATCCAGATCCTTCTTCCGGCCGTCCTTGTTGTACTTGATCATGATGCGGCCGTCCTGCGGCAGCCGCTTCTCGCTGATATCCAACTTGGACATGATCTTGACGCGGCTGGTGATGGCGTCCTTCAATTTCAACGGAGGCGCCATGATGTTCTGCAGCACGCCGTCAACGCGGAAGCGAACGCGGTACTCTTTCTCGTAGGGCTCGATGTGAATGTCGCTGGCACCGCGCTTCACCGCCTCCGTCAAGATCAGGTTCACCAACTTGATGATGGGAGCTTCTTCGGCGGCTCTTTCCAGCGCTTCGAGGTCCAGTTCTTGCTCTTCGGACGCTAACTCCAGGTCCCCTTCTTCTTCGGCAAGGTCCTTCATGACCTTGTCGAGTTCCTCGACGCTTTCGGCCTCGCCGTAGAACTTGTGGATAGCTTCGTTGATGGACGACTCCGAGGCTACCACCGGCTCGACGTTGAACCCGGTCATGAACTTGATGTCGTCCATCGCGAAGACGTTCGTTGGATCGGTCATCGCGATGGTCAGCGTAGAGCCGACGCGGGAGAGCGGCACAATCTGGTAGCGGACGGCCGTTTCCTGTGGGACGAGCCGGATCACGGCGGGATCCACTTCGTAGAATTTCAGATTAATCGAAGGCACGCCATACTGGCGCGAGAGCACAGCGGTGATGTCTTCATCGCTGACCAGACCGAGCTTCACCAGGCAGCTTCCCAGGCGCCCGCCATGCTGTTTTTGGTAATCCAGGGCTTTCTTCAGCTGCTCGGCGCTGAGCAGGTTCTCTTTGACCAAGATATCCCCGAGACGCGAAGACATCGCGAGACACTCCGGCGGTGCGGTGCGCAATCGAGGGAAAGGTTAGCATGAGGGGGTACTGGAACTAGGGGCAGCCTCGCCCCGCCGTTCTGAATGAAGCAACACCCGCAACACTCGTCAACTGTGGATTTTTGGCCACAGCTACGCCTTGACTTGATCGGCTGCGCTCGTTATCTTGCATTCTCGGATGCCCGTAACCGCGCTATCCCTCGAAACCGACACTGCGTCCAGCTTGCGCGCAGTTCCTCGTGCAGCCGAACGCCAATCCACGCCGCCGTTTGAGGATTACTTCCAAATTCTGCTGCAGGGCCTGGGCCCTCAACGGTGGTGGCCCGCTAAGACGCCGTTCGAAGTGATCGTTGGGGCCATCCTGACGCAGAGCACAGCTTGGACGAACGTGGAACGAGCCATCGCCAGCCTTCGCCGCGAAAGGATGCTGTCGCCCCGCGCCCTCGAGCGCGTTCCCCTTGCCCGGCTGGCGCGCCTTGTTCGCTCGTCCGGATATTTCCGGCAAAAAGCGCGGAAGCTGAAAGCTTTTGTGCGCTTTCTGCGAGACGAGTACGGGGGCTCGCTCGCGCGAATGTTCCGCACGCCGACACAGGAGTTGCGCGAAAAGCTGCTCGCAGTGCACGGGATCGGACCCGAAACGGCAGACTCGATTCTGCTTTACGCCGGCGGCCACCCCGTGTTTGTGATCGACGCCTATACGAAACGAGTCCTCGAGCGGCACGGGTGGATCACCTCCAAGGCCGGCTACGAAGAAATGCGCGCCCTCTTTGAGGGCAACCTGGCGCGCGATGTCTCGCGTTACAACGAACTGCATGCATTGCTCGTGCAGGTAGGAAAAAACTGGTGCCGGCCGCGCGTGGCGCGCTGCGATCAATGTCCCCTGAGACGCTTTCTGGAGGAGGGCCGGTGACATCCCGCTCTTGGCCGCGGCACCTGTGGCTTGCCTCTGGCGGCCTGCTCGTCGTGTTGCTGGCAGCAGCGGTCTTCACCCTGGGGTCTTTGAATGTCCCCGTCCGTTCGGAGCGCGTCAACGCGTTCGTCCTATTTGCGCTCACCGCATTCATGTTCGCGACCCTTCTGGTCTTCGGTTTGGTGCTGACCCGGAGTTTGCTGCGGCTTTGGGCGGAGCGCCGCGCTGGACAACTCGGCTCGCGGTTCAAGACCAAGATGGTATTCGGCGCGATGGGCGTCTCGCTGCTCCCGGTGGTTTTCCTTTTCTTCTTCAGCTACGCCCTGGTGAACCGCACCCTGAACCTTTGGTTCCCGCGGCCCCTCGAGATGGCCGCGGAACAAAACCAGAAGCTCTTCGACGATTTGGTTCACGCCGACGAAGAATCGCTGCGGCAGCGCGCGCAGCAAGCCGTCGCATGGCTTTCGTCCCCGCCAACGAGCGGCAGGGATATCAAAGATTTCCTAACGAAGTTTGGGCAAGGCGCGGACGCTGTTTGGATCACCGATGGCCACGACCAGCTCACGCAAAGAGCGGGAGGCGCGCGTGAGCCGAAGGCTTCTTTGCACAGGGTCCGCATTCTGCCGACCGGCGCGGAGCTGTGGAGCGACGGTGAGGTGGTCTATCTGGCCGGAAGCACCTTATACGAAGGCGGTTCTTTGTTTGCCGGACGCGCAATCCCGGGCGGCGTTCTCGAGCGCCTGGACGCTATCGAATCTGAAACACTCACCTATGGCCGCCAAAAACAGCAGCTTCGCACCTACAAGCGCCAAATCCTTCTCGCGCTTCTGCTGATTACGTTGCTTTTGTTATTCGCAGCCACCTGGACGGCGCTTTTTCTCTCAAAGCAGGTGACCGTACCCATTCAAGCTCTGGCCGAAGCCACTCAGGAAATTGCGCATGGGAATTTCGAACACCGAGTCACCGTCCAGGCGCAGGACGAACTCGGCACGCTCGTGAGCTCCTTCAATCAGATGACCTCGCAGCTCGCTGAGAGCCGCAAGCAAATCATCGAGTTCACCCGCAACCTCCAAAAAGCGGTCGAGGAGCTCGAGCGGCGCCGCAAGCTGATGGAGGCCATCCTCGAAAATATCCCCACCGGGGTGCTATCGCTCGATGCAAGCGGTTCGATCATTCGTGCCAATCGGGCCGTGGGAGAAATCTTCGGCGAGGCCGCGCGAAGCGCCCGCACCGTGGCCGAGGCGCTCGGCGAGGAGGCCGCGCGAGATGCCCTGCTGCTCATGCGTAGCTCGTTGCGCATGGGCGTCGCGTCGCGCGAGCTGGAGATCGCCGCAGGCGGCCGGCTCCTGCATGCGGCGGTTACGGTCAGTTCGCTGGGTCCGCCCCGCGGCAATCCCGGCTTCGTGGTGGTGATTGATGACGTCACCGAGCTTCTCCGCGCCCAGAAGGCTGCGGCCTGGCAAGAAGTGGCCCAACGAATCGCGCACGAAATCAAGAACCCCCTGACGCCGATCCAGCTCTCCGCCCAGCGCCTGCGACGCCATCTCGAGCGCCCCACGACCGGTCCCCGGACCGACTTCGAGCGTCTGGTGGCTGAGTGCGCCTGCATGATCGAACGCGAAGTCGGGACTCTCGAATCCCTCGTGGACGAGTTCTCCCAGTTCGCGCGCTTCCCGGCCGCCCGGCTCGCTCCCTCAGATTTGAACGCAATCGTGGAGAGCGCTCTCGACGTTTTCCGCGGGCGACTGGAAGGCGTCGTGCTGCGCACGGAACTCGCCGCCTCCTTGCCACCGGTGAAAGCGGATGCCGAGCTTCTGCGGCGCGTGCTGATCAACCTGATCGATAATGCGGCCGAAGCGATGGAAGATTCGACCGTAAGGAAACTTGAGGTGATAACGCGCTCGGACCGCGACGGCGATGCCGTAGAAATCGAAGTCGCTGACAGCGGCCACGGCATCTCGCCCGAGGACAAAGACAAGCTTTTCCTGCCGCATTTCTCGACGAAAGAGCGCGGCACCGGACTCGGCCTCGCGATCGCGAGCCGCATCGTTGCCGAACACAATGGCACGCTGCGCGTGGAAGACAACCACCCCGCGGGCGCGCGGATGGTGATCCGCTTCCCCACTGCAGAAGTCCCGGCGAACTCCGCCGCGGCGGCAAGCCCGGACGACTGACTTCGAGTCCAGACGCCATGGCCCATTCCATCCTGATCGTGGACGACGAAAGCGGCATTCGCGAGTCCCTGGGCGCGTTGCTGCGCGAGGAAGGTTACGACGTTGCAGCGGCCGCCTCGGGCGAAGAGTGCCTGGAAGCGACGGCGCGGAACTCCTTCGACCTGATCCTTCTGGATGTGTGGCTGCCCAAAATGGATGGTCTGGCTGCGCTCGAACGGCTCCAGCAGCGCGAAGGGCCGCCCATGGTGGTGATGATTTCAGGCCACGGCAACATCGAAACCGCCGTCCGCGCCACCAAGCTCGGAGCATTCGATTTCATCGAAAAGCCGTTGTCGCTCGAGAAGACGATTCTGGTGGTCAAAAACGCCCTCGAATACTTGCGTCTGGATCGCGAAAATCGCTTCCTCCGCGCCGAACTGCAGCAACGTTTTGAGATCCTGGGCGATAGCGTTCCGATGAAGGCGCTGCGCCAGCAGATCGCGCTGACGGCCCCGACCACCGGCCGCGTCCTCATCTACGGCGAAAGTGGCACCGGCAAGGAGTTGGTGGCTCGCGCCCTCCACGCCCAGAGCCCGCGCGCCGCGATGCCTTTCGTAGAAGTAAACTGCGCCGCCATACCCGAGGAGCTGATCGAATCCGAACTTTTCGGCCACTGCAAAGGGAGCTTTACGGGGGCCAGCGAGGACAAGATCGGAAAATTTCAGAAAGCCGATGGAGGCACGCTGTTTCTCGATGAAGTGGGCGACATGAGCTTGAAGACCCAATCGAAGGTCTTACGCGTACTCGAAGAGCAACGCGTCGAACCCCTTGGTTCCAACCGGCCGTTCACCGTGGATACGCGCGTGATCGCCGCAACCAACAAGAGGCTCGACGAAGAGATGGCCAAGAACACTTTTCGCGAAGACCTTTTCTACCGCCTGAACGTAATTCCCTTCTACGCCCCGCCGCTTCGAGAGCGCACGGAGGACATCCCCGTTCTCGCGCGGCATTTCCTTGCCGAGTTCAGCCAGGCCTACGGCAAGCGCCCCAAGGAACTCAGCCAGGCTGCGATGGACGTGCTGCTGCGCTATCCGTGGCCGGGAAACGTTCGCGAGCTCAAGAATCTAATCGAGCGGCTTGTGATCATGTGCCCGGTTGAGCGCATCGAGCCGCATCACCTACCGCCGGAGGTTTTTCGCGGGGCTTCGGGCAGCCCTCAACAACCCTACGCAAGCCTGCACGAGGCAAGGTGCGCCTACGAGCGGGAATTCGTTCTGCGCAAGCTCGAAGAGCATCAGTGGAACATGACCAGAACGGCCGCAGCGCTAGGCCTGGAACGCAGCCATCTTTACCGCAAGATGAGATCCCTCGGCATCGCCCCGGCGAAGGCTTAGAGGCCACGCCGCGCGCCGGCGCCTATTCTTCGCTGCGTTTTTCGAGCTGGCGGTGCCAATCGAGCTGGCGGACAATCGCAGGTCTGCGGCGCCAATTTGGCTGCACTTTGACGAAGAGCTCGAGAAAGATTTTCGTGCCGAGCAACCTTTCAAGATCCCTGCGCGCTTCCGTCCCGATCTTCTTGAGCATCGCGCCACCCTTGCCGATCAGGATTCCCTTCTGGCCGTCACGCTCGACATAAATGTTGGCGTAGATGCGGATGAGCTGCTCCTGTTCCTCGAAGCTCTCTACCATAACGGCGATGCAATGCGGCACTTCGTCGCGCGTCGCCATGATAGCCTTTTCCCGGATGAACTCAGCCGCCAGAAATCTTTCCGGTTGGTCGGTGAACTGATCGGTCGGAAAGTAAGGCGGGCTTTCGGGCAAGCGCTCGATCCAGGACGCCAGAAGCTCCGGCAAGCCATCGCGCTTGAGCGCGGAAATGGGAAAAATCTCGGCGAAATCGTGTGCGTGCCGATACGTTTCGATCAGCGGCAGCAATCTTTCCTTCGCGATGCGGTCGATTTTGTTTAAGAGGAGAAACGCGGTGCCACGGAATCGCTTCGCCCAATCGAGGGCGCGCCGGCCGCCCTCGCCGAACTCCTCGGTGGAATCGACGATCAACCCAAGAATGTCGATTCCATCGAGCGCCAGCTCCACTTCCTGCATCATTTGCCGATGGAGCGCCGAGTCAGCTTTGTGCAGTCCCGGCGTATCGATCAGGACGAGCTGCGCCTCCGGCCGGTTGACGATGCCCTGAATGCGGTTGCGCGTGGTCTGCGGCTTGGGAGAAACAATCGCCACCTTCCGCCCCACCAGTGCGTTGACCAGAGTTGACTTTCCCGCATTCGGCCGGCCGACAATCGCCACAAATCCGGATTTGAAAGCCATAACAGCGGAAATAGTATCTCGCCAGGGCGGCCGGGCACAGCGGGAAGTTCGCGGGCACTCGCTGCGGGGCTGCGCCAGATTTTCGGGGATGGCTTCCAGATCGGGGGGACTACGCCGGGCCTGGGGCAGCGGCGCGCGAACCTGCGTTCAGGCGTGCGCGAAGGCGCAGGACCTTGCGCTGATTGGCCTCTACGACTTCGAAGCGAAGGCCGTCGTAGTCGATGGTCTCGCCAGCGGCGGGAACGTGCCCGGCGACGCTGTTGAGTAGACCGGCGACGGTGGCGGCGCCCGCGTTTCGCGGATTCTCTTCCAGCTCCACGCCGAAAAGCTCCCGCACCCTTTCGAGCGGCACGCTGCCGCGCAACAACAGGGTGCCGGCAGGCTCGCGCACCACGTCCGGGGCGGGGGTGCGGTCTTCTTCGCCCATTTCGCCGACAATCTCTTCGACCAGGTCCTCGATGGTCACGATGCCGGCGGTCGAACCATACTCGTCCACGACAATGGCCATCTGCTGATTCTTGCGCTGCATTTCTTTGAGCAAGTCCGAGCCGAATTTCGTTTCGGGGACGAACAGCGCCGGCCGCACGAGCTCGCGCACGCTGCGGCGCGCCGCTTCGCGCTCCGGCACCTCGAGGACGTCGCGCGCGACAACGATGCCCACCACCTCATCCAAAGATTTGTCGAATACCGGCAGCCGGGAAAATTTGGTTTCGACCGCGACCCGGCGCAGCTCCTCCACCGTCGCGGTGGCGGCAATCGCGACGATGTCCGGCCGCGGAGTCATCACTTCGCGGACGCGCTTGTCGCTGAACTCCACCACTTGCTCGATCAAGCGCGCTTCGTCTTGCTGGAGGAGTCCTTCTTCGGTAGCGGCCTCGACGAGCGCCTCAATGGCTTCCTGATCGGCTGCAGGCGCCCCCATTTCAGCGTCCTCAGAAATATGCAGCAGGGAAATAAACAGGTCGAGTGCAGCGTGCACCGGCCAAATCAGCCACACGAATGCTCGCACCACCGGCAACAACGGCAAAAGCCAGCGGCCCTTCGTGCGGACGAGAAGGAGGTAGGGGAGAAACTGCATCGCCAGGACTACCTCCGCGCCGAGAAAGAACACCATCTCCCCAGTCGCTTCCCACGACCCGTGAACGAAGAAGAGGACGCCGCGCGCGGTGGCGACTGCCACGCCTACCAGCCAGAAGCGCGCCAACAAACTGAATACCATGTTGCCGCGGCGGCGGTCCAGACGGAGGCGCGGCTCGACTTCACTCTCGAAGACATCGAGATGAGCGTGGATGGGACCGGTGGAAACGCGGCCCATCTCGCGGTAGATGCGATCGAAGTAGGAAAACACCACGAGGCCGGCCGTCAGGCCGAGGACACCGAGGGTGTAGAGAAAGACGGGCATCGTTTAGCTCAATCCGAGCCGGCGCCGCAGGGTCCGCTCGCGCCGGTCCATCTCCCCGCTGTCGGTTTCGTGGTCGTATCCCTCGAGGTGGAGCACGCCGTGAAGGATCAGGACCCGCAATTCTTCATCGAGCGTGCGGGCAAAACGCCGGGCGTTGCGCCGGGCAACCGAAGGAGCGATGGCGATGTCCCCAAGGTAAACGCCGGAATCTTCCGAGGAGATAGCGATTCTGTCGCTCCGGAGTTTCCGTGCGCTCGGCAACTTGTGGTTCGCCGGCTTTGCCTCGCCCCCGTTCGCCGGAAATGACAGCACATCCGTCGGGCCTTTCTTGCCGCGATACAGGCGATTCCAGCGTGCCATCTCGGCGTCCGTCACGAGGCAGACCGCAACGGCCTCTCGCGGCAGGCCGATGACTTTGCGCACGTGCTGAAGGAATTCCTCCAAAGGAGGGAGGGAGACACGGACGCGCCGCTGGCGGTTGAGGATCATGGCGTGGAGTTCACTCGGCGGGACCGCGCCGTTCGGCTTCGCGCGACGCTGCGCCCGTCACCGGCTTGGACGGCTGGCCGTCGTATTCATCGTACGCCTTGATGATGCGCTGCACGAGGCTGTGCCGCACGACGTCGCGTTCATCAAAATATACCAGCTCGATCCCTTCGATCTTGCCGACAACTTCGATCGCCTCCACCAAACCGGATCGGCGGTCATTCGGCAAATCGATCTGCGTGATGTCGCCCGTGATCACCGCCTTGGAATTGAATCCCAGGCGCGTCAGAAACATTTTCATCTGTTCGCTGGTGGTATTCTGCGCTTCATCCAGGATGACGAATGAATCGTTCAGCGTGCGGCCGCGCATGAACGCCAGCGGCGCCACTTCGATGATGCCCTTCTCCAAATAGCGTTCGAGCTTGTCGGCTTCGAGCAGGTCATACAGGGCATCGTAAAGCGGACGCATGTAGGGATCGACTTTTTCCTGCACCGTCCCTGGCAGGAATCCAAGACGCTCGCCCGCTTCCACCGCCGGGCGTGCCAGGATGATCCGGTTCACCTGCTTGGTCAAAAGGGCCGAAACAGCCATGGTCACGCCGAGGTAGGTCTTGCCCGTCCCGCCGGGGCCGATGGCAAAAACCATGTCGTAGGCTTCCAGGGCTTCCATGTACCGCCGCTGGTTCGGGCTCTTCGGCGTGACGGATTTTTTCCCGAAGGAACGGGCACGGGTTGGCGCCACGATGGCGCGGAGGGAAACGTTGGGCTCCTGCGTGGCCAGATGGATCAGGGATTTCACCTGTCCGTTGTTGAGGACGTGGCCTTCGCTCACCAGTTGGTTATACTCGTCGAGAATACGGGCGGCCCGGCCCACCTGCGAAGCCTCGCCTTCGATTTCGAGGTCGCTGTCCTTCAACTGCGTGGTTACGTGCAGGGCGGACTCTAGAAGCTTGAGATTTTCATCAAGGGTGCCGAAGAGCTCAGCGACTCCCCCGGACAATCGAACGGTTTGTTTCATCTACTTTGGGACTGTTCCACCCCTGATCCAAAGTGCTGGACCGGCTAGAAAAAGGGTAGCGCAGACAGGGACAGGGGTCAAGCGACTGCTCTATCTTTACTCATATCAGTAATATACGGTGCCGCAGCCAGCGGCGGCCAGGGCCTCCTGGCCTTACGGTTTGGGCCCGGGAAACTGGACTTTGGGGACGGTACGCGACTCCGGGGCCGCCTCGAAATAGGCATTATTTCGCTGGAACCCTGCCCAGCGCGCAAAGATGTTATTCGGGAAGAGCCCGATGTAGGTGTTGTAGTCCTGCAGGGCATCATTGTAGCGCTTCCGTTCGACGGCGATGCGGTTTTCCGTCCCCGCCAGCTCGTCCTGCAAACGAAGAAAATTCTCGTTGGACTTGAGCTGAGGATAGTTTTCCGCGATGGCAAGCAGGCGTCCCAGGGCACCATCGAGTTGGTTATTGGCGGCAATGCGGTCGGCCGGGGAACGGGCGCCCAGCAGAGCGGCACGGGCGTTAGCAATGTCGCTGAAGACCGTCACTTCCTGCGCCGCAATGCCCTTCACCGTTTCCACCAGGTTGGGAATCAGATCCGCGCGCCGCTGAAGCACCACATCCACTTCGGACCAGGCCGCCTTCACAGCTTCATTCTTGCGCACCATCTCGTTGCGGCGGCCGACGTACATCCCGCCCACAATGATGGCCACGAGCGCTATCACGACGAGCACGGCCAAGAGCTTCTTCATGCTGCTCCTCCTCGATTCTTCATTGCCTCGCTTCGAACCTGCGGTCCACTTCGTCGGTGACCCGTTCCACAAACTCCAAATACGTGCGCAAAGCGCTTTGGACATCAACCTCGCCTGGCTTGCGCTTGCCCGCACGTAAATCGAGAACCGCGTGGAACCCGGCGACGCCACCACCCACGAGCACCGCGATCCTGTCTACAACCGCTCTTCGACCCTCCGGAGGGTTTTCCCCCAAGGCAATCAATGCGTGGCGGAAAAGCGTGGTAAACGATACCACCGACGCGGTCATCAGATCGAGCAACGCGCTGCGCTTCCGCGACGACAGCAGTACACCTTGCCGCAGGCGAAGCCAGTTGGTCCGCAGCTCGCGCTCCACTTGCAAACGATGCAGGCCCACCGGCACATCCAGCGCTTTCACGAAATCTTCCCCAAACAACACCCGATGGTGGGCCTGAATGTCCAGCATCTCGATGGCAAAGACATCAGCCGACCGGCGTAGCTCTTCGATGGTAAAAACGAGCGGCGCCGGGTGGCCCTGCCGATTCCACCAAATGGCCACAGGATTCAGTTTTTCGAGCTCGGCCGCACCAGCGCTTTTGACCAAACACAGGACGTTCAAGTCCGAATGGCCTTCCTCGAATTCGCCGGTCACCGCCGAGCCGTAGAGCGCGGCCGCCGTGAGATTTGCGCCCGCAGCAGCTTTCAGCTTCTCAACTAAGTCGTCCAGTTTCTCGCCCATTTTGCCTCACTCCGCTTGCTATTCGAGTCGCTTACCAGCTTCCGCTCGCGCCGCCGCCACCGAAGCCCCCGCCGCCAAATCCGCCGAAGCCTCCGCCCCCTCCGAACCCGCCACCGCCCCAGGAGCCACCTCCCGAATAACCGCCTCCAATCCAAGGCCCTCCCCACCACCCACGACGGCGCCCTCCCCGACCTACCGCTCCTCCCAGAAAAAGCAGACCGATAAATCGCAGAATCGGAATGCCGATAAGAGAAAGGAGGAAGAGGCCGAAGATCACCGAGCCCAAAGAAGGAGAGAACCCGTGCCGGCCCTCGTTCGGTGGCAAAGTTTCAGTGGATGGCCCGCTCAAGCTGACGCCGCGGTCCTGAGCAATCACATCCGCAACGCGACGCGTCATCAGCAGAAGGGCGCCGTTGTAGTCGCCTTGACGAAGCAGAGGAAGCATCTCGCGTCCGAAACCTCCAACCTTGCCGTCCGGCAAAATCGGCTCGAGACCGTAACCCACTTCCACCCTATATTTATGGTCTTCGACCGCAAGGAGAATCAAAACGCCTCGGTCCTTTTGCTTGGGACCGATTCCCCAGTGCGTGGCCAAATCAATCGAGAACTCCTCGACGGGAATACCCTCCAGCGAATGGACCGTGACCACCGCGATCTGCGCTGCGGCTTTCTGGTCGACTTCGCTGCAGAGCGCGGTGAGCTCATCGCGCGCTGGTTGGCTGAGCACCTCCGCGAAATCGTTGACGTATCCTTGGGGTTTGAGTTGGTCGGCCTTTTCCGCACGGCCCACCGGCGCCAGAAGAAATCCGGCGAGGATGAGTACATTCGCAAGGACCGCGCATTTTCTCGTCAGCATCATGCCGCTTGGGCGAAACACGCCATGTTAGGCTTAGCCCTAGAAGCGCGTCAACGGCGACACACCGCGATGGGCGCCGCTCGCGTGCTCCCTTGGCCTTCCTTCTGAAGCGCCAGCCGGTTACGACCAACTCGTGGAATCAGAGAATCGTCTTTTCCGCTGTTCCCTGCCGCGCCAAAATTGACAAGGAGCAACCTCTCCGCTACTCTACGAATTCGGTTTTCATTCGGAAGGAGCGTCCATGCCCCAGGGCCAGCCGGTCAAGCACAAGAAGAAATCGAAGTCGGTCTTGAAAAATATTCGCCAAGCCGAGCGCCGCGCCGTGGTGAATCGCGCGAACCGCACTCGCGTGCGCACTGCCATCAAGCGAATGCGCGCAGCCCTGGCCGCGGGCGACGTCGCTGCCGCCGCGAAGCTCGTTAGCCCGACGTTTTCCGAAGTGGACCGCGCCATCCGCAAGCGCGTCCTGCCTGCTAACACCGCGAACCGCTACAAGTCGCGTCTCTCGCTTGCGCTCAACGCCCTGCGCGCTGGGAAGCACGCTTAAGCCGCCGGCGCCGCCCCGGCCGTCAAGCGAGCCACAAGGAACTCCATCACCGCGCGCTGGTCTACCGTGCCGGACTTCAGCCGGTTATCCGCTTCCGCCAGCGCCACGATTCCCTCGAGCAGCTTGCTCCGAGGAATTTTTCGCGCCTGAAGCACGGCCAGCTCCGCCGTCTGCGGACGCATTCCCAGCAGCCGCGCCACCTGCCAGCTCGACGTATGTGCCGGCAGAGTCTGAGCCTCGATCAGCTTGCGATACATCCATGCCAGCGCGCCTACAATGGCGGGAGGCGCTTCACCTTCGCGCAACACGCTATCGAGAAACGTGAACGCTCGATCCCGCCGCTGCGTCGCCAGCATATCCGCCAGTTGCCACACGGAGTATTTCTTTGCCGAGACAACCAGGGCTTCGACATCTGCCATCGTGATGCGCCGACGGTCGCCGACGTACAGAGAGAGCTTTTCAATCTCCACGCGGATGCGCCCGAGCTCGCCGTTCAGGATTTCGGCCAAGAACTCAGCGGCGTTGTCATCGATCTCCGCGCCGAGTTCTTTCGCCATCGCGGTCGCAAGGTCGGGCACCGAAGCCGACCCCACGGTGAGCTGCACCAGCAGGGCCTTCTCGGTCAGCATCTTGAAAAGCTTGCGGCGCTCGTCTAGAGCAGCGGCTTCGAGCACGAGCATGGTGAACGGCGCCGGATCATCCAAATAAACCCTGAACGCCTCCACAAGCGCGGCGGCAGCCTCCTCATTTGCGTCGTCAAGGGCTTCCAAGTCTTCGAGGATCAGGATCTGACGTGGCGCCAGCATGGGCAGGGTTTGCGCGCGCTGGAAAATGTCCTCCCAACCTCTTTCGGCGGCCGAAGAGCGAGCCACCGCCCACTCCCTCGAACCCTCAGGAATGAAAGCCTCCACCAGCTTCGCCTGACAGATATCGCGCAAGTACGAGTCGGTGCCGATTAGCACGACTGCGGGAATCGGCTTTCCCTGGGCGATTCTCTTCTCGAGTCTTTGCAGATCGAACTCCGGCATTAGAATTTCTCCAGCATTCCGGCGACGAGCCGCGAGGCGAAATCACGGGCCATGCGCTCAAGCGCCGGATCCTGCTCTTCGAAAAAGCTCGTGATGTCGGTCGAAATTTGGTACTCGTCGCGGAATACGAAATTATCGTCCTGATATTCGATTTTTTGCGACGCGCGGTCGAGCAATTGGACTTTGCCGTGGAGTGTGACCAGGATGGTCGTCACCTGCCCGCTGGTCGAATCGAAAAGCACCGGGCTCGTTTCGATCGTCGTGATTTCGCCGTGCAGCACCGCGTCAGCCGAGCTTTCATCCTGCACCACTCGATAGGTGGTGCGGGCCAGGAGCTCGCGGATCACCGCATCGGTCAGTCGTTGCTCGACGCGGTAGCGCGTGGTGCGATTCACCAACGCGGGAACCGCCACGGTCTTCCAGGTAGCAGGCAGTTTCGTCGCGCGACCGGCTACGTGATAACCGCAGCCGCTCGCGAGCGCCGCCACCACCGCAAGAAGAACGGACAAGAAACCAACACACGAACGCCGGACGCGATCCCTAGCAGGCAAGCAGCTCCTCCGCAATGCGCACTGCATTCGTGGCAGCCACGCGCAGGTTATCCGTGACACCCCATAGCCAAAACCCTCGAGGAACGCTCGGATCGCGCTCGACCCGTGCAAGCTGAATTTCGCTTGAGCCCGCCACGCTGACGTTCGTGGGCGCCGGTTCTCCCGCCGCCGCGACCTGCACTTCCACCATTCCGAGGGCTTTTTCGAGATCCGAAGTCTCCCGCGGCTCGGCAAACTCAGCGTAGGCGGCGAATGCATATCCATAAAAGATGGGAGCTTGGATCAACTGGATGGCCGGCAGGATGGCGCGCCCGGCGAGATACTTCGAGACGTCGCTCGCGATCTGCGTGCGTACATCCTCAAGCCTCGGGCGGCTGTCCTCCCCGTAGCCCGAAAGCAGGTTGAACGCCACCTGAGCATCGAAGATCGGCTGCGAGACCGTCTGGAACGAGAGAAGCTGGGTGGTCTGGCTCTCGAGTTCATCCACTCCAGCCTGATCGCGCTCCGAAACAGGAGGAAAAAAGAGCAGGGCCAGCCGAACCGGAGAAAGAGAAGCCAGCCCGGCCGCAAGCGTAGTTGCGATGATCACTGCAGTTGGCGGCGAACAATAAACGCCGCCTTCTCGCGGAACATCTGGCGACAGCGAGGGTGGAGGCAGCGCCCTCGACAGCGAAGGAATCCAGGGAATGGCCGCGAGTGCGGCGGAGAGCGCCCCGGTGAGATCGATCACAGTCGAGCCCGCCCGCCGCGCCACGGCCCAATGACGCGCGGCATTCTCCGGCGCGCCGGCAAAGAACGCGAATCGCGCCCGCTCGAAGCTTTCCTCCTCCATCGCGCGAATGAAGGTTGGCTCGCCCCCGGCTTCCGTCAGCGTGCCCACGGCCAAGCTTTCATCGAGCAGAACGAAATCGAGTGCCGGGAAATTGCGCTCTTCGAGGACCTGCTTCAGCTCTTTGCCGCGCAGCGACGACGCACCGGCGATTGCCACTCGACAAGCCGAAGGGGCGGGCCGGACGGACATCGTTCAGACCGGGCGCGAAGCCAGGCGGTGACGCACGACTCGAACCACTTGCAAGGTGAGTCCCTGTACAACATAAGTGAGGGCCATCAGCAGCAGCGTGATCTCGGAATAAAAGACGATGGCGGCCACAAGAAGCGCCACAATCACCACCGCCAGTGAGGGTAGGCGCTTGCGCCATTTGATGTTCTTAAGACCGGCGTAACGGACCTTGCTCGGCATCAAGACCGCCAGGCCTGCCACCAGAGCCAGCCACAGCATGGCCGCGCGCCAATCTTGGATGGGCCCCGTCGTGCGCACGAGGGCGTGGACCACCGCCGCAATCGTTCCGGCGGCGGCCGGGGTCGGCAAACCCACGAAGTATCGCGAACTTTCCGGGGCCATCCCCTGAATGTTGAAGCGCGCCAGGCGCCACGCACAGCAGATCACAAAAGTGAAACTGATGAGCCATCCGAGTTCGTAAACAATTCTTGCTTCGGGGATGTCGGTCCCGAGCATGCCCCGCACGCCCCACGCAAACGCCAGAAATGCCGGGGCAATACCAAAGCTGATGACGTCCGCAAGCGAATCCAATTGCTTTCCGAACTCGCTATTCGTGCCGGTGGCCCGAGCGATGGTGCCGTCGAGGGAATCGAAGAGGATGGCAAACCCAATTGCGCGAGCGGCATTGTCCAGGTCCACTATTCCGCCCTTCAGGGTGGCCAGGACGGCGTAATAGCCGCAGAGCAGATTAGCGACGGTGAGAATACTGGGCAGCAGATACACGCCCCGGCGCAGGCGGCGATTGCGCGCCGGAAGCGGCTCGTCCGGTTCGTGCTTAAACGATTCTAATTCGTCGAATTCCATCGTGCCAGGATGCTCGATCCGCCCGCGACCTTCTGCCCACGGCGCACCAGCAACTCCGCATCGGCGGGAAGCCAAACATCAACGCGCGAACCGAAGCGGATCATGCCCACTCTTTCGCCCAGCGTCACCCGCTCCCCTTCTCCTTTCCAGCATAGCACGCGCCGCGCAATCCACCCGGCGATCTGCTTGAAAACCATTTCGCCGCGCGGCGTCGCCAGGCGGATGACGTTCTGCTCGTTCTCTGCCGAAGCGCGCGAACGCAGCGCTGCATAGAAACGACCGGGACGATACTCAATTCGCCGAATCTCGCCGGCGACGGGCGCCCGGTTCACGTGCACATCCCACACCGACAAGAAGATGCTCACCCTGCGGCCTGGTTTCGAATCCAGCATCTCGTCAACGATTTCGACGACGCGCCCGTCGGCGGGTGAAACCACTGCATCGGGATCACTCGGTATCGCGCGCTCCGGGTCGCGGAAAAAGTACAGAACGAACGCGCCCAGCAGTATCAAAACAGCCGCCGCCCATTTCCATCCGAGCGCCATGAATATCAAGCCCGCTGCCAGCGGCGGTAGGGCAAACTTATAGCCGTCCTTGACCATGGGAAAGGAATCGCCCCGCCTCGGGCATCCGCCCCACATTGTACGACAGATTTTCTTCTCGCGAGAGAAACCGCGCGTCAGGACCGCGCTGTTTCCTGCAGTCGTCGCGCCACCAACAGTTCCATACGATCCTTGAGGCGCAGCTTCATCTTCTTAAGTGTGATTTCGAGAGCCAAATCCTCCGAACTTAGGTAGGGTTGTTTCAGAAGTTGCTCGAGCTGGGATTCATAGTGGGAATGCTCTTCGGCGAGATGCTGGAACTCCGCATCGCTGGCCATCAAGGTGCCACGGATATCCTGAGCCGTGATGGGCATCGATCCCTCCTCGTTGTTGATCAGGTTACATAACTTGACCAAGCTATCACACGGCGGACCGGCTCTCCAAACAAAATTCATCCGCCCTTCACCATCTTTTTACCCATGAGAAGTCAGGGCAGGTACAATTTCACCTGCTTTGGAAGTCAAAAACGGGAATCTTTGTCACGACGACTGTCATACCTGTGCGTCTAAGTGGCAGGGCCCGCCGAAATGCCCCGGGCGAGCGCTCGGGGCCGCGCTGCCGGCCCCACTTGGCTGAACTCGAGGTGAACGGATGGCAACTTTCTGGCAGGACATCCGGTTCGGCATCCGAATGCTGGCGAAAAGCGGCGCCTTCACCGCCATCGCCCTCCTGACCATGGCAATCGGCATCGGCGCGAACACGGCTATCTTTTCGGTCGTAAACGCGGTCCTGCTGCGCCCGCTGCCTTTCCGAGAGCCAGCGCGCCTCGTGACCGTGCTGGAGACGAAAGCGTCGCAGGGACTCGACTGGCTTTACGTAACCGGAGCCAACTACGTCGAGTGGCAGCACCGCCAGGATGTTTTCGAAACCATGGCCGTTTCGAGCGGCTGCGGATACCGCTTACCCGACGACACCGAGCCACGGTTGCTGTTTGGAAGCTGTGTCTCCTCGACCTTCTTCCCGATGCTTGGCGTCAAGCCGATTCTCGGCCGATTGTGGAGCGCCGAAGAGGACCAGCCGGGTCGGGGACACGTGGCTTTGCTCAGCTATCAGACGTGGAAGGGCCAGTTCGGCGGTGACCCGAACATTGTCGGCAGGATGATCTGGCGCGCTTCCGACCGTGCAAACTACACGATCATCGGCGTGCTTCCAGAGGAGTTCCAGTTCGCCCGGGACGACACGGCCGTGTGGGCGCCGTTCGAGCTTGCGCCCTCGCTGGCCTCAGAGCGCTTCCACAATTACATGGTGTTCGCGCGGCTGAGGCCGGGCGTCACGCGTGATCGGGCGCAGCAGTCCATGACCGTGATCGCGAGCCAGCTCGAGAAGGAATCGCCGAAATTCAATACGGGCTGGGGAGTTACGGTCCGGCCGTTGCAGGAGCACTACGCCAGCCTGGGCAACACGCGCACGACGCTGTTCGTCTTGCTTGCGGCGGTCGGCTGTCTGCTCCTGATTGCCTGCGCCAACATCGCCAATTTACTCCTGGCGCGTTCCAAGATTCGGCAGAAAGAGATGGCCGTGCGCGTGGCTCTCGGTGCATCGAGGCTTCGCCTGATCCGGCAGCTTCTGACGGAAAGCATCCTGCTCGGCCTATTGGGCGGAGCGACTGGTTTCCTGGTTGCCTGGGCCGCGTTCAAGTCCCTCTTATCTATTATCCCTTATATTCCTTCCTTCGAGCCGCATGCGATTCGCATCGACGGGCAGGTGTTTGCATCTTCTCTAGCGGCTTCCCTGCTCGCGAGCATCATTTTCGGACTGGCTCCGGCTTTGCGTGCTTCCAAGCAGGACTTGAACGAAGCACTGCGCGAGGCGCGCGGCGGCACCCGCGGAACGCTTCGCGACAGCCTAGCTCGCCATCTGGTCGTTGTCAGCGAGATCGCTCTCGCTGTGATCCTTCTGACCGGGACTGGCTTGCTGATCGAGAGTCTGCGGAACCTCGAGAAGGACCGCCTCGGCTTCAACCCGGACCACATCCTGCTCACCGGATTCTGTTGCCTCGACGAACCTCACTACGCCGCCCAGCAGCAGATCAACGCGTTTTACCGGCAGGCTTTCGAGCGAATCCGCGCGTTACCTGGCGTGGAAGCCGCGAGCGCCACCTCCGCACTGCCGATGCGCCAGTTCGACGGTTCGGGCTCTCCGTTCCTTATCCAGGGGCGCGCCGTTCCGGACCCGGGTCACGACACCCTGACCGACTCGCGTCTCATCGAGCCGGATTATTTTCGCACCATGCAGATCACGCTGCTTCGCGGCCGCGTCTTCACGGCGCAGGATGACGAGCGTCATCCGCTCGTGGCGGTCATCAATGCCACCATGGCCCGCCGCTATTTTCCGGACACGGATCCGATCGGCCAGCAGATCCAACTTGTGAACATGCGGCCATCCGGCCGCTGGTTCACGGTGATCGGGACAGTTGCCGATTCGAGGGACCGCGGCCTGGGGAGGGAAACGCGCTGTACTGTTTACGTGAGCGATCTCCAGAATATGGTGCGCGGCACGGTGCTATTGATTCGCACGAAGGCTGAGCCGCTGGCGACGAGCGGGAGTGTTCGAAGCACCTTGCGATCCCTGAACCGGGATCTGTTCATTGGCGAGGCGAACACCCTGGATGGGGTGATTTCAACATCACTCGCTCCGCAGCGGTTTTCCGTTACCCTCTTGACGCTATTCGCCACGCTGGCTCTCAGCCTGGCCTCGATCGGCGTCTATGGCGTAACCGCTTACACCGTGGCGCAGCGAACGCATGAAATCGGCATCCGCATCGCGCTCGGAGCGCAGGCGCGGGACGTCCTGAAGCTGATCCTCGGGCAGGGCGCCGGGCTCGCTCTGGCCGGCATCGCTCTTGGCCTCGCCGGTGCTATGACACTGACGCGGATGATGACGACTCTTCTTTTTGGCGTAAACGCGCACGACCCGCTTACGCTCGTCATCGTGAGCGGCGTGCTGGCGGCCGTTGCATTGTTTGCCTGCTACATCCCCGCGCGAGCCGCCATGCGCGTGGATCCCATGGTCTCTCTGCGCTCCGAGTGAGTGGAGGATGGGCAACGGGGGCAGCGATTAAGGCCTGCTGAATGGCACTCCGGTTTTACCTCACCTTGATTTCGGCCGTCCCCTTTTGCAGTCCTGTAAGCGTGGCAGAGAGGTTCAGCGCATCCTCCACCGGGTCGGCGTAGTAACGCGCTCGCCGTCCCGTAACTCGAAATCCGTGCGCGTCGTAAAAGTGGAGGGCGGCCTTGTTCGAGGCCCGCACCTCCAGAAATACGCGGGTGGCACCCAAGGCCCTGCCCCATTCAAGGGCCTGCTGGACGAGCCCGCTTCCGATTCCCTTGCGGCGGGCTTGCGGTGCTACAGCAACGTTCAGGATTTCCAGCTCGTCGGCAAAGCGCCGCGCGACGAGGAATCCCACAACGGCGCCGTCTTCTTGCGCAACCCATCCTTCGAGCTCTGCTTCATAATCGGCTCGCGACCACTGGGCAGCTTCGGGGCTTCGAACCTGAATCTCCAGCACGGATTCCGCGTCCGCCGGCTCGATCCTTCGGAGATTCACTTTCCCTTCCAAGACAGTTCGGCGTCCGAGCGGCGAATATAGTTTGCGTCCAGCTCGAGCGAATCCACCAGCTTGCCCCGGCGTGCACACTCGAAACCAAGTTGGCCGATCGCAGGGGCAAGAACCGCCGAGACCTGCTCGATAGGTCGATCCGCGAAACCGGACCCACCGAGCGTTGCCTCCAGCACTTCCGGGGTGGGCGTCACAACGGTGAAAGGCTCGATACTGATCTCGGCGCGGAGGAAGTCCCAGAATTCATTCGGGGCCAGGGCGTGCTCGTCCCCGTGTCGTTCGAGGCCTGCGGAGCCCCGGCGGTAGATGCCGCAGTAGACTTGTCCCCGCCGCGCATCCAGAACAGGGACCAGGACCCCCTCAGGCGCCCGCGATTCCACAGCCACCGCTTCCAGTCCACTGACGGCAGCGATGGGCGTCTGGAAGACCTCGGCCCAACCCTTCACCGCAGCCAGCCCCACTCGCAAGCCGGTGAAGGAGCCTGGCCCAGCGGCAACCGCAAACACTTCAAATTGCTTGAGATCGAGACGGAACTCGCCCAGTAGGAAAGCCAGGTGACGGAACATCCGGGACGAGTAGGTCTCCTCGACCCAGGTGGAGATAACTCCCAAAACGCGGCCATCCCGCAACACCGCCAAACTACCGGCTGGCGTGCTCGTGTCCACCGCAAGCAGGAGCATGGCCCATTATAATGCAATTCTAGCAGGCAATTCCCATGCCAAAACCCCCTCCGGCCACAGCAGAGTCCGGCTGCCAAACCACTGAAATTTCAGCAGAATAGCTTGACTCAGCCTGGTGCATGTGCCTAATATTTCAACAGGGGTTCCTGGGGGGAATCGACCTATGGAATTTAAGTTAGGCGAGAAGGTGGTGTATCCCAATCATGGGGTCGGCGTAATCGAACAAATCAGTTACGGATACTTAAACGGAAGATCGGAACGCTATTACATGCTCCGCATCGTTTCGAGTGGCCTAAAAGTCATGGTCCCTCAGACGAACGTGGATAACGTTGGCCTGCGTCCCGTCATCCGTTCCAACGAAGCTTCCTCAGTGTTGTCTTATCTGGAAAAGGGCCGTTCCGCATCTCACCACGACTGGAAGCACCGCTTCAAGGAGAACTCAGAACGCATGCGCACTGGCTCCTTGTTAGAAGTTGCCGCGGTGCTGAAAGGGCTGGTCTCACTCAGCCGAACCAAACCGCTGTCCTTCCGCGAGAAGAAAATGCTCGAGCGGGCAAAATATCTTTTGGTCAGCGAGCTGGCGACGGTCCGGAACACTTCTGAACAGGCTGTGGAAACGAGCCTCGTGCAAGCGTTGCGCAAGGCCCACCTTCATATGCCTGAGGCAATGGAGGCGGCGGATTAGCTGCTTCGCGTTCCCAGGCCCATTGGGATGTCCGGCTATTCACGAACGAAAGGGGGCGGGCCATCTCCTCTCGCCCTCTTTCGAGTCTTCTTGCCCCACCCGCCACCGCCCGGTGTTTCCACTCTAAGTACGGCCCCTGCCGACGCGTAGAAAGTGCACTTCGACGGCAGGACCCTTCTGCTGCCGCCGACCAGGATTTCATTCTTGCCTCTCGCCCCCGGTCTGCCGCCGCGCAAGCCATAGGGGCCGAATTTGCGGCGGTCGCAAAGTAAGCTGACCTCCATTTCAACCAAGAACTCGATTTCGCGGATGATGCCGTTGCCGCCGCGGTAGAATCCGGCGCCGCCGGATCCCTGGCGCAGCGCGTAACGTCGAACGCGAGCGGGATAAGCATGTTCGAGCGCTTCAATCGGCGTATTGAGCGAGTTGGTCATGTGCGTGTGGATGCCGCTCGGACCATCGCTTCCGGGTCGCGCTCCCATACCGCCCCCTATCGTCTCGTAGTACGCAAAGGGCTTGCCGCTGCGCGGATCAATCCCCCCAAAGGTGACGTTGTTCATCGTTCCTTGGCTCGCCGCCGGGATTTTCCGGGGCAAAGCTCGCGCCAGAGCGCGCAGCAGCGTATCTACAATGCGTTGCGAGGTTTCCACGTTGCCCCCCGCCACCGCTGCCGGCGGCCGTGCGTTCACGATCGTGCCTTTGGGAGCCATCACGCGTACCGGCCGCATCAGCCCCGAGGTCGCCGGCACCTGCTCGTCCACCAGACACCGAAAAACGTAAAAGACGGCGGATTCCGTGATCGCGCGGACGGCGTTGACGTTTCCGGCGCACTGGGGCGCCGACCCCGCAAAGTCGATCTCAGCCCGCGCGCCGCGAATTCGAATTCTGGCCACGATCGCGAGAGGCTCCGGGCCGATGCCGTCGTCATCCAAATAATCCACCGCTTGGTATTCCCCGTCGGGAATTTCGCGCAAGGCGCTGTGCATCATCCTTTCGGAATAGGAGAGCAGGTGCTTTCCGTAAGCCTCCACTTCCCGGCGGCCGTACTTTTGGATGATTTCCACGAGCCGGCGCTCGCCGATGCGGCACGCGGCAATTTGCGCCGTCAGATCTCCTTCGCGTTCCTGCGGCGTGCGGACGTTCAGCAGCAGCAATTCCATCACATCGCGGACAACGCGCCCGCCAGCCAAGATTTTCACGGGAGGAATGCGCAAGCCCTCCTGGAAAATCTCCCGAGCGAGACCCATCGAGCCGGCCTGCGCTCCGCCGACGTCCGCATGGTGCGCTCGGTTCGCCACATAGAACATGGGGCGTCGCTCTCCGCTCAGATAAACGGGCATCACCATCGTCAAATCGGGCAAGTGCGTGCCGCCGGCATAAGGGTCGTTGAGCAGCGCTATGTCGCCGGGACCGACCGCCAGCGCTTCTCTCGCCGCTTGGACCGACATGGGCATCGAACCGAGATGCACGGGCATGTGATCGCCCATGGCCAGGACTTCGCCCGCACGATCGAACACGGCGCAGGAATAATCGCGGCGCTCCTTGATATTCGGCGAAAACGCGGAGCGCCGCAGCGCCCCGCCCATTTCTTCGGCCACGGAATGAAACATGTTCTTGAATATCTCGAGACGCGTCGGATCGAATGCCGCCATGGTCGTCTTCATCCCTGCCGTTTTGGCTTCAGCCGGATGATCCCTCCCGTTTCAGGATGCGCGAGTCATCAGGATGTTCTCGAACGCGTCGAGCCGGGCGCGCCAGCCCGGAGGCACCACGGTTGTCGCACTATATTCCGCGACAATCGCCGGACCCGAGAAACGGTTCCCGGCTCGCAGCCGGGTCCGGTCGTACAGCCGCGTGGACACCGCGCGGCCGCCGAAGAAAACGCGCCGTACGGATGCGATCGCACCGCGGCATTCCGCCTTGGCCATTCTCGATCGTGGCAATTCCGGCTTCGGCGTTGCCCCGATAAGCCGAGCGCGTACGTTCACCACTTCCACCGGCCGCACCGCGTCGGCGTAGCCGTAGAGCCGTTCATGTTGCCGGTGAAAATACTTCAGAAAATCGCCCGCCGCCGGCACGGTCAGCTCGTACGCCTGGCCGACGTAGCGGACATCCAGAAGCCGCTCGATGCGAACCTGGCGCGCCGCAAAGCCTTCCGAACGCATTTCGCGCATGCCGCGGACTTCGAGTGGAGCAAAAGCGCGGTGAAGCGCACGAGACGCGCCGCCGACGGTTGGGGCGGCCAGTAAGATCGTATGCGAAAAATCCTTGGTGACGTCGGCGCGCAGGATTCCCAGCGCCGAGAGCGCGCCGGGCAGCTTCGGGATCAGAACGCGCCGCATATCGAGCGCGGCGGCCAGCCCACAGGCGTGCATTCCCCCGGCGCCGCCGAAAGCGACGATCGTATAATCGCGCGGGTCGTAGCCGCGCTCGACGGAAATAACGCGGATGGCCCTTTCCATCGTCGCATCGGCAACATCCAGGATGCCCTGCGCAAATTGCTCCACCGCGATTCGGCTGCGCTGGATGCGCAGCGACCGCCCCATCCATTCGCGCACCCGCCGTTCGTCCAAGCGGAATTCGCCCCCCAGCAGTCCCTCTACACCAAGTCGACCCAGCACCAGGTGTGCGTCCGTTACCGTTGGCTGCTCGCCTCGTCCATAAGCGATCGGACCGGGATCGGCGCCCGCACTTTCCGGGCCCACGCGCAACGCCCCGCCAAGATCAAACCTCGCAATGGACCCGCCCCCCGCTCCCACCGTGTGGATGTCCAGCATAGGGACCGCGACCGGCAGGCCGGAAATCGACGACTCGTTGGTGGTGCGCAACTCGGATTCAACCAGCGCGACGTCGGTCGAAGTGCCTCCCATATCGAAGCTGATGATGCCGCTGAAGCCGGCGCGCTCCGCAACGTATTGCGCGCCCAAGACGCCCCCAGCGGGTCCCGAGAGGATTGTCCGCACCGGTTCTCGCGCCGCTGCGTGTGCGGACATGATCCCGCCGCTCGACTGCATCACGCGCACCTGCGTCTTTTCTCGCCGGCGCCGGGCGCTGCTTCCGCGCGCCGCGAGTGCTTCCATCTCCTGCAAGTAGCCGCTCATCACCGGCACGAGATAGGCATTCACGACCGTAGTGGAAGTGCGCTCGAACTCCCGGAACTCCGGCAGAATTTCGCACGAGACGGAAACGGGAAGACCGGCGGCTCGAAGGCGCCGGGCCGCCATTTGCTCGTGTCTGGGATACCGGAAGGAAAAGAGCAGGCAGAGGGCAACCGAATCGGCGCCGCACTTCGCGACCCGCCGAGCGATTCGAGCGATTTCGTCCAACGAGAGGCGCACGAGCACGCGACCGTCGGCGCCGATGCGCTCGCGAAGGCCGAAGCGGCGCTCGCGCAGAACCAGCGGCGGAGGCCGCTCCACAGAGAAATCGTAAAGGCGCGGGCGCGCTTGGCGTCCGATTTCGATTACATCTTCAAAGCCCGCGGTCGTGACGAGCGCCACACGCCCACCGTGCCGCTCCAGCACCGCATTGGTTCCCACGGTCGTGCCGCAGGTCAAGTCGAGGCGCCGGGGCTCCGCGATCGTCGTTCCGGAAAGAATTTTCTTAAGGGCTTCGCCGATAGCGTGCGCCGGATTGCGCGGCGTCGAAGGGACTTTCAGAATTTCCAAACGGCCGGCACGGACAAAAAGGCAATCCGTAAACGTTCCGCCAGTATCAATGGCGATCCGCATTTCGTTGCATCAAGCGCTCAATCTCACCCGCGAGTTTACCGCGCTCACCTGCCGACGATCTTTTCGATCTGCCGGAGATGGTTGATGTCGTGCCCGGCGAACATCCGAGCAATCTTCTCGATGCTCTCTTTACCGCGCTCGGAATGGATGCCGTACTGCTTCCACTGGGCAGGGCGAAGCTGCCTGAGCCAGGCAAGATTTGCCTCACGCAGTGCGCCGAAGAGCTCGAGAGAACGCCGCGGATCGCGGCGCGCGTAGCCTCCCGATTTCGCCCAGTCGTCCTGATCGAAAGCCTGAATCGGCGTGCCATTCCGGCCCAGGATCGTGCGCATGCGATAGCCGCCGACGAGCTCTGTTTCGCTGAGATGCGCCAGGATTTCTGCCACCGACCATTTCCCGGGAGCCGGGCGCTGGAACAAACGCTTTCTCGACTGGCCCTTGATGAGCCGGGCAAGCTTTCCGTACGTCGCCGCTTGCACTTTTAGCGGCTTCGCACCTTCGACGTTGCTCAAAATACGTTTCGTGTACTGCTGCGGCGTTTCCCTCATGGGCGGCTGGCACCTCCTCAAAAACGTCCAAAATCATTCGGGTGCAGCAGATTCTATAGAAAACCGCGCGAGGTGCAAAGCGGCGCGCCGCCGCCTGCGGACTCAGGCAAGAGGCAAATTGGCTTCCGCGTTCAGCATAGAATCAGCGCGCTCGCCGGCCAGAAACTTGGGGTACGCCGCCGCGGCAATCATGGCGGCGTTGTCCGTGGAAAGCTGCCGGCTGGGAAAGTAGACTTCCAGGCCGCGCGCCCCGGCTTCTTCCTCGAAGGAGCGGCGCAACTGGCGATTCGCCGCGACGCCGCCTGAAATCAACACCGAGCGCGCCCGGAACTGTTCCGCCGCCGCAAGAGTGCGCCCCACCAGATCGGCCACCACTGCTTTCTGAAAGCTCGCTGCTAAATCCAGCGTCTGCTCGCTGCTCATCGGACGCAACTCCTCCGCCTTGCGAGCGCCGCGGCCCACCGCCTGCCGACGCGCTTCGATTTCCGGCTGCAGCTCCGGATGCTTCCGAAGGTAGTAGAAAACGGCTGTCTTGATCCCGCTGAAACTGAAATCGTATGGATTGCCTTTCATTTTCGGCTCGCCAAAGCGAATCGACGAAGGATTTCCATGGGCCGAGAGAGAATCGATCACCGGGCCTCCCGGGTAGCCCAGCGCGAGCATTCTCGCTACCTTGTCGTAGGCTTCGCCGGCAGCATCGTCACGCGTTTGGCCGATGCGCGCGTAGGAAAAGTGCATCGCCTTTGTTCCCCCGTTGTCGGAAATCGCCTTGACGTCGTACAGAACGGTGTGGCCGCCCGAAACGATCAGGCACACGGCCGGCAATTGCGGATCGCGCCCCGCGGCATGAGCTTCCAGAAGCACCGCGTGCACATGTCCTTCCAGGTGATTGACGCCGATCAGCGGCTTGCCGAGTGACATCGCCAGGGCTTTCCCGTAGGTGACGCCTACGAGGAGCGCACCCACAAGGCCCGGCCCGCGCGTCACCGCAATGGCATCCACGTCCGATAGCGCCACTCGAGACTGCTCCAGTGCCTCCCGCACCACCGGCACGATTTGCCGAAGGTGCTCGCGCGACGCCAGCTCCGGCACCACGCCGCCGTATTTTCGGTGAACGTCGTACTGCGAGGCAACAATGCTCGATAGAATCTCGCGGCCGTCCGCCACGACGGCAGCAGCCGTTTCATCGCACGACGATTCGATTCCCAGAATCAGATTGGGGCGGCCGCTCAATGCGTTCCCTTCCCGAATCGCAGAATTTGCTATGTTAGCATACGGCCGTGGACCGCGTTCTCCGCCGCGAGCTTGCCGCGATTGCACGCGATTCCTCTTCGGGTGCCGCGGAGCTGGCCCTACGTGTCGTCCATGCCCTCGACTCCTGGCTTCGTCGCAGGCCGAAGCCAGCCCAGGACGAATTGGACGAAGTCGCTCGCGCACTTCTGCTCGCGCAATCGACGATGGCTCCCCTCCTGCGCCTGGGCAACGAAGTGGCGCTCGCAGCCGAGGCTGCGCAACCCGCCGGCGCGCTTTCCCGTTCCCTCACTAGGTTCCGCCGCGTGCTCGAGCACGGACCCGCGACCATCGCCAAACTTTTCGCGCGAAGCCTCGCTCATACACCTCGCGTGCATTGCCTTACCTATTCCTATAGCTCGACGGTCGTACAGGCTCTCACACGCGCTCGCGCGCATGTTCGGAGTGTGTACTGTGCAGAAGGCCGCCCCGGCTTCGAAGGTCGAAAGACCGCGCGCAAGCTTGCGCAGGCCGGCATCGATGTGTTTTTAACAACGGACGCGGGCATTCTGAATTACATCGAGGCAGTTGACGCCGTCATCATCGGCGCGGATGCCATCCTTCCTACGGGGTTCATGAACAAGGTCGGAACCGCCGCAATCGTCAATCGTGCTTCCGAAGCCGGAAAACCGGTAACGATTCTCGCGGACACCACGAAATTGCTTTCAGCCTCCAAATTTGCCGCCTGCGTTCTCCCACCGCAGTTGGGATCCTCGAGAGACGTTTGGCCGCGACCACCCTCCGGCGTTTCCTGCCTGAACCCCTTGTTTGAAGTTGTGCCCTTTCCCCGGCGCAAGTTTCGAGTGCTGACCGAGCGCGGATGGCTCGATCCCGCAGCCCTGCGCGCGAAGATCCAAACGATCCATGTTTCACCCCGGCTCCCCGAGACTGGCGTTTGACACCTTCCGCCGAGGCAAGTATGTTGGCTAACCGCAGAAAGAGAACCGAACCATGACGACGAAGAAGCGAGTGCGAAAAGCGGTGCTGCCCGCTGCAGGGTTGGGAACACGCTTTCTGCCCGCCACCAAAGCGCAGCCGAAAGAAATGCTGCCGGTGGTGGATAAGCCGCTGATCCAATATGCAGTCGAGGAATGCCTGGCGTCCGGAATCGAGAACATCATCATCGTTACCGGTCGCGGCAAGAACGCCATCGAAGACCATTTCGATTCCTCGCCGGAGCTCGAGCGCTTCCTCGAAGAGCACGGCCACCCGGACCGCGCCGAGCTCGTCCGTCGGATCAGCAACATGATCCACTTCAGCTATACGCGGCAGAGCGAACCCCTTGGTTTGGGCCACGCCGTACTGACGGCTCGGGATCTGGTGGGCGACGAACCCTTCGCCATCTTGCTGGGCGACGTCATCAGCAACGGTCCCGTGCCCGCCACACGTCCCCTCGTCGAAGTCTATGAGGCCACTGGGATGGGGGCGATCACCGTCGAACCCGTACCGCCCGAGCGCGTGCACCTCTACGGCATCGTGGACGCGCGTCCCGAGCCCGGACAGAAGTGGGGCGATCGCCTCCTGCGCGTGCACGAGATGATTGAGAAGCCAAAGGCGGAAAATGCCCCTTCGAACCTGAGCGTGACCGGACGCTACGTCCTTCCGCCGGAGATTTTCTCTTATCTGGAACAGACCAAGCCCGGCAGCGGAGGCGAAATCCAGCTTACCGATGCCCTGCGGATGTTGGCGAAAAGAGAGGGCCTGTGGGCTTACGTGGACGAAGGAAAATTCTACGACGCGGGCGATAAGCTGGGTTTTCTGAAAGCCACCGTCGAAATCGCCCTCGAAAATGCCGAATTCGGCGAGGATTTTCGCGCTTACCTGCGCTTGTTGAAGCTGTAATCGCAGTTCACGCAGGCATGCCGCGCCGGCGGTGTGGCTGAGTTGCGGCTATTCCTTCGCAGCTTTTTTCGGGGCTTCTTTCGTCGCAGCAGGTTTCTTGTCCGATTTCTCTGACTTCTCCGATTTCTCTGACTTCTCCGACTTATCGGAAGCGCCGGCCTTCTCTTCCGATTTCTCGCCGCTCGTCGCGGAAGAGCCTTTCGAAGCGTAATCGGTGACGTACCATCCGGAGCCCTTGAACTGGATCGCCGGAGCGGAGGGAAGCCGCGTCGCCTTGCCGCCGCACTTCGGACACTTCTTCGTTGCCGAAGCCGAAACGCTTTCGATCTTTTCAAAGCGATGTTTGCACTTCCGGCACTCGTATTCGTAGAGCGGCACTCCAGCGCTCCTTTGGGCTACAGCTTCAAACGATCCATGTTACCACGACGGCGCGCGGGCACAGGCGCGCCGATTCCATCCTCGTAATCTCCCGCTGTGCTAGACTGCTCAGTTCGCAACGGCCTTTCCATGCCTCCCCAGAAGCCAGCCCCAGACGAGGGTGGTTGCCTTTACCTGGTGGCGACTCCCATCGGCAATCTCGAAGACATCAGCCTGCGCGCCCTGCGAATACTCAAAGAAGCGGACTTGATTGCCTGCGAGGACACGCGACAAACCGTGAAGCTGCTTTCGCATTACGGCATCCGAAAGCGACTTGAGAGCTACCACGAACACAACGAGATGACGCGCGCGCCGGAGCTCGTGATCGAGCTTGAGCAGGGCGCACATATTGCGCTGGTGAGCGACGCTGGCACCCCGATTATTTCCGATCCGGGACAGCACCTGGTGCGCCTCTGCCTTCGACACGGAATCCCGGTGGTGCCGGTGCCCGGAGCCTCAGCCCTGGTGGCGGCGCTCGCCGCTTCGGGTATGGGGACGGAAGAGTTTGTCTTCTCCGGATTCTTGCCGGCGCGCCCGACGGAACGCCGCCGGGCCCTGCGAGGGCTTGCAGGCGAACCGCGCACCCTCATCTTTTACGAGGCCCCGCACCGGCTGGTCGAAACGCTCGAAGACGCGCTGGAAATTCTCGGCAACCGGCCGGCAACGCTGGCGCGCGAGGTCACAAAGTTGCATGAAGAGTTCGTGCGAGGGCGGCTCGACGACCTGCTCGCGCGACTGCGTAAGAAGCCTCCGCGCGGTGAAATCACCCTGCTCATCGGGCCTGCCGATGAGCAAGGCGCATCTTCCGCCACAACGCCCGGCCCCGCTGCGTCGCTCGCCGAGCGCGTCGAGGAAATCATGCGCGAACAAAGCTCCGACCACAAAGCGGCCCTCAAACAGGCCGCTCGCGAGCGCGGCTTGACCAAACGCGAAGCTTACAAGCGATGGCTGCTCAGCCGCAGCGAAGAACCCCGCTAACACAAAGCGCGGGCGGCCTCACTGGCTGGAGCACTCAGAAGGTTGCGCTGCCGAGATTTCGAGACGGAAGCTCCGACCCCGGCGCCGCTCCGCCAAAGAACGAATCCACGCGGTCGAGCACTTCGGAGGGGGTGCGCGCAGCATGCACCTGATGGCGAAGCTCTGCCCCGTTCCGAACGCCGTGGGTGAACCAGCAAGCGAATTGTTTCATCTTGCCGATGGCGTCGGGCAGTTCGGCTGCGACCAAGCTGCGGAAATACGCAGAAAGCAGGCGGTAGCGATCCGCTTCGCTCGGCTCGTCGTAGCGCCCCGCAGAGACGTACCCTTCGATCTGGCGGAAGATCCACGGATTTGTGGCGGCGCTGCGCCCGATCATAACGGCGTCGCAACCGGTTTCGCCCGCCATACGCACCGCGTCTTCCGGCGACCGGATGTCGCCGTTCCCAATCACAGGAATTCGCACCGCTTCTTTCACAGCGCGGATCACTCGCCAGTCTGCCTGGCCGTTCAGGCCCTGCTCGCGGGTTCGCGGATGGACGGCAATGGCTTCGACGCCGACCTGCTCCGCCATGCGGGCTACGGCCGTGGCCACAATGTTGTTTTCGTCCCAGCCGGAGCGGATCTTGATCGTCAGTGGGATGCGCACCGCCGCGCGCACCGCTCGGAGCAGCCGTTCGAGCAGAGCGAGGTCGCGCAGCAGGCCTGAGCCGCCGCACTTCACCACTTTTTTTGCCGGACAGCCGAGATTGATGTCCACGGTATCGAAACCCAGGTCTTCGGTGAGCGCGGCGGCCGTGGCCATCACTTCGGGATCGGCCCCGAAAAGCTGGGCGGCGATCGGCCGCTCGTCTTCTTGGAAATACAGATAGTGAAGCGTGCGCGCGGCGTTGCGGGTGACGCCTTCGGCGCTTGTGAATTCGGTCATAATCAGGCCGCAGCCGCCGAGCCCGCGGATCACGCGGCGAAAAATCGTGTCCGTGACGCCCGCCATCGGAGCGAGCACCGTGGCCGGTCGAACCGCAATGTCACGGATATTGAGCTCGAAGGGAAACATCGGTGGTTTCAGAGCAGAGTCTCGTCGATGCGCGCGTCCTGCACGTCCTCCGCGAGAGCAGCGGGTTCGGAGCCATCCTCGTGTGCGGGGAGAGCCGGCGGCGAGCTAGCGCGCTCGGGCACGAAGGCCGCGCCGCCAAGCTGCCGGAGCAGGGCCTCGGTGGAACCTCCAAAAAAATTATCGACCACCTGCCCCAGGGCGTGCGCCTGCGCGTCTTCGGCGCTGAGGTTGGGCCGATAAAGATAGGCACGGCCGACTTTGTGGCGCTCGACTACACCCTTGCGCGCAAGGCGATCCATGATGGTCATGATCGTGGTGTACGCGCGGGGTCGGCGCACGGCGAGCCGTTCTCGGATCTCGCGCACCGTTCCCTCGCCCATTGGCCAGAGGGTATTCATGCAATCGAGCTCGAGTGGTGCGAGTTCGAGCAGCGAGCGGCGACGGACCCCTGCGTCCACATTGTGAGAGGCATGCGCCATAGTTCAGCCTTTGGTGTTCGCTGGCTTCGCCGCCGCGGGCACAGCCGCTTTACTTTTCGACCCAGCCGCAGCAGCGGTTTCGCTCAAATATTTCTCCGTGCGAAGAAGAGCGCGTCGCAGCGAGGGGTTGCGATCGCACCATTCTCCTTCCCCCGAAGCGAGGTCCAGCGTCGGGCGCATCGCTCCCATTTTCGAATCGAGATCGTCAAGATAATGCAGGAGCACCGCCTCCCGAAACATGGGCAATCGAGGCGACCCGAATTCGTAGGAGCCGTGATGGCTCACGATCAGATGTTCGAGCAGCGTCGCCAGGCGTCTGGGAAAGTCGGGAATCGCTTCCGTCTTCTTTCGCAGAAGCGCGAGCGCGATCACCATGTGACCCAATAGCCGGCCCTCGGTGGTGTAACCGAAGGAGCGCTCGTAGCTCAATTCGTCGATCTTGCCGATGTCGTGGAGGATGGCGCCCGCCAGCAGCAAATCGGCATCCACTTCCGGGTAATGCGCGGCGACGACGCGGACCAGACCGCAAACGCTGACGATGTGCTCGAGCAGGCCTCCCAGATAGGCATGATGCATAGTCATGGCTGCCGGGGCGCGCTTCAATCTCGGCGCCACGCCCGGATCGTCGAGGATGGCTTCGAGCAAGCCCTTGAGCCATGGGTTGGACGTCTCCGCCACGAACTCACGCAGCCGGGCGTACAGCCCTTCGACGTTTTCTTTCGTGTGCGGCAGAAAGTCGGCGAGGTCGTACTCGATCTCTTGCGCAGGCAGGATTTCATCCAGGGTTAGCTCTTTTTCTTCGTTATAGAGCTTCACTCGGCCGCGCACCTTTACGATGTCGTCCCGATCGAAAGTGGCGGCGATTTCCGCGAAGTTCTCCCACATCTTCGCGCTGATGCTGCCGGTGCGGTCCGCCAGCTCGAGCTGCAGCCACGACCGGCCGGTGCGGGCGGAGGTGCGCACCTCCTTTTCGCGAACCAGGAGGAGGCAACTAATCGCCTGGTCCAGCGGAAGCGTCGCAACGAAGACGGACTTCATTGGCCGGAGTGTTTGCCTTTCTTGGGTTTCTTCGCGGTGGCGGCGTCCGGGGTCGGCGCCACTTCCTCAATTGTGGCATTGCCCGCCATGGCGGCGGAATCCGTGTATCCGGGCTTGACCACGACGTAGCTTTGTTCGCGCAGCTCCGCCAAATAATTGCGCAGCGTCGGCTGCATCCTTTCCATGTAGAGTTTGTTCGTAATCTCGTTTGCCACTTTCTCCAGCGGTTGTTGGCCTGACTCGTAGTGCTCGAAGACTTTCAGGATCTCCAGGCCCGTCTTGGTCTGGATCACTTCGGTGACGTCGCCCTTCTTCAGTTGGAAGACCACTCCCTCGATTTGCGGCGAAAGCTGGCCCTTTTCAAAGGCCCCCAGCTCGCCTCCTTGCTTGGAAGTCTGGCCTTCGGAGTAGTGCCGGGCCATTTCTTGAAAGTTTTCGCCCTTCTTGATGCGCGCCAGCATGTCTTCCGTTTTCTTGCGAATCTCGGCAATCTGCTCGGGCGTTTTTCCTTCGGTGCTGAAAAATATCTCGGCGAGAAACACTAGTTCCGGGCGGACGAATTCGCTCTTGTGCTCCTCGTAGTATTTCTTAACCTCGTCGTCCCCGACGCTGATGCGCGAGCCCACCTCGCGGTGAATCACTTCATTCGTCAGCAGATTGTTGCGAATGGTGGTCTTGTATTCCTCCCAACTCAGGCCCTGAGCCTCGACGGCCTTCTCCAAATCGTCCAGGCTTTCCAGTTTGTTCGACTGGCGCACTTCGTCGAGGCGCTTCACCACGTCCGTCTCAACGCTGATGCCCATGTCTTTGCCGCGCTGCACCAGCAGAGACTGGTCGATCATGTCGCGCAGCAGGTTCTTCTCGCGCTCCTTGTAGAGGGTGTCGATCTTTTCCGGCGGGCAGCCCGGGCAATCCTGCGCCACCTCCTGCTGCAGCGTTGACTCCGACTTCTGAAGGTCGCTTAGGGTAATGATCTCGTTGTTAACGCGCGCGACAATCTCCTCCACTACCTTGCCGCTCCCTTGGGCCAGCAAACAGGCCGGAGCGAAAAGAAGCAGCGCGCTCAAAGCCGCCCCATATCTTTTCATGATCCTCCCTCGGGAAAAATTGTATCGCTACACTTGTAGTTGGAGCAATACGTTTTTGGTGGCCTCCGCCACGTCCCCTTTGCCGCCTTTCCAATCAAGCCACAGCACCCCGTTTGGGTCCAAGCGCAGCCCCCGCCCTCCGTGGATCACCTGCACAAGGCGCTCCGGTCCGAGCGGTGTCTCATCGTAGAACCGGATCGCCACCTGGTCGCCCCGGCGCTCGACGGAAGCCACCAGGAGTTTCTCTGCGAGCGCCTTCAGCACCGCGTAGTCCAAAAGGTTTTCGACCGGTGCCGGCGGAGGCCCAAACCGATCCGCGAGCTCGCGGCGGACCTCCTCGCGCTCCGCTTCGCTCGAAACGCCCGCAATGCGCTTGTAGATGCGCAGGCGGAGGTTTTCGCTTTCGATATAGTCGGGAGGGATGCGGATTTCGAGGCCGAGGTTGAGCGTCGACCGCAGTTCGGGCCGCACCGCCTCGCCCTTGCGCTCGGCAACGGAGCGCTCAACCATCTGGCAATACAAATCAAAGCCGACGGCCGCAATGTGTCCGTGCTGTTCGCGCCCGAGCAGGTTACCGGCGCCGCGCAACTCCAGGTCCAGCGCAGCGATGCGAAAGCCTGCGCCCAGTTCGCTGAACTCCCGCAGCGCCGCCAGCCGCTGCCGTGCGAGCGAGGAAAGTGAAGCTTCGGGCGGCACAAGCAGGTAGGCGTAGGCGCGCCGGTTTGAGCGGCCCACCCGGCCGCGGAGCTGATACAGCTCGGCCAAGCCGAAGCGATCGGCGCGGTTCACCACAATCGTGTTGGCGCGCGGGATATCCAGGCCGTTCTCGATGATGGTGGTGGAGACGAGCACATCGGCCTCGTCGCGGACGAATTTCAGCATTACTTTTTCAAGCTCCGCTTCCTTCATTTGTCCATGGCCGATCACCACCCGCGCTTTCGGCACCAAGCGCTTCACCAGTGCCGCGAGGGACGCGATCGACTCCACGCGGTTATGGATGAAGAATACCTGCCCCTGGCGCGCCAGCTCTTCCTCAATAGCGCGCTGGATCAGCCGTTCGTCGAACGGCGCGACGACGGTCTGGATGGCCAAGCGGTCCTTTGGCGGAGTCTCGATCACCGACATATCGCGTAGGCCCACCAGCGACATGTGCAAAGTGCGCGGAATCGGCGTGGCAGACATCGTCAGCACGTCGACGTCCTTCCGCATCTCCTTGATGCGTTCTTTGTGCGTGACGCCGAAGCGCTGTTCCTCGTCCACCACCAGCAGCCCCAGATCGTGGAAGCGGACGTCGCGTGAAAGCAGGCGGTGCGTGCCGATCACGATGTCCACCTTGCCGGCTTCCAGATCCTCGAGGACCCTTTTCTGCTCCCGGGCAGTTCGGAAACGGCTGAGCATCTCGATGCGCATGGGAAAAGCGGCAAACCGCCGGCGAAACGTTTCAAAATGCTGAAAAGCAAGCACAGTGGTCGGCGCGAGCACCGCCACCTGCTTGGAGTCTGAAACCACTCGGAACGCGGCGCGCATCGATACTTCCGTCTTCCCGTAGCCGACGTCGCCGCACAGCAGCCGGTCCATCGGCCGCGACGATCCCAGGTCGTCTTTCACGTCCAGGATGGCGCGGGCCTGGTCGGGCGTTTCCTCAAATTCGAATGCATCTTCGAATTCCTTCTGCCAAGTCGTATCGGGAGGAAAGGCGTAGCCGGCCGCCGCCTTGCGGTCCGCGTAAAGCTGCAAGAGCTTCTGCGCCATTTCGCCCACGGACTTTCGCACCCGCGACTTCCGCCCTTCCCAAACCGTGCTGCCGAGCCGGTCGAGCTGCGGGGTGGCCCCGCCGAGAGACTGATATTTCTGCACCAGATCGAGGCGCGAGAGAGGAACGTAAACTTTCGCTTCATCGGCGTAGCGCAGGAGCATGAACTCGCCCGACGCCGCGTCAACGAACTCCTGCCGCAGCCCCTCGAATCTGCCGATGCCGTAGTCCACGTGGACGACGTAGTCTCCCGGTTTCAAGTCCGAGAAATCGCTGAAGAAGCTGGCCGTCTTCGGACGGCTGCGCGCGCGGGCCGGGAGGGGCAAAGTTTCGAAGATGTCGGCGTTGCCGTACAGGACTACCCTGCTCTCGGGAAAAACGACGCCTTCCGTCAAAGGCGCCTTCGTCAGAACCATCGCAGGAATGCTGCCGCTGCTGCTCTCATCGGCAAGGCGCGTGACGGTCGCGCTGTCTTCGAGTTCCCCCAATCGATAGGGCAACTCGTATTCGTGACTTAGATCGGCAAGGCGCTCGAGCTCTCCCGTGCTCGAGGCCGAGAGCAGGACCTGCTCGCCTGATTCGAGTCGTCCCCGCGCCTCGGCCATGAACGCGGCGACGTTGCCGTGGTAACGCGTCGTCGGTTGGGTTGAAAGGACGTGCACCATTTCGCCCGGCCGCTCCAGTACGAGCCGCTCCAGGGAAAGGCGTGGAACTTGCTCGAGCGCCTTCCGCCACTCCGAATCGGGGAGGTAATAGTTCTCGGGTGGGCTCGTGCTCGATTCTTCGGCGGCCTTTGTGCGGGCGTCTTCGACGCGCAGGCGGAATGTTTCCTGGGCGGCGTCAAGCAGCTCGGGTTCGTCCTCGATGACCACGGGATCGGCGCACAATTCCAGCAAACTCGATTCTGCAGGTTCGACGAGCGCTGTCTGAAATTCCCATCCGGGAAAAAACGCCGGGAGCGGCGCTTCATCTTCGCGGCCGGATGCGGAACGCGCGGCACCCGCATAGAGCCGTTCGAGGATTTCGGGACGGCGCGGATAATCGGTAAGCGGCAGCAGCGTGACGCGCTCGAGAGGATTCGTGGACCGCTGGGTATTGGGGTCGAATTCGCGCAAGGACTCGACGGTATCGCCCAGGAGCTCGAATCGCACGGGGCGCGGCGCTTCCGCCGAGAAAACGTCGACGATTCCCCCGCGAAGAGCAAACTGCCCGGGCATTTCGACGATTTCCCTCCGCTCATAGCCCACGGTGGCAAGATGAGACACGAAATCATCGAGCGCGATTTCCTGGTCACGCTCCACGGTCCGCGCTAGCCGCCGATAGAACTCCGCTTCGCGCAGCCGAAAGAGCGCCGCCGTGACGGGGGCCACGAGCACGTCCGCGTCGCCGCTCGCAAATCGCCACAGCGCCGCCGCCCGCGCCTCGGAAATTTCCGGGTGGGGAGAAAGATTCTCGTAGGGAAGCACTTCGTGGGCGGGCAAGACGCCGACGCACCGGTCCGGCTTGCGCGCCACGGCACGGAAGAAATAGCGCACCATCTCGGCCATGGCCTCGGCGCGCTGATTGGATTCAACGAGGAGGATTGTCTGACGGCCCAGGGATTTGGCGGCCAGCGCCGCAAGAAGGGCCTTGGCCGGGTCGGTGAGGCCTGCGAGGCGCGCGCGGCGTTCCCCCCGCCGCAGCTCCTCGAAGGCTTCTTCCACAGCGGGCCGCAGCGCGATTCGGGATAGGAGCTCGGCCACCAGCGGGAGGATCATTTCTGTGATTCCCGGATGCGTTCGATGAGCGTCGTGGTTGAATAGCCGCCTTCTAAAGGAGTCGAGACAACGCGTCCCCCCGCCGCTTCCACTTCCTCCCGTCCGACGATTTCGCCGGGGCCCCAGTCGCTCCCCTTCGCAAGCACGTCGGGAAGCAGCCGGGCGATCAGCTCGCGCGGAGTGGGTTCATCGAAGATGACTACATAGTCCACGGCGGCGAGCGCGGCCAACACCTCGGCGCGCTCCGCTTCCGGCGTGACCGGCCGGCCTGGGCCTTTCAGTTGCCGCACGCTGGCATCGCTATTGATTGCGACGACGAGCGCGTCTCCCAGCGAACGTGACTCTTCGAGCAGGCGAACGTGGCCTGGATGAAGTAAGTCAAAGCAGCCATTCGTAAAAACTACGCGCTCGCCATTGCGTTTCCGCGTCGCGGCGTGGAGAATCAAGTCGGCTTGCGAAAGGATCAAACCCAACGGTTTCCCACCGGTGCCCCTCGGCAAATCAAGATGAAATTCTATCACGCGCCCCGGAGGCAGCAGTGAAGCGCCTCCATTCGGTTTTCGCACCGCTCGGGGCATTACTCTTCGCCATCTCTTGGATTTGGATTTCGCGCGTCGTTCCGCCCGAACGCTACGAGGTGCTCCACGCGGGCGGCTGCCGCACTCCGATGGCGACACTCGATCCGCTCCATGGTCCGTCGCCCGGGGCAGTGGTGCTTCTGCACGGCCTTTCGGCAAACCGAGTGGTGATGAAAGCCCTCGGGGAACACCTGGCGCGCGCCGGCCTGCGCGTTTATCTGCTGGATTTGCCGGGGCATGGCAACAGCAGAGACTCTTATTCTCTTGCGCGCGCCGAGACTTGCGCCACCCTCGCGGTCGAAGCACTTGTGAATCGCGCAGAAATCTATCCGGATCGTACGGTCCTTGTCGGGCATTCCATGGGCGGCGCGGTTGCCGTGAGGATGGCGGACCGTTTTCCCGTGGTCGCAACGATCGCACTCTCCCCCGCGCCGATGGTCCTGCCGCGGCGCATGCCGTCCAATCTTCTGGTTCTGAGCGCCCAGTTTGATCTGCCCATTTTGAAGAGAACCGCGCTTTCGCTGGTGCAAGCGGCAGGCGGAGACCGGGAAGCATCGGCGGATTTCGCCGAGCGGCGCGCCTTCGAACTCGTGCGCGTTCCTCACAGCACGCATTCGAGTCTAATCTTCGACCCGTCCGTGGCCGCACTCATCGTGCAATGGGCAGGCCGCGCGCTCCCAAAGGACAGCCTCTCTCCCGCGGGCGCTGCGGGGTCAAGTGCGCTCGGAGGCGTGGCCGTGGGATTCCTCGGTCTGCTTCTTCTGTTTCCGGCCGCCGCCGATCTCCTGGTGCGCGTTCTGCACGCTGGGGGCGCTCAAACTCCCAAGCCATCTCCGGCCCCGGCCGGTGCGCGAGCAATCTTGCTTCGATGGGGGGTTGCCGCGCTCTTCGGCGTCGCCATCCTTTACTACGCGAGGCCGCTATGGTTCTTGCATCTCGAGGCTGGCGATTACCTTGCGTCACTGCTGCTGATTGCAGCGATCGTCGCGCTGGCGCTTGATTCAAAGACGGCGAAGGCTGCCCTGCATTTCGAGGGGCAATCATTGCTGATGGGAATTCTGCTGGGCCTGGCGACGATCCTGGTGATTGGTGCGTGGCTTAATTGGCAACTCACCGACGTCTGGCTCAACTTGCCGCGCTGGTTGCGCTTCGCGGCTCTCTTCCCCGTCTGCTGGCTCTATTCTTTCGCTGAGGAGGCGGCGCTCGGACCGCCCCGTGACGGCCCGAAACGCGTTGCGAGATTCTCGCTATTCCTTGCCATGCGTTTCGAACTGTGGCTGGCATGCATGCTGGCGGTCTTTGCCTTCGGGAGGGGCGAGATTCTGCTCTTACTGCTCGTGGTTTATCTTGCGGCGTTTTCCGTAGCGCAGCGGCTTGGCGGCGATTCAGTACACCGGCGAACCGGCTCCGCGACGGCTGCGGCCGCGTTTGATGCTATACTGGCTTGCTGGTTCATTGCCGCGGTGTTTCCACTCACCTAGCGAGATGCGAGAAATTGCCATAGTGGGGGGCGGTCCGGCCGGTTCACTCTGCGGAGAGCGGCTTGCGTCGTCGGGCTTTCAAGTCACGCTCTACGATGAACACCTGGCGTGGGAGAAGCCCTGCGGCGGTGGGCTGACGCACAAAGCCATTAAGGCGTATCCCTTCCTGTTCGACGGTCCCTATCCCAAAAAAGTGGTGCACACGGCGGAGCTGATCTCGAGCGGCGGCCAGCGCGCGCGCTTCGAGCTGGGGCGTCCCATCGTAATTTATTCGCGCGCGGTGCTGAATGGATTGCTGCTGGAGCGCGCCATCGCCGCAGGCTGCACCGCGATTCGCTCCCGCGTGACGCGCGTGCGCACCGACAACGAACGCGTCCGGCTGAGCGCCGCCGGTGAAGAGAAATGCGCCGACTTCGTCGTTCTCGCCGCCGGGGCGCGCAATGCCCTCCTGCCGGAGACTACACCGCTCGAACCCGAAGACCTGGAAATGACGCTCGGATACTTCGTGCCGGGCCAGGAAGACATTCTGAAGGTGAAGTTTCTGCAACACTTTGAGGGCTACCTCTGGTCCTTCCCCCGATCCGATCATCTATCCGTCGGCATTTGCGGAAAAATGAGCCAGAACTCGAGCCAGCGGCTTCGCGTTCACTTGGACGAGTTTGTCCGCGAAGAAAACATTCCGCTGGACAGTGCTCGCTTCTACAGCCACGTTCTGCCGTCACCCCAAGCGGCCACGCTGCGCCGGCGACGCATTGCGGGAAAGAACTGGGCGCTCGTGGGCGATGCGGCGGCTTGCGTGGACCCCGTGACCGGCGAGGGTCTCTACTACGCGTTGCGCTCGGGCGACCTGCTGGCGCAGGCGCTCGCCGATGGGCAGCCGCAGAGCTACCCATCGCGGCTGCGGCGGGAATTCTCCGCCGATCTCGAATTCGCGACGCGCATCGCCCGCACGGTATTCCGCGGGCGCTTCCTCGGCGACGCCGTCACCACGCGGATGGTTCAGTTCGCACGCCGCAGCGCGACGTTCCGCGATTTGATCCGCGATCTTTTCAGCGGCGCGCAGGATTATCGCAGCCTGAAACGCCGGCTGTGGTCGCAATTGGGCATGACGCTCACCGAAGTTATGAAGAGTTTCCTTGAGCCTCAAACGTTGTCTTGCTCCGCGCGAGACCGGGAGCCGGCGCGGTGAGAAAGAAGACCGCGCGACGGAAGCCGCAGCGCAAGAAATCTCGCCGGGCTCGCAGCGCCGGGCGATCGGCCGGCCCAACCTCAACCGTTGAGAAGATCGTCCCGCACGAATGGACGATCGCTTCGTACGACCCTCGGCTTCCGGCAGTGCTCTCGACGCCAGCGATGATTGGGATGATGGAAATCGCGGCGGTTCAGGCGATTCAACCGGAACTTCCGCCCGGAGCGATTACAGTTGGCACGCGCATCGAAGTCGACCACCTGAAGGCCGTTCCCGCAGGCGCCACGGTGATTGCCGTGGCGCGCCTTGCAAGGAAGGAAGGGCGGTTTCTGATCTTTGAGGTCGAGGCGCGATCGAGCGAAAACGTCATCGGCCGAGGACGCGTCTTCCGCGCTGTCGTGAACACCGAAAGATTCACCGCGAAGGCCGCCGCGCAGGGCGAAAAACCCCGGTTGTAGCCCCGCCGCCCACTCCAACGAATCGGCCACAGATCTGTGGCGAAGCAAACCACCGCAGCAATACGCGATGCGATTCCGCTTCTTGATCGAAGGAGCTTAGTAGGCGGGTCGGCGTCCAACGGCCATGGCCTTGCGCGCGGGAGGCGGAGGCAGCGTGGCCATCTTGCGGATCATGGCCAGCACGAGCTTCTTGTCTTCGTCCGAAAGAGTCGTGGTGTACTTCTTGATCTCGGCGAGGAAGCGGATTTCCTCCTCCGACAGTTCCCCAAGCATCTTGCGAGTTTCGCGGTCCTGCGGAGTATCGCTGCCCGGAAAGAAATCGGCCAAGCTTATTTCCAAAGCCTCGGCAATCTTGGCCAGGGTTTCAAGAGAGGGAACAGTGTGGCCATTCTCGACGCGGGAAAGATAGCAGCGCAAAAGTCCGGTGCGTCGCTCGATATCGCCTTGCGAAAGGCCGCGATCGCTCCGATAGGAACGAATCACTTCGCCGATCGCGACCTTGGGTTTTTCTTTCGGCACCGGTCAATCTTTCGTTGTGCGCTCGCGTATCTTAAGCAGCCGGCACACGCGTGCGCAAGAGTATTTTCAAGATGCGCGAAAGAGTAATCGTTGCCGCAATTGGCCTCGTGGTGTTGCAAAGTTTCCGCCCAGCGCGCCGCGAAAGAAAGTTATTCGTGCTGGTGCTCGCGGTGAGACAGCGTCACGGTCAGCGGCTGTTCGAGCCTGAATGTGAGCAGGGTTTCGCTAGGCACTTTCACTTGCTGTCCATGCGTCACAACCTGAACCGCTGTTCCGGCGCCCGCGCCCACGCCCGCACCGATAGCCGCGCCCGTGCCGCCGCCGGCGATAGCTCCGATGACTGCGCCGACCGCCGCTCCGCCGCCCGCCCGCTTCGCGGTCTGCTTGCCGCGCGACTTTCCGGACACGTCATAGTCTCCCGTGAAGATGGGCTGGATATTGCCGTTAATGCGAATGCCCGTGAGCGCCAGCTTCAAATCGGACTTACCCGCGATATGACCCGCCGCCTTCACTTCCTCCAGCCGGCCGTAAACATCCGCGCCTTTCGGGGCAATCACTGTGTCCCCTACGACCAAGGGATCTTCAAGGCTGGCCTGGAACTGATCGCCGACGTTGTTCTTGGATGAATCTACGGTGTCAACCATGCGGACCATGATCTCCGTGCCGGCGGGGATGGTAATGGCTTCCCCTTCTCGAGGCGCCGAAGCTGCGGCCTCGTTGTAACGTGCGTCTGTAGAACTCCCTTCGCCAGAATTCGATGGTGCGCTCGCAGAGTCGTTGAAACCCAGATTCAGCACGTCCTTGATATCAAACATCTGCTCTTGGCCGTTCACCTGGAAACGAATGTGGTGCTCCGAACCGCCCATGTATCTGCCTTGAATCAAGCGGCCGTCTTTCATTTCCAGCGTGTCAGCGGGGGCGGCAACCGCGAGCGATACCACTCCCAGGACCACCAAGAAAACTCCGCGCAAGAATGGTTTCATTTATGCCTCCCATGACTGCGAATCGCTGCTTCGTGCTCCCTCGTCGTTCAACCCGTTAGGGCCTTGAGGCTCGATTCCTATGATACCGCATCGGGTTGCCTGCTCGCTCCGTGAGGGGTGCATTTTTGTTGCGATTAGAAATTCACATCTCATTGATTTACAAGGAGATGCGGCTTCACGTCTCTCGTTGGTGTTGCGATTAGAAAACGCTGTTTTTTGCTCCTCCAGGGCCCCCCAAGGAGCTTGCTTTTGTGAGGCTTGTTTTTGCTGCCTTCAAGAGTAACTCTCCCGCCAAAGCGCCGGCGGGCAGGCTCCGGGATGTTGCGGGTGGACCCGCCACAGTGATGGCGGGCAGGCCCGGCATTCCCCCAGGGCCCTGCAGCTCTTGCTTTTGCTGCGCTAGGAGACCGTCGGAGGCTTGGTTTTAGTGCCTCTCGGAGTAACCCGCGGGCTGCGATAGCGGGAGTGCCTCGGGCTGTGATTCGAGCCATACATTTACATTAGCAGAGAGCGGGCGGGATGCAAGTGGTTGCGCCTGTAAACAATTTTTCCGGGCCCAACCAGATCTGAGATGCTTTGATCGCCACTCTTCGGGCCAAGGACGACGGAGCCCTAACGCTGAGACAGTTGGCAGCCGGCGCGTGGTGGGGTTAGGGGCGAGGCCCGCCTCGCCCCGGGGCTGTAGTGAAAATTCTAGTCGGCGCCAGCCGGCATTTGCATCGGCTCGTCGAAGCTGCCGCCGTAGATGTTCGGCACTTTGGACCCCATCGGCCGGAGATAAGTAGCGAGCTGTCCGCGGTGATGGATGGAATGATTATTGACAAACGCCAAGTACGCAGCCGCCGGCAGGTTGAACATTCCGAAGGCCGGGATGATCTTGGCCAGCTTGTCCGCCGGCAAAGCCTTTACCTTCGCCAGCGCGGCCGGGAACTCCTTGTCGTAGTAAGCCACGATTTCCGCCACGCTGCCGAACTTCTTGTCGCCCTCGCGGACGAACTCGCCCTTCACGATACCGTTCAAGAACCAAACTTCGGAGCTGGCGATGTGGGAGGCAAGCGAGAATGCGGTGCGCGCGTCGGCGTCCGGACGATACTCTTTCTTGCCTTCGGGAACGGCCGCGAGAACTCTCCTAGTAATCGCATATTCCCTCTCGAGGCCCTGCACAAACAGTTGAGCCGTGAATGTTGCTTGTTCCGGATTCATGGGATCATTCTCCTTTTAGGATGGACGGCCTTCTCCGGCACCTGAGCCGGAGATCTGCGAGATGCAAACCAAGTAGCACCTGAAATTGCCGTTTTGACTTCCCGGCCGACCGACAACGTACACTGAAGCCAGGATTCCCTATTCCCACTTCCAAAGCAGGTCACATTGTACATCTGTTCGTCTTCAGATCTTTGGGAGCATGGATCCGTGGTGGATCAGTTTCCCCTCACCCCGCTCGCGGGCTGAAGACTGGATTGCGCGTGTGGATGATTCTTCGAGCCCAGGTGCGTAGTTAAAGCGGCAGGAGTTCCACCTGGTGCCGGAAATTCTCGACCGCCTGGGGGGCGGCGGCCAGATAGCTGATGCCGGCGGCCAGCGCGACGATCGCTACTAGACCGGTGGCACCCCAATACACAATGTTCCGTTTCATCTTTCCTCCTCGTAGTGCGTTAGTGCGCGTCGGGCCCATGCCGACCCGCGCTCATTCGCCGATTCCGTGGGTGGGCGCTGTGGCTCTGACGGGCTTGGATTCGGCGGCATCAAAACACCTTGCGCTTGATCAATGCCGGGAGAATCGGGGTTACTTGGAACTGAAGATTCCATTTCGGACTATTGAACTGTGGCCGGACCCCGTAGTATTGCGCCTGCACGTCGAACTTTACGGGCAGTGGTCCAAGTTTGTGCAGCTTTCCCACTTGCAAGCCCACTGGAAACGTCAGCTTGTTACCGCTGGACGCTTCCCAGTCAACCAACATATCGGGATTTGTTCCAATCGTCCATCCGTTTGGGAAGGCGTGGACAAAAGCGTAGATCAAGCTCATTTGTCGGGTCCTTCGGCCGTTGCCGCCGACCGAAAGCCACTGCTGCGGAAACACATAGGTTACGAAATCCTTGCCCGTGTATCCGATCGCAGCAGCGGGTCCGACTTGCCATGTATTCTGGCCGATCCGCGAATCCGTTGCCGTCGGAAAGATGAACGTTGGACCGGCAGCAAGCAGCCAGTTGCCTACCAATCGATGACCCGGCGATAGAGCAAACGCAACAGCTGTGTCGCCGAATCCTGTTACCCGATCAGACCGTCCGGCCTGGTCCTGGAACGGAGTGGTAGTGAACAGCTGTAGCACCGGGCGAGTGACCAGGCTCCAGTCGTCGCTGAGTTTGACTGACATCAGGGGCTGAAACTGGAGATTGCTCTGGACTCGGTTTCCGCCGTTCGCGGGCATCCCTATCCAAGTGTTATTCTGCTGAAACTGCATCAGCCAGACACTCGCCAATGGATTAGCCGCCTGTTTGCTGGCCTCGGCGGCAGACTGGTTCGCAGCCGCCGATTCTTCATGAGCGGTCGATTCCTGGGTTTGCGCGCTGCCCGATCCTATCCAGACGACACTGACTGCCGCGGCAAGAACAGTGCTCGTAATGAACTGACGGTATCGCTCAACGCCGACGATCACGATTCACCGCTAGATCAATGATTTTGATCGTGAGGCGCTACTGGAACTGCTCGCTCCGCCACACCAGCGAGGAAAGCATTCTGTTGGGAACCAGCGGTTCTGCTTGATCGAGCCGCGGTAAGGGGTTGTGCGGGGGTAGTGTCGTGAGTTGCATTTGCGAGGAAGCGCCTGATCGCTTCCGGATCGCGCAAATTGATCGCCTCGACGTCATGCTGGCTCAAGCCCGGCATGCTCATCGCATGCTGGGCGCCATGCATGCCGCCGTGCATCATGTGCTCGTAAAGAGCCTTGATAGCGGCATCCCTCGCGGCGGCTACCTTGGTAGGCACGCGCGGCTGGGGCGGCTTCTCATACTTGTCGTATTCGTAGCCGAGCTGCGCTGTACGGTTAGCCATGCGCACCGGCAGATCCACTCGTTTACCGCTCCTGTCCCCATACGCGAAGGTGCGGTTGAGGTATTTGGGATCGGTTGGATTGGTGCGGCCGGGGAGCCGGTTCCAGCTTTCCCAAAGCCGGTCCATGTTGGAGTGATGGAGATAGAACATGGGGTCACCGCCGACCGTGGAGAACTCGGCCATGTCGCCCCCCAAAGCGAGATGAGTGAAGAAGTGCGGGTTCCGATCAAGCGTCGGATTGAACCCTAAGCTGCCGTTCGGCGAGTCGATGTAAAACGTTTCCTTGAGGGCGTCAAGACCGATCCAGTTTATATACAGTATGTCGATGCGGTCGCCCCCATTCACCCAGGGCCAGCGGGTGCCGTTGTAAAGCGTGGAGCCCGGATCCCGGAACACTGCGGGTACTATGAGATCGTCGGGATTTCCGGTGACCGGATTCCAGTACGGAAGCGTAAAGTCCTCGTCGTGCAGCACCTCGCGAATGACACCCTCGAACTGGTACAGCATCAATCGATGCCAAGGCAGGAAGTACCACTGCTCGAATTGCGCAAGATCGTTTGGGTTGCGGGCATGGGATTGGCAGCCATCCCACACGGCCTCGGCATCGGCTTGAACCTCCTTCGGGAGAGCGGCGATGACCTCTGTCTTCTTTTTCCTGGAGTAATCCCAAAGGAACGCTGGGAAGCCCTTGATCCAATGGGTATTCCACCACCACACCCACGAGCGCTTATCGTAGTCGGGCAATGTCTTCATGATCTCGATCGCCTTCGCGTACTTCGCGAGCATCACTCGACCTTCGGGGCTGTTCACGTTATAGCGGATGTGGAGCTTCTTCCCACCTGCAGTCGGCATGCCCTGAGTGGGCTTGGCAGCCGCCGGAGGTGGAGGATTCGGATTGAAATTCAGCTCGAGCACGTCGTGTGCGGCTGTATGGGTTGAGAGGCTCGGGTCCATGAACGTCATCGCGCCTGCGGACTGGATCATCCCGCTCACGAGGTGAAATTCATTGCCGATCACCGCGCCCGCGACACCATGACGAGGCATCGGCATATAGGGCAGCGTAAACCACGCATTGATAGCCGGGTCGTACGCCTCGATGCCGCGAAACGCCCCCACCAATTTATTGGTGGTCACTTCGCCGCCCGCCACGTAGATCCAGCGGCCATCGGTGCCCCACGCTCCTCCGCTGCGGGCGGTGGGCATCCGCTCTTTTGGACCGCTCCAGGTGTCGTTGACTGGGTTGTACTCCTCCACCGCATCGGTGTTGGTGGCGGTGAGGATGAACGCGTGGCCGGTGCGGCCGCCGATCACGTATATCTTGCCGTTAACGACGCCACCGAATGCGTGATTGCGCGCCACCGACATCGGCTTACGGCTCTCCCACTTGTTCGTGGCGGGGTCGTACACCTCATTGGTGGTGAGGACCAGAGACGGCCCGAAGAAAGTGAAGTATGGATCCTTGGATCCGGGCATAGTTGTGGCGCCACCGATCAGATAGATCTTGCCACCAGCTTCAGCGGCGAACGCAGACCCGCGTTTGCTAGGCAACGGCGCGATAGACTTCCAGGAATCCGCTACCGGATCGTACTCCCAAGCGTCGTCAATGGGCTCCCACGCACCGCCGAGAGGGATCTGGGTGTCTTTAGGGACTACAAACCCACCGAGCACGTAAATCTTGCCGTTCGCAGTGGCCAGCGCGGCATGGTGGGCCGGCCGCGGCATCGGCTTTTTCTTCGTCCATTTGTCGGTGGCCGGGTCGTATTCGTAGTTCGCGCCCCGGGCTTTGCCGTCGTCCCAACCGCCGATCACGTACATCTTGCCGTTAACGGCAACGCCGTAGAGCTCTTCATCGGGCTCCGGGAATGGCGCGGCCTTTTTCCAGGGGTTTGTTGGCATCTGAGCCAGCGCGGCCGTGGCGAAAACCAGGCTGGCGATCAACGCAAGTACTGGGGTTCTCCGTTGCAACACTTTCGACATAGAAGTCTCCTTTCAGCTACAGCTCCTTATTTCGTTCTGAAGATCAGGCCAAACATCAAGTAGTGGAGGTCTTCAATTCCCTGAGTGGCCTCGAACATGTAGGACGGCTGAAACGACACATGCTTGTGGAGGGGTACCGTGACGCCAGTCCAGACTCGGTTTTTGGTCCACCCGCTTCCCTGGTCGTAAAAGGCTTCGTAGGACGCGAAAGGTCTCCAGATGTGGCCCTTGACCGGGAGGGGATACGCGACCGCGATCCGATTGCGATAGCGGTTGATCTCTTTTGCTGGAAGAGACCTTCCGACATACATGTATGTTGGAAGAAACCTTCTGACATACATGTTGCGATCGGAGATTTCAAACTTGTGGACCGAGAACATAACCGTCCCGTCGATCCGAAATTGTTGCTCCCAGTAACGGCGAGTAAATCCTCGCGAATGATTCGCGACTTCATTAAGCCCGCTTGCAGGGATCGAATAATAGAGATAGCTGGGAGTGATCGAAAGAAACTTTGTCGCCCGAAAAGTGGCGTCAAACTGTGCTGCCGGTGCGTTCACTTCGCCGATGTAAAAGCCGTAGAATTTAAGATCGATCCGGTCGTGTACCGGAGCGATCAGCTCTACCCAACCCGTGGGCGCGACTATCGAGCCACTTCCGCGCCCAGTAGGTACGTTTACTTCTTGGGCAACGCACGGCCCGCCAAGGGAAACCAAACAGATCACCAGAAGGCTTGGGACAAGATGCAGCGCAAATCTTGTGAACCCTTGCATACCGTCTCCACGAACATCACCATCGAGCCGTGGTGTCAAGCGTCTGCCTGATGGCGGAGAAGCCTGCCTCAATTGGCTGGTTTTGTGCCGTAATGAGCCGTAAGCCGTCCGTAAGCTTGCGCCTCAGTACTGCATGCGATTCAGTCTTTTGGGGGCCCGGTAGACCGATCACCGCTCTGAAGGAGTTGGGTTCCAGTTGTTCGCGAACCAGTTTAAGACCAAGAATGTGGGGCAGGGGTCAGATAAGATTCTGTCGATGAACGGGCGGAGTTCGCGGCGCCCTAACCGCACGACGCTTTAGGTTGCCAGATTCAATCTTTTTAAGAGACTGGTGAACCGTTGATCGCTCCGGAGCGGCTCAAAGAACGGCTCGATTGCCAGCAGGTTGACGAAGGCTGTCTTATCGTCGATCGCCTCGTTAAGGCGCTTAAAGGCGAGATCGAAGTGTTTCATTCCGATCGCAGCGAAGGCCTCCGCCAGCGGGCTCACATATTGGAGGGCTGCCAATCGACTCAGCCTTTCAACACACTCCCGGGCTAGAGACTCGCAATTTTGTCGAGCGTAAGCCGCTGCGAGCACGCCGATATCCAACGGGAACCCCGATTGCGAGAGACATTCCACAACCCCACCATAGTTTTCCTGCTGGAAGCGGAGTAGTCCCTGGTAAAATCGCGCTTCGGGGTAATCGCGATCCAGGTCGAAAGATTGTTCGATATTCTCTGCGGCTGATGGATAATCACCCCTGACGTAATTAACATAAGCCGTCCGCGCACAGTCGCTGGCGGAAAGAGGGTCGAGTTCGGTAGAGCGGCGGAGTCCTGACTCTGCCGCTTCGATGTCCCCCTGGCACAGCAACGCCATGGCACGATATCTGTAAGTTCGCGCGAGGGCGGGTTGTAATTTCAGCGCGCGGTCGTACAGCCGGTACGCTTCATCCCTTCGATACTCAAACCAGGCACGAAGTCCGCCCAGCACTGTGCAGGTTTCTCCGGATTCCGGATCGAGAGCATAGCCGCGCTCCGCGGTCGCCTTCATTTCGGGATACACGGCACGGCCAGAAACAAAGCCAAAAAGGGCGAGATGGCCATTCGCCTCAGCAATGCCACTATAGGCGGGAGCGTAATCAGGAAATACTTCAATGAGTTCGCGTAGCTGCTGCAGGGCAGCTCGCAGCGTTTCAGGAGATTGTTGATAGATCAGGACCCGGGCTTTCAGATATCTTGTATATGCTTCGAGATTTCGATCGGAGGCGTGCACACGAGGCCGTGCTTCCGGCATATGAAGACGGAGCAAGCCGCCAACGACTTGGGCGATCTTTTCCTGAATTGCAAAAACGTCCTTTAGCTCACGGGCGAATGTCTCTGACCAGAGTCCATGGCCAGATTCAGCCTGAATCGCCTGCGCCGTGATCCGCAGTTGCTCACCCGCTTTCCTGACGCTTCCTTCGATGATGACATCCGCATCGAGACGCCGGCCCACTTCACGGATATCGACGGACATTCCCTTGAACTGGAATGCCGACGATCGCGCAATCACCTTCAACCCTGCAATGTGGGTGAGCAAGTTGATGATTTCTTCGGTGATCCCGTCGCAAAAGTAGTCTTGCTCCGGATCCGAACTCATGTTCACGAACGGCAGTACGGCAACGGATGCAGCGCCCGATTGAATTGTGGCGCCGATCTCCTGCGCCTGGTTCCGCGGCTGTGGATCCAACCAGCGAAAGATGGGGACGTAACTGCCGGGCCGTAGTGCAACAAGAACACGGTCATTCCTTCCCGGGCCCTCGTAATATTCCTTCAATTTCGCTCTAAGGCGGCGAGCTTCAACCCGGACAGTGGCGTCGATGTTCGAATCATACTCGGAGGTGCGGTCGAAGACATCTAGTGCGATCGAGAACTCTTTGAGACTGTCGAGATCTCCGTGGAGGGTCCGATTCACAATGTGCGTGAGGAACCGGCATAGGCGAGCCGAGGAAATAAACCGCGGGCTATTTACGATCCGCGCCAGTTGCTCTGAAACAGCCGATGCAGGCACGGGGTCCACGGTGTTGGGGGACATTTCTGCTTGGGACCGTGGTGACATTAAACCTCAGTCGAAGAAAGGCCCGCTGAGCTGGGCCAGGGTTTCTCGCGGCGATCTTATACCAAAAAAAGGGCCTTATGCAATTCTGAGGCGTGTAGATTTATCTTCTACTCGACCAGCGTGCAGCTTTGTTCCGGTGCCCGGACTGGCAGAGCCTTCGACAAATAGACTTTAAACCGCTACGTAGACACGTCCATGCCGCGAGCGTTACGACGGGATTGAGAGGTCTTGGCGCGCATAAGCACAAAGCAGTAGCTTACGGTAGCTTACGGCAATTCGGAATTGGGCAGCGCTAGCCTGTAATCGAGCGACTGTAGCGTTGATACCCCGTGAACAACCAACAAGGGCAGTCATCATCGTGGCTGAAAGTGGACCAAAGCGCGGCATCGTGAACGAGTTAAAAGCGCGTGGTATCGCAGTGCAGTGGGCACGCAGCATCAAGGCGGCTTCTGGTTTGCTCGACTCGGCGCTCAACGGGACCCTTGTCATCACGGAACTCGCGCTCAGGGATGGCAATTGGAGAGACTTGGTTGAGCGGGTGAGGGGTATCGGAAAGTTCATTCCTGTTGTGCTCCTGAGTTCGACCAGAACCGCTGAGTTGTGGTGGGACGCACTGGAGTGTGGCGTAGAAGACATTCTACAGGCTCCCTTATCGGCTTCTTTACTATGCGAATATATAAAAAGAAGTGCAAAACAGAGAAGTGATTGACGCAAAAAGGTTCAATCGGCAATACCCAGCTCGCACGCGGCCCGGGACCTGCAAGCGGAGCGTCATTACACGCGCGGCCTTTACAAAAAGGAAGACATGACTATGCATTGGAAGGCGATTCGAACATCGGTGATGCTGGTGGCGATTCTGCTGCTGCCGTTGCTGATTCTGGCGGCTCAGGAGACGAGTTCGCTCCTGATCGAGGGCTCGCAGGGACAGGCAAAAGTGATTCAGGTGCAAGGGAAAAACTATGTGGAAGTGGACGAATTGGCCCGAATCACGGGCGGATCGCTGCGCTTCGTAGGGAATCGGATCATTCTGACATTGCCAGGGAGGGGCGATACGTCATCGCGGGCGGTGCAGTCGGTGCCAGCGCCACCGGTCGGTTTTTCTAGGCCATTCCTCGGGGCGGGAATCGAAACGATGAGGGAAATCCTTGAATGGCACGCTGCGTTAAAGACTGCCATCGAGCGCGGCTATCCATTGTCGGATGAATGGTTCGGAAACTTCAGGAGGCAAATTCAAGCAAGCCTGAAGCATACGGAAGCGATGGCGAGCACGGATATGGATCAGAAGGCGCTTCCGCTGCTGGTCAACGAGTTCAATAACATGGGGGCGTTGACCGATAGATACCTGAAAATCACCGCGAGTAGGGACTATATTGCGCCCGACTCCCTGAGCAGCGACCCTCTGGAGCAAAAACTATTGACATGTTGGCACTCGCTAGAGTCGATGGCGTCATCGAATCAGTTTGTGGACGACGGTTCGTGCCAGTAGAAATCCCTAGGACCTCATCTGACATACTCAGACGACTGATGTTTAGCTTGCGCATCTTGTTCTGGAGCGTGTTAGGCCTCAATCCCAACCGTTCGGCGGCCATGCAAAAACTGCTGAAGGACTTTCCACCCCGATGGAAGTAGATACTTCACTTTGATAAGCAGTCACGGCGACCCTTTTCAGACGTCCGTTCAAGACGTCAGACGGTGAAGGATGGAAGCAACCAGAAGCCCAAAACTTTCAACACAGTCATTCCCAGCGATCCAACCAGGTTTAGCCAGGGCGCCCGTGCCGAAGCTCCAGTCTCTAACTCGGATCTCTCTTCGAGTCCTTGCGGCTCTCCTTGGCCTTGGCGTACTGGGTTACTTGGTGTTTCGCGCCGGCCCGGGGGTCGTTTGGAAGCAAGTGCATGCAGTCGGCTGGGGCTTAGCCCTGATCATCATTCTGGGAGGGTTCTCTCAGTTGATCAGGATATGTGCCTGGCGACAGACGATTACATACGATATCCGCGGGCTTCGCTGGTCACGCAGTATTGGCGCGCAACTGGCCTCGGACGCGTGCGGGCAACTTGGTTTTGCAGGAAAGCTGGTCGGGGAGGGGATCCGCGTATCTCTGTTGAGTCCTGTGGTGCCGGTGGCGCGTGGACTATCGTCCTGCGCGATTGACGGAGGACTGCATCTGTTGACAGCCGCAATCGTTGCTGTATTGGGAATCAGTATCACTTTGCTGCATTTCCCTCTCTCTGGTCAGTGGCGAGTCTACGCATTGCTGTTCGGTGCCGTGCTAATCGCAGTGGTGGTCCTGGCGGCTGTGGCCGTCGCAAGCGGTTGGCAGTTGATGGGGAACGCGGCCAGAGCGATTGGGCGATTGCCTCAGCTTCACAATTGGGTCATCGGCAAACAGCCGACCATTGATTCAGCTGAACACAACCTCCTCACGTTTCGTCGCGTAGCGCCTGCCGCATTCTGGGCGAGCCTGATCTTCAGTCTCCTATGGCACGCGCTGGCAGTCTTGGAGGTCTATGTCATCTTGCGGTTCATGGGGGCAGGGATCGCCGTGGTCGGCGCGCTTGCGCTGGAAGGCCTGACAAAGGTGATCAACCTCGTGGGCGCAGTTAATCCAGGTAACGTCGGGACCTTTGAAGGTGGGAATATGCTTATTGCAAAAATGTTCGGTGTGGCGGGCACTGCTGGCTTGACGTTGGCATTGTGCCGACGTGCGCGCGCCGTCTTCTGGGCAGGATTAGGGGCCGTATGTCTAATGGTGATGAAGGGGACCGAGTGGGGCAAAGCAGAATCGAGGTGAAGGCCCATGAGAAGGATCCTTCTTTACATCACGCTCCCAGTTATATTGCTGCTGTTGCCGCCAGTGACCGAGGCAGGCACCCCGGACGAGCCGTATAAGTTTTTCCGCGAGTTCGCTGGACTGAATCAAGGGCAGATCGCTGCGATCCGCTCAGGGAAGGCGGTTGCCAAGGTCGTCGAGTCGCCTACCCCTGATGAAGTGTACGTCTTCGGATCGGTGTACGTAGAGGCCACTCCAGAGAGCTACCTCAAGCTTGCCACTGACATCGACGCGTTGCGCAAGCTCCCCAGCTACCTCGCAATTCAAACTTTCAGCGATCCGCCTCAGCTTTCCGACCTTGAGGGCTTCACCCTGGAAGAGCAAGACATTACGGAGCTGAAGAACTGCAAGGCGGGGAATTGCCAGCTGCAACTGCCAACCGAGGCGATAGAAGAGTTTCAGCAGTCGATCGACTGGTCGGCGCCTGACGTTGCCGACAGGGTGAATCGCCTGGCCCAGCGACTGGCACTGCAGGCGCTCCAGGCGTATATACAAGGGGGCAACACCGCCTTGGGGGCCTATCGGGACAAGAAGCACCCCACTGCGGTGGCGGAAAGCTTCGCTTCGCTGATAGGACCGTTCGAGGCGCTTCCCGTGTACCTTCCGGAACTCAACGAGTATCTGCTCGAGTATCCGAAGGCGAAATCGGACAACGTGCAGGCCGCTTTTTATTGGGAGAAGGTTAATTTCGGATTGAAGCCGACTTTCCGGATCGTACAGAAGATCGTCTATCGGGGAGCAATTGGAAAAGAGCCTGCGTACGCAGTGGCTGAGAAACAGATCTACGCAAGCCACTACTTCCAAACGGCGCTCGATCTAGCCGTCTGCGTCAAAGATGCGCAACGCTCCGGCTTTTACATCATTACCGTCAAAGGGTCGAAACAGGCCGGGCTTACCGGATTGAAAGGGAGCATCGTGCGCAAGGTGGCTGTAGACAAGACCCGTTCTTCACTCGAGCGGGTCCTCGTGACCATAAAACAAAAGCTGGAATCGCAGCACTCCCAGGGTGAGTGATGGCCTTCCCTGAATGGCCCTCTCAGGCTCCGAGTAGCCGACGATTTCAAGCAGAATCGCTCACGTCGGCCACTGTCTACAGAGTGAACTGGATAGTAAAGGAGGCAGAGGAGGTCGGAGGGAAGAAGGAAAAGCAGATGCTTCGCGGAGTTTACCCTGAGTCCGCCGCTGGCGGACGAAGGGCAGCATCACGCCGGCTGCTGCATGGGCACCTCCCTGCGATGGCAGGGGCAATCGCGCGCTGCCGAGAGCGTCCCCCAGGCGGGAGCCTGGGGGCTGGGACCTAATCATCTACGTTTCTTGAAGCGAGCGGCGGGCACGGCGTGCCGTGCCCCTACCGATGGTTACAGAAGCCCCTGGATCCCTAGCGATGGGCGTCTCCGGTTTAGGCGGGCCTACCATGTTCCTTCCTTCCGGCCCCACCACCATACCAGCCCAACACTTGCCGTATTCTGCTCTTTGCTCAATAGACCCTGCGTATCCGTCAAGAAACTCGGTTGATTGGAAAAATCACGGCGCCATTCATATCGCATCAAGAAGCCATCACCGAGTTTGTAGTCAAATGTCGCCGTGGTCTCCTTCAGGGCTTGCGTTAGGCCACTGAACAGGCCCCCACGATCGGAGAGATACTCGGCTCGTCCAGCTACGGCAATTTTCTGTGTGAACTGATAGCGTGCATAAACAGCGCCCCCGATCACATGAGAAGGCGCCGATGAACGCGCTGGAGCTTCATTTCTCCACAAGCGCTCGATGACGTAGTCGCCCTCAAGAGCCACCGACCACCTCGGCGAAAGCTGCCACGTGACGTAGCTATCGAAAATGTGCAAGCGCCCGTCCGGCGCGGGACGGACGGCTTGAAAACTGAGGCCGGGCTGCACGGGAATCGGACTGACGGGACTGACGACTATTCGGTCAGGATGTTCTTGCCCCAAGTAGTAGTTGACAGTCCATGCGATGGACGTCCGGGGCTTCAGAACGAATCCGAAAAGCTCATCTTTAAAACCATTGGTTGCTTCGGCTTGATTCGTGCCATTCACCAACCAGTAGTTGAGCGCCAAACGATCGTTGACCTGGTAATCGGCGCGAATGCCTGTGTGATAGAAGGGTAGGAAATCAAAAAAGTAGGAACGCGAATAGTTCATCTGATCTTTCGTGTAGTTGTTCTCGATTCCCAAAGAACTGCTCCATTTCCCAAAATCCAACGTCAGGCCATTCCCGATCGGCGCAACGTAGGTGCCGTACGCCTGGAAAATGTTTCGGTAAACCTGCGGTCTTGGTTCGTTTGCCGGATTCCCTTGCAGCGTATCCGTCGCTTGGCCGAACTGCAGGTCCAAGCGGGCACCGAATCGACGCCCCTGCGCGACATCGGGAGCATGGTCGAAGATGACACTCGCCTGATTCAGGCTGAAGTTGTTGCTCAAGACGTCATACGCACGCAGCAGGTTCACTCGTCCAACCGGGCTGTTGAAGTTATAGGCATAGTAGCCGTCTAGACCCAGGTCGATCGTGGTATCGCGCAGGAAGTCCAGCGTCTTTCGATCTTCTCCGCCGAAGGACGCAGGACCCGTAGCACGTGGTTCTTGCCGATCGCCCTCCGTCGAGGAAAGCGCCGTTGCCGGCGGAGTCGAACTCGCAGCGATGCGAGCGGCGGAAGGAGGCGTCTCCAGTTGTGAGGTTGGTGAGTTCTTTTCTTGGATCAATCTTCTTAGCTCAGCCACTTCCGCTTCGAGTTGTTCCACCCTTCGCTCAAGGTCATGGCCAGTCTGAGCGCGAACCTGCGAAGCTCCTATTTGCTGGGCGAGGATGGGTCTTGCCCCGCCCCATATCAACACGACACAACATCCCACACTCCACCAGCGCCAGGTACGACGGCAATCCGACTGTTCGGAAGGCTTTTCAGAGGAACGCATCGCATTATTCTCCCTTCGATTTTGAACCGACCCGTTTGGTGGTGCGTATCTTATGTGAAGATGCCAGCGAGCAGAAGAAAGTCTCTCTTAGAACCAAGGGGCGTGTACGCTCTTTGCCGGTGCGATTTCGGGCGTATCGTCACGGACTCGGAAACTATGTTAGCGCCTTGCGGCTTCTCTTCTGACGTTGACGGTCACAGAACCCACACGTAAGTCCGACGTGTCGGCCCCGACCAGGTCGGGGTCGCGCACCGCCGCGCGCTGCCGAGAGCGTCCCCCAGGCGGGAGCCTGCGGGCTGGGGACGAGGCTTCCCATGCCTTTCATCTCCGATCAGATCGGGGCTTTTGTCCCCCGACCGGGTCAGGGTCTCGCACGAGCGAGGGGCGGAAGGCGAAGTGTAAAGCAGATGCTTCTCCCGCAGGGCGGGATCAGCATGACGCCGGCTGCTGCCAGATTGACGCATCGTAGCTAATAGATCATCAGCCGCCTTATAATACCCGCAACGGTGCGGGTGCCTCGTCTTAGGCCACCCGCCATAGCGATTTTAGGCGGGTCGGCTTAAACAAGAGTTAGCTGGATCAAGAGCAAGTCGCATGATGGACGCCTTCGCTGGGATCGACGTTGCCTTCCGGAAACGAAAGCTTCGCGCATGACGGGCCTTCGCCAACGGTCGATCCGTCTGTTCCGCGTCGCCGGGATTGATTTGTTCCTGCATTGGTCTTGGTTTCTAGTGGCGGCGTTTGAAATCAACGACCGAGCGAGCAGGTATTCCTCTCTCACCTGGAACGCGCTGGAGTATCTGGCGCTGTTTTTTATTGTGATGCTTCATGAGTTTGGCCACGCGCTGGCGTGCCGACAGGTGGGAGGCACGGCGAATCAGATCGTGCTCTGGCCTCTCGGCGGGGTGGCGTATGTGAGCCCGCCGCCACGGCCGGGGGCCACACTCTGGAGCATCGCGGCGGGGCCGCTGGTGAATGTGGCGCTCCTTCCGATCTTGTCGCTGCTCGGCGTATTGAACCGATCGTTGGGGTGGGCGGAGGCGATGCGGAATGCCCACGCGTTACTACGGTCGGTCTGGTTCATCAACCTGGGCTTGCTGATTTTCAACATGCTGCCGATCTATCCTCTGGACGGCGGTCAGATTCTACGGTCCCTGCTCTGGTTTGCGGTGGGACGCGCCCGCAGCTTGATGGCGGCCACGATCGTCGGCTTCGTCGGCGTGGCTGGGTTGATCATCCTCGCCGTGTGGATGCAATCCGTGTGGTTCGGCATCCTTTCCGCGTTCATCCTAATGAATTGTTGGAGAGGACTGCGACAAGCGCAAGCGTTGTCGCGGTTAGAAAAGTTGCCGCGTCACGACGGGTTTGCCTGTCCGTCGTGCAAAGCAGCGCCGCCTGTGGGAGCCTTTTGGATGTGCGGGAAATGTGGGAACGCATTCGACACGTTCCAAACGAAAGCCGTCTGTCCGCACTGCGCGGCCCAGTTTTCCGTGACGAAGTGTATGGACTGTGGCGGGCTGCGTCCCATGAGCGAGTGGATTCTTCACGCCCTTGTACCTTCGAAGTGGTAACTGCATGTCGCGCCCACGCCGCCCTGCTGGAGCCCCGGTAGCGCCGTCGTGAGACTCAGTCTCCTGAAGCCTTGGGGTTTCGGGCTCTGGCCATGATCTGCTCGATCACGGCAGTCTTGGCGTCCGCGTAGTTCTGCGTATATTTCCAGTCCTGCTGCGCCAACTCGCGCTTGGTGCGCGCGTAGAGTTCGCGATCGGTCTTGTGGGTCCGTAACCAGTCGCGGAAGGCGAGGATACGGTCGATCTCAGGGCATTTGTCTGAGAAGACGTGCAAGTTGATGTCCGAGTCCGGCCCCTTGAACATGCGGTGCTCGTGCCAACCTGGCTCGCGGATATGGAGCCGATAGCCGGCGCGTTCCAGTGCAGGCATGTACTCGCTCTCCGCGGCCGAGTCGGCTACAACGAGCAGGATGTCGATAGTCGGCTTGGCCGGGAGAGTAGGAACGGATGTGGATCCAATATGTTCAATGCACAACGCGCGGCCGGCCAGGATCGACCGAATTCTCTCAGCCTCACGTTCGAACAGGCGCGGCCACTGGGAATCATAATCCACAATCCTGATCCCGGCGGATAGCGGTTCCAGGCGGCCAACGGTATGGGCGCGAAGATACTCCTCACTCTGTGGCGTATGGCAGTCGAATGGGCGCGACCGATCTGGCACTGGTTCCTTGACTCCCTTTCTAACGGCAAACCGTGCGTTCCGTCAACTCCAGGGTTTACACCATCACGGTCTCAACTGTGGCACCATGCATGGTATCGCGTACCGGTCAGCAGGAGCGTAGGGTGAAAAAAGCTTGGAAGGGCAACATGCGAATGCGTATGAATGTCTGGCCGCCATTTCTGGGCGCAGGAATCCGAGTAAGGCGACTCCGAACCGACTGGAAAGAGATTGATGTGGAGATGAAGCTTCGTTGGTGGAACGCAAATTACGTCGGCACCCACTACGGAGGGTCGCTGTACTCGATGACCGATCCGTTCCTTATGCTTATGCTGATTGAAAATTTGGGGAGGGATTACATCGTCTGGGACAAGGCGGCGAGCATCCGGTTCAAGAAGCCGGGACGCGGAACGGTTTTCGCCAGTTTTCGACTGTCCGAACAGCAGATCCAGGAAATCAAGCAAGCCCTGAATACCCAGGAAAAGATCGAGCGAGCGTTCGCGGTCGAGGTCAAGGACGAATCCGGAAGCGTGATTGCCGAGGTCGAGAAGCTGCTGCACATCCGAAGGAAAAACCAAACTTCAAGCTGACGTACAAGTCCATCGCATCGGTATTCCTGGGAAGTTCGCTACACACAGAATTGCCGCCCGGCGGAATCGTGGCGGCGTCGGTGGCGCCAGGCGCCAAGGGGTTCACGTACGGCTGCCCGGTAAACCATCCGAATTAGTCGGTTGCATTCGGAAGGCAGAGCCTCGCTCCACGCTTATTGGCCGGCTGCTGCGGGAACGGGCCGCTGCGCGTAGTAGCCGTCGCGCGCTTGCACGGCCAGGTCTTTCTGCTTGGTCGTGAGATGAATCTTGTGGTAGTCGGAGCTATTGGGCGATTTGTCCGGGACGTAGCCCAGAATGTACTGGTTTCGCAACTCCTGCTCGATCTGATCGTAAATCTGATCGACTGCCTGTTTTTTTGAGACCTCGAACAGGCGGCCGCCCGTTTCCTTGGAGATTCGGTCGAGAATTTTCTTGCCGTCCGGACGTTGTTCTTGCTGCCGAGGGTATCTACGCCCGCCGCCACCGTGGCCACCCCAACCGCCTCCGCCTCCGCCGAAACCTCCTCTTGGCTCGTTTTGCTGTTCATCCTTGAAGAGGATCGAGTAGACGACTGTGTTCGCTCGCTGGGCCGATTCGATGGCGCTCGAGAGAGTCTCCTTGCTGCCCCGGTCGACTCCATCCGAAAGAATAATCAGCGCCTTCCGGCCCTGCTGCTTTTTCATCATGTCCTCGGACGCGAGAAAAACGGAGTCGTAGAGCAGCGTGCCGCCGCCCCGATGATGCCCGCCGCCTTCGCTCACCTCTTGCGGCTGCGGCGTTTGCAGCAAGCCGAGCGCGGACTCCAATTTCTTGCGAGAAGAAGTGAGGTCCTGCAAGAGCTCGACCTCGTGGTCGAAGTGAATCAGGAACGCCTGGTCCTTTTTGTCTTCTCGCAGCGTACGATCGACGAAACTCGAGCTTGCGCTGCGCTCCCGATCGAGGACGCGCCTCTGGCTGAGGCTGGTGTCCACGAGCAAGCCGACGGTGAGCGGGAGATCGTTTTCGCGAGCAAAGTAACCGATCGTCTGCGGGCGGCCGTCTTCGTCGAGGGCGAAATCGTCTTTCGTCAAGTTCGAGACGATTTGGCCGCGTTTGTCGCGGACGGCGGCAAACACCGTCACCATGTTCGTTTCGACGGATATTTTTGGTTGTTGCCGGCCGTACAGAGGCGCGCCCGGCACAAGCACCAGCAGCGTCGATACCAGGAGCGAAATTGTGCGCGCACACTCCGACGGACGCGTGAAATCGCGGCTTTCAGCAACGCGGTTCATGCCCAGACAGAGTAACACTCGATAAGGATTCCGTTTCGCCGGGCCGAAAGTTCCAAAATTTTAAGTCCGAGGTCAGCGCAGGTGTGGGACCGCCGATCCTCCACTCGGCAGTGCGAAGACGGCCTGACTATTTCTGTCGAAGAAGCTTATGGCGGATATCCGGCCAGAACTCCTTGACGAGGTTATTGAGGCTGGCAGCTTCGATCTGCGCCGCCCAGTTCACCGCCGTATTGCGCAGGCTGCGCTCCTCTGGCGGGTAGTAAAAGTTGGATAACCCCGCTTCCATTCCATTCCCCACAATCTCGGAGAAGTTAAAGCTCGTGCCTCCGGAATCGGTCTTGGTAAGGACGACACGGGATAACGCGTACTCTGCTCGGTGGAGAAAACCACCATGGCCGAGGGTAAAGTAACGCGGGTCTTCGTGCGTCACCGCGGGGACAATTGCTTCCGTGAAAAAAGAGCCAGACGCTTGATCCGCGAACGCCCGCCAATAATAGCGGCCATATCCAGCGGCCCCGTTGTGCAACTCCGGATACGACCTCAAAGCCATGCTTTGGCCAGCGAGCATTCCTGCCCAAACGAACGACGAATAATCCACGCTATCCTGCGTTGCAAGCACGAATTTCCCCTTGACGGATAGCGGAGGAAGCTTTGTGTCGGCGCTCACGGCCGCAAAATTGGGAATGACCCAAAACATGCGCTTGGTCTGCTTGCCTTCGGAACTATCTGTCTTCTGGCCGGCTGAGGACGAGTCCGGCGCCGGAGTGGGCGCCACCGTTTGGGGCTTGGACTGGGTAGCAGCGTCCGATTGCGTCGCGGAATCTCCGGTGCTTCCCGATTGCTGGGTCTGCTGCTCGTGCGCTGGGCCGCTCGGCTGGTCTGGAACGGCTGGCTGGGACCAGACGAGTGTCGGCGACAGAAAAAGGAATAGAACCACAGCGGCACTTCCGGTTGTACGCAAGGCGTGCTCCAATCGAACCCCGTGTTGGCGGGCAGGACTACACTTCAGGCTCGGACGTGTCATGTTTTCCCCTGGAATCGCGGTAGCCATGACTATGCACCTAGAGCCGGATCATTTCTGTTTCATACAGCACACGAGTACAGACAAGTCATCCATACGTCCAGGCCGTTTTTGGGCGATTCCGGGCGCGTCCAGCAACCGCTTTTATGAATGCGCGTTCATCGGGGGAGATGCGGCTTAGTAAGAGCGACGAAGTGGAGCGCGGTTCAGCGATAGCCTCCGAGACCCAACCTTGCAGCGTTTCCACCTGGCTGACCGGTACCTCCTGATTCAACCGGCGCACCACGCTCTCGAGCGCCGCTGCCGATTTGAACTTGGTCCCCGGATGTCCTAATGATGCAGGAAACTCGCAGCAGTGCTGGCCCTAGCCGCCGGCAATGGCCCCGATGATGAACAAGGGCTCCGCGCCCGAAGCGACCGCGTCGGGAAGTGGGGCGTCCGGTGGCTCATGGGACAGATCCTGTTCGCAGGCAAAGAACCGCAGGAACGGACGGCGCTGGTGCGTGACCTGGTCGCGAATCGTGCCGCGCAGCATCGGATAGCGGGCCTCGAGCGCGTCCAGGACCGAACGCTGCGTGGGCTGACCCTCGACCTCGAGCTTCACATCGCCGTCAACATGCGCCAGCGTTCGCAAATGCGACGGGAGGACGACTACGATCATGGCAGCGTCTGGACCTCGACAGAAAGCACGCCCGGAAGATCTCGGACGATGGGAGCCCAGGTGTCTCCGGCATCGGTCGACGCGTACACCTGCCCGCCGGTGGTGCCGAAATAGACGCCGCAGGAATCGAGCGAGTCCACGGCCATCGCGTCACGCAAGACGTTGACGTAGCAGTCGCGCTGCGGCAGACCTTTCGTGAGCGCCTCCCACTCGTTTCCGCCCGTGCGGCTGCGGTACACGCGCAGCTTTCCCTCAGGCGGATAATGCTCCGAATCGCTCTTGATGGGGACGACGTAGATGGTCTCCGGCTCGTGCGCGTGAACGTCGATCGCAAATCCGAAATCGGTCGGCAGGTTTCCGCTGACCTCCTGCCACGAGTCGCCGGCGTCGTCGCTGCGCATGACGTCCCAGTGCTTCTGCATGAACAGTACGCCCGGGCGGGACCCGTGCATCGCGATGTGGTGAACGCAGTGTCCGACCTCGGCAGTGGGGTCGGGGATGTGTTCGGACCTTAGTCCACGATTAATCGGTCGCCATATCTTTCCGGCGTCGTCGGTACGGAACGCGCCCGCAGCCGAGATGGCGATGAAGATCCGGCCGGGGTCACTCGGATCCAGAAGGATCGTGTGCAGGCACAACCCACCGGCACCTGGCTGCCAATGAGGCCCTGAACCGTGGCCGCGCAGACCGGGGAGTTCCTGCCACGTCTGTCCGCCGTCGGTCGAGCGAAATAAGGCGGCGTCTTCGACCCCGGCGTAAACCGTGTCCGGATCGGTGAGCGACGGCTCGAGATGCCAAACCCGCTTGAACTCCCAGGGGTGCGGCGTGCCGTCGTACCACTGGTGAGTGCCGGGGACGCCGTCATACACGAACTTGTTACCTACAGGTTCCCACGTCTTGCCGCCGTCGTTCGAGCGCTGGATCAACTGCCCGAACCAGCCGCTGGTCTGCGACGCATATAGCCGATTCGGGTGAGCGGGTGATCCCTTGAGGTGGTACATCTCCCAGCCAGCAAAGTGAGGCCCGCTGATATCCCACTGTTCGCGCTTTCCGTCCGACGTCAGGACGAACGCGCCTTTGCGTGTGCCAACCAGTAGCCGTACCTTGCTCATCCCTCACTCCTCCTGTGCTTCGCGTATGTAGTCATTCAGGCGATCGAAACTCTCCGTCCAGAACGGCCCACCATTCTACACCCCCCGAAACTCGGAGCAGTTAGTTGGGACGGCACTAAAGCGGTTCTTGCGGTTTCCAAGGCTCGAGCCAGAAATCCAGGGAGAGCCAGAGGCTGTAGGAGTAGGGCATGAGTGCAATCGATAGCGGGACAGCGAAAAGGACCCAGAGGGCAAACCTGGCGGAGTCGGATAGGCCAGGGAAGTCCGGCAGAAGCAGCGAAAGAAGAAAGACGGGAATCACCACGGCGAGTGTGAGGCCGTAGGTGATGATCATCCCACCGATGTAATAGCCAGACTCGCGGAAATAAGAAAGTCCGCAATGGGGGCAAGCCGGCAATATTTTGTTCGGCCAGCGGGCGAGCACAGGCCCTTGCCGGCAGTTAGGACACCGGAGCCTGAGCGCGTCACGCAGGGTCGCGCGAAAGGGTGGTCGAACATGCGATCGGCTTGTTTTCTGCATTTCGTCTAATGGGGAACGGCTTTCATTCTCTTCTCGTTTGCGGGATCGCCATGGCCTTGCAATCGTTCCACGCCCCTCGAAAGCCGGAGCCGCTAACCCATCACCACAGCGACATGGTTATGATATAAAAACTTACTCACTCGCCGTGGTACAAATTGCGGTCGCGCAATGAACCCGCGCAAGTCCGGACGTGCCAGTGCAGAGGACTAGCAGAATACTGTAAAGTGTCTCTCGGCTTCGAATACAGCACGCGTAAGGGCTTGGACATCCAACTCAAAGTGATGAGAATAGAGGTGAAGGCTGCGCGTACTTTCTTAGTCTGCAGGAGGGAGATGTGAATTACGCGGCTCTGCTTCGATCCGCCCTAGTGGCGCTGCTCAGGAACAAGATGCGAAGCATCCTGACGGTCCTGGGGATCACCATCGGGATCGCCGCGGTGATCTGCGTCGTGGCCATCGGCAAGGCCGGACAAGCCCGAGTAGAACAACAGCTGAACAATCTTGGCGATAACTTTGTATGGATAGAAGCCGGAGGGCGCGCGGTGAACGGAGTGCGCACAGGCACACATGACACGAAGACGTTGATGATGGCCGATGCAGTAGCCATCAAGAGTCAGATTTCGCTGATCAAGAGCGTTTCTCCCAACGTCGATGACCCGGTCCAGGTTATCTATGGCAATCAGAATTGGCATACCTCCTACCGGGGCGTTTCGCCGGAATACTTCGACATCAAGCGCTGGTTCGTCGACCAAGGCGCCATATTTTCCCAGGACGATGTGGACCGAGCCGCAGACGTCTGCGTGATCGGACGTTCGGTGCGCGAGCAGCTATTTGGCGTGGAAGATCCGATTGGGAAAGTGATTCGAGTGAAGGATCTTCCCTGTAAGGTAGTGGCCACTCTTCACCCGAAGGGTCTATCACTTTCCGGGCAGGACCAAGACGACACAATTATCCTGCCGTACACCACCGCGCAGAAGAAAATCAAAGGGATCAACTGGTTGGACGACATCCTGTGCTCGGCGGTGTCGCAGGACGCGGTGAAAGTGGCCGGGCAAGAGGCAGCAGCGATACTTCGAGATCGCCATCATTTACGCCCCGAAGAGGAAGATGACTTTAACATTCGCAACCCCGAGGACATCATTCAGGCGCAGCTCGATGCCAGCCGGACTCTGACGATTCTTCTGATTGCCATCGCCTCCATTTCTCTAGTCGTGGGAGGAATCGGGATCATGAACGTCATGCTCGTTTCTGTAACCGAGCGCACCCGCGAGATCGGAGTCCGAGTGGCAGTTGGGGCGACCGAAGGGGCCATCCAGCTACAGTTCTTGGGAGAATCAGTCATGCTCAGCCTGGTGGGAGGGACGGCTGGCGTGTTGTTCGGGGTCGTCGGGTCGTACTTGGTTGGCCGAACGCTGCGTTGGCCCATGGAGATGTCGCTCGAAGCCGTAGTGGTGGCGGCAATGTTCTCGATTGCTGTAGGCGTATTTTTTGGATATTACCCGGCGCGAAAGGCCTCGCTGCTCGATCCCATCGAAGCACTGCGCTACGAATGAAACAGCCGGGTCTTAGGCCTCAGGACGAAAGATGAAGACAAAGGGCCAGTGGTTTATCGTGGCGGGCCTTGCGGTCCTGGCTGGACTATTTGTCGCTTTCGGCCTGAACCGCAGCACCCAGCCGCAACACTTTACCGCCAAGGTTGACCGGGGCGACATCCACGATGTTGTAGAGGCCACCGGGACAATCAACGCGGTGATCACGGTACAGGTTGGATCGCAGGTCTCGGGGACCATCGCGAAGCTGAACGTAGATTTCAACTCCCGCGTCCATAAGGGGGACGTGGTCGCGCAGATCGATCCCGCATTATTCCAAGGGGCTCTGCTACAGGCTTCCGCCGACTTGGATAATGCCAAAGCGAACCTAGCGGCGGCGAAGGCCAACGTAGAGAAGGCCGAAGCCACGTCGCTGCAGACTAAAGCCGACTACGACCGCGCCGCCGAACTAACGAAAGATCACATCGTGAGCCAACAGCAACTGGATCTCGCCAAAGCCAACTACGATTCAGCGAACGCGTCGGCGCGCGCAGCGGTCGCCAACGTTACACAGGCTGAGGCACAAGTGAGCCAAAAGGCTGCGGCTTTGACGGTTGCCCAAACCAATCTCAATTACGCGGTGATTCGATCTCCGATCGATGGCACCGTGGTGGCGCGCAATGTGGATGTTGGCCAGACGGTCGCCGCGTCCTTGCAGGCTCCGACGATCTTTACCATCGCGCAGGACCTGACCAAGATGCAGGTCTACACGAAAACGGACGAGTCTGACGTGGGCAGCATCAAAGTGGGCCGCCCGGTGGTCTTCAAAGTAGATGCGTTTCCGAAAGACACGTTCCGTGGAGTGGTCAGCCAGATTCGCATGAATGCGACCATGGTGCAGAACGTGGTCACGTACGACACGATCATCGACTTCGACAATCCTGAGCTGAAGCTGTTTCCGGGAATGACGGCATACGTAACCATTCCCGTGGCCACCGCACAGAATGTGTTGAAGCTCCCCAACACCGCCTTGCGCTACAAGCCTCCAATGGCTCCTGAAGAGATTCTGGCACTCTATAAGCAATACGGGATCGAAGGCGGCGAAAGACAACAGGCCGGTGATGATCCTGCCGCGCCGGAACGCGGCGCACCGGCCGGCGGAGGAACCCAAAATCTACCCCGCGCGCCGAGAGCAGAGAATGCAGTGGTATGGAAGCTGCATGCGGATAACACCATGGAGCCAATCAAGGTTTCGCTCGGGATCACGGACCATTCGTATACGGAAGTGACCGCGCTGATCAAAGGGGAACTGAAGGAAGGGGACGAACTCATTATTCGTTCGGTGATGCCGAAAACGCAGACTCCGGGAGGCACGGGGATAAGGCGCTAACGCTGCGCGGGCCTCGGAACTGCCCTATGTCAACCCTCGATTCGATGCCGGCCGTTAACCAAACTGAACCGATGCCGACTGCCTCCACGGGAAATGCCGTGATCCGCGTGGAAGACGTTCACAAGTACTACGAGCTAGGCGAAACACGCGTGCATGCGCTACGCGGCGCCAGCGTTGTGATTGGGTATGGAGAGTTCGTGGCCATCATGGGGGCGAGCGGAAGCGGCAAATCGACGTTCATGAACATGCTGGGGTGTCTCGACCGCCCCAGTTCCGGGCGATACCTGCTCGAGGGTATCGACGTCTGCCAGCACGATAAAAAGGCGCTGGCATTGATCCGGAACCAGAAAATCGGGTTTGTCTTTCAGGGCTTCAATTTGCTGGCACGCACGACTGCGCTTGAAAATACGGAACTGCCTACGCTGTACACCAAGATCGATAAGGCCGAGCGGGGGAAACGCGCTGCGGAGGCGCTAGCGATGGTCGGACTCGCCGACCACGCGCAACACTTCCCGTCGCAGATGTCCGGGGGACAGCAACAGCGGGTGGCCATCGCACGCGCTCTGGTGAATCACCCATCGATCCTGCTGGCCGACGAGCCTACGGGCAATCTCGACAGCCGCACCTCTATCGAGATCATGGAGATCTTGCAGAACCTGAACGAAAAAGGGTTGACGATCGTGCTGGTGACCCACGAGCACGACATCGCGCAGTTCGCTAAACGCGTGCTCGTCTTCCGCGACGGAAAAATCCGCAAGGACGATTCGGTCGTCAATCGGCCCAGGGCCACGGAAGTCCTGAAGACGATGCCGACCCTCGAAGATTAGCGAGAGTCCGGCTGGGATCTCCGTGAGCCCAGCGCTGTGAGTTGCGAACCCCCGAGGAAAATAAGCTGCCAAGTGGCGTTGCGGTTTGATTACAATCAGGCCGGCCTGCGGGGATAATCAAGAAAACTGTGACCACACGACTTCTCCAATCTACCGCCGAGCACGAGCGGCTCCGAGAACGCTCGACCGAACCGGTGAGACCCTGGTATCACTGGGGCCCTTACATCGGCGAACGGGCGTGGGGCACGGTGCGGGAAGACTACAGCCCGGGCGGTTCCGCGTGGACGTTCCTGAGCCACGAGATGGCCCGGAGCAAAGCCTACCGCTGGGGCGAGGATGGCATCGCCGGACTGTGCGACCGCTACCAGCTCCTTGTGTTTGCGGTGGCGCTGTGGAACGGGCGCGATCCCATCCTCAAGGAGCGCCTGTTCGGCCTTACGCCGCACGAAGGAAACCACGGCGAAGACGTCAAGGAGTATTACTTCTATCTGGACAGCACGCCCACACACAGTTACACGAAGATGCTGTACAAATATCCCCAGGCGGAATTTCCGTATCGACAGCTCATCGAAGAAAACCAGCGGCGCTGCGGCGGGGGCTTTGAATTCGAGCTTCTGGATACGGGCGTTTTCGACGAGGACCGCTACTTCGACGTGTTTGTGGAGTATGCCAAAGCGTCGCCAGAGGATATCTCGATCCGCATCGAGGCCTTCAATCGCGGTCCTGATGCGGCCGAGCTGCACGTGCTGCCGCACTTGTGGTTCCGCAATACTTGGGCGTGGACCGATCCTCCGGGACCAGAACCCACAATCCGCTTGGGTCCGACGGGAAAGACGTTTGCCAGCCTGGAGGCGGACGACAGCACCGCTCTGCCTCCCAAGAATCTGACGTTCGAATATCGATTGGGTCCGCGCTATCTGTACGGTTCAGCGACGAGCGAACTTCTTTTCACGGACAACGAAACCAATGCGCCCCGATGCTACGGCCCAGGCGCCGTCAGCCGGAAGGCTTTCACCAAGGACGCCTTCCACCGCGCGGTGGTAAACCGCGAATCGTGCGTGAATCCGGAACGGGTTGGGACGAAGGCGTGCTTTCACTGCCGCGAGCGCATTCCGGCGGGAAAATCGGCGGTATGGCGCCTGCGGCTTACACCCGACAGGCTAGCCGATCCGCTGCGCGCGGTGGATGCGGTTGTGCGGCAGGGGAAAGCCGAGGCGGATGAATTTTACGCGAGCGTCCACCCGCCAAAGGCCACGGAAGAGGAAAAGATGATCCAGCGGCAGGCGCTCGCCGGGATGCTCTGGAGCAAGCAGGCTTATCTCTTCGACGTCAATCTGTGGCTGGACGGCGACAAGCCCGATTGCCCGCCGCCCGAGTCGCGAAAGCACATTCGGAATTTCCGATGGCGTCATCTGAACTCGATGCGCATCCTTTCGATGCCGGACAAATGGGAGTATCCCTGGTTCGCCGCATGGGACCTGGCGTTTCAGTGCATCACGCTGGCACTCGTTGACCCGGATTTCGCCAAGGAAAATCTTTGGGTGCTCTTGTTCGAGCAATTCCAGCATTCGAACGGCCAGATTCCCGCGTACGAGTGGGAGTTTTCGGACTTGAACCCTCCGGTGCAGGCGTGGGCCTGCTGGCGAGTCTACAACCTGGAAAAACAGCGCACGGGCGAAGGCGACCGAGCCTTTCTCGAGAAGTGTTTCCATAAATTGCTGATCAATTTCGCCTGGTGGGTGAACAAGGTGGATAGCCAGGGCCTCAACGTGTTCGAGGGAGGGTTTCTCGGACTGGACAACATCACGGTAGTGGACCGCAGCGAGCCGCTGCCGGGCGGGGCGATCCTGGAGCAGTCGGATGCCACGGGATGGATGGGTTTCTTCTGCCTGTACATGATGCGCATCGCGCTCGAGCTGGCCCGGGGGAACTTGACGTACGAGGGCCTGGCGGTGAAATTCTTCGAGCACTTCATCTATATCGGCTCGGCCATGAAAAGGATGGGCGGGCGCAATTACCAATTGTGGGACGAAAAGGACGGCTTCTTTTACGATACGCTGCGCTTCCCCGACGAATCGTTTCACAAATTCCGCGTGAGGTCGCTCGTGGGCTTGATTCCGCTGTTTGCGGTGGAAGCGATTGAGGATGTGGATCTGAAGCCCCACGCGCAGTTTCTGGCCAGCGTGGACTGGTTCATCCACAACCGCCCGGAGATCGTCGGGCATGCCTGCTACTCGGACGCGCGCAACGGAATCCGCCGGCACGTGCTTTCCATCGTGGACCGCCACCAGCTCACGCGGATTCTCGAGTGCCTCTGGAACCCGGAGGAATTCCTTTCGCCGGCCGGGATTCGGAGCCTTTCGAAATTCCACGAGCACCACCCGTTCGTCTTTCAAGGGCGCGAGGTGCGGTACGAACCGGCGGAGGCCGATTCCAAGATCAAAGGCGGGAACTCGAATTGGCGCGGCCCGATCTGGTTTCCGACGTCGTTCCTCATCATCGAATCGCTGGTGAAATTCGACGATGCCTTCGGGCCGGACTTCGCGGTTACTGCGCCGGGGAACGAGGGCGCGGCGATCACGCCGCGGGAAATGGCGCGTGAAATCGCCGAGCGGATGATTCGTCTTTTCCGCCGCGGCCCGGGAGGAAGGCCCATTTACGGCGGTACGCAGAAATTTCAGAACGACCCGCACTGGCGCGATCATTTGCTTTTCAACGAGTACTTTCACGGAGACAATGGGGCGGGCCTGGGGGCCAACCATCAAACCGGCTGGACGGGCCTGGTAGCAAATCTCATCGACGAGTGGCGACGCTGATGCCTACGGACAAACATTACGACCTCGTGGTAATCGGTTCCGGGCCGGCGGGAGAAAAAGCGGCGGCCCAGGCAGCTTATTTCAACAAGCGCGTGGCCTTGGTCGAACGCGGCGATACGCTGGGCGGCGCGTGCGTGGGCACGGGCACGATCCCCAGCAAGACGCTGCGGGAAACGGCGATTTATTTTTCGGGCGTGCACGCGAGGGGCTTATACGGGCGCGATTACTCGCTCCGCGAAGGCCTGACGGTGCGGGATTTCATGCACCGCAAGGATTTCATCGTTGCAGAGGAGCGCGCGCGAGTAGAGAAAAACCTCGAGGCGCATCACGTGGACTTGCTTCGAGGCGCGGCGGGCTTCGAGGATCCTCACACGATTCGCGTGACGGGATCGAGCAGCGACGCAACCCGGTTAACCGGAGACGTCGTCCTGATCGCGACCGGCTCGCGACCGCACCGCGCTCCCGAGATCCCGTACGACGACAAGTTCGTCTTCGATTCAGACTCCATTCTGGAGATGGACCGCATCCCGAAGAGCATGGCCGTGATCGGCGGCGGCGTGATCGGCAGCGAGTACGCTTCAATCTTCAGGACCCTGGGGGTCAAGGTAGCGCTGGTTGATGGGCGCGAGCGCCTGCTGCCCTTCCTCGACGCTGAAATCTCCGAACGGCTGCGGGAACGGCTGGCCGAGCTGGGACTCGAATTCCACTTCAAGGAGCGCCTGGCCAAACTCGAACGCACGGAGGAGGGCGTCCGCCTCCATCTGCAATCGGGTGCGACCTTGGAAATGGAGACGGCGCTGTTTGCGGCGGGGCGTCGCGGAGTGGTGGACGGTTTAAACCTGGAGAAGGCGGGCCTGGCTTTGGGCCAGCGCGGCTACATCGAAGTGAATGACTCGTACCAGACAACCGTGCCGCACATCTACGCCGCCGGCGACGTGATCGGCTTCCCCGCCCTGGCTTCCACTTCCATGGAGCAGGGCCGCGTGGCCGTTTGCCACGCTTTCAATCTGGCCTATAAGAAGCGCCTGGCCTCCATGTTGCCGATGGGCATTTACACCATCCCGGAAATCTCCTCGGTGGGAGAAAGCGAAGAATCCTGCAAAGAGAAGAAGATCGACTACGTGGTGGGCCGGGCGCGTTACGCAAACAACACCCGAGGGCAGATCGCCGGCGACACTTCAGGCCTGCTCAAACTCGTTTTCCGCCGCGCGGACAAGAAACTGCTGGGCCTGCACATCATCGGCGAAAGCGCCACCGAGCTGATCCACCTGGGAATGTCCGTGCTGGAAAACAACGGGACGATCGACACTTTCATCGAACTCGTCTTCAACTTCCCCACGCTATCGGAAATGTACAAGTACGCGGCGTACGACGGGCTCGGCAATCTGGCCGGGCACAAACTGCGCGAAGGCTGACGCCCTGCGGACGGCGCACTGTTGAAGCAGCACTGCGAAGAACGTGAGAACTCACTAAGGAACCGTCGAACGATCCGTGGCTGAATCCGGCAAGGCCGCATCGACAGCATCCGGTTCTGAACGATTCGCATTCCTCGTGGCCGCAGGAATATTCCTGAGCCGCGTCGCCGGCCTCATCCGGGATCGAGTATTTGCCCACTACTTTGGGAACTCGGATGCGGCCGATGCGTTCAAGGCCGCGTTCAGGATTCCCAACTTCCTGCAGAACCTTTTCGGCGAAGGGGTGCTTTCCGCTTCGTTCATCCCGGTGTATGCGTCGCTACTCGCGCAGGGGGACGACGAAGAGGCGGGCCGCACGGCAGGCGCCGTGGCCTCGCTGCTGGCGTTTGCGACGTCCGGGCTGGTACTGATCGGCGTGCTGGCGACGCCCTACCTGATCGACCTGATTGCGCCGGGATTTGCGGGCGAAAAGCGTGAGTTGACGATCCGGCTGGTCCGCATTCTCTTTCCGGGCGCGGGGCTGCTGGTTTTTTCCGCCTGGTGCCTGGGAATCTTGAACAGCCACCGCCGGTTTTTTCTTTCCTACACGGCGCCGGTGATCTGGAACGCGGCCATGATTGCGTCCCTGCTTGGCTTCGGAAGCCGCATGGGCCAGTTCCCTCTTGCGGCCGTGGTCGCGTGGGGTTCGGTAGTGGGGAGCGGGCTGCAGGTGGCAGTGCAATTACCCGTCGTGCTTCGGCTGCTCGGCCGGCTGCGTCTCTCACTCGAATATCGACGGGATAACGTACGCACCGTAGTTCAGAACTTCGTCCCTGTTTTTTTCAGCCGCGGCGTCGTGCAGATCAGCGCTTACGTGGATGCGCTGCTTGCGAGCCTGCTGCCGACCGGAGCCGTTGCCGCGCTGGCATACGCACAGACGCTGTACACGCTGCCGGTGAGCCTATTCGGGATGTCTGTCTCGGCTGCGGAATTGCCGATGATGTCGGGCTCGGTCGGCGGCGAACAGGAGGTTGCCCAGGCTCTGCGGCAGCGGCTCGACGCCGGCCTGCGGCGGATCGCTTATTTCATCGTGCCGTCGGTGGTCGCTTTCCTGGTGCTCGGCGACGTGATCGTGGCTGCCATCTACCAGTCCGGCCGCTTCACGCACGACGATGTGATTTACGTATGGGGAATTCTGGCGGGAGCCACGGTGGGATTACTCGCTTCCACGCTCGGGCGTCTCTATTCCTCGACTTACTACGCCCTGCGCGACACGCGCACTCCTCTGCGCTACTCCATCGTGCGCATATCTCTGACGACCGTTCTCGGCTATCTGTGCGCGATCCCGTTGCCGCCGGCCATCGGCATCGCGACGCGATGGGGTGTCGCTGGGCTGACGATTTCGGCAGGCATCTCCGGCTGGATCGAGTTCTTGCTTCTGCGCCGCACGATGAACCGGCGAATTGGCAGCACGGGACTGCCGCTCGGCTTTTCGGCGAAGATTTGGAGCGCGGCCATCGCCGCGAGCGCGGCCGGCTGGCTAATCCACCGCGCGCTGGGTCCACGGCAACCGGTCCTGCTCGCGGGCCTCGTCCTCATCCCCTACGGGCTGATCTATTTTCTCACGACGACCTTGCTGGGGATTCCGGAAGCGCGGACTATTACCAGGCTGTTGCCGGGCTTCGGGAGGAAATTCAGGAACTGAGTTCAGGGTGGGCCGTTGCGGCGGGAACTTTCAGGAGGAGGATGGGCTCGGGTCAATCTGCCAGAAGTTGTCGGCGTCGAGGAATTCGACGCCGATTTCGCGAAGGCCTTCGGAATTGTAGCGACTGTACTTCACGCGCGCCACCGCTCGCTGGCCGGTATCCCTGCGGGCTAACACGATGGTGCCGCCGGTCTCCACCAAGTGCCTGCACTCCAAGCCCGCGCCATGGCGGCTGACCATCAGGGTTCTGGTTTCCTCTTCCCACATTTGACCCGGCCCTTCGCGGCGCAGCCAAACAGGGACGGAAATTTTTCTCCGGGGGCTGCGTCGCAAACACCGGCTGAGATTCGCGGCATGGAGGATGATATCGAGCAACCGGGTCCGCTCCTGGGGATCGGCTTCGCGCTCGACCTCCGCCAGCTGAGTGGCCTGCAAGGTACATTCGGGCAGAAATTCCCGCAGCAACTCCACGGTCTCCTCGTCGAAAGGTCGCTCCTTGATACGCTTCTTATGCGCCTCCAACTGCTCGTGGCAATAGGTTATGAAGTGCTCCCGGCAAAAACACCGGTTCAGCAACGCGGCGGCCGCCGGCTGGACGCATCCCTCGAACCGGCAGCGCTGGACGTCCTCCATCGGCCGATTCTCTGCCGAAACGGTTTCCTCGACGATGCGATCGTTTTCCATGCTCTCCGATTAGGTTTTTGAGTGCTCGCCGAATCCCTTTGCGAGCTCGCCGATGACCCCACTGATGTATTCGAACTGGCTGCGGCAATAGTTATCGAGCTCGCCGGCAAAGCGCCGCGAGATGTCCGTCGCTTTTTCTTGCATACGACGCGACATCAATTCGAGTGCCTGCGGAAGCACACTTTCCAGCTTCTGCTTGGCCTGTTCCTCGCGAGCTCCGAAGTCCGTGTTAAAGCGCCCCAGGGAATCGGTTACGACCGCGGCGCAATTGCGCTCAAAATCTCCCACCAGCGTCGCCAAGCGGTCGCGGGACGCTTGCTCGAACTGCGCGACCAGTTGCTCGCTCAGTTCGTGCATTCGGTTCCCGGATTCCACCACGGCTTGCTGGATTTTCTTCTCGGAGTCCTCGCGGCACTTGGTCAAATTCGTCAATCCCTGCTGCGCGCTTTGCAGCACCGGGTTGACCTTTTCCTGTAGCTGACTGACAAACCGGGCCAGCAAATCTCGCCAGGAGGCCTCGAGCGCCCGCTGATGCTTCTCCTGCGCGGCGGTCACCAGAGTTTGCGCCATTTGGTTCAAATCGGCGAGCCGCTTGTCCAGAAGGCTGCCGGCTTTCTCCAGGTCTTGCTCGATCTTCTTGGTCCACTGCTTGTGGGCTGCCTCAGCGAGAGCCTGGTGGGCGCCGTCGATCCGCTCGAGCGCCCCTCGGAACCACTGGTCGGAATTCGCGGATGCCAGCTCCGCAAGGGTCTTGCTCGCATCTTCCCGAAGCTGCGCACGCAACTCATCCAGAAGCTGGTTGGTGCCGTCGCTGACTGCCACTTTGGCAGCTTCTGAAACGGTCCGTTCGAACTGCTCATGAAAATCGCTTACAAGGCGCGAGATCGGTTGTGGCTGGGGGCCGGTCGCCTCGGCCTCGCGAGACCGGGGGCGCTTTTGAGGTTCTTCCCTCGTCGTGGAAACGACCAGGGCTGGCGCCAGCGTGGAAACGGTTGGGATTTCGGTGGAGCTCAGAACCCCTTTGGGACCTGGGTCGGGAAACACAAACCAATCCTCGGGCGGGAGAGCAATGCCCCAGACGTTACCGGGAACATCGAGTTCAACCGCCACTTGAAAAGGCTGCCCGAAGTCGGATGGCCGCTGAATCCATTTCACGTGCCCTCGCACCGAACGAGGCGCCTTCTCATTTTCCATAGGGGGGACTTCCAGGATTACCCGCGCCTCCTGGATGACTTCGTACTTGGACTCGTATTTGCATCCGTGGCAGCTCACGGTGATCGTAGAAACCTTCTCGTGATACGGCCCGCGCCACGCATCAGCACCCATGACGGTCAAAGGGATCACCTGATCGACGCGCGTACTGCGACGCTGGGGACCACTCGGAGCTCTCAATGGAACGTACTGAGCCAAGATCCCTCCTGCAGATTCTTCAGAGCTTATCGCAAGGTTCTGCGAAACTGCCGGGGGGATCGGCCATGCTGTGCCAAAGAGGTAATGCCGTCGTGCCGTTCTGGAACGGCACCTTGGGACCCACACGGCAAACCTTGGGGCCGAGAGGAAAAAACCAGGCCAGCCCGTCGCGCGCTGCCGCGCGCGCCGGGCTGGACATGGATTCTACTGGACAGGGATTCTGATTGTCAGACCAGCTCTAGTGCCTGTCGGAATCTGGATGAGAGTGGCGCCAATTCCAGTATTCCGCCTGCTCCTTGCGCTTCAACCTGGCAAAGTCACGATACTGCTCGCGCCTCTCCGCCAGGTACTGTCGGTAAGCGTGGTCCTCTCTGTCATCCCAATTGTGGTAATCACGGTGGTCACGGTCGTAGTATCGTTTATGATCTCTATGGTCTTTGTCGTCTTGATGCCTGTCGTCGTGTCTATCTTCTTGCGGTGTGACGTTGGCCCTGATTGCCGCCGGTGAAACGAGAGCGGCGGTCAGGAAAAGCGAACCAAGATAACGATGTAGACGTTGCATACTGTGATCCTCCTTAGAATAGAAGCGCCTATTTCGTCGAGATATCGAACATCGATGTTGGTGCCGGAGGAGGGAGTCGAACCCACACGGCCTTGCGGCCAACGGATTTTGAGTCCGCCGCGTCTGCCATTCCGCCACTCCGGCGCTGGGGAATTACACGTTAACATGGCCCCTGCGCGCGCTCAAGACGGATCGCACCTCTTGATCGTAGGGCCAACTTCCGCGCGCACTACCAAGAAGCCTGTATGGACTTCGGGGCGTGATATTTCCCTTTAAACCGGCACTAGCCGGGCCTCCGTAGACTCGTATAGAATGATTGTTTAGCGCTCCTTTGTTCCTCGCGAGAGGGAACGTCTCGAATGCCAGCGCAACGTCACAAGACCGTCGGAGTCAAAGTCGGCAAAGTGCAGGTGGGCGGCGGCGCGCCTATCGTCGTGCAATCGATGACGAATACGGACACCGTGGATATTGCCTCGACCACTCAGCAGTGTCTCGAACTCGCTCGCGCCGGCTCGGATATGGTTCGCGTAACGGTGAATATTCCTGAGGCTGCGGCGGCCATACCCGAAATCAAGAGGCGCATGCTCGATGCGGGCTGCGACGCCCCGCTCATCGGCGACTTCCATTACAACGGCCACGTCCTGCTGACGAAATTCCCGAAGTGCGCGGAAGCCCTAGACAAATACCGCATCAATCCCGGAAACGTGGGCCATGGGCAGCGTCGCGACGAACAATTCTCCACCATTGGCAGAATCGCGCGCGACAACGGCAAACCGGTGCGCATCGGCGTCAACGGCGGCTCGCTGAACCAGGAACTGGTGATGCGCAAGATGCAGGAAAATACCGATCTCGACCTCGGGCGCTCTTCGGAAGAAATCATCAACGACTGCATGGTCGTCTCCGCGCTCGAGTCCACCGAGCTGGCGCTCGAGTGCGGCCTGCGCCAGGACCAGATCATCATTTCCTGCAAGGTCTCGCGCCCGCGCGATTTGGTGGCTATTTATCGTGACCTGGCGCAGAAGACGGAGCAGCCGCTGCACCTGGGGCTGACGGAAGCCGGCATGGGAGCGAAGGGCCTGGTGTGGTCGGCGGCGTCCATGGGAGTGCTGCTGAACGAAGGAATCGGCGACACGATTCGGATCTCGCTGACGCCTCGGCCCGGCGGTGACCGGCGCGACGAAGTGTACGCGGCATGCGAGCTGCTTCAGGCCCTGGGGTTGCGGTCTTTTGCGCCGAGCGTCACGGCGTGCCCTGGCTGCGGCCGGACGACGAGCACGACGTTTCAGGAACTGGCCGAACGAATCCAGGGCTACGTCCGCGACAAAATGCCGGAGTGGAAAACGGAGTACGAAGGCGTCGAGGAATTGACGCTGGCGGTGATGGGCTGCATTGTGAACGGTCCGGGCGAATCGAAGGCTGCGAACATCGGCATCAGCCTGCCGGGGACGGGCGAGGCTCCGAGCTGCCCCGTCTACATTGACGGACAAAAGTTCATCACGCTGAAAGGAACTTACGACGAACTCGCCGTAGCGTTCCAGAAGCTCGTGGACGACTACGTGGCGACGAAATATTCAAAACGCATCCCTAACGCTCCGGGCACGCGTCTGCCGGTAGCAGCGTCGAAGGAAAGCTGACCTCTCGGTCCGAACGCTCACGCAACGACCGCCGTTCTGCATCTTCCTCGTCCTTTCGCCATCGAAGCGATGCGCGGTAGGTGTGCTTGCCTCGCCGCCCTCGCGCGGGTAAACTCCGGCGCATACGCTCGTGCTTGATATGCCCTCCCCAACCAGTCAGCTTCCGCCGGCACAATGACTGAAACCACCACGACGCCCGGCTCGCGAGACGTGCGCGGCTGGAAGCGCGGATTCTGGAGCCTGATCGTTACGCAATTCCAGGGCGCGTTCAGCGACAACACTCTTCGATGGGTCATAGGTTTCCTGGTCCTGGAGATGGGCCTGGCTTCGGAACAGCGGGACCGCCTCTTTGTATTGGTTGTGCCGTTGCTCTTCTCGGTTCCCTTCCTGCTGTTTTCGATGGCCGGAGGCTACCTCGCCGACCGATTTAGCAAACGTTCGGTGACGATCGGCACCAAGGTAATGGAAATCGGGGCCGCGGGCGTCGCCTTGCTGGGCCTTGCCGAACATAGTTTGCTGATTCTACTCGCGGCGATTCTCATGATCGCCACGCAGGCGGCCCTGTTTGGCCCGTCCAAGTACGGACTCTTGCCGGAAATTCTGCCCGAGAAGCGGCTCTCCTGGGGAAATGGAATCCTGGAACTTGGCACGTTCGTCGCCATCATTACCGGAACCATGGCGGCCGGCAAATTCTCCGAGGCGTTTCGCGGACGAGAATATTGGTCGGGAGTGATTCTGGTTGTTCTCGCCCTCGTGGGATTGCTGACCAGTATGGGGATCACGCGAGTGCCCGCGGCGAAGCCCACCACTCGGTTTCGGGTGAATCCGCTGGGCGATTTGCTGGCGCAAATCCGGGAGATACGTAAAGACCGCGTGTTGTCGCTGGCGGTGGTGGGTAACATGTACTTCTGGTTTCTCGGCTCGCTACTGATCATCAATATCGTTCTCTACGCGGAGGATATTCTGAAGGTCTCGGCGACCGGCTCGAGCCTCTTGCTCGCGGCGTCGTCGCTCGGAATCGGCATTGGCAGCTTCGTGGCCGGATATCTCTCCGGAGGTAAAATCGAGTACGGGTTGATCCCGCTCGGCGCCATCGGCATCACGATCGCCGCGGCATTCCTTTCCCTCCATGGACTCACGTTCCGGGAAGTGCTATCGCTTCTCGCCACACTCGGCTTCTTTGCCGGCTTCTTCGCCGTACCCATCAACGCGCTGATTCAGCATCGCCCGGAACCCGATCGAAAGGGCGGAATCATCGCCGCGGCCAACCTACTTTCGTTTGTGGGGATCGCGCTGCAACCGGTGGCGCAATACGCCATGATCAAGCTCGGCCATCCCAACCCGGCGAAAGTGTTCCTGATTACTTCGGGTCTGACGCTCGCGGCCACCGTGTACATCTTCGTTCTGCTGCCGGATTCCCTGCTCCGGCTCCTGCTGTGGATGGCGACGCATTCCATTTATCGCATCAAGGTAGAAGGACGGGAGAACGTTCCCGAGCGCGGCGGCGCCCTGTTTGTCTCGAACCACATGTCTTTCGTCGATGCCCTGCTGCTGATCGCTTCCACCGACCGTCCGGTGCGCTTCATTCTGTTCAAAGATATCTACGACCATCCGTTCATCAAGCCGTTCGCGAAGGTCTTGCGTTGCATCCCGATTTCTTCGCAGCTTCGGCCGCGGGAGATGATCCGCTCGCTGCGCGAAGCGAGCGAGGCCATCCGCGCGGGCGAAGTGGTCTGCATTTTTGCCGAAGGACAGATCACGCGGATCGGCCTGTTGCTGCCGTTTCGCCGCGGCTTCGAACGAATCATGAAAGGCGTGGAGGCGCCCATCGTGCCGGTGAACCTGGACGGCGTGTGGGGCAGCATCTTCAGCTTCGAGAAAGGGCGGTTCATCTGGAAGATTCCGCGACGAATTCCGTACCCGGTGACGGTGAGCTTTGGCCGGCCGATGCCGCCGACCTCGACGCCGTTCGAAGTGCGCGAGGCGGTGCAGGGGCTGCACACGGCCGCCTATCGCCTGCGCAAGAAGCGCATGAAGCCGATCCACCACTCGTTTGTCCGCACCGCGCATCACTTCCCTTTCCGCTACGCGATGGGGGATGCGCGCGTGCCGCGCCTTCGTTTCGGCGCCACACTGCTGCGCACCATTTTTCTGGCGCGCCGGCTGCGAAAAATCTGGGAGGGTCAAGAGATGGTGGGCATCCTGCTGCCTCCGTCGGTCGGGGGCGCGCTCGTGAACTTCGCGGCGCTCCTGGCGGGCAAGGTGCCGGTGAATCTGAACTACACGGCGTCGAATGAATCGTTGGCCTCGTGCGCGCAGCAGTGCCGGCTCCAAACGGTCATCACCACGAAAATGCTGCTCGAAAGGCTCAAGGTTCAGCCGCCCGGAAAAACGATTCTGATCGAGGAGGCGATTGAAAAGCCCCGCGCCTCCGAAAAAATCGCGGCGTTGCTGCTCTGGTGGCTTCCGGCACGCCGGCTCGAAAGGACGCTGCGCGGCTCAAAACCGGCATCCATCGACGATCTCGCGACCATCATTTTTTCCAGCGGCAGCACCGGCGAGCCGAAGGGCGTGATGCTTGCACACTACAACATCGCTTCCAACATCGAGCAGGTGGGACAGACTTTCATGCTCGGGCGCAAGGATTGCATACTGGGGGTGCTCCCCTTCTTCCATTCGTTCGGGTTTACAGTGACGCTGTGGCTCCCGGCGGTGCTGGGCGTCGGCGTCGTGTACCATCCGAATCCGCTCGATCTCTCCGCGATCAGCGCCCTCGTGCACAAATACAAGGTCACGTTCCTGCTGGCGACGCCCACCTTCCTGCAGGCCTACCTGCGCCGCTGCTCGCCCGAAGATTTTGGAAGCGTGCAGTTCGTTCTCGTGGGCGCCGAAAAATTGCCGGAGCGTCTAGCGTCGGCATTCGAAGACCGGTTCGGCGTGAAACCGCTCGAAGGCTACGCCTGCACCGAGTGCTCGCCTGTGGTCACCGTCAATACGCGGGACTTCCGGGCGCCGGGCTTCCGCCAAGTGGGAGCCAAACGGGGAAGGATCGGGCACCCGCTTCCCGGCGTCAGCGTGCGTATCGTGGACCCGGAAACACAGCAACCGCTGTCCACGGGCCACGCCGGCTTGCTGCTGGTGAACGGACCCAACGTAATGAAGGGCTATCTCGGGCGGCCGGACAAAACTGCCGAAGTGCTGAAGGATGGTTGGTACATCACTGGGGACATCGCCACTCTCGACGAGGACGGCTTCCTTACAATCACAGATCGGCTCAGCCGCTTCAGCAAAATCGGCGGCGAAATGGTGCCCCATGTGAAGGTGGAAGAGAAGCTGCAAGAGCTGGCGGGCGAGACCGATCAGGCCTTCGTCGTCACGGGCGTCCCGGACGGAAAGAAAGGCGAGCGGCTCGTGGTGCTGACGACGCTCCCGGAAGAAAAGTTAAAAGAGTTCCTGGAAAAACTTCCGCAGGCGGGCCTGCCCAACCTGTGGAGCCCGCGTCCGAATCAATTTTTCCACGTCACCGAGTTGGCTCACCTCGGCACCGGCAAACTCGACCTCCGGAGGATTCGCGACATCGCCCTTCAACTCTCTGGTCCCGAGTAGCCCCCGGCAGAGCAACGATCGCGGGCTCGACGCGCTGGTGGCGTCCGAGCCCACGACTCGGTATAATCCGCCGTTCGCCCTCAAGTTGAAATCATACGCGAGACTGAGACCATCGAGTGAATCCGGAACGCCGACAACACCCGCGAAAAAAATTGACCGCCCTCGAGTACGTGGAGCTCGGCCCCGACAATGGCGGCTATTTCACGGACCTCAGTGAGGGCGGATTAGCGGTTCAAGTGGTTCGTCCCTTGGCGTCGGGCGAGCGAATCAACTTCTGGTTCGTGCTGGGCGAGAACATCATTGAAACGGGCGGCCGGATCGCATGGGCAGATGACGCGGGAAAAGCCGCGGGAGTGCAGTTCCTGCGCCTGTCGGAGAATTCGCAACATCAAATTCGAGAGTGGCTTTCCCGCGACAGGGCTGCCGGGCCGATCGGAGCAGAAATCGAGGACCGCCGTGGAGCTGAAGCGTCTGCCAGCGCGGAACCGCCTCTAGCTCCGATCGAGTCGGCAAAGGACGTCCCCCCGTTGGTGTTGGAATTGATGCAAGGACCGAAGCCAAGCCAACCGCACGGATCGCAGTCCCCCCCGTCTGCCGAGGACAAACCGCCCGAGCAAACCGAGCGCCCTCCGCCGAAAATTTTCCGTCAGACTCTGATACCGACAACGATTCCGCGCCCCGGGCTCGAGGAAGCCCAGTCGAAACCAGGGGAAACGGAAGCCGAGGACCGGACCGCAGGCGAAGAGCCGGCAGTCGAGGAAGGGCGACGCACGTTCGGATTTGTAGGAATCGCTACTTTGCTTGGCTTGGCGGCCCTCGTGGCGGGATTAATCTTGTCGAGTTCCTTTCGCGAAGCCCTCGGCGGAGGCCTCATAAAGATCGGGCTGCTAATAGGCGGAGCAACGCCCTCATTGCCAGCCCCAACGCTCACGGCGGTCACGCCGCCGCCGCAGCAATCTCAGAAAGCGCAGGCCGATCGTACGATCGATCGGGGCGAAGCGACCAGACCTGCTTCGCCTCCGCCCCAAACACCAGCGCCGGCGGAGACGAGCCCCTCTCCCCCCGCGGTCGCCGAGGAATCAGCGGGTTCCTCTCGCTCTGCGCCCATCGCCGAGACTCGGGAAGACGACGCTTCGCTCGACGTGGCGATTGGAAACAGTTATCTGATAGGCCACGGGAGGCCCCAAAATAGCTCGGAGGCTGCGAGATGGTTTTGGGCCGGCGTCGAAAGAGGGAGCACGGCGGCTGAGGTGGCGCTGGCCGACTTATATCTTCATGGTGACGGTGTTCCCCAAAGCTGCGAAGAGACGCGCGTATTATTGACCGCCGCGGCGAAACGGGGCAGCCAGGCGGCTGCCAGCAAACTGAGAGCGTTAGGCGCCGGCGCGTGCAAGTGACCTAACAAGGCTTCCGCTGAGTTCAGCTTTCAAGACCCATCGCAATCGCTCTAGGCTCCACTACTTCCGATTCGCCAACCGCCGCTAAAAAATCGAGAGCTTCACGTGGAGGAACTTCTTCGGATTCTGGCGGAACTGACCGATCAAGATTCGCAGATCGCCCGTCATCCCGGTGAGATTGTCGTAGAACTGGGGATCGGCAAAGAACTTTCCCAGGGTGCCCTGCCCAGCGTTGAGTTTGCCGGTGGCGTCACGGACGTTCGCCGATGCGTCGCGCATGTTGGCGAACACAGTGTCATCGGTCACAAATTTGCCGAGGCTTCCCTTGCCCGCCTGGATGTCCTGCAACATCGAATTCCCGCGCTCCACGAATTGCTTGCCTTCGTCGTACATGCTGGGGTCATAGACCAGCTTCCCGAGCGTGCCCTTCTGCGCCTGCACGTCGGCGAGGAGGGCTTCGGCATGGCCCATGGTGGCGCTGGTCTTGTTGTAGAGCTCATCGGAGGCCACCAGCTTGCCGATGGTCCCTTGCCCTTGCTGCACGCCAGTGACGATGGCTTGCAATCTGCCCACCGTATCGTTCATCCGGTTGTAGATTTCATCCCTCGAGAGCAGTTTGCCGAGGGTGCCCTCACCGTTTTGCACCTTGTCCACAACCTCCCCAATCTGCTCGGAGAGCGTCTGCAGGTTTCCCAGCAGCGCGGCGCTCCGCTCAACGACCTGTTTGATGGCGACTTCCTCACCGCCCGGCACCGTACCCTCGGCGGCCAGCGCCTCACCCACCACGCCTCGAGAGATGTTGACGTAGCGGTTGCCGAGCACACCCTCGGTCTTCAACTGGGCGATCGAGTCGCTGCGCACATCCTGCTGATACTTCTTTTCGATGCGCATCACCAACTGAATATTGTTCATGCGGCTGGACGGACGCTCGTTAACCTTGATGGCAGCCACGTTGCCGATATCCACTCCGTCCAGGCGGACGGGTGCGCCGACCTGCAACCCCTCCACGTCCGGGAGGTATGTATATAGCCGGTATTTCGGGCCTAGGAAGCTCATGCCGGTCACGTAGAACACGCCCACGGCGATGAGGATTAGTCCCACGAGCACGAATAACCCCACCCGCAGCTCCGTCCAAGTCAGTTGCTTGCGTTGCGCCATTGCCAAGCCTCCTCAGTGGCTTCGAATCTCACCCGCTTCCCCTGCAGAAGCGAGAAAACCCTTCAGATAGGGATCGGCTGAATGCAGAAGCTTCTCCGTGTCGCCCTGAAAATATACGGTCCCATCACGGACGACCAAAATACTTGTCGGCGGGGCGAGCCGCGCGCCGTCTGCGGAGAGCGAGAGGACGCGGTCCGCGTCCGAATCGAAGCGATAATGCGCGAGGCCGAAGGCATCTTGCACCCGATGCGTTGCAATCAGGGAGGTCACGCCTTCGGTATCTCGCAACCGCAAAATCAAGGCAATGATCGTTTGGGAGGTCACCGGGTCCAGGCCAGCCGTGGGCGAATCGAAAAACACAATCGGCGGATCGGCGATGAGTGCGCGCGCAATCGAGACTCGCCGGCGCATTCCTCCCGAAAGCTCGGCCGGAAACTTCTCGATCGCATCTTCCATCTCGACGAAACGCAGGGCTTCCCGCACTCGCGCGTCGCATTCCTCTTCGGCGACGTGTTCCTCGCGCAGGCGGAACGCCACGTTGTCCCGCACGGTCATGGAATCGAATAAAGCGCCTTCCTGAAAGACGAAGCCGATCCGGCTGCGAAACTCGAGCAAATCGGCTTCGTCCATTTCTCCCACGTCGTGGCCCATGACCCAGATTTTGCCGGAGTCAGGACGCAACAAGCCGGCGGCTAACTTCATAATCAGGGTCTTGCCGGAACCGCTCTCGCCGAGCAGTACCTTCGTCTCGCCGGGCCAGACCTCGAAAGAGATTCCGCGCAAAACGTCGCCTTCCTCGAACCCAATTCGGACGTCTTTAAAAACAATCGCCGCATCGCCTGGGAGAGGCTCGCTCATGTGGCCCCGAGGCCGCTCCGGAAACCAGCGAGGCTTTCCATATCCCCGTGATTATAGATGCAAAAGAGGGAAGTGTGTGTGCGCAGGTGGTCCAACAGGCGAGTGCGCCGACTCTACTTGTGGAACGCGAAAAGCAGGGCGCGGCTCAGGAAGAAATCGACGATCAGAACGGCCACCGAAGCGACAACGACGGCAGTGGTGGTGGCCCGCCCTACGCCCTGGGTGCCTCCTTTGACGTGGAGGCCCTGGTAGCAGCCCACCGTCGAAACAATGAAGCCAAAAATGACGGGCTTGGTCAATCCTTGAACCAGGTCGCCGCCGGCCAGAGTATTGATCGCCCGCGTCCAGAATTCCACTGGGCCAAGCCCCAGCGTAAAATAAGCAAGCACGAATCCGCCCACCAGACCGACAAAATCGGACACCGCCGTCAGGAGGGGCAACACCAGGACCGTCGCGAGGACGCGCGGCGTGACGAGTTTTCGAATGGGGTCCGTGCCCAACGCGCGCATCGCGTCCACCTGTTCCGTCACGACCATCGACCCGATCTCCGACGCGATCCCCGAAGCATTACGGCCTGCTACCAGTAACGCTGTAATCACCGGCCCCAATTCGCGCACCAGGGCCAGCGACACCGCGTCGCCCGTCAGCGCCGTTTCGCCGAACCGCTCGAATTGCGCCGCCGTCTGAAGCACCAGGACCGCCCCGATGAAAAAACCGGTCAGCAAGACGATCGGGAGCGAGCCCACGCCGATCGCATCCATCTGTTCGAGCAGGTCGGCCACGTAAAAGGGCGGGCTGAAGATGTTGGCAACGGACTGGAAAACGAGCAGGGTATATTGCTGCAGCGCGAAAACCTGGCGCTTCAGCGCTTGTTCCACCACGGACGGCGTTGGGCTTTCGCTAGTTTCAAACATCGCGATGTGGACGCAGATCGCGGCGAGCGACCGACCGACCGGCAAGCCTAACGTCCGCTACTTGCTGCGTCAAGTTATCTCACGACTCGCACGAATTGCTTCGCGCCGCTTTACGGGGGTGAATGCCTCCGGTAGAATGCGACGCTTGCGATTATCCGAGCGGCGTCTGCCCTGAATGCTGCGACTATTCACAGCGGGCGAATCCCATGGCCAGGCGCTGGTCGCCTGGATCTCCGGCCTGCCGGCCAGCCTGCCCGTAGATATCGAGTTCATCAATCGCGATCTGCACCGCCGCCAGCTTGGTTACGGGCGCGGCGGCCGGCAAAGGATTGAAAAAGACCGCGTCGAGTTCCTCGGCGGCGTACGCCACGGGAAGACCATCGGAGCGCCGATCGCGCTGCGACTCGAGAATCGCGACTGGGCCAACTGGGAGCAAGCTTTGCCGGTTCAGGATTTCAGCGGCTCCGAATCGGCGGCGCGGCCGTTGACGGCCCCACGCCCGGGCCACGCCGATCTGGCGGGCTCGCTGAAATTCAATTTCCACGATGCGCGCTACGTGCTCGAGCGGGCTTCGGCGCGGGAGACAGCGGCTCGCGTTGCAGCCGGGGCCCTCGCCAAACTGCTGCTGCGGGAGTTCGGCACCGAGGTGCTGAGCCATACGGTTCGAGTCGGCAGCGTGAAGCTGGGACGCGAGGCGAAGTGGGAAGAAATCCAGGCCGTCTGCAACAACCTGAGCTCACCGCTGCGCTGCGTGGATCTCCCCACCGAAACGCAGATGAAACTGGAAGTGGACCGGGCGATGCGCGACGGCGATTCGGTCGGCGGCGTCTTCGAAGTGGTGGCGCACAGCGTGCCCCCGGGCCTCGGCAGCCACGCGCAGTGGGATGAAAAACTCGACGGGCTTTTGGCGCAAGCTCTGATGTCCATCCAGGCGGTGAAGGCGGTGGAAATCGGGACGGGAGTCGAAAGCGCCGGCCTGCCCGGATCCGAGGTGCAAGACGAAGTGCGGTACGATGCGCGCCGGAAACGTTTCTCGCGTTCTTCGAATCGCGCCGGAGGGCTCGAAGGCGGAATCACGAACGGAGAAGACGTGGTCCTGCGAGGATACATGAAGCCGATCTCCACGCTGCGCCGGCCGCTGCTCTCGGCCGATCTCAAAACCAAGGAATCGGTGAAAGCGGCGTACGAGCGATCGGACCTATGCGTGGTGCCCGCCGGTGGCGTGGCCGGAGAAGCAATGGTGGCGATGGTGGTGGCGGCAGCGTTCCTCCAAAAATTCGGCGGCGATTCGCTCGAAGAGACTCGGCGAAACTACGAAGGGAATCAGAAGCAGCTCGACGCTTTTTAGGAAATGCACGGCGTGCGCAGCGAGGCGCGATGATCCACCCAATCCTGAAGTATGGGGCGGCGGTGCTCGAAACGCCCACCCAGCCGGTTGAAAAATTCGACGAGCAACTCGCGGCGCTCGTACAGGACATGTTCGAATCCATGTACGCGGCTCAGGGAGTAGGCTTGGCGGCGCCGCAAATCGGCCGCGACGTGTGCGTGGCCGTCGTGGACGTCAGCGTGGGGAAAAATCCCGAGGCCAAGCTGGTGCTCGCGAATCCGCAGATCGTGCACAGTGAAGGCGAGCAGCGCGAGGAAGAGGGCTGCCTTTCGCTGCCGGGGTTTCGCGGCTATGTGGCGCGGCCGCAGTTCGTGACGGTGCGCGCACAGGACACCGTCGGCACGGAGTTTGAGATGCGCGGCGAAGGCCTGCTGGCCCGAGCCTTCTGCCACGAAATCGATCATCTGCACGGCACGCTCTTCATCATGCATCTCAGCATGCTGAAGCGCGATCTGATGAAACGTAAAATCCGCAAACTGAAAAAAGCCGGGGAGTGGTAGACCCTCGTGCCGACGCGGCTGGTTTTCTGCGGTACGCCCGAATTTGCGCTGCCGTCCCTGCGCCGTCTTACCGCCGAGCCTGATTTTTCCATCGAAGCCGTGGTGACGCAGCCCGACCGGCCGCGCGGCCGCCAGCAGCAGCCGACCGCACCGCCCATCAAGGAGGCAGCCCTCGAAGCGGGACTGCATACGTATCAGCCGGAGAAAATCCGATCGGACGCGGCGTACGATTTCTTCACGCGCCTCGATCCGGACGTGGTAGTCATCATCGCCTACGGCCAGATCATTCCGGCACGGCTGCTCGAAATTCCGCGACTCGGATGGATCAACGTGCATGCTTCGCTGCTGCCTCGCTACCGGGGAGCGGCTCCCGTAAATTGGGCCATCCTCAAAGGCGAAACGCGGACGGGATTGACTACCATGCGCATCGATCCAGGGCTCGATACCGGGCCCACGCTGTTGAGATGGGAGACGGAGATTGGTCCGGAGGAAACAGCTCCTCAGCTCGCTCGACGGTTGGCCGAAGCCGGCGCGCCATTGATTGTCGAAACGCTGCGAAAACTGGAGCGCGGCGAAATTACCCCGGTCCCCCAGGATCACACGCTGGCAACGCATGCGCCACCGCTCAAGAAAGAAGATGGGAAGATCGATTGGTCGCAGCCCGCGCAACAAATTTACAATCGCATCCGTGGCTTGGATCCATGGCCCGGCGCATTCACCAGCTTTCGCGGACAGCTCTGCCAGATCTGGGGCCGGCCTCAAGAGGGCGCCCCTTCGAGCGATTCGCCTGGAGCAACCAGCGCGTCGGGAAGCGAACTCAGCGTCACCTGCGGCCGGGGCAGCTCGCTGCGCATCGAAGCGGTGCAGCTCGAAGGTCGCAAGCGCGTCACGGCGCGCGAGTTCGTGAACGGCGCGCGGCTGGCCTTGGGCGAACGTTTCGGTGTTTGACGAAAACCGAAACGGCAGGTCCCGGTGACGCGGCCTCCCGTGCCAAGAGGGGCTGAATTCGCCGGCAGGGCGGGCTCCACACCTCGGAACATTCGCCATTCGTGATTTGAGGACCTGCATGCCCATCAGTCCGGCACGAAGGATTGCGTTCGAAATTCTGCGCCGCGTGGAAGCCGAAAACGCCTATGCCTCCGATCTCCTTCACGCGGAACTCACGGAGAAGACAAAACGGGAAGATGCCGCATTGGCCACCGAACTGACGATGGGCGTCCTACGCTGGCGGCGCCTGCTTGATTTTTTGCTCGAGCGACATCTCAAAGAGCCCTCCGCAAGTCTCGATCGTGAAGTCTTGCTGGCGCTTCGCCTGGGACTTTATCAGTTGCGATTCCTGACGCGCGTCCCGCCACGGGCGGCCGTAAATGAATCCGTCGACCTAGCGAAGCGCGCGCGAAAGAGCTCCGCGGCGCCGCTTGTGAATGCGGTTCTGCGCCGCGCGGCGGCAGAGGCGAGCGAGCCGCCGGAGAAGTACCTTCCGTCGGACCTGTCGCCGGCCGATCGGCTCGGCATACTTCATTCCCATCCGACGTGGATCGTCGAGCGTTGGCTTCGCCGGTTCGGCGCAGAACGAGCCGAAAGACTTCTTGAAGCAAACAATCGAGCGCCGAATCTAGCCATTGCCGCTCACGACTCGAGTCGTAGCGCCGAAATCGAAGCGATACTTCGCAGCGCCGGGATGGAGGTCAAACCCGGCCGGCTATTGCGGGCCGCGAGGATCGTCGAAGGCGGCAGCCCCGCCCGCGCGGAACCATTTCGCCGCGGGTGGATCTCAATCCAAGACGAAGCGTCGCAGGCCATCCCGCTCCTCCTCGGAGTCAAGCCGGGCGACGCTGTTCTCGACCTGTGCGCCGCCCCGGGTGGGAAAACTTCCCGGCTGGCGCGAATGGCTGCGCCGGGAGGGTCGGTGATCGCAGGGGACTTCCATCCGCACCGGCTGCGAGCGATGCGCACGCAGCTTGAACGCCTTGGCGTGCACGACGTCGAAGCGGTGGCGCTGGACGCCACGACTTCGCTTCCTTTCACCAGGAATTTTGACCGCATCCTCATCGATGCCCCTTGCTCCGGCACGGGCACGCTCGCGCGCCATCCGGAAATTCGCTGGAGGCTCGTCCCGGCGGAGCTTGGGCAATTTCATCGCCGTCAGGTGACGATGCTGCGCGCTGCTTTCGCGCATCTGAAGCCAAACGGCCGGCTTCTCTATTCCACGTGCTCGCTCGAACCCGAGGAGAACGAAGAAGTGGTGGGCGAAGTACTCGACGGAGCGAGCGATTTGCGCCTAGCCGCAGCAGGGGCTCTAGGAAGGCAGATGGAAACGCACTGGGCACCGGACGTGCCGCCGGAGCGGCTGTTTGATTCCTCCGGGATGTTTCGTACTTTTCCGCCTGACCACCACACGGACGGCTTCTTCGCCGTGGCCTTCGAGAAGCATTAGCCACATGCTTTGCCGCGGTGCGTTGAAGCGGCGACGCGGGCGTGCTAGGCTGCGCGAGGCCGGGATATGGGACTGCGCGCACGACTTCGCTGGTTCGGACGGATGGCGCTCGCGATATTCATCCTCGCCTCCGTGGCATTTCTGAGCGCCATCACCGCGATGCGCTTTGCGATTCAGGGACGGGTCGTGCCGATGCCGAACGTGGCTGGCAAAAGAAGCAGCGATGCCCAGGCGGCGCTGCAAGCTGTCGGTCTGGGGATGAAGATAGAGGACCGCATTTATAGCGGCCTGCCGGTCGACGCCGTGGTGCGGCAAACCCCGCCGGCAGATTTGCAAGTGAAAGTGGGTCAGAGGGCGCACGTGGTCTTGAGTCTAGGCCCGCGGCACGTCAACATCCCCGCGCTGAGCGCCAAGAGCCTCCGGGCCGCACGGATCGAGTTGCTGAGCGCGGGCTTGCAAGTGGGAGAGATTTCAAGTTTCTATTTGCCAGGATCCGGCACAGACACCGTCATTCAACAGGATCCGCCGCCGGGAAGCGCAAACATTGCGAGTCCCCGCATCGACATGCTGGTTTCGCTGGGGCCGCAGCCGGAAGCGTACGTAATGCCGAACGTGGTGGGATTACCTCTGATCGATGCTCAACGAAAACTTTCAGCCTCCGGCCTGAAGCTTTCCAAGATCAACGTCTCGCCAGCGCCCGGCGCCGCCGCGGGAATCGTAAGCTCGCAGACGCCGCCGCGCGGGTCTCGCATCGACGCCGGCGGCTCCGTGGAAATTCAAGTCGTTCAATAGCCTGATTTGCCAGTGTGCTAGAATCCTCCGCAGGATGCCACGCGGGAACATCGAAATTGCTCCTTCGATCCTCGCTGCTGATTTCGCCGCGCTCGGCGAAGCCATGCGCGCAGCCGAGAAGGGCGGCGCGGAAGTAATTCACGTGGATGTGATGGATGGCCACTTCGTGCCCAACATCTCCATCGGCATCCCCGTGGTGGAGTCTCTGCGCAAGGCAACCAAGCTCCCCCTCGACGTGCATCTGATGATTGAGCGCCCCGAGCAGTATATCGATGCATTTGCCAAGGCCGGCGCCAACCGTATATTGATCCAGCAGGAGTCGACGGTGCACCTCAATCGGGCGCTGGCGATGGTTCGCGAACAGCATGTAGAAGCGGGAGCCGTCATCAACCCCGCGACACCGATAGCAGCGCTCAGCGAAGTGCTCGACCGGGTTGATACGGTCCTGGTGATGACGGTGAACCCGGGGTTCGGAGGGCAGGAATTCATCCCCCGCTCGCTCGAAAAAATTCGCGAACTCAAGCAATTGCGGACGCGCTATAATTACGACTTCCGGATCCAGGTGGATGGGGGAGTGGGGCCCGGAAACATTGCAGAGATCGCTCAAGCCGGGGCTGAAACCTTTGTCGTGGGCACCTCCGTCTTCCACACGCCGGACGTTGCGGCAGCGGTGCGCCGGCTGCTCCAATTGGCTCGCGAAGCCATAACTCAGAAGGTCTGATGCAGAGAATCACTATAAAGAAGGGCCTGCTCATCGTCGCAGTCGCACTTTCGCTCCTGGGCGCCGGGGGGCAGAAGAAAAAGAAGAAGAGCGCCAACATCGATGCCGACGCGTCCGCGGAGCCCGATAAGGTGCTTTATATGCGGGCAACAGACGATATCAAGCACGGCCGATATACCGAGGGACGGCTCAGCCTGCAAACTCTCATTAATACGTATCCGGACAGCGAGTATCTGGCCAAAGCCAAGCTCGCCATCGGCGATTCTTACTTCAAGGAAGGAGGGACCTCCGGGCTGACTCAATCCGTCGCGGAATACAAGGATTTCATTACCTTCTTCCCCTTCCTCGAGGAAGCGCCGTATGCGCAGATGCAGGTGGGGATGGCGCACTACCGGTTGATGGAAAAACCGGACCGCGACCGCACCCAGGCCCAGTTCGCTGAAGATGAGTTTCAAAACTTCCTGTTGAAGTACCCGCAGAGCCCGCTCGCGCCCAACGCGGAACAGCGACTTCGCGAAGTGCAGGAGATGCTCGGGGAAGGCGACTACCGCGTCGGCCGTTTCTATTACCTCAAGCAGGACTACCGTGCGTCTGCGGCGCGCCTGCTGGAGCTGACGAATCGATATCCCCTCTACAGCCAGAGCGACCGTGCGCTCTGGATGCTGGGTGATATTTACAGTCGAAACGAAAAGACGCGAGAAATAGCGAACCAGTTTTATACACGCATCGTGCGGGACTATCCGCTTTCGAGCCTGGTCGGCGATTCCAAAAACAGACTCCTCCGGGCGGGCGTGCCGGTACCGCAGTCCGATCCGGGAGCCCTCGCACGAATGGAGCAAGAACAGAAACTGCCACGAAGCCGGCCCGGCATCATGCATCGGTCGCTCGGGGTTTTGAAGACTGGCCCGGATGTTTCCATGGCCGCGCGCACGGGCCAACCGAATCTGAACCCACCGAGCGAACCCACGTCTGCCACTGAAGTGCTCAAGCCCGGCTCAGGGGCGCCGGGATCCGTAGGTACAGGAGGGTCGGGCAGCGGCAGTTCTGTGGCAGTTGAAACGGTTTCCGCAGGATCCTCCTCGAGCAGCACAAGCAGCACCTCAGGCGGCAATGCATCCACAACAGACACAGGGGCTCCCGCATCGGGTTCGAGCGCGGCCACAGACAATTCCTCCGCGGCCGGTGCCACAACCGCTCCCGCGACCGGTTCCTCAGCGAACCCTAGCAACTCTTCCGATCCCAATAGCAAGAAGGAATCCAGCAGCAAGAAGAAGAAGGGATTGCGCAAGCTCATCCCCTGGTAGCCCTTTCCAGTCTCTCCTGCTATCGGTTTGGCACGCTTGCTCACGCGTACCGTTGACTCGCCGTCGCCGGGATGCTACGAATAGCGAGGACTCAGGCGGAGCCGTACGCCTTCATCGCAGGGCCTAAGGGGACGACGTTGCCAACAATCCTGGTGGCAGACGACAACAGTAATATTCAGAAGATGGTTTCGTTGGCCTTTGTCGATCAAGGCATCGAAGTCATCTCCGTGGGCAACGGCGAGGCAGCCGTCCGTAAACTCTTCGACGTGCGGCCAGACGTCGTGTTGGCCGACGTTTTCATGCCGGTGCGAAACGGCTACGAGGTTTGCGAGTTCGTCAAGAAGGACCCTCGGTTTGCTCAGATTCCCGTAATCCTGCTGGTAGGCGCGTTCGATCCGCTCGATGAGAAGGAAGCCCGCCGTGTGGGCGCGGATGGCGTGTTGAAAAAGCCCTTTGTCCCGCCGGATCCGTTGATCGCCATGGTGAATTCGGCCCTCGGCAAGAAGGCATCCCCGCCGTCGATGTCTCCTGCAAAGGAGCTCCTGCGAGCCGTCGAGCTAATTCGGCCGACGGCAGGCCAGCCAACGACGGAAGGATCAGGCCTGGCCGAGAAAAGTGCCCAAGAAGAAAGCGCACCGATTTTTGGAGGGCCAACCGACGGCTTTACGCCGACTGTATCCGGCCCGCAAGGAACCGGCCGGCACTTCGATGTAGCAGACTATGAAGTTCCAACCGGTGACGCGGGGAGAGCGGCGCTGCTGGACGAACCCTTTGAGCCCTCCCAGCTGATTCTCGACGCGATCGAGGAAACGCAAAAACTTCAAGACGACGCGGAGCAAGTCCGAGCATCGATCGAACAGGAATCGAGCATGGTGCCGAATCAAGCGGAATGGATGGAATTGATGTCGCCCAGCCCTGTGCCTTTGACAATCACGGAGCAGGAGGAGCCGGTTTCCACCCCTGCAGTCGAGAAGCCCCCGCTCGCACCGGTCGAGACATGGACAACTCCTGAGCCTGCATCGCAGGTTTCCGCGGAAACTCACAACCCGATCGACGGCGCCCGTGTTTCTGAGGCGGCCACCGAAGTCTCGGACGTCATCGACGAAGACCCTGCTGTCATCGAAGAAGTGCGTGCACCCTCAACGGAGACGCGGGCGGAGCCGAACGAAGTCTCGCGACGCTTCCAGGCAGTGGAAGTTGAAGCCGAGCGAAGCGAGCCAGTGCCGGGAGAATCTCCGAAGCAGGAATTTGAACTCCTGGTGCAGCCTGCCGCGAATCTGCCCCTGGGCGGCACGCCGGAGCGCAAGAGCGAGCTGGAAGCGAGCTTCGAATCGCAGCAGCCGGTTACGCATATGCCGTACGAACCTTCCGAGGCGATTCGCGCGGCATTCCCAAAACATGCCGGCGAGGAGAGCGCCACTCGCGGTCTTGCCATGATGCCCGAACCGGAGGTTGAATCCTTCCCCGCCGACTTGCAGCCGGACCCAGCGATGATCCAAGCAGTCGTTTCAAAAGTGCTCGAAGCGCTCGAACCTGAGATTCACCAGATCCTCACCCGAGAAATTCTGAAGCCCCTGGTCGAAAATCTTCTCCAGCGCGAACTCCAGAAAAAATAATCCCTGTACACTGTGCCGTCAGCGCGAAGCCATGCGTCCAGGGCGATTCGCGGCGGCCCGATCCAAACCTCGCTCGCACTCGCGCGATTGACGCTCTGCCAGCGCGCCCCTATTATTGTTTGTCTCATTGGAGCGGTCGGACGCCGCTGGACCAACGGACATTCGTCATGACGCGAGAAATCCCTAAAGCATACGAGCCGCAGGAAATCGAAAAGCGCTGGGCCCAGGCCTGGTTCGAGCAAAAGCTCTTCCGCGCCGACGCCAAGGCCCCCGGCCCGGTTTTCTCCATTGTGATTCCCCCACCCAACGTGACCGGGTCGCTCCACATCGGCCACATGCTCGATCACACGGAAATTGACATCCTGACTCGCTGGCACCGGATGTGCGGCTTCAACGCGCTGTACCTTCCGGGAATGGATCATGCCGGAATCGCGACCCAGCGGGTCGTTTCGCGACTGCTGAGCGAACAAGGTATCGACTATCGCAAACTCGGACGCGAAGAATTCGAGAAGAAAGTCTGGGCGTGGAAAGAGCGGTCGGGGGGCGCCATTGTCAATCAGATGATCCGGATCGGCGAAAGCTGCGACTGGACGCGCGCCCGCTTCACGCTCGAGCCCGGCCTTTCCCGGGCGGTCCGCGAAGCTTTTGTGCGCCTCTACGAGGAAGGCTTGATCTATCGCGGGCATTACATGGTGAATTGGTGCCCGCGCTGCCAGACGGCGATCAGCGATTTGGAAACGGTGCACGTCGAGCGAGCCGGGAAGCTGTGGCACATCCGCTATCCGCTGGCCGGCTCGAGCGAGTACGTGGTCGTCGCCACCACCCGGCCGGAGACCATGCTCGGCGACACCTCCGTCGCGGTCCACCCCGACGATGAGCGGTATAAGCATCTGATCGGCAGGAAAGTCGTGCTGCCGCTGATGAACCGTGAAATTCCGGTCATCGCCGACGCTCACGTGGACCGCGAATTCGGCACCGGCGCGGTGAAGGTCACTCCGGCGCACGACCCGAACGATTTCGAGATCGGCCGCCGGCATGGGCTGCCCGAAATCGACGTCATGACCGATGACGGACACATGGGCGCGGCAGCTGGAGAGTACGCCGGCCTGGAGCGGTCGGCCGCACGGGAAAAAATTGTGGCGGACCTTACCGCACTCGGGTTGCTCGACCGCGTCACCAACCACACCCACGCCGTCGGCACCTGCGATCGCTGCGGTACGGATATCGAGCCGCGCGCCTCCACGCAGTGGTTTATCCAGATGAAGCCGCTGGCCGAGCCGGCTATTGCCGTTGTCGAGCGCGGCGAAATCCAGATTCTGCCCGAGCACCAGCGGATCATCTATCTGAACTGGATGCGCAACATCCGCGACTGGTGCATTTCGCGTCAGCTCTGGTGGGGTCACCGCATCCCCGCGTGGCACTGCCGCGATTGCCATGAGGTGACCGTGGCGCGGGAAGATCCGACGAAGTGCGCCCATTGCGGATCGGTGCGAATCGAGCAGGACGCCGACGTGCTCGATACCTGGTTCAGTTCCGGGTTATGGCCATTCTCGACCATGGGCTGGCCTGACGATACCGAAGACCTGCGGACCTATTACCCCACGAGCTTGCTGGTCACCGGCTATGAAATCCTCTTCTTCTGGGTCGCGCGGATGATCATGATGGGCCTGAAGTTTACGGGGACGATTCCGTTCCGGCAGGTATTTCTCCATTCGATCGTGCGCAACGCCGAAGGCCAGAAGATGTCGAAATCGAAAGGGACGGGCATCGATCCGCTCGGACTCATCGAAAAATACGGCACCGACGCGATGCGTTTCACCCTGGCCGTAATGGCCGCGCCGGGCACCGACATCCTCTGGAGCGACGAACGTCTGCTCAGCTACCGGGCCTTCGCCAACAAGATCTGGAATGCTGCCCGGTTCTTGTTTATGAACCTCGACAAGGTTGAGGCTACGGGCGTGACGCTCGAAGAGCTGGCCGCGCCGGAGGTGCGGGCCGCAGCGCCCGATCGCGGGAAGGACGGTCTTGCATTGGCCGATCGCTGGATCTTCTCGCGGCTCGCCACGGTGACGTCGCAGACCAACGACGCGCTCGAAAACTTCCGCTTCCATGAAGCGGCGCACGTGATCTATCACTTTTTCTGGGGCGAGTTCTGCGATTGGTACATCGAATGGGCGAAGCCACAGCTTACGGTTGCCAATCGCGACTTGGCGCTCCAGGCCTGGCGAAATATTTTTGCCGTATTTGAAGCGGCGCTGAGGCTGTTGCATCCCTTCATGCCCTTTCTCACCGAGGAACTGTGGCACAAGCTGCCACAGCGCCCGGGAGCGAAGTCCATTGCGCTTGATCCTTTCCCCGAAGCCCATCCTGAATGGACCGATGAGGGCGCGGAAAAACAAATGACGACGGTGCAGGAAATCATTGTGGGGGCCCGTCACATCCGTGCTGAACTGAAGCTCGATCCCAAGCGAAAAGTCGCTGCCGATTTCTCTACGGAAGACCCGGCGATCGAAAAACTGGTCAAGGACAATCTCGAATCCATCTTGCGCCTCGGAACCTTGTTAGCGGTCAATTTCTCACGCGGGCGCCTCGAATCCTCGAACGCGGTCGTGCATTCGACCGCGCAGTTCGACTTGCGAATCCAGTTTGGCGAAGCGATCGACCCAAAGGCGGAAGTGGCGCGCCTGCGCAAGGAAAAAGACAGGCTGGAGAAGGACCTGGCGTCGAAGCGGAGCCGCCTGGCCGACGACGCCTTCCGCAGCCGTGCCCCCGCGGAAGTCGTGCGCGGACTCGAATCCACGCTCGCCGAGCGGCAGGTGGAATATCAGAAATTGCTCGACCGTCTTGCTCAGCTCGATCCGTAAGCCTGTCTCGCCTTTACACGGCCGAGCCCTGCGATTTCAGTTCCCTTCCGGTCTGGAACTGCTCGCTGCTTGTGGGCGAGCCTTCGGTCGAGTAAGCTGGCACCCTTTGAATTTCTCCTGATCCTTGAGGAAACCCAATTTGGCAAACGTCCGGGGCACAACCGACCGACGGATTGACGCGCTGTTGACGCTTCTTGCCGACAACGCCACGATTGTCATCAGCGGCCCCAAGATTGCCAGCGAGATCGGCGTGACGCGCCAGACGGTCTGGCGGTGGGTACACAAGCTGCGCGCCTTGGGAGTCAAGGTCAAAGGCCATCCACGCACGGGATACCACATCGAGCGTATGCCCGACATCCTTGTGCCGAAGCTGCTGGCGCGCCGGCTTCACGGAACGCCTTTCGGCCGCCGCATCTATCACTTCTTCAAAATCGACTCGACGAACACGGTGGCGCTCGAGCTGGGCCAGGAAGGGGACCCGCACGGCACCGTCGTGCTGGCCGAAGAGCAGACGGCCGGGCGCGGCCGTGCCGGCCGGAAATGGATCTCCGAAAAATCGAGTGGCATACATGCGAGTATCCTGCTGCGCCCGCCGATCTCCCCGGCGCAGGCACCCCTTCTCACCCTCGTCGCCGGACTTGCGGTGCGCGATGCCGTGGCGGAAGAAACCAGCTTCGCTCCGGACATCCGCTGGCCCAACGATCTGCTGCTGCATGGAAAGAAATTCTGCGGCATCCTCACTGAAATGCACGCCGAGCCGGACCGGGTGCACTATGCGGTTGTGGGCATTGGCATCAACGTGAATCACACGAAAATGCCGGCGGAGCTGGCCGGGATCGCCACCTCGTTGAAGATGGAAGGCGGCCAGGCCTACTCGCGCCTCGATCTGCTCATCCGGTTGCTCTGGTGCTTCGACCGCTACTACAATCGATTCGTCGCCGAAGGGGCCAAGCCGATCCTCAGCCGCTTCGCCCAGGTGTCCAGCTTCTACGAGGGCAAGCGCGTGCAGATTTCGACGGCTGCGGAAACGTTTGTGGGGACCACGGCGGGGCTTGAGCCTTCGGGCGTGCTTCGCGTGGCGCGCGATGACGGACGCATCGAGGCCGTCATCTCCGGCGACGTGGCGGAGGTGCCCTGATGCTGCTGACCATCGACGTCGGAAATACGAATACCGTCCTCGGAGTATTCCAGGGGAAAGAACTGACGGCCCAGTGGCGTTTGACGACGCTGCCCAATCAGACTGTGGACGAATACGGCATCCTCACTCTCAATCTCTTTACGTTATGGAAGCTCGAGCCAGGTTCGATCGACGGCATCATCATCAGCTCAGTGGTGCCTCCGCTCAATCCGACGCTGGCCGAAATGTCGGAGCGTTATTTTCGCCAGAAGGCCTTGTTCGTCGAGCCCGGTATCAAGACGGGCATGCCCGTGCAATACGAGAACCCGCAGGAAGTGGGCGCGGACCGGATCGTGAACGGCGTGGCGGCTTTCGAAAAATACGGTGGGCCGTGCATCGTCGTGGATTTCGGCACGGCCATTACCTTCGATGCGATCTCGGCGCGCGGCGAATACCTTGGAGGAGTGATCGCGCCGGGAATCGGCATTTCGGCGGAAGCGCTTTTCACTCGCGCCGCGCGGCTCCCGCGCGTGGAGATCAAAGACCCCGGCAAGATCATCGGCACCAACACCGTGGGCTCGATGCAGGCGGGACTTTATTACGGGTCGGTGGATTTGGTGGACGGCATCCTGGCGCGGATGAAGGAACGGCTCGGGCACGAAGCGAAAATCATCGCGACGGGCGGGCAGGCCGAGCTAGTTGCGCGTGGCTCGCGGTTTATCGAGACCATTGAGGAACACCTTACGCTCGAGGGCCTGCGCATCTTGTGGGAGCGCAATTCCGCGGCGGTCTCGAAGGTTCCTCGGCCGGCAGAACGGCCCGCGGTAGTCGCGCGAAAGTCGCGCCGCTAACGGCCAAGCGCGTTATGGCGGCGTTCAACTACTTCAACTATTTCACGGAGATCGAGGACTACTTCTGGCGAAAACGCGGCGCGCATCTGTTGGTGTCGCCATTGGACTGGGCCATCGTTGAAACCTGGCAGAAGGCGGGAATCCCGCTGGAAGCCGTTCTGAAAGGCATCGACCACGCCTTTGAAAGTTACGCCCGTTCGCGCCGGGCTGCGGCGGGCCGGCAGATGAAGAGCCTGGCCTACTGCGTGGACGCTGTTCTCGACGCCGCCGCCGCGGCAGCCGAAGCGGGGACGGGGTCGGGACCCGAAGTGAAAGCCGCGGGCGCTCGCGCCGAGCCTTTCTCGCGCGACGAGCTACGGCAGTTTTTCGAAAGGAACTCGAAGCGGTTGCGGGCCGCGGCGGAAAAGCATCGACCATCCTGCGCCGAGCTGGCGCGCCGCTCTGAAGAAACTGCAACACGTCTCGAAGACCTGGCTTCGCGTTTCGATTCGCCGACGGCACTCGATCTCGAAGACTTGGAGCGACACTTGACCGTGCTCGAAGAGAAATTGTCCTCGGCGCTTTCGGCGAGCGCCGATGAAGAAACACAAGTCGGGATTCGGCGCGAGATGGACCGCTCGCTCGCTCCTTATAGGCGGAAAATGACGCCCGAACAGCTCTCGCAGCTCGAAAGGCAGTACATCCAGAAACGACTGTTTGAGAAATTCGATTTGCCGCGCCTGAGTCTGTTTTACCTGACATAGCGCCGTTGCTCGAGACATGAAAGTCCAGATCGAAAAACTGATCTACGGCGGCGAAGGCCTGGCCCATCACAATGGCTCGACGGTCTTTGTGCCTTTCGTTTTGCCCCAGGAAATCGTCCAGGTAGCGCCCGTCGAGCACAAGAAAAAATTCGTTCGCGCGCGCGTCGAAGAGTGGGTGACGCCCTCGTCTGACCGCGTCTCTGCCGCTTGCCCGCACTTCACCCTTTGCGGCGGCTGCCATTACCAGCACATTCCATACGAGGCGCAGCTTCGATTCAAGACCGAAATCCTGCGGGAAACCCTGGGGCGCATCGGCCGGATCGAGTGGAGCGGCCCCATTGCGACACACGCTTCGCCGCCGTGGGGCTACCGCAATCGTGTCCAATGGAAAATCCGCCTGCGCGGTTCAAATAGCAAGGAAGGCCTCACGATTGGATTCTTTCGCGCCGGCTCGACCGCCGTGTTTCCTGTCGAAGAGTGCCCCATCGTCTCGCCGCGCTTGTTTGAAGCTTTTCGCCCTCTGCGCGACGCAATCGGCAGCGGCAGATTGCCCGCGTCCTTGCGCGAAGTGGAAGCGTTCGCGGATGCGGGCGATCGCAAGCTGCTGCTGAACGTCTCGTTTGCCGCCTTCCCGTCTTCGGTTAGCGCGCTCGCAAAAATATTTCGCGATGCGACGCCGAATCTAGAAAGCCTTCTCGTGCGCGATCTCAGCGGCGAAAACATGGAACTCTTCGGCCCCGGGTTTCTCCACTATGAAGTCGCCGGCCACACCTACCGCGTGGGCCACATGTCGTTTTTCCAGGTGAACCGCTTCCTCGTCGAAGAAATGGCTCGCGCCGTGGCTGGCGCGGCGGGAAGAGGCGCCCTGGTGCTCGATCTGTTCGCAGGCGTGGGGCTATTTACGCTCCTGCTGCGCTCGAACTTCGACCGCGTCGTCGGCGTCGAGGCCAACCCCGCTGCTGCGCGCGATCTCGAAGCCAACATTGTCGCGGGCGGCTCACACGCCGAAGCGCGGAACGCGGATGTGGAGGCCTTCCTGAACGGGTGGACTGAGACGCCCGATGCCGTCGTGCTCGATCCGCCGCGTTTGGGCCTCTCGCACGGAGCGGTGGCCCGACTGGCTAAACTCGCGCCGAGGCGGATCGTATACGTCTCCTGTGAACCCTCCACGCTGGCGCGCGACCTTGCCGCGTTCGCAGGCGCCGGCTACGTTCTTGCCGAGGTCGGCCTTTTCGATATGTTTCCCCAGACGTATCACATCGAATCGCTCGTCGTCCTCGAGAAGCGCCCGTGAAACTTCCCGCGGTGTGGATTGCAGCAGAGTTTGCCTTCGGCATCGCGCTTGCGCGAGTGGTGGCCGGCGGAACCGCCGCCTGGATCGGCAGCCGCAGCGATCCTCCTAGCTCTGCTTCTTTTCTGGAAGCAGCAAATCCTTACCGCGTGGATTCTCGCTCTGCTCGCGTGGTGCGGACTGGGCGGCTTGGCTTCGAGACTCGAACAGACTGCAACAGGTTCTAACAACGTTGCGCGCTTGCTCGCGGAAGGAAAGATCGATGCAAGCGAGCCGAAGCGAACTCGTTCGGCCATCCCAACGCCGGGGTTATCAACGCGCTATGAGGCACGCGGCGTTCGCCTGCTGAGGATGGATCACGACGGAGCCGTCACGGCGTGGACCGACGGCCACGCGCTCTCCGTTCACAGCTTCATCGAAACGAACGCGCCCTGAGAGACTTCCTGCCCGCCCGAAATCTATTGGGCGCTACTCGGACTCCTCGCCTGACTTCTCGGCGTCGATGCTCTTGTTACCAGCCAAATAATCGGCAATGACATCACGAGCTTCGTCGGCGCGCGATTCCAGTACTACGATCTCGACTCCGTGGGACCCTTCGGGCACCTCGTGCAGGGGAAAGGGATCGGTGGAAACGGAACCCGGCGACGCGATGCTCGCACTCTCAAGCAAGCCTCGAATCACCATCGCTTCGACGGGATTGTCGGCGGTGTGAACTACGACGGCTCGTTCGGCTGCAGGTTGGTCCTTCATATCGCCCTCCGGAACGGCCCGGGGGGAGGCACTTGCCGCGCCGCGACCTCCGGGTACATACTATTGTAACAAGCCTCGGGACCATCCATGGACGAAGACAATAAACGTAAGCCCACGCAAGAAGAGATCGACGAAGAAAGCCGGCGCGGAAGACGCCTGCGTATTCTCGTGCACCTGGCGCTCGAAACCATCGCCGATGGAGAGCTTTCCATCGAAGAAGCTTCGGGAATGGCGGCAGCCACCCGCCGCGTCGCGCTGGAACTTTTTCCTGGCAAGGAGCAGGCGTTCGACATCATCTACCGCCCCAAATTTCAGCGGCTGATCAACGCAGTGTATCGCCTGCACTGACTCACCCGATTTTCATCGCTACCAGCATTCGCAGCCATAGGAGACCGATGCCCGCAAGGCAGCCCAGGAGCGCCTGATACTCCCGGTTCCGCTTGTAAAGTTGCCACGAGAAAGGCGCTCGGTGGGCGCCCGCATCCTTCGCCCGCCGAAAACGCGGCAAGAAAAGGGGAACGCGCTCGGCATATTCGTCGAACGGCTTTCCATATCGAACGCGCAGCTCGATTTCCTCGCGCTTCATCACCGCAACGTAAAAAGGAATGAAATAAGCCGCCACCACCGCAGCTGCGAGCCAGGAATGCGCCGCCACAGCGAACCCCGCCGCCAGGATAGCGCTCCCCAAATAAAGTGGGTTGCGCGTGCACGCGTATAAGCCTGAGGTCGCAAGCCCCTCGTCTTTCCGCAAATGACCTGCCGCGGCGCCTCGGATCGCCAGGCCGAGGGCCGCGATCGCTGCTCCGCACAAAATCGAAACCGGTGTAGGTCTGGCCAGCCACAAGGAAATCAGGGCCACGGGATAGCCGAGGCGCACGCGCAAGCGGACCCAAAAATGGTTGGGCACCGCCATCAGCCGATCCCCAGTCGCTTCTCGATTGCCGCCACCACCTGTTCGACGGTGATCGAAAGCATGGCCGGTGATAAAGCAGCGCCGCGCTTGTAAGTGGTTTCCTCCGGTTTGGCGTTGCGCACCACGATGTCGGCAGTGGAAAACGGGCCGTTGCACACGGGATCGGTCGGCCCGTACAGTCCGACGACGGGCGTGCCGAGGGCGCACGCCAGGTGCAACGGGCCGGTATCTCCCGCGACCACAAATTTCGCGCGGCGCAGAAGCGCCATCAATTGGGCCAGGTCCATGGGCAGGAGAATCGGCGCAGGCTCTCCAGCCGCGCTCCGGACGCTTTCCGCCAGCTCTCGCTCTCCCGGTCCGAAACTTACAACGCCGTGCCAGCCGTGGCGGAGTGCGAGCTCGCGATGGAGCGCGCCGAATCGCTCCGCCGGCCAACACTTCGATCGCCAGCCACCACCCGGCGACAGAACGAAAAATTCACCGACGCCGCGCTGTGAGAGTTCCTGACGGATCTGCGCCTCGGCCTCCGCGGGAATGCATAAGGAAAACCGCGGCTTGGTCGTCCGCGCGCCTACATTCTCAACGAGCGCCAGGTTATGCTCCACCTTGTGAGCGCCACGTGGTGAGACTCGCTGTGTATAAGCAAGGGCTGCAAGACCCTCTCGCGCGTAGCTCCAGCGGAAGCCTACCCGGCGCGTCGCGCCGGAGAAGAGCGATAGAATGGCCGACTTGTAGAGGCCCTGAAAGTCCAGCGCGCAGGTGTACCCCGCCGCGCGCAGATGCTTGACGCAGGCGACCACATCTCGCCAGGATTTTCGGTCGAGCGCGATGGCCTCGTTGATGTCCGGATTACCGTCGAGCAGAATGCGCCACCTGCGGTCTACCAGCCAATCGATGCGCGCTTGGGGGAAAGAATCGCGTAACGCGCCGGCGGCGGGCAGGGTGTGCACGATATCGCCGAGCGAACCGAGTCGCACAATCAGGAACCGCGGATCAGCCATCGCCCCGCTCACGCACGCGCGCGAGCAAATCCCGCGTGGAGTGTTCTTTCGGATCGCCGACGATGGCCACTCGGATGCCAAGACGCGCCGCGATCGCGCGCTCCGGCACGGTTTCGGCCGTGTAGTCCGTCCCTTTCGCGTGCACGTCAGGCCGAAGCGCCGAGAGAAGTGCGCCGACGTCCGGCTCATCGAAAATGGTCACGTAGTCGACGACGGCCAGCGCTGCCACAAGCTCCGCTCGCGCACGCTCGGGCAAGATCGGCCGGCCAGGCCCTTTGAGCGGGCGGGCGCTCGCATCCGAATTGATCGCCACGACGAGAATGTCACCTTCGAGGCGCGCCGCTTCGAGGTAGCGGACGTGCCCGGCGTGCAAAATATCAAAGCAGCCGTTCGCAAGCACCACGCGCCCGCCGCCCCGGCGTCGTTCGGTGAGCCATTTCGTCAGCCCATCGCGAGAAAGGATTTTCTTGCGCGTGTTCATTGTAGCTTCAACGGAAGCGAAGTGGCCTCTGCGCGCACGGCGGCTTCGAGTTCGGCGCGGCTGACGGTCGCGGTGCCGCGCTTCATCACCACGATGCCGCCGGCGTAATTCGCCAGATGTGCCGCCTCCGTAAAGGACGCGCCCGCCGCCAGCGACAGCGTAAAGGCGGCGATGACGGTGTCGCCCGCACCGGTGACGTCCACAGCGTCATCCATGCCGTAGACGGGAATGGATTGCGGCTGCCGGCCGCGCTCGAAAATCATCATGCCGTCCTTTCCTCGGGTCACGACCAAGGCATCGAGGCGAAGCGCTCGCAGCGTTTTCGCGGCCAGCAGTTCGAGCTTGGCCGTGTTATTGTCGATGCGCGTGTGATAGAGCTCTTCGAGTTCCGGCTCGTTCGGAGTCGCCGCGGTGATGCGCGCGCCGCGATAATCGAGCAGCGAGTAACGCGAGTCGAGCGTCACCAGCTTCGCTCGCAGCTTGCGCACCAGGGCCGGCGTTACTGCGCCGCAGCCATAGTCCGAGACGAGCACCGCCGAGGCAGCCCGGGCCCGCTCGGCAACTTTTCGAGCTAGCGCCGCCCGGACGCGCTCCGGCAGGTCCCCTTGCGGCTCCCGGTCCACGCGCAGCACCTGCTGTGCGCTTGTGTGCGTCCAGCCGGCCAAATACCGCGTCTTCGTCGTCGTAGCCCAGCCCGGCACGCGCAGAATGCCCGCAGTGTCGATGCGCTTGCTGCGGAAGAGCTCGATGAGAGCGCGGCCCGCCGCATCATCGCCCACGACGCCCACGGGCAGAACCCGCGCGCCGAGGTCGGCCAAATTGTTTACGGCGTTCGCGCCGCCGCCGGGAACGATTTCCGTGCGGCGGTGCCGGAGAATCAGCACCGGCGCCTCGCGCGAGACACGGGAAATTTCGCCGGAAACGAATTCATCGACCACCAGATCGCAAAGCGTGGCGATCGTCTGCTTAGGAAAAGCGGCGATGAGGTCAATGAGACGAGCGAGATCGGGGCTGCTGGAACGTCTGGGATCGCGGCTCACCGCAACTCCTTGAGGATCGTTTCCACGGCCCCGCTGAGATCCTCGGCAACGTGGTCGGGCGGGCGCGGCCATTTTTCGCGCTGGGATTCATATTCGCCGCGGCCGTAGCCGGTCATCACCAAAATCGTCCGACAGCCGGCCTTCTGCCCCACGACGAGATCGTCATAGCGATCCCCAACCATCACGGAGCCCTGCAGCTCGAGTCTGTGCTCGCGGGCGGCGCGCTCGAGCATGCCTGGATTCGGCTTGCGGCACCCGCAATTGTCTTCCCGGATGTGGGGGCAGTAATAGATTCCGTCGACGTGAGCGCCGCCAGCAGCGAGCTGGGCCGCCATCTTTTCATGGACGCGATGGACCATTTCTTCCGGGAAAATTCCACGAGCCACGCCTGACTGATTCGTTACAACCATCACCGGAATGCCCGCCTCGTTGAGCCGCCGGATGGCCGGCGCCGCAAACGGAAAGATATTGAACCGGCTGGGATGGTTGACGTAGCCCGTCTCATCGGCAATCGTGCCGTCGCGGTCGAGAAAAACGGCGCGGCGTTTGGCCTCGGGACTACACACGAATGCTGTGCTCCAACCAGCCGCTCGCCGCTGCGAGCACCGCGTCCACTTCGATGCGCGTCATGCAGCGATGGTCCACCGGGCATTCGCGAAGCATGCACGGGCTGCACGACACCGGGTGGCGAACCAGCGTCCGCCGTGGCGTGACGGGCGCCGTGCCCTCGGGATCGGTGGATCCAAAAATCGCTACGACAGGCAGTCCCACCGCTGCTGCCACATGCATCGCTCCCGAGTCATTCCCTACAAATAGTTGGCAGGAAGCAAACAACGCAGGCAGCTCGCCGACGGGAGTCTGTCCGACTAAATTCACAGGTCGGTGGCACATTCGAGACGCGATTTGCCCGGCGACTTCGCGTTCCGAAGCCGTTCCGAAAAGTATCACATCGGCGCCGAAATCAGCAATCAGCCGGTCCGAAAGGACGGCAAAGCGTTCGAGAGGCCAGCATTTCGCTGCCCCGTAGGCAGCGCCGGGTGCGATCGCTATGCGTACCTTGCCGGGGCGAGTGCCGCCAGCGCGGAGCTGCGCTTCGGCGGCTTCGACTGCGGTCGAGGCCACCCGCAAGCGAATCTCTTCGACCGTTGGGAGATGATCGATCCAGCCCGCTCGGCGCAAAAGTTCGAGGTAATAATACGTCTCATGCGCAGGCGCCTCGCCCACCCGCGGCACGGGAATAGGCCGCGTGAGCAAAAGGCTGCGAGCGTCTCGAGCGTACCCAATCCGTTGGGGGATGCCAGCGCGCCAGGCGAGCCAAGCCGCCGCGAAAGCGTTCTGCAGAAGCACGGCGCAGTCAAATCGCTTGCGGCGAAGCTCGGACGCCAGGCCGCGCCTCTCAGGATCGAGAACGAGCAAACGGTTGGCAAAGCTCTGCCCGCGATAAAGGTCGGCAACCCAGCTCCGCGCCAGAATCACAATCTCCGCTTGCGGCCAGCGAGCCCGTATGACTTCGAGCGCCGGTATCGACATCACCGCGTCGCCCACCCAGTTCGTCGAACGCACCAGGATCTTCACAACACGATCCCCGAACGTCTCTCGCGAACGATGGTTGTCACGGCATTCCAAAATGATTCGGCATCAGCGATGCGCAGTGAAATCCGGCAGTAGCAGACCGGAAAATCCTGAAAGCGTGCGTCCAAGGAATTGAGCGCGTCCTTCTCCGTGCACAGGAGAGCCTCGGCCCCGGCCGCCGACGCGTTGCGTTCGAGCTCGGAGGCATCCCGTTGCGAATAGCGGTGGTGGTCGCGATAGGCCGCGTTGCCGACGATTTGCAAGCCCCAACGGCGCAGATCGTCGAAGAATGCTGCAGAATTCCCGATGCCGCAGAAGGCGAACAGTTTCTTCCGGTGCCAATCGGGCTCCGGAGGCCCGACTACCTTTCCCCCGACGCTGAATATTCCGTCCATTTCAGGACGAGCATAAAAGATACGCGCCGCCGTGTCGCGACGAACCATTGCTTCCAAGGCCGGGGCGTGGTCGCTTCGCGTAATCACCACAACGTCGGCCCGACGGAACGCTGACTTGGGCTCGCGAAGCCGCCCTGCCGGAAGCAAGCGCCCGCCCCCTAGGGGATTGGTGGCATCGATTAAGACAATATCCACATCGCGAGCCAGCTTCAGGTGCTGGAAGCCGTCGTCCAGGACAAACCGCTCGATGCCCTGCGCTTCCAGACGGCGTCCTTGGGCATAGCGATTGCGACCCACCCCAATCATGAATCGGGAGGCGCACTCCGGCCCGAGCTGCTGCACGCGGCGGAGCAACAGACAAACTTCATCGCTTCGCACAACTTCGGGCTTGCGATCGCGGATCCGCGCTGCAGGCACCCTGCGCGAACGGAAGTTGAAGAGTCCCTGGTAGCCGCGCGTGAGAACCCCGACGCGCCGGCCTTCCTTCAACAACCGCTCGATAATCCAGAGGACCATCGGCGTCTTGCCGGTGCCGCCGACGGTCAGATTGCCCACGCTGATCACCACGCCGCCTAGACGCCTGTGACGAAAAATCGCCTTGCGGTAGCACCAGGCGCGAAGACGAACCACGGCTTCGTAAACCACCGAAAACGGCCAGAGCAGTGCGCGGAGAAGCGTCACGCGGTGCTCCTCCCTTCCGAGAGAATCGCTGCGATGCGTTCGAGCATGCGTTCTGTGGCACCGCGATTCTGTTCCACCAACTTCCGCGCGGCGCGGCCCATGCGCTCGCTCGCGGCCGTATCGCGGATGAGCCTCACCCAGAATTTGCCGAGTTTTTCCCCGCTCGGAACCTGTGCCCCAGCGCCCGCATTTAGAAATTGCAACGCTGCATCGCGGAAGTTTTCCATCGAGGGCCCGAAGACAGGGGGCTTGGAAAACCAGGCAGGCTCGACAATGTTGTGACCGCCCGCGGGCACGAGCGAGCCCCCGATGAAAACGGCGTCCGCCAAGCCGTAGAGGGCGGCCAGTTCTCCAATGGAGTCCAGGAGCAACACATCGGCATCTTCATCGAGCTGTCCACTCAGATCGAGCTGGCTGCGGCGCACCGCTTTCCAGCCGCGGTCGGCGATGATTTGCGCTGCGAAATCGAAGCGCTCGGGCTTGCGCGGCGCAAGCACGAGCAGCGCGCGACGCCACTGTCGCTGCACGATGTCGAAGGCGGCCAGCACAGGCTCTTCTTCATCCGCCACCACGCTTCCGGCCACGGCCACGGGCCAGCGCTCTTGTTGACGTATCTGCTCCCCGAGCCATTCGCTGAATCGGTTGGCCGCGGGAGGGGCGAGATCGTACTTCAGATTGCCGGCCACCTCGATGCACTCGGCCGCCGCGCCCAGCTCCGCGAGCCGCCGCGCGTCCTCTTCGCTTTGCGCGAGAAATGCTTGGGCATCCTGAAGCACGCGCGCCACGAAATTCCCGAGCCAGCGGTTCACCCGGCGATAGCCCTTGAGCGACCGATCCGAGATTCGCGCGTTTACGAAAACGACGGGCACGCCGCGGCGGCGCGCTTCGCGGAGGAAATTAGGCCAGATCTCGGTCTCGAGGATGATGACGATCCCGGGTCTCACGGCGCGAAAAACGCGCCGCACCGGCAGCGGCCAGTCCAGCGGGAAATAAAAGACGCCGTCGGCGAATTTCATTCGCTCGCGTGCCAGGTGCTGCCCCGTGGTGGTTGTCGTGGATACGAAAAGGAGGCGGTCGGGAAAACGCTCTTTCAGCCGCTTCGCCAGCGGCTGGCCGGCAATCGCTTCGCCCACCGAGACTCCATGAATCCAAATCGCGCCGGGTGCGGCCGCGGCGTGGGCGATCAGCTCCGGAGGCAGCTTCCCGAGCCTCTCGCTAAGATTGTTCAGATATTTTCCGCGGCGCAAGCCTTGTAGGGCGAAATAGGGCGCCAGGAGAACCATTCCCGCCGCGGTCAGCACACTGTACAGAAAATACATGAGGAGGGTGGCGCGCCGCGCCCGAAAGGCAATCGGCGCGCAAAGCGGGTATTATAGTGGCTTCCGGGGCGCACGGAACACTCGGTTCGCGTTTTGCGCTGACGGCCCGGCGAGCGGAGCTGCCTGCGACCCCGGGGGGAGTGTGAAGCTAAATGAGGCGTGCACTGCTGATCGCCGCTCTGGTAGTGATTCCGTGGAGCGTACGCGCCCAAGCAGATCCGTCTTCCCTGCCGGCGCACGACCGCCACGGTGGGTTGCTTGTCGCGGCGGATCCGTATGTGGACGCGGCGCGGGCCAAGGAAAAATTCGGAGGCAAGAACCCGGTCAGCGCAGGCATCCTTCCGATCGAAGTCTTCTTCCGAAACGAAACGGAGGGGCCGATCCGCATTCGGCTCGAAACGCTGCGCCTGGATGTCTCGCCCCCCGATGGCTCGCGCCAGCATCTCGAGCCGCTCAGCGCGAAGCAGGTTGCTGAACTCATCGTCTATCCGGGCGGAACGCCAAACCCGGACGCGTCACGCCGGCGTGTTCCACGCCCGATTCCCATGCCCAGTCACGATAAGAAGGTTGACCAGCTTTCTGAGAAGTTCAGCTCTCTGGCTTTGAATTCGGACGTCATACCCCCCTCCGCGACGATTCACGGGTTTCTGTTTTTCGACTTGGGCCATGATTTCGGCCTGGTGCCCTCTTCAAGCTTGTACATCCCGGATGTGAAATTGATTCAAACCAATCAGCAGCTCATGTTCTTCGAGATTCCCCTGAGTTCTGCCGGCCATCCCTAACCGGCGCTGAGCCTTCTGACCGCTCGTTTGCCCAATCCAGGACGCTCGGCTAGAATCGCGTGTTCGCGAATCCTCACCCAATGGCACTTCTCGACGACCTCAACCCGCAACAACGCGAAGCCGTCCTGGCCACAGAAGGCCCGGTGCTGGTTGTGGCCGGCGCCGGCACGGGCAAGACGCGCGTCATAACGTATCGCGTCGCGTATCTGATCGAGCAAGGAGTCCCCGGGTCGGCGATCCTGGCGGTGACCTTCACAAACAAAGCCGCCGACCTCATGAAGCAGCGCATCGCCTCTCTGCTGCGCGCCGGCGGCCGCGACTCTTCCGACGTATGGATTTCGACTTTCCACTCCTTCTGCGCCCGCCTTCTTCGCCGCGAAGCGCCCCGGCTAGGCCTGACACGCGATTTCTCGATCTACGACGACGATGACCAGACGCGCGCGGTGAAACTTGCGCTCCAGCACCTCGGCTACGAGGACCGCAGCTATCAGCCTCGCAGCCTGCGCGAGCGCATCAGCCACGCGAAAAATCACAACATCACCCCCGACCAGATGGCCGCGAAGGCCTATGACGTGCCCAGCCGTGCGACTGCCTCCGTCTTTGCCCAGTATGAAAAAATCCTCCACCAGGCGGGCGCCGTCGATTTTGACGACCTCCTCCTGCGAGCGGTGGATCTGCTGCGCGACCACGCCGAAGCCCGCGCCCAGTGGTCCTCTCGTTTCCGCTACATCCTTGTGGACGAATTTCAGGATACGAATGCCGCACAAGATGAGCTGGTGCGGTTGCTCGTTGGCGAAAAACGAAATGTTTGCGTCGTGGGCGATGAGGACCAATCCATCTATAGCTGGCGCGGCGCACTCGCCGGAAATCTGCAACGCTTCGCCGAAGATTTCGTCGACACAAAAATCGTTCGCCTGAAAGAGAATTATCGTTCGACGCAAACGATTCTGGACGCCGCCGGCGCGTTGGTCGCCCACAATCGCAGTCGCCTGGGCAAGAACCTCGAGGGCACCAAGGGGCCGGGAGCCGGCCTGCGATTCTTCGAAGGCCAGGACGCATTCGCGGAGGCCGAGTTCGTCTGCGGCGAAGTTTGTCGCTTGGCGCGCGGCGATCCGGGCGCTCGCATCGCGGTGCTCTACCGCACTACCGCGCAATCACGCTCGTTCGAAGAAGCGCTGCGGCGGCTCGGCATTCGCTACCGCGTGGTGGGTGGATTCAGTTTTTACAAGCGGGCGGAGATCCGGGATGCGTTGGCGTACGTCAGACTCGTTCTACATCCGGACGATGATGTGGCCCTGCTGCGAGTGCTGAACTCTCCGCCGCGGGGTATCGGCAAGACGACCCAGGAAGCCCTTCGAGCCCAGGCTCAGAAGGCCGGCGGTTCGATCTGGTCCGCGATCAAAGCAACCGTTGCGAGCGGCGGCGCGCGAAGCAACGCTTTGAATGCCTTTCGCGATCTACTCAAGGGCTTGTCCGACGATTGCCAGGAGATGTCCCCGGCGGAGATCGTGCGCGCGGTGCTCGACCGCACCGGTTATCTCGATTGGACGGAGCAGCAGGACAATCTCGAACACTCATCGCGCGCCGAAAACTTGCGCGAGCTGGCGAACGCCGTGGCGGAAGCCGCCGAGCAGGGTTTGACGCTTGAAGACGTTCTGGACCAAGCCTCGCTCGTGAGCGACGCGGATGAATACGACGAAGATGTGCCGGTTTCTTTGATGACGCTGCATAGCGCCAAAGGGCTCGAGTTCGACCACGCCTTTCTGGCCGGTCTCGAAGAGGGCCTTTTCCCGCACAGCCGCTCGCTTACAAACGACGAAGATGTCGAGGAGGAGCGCAGGTTGTGTTACGTGGGAATGACGCGAGCGAAAGAGTCGCTCACGCTGACACGGGCCGTCTATCGCCGCAACTACGGCGACGAGCGCCTCGCCGCCTCGTTGCCATCGCGCTTTCTGAAAGAAATCCCCGGCGAGCTTATCGAGGCGGCGTACGGATCTCTCGCCGATCCCGGTGAGGCGCGGCGCTACGAGCCGGACCCCGACTACGCCGCATCCAGTAGCTACCGGCAGCGAAGGTCCAGCCCGGTGCGCAGAGGCAAAGCCGGGGCCACGCCATCGAATCCCCTGATTGGAACTCGCGTGCGGCATCCCACGTATGGCGTGGGAACCATTTTGAGTGTCGAGGGCGACGGCGAAGACCGCAAGCTCACCGTCAGCTTCCCCGACTACGGCACCAAGAAGCTGCTCGAACGGTACGCCCGGCTCGAATTGGCGTAGCCAGCTGCAGCGGAAACCTTGCTCCCCGAGAAAGTTGCGCGCCAGCGCCGCTCAGGTTAAAGTTCTGCGTCTTTTGCTGAAGGATGGTGCCGGGTGGACCCGCAACTCTTCCGCACCAAGAGCATCGATCAGCTTCTCAGCGACGCCGATCGGCCCGAAAAGCGCCTGAAGAAGACGCTGGGGTGGCTCAGCCTGACGGCTCTGGGCGTTGGGGCCATCATCGGCACGGGGATCTTCGTCTTGACGGGCACCGCCGCCGCCGGCGAAGTCGTGCGGTATCCTTCGCTGCTCAAAGCGCCTCTGCTCGACGTCCTGCTGCACGGCAGCCACGCCCTCAGCGTCAACGGCCGCCCCGGCGCCGGGCCGGCCATTGCGTTGTCGTTTTTCCTGGTAGCGATTGTGTGCGGATTTGCCGGCCTGTGCTACGCGGAACTCGCTTCGATGATTCCGATTGCGGGCAGCGCGTACACCTACACTTACGCGACACTCGGCGAACTGGTCGCGTGGATTATCGGCTGGGACTTGATTCTGGAATATGCCGTGTCGAATATGGCTGTGGCCGTGGGATTTTCCGCCTACGTCAACAGCCTGCTCGACTCCTTTGGCATCCATCTTCCCGACGTTTTGAGCTCGCCCGCGTACCAACCCGAAGTGGGCTGGGCATGGCATTTCAACATCCTGGGCTTTCTGACCGTGATGCTGCTGACCGTGCTACTGGTAATCGGCATCCGCGAATCGGCTGGCGCCAACAACGTCATGGTCGGAGTGAAGTTGATTGCCATCCTTGTCTTTGTCATCGGGGCCGGCAAGTACATCCAGCCGGCCAACTGGAAGCCCTTCATGCCGAACGGCTGGCAAGGGGTCCTGACGGGCGGCGCAATCGTGTTCTTTTCCTATATCGGATTCGATTCCGTCTCGACGGCGGCCGAGGAATGCAAGAACCCGAAGCGCGACCTGCCCATTGGCATTCTCGTTTCGCTGGGCATCTGCGCGTTGTTCTACGTGGGAGTGGCAATCGTGCTCACGGGCATCCAACATTGGGACACGCTGCGGAATGCGGCGCCGGTAGCGAACGCGCTCCACGCGATCGGTCTCCAACGATTGGAGCGCTGGGTCACCATCGGCGCGTTAATGGGAATGATTTCCTCCCTGCTCGTGTATCAACTGGGCCAGGCGCGCGTTTGGTTCGCCATGTCCCGCGACGGCTTGCTCCCCGCCGCATTTTCGCGCGTGCACCCTCGGTTCCGCACGCCGCACGTGGCCACCTGGGTGGCCGGAATTTTCGTGGGCATTCCCGCGGGAATTTTCGATATCGGCACGCTGGCCGATCTTTCGAATATCGGCACTCTTTTCGCGTTCATCCTCGTCTCCATCGCCGTCCTCGTTCTCCGGAAACGCCAGCCAGACCGGCCCCGCGGTTTCCACGTGCCTTTTTCGCCGTGGCTGCCCATCTTGTCTGTAGCTTCCTGCTTTGTTCTGATGGCTAGCTTGACGGTCGAGAATTGGATTCGGTTCTTCGTGTGGCTCGCGATTGGGCTGGTCATCTACCGCCTCTATGGGCGCAAGCACAGCCAGTTGGCCGTCGGCACTTCCTCAGCCGCGCCAGGACCCGCCAACGGAGCACGTTGATGCGCGCAGCCCTCAAGGGCACGCTGGCTTTGCTCCTGGTGGAGCTGCTCGTTGGCGCGCAATCGCTCTTCGCCTGGAACGCGAATGCGGATCGGCTCATCGCCAACAAGGCGGTGGATGCACTGCCCGATGAGGTGCGTCCGTTCTTCGAAGCGAACCGCAATTTCATTGTCCAGCATGCCATCGGGCCCCCCGACGAATCGGTGAAAAATCCCGCGGAGCGACACAATTCTTTTATCCGCCTGGATCATTACGGCCCATTCCCCTTCACCGCGCTGCCTCGGGATTACAAAGCCGCTGTGGTCAAGTTCAGCAAACGCACTCTCGAAGCGAACGGCTTGCTGCCCTGGGAGATCGGCCTCTACAGTCAGCGCCTGACGGATGCTTTCCGGGCTCGAAACTGGATCGAAGTGCGCCAGGCTGCGGCCCTCCTCGCTTATTACGTCGCCGAAGCCCACGATCCGTTCAACACGACGGTGAACGACGACGGGAAGGCTTTCGGCCAAACCGGCGTAAACGCGCGCTTCGATTCGAGTCTCGTGGACCGCTATTCGCTCTTTTTCTTCATTCATCCGAACGAGGCCATGTACATCCAGGATCCCACCGACCGCGCATTCGAAATGTGCTTGAGCGCGCATGCCTGGCTTGAAAACATCCTGCTGGCCGATCGGCGCGCTCGTTCAGGCCTCAACGAATATACGGACGAGTACTACGATCGCTTTTACAGCCAGGCCGGTGCCGTGCTCGTTCGTCAGATTTCCGACGCCTCGACCGACGTGGGCTCTTACTGGATGACCGCGTGGACTTACGCTGGCAAACCGCCGCTGCCCTCGCAATGAGCACTCGCATGGATAAAGAACCGCAGATAACCGACCCCGCCGCTCCCATCGCAGCGCTGCCCAAAGCGGAGCTGCACGTGCATCTCGAGGGTTCGATCGCCCCGCAGACGGCGGCGGTACTCGCCGCACGTCACGGTGCTGCTTTGGAACCCGAGGAAGTGGCGGCGCGATATGCCTATCAGGATTTCCTGGGATTCCTCGAGGCCTTCAAGTGGGTCACTTCCTACCTGCAGGCGCCCGAGGATTACGCGCTCGTCGTTCATCGCCTCGCCGACGAATTGCTCCGGCAAAACGTCGTCTATGCCGAGGTGATTCTCTCCGTCGGCGTCATGCTGCGCCGCAACCAGAACGTGGAAGCCAATTTTATGGCCATCCACGAAATCAGCGAGCGCATTCAAGCCAAGGGTTTGCAGCTCAAATGGATTTTCGACGCCACGCGCCAGTTTGGAGCTACCGCGGCCATGGAAGTGGCCGATCACGCGGCCCGAATGCAGCCCGCCGGGGTCGTTGCCTTTGGCATGGGCGGTGACGAACTCTCTCATCCGCTTTCCGACTTCCGGGCCGTCTATGAATTGGCTCGCAATGCAGGCCTGCACGCCGTAGTGCACGCCGGTGAAATCGGCGGCCCGGAAACGATTCGCGAGGCCGTCGACCTCCTCGGCGCCGAACGCATTGGCCACGGCATCGCCGCGATGCGCGACCCGGAACTCATCGACTGGCTCAAGATTCGGCACGTTGCCCTGGAAATCTGCCCGACCAGTAACATCGCAACCGGAGCGCTCGCTCGACAGCTCGGCAAGAGCGTCGCTCGCATCGAAGAGCATCCTTTGCGGGAGTTCTTCGAGCACGGCGCCATTGCTACGCTTTCAACCGATGATCCGGCGATGTTCCACACCGACCTGCTCGCTGAATATTCCGTGGCGGCCTCGCTGGGCTTTTCCGCGCAAGACCTGACGCGCCTGGCGGAAAACAGTTTTCATGCCTCCTTTTTGCCGGCGGAAGAAAAGCGGGCGCTCCTTACAAGCTTTCAAGAAAGGGCCAAGGCGCTAGGGCTGGTATAATCATCGCCATGAAAGCGCACGTTTGGGTGATGCCAAAGCCGACCGTGCTCGATCCCCAGGGTCAAACGATCCAGCACGCCCTCGCGTCGCTCGGATACGACCGGGTGCAGGACGTTCGCCAAGGAAAGTTCTTTGTCCTCCAACTGGACGGCGTCAGCCCCGACGAAGCTCAAAAGCAGATCGAGTGTATCGCGCGCGAAGTCCTCACCAATCCCGTAATCGAAGAATTCCGCTTCGAAATCCTCGACTAAGATCAAGTCGTCGGCCAGTCCGCACTTTTGCGAATCACTGCCATGTGAAGCAGCAGCCGCTCTTTGAAACCAAGCCATTTGTACAATTTGACGGCGCGTATGTTTTCGGGCCGGACGTGCAGGAATGGCACTTCCCTGCGGTTACGGATCCGTTCCACGAGTTCGGCAATTAAACCGCCTGCGTAACCATGTCCACAGTGATCGGGATGCGTGCAAACTGCGCTGACCTCCGTGTAGCCCGGAACGCGCAGCCGTTCGCCTGCCATGGCGACGAGCCTTCCCTCCCGGCGCAGGCCAATATAGGTACCCAGCTCGTATGTGCGTTTGCCGAACGGTCCGGGCTTGGTCAATTCGGCGAGCGCCAGCATCTCCGGCACATCCGCCTCCGCCAGCTCGATCCACTCGAGCGCAAGGGAAGGGAGTTTGCGCTCCTCATGGACCATCTGGAGGAGAGGGGCTGCCTCAACGATCGTCCAACCCGCAGGCGGCTCTGATGGCGACTCCAGGAGAAGAGCACACACATCTCCAGGACCTAGTAGGCGAGCAAGCGATTCATAGCCCTGCTGCGTCGGCTCGAGTAACGCTCCTAGCGAAGTGACTTCCGTCGGAAACCTGCGGGCCGAATTGTAAGCTTCGGCAAACTGTTCCTGGCAGGTCCCGAGGGCATTCCACACCGGATTGTCGAGCAGATGCATGATCTGAAGCCTGACGCCAGTGCCGTTCCAACTAATTGCTCCACGAACTTGCCCGCCATTTGTCTCAAGAAGTTGGAACGGCACCAGTCTAGAGACGTAGCTTCTCAAAAGTCTATCCGAAGTTTGCGGTCAAATCCTTCGCTCCGCAAAGGATGAGGGGCCCGCTCAGCGCTGCCTCTCGAGGGATGTAGCTCTCCGCGATTTTCGGTTGACGCCCCGGCCAAGACGCAGTATCACATCGCCCCGAGCCGCACCACTGCGGCCAACAGAGCTTGGCGGGGAGACACATGGACAAGCCGTCAAAGACCATCACGAGGTTCACGAGTCTGCTTGCGATCCTGCTTGTGGCCGGCGTTTTCACTGGCGAACATTTCGCGCGGGCCGCACCGACTCCCGGATCCAGGCTAGACACCCCAAAGGACGCGGAGTCTTCGTACGACGTCTTGATTCAGAACGGCCGGATCGTGGATGGAAGCGGGAATCCGTGGTACGCCGGGGATGTGGCCATTCGCGGGGACCGGATTGCCGCGATTGGCAAGCTCGGGGGCGCGACGGCCAAGCGAGTGATCGACGCCGCAGGCCGGATCGTCGCGCCGGGTTTCATCGACATGCTCGGCCAATCCGAGGCTGCATTGCTAATCGACAACCGCTCGCTGAGCAAGCTATCGCAGGGCATCACCAGCGAGATCACGGGCGAGGGCGGCTCGATTGCCCCACAGGACGCGCTCACGCTGGCTCCGCTCGCGCCTTTCCTCGATCAGTACCATCTCACGGTGGATTGGACCACGCTCGACGGATATTTCCGGCGCCTCGAAAAGGACGGGACGCCGCTCAACGTCGGCACCTATGTGGGTGCAGCGCAGGTGCGCGAAGCTGTGCTGGGCGATATCGATCGCCCCCCAACGTCTGCCGAGCTCGAGCAAATGAAGGCGCTTGTGGCGGACGCCATGCGCGATGGCGCGCTCGGCATTTCCACCGCGCTCATTTATCCCCCGGGTCATTACGCGAAGACCGAAGAATTGGTCGAGCTGGCCAAAGTGGCGTCGCGGTATGGCGGGCTCTATGCCACGCACATGCGCAGCGAGGGCGCGGCGGAAACCGCGGCTTTAGACGAGGCCATTCGCATCGGCCGAGAGGCGCTTCTGCCAGTAGAAATTTTCCACCTCAAGGTCACCGGAAAGACGCGCTGGGGCGGCATGCCGCGGGTCATTGCGAAAATCCAGGCCGCGCGCGACTCGGGACTCGATATCCGAGCGGACATGTATCCCTATCTCGCGGGGGCCACGGCATTGGCTTCGACTTTGCCTCCCTGGGTTGCCGATGGCGGCCCGGAAAAATTGCTCGAGCGACTGCGCGACCCCAACATTCGCCGCCGCATCAAGACAGAAATGGCCTCGGACCACGCCGAATGGGAAAATCTCTACTACGACAGCGGCGGGGCCACCGGCGTGATGATCTCCGGCGTGTTTAATCCTGAGCTGAAGACGTACGACGGGAAAACGGTTGCAGAGATGGCCCGGATGCAGGCGAAGCCGCCGCTCGACGCCCTTTTCGATTTCGTGCTCGCGGACAGGGCTCAGACGGGCGCGCTTTACTTTATCGCCAACGAGCGCGACCTGCAGTACGGCCTAAAGCAGCCGTGGACCAGCATCGGTCTCGATGCGGGCGAGCTATCGCTCGATGGGCCGCTCTATGAGCCGCACACCCATCCGCGCGCGTTCGGCTCGATGCCGCGATTTCTGGGCCACTACGTCCGCGACCTGCACCTTCTCCCGTTCGAACAGGCCATCCGCAAAATCACTTCGATGCCGGCCCAGCGCGAACACCTGACGGGACGTGGCCTGCTCGAACCCGGCTTCTACGCGGATATCGCTATCTTCGACCCCGCGACAATCATCGACAGGGCCACCTATGCTCATCCCGCTCAACTCTCGGAAGGGGTGGACTACGTCTTCGTCAACGGCCAGCTCGAATATGATCGCGGCAACCTGACCGGCGCGAAGGCCGGGCGCCCTCTCCGCGGGCGCGGATGGCAGGGCAAATACTAATGCGGGACTTCCGAAATGGGTGACCCATCCCAGCAGCCGGTGTCACTTTCTTCAGCTACGCGGCACTAATTGCCACCGAGTTTTTCCGCGACGACTTTCGCCTGCAGGAACAGCAGCAGGTAATCCTGTCCCCCGGCCTTTGAATCCGTCCCGGACATATTGAACCCGCCGAAGGGATGGCCGCCGACCTGCGCGCCGGTGCACTTGCGGTTGAGATAGAGGTTGCCGACGTGGAATTCTTCGCTGGCTCGGGCGAGCTTCGCCGCATTCTTTGAATAGACGGCGCCGGTCAGACCGTACTCGCTGTCGTTTGCGAGTTCGAGCGCATGATCGAAATCCTTGGCCTTGGTGACGGCGAGCACCGGCCCGAAGATTTCTTCCTGAAAGATCCGCGCCTTGGGGTTGACGTCGGCGATCACCGTCGGCTGAATGAAAAAGCCGTCGCCGCCCGCTGCCGCTCCGCCCACAACCAGGCGCCCTTCTTTTTTTCCAACCTCGATGTAGTCCAGAATCGACTTCATCGCGGCTTTGTTGATAACCGGGCCCATGTAATTGCCGGGGTCTTCGGTGGGTCCCACTTTGATGGACTTCACGCGCTCCACCAGCTTCTTGACGAACGCGTCGTACACTTTTTCCGCCACGATGGCGCGCGAGCAGGCCGAGCACTTCTGCCCCTGATAACCGAAGGCGGACTGCGCCACGCCCTCGACTGCAGCGTCCACGTCGGCTTCGTCGTCCACGATGATGGCGTCCTTGCCGCCCATCTCGAGCACGGTGCGCTTTACCCACATCTGTCCCGGCTGCTTTTTCGCAGCCTGCTCGCCGATGCGCAAGCCGGCCTCTTTCGAGCCGGTAAAGGCGATGAAGCGCGTCTTCGAATGGGTCACCAGGGCTTCCCCGGCCGTGCCGCCCGGGCCGGTAAAAAAGTTGACCACGTCCCGCGGCACGCCCACCTCGTACAGAATGTCTACGAAGACGGCCGATATCGTGGGTGAGTCGCTCGAGGGCTTCAGCACCACCGTGTTGCCGGTGACGATCGAGGCCAGTGTCATGCCGCCCATGATGGCCGCGGCAAAATTCCACGGCGGGATTACGATTCCCACTCCGAGCGGGATGTAAGCCAGATAATTCTTCTCGCCGCGCACCGGCACAAGCGGTTGCGGACCCGCCAGGCGCAGCATTTCTCGTCCGTAATATTCGGCGAAATCGATCAGTTCGGCCACATCGGCGTCCGCCTCAGGCCAGGTCTTCCCGATTTCGTAGCACAGCAACGCGTCCAGCTCGAACCGCCGTTTTCGCAGGATATCTGCGGCGCGATAGAGACACGCCACGCGCTCCTCGGCCGGGACACGCTTCCAGCGTTCGAAGGCGCGGAAAGCCGCGTCCGCGGCTTGGTTCGCCATTTCCACCGTGGCCTTTTGGAAGACGCCGACTACCTGATCGGGATGCGAAGGATTCGTCGAACGGATCTTTTCCTGTGTGAATATTTTTTCACCGCCGATCGTTAACGGATACTCTCGGCCCAGCTCACCGGCAACCTTCTTCAACGCCACTTCCATGGCGGCGCGGTTTTCGGGCTTGGAGAAATCGAGAATGGGTTCATTCTCAAATTCCCCGCGCTCGAGCTGCACTTCGGTAGTGGCCATCGGCGTCATCCTCCATCGCAAAGCAAGATTACATTCTAGTGCCGTTCCAACCAATTAGGTAGCGCCCTCTTCCATCCGTCTTCAAGAACGGCTCGCGGCGGCGCGCATTTAGCTAAAAAAGTCGGAACGGCACTAGTCTGCGACAGCCTACTCGCACAATCGGCCCTGACGTCCGCTGCGGCGGCCGGGTCCCCGGGGGATTTGCTTCTCTCGAATCTGCTAGAATCTCGCCGGCTCGCGAGAGGTTCCTTGGCCATCTCTCAGACACTGACGACTCCCCTCAGCGGCGCAGCGCTGCGCGTACTTCGAGAACAACGGACTGTGGAAGGCGGCGCGCCGTGAGCGAAGCGCTGTTTCCGCGCAGCTTTCGCAAAACCTACCCGGAGGCGGTGCGCGGCGAAGGCTGCTTCGTCTTCACCGCTGACAACCGCAAACTCCTCGATGCGTCGGGCGGGGCAGCCGTTGTGACCGTCGGGCACGGCGTAACGGAAATCGGCCGCGCGATGGCCGAACAAGCCGACCGGCTGGCCTATGCGCATACATCTCAATTTCACACCCGCCCTGCCGAAGAACTGGCGCAACGATTGCTCGCGCTCGCGCCGCCGAATCTTCGAAATTCCGGCCTCGTTTATTTCACCTCGGGAGGCTCCGAAGCCGCCGAAACAGCTATTAAACTCTGTCGGCAATATTTTCTCGAACGAGGTGAACCGAAGCGTGCGCGCATTGTGTCCCGCTGGCAGAGCTATCACGGGAGCACGCTCGGCGCCCTTTCGGTTTCCGGGAACATCCGCCGCAGAAATCCCTTCGCCCCGCTGCTGCACGAGTGGGGACACATTCCGCCGTGTTACTGCTATCGCTGCCCCCTCGGATTGAGCTATCCCGAATGCCAGGTCGCCTGCGCGGACGAGCTCGAAACGCTTCTTGCAAGCAGCGGCTCGGAGACGGTCGCCGCGTTCATCCTGGAGCCGATTGTGGGGGCAACGCTCGGAGCCGTCGCGCCGCCCGATGGATATATCCAGCGCATCGCCGAGATCTGCCGCCGGCGCGGAGTCCTGCTGATTGCGGACGAAGTCATGACGGGAATCGGCCGCACGGGAAAGAATTTCGCGGTGGACCACTGGGGCGCCGAGCCGGACATCGTCCTCGTTGGAAAAGGCGTGGCGAGCGGCTATGCTCCCCTCGGCGCAGTGCTGGTGGCGGGACACGTGGCGGAAGCAATCGCGCGCGGTTCCGGGCAATTCCCGCATGGATTCACCTATAACGCGCATCCGGTTGCCACGGCAGCCGGCCTCGCTGTCTTGGAGTACATGACGCGACACCGGCTTTTCGAACGCGTAGCGGAGACCGGCCGGGAATTGTCTCGCGCGCTCGAGCCACTCAAGAAATTGTCCATTGTGGGCGACGTGCGCGCAGCCGGCCTTCTGCTAGGCATCGAATTTGTTGACGACGCGAAGACGCGCGCCCCGTTTCCCTCGCAAGTGGGAGTGGCCGCTCGCATCTTCCATGCCGCGCTCGAAGAAGGCATGCTCACGTACCCGATTCAGGGATGCGTGGATGGCGACCGCGGCGATCATATTCTTCTCGCTCCCCCTTTCGTTATTTCTTCGGAAGAGATCGAGATGCTCGCCCGCGCCCTTTCGGCGGCGATCGCACACGTGGACAAGGAATTGCGCGCAGGCGGGAAAGGATAGCAATGGGAGCCGCGGAATCGGTGCGAACCAGTTTCAGTTGGCTCTCGCTGCTGCTGCTCCTGGAGATTTCCGGCGCCGGAACGCCGCCCGAAGCGATGTCCGGCTTTTCGCCCGAAACGGCTCGAGGACAACAGCAAATCGAAGAGAAGCTCAAGGCCAGTGCCTCTGCAAATCAGATCGCGACGTATCACCGCTATCTCACCGCGGAGCCGCATCCCGCGGGATCCCCGCGCAATAATGAATTGGCGCAGTGGATCGCGGAGCTCTGGAAGCAGCAGGGTTTGGAAGACATCACCGTCCATGAATACGACGTCTTGCACTCTTCGCCGCGCCAAATCTCGCTCGAAATGGTCCGCCCCATTCACTATCAGGCAAGCTTGCGCGAGGCGCCGTATGAACAAGACCCCGATACAAAGAATCCCGATGTGTCGGCCGCCTATTTGGGCTACTCCGCTTCCGGTGACGTCACTGCGGCCGTGGTTTACGCTCACAGCGGCAATCCGGAGGACTACGCAGCGCTGCGGCGCAACGGAATCGACCCTCGCGGCAAGATCGTCCTCGTGCGCTACTCGAACCCCTATAGCTATCGGGGGTTCAAGGCACTCACCGCGCAGCGCGAGGGCGCGGCGGCGATTCTGATCTATTCCGACCCGGCGGAAGACGGCTACAAGAAAGGCAAAGTCTTTCCCGAAGGTCCGTGGGGACCCGGAAGTCACATCCAGCACGGCGCAATCACCTACGACTTCCTGGTGCCGGGCGATCCACTCACACCTGGCTGGGCGTCGCTGCCGGGAGCCAAGCGACTCCCAATCGACCAGGCCGTCTCGCTGCCGAAAATCATCGCCCTGCCGCTTTCCTGGAACGACGCGAAACCGCTCCTCGAAAACATGGATGGCCCCGAGGCCCCAAAGTCCTGGCAGGGCGGCCTCCCGATTCGCTATCGGCTCGGCGGGAGACGCGTTCAAGTTCATTTGAAGGTGGACATGGATACGAGCACCAAGCCGTATTACGTTACCGAAGCGCGTATCCGCGGCTCGGAGTTCCCGGACGAATGGGTTGTGCTCGGCAATCACCGCGATGCCTGGGTTTTCGGCGGAGTCGATCCCTCGAGCGGCACTGCCTCGATGCTCGAACTCACCCGCGATCTGGGTGCGCTGCTCAAAGAAGGGATTCGCCCGAAACGCACGCTGGTGTTCGGCAGTTGGGATGGCGAGGAATATGCCCTGACGGGTTCGACCGAGTGGGGCGAGGAGCATGCCGACGAGCTCAAAAAGAAAGCGATCGCCTATCTAAATGTGGACTCTTCCGCATCAGGTCCGGACTTTGAAGGTGACGCGGTGGCGTCGCTTGCGCCTTTACTCGTAGAAGTGAGCCGCACCCTGCCGGCTCCTTCGGGAAAAACGCTTTACGACGAGTGGAAGTCTTCCCGCCTACGCGAGCTGCGCAAAGAGAAGCCTGTGGCCGATGCGGAGCTCGCGAACACGCGTATCGGAAGCGGCTCCGACCACACCGTTTTCCTGAATTTTCTCGGCGTGCCCACGATGGAACTGCAATTCAACGGGCCCTACGGCGTGTATCACTCCATGTACGACGACTACTACTGGATGAACCATTTCGGCGATCCGGGCTACCGCTACCACACCTTGACCGCGCAGCTTTGGGGCACGCTGGCATTGCGCCTCGCCAATGCGGACATTCTTCCATACGATTTCGAGTTCTGTGCCAGCAACATCCGGCAGTTCCTGCAGGAGCTTGATGCGAAGAGCCACCTCGGGCGGCACGTCGACCTGGAGCCCCTTTTCGACCGCATCGCCAAATTCGAAGTCGCGGGTCGCGCTCTGAATCGTGCCGTGGCGCGCGCACTCACCGCCGGACACCTGGACCACGCCACCGCCGAGCGCTCGAACCAGGAGTTGATTCAGGTTGAGCGGAATTGGTTGAACCCTGCCGGAATCCCCGGCCGGCCATGGTTCAAGCACACTTTGTACGCGGCGCGCTACACGTACGCACACCTCGAGCTGCCTGGCTTGACCGAGGCAGCCGAAGCGGCAGATTGGCAGCGCGCGCAAGAGCAGGAACGCGTCGTGGAGAGTCAACTCGAGCGGAACACGGAACTCCTCGCGCGAGCGCGCGTGGATTTGGAGGCGCTTCATTAGAGGACTCAACATGAACGTTTCGCCAGGTAGGCTGTGCTTCCTTGCGCCGATTGTGCTTCTCTCGGTGCTTTCCCCTGCCGCCGCGCAGCAGAAGCTTCGCGCTCGCGACCTCGGAGTGCCCTTCGACGGAACGCCGGGACCGCTCAACGCCATCACCGACGTGAAAGGCATTGAGGTGGGCCACAAGACTCTCATTTCCGGCGACGGAAAACTGGTGGTGGGAGTGGGACCCGTGCGCACCGGCGTGACCGCCGTCTTCCCCCGCGGGAAACGCGACGCCGATCCTGTTTTTGCCGCATGGTTCAGCGAAAACGGCAACGGCGAAATGACCGGAACCACCTGGGTCGAGGAGTCCGGCTTTCTCTACGGTCCGGTGATGATTACGAACACCCACAGCGTCGGCGTGGTTCGCGACGCCGTGATTCAATGGCAGTTCCTCCATGGACCCCCGGCTCCGGTTGAAGACTGGTGGTCATTGCCGGTGGTGGCTGAAACCTGGGACGGCTATTTGAACGACATCAATGGCTTTCACGTCAGACCGGAAGATGCGGCCGCTGCCATGGAAAGCGCCCATTCCGGCCCTGTCGAAGAAGGCAGCGTGGGCGGCGGCACGGGAATGATTTGCAATGAATTCAAAGGAGGGATCGGCACATCGTCCCGAAAGTTGGCGGCGAAATTGGGCGGCTATACCGTGGGAGTCCTCGTGCAATGCAACTTCGGGCTCGGCAGGAATCTGCGCATCGCCGGAGTGCCGGTCGGACGCGAGATTCCGAGTTCCTCGGTTTGGCAAGACGACACCGGCTCCATCATCGTGGTGATTGCCACCGACGCGCCTCTCCTGCCCCATCAGCTAAAGCGCGTGGCCCGGCGCGTCACCCTGGGACTCGGACGCCTCGGCAGCATTTCCGGCAACGACTCAGGAGATATTTTCATTGCCTTCTCCACCGCCAGCCCGGGAGCTGGCACCGCAAAGGGCCCGACTCAAGTAACGACGTTGCCCAACGAACGAATCGATCCCATTTTCGAAGCCACCGTGCAAGGCACCGAAGAAGCGGTGGTCAACGCGATGGTGGCAGCCGCAACGATGACGGGCGTCGACAACCATACTGTAATCGCCCTCCCACACGATCGCCTGCGCGAGGTTCTGAAGAAATATAACCGCCTTGTGGAAACGAAGTAGTTAGGCTGAAGGCGATGGTGACGGCGCTACTGAACGGCTCTTAGTACGAGACAGCTCTTTCCTGCCGAGTTTTCCACTCTTGCGCTAACCCTTGGCCCTTTTCTCGCAACGTCTGAACGCGGGACTTATCGGAGTCGAGTTTGTAGCAAGCAGCGTTCTGGTGGCGTCCCATGTCAGAGACCCGGTCGGATATGCACAACTTTGCATCAGCAACGTATTCCTGATGTGCGGCATAGAGTTCGGCTTGCCAGCTAGAACGCCTTGGAAATTCAACGTCGGCGAGATCGGGCCCCAACGTTCTGTCTGCATACTGCCGTTCGGTTAGGTTCCCTGTTTTTCTCAGAAACAGTTCGATCTTGGCTTTGCTCGAAGCCCAGTCCGCGTTGCTTTTTGCGCCATTCGCGGCCGGGGATCGAGATGTTGTGGCCTTCGCAGGCTCAGGCGGAACCGGGGAGGATGGAAAGTCGTCGTTCGTAAATACGTGCCCTTCGGCGTCGCTCTCGGGCTTCACGCCTAGCTGCCGCGCAACGTCTCCCAACGGCTCCGGAGACTGCTTGGTCTTGGCGTTACCGGTCAACCCCGGCAGCTCAAGGGGAGGTTTCTCTTTCTCGTTCATCTGACGAGTGAGTGAGAGATTGATATCGGACATAGGAACGGATAGCTCCTCACCGCTCTCGGACAGGTAGATGAGCTTATTGTCCGCCACCCGGTACTTTTGGAAATGAATCACAGATCCATTCTCTAGGGCCACATCGTACGCGCAGAGCGACGGCGCGAGGCAGATCGCGGCAAATCCCAGGATCAATACACGGCGCATCCTTTCGACCATGCAAAAACATTAGCACCGCAGGCCGCGATGCCGGCGGCAAGCACTCCCAGTGCTGCCGAAGCGTCAACAGGAAAGTGGGGTACGAATCCATCTTGATCCAGCGCACTCCTGTTCCCTAGGACGCGGAAGATCCAGCCCGGAAATTCGCGCCAGCCTCGGACGAAGCGAAACCCTTTAGTGTCTTCATACGAGTTTCCTGGACCAGATCTTCCGCTTCCTCGGATTCTGATTGACCCGGTGCGCTCCGATCCACTCGACGCGAGCGAAATAAATACGTCGGAATGGCTTCGAGCCTATTATCCGCCTCCGCCGTACTCGATCTCGCTCTGCGAATCAGGCAATTCCACTTGCGGGTCATCGCTTCTCGTCTGCTTCTTCGCGCCATGCTTCTTATCCTGCTTTACCTTCGCCGAACAATCATGGTTCATCACCTGGTTCTCCGTCATGTTGCCCTGCATTTCGGTTTGCTGCATTTGGTTGGACTGTTGACCGGCAGCCCCTCCGGACGCCTGTGCGATACCGAACCCACACATCGTCATCACCAGAACCATAAGAATCTTTCGCATCTTTGAAATACCTCCTCTTGGGATTGGCGCTTCATAGCCGCGCTACTAGTGATAACTCCGCACGGGTCGTTTTTATTCCCTTCACCGCCCCGGCTTCTGAACGTTACTGGATTGTCGAGCGAATACGCGGTAGCACAGCCACTCCTGGCTATGTGCTTGCCTGTGCAGCTCTTGGTCTGTAGTACAGCCACTCCTGGCTGTGTGCTTTTCTGTGCAGGTCCCGGAGCGAAGGGGGGAGAGACGGCGGCGGTGGTGCCGCCGTCTCTTTGTGGTGAGCGGGGCGAATGTTTAGCGGCCGATGATCTTCGATCCGCCCGTTTGCTTGAGGAACCACACGTTTGTGGTGGTGGTGGTCTTATCGACGTGCAGATCATCCGGATATGCGGCCATAGCGTTGCCGTCCGTGTACGTATCTGGGTAGAAGTACTCCAGCAGGTTGCGGGTTCCGCTCGCGCATCCTAGGCCGTTATTGCAGATGGCGCCGATATGCATCACGCCCGTTGCGGCGGTGATGGCGAACGTAGGCACATGGGCCAAAGCATTTGTGCTCTGGGCCATGTAGATCCGCCACTGTGCTGTGCTCGAGTTGAAGTTGGCGTCCGACGTACCGTAGAAGAAGATGTTGACTTTCCCGGGGTCACCCGTGACCACCCAAGGTTCCACCGATGTTTTGGCATTGGCGCCGGAATTCACGCGCGCCGGCGTACTCCAGTTCGCGCCGCCATCCGTCGAGGAGGTCAAGTAGCTGGTGACGCCGTCACTGAAGGCGATGTACAGGTTGCCTCCGCGGTCCACGGCTATCGAGGGAAAAACGTGCGCCAGCGAAACGCCATTGGGTGCCTGGAAAACCAGCTTCAGTATCCAGCTCTGGCCACCGTCCACCGACTTCGCCATATACAACTGGTTCTCAATCGCCCCGAAGAACGCGTTGTACACGTTCCCATTATTTTCATCCACCACCAGATTGCCCTGGTCGCCCGGCTGGACGCCCAACTCCGGCGTGGTGATTTCGCTTACGTAGGGGAAAGTCACTCCGCCGTCGGTCGACTTGGCGATATAGATGGAATCGGTGCCGTTGAGATCGGCACCAAGCTGTTTGCTCGTGATGTACACGATGTTCGAACCGTAATTTGCCAGCCACTGGCGGTCATCGGCCGGCAAAGTGGAGCCCTCGGGATCGCAGAGCCAGTAGCTGCCGCCATTGCTCGAAGTGCACGTAGAATTGCCGCCGAGCCAAAGAGACGTCATGGCAACGTGGCCGTTTGGCAAAGCTAAAATGTCCTCGTCACCGCCGCCGGCGCCCGCGCCCACTAGCCCTAGGCTCGATCCGGCAGCCTGAGCCCCATCGGGTTCGCCAATGTAAGTGAAGGTCGCGCCGTTATCCATGGACTTCCACGTATCGGTTCCGGCCGGGACACCCTGAATGGCAGCAACATAGATATTGCCCAGCGGGTCATGCACCACGCGAGGCTCGGCGTCCTGCTCGAAGAACACGCTGCCTCCGGGAGTTATGTTGTAGACGCCAGGCGGGCGCGTCAGCATCTGAACGCTGAAGCGGGCATTGCCCAGCGTGTAGCGTGCTCTGCCCGTGCTCACGGTGGGCTCTGCGGCCAAGTCGATCGTTGCGCTGTACGCGGTATTGGCGGCAACGGTGGGCACCAATTGGACCTGGTAGGTGCCTGACGGGAGCTGGCCGAGATCTGCATCGTTGTAGTTTGTGCCGCTTTGCGTGGCCATTCCGACCAGGTTGTTGTTCGCGTCATACACGTAAATGTCGATCTCCTGGAGATTGGAGGACCAGGATGCCTTCGCGTGTATCGCGTAGTTCGGATGGCTCGTGTAGTACGCTGCCGGGACATTCACGGTCAAGTCGTAAAGGTCGCAAATCGTCGCGTTGCACGGCGGGTTGGCGACGCCGGTGCCGGTTTGGCTTTGTCCGATGACGCCAGTTTCCGTGCCCGTCCACGTTAAGGACGTGCTGGTGGTGCTCAGCGTCCCGCTAAAAGTGGACGCATAGGACGAAACTCCTAATGCCCCGATGCAGAACATGGTGCAGAACACAATCACGAAAACTGTCTTGCTCATTTCTTTCATCTCCTTGTCTAAGCAGAGTCCAAGCAAACCTCTACTCCCAAGATTTCATTCTTGAAGTATCTATTTTGAGAAGTGGCTGATCGCGTCAGACTGGGTACTTGGCAGCGACGCGATCCATCCAACCCACAGGCCCGATAACGGAGTGAGATAATGCATGCGCGGTGCCAAAATCCCGCTACCGGCAAAGGCATTGAAAAATATGGGATTAGAACTGCCAGCCAATTAAACTGAAGATGGTTTTAGTACGAAGATTCCGGTAGGGCCGGATAAATCTTGCTTGATTCGAGTAGCACAGCCAAGAGTGGCTGTTCTACAGGTGATTCATGAAGAGCGCCGCACGCTCTTCAGATGAGACCGCACGGAACAAATGTGCGAAAAATTCTGGGCACAACTTTCAGTCTTAAGTTTTATGGTATTTTGCTAATCAGTTGCGCAGGCGATGGGATCTGCGACGCGTCCCAACCTCCGCCGAGCGCCTCGATCAATCCTCCGCTGGCCGTCATCTGCTGAATTCGAAGATTGACCGCAATTTCCTGATTGGATAGTAATGAGGTTTGCGCGGTAATCACATTCAGGTAAGGATCGATTCCCAATCTATAGCGATCCTCGGCGAGCGTGAGGGTTCTTTCCGCCGATTTGACCGCCGTGTTCTGATATTGAATCTCCGCAGACAGGATCCGCAGCGACGCGAGGTTGTCTTCAACTTGTTGAAAAGCCGTTAGCACCGCCTGTCTATAGTTGGCCACTGTCTGATCGTACTGGGCTCTGAATTGCGCGACTGTGGCCCGGCGCAACCCCGCGTCGAAGAGGGTTTCCGCGGCCGTCGGGCCGATCGAGAAAAAGCGGCTCGGCCATGTGAACCAACTCGCGATCGAGGTGCTTTCGAGTCCTGCCGCAGCGCCTAACGTAATCGTCGGAAAGTATGCTGCTCTCGCAATGCCAATCTGTGCGTTGGCCTGAGCAACCAGACGCTCTGCTGCAGCGATATCGGGACGCCGCTCAAGAAGCTGGGACGGAACGCCGAAGGGAATCGCCGGAGGACTTGCTTTGAGCGGTTCAACCGGGATCGAAAACGTCGATGCTGGCTGGCCCGTCAGCATCGCGATGGCATGTTCAAATTGCGCCCGTTGGATGCCAAGAGCGGTATCTTGCGCTTGCGTGGCTTCGAGTTGAGTCTCGGCTTGCGCCACGGCTTCGTCTGAGTCGATGCCGGTCTCGTACAGAGCCCGCGTCAGCTCGAGCGACTTTTGAAATGCGATCACAGTCGAATCCAATAACTGCTTTAACGCGTCCTGCCCGTGCAGTTGGAAGTAATCCGCAGCAACCTCGGCTTGGATGGTGAGGCGTATATTTTCCAGATCCGCCGCGCTGGCCTGTGCTCCGTAAGCAGCCGATCTCACCGTGTTCCGGATACGGCCGAACAGATCCGGCTGCCACGTCGCATCAAAGGGGAGCGTATAGTCTGTGAATGTGCCCCTTGAGGAAGATGCGGATCCTGTTCCAGAACCCGTTCCTGAGGAACCTCCCGTTCCGCCACTGGATAATGTGGAAGACGGCCGTTGCACGATAATGGACGGGTTGGTCGTCACGGTAGGGAAAAGCTGTGCTCGAGCTTCCTTGACCAGGGCGCGCGCAGCAAGAAAGCTTGCCGCAGCGGCTGCGATGCTCTGGTTTGAGACATTGACCTTCTCTTCCAACGCATTCAACTGAGGATCGTTGAAAATCTCCCACCATTTGCCGCGAAGCGCATCGTCTTTCGGCTGCGCCACTTTCCAGCCTTCCGTATCTTTGAAATCAGCGGGGGTGAGTTCCTTGTATGCCGCAGGAGTTTCCGTTGATGGTGCGTGGTACTTTGGGCCGACCATGCACCCTGCTACTAGGATGCAAGGTATCACGGCGAGACAGATTGTGGCTCTTAGATGGAACGGAGTCATAATCTTATGCACCCCATGATGGCTCCAATTAATCTGCAGCGCTGGGGGATGGTCTGGCCCCAGGGTCAAGGATGTCGCGCTGCTTTCTCTGCATCCGAAGCCGCAGCCGGTCGAACGCCAAATAGACCACCGGCGTTGTATAGAGCGTGAGCAACTGACTCAAGATCAGCCCTCCCACAATCGTGATGCCGAGGGGCCGGCGGAGCTCATACCCCGTCCCCGTCCCCAGCGCCAACGGCAGAGCGCCCAATAACGCAGCCATCGTCGTCATCAGGATCGGACGGAAGCGCAACATGCACGCTTCAAAAATCGCGTCGGCTGTGCTCTTTCCCTCCTGGCGCTGTGCCTGAAGAGCGAAATCGATCATCATGATGGCGTTCTTTTTTACGATTCCGATCAGCAGCACAATGCCAATGATGGAGATGATGTTCAGATCCTCCTTAAAGAGCAGCAATGCGAGCAGCGCGCCTACGCTCGCCGACGGCAGAGTGGAGATGATCGTCAGCGGATGGACCAGGCTTTCATACAAAATACCGAGAACGATGTACACCGCCAGGAGAGCCGTCAGAATCAGCACTGGCTCGGTGCCAAGGGATTGCTGGTACGCCAGCAGTGTGCCGGCAAAAAACCCTCGAATGCTGGAGGGCGTGCCGAGCCGCTGCTGCATCTGCTGGATCCGCAAAGTGGCGTCGCTCAAAGACACGTTCGGCGCGAGGTTGAACGACACGGTGACCGAGGGGAACAAGCCCGTATGGTTGACGGATAGGGGCGTTGTGTTGGCTTGGCCCTTGGCCACCGTGAGCAGCGGAATGTTCCCTTTACTGGATGTATGAAGGTAGATGTCTTTCAATCCTTCCGGGTTTTGCCGATACTGAGGAGCGACCTCCAGCACCACGTAGTACTGATTTAACTGCGTGTAGATGATGGACACTTGCGATTGGCCGAATGCGCCGTACAACGCTGAGTCCAGCGACTGTACGGTAAGGCCGAGCCTGGCCGCAGTGACGCGGTCATAGCTCACCAACTCCGCAAGCCCCCCATTCTGCTGGTCTGAGTTCACGTCCTGCAGGCCAGGCAGGCGCTTCATCTCGCTCAGCAGGATAGGCCCCCACTTGAAAAGGTCGGGCACATTGTCGGATTGGATCGTGTACTGATACAGCGCACTGCTGGACCGCCCCCCGATGCGCAGATCTTGTGCGGCTTGGAGGAACGCGGACGCGACCGGCAGACGGCTCAATTGCGGGCGCAGGCGGTTGATGATCTGCGCGGCGCTGACCTTACGTTCCGCCAGCGGCTTGAGCGCCATGTAGATAAAGCCGCCATTTGTCGCCCCGCTGCCGCCGGTAAACGCAATTACATTCGCGACCGCAGGGTCATTCTTGATCACTCCGACGATCTGCTGAATCGAGTTGTTCATCGCAGGAAACGACGAATCCTGGGGCCCTTGCACTCCACCGGTGATCGCTCCCGTGTCCTGCTGTGGGAAAAAGCCCTTCGGTATCTTGATGATCAGCGCCACGTTGAGCGCTATGGTCAGGAACAGCACGGTGAGCGTGAGAGTCGGATTTTCCAGTACCCAATGCAAAGTGCTCCGATACAACGACAGCGTCCAGTCAAAGCATCTTTCGCTGGCCAGGTAGATGCGGCTATGCCTTTCGTTGCGCTGGTTCCGTAACAGGTAGGCGCACATCATCGGTGTCGCGGTCAGCGAGATGACCATGGACACCAGAATGGCCGTCGAGAGGGTGACCGCGAACTCGCGGAAGAGACGGCCAACGATCCCGCCCATCAACAGAAGTGGGATAAAGACCGCAATGAGCGAGATGCTGATGGAGAAGACCGTGAAGCCGATTTCCTGCGCGCCCTTCAGGGCTGCGGCAAAAGGCTTCATGCCGTTTTCCAGATGGCGCGTGATATTCTCCATCACCACGATCGCGTCATCCACCACAAATCCGGTCGAAATGGTCAGGGCCATCAGCGAAAGGTTGTCAAGGCTATATCCGAACAGATACATCACTGCGAACGTCCCGATGAGCGAGACCGGCACAGCGACACCGGGAATGAGCGTGGCGCGGGCGTTGCGCAGGAAGACAAACACCACCACGATGACGAGACCGATGGAAATGAGCAGCGTCCTCTCGACGTCACTGACAGAGGCGCGGATGGTTGTGGTGCGATCGAGAACGATCGTCGTATCGATGCCCAGCGGAATGGACGCTTTGATAGACGGAAGTTCCGCACGTACGCGGTCGACCGTGTCAATGATGTTGGCGCCGGGCTGGCGGAAGATGATCATCGTAACCGCGCGCTTGCCGTTCAAATAGCCGGCAGCACGCTCGTTTTGTACCGAGTCGGTCACCTGCGCGACATCGGACAGGCGGATAGCCGCGCCGTTCTTGTAGCCAACAATGAGCGGCTTGTAGTCCTCGGCGTGCGAGATCTGGTCGTTGGCAACGATGTCCGCGGTCACAATGCCATCGGAGATTTGGCCTTTGGCCAGGTCGGCGTTCTGCAGGCTCAGCACGGACTGCACATTCGCTACGGTGAGTCCATAGCTAGCCAATTGTGTGGGGTTTGCGTCCACGCGCACAGATGGCAACGCTCCGCCTCCGGTATTGACCTGTCCTACGCCCTGTATCTGCGACAACTTTTGCTGCATGACGGTGGAGGCTTCGTCATACATCTTGTCCGGACCGTATTTGTCGGATGTAAGACCTAGGATCATGATCGGCGAATCGGCCGGATTGACCTTTCGATAGGTGGGATTTCCCGGCAGATTGGCAGGCAGATAGGATCGCGCGGCATTGATGGCAGCCTCAACATCACGCGCGGCGCCATCAATGTTGCGGCTGAGGTCAAACTGAATCGTCACCGACGTGCTGCCGAGCGTGCTGGAGGAGGTCATCTCCGTGACACCCGCAATATGGCCGAACTGCCGCTCCAGCGGAGTAGCGACGGACGAAGCCATAATGTTGGCGCTGGCTCCCGGCAAACCCGCACTCACTGAAATGGTCGGAAAGTCAACTTGCGGCAGGGGCGACACCGGCAGCACCTTAAACGCAATCCCTCCGGCAATGGCAATCGCCACTGTGAGCAGCGTTGTCGCCACTGGCCGGTGAATGAAGGGTGCGGAGGTGTTCATGCCTGTCCCGCTGGTTCTGGCTCGCTTCCGATTTCTGCCCTCTTCGATTTGGGCGCAAAGCGCTGCGCCAGATTGTCAAAAAAGATGTAGATGACGGGCGTGGTGTACAGCGTGAGCGCTTGGCTCAGCAGCAGTCCACCTACCATCGCGATGCCCAGCGGCCTGCGTAACTCGGAACCGAAACCGGTTCCGAGCGCCAGCGGTAGCCCAGCAAGCAGCGCGGCCATGGTGGTCATCATAATGGGGCGGAAGCGGAGCAGACAGGCTTCGTAAATTGCATCCGTCGCGTTCTTTCCGTGCTTCCGCTCGGCTTCGAGCGCGAAGTCGACCATCATGATGCCGTTCTTTTTCACGATACCTATCAGCAGTACGATGCCGATGATCGCCACCACGCTTAAGTCCTGGTGAAAAAGAATCAACGCGAGGATCGCGCCAACGCCCGCTGACGGTAGCGTGGACAGAATCGTGATCGGGTGGATAAAGCTCTCGTACAAGACACCTAGCACGATGTACACCGTCACCAGCGCAGCGAGAATCAGCAACGGCTCGTTGGATAGCGAATTCGTGAAGGATGCCGCGGTGCCCTGAAAACCTGCCTGCAGGCTGGGAGGCATGTGCATGTCTTTCTGCACTTTGTTGATCGCCGTAATGGCATCGCCCAGTGCGGCATTCGGCGCCAGATTGAACGACACTGTGATCGCCGGAAATTGACCCTGGTGGGTAATGGCGAGCGGCTCGGTCGTCTTCTCAAAGTGCGCGAAAGCGCTCAGCGGCACCGCATTGCTCATAGCCGAACTGGTCGTGCCTGCAGAGCCGGCTCCCTTGCTGGACGTCGCGGCGGAGGTGCTCGCCGAAAGCGCGTTCGCGGGAGGACTAAGCGTGGCCGCCGATGGAGTGTACTGCGCTGCAGCCGTTAGCGCATTGGATCCCGCCGAGGATGATCCGGAAGACGCAAAAGAGGAAGAGGCCCCCGTCCCGGTTGCTCCTGCAGACGCATTGGACTGAATGTAGAGATGGTTCAGCTTGTTGGGATCTTTCTGAAACTGCGGCTCACTCTCGAGAACAACGTGGTACTGGTTTACCTGGGTATACATCGTGCTGATCTGCCGCTGACCGAAGGCGTCATACAGGGTGTTATCGATGGTCGAAGGCGCGATGCCCAATCGCGAAGCGGTCACCCGGTCGATCACCAGAGATACGGCCAGCCCTCCCAATTGTTGGTCGGTGGCCACGTCTTCCAGTTCCGGCAACTGCTCCAGCTGGTTGACGAAACGGTTGGTCCAGTCATTCAGTTCATTCGCATCGGGGTCTTCCAGTGCGTACTGGTATTGCGTGCGACTCACCCGGTCATCCACGGTAATGTTCTGCACAGGTTCCATAAACAACTGGATTCCCTGAACCTGGTTCACTCTTGACTTGAGCCTGCGGATTAGGTCTGACGCACTGATGTTGCGCTGGGCGAGCGGCTTTAAATTGATCGACATCCTGCCGCTGTTCGTCGTTGTATTCGTTCCATCCGCCCCGATAAACGACGAGACGCTTTCCACCGCCGGATCATCCAGAACTGCCTTGATAATCTCCAACTGCTTCTCGCCCATGGCCTGCGAGCTGATCGCCGGCGGCGCCTGCGAGATGCCTTGGATGACGCCCGTGTCTTGCACGGGGAAAAATCCTTTGGGAATGATGATGTAGAGGAAAATGGTGAGCAGGAGTGTACCCAATGCCACGAAGAGCGTAATCGTCTGGTAGCCGAGGACGAACTTCAGCGTCCGCCCATAGAACGCGATCATCCGCTCAAAAACGCGCTCCGAGGCTCTATAGACGCGCCCCTGCTGTTCTTTTGGCTTGTGCCGCAGGATTCGCGCACTCATCATGGGCGTCAGCGTCAGGGAGACCACTGCCGAAACGATGATCGTGACGGCAAGTGTCACCGCAAACTCGCGGAACAGCCGCCCCACCACGTCGCCCATAAATAACAGCGGAATCAGTACGGCGATCAGCGACACGGTCAGCGAGAGAATGGTAAAGCCGATCTGCTCTGCACCCTTGAGCGCCGCTTCCATCGGCGCGTCGCCCATTTCGATGTACCGCGAGATGTTCTCGATCATCACGATGGCATCGTCCACCACGAAACCCGTGGAGATGGTCAGCGCCATCAGCGATAAGTTATCCAGGCTGTATCCGAGGGCGTACATCACCCCGAACGTGCCCACCAGGGACAGCGGCACGGCCACGCTCGGGATAATCGTGGCATAGAGACTCCGCAAGAAGAGGAAGATGACCAGCACGACGAGTCCGACCGTCAACAGCAATTCGAACTCGACGTCGGCAACCGATGCTTGGATAGAGGTTGTAAGATCGGTGAGCGTGGTCACCTGAATGCCCGTGGGCAGGTTGGCCTCCAGCTGCGGCATCAGTTGCTTGATGCTTTTGACCACGCTGATCGTGTTGGCCCCGGGCTGCCGTTGGACGTTCACGATTACCGCCGGCGTCTGATTCATCCACGCTGCCTGCTTGTTGTTTTCTATCCCATCCACAATGTGCGCTACGTCGGTCAGCATTACCGGCGCGCCGTTTCGGTAGCCGACGACAACCTTCCTGTAATCGTTGCTGGTGACGAGCTGATCGTTGGCATCGATCTGGTAATCCTGGCTGGGCCCGTCGAAGTTTCCTTTGGCGGCGTTCACGCTCGACTGGGTCAGTGCACTCCGCAGGTCTTCCAGATTGAAGCCGTAGGATGACAGCGCCGTGGGGTTGGCTTGAATGCGCACTGCCGGTTTTTGCCCGCCGCTGATGGTTACCAGGCCGACCCCGTTGAGCTGCGAAATCTTAGGCGCAAGCCGCGTGTCCACAAGGTCCTCCACCTGAGAAAGCGGCATGGAGCTTGCGGTGATGGCCAGAGTGAGCACCGGCGCGTCGGCCGGATTCGTCTTACTGTAGGTCGGCGGCGCGGGCAGGATGGATGGCAACACGCTCTGCGACGCGTTGATGGCGGACTGCACCTCTTCCTCGGCTACGTCGATATTCACAGCGAGGTTGAACTGCAGCACGATGACGGAAGTGCCACCGGAGCTCGAGGAGGTCATCTGGCTCAAGCCCTGTAGTTGGCCGAATTGACGCTCCAGTGGTGCCGTCACCGTCGTCGCCACCACGCTCGGGCTTGCTCCTGGATAAAACGTCAGCACCTGAATGGTGGGATAGTCGACTTCCGGTAATGCCGAGACCGGCAATTGGGTATAGCTGACGATACCGACCAGCAGGATGGCAGCCATCAGCAAAGACGTCGCTACCGGTCGCAGGATAAATGGACGAGAGGGACTCACGGCGCCTTGCTCCCGCTCGTGTTGGCCGGGACAGGCTTGTTCGCAACCACGACGGCGGCGTTGTCCTGCAACTTATCGAAGCTGCTGTTCGCGACGACGTCTCCAGGGTTGATCCCGTCAACCTGCGTTATGCCGCCGTCTGTGACTCCCGTCTTGATGCTGCGCGTGTGGGCGATATTGTTTTGAATGACGTACACAAACGATGCTTGCCCATTGTGTTGAATCGCCGATGCCGGAATCGTCGTCACTCCCTGTAGTGTATTGACCAGCAGGCGCACGTTTACAAACTGGTTTGGGAAGAGCTCGTTATTCTTATTGGCGAACTGGGATCGCCCTCTTACTGTCCCAGTCGTAGTGTCGATCTGGTTGTCCAGCGTCAGCAGTACGCCGCTTGCGATCTTTGTCAGCGCGGCGCGATCGAAGGCATCGACGGTGAGTTTAGCCTTCTGGCGCAGGCGGGCTTCGACCGGGCCTAGAGTGTCTTCCGGTATTGTGAAAATTACGGTGATCGGCTTCAACTGCGTGATCACCGCAAGCGTTACGTTTCCCGAAGACTGCACCACGTTGCCCGGATCCACCAGCCGCAATCCCACCTGTCCGTCGATGCGAGCAGTGATATGGCAGTAGTCCACCTGAATCTGGTCGTATTGCACCGTTCCCTGGTCGTTTTTGACGGTGCCCTCGTCCTGCAGCACAAGCTTTTCCTGATCGTCCACGATTTGCTTGGCAATCGCGTTGCGCGCCAACGCCTCCCGGTAGCGTTCAAGGTCCATCTGTGCCTGCCCGAGCAAATTCTCGTCTCGTTGCAGCGTCCCTTGAGCCTGTAAAAGGATTGCGCGGTACGGACGCGAATCAACGTCGATCAGAGGATCGCCCTTGCGCACGAGCTGACCTTCCCTATAGTGCACCGCAACGACCAGCCCATTCACCTGGCTGGTAATCGAATCGGAATAGACCGGAGTGACCGTGCCGATTGCATCAAGGTAAACGCCGAGGTCGCCTGTTTGAGCCGTCGCGGTCGTAATCGTGATCTTCACCGGCGCGGTCGCCACTTTTTGCGCGCCGCTCTGGTGCAAGACCAGCACGAACGCAACCACAAAGACCAGTAGCACCAGACTCCATATGACGACCCGCAAAATCTTATGTCGGGGATGTTCCGGAGCAGCAGCCGGGAGTTGATGGTCGGGGCCGATGGGTGAATGCTCGTTTATGTCAGTTGCCAATCGGAATTTCCTTTCTCAACCCCGAATCCTTCGCATTGCACTGCTCGTGAAGAAGCGACGCAGGCTAAGGACAAACGGCGCCGCCCGGAACCCATAATACTGGAAATGAGGTTTTTCTTAAATTTCAATTACACTCTTCGGTTTCTGTGCAGCCCTTGCGTACCACAGCCACTCGCCTGTAGCACAGGCACTCCTGCCTGCGTAGGTCTTGCTCCGAGGTAGCACAGCCACTCCTGGCTGGGTCCTTTCCCTCGGCTGCTCTTGCCTGTGCACACTCGGCCGTCTTAAAGTCTTGCTTAGCTGCGCCAATGACCTACTACGAACGCAACTTGCCGCACTGGCAGCCTGAAGGACGCACCATCTTTTTGACGTGGCGCCTGCACGGATCGTTGCCAAGAAAATTTGCGCGCCGGCTTCGAAATTTGCAGCAAGAACCGGAAAAGCAGTTCTTGGCTGCCGATCTGAGACTTGACGCGGCCGCAACCGGCCCGCGCTGGCTGAGCGATCCGGAGATTGCGGGGTATGCCCAAACCGCGATCGAGCGAGGAACTGAACTGGGTCACTACGTCCTGCACGCCTACGTCGTGATGCCCAATCACGTCCACATGTTGCTCGACCCGCGGGCGCCATTGCGCCGGATCACCGCCGGCATCAGACTGTCTGCTTTTTTCATGAAGAGCGTCGAACGGTCTTCAGATGCAACCGCACGGAACCTTGCACGGCAGAAGGCGGAGCACGCAGCCGTAAGCTCGGGCACATGGCACCGGGACCAAGAAAAGGCAGGCCTGATGTATAATAATATGAGTAATTCACAATTATAGTAATTACAAGATTGGAGCCGGCCCGCGAAGGGCTTCTCCCACCGCTGGAGCCGGGTGCTATGGTTGAACGCAGATGCCTGGCCAAGAAACTGCCCAGTCCAAACGCTGGGTAAACATTAGGCGCACCGAACGGGTGCTCCTCCGCGTCCCAGTCTTGGTGCATCTACAGGCGGAGAATGACGGCCCCTCGTCCGAAGAGAGCTATACGCTGGTAGTCAACGCCCATGGCGCGCTGATTGCCCTGGCGGTGATCGTACAACTCGGCCAAAAGCTTGTCCTAGAGAACCGGGTCACCCAGAAACAGGAAGAATGCAGTGTAGTGTACGTGGGTGAAAAGCAGGCCGGTAAAGTCGAGGTTGGTATCGCCTTCGCGCACCCTGCACCCCGCTTCTGGCAGATCAATTTCCCCCCTGGCGACCGGAAGCCGTCGTTGGACCCGTAGCACCGCCGCTCCTGGCTGTGTGCTCTTCTGTTTTGAGTAGCACAGCCGCTCCTGGCTGTGTGCTTTTTTCATGAAGAGCGCCGAACACCCTTCAGACGAAACCGCACGCAACATTGCGCGGCAGAAGCCCGAGCACCGAGTTACCTTGTACTCGCAAGCAGGTTGTGGCAGAGGGATTCGAAGGGATTCGAGTGACGACTCCTACTGTACCGGCTGAGAGTTGTTTTTGTGATGCTTTTCAACGTAGAGCGCAGCGTCGGCACGCTCGAGTAGTTCTTCAGGCGGTTCACCCGGTTGATAGTCCGTCCATCCGGCCGAGAAGCTGAAGGAGACTTTCTTTCCGTGCAGGTCGATTTCCAGTGGCCTCAGGCGTGCCAGCACTTGTTGCACCTGCCCGAACTGGCATTCGGGCAGGATCACCAGAAACTCGTCCCCGCCTATACGCACGGCCAAATCCGAGCCACGAATTGCTTTGATCAGGCGGCTGGCAAATTCCTTCAGCGCTAAGTCACCCGCGAAATGGCCGTGACGGTCGTTGATCTGCTTGAAATCGTTTAGGTCCAGCATCAGCACTGCCAGCGAGTGGCCGTGTCGTTGCGAGCGAATCACTTCTGCCGCCAGACGCTCCTCGGCGAAGCGCCGATTGTGCAGGTCGGTCAGTGGATCGAGCATGGCGAGCTTAAGGAACTCCTCCGCTCGCATGTGCTGTTTGGCGGCAATCTCTATCTGTTCTGCCAGTTGACGCCGCAGCCCCTTGAGTTGAGTCTGCTGATAGACCGTATAGACGTTGAACAGCAAGACGACACCCACCAATCCACGCACGGACTGGCCGATATGGAACTGAAAGAAGGGTTCGTCCGGCCTTGTTAGCACGGAAATGGAGAGTGCAACCACCGCTGCGGTCAACGAGAGAATGACTAGGAAGGCGTACCCCCAGAGCCACCAGTCGTGCTGTTCGATTCGTCGCAGGCTCCGCCGGATCTCTTGGGAGCGATCCTCGGCTCCTGTTTCAGGAAGGGGCAGATCGGTTGTGCTCATTGAGTAAGGACCGGCGCCTTCATATCAGGTGTCGCCTTTCTAGAACTTAGGCTTCCACGCAGGGTAGGGTCAAGCGTGTCTGCATGTATGTTTCCACTCCGGGCACTTTCGGGCAGAGTCTTTTTCCTCAAGCAAATTCGGCCCAGACGGGTGATAAGGGACTGTTTATACCCCCTTTAGTAATTACAGGATTGGAGTCGGCCCGCAAAGAGCTTCTTCCCCCACTCGAGCAGGGTGCTATGGTTGCACCCAGATGCCTGGCCAAGAAACCGCGCAGTCCAAACGCTGGGTAAACGTCAGGCGCAGCGAGCGGGTCCTCCTGCGCGTCCCAGTCTTGGTGCGTGTACCGGCGGAGAATGACGGCTCCTGGTCCGAAGAGAGCCATACGCTGGTAGTCAATGCCCATGGCGCGCTGATTGCCCTGGCGGCGAAGGTACAACCCGGCCAACAGCTTGTTCTAAAGAACCGGGTCAGCGGGGAACAGCAAGAATGCCGTGTGGTGCAGGTGGGTGAGAAGCAGGCCGAAAAAGTCGAGGTGGGTATCGCGTTCGCGCACCCTGCACCCCACTTCTGGCATATCGATTTCCCGCCCGGCGATTGGAAGCCCTTCTCGGATTGAAGGCTCCGCCGCGGCGTTCAGCACAGCACGCCGAGGTAGCACAGCCACTCCTGCCCGTGCGCTTTCCTGTTTTGTGTAGCACAGCCACTCGCCCGTAGCACAGGCACTCCTGCCTGTGTAGGTTTTGCTCCGAGGTAGCACAGCACTCTTGCCCATAGCTCAGCCACTCCTGCTGACCTGGTCCCCGAAATCTAGTCCAGCCAAAATGTAGCTTCTCCGGGCATAAGACCACGAGAGGAGAAGCACCCAGGAAGAAGAGATGGGGTGCAGGTCCGTCAGGTTTGGGCCCTACCGATCCGAGTATCCTAACGATTCAGATCCGTGGCGTGGCTCGGGCGTTGAGGCGGGCGCATATGTTATCGTGGCGGCGGGCGAATGACGATGGAACCGTCGGTCGAAGAAATCATCCATTCCTACAACGCGAACGCATCACTCGCAGAGGCGTTCACGATTCCCGCGCCGTGGTATACCGACCTGCGCATCGCCGAGCTCGAGCGCCGAACGGTCTTCAGCCGCGCGTGGCAAATGGTGGGGCGGGTCGAGCAGGTGTCTTCACCCGGCCAGTACATCACCGCCGAAGTGGCCGGCAAGCCCATTCTCGTGGTGCGCGGCGAAGACGGCCAATTGCGCGCTTTCTTCAATGTTTGCCGGCATCACGCCGCCGCTGTGGCGCCGGAGCCCGCAGGCTGCGTCGCCCAGTTCCGCTGCCCTTATCATGGATGGACGTACTCGACCACCGGGGCCCTGAAAGGAACGCCGGAGTTCGACGGCGTCTGCAACTTCGATCGCAGCGCGAATGGGCTGCTGCCCGTGCGCGCCGAAACGTGGGAAAAATTCGTATTCGTGAACCTCGACCCGAACGCCTGCGCCCTCAAGAATTTTCTCGGTGGGCTCGTGGAGCGAGTTGCGCCGCTCGAGCTTGATTCCCTGCACTTTGTCGAGCGCCGCGTCTATACGCTGAATTGCAACTGGAAGGTTTTCGTCGACAATTATCTGGACGGCGGGTACCACGTTCCCCACCTGCACAAAGGACTCAACAGCGTCCTCGACTACGTTCACTATACCGTCGAGAACGTCGATCGCGCGTGCGTCCAGTCCACTCCTATGCGCGCTTCGGGCGACGCCGAGGCAGCTGCCGCCGCCACGCGCCAGGGCGACCGGGCGTATTACCTCTGGCAGTATCCGAATTTCATGATCAACTGGTACCAGGGAGTGATGGATACGAACCTGGTGCTTCCCGTCGGCGTCGATTCCACCCGCGTGATTTTTGACTTTTACTTTGCGAACCCGGGCGAGGCGCAGCACCACCGCGATAGCATCGGTGTGAGTGAGAAGATCCAGGATGAGGACGTAGCTATCTGCGAATCCGTGCAGCGCGGACTGCGCTCGCGCGCCTATGGCGCCGGCCGGCTTTCCGTCCGTCGCGAAGCCGGCGAACATCTCTTCCACCAGCTCCTCTTTCGAGACCTCAAGGACGGCCTCGCCTGAGCCACCAAGTACCACGGGTACTCTTGCCGGTGCGCGCTGGAAGCGATTCCACCGGCGCCTCCGACCAGCCCCATCGACAAGGCGGCCTACGCGGCCTGTTGCTGAAGAAAGGCCGGCGAGGACAACTGCGGCGGCGTAATCCGTGAAAGTTTTGCCCGCAAGTACTGCGGATTCAGACCGGCGGCAGTGCAGACGGTCTCGAAATCCTGCTCGTCATGAAACAGGAAGTTTGCGGCCTCCCGCCGAGCGCGTAGCGTACCCGTTCGCCAGTCTTCCACTGCTTTGAGCAGAACCGCGGTCCACAAGCCGCGTTCCGACACCCCGACCTCCTGGGAATCGCCCTGCTCCAACGTCTCCACCTGACCTAGTTCGTTCATTGTGTTCCCCCTGTTCGTTTAGTTTATTGCACGCCAGGAGCCATCGGCGCCGAATCGGGGATTTCAGAGGCAGTCTCCTAAATCATTGGCCGTAGAGGACTTCCGCAGCAGCCCCCGCTTTATCGCAAGCGCAACGCGCGCGTTCGGATGGTGGATCTGTGCCCCAATCTTGTGCACCTGTTCCGCTGCGGAACACGCCCGTCCGGGCCAGCTCGGCGGCTGGCGATCCATCCTTCTCATGGGATTCAAACTAAGGCCGCCTGCTCGCCGCCCAGCCGCCACCTAGTACTCTTAGAAGCACTCCGAGAGGCACCAAGAACAAGACGCTCCCGGCAGTACGAGAGACAATCCCCGCGGGAAGGGGAAATTGGCCTGGCCGCCGGTTGGTTTGGCGGGCCATTTCTAATCGCAACAAAACTGCACCTCATTTTGACGCAGCACGCCTGCAAAACAAAAGAGGCCGTCCACCGTAGTGGACGGCCTCTGATAGGCTAGTTTTGTTGTCCTTGGCCCTACGCTACATCTCCGAGCGTTACTTCTCGGCCGACTCCTTCGTGGGCGTCGGCAGCTTCAACTGTTGGTCCACCGTGGCGCGCAGCGTTTTGTAATCCACCGCGCCACTCAGGAAGTGGCCATTGATGAAGAAGCTGGGCGTTCCGGTCAATCCAAGCTTCTGGCCCTGCGCGAGGTCTTTCCTGACTGCGGCGGCCTCCTCGCCTGAATCGAGGCACTTGTCGAAGCGGCCCGTGTCCAGCTTGAGACTGCTAGCGTATTCCTTCAGCTGCGGGACTTCCAGACCGCCGCCGGAGAACAGGACGTCGTGATATTCCCAGAACTTGCCCTGGTCTCCCGCGCAGCGCGCCGCTTCCGCAGCCTTCTCGGAATGGGCATGCATCGGCAGCGGGAAATCTTTGAAAGCCACCGCCAACCTATCGCCGTATTCATCGTGGAGTTTCTTCAGCTCCGGATGGACCTTCTTGCAATAGGGACATTCGTAGTCTGCGAACTCGACCAACTGTACCGGGGCCTTCGGCGAGCCAAGCATGGGTGCGCCGTCTAGCGCGATTTCCGCGCTGGGCGGGCCCAACGTCACTAGAATGTTCGACTGGCTGCGCAGCGTCTCTACGTAAGCGGCGCGAGCCTTGGCTTCACGGATTTGACGAATGTGATCGAGAATCGAAGCCTTCACGTCTGCAAACGAATCCTTGGTCTCCAGGCCCTCATAATAGACCTGCAACTGGTCCTCGGTAGGGTCCTTAGCCTGGTTGCTGGCGTGCTGCTCGAGCAATTGCTCGACGGTCAGGTGCTCTTTCTGTGCCTGCATCTCCAGCAGGCGTTCGTCGATCAACTGATCAAGAGCTTGGCGTTGGGCGACGTAATACTGATATCGAGCGTGGAGCAGTTGGCCGGCCTCCTTTTGCTCCAGTTCGGCCATCGTCAGCTTGTGGCCGTTGATTTCAGCAACCGTTGTGTCATCTTGGCCGGCGATGGCCGCGCCGGTAAACGCGCCCAGAGAAGCACTTATTGCAAATCCAATCAGAATGCGCGAGATCCTCATACCAGTTTTCCCCCTTACAAGTTTTGGTTCGTAAAAAAACCTACGGCACGTGCACAATTAACGAGACGAAGATCGCAGAGTTCGAACCGACGGCAATGCCCCCTGACGCACCCCTAAGATTACTGCTTGCGAGCCGAGAAGCCTATCGCAAGGTTTGCGAAGCGCAGCCTGAGAGTAACCGTAGCGCCGAGGCAAGAATGGTCCCAGCCCAGCTAGGGCTTCGTGCCGACGACTTTGCCGATGATCCCCAAGCGGCTCGAGACGCCCATCTTGGTCATTACCTGGCGAACGAATGTCTTCACCGTATTCGGGCTGATGCTCATCCGATTCGCCATTTCCTTGCTGGTGAGACCCAGCAAGAGACACTCGACCGTCTCGTGCTCCCGACCCGTCAGCCGAAATTGCTCCGTTACGTTCGGCAGCGTGAGGAAGCCTAGATTGCTCCTCTCCAACAAAAGGGCGAGGCTCGGACGACTCGAGTTGTTCCCCTGACCATTGGGCTGGAGGAGGAAAGCACGGCACAGATAGTGGCGGTTGCCCGACTTGAAATCCGTGACTCCGGGCGCTGAGTCCTGTCCTTTGAGAACGCCGGAGCGAATCTTGTCGGCGAGAAAGAGTTCCAAACGCCCGATCGCCCCCGGCTTCTTCGGAAAAGTAAGGATGTGAACGGCCTCGCTGTTAAACGCCACTGGATTCATGGACGAATCCATGAGCACGAGACCGGTCACGGAAATAGCCGCCTGCGGTGCCTTGCCGTTCTCGGCTACGGGCATACTCGGCAATGGCGGCACGGGACTACTTAAGGGACTAGGTAAAGGGCTAGTTTTGACTTGAATACGAGCGTCAGGCATGTGCGACCTCGAGACTGGCTATCCCAAGGGCCGCAGCTCCGGGAGCAATCGTGGCTTTCGTCTCCGCGGTTTTCGCGGCTCGAGTCCCGACTTTGAATCCCAGATCGCCTGTGCTTAGAACGAGATCCACCGCTACCAGCAAACACCCATTTTGCCTCTCCACGATTCTCCTCCGGGCAGACGGGCACACTTCTCCGTACACATGCGTGCCCCTACCTGCCTCTCTAGGAACCCGACCGTTCGCGAGAAAAGGCGCTACCGCTCTTTTCTTGTTTTACTTAATGATGCCCAGCCAACAGGTTAGCGCCACTAACCCCAAGATTAGACGGCATCCACACGCTTAACCTTGCAATTACAATGCCGTTCTTCGGAGCTATCCAGCGCACCAACTACTTGAAACCAAGAGGGATAAAACCTCGCACCAAACAAACAGCGCGGCCAGGAGCACATTTTAGCTAAGTTTTTATACTTGCATGGCAAGCGGTTGCACATCTGCGAACTGCCTTGATGGCATTGGCACCGCAAGAAACGACTTCACTAGTGCCCGCCGACGCCTTCGACCACTCCGCAAGACACGCGTCGGCGCTACTGAATCTTTCCGGTTGTGATTATCGAGAATGGGTCCCTTCCCGAGGGGAATGGAGAACCAGGGGCTGGCGTCAGTGCTCCCGAGCTGGAATCGATCGCGAACACGGCGACGTTGGAATCGGAAGCAAGCGCAACATAGAGGAAGTTCCCGGAGGGATCCACGGACAGCGACACTGGCCCTACACCAGTGACGAAAGGTGACCCCGGCAGCGAACCCAGCGCGCCGCTTACGGGATTGATCGAGAACGCCGAAATGCTATTCGACCCATTATTTCCGACGTAAAGGAACGCCCCGGAAGGATCAACTGCCACCGAGGAAGGAGCGGACCCCGCAGGGAACGGTGAGCCCGCGACCTGAGTCAGGGCCCCATTGCTGGCCGCAATCCTGAACACCGAGACGCTATTCCCACCTGTGTTTGCCACGTAGATGAACTTACCGGACGCCTCGGCGGCCACGGACTGAGGGTTCGTTCCCGCAGCGAAGGGCGAACCAACGATTGCCGTGAGGGAACCGTGCACCGGGTCAATGACAAAGGCGGAGATGCTGTTGGAACTGGCGTTCATGGCGTAAACGAATCTCCCCGAAGTGTCCACGGTCACGGACTGCGGATTCGACCCCGTTGCGTAGGGCGAACCAGGAATCGCGGTCAAGGCGCCGCTGGCCAAATCGATCGCGTATGCCCAGAGATCGTTCGAGCCCCCATTCACCAGATAAACGAACCTGCCCGACGGGTCCACCGTTGCCGACGCGGGACTGGTTCCCGCTGCGAAGGGAGAACCCTGGACCGCCGTCAGGGTGCCGCTGTTAGGGTCGATCGTATATGCCGAAAGGTCGTTAGCACTGTTGTTCGCTACATACGCGAACCTCCCGAACGGGTCCGCGGTCACCGATATCGGAGCCGAGTCCGCTCGAAAGGGTGAACCGCTGACGGAAGCCAGGGCTCCCGTTGTGCCATTGATCGTGTAGCCCGACACGTTGCTATCGAGCAGATTCGCCGCATAGGCAAACGCGGGGGAGTAGACCACTGGGTTCGCGCCACCGGCAAGCGCAATCGATGCAGACCCGACGCGGGCGGCACTTGAGTTGAGGGATACAAGAGCGCCCGTCGTCGAATTGATGCCATACACGGAGACGCGATCCGAGCCGCTGTTCACTGCGTAGACAAATTGACCGCTCGGGTCTATTACCAAAGACTGAGGAGCCGTTCCTGCCGCGTAAGGCGAGCCGGCGATGGCGGCCAATGCGCCGGTCTGCTGATTGATTGCGTACGCCGAAACATTGTTCGAACCCCCATTCGCAACGTAGACGAACTGGCCTGAAGGATCGATGATGACCGATTTCGGATTCGTGCCCGCGGCGAAGGGAGAACCAGTCACCGGGTTCAGGGTATTGGCGACGGGGTTGAAGGTGTACGCCGAGATGTTTTTGGAAGTCTGATTAGCGACGTAGACGAACTTGCCAGACGAGGTGGCGGCCGCCGACTGTGGGAGCGACCCTACAGCGAACGGTGAGCCCGGAATCGGCGTCAGCGCCCCGCTTCCAGGATTGATGGCAAACACCGAAACGTTGTTCGAGCCGGCGTTAGGCACATAGGCGAATCGACCCGAGGGGTCGATCGTTACGGATCGAGGATTTGTACCCGCCGAGAACGGCGAGCCGGGGATGCCCGTCAGAACACCCGTCACCGGATCGATGGCGTATGCCGAAACGCTGTTCGACGCCGAATTCGCCGCATATGCAAAGGTGTCCGAGGGATCCACAGTCAACCCTTCGGGAGTCGTGCCTGCTGCGAAGGGCGACCCTGGCACCAAAGTGAGAGCTCCGGTGCTCGCATCAATCGTATAGGCGGACACGCTGTTCGAGTTTGGATTTGTGACATACACGAACTTTCCAATAGGGTCCGCCGTGATGAAGCCGACGCCCGCACCCATCAGCGAGTAACCCTGTGGTCGTAGTTGCCCTACCGTCGCATCCGCGGTGTAAAGAGAAATCGTGTTATCGCCCGGGTTAGCCACGTAAGCGAATCGAACTGCCGACGCGGCGGGTTGGGTCACAATCAAAACGGTGGAACCGCTCGTCGCTCCTGCACTCGCGGAGATGACGGACCTGCCCGCGGCCAAACTGCTCGCCAGACCCTGGCTCCCGGCGGCATTGCTGACGGTCGCCGCCGTACTATTCGAGGAATCCCACGTCACCGATGCAGTGAGGTCTTGCGTGCTTCCATCAGTAAACGTGCCGGTGGCAGTAAACTGGCTTGCGTTGCCGGCCGGAGTGGAAGGATTCACGGGCGTCACGGCGATCGAGGCCAATACCGGCGGACCCACCTTTAAAGTGGTCGATCCGGCGATTGAACCTGATGTCGCGGTAATAATGGTTGTGCCCTGAGCCGCGCTGCTGGTCAAACCCTGGCTGCCGGCGGAATTGCTGATAGTAGCGGCAGCCGCGTTGGACGAGCTCCACGTCACCAAGGCTGTCAGGTTCTGCGTGCTGCCATCGGTGAACGCTCCTGTAGCCGTGAACTGCTGTTTCGTTCCCAGCGGCATCGTAGGATTCGCCGGCGTCACCGCGAGCGAAACAAGGGCTGCAGGGGTCACGGTCAAAGTGGTGGATCCGCTCACCGAACCCGATAGCGCCGTAATCGTGGTAGGCCCTTGACCCGCACTGCTGGCCAAACCCTGGCTACCAGCGAAATTGCTGATAGTAGCCGCAGCCGTGTTGGACGAACTCCACGTCACCAACGTCGTCACGTTCTGGGTGCTGGTATCGGTGAACGTTCCAGTAGCAGTGAACTGTTGTTTTGTTCCCAGTGGTATCGAGGGATTCGCCGGCGTCACCGCGATCGAAACAAGGGCCGGCGGGGCCACCGTCAGAGTAGTGGATCCACTCGCCGAACCCGATAGCGCCGTAATCGTGGTAGCACCCTGAGATGCGCTGCTCGCCAAGCCCTGGCTACTGATCGTGGCCACGGCGATGTGTGAAGAGCTCCACGTGGCCGTAGCTGTCAGATTCTGGGTGCTGCCATCGGTGAACGCCCCTGTGGCGGTGAACTGTTGTTTTGTTCCCAGTGGTATCGAGGGATTCGCCGGCGTCACCGCAATCGAAAGGAGCGCCGGCGGGGCCACCGTCAAAGTGACAGACCCATTCACCGAGCCCGACAAAGCCGTGATCGTCGTCGCGCCTTGAGCCGCGCTGCTCGCCAAACCCTGGCTACCGGCTGAATTGCTGATCGTGGCAGCAGCCGTGTTGGACGAGCTCCACGTCACCGAGGTCGTCAGGTTCTGAGTGCTGGCATCGGTGAACGTTCCCGTAGCAGTGAACTGTTGTTTTGTTCCCAGTGGTATCGAGGGATTCGCCGGCGTCACCGCAATCGAGACAAGGGCCGACGGGGTCACCGTCAAAGTGGTGAACCCGCTCACTGAACCGGATAGCGCCGTAATCGTGGTAGCACCCTGAGATGCACTGCTCGCCAAACCCTGGCTACTAATAGTGGCCACGGCGATGCGTGAAGAGCTCCACGTGACCGTGGCTGTCAGGTTCTGCGTGCTGCCATCGGTGAACGTTCCCGTAGCCGTGAACTGCTGTTTCGCGCCAAGCGCTATTGAGGGCGTGGCCGGCATCACAGCGACCGAGACAAGCGCGGGCGCAGCAACCGCAAGAGCCGTCGAGCCGGTGGCCTTGCCTAACACAGCAGTGATAGTAGTGGCTCCTTGCCCCACGCTGCTCGCCAAACCCTGGCTACCGGCTGAATTGCTGATCGTGGCAGCAGCCGCGTTCGAGGAGCTCCAGGTGACCGAAGATGTTACGTCTGTGGTGCTGCCGTCGCTGAGCGTTCCGGTGGCCGTAAACTGCTGTTTCGTTCCCAGCGGTATCGTGGGATTCGCCGGAACCACCACGATTGAGACGAGGGCCGGCGGAGTTACCGTCAGAGTGGTTGTGGCTGTAAGCGAGCCCGCGCCGGCTGTGATCGTTGTCGCACCGACGCCCGCGGCGACGACAACTCCCGGGTTGCCAGCGTCGTTGCTAATCGAAGCCACAGCGCCCACTGAGGAACTCCACTTCACCGAAGCAAGGGTCTGCTTGCTGCCGTCGCTGAAAGCGCCGGTAGCAACAAATCTCTGCGTGGTTCCCAGAGGAACCGAGGGATTGGCAGGACTGATGGTGATGGAAGTCAGCCCAGGCGGCGTTAGAGTATCGGGGATATAGAGCTCCGCGCTCGAGAGCGTGACAGTGCCGTCTGTTCCGCCAGCGATTAGAACTTGGCCGTTGAGCAACAGCGTCGCTGTTTGTTGTGCGCGACGGCTGGTCATGCCGCCCGTGGCAGCGAAGGTGCCGGTCGCAGAGTTGTAGAGTTCCGCCGTCGCGAGGGGCGCGGAGCCGCTTGTGCCTCCCTCGATGAGCGCTTGCCCATTGTTCAATAGCGTCGCGGTATGCTGAGCGCGGCCGTTGATCATGCCGCCCGTGGACGTGAACGTCGCTGCCGCTGGATTGTAGAGTTCTGCCGTAGCCAGCGACGCAGAACCGTTGATGCCTCCCGTAATCAGGACCTGCCCGTTGTTTAATAGCGTCGCCCTGTGCTGGGTCCGAGCGTTGGTCATGCTGCCGACGGCGCTGAAGGCTCCCGTCGCCGGATTGTAGAGCTCTGCCGTTGCCAGCGACGCGGGACCGCTTGTGCCTCCGGCGACCAGCACTTGCCCGTTATTCAACAGCGTCGCTGTCTGCTGCGCGCGAGCGTTTATCATGCTGCCCGTAGCGCTGAAGGTTCCCGTCGCCGAGTTGTAGAGTTCCACCGTCGCTACCGGTGCGGAGCCGTTTGTGCCTCCCGTGATCAGCACCTGCCCATTGTTCAGCAGCGTGGCGGCATGCTGCGCGCGAGCACCGATCAGGCTGCCGGCGGCGGTAAAGGCTCCTGTCGCCGGATTGTAGAGCTCTGAGGTGGCGAGCGACGCCGAGCCGTTTGTGCCTCCCGTAATCAGCACCTGCCCATTGTTCAACAGTGTAGCGGTATGCTGAGCCCGAGCGCTGATCAGGCTTCCCGTGGCGGTGAACGTCCCGCTGGCGGGATCGTACAGCTCCGAACTCGCGAGCACGCTCGAGCCGTTTGTGCCTCCCGCAATCAGCACTTGCCCATTATTCAATAGCGTCGCGGTGTGCTGAGCGCGGCCATTGATCAGGCTGCCCGTCAGACGAGAGCCCGGGGTTATCGTCAGGGTGGTGGAGGCGGTAATGTTGCCGGACGTCGCAGTGATCGTGGTCGAGCCCGTACCCACGGACGCCGCAAGACCTGCGCTATTAACCGTGGCAATCTGTGTGGACGCGGCGCTCCACGCAACGGAGGTGGTTACGTTCTGCGTGCTGCCATCCGTCAACGTACCGGTGGCAGTGAATTGCTGGCCGGTGCCCAGCGGAATCGAGGGATTTGATGGTGCTAGCGCGAGCGAGGCCAGCGCGGCGGCGGTTACCGTCAGACTCGTGGAGCCACTCACGGAACCAGAAGTTGCCGTGATCGTTAGAGTGCCCTTTCCCTTGCCGGTTCCCAGACCGGAGCTATTGATGGTGGCGAGGCTCGAGGAAGACGAGCTCCACGTTACCGAAGAGGAGAGGTTGCTTGTGGTTCCGTCGCCGAAAGTGCCCATCGCGGTAAATTGCTGCGTAGCTCCGAGTGGAATCGAAGGACTGACCGGCGTCACCGCAATGGAAACCAGTTGTGCTGCAGTGACGGTCACGTTCGTCGAGCCAGCGATTGAGCCTGAAGTGGCAGTAATCTTGGCGGAACCGACCGCCGCGCTCGTGGCCATGCCGGACGCACTGATGGTGGCGATACTGGCGGAGGAAGAGCTCCACGTGACTGAGGACGTGATGTCCTGCGTTGTTCCATCGCTCATTGAACCGGCAGCGGTAAATTGCTGCTTGGCTCCCAGCGGAATCGACGGATTGGCGGGGGCGACTGCAATGGAAACTACGGCTGCGGCAGTGATCGTGATATCCGTCGAGCCGGTGATCGAACCTGAAGCGGCAATGATCTTGGCGGAACCGACCGCCGCGCCCGTGGCCATGCCGGACGCACTGATGGTGGCGTTGCTCGCGGAGGATGAGCTCCACGTGACTGACGACGTGAGGTCCTGCCTCGTGCCGTCGCTCATCGAGCCAGTAGCGGTGAATTGCTGCTTGGCTCCCAGTCCAATCGAGGGGTTCGCCGGCGAAACGCTAATTGTAGTCAAGAAAGGGGGAGGAGGAGGCGGCCCGCCCGAGCTGCCACCGCCGCCGCCGCATGCGGTCATCAGGGACGCAAGGCAGAGAAGGAGAATCGCCTGAAGCGAAAAGCGGCTTCGAGTTGTTCGCTCTTTTATCACTCGCAAAAAACCAATCCGCTTGCGGCTTCCGGACCCGTTGCGTAAGTCATAAGCTGTGCCGTGTCCTTCCAGCTGACAGCGAGCGCCCAACTGATGTCCCGCCCTGCCGCGGTAAGTACAAAAGCGGCCGTCGCAAATCCAAGGGCTAAGCTCCATAGAGTTCCGAACGAAGCACTCGCGGTGCTCATTCTCGTGGTTGCAGAAGACGGGTCGGGAGAAACGAGTGATTAGCTCGATGGAAATGCGTCGGTAGCAGTCTCCTGACCACAGCCTCTCGTCCACGGTCGGGTTTCGCAATCAGGCGACCTTCCGTATCTTTTTTTGAATCAACGATCTAGTGGTAACTTTGGGAAAGTATTTTCACATTTCGGGGAATTTCCGGTGGTTAAGAGAAGGAGTTTTCCCTGGGAGGGATCCCAAGCGAGGCGGAGAAGGCGTCCCACCACGGGCAGTCTAAGAGAATCGAACCCGCGATTACTCCGGTAGCTGAGGCCGCGCTTGGTAGAGGTTACTCGAGGTGGAATTGGAAAACGACTGCATTCTCCGTCTTCTTGACGGGATCAGGCACAAAAACAACTACCTTTAGAGTCCCGGATGTGCCCTTCGGTGACCCCGCCCAGTACATGATCCGGCCTTTGCGGATGTCGCGTGTTGGGATGGGAGAGTCTGACTTGAAGTAGTGAAGGTTCCAAAAGGACAAAGCCTTCTTCGCTCTCTCCTGAATTTTCTGGTCATAGCTGCTTGCCGGTGTTTCGATAGGTGTTGACGGACCGAAGTCATCGTCCACCATCTGCCCTACCGGGCCCGCGAACCCAGGCTCCGACGGTGGCGACGAAGGGTCCTGCGCGTTTCCCGGCGCACCCGGAGGATTTGAACCGAGGTCCTTGAGGCCGTACTTGCCCGACGCATCGGTTACGATCGTATATCGCTGCTGCGGCACGGGCAGAGCCGGCGGCGGATGGCTGCCCTCGCGCCAATGTTTCGACACCCAGAGATCGATGGAGTACCTCACCTCTTCGTGGGAGAGGCGCCGCGTCGGCTGACCCTCCCCATCCAGAAGGAAGAACTTTGATTGATTCACTTCAAACGTCGGAGCACTCTTGTTTGTAAAATAAAGAGAGAGTGCGACGATTTCGGGGCCCCATTGTTCCAGAAACGCCGTAACTGCGGTGTGGCCATCCATAACGTACTGGGATATTCCCGGGGGAGAAACACCTCCCTTTGAGTCCGGATCTGTGGCCTTCGCTTCGACGGAAACCTTCGCAACATGCGGTTGGCCCTTGCGCATGAGACTCAGACTGATCGTGCCTCCCGGATCTTGACTCACCGCCCTCTCGAAATCGTACTGGGAAAGGTGCGCGAGGGTCTTGCCGTTGAGTCTCGTCACGATGTCATCCACACGAATTCCCGCGCGCTCGGCAGGGCCTCCCGTGGCGACTTCCGTCACGACAAAACCCCTAGGGGTCCTGTTCACTTTAAGTCCGATCGTCCCGCGCCCTTCAGCAGCGGAACCAATGACACTCTGGTCCGGCGTCGGTACTGGCGTGAAGTAACGCGGCAGCTGTTGTTGCTGCTGTTGCTGCTGCTGAGCCACTCCGGTTCGACAACTCAAGAGCGCCAGAACAAGTATCGCTTTTTTCATTTGGCAGCCTCGCTCAAGGATTCGCGCATCGATTCTACCAGCGCTCTCAGCCATAGGTTCACCCTTATGGTTTCGATGTTATCAAACCGCAAGCCCTCCTCGCGGTTGGACGAAAGGCGCGGAGCTCTGTGCAGGCTGGATGAAGCACCGTTGATGCTCAGGCTACATGGACACGAGTATCGTATTGCCAAGCGAAATCCGGTACTGGAAAATGTGGTTATCTCGATGGCCGGTCTCGGCGACGCTTTGCGAGAGTGGCCTAGCACCGAAAGGAAAGTCCCAACATGAGAGTTGAAGAAGAAACGAAGTTCAAGCAACTCGCTCTCGTCTCGCAAAACCTCCACAGTGCCTCCGTTCAACTGTCGGAGCAAATCACCGAGGTTGAGTCGGCTTTGAACGACTTGAATCTCGGGATCTCGGCGTGGATCGAGCTCCGGCGGTTTACGAAGGACGACGACGAGGCGGAATCTCCGATCCCGTGGAGCGAGAATCTAGGTTACGGCAAGCACTCGGGCAAGTGGGGAGTGCTGTGCACGTCCTATTGCGAGCTCACGAACAACCCCGGGGAAGTTCCAAAATCGTTTCTGCGGGAAGCCTCCCGCGACACGAGGATGGCAGCGGTGGAGAAAATACCGGAGCTGCTCGAATTGCTCGCCCACAAGGCTACGAGTGTTGCCAAAGAGGCGTCGGAAAAGGCTGCGCAAGCACGAGAGATCGCGACCGACCTGCGCAAGAAGTAGCTCACCGACGCGTCCTTCGGCAGGACCTGGCAGCCTGAATCGTCTCCCGCACACCGCCAGGACGGGTGTGCGGTGTGCGATCAAGGTAGTCGCGGCGCGTGCGGCGCTTGTGGTCCGAGGGGGGCGGCGTTGCGTGGCGCTCCTAAGGCTTACTAGCCCGACGACGGAAGAAACCGCCAATCCCTATCAGACCCGAGCCCAAGAGCAGCAGGGTCCGCGGTTCCGGGATACTCGGGTCGATGGTGCTCCCGAAGTTGCTTTGATCAAAGACTTGGTGGGACATTTCACGCTGACGCCGCCAGCTTTGTCACTCCGCGTCCCCGGCGCAGGTTACGATCCGCCGCCTTTAGCAGGCCCTCGAGCGTCCCGCCGTCTCGCGGGTATATTGCCGCGCCTGTGCTGACGGAGAGACTCGGCTCTTCCGTGTCGTTCATCAGCCGCTCGGAGATTCGGCGGGCAAATTGTTGGACCCCCGCGGCCGTCGTCTCCGGCAAGATCACTGCAAACTCATCACCACCGTGACGCACTAATACGTCCATCGCTCGGCAATTCAGGCGGAGAATGTTGGCCAGCCGGCATAGCGCTCGGCTGCCAACGAGATAGCCCTGCAGCTCGTTGATTCTCTCCAGTCCATCCAGGTCGAGAAGCAGAAGACCAAACGATCGACCGGTGCGCTCGGATCGTTTCTTCTCCGCGTCGAACACCTCCGAAAGACCCTGGTGGCTGGCCAAACCTGTCAGCAGATCGCCAGCCGCGTGACGGCGAACTCCTTCTTCAACCAGTTTGCGCTCCGTAATGTCAAAGGCGGAGGTAAGCCCTGCCGGCTGGCCGTCAAACTCGAGTCTTCCCACAGTGACGTCAAGCCACCGCGCATCTCCTTGTTTCGTAAGAATCTTCATCTCATATCGTGTTGCCGCTTGCCCACCTTGCAGGTGTGCCAAGCCTTGCTCGATGACCAGTTCTCGAGAATCGGGGTGGATTAAATCCCACGAGCTCAAGGCCAAAAGCTCCTCGCGCGTGTAACCCGTAACGATCTCGGCGGCCCGATTTGCGTAGCGACACTGCGTCCCTTGATGGATGAAGACTACAGAAGCAATCGTATCCGCCATGGTACGAAATCTTGTTTCGCTCTCCCGCAGCGCAATCTCCGCGCGGATGCGCTCTTCGTGGAAAAACTGTTCTTCGATGGCGCGAGAGATGACGAGGGGCAGACGACTTGAGTGGTGTTTCAAAACGTAATCCGATACGCCGCGCTTGACGCACTCGACCGCCATCTCCTCCCCGAGGGCGCCAGTCACCAGAATCAGGGGGATATTCTTGCTTTGCTGCCGCAAGAACTCTAATGCGTCCATTCCGGTCCATCCAGGCAGCCGGTAATCGGCCAAAATGACGTCGTAGGTTTGCGTGCTGAGCCGTGCGCAGAATTCTTCCGGGGATCTTACGAGATCGGCTATAGGTTCTAGACCGGCTTTCTCCAGTTCCCGCATGCACAATTCGAAATCGCTGGGATCGTCCTCAACAAACAAAACGCGCAGCGGACGCTTCTGCGACTCTTGGCCTCTGACCTCCTCCGTTGTCATTTTGTTCTCCTTTGTTGATTCGCCAGGGCAGCGGCGACGACCTCGCCAAAGACGCCCCGATGTTACAAGACGCGACCAGAACGAGGACGACCCCTTCTAACAGAGATTGGCCAAAAGATTACTTAGACTGGCCACTCGCATTAGCGCTCCTGAGCGCCGGCTTCTCTATCTTGACAAAGCGCTCGCTACTAACGTGGCTCCAGAGCGCTTGCTGATTTGAGCAGCCCGATCTTTTTTGGTCTTTGCCTTGGGCCGACAAGGTGGTATCACAGCGTGGGTCCCATTCCGAATCCGCTCGAGGAGGGAGAATCTATGAAGCTCTTCATTGGAGCGGCTGTCCTGAGTTGTGCACTGCTTTGCCTCGCCTCGCAGCTTCCCGAAGCGCCCACCGGTTTCGACAACAAGAGTAACGGCGTGGCGGATGATCCGACTCATCAGGCCGATCAAACGAAATTCGAGGAAGTGGAGGCACTGAGCGATGGCCTTGGGCCGCTCTATAACGCGCAGTCCTGTCGCGAATGCCACCAGAGTCCGGTTTCGGGCGCCGCTTCCCAGGTCACCGAATTGCGCGTGGGCCATCTGGGGCCGGACGGACACTTCCAGACTCCGGCAATCCCGATCGCCCACGGAACCGAAGTAATCACCGGCCGGTCTCTCGTGAACGATCGCGCTATTTGTCCCAACGCGGCTTTTCCTAACAACGAGATTCAAGAGCGAGTTCCAGAGACAGAGTCGATCCGTACGTTTCGCCTTTCTCTGAATCTGTTGGGCGATGGCTTCGTCGAGGCAGTCGCCGATCAAACCCTCATCGACCTCGCCCAGCAACAATGCAAGTCTTCGCATCGGAAGATCTGCGGTCAAGTCCTCCACGTCCCGATCGTGGAGGCGCCCGGACAGATGGGTGTGGGTCGGTTCGGTTGGAAAGACCAGCACGCGAGCCTGTTATCGTTCGCCGGCGACGCTTACCTCAATGAAATGGGCATCACCAACCGCCTTCAACCGGATGAGGTAACCAACCTCTGCAACACTGTTTCGGAACCGAATGACACGCCCGGGCCGGACGGTCTCTCCGACATCGATCACTTCGCCCGGTTCATGCGAGCTACGAAAGCGCCCGCGCGTGATTCGCAGCTCACGAACAGCGCGGTTGCAAAGAAGGGCTCCGGTTTGTTTGACAAGATCGGGTGTGCGACTTGCCACGTCACGACATTGACCACTGCTCCCGCCGGAACAAAGATCAACGGCGGCACGTTTACAATTCCAGCCGCACTCGGGTCGATCAGATTTCACCCGTACGGGGATTTCCTAATGCACGACGTCGGCACCGGCGACGGAATCCTCCAGGCGATCCCGGAGCACTACGGGCGCAAGGTCTTTCAAATGATGTCGGGGTATCTTTCGAAAGGGGACTTTGAGAGCAGTCGGAACAAGATACGCACGGCCCCCTTGTGGGGAGTCCGCTTGCGTCCGCGACTGATGCACGACGGCGCCTCCCTGACATTTCACGACGCCATCCTGCGGCACCGCGGCGAAGCAAGCCAGGTAATCCAGCAATTTGACAAACTGAGAAGGGAGGACCAGGACGCTATCATCGAGTTCTTGAAGTCTCTGTGAAACTCCCCCAGGGACTGTGGCGAAGCAAGTGTGCGTCGGCTCACACTACCTACCCCGTCTCCGTCTCCAACATGTCTATCGTCTGTTGTCGAGCGAGAAAACGCCTTGACATCACTATATCTGCTACGGATATAATATATCCGTTGCGGATATAGGACCATGGTTCAGAAGAGCAGGCAGCCCGCCGAACACAGCACGCTCACCCCAGCCGTTTTTTATCTCCTGCTGGCCCTGTCCGAGGGAGAGCGCCATGGGTATGAGCTCATGAAGAAAGTCGCCAGAGATTCGGGTGGTGTGGTGCAGATGGGGCCGGGCACTCTGTACGGCTCCATCAAGCGGATGCTGAAACAGGGGCTTATAGAAGAAGCAGACGACCGAGCCGATTCTATCCTCGGTGACGAACGTCGCCGGTACTACAGGGTTACCGAAACTGGACGCGCCGCGCTCACAACGGAACTTAGGCGATTTGCTTCTGCGCTGGACGTTGCCGGTGCCAGGAGATTTTTGAGGAACGCGGTCGTAAAGAGAATGAAACCGGCCACGGCATGAAACATGATGGCAAGCAAGACGACTCGGCGGAGGACATGGCGGAGCGTTTTTACAGGCTGCTTCTGTTCCTGTATCCCGCCGAGCATCGAGACTCATACGAAGTACCGATGCTTCAGCTCTTCCGCGACATATATCGACAGGAGGTGAAATCCGGAGGTCATAAGACTGTTTTGCAGTTTTGGGCATTCATTCTGAAAGATGTTGTCAGGAGTCTTTTTTGCGAACATCTCACGCAAGGAGCCAAACGCATGAGCATCGTTTCGTCCGTCAAGCCCAACTTTGCTGCCGGAGCAGGGCTAATTCTTCTGGCCGTGCCGAGCTACTTTGTGGTTGCATCCGCCCTGAGGCAGAATGCGCCGGGACTTTCATTTCTGGGTAGTCCCATAATTCTGCTCGGTGCTCTGTTCATCGCGTTCAGTCTAAACTCTCTGTCGATCCTTTCAGTCAGCCTTCGCAACGACACACCTTCGGTCCTGAGCGTTTCGCTCTCGTTGCGTTTCTGGAATCTGGCAGTAATCGGGACCACGTTAGTACTGCTGGGCGTGCTGCTCGGTTATGCATTTGTTGAGAATTTCCAGGCGCGTCCGGTGGGCTAGCCTCGCCTCGTTTCAGTCAGGTTCAAGGTGAAACCCATGGCTTGGCAGCACTACCTGCACGGGCTCACAACGCGCAGAGCTCTCGGAGTGACCCGTCATCGCGGCCCTAGGGTCTACTAGAGTCTGGATTGTCTTGCACAAAAATGGAACACTGGGAGTCCAGGCTCTTCAAGTACTCGTCAATTGGCATGAGGCGCAGCTCTTTCCTGCGTTTTTCCAAGCCAGCAGGATCGTCGACGGGATCGAGCACTGCTCTCCCCTGTTGGCAAGAGGTTTGGGTTCCCCAGTGCTGCGGCTTTCCCTCTCTCACCATGACCCGATCATAGAGGTAGGTAAGATCGACCCTTGAGGCCTCCCCTTCCTTCACCGCGCGTTCCATTTCTGGCAACACCTGTTGCTGAAACTCCAGCTTCTGGTGTTGTACCAGCAGCCAGTAATCATGTGCTGCTTCCTTACCCACCAAGGAGATGCGGGGCCAGCCATATCGTTGGTGAATGCGCTTTATTTCGGCGTAATGCTTTTCATCAACTTGTTTTAGCTGCTGCGCCGAGATCGGTTTGACTGTTCGAACCGCCTGATCCTCGATGACCATTTCTTTCAGCGTTGCTTGGAGAGCCGCTATCTCCGGGGACGCGGCTTTCAGCTCTGGCCAACTGGTTGCCACTGTCGTTTCCTCGGATTCAGCTACTCGCTGTAGCCTCCATGGCGCTATCGCGGCATCAACCAATTGGAGAGTCGCATTGTTATGATCCGTGAGAACCATAGCGAACCGATCCTTATCTTCTCCATGTTGCGTTATGAGCTCCAGGCGTCCATCCACGAGCGACGCATGAACGACTGGCCTTTCGGAATGTTCCGGGCTGACGTGACTAACATCTCCATCTTGATCTACCTCGAAATGCTCCGGCAGAACCATAGATCCCGAGAGCTGATCACCTTCGAGCTTCAGGGTTAGCACGAGAAAGTTCCGACCAGCCGATTTCACCACCCACTTCCCGACATAGTCCGACAGCCTCGGGGCTTCATTGGCATGGCAAGAGGTCGAGAACAGTCCAACTAGGAAGCCTACCGCTAGATAGACAACAATTCGTGTGGTTGAGTGCATTGAAGAACTCGGCGCGGAATTGAAATCAAAACCGTCCTACGCAACAAAAATACCAGAAGCCGGCTAGGCCGCCAGCCAGGTTTCGAAAAAGGACCGCGCCTTCGCGCCTTCCACGCGACGCCGCACTGCGTCCACCACGCGGCAGCGCACGCCTCCATCCGCGCCGTAGAAGCCGAGCCAGTACGGCAGGTGCAGCTCTACCGGCTCGAGCTCCGGCACGATCTTCCTCGCACCGGCGCGGAAGAAACCGCGCTGAAACACCAACCGCAGCACTTTTTCCTTCAGCAGCTCGCGTCCCCGGCTCTCCGCGAGCGCTGGGAGCGGCCGGTTCCGCGTTTCCACGCAAATCATCTCCGCTTGGCTCGGCACATGCGGATATTCGTATAAATCCAGCGATCCATCCACCGCATCCAGCGCAAACCAGTGCGTCTGCGTCGTTGCGCCGCCGGCAAGTCGCACGCGATAGAGTCGGTAAGGTACGTACACATCGGCCACAGCGCGCAGCGGACCATTGCGCATGAGCGACACGAGCGCCCCGAGTCCGCGGCCGCGAAACGTCTCGACGGCCTCCTCCCGCGTCACGTTGGGCTTCACACTCCAAATCTTCGCGAGTTGCGTTCCATCCATTGTTTCGCTCTTAACGGAAATAGACCCACAAGCCGATCACGGTGGCCAGAAGGATGGCGGTGAAGACCAGGTTGATGCGGCGCTCGAGCGGCGTCTCTCGCGCCAAATGCGCCGTGCGCAATCCGGCTGCGTCCAATTTCTCGTTCACCGTGGCAAAAGTGAGCCCGGCCAGTTTCTGCCGCGACGGCGCCGGATACATCAAGCTCACGACGACCAGCACTCCCGCGCACAGCGCGAACATCAGGATGGCGTAGTGCAAGAAATTCATATCCACCGTCCAGCGTACGATTGCCGACGTGAAATGCCGGGTCTTGTCCAGGACTTCGAGGATGAAGCGCGCCGCCCCGAGGACAAAGCCCACCAGCAGCGAGCTGATCGCGCCTTGCCCGTTCAGCCGCGTCCACAAGATCCCGAAAATGAAGCACACTGCGATCGGCGGGCTGATGTACGCCTGCACGCTCTGCAAGTAGATATAGAGCTGCGCGTTCAGCAAATGAATAAATGGCACCCACAGCACGCCCAAGACGACCATGACGCCGGTGGCCGCGCGTCCGAACGCGACCAATTGGTGTTCGGTCGCATCCGGCTGCAGCTTCTTGTAAAAATCCAGCGTAACCATGGTCGACGCCGAATTGAACACCGAGCTCATCGCTCCCATCAGCGCAGCCAGCAGCGCCGCAATCATCAGCCCCACCAGGCCCACCGGCAGCAGATTGATAATCATCGTCGGATAGGCGACGTCGCCATTCGTGACGCGGCCGTTTTGCACGTTGAATGTTTGCGGGTAGAGTGCGAACGCGATCAGACCCGGAAGGACGAGGATGAACACGGGGAGAATCTTCAGGAAACCCGCAAAGATCGTTCCGGCCTTCGCATGCCCCTCGTCTTTTGCCGAAAGCACCCGCTGCACGATCACTTGATCCGTGCACCAATACCAGATGCCGAGAATCGGCGCGCCGAAGAAAATTCCGGTCCAAGGAAACTCTGGATCACTCATCGGCTTGATCATGTGGAAATAACTCGCCGGAACCGCGGCGCGTAAACCGGCGAAGCCACCGACCTTGTCCAGCCCGATCACCGTCAACACCACCGCCCCGGCAATAAGAATGAGCGTCTGCACCAGATCGGTGTAAATCACGGCCGCCAGCCCTCCGGCAACCGTGTAAATCCCCGTCGCCACGACCAGAATCAGCGCCGCCGTCAGCGGACTCCAGCCCACTACGCGCTCCAGCACCACCGCCGCCGCATAGAGATGCACGGAGATCTTCGTAAAAATGTACGCGATGATGGAGATGCTCGCCAGGTAAGTGGCGCAGTACCGGCTAAACCGCCGTTCGAGGAACTCAGGCATGGTAAAGACGTTCGAGCGCAGATAGAAGGGCACAAACACCCAGCCCAGGATCAGCAAAATCAGACACGCCAGCCATTCAAAATGGCCCACCGAGAGCCCGGACGTCGCCCCCGAGCCCGCCAGCCCGATGAAATGTTCGGTGGAGATATTGGAAACAAAGAGCGACGCCCCGATCGCAAACCAGCCGACGTTGCGGCTTGCCAAAAAATAATCTTCGGAGCTTCTTTCCTTACGCGCGAAGTAGAATCCGATTCCAAAGATGAGCACGAAGTATACGGAAATGATCCCGATGTCTACCGGCGCGAGGGTTCTGTGTGTGACTGCTAGAGCCGAGGCAAGTAGCATGCGACCTTCCTATCATCGCGTTAGCGTTTCCATCATCAGAGACCCATGGACCGCGGGTCCCGCGACATCATAGCCGTTGCCGAGGCGCAGCGGAAAGACATATTCGTCCTTGGCGTCCCGCGCTTCCGCGACTCTCCGGCTCAGCATTTCCTTTGCGCGCTCATGAAAGAGCGAACCCTGCGGCGTGGCAGGTTGCGTCCATCTACTGCCCTCAACCTATAGGAGTAGAATGAACGGGATTTCATGGCCATTGCCACGCCACCTCCCGTGCCAGGATGAGAATTACCTGCCACGTCTTGCGTTTCATCCTCACGGCGGCCGTTTTCTCGCTCCCCGCTTTCGCTGAAGGATGGCATCACGTCGGAAGGGCGACGCACGTCGACACAATTTCGAGTGGCGTGGAGCTGCAAGCGGGAGAGACGCGAGTGCGCGTTGTAGCCGTCGGCGATGCGGTGATTCGCATCCGCCTGGCGCCCGATGGCAAATTTTTCCCCGACCGCTCCTGGGCGGTTGCCAAAAGTAGCGACGTGATGGTTCGCATGGATGTGCGTCAATCCTCGGAGGCTGTGGAGCTGGTCACGCCGCGCCTGGTTGTGAGGATTCGTAAGTCTCCTCTGCTTGTTTCGTTCTTCGACCGCGCAGGAAACCTGATTGAGGAAGATTATCCCTCCCTCCCGATGGGCTGGGACGGCAACCGCGTGCACGCCTGGAAGACGATGCCGGCCGACGAACACTTTTATGGCCTAGGGGATAAGGCAGGGCCTCTCGACCGACGCAATCGGTCCTTCACGATGTGGAACACGGATGCGTTCGGCTGGCAGGAGTCCACCGATCCGCTCTACAAAACAATTCCTTTCTTTCTGGCGCTGCGTCACGGCGTTGCTTATGGCGTCTTCTTCGACAATACGAACCGGAGCAGCTTCGACTTTGGCAAAGAATCTGAGGCGTACGACTCCTTTGGCGCCGAAGGTGGAGAGCTGAACTATTACTTCTTCTATGGGCCGCATCCGAAGCAGGTAATAGAGGCCTATACGGCGCTCATCGGGCGAACACCGTTGCCTCCCCTGTGGTCACTCGGCTATCAGCAGTCCCGTTGGAGCTATCCCTCCGAAACACGCGTCCGTGAAATCGCCGGGCTGTTTCGCGAGAAGAGAATACCCTGCGACGTGCTCTACCTAGACATCGATTATCAAGACGGGAACCGTCCTTTCACGATTAACCGCAAAGAGTTCCCTCATTTCGAACAGATGATTGCTGATCTCGGCGCAATGGGATTCCGGATCGTGGCGATCACGGATCCGCACCTGAAGAAAGAAACCGGCTATCTGCCCTACGACCAGGGCATCGCCGGCGATCACTTCGTCAAGAATCCCGACGGCTCGCTCTTCGTTGGAAGGGTCTGGCCCGGCGAGAGCGTCTTCCCGGAGTTTACGCTGACGAGAACGCGAGAGTGGTGGGGCACGCTCTATCGGGACTTCGTAAGCGCCGGTATTGGCGGCTTCTGGAACGATATGAATGAGCCCTCCATTTTCGAGCGTGCTGACAAGACCATGCCGCTCGAGACACGGCATCGATTGGATGATGGGACCACGGTCGACCATCGCACCATCCACAACGTCTATGGCGCCCTGAACGCGCGGGCCACATTTGAAGGGCTGCGTCTTTTGCGCCCCGACGAGCGCCCTTTCGTACTAACTCGCGCCGCGTATGCGGGAGCGCAGCGCTTCGCCGCGTCATGGACCGGCGACAACACCAGTTCGTGGAACCATCTGAGATTGACTGTGCCAACGCTCCTGAGCTTGGGTCTTTCGGGCTATCCGTTTGTGGGAGCTGATGTCGGGGGCTTTATCGGTAGCCCGCCAGCCGACCTTTTGACGCGTTGGATTGAGCTGGGCGCCTTCACGCCGTTGTTCCGCAACCACACGATCAAGGGCAGCGCCGATCAGGAGCCGTGGGTCCACGGGCCAGAACACGAAGCCATCCGGCGCCGGTACATCGAGCTGCGATATCGCCTGATGCCCTACATCTATACGAGCTTTGAAGAAACGTCTCGCACGGGACTTCCACTCATGCGCCCGCTATTACTCGAGTATCCGCAGGATGATTCGCTTCGCGGCGACGTTTTTTCCGGAGAGAACACCGAGTTCTTCTTGGGCCCGAGTCTGCTTGTTGCCCCCAGACTGTTTGAGATGATCGGCAATTACGGCGTACGGTTGCCCCAGGGAGATTGGTATGACTACTGGAGCGGGCTCAAAGTGGCGGGCGGCCGGATGGTTTGGGTCGATCCGGGGTTGGATGAGCTGCCCATATATGTGCGTGCCGGAGCCGTCGTCCCCCAACAGCCCGTAGTTCAAGACACGGCTGAATCACCGCAGGGGCCCCTGGAACTCCGGGTTTATCCCGGAGCGGATTGCCGCGGCTCACTTTATCTTGACGACGGCAGGAGTTACGCCTACATGCGAGCCGAATCCCTGCGCGTCGAGTACTCCTGCCAAGTTTCGCCGGGTTCGTTGCAGGTAAGCGTTTCTTCCCGTCAAGGCACATTCCCTCCCTGGTGGAGGGAGGTACAGATCCAACTGTTCGGCGTCGAGAAGAGACCACAACAAGTGCGTGCCGGCGACCAGACGCTGACCGGCTGGACATACGATATGGCTACCCAGAGCTTGACGGTGAGAGTGACCGATCCCCCGTCCGGCTTCCACCTCCGGTTGAGTTATTGACGGCAAGACCGCGGGACGCCGTCCTCAGGATATTGTCTGGCTTGGTGGCAGAGAACCGTCGCCCTTGCCAAGGAGGTTGGTGAGCTGGAAGGCGAGCATTAGAAGGGTAGTGGTCAAGGGAACGACGAGGCCCGCCTTCAGAGTGCCCATACGCGTCGAGGCAAACCCAACGAGCCAGGGGACGGTTGCGCCGCCAAGGCTTGCCATCGCGAACATCGCTCCGCCCACCCTTGTTGCTGCTACTCCGAGCCGGTGCTTGAGCCATGCGACGAGGATCGGATAGATGGGAGCCAACGCCAGACCCGCTAGGCTCGCACCCGTGACGACCCACGCCAGTGTGTTTGCCGCGATCAACACCACCACGCCACCGGAGGCGAGCAGGAGCCCCGCGAGAACAAGCCGCCGTTCCGTGATGGCTCGCAGCAAAGGAAGTGTGACCGCTCTGCCCAATAGCAGCGCTCCCCAGAAAAAGGAGGGAGTGAGTGGCCAGATCGATCCCAGATGCGTGCTGAGCCTTTTTGCATAGAGCGCAACCCATCCGCTAAGCGCGTTTTCGGTGCCCACATACAAAAAGAAAAGCGCCCCGAGCGCAACCGCAGCGCGGTTCCTCCACTGGGCCGGCGAAGATGGTTCACGAACGATTACCCCTGGAATCGTGCGGCCTGAGCTGGTAACGCAAACCCATAGGAGTGAGAGAGCCAGCAAACCAAGCACCACGGCGAGACTTGATTCGAAGGCTCGCAGGCCGCGAGTCCGCCCATAAAGGTCGACTAGAGCCGGACAAGAGAGTGCGCCAACGCTCCAAGCCAAATTCAGAATACTCAACGCTCCAGCCCGCCGATGAGGCGCTGCTTCTGCAACCCACAGGTTTGTGCCAGGAATCGTTAAACCGAGGCCGATCCCGTATCCGAACACAGAAATCATCCCCAGCGTCCAAGAGCCGAGCCCAAGCGCACCAACACCGATGGCCATGAGTCCAAAACCAATCGACAAAGTAAACGAGAATCCGCGGCGTGGAAGCAGGAGGCTCGTCCAGAAAACTCCTACGAGAGAGCCGAGAAATTGAGCGGTGAAGAACAACCCTGCCCGCTCGTCCGATAAGGACCATCGAGCAGCAAGGAAAGGCAGGATCGGCCCAAGCAGTATGGTGACGATCCCGGTAAACACGAACCCGATGTGGAGAAATATACGGAGGGGAGGAGAAGGCTCCGCGCTCCCAGCTGCAGGACCTCGCTCCGGCTGTTGCATTCGTTTCAGCCTCGACGCGGAGTTGTGAGCATTCAACCGGTCTTTGCGCGCGGGGCCGGGCACGTAGAGGCCCGGACGATCAGCTCTGGTTCGACAGTGATGAGCTTCGGATGACGAGCGTTCCCGGGGCTGGCGATTCGGCGGAGCAGGGTTTCCGCGGCGATTTCCCCCATCTTCCGCAAAGGCTGCCGGACCGTTGTCAGCGCGGGATTCTGAAAGCCGGCGCTCGGGATATCATCGAAACCGACGACGGAAACATCATCCGGCACCCTCAACCCAGCTTCGCGCAGCGCGCGAATGGCGCCGATCGCCGAAATATCATTGAACGCAAACAGCGCCGTAAAGAGTTGGGCGCCCGCCAATAATTTCTGCGTGACGTGATATCCCAGCTCGGGGGAAGGGATATCGCCTTCGAGCTGAACCGTCAGGTCCGGCCGGATCCGTAATCCCAAACGGCGCGACGCCTCGATGATCGCACTCCAGCGCACTTCCGTGTCCGAGCTGAACTCCTGTCCTTTGATGAAGGCGATGTGGCGATGGCCCAGATGGTAAAGGTGCTCAAGCCCGAGCGTAGCTGCATGCGAGTGGTCCACTACGATATTCGTGATGCCCTTGATGTCCCGGTGCCCCGAAATGGCGACCACGGGTACCGGAAGACTGTGCTGGCACACGGTGTCCACGGCGATGAGACCCTCGATCGCGCGCCCCAGTAGCAGCTTTGGGTATTCCTTGAGCAAATCCTCGCGGTGGCGATGGCTCACCACAAGATAGAAATACCCTTCCTTCAGCAACTGATCCTCGATGCCGCTCATCACCAGGGCGGCGTAGCCTTCGCTGATCTCGGGCACGACCACGCCGATCGTAAAGCTGCGCTGCTTACGCAGGGAGCGGGCGACAAAATTCGGGCGATAATTCAAGCGCCGCGCGGCCGCGAGAATGCGCTCTTTGGTCTGCGGCGGAATCGAAGCGGCCGCAGGTGAACGGTTGATCACGAGAGAAACCGTGGCGGGGGAAAGCCCGAGGTGCTCGGCGAGAGCCTTCTGGCTGAGCACTTCGCCGGGGTGAGGCGTGGCCTTGCGCTTCGTGCGGGACATCGCTGCGCAGTCTGGCACAGTGCGCGCCCGCGAGCAACCGCAGCGATCTGCTCGCGCGCGCTACTCGCGATTGCACGCAGCCCAGGACGCCGATGCCTTCAAGTCTGGAATCCGGCGCGTTCCATTCCCCGCCGCGCGTCCGCATTCTTCATGAATGTTTCCCAGACGAATCCTGTGCGGGCGTTTTCAGCCATCAGAAGGAGGATGCCAAGGTTGATGCCGATGACATCCGCATCGAACCAGTTCTTCAGGGGGTTGAAGGCGTCCACAAAACCGTATCGCTTCCAGGCATGTTTCCCAAAGCGTTCGCGCATGGTGCGCAGCACGCGCAGCGCCTCCTGCGGGAGGAAAGCAAGCGAGCCGCCCGCAGCGGCGGGCACCACGGTGCCGTCAATCGGCCCCTGCTTCGGCGGCCCGCCCCAGGCGACGTAGCCGTGCGCCGAATCCGACGACGTGATACCCCACAAATCCTCGCTGTAGTCTGGATAGTCTTTTGCGAGCGTCAGGCACCACTTCTTGTGCACGCGCACGGCGATGACCGAGTTTTCGAAGTAGTCGGCATAGCGGTCGTGCTTGCCGCGGAAGTCAAACCAAGCGTGCGAATACTGGTGCACGAAGAGCGGAGCGTTGGAACCTACGAAGCGGACCCCATCGTACTCAAACATGGGTCGCTTCCAGGCATCCCAGCTCTCCGCGGGCAATGGATGCGTGGGCGAACCGAGCCCCAACAGGTAGAGCATCATTAACTCGGAGTAGGCGTCCCAGCGCGATTTGAGAAACCCCGTTTCCGGCTTCCAGCCGTGTGAGAGCGTCGTCCCGCCGTTGAGCATCCAGGGCCAGTCCACGCGCTCGTAGATCCGGGTGGCGAGCTCGTGGATTTCCGCGTCCTCGAAGTAGGCCCGACAGGTCAGCACCCCGGAAAGCAGGATCGCGGTATCGATGGAGCACACCTCTGTTTGTCCCGACCGCTCGCCCGTGTGCATATTGATGAAGTGGTGGTAGAAGCCGTGCTCGTGAGGCATGCGCTTCGCCAGGAAACGCAGCGCGGCCCGCACTCGCTCTTTCAGCTTTTCGGTTTTCACCCAGCCGCGCCGATCCGCGACGCAGAGCGTCGTCAGTCCAAACCCTGTTGAGGCGATGCTGGCGACGTCACGTTGGTCGGGGCCATTCGCCTGGCTACGGTCTTTGATCAATCCCGTGTAAGGGCTCGCCTGCTCCCAGAAAAAGAGGAAGCTGGCCTTCTCCACCTCTTCAAGGAATGCTTCATCGGTCGAAGAAAACGCCGAGGCTTCGGGGAGGCCTAGGGATCGCGGCACAGGGACGACGGCCAACCCGGCTCGTGCGCCTTGCTCGGCGAGAAAAGCCAGCGGACAGGTTAATCCCAGGCGCGCCGCCAACACGAGCAACTCGCGACGCGAGAGAATTGGGCTGGAGATGATTCTCCCCTCAGCTTCTGCATCGTGCGGCATCACGGCTCTATCGTACCCCCTGCCGCGCCTCTCCTCTAGTGGGCTTGACGCAGCCGAGTCGCGCCAACACACGGCGAGATCTGGCGAGTCTTCGGAGTCTTCTCCGTTGGAGGCGAATTCAGAAACACGAATCGGCGCATAAATCCGCTTGACAGCAAGAAATCGCGGTGCTAGAAGTTACCGCGTTTAGCCTGACAAATCGATTTAGTAAACGATGTGAGGCCCCGGTCCTTGAACAGTCCAAGCGCTTTGCTCGCCTGCTATTTCGGGAGTTTCGGTCCGCCGTCTCCGATTCTGGGGACCTTTCTTCCAGCCACACTCACGCTCTTTCTTCGCAATCCAATTCCAACAGAGCAATCCGTGTGTCAGGCGCGAGGTGCCAGGGCCAGCCGTTCACAGGAGGGTTACGATGGTGCGTAGAATTGATGTTGTGAAATTTGCCCTTCCGCTTTTGCTCTTGGTCCTGTTTTCACCCGCGGTCCACGCCCAATACAATGCCGCAATTGAAGGAACCGTCAAGGATGATAAGGGTGGAGTCGTAGCGGGGGCAAAGGTTACGGCGACCAACCAAGATACGGGTGTAAGCCGGGATACGGTAACAACGGCGGCAGGTTTTTATCGCGTGGATGTGCTGCCGCCCGGAAACTACACCGTAACCGTCGAGACCGCCAATTTTAAGAAGAACGAGACGCGGAATGTCGCCGTCAACGCGGAGCAGGTGCGCGGTCTGGATGTGACCCTGCAGATCGGCGAAGTGGCCCAGACGGTCACCGTAAACGGGGCAATGGCACCCAATCTTCAGACCGAAGATGCCAATATTTCAGGCACGATCACAACAGAACAAGTGACCAACCTGCCCGCGATAGGACGCGATCCCTATGAACTGCTGCGACTCGCACCCGGGATATTTGGCGATGACGCTCGCGCGGGCAACGGGAATGCTCAAAATCTTCCGCTGCAGAAAGGGCCGGGCGGATCCAACAGTCAAATCTTTCAGATCGAAAACCAGGTGCAAATCGTGTCCGACGGCCAGCGCGTCTCGGCGAACAACTACCAGATTGACGGCGTGAGCGCAAACAGCCTGGGCTGGGGGGGTGCCGCCGTCATCACGCCCAATGAGGAATCCGTCAAAGAAATACAAGTCTTGTCGAGCACCTATTCGGCTGAGGACGGACGCAACTCGGGCGCGCAGGTGAAGGTTATCTCGAAGAATGGCACCAATCAATATCACGGAAGCGGCCTGATAACGTTCGATGATCCGGGTCTGAATGCATTTAATAGCTATCACGGCCCCTTCGGAGGCCCTCAGCGGGTGAACAACAAATACCGGCAATTCGGCGGCAGTCTGGGCGGGCCCATCAAGCACAACTCACTTTTCTTTTTCTTTTCCTACGAAGGCGTGCGTTTGAACAACTCGACGATCGACCTGAACAAGGTCGTCGAAACACCGGATTTTCGTGCGTACATTCAGAAAGTCTTACCTAACAGCCTGGCAGCGAAAGTGTTCGGCACGCAGGGAATTGCTCCGCGCATCCTGCAGGTGCTGGGAAGCCCGGTGGATTGCTGCTCGCTGAATCCAGCGTTTCCACTCGGCACCTATTACGACAACCAGGATAAGCAGCACATGGGTGTGGGGAATGGACCGGACGGCATACCGGACTTTGAACACGCCAATATCCTCAACCCGAATACCAGCTCCGCCAATCAGTTCAACGGACGGCTAGATTACACGCACGGAAGTAATCAGTTTTTCGGCAGCGCGTACTTTACGCACAGAAACGATTTCCAGGGCGGCGATCGCCCGATTGATGATCTAACGCTTGTTCCGTTCAATTGGCTGACGACATTTGGCTGGAATCGCACCATCAGTTCGACGATGATAAATGACTTCCGCTTCAACTTCACGCGCTGGTCCTACAACCAAGTCACGTCCTCTTCAAACACAAATTTCGGTATCCCGTTTTACAACGTGTTCGATTTCAATGGCACGGGACTTGGCTGCTGCCTCAATGCAGGTGCGGCCCAGGGCGGCAATACACCGGGCATCTTTGCCCAGAACACAATCGATTTCCGCGACACGGTGACGAAGCTCTTCGGCAATCACTCACTTAAATTCGGCGTGGACATCGCCAAAGACCAAAACAACAACAACGAGGAGGGCGGCGCGCGGCCTCTCTTCCAGTTCAGTTCTTTCCTGGATTTTGCGAATGATGCCCCACAGTTTGAACAGATCACAGTAGATCCGCGCACAGGCAGCCTGCCAAACGGTGCGCGCAATTTCCGCACTAGCATCTATGCTCTGTTCGTGCAAGACGACTGGAAATTCCGGCCGAACCTGACGCTGAACGTCGGCTTGCGCTGGGAATATTTTTCGCCGCTGACCGAGACCAACAATTTGATCAGCAACTACGTTCTCGGTTCTAGCGGGATCATCAATGGGAAAGTGGTGGCGGGACAGCAACTGTATAATGGTGACTTCCGTGACTTCGGCCCAAGACTCGGGTTTGCCTGGAGTCCGACTCGCTTCAACAGCAAAGTGGTCGTGCGCGGCGGATTCGGCATCAATTACAATCGCATCTACGACAACATCCTCGACCCGGTGCGTTTCAACACGCCTTTCGCCGCCAATTATGGCCAATGCTGTGCGGGCCCGGGCGCATCACCCGCCTCCGTCGGGATCGACTATGTGCTCGGGACCAGTAAGTCGCCCTTCAGCTACCCGGCCAATCCGTTCCTTGCATTCGGCGTGGATCCGAATACGGGCGGGTTGTGCGCGAATACGGCCTGCACGAGCGATCGGCAGATCACCATCTGGGGCTCGCAGCCGAGTCTGCCGAACGCGTACGTTTACACCTATTCTCTCGGCGCACAGTGGGAGTTCATACGCGACACGACGCTGCAGCTAGGCTACGTGGGAAGCAGCGCTCACAAGCTCATCCGTGCGATTGACTTGAACCGATTGACGCCCGGCGATACGTTCGACAATACTCTGGACTTCAACCAGACAGTCGGCAGCAACGGCCAGCCGTGCGGCGCGGGCAACCCGACCTGCACCGCCGTTCACCTAACGGGCAATCCGAACTTTAGCAACATCTTCTTCCCGCTGCCCGATGTGAATGCAAACTACAACGCCCTGCTCTTGCGTGTAAACCATCGCTTCGCCCGCGGCTTCCTGCTCAGCGGGAGCTACACGTATAGCAAGACACTTGACGATTCCTCGTTTGAGATCGGCCCGCAACAGGACTTTCCGTCAAACCAAGCGCTCAACTACGGCCCTTCTGATTACGACGCGCGTCACTACGTGGTGATCACCGGCGTGTGGAATCTCCCCATCCTCAGGAATCGACACGATATGCTCGGCAAGACGCTCGGCGGCTGGAACATCAGCGGCGTTTTCACGTACCACACGGGTTTTCCGTGGACGCCAGTCTCCTTCGGCCCAACCAACAACAATCCCGGTGGCGACGGCTACCGTCCCGACCGGCCGACCTCCTATGCTGGAACATGCATCAACAACCCGGGGAACGCGGCCTTCATCAATGGTGTCTGCCCGACGACGAACAGTCGGCCTGGCAACGCGGCAAACGACCCCAATTTCCCCACGCTCCTAACCAACTGCGGCGCCGGCACAAACAACTGCTTTACCACGGCGTTCCCACGCGGTCAGGCGCCGATCGGCCGCAACTCCTTTCCTGGTCCCAAGTTCAAACAGGTGGACCTCAGCTTCGGCAAACAGTTCGGTTTTCCCACGCTGCCTGTCTTGGGTGAGAACGCCAATCTGCAATTCCGAGCAAACTTTTACAATGCGTTCAACACCCTGAATCTCGTACCCATTTCCAACTTCAGCAGCAACGATGACCTCAGCAATCCCTTTGCATTCGGGCGCTCGCCAGGTGGTCTTGCCGGCCGAGTCATCGAGTTCCAGTTGCGGTTTGCGTTCTAGATCGAATTGCGGGACGGGAGAGAACGGCGGCGTGTTGCGCTTGCCGTTCTCTTTGCCGTTTCGGATGCTCATCGAGTTCCACCAACATGAAACGATCGAACTTCTACCTCTCTTTCTGGGCGACCGCACTTTTGGTCTGCGCGAGTTTTTCGGCGCCCCCCGCCGGCGCGCAAGCCCAGGCGGCACCAGAGGTCATTGAAGTCAACGCGCGAGCACAGCCCCGACCCTTCCCCCATTTCTGGGAGCAAATGTTCGGGTCCGAGCGCGGCATAATCACTCTCCGCGAAAGCTACCGCCACGACCTCCGCGAAGTGAAGCGAATTACCGGCTTCGAGTACGTTCGTTTCCACGCGATCTTTCATGACGAAGTGGGCCTGTACAACGAGGACGCACCGGGCCATGCGGTTTACAACTTTTCCTACGTGGACCAGATTTACGACGGCCTGCTCGAAAACGGTGTGCGGCCGTTTGTCGAGCTGAGCTTCATGCCGCGCAAGCTTGCCTCTGACCCCGCTGCATCGCATCCGTTCTGGTACAAGCCCGACGTGACGCCGCCGAAAGATTGGGACCGCTGGGAGCAGCTCATCGAGCAGTTTGCGCGTCACCTCGTCGAGCGGTACGGCGAAGACGAAGTCGCGAAGTGGTACTTCGAGGTATGGAACGAGCCCAACATTGACTTTTGGGCGGGGGAGCCGAAGGAAACGACGTACTACGAACTCTACGATCGCACCGCGCGCGCCATCAGACGCGTCAGCCCGCGGCTACGCGTCGGCGGCCCGGCCACGGCACAGGCAGCGTGGGTGGACCGATTCATCGCCCACTGTGCGGACAAAAAAGTCCCACTCGACTTCGTCTCCACGCATGCCTATGCCAACGACACCGCGAAAGACGTCTTTGGCACCGATGAGAACATTCCGAGGACAAAGATGGTCTGCCGCGCGGTGAAAAAAGTGCACGACCAGATCAGCGCATCGCCGTATCCAAACCTACCGCTCATCTGGAGCGAGTTCAACGCCAGCTACAGGAACGAGCCCGAAGTCACCGACAGCGCCTTCATGGGCCCGTGGATGGCTGACACCATCCGCCAGTGCGACGGCCTCACCACGATGATGAGCTACTGGACGTTTTCCGACGTTTTCGAAGAGCAGGGCGTCGTGAAGACGCCTTTCTATGGCGGCTTCGGCCTGCTTGCCGAGCGCAGCATCCCCAAGCCCGCGTTCAACGACTTCGCGTTGCTACATCAGCTCGGCGACACCCGCCTCGATCTGAATTCCGACTTCGGGCTCGTGACGCGCCGCAAAGACGGCTCGCTCGCCCTTGCCGTTTGGAATCTCTTTCTGCCGGAAGAAACGGGTTCACCGAAAACCCTCACACTGCATTTCAAGGGTCTCGCCGGTGCACAGACCGTCCGCGTCACGATCGTCGACAAAGACCACGGTTCGCCGCTTCCCGCCTGGGACAAGATGGGCCGACCGGCATATCCGACACGCGCCCAGATCGAAGCACTCCGCAAAGCCGCTGCGCTCCCCGCCGCGCAATCGCGCACACTCGCAAACGGCTCCCTAACGCTAACCCTGCAGCCTCACGCCCTCGCTTTGATTGAAGTTCAACGGTAAGACGTGAGTGGTGCGCCAGCGCTACCCCACTGGCGACGATGCGATCTACCGAAGGTACTTTCGACCTCCTGGGTCACGTTCGCCCCTGTTTCGAAAAAAGGATCTTCGATCCAAAGCTTGAAGGAATCTCAGAATTGCCGCATCCCAATAATCCCAAGTGTGGGCGCCTGGCATCTCGTGGTATTCGTAAGCAATTCCGCGTTCCTGGAGCCGGGCTGCAAATTCGCGGTTCGTTTGCAGGAACATATCATCGGCGCCGCAATCAAGATAAATGTAGGGTAATTGCGTTCCCTGCGTGCGACCGAGCAGTTCGAAAACATCATTTTCAGCCCGACCGGAATTTCCGGGTGGCCCGAAGGCCTTCTGCAGATCGTCTCGGAAGTCTGGCTCCTTCGCGTCCAAGTCGCGCGGTGCATTCAGGGCTGCACTGATCCCTCCTACCGCGGCGAACAATCCTGGATATTTGAGTGCAAACTTGACCGCCCCGTAGCCTCCCATCGATAAACCAGCGATGGCCCGAGCGTAGCGCTCCCGAATTGTTCGATAATGCGAATCCACCTCCGCAACAAAATCTTTCACCACGTAGTCTTCGGACTTATCCCGCGGATTCGCCGCTGAATTTGCATACCAGGAATTGCCTGCATCCGGCATGGCAATGATGACACCCAGGGTGTCGGCATAGCGGACGAGATTTGTTCGCGTGGACCAATTCTCGTAGTCCCCGTAAAGCCCGTGCAGAAGATACAGCGCCGGGTACCGTACCGAAGAACTGTTGTAACCCGCGGGAAGAATGACGCGATAGCGCATCTCCCGGCCCAGACTTTCGCTGCGAAAGCTGGCATCCTGAAGGACGGCATGCACTTCCCGGAAAGAAGGATGGATACCCGGCGCTGCCGGCTTCTTCTGAGCAAATATGGATCCGCAGGGGAGTAGGCAAGCTACCAAGAAGATAATGGAGCATCTCAATCGTGCGCGGCGCGACCGCACATACGCGCCAGCACGCTGGGGCGTAGCAAGTTTTAGGGGCATGTTCTCACCTTCAAGCTCGGGTTCGCACGAAGGCTTTGATCGTCGCGCATTCCTTGCCCTCCGCCGCTCCGTAAGGCCGGATGGTATACGCCCCAACAGCGGCCGGAATAATAAACGTTTCGGCGTAATGAACCACGAAAGGTTCAAAGGTCTCAGTCGGGCTTTCGATGACGGCCTCCTCGCCCTCCACGAGATTGAGCACGTTGACTCCGCCATTTGTGTCGTGCGGCGTAATACCGTGGAACCAGTGGCGGCGCGTCTCGATGAACTCCCGCTCGTGCAAACCGGTACGCTCCTCACGCCATCCTGGCCCGCTACCCACCGGCGTGACCTGATCGATCAGATTCCGCTTCACCCACTTTGTGGTCCGGTCCCATTGGATGTTGGCTTCGCCGTGGTCAATGTGGATCGGCCGCGGGTCTCCATCAAGGCCTAGGCGTCCCCAATCCCAGAGCTTGAACGTAAAAATGTACGGGGTCGCACTGATTTCCAGCACCATGCTGTTTTTCCCCGAACAGTGAATCGTTCCTGCCGGAATCAAGAAATGATCGTGCTTCTTCGCCGGCCACTGATTGACGTATCGCTCCGCCGGAAACGGACAGTTCCCTGCCTGGGCAGCGCGCAGATCGCTCATCATCTGCTGAATGGGTACGCCTTCCTTGAGTCCAAGAAACACCGCGCCATCCGCTCCCGCATCCAGCAGGTAATAGCTCTCATCCTGCGTGTAATGCATACCGAATTTGTCCTGGATGTATTCGGTCAGAGGGTGGACTTGCAGAGAGAGATTGCCGCCTCCCATCGTGTCAAGAAAGTCGAAGCGGATCGGGAACTCGGTGCCGAATCTTCCATGAACCGCTTCTCCGAGTAGCTCGCGTGGGTGGCTGAAAACGAGATTGATCGCAGGAATTTCGACACGTGTCTCGCCAAACCCCAGCAGAAGGCTGTTTTCCTCCGGCACGCAATCGAAGCACCATGCATGATTCGGCGCATCCTTCGGAAGGTCGCAGACTCCTTCCATCCAGTGCCCGCCCCACGGGCCAGGATCAAAATAAGGAACAACACGGAAGGGACGCCGAACCGTCTCCGCGAGGCCTCGCCGTAATGCATCTCCGCCGATGAGCTTGGGAACTTTCCGGTCATTTGTATCCAGGAGAAAGTCCAAATGAGGAAGGAAGGTCTTTTTCGAGCGGTCAGCTACACGCCAATCAACAAAAAAGGCACGCTTGTATTTCAGACCGGGGCGTTCCGCCAAATTCTCTACGGCAAGATTCCCGATCTCTCCGCGGCGCTGGCGAAGCTGAATCTCCCAGCGCGCGAGATCCGCGTAAACCAGCACGTCGTGCTGTGGAACGAGCAGCGCCGCACCGGTTCCGATAACCAGCACGAGGCCTTGCTGCACCTTGCGGATCGCTTCGTGCGCATGTGCTGTCCGGTCCGGATCGAGAAAATCATCGAGCGTCAGCCCATTCATCCGGCCGAAGACCGGGTCATCTCCTCCCAAATAGGGTGCGAGCATGCTTTCGATTTCGGAGCCTGCCTTGAAACAGGATGACGTTCGAACAATTGCGGCGGGGCTCAAGCTCTGGGCCAGCGCCGCTTCCACCTCATCCACGAAGACGCCGGGGTAGCATTCTACGCAGAGAATACAACGCGGTGAGCGAACAGCAGGACTCAAGCGTCGGCCAATATCCTGCCAACCGACCTGGCATTCTGATGAGTCGGCTGTCAGCGGAACAAACGGAACCTTGTCGTAATTGGAGCGTCTTGGCATCAGACATTTTCGGTCAGAAGCGGAATCGCTCCCAGAAGTCCAGCGTGATTTCCGAGTTCCGCAGCGCGCACCTGCACCTTGCCCCAGGGGGTCCACGCGTATTTCGCGACGTAGTTTTGCACGTAAGGAAGAATCACGGCAGCACTCTTCATCACCCCGCCGCCGATTACAATCACTTCCGGGTCATACATATGAACGAGTCCGACCGCATCCGCGGCCCACACGTGCAGGCAACGGTCGCGGATCGCCGTCGCGACGGCGTCCCCCTTTTCCGCATCTTCGAATAGCTCCTTGAATCCCACATCCGGATGCCGCGCGAGCGCGCTCTGCGCAAAACCCGGCCATTCCTTTGCAATAAGAGGCAGAGCCCAGCCGGAAGCCTCCGCTTCTGCGCAGCCGACGCTCCCGCAAGTGCATTTTCTCCCGGTGAAGAGGACCGGAATGTGCCCGCCAAGGCAACCGGCCTGCGCATGCTTGCCGCGCAATAGCTTGCCTTCGATCATGGCGGCTCCGCCAATACCCGTTCCTAGTGTGATCATCACGACATCCGCAACGCCCCGCGCGGCGCCGGCATATACTTCGCCCAGCAATGCCATGCGCGCATCGTTCTCGATTCGAAGCGGAAGCCCAAACGAATCCCGGCTCCATGCCGGCAGATCCACTCCGAGCGCATCGTCATATTTTTCGTTGGTAGAGAGGACTTGGCCCGTCTTCGTGTCCACGAGACCGGCGAATCCCAGCGCGACTCCAGCGCACTCTCTCGCGGCTACTCCCGCGCTCCCCAGCAAGTTGCGGAACGTGTCCATGAACACCGGCAGCAAAGGCTGCAGGCCCTTCCCACGGTCGGTCACAAGTGTTTCGGCCGCCAACAATGTTCTCTCATCGACGACGGCACAGGTAGCATGCGTGCCGCCAAGATCGATCGCCAAAGCCTTCATGGAGACTCCTTGGCACTCTTCCGCTACACCCAGCGGCTTGCCAATGCCAGCACGAACACCGCTGCAACGAGAAACGATACTCCCCCGAGTTGAATCCGCATGGGTTGCTTTCCCGTGTTCTTCCATTCACCCGTAGCCACCCCCAGCAGACTCGCTGTGATTACGATCAAGGACATGAACAGAGGCCAGCCAAGAATCGGGCCAAGGTCGCCGAGCTTTCCCGCCGAAACTCCGTAGAGCAACGTGCTGCCAAACCAGAAGATCGCCATCACGAGTGCGAGGATCCAGTAGCCGGCTGTGCCGCCGCTCAAAAATCGCGCGCTTGTCCTGTTTTTCGACAGCAGGTAGGCGCAATAGAGAAGGTTCGGTATTCCGCCAGCCACCATCAGGGGCAGCCACGCCGCGTTCGGCGCCCACACCGGATCGGCACCATGTTTTTCGGCGCTCACCAAGAGCGGATGACCAAATGTCAGGCCGAAATTCACAAACGAAGCACCCAGGCCGCACAGAATCGAGAGCACGAGCCCGCGTGTCAATGAAGAGCTTGCACGCCCCACCGCCGCACCAAGCACAGCCTCGCGGCGGCGGCCCGCCACGGCGCAGATGCTCACGCCCACGATCACAAGCAGCACGCCGGCGATGACGCCTCCGCCTGCAGCCGTGAACAGCTTTTCCGGGTGCAGGCGGATGAGCGGCAGCAAACTTCCAACGGCCGCAGAAATTCCGAGCACGATGGAAAACGTCAGGGCAATACCGATGGATTCCACAGCGAGGCCGAAAAACACCTGCGCGATGCCCCATCCTGCACCAAAGGCGGCGACGGTGAAGATTACCGCTTTGCCTGCATCGTGATACACATCGCCGAGATGCGGAATGGTCCATGCCGTAACCACCGGCGGCAGCACAAACAGCGCGTAAATAGTCCACGCGAGCCAGGTGTTTTCCCAGGCCCACCGCCGAGTGAATTTCATCGGCAAAGTGAAGCTCGCGTTCATGACGCCGGCAACGACTAGAAGCAGGAGTCCTGCTGTTGTATCAGACATCGGCCATCGCACTCCTCTTCGGCGAGAAGTAATCGCCCGGCCGTCACCAGCCGAATTCGCTAACTCCACTCGCACGCACGCGAACGACGTCACGCCGCCCGGGTCCGTGCAGAACGATTGCTTTCCGCTCGACTCGCACATCGTGAATCGTGTGCCAGCTCTTCGGCACCGAAGCAAGAAATGCCAGATAGGAAGCAGTCCGGACTCCCCCCGCGGGGATCCTGCACCATCCCGGCACATCAAACAGGTTGCCCCCGAGAAAGGTATCCTGCTTGCCGATAGGCATTGGCGTCGTGCCGAACTCCATCCCGCGAGCCTGCGTCTCGCCGTTCCACGGCGCATAGCGGCGTACACAATTCTCTTCCCAAACCGCGACCCACGGAAAATCCTTCCGCAAAAAACAATATCCGGCGACGATCCCCAGCCGCCAATTCAGCGCTGCCACAAATTCCACTTCCCGCGATGTATCAAGCAAGACCGAAGCGACAAACCCCTTCCCTCGCTGCGAAAAAGGTCTCGAAATATCCGCCGTGCCTCCCTTCTCGCGCGGGGCATGTGGCCAGCGGAATTCGCGATCTTTGGCAATCAGGCTTTTACCTTCATATCCTAATGGCCATGTTTTTCCGCGTGTGCCAGAAAGAGCCAGCATGCTTCCCTCCGGCTCTAGGAGCGGGGTTCCGAGAGTAACGTGCTGGACCCAGTGAAAATAATGATCCATTCCGCGCTCGTTTTTGACTGTCTCGCGGATGCAGATGACACTCTCGTTCCGGGGCAGATGAATCTCGCGCGAAAACGTCAGCCCGGCTGCCGGCAAGCGTACTTGCCACTTCGCGCGTGGCGCATTGCTTTTCCGCGTGCAGCTCACCAATTGCCATCTCCGCGCGCCGGCCTCACCGTGCAGCGAAAGACCGTGTTGCACTTCGTCTGCGGAAGGGGCGCCGAAGGTATCCATGCAGACCGCATGCCCCGTAAAGGAAGCGAGAAATTCACCGGCGCCGGGCGCTCCATAGCGCCGTGCCAACCGCCGGGTGCGTGGATTGGATGGTTCACCTGTCTCCCATGGAGCTTCCCAGAGTGCATTCACCGGCGCACGTTGCGTGCCGGGCAGGAATCGCCAGGATGCAACGTGTCCTCCACCGCGAAGGATGATCGTTTCGATCGTGCCATTCGACACTCGCGTACCCGATCGGCCCCGCCAGCGAACTGGACGGCATCCCAGGTCGTTGCTCGGAGCTTTCCTCGTTGGGCTCAGAGCGAGAATCCTCCGTCGATCGAAAACGCCATTCCCGTCACAAACGCCGCCTCTTCGGATACAAGATAGAGCGCAGCCTGAGCGATTTCCTCCGACGTACCCAGCCGCCCCATCGGCTGCCGCGCTTCAAACTGTTTGCGCACGCTCTCCACGTCTCCCAGCGCCTTCAGCCGCTCGTGCAACGAAGGTGTGTCGATCGTTCCCGGACACAGGCAATTCACGCGAATCTTATCCTTCACGTAGTCGAGCGCCATGCTTCGCGTCAGCGCAAGAACGGCGCCCTTCGAGGCGGTATACGCGGCGCGATCCGGTACGTTTCGCAGCACCGTGGCGGATGACGTGTTGAGGATCACGCCAGCGCCCTGCTTCTGGAAGACCGGCGCCACTTGATGACAGAAAAGGAAGATACTCTTCACATTGACCGCCATCGTCCGGTCCCATTCGCTCTCGCTCGTCTGATGAATCTTCCCCTGCGGCACAATCCCGGCGTTATTGAAGAGAATGTCGATCTGTCCGAAGCGATCGAGTACGCGTGTGACAACGACTTGCACGTCCGAGGACTGCGAGACGTCTGCGACGATCGCCTCCGCTGTCCCGCTGCCTGCGCGAATCTCCTCCGCCAGGGATTCGATCCCTTCGGGCTTCACGTCAATGGCGGCGATGCGCGCTCCCTCGCGGGCGAAAAGCAAGCTCGAGGCGCGTCCGATCCCCGCACCGGCTCCCGTGATGATCGCGACTTTGTCCTTTAGGCGCACGCGCTCCCGATCGTCCGACTCGCTTTCACGGCTTTGTCGCGGCGCCGGTGCCGCCTTCCTGAAATCCCATTCCGCCCGTCGGAATCAGCATCCCTCCGTCAACCAGCAGCGCGGTGCCGGTGATGAAAGAGGCCCAGTCGCTCGCCAGAAAGGCAATCGCATTGGCCACTTCCTCGGGGCGCCCGATGCGGCCCAGAGGGTGCATCCGATCGCAGGTATCGATCACTTTCTCGGGGTGCGGATCGAGGCTCGCCGCCCAGCGAAGCATTGGCGTGTCAATCGCGCCGGGACACACGCAATTCACGCGGATATTCTTTCCTGCATAATCGAGCGCCATAGCTCGCACCAGCCCGAGCAATGCGTGTTTCGCTGTGACGTAGGCCGCGGAGTTCCCGACGGCGGTGAAACTCTGCACCGAAGCGACCACGACGATGGCTCCGCCGCCGCGGGCCACCATGCTAGGCAAAGCCGACTTAGACACGTGGAAGCAGCCCTTCAGGTTCACGTTCATGACTTCATCCCACAGCTCTTCGCTCGTTCCGATCGCGTCTCCGTAGCGCTGGATTCCCGCATTGCTTACGACGACGTCGATGCCGCCCAGTTCCTTCTGGACGGATTCGACCGCCCTTTCCACCGGCGCCGCGTCCGCCACATTGCACTCAAGAAATATGGCGCGATGTCCTTTCGTCTGCAACTCACGAGCGGTCCGGTTTCCCGCCTCACGATCGCGGTCGAGAATTGCAACGCTGGCGCCGAGGTCGGCAAGTCTTTGCGCGGTCGCCTGCCCAATCCCCATGGCGCCGCCGGTCACAAGGGCGATCTTATTGTCGAAGCGGATGCTCATTTGTCGCTCCTTGTTCCTGTAGCTTCCGCTGAAACGGAGGAAAGGACACCTGCGGTGTGCAAGCGGATCGTCAAGATCTCGAAGGGACCCAGCGAAAGATCGACGCCAGAATCCTTCAACGGAAGCGAGCTTTGATTTTCCTCGAGTGCCGTGCACTGCCATGCCTGCACGATCTTCCAGAACTTGCCGGTGAGATTCACGCGCTCCGCCAATCCCGCGATCTCTTCCAGCCGCACGATACTGCCATCGCCGTTTTCCGCGAGTTTCCAGGTCACGACTGCAACGTTCGGATTGTCCACCTGCATGAGCTGCGACTCCGTCGGCGGCAAAACTCCCGGCGTAAACGCAGCGCCGATCGAATCGGATTCGAGTGGTGTCATCGCCCCCCAACCCATCCGCGTCAGCTTGGCCGGATCGAGCGAGCTGTCCGTGACTACGTCATAGCGGAACGTGAACTCGCCTCCCTGCTCTGGTGCGAAGTTCGTTCCCCAATAGTTGTTCATGATCCACGAAAAGATCGTGGAGCCCTTGGGCCGGAACTCGCTTGGCCAGTTGCCCCTCACAATATCGCCGAAATTCACCAGCGGCGCATCCCGGGGAATGACGGCCGCTGTCGCGCCATCGCCGGTGACTGCTGCCCAGTGATTCACGGTATACCATTCGCGGCTCCCGCCGGCGAGTTCATCCCGCGCGGGATTTACCCAGCCATTCTGCGTTTCATAATCAAACTGGGGATTCTTGATTGCAAAGGGGAAGGCGATGTACGCCGCTTCCTTACTCAGCACGGATTCCTTCCGAATCGTATAGCAGAACGCGATGCGCTTCTCTTTTTCAAGCAGCGTGATTTCCGTCCGGACGAGCGGGGTGTGAGGTGCGGAAGACTCCAACACGATCACCGTGCCGAAAGGAGTCCCGTGGGCGGAGACAAGCCTGCCGTTGCTCGCCGCCACGGCCGTGAGCTCGGGCGGACGCAGGGTAGCTCCATACCGATACAAGCCGTTGTTCGGCATGTCGTCCGCGCCTTGCACGTACACGTAAGCACCGAAGCGGTAGGGACTCTTCCGATCGACCAGTTCACGGTTGAGCTGCTTGTCCCAAATGCTTTCCACGCCACCGAAAGCAGGATCGAGCGTAACGCGATAAAACGGACTCTCGAACGCCGCGGCGTCGAGGTGCTTCCCTTCAAGCTCGGGCTGTTCCTTCAAGGAACGAAGAGCGAACAGCTTGTATCCCATCGGGGGGATATCTTCGGCCAGGAATCGTACCTTGCGATAGCCGCCCCCAAAGCCCGGCAGCGGCGTGGTCCTTCCGATCGCGAGCGTTTCGGTGACAATTTGCTGATGGGTGCTCGTGTCGAACAGGCCTTGCCCATCGGGAAGATCCATTTCGACGAACCCGCTCCGCGACCAACTCAACGAATTGAACACCACGAGCGAATTCTCCTTCGGACCCAGGAAGGATTCGAGCTGTGCCCAGCTTCGGTCGAGTGAGCGTTCGATGGCTTCGCTCGCCGCTGTCGTTTCGCTGCGCTTCAGAGCCAATTGGGTCAGCGTCTGCTGGCTGTCCGGCTGCGTCGTCGCTCCCACATACGTCCAGGTATGCTCGTCAAAGAGGAGAATGTTCCTCCAGGCCGAACGGAGGAGTTGCCGATCCGGCCGGAGGGATCGATCGAGCACGGCAGGGATACTGCCCAGCTTTTCCGCGGAGAGAATTCGCTGCTGATTCTGCCGATGCAGCGCCGTATGAAGACTGTCGGAGCCGAACCCATCTTCCCAGTAGGGGCCGAAGTCGCCGCGGAAAACAGGGATGTGCCCTGCGAATGGGCGCTCAATCTCGGCCATTGCGTCGGCAAAGCTGGAAAATTCCAGACGCGGCCAGGCGTAGCGCGTCTGCCATTGTCGCGGCAGATCCGCTTGCTCCTTGCTGAGCGCGGTATTTTCCAACTGGCTGCCGAAAATGATTGTCGCACTGGCTGCATAATCAGCCCGCGAATAGGCCTGCAGGTAGACCGGCAGTGCGTCCTGGACGGCATCGAGCCGAGGTGGCGTGCCGAACAGCGTCGCGAGTTGCAGATACGCACGCGAATACCACATCAGGACCCGGCCGCCGTCCGGCCCTTCCCAGTAAAACGGCGACTTTTCATTCCAGCGGCCAAGCAGTAGAACAGGCGCGCGCCAGGAGTTGCTTGCCGCCGCAAAATACTTCACACCCGCATCGTGCAGGATCGAAGCATAGGACCAACTATACGAAGGAACATCGGTGATGTGCGCCGCGCCGATCGGAAGAGAGTATCTCCGGGCAAGCGAGGCACTCGGGTAAAGAGAACGGATCAGACCTTCGAGCGAGGCCACTCCCGTGTGCTGGTTCGCAAACTGCATGGGCAGGATGATTGTTTTGTCGCGGATCGCTTTCAGAAATTGAGCCTGCTTTTGCTGGGAGCGCCCCGCGAGGTATTTCTCGGCAACCCAGGAGCCGTCGAGCGTCCAGCGAAAGTCAGGGTGGGTCGCGAAAAGATCCATGACGCCATCGACGGTCTCCGCATGCAGTTCGGCGACCTTTTCTGCATAATCTGTGAAACCGACATCGAGATGCTCGTGCGGCACGATATAGATGGTCCATTTTTTCTGCGCCGCAAGCTGAAACGCAAAAGCCTCCTTCAGTCCCTTGGCCTTGATCCGCAGAATGGCGGGCAAGTGTCCTTGCCATTCCGGAACCGCGAATTCGAAGCGGACCTCCCCAAAATCAGCGAACGCCGTAAAGGATTGCGTCAAGGCTCTGCCGGGAAGCCGCAGGGTGATCTCACCTGCTTTTGGGAGTTTAGCAAAATCTGCGAATCCTTCGACGATCTCCGTGAGCCCTTCCTGCGTAGACCGGAAGAAAATGGTCGGCGAGACCGTCGCGCGCACGGGCCCAGCGGCATATTGCTCGCTCGGCGCCTGCGTGAACTTCAAGGCGTCGTAGACAATTCCGGTGTGCCCGAGCGCAATCGAGCCCAAGGAATTTTCCGCCGCATCCGGAGAATCCAGCGCCGTGAGCGTCAGCCGGTTTTCGCCCTTGCGCAGCCAGACAGCAGGCAATTCGATGACTTTTGTATCCGCCGAGGTCTGCGGCACAAACGTCCCTTCCCAGTCTCCGGCGCCGTAATCCAGCTTCGGGTGAAAATAAAAATCGCCCGCGTGACCATTGATGTCCACCCGCAAATGTGAAAGCCGCGGCGTTTCGTACAAAATCGCGACCGTCAGCCGGTAAACGCCGGCGGGTGTTCCCGCCAGGTCGAACAAAACCGTAAACGGGTGGACCCGCCCTCCCGCCATGCCGTTTGCGGGGCCCGGCTGAAATCGGAGCCAGTCTTCCGCTTCTCTGCTCTTACCCGGGCGATAGACGGGATCGGATTTCGGATCGGAGTAATCAATGCCTTGGCTGCGAAACTCTGCAGACGATCGATCAAACGCGCCGATCTGCCAGATGACCCTTTCCTGCTCCGCAGCGCGCGTGCCGGAGAAGGGCCAGATCAACAGGCAAAGCAGAAGGGTGGATGCGCGGATCATGGTCTCAATTTTTTTCCGGATCACCATTTCGGCTGGATGGTAATCGCCCCTGGTCGCCGGGGATCTTCAATCCACGATCCCATCTGCCTTTTCTTTGAAAGTTCGTGATACTTCGCCAGCTTATCGCGATCCAGCCGGACGCCCAGCCCCGGCCCCTTCGGCACGGCCATCTTTCCGCCGGGCAGGTAAGGCAACTTGCCTCCTTCAATGATGTCGTCGGTGAGATGGTGGTAATGCGAATCGGGTGCGGCCAGCAGGTTCGGAATGATCGCGGCAAGATGAAGCATCGCGGCTTGTGAGATCCCAAATTCGGCGCCGCTGTGCATGCCCGCGTCGATTCCGAATGCGGCGCACACCTGGCCCGCCTCGCGCGCCCGTGTAATGCCTCCATACCAATGCGGGTCGAGCAGAACGATGTCGAGAATATCCATGAGCGCGGTCGGCATCAGGTCTTCAAAGGCAAAAACGGACATGTTTGATGCCAGCAGCATCCAGGGAATCTTCGCGTTTACCCGCGCCATCGAGCGCATGCTCCACACGGGATCCTCGAGATACTCCACGTCGTAATCGCGCAACTGCTGCGCTACGCGCACCGCCGTGGTCACGCTCCAGGCGGCGTTCGGATCCAAACGAATCTTTAGTTTCGGAAACGCCTTGCGCAGAGCGATAAACGTTTCGATCTCTTCATCGGGAGGCAGAACACCATTCTTATACTTCAGCGTTCCGAAGCCGTATTTTTCCAGGAGGCCGCGCGCAAAAGCGACCATCTGCTCCGCATTGGAAATTTCACCGCGCTTTTCGTCGTTGGGGTAGCGGTAAAAGAGATAGGCAGACAGAGTTATTTCATCTCGCACCCGGCCACCGAAGAGATCGCAAACCGGCTTGCCGAGTGCCTGTCCCTGCAGATCGAGACAGGCAAACTCTAGCGCCGCAAATCCCAGAACGTGACCGAAGAGCTTTAACGCGCTCGGCGCGGCGAGCTTCCAACGGATGCGCTCCAACTGGAAGGGATCCTCGCCGATCAGCAGCGGGCGCATCTCCGCAAGCTGCCCCTCGCGGCTGGCGCCGCCATAACATTCACCAAGACCAATGAGGCCGGTATCGGTCACGACCTCCACGATGATCCGTGAAAATCCTGGATGAGACCCAAATGCATAGCGCAGCGGCGCCTCAATCGGAATGAAGGCAGGCGTCCACCGCACATCCGTGATTTGCATGACGTTCCCTCGACGAAGCAAACAACTCTTGTTACCGCTGATTTGCCAGCAACTGGCCGCGAACGCCCGCTGGAGCGCGGCAAACGTGCCACCGCCCCAGATTGGCCAGGTAGATGTCGTCGAAATTGGGTCCGCCGAACGCCGCGTTCGTCGGCCGCGCGATCATCGTTCCCGTGGGATCAAATGCAAACAGGCTCACGCGACCATTGGGCGCAACGCGGTAGACGTTGTCCGTCGCATAGCAGGTCACGTATAAATTGCCTTTCGCGTCAAACGCCGCGCCGTCCGGCACGCGTGCGAGCCCGGATGCGTAGACGCGGACCTTGCCGGCGCGTCCATCCGGGAGAATGGGAACTTCAGCGACGTTATCCCGCAGGCTCTGCACGACGTAGAGAAATTTCTCGTCGGCGCTAAGCGCCATCCCGTTCGCGAAAGCAAAGGGCCCCGCGAAATATTCCGCGTGACCGTTTGCCCGAAGCCGATAAACACATCCATTTTCTTTTTCCCAATCGCCGGAATCACTAAAATAGAGGTTTCCCTCGGAATCAAAGACGGAAAAATTCGGCGTCTTCAGTTTGCGGTTCCCCACCCGCTCGAGCGAACCAAGCACACGCCCGTTGCGGTTGAGATAGATCAGCGCCCCGCGCTTGAAATTGCAAACGACCAGTTCCTGCTTGCGGGAAAACGTCAGTCCGAGACAAAAGCCTCCCAGGAGAGCTACTTCTTGGATGTGCCCGCGGCGGTCGATGCGATAGATCTGACCCAGTTCCCCTCCGGCCCAAAGGATTCCGTCGGCATCAAAAGCCAACCCTTCGGGATGATCTAGTCCTTCCGCGAGGGCTTCAAAGCGCTCCAGTGGAATCGTCGGCCGCATGATGATCCGTCCGGGCGTGGTTTCGACTTCGGCCAGAAACCAGTTGTTTGTCGAACATTTGAACATATATACTCGGCGGCTTCGGGAGTCAATCATAAACAGTCGCCTTCTCGTTTCCTTTCCGGCATTGCCACCGAGAGGGACAGCGGGAGAGCAGCGCCCGAAAACAACACGTGCGAGTGGCAACGTATGAATCGGAAGGACGGAAGCGCCTCGGCGTAGTGCGAGAAGGGTTTATTCTTGATGCCGCCGCTCTTGCGCGCCGCGCCGGCACCGACGCCGATCCATTCGCGGACATGGCCGCGATCCTTCTTGCTGGAAACGAAGCCATCGCCCGTCTCGACGCGCTCTCACGAGCGGCGCGACACCCCGCTTCCGTTCCTTGGGCCCTGCCTCTCTCCCGCGTGAAGCTCGGGGCTCCTGTGCCATCGCCTTCAAAGATCATCGCCGTTGGATTGAACTATCGCGCGCACGCCGAGGAAATCGGAAGCAAGGCTCCGAAATCTCCAGTTCTTTTCGCAAAATGGCCCAACAGCCTGACCGGCCCCTTCGATCCCATCCTTCTGCACGAGGGCGACAATGAGGCCGATTATGAAGGCGAATTGGCGGTTGTCATCGGAAAACGGGCGAAACATCTTTCCGAGTCCACGGCTCTGTCCGCAGTGGCCGGTTACATGGTCCTCAACGATGTTTCCGAACGGAAATGGCAGTTTGCGGACGGGCAGTGGACCCGCGGAAAATCGTGCGACACATTCTGCCCAACCGGCCCCTGGCTGACGACCGCCGATGAGATTCCGGATCCCGGCGTTCTCTCTATAGAGACGCGTGTGAACGGAGAAATCCTCCAGGATTCGAATACCAGCTATCTGTTGTTTTCTGTGCCCGCACTCCTCGCGTTCATTTCCGAGTCGATCACGCTCGAGCCAGGAGACATTATCGCGACGGGCACGCCGCCGGGCGTGGGTTTCTCTCGTAAGCCGCCAATCTTCTTGAAGAAGGGCGATGTCGTCGAAGTGGAAATCGAACGGCTGGGCGGTCTCCGCAACGCGGTGGAATAGGTGCCCGCGGCCGGCATTCCGCCTTTCGATTCTTGCCTTACGTTTTTTTGCTTGACAATTGCAGGCCCTGTCCTATTGTAGGACAAATTTTGGCTAGGTGGGACGTGGGCGCAAAGCAAGGACGCAACGTAACGATCGCCGAGTTTGCTCCCGTCCGGCGTGAGACCGTCATGGAGATGGTCGCGCGCCGCATCGAGGCGCTCGTGCGCAGCGGCGAACTGCGCAGCGGCAGCCGCCTCCCTCCCGAAACAAAACTTGCCGAAATGCTTCAGGTCAGCCGCGGCTCGCTTCGCGAGGCGCTGAAGGGTCTAGTGTTTCTCGGACTGGTCAGGGCCCGGCCCGGTGACGGCACCTATATCCAATCCACGCTTGGCCGCGTCGTTAGCCGACACTTTCAGTGGATGCTACTGCTCCAAGAAATCAAATATTTCGAATTGTACGAACTACGGCAGATCCTCGAGCCGGCAGTCGCCGCCCTTGCCGCACGCCGCGCATCAAAAGACGACATCGAGAAAATGGAAGCTGCCATTCGCGAAATGCGCAAGAGTTTCGACGCGCCGGATCGGTACATGGCCGCCGAAATGTCTTTCCATGAAGGATTCACACAGGCGGCAAAGAACGTCGCCACTCAAACCATGCTCCGCATGATGTATGACGCGTTGGCCGAAGGCCGCCGTCGTGTTCTACCGTTGATCAGTGACATCAATCAGAATTTCCGTCGCCACGAGCGGATTTTCCGATGCATTGTCAAACGCGACGCCAAGGGTGCCCGCAGCGCCGTGCTGGACGATCTACTTTATGCGGAAAAGTTGCTTCGAAAAGACCTGGAAGTGCAGGAGCGTCTACGGGCGAATTTAGCAAAGGTCGATCCCGCACGCAAAGGCAAGAAAATAATCCCGAATTAGGGTGCAGGCAGATTCACGACAATTCACATAATGGGGGGTGGCCAATGGGTCGTATCCGCACACAACTTTTGCAGTGGTTCATTGTTTCGATTCTGGCATTATTCGTTCCCACTTCGGCGTTCGCCCAATACGATACGGGCAGCATCGTAGGCATCGTTCGTGATCAAACGGGTGCCCTCGTGCCCGAGGCCAAAGTACGGGTCACGAATATCAAAACAGGCCGGATCCATGAGGTGAATACAAATCGTGAGGGCGAATACGAAGTTCCCGGGCTGCCCGCCGGCCCTTACAAGGTCGAGGTTGAGAAGACCGGCTTCAAGACTGCGATCGTTTCAGACATCGTGCTGTACGCCACCGATCGCAGGAGCGCCGACGTTGAATTGTCCTTGGGTTCGGCGAGCGACCAGATTACGGTTACGGCAGAGATGACGGCGGTCAACACCCAGAGCAGCGAGACCGGTGCTTCCATCGATTCGAACAAGGTCTCGAACCTGCCCCTGAATGGCCGCGATTTTACCGCGCTCATTGCCCTCGTACCGGGTTCGGTTACGACGGGTGGGTTCGGTCAAAACAGCCTCGGTGGATTTGAGACCACCTTCGCCGGTGTGAACGTGCTGCTCGACGGTGCCGACGCGACTCGAATCGACGTCAATGCGACCAGCACGCAGCTGGGCCGTCAGGCATCACGCATCAGCCGGGCCAGCATCGACAGCATCCAGGAGTTCCGGGTGTTGTCATCTACCTATTCGGCCGAATATGGGCGCTCGACCGGCGACATCGTCAACGTCATCACTAAGTCGGGCGGCAATTCATTCCACGGCACTGCGTTTGAATATTTCCGCAATGACGCGATGGACGCGAAGAACTTCTTCGCTACGGAAGCGACGCCGCTGCGTTTAAACCAGTTCGGCGGCAATGTGAGTGGCCCGATTGCAAAGGATAAGCTGTTCTTCTTCGTGAACTACGAAGGCGTCCGTCAGATTGTGAACATTCCCACCGGCCCGGTGGCTGTTGTCAATCAGGCGACCCGTGCGAAATTCGTCCCCTCGATGTTTCCTGTGCGTGATGCGCTTCCGCTTCCGACCGTTTCCGGGCCAGTGATTTTCAAGGGTGCCGGACCGGGAGGAACGGATGTGGTTCGCAACGATCTGGGTTTTTTCGAGGGCAAGCTTCGGAACACACTTCGAGAGGATACCGGCTCGGTGAAGGTGGATTATAACGCCAGCTCGAGCGACACGTTCGCGTTCCGCTACAACATCTCTGACTCGTTTACCAGCACGCAATACGGGATCGCTACCGGACAGGTGTCACCCTCGACGAGTCGCAATCATCTGCTGAAAGGGACCTGGAACCATACGTTCAGTTCGACCCTGCTGAATGAATTCGGTATTGCTTTTAATCGCCCCCAGACGGATTCGCTCGGTGGCGGAGGCGCCTTCCCGATTTTCCAGTGCTTTTTCTGTGACTCCACAAACACGTTCGGTGCAGCGCCGGGGCCAGCGCTATTTTCCAATCGCAGGCCGCAGCATTCTCTGCAATTCCTGGATACGCTCAGTTGGATCACGGGCCGCCATGCGATCCGTGCCGGCCTGGACATCCGGCACGTCGTTACCAATGATGCGTTGGATCCTCAGGATTTCCTGAGCTACGCGGGCATCACGGACTTCCTAAACAACAACGGCTTCGTGGTAAGCACGCTCGGCCACACGATGGTCAGCGTGCACAACACCAACTACGGCTTTTTCGTCCAGGATGACTTTCGCGCGACGCCCCGCTTCACTCTGAATCTTGGGTTGCGGTACGAATACAATTCGGTCCTACAGGGCGATCAAATCGGTAATTTCGATATCGCGACGCTCACCCTTTTGCCGAAGGGCGCCCCGCTGTATGAGCCAGACCGCAATAACTTTGCGCCGCGTATCGGTTTTGCGTGGACTCCCTTCGCCAACGCGAAAACAGTCCTCCGCGGGGGTTTCGGGGTCTTCTATAACCCGCTGCTCACCGGCGCGGCGCTGTCACTCGCGGGGAACTATCAGCAGGGCTTCAACGTGAACATAATAGACTTGCTTTTCGGCGTTCGCAGTTGTAACCCTCCTCTGAATCTCGCATTCCCGCTGCCGGCGACATTGCCGGTTTGTACTCCGCCGCTGCCGGCCAACGTGAACGCGCTTGATCGGAACATGCGCGATACTTATTCCATGCACTGGAGCTTTGGTCTGCAGCAGGAGATCGTCCGGAATACGATCTTCGAGCTTTCCTACGTGGGCAACCGCGGCGTGAAGCTTCCTGCTGGAGCCGCGTATGCCGGGGAAGAACTCAACTTGTCTCCGTTTGGGCCGAACCAGATAAGCCCAAACTTCGGTCAGATTCGCCGGTTGGGCAACTTCCTCGATTCCAACTACCACGCCTTGCAGGCCAGCGTGCGCCGTCGCGTGGGCAAGGGGTTCAACGTCGATGCGAACTATACCTGGTCGCATGAAATTGATGACGCCGTCAACATTCTGACCGGCGCGTTCCAGAATTCGCACAACCCAAAGGGTGACTATGGTAACGGGGACATCGACGTGCGGCACAACTTCACCCTTGGGGCGGTGTGGGACGTCCCGGTTGCGAACGGGCTACCGAAGCGCCTGGCTCAGGGCTGGCAGCTGAGCACTCTCATGCAGGCTCGTTCGGGCCTGCCCGTGCAAATCGCCCTGGCAGCGCCTTTCTTTGGAATCGACCAGATCCGCCCTAATGAGGTGGCCGGCCAGTCGATTCGCCCCTCTAACTACAGCGCGCCTGACAACCAGCTCAACGCTGCCGCCTTCGTAGCCCCCCCGTCTGGAAAGCTCGGCGACACGCCGCGCAACGCCGGCCGGGGCCCCGGCTTCACGCAAATTGATTTTGCTCTCTCAAAGACCACGCCGATCACCGAACGCCTAGGAGTGCAACTGCGCGGCGAGATCTTCAACCTGTTGAACCATCCAAACTTTGCGAATCCCTCGGGTCTTCTCAATGACCCGAATTTTGGAAAGAGCACAAGCACCATTGGCAGCTTAGTGGGGACCGGCACGTCACGCCAGGCGCAACTCGTGGTGAAGCTCATCTTCTAGACGAGCGCACCTCTGCACGAGACCGGGGCTCTCATGATGGGAGCCCCTTCTCTTTTCGTTCATTCGGGAGAGATACTTCCGAGGATGCCAGGTCGAATGCGGCACACGCTCCTCCGAACCTTAGGTTTCTTACTGTTCCTGCCCTGCTGCTTCGCAGAGGGCGCCGGGGCACAGACTCCCCCGTCCACAACGCAGACGCCTCCGGTTCGCCCAGGCTCGAATCACATCACGACGGTTTACGTTATCCCCTCGAGCCACTGGGATCTCGGCTTTATCGCCCCGCCGGAGGAAATTCTTCCGCGACTCAAGCCGCACATCGACGAAGTCATCGCCAACGCGAAGGCCGACCCTGAGTTTCGTTGGACGATCGAAAGCGCCTGGCAGGTTCGCGAATGGCTGGCGCGAACCTCCGATCCGCAGCAGATCAAAGATTTTGTCGATCTCGTGAATAAGGGACAGATCCAGCTCTCCGCCGTATTCGGCAGCATGCACACGGAGTTTATGGGCGCAGAAGCGCTCAACCGTATCGTGTACGACATGAGAGCGATTGAGAAGCAGCTTGGCGTTCACACCGATTTCGCCATGATGGATGACGTGCCCGGTTTCACCCTCCGCCTCCCTCAGATTTTGGCGCGCAGCGGCATACATTACTTCGTGACTGGCTCAAATCTCTTCCTCTATGGAGGAACTTCTCTGACGCCGGGCAAGATGCCGTTCTATTGGGCCTCGCCGGACGGCAGCCGCATACTCACCTGGCAAACACAGGGGCACTTGGGCGGCTACACCGAAGCCATGGCGGACTACTTCCTCGACCCCGCTTCCGTCGAGCCCTACACACAGGAGCACTTTTATCCGAAGGAGTGGGAGGGGCTTTCGCGCCTGGAGATCATGCAGCGCGGCGTGGACAAACTGCTCGCTAAGTATAAAGATTCCGGCTATCCGTACGACGCATTGATGCTCCTTTATCTTCACGATGCCATTTCATCCAATCGTGAAGCCAAGCAATTGCTCCCTGCCATCCGGGAATGGAATACCGCCGGCAAGCAGCCGAGGATCGTTGTCGCTACTCCGGCCGAATTTTTCCACCACATGGAAACATCCTATGGAAAAGACAAGTTCCCCGTCTATGAGGGTGACTGGAGCGGCCTCTGGTCCGAAGTGAAGATCAACTCCCCAATCGTAGCCGCCAAGGCACGCTGGATCCAAGACCACTTCCCCGTCGCCGAAATGATATGGAGCTTGCTTACCTTTCGGAATTTCACCAGCCTGCCCTCAGGCAATCTGGAGGACACTCGCTTGAAGCTGTTCAAGTACGACGAACACTCCGGTGCTGCGCAAGTCGGTTGGCCCAAACTGATGACGCGCGCCGAAGTCGACCAGCAAAATAGCGAGTACGTGGCGTATGTCTCGACGGGCCAGGCTGACATCCAATATCTCCTCGATTCAGGTATTCAGACACTGTTCGCCCAGCAGCCGGCCAAAGCGGCAACGATCGTGGTTTTCAATCCTTTGAGCTGGGAGAGAACGGACGCGGCGCGGCTCACGCTCGCTCCGGGCCAGGACATTTCTTCCCTTCGCGATGTGAGCACAGGAGACGTCACTCCGGTCCAGCGTCTCTCGGACAGCGAGGTGGCATTCCTGGCAACCGATGTGCCGGCCGTGGGCTACCGCACCTATCAGATCGTGTCCCCCGCCGGGCGCGCGAAGGCGTTGGCAATTGATCGTACTCCGTCGCTGGAAAACGAGTTTTATCGGATCGCAGCGCGCACGTCGGATGGCTCGCTCGTGAACGTCTTCGACAAGAAGCTGAATCAGGAATTGGTCGATCCCAGTGGCGACAAAGCCGCCAACCAACTCCTTCGTTGGATTCCCGCGGAGAATCTACCTGTCAACATGGCCCACGTGAAAATGGAACGAGAGGCAGGCCCTGTTTTTTCACGGCTCACAGTGCGCCGCACCGGAACATTTTGGCCAGAAACGCAGATCACTCTGTATCGAGGACTCCGTCGAATCTACATCGGCGATCGCCTTGACCGTAACAAGATGCCTTTTGTTGCCAGCAATCAGACTGGGGAGTACTACTCGTTCCAGTTTACGTTTCGGTTCAAAGGCTCCGCGGGCATCTGGCTTGAGGATGGGATCGGTTTCCATCAGATTCCCGAAGACTATCTGCCTGGTGCACGCACCGATGCGGGCGCGCCGCTACACTCTTTGGTGCTGACTGGAAACCTGGGTGGCAAGACGGCTTCGATCACCCTGTCGCAACGCGAAGCGTTCTTTGATTATCTGCCCGGCCTTCCGGGTGTTAAGGGGCCAAACACGTTTCTAAATTCCATCCGCGCGACGGTCATGCGTAAACAGGATCAGGGAGACACGCGCGATCTCGGAATGGTGAACTTTCCCACGGTCGAACCGGGCTTACCTTCCGTCGCTACGTTCGAGTTCAGCCTTCATTCAAACAGCGGTCCCGTCGATGCGCTGGAATCGTATCGGGAGGGATGGGCCGAAAACGTGCCTCTGGTCGCTACACAGCTCGATTCTTACATGTCTCCCGCGACACCCACCGGCAGCTTCTTTTCTCTTAGTAGGGACAACGTCGTCCTGCTCGCCTTCAAGCCAAACGTGGATGGTGAACCCGAGCACTATACGCTGCGGCTGCAGGAGATCGCCGGTAAATCCGCTGACGTGGAAGTGCACACTCCACTCAAACCTTCCGCGGCGGAGGTCGTTGCTCTGACCGAGGACCAGGTTGTCGCAACGGTTCCCGCGAATCCAGTGAAGGTTCATCTGGAACCGCACCAAACCCTAACCTTGCGGCTCACCATTCCTCACCCCCACAAGGAACGCTCTCCACGTTGGTGGGAATGGTAGCTCGCAGCTTGAAAGCTTAAGGCAGGCTGTGGCGTTGAAAAAACTCCCAGATCACCTGAGTCGCGTCCAGATTCCGGCTCGCTTTACCCACTAGAGCTACCGGCAAATACTGCGGACCACCGGGCCAGGTGTGTCCACCGCCTTCAATGGTGTAAACGACCACTTCGGTTCCCTGTTTGCCGCTGCCCCATGTTTCGCGGTGGACGCGGGTGCCATCGCGCTCCCGATCCGGCAGATCGCGCACGACTGGAGTGGGCGAAGTCTGGTCCCAGTTACGCCAGAATTTTGCCGCATCCTCTAGCGAGATGCTGCGCCCGCGGTCGCGCAGAATCAGGCCGCCCTTGATGTGAACCAGCGGGTCTTCTGTTCCGTGCATGAACAGAACGGAGACGGGCCGCGAAGGCTTGCAGATCGGCACCAGGGTCTCCGCCATGGTGGCGGCTGCTGAGGCGATGGCGGCAATTTTGTCAGCGAGGTCGCAGGCCAGCCGGTTGGAGAAGAACCCGCCGGCGGAAATGCCGGTGGCGTAGATGCGTTTCGGCTCGATGGGGTAAGAACGCTCGAGCTCCGCGATCAGCGCGCGAATGAAACCGACGTCATCGGCCGACGACAGGCCTCGGGTATCATTCCAAGTCCGATTGCGACCGTCTGGGTACGCCACGAAGAAGCCGGCTTCGTCAGCCAGACGATCGAAGTGGGTGAAGTTGGGCATGTTTCTGCCCTCGCCGCCCCCACCGTGGAACACGAGCACAAGCGGCGCCCGCTTGTCTCGCGCAAGCGGCCCCGGGACGTGCAGCAGATAAGTACGAGTCACATCGCCGACGACGATGGAGCCGTGGTTGTCGGAAGGCTCTTGCTCTGCGCGTCGCGGGCCGAATTCCCCCGCCGCTCGCGCAACGGTGAGCAGCAGAAGCAGGGCTGCGACCGCAACAGGAAGACACGCGCGCTCGAGCGCGTGACGCCTTATTGACTTCATGGTTCTCTCCGGCAGGCGCCGACGGGGTTCAGCGCCGAAGCACCAAATCTATCGTATTTTCATTCCGCGAACACTCCTGTGCCGTTACCTCCACCAGATCCGTTTTTTCAAAGCGATAAATGTGCGAGAAGTGAGCGGAAAGCTTTTCGAAGATTGTAGCGGGGTCGACTCCGGCCTTTTTCCAATACTGTGGCGCGCATTCCATGGCCAGGATCTCCGTGCGTGACAGTGTTTCCGCGGCGCCATCGAAGGCAAACCCCTCATATCCCTCTAGATCCATTTTCACCAGGGACCACGACTTGACGCCCTCCCCTGCTTTTCTCGCCAGATCATCGAGCCTTCGAACCGGAACCTCGATAAACGACTTGTAACCGCCCAAATCCAGCAATGAATGACGCCCCCGGTTGGCCGCCTTATAAAGCCCCATCCTTGCGGATCCTTCGCGCGCCCCCAAGGCGCACGCGTGCACCTCGACATTCGTAAGGTGATTGATCTTGATGTTGTTCTCAAGAAGGCGGAGGTTTTGCGGTTCCGGCTCGATCGCCAGTATTTTTCCCGTGGGTCCGGCGAGCTTAGACAGCAGGCAGGAAAAGTACCCAATGTTGGCCCCGGCATCGATGAAGCTGCTCCCCGCTGCATTCGAAAAAGTGTTGAGGAGAAACTTCGTAAGCCCTGGCTCGTGGACTCCCCGTTTATACAGGCCCCGCCCCACTGCGTCCCGCTTATAACCCTGAAGACGTAATCCCAGAGGCAGATTGCCGGCTGTGATTGTCCTGCTGAACGGATTTGAGCATTCCAACCAGTAAGCCAGCCCGCGGATTTTGTACTGCAGTTGATCATTCATGACGCAGAGAGCGGCTCAACCGGGCTTTCCATTTGGTTTCCGACTGGCCGGTAATATACACCCCACCTCCTCAGCATCCCATGATGAATTCCCTGCTGTCGGCATGTCCAGAGGGTGAGAACACTCGCCCGCGACATCTAGCCATACCTGAAAGGTGGACGGGAACATTGTATGCAGAGGCGGTCAACGTGTATATTGCCGCTCGCCCGGGGAAACAACGACAGGAGAACAATTTGCTGCAGATTGCGGAAGACGCTTAAGGAGGAAATATGTTGTATTACTCGCTGGTGTTCTTGTTGGTTGCCCTAATCGCTGGAGCCTTGGGATTCGGATTTATCGCTTTTGCGGCGGCCGGAATTGCCAAGATCTGCTTCTTTATCTTCTTGGTGATGTTTATCGCGAGTCTGATTATGCATCTCACGCGGGGACGAACCTCCGGAGGCTAAGGAGCGATCAGCCCACGGCAGCTGGCCATCCGAACCAGCTTGCTCATACACAACCCGGATCACGGTTTCCCGGTCCTCGGGCTCGGAGATGTCCGTGCGCTAATTAGATTTTTCCTCGATGGCTTCTCGGACTTCGCGGAGTACCGCAGCTCCCACGCGTCGAAGGCTGCGGAAAGCGTCTATACGCGCAAGGCCGGGCGAGAGTTGTAGCCAAGTGACCCTAGTGGAGGCGGTACCGATAGGCTGACTGCGCCAGGCAGCGAAAGCCTCGCTTACAAGGTTGAAGATCGTATGTCGATTCTGAGATATCAATTTCAACCATGCCCAAGGTCCCATTTGGGGGAAATAGATTCCGCGAAAACACATGCGGGCGATGAAAATGTTTATCCTATAGCCCAACGGCTTAAAACGAAGCGAATCGACCGCCTGTGTCATGGCCTCTGGGCTGTACGAACTGGCCCACCCGTGCTTCACCTCCGCGTGAGCTTCCGCGATGGTCATCTTCAGCGGGGTGTGGGCCATCTCAAATGGAATGAACTCCTGCCAGTGTTTCGGCCGCGTCAGCCGCCCTGCAGCCTCCAGCCTCTTGTAAAGCGGCGTCGCGGGTAAGGGCGTCAGTAAACCAAAGATGGGCAGCCCTGGGGGCCAGGTGCGAATTTCCTGAAGCGTCCGCTCCGCGACCCCGGGGGTGTCGTTGTCCATGCCGAAAATGAAAGAAGTGATCGCATACACGTTGCGCTGGGCGAGTCTCTCCAGCACCGCTGCATACTCACCGGGCTTGTTGAATCCTTTGTTCACGCTGGCAAGGTTTGCGGGGTCGATGGACTCCATGCCGATGAAGATCCACTTGCCGCCTGACGCCGCAATGAGATCAACGAGTTCCTCATCGCGTAACAGATTTGCGCTGATCTGGGCGACCCAGTGCACTTGAGCACCCGCTGCGATAATGTCACGCAGCAGCGATTTCGTCCGCTTGACGTTGATGGCGAAGTTATCGTCAATGAAGAAGACGGCAATCTGACCGCCTTCGCTTCGCGCCCGAGCTTTCAATAGAAGCAGTTCATTTACTACACTTTCGTTGGTACGAAACCGGATCGAGTCGCCAAAAAAGCCGGTTACCGTGCAGAACTCGCATCCATAAGGGCACCCGCGTCCCGATTCGACGGGAATAATGCGAAATGTGCCCCACCCGCCCTCGACGCGCTGGAGCATACGCGCCGCCATTTTTGGAACCAAATTAAACTGGTCGAGGTTGATCGTGTCCCACGGGATCAACGGATATGGCTGGAGAGTCGGTTTGCGTTCCTGGCCAAACTCATCCACCGGAGCGTACAGATCCTTGAGCTTGCCCCGCGCGGCATCCTCGACGATCTTCGGCCAAGTTTCATCGGCTTCACCGAGGGCCACAGCGTCCGCATGGCGCGGTCCACCACTTCGACCGAGGGCTTCGTCGGCCTCTTCCGTAACGTGAGGTCCCCCCATCACGACCGGCACGCCAACGGCACGGATCGCATCGGCCATGCGGTACGCCTTTGCTATCATCCGGGTCATCGCGCCGATCCCGACAAGGCCAATGTCTTGTTCGCGCACGAACCGCGCGATGCCGTCTTCATCCATTGGTTGTGCGTTGCCATCGATCAGAAGTACTTCATGGCCAGACGGAGTCAATGCCTGGAGCAGAAACATCCAAAGATGCGGCATGAAATTACGTGTGATCCCGTTATCGGGGTTGTAGAGCAAAATTCGCATGCGTTCGTCTCCACCTAGAAGCCGCTTCTTCAGTGCTTAACGGGTCTCTACCGGAACTTCCGATTTCAGGTCTATCTCTGCGCAAGAACATATGCCCGCCGGCCTCTTGCGTCAACCTCAAATCGCCTTGGCGCGGTTGGGTTGCAGGCGCGGCTCCTTTGGCGGCTCTGCTGACCGCCCTGGCCTGTCCCGTGTAACGACTCTTGAGTCGATTCGGCGTTCGGACACCAGCACTGTGAGCGTCGCCCTCCATGGGACAGCCGTTGTAGGTGTCCAAGCTGGCGGCGGGAGCCGGGGTTTCTTGGTGATGATGCGCTGGGCCGCTGGCCACGAGCAAAAGGCCTACAGCGAAGAGAGCTGTTGCTTTCTCAGCGAGCATCGTCATGCCCCTCGTGGTGGTGTTTCGCTGACCGTCTTTGTGTTCGATTATGAGTTCGCCCGGAACGACCAAGACGATATGGCCCTTGGAACCGCGACATCTTGCTATCCCTGAAAGGTGGACTGGAGCATTCTATGCAGAGGCGGTCAAGTTGTATATTGCCGCCCGGCCAGGAAACGCCCACAGGAGAAACAATTTGCTGCAGATTGCCGAAGACGCTTAAGGAGGGAATATGTTGTATTACGCGCTGGTGTTCTTGCTGATTGCCCTAGTCGCTGGAGCCTTGGGATTTGGCTTTATCGCTTTTGCGGCGGCCGGAATTGCCAAGATCTGCTTCTTTCTCTTCTTGGTGATGTTTATCGCCACTCTGGTTATGCATCTCACGCGGCGGCGACCCTCCGGAGGCTAAGAACGGTCAGCCGACGGCAGTGGGCCTAGAAACGACTTATGCCAGGCGGGGGTCGAGTTCGGCGCCCGGCATAAGTGCGTTCTGAGTTCCTGCAGTGCGAATTACCTACCTACATCTGTACACGAGCACGTGCCGAAGCCGCTGCCAAGCTCGATCCCAACCAAGCAGTCTTCCGCCAGGTCCTTCTCCTCATCCCAACCGAGGCTCGAGTCTTTCAAGTCCTCCACGCTGACCTGAAATGCCGTTCCGACCTTCTCGATGTGCGTGAGCCACCCGCGGATTCCGAAGGCCTGTCTATCGGCCGTGGCATCGCAGGGTGGTGCTGACGAAACGACCTTGATGACGCCCCGCTGGGGGGGCCTGGCGGTGATTGTGTTGCTGGTTAGATTGCCGTTGACGCCGAGTGCGAGATAGCCGTTCGGCGTTACCCTGCAACTGCAGCACTCCTGGAACTCCTCATGGTTGTCAAAAACGTAGATCGAGGCACAGATGTCTCCGGCGGGAGAAGCGTCGCCGTTGTACCCGTCGTTGACAAGTCGCAATGTGCCATCCGGAGCGCCCGGAATATGGGCATACGTGAAGTATCCGAGCGCATAGTTGTTGTCCCCCTGAGCCCGCGCAACCTGTGAGCCTGCCACAACTGCGAGCGCTAGGACCGCAACTAGAAACATGATTTTCCTGCAGCTTGTTTGACCCATCAGAGTTACTCCCTTTGAGAGATTCCGGCTGGTGCTGGACCGGTGTTGCCGAGCCTTATACTGTTTGCTGAAACTAATTACAATCCCCCAAAAGGCGTAAGTGATTCGGCTAGTCCAAAACAGTAGGCGGATCACGTAGCCCGGCAGGCTAGTCCAAAACAGTAGGCGGATCACGTAGCCCGGCAGGCCGCCCGAGGAAGGGAGAAGTTGTGGGCGAAAACTATTTCGAGTCACTTGGGGGGCGGCCCATCACAAAGGGACTCCGCGGGATTGTTGAGCCAGCTTATGATAGAAGCTGGAACGCGCCATCTCCCATTCGCGCGTGACACGCACCGTGCCGCAAAGATGTCCCGTGATTCGGACCCGTGGCTTTGGGAAAAATGCTCGTCGATCTGCCTGGCTCCTCATCAAAGAAACTCTTTTTCTGCAGATTCGACGCGATGATCACGTTTTCAGAGTTGCTGGGAGGCCAGTTTCCATCATGGCGACCTGGGGTCCGACCAACAGTGTTGCGAGGAGGCCGCAAGCGGCCGCGAAAGACAACCACAACCCAGGAATCGCACGATTTCCGGTGACGTGAATGAGGTAAGTGCTGATCGCAGGCGTAAAGCCACCGAAGATGGCGGTGGCCAGACTATAGGCCAGGGCGAACCCCGTGGTCCGCACATCCACCGGCATGATCTCCGTCAGAAATACGACCATGGCACCGTTGTAGCTGCCGTAGATGAAAGAAAGCCAGAGTTCGACAGCAAGCAGTCTCGAAACGGAAGGTTCACGGACCAGCCATGACATGGCGGGATAGGCGGTGAGCAGCATCAATATTGTGCATGCGAATAGCAGGGGGCGGCGTCCGATTCGGTCGGAGAGCGCACCCATGACAGGGAGCCAAAATAGATTGGATGCTCCGACGCATAGCGTGACGATCAGACTCTCAATGCTTGCCAGACGTAGAACCGAGCTGCCGAATGTCGGCGTGTAAGCCGTAATCATGTAGAAGGACACCGTGGTCATCGTAACCATCATGATTCCGATGACCACGATCCTCCAGTTGGCCATGAGCGAGCGGAGAATTTCAGACGTGCTCGGCCTATGCTTGCGGGCGACGAACTCATCCGTCTCTTGGAGGGACCGCCTGAGCCTGAAGAGGAACGGAATGATCACGCAGCCCAAAAGCATAGGGACACGCCACCCCCACAGCGCCATCTTTTCCGGTGGGACGGCAGAACTCAGGACAACCCCAACCAATGCGGCGAACATGACGGCCACCTGCTGGCTCCCCGATTGCCAACTGACATAGAAGCCTTTGTGGCCGGGCGTTGCAATCTCTGACAAATAGACCGACACGCCGCCCAATTCCATGCCCGCGGAGAATCCCTGAAGCAGACGGCCAACTAGCACCAGCAACGGGGCCAAAAGGCCGATCGTCGCGTATCCGGGCACGCATGCTATGGAAAAGATTCCGACGGACATCAGGCTCAACGTCAGAAGGAGTCCGGCGCGCCGTCCGTGTTTATCGGTGTACGCCCCGAGCACAATGGCTCCGAGAGGCCGCATCAGAAAACCGGCCCCGAACGTCATAAGCGACAACATCAACGACACGTAGGCATTGCCGCCTGGAAAAAACGCCCTGCCGATCGCGGAGGCGTAGTACCCAAACACCATGAAGTCGTACATCTCCAGAAAATTTCCGCTGGAGACGCGAATCACAGACCAGAACTTCGATTTCCGATCAGAAGGCGGGATCATCGGGACTCATCACTATCAGAAATTGCTCTCTTCTCCTGCCAGCTTCGAGTGGCCAGCAACGGTGGAGACAGATGGACTCCCAAATCGATGCGGACGCGAGAGCAAGACAAACTTGACCACGCGGCGAGCCAACAGGCACCGCCGTCGCCTTAGCCGGCCGGTTCAAACAGCTTCGCGATGGTCGGAGTTTTCTGCTTCATCTCATCGCGAATCTGTTCGGCCTTTTTCTGGAACTCCGCTTCTTTTCCCTTTTCGTTCATGAAGACAATCCCGACCGCGCCAATGGTCTTGCCGGATTGATCCTGCATCACCAGTTCGACTTCAAAGTGATCGCCCTTTTTGTTGACTTCGAGGTTGGGTTTGCCCGTTTCGATCACGCGCATGTCGTCCTCGTCGGCCTTCTTGCCGATCCGGCCGATGTTCGAAGCAATGATGACATTTTCCGTCTTGCCCGGCGGCGTCACGTGCATGGCCATGATCACGACTTCTTTGTGCTTGGCAAGCGTCTCTTCCAAAAGCGTCTGCGCATAGATCCTCTTGCCTTCCTGCGCCGAGACGAAGAGTGGGCTTCCAAGAATCAGCAGCAGCGTCAATACGCAATTCACTTTCTTCAAGCCTCGCATTTCACTCTCCTTTAATTGAACGTACGCGGTGTCGGAATTGTATTGCACCGCCTACCAAATGAACTTCAAGGCGAACTGCATCTGGCGTGAACTTGTAATCGTCGGACTCGTCAGCACTCCGGCGTTGTTCAGAGCTCCCGATGTCGCAAAGACCTGGCGCGCGGCAGGTGCAGGGGGGTTGAGGTTTGCGTGATTGAAGATGTTGAAGATCTCCCATCGAAACTGCACGTTGAACGTTTCCGAGATCCGACGAACGGAGTTGTTTTTGAACAAGGAAAAGTCAAAATCCTGAAGGCCGGGACCGATCACGGTGTTGCGGCCGGAGTTGCCGAGGAGATTGGCACAATAGACCTGGCCTGCCGGTGGAGCCGCCGTCGCCCCTGGGAATGGGCTACACGACGTCGTCATGGACGCCGGTGCCGTTGGAAGGGTGAAGCAATTCAGGTTCAGATAATGCAACCCGATACTTTTGAAGTTTGGATTGACCGGATCACATCCGGGAATGCGATTCGGGAACGCATAGAGGTCCGCACCCTTAAGGCCAAGCGGATCACCGCCGATCGTCGGAGTGAACGGTAGTCCGCTGGTAATGGTGTAAATACCGCCGACCTGCCAACCGGAAGCGAACCACTTCGGAACCTCGCTCCAGTTCGTAGGATTTCGAACCAACCAAATGGCATTGATAGCGCCAACGTTCCGCACATCGAAGTCCGAAAGACCTCTGCGTAATTGCGGGTTGAACAGCGGAAGGCTGGAGACGGAATTCCCGAACGTGTCGCCCGCGATTCCTGACGATCCCGTATCAATGCTCTTCGAGAAAGTGTAGGAGCCCTGGAATTGAACGCCATGACTCAGGCGTTTGATCGCCGAAAGATTCAGGCCGTGATAGGTCGAAGAAGTGGACCATTGGACCGTACTGACTTGGCCGCCGACGTTAGGGAAGAGACGCGTCCCGGTAACGCCCGGACCCGGCCAGAGGTATCCTGCGGGAGTTAGAGTGGGCTGGATGTCGTTGATTTCGTCTGCATGGAAAGGCAGGTGAACGCCGTGTGAACCGACGTAGCCTGCCGTAACCGTGAGATTACGAATTACTTCGCGCTGAACGTTCAAGGTCCACTGCTCGACATAACTGCGATGCGGATTCTGTTCGACGTACGCGTTGCGCAGGTTTGTAGGGTTGTTTGCTTTTGCGAAGCCCCCCGAAGGAAAGTCGCCAGCGACGACGGGGGTGCTCGCGCCCTCCGTAAACGGGGCGGAAAGCAACGTGAGGAGCTCGAACTCGTAGGGCAACGGCAGCACATCGTAAATGCCGAACGCACCGCGAACAGAGGTTTTCCCGCCCCCGAAAGGATCCCAAGCAAATCCCACCCGAGGCGCAAAGTTTCTCAATGTTGGATTCGAATAGTACGGCGAACCGAGATGCGGCGTCGTGTCTGTAAAATTGATAAGCGTAGAGAGTTGATTGGCCGTCTCCGTCGGGACGGTGGCCATCTCGTAGCGAAGCCCAAGGTTCAATGTCAGCCGCGACTTGATCTTATAATCGTCCTGGATGTACCCGCCAAACACACTCTGTCGAAGATCGCGTGGTGTGCGCGATGTGCCGAGCAACGTTTGAAAGGTAGTGGGCATGTTCTGCAGGAAGCTCGACAGGGACCCAAATGTGTAAAAGCCGTCGGGACTCGCGCCCTGCGTGAATTGATTGGATTGGATGCGCTCGGCATAGAGACCAAACTTCAAAGAGTGTTTATTCCGCGTCCAGAAGAGATCCTCAAAGCCCTGAAATGAATTGAAGTGGAAGCGATACGCCGAGATAGCTCCTAGCCCTCCGGAGAATTGCGTAACACCTGAACCCACTGTAATGATTCCAACTGGCAGGCCCGGATTGAATCCAAGAGTTGTGTCCGCGGCCGCAGGGTTGATCGCGGACAGGGTAGTAAAGGCGATCACCACGTCTCGATTAAACCCAAAGCGCGCCGTGTTTACCAGTGTCGGCGTGAAAATGTGGGATTCCTCCAACGCAAAAGTCTGCCGGCTGGACTGATTCCCAATCAGCTTGAAATTGTAGGCATCCGGATTCTGCTGCTGGCCCCGATCAAAGACGTAGGTTCCAAAAAGAGTGTCGGACTCCGATATCCTGTGATCGATGCGCCCAGTTGCAAAATCCTCATTGGTGACCTGCTTCGCGACGAAACCGAAAGTACCGGTATCTCCGGTCGTCGGGGAACTCGGGAGGGGAAACAGGTTAAGGTACGGCGCCACTTTCGGATTCACGGTGACGTTACCGCCGACGAGGATGCCACTGTGGGCGTTCTGCGAAGGCACGATGATGGTGTTGGTCGTGCTGAGACTCTGGCGCAAGCCTTCGTAATCGGCGAAGAAGAACGTGCGGTCTTTGATGATTGGTCCACCGGCGGTTGCGCCGAACTGATTTCTTTTAAACGGCGGGACGATCAGATTTCCGGACGCGTCCCTCGCCGTGTCAAAGAAATTGCGCGTGTCGAGCTTGCTGTTCCGAATGAATTCGTAGCCCGATCCATGAAACACATTCGTACCGGAGCGGGACGCCGCATTGATTACGCCTCCCGAAGTTTTTCCATAGTTGGCCGGCGCGTTGCTCGTCACCACCGAAAACTCTTGCACCGCATCGACGCCAAGAACTCCGCCCGTAACACTGCCCGGTGCGCCTGAACTGTAGTCATTGATGCTGACTCCGTCGAGCTGATAGTTGTTTCCCTGGGGGCGGTTCCCACCGATGGTCACGTCCGTTCCCAGCCCACGGTTTGGCCGGTCGTTACTCACGCCCAGTGCTTTTTGCGTCCGCACCTGGGCCACGCCCGGCTCCAGGAGAGTCAACGAGGTCCAATCGCGTCCGTTGAGGGGCAATTCGTTAACGGTGTGAGAATCCATGACGCCACGCAATTCAGAAGAGGCTAATTCGACGTCGGAGATTTCTGTGCTGACTACGCTAACTTTATCGGAGACCGGCCCAAGCTTCATGACGACGTCGACTTGGCGGCGTTCTCCCGCCAGCAACCCGACACCTTGTACCGCTGCGGTCGCAAATCCAGTCGCAGTGATGGTGATTTCATAGGTGCCTGGAATCAGATTGGGCGCGGTGTACACGCCGTCGCCACTGGTTGTCGAATTGCGCTCGACACCCGTGGCGACATTTTTGATGGTCACGTTGGCGCTTCCAACCGCGGCACCACTCGGGTCCACAACCGTGCCAACGATGGTCCCGCCGGCCTCCTGAGCCACAACCGGGGTGATTGAGACAAAGCACAAAAGCAGCGTCAAGACAATCGTTTGCAGCCCCGTTCCCCACCGCTCTCTTGCCACATGATTATTCACAGCGACCTCCCTTGTCATTCGAACGGCAACGCCCTCGAAGAGTGCCTCCAGGAACAGAGGAACTTTCATACAGCCGCGTACGCCGGCGTCGCCGGGCTACGACAGCACTCGATAAATCAAAACCTTTGCGGCGGCCTTCGTCTCGCCCGGGGAAACAGCCACGTAAAAACGAGCGAGACTCGGCACGAGCAGGCACGTCTTTGCGCCCGGCTCGCTGGCAACTTTCGCAAGCAATTCGTACCGGTCGGGCGCGTTCCGTTTGAACACGAAGATGCGGCCATCGCCTCCAGGAACGTAGATGCGGCCGCTCGCAGCATCGAAGGCAATGTCGTCCGAGCGTTCCGCGGCGGGGATCAGCGTGATTACCTTTCCGCTGTCTGAATCCATGACCAGGAGCATACCCGGTTTCCGGCAGACGATCAGCAAGCGGCGATGCGGTTCGTCATACGCCATCGGAGAATTGTCTGCTTGGACGCCGATGGGCCAGCGGGCAATTTCCTTCATGGCCTTGCGGTCGACGACGGCTACTGCGTGCTTGTCGGTGAGATTGATGAACATGCGAGAACTAGATCTCTCGAGTGCCAGCCCTTCAACGTGGTTGCTTTCAATGCGCAGCTCGCCGACTTTCTCGTTTGTATGGAGGTCGATGGCGACGACGAAGGAATGGTCGAGCGGAACGTCTTTACCGCCAGTGATCACGTAGAAAGTTTGCGTGGCCGCATCGAGACACGCCGAGTCCGCGCCCGCCAGTCCTTCAACGTGAGCTTCTTCGGAGTAATCCTTGCCGCGGAGGATTCGAAGGAACCCTTTGTCGCCGTCGGTGACAAGGATGCGATCGGATTCGGGAAGGTAGACGATGGCGTGCGGCGCTCCGAAACCAGTTATGCTCTTGATGCGGCGATTCGCCTTCAGATCGAAGACCTCAACCGTCTTGTGGTCCTCCCCTGCAAGAAAGAACCGACCGCCCTTTTCATCCACAGCAAAATGATCGAAATCTCCGCTAAATCCTGGAAGCGCCATGGAGCTTTCGAACTTCAACGGTATCGCGACCCCGGCTGGCGCAGGGAAGCTCGCGGGTATCGCAACTGCTAAGAGGAGGACAATGCCCAGGCCCGAGCAGAGAGCTTTCGGCATTCGCACGATGACCGAAGCTCGGAAAATTCGAAAAGGGGTTGCGAAAAATTCTACCGGTTTCTTCAAGAGTCTTCCCCCGGCACGTTCAGCTTGCATTGGGTGTCCACAATCGACCAATGACCAACTCTAGTTCGCTTGTCAAAAAAAGCCTTACTGTGATTTCTTCGTAGGAAGGGCCGAACCCTTTTGATCACGCGAACTTGCTGAACAATTCATCGGGTCCGAATTCTCCCACGAGCCAAGATCGCCTCGGAGCGCCCCCGGTGACCGGGACTCTGCTCCAATCGGTCAAAGCATCGCAATGCTCTATCCATCACATGCGAAACAATTATCGATAACTTGGAAATCCGCTCAGGATGAAGAACTTAGAGGTGCAAATAACATAGGGCCTACGCTTAAGCTTTGACCCCAATGCACCGTCCGGCATATACTCCGACCGCCGCTAGCTTTGGGAACGAGCAAACAACCCGCCCTTTCGCCGAAGTTCGTCCGCTTCGGTATCTACGAAGTTGATTTGCGCACGAGTGAGCTTTGGAAACAGGGCCGAAAGATCAAGCTTCAGGAGCAACCTTGCCGGATTCTCGCAATTCTGCTGGAACGGCACGGCGAAGTGGTCACCCGGGAAGAGCTCCGGAAGTGGCTTTGGTCCGATGATACCTTCGTCGATTTTGACCACAGCTTGAACACCGCGATCATGAGGTTGCGCGAAGTGCTGAGCGACTCGTCGGATAATCCGCTCTTCATTGAAACCCTTCCGCGCCATGGCTACCGCTTTATCGCCCCAATCCAAGAGCTTGACGGCTCCGAGCCTGAAAAGTCAGAGGAAACGCATTCGCATGCGACTCCAGAAAGTTCCCTCCGGGTTCCGGAATCCGGGCCTGCAATGCAGCTCTCTGCGGGACAGGCCACACCCCACCTAGGGTCCAGACCGATCGCTTCCCGCCTCGCCATCATCATTGGGAGTCTTCTCACCGTACTTGTCATCGTACTTATCGGAGTGAGGCTGCCTCTTGCCTGGCATGGCTCGGGAGCAAGCTCGCAGCCGAATCAGATCAAGTCTCTGGTCGTCCTCCCGTTCGATAACCTCTCCGGTGACAAGGATCAGCAGTACTTCACCGACGGCATGACGGACGAGCTGATCGCGCATCTTGCGAAGATTCGTTCCCTGCGTGTAATCTCGCGCACCTCTTCCATGGAATACAAAGACACGCACAAGCCTCTTTCCCAGATTGCCCGCGATTTGAATGTGGACGCCGTCGTCGAAGGCACTGTACTGCGATCTGGCAACCAGGTCCGAATCACGGCGGAGTTGGTTCAAGTGGCCACCGACCGCCACCTCTGGGCGGAAACCTATGAAAGCCAGTTGGGAGATGTTCTTGGACTCCAGGGCCGGGTGGCGAGCGCCATCGTCAACGAAATCAGGGTGAATCTGACTCCCGAGGAACAGCAACGCCTGGCCAGCACTCGCTCTGTCAGCGGCGAGAGTTATGAGAACTATCTAAAAGGAAGATATTACTGGAACAAGAGATCACAGGAAGGACTAACCAAGGCTATCGATTATTTTCAGCTCGCAATCGAAAAAGATCCAAACTATGCTCTCGCCTACGCTGGCCTCGCCGATTGTTACAGCATCATTGGATCCGCGATTGTCGGCACGGTGCCTTCTCAGGATGTAGCGCCCAAGGCCAAGGCCGCGGCCCTGAAGGCGTTGCAACTTGATGACACACTTGCCGAGGCGCAAACGTCCCTGGCTACGGTGCGCTTCAATTACGATTGGGATTGGGCTGGCGCCGCGAGTGGCTTCCAACGATCCATCGAACTCAACCCAAGCTACGCCACGGCTTATCAGCGGTACTCTTTGTATCTCATGGCCATGGGCCGGACGAATGAGAGCCTTGCGCAGATGACTCGTGCACGCGAGCTTGACCCATTGTCGATCAGCATGAATTTTAGTCTGGGCTGGCGTCTCTACATGGCGCGCAAGTACGACCAGGCCATCGAGCAACTGCAAAACACACTCGAAATGGACCAGACCTTCGCCCTGCCTCGCATGGTTCTCGGCCAGGCCTACGAGCAGAAGAACGCATATCCACAAGCCCTCGCAGAGCTTCAGGGCGCCGTCAGCGCCTCGCACGACAGTCCGCAGATGCTCGGAGCTCTGGGACATGCCTATGGCGCTTCGGGCAACCGGTTCGAGGCTGAGAAAATTTTGGCTAAATTGATGGAAGAATCAAAGAAACGGTATGTTTCCCCATTTTACGTGGCGATCGTCTATGTGGGACTGGCTGAAAATGATAAGGCTGTCGATTGGCTGGAGAAGGCCTACAGGGATCGTTCCAATGCCATCGTCTTCTCCAAGGTTGATCCACAATTGGACCCTTTGCGCTCCACTCCTCGTTTCCAGTCTCTCCTACATCGGCTGGCTTTCCAAAATTAGATCGATCGTCTCGGCCAGTTGCTGACTCGACCCGATCTAGCCATCGCCAAGGCCTACAACGAAGCGATCTTCACCGCGAGATCAACCCGCCGCCAACCAACTCGGAACGGTCATAGAAACGGTCCCCGTGAATCCAGTGAAGGTTCATCTGGAGTCGCATCAACCCCTAACCTTGCGGCTCACCATTCCTCACCACCACAAGGAACACTCTCCACGTTGGTGGGAATGGTAGCTCGCAGCTTGAGATGGCCCGTCAAAGCTGCCCCAACAGGGATGGCGCTGTGTGAAATGACCTGCTTCGGCGGGTTGACGACTCCGAGTGCTCGGTTCTATCTTGGCCGTTGCACAACCTCGATAGCGGTAACTGGATGCACTTCCCACGCTGTAGCCCGCCAGTTGCGCGGGCGGTCCGGCGCCGTGTTCTCTGCTTCGCTCTCGTGCTCCACATCGAAAAGCATCCAGCCGGTGACTTTCACCCAGCGGCCCAGGAGCTTGTCTCGCAAGGCTTGCGTAGACCAGTCCACGCTGCTTTGCGACATGATCTCCCTCCATCGGGGCGTAACTTCAACGATTACGCGCTTCGTAGCCGTGGAGGCCATCGGGTCAAGCACGAGCTCGATGTGAGTGTCCCGGTAAGCCCAATCCTTCGCATGGCAGTTCACAGTTTCGACGCCTCCGGGCTTCACGTCCAGGACGTAGCCGGTAATGGCGGCGCCTTCCTTGACCTTCCACCGACCGATGTCGTTTCCAGGGACCACGATCGCAGCGAGTGTTACCGCTGGATTGATTTGGTCTGAGTTCGGCGCCGTGTAACGATTCTTGAGTCGATTCAGCGCTCGGACACCAGCGCTTTGAGCGTCGCCCTCCATCGGGCAGCCGTTGTAGGTGTCCAGGCTGGCGGCGGGAGACGGAGTTTCTTGGTGAGGATACGCTGGGCCGCTGGCCACGAGCAAAAGACCTACAGCGAAGAGAGCTGTCGCTTTCTCAGCGAGCATCCTGGTGCCTCTCGCGATGGTGTGTCGCTGCCCGTCTGTGTTCGATCATGAGTCCGCCGGCAAACGACAAGGACGATATGGCACCATTCATTTTCACTGCCTCTCCCGGAACCAACCGCAGGGGTTGCAGCGCTCTTCGCCAGCCCCGTAGCGCGCCAGGAACTTGTTCCCGCAGTCTGGGCAGGCCGGCGTCTGGGGCACCTTCGCAGGCAGCGTAACTCTCACCGGGAAATTCAGCGCTCCCACATCCTCACCGAATTCGCCTAGCTCTTGTCGCGGTATTTAGCGGGTTCTTGTCCTTGATCCACCTTACCGGGTACGGGTCCAGCGGGACCAGGATCTTCGGCCTTGGCGGCGGCTGGCCTTGGATAGAGGCCAAGCATTTCCTCGAAGCGCTGGAGAAATTCCTCGGTGCTCATCTTTACGGGTCCTTCGTCCGACCCGTCGATCTCGACTCGCTGCGCGGCCTTCCCTTCCGTCCGGTCGGCGATCTCTTTGATCGCAGCCATATCCCCGCCTGCAGCTTTACGAAGGAGCGCGAGACCGATTGCTTCTAACCACGACCGACCCGCTGTGTGGCCCGAGCGCCGCTGGGGCAGTTTCTCGCGCAAGAACTGCGAGAGCAGCAAATTCGCTGAGTTCTTTTGATGTTTTCTCATGTCGTGCTACCTCCGCATCACTTGCCTGGCAACGTTCACGACAGTCACGACATTCGCAACCGTTTATACCGCCTCTTCCAAATGCATTTGTTGACATAGCGGACAAGCTCTGAGATCGGCGCGCGTGAATTTGTCACTGAAATAGTCGATGCCGTAAGAGGCCATCAATTCGTGAACTCTCTCCTGATCAGTACGGTCCAAAGTGAGGTTCCAGCCTATGTTCGTCCGTGCCCGCCGTGAAAAGGAGAGGCTCGTCAAAACCGCCCCGACTTTGCGCGGTTGCAAGCGGAGGGGTTGGCCGGCCGCTTTGAGTATCCGGTTGACTTTGGCCGTCAGGTTTTTAACCAGCACCGCGCCGGAGTAACCATCGACGTGCATGCAGAAAAACAGCCCCGCAAGGACAGCGCTTTGCTGTGGAGATAGAGGCTCTCGCGACAAGATGTCCCGCTCCTTGAAAATGTGGACCAACGTGTTGCAAACTCCTGCATCTTCAGCGAACGGCGCCGCTAAACACGCTAACAGGTCGCGGCTTCGGGGTCGCAGGGTCTCTGTGCCGGCGAGTTTGGGAATCCGAACTGTCTTGTAGTTTTCAAACCGGAAGTCAAGCAATTGGGCTTGAAGTTCAGCCGCGAGCTCTTCGAGTTCGGAATCCGTGGGCCTGTCCAAGTTGGTGTTTGCCTCGGTCATCTGGATTTGAACACAGCGACTATTTAAAGCGGCGTCGTCCGGCGGTTCCAGCCAGCAGAGGACCTTCGGTCCGAAAGTGTCAAAGACCTGGTTTTTCCTTACTGCCAGGACTTCACGAGTGGTCCCCATCCGCAACAGATGGTAAAGAACACGCCTGTCCTCAAGAGCCCCTGCGTCGTCAATCCACAACGTAGGGCTCAATCGCTCGCAGGCGCGGCAGAAGGCCGCCGAAGTAATATCTCCGGTCAGCAATGGCCGGCGGCAAACTAACCTCAAGACTCTTAGGAGCGTTGTCTTTCCTGATTGCGGCAACCCTACCACCGACAAATACGGCGCGATCGCGAGTCCATCGGCAAACCAAGTGGCGAATACAAAAAGAACTAAGACCGCTAGGTCCATTTCTTTGACCGAAACGCAGCGTGAGATGAGCCTGCAGACTCCAGCATAAAGAGAGCGCTTTGACTTGTAGGATTTTGTGCCTCGGGGCAGGCGAATGTGTTTCAGAATCTCTCCGTCGCGCGGCGGAGGAATCAGGGTCTTGCCTCCATACTCCAAGCTCTCTCGGTAAGTCACTCTGCCGCCCTTCCAGATTGCGAACAACGTGCGCGTCGGATTCTGAGGGTCCTGCACGAAATCGATAAGCGATCCATCCGACAGCTCTGCGAAGTCGATCGTTGCCAAAGGAAATTGGACCAGAGAGGCGTTGCGACCGGCGTCTTCACCACGTGCATTCCCTGCGCTTGTACTTTTGCAGCGACGCCTGGGGCGAAACTCCGACGCTCGAATTCCGTGCTCGAAGCTATCGCGCCCAGGCCGGCGAGTACGTCTGCATTCTTCCTCTCCGGACGAGCGTTCCGCAAAATCATTTGGCTCGGCGGAACGCATCCCCGCTGGCTTGGAGCCGTTTCGTGAAATCCGTTTTGACCGTGTCATGATCCGTACCTCTTTCCTCGGTTCGACATGTTCAAAGCCAGCCAAAACCATATGAGTAAAGACTGTAATGCGGAAAGGATTTCTTTAGGACTTCTTGGGCCTGCCCCTGACCCTTGTTCCTTCCTTTGGCCACAAGCTGGCGGATATTAAGGGATCGCCTATGGAGATGGCGACTCTTCGAACGCTTTGTCCGATTGTCCGCGACGCAGACATGCACGTAGGTGCGATCCGCGCCGTCAGCCGCGCCATGCGAAAGACCTCCGGCACCGGCCTATCTTCGGTCGAGGGGTTGGGACTCCTACTAATCGGTCGCACCCGAAAAAGGATTAGTCGATTGGACTACTCCTTTTGGGCTAGCCGGTAGGGCTAAGCACCTGGGCGATTGCAACGCCACGCTGTCTGGTCGATCATAGCTAAGAATGAAGGTCAGCAGGGCGTCCCCGGAGACAAGCGCGTGGTCGTAGAGCTGCCGTCGCCGCGTGAGTGTTCTTTACAGGCGGAGGATGAGAATCGCTACCGGTTAAGAACCCTGGGGGGAGAGGTGTGGATCATGGAAGCTGAACGCCGCGCTAGGGGTGTCTGCGCCTCAACAGGCTTGGTTCTTACAATTGGTGTGTTATTCGCGACTTCGGCGATGGCGCAGACGGTCCGGCGGGGCCCCGAGGTCGTCTTCGAACGAAAGCACGACACTTCCCGCCCTTTGCGCGAGATCACTCCGAAGCGCATGCCAGCTAACCGGGGCGTGGTGCACGAGATCCGCTTGTTACATCCGCCGCGCCCCATGCCGCTCGTGGCTCGGAGCGACGCTGCACATCAAACGGTGGCACTGCCGCTGGTCTCGACGACGGCGGGATTGAACTTCGACGGAGTCAGCGACGGTTCGGCTCCGCCGGATACAAACGGGGCGGTGGGCGCGACCCAGTTCGTGCAATGGGTGAACACGGAATTCGCCGTGTTCGACAAATCCACGGGCCAGATCGTTTACGGCCCTACGGCCGGCAATAGTCTCTGGACAGGTTTTGGTGGCGGCTGCGAATTCAGCAACAGTGGCGACATCGTCGCGCAGTACGACAAGCTGAACAATCGCTGGGTGATGAGCCAGTTCGCCATCTCGAGCACGCCCTATCTGCAGTGCGTCGCGGTCTCGACCACCTCCGACGCCACCGGGAGCTATAACCGCTATTCCTTCCAGCAGCCCAACTTCAACGATTATCCTAAGATCGGCATCTGGCCCGACGCCTACTACGCCTCTTTCAACATGTTCGACCAGTTCAAGAATTTTATTGGCAGCCGGGCGTGCGCCTTCGATTCCGCCTCGATGCGTGCCGGATTGGCCGCCACACAGCAATGCTTCCAGCTCACCGCGAACTTCGGCGGTCTGCTGCCCTCGGACGTAGACGGCACCACGCCGCCACCGGTAGGCTCGCCCAACTACTATGCGGCTTTTGACATCGACTGGGCGTCGCTCGACGTCTGGCAATTCCATATAGATTTCCAGAGCTCGGGGAATTCCACGTTTACCGGCCCGGTGAACGTGCCCGTTGCCCCATTCGCCGAAGCGTGCCAGGGCGGAACATGTATCCCGCAGCCTGGGACGACGCAAACCCTCGACTCGCTGGGCGACCGGTTGATGTATCGGCTGGCGTATCGCAACTTCGGCGATCATGAAGCGCTCGTCGCCAACCACTCGGTGACCAGTGGTTCGAGCGTCGCCGTGCGCTGGTACGAAATCCGGAGCCCGGGCTCGAGCCCCACCATCTACCAGCAGGGCACGTTCGCGCCGGATTCGAGTTACCGCTGGATGGGCAGTATGGCCATGGACCAGGCCGGCGACATCGCCCTGGGCTACAGCGTTTCAGACGGCAGCACTGTTCATCCCGGGATTCGCTATGCGGGACAGGTGCCCGGCGACCCGCTGGGTTCGCTTGAAAGCGAGGCGAGTATTTTCGAAGGGACGGGCGCGCAAACCGGCCTGACGCGTTGGGGTGACTATTCCGCAATGAGTGTGGATCCGGTGGACGATTGCACGTTCTGGTACACCAATGAATATCTGCCTTCGAACGGCAGCTGGGCCACGCGCATCGCCTCATTCAAATTCACCACCTGCGGCGTGCCGGCTCCGGACTTTTCCGTCGCCGCAACGCCGAGCTCCCAAAGTGTGATTCGACCCAACGGCACCAGCTACATGGTAAACGTGACGCCTGCGAACGGATTCGGCAGCGACGTGGCGTTGAGTGTCAGCGGCTTGCCGGCAGGCGCGAGCGCGAATTTCAATCCCGGCACCGTGACGGGCGGCAGCGGCGGCTCAACCTTGAGTGTCACCACCGTCAGCTCGACTCCAGCAGGGCCCTACACCCTTACGATCAAGGCGACCTCCGGTACTCTGGTCCATTCGAGCACGGTTCAACTCGTCGTCAAAATCCCGGCGCCCCCGAACTTCACCATTTCTGTTTCGCCTAAGTCACGAACAGTGGGCCGGCTCGGCACCGCGACTTACACGGTGACGGTGGCCGCGGTGAACGGTTTCAATGGAACTGTGAACTTCTACTCCTCGGGTCGTCCCCTAAACGTCGGCCCTCCAAAGGCGTTCAGTCCCAGGTTCGTGACAGGCTCAGGCACAGCGACGTACACCGAAATCACTCAGAGGAATACGCCGCCGGGAACCTACACAATTACGCTTCACGGTACCAGCGGGAGTCTGGCCCACACGACGGCTGTAACGCTCGTCGTGCAATAACTGCACGCGCGCGCCGGAAACCGCGACGGTCGAAATGCTCCCGGGGGGTCGAAGCTTTACTTGTCTTGCCCGTCGCGGGCGTAGCCGATTGAAACGCAGCCGAAGAAACTTCCACATTGATGCGCGTCGCCGAGGCCCGCGTCGTCCAACTGCGCCCTGGCGAAAGACCTACGAGGAGTTGGGACTCCTACCTATCGGTCGCACCTCAAAAGGATTAGTTGATTGGACTACTCCTTTTGGGCTAGCCGGTAGGGCTAAGCGCCTGGGCGATTGCAACGACACGCTGCCTGGTCGATCATATCTAGGACCAAGGTCAGCGGGGCGTTGCCGGAGCCAAGCGCATAGTTGTCTACTTGACGCTTTCGCAGCGTTGCGCAACAAGCTGCAGAAAGCGAAATCGTCAGTGTTTATCAGGGTGAGGCACTATGGATCAACTCTCATCAACTAGGTCCCTCTCGTTGCTCGAATCGCTGCGGTGGGCGGGCCGCGCGCTGCGAAACGAGTTCCTGGCGTTTCGGTTTCAGTATCCGCTCGAGATCGATCCGGCTGCTGGTCCTAAGGACTCACTGCACTACTATATGTACAGTGACTCGCTCTCGTGGAGTCTAATGAAGCTTGATCCTGCTGGTATTCCGCGTATTAGCGATCGACTTTTCGAGGACGTCTATCACCCTCCGTACATCGCTTGGTTTGGTCTTGTCAATTTAGGGCACTACTTGCGGCATCAAGATCCAACGAGCTTGGATGTTTTTTTGAATCAGGTTAGATGGCTTGAGCGCCATGCAGTGGTGCGCGACGACGGAGCTGCTGTTTGGCCGGGCACTTTTGACTGGCTTGAAGGGACTACCCTGCTCAAGGCCCCTTGGGTTTCTGCTGATTGTCAAGGCTTCGTTATCAGCGCTCTCGTTCGTGGCTGGCGAGTTACACGGCGACCGCAGCTCCTTGAACTCCTCAGCAAGTCGACGAAGGTATTTGAAATCGGTGTCAGTAGTGGGGGTATCCGAGACGTCGTCGATGGACACACAATATATAACGAGAAGCCGGGTTATCCCCCGCCTGGGCCGCTTGACGGTTTTCTTGTGGCCCTGCTCGCGTTGTACGACCTTTATACCGAAGCGGGTGACTGCGTAGTTGGCCAGTTATTGACCGAAGGGCTCGAGGGATTGAAGTACATGCTCCCCAGGTGGAACTATCGAAATAAGTGGAGCTGGTACAGTACCCGCGCCTATTTGTGCCCCCCGGCATATCATATTCAGAATTGCGCTCTTCTCAGTGCGCTAGCTCGACTGTTAAAGGAACCGCTATTGGAACAGTATGTAGAAAAGTGGGATATTGCCCGACTGTCAGCATTAGGGCGCATGGAAGTATTCCTCATGTTTCTTTTCACGAAAAATGCTTGTCGCTTCAAATGCCGGACATGGCGCCAGAAGCAGGTATATAAACCGGGAATAGCCTCCTAAGTTGCGTCGGCTGCAACCATCGCTGCCGGTCGAGCTCCTGCGATTGAACCTCCAAGTCACACCAACCGCGCCGTGTGAAGGACTTACTGCGTTCGTGTCTGATCGCGGAGTCGTGGGCTGCCTGGAGCGATTCCTGAGAACTCCGCAATGGGCTTTTCTACGGAAAGCTGAGGCGCGGGATTTAGCCCGTCTTAGTGGATTGCTGATCTTTATTCTTTTCTTTCTCTTTCGCCCAGCGCGTTAAGACTGCCTTCCGAGCTATTTCTCTCCGTCGTTCGGGCGTGAGTTTCGCAGCCCGTGCTTTCCCACCCTTTGCACCACCCATCTTGCCTAGAGCGACCGCGTGCGGGTTCTTTTTTCTGGCCATCCCCCACAAGTTAAGCGCTGGAACCCGTCAAGATCAACCCAGAAAATACATTTGACATATACTTTAGCGCCTAAGTATGATTAGACTCCGTGTACTTAGGCGTACAAGTATAGAGGATCGCCATGAAGAAACAGCGCCGAGCGGTTCGTTCAAACATTATGAACGCCAGTTTTGCCCGTGCCGCCTGGGGCCCGATTCCAAAAACCTGCATTGCGCACATTAAAGGATCTTGCGGAAGGATATGCCTTCTCCGTAGGTCTACGAGATCTTCAACTCTCGGGTTTAGCCCAGCTTGGCAGGACTGCCAATCTTTCCCTTTTCTTTCGCCCAACGTGCGCGAGCAGCTCTCCGAGCAATTTCACTTCGCTGTGCTGGTGTGAGCTTTTGAGTGCGTGCGTTGCCCCCAATTCGCCCGAGGTAAACAGCATGCGGGTTTTTCTTCTTCCCCGGCATTGGCCCGGTCAGACCTTATCCCGTGCGTAGATGCAAAATCAAGAAACACTTGACTTTGCTAAGCGCTTAGCATTATGCTAAGCGCTTAGCATATATCCGTGGGAGGCGGGCTTTCATGAAGAAGCGATGTGACACGGTTCATATGAACTCCAGCCAAGCGAGAGGCAAATGGGGCAGCCTTTCCAAGGTTGTCATGCGGGGTCTAAAGGATCTCACAGAGAGATTCCAGTTATCGGTAGCGGCTAGTGAGATCCAGTTACTGGACGGCCGATGGTACGTCACTCATGCTGGCCTACTGCGAATAGCTCAGCGACGTCGATGTGCTGGGATCAAAACCAGTCTTGAACGGTATCTGTGCGACCCTGCCTCTGGCCGTTGGGTCTTCAAGGCCACTGTTTACAAGGGTCCCGAGTCGAAGGGTTTCGTCGGCTACGGCGACGCTGACCCTTCCAACGTCTCCCCTCTGGTCCGCGGGGCGGAGATGCGTGTCGCCGAGACTCGCGCCGTCAACCGCGCCCTGCGAAAGGCTTATGGCATCGGCCTGTGCTCCGTCGAGGAGTTAGGTTGGTCCTCTGCTCCTGACCCGCAGACCCGGAAAGGGCCTTCTCCGGTAGGACAAGGCGTTTCCAACAATGGTCAGCCGCGATTGCGCGATCGGCTCTGCTTGCTCATCCGCCAGTACCAGCTCGACCCTGCTTTGGTGAAGCGCTACGCCGCTGAGTTCTGCGGCACGGAAAGCCTCCGAGATGCCAGCCGCGATCTCGTTGAGTCTTTCATCAATCAGCTGGCCGAGCAGGCTGCTAAGGACCGTGACGGATTGCTATGCCACCTCAATAGCTACGCTCGAACCGAAGAGGTGAAATCATGAGACGCCATGTCCCGGGACTCCATCAGGTAGCCCCAAACGGAAACGACACTCTCGAAGGCGTGTTCCTGGTTCGAGTGGATCGGGCCTTCTATCGATGGCATCCGCACCGGCCTTTCTTCTCTCTCCGCTTTGCCGTCCTCGAACCGAAAGGGCACACCGGGCACAGTCTTTCGGGCCGCCTCTACTGCACGTCTAGGGCACTGTGGAAGCTGAACTGGTTCCTGCGGGACTTCGGCTATGACCCCGATCTTCTGGGGCGGGATGAAGTGGATGAGAAAGCACTGCTGGACCTGAGCGGGATCATCCGCACGTCACGCACTTTGCTGAACGGTCGTTGCTTCTTGAACCTGGAGGCCTTCGCTCCGGCCGGGGAGTGGGAAGAAGTCTCGGCGGAGGCCGTCGGTGCGCCGAAGGGTGAGGAGGTCGCGGATGACCTATAGCTACACCCAGATCAGCCGATATGTGCGCTGTCCTCGTCTGTACCGTTATCGCTACCTCGATGGTTGGCGGGAAAGAGATACACGAGCGGCCATGGTCTTTGGTCGGTGCTTCGAGAAGGCCCTGCTCGCTTACTTCTGCCAGGAGGACAGTTCCGCCGCACTATTCAAGGAATGGGGAGCTTATCGCGATGCCCCACTCGAATACGGCAAAGGGGACTCATGGGATCGCCTAGTTCATCAAGGAATTCGTCTGCTCGAGAGGCTGGCCCAAGACGATCGCGTCCGCATTTGCCGGCCAAAGCAAGACCTGCAGGTGAAGTTAGTACGACCCCTCCCGAACGGCAACGAGTTCGTTGGCTACATCGATGCTCTCGGCGACCTGGATGGAAATCATTGCGTCATCGACTGGAAAACGACTACCAGCCGGTACACGGAAGAGCCGGAAGGCCTTCTCTCCTTGGATCCCCAGCTGATTTGCTACTCCTGGATCAGTGGCATTTCCGAAGTGGCTCTGGTTGTCTTCGTGCGCAAGCAACTGCCTGAGATTCAATATCTGAAGACTTCGATCACGGAAGAGCAACGCCAAGAATTCGGCCATTTAGTGGACGCAACGGTCGGTCAAATTGAAGCGGGCCACTTCCTGCCTCACAGTGGCATTCGCTTTCCACAGAATGGCTGCGTGAGCTGTGCCCATCTAGGGCTGTGCCTGGGGAATCAGCAACTCATCGATGCCAAGCTCATTCGCCGACCTGGAGCAAGCGACCTTGATTGGGTTGACCAGCTTGAAGACTAACGGACAGGCGGTCCTGGAGCCTAAGCTCAACCGGCGCCGGGCGCTGTTCGTCTTGACCAAGATCGAGGAAATCTTGTCCTGGGAACAACGTACGGAGCGGGAGCGCGACACGCGCTTTGTTGAGTTGGGACTCTACCTCTGCGAAGTTCGGGCAGGGCAGTACTGGAGACTTGACAACTTAAGCTCCTTCGATGAGTTCCTGGAGAGACGCTTCCCCGAATCCAGGCGCAAAGCGTATTACCTAATGGCCATCCACGAGCAGCTGCCACGACAGATCCATCGGGACTTGAAGCAGGTCGGATGGACGAAGGCGACCGAGCTAGCCAAGGTAGCCCGCCGGGACGGACAGAAGTTCGAAAGTGCAATCTGGTTGCACAAAGCCCGCTCCATGCAGACCGAGGAGTTCAAGCGGGAAGTAGACCGTCACCTAACTGGCCAGGAGACCGAGCCCTGGGAGATCATTTACTTCAAGCTGTACAAAAGCCAACTGCCTGTGGTCGAACAGGCCCTTGAAATTGCCGCTTTGATGCTCGGCAGCGACCGATCCCGCGGTTACTGTCTTGAGATGATCTGCGCCGATTTTCTGGCGGGAGCCAACCTAGATAGCGGCGATCCTGGGGCGCTGCTATCTTCTTTGCGTCGTCTGTTCGGCCTTCTGCCATCGCTCCTCCAGACCCAGTTTATGGAGGAAATCCGGAAACCATCATGAAGCGTCCAGGGTCGAGACGACGGCGTCTTGACCCCGAGTCCTATCGAAAGCTCTGCCGCCAGGTTCTCAAGCGCGACGGATGGCGATGTCAGAACTGCGGGCGGCTCACGGATCTCCAGGTTCACCACATACACCCGCGTAGCTTGCTGGGGGAAGATGCCGAACGGAATCTCATCACCCTCTGCGCTGACTGTCATCGTGCCGCCCATCTGCGGCTAGGCTTGCGAAGGTAGATCATCTGCCGCGCGGCTTCCCGCCAGGTCCGCGCGAGTGTAAGATCTTCAAAATGACACAACAAGGCGACCATCCGGCATGGCGGAAGCGACTGAGACCCCTTCTCCGCCCGACCCTCATCCTGTTCTCGTCGCTGGGACTGTTGCTTGTGGTGGTCACGTTCTCTCCGTTGGTCTATTGGTGGGCAACGAAACTTGCGGGGCCTTGGAGCGATCCCCCGGGTGAAGTGCTGATCGTTTTGGGGGGAAGTATCCTGGACGATCACACAATGGGCGAAAGCTCTTATTGGCGGAGTGTCTATGCAACTCGCGTTTACCGGGAGGGACAGTTCCACCAGGTGCTGCTCAGCGGGGGAGGGAAACCCATTCCCTCTGTGCTGCCTATGCGGGATTTCCTGGAGTGCCAGGGCATTCCGCCCGAGCTCATTGAGATGGAGACCGCCTCTATGAGCACTCGGGAAAACGCGTTGAACACGAAGCGGCTGCTGGAAGGCGTCCCAGGGCGAAAGGTTCTGCTGACGAGCGACTACCACATGTTTCGCGCCAGTCGTGCGTTCAAAAAGGCAGGTCTGGACGTCCTCCCCAGGCCATTCCCGGACGTAAGAAAGCGCGCGACAAACTGGACGGGTCGCTGGCCCGCCTTTATTGATCTGGTGATCGAAACGGCAAAAATCCCTTACTACTTCATCCGTGGGTGGATCTAGGATGTCCTTATGATTTTGTTGTAAGAATCTCATCGCCCTTTGCGCTGACTGTCACCGAGCAATCCATCTGCGTATACGAGCGCAAAGCAGATGACATGCCGGTAGGTTGGGGCGAAAATCCCGGAACAGGGGCAGCAACAAGCACGGTCGAGCCACTCGGTCGAGACCCTCTTCCCAGGCTCTTAATCGCTAACCTTCTCTCTTTACTAGATTTACGGGCTTGGCCGATAGAACAGGTGTCAGGCGTCCCCCGGACAGGTTAACCCAACTGGACTTCTTCGCGGCTCCCGACCAGTCGTCTTATGTCAACACAATCCTCCATCATGCACGCGTGAGAAGGGAAAGGATTTACAGCATGGGGGGAAACAGAATGAGAGTTACCAACTACCGACTCCGGGCCCTGCAGAGTAGCAAGAGGCCGACAACGGGCTCGGCGGGTTTCACGGCGCGAATCAAATTCGCAACTTCGATCCTTTTGGTCATATTAATCGTGCTGATACTGTCGTCTTGCACGGCCGTAGGTGCGCCACCTCTGCAGGTCAGGACCGTCAACCTCCAGCATGGCCAGGTTGGAGCTGCTTACCAGGTCACCGTCTACGCCAACGGCGGCACCCCGCCCTACAAGTGGAGCCTTATCCAAGGCTCGCTGCCTGCGGGCCTCACGCTCGATCCAGCCTCTGGTGTCATCAGCGGGACACCCAGCCAAGCGGGGTCTTCCACGATCATCGTGAAAGTAACCGACTCAGGCAACCAGTCCGCAGGGGGATACCTCCTTATCACGATCGCCAGACGTCCAGCCGCGAACCCAACACTGCAAGTTTTGACTCCTGCCGTCCCCGCTGCCAAGGTTGGGGCACCTTACCAGGCCTCGCTTTCTGCCACCGGCGGCGCCCGGCCCTATAGCTGGGGCGTTGAATCGGGCTCGCTGCCTGCGGGTCTTGCGCTCGATTCGACGTCCGGCGCCATCAACGGAATGCCGAACCAGCCAGGAAATTCTTCCTTCACCGTAAAGGTGAACGACTCGACCGGCCAGACCGCTCGGCAGCCGATGGCTATGAGCGTCACTGCGACTGTGGCACCGTTGCAGATCACGACCAGCAGTCTCGCGGGCGGTCAAGTCGGGACCTCCTATCAAGCCTCGGTGTCCGTCACCGGCGGAACGCAACCATATAGTTGGAGTATCGTCTCTGGCGCGCTGCCTTCCGGCCTCGCGCTCAATGCTGCCAGTGGCACCATCAGCGGAATGCCGAGCGCGGCGGGAAATTCTTCCTTCACCGTGAAGGTGAACGATTCCGGCAGCCAGTCCGCACAGCAGGCGCTTGCTATCAGCGTTACTGCGGCTGTAGCACCGTTGCAGATCACAACCAGCAGCCTCGCAGGCGGCCAGGTGGGAACTTCCTACCACGGCTCGGTGTCCGTCACCGGCGGAACGCAGCCCTACAGTTGGAGTATCGTCTCGGGCGCGCTGCCTGCGAGCCTCGCGCTCAATGCAGGCAGTGGCAGCATCAGCGGCACGCCCAGCGCGGCCGGAAATTCCTCCTTCGCCGTGAAGGTGAACGATTCCGGCAGCCAGTCCGCACAGCAGGCGCTTGCTATCAGCGTCGCTGCGGCTGTGGCACCATTGCACATCACGACCAGCAGTCTTGCAGGCGGTCAAGTTGGAACTTCCTATCAAGCCTCGGTGTCCGTCACCGGCGGAACGCAACCGTATAGTTGGAGCATCGCCTCAGGCGCGCTGCCTGCGAGCCTCGCGCTCAACGCAGCCAGTGGCGCCATCAGCGGAATGCCCAGCACGGCAGGAAATTCTTCCTTCGCCGTGAAGGTGAACGATTCCGGCAGCCAGTCCGCACAGCAGCCACTGGCGATCAGCGTCGCCGCGGCTGCTCCGTCGCCGTTGCAGATCACAACCAGCAGCCTCGCAGGCGGCCAGGTGGGAACTTCCTACCACGGCTCGGTGTCCGTCACCGGCGGAACGCAGCCCTACAGTTGGAGTATCGTCTCGGGCGCGCTGCCTGCGAGCCTCGCGCTCAATGCAGGCAGTGGCAGCATCAGCGGCACGCCCAGCGCGGCCGGAAATTCCTCCTTCGCCGTGAAGGTGAACGATTCCGGCAGCCAGTCCGCCCAGCAGGCGCTTGCTATCAGCGTTGCTGCGGCTGTAGCACCGTTGCAGATCACAACCAGCAGCCTCGCAAGCGGCCAGGTGGGAACTTCCTATCAAGCGTCGGTGTCGGTCACCGGCGGAACCCAGCCCTATAGTTGGAGTATCGCCTCGGGCGCGCTGCCTGCGAGCCTCGCGCTCAATGCAGGCAGTGGCGCCATCAGCGGAATGCCGAGCCAAGCGGGAACCTCCCCCTTCGTCGTGAACGTGGCTGACTCCGGCGGCCAGTCCGCACAGCAGCCGCTTGCTATCAGCGTCGCTGCGGCTGCAGCTCCCCCGCTTTCTGTGACCACCACTTCCCTGCCCTCTGGCCTTACGGGTCAAGCATATTCGGTAACACTACAAGCCACGGGAGGAAAGCCAGTGTACACGTGGAGCGTTGCTGCAGGACAATTGCCGCCGGGCATACAGCTAACAGCATCCAACGGGCAAATCACCGGCACAGCCACTACGACCGGTCAGTACAATTGCACGGTCCAAGTAACGGATTCTTCGTCACCAACACAGACAGCGCTGCAAGCGCTGACCCTGAGCGTTGCAGCGAGCCAGGCCGGCAGCGATCCAAACCTGCCGACGCTGCCCCAGAAGCAGGTTGACGTGACCATGCCGGACACGACGGGATACACCGTGATCGCGGTTACGGACACCGGCAATCCTGTAGTGAATGGCACTAACTTACAAGCTGCCATCAACAACGCGAGTTGCAGCCCGAACGGGACGACTCTGCAATTGCAGCATGGGGCTTCCTTCATGGGCGCATTCAACCTGCCCAACAAGTCTTGCGCTCCTGGGCAGTGGATCCTGATCGAGTCCGATGCCTCGCCCAGCGTTTTGCCGGTAGCGGGTGTCCGAGTCAAACCCTCTGACGCAACCAACATGCCTACCATCATCGAGAATCAATATGGAATGCCGGCCTTCACGGTAGCCATGGCGGCCACCAACTATCGCCTGATGTTCCTGGAAATCAAGGTGTTGGAGACCTTGACGGCTGGTTCACCCGGGGCCATCGTGGCGATTGGGAGCGGAAGCAGTGCACAGAATACCGCCGCTCTTCAGCCCAGCAACATCATCCTAGACCGCGTCTACATCCATGGCAGCGACAATCCCCCGCTCAACACCCAGCGAGGGATCGAAATGGAGTGCCAATACTGTGCGGTCATCAATTCCTACATCAGCGAGATTCATTGGGTAGGAGTCGAAGCCCAAGCTATCGCCGCCTATAACTCGACCGGTCCTTGGCTCGTGGATAACAACTATCTTTCTGCGGCGGGAGAAAACATCCTGGTCGGTGGAGCGACTACGACGATTCCCAACGCCGTTCCTTCCGACCTTACCATCACTCACAACTATTTCTTCAAGCCTTTGAGCTGGAACTACCGCGCCCTGGGGAAACCATCCGGATGTAGCGATTGTTGGACGGTCAAGAACATCCTGGAACTGAAGATCGCGCAGCGCGTTCTGATCCAGGCCAACGTTTTCGAGAACAACTGGGTAGACGCTCAAGATGGATTCGCATTCTTGATTACCCCGCGGTCCCAATTCGGTACGGTGCCTTGGGCAGTCGTACAGGACGTGACGTTCACCTATAACATCATGCGTCACACCGCTAGTGGGATGAACATCGCTGGTCAAGATGCCGGCGACCCTCCTCAGTTGATTCGTGGCAAGCGCGTGCTGATTCAGAACAGCCTGTTTGACGACGTGAACGGCCCGGCTTACGGAGGAGGAGACGGAAGGCTCTTCCAGATACTGGGCGCCGCCGATGCGATTACCATCGACCACAATACGGGTTTCCAGAGCAACCAGATCGTGATTGTGGACGGTGGCCCCACCACCAACTTCGTCTTCCAGAACAACCTCAACCCCCACAATCTCTACGGTGTCTACGGCAACAATGTGGGATCAGGGCTCCCCGCCTTCAACACCTATTTCCCCGGCTACGTGTTCAGCTTCAACGTCATCGAGAATATCGCCCAGGGCGGATTATCGCCCTCCGCCTATCCGCCGAACAACTTCTTCCCGGCTACATGGACCGATGTGGGGTTTGCCAATCAAGCCGAGGGGGACTATCGGCTATGCCAGGGGGCAAGCAATCCGATAGCGAGCTGTCCCGGTGCCAGCCAGTACGCCAACTCGGGCAGCGACGCCAAGAACATTGGCGCGGATATCGCGGGCCTGAACGCGGCGATCGCCGGAGTCATGTGATTCCCAGTCCGTTCGGCCGCTGGAATTGATCGGCTGGATTGTAATATGTGGGAAGCGCTAGGTGATTTGCAACGAAGTTGAGGCCCGGGCAGTTCACCGCCCGGGCCTACCGCCTCCCAGGTCGAGCAGCTCTTGATAGAACTCCAGAACGGACTGCAAGTTTCTGTCGTCGACGGCCGGTGAGGCCTGGGGCACTCGCCGCCTTTGGAGAGTCTCCAGTATCGCGCGGTGGAGTGCGCCTTGATCGGAGATTGGAACGAGGATCACTCCGTCGGGGCGAAAGACGGTCTCGGATGCGATCACGGGTACCCCGAGATGCAAAGCCTCCCGGACGCTGATCGAATCGCCATCATATAGAGTGGTCCGGATCATAACGTCGGCATCGGCGATGGCCCGCAGCGTGACGGGGTGAGGGACGTCCCCGCACAGCAAGATGTGATCCCGGTAGGGCCGCGCTGCAATCTCTTCACGTAACTTCGCCTCGATGCTCCCGCTCCCGATGATGGCCAGGCCCGCGTCCGGAATGACCTGACGGAGATCGCCTAGCATACGAATTTGAAGGGGGAGATCGTACTCGGACTCGAGACCGCTCACGCTTACGATGACCGGCCGGTGCGAATCATAGAACTCCCGAAGCGGCTTGGGGAGTGCGCCTGCGGGTTCCGGTGCGGGAGCGCAGGGCACAATCAGCCGAATGTTTTTCGCCCGAACGCCTAGCCGTTGGAAAAAATCCACCAATTCCTGGTTCACGCCGATCAGGCCGTCGAGCCTGCGGAGGACTATGCCTTTCAAGCCGTTGGGCCGGGCTGCGCATCCCTCCGGGGATGAGGGGTAGCCGCCGGAATGAAACGTGAGAACCACTTTCTTTCCCGGTATCCAGGAACACACCAAGCCGAGCAGGAGCCAACGAAGCGACAGGTTCCCGCCGACTTGCAAGTGTGCAACGTCATAGCGCCGCCGCAAGAGCAGCCAGAGGACGCCGAGCGCCGACCGAGGGTAGAAGACGCCGCCGCCATCCCGCTTCCTGTACCTGGTCAGATTGATCACTTCACAGGAAATTCCCTGGCGCACGAGGAAGTCACGCAGCGCCACAAGGTGGGTCTGCACTCCGCCATGGGGAGGAGGGTAAGCGCCGAGGAAAAGAACCCTCATTGAGTTGGATCTTCCAGAAGTAACTCGAGATCAAGCTCGCAAAATGCCTATGTCGCGCTACGTTCAACTCATGAAGGCAGACCGGATCTCTTCGTAGATCTCGTTTCCGAGGAGATGTTTTGCGCCGGATAGAATGGCCGCCTTCACTCGACGCTCGAGTAGCCCCTTGCCTTTGCAAAGACGGTCGAACCCAACGATCGTCGTTCCGCGCATCACAACCAGACGCGCCAACCGAAAGCGATCGGCTTTCTCGGAATTGATTCCCGCACGACTGGTAGCAACGGAACGGTAACCAACCTCCCCGGCCATACGCGCGACATCCGGGCTCCAAGAGCCGAACGGGCAGGAAAAGTGCTCCACGGGTATGCCAAGCACCTGCTCGAGCTGAGCCTTCGACTCGGCCAGTTCGGCCCGCAAGCGCTCGGGAGAAAGATCCGTGAGATGGACATGGTTGATGGAGTGGCTTCCGACCTCAAAGTTCAAGTTTGCAAGCTCCTTGAGCTGAGGGAGCGACAAATACCCCCGAACTCCGAGGTAACGCACAACGATGTAGAACGTAGCATTAAATCCAGCCTCTCTGAGGAGCGGCCCGGCTGCGAGAAGATCACTCTCACAGCCATCGTCAAAGGTAATTGCGACCCCGGGTTGCTCCCGGTCTGAATTGAGAAGTGCCTCACCCACACCCATGCCGCGAAACCCGCTTTCCTTGAGCCTGGCGAGCTGGGCTCGAAAATCGCACTGGTCGACGACATAACGGACGTAGCTGTTGTCGTTCTGGCAGAGCTTCCGACCTGGTAGTTGGAGTTCGTGGTACATCAGATAGACTGTGCCGGCTCTCGACACCTAGAAGAGCCTCCTCAGTTGCGCCTTGATCGAGGCCGGAACCGCAAGGCCAAAATGTTCCATCAACTCCTTCACACTAGTCATCCACTTGCGCACCCGAACAGACCGTCCGTGGACTACAGAGAAGCGCTGCAACAACGGCTCGGGTATATCGCCAGTTGACGGCAGCCTAAGGTCACCCTTACTGGCGAAGTAATCGCCGCGCGCGAGAGCGCCCAGGATCGCGTCGCGTGAGGGTGCCTCGAGCTGAATTACATTGACGAGGCTACGGAACTGGTTCTTCCAGTGAAGATCGACCCCGTAGAACGCGCGCATCTTGGGTTTTCGTTGCTGCAGTCGATGCAGCAGTGCGGTCGTCCCGGGCCGGGGTGCGTACTGACCATCGTACTTGGAGTTCCAAGTCTCAATGCCGTCCGGGAGCACCCGGAAAGTTTCGATCCACGAAAATGCGGCATCCTTAGGGTGCGCGATAACCGAAAGCCCGCGCTCACTCCCGATGTGGCGGATCACCTCTTGTGGGTCTTGAGTGGCCACCGGAGATGTCACGCCATAACCCAGAACATGCATGCGGTTCTCGCACTCGTACTCCAGGCCTGGCACGAAGAGAAAACCTTCGTCGGAGAAAGAATCGCATTCGCGGACGTACGCTCTCAGCTTGTTGTCATCAAAGGCTTCGGCGTGGTCAGTGACACAAGCAAAGGCACAGCCATCGGAGACGAGAGCGTCCCGAAGCTCTTGAAGGGTGAACTCCCCGTCCGAGTAAGTACTATGGATGTGAATAACCCCTTTCAGCATGCGCGTTCTTTTTCGCCTTCGACTTCCTCTTCGTGAAAAGACGGAGGCATCTCAGCGCGTAATCGACTCCGTCCCCCACAGCGGGCAGGGGGTCGCACCATTCCAGATTATCGTGGAAAGTGCCCGGCACCGGCGCCAGGAATGACCAGAGAGTTTCCAATCGCTTGGGGAACTTCCCCGGATATCCGCGCGGTGGGCCCAGCCAGACTTCGATCAGGTGGCGAGCGTCACCCAGAAGCCAACGACAGCGCACACCAACGCGGTAGACGGGTGGAGTGTCGATGTCGCCCCGCGCCGCCATCTCAACCAGGAGGGCTGGGAAGTCCACACCGGAGTGAACGGCCAAGGCCAGAGAAAGCCAGAAACGCCCGTTCACCTCTAGGAACACCACCGTGCCGTCGGGGCGAACACGAAATTCCACCATGGCCACACCATGCCACTTGAGCGCGTGTAGGATGGCCAGCCCCGCCTCGCGCAATCTGGGATCGGGCTTGACGCTGACCCGCAAAGAGCTCCCAGAACCCGTTGGGCGGACGTCTCTCAAGCGACGATGGGCGAACTCAGCTCTTAATTCTCCCTCCCGCATCAGGGCGAAGTATCCGCAACCCGCGCCTTCGACGAATTCTTGCGACAGTACCTGGGAGCATCGTTTGCGCAGGCTGTCGTAAGCTATGAGAAACTCCTTCGTATCGCGCGCGTACAGCGGTCGACCAGTGCCCGTAACTTCACCCGCGGAGGAAACCTCCTCAGATGCCCGGGGCTTCAAGACTACGGGATACGATACCTTCTCAGCAGTCTCGCGGGCCTCAATGATGTCCGAAATGTGCACCGTATGGGGTACAGCAATGCCCAGCGACTCGGCGAGCCGCGTCGTCTGCTGCTTATCGAAAGCGCGCAACACGGTGGCGTGGGGTGGCAGCACCAGGCGTCCGCCCGCCGCGAAAATGGTCTCCCGACGCAGCGAAAGCGGTAACGTGGTGAACTCGGTCATGGGTAAGACGATGGTGCCCGGATGTCGCGCCACCTCTTGCGCAATACGCCGAACGAATGCTTCCATGTCCAATTCGGGGGGCGGGTAAATGAAAGTTCCACAACAGTAGCGGGACCAGCCCGCTTTCGACCACGACGATGACGCACCGACCACTACAGCGTGCCCGGCACGACTGAGCGAGCGCACGCTGGTCACCGCCTGGTTCTCGTTACCATCCAGTACGAGAACTCTCATCTGTCGGCCGACCCCGCCGCGGGCACCACCTGAGCCAGCACGTCTGCGAAGCGTTCAGCGATCACCGACCAATCATATCGGGCGGCCAACTCGGCAGCTGCGACGCCGTACCTCCGCCGAAGTTCCGGATCGCTGAGAAATGCGGCCACGGCATCGGCAAATCGTGCGGGGTGATCGGCCAACAAAATGTCATGGCCATCGTGGACCTCGAGCCCCTCGGCACCCACCGCGGTGGATACAACAGCCTTGCCCATCGCCATCGCTTCGTATACCTTGAGCCGAGTGCCGCCTCCCATGCGCAACGGCACAACAAACACCTGCGCCTCTTGCATGTGCTCGATCACGGAGGGGACGGTCCCCGTGACTTCGACGGAATCGGACGAAAGCTTCCTTACCTGGCGATGTGGATTGCGACCCACGATGCGAAATCGCGCTTCGGGCGCCCTGTTCAGGACCTTCGGCCAGATCTCGCGGCAAAAGTAGCTGACGCCGTCGATGTTAGGTTCAAAATTCATATCGCCAGTAAAGAGGACGAGCGCTCGCTTCAAAGCCGTATCTGACGCAACGGCTCGAAATCTTTCGATGTCAACGCCGGTTGGAATCACGCTGATGCGAGAAGGATCGGTCATGCTCGTCATCACGTCGCGGTCCCGATTGGAAACGGCGATGATGTGATGAAATCGGCGCACAGCCTCCCGCTCATAACGGAGCATTTTCGCAGCCTCGATTTTGAACACCAGCTTCTTCGGCCAGTTCGACTCGACCTGCGCCTGGCGGCGCCACAGGACGCTTTCGACGTTGTGCTGGAAGAGCACGGTGGGCGTGGCCAAGTCCTGCGGGAAATTGAGAGATGCCGACAGGAAGTCACAAACTACGACGTCAAACCGTCTCTCACCGATCCACGAGGCGAGCCTATGCTGGACTTCGGGCGCGGTGAACTTGGCGACTGCGTATGGCGCACGGCAAGACAGCTTGCGCAGGTAATCGACGGACCGATCGAGTGGCCCCTCATCGCGCGCTGCGGTGTAGATGGTAACCGCTCCTGGAAAATGGCTGCGGACCTCGCTCTCGTATGCTTCGTCGCGACTTCCGCCGTAATAGGACAGCACGGTGACCTCGTGTCGGCGGTCGAGTTGCCGCAGGATATGGTAGGTACGAATCCTGCCCCCGCTGTTCACAGGAAGTAGCTTCCCGGCCTTGACCCAGAGGATTCTCATCGCGCTGCGCGGCTCCCAGTAGATTTCTTGCGTAATGCGTCCGTCCGGGCAGGCTCCTGCCCGCTTACAGGGTCAGATGCCACCTGCGAGTAAACATCAACCAGCTTGTCCCTTTCGACGCTCTAAGAGACCGCAACGCACTAGTAGTATACAGGAGCCTCTAAACCATGTGATATTAGTAGGAAGCGACGATTTCTGCGGGCGTCTACCTTTGCCGCCACTTGGTGGTCGGGAACCATTGAACTCACGTGTCGGCAAAGATTGAGGAATGTACGAGATGCTGAAGCGTAACGTAGACCTTTGCTGCTACACCATACCGCCATGAAGCCAACTCGTATGTTCTCGAGAATGATCCTCCCCGTGCGGCTTATTAGAGGTGAGAGATCCCGGTCGAAGAGGTACAGAGGCGGCCATCGGCTGCGTGGCGTCGGTGTCTTGCTTGTCCTTCTTTTTTTTGCCGGGAATCGGACCGCGAAAGGCCAGAGGACAGCTCCGGCGGATCCCGCCCTGTCGGGTTCCCACGGGGCGCTCCCCATACTGCCGAAACTTCCCCAGTTGCAAGTGAATGTCCTAATGCCGAACACGACGGGGTATCTGACGGTCAAGGTGCGCGCCGGGTCCGACCTGCAAAAGGCCATCAACAGTGCAAGTTGCAATCCGCATGGGACGATCCTGCAATTGCAGCATGGAGCCTCCTTCACCGGTGCGTTCAATCTGCCCAACAAGTCTTGCGCTCCTGGGCAGTGGATCCTGATCGAGTCCGATGCCTCGCCCAGCGTTTTGCCGGCAGCGGGTGTCCGGGTCAACCCCTCTGACACTCCCAACATGCCTACCATCATCGAGAATCAGTATGGAGTGCCAGCCTTCACGGTAGCCATGGCGGCCACCAACTATCGCCTGATGTTCCTGGAAATCAAGGTGTTGGAGACCTTGACGGCTGGTTCACCCGGGGCCATCGTGGCGATTGGGAGCGGAAGCAGTGCACAGAATACCGCCGCTCTTCAGCCCAGCAACATCATCCTAGACCGCGTCTACATCCATGGCAGCGACAATCCCCCGCTCAACACCCAGCGAGGGATCGAAATGGAGTGCCAATACTGTGCGGTCATCAATTCCTACATCAGCGAGATTCATTGGGTAGGAGTCGAAGCCCAAGCTATCGCCGCCTATAACTCGACCGGTCCTTGGCTCGTGGATAACAACTATCTTTCTGCGGCGGGAGAAAACATCCTGGTCGGTGGAGCGACTACGACGATTCCCAACGCCGTTCCTTCCGACCTTACCATCACTCACAACTATTTCTTCAAGCCTTTGAGCTGGAACTACCGCGCCCTGGGGAAACCATCCGGATGTAGCGATTGTTGGACGGTCAAGAACATCCTGGAACTGAAGATCGCGCAGCGCGTTCTGATCCAGGCCAACGTTTTCGAGAACAACTGGGTAGACGCTCAAGATGGATTCGCATTCTTGATTACCCCGCGGTCCCAATTCGGTACGGTGCCTTGGGCAGTCGTACAGGACGTGACGTTCACCTATAACATCATGCGTCACACCGCTAGTGGGATGAACATCGCTGGTCAAGATGCCGGCGACCCTCCTCAGTTGATTCGTGGCAAGCGCGTGCTGATTCAGAACAGCCTGTTTGACGACGTGAACGGCCCGGCTTACGGAGGAGGAGACGGAAGGCTCTTCCAGATACTGGGCGCCGCCGATGCGATTACCATCGACCACAATACGGGGTTTCAGAGCGGCCCATTTGTAATGGTGGACGGCACCCCTACCACCAACTTCGTCTATCAAAACAACCTCACCCCCCATAATCTGTACGGCGCCATCGGATCGGGCTTTGGACCAGGGATCCCCTCCTTGAACGCCTTCTTTCCAGGATATGTTTTCAGCTACAACGTCATTGAGAATATCCTGCCGAGCGGAGTACCAGTCTCCGCCTATCCGCCGAACAACTTCTTCCCGGTTACGTGGACCGGCGTGAGGTTTGCCAATCAAGCCGAGGGGGACTATCGGCTGTGCCAGCGGGCAGGCAACCCGGTAGCGAGCTGTCCCGGTGCCAGCCGGTACGCCAACTCGGGCAGCGACGCCAAGGACATTGGCGTGGATATCGCGGGCCTAAACACGGCGATCGCCGGAGTCATCTGATCCCCAGCCCGTTCGGCCGCTGGAAAAGAACCCCGAGCGCCGACCGTGGGTAGAAGACGCCGCCGCCATTCTTCTTCCTGCATCTCGTCAGATTGATGACTTCACAGGGAATTCCCTGCCGCAGGAGGAAATCACGCAGCGCCACAAGGTGGGTCTGGACTCCGCCGTGAGGCGGGGGGTAAGCACCGAGAAAAAGGGCTCTCAGGAGGATCAATTGACACCCACCCATCGAGTACCGTACGCTCCAAGACAACAATGGGGGTTCATATCGGTGCTTTCGGACTTTATCTGCGCGTTTTGCTCCTGGCTCTGCGGGTACTCGCGCGCGGACAGTTTGTCGAAGCTGCCAGACTGCTGATCGCGCCCATCGGATACTGGCGGTTTCTGCCTTTTGCCTACGTTTGGCGAGAATCTCAGCATTTTCCGAACCCGCAAATCTTGGACATCGGAAGCCCAAAAGTTCTTAGTATCTTGTTGGCCACAAAAACGCCGAATCACGTGTACGCGACAGACCTGGACGATGAAAAGATTTTCACACGTTGGCAGCGCCTCGCAGAAGCGCTGAAGCTGCGCAATCACGTGACTCAGTATCAAGATGCAAGAAGTCTCGACTACCCCAACGAGTCTTTTGAACTGATTTATTCCATAAGTGTGATTGAACACATCCCCGAAAGCGGAGACACTGAGGCGTTGGGGGAGTGCTATCGCGTGCTCAAACCTGGCGGCATTTTGATAATCGAAGTCCCCTATCGAAAGGAGCGCGAAGAAATTTTCCTGAAATACGACAGTGCGGGCAGACCGAGCGAGCAACCGCAATTTTACGAGCGCCACTACGATGCGGACTTGTTGAAGGAGCGCCTTGAGACAAAAGGGTTGAAAATAGTTCATAAAACTATTCTGGGCGAGTGGTTCCCCATTGATCCTTGGATCGCAACTGATCGGCTCCCTCGCTTTCTGCGCATAGCCGTGCTGCCGTTCGAACCCATCCTGGCAGCCTTCAACTATTGGGCGCGTACCGATGATTTGAAGGGACGCCCGCTCGCGGCCCTTATGGTCTACCAAAAGGCTTTGGCATGATCGCTTAATTATAGGTATACCCCTCAGTCAAAGTGGCACACATTTAGAGCATCACCCGGGTGGATGGCTGCGTTGACTCAACAGCAGCGCGTCGCGTAACATTCAATCCGGTAACCGTCCTCTTTCAACCACATCCCGGCTCACTCCCCTTTAGCGGAGGAAGGCGAAATGGACCGGACGTTCCGGATTGTCATCTATTCAGGTGCGCTTCCGAACACGCTCCGCCATTTTCTCTGGCGCTTGGACGCCGACCTGCCGGAAGTGCGGGTCAGTGGTGTTTTGTACTGCGTGCGGAAGCCTCAATTGTCGATGTCCAGAAGAACGCAAAGGTTCTTCCGACTTCTTCCCGACCGACAATTTCGAGCCCTTGTTTACCATAGACTTCGGACTCAGGCCCGCAGCAGGCTTGCCAGTATTTTCGATTCGTTATTGCAGACCGTTCATTGCTGCCCACAAGATCCCAACGGGCCCATTTTGACGCTGGAAGCCCTGGCGCGGGATTGCGAGTCGCGTGGCACAAAGTTTTGCAGCACTAGCGAAGCCCACGGGGCACAGAGCCTATCGTTTGTCCGAAGTCTGGACGCAAACCTCGGGGTAATCTACGCGACTGGCATTCTGAAACCGGAGCTGTATGCCATTCCTACCAACGGTTCCATCAACATCCACAAACACAAACTCCCAGAGTATAGAGGGAGCGGCCCGCCGGGTCTGTGGGAGATGCGCGACGACAAGACAACGGTGACTGTAACCGTTCATCGAGTCGTGCGGGCGGTCGACGCAGGCGCCATCCTGGGAGAACGCACATTCTCCATTGATCCGTTGGACTCGCTTGCCAGCGTTGGTCTGAAGGCCGACGTGTTGGGAATTGACCTGTTGATTGATGTCATCCGAGCGGAGAGCGCCGGCCGCTCAGTCGAGACGCCACAGACAGAAGGGACGGTGTACAAAGGCTTCAAAGACCACCAGATCTTCGCTATCGAACGCAGCATCCGGGCGAAACGGGGGCGCTACCAGCCCTCTGGAATGCGACCGATCCCTAGCCTGGTCGCGCGGAGCTTGGCCTATCCTGCACTTTACTTTCGAAATCGGCGGAGGCGGCGGCGAAGACGTTTCCCGATCATCATTCTCTATCACCATTTGATTGTCGATAAACCGAAGTTCCTTGGCCTCCCGACGGACCAGTTCGCCAGGCACGTGCGTTTCCTCAAGAAGCATTACCGAATCGCCTCGCTGCCCGAAGCCCTTGAAATGCTGCGGACAGGTGACGTGCCGCTTCCGACCGTGGTGCTGACTTTTGACGACGGTTATGCGGAGAATTTCGTGACCCTTCGCGCGGTTGTGGAGGTCGAGGCCGTGCCCGTGACCCTCTTTGTTTGCACGGAACGAGTTTCTCGCCAGGCGGCGTTCGATCACGACCTGAAAAGAAGCGAAGCCGGTTTCCTAGCGCTCAGTTGGGACCAGATACGGTACTTCGACCGACATGGTGTGACAATCGGAAGCCATACCCGGAATCACCTCGATTGCGGCTCGACAGAGCTGAGCACCCTTGAGTCCGAGATCGTAGGTTCCAGCGACGACTTGCGCCGAGAATTAGGTCATGATGCGGATTTCTTTTCGTTCCCCCTAGGCCTCGAACCGAACATCTCCAAAGCAGCCCTTTCACTCGCTAGCCGGACGTATCGGTACACCTTCTCCGCCTTCGGCGGCGAGAACTACGCGTCTCCGGGAGACTCAGGACACCTGTATCGATGGCCCTATCCAGGTTCACTTTGGGAGTTAGAACTGTCGCTGCAGTCTGTCCTTGAGCTCGACGGAAATCGACGGGCGTCTGCCTTTGCCGCCACTGTGGTGGGTCCAGAAGCCGCGGACTCAGGGGCGGGAGAAGATATAGGCGAGCCACCAGCAGCCAGAACGTAGATCGGTGCGGGAATCGGTATGTCTTTGCGGGCGATGGAATATGCGGACACCCTTCACGAACGCTACAAGGGTAAGCGCCTGTTCACAGACGACAACATGGGGTTAGAATGGGGCCGCTGAGATTCGGTGCGGAGAAATGGAAGCCGAAAGCGCTTGGGGAATCGCCGATTCGAACCACGAAGAGGGGCCCGGAACTGGTCGCTTGGGTCTCGGCCACACCTTGCGTCCTCATCTGGTTACCGGCGGCAGCGGCTGTCCATGGGCTAGGAGTATGGGGACAACCGCAACCGTAGTGCTTCTTCCGGTACAGAAGAACGCGTTGCGCATCCCAAGGACTCGAAATAACATATCGCAACTCGAAGGGTAATCGAGGCGGACCGGCCTTGTTTGGGGACTTGAGAATCCGAAAACATCAATGGCTTAGGTTGTCTGCATGCAGATTTGTCCTTGAAACCCCTAATGCGCAAGAAACTGGATGTAATTGCCGCCGGCCTTGGCGAAGGTTGCGCCGAAACCAAAACCCAGCCTCTCAGACACGGCATTTCCTACCATGGCTTTACGTAGAGAATGGCTGCTTCCGTTGACCCGAGCTGTCGTAAGACACGGCGCGGTCGGGCCGGTTTATGTCTTGGGCGACCAGACTACGTATCTTACCGCTCAATATGTGCTTAGAGTTCTGAAGTCCAACGCACTCTTGCAGAAAAGTGTAGAAATCATTCCAGACCACATGTACACAAATTGCGCATCGTTGGAATCCGTCCTAGCCATGGTAGGGATCGAGGGATATCGCGACATCGATCTGAACGGACGAGCGGCACTGAATTTGGATTTTTCCTGCCCATTGCCCTCGTCCCTTTTTGGCGCAGCAGCGACCGTTATTGACATTGGGACGTTGGAGCACATCTTCGATATTGCGGCGACGTTTGGAAACATTGTCAAACTGCTAAGAAAGAACGGCATAGTAATTCTGCTTTCGCCTGTATCGTGGTTCGAGCACGGTTTCTTGAACTTCAATCCACTGCTTTTCAACGAGTTCTTCAGTTATAACGGTTTCGAAATCCTGGACCACAAACTCATTGTCACGCCTTTTACGGACAATCTAAAGGAGATGTTGGCTGTAGTTAAGGTGAAGAGATCAATTGCAGATTTGCTTGCCTCGTGGCTCTCCGCAATCTCGTTCACGATAAGTGACGAGCGATATGCATTTCGCCTCTTTAACAGCAATATCGCCATGCTAGCAAGAATGATGTTCCTGTTTGTGGCTCGTAAGACCAACGATTCAGTATCTCCAAAGATTCCTGTACAGGGAGTGCACCTCACTTCGCTTGGGCGGTCTTTACATTCAGCATAATAAAGATGCTTCTACTGCCCTCTCGGCAGTGTGCCTCCGCTCGGATACCCCTCCAGAGGGGGCATTATGCTGGTATCCTCTGGGAACGATGATCCCATTTAATAAGGGAATTACCACTAACACAGACGGAGATTACAGAGGGAAGGCAGAAATGGAGCGGACATTTCGGATTGTCATCTATTCAGGTGCGTCTCCGAACACGCTCCGCCATTTTCTCTGGCGCTTGGACGCCGACCTGCCGGAAGTGCGGGTCAGTGGTGTTTTGTACTGCGTGCGGAAGCCTCAATTGTCGATGTCCAGAAGAACGCAAAGGTTCTTCCGACTTCTTCCCGACCGACAATTTCGAGCCCTTGTTTACCATAGACTTCGGACTCAGGCCCGCAGCAGGCTTGCCAGTATTTTCGATTCGTTATTGCAGACCGTTCATTGCTGCCCACAAGATCCCAACGGGCCCATTTTGACGCTGGAAGCCCTGGCGCGGGATTGCGAGTCGCGTGGCACAAAGTTTTGCAGCACTAGCGAAGCCCACGGGGCACAGAGCCTATCGTTTGTCCGAAGTCTGGACGCAAACCTCGGGGTAATCTACGCGACTGGCATTCTGAAACCGGAGCTGTATGCCATTCCTACCAACGGTTCCATCAACATCCACAAACACAAACTCCCAGAGTATAGAGGGAGCGGCCCGCCGGGTCTGTGGGAGATGCGCGACGACAAGACAACGGTGACTGTAACCGTTCATCGAGTCGTGCGGGCGGTCGACGCAGGCGCCATCCTGGGAGAACGCACATTCTCCATTGATCCGTTGGACTCGCTTGCCAGCGTTGGTCTGAAGGCCGACGTGTTGGGAATTGACCTGTTGATTGATGTCATCCGAGCGGAGAGCGCCGGCCGCTCAGTCGAGACGCCACAGACAGAAGGGACGGTGTACAAAGGCTTCAAAGACCACCAGATCTTCGCTATCGAACGCAGCATCCGGGCGAAACGGGGGCGCTACCAGCCCTCTGGAATGCGACCGATCCCTAGCCTGGTCGCGCGGAGCTTGGCCTATCCTGCACTTTACTTTCGAAATCGGCGGAGGCGGCGGCGAAGACGTTTCCCGATCATCATTCTCTATCACCATTTGATTGTCGATAAACCGAAGTTCCTTGGCCTCCCGACGGACCAGTTCGCCAGGCACGTGCGTTTCCTCAAGAAGCATTACCGAATCGCCTCGCTGCCCGAAGCCCTTGAAATGCTGCGGACAGGTGACGTGCCGCTTCCGACCGTGGTGCTGACTTTTGACGACGGTTATGCGGAGAATTTCGTGACCCTTCGCGCGGTTGTGGAGGTCGAGGCCGTGCCCGTGACCCTCTTTGTTTGCACGGAACGAGTTTCTCGCCAGGCGGCGTTCGATCACGACCTGAAAAGAAGCGAAGCCGGTTTCCTAGCGCTCAGTTGGGACCAGATACGGTACTTCGACCGACATGGTGTGACAATCGGAAGCCATACCCGGAATCACCTCGATTGCGGCTCGACAGAGCTGAGCACCCTTGAGTCCGAGATCGTAGGTTCCAGCGACGACTTGCGCCGAGAATTAGGTCATGATGCGGATTTCTTTTCGTTCCCCCTAGGCCTCGAACCGAACATCTCCAAAGCAGCCCTTTCACTCGCTAGCCGGACGTATCGGTACACCTTCTCCGCCTTCGGCGGCGAGAACTACGCGTCTCCGGGAGACTCAGGACACCTGTATCGATGGCCCTATCCAGGTTCACTTTGGGAGTTAGAACTGTCGCTGCAGTCTGTCCTTGAGCTCGACGGAAATCGACGGGCGTCTGCCTTTGCCGCCACCCGCCTAGCTTCAGGCTCTGAACACTGGATTTGACCTTTCCTCAGAAAATCGTAGTAAAATGACAGTAAACTACCTGCTGGCAAACGACAAGGCGGGGTTCTGAATGGCGCCACTGAGATTCGGTGTGAAGAAATCGAAGCCGGAAGCATTTGGGCGATCGCCGATTCGAACCACGAAGAGCGGGCAAGAAGTAGTTGCTTGGGTCTCGGCCGCTCCTTGCGTTCTCATCTGGTTGCCGGTGGCAGCGGCCGTCCTCTTCTTAAAATATGTCATTATGTCAACGGGGGGGCTTCTAATTGCTGCCCGCCATTTTGGCAGATCAGCTCCTGATCTGAGTCTTTTGGAAAAGCTTTCTTTTTTTCGTGGCGACGCCCTTTTCTGCTTTTTGCTCATGCCGTTGGGGCTCCTTATCCTTGCCAGGATTTTGCCCCGTGCCTGGCGCGCCCCGACCATTGCCTTTCTGTGTGTAACCTGTCTTCTGCTCATTTACGCCGACGTTATGTCGTTCTACGCCGTTGGCAGGCTGCTGTCCTCACGTTTACTCCTAGCCGCTCTCCTGTGGGGCCTCACGGACCGCCAGTCGATCTCGGCATATATTCACCCGGGCGGCCTGATGCGGGTAGGGATCTTGCTCGCTTTCATCGCTGCGGCCTCCTGGTGGAGCATCCGGCAGAGCGCAACCATTGAAAAGAATCCGTCTAAGGAGCGACTGTGGCGCAGGGCTTTGGCGATAGGCTTCCTAGGCTCGATCGCGATCGTAGCCATTCTGTGGCTCCCGGGAGTCCCACGAACCTCCTACCATCAAAGCATCCTTCTCGAGTCCGTAAAGACACTTGTGGGAATTGACGCGGAGGTGGTCGACCGTAAGGAGTTTATCGGTTTAGGGCCACGCCAATTGGTGGCTCAGTATCGCGAATTGACGCACGCGCCACCTCCGGAAGAAGACCCGCGCTATTGGGGAAAAGCCGCAGGGTTCGACGTATTGCTTGTTGTCCTCGAAACCGGTCCTGCTGCGAGCCTGGATATTGCGGGGAACCTGGATGACATGCCGGTTTTGCGGCGTCTTCGCCAAGAATCGTTTGTGGCCGTGCGTCATTACAGCACCTACCCGTATACGAGTCGCGCCCACTTTTCTCTCTTCAGCTCCTGGTACCCGTCCAACCTCCCGATTAGTTTCGAACAGCAATACCCCAATCTAGTGGTGCCCGGAATCATGCGGATTCTTTCTGCCGCTGGATACGAGACCGCGAACTATAGCCCTTATTTTGGCAGGCACGAGCCAGACGATCAAATGTATCAAGCTTTAGGATTCCAGAGACAATTGGTGGCTCACCCTGAGACTTCTCATGCCGATCTTCCCAAGAGTCCGCTGGCGGTCTGGGCTCTGGCAAGGTCATGCGATTCAGACGCTTTGATTCTGCTCAAGAAAGATTTGGAAGACTGGATGATTCACGGGCAACCGTTCGCCGTTGGCTTCTTTCCTCAGGAAGGCCATGGCCCTTGGCCAGATGTAAGCCCGGACGGGCATCTGCAGGGCGTCGTGGAGCGAGGAAGGGCCATTATGGCAATGCAAGACAGCTTTTTGGGAGAGCTTGTGACATTGCTCGAGAATCACCACCGCCTAGAGCGGACGCTAATCGTGGTGACGGCTGACCACGGCATTCGCACTCGTGTTGAGGACCCCAGTTTGCAGGGTGGCATGATCGACGACTATTCCTTCCACGTTCCCCTCCTGATCTACGCGCCCAAAGTGTTGCATTCGACTGAGAGGGTAAGCTGGCTCACATCGCATATCGATATTCAGCCGACCGTGCTGGATTTGCTGGGCATCGAACAGGGAAGGGATTTTGAGCAAGGCTCGCCCATCTGGGATTTGCGCCTGGCGCAGCGAACCACGTTTTTCTTCGCCAATCACTACTTGGGCGCGGACGGCTATTATTCGGACGGTGAATTCTTCATGCGGAGCCCAGTATCGGATTCTGTCTATCAAAATGACCATTTACATTTCACCATTAAAGATATGGTTACTACGGCCTCCCCAGCCAATCAACGGGTCACCGATACCATAAGGCGTATGGTAGCCTTGCAGCAACAATGGGTTCGAGTATTGGGACACCAGCAACCGTAGCGCTTCTTCGGGTCGATAAGAATGGGCTGGATCGCACGGACTCGGGAATGATCCTCTTTATGCGGCTTAGGCATGAGTGCTCGCAATCAAGGAAGCTCCAAGGCGGCCATCGGCTGCGTGGCTTTGGTCTTCGTCTCCTGATTACAATTCTTTCCTGCGGCGGGAGTCATGCCGCGAAATGCCAGGCCGAAGCCCTGATGGAGGCCGCCCTTTCAGGTTCCCACGGGGCGCTCCCCAACCTGTCGAAACTTCCCCAGTTGCAAGTGAATGTCCTAATGCCGAACACGACGGGGTATCTGACGGTCAAGGTGCGCGCCGGGTCCGACCTGCAAAAGGCCATCAACAGTGCAAGTTGCAATCCGCATGGGACGATCCTGCAATTGCAGCATGGAGCCTCCTTCACCGGTGCGTTCAATCTGCCCAACAAGTCTTGCGCTCCTGGGCAGTGGATCCTGATCGAGTCCGATGCCTCGCCCAGCGTTTTGCCGGCAGCGGGTGTCCGGGTCAACCCCTCTGACACTCCCAACATGCCTACCATCATCGAGAATCAGTATGGAGTGCCAGCCTTCACGGTAGCCATGGGGGCCAACTATCGCCTGATGTTCCTGGAAATCAAGGTGTTGGAGACCTTGACGGCTGGTTCACCCGGGGCCATCGTGGCGATTGGTCTATCAAAACAACCTCACCCCTCATAATCCGTACGGCGCCATCGGCACGAACTTTGGACCAGGGCTTCCCTCCTTGAATGCCTATTTCCCTGGCTACGTGTTTAGCTACAACGCCATAGAAAGCATTCTGCCGAGTGGTGTATCGACCTCCAGCTATCCTCTGGAAACTTCTTCCCGGCTACGTGGACCGGCGTGAGGTTTGCCAATCAAGCCGCGGGGGACTATCGACTATGCCAGGGGGCAGGTAATCCGGCAGCGAGCTGCCCCGGTGCCAGCCCGTACGCCAACTCGGGCAGCGACGAAAAGGACATTGGCGCGGATATCGCGGGCCTAAATGCGGCGCTCGCCGGAGTCATCTGACGCCCCAGCATCGGTTCCGGGCTAGCAGGTCTCCCGGGAAGGAAGTCCGCGCGATTTCCTCATTACACATCCCTGTACCAGCCGTCTTCATGTGCACGATAACCTAGGCTAAGGGACTTCACCTGCGTCCACGCTACCGTCGCCGCCGGGCTAACCATCCTGGACTACTCGAGGCGGCAAACGGAGGCATCAGCCGGAAGACCCCCTCTTGCAAAGACAATCCGGCTCTTACGATTCCAGCCTGCGAAGCTCTATTGTCTTCCCGTGTTTTGCATCCAGATTCGTCGGATGCCTTGCTGCCTTGCCACCTCGCATAAATTGCGAATCGCAAAGGGATACAAGCCTAAGCCCCGGAACTCCGGAAGCATGAAGCAGGCGGTAATTTCGGCATCATCATCACTGGGCCGAAATAACAATGGCCCTTCTGTTCGTGCAATCTCCGCCAGTGCGAGCCACGAGATATGAGGTGGGATAAATTGGAGACGATCGCGCGCACGACCCAAGTATTGGCAAATCGGGCTGCTACGTGCCTAACATGCCGCTTAACGCTCAGTTTTTTATCTCCTGACACCCATGGCTGACCGGCCAGATTGCACGAGAAGCGGTGCCAGTCGAGAGATACGAGCCTTGAGTATCTTACCGCATCGGCGCACGTCGGCCAGGTTTCCACTGTAGGGGTCGACGATCTCTGGACTCCCCGTCTCGTCCTGGAGCAGAAATACTTTGAAGCTTGCACTAGGCCAAAGTGCGAGCAGTTGCGCCTCATTCAAATAGTCCATCACAAAAACTATGTCAGCCCGTTCCAGGGCGCTAGCGGTCAGCACCTCGGCACGGTGATTATCCAATGACAACCCAAATTCCTTCGCAACTAGACATGCCCGTTCATCCGCGCAATTGCCCCGTCTGGCCTGAAGGCCCGCTGAGCAAACGCGAATTGTATTCCGATCGAGAGTTGACAGCTGTTGTATAAGCAACTCGGCTGCTAGGGGGCTTCGAATGATGTTTCCGTGACACACAAACAGGACCGATGAAACTCTGGACTTAATCTGGGTGAGGCGGCCTTTTCGGATTCCAACGGCGCGCAAAGCCTGCAGCTTCAGATAGGTCCGACTCGTCGAGCCGCCCAACTTCCGATACACGAGGATGTAGTGAGAAAGTTTCCGGGGAAGTATTTTCTTCAGAAGCCACTTGAAGTCGCCGACTGCAAATTGCCTTACGACGCGGCCAAGCTCAAGCAATCCGGGCAGTGGGTCTGTTAGGGACAACAGCATATCCTGTGTTGACGGCCGAAAATCAACTACGAAGTCGTACAACATTCTCCACCGCGAATTGCAGGGATCCTTGCCACTTTTGGATTCGGTCAAGAGTTCGTGGAGTCGCTGCAGATCTCCCGCCATCCAACGCATCCGCACCCCTATCCTGTAATTGGCTGGAGTACAAGGTTTCTCACCATGTTCAAGTTGCCAATGGTATAGCGGGAGGTTTACGCCCGCGTGTATTGCCACGGCGACCGACCCCCAGTACCGCCCGTTTACTTCCATCAGCGCCGCGGTCCGACTAGCACGGTCGTATTTGAACTCCACCATTGCAATGCCTTCCCATTCAAGGCGGCGGAGCAAATTCACCGCCAGCTCAGCGAGGCCCGCATCCAGCGGCTCGGATACAGCCACGACGCTTACACCTCCAGTGCTGGGCAGTTCTCGGATGCGCCGATGCTGAAACAGGACAATGGGTTCTCCGTTGTGAATGAGCACGTCGATCCCGACCGCTTCGCCCTCGCAATACTGCTGTAGCAAGACCTCCTTTCCGAATGGCCCAGCAGGAGTGAGTGAGTTCCTAAGTTCGTCGTAAGAATGAAAGTACCTGGCCTTGTAGGCGTTTCCCGTTTGTTTGCTAGGCGGTTTACAAACCAGCGGGAAGATTAGTTTATGCCGAACGGCCTCAAGTTCCTCAAGACCACAGACATGAAAGGTGACAGGAATGGGAACACCACAGCTTTCAGCTATCTTCAAAGTTATCCGTTTGTCAAGAACCCGCTCAATGATGTGCGGCGGTGGGCAACCCACACGAAGCAACTCGTTGAGTTTATAGTAAAACCGAGACGTGGCCAACAGGGCCGAATCACTGCAGGGGATGAGGAAATCGGACTCCTCTGTGCGAATGAGCCCCGTAAGTATTGCCAGAAAACGCTCAGGCTCAACATCTGGATTTGGTAGGACTACAAACTGGTTGATAGCAAAGGATCGTAACCGCCTCACGACTTCGCCAAACGCCGCAACGGTCACTCTGACGTTCTGCTTGTTCAGCGAGCGTGCAATAGGAACCACAATGCGCGGTTCAGCTCCGATAATCAGAGTTGATCGGCTCACGAACCACTCCGAGTGACACGTCCAAGTCTAAACGCAAAACTTTTGCCCTGCTGATTAAAGCTAATCTCGAATCTCCAATTTTGGTCTCAGCGCGTTTGACTGGCTGGTCCTTTGGCCATGACCGCCGAAATCCAGTGGCGACGGCACCAAGAGCGAAAGCCCGAAAGAAATGAGAAAGCGAGGGCCGTTCCTCGAAGGCGTCGTGATCGAACATCACATTATATCCTTCCAGATAATCGTGAATAAAGGAGAGCTGCGGCTCAGCAAATCAGGATGCGAGTTTTCCCAGATCAACCAATTGAAAAGCGGCGCGTCGGCCATCGTATGCGATGCATGGGGCCGCCAAGCCATTGGCAACTTGAAGCTCTTTCCAGGCCAGCCATTCGTGTGCCGCGAAGTCTCTGTAATTGTAGAACTCGTCAAACAAAACCACCGTGCCCACCTGGCAGCGCGGCAGAACGAGTCCGAGGGATTGCTGCGTGGATGAGTAGAGGTCGCAATCGACGTGCACGATGGAAGCTTTCCCCTTCCAATCCATCAGGAAACGAGGAACGCTTTCGTTAAACCAGCCTTTCACGAACTGCACATTGTTGGTATTCACCTGCGGAATCTCGGACTTGAAGGCGCCCTTAGGCCGCGTCCACCAGCCCTCCGGCAAACCCTCGAAAGAATCGAAGCCGTAGATCTGCCTTTCCGGGCAGCGCTGAGCGAACATGCGCAAGGAATCGCCGCCGGCGACACCGAATTCCAAGATGTCACCCAGAACGTTTTTGGTGCGTTCAACAACGATATCAATGATTCGTGCGCGCGTCTCAAAGTCATGGCGCATTCTGTCAGCAGCGCAATCGCGTCCTGTCGGACGCAGCTCCTCCGCCAGAACGATGTAGGAATGCGTTTTCCACGCATAAGCCTCCGCAAGTCCCGATGACGAGCACGTGTCCGCCTGAACCTCCGAACGCAAGTTCTCGACGATCGTCGGGTATATCAGATGGCTTGCAACGGCCCGCATGGACCGCGTTCGCGCCAGCCGGCCAGCCAGTGCTTTCAGGTATGTTTTCATTGCTTCGTTTTCAGGACCCTCTCCATTGGCGTAATAGAAGACACTTGGAGCACCGCAAAAGGCAAAGGGTGCCCGATTGTGGAACGGCATGCTTTTGTTGGATGCCCGCCTTTCGAGAAGGCAACCACAGGCAGTCTACAATGTTGCGGGGGCCGTGACCTGCTGTCTTTCCGCAAAGGGACAGGTCTCCCCTGCATTCTAACTTTGAGCCAGCTTCCCTTGGTGGAACACGCCATACGCATAATTCGAACCCATCCGGCGGAAACGCTCCCGCTGTTCCCTCCGGAATTCGTCAGACTTGACCGGCAGATCTTCGAGTTCTTGGTGAGACTGCCGGAAGACCAGCCCTTCGACCTGCGGCGGGGGAGCAATGTGAGTCACGTCAATCGCGTAAACCATGTGACGGCTAACGTGCCCCGTCAGATGACGTACCAGGGTACGGGGGTCGTGTCGAATCAGGCCGAGCAAAGTTCCCAGCTTCTTCCTAAAAACTCCGCCTAGATAAAAACTGGCCCGTTCCAGGGGGACGGGACGGCTTCCGAAACCCATCTTGAAGCGTTGTAGGCCCGAGTCGGGCGCGGCTCCCCCGAGGTTAAACGTGGTCAACGACTCAACCTGCAAAGCCTTCGCGATCTCGTAAATGAGAAAATGCGAAGCCCCGCATGCCATGCCTTCTGTTGAAGTACCTGCAGATTGGTAATAGGCGCCGCGAGCAGCGCGCAGCACCAGAACGGAAGAGACGACCCTGCCGCTCAGCATCGCCTGAAACAGCTCACCTGCATGCGCTCCGGCCAGGGCGAGAATATGCTCAAGTAGGACAGTCTCTGCGATCTCTTCGCCCCTGTTCCTGCGGCGGTCCATCGATTCCAAAATCAACCGCATGTGCTGTTCGCAAGCGGTCCGGTCGGTTCGTTGTTGCACGGCGAGCTGAGCCTTGCGGCCCCGGTTGATGTTCTGCCTATGATTGGAGGAAAGGCCCGTCCACAGATCAGAGGCCCTCAGGTCGAGGAAATATTCGCAGCGCGGTCTCCGGCCTGTCTCTCCAGGCAGGGATGGGATGGAGACGTGCTCGGATGCATAGCTATCGACCTCAAGCACAGTGATGTGCGACTCCCGACAGAAGCGCATGAGGTCTCTCCAGAAAGCGTCGGGGTCCGCGGGCTCTGACAGGGACGTGATCTCGAGCGACCGGTTCAATCGTCCTGTTTTGAAGAAAGCCCCGCATCCGGCCAGCAGTTGGTCATCCCTCTGGCCGATTACCCACGCTTCAAAACCAAGTTCATGCATTGCGCGGAAGTAAGCGTACGTGGCGAACGGGTTGGCGGGGGCCAGTTTGGCTAGCTTGTCGCATACATACGGGGAGACTTTCCTCTCGGCAAAGAATGTAATGGCCATGAAACTCTCTAGCTTGGCTACCCGGAGAATGCAAGCTTCCGGTCTGCTGGGGAAAACCAGTCCATGACGGCGTCAGCGTAGAACTTTGTGGCCCAGTTCAAAACGCACCACCTACCGTAGGCTCCGCCAAAAGGATAGGATCCGTAGACTCCGCCGATAAGGCTTGGGTGAATCCCCTGACGAATCTGTGTCGAGGTCACGAAGCTGAGGAGTCTCTGAGCGGTGTTGCGCAAGCGGGATGAAGGGCGGATCCGATGGGCGCGCAGATACACGGTAGCCAATTGCGAAGAACCCGTTAGACAGCACCACGTCACCGCCGGCCGCCAGTCTGCGGTCCATCTTCCAGCTAAGAATCCGTTCTTCTCGACGAGCTTCTCGATGCTCGCTAGCGAAACGTACACAGCTTCGGTATAGGAGTTCTTTTTTAGGAGGGCTGCGATGCCCAGCAATCCCTCCAGCGCATAGCCGATGCAATGGGTTAGTGGGCGGGTGTGATCATCCAAGTCGTTCTCACGAAACCAGCCGTTCGGCTGCTGGCAGGAAACAGCGAATTGCGCAATGCGGTCGGCCGCCTCGGTATACGTTGGATCTCTTGTAATGCGGCCAAGTTCGGCAAGGGCCCATCCTGTGCGCGCTTCGTAGGCCTTCGCGCCCGGGGTGCAAAAATGAGAATATCCCGAGACAAACCGACCCTTCTCGTCGAGACAGGAAAGCAGGAAGTTTCCCGCGCGGCGGCCGGCCTGAAGATAGGCGGGGTCGCCGAATTCTTCGTAGGCGCGGACAAACCCAAAGACTACCTGGCCCGTAACAAACGTGCTGGAAGCTGCCGGCTGGGTTCCGTACGTGCCCCCTTGAATGCCGCCATCCGCCAACTGGATCTTCACTTCCCAGTTCGCCATGCGCCGGGCGCGCTCGCGGCTGTCGGAATCTTGAGCGAGATGGCTATAACGCAGGAGAGTTTCGATGATATAGCCTGTGGTTTCCGGATATGGCGCTTCCCATCCCACCCGCTCTTGGGAGCGAATGTGGGCTCTCGCGCGGTATCCCCAGGCAACCCCGTCTGTCCCCGTCACATCTTGTGCTCTCTTCAGCCAGTCGACAGCCGCTGTCAAATGGTCCATCCTCGGTGCGACCAGAACAGGCGTCCCCAACCACTGGCGAGCAGAGACTCGCAATGCATCCCAGTGCCTTGGCCGGATGGAACTGAGGGCTTCCAATGTCACGCGGGCGGTTTTCTTTGCAAGGGCGACTGGGCGCATGGAAATTCTCCCTGCGGGAACGATCCCATATATAAATTGGGATTCCCATTTTGATTTCCAGCCTACTGGTAATTTACACTTGACCGCCTCCCGCATGCAATGCACCAGCCCAGCTTTCAGTGGGCACTTCAGAACGCTACATCGGGGCCGATCTAGACGCGCTGAAGCAACGAACCAGGGACACAATTTCCGGAGACTGGAGTACTCGATAGGCTCGCGCGCTACGCTCTAACCGGCGAACCGTTCGGGCCAGCCATGCGGTCATCCGGGCTTCTGACCTACAACGCAGTATCCCAGGGGTATTGTGCGAGACGTCAGGCGGGAAAACTTCTGCGCCAGGTTTAGAGACATAACGCCCCTGGCGACGAGCAAATGAATCTTCAGCAGCGGCCTCGACACGCTTTCGGGTAGGATTACAAGGGCTTTTGCGCTGAGATCAAAAAGCGCTTCCGGGGCGCCCCATACGCGTCGATTTCGAGAACTTCCAGGCCCGATTCATCTAACATTCGCCGCAACGCGAACTTTGTAAATCGATAGTAGTCGTGGGGCTCTTCGTGCAGCCAGTAGAGGAATGGAACTCCGACCAATATTTTGCCGCCCGGGGCGAGGACCCGCGCCACTTCCCGCATCAGACCCTTGGGCTCCGCCATGTGCTCCAGAACGTCCGTGAGGAGAACGGTATCGAAGGCGGCGTCCGACAGCGGAAGTGGTCCATGGAGGTCCGCGCTGATGTCAACGTGGCTGCTATTGTGGAGGGAGTTGGGCCAATCGACGCACGTTATCTCCGACACCAGATCGCGATACATTCCGTAGAGCGGAACAGCGCCGCAGCCCAGATCCAGGAGTCTTCCTCTGGCGTGGGCGCGAATCATTGCGTGGTACCTCCGAGCGATGATGGCTATAAGGAACCGCGAGGCGGGGCTCGCACATGCCGGATCGCAGGAAGCAGAATAGCGCCCGTTCACGCAAACAAACTTGGTGGGTCGCCAGCTTTCCTGGTTCTTCATGGGTCTCGGGAGATTCTTGTAGCATCGGAAACAGGGGATGGCAATCTGCGACTCGCGAGTTTGACGGCACACTTCATCCTTTCGGGCCTAATGCCGCTTCCTTGCCACCACAAATGTGTGCAAGCCATATAGAGCAACCATCCTCACTGGGCGGCGTCGTAAGGGTCACTGAGGTGAGCAGCGCACTTCCACACGTCAAAGGCATGGCGAATCTGTTCGCGCAGCCTAGTGCCATCTTCGATAAGCTTGTCTGGATTTCCCACGTAGCACAGCAGGCGGTCGGCGATGGCGCTGGCGTCGCGCTCAGGGACTAGCAAATGCGCGTGCTCACCGAACAAGTAAGGGATATCGGAATGCGCTGTGGCGATGGCAGGCATCCCTGTTGCCATCATTTGCTGGAGCACAAAGGGTGTTCCCTCCGCGTCTCCATCCGCTGTAGTGACGCTTGGCACCACAAAGACGTGCAGGTGCAGCGCAAGAGCAACTAGTTCGTGGAAGGGAAGAAACGAGTAGTGAGATACAACATCATCAAGATCAAGTTGCCCGATTTGGCGAAAAATAGCTTCTTTTGTCTCGCGGTCTCCGGCTTTGCCGCCGGCGTCCCCAATGAAGTGCAAAGCAAGCCGAACACCGCGTCGCCGCACCACAGCCACGGCTTCAATCAGGTACTGAACTCCTTTCTTTTCGCGGAAAGTTCCAGCGAAGAGAATCTTTAAGGGTTCGCCTTTCTGCAGCGCACGGCAGCTGATGGGCAGGTTCTACACGTCGGGTTTGTAGCGAGGAACGTGGCGGAGATGATCGTACAACCAGTTCGTCGTGCGTCCGACGAATTGGTGGCATCGCTGTAATGCGATAGCGCCTGTCGTCTGGGGAGTATCACCGGTCATCAAGCCTTCACGCCGTCGGTGGACCCGCTTTGACGACACCATCTCCGGAAAACTTCTCACGGCCAACGAGCTTGTGAGACCCTGGATTATGCCATAGCATGTTAGGCCGATCGATAATCCATAAAGGGCGAAATGCTCAAGTATTTTCGACAGCTCGTTTCCGAGGCGATGGTGTACGGCATCTCCGGGGTGGCGTCACGGTTCGTCAGCATATTTCTCGTCCCGATTTACACGCGCATTTTCACGCCGCACGACTATGGAGTGCTGAGCCTCGTCACCACCACGATGTCGCTCATTGGGATTTTCGGGGTATTGGCGCTGGACGCCTCCGCCCATCGTTGGTACTGGGACACGGAGGAAACCGAGGAGCGCAAGAACACGCTGGCGTCGTGGGCGTGGTGCCAGATCGTTCTTACGACCCTTTTTGCACTCCTAATCCTCGCAACATCGAATTACCTAGGAAGGCTCATCGTCGGACAGAGCGAAGCGGGCCTGTATTTCCGCATATCCGCCATGGGTCTGCTCTTCGGTGTTCTGAATATTGTCGTGACCGGCTGGTTGCGGATGCAACGCCGCCCTTGGGCGACGACGTTGTTCGGCCTGGGCACAAGTTTGCTCAATATTCTGCTGACCGTCGTGCTGGTCGTCTTCTTACATGAGGGCCTCAAGGGCGTATTCCTCGCTCAAGCCATATCCATGGCAGCCGGATCGGCGATAGCCGTCGCACTGATGCGCGATTGGCTGAGTCCCCGGTGGATCCGTTGGGCGCGCTTGCGCGAGATGCTCAGATATGCCCTGCCTCTGATTCCCGGAAATGTCGCGTTCTGGGTGCTAACTTTGTCGGACCGCTACTTTGTCAATTTCTTCGCCTCGACCAGCGAACTCGGCCTATATTCCGTGGGGAGCTCCATCGCGTCCGTGCTTGTTCTGGGCATAAGCGCCTTCCGCCAGGCATGGGTTCCATTCGCCTTCTCCATCCACAAGGAGCCCGAGGCCAAGCAGGTATACGCACACGTCTTTCTGGCATATCTTTGGGTCGCTTGCGCTGTAAGTACAGGATTGCAGCTACTGGCGCCGGAGGCTATTCGTTTGCTCGCGACACCGAAGTATCTGGGCGCCAGCTCCGTGGTGGGGTTACTGGCCCTTGGAAACGCGATAAGCGGTTTGCAGTACGTGGCCGCTATCGGTCCAGCGATCGCGAAGGATTCGCGACCTGTTGGCATCGCGGCCATGCTGGGAGCCGCTCTCAACATCCTATGCAACCTGTTGCTCGTACCGACCATGGGAAAGGTCGGCTCAGCAATCGCAACGCTGATCTCACAAACGATTGTCGTAGTCTATCTCTTTTATCGCGCGCAGAAATTGTATCGAATTCCGTATCGTTTCGGCCCCGCTGTGGGCACAGTGGGGCTGGCCTTGGCGTTGATGTGGCTCGGTCATGGGCTGCATTTCGGCTTCTGGTGGATGACTGTTTTGGCAAAGCTGGGTTTGATTAGTTTCTTCATTCCGTGCTTGTTCCTTTTTCGGATGCTGAGCTTTGAGCAAGCGCGCCGGATTTACAGAGGGTTGCGGCAATCAGGGATTGAGAATGAAATGGTAGAATGACAGTAGGAACACGGAACTTTGAAAATCCTCAACGTCGTTGGAGCACGGCCCAATCTAGTCAAAATCTCGCCCCTGATACGCGAGATGAAAAGGCACAAGGAGATCGAACCGCTCCTGGTGCATACGGGGCAGCACTATGACGAGAAGCTCTCCGGCCTTTTTTTTCAGCAGATGTCCATCCCCGAACCTGACTTCAACCTCGGAGTGGGCTCCGGATCGCACGCCTGGCAAACCGCCCAAGTATTGGAGCGGATCGAGCCCATCCTCCAAAAGGAGCAGCCACATCTTGTGGTGGTCGTGGGCGACGTGAACTCAACACTCGCGGCGTCACTGGCCGCCGCGAAGTTGGGAATCCCGATCGCGCATGTCGAGGCGGGCCTCAGAAGTTTCGACCGCACCATGCCCGAAGAGATCAATCGCCTAGTGACCGACGCACTGGCCGATTACCTGTTTGCGACTGAACAAGAAGCGGTGGAAAACCTCCTTCGAGAAGGCCGTCCACGCGAACGAATCTATTTGGTCGGAAATGTGATGATAGACGCACTCCGCATGTGCCTGCCCTTGGCGGAGCAGTCGCAGATTCTCCGTGAACTGGGCCTAGGGGAAGGCGCCGGGGTTCGCCCGTACGCCGTCCTCACTCTTCACCGTCCCTCGAATGTCGACTCTCCTGAGGACTTAAGAACAATCCTGGAGACCATGGACGAAGTTGGCGAGATGCTGCCCGTCATCTTTCCGATTCATCCCCGTGCACATGCGAAACTGGTAGAGATGGGAGCTCAGAACCATTCACGAGTTCGAGTGATTCCCCCGGTGGGATACCTCGACTTCCTGTGCCTCATGAGCCGCGCTCGGTTTGTGCTGACCGATTCCGGCGGCATTCAGGAGGAAACGACTGCATTAGGCGTGCCGTGTTTTACTCTTCGAGAGAACACGGAGCGGCCAGTCACCGTGAAAGAGGGGACTAACCAGATCGTGGGTCGAAACCACGATCTCATTGTGGCTTCTGCCCGTAACGTTTTGGAAGGCAAAGGAAAGTCGGGGCGCGTACCGGACCTCTGGGATGGAAAAGCGGCAGAGCGGATTGTAGGAGTCTTGTTGCGCGAACTTTCGCGAAAAACGCGCTAATGAACGATCGACCCTTGACGGTAACGGTGTGGACCTGAATTCTCCACTGCCTGTCCTCATCATCAGCTACGCTTTTCCGCCTCTCGCCGAGGTGGGAGCTTTACGAATCGCACGGTTCTGTCGGTATCTGCCAAGCTGTGGAATCCTGCCGATCGTGGTCGCTCCGCGGCAGCAACACATCAACTGTGACGACAGCGTGCCCCTGCCTTCCGGATTACGCGTCGAGAGGACACGAGTCGTCACCACTCCTCTTGATTTGTATGGGCGACTCAAGACTCGCACTCGTTCCAAGGACACAGAGAACAGCTCTCAAGACAGGAATGTGGACATCGGCGTTGGCCCCATCAAGAAGCAACTGCTGGCGCTTCTCCAAATCCCGGACTCTTATTGGGGTTGGTACTGGTCTGCTCTGCACGCCGCCGAAAGAATCATAGAGCGAGAACCGATCGCGGTGATTTTTTCGAGTGCTCCTCCCTGGACCGCCCACCTAGTCGCCCGGCGTCTGAAGAAAAAATACCGCATTCCATGGGTGGCGGATTTCCGCGACCCGTGGACGCTTGCTCCTTACCAGAAACCGGTTCCGACTTGGAGAAAGGGAGTGGACAGCCGTTTGGAGAGAAGCTTCGTTTGCTGGGCTGATCTCGTGATTTCCGTGACTGAAGACATGCGCCAAGCGTTTGTGCGGCAATACCCAACAATGTCGGTTGCGAAATTCGTGACCCTGACAAACGGTTTCGATGATCTGACTCCGTCCCCTTCCGTTAAGGAAGGGAAGAACGGCAAAAAGTTGCTTCTCCATCTCGGTTCCCTATACGCCGGGCGACGAATCGATACGTTTTGCAAGGCGGTACAGGATTTGGTTAGGGCTGGCAAACTCAATCCTCAGTCGTTCAAAATCCTTTTTCTAGGAGACAATGATCCTTCGCTCGTTGCCGGCGCTTACGAAGCCGCACCCGAACTTATTCAGAGCAAATGCATTGAATTTCAAAATCAAATCAGTTGGCAGCGGGCACAGGAAGTTCTAGGAACGGCTGACGTTCTACTGCTGTTCCAAGGCGGGCATCGCTTGCAAATTCCGGCAAAATTCTACGAATATCTCAAGACAGGTAAGCCTATCCTTGCGGTTGCAGAGCAGGGCGCTCTAACCAACCTGATTGAGGCAACCGGCTCGGGCGTTTGGGCTGACCCCGGAGATCCCGAGAGAATCGGCCATATGCTTCTAAAGACCTTGGCCCTGCCACAGCGTCCGCCGGAAGAGATAGAACGCTTGGCTAGCCGCTTTCACCCAGAGCATCTAACCGCACAGCTAGCATTGTGGTTCCGCCAGCTCGCGGCCGAGCGATCCAAGATACAAGAACAGGGTAATCAGGATATGTGACGTCGTTGGTGGGGGGGGGCTAGGCGGGGGTCCGCTGAACTATTAGCGAGTCACGATTGAGGCCGCGACCGCACTCGAATCCAAACCGCCACTCAGAAAACCCCGAGAGGCACCGCGCTCATGAGATCAGTCCACACAGCTTCCTTGAGCAGCCCTCGGTAGGTTTCGACGTAGTACCCGCGCACGCTTCAAACAACTACCCATTTTCGTCGGGGCTCTCTAATGATCCGATCTGAGTGGGATTGTATCGACCGAAAAGCCCACTTGAAACGGAGATAGACGCGCTTGTCGGCTTGGATAGCCTTCATGCGCTACGACGCCGGCCGACGCGTCCCGATGCTTCGGTTGCTATCATCCGCACTACCTGAACTGACGTCTCGGCAGATGCCGCCTTCAACCGAATAAGTCCTGCCACAAACAGAACAGGCAAAGTTCGAACTGGAACCGGCCAGCCGGGTCCCACAGTAACACATCCAGCCAATCTGCCTCGCCGGAACGCCTGCGACCAAAGCATAGTCAGGCACGTCATGGTTGACGACCGCTCCTGCGGCTACAAAAGCGTACCGCCCAATCGTGACGCCGCATATGATGGTGGAGTTTGCACCCAGAGTCGTTCCACGCTTGACCAGCGTCCGCTTGTATTCATGGCGGCGGACAACATGGCTGCGCGGGTTAATCACATTGGTGAAGACCATGGACGGCCCGCAGAACACGTCATCCTCCAGCTCCACGCCGGTATAAACAGAGACATTGTTCTGGATCTTGACGTTGTTTCCGACTCTTACGTCGGCGGCAATCACCACGTTCTGCCCCAGATTGCAGCTGCTGCCGAGGCTGCATCCCGCCATGAGATGTGAAAAGTGCCAGATCTTCGTACCCTCGCCAATCTCACAGGGCTCGTCGATGACTGCGGTGGGATGTGCGAAGTAGCGTTTCGTTTTTGTGACCAACTCTACTGGTTGTCCGTTGCGCCGCAATGATCGCTCGCATGCTTCCAGCACACGAAGCACGCGGAGTGCGGAGTTGCCGTCGGTACGTGGCCGTTCCCGTTTCCTCACGCAGCTCAGGAAGTGCTCACATTCCATGCGCAATGGTTCGACACTTGGAATTGGGACCGATTGTCCCTCCTCCTTGCGGGCCACTGGCGCTCGCTCAAGCCAATCAACATGATGAGAATAAAGAACCAGCTTGCGGTCGGACTCCATGTCATCAAACACAGCCATTCGCTTGTCCGCCACGATTGCGAGCTTCTGTTCTTTGAAGGGATGTAGCCAACTCACAAAGATATGGGCTTTGACTCCGCTCTTGAAGTCACAGGTCGTCAGGGTGGCATCTACGATCGGTGGATTCAAGAATGCGCTACCGTGAGCGGAAACAGTCGTCGGCTCTTCGCCTAGCAGGAATAAGACTGCCGAGATATCATGTGGCGCGAAGCTCCATAGAATGTTTTCTTCAGTGCGCAACTTACCCAAGTTGAGACGCGAAGAATGGATGTATTGAATCTTGCCGAGTTCGCCCTCTCGGATTAGGCGCTTGAGCTCCAGAATCGCAGGATGATATTCGAGGATATGACCGACCATCAAGATTCGCTCGTGCCGCGCGGCGAGATCGACGAGTTCCTGGCCTTCCGTCGCGTGCAACGCCAGCGGTTTTTCTACGTAGACATCTTTGTTCCGCAACAGGGCCATCTTCGCTAGTCGATAATGTTCAGCAGCAGGCGCGGCAATCACCACGGCCTGGATCCCGGGATCGTTGAGAACCACGTCATAATCCTGAGTTTTTTTCGCCTTGTACTTCGATACCATCTCTTGAAGCGTTTCTTCGCGAGTATCACAAACGATGTCTAGCACACCGAGCTCGTGGAAATTGCGCACCAGGTTCTTGCCCCAATAACCACTTCCAATCACAGCGACGCGAAGAGGTTCATCACTTGTGAGTGGCTCCATTGCACTCTCCAATTTACGCTCGGGTTTCCTCAGCGAAGAAGTCGGCGACGGCCCGCACAATCGTCCGTAACTGGTCGTCATTGAGTTCAGGAAAAATGGGCAGCGACAACACTTCCGAGCAGGCCTGTTCGCAGGCTGGAAAGTCCCCTCGGTTGTGGCCGAGGCCGGCAAATGCGGGCTCCAAGTGAAGCGGATACGGATAGTAGATCTCGGTTGGAACTCCGTTTTGGCGCAGATGCTCTTTCAGAGAGTCCCGCTGTTTCGCCCGGATCGTGAACTGGTTATACACATGAACATACCCGCCCGGAACGACCGGCGCTTTGACACATGTATCCAGCTTGTACTCAGCCAAGAGTTCCCTATAGCGGTCTGCGTTGTGCTGCCGCCCTGCCGCCCATTTGTCCAAATGCTTCAACTTGACGCGCAGGATTGCAGCTTGCAGAGCGTCTAGTCTGCTGTTCATACCCAGTAGCTCGTATCGATACTTTGAACGGCCACCGTGCAATCGCAACGTCTTGAGCTTGTCAGCCAAGACCGCATCATTCGTCGTGATAAGACCACCGTCGCCCGCGCCGCCCAAGTTCTTGGATGGGAAGAAGCTGAAGCATCCCATAGTCCCAATGCTTCCCACCGGCTTGCCTTTGTAACAAGCGCCTACAGCCTGGGCAGCATCTTCGATGATAGCCAAGCCATGCCTTGCCGCGATCTCCATAATCGGATCCAAATCGGCAGAAAGCCCGAATAGATGCACCGGCATAATAGCCTTAGTCTTCGAGGTGACCGCTTTGGCTACCTTCCGCGGATTCAAATTGAACGTCTCCGGGTCAATGTCCACGAAGACCGTCCTTGCATGCAGACGCTCGATCGCGCCGACAGTGGCCACAAAAGTAAACGGCGGGGTAATGACCTCATCCCCGTGCCCGATCCCCAACGCCATCAGGGCCAGCAGCAAGGCGTCCGAACCGGAGGCGCATCCGAGCGCGAACTGACAACCGACATGAGGTCGAATCTCTTCTTCGAAAGCCGTGACTTCGGGCCCAAGAATGAAATGCTGCGACTCCAAAACTCTGGACACGGCCGCATTGATCTCATCGCGAATTCCGGCGAACTGGGCTTTCAAATCGAGAAACGGAAATAGAAGCTCAGGCATGATGGCTGTTGTGACTCGTTTCAGTCGAGGGTGGAGGTTCTGCGAGCGACATAGGGTAATGTTTCTGGGTGTGCCCTGTCCCGATTAATCCATTGGCGGAGCTGAACCTCTTCAGTATATCCTGAATTTATCGCCAACGGGACGGGCCGGCTCTAAAGCACTACTGCTTCACGGCTGGTCGCGTAGGTGAAAGCTGGAGTAAGGACACATGATGGGCGCCACAAGACGAAATTATAGAGCGATGGTTTCCCGACAAAACCGCTGCGGGAGGACGACATGGGTTCGGAGCCGGCAATTGAAGGCAGGACAATTTTCATCAGCGGAGGGGCTGGCTTTATCGGCTCGACTTTGATCGGTCGTTTGATCGATAAGAATCGTGTCGTCGCTTATGACAATCTGTCTCGCAACTCACTGCAAGACAAAGCTTTTCGTGATCACCCCAATCTCAAAGTGGTCCAGGGGGACATTCTTGACTTCGAATTGTTGTCCCGGGCGATGGAAGGAGCCAATATTGTAGTCCACTGTGCCGCGATTGCGGGAATTGACACGGTCATTAAGAGTCCTACCACCACAATGAGAGTGAATATGGTCGGCTCCGCCAACGTCCTGGAAGCGGCGTCACGTTTGCGTGATTGCCAGCGAGTGGTCTGCTTTTCAACGAGTGAAGTGTTTGGCAGCTCTGCCTTTCGGTCGCAGGAAACCGACCGGACAGTTCTCGGCGCCGTTGGCGAAGCTCGGTGGACCTACGCGGTAAGCAAACTGGCCGAAGAGCATCTCGCCATCGCCTACTACCAGGAGAAGTGGTTGCCCACAACCGTGGTGCGGCCATTCAATGTCTACGGGCCAGGACAGGTGGGCGAGGGAGCGCTCCGTACCTTCGTTCTTCGGGCAATCAAGAATCAAAAAATTGAGATCCACGGGGATGGAACTCAAATTCGGGCATGGTGCTATGTGGATGACATGGTGGACGGGGTCTTGCTGGCAATGGTTCATCCTAAGGCGGTGGGCGAGACATTTAACATCGGCAACCAGCAGGCGGTCGTGACCATTTACGGTCTAGCGAATACAGTAGTGCGCGTGCTCGATTCGACGTCGCCAATCATCTTCACGCGCAAGGACTACGTGGATATTGAGCTGCGCGTGCCGTCGGTTGTCAAGTCTCGCGAGTTTCTGGGCTTCGAAGCCAAAATCGATCTTGAAGAGGGGATCCGACGCACGGCCGAGTACTATCGGAGGGCCGGCGCTTGATACGTTTGACGATCCCGTCGATCGAAGAGGACGATTTGCAGGCGGTACGGGAGGTACTCCTATCCGGCTTTCTCGTCCAAGGCGCAAGGGTAGAGGCTTTCGAGCGCGCAGTTGCGCAGTACGTGCGAGTAGAACACGCGGTGGTGGTAAGTAACTGCACTGCTGCACTGCATTTGGCATTAATTGCGCTCGGTGTGGGGCCGGGCGATCGAGTGGCGGTTACAACCTATTCATGGCCAGCAACTGCCAACGTGATCGTACTAGTCGGCGCAGAGCCTGTGTTCGTTGATATCGAGCCCGGCACCTTCAACATGTCTCCGGGGGCCCTGGCAGAAGTTTTGCGGAGCGCGACTGTCAGGGCGGTCTTGCCTGTGCACACCTTTGGTGGGATGGCGGACATGCCCCAAATACTCGAGATCGCCGGACGCTTCGGGATTCCAGTAATCGAGGACGCCGCCTGTGCTCTCGGGACCGAGCTGGATGGGCGCAAAGCCGGCTCTTGGGGAATCATGGGCTGTTTCAGTTTTCATCCCAGAAAGGCGATTACCACGGGAGAGGGTGGGATGGTCGTGACCAACGACGCAGCGCTCGCCCGCAAGCTTCGCACACTACGCAACCACGGACTGGATCCGGAAGCCTCTTCGCCAGATTTTGTGGATGCCGGCTATAACCTGCGCCTCACAGAATTTCAAGCCGCGCTGGGAACGAGCCAGTTGAAGAAAGTGGAGCGCATTATCGCAGGGCGCCGTCGCGGGGCAGCACAATACGACAGTCTACTAAAGGGCACAGAGTTGAGACCGCCGGTCGCGCTCAGCAGCTCGCGCCATGTGTATCAGTCATATGTCGCCCTACTGCCTTCTGATGCTGCCCCGCGAAGAGGTGAGATGATTGCTGAATTGAAATCGAAGGGCATAGAGACGAGCATCGGCACTTATCATATGCCGCTCACGACCTTCTACCGCACGCGCGGCGGCCATCGTCCCGGCGAGTTTCCGGTGACGGACGATATTGCGCCGCGGGCAATCTCGCTACCCTTGTTCGAGGGGCTGACACGAGAGGAGCAGTTCCAGGTCGTGGCAGCCATTAAGGGCCTCTTGCAGAAATTGTGATGCTAGCGCTGTGCTACCACAGGTCGGTGATAAGACTCTACTAGGTTGAGGAGCAAGAATTGAATGGCGCGACCAATCACTCAGTTCAAGAGCCACGGCACGGGGCAGATTGACCGTGACCAATTTGCTGCTGTGGGCACAAATGTCATTTTCGAGCCAGGTGTTTTGGTCTTCCATCCGGAAAGTATTCGGGTTGGTTCCAATGTTTACGTCGGCCATAATGCGATTCTAAAAGGCTATTTCCAAAATCAAATGGTCATTGGGGACAATACCTGGATAGGACAGCAGTGTTTTTTCCATAGCGGAGGCGGCCTGCGGATCGGATCGCGCGTTGGCATTGGTCCCGGCGTAAAAATCATTACCAGTTATCACATCGAGGAAGGGCCCGACACACCAATCTTGTTTAGTAACATTGAGGTCTCTGAGGTTGTTATAGAAGATGACTGCGACGTAGGCGTAGGTGCGATTATCTTGCCAGGGGTAACAGTTGGACGTGGCAGCATGATCGGAGCCGGAGCGGTGGTCACGACAGATGTGGAGCCGTTCTCGGTGATGGCAGGCGTCCCCGCGCGCTTACTCAGGAAGAGAGTCGCGCCCTAGCCCCGGAGTCGTTCCTCTTTCGAGTTGGTACGCGACGATGCGCCGTAATCGGATATCGCCTTGAAGGTACTACACCTCCCTTTCAACGTCGCTTCGCAGATATCCACGATAACTTTATTCGAGCACAGTCCGATCCCTTCAGTCCGCTCGGTGGGCGCGTCATTTGCGGCGATAACCGCCGCCGTCACCTTGGAGTCAGTGGAATGGAAAAGTTATGTTCAAAGTGCTACCACGTCTTGAAGCCGATAAAGATCCGACTGCCCTCGGCAGGCGAATCGAAAGAAGGGAACGGGTGGCCGAGAACGATCTGGGTGAGGGATGGCACCGTGTGTGTGAGATCAGCTCCGTTATTCCTGCCTGTTCCTCGCAAGGCTGGTCCAGCAACATGTGAGGAGTACCGTAATGACTTGTCCGGAGGATCTTTTTGAAGGTTTTGCATTTGCCATACAACATCGTTTCTCAGATATCCACAACGGTCCGCAGTCTGAAAGCAATCGGAGTGGACGCGCGAGGTCTGGCGTCCCCACGCCCCGGTGACATTATTCAATTCCATGACGACGTCGAAATTCTACCACCTCCTCCCCCGCTACCCAGATCGTTGACGTGGGCGATTGAGCATGCAAGACGATACGCCAACGTAATGTCTGCGATCGCGTGGGCGGACGTGCTCCACTGGCATAACGGAGACTTGATCTTGCGTGATGGTTTCGACCTCCGCTGGGCACGATTCTTGCGCAAGCCGGGGCTTGCGGAATTCTGGGGCAGCGACATACGTGTTGCTGAAATCGAGACGACTGACAATCCGTATTTTGCGCGTTACGCCCCGGCCGAATACCAATTCGAGCTCACCTATGAACGGTCCAGACGAACTCAATCTCTTTTTTCTCAGGCTGGTTTTCACTGCATAGTTCCTGATAAGGCGATGTTGGCGTACGTGCAGAGGGACTTGTTTCCCGAGGTGCATTTGGTGCGCCAGCGGCTCATGATTTCCGATTATGTGGCGCACCCGCCTGATCCCCGCCGTCGACGTCCTGTGCTAGTCCACAGTCCTTCCAACCCGACATTAAAGGGCACCGATTTCGTACTCGCGGCGATCGAACAATTGCGGACAGGATTCGACTTTGAATTTCGGCTGGTCCACAACGTGCCTCACCGGCAAGCCATAGACATCATGTCCGAGGCCGACATCTTCATCGACCAATTTTTGTTGGGTGGGCATGGTCTTGCTGCGCTGGAGGCCATGGCCTTGGCAAAGCCGGTGGTAGCTTATATCAAACCTTCGATGCTCGCCTGGTATCCTCCTGATCTGCCGATCGTCAACGCGACCTGCGACAATTTGGCGGACGTGCTCCGCACCCTCATGATGAATGGTGATTCGCGACACGAGCTCGGGATGCGCGGGCGAACCTACGTCGAGGAGTACCACGATTCCATAAAGCTCGCTCAGCAGTTGAAAGGCCTGTATCAAGAATTGATTGGCCGACGCAAAGGGCGTTATGGGTCGTGAAAATCGTCGAACTCTCGCAATCTAGGCTGTTAGTGTATCTTGCGAACCTAGCCGCGGCGATGTCCGTACGCGAAACGAAGACGAACTGAAGAGGCTGCTTCTGAAGGGATCGCGTTACGCGTCTATGGTTTTCCTCCCGATCGGCATCAGTTTCCTGATCCGTGGAAGTTCGTTCATTGGCTTGTGGATGGGGCCGTCCTACACCACGCTGTCAGGAACGGTGCTGATAATACTAACGGTGGCACGTCTCTTTCAGGCCTCGAATTACCTACCAGGATCCATGACCGTGGGCATTGGCAAACATAAGGGCATTGTGCCGGTGGCTATACTCGAGGGGCTGTGTAACCTCGGACTGAGTATCGCCCTCGTCCGTTCACATGGGATTGTGGGAGTCGCACTCGGAACGACTCTCCCGGACTTAGCGGTGCAGCTGCTCTTTTGGCCCTGGTATATTCACCGCGTCTATGGGATCCGGCCGATTACATATGCTTTATCGACCTGGATTCGCCCCGGGCTTGCGGCGTTACCTTATGCGTTCTGCACATACGCTGCCGAAAAGTGGTGGCCAGCCCCCAGTCTATTTGTATTCTTTGCGCAAATTGCTTGCGTTATACCTACAGCCGTGCTCGCCTTCTGGTTCCTCTGTGTGACTCCTGAGGAGCGTAGGGACTACTCTCAAAGGTTCCTTAGACCTCTGCTTCGGCCCAATGAACGTAGAACAAAAGTGTAAGGCAATTGGACATCCTAGGCTGAACGGTAAGGATAGATCACGTCTGCTCAACCCTTGCCGAGTCGCGATCGATAAAGACGCGGTGCCACAACTCGAGGTTTAGCAGCCGCCAGATGCGATCGGTGTGGTCACGGTAACCCGCGCGATGTTCGGAGAAGAGCTGACGGACGGCTTCGACCTTGATGAGGTACCGAGCCAGGGTGCGTTGGTCTAGCAACAAGGACTCGACTGAATCCAGTTGCGGGCCCTTCAGCCAACTTGAGATCGGAGTCGGAAAACCCATCTTGCGTCGATTCACAATTGACTCGGGCAGGAGGTCGCGGACGGCCATCTTGAGAATCCTCTTCCCTTTGAGACCTTGTGTTTTGAGCTCAGACGGGATTCGCGCGGCGAACTCAACTAGCACGTGATCCAAGAACGGCACCCGGCTCTCGATCGAAGCCGCCATGCTCATCTGATCCTGCTTCATGCACAGCTCAACCAAGTAGGTCTTGATATCCGTATAGAGCAGTCTTGAAAGCAAATCGCCCGAAGAATTTTCCCAGAATGCCATCGAACCGCGGTAGGCAGATCCGGCGCTGGGCCGCAAATCGTCGGCCAACAAGGACAGTTGTTCCGCTTCGGAAAAGGCGGTGTAGAAATTGTCGAAATAGAAACCCGGCCAAGAAGCGCCGTCCCGAGCTAAGAAGGTATGCCCGAAGCGGCGACGCATTGCCGCTGTGAGCCAAGATTCGCCTACAGTGCTCTGAACAATCTTCCGGACCTTATTCGGTACGAGGCGGCGATAGACGCCATCGAGGCGCGCGTTCCAGAGCGTCCAGGCGTAGCGGCTGTAGCCGGCCATCGTTTCATCGCTGCCTTCTCCAGTTAGAACCACGGTAACTCGCTCGCGGGCGAGTTTTGCGACGAAATAGAGGCTCACACTCGAAGGCCAGACCAAAGGCTCATCTTCGTGCCAGATAAGCTTGGGCAACGCAGCGAAGAAGGCTTCACGGCCCATCCGAACTTCATGATGCACCGACCCAATGTGCTGAGCAACGGCGCGCGCGTAAGGAAGCTCGCTGTAAGCTGTATCGTCGTACCCGACCGAGAATGTTTCGATCGGCTCGCCCCGGGCCTTTGTCATTAAGGCCGCGACCGCACTCGAATCCAAACCACCGCTCAAGAACACGCCGAGAGGGACGTCACTCATGAGATGACTGGTCACGGCTTCCTCGAGCAGCCCTCGGTACGTTTCGACGTAGTACCCCTCGGCTCGGGGCTCCTGTGGCCTGTTAAGCGGCACGTCCCAATAAGGCCGAATGCTCAGTTGGCCTGTTTCATCGATCGTCAAAGTGTGACCGGGGGCAAGTTTGCGGACTCCTTGAAACATGGTCCCGGTATCGCTGAGGTACCCAAAAGCCAGATATTCGGGCAATGCCGAGCGGTCCAGCTCCGGACGGAGGTCGGGATGAGCCAGCAGCGACTTGATTTCCGACCCGAACAGGAATGACGTTGCGGAGCGAGTGTAATAAAAAGGCTTAATTCCTAAGCGATCGCGGGCTGCGAACAGCCGCCGCCGCCGCGCATCCCATAACGCGAACGCAAACATCCCGCGCAAATGCTGGACGCAATCCACACCGAACTCTTCATAGAGGTGGACGATGGTCTCGGTGTCGCTCCTGCTTCGATATTGATGCCCACGGGCTTCGAGCTGCTTACGAAGCTCGCGGTGGTTATAAATCTCGCCGTTATAGACCAGCCAAACCGTTCCATCTTCGTTCGTCACCGGCTGTTGACCTGTTTGCAGATCAATGATGCTCAATCGCCGGATAGCGAGTCCAACGTTCTCCTGGAGGAAGGAGCCTTCATCGTCGGGTCCCCGGTGCACGATCTGGCTGCTCATAGCATCGAGCACACTGCGCTCGACTCTGCACCGGCGATCGAAATTAAAGATGCCGCAGATTCCGCACATGGTCAGCTACCGCCTCAAGAACGAAATCCCGTTCCCATAATCGGCCCGCCCCTGTCGGGAGCGCCCCGCTACAAACAACCTACCCATTTTCGTCGGAGCAGAAGACCTACCCGATCGGTTCCTTGCTCAGCCACTCCCACGTGGCTACCCGATGATCCAGCGCCAGCAATTGTTGGCCATCGATCTCCACGTAGCTTCCAGAACATAAAATTACGTGGGTAGGCCCGCCTTCGGAAGTCGTTTCGCAGTAAAGAAATTCAGCGTCGCTTGCCCAGCGCCCTGCCTTCCATCGCAACCCAGCGCCAGAAAAGAAAATGTGGTGACAAACTGTCGAGGTGCGATAGCAATACCCGCGCACGTTCGAATCCTGCTTCGGGGCTATCGGGGTTAGCTCGCCTGCGTCAACCGGCGCGTTTTTAGAGGCAAGGAACAAAGTTACAAACTCAGCCGGAAGTCCTACATCGGTTTGGAATTGAAGAACTGCACTGCGTCCTCTTTTTCCGTAGACAGTCGAATACCATCCGTCACGCATTTCGGACGACCATCCGTGCCCTTTCGCGACCAGCAGGGCCAGGGTAAGCCGGTTTTCGTCCTCCATCAAAATTCTATCGCCAATCATCCGATGTTTCCAACCAGGGGCGAAATGCCAGAACAAATCCAGGTGATGCGTCCCCTTACCCTCGACACAGTCGCGCACCAACCAGAAAGCCGGCCGAAGGTTAAATACCCACCGCCGGTGGATGGCGGGATTCGACAACCGCTCATAGCCGTTGTGGCTGGCCACAAGAAGGTCGAAGGTTTTTCCCGCTTGCCAATGATCGATGCGAACGGACGGCGTGAACCTCCAGGAAAACGGTCCCATCGGCTCGGCTTGGCTGGCCCCATCTACACATAGCGTGTTATGCGCTGCCGTGCCCCGGAACGAGTCCCGGTCTGGCCCACTGGACACATAGACGTACGTACCTGGATCGATGAGCGCCTCCCTTCCGCCCACGGTCCAATGAAGGCTTAGGGCGTCCGCATGACTGTGCCCCGCCGAATCAACGCCCATAGGCCCGGCATGTGCTATCAAATTTTGGCACAATAGCTCGCCGCCGCGCATGACATAAACTCCGCTCGAGGTCAGAGCAGCGGATCTCCCTGGCGGAGACACCGGCGGGAGCTCATCGAATCTCTCGATGCCTCGAGGGCCTAAGAGCCATAGGGTTTCCTCGCGAATATCCGCCGCAGCCGCCTTAAAATCTGCGCGCTCGAAAAGAACGGCACCGGTCGCCAAAGAATCCAACAGATGCTCGGCACGGTTACGACGCGGGTCGAAGACACGACCGCCATCGTCGTCGCCTAGTCGTGGTGGCATATGGTCCTGCCCTAGCGCACAGAGGACTTCCAGCATTTTTTCGAGGGTTCGGTCAAAGGAGCGAGGGATGGTGACATGGTTCGCCGCAGCCAAAATGCGAGCGTGAAGGAAAAAATCGAGTGCGTACACGTGATAATAGAGAGACTGCTCGAAGTGCATCCCATCCGGTTGTACTTGTCTCTCTACCTCTTCACACAGGATCTTCCACCCAATTCCCTGCCAGCGTTGCGCCGCGGAAAACTGCGGGCACAGCGTACCCAAAAAGAAGAGGGCGGAGGCTTCACCGATCAAATGGGTGTTGGGCGAGAAGTAAGTCGAAAGATATTTCTCGATGTGGCGTCCATTCAAGGCCAGTGCGCCCGCCAAGTCCATCGGAAAGCGCTCAGGCAGGTCTGAGCAGCCAATCAAAAGATGACCGACCCACAGCCACGAGAGGGTTCGGAAACCGACCTCCAGGCTGCTGGCCCAGTTCACTCCCCTGGGATAGGGATTTTCACGCTGCCAGTGATACCACTGAGCAATCAGCTCTTCGAGGAAACGCTTTTCACCTGCCAGGCGATAGGCCTTGGCCAACGTCACCAGGTGTTGATGCCGGTTCAGCTCCCAGGTGACCTTGACATCGCCGACCTCTTCAAAATCCAAAATGCGGATCTGGAACCAGGGCTTGCGAGGCGCACTCTTCCCATGAACTACGTCGAGGTGCCAGTCGATTGTACGGCCGTAATTTAACGCCGAGTATCCCAGCAGGTCAAAGTTGTGACGGCAGATTCGCTCTGCTTGTTCAATGGTCTGCTCCGCCTGGAGTGGAAGTCGGTGACGCAGTAGTGCGATGACTTCCGGAAGCTCATCCACCGAGAAAAAGAAACGGCCGCCGAAGCCGGAACAGGACTTTGGCTCGTTGTTTCGAAAACGGGCGAGCAGCGGATACCACACGGCGTCGCCACGTTTAGACATTTCCTGTCGCGCTCGTGTGGAAAACTCATCCCAATCCGACCGAGCGAGACGTGCCCACGCGTCACCGAAAGTGTTTTTAAAGACCATGTGAAACTCTCGCTGCGGCTTTGTTCGAACAGGACCAGCTAATCTCATTTTAGGGATTTTGTCTGCCGGAGTCCATTGTTTAGGGCCCATGAAGAAGTCTCAAAGGAGTTCTAAGTGCGGTCAGCTGCGTATGGCCCGCCAGATGACAACAAACGTTAACATGTGCATCCGGCTAAATAGAAACTCGAAAGTTTTGCATATTAGATTGGAGGGAGTCGCCTGGCTGATTCTGGCAGGAAAGCCAGGCTTAATTCTTTGGGTTGCAGGTAAGTAAGTTAAGATGGATATACTGGCGATGGCCGTTCGTCTTCGGCACGATGATTGTGGAGAATGCTTGCCTGCCAATAGAACTTCGGTCGGCGAGCATAGAATGCAAAAGGGGCTTTGATGACGACTCTGAGCGTGTTCGGGATCGGCTATGTTGGATCGGTGACAGCCGCATGCTTAGCCCACAAAGGGAATCGGGTGATAGGCGTCGATATCAACCCAAGCAAAGTAGGACTCTTGGACTCCGGACGCACTCCGGTTCTTGAATATGGCCTGGACGAACTGATCGCGGAATGCCATCGCGCCGGCCGCCTTCGCGCAACCACCGATGCAGCCGAGGCCGTGAAGCAATCCGATGTGTCGGTCATTTGTGTTGGCACACCGGGCCAACGGAATGGGAAACTCGATCTCAGTCATGTGCAGAGGGCCTGTGAGGAAATCGGGCAGAGTTTGCAGCGCAAGGACACATTTCACCTGGTGGTATTGCGAAGCACGGTCCTGCCGGGTACCACCGAATCGGTCGTGAGTCCGGCTCTTGAAAAAGCGAGCAAAAAGCGTGCCGGGGTGGATTTCGCAGTCTCTTACAACCCGGAATTCCTGCGTGAAGGGAGCGCCCTCGCAGACTTCTTCCATCCAACGATCACGATCTTTGGCGGCGACGAACCGCCCCACCTCGCTCCCCTGCGTCAAATCTATGACTGGGTGCCGGGTAAGGTGTTTGAAACGTCGCTCTCCACCGCAGAGATGGTCAAATACGTCTCCAATGCTTTCCACGGTCTCAAGGTAAGTTTCGCCAATGAAGTAGGAACACTGTGCAAGCGACTCGGGGTTGACGCGCAAGCTGTGACTGAGATTTTTATGGCCGATACGTCGCTCAACATCTCCACCGCCTATCTATCTCCGGGATTTGCCTTCGGGGGCTCTTGCCTGCCGAAGGATGTTCGAGCGCTCACATACCGTGCCAAAGAACTTGATCTGCGACTGCCCTTGCTCGAAGCAATTCTTCCCAGCAATAATGAGCACATCGAGCGAGCTTTCGAAGCGATCCTGCGCACAAACAGAAAGAAGATAGGGATACTAGGCTTAAGCTTCAAAGCGGGTACGGATGATCTGCGTGAGAGCCCAATCGTTCAACTGATAAAGCGGCTAATCGGTGAGGGCCTTCAGATTGAGATTTGGGACCGTGACGTTTCGCTTGGCCGACTTGTCGGCTCCAATCGGCAATTCATCGAGGAGGTAATTCCCCACATCGGGTCGCTACTGTGCTCGGACGCGCGGCAAGTGATCGAAAAGGCCGAGGTCGTCGTGATCGGGACGAACGCCGTTGACCGGGAAGCTTTGGCCGCCTGCGTGACTCGCCAGCATCTCATAATCGATTTAGTGAATATCGATAGATCGCGACGACCGGAGGGGCTTGCTCAGTATGACGGGATCTGTTGGTAGGGAGCGGCGGTGAGAATCTTGTGGGTCAAAGCGGGAGGCCTCGTGCCTCTCGACCTCGGCGGCAGGATTCGCGGTTTTCACATCCTGCAGGAACTTGCCCGCAAGCACGAAGTGACTCTTTGAAGCAGGAACGAAGTCAGCGAGAACTAGAAAAGGCCATTTCTTTATGGCTCATCCGAGCGCAGTCATCCAGTTAATCAGTCAACCTTGGGCTCCGCAAACTCCGCTTGCTCAGCGGACGAGGGCACGCGGTCAGCTTGGCGCCATTTCCTGCGGTGTCCTTTTCGGGACGCCGAATGCCTCGGTTGCAAGCCTGACTCGTAGAGTTTTCGAAGCTCTGACAATGTGCGTTCAAAACTGAAGCAGGTCTGCACGCGCTCTTGTCCCGCGCTTGCGAGTCTTTGTGCGAGTTCGCCATCCTGGAGAATGTGGAGTATCGCCTCCGCCAACGCCGGTGGCTCGTGTGGCGGCACCAACAGGCCATGCACGCCATCTTCGATGATCTCTTCCGTTCCACCGACGCGGGTGGCCACGACCGGGACACCGGCGGCCATCGACTCAAGGACCACATTCGGCAACCCTTCGGCCCAGGAAGGCAACACGGATAAGGCGCAGCAACGCAGCAAGTTCGGGACATCCTCTCGACGTCCGAGGAAGGAAACTCTGTCTCGTAGTTTCAGCTCGTCTACCTTTCTTTCAAGGTTTGGTCGCTCTCGGCCGCCACCAACTAGAAGGAACCTACTTTCTGCATGAGCGCGGCAAACGATCGAGGCGGCTTCAATGAGGTCTACATGTCCCTTCGTCTCGACATTCATGTTAGCCACGACGCCAATAAGTTTGGACGTGTTTGTCAGATTCGGAAAGAAGCTTTCGGCACTCGGCGAGGCCGCCTTGAACCGCTCAACGTCTATACCATTCCGGATTATCGTCACGAATTCAGGGCCGTAACCTTCTTCCTTGACCAGATAATCGCGGACAGCAGTGGAGTTCGCGACTACCATCGTGCCGAGATGCTGGATAGACTTCAAGAATCTCTTGTTTCGTGGCGTATACCACCACCAACTTCCAAGGTCGCGACGGCTCGAAACGATGAGTGGTACCCGCGCCAGCCAGGCCGCAGGAACACCCATCAGCGTTGAATACAAGTCGTGGGTGTGAACTACATCAAACCTGCCCCGCCTAAGAAACCATGCGAGCCGAACCAGTTGGTAAACGCCGCGCAAGCCAAGCAGCGCGCCGCCTGGGTGAAATTCGACCACAGGAATTCCTGCCTGTCGCACCGATTCCAAGAAAGGCCCACTCTGGCTTAAGCAACCTACGGTTACGCGATATTGCGGCGAGTTCATGCGGCGAGCCACTTCGGCTGCCTGATGCTCTGAACCTCCTAGGTCAAATGATTCAACGAGGTAGAACACGCGCGTAGCTCGATCAGTTGCCGGGTCGATGTTAGGAGCAGTCCGGTTTCTAGGTCGCAACGACTTTTTCGGCCAGCCGGTGTAGTCCTCAACATTTATGTTCTGTCGTATGATACGGGCGGGCACGCCGCCCACTATACTGCGGGGTGGCACGGATCGGATCACCACGGCATTCGCGCCGACCACGGAACCCTCGCCAACGACGATATCGCCGAGGATTTTTGCGCCAGCCGCAATGAAGACGTTGTCTTCAATCGTCGGAACCCCGGGGGCTTGGCTTCGTCCACCGATCGTAACGCACTGAGCCACAAACACATTCCTGCCAATTTTTACGTTGGGATGAATAACGACACCCAAACCCCAATATCCCAGTTCGAACCCGTCCCCTATCTCGACGGTGTAAGGGATGTAGCAATGAAAAACCAGGACGCTAAGCCGTTGGATTAGCCGGGGCAAGAAAGGAATGCGATGGGCGTGACACCAGCGCGCCAAGCGATAATAGGTCAACGGGTTGAGCATTAACAGTGGCCCTAATTCCCGGCTTACGCGCTTTTTCCCTCTCCTAAATGGCCCAAAGCGACGGGCGCTGTGCCCTTTTTGAGAGGCTTGTCTATCGTTATATTCGTTCGCCGGAAGTCAGTGAGCCCTTCCGCCTTCAAGGCGCTCAGGAAGTTTCTTTGCCACAGTTCGAACACGAGGAGATGCCAAATATGGGCCGAACGGTCTCGAATTCCCTTCCCATGCTCATCCAGAACTGCTTTGACGCCTTTCGCGTTGAAGTAGCCCCGCTGCAGCGTTCTTGGTTCGAGCAGGAGCTCCGTCAGTTCACACTTCAATTCTGAACGCATCCAATGTATAAGAGGCAAAGCGAATCCCTGTTTGCGACGGTACAACACGTCACGGGGCACACCAACTCGCTCGGCGAGCTTTCGAAGAATGTATTTCTGTTTGCTGCCGCGCATCTTGTAGTGGGCCGGCAGGCTCGAGACCCACTCAACGAGGACGTGATCCAGAATGGGCACACGAGCCTCCAAAGAAGTCGCCATGCTCATCCGGTCTACTTTCGTCAGGATATCTGCAGGCAAATACGTCTTAGTGTCAACGTAGAGTAACTCCTCTAATGGGTCGTGCGCCGGGGCCTTCTCGAAATAGCGGCGGAGCGGATCGAGGGGATCTGCCGTTGCGGCCGATCGGAAGTCGGCCGAAAACACTGATTTCTCATCGTCGGGATTCAGAAGATACAGCAGTGAGTACAAGTAACGTTCGCGCCAGCGTAAAGCGACGTTGTAGCTGAATCTACGGCCACGGAAATCGGCGGGCAAACGCGGATAGACTCGAGTCCGGTACCAACGCGCGATGGGCGACGGAATCAAGTCGAAGATACGCTGCTGCATACAAATTCGATAGCGATCGTAGCCGGCAAACAATTCATCGCCCCCGTCACCAGAAAGAGCGACGGTGACGTGTTTGCGAGCCAAACACGATACGTAATAAGTGGGCAGCATGGAGGAGTCGCCGAACGGTTCTTCCATAGAGCCGGTAAGGGTATCCAGGGTTTGTTGGATATTCGGCTCTACGAGAAGTTCGTGGTGTTCCGTACCGAAGCGATTTGCGACCAGACGGGCATAGGGAAGTTCATTGAAGTCGCTATTGCGAAAACCTATGGAGAACGTTTTCACCGGTCTTGAACTCGCACGCGCCATCAACGCAACGACCACCGACGAATCTGTCCCCCCGCTGAGAAGCGCTCCTAGTGGGACATCAGCAATCAATCGTATCCGCACAGCCTCTGACAGTCGTCTCTCCAGCTCTTCGAGGCACTCCTCTTCCGAAATCTGCCCTTGCGTGCCGTATGCAGGCAAATCCCAATATTGACGAATCTTTGGCGTACCGTTGGCGAACTCGAGCAGGTGTCCCGGCGGAAGCTTCTGAATGTGAGTAAAGGCCGTAAGGCGATCGGGGATATATCCCAAGGCGAAATACTGCAGCAGCGCCCGGTTGTTAATCTCGATTAGCTCGGGCGCCGCAGCAATGACCGCTTTGATTTCCGAGCCAAACAGGAGGCGCCCCGAATGGATCGCATAGTGAAGGGGCTTGATGCCAAGTCGGTCTCGCGCCAGCAAGAGGCTCTGGCGGCGTTCGTCGTAAATCGCGAAGGCGAACATCCCACGCAATTTCTGAACGCATTCGGAACCATGGTCTTCGTAAAGATGCACAATCACTTCGGTGTCAGTGTTGGTATAAAACCGGTGTCCCCGGCCCTCCAGTTCGCGCCGCAACTCGGGAAAATTGTAGATTTCACCGTTAAAGACGATCCAAATGGTCTGGTCCTCGTTGTGCACCGGCTGATGCCCGCCAGCCAAGTCGATGATGCTCAGCCGTCGAATACCCAGACCGACCCCATGCTTTGCGTAGATTCCTTCGTCGTCAGGGCCGCGATGGACAATCGTCTGGCACATTTGATGCACCAGAGCTTCATCATGCGGCGATGCTTCCCTGTTAGTCCGGACGAAGCCGGCGATGCCACACATGTCTTACTCTCCCACCTTTAGTGCTACACGATCGCTGCGGCCCTTCAATCCGTGCCCATCGCGGAATGGAATCAATCTGTGGTCTCTGTAATCGCCGGGGTTACCTTCTCGACCATCGCAGGCGGCCAAGATGATGTTCACCATTTCCCTGGCCGAAACGAAGTGCACCCGATAAGGACCCCCATCCCCTGCGAGCTCCCTCAATTCCCTGAGGAACCGTCGTAAGGGGGCCCCGAGCATCACTTCCTCATCGCGAGGATCCATCCCATGGCAATGCAGTTTTATAAATAGCCAATCACTCCGACCCTTAACCGCGATGGCGGCTTGAATCCAAAGCTTGAGGCGCTTAAGCGTGGGAGGTTGCGATCCCGTTAGTTCTCCATTTTCGATCCCCGGAAAGGGCCAAGATCTGCGCCGCCTGGAGAAATTAACCATCAACGGCCCCTGAACAATTAACGGCAAGACTTCGGGGCGCCTGTTAACAGCCAGATCTTCACCGTAGCGGTGCGCAGCACGCTGACCCAGCGGCTCTTTGCATTCGTAGAGGGCATTGATCTTCGCGATCTGGCTCACACTGGGCGCTGAAGGCAGCGTGAAATCAGCATAACAGCCCGTATCCGACAGCACTTGCATCTCGTCATTCACGCCGCAATAGCGACCGCGCGCTGAGTTCGCTAAAGCAAAATTGCCGTGAACAAACGCGTAACGCGGTTGACCCGCTCCATCCATCTGAGAAAGGCAGCCGTGTGAAACTAGCAGATCGCGAAACTCGATCAGCTGGCGTCGAGCATTTTCGGACGTATCTGGCGCTTCCACCCCGTGGTGCAAGTGAATCTCGATTTCTCCCCAGCCCTGCTTGCAGAAGTGCGCCAGGCGGTCGATCTGTGACTCCTGATATTGCTCGGCGGGGAAGAAGTAGGTATGGCGGAAAGGCTTCCCATCAGAATCGGGCCAATTTTGCACCGCTTTCGGGTATGCCTCGCACCAACGTTCTACCCGCCTTTCCTGCTCATCGCGGTGGGCGCGGGCCATCCCGTCGTGTGGAACAATTGCCGGTTCGAAGTGATCAGCAAGGGAAATGATGAGGTGGATTGGACGACCGCGGATAGGTCGCCTGACCAAGCGCTGCCAACTGTAGGCTGGCAGCCACGTTAGGCTGTTCCGAATTTTTTCGAAAGATGTCATCGCCTTCCAACTAGACTCTCTCGGTCTGAGCCCATCGCTCTGCCCGCACATCTGGTCTCGAAAGGTTCAGTGGCTTGCGCCCTCTGACGGATATGGGCTGATGCAGGACCCGCAATGAGCCCAAACCACAATCTTCAAACCAACGGTAGACTTCCTCGTACGTGTGCTTGGACTGGTACTTGGGTGAATACCAGTCGAACGTGTCTAGAACTCGGGCGTCTCGGTTAGGCAGTAGTGAGACTGGCAGAACCAATTGGAGCAGCCCGCTGGCAGGGCGTCCGATTATGGGGAGCGCGCGGAGCCCTCGATGAATATGATACAGCGGCACCGCCACCAAGCAAAGCTCATGCAGCAAGCGGGAAGGTAAGTGGCACGTTAGGCGACGATATAGATCGCTGAAGCGATACCACTTATTGTAGCCGCTATAGAGCCAGACAGCGATCGTCCCGCCGGGCTTCAGCAAAGGGGGCAGAGCAGCGAAGGCCTCCCTACAGTTGGGAGTATGGTGCAGCACGCCAACACTGTAGATGTAGTCGAAACTTTCGTTCGCAAAGGGAAGAGCCAAGGCATCCGCTTGAAAAAACGCGGTGTCGTCGCGGTCCGCCAGATTGCGAGCAGCCACTTCGGCGGCGCTACTGAGGTCGACTCCCACCACTCGGGCACCCCATCGGCTGGCGACGTCGGCAAACCTACCCATTCCACATCCAACGTCCAGAATGAGTTTTCCACGAAGTTCATCCGGCGTAAAACCAGTGCGCTCGCGAAACGCAATCTCGGAGTCGTGATTGTCTGCACTATCGAGCTGCGTGCGCGCGTACTTGTGCCACTGAAAGCCAAAACTTCCGGCGTAGTGCTGCTCGTCCACGAATCGAACCACTCCGTTGATCTCAGGAAATAGTCGGCGACAACCTGGGCAGACGAGTCCGGAGCCATCTTCGACCAGTCTGCCCCGGCAAGACGTGCAGCGTAGAACATCCAACAATTCAGTACGAAACCCAAGCCGGCCGGAATTCTGCTCCTTCCCCGTTGCCATCAATGTCTCCCGTGATCTTCGCCGTACTACGCGTTTGACTCTTCCAAGTGTCATAGGAATGCGCCGTGCGGGTGATTCGAAAGAGAACGGTGGTATAACCCACCAAAAAGTAAGGAAAATACTGGTATGCCTCACTAGCGAAAAATGACCCGACGAGGTAGGCGAGCAAGCTTGCGCGCAAAACTGCGGCAAGTATCTGAGGTTCTGTCCGCGCTCGAGAGAGTTTCTTGGCACCGCGCACGTTGGCAAACGCGCGCCAAAGGATCATCAGATAGAGGACTAGGGCGGGGAGACCCCCCTCGGCACTCATCTGAGTGTAGGAATTGTGCATTGTGTGCCAGACGCCTGAGATTACCTCGAAATTACCAGGTCCCACCCCAAATAGCGGATGCTCAATCGTTGTTGCGATACTTTTCTTAAAAAGATCCTTTCGGGCTTGAGCTGAGCCGTAGGCAGCGCCTTTCTCGATGTCACCTTGGTCATCGTTGAAGGTCGCGCTAAGACGCCGCTGGACTTGACCACCGGCGAGGACGAAAACCAAAAGACTCACGATCCCGAGGGCAAGGATCAAGAAGCCTCGACGGCTTCTAATCCCGAATTCCCAGACGCACGCTCCTACTGCGGTTATCAGCACGAGGAATCCTGCGCGAGAGCCAGTGAGAAAGATGACGTAGAGCATCACAGCCAACGCCAGGGCCCAGAGTGATTTGCGCAGCCAGCTCCGTGCCAGGATCAGAAAGGCCAGACAGAACGGCAGGGACAGCCCGATGGAAAATGCCAGATCGTTTGGATTGTCATAATTGCCGCTCAGCACACCTTCCAAGCGACCCAGAACAAGGTGATGCTTGTACAATGCAACCAGCGAAATCACCGCGATTGATGCTGTCTGCACGAAAATGATCCGGCGCAGCTGACTCATCGTAGTGACCACAAGGGTCATCGCCAGTACAATCGGCACTACCTTCGCAAAATTAACAGTCGTCCAAAATGCGCCGCCCCGCCAAACCGGCGAAAAAGGAACGGTGAGAAACAATTGCACGAGAAGCAGTATGAGATAGAGCGCTTCCTTGGGCAGGCGCCACTGCGCCCGCACCGCCGCCAGCGAGAATGTGATGATTGCAAGGATACCGACGAGTTTAGCGACGGGCATGGACGTCAGGCCAGGAATCCAATCCCCGGGGCGGGCAAAGTAGACCACCATGAAAAGCAAGAGCGCACCGAACGCAACCGTACGCACGGGATTACGCTTCGGCCGAGCCCGTTGCGTGCCGGCGTGCTCGGCAAGCACGGGTTGACCCATCGCTATTCGATCCGTTGCCAAATGGCCCCCTCTCGACCAACCAGGGAACGAACGAAGCCCACCAGGAAGGCTAGGTTCATGGCCAGAAGGAAATAGCCCAGCAGCGCAAATCGAAAGCGATGCGCGCGCTCTCGAAGGAGGTAACCCAATCCCGCCCACAGATAGAAGGCCAGTTGGAAAAGAAAGATGACCCGGTAGAAGGGTTGGGCGATCAGCAGCGCGTTGCTTATCAACAGCGCGATGACGAAGAGAGGGACGGTCCAGCGCAATACTTTATGGGAAAAGAAGGCGAGGCGCGTCGAGCTGCTCAGGGGAATACGGGCCAAGTCCCCGACTGCGCGGAAGCTGCCGACGGCCAGCCGAACGCGGCGGGCAAACTCGCCCGCGACCGTGCCAGGCGCGACGTCCGTCCCCACAGCTTCCGGGTCATACAGGATGCGGTAACCCATTCGTCGCGCGTTCATCGGGATGATGAAATCGTCGAGCACCGTGTCGGGAGCTAGCTCGACGAACGCCGCGCGGCGAAGGGCATAGATGGCGCCACTGGCCGTCAGTGTCGCGCCCAATCGCGCCTCCATCAGCCGCAGCATGCTTTCGTATTTCCAATATACGCCCTCGGTTTGCTGTGATTCCGGGCTGGCTTGGAAACGCAGGGAGCCGCAGACCGCCCCTACGGACCGGTCCGAGAAGTGTCGGGCCAGCTTTCGCACTGCATCGGGAGAAAAGAGTGTGGCAGCGTCGGACAATACAAGTATCTCATGCCGCGCGCGAGCGACCGCGTGGTTCAGAGCGACCGGTTTGCCGCTTCGCTTCGGCAAAAGGACGACCTCAATATTCGGATTGGAAGACGCTAAATTGCGGAGAATCTCATTCGTGCCATCCGTGGACCCATCGGAAACAAAGATGACCTGTAGTTTTTCTGGTGGATAATCGACTTCTCGCAGATTGGCGATCTTCGCCGGGAGATGCTTCTCTTCGTTATAGGCCGGTATCAAAAAGCTGACGCCCGGGAGTTCGTCCTGCGCGAGCGACCCAGCGCGACGATCGCCCCGCACGACCAAATAGCGCAGGTCGCTGCGCAATTGGGCCAACGCATAGCAGAGGAAAAGAAGCACCGGATAGAGAAAATACGTGTAAATCACGCCCGCTACGGACAGCCAGAAAACACATTCTACGAAGAGTCTAGGCTTCATCGCGACCCCCGTCCGAGCAGCAGGATCTTCGCAGTCTTCAGCAAAATCAGGACGTCGAGACCGATAGACATGTTCTTGATGTAGAAGAGGTCATAGGCCAGTTTTTCTGTGTTGTCTGCGAGGGTCGCGCAGTAGTCGCGGTTTACCTGGGCCCAGCCCGTCACGCCCGGCTTCACGGCCCAACGCTGGCGATAGAAGGGGATTTTCTCGGCACACTCGTCTTCCTGGTTAGGCACGAATGGCCGCGGGCCCACGAAGTACATGTCGCCGCGCAAAACGTTGTAGAGCTGAGGCAGCTCGTCCACGCGAGCGCGACGCAGCCAGCGTCCCACCCGGGTGAATCGACCATCTCCCTCTTGCGCTGGCGCGTGATTGCCTTCCGGGTCCACGCCGTCGTACATGGAGCGAAACTTATAGAGGGTAAAAGTCTTCCCGTCCTTCCCTACGCGCTTCTGCCGAAAAACGATAGGGCCCGGAGAATCGAGCCGGATCGCGAGAGCGATCAGGGCCATCAGGGGCGCACACAGCAATAGTCCGAAAGCCGACACGGCAAAGGCGAAGACCCGCTTATAGAGGAGCAGCCATCGGGAGATATGGAAGCCAGGCGAGAAAAGCAACCAACTCAGGCGAAGCGATTCGATCGGGACCTTGCCGGTCACCGCCTCGTACACTTCCGCCCCGTCCTGGATTCTTACGCCTTGGCTCTTGAAACGGAGCAACGGCTCTACGGGCAGCTTGCCCCGGCAATCCTGCATCGTCACGATGATGCGACTCGGATGCCGGGATTCGACGATCCGGCTCAGTTCCTCAAGCCACACAGGCTCCGAAGACGCTGCTGTTCCTCCGGTGCCATTTGTGTCCAAGCGTCCGATGAGGCGCACACCGAGCTCCGAACGGCGCTCAAACTCCGAGGCCAGATTCTCGGCCAAAGGGCCATCACCCACCAGCAGTGCGCGCTCGGCAAAACGCGGTAAGCTGTTCAGGAGCAGAAACAACCGGCGCCAGCCGGCCAACAGAAAGGCAACCAGAAGGATTCCAACGGCGAGAATTCCCCGGCCGAGTTCCAGGGGCGGATAAATGTAGTACAAGCCAGCCAGAATCACACAGGAAGTGCCCACCACCTGCACGAGGCGAGTGAGGACCTCCCGCCTATTGCTGAGCACCATGGAGTCATACAGGTCAAAGTAATACATGCAAACAATGAAGATGGCCGCAACGACGATGATCTTGATGAACCCCTGCTGGTAGTTGAGAACAATCGTGCCATCGAAAGTGCCCAATCTGGCGATGGTCGCTGCGATGAAAGCCAGAGTCACCAAGCACGCTTCGGACAGGCCCAAGAACACCGTCCGGGCGGGAAAGTAGGCATGCAGAAAGCGGATCACGGACCCGGCTCCGTCGTCTTCGCCCGGCCTCGCCCGTTACTTCCCCGCGGTTGGGCGGCGTAATACTGATCGTAGTAGTGGATCCGGTCAAACTCGGAGGCTTCATTGAGGACAACCCCGATGATCTTAGGGTCATCGAGGCTTTCCAAACCCTTCTCGAGCGCTCTGCGCGGGGTCCTATTTTCCCGCACGACCAGCAAAAGGCCATCGACAAGTCGGGCCCAGAGGTTCGCATCGGCTAGCGGAAGCAAGGGCGCTGAATCGACAATGATCCAATCGAACCAACCGCTAAACTGGGTCATCAATGCCGCCAAACGTCCCGACTGCAGAATCTCCGTCGGATGTTCGGAGGGAAGTCCTGCGGGAAACAGCCACAGGGGCAGGCCCTCCAGCCGATAGAGGAACTCCGTGACCGGAGCGTTGGGCTGGGGCCACCACTCACTGATACCCGGCAGCGAACCAAGACCCAAAAGTCGGTCGAGATTGGGCTTACGAAGATCGCCCTCCAGCAGAAGCACCTTCTGGTTCGAGCGCTTCGCCAGCACGGCAGCGAGATTGGCAGACACCAGCGTTTTGCCCTCATCAATGATCGCACTGGTCACTTGGATGGTCTTGAGTTCTCGCTGCGCCCGCAAATTGTTCAGTCGAGTGCTGAGGACCCGGAACTTTTCCGCCCCCAGGCTGTTCTCTTCTTTCAGGGTTACCAGGTGGTTTGTCGGAGCCGCTTGGACCTGGAGCGAGCGAACGTCTTCGTAACCCAGGGGATCGCGGGCAGCTTTGTGCAGCAAATCCGATGGCGCCTGCATTTCGGGGACTGGGGCGCCCGACGGACGGTTCTCTAACTCGGATCGACGCAACGCTTCATAAAGCCGGCTCATATGGCATCCACTCCTTCCTTGGGAACCTGTTGCCCGGTTTCTGCCGGCTGACTTACCGGAGCCTGCGGAAGGTCGAGCGAAAAGTCGCCGGCAACCTCCGCCACGATTTCAGGCGTGATGCTGCGAGCCTGACGAGCGTAGCCGGCAATCAAGGTGTTCTCACAAATGGTGTTAATCAGGCGCGGGATACCGCGCGAGTACTGATGAATGGCGGCGATGGCTCCGTCCGTGAACAGCGTCCGGGAATGAGAATTCGCACCGGCCAGTTCCAGACGGCGAAGAACGTAACCCCTTACTTCTTGATCGTTCAGGGGTTTCAGGCGGCAGCGCAAAGAGACCCTCTGTTTGAGCTGGCGCAAATCAGGTGAATCGAGCTTGCGGTCGAGTTCGGGCTGCCCCACCAGCACAATCTGCAGCAATTTCTGCTGGGCGGTTTCGAGATTGGTCAGCAGGCGAATCTCTTCCAGCAGTTCCCAGCTCAGGAGCTGGGCTTCGTCGACCACCAGGGCCGCGGTCGAGCCGCGGCGATGCCGGGCAATAAGGAAGGAGTTCAGGAAGAGCAGCAGTTCGCTCTTCGACTTTCCGGCCACCGGCAGACGCATATCGGTCATCATGTACTGCAGAAACTCGCTCGACGTGAGCCGCGTGTTGAAGATGTAGGCAAACGCCACCTGATTGCTCAGCAACACATCGAGCAAACAGCGCACCAGAAGGGTTTTGCCGGTGCCAACCTCGCCCGTCACCACGACGAAGCCCTTGCGGCGCTGGATGCCATAATACAAATTGGCCAGGGCCTCGTTATGCCGAGCCGTCGGAAAAAAGAAAAAGGGATCCGGCGTGATCTCAAAAGGATGGCGAGCGAGGCCGTAAAATTTTCTGTACATCGTCTCTTAACCCTTGAAATAGGAAACAAAGTTGCCGGCAGCCATGGTGACAACAATCACAAATGCGGCGGCCCATTCCATCCAGTGCCGGCGAACCCGCTGCTTTTCCTCGCCGGGCGTGGCTAAGTGCGGAATCCCGACCAGGACGCGTGCGGGCACCAGCTCCTTCAAATCCTTTTCTGCCCGTATGCGCGCATCAATCAGCTCCGCCAGGGCTGTGATTCCGAGGCCCAGCAAGATGCCTGCCCCGAGCGCGATCAAACTGAGCTGGAAATGATTGGGCGACGAGGGCTTCCTCGGGAAGCTGGGGGGATCGATGATGCGGAACTGCTCGCCCTGCTGGCGCTTTTCTAAGTTGGTGGCGAGTTGAGACTGCATCTGCTTCTTCAACAAGGAGTCGTAATTGGATTGGGACTCTTCATAGCCCCGCGTAATATCTGACAGTTGCTGTTCGCGCATGGGGGTCATGTTTAAGCGCTGCTGATATTCCCCAATCTTTGCTTGCAGGTCCTTGGTCTGACGTTGGTAGTCTCGGATTTCCAACTCGTTGACTTTGAGCTGGCTCGTAATCTGCATCATCGATGAAGAGGGGTGCGAACCCGCGTGAACCGGTTCGGCTGCTTTTCCACTGTCGCTCGATTGAGCCTTCTCATTCGCAGCAAATTCGTCGGCGATTTGCTGTTTCAGCTTCTTGGTTTTCGCAATCTCCTCTTCGATGTTTCGCACGTCAGGGTTTTTATCTGTGTAAAGTGCTTTCGCATCTGCGAGCTGCAGTTGCAGGTGGTCTAATTCCTTGTCGAGCGCCTCCGGCGTACTGGACGAGCCTCCCGTTTCTGTCGCAGCCTGGGCAGCGCGATATTGATCCAGCAAAGACTGCAGATAAAGTTTTTGCTGCTGCGCGCGATTGATCGCTTCGTTCACCCCTTGCAATTGGGCTTGCAAGCCAGAAAGGATCTGGACGTTGGTTTGCAGTTGGCTCGGTAGTTGTCCGAGGTTCTGAGCCTTGAACTCTCGCACCTTCGCTTCCTGCTGCTCGAGTACAGTGCGAGCATCGTTGAGCTGGGTTCCCAGAAAAGTCGTGGTGCTCTCGGAAAGTTGCTGCTGGTTTTGCATGTTTTCATCGATAAAGAGTGACGTCAACTGGCTGGCCACCTGCTGCGCCAACTGGGGCGTTGCCGCGGAATAAGAAATCTTGAAGGCCGTTAGGTCGCCCGGCCGTCCCGGCGTCTGGACCAGCTCAATCGCAATGTCTTTTCGCATCTGGTCGACCGGGTCGGTCGTGCTGAGTCCAGCAGGCGCCTTCGGGTACAAGTTGAATCGTTCGGCGATGCCCTCGAGACGCGTGCGGCTCAGGATCTGTTGCGTCATGCTCTGTAGCCGTTCCTGCAGGTCCACCGAGACATTCGGCACAACGTATTGTTCGGGAACCTTCTGCTGTTCAACGAGGATCAAGGTCTCCGAACGATACACGGACGGTAGAAACCAGCCGATCCCCCACACGACGGCCCAGCAAAGGAACATGGGCAGCACGAGCCACCATCGCCGGCGGCGGATAATCTTTACGTAGTCATCCCACGAAGGGCCGCGTTCTTCTTGTAATTCTTCAATCATAGTTACCTTCCCAGTGGCCTCATGAATCGATAATCGAGAGAAGCTTGAAAACGGTTGTGATTTCCAAAAGTCTGACCAAGCGCCGTTCCGGTCTGCTGCAGCCGCGCATAGGAAAACCCAAGGGCCAAATTCGGCCCCATCTGCCGCGAAAGACCGACGTCGCCCGAAGCTACATGGAGGGAGAGGGCCGAGTTCGACAGATCCAGAGCGCGATTGTCTGAATACTGCGCTCCCACATTCGCAGTCCAGCGATTGGTCAGACGCCGCCGCACAGAGACGGAGGCACTCGTCAGGCGCACGGCCCCTGACAGCCCGCCGCCATCGCTGACTTCGCGGGTGAGGCTCACTTGCGCGGCCGTCCGATTACCCGTCCAGCTGTAGACCGCGCCACCGGCTGTCGACCAGGACTGTGCGTTCACATTGAAATGAATCACAAAGAACGCGAAATTCAACGCGACCTGGTCATGCAGCAGCACGTATTCCGGACCGATGAAAAACACCAGCTTGGTTCTCGAGGTCAGCGAGAGTTGGTTCGTGAACAAAAAGCTGTGCGTCACCGCGTGGCCCTGACTGAAAGACAGATCCAGGAAGTTGTACTCGAATCCGGCCGACTCGCGCGGAGAGAATTGGTGGGAAAGAAAAAAAGACCCCGAGCCCCCGCTGCTCTGGATCAATTGGCTTCCGGCCGTCGCGGTGACGACGTTATCGAAATGCTGATCGTAATAGCTCCCACTCACGCCCATGATGTTGTGCGGGCTGAGCACGTAAGAAACGATCACGCTCGACTCCTTCTGGGACCGGCGCGCATACGGCAGGGGCACCGTATCGTTCGGCTGGTTCAGTGGACCAAGTTCCGGCAGAAAAAGATTATTGCCAAATCGCGCGAACGGGTCGGTTGTCACGCTCCAATCCTGACGAAAATGGACGTTGAGCCGCGGGCTCACACGGTAAGAGACTGCGCCGCTGAGCTGCTGCGTTAGCTGGTTTCGATCCGTAAACCGCTGGGTGATGCCTAAGCCGCCGCTATAGCTCAAGGTCCAAAACATACGCTTCCGCGTCTGCTCGAACGAGATGCTCGGGGTGACGTAGAACTCAGCGCCGCCCTGCGGATTCGTCACAGAGTTCAGCAGGTTGTCATCGTAACCACCGCTGACAGTGACACCCCCGACGATCACGTTGGTCGGAGTGAACTCCGAACCGGTGGTTACCGGCGGCATTTCGCCGCTCGCGGGCATAGGGACGTTCCCTTGCGCCCACAAGGCACTGGGCACCAGAAAAAACAGAAGCAACGAATAGTAAGGAGTGCGCATATGGCCTCGCCTCAAGGTACGACGATGGTATCGCCGGGTTTCAACTCCACATTTTGATCGAGGGACTTCCCCTGGATCACCTGCTTGTAATTGAAAGGAAGTCGAACCACCCCAGCGCCATCCGGACCGCGCCGCAAGATGTAAATCTTGGTCCGTTTCGCGAAATCGGTGAAGCCACCGCCGAGCGCGAGTGCATCGAGCACGGTCATACTGCTGCTCAAGACATACTCACCAGGACGCGCCACTGATCCCATCAGGTTGAACTTATGGCTTTTGGCTTCCTGGACGATGACGGCTACTTCAGGCTTACGGACGTACGCCTCCAGTTGCTTGGCGATTTCGGCCTCGAGCAGCCGCGGGGTGAGCCCGCTCGCCTTGAGGTCGCCGATAAGGGGCAGCGAGATTTTACCGTCCGGACGCACGGGCACAGTCCGGGAAAGTTCGGTTTCGCGCCAGACGCTAATGGCGAGCACGTCCTCGGGCCCGATAATGTAGTCGTCCTTGGAAATCGCGGGAGCCGCCGGACTGGGTTTCGGCTTGTCGGTGCTCGGCACCCCCGTCTCTCTTACCGCCGAACTGGCCGGGGCCGATTGCGCTTTGCTATCGGGCGCGAAGCCGGCGGAGAAAGGCAATAAGAGCGCGATGAAAAACGAAACTCGACGAGTTCGATTGATTTTGCGATGGGATCTCATGCTTCGCATTCCTTTGGTGGTTTGAAGTCTGGCCAAGTCCGAGGATCTCTTCCCGCGTGAAGCTGCGCCGAGCGACCTCGCGTCGGCGGCACGCCCGCTTCCCGCATTTTGTAAAGCAGTGCCGAATAGCTGATGCGCAGGGCGCGCGCGGTCTTTTTGCGATTCCAACGATTGGCGTCCAACACTTCCAGGATGACTCTGCGCTCAACCTGCTTTACCGCCTGACGAACCACTTGCTTCAAGGAAGTCACGCCGTCGACCTGGAGTTCCGGGATCAGACATTCGCGGCCATTATCCCCGAGTGCGTGAGTGATTTCCGACTCCGAGCCGAGAATGACGTAGCGCTTGATGACGTTCTCGAGCTCGCGGATATTGCCCGGCCAGTGATATCTCTGCAGACTGTCCAGAACGCCGCCCGATAGCCGGCGCGCCGTGATTTCGTATTTCTTCGAGAGCGTGGACAGGAAGTAATCCACCAGCATGGGAATGTCTTCTTGGCGGTCACGCAGAGACGGCAGATGCATGGTGAGCACGTTGATGCGATAGAACAGGTCCTGGCGGAACGTCCCGGCCTCGATTTCCTTATGCAGTTCGCGGTTCGTCGCGCAAACAAACCGGACTTCGACGCGCATTTCCTCCTGAGCACCGATCCGGCAGAACTGGCCATCCTGAAGCAACTGCAGGAGCTTGGCCTGCAAAGAGGGATCGAGCTCAGCAATTTCGTCGAGGAATAGCGTGCCTCGGTGGGCCATCTCAACGCGTCCCGGCTTCACCCCGTACGCTCCGGTAAATGCGCCTTTCTCGTATCCGAAAAGCTCGCTCTCGAGCAGTGTTCCCGGAATGGCAGGGCAATTGACCTTGACGAAAGGTCCGCCTCCCCAAGGCGAATGGCAGTGAATCAGTTTCGCGAGTATTTCCTTGCCGGTCCCGCTCTGGCCCTGAAGCAAAACGGGCACATTCGCGCCTGCGGCCTTCTGCACATTTCGCCGGAGGTCGGCCATCATCGGAGAGCTTCCGAAGATCACCTCTTCCGGGGGCAGCCCGTCTACTGGCGCAAACAGAGCCGAATCCATGCTCTCCATTGATCCCATGGCACGATCCTTCACTCAGCGATTAACACTTCTAAAACCACGTCCCGAGTGCCTTTCCTCGTTGTTCTGATCCGCCCATCGCGAGAATCTCCGTTTCGCCCAGCGCCCCCCCTACGGATTCCCCTCGCTCGGATTCAGAACAACCTTGCGACTCAAGAGCGCAAAGCCCACGATTTCACCACCGTTACTTCGCGGCTCGATTCGCAACACTTGTGCCTCACCCCGGATCTGCGCCGGCGGAAGCGCTTCTTGTAACGGCGGCAAAATAATATTCATATCCACCCTGTAACCGAGAGGAGGACACACAGGCGAAAGTACGAACACCCCTTTTTCGCTGATGTCACGTGTTCGTCCTTTTCCCATTTGACGAATTCCACCCGCTTCCCACCAGAAATCGATAGGAGCCTGCAAAGGATAGCGAATGGCTTTTCTCCGCTCCACCTGAGCCCCATTACATCGAATTAATCGAGGCCTACCTGGGTAACCGCCTGGGGACGGAAGCCGGACCCCTGTGGGTGGACTTCGCGAACTACGTTAAAACTTTATAGATCGACTCACAAGATGCTAAACGTCTCGTTCTTATTGAGTTAGATTGTCCTCAGGAAGTCTGGGTACAGCAAGCTGCCTTCGCCAGGAGACATAAGGCCTCGAAAAAACGAGGACAAAAATACTATGCGCGTCAGGCAATAAAGTACCTGTCAAGACCTCCCACGACGCAAACCTGGCCTTGCTCCAGGCCCGCTTCCTGGGTATCGAGTTGCCTTCCCGTGGACCGGGCGGCAGACAACCCTTGCACCAAACCGGGGCGTCTTAGCCTGCAAGTTCGCGATGGATTTCGCGATCTGGCTGACAACCCAGGTTATCTTTCGGAGATACTATGAGTACTAGCGTCAAATTTTTGGAGCCGGCGGCATCAAAACTTTCAAGCTCAGGCTCGTACAGTTCACCTGCGCGCCCGGGATGAATATTCTCATCGAATTCTCCAAGTCGAACGTCTGCCACATCGCCCGAGTACCTGGGGTACTTTGGAACCGCCCTCTTCGGGCGGCCGGGAGGATTTCCACAGGCTCGTCCAGAATAGGCCTTGCTTTCTGCGAGGCTACTCCTTAAACTTCTACAAAAAAGTGATGAACCTTTTCAGACTTTTCAATGTTGCGCGCACCACAACTCGAAGGACGCAGCATCTCAGTCCTCGTAGGAGACTCCAGCCGGATGGGGTGCCAGTTGATGGCCACCATGCTGAAGCGGAGCCGCTATCGCTTTTCCCTACTCGGCTGCGCTATGGATTCCGTTGGTGTGCTCGCAGCAGCTAACGAAAAGCAGCCCGACATCGCCATCATCAGCGCGCATCTTCAGGACGGGCCATTCCTGGGCTTCAAAGTGCTGCGCGAAGTCCGCACTTCTCGATCCAAAACGAACGTCATTATGCTGCTTGATTCATGCGACCGGGACCTAGTCATCGAATCCTTTCGCGGAGGGGCCCGCGGGGTGTTCTCCCGCGACGGATCGTTTGAGGCGCTCTGCCGCTGCGTCCAAGTCGTGCACCAGGGACAGGTTTGGGCAAATACGCGGGAGCTGGACTATCTCATGCAAGCGCTCGCCGAGGCGGTTCCGCTGCGCGTAATCAACGCCAAGGGCGCGAGCCTGCTGACGAAACGGGAAGTAGGAGTCGTGCGGCTCATTGCCGAAGGGCTTACCAACCGCGACATCTCTCGACAGCTCAACCTGAGCGAGCACACAGTGCGCAACTACCTGTTTCGCATTTTCAACAAACTCGGTACTTCCAATCGCGTTGAGCTCGCTCTCTATGCCATTGGTCAGAAGCAACAGCCTCACACCGCTACCCCGGAAAAGATTGACTCATCGAATCCTCCGCGTCCGGTCCCTCCCTCTCAGTTCTGATCCGCCCCATCTTCTCTCGCTGGATGTAAGGCTCGCTGCTCATTCTCGCCAGCGGTCCGGACTGCCGACAAGTCTTATTTTTCTTGACTTCCGCAGTCCGTAGCTGTACTGAAGTGCTCCCGGCTCACGCGTGACCAAGCACGTTAACTATCGCTTCGGAAAGTTCGCGGTAGCGATTTCTATTCTTATTCTCGCAGCGGCGAGTCCGGCTTTCGCCACATGCAGTTCCCCCAAGAACGTTATCGAGGCGGAAAACTGCAAACCCGGTAATCCAGCGACTGAGTGGGACGTCAGCGGCGTCGGCGATCCTTCAATCCAGGGGTTTACGACGGACATCAGTGTCAACCTTGGCCAGACAGTCTTTTTCAAGGTGAGTACGGACGCGACCGCCTATCGCCTTGACATCTACCGGATGGGCTACTACGGCGGGATGGGAGCGCGAAAGGTGGCGACGATCAGTCCCTCCGTTCCATTGCCCCAAAACCAGCCAGCTTGCTTGTCGGACACCGCAACATCACTGGTTGACTGCGGAAACTGGGGGGTTTCGGCATTCTGGGCAGTGCCGGCGAACGCCGCATCCGGATTGTACTTCGCCCGATTGGTGCGCTTGGACACTTCCGGGGCCAACCACGTGTTCTTCATCGTGCGTGACGATGCCGGTCATTCGGACCTTGTTTTCAAGACCTCTGATCTAGCCTGGCAAGCCTACAACGACTACGGCTCTCCAGGCGCAAGCCTCTACGGTTGCGATGGAACGTTCAATACTTGCCGCCCCTACAAAGTTAGCTATAACCGCCCGTTTCAGACCCGCTCATACAGCCCGATCACGTGGGTATTTAGCGCCGAGTACCCCATGGTTCGCTGGCTCGAGGCCAACGGCTATGACGTCAGCTACATCAGTGGCGTGGATACGGATCGCCATGGCACGCTTCTGACCAACCACAAAGTGTTCTTGTCAGTTGGTCACGACGAGTACTGGTCCGGTAATGAGCGGGCCAATGTGGAAGCTGCGCGCGCCGCCGGCGTTCATCTAGCCTTCTTCAGTGGGAATGAAGTGTTTTGGAAAACCCGCTGGGAGAACAGCATTGATGGTTCTGCGACCCCGTATCGCACACTCGTTTGCTACAAGGAACCGGCGAATTCGATCTTCGATCCGGAAGATCCGCCAACGTGGACGGGGACTTGGCGCGATCCACGTTTCAGCCCTCCAGCTGACGGCGGGCGACCCGAGAACGCTCTCAGCGGCACGATTTTCCAAATCGAGGGGCGCACGGGCTGCACGGACTCCATCATTGTCCCGCAGGATGACGGCAAAATGCGTTTCTGGCGCAACACCAGCATGGCTTCGTTGCTGCCCGGCCAAGTTTATACGCTGCCCGCAGGGACTCTCGGCGCCGAGTGGGACATCGATGCGGACAATGGCTTTCGTCCCGCAGGGCTATTTCGCTTGTCGACTGCTACCGTCACAGTTACCTCTGGATACCTACTGGACTACGGCGGCACTACCTATGGCCCTGGCACTGCCACGCACCACCTGACCCTGTACCGCTACCAAGGCAAGTCTCTTGTGTTCGGAGCCGGCACCATACAGTGGTCATGGGGACTGGATGGTAATCACGACAACGGTTGTTCGCCGCCGGACTCCAATATGCAACAGGCCACGGTCAATCTGCTGGCTGACATGGGTGTTCAACCGGCAACCCTACAAGCGGGTTTGATCCCAGCTCTGCAATCGAGCGATACCATCGCTCCGATTTCGGCGATCACTTTCCCTGCACCCGGTAGCGCGGTCCGCGATTATTCAATGGTGACAATCACGGGCACCGCCGGAGATAGTGGCGGGGGAGTGGTGGGTGGAGTCGAACTGTCGTTCGATGGAGGAACTACCTGGCACCCGGCGACCGGGCGCGAGAATTGGAGTTTTGTCTGGGCAGCACCGGGTATCCCCCAAAGCGTCACGATAAAAAGCCGCGCAGTCGACGATAGCGGTAACATCGAAACACCCTCGTCCGGCATTTCTGTCAACGTGATCTCGCCGTTGTCGATCGCTGTCACACCCAGTAATCCAACCACCACCGTTGGCGCAACCAAACAGTTCACAGCCACGGGCACATACCAGGGCGGCAGCACGCAAAATCTCACCAACCAAGTCACATGGAGTTCCTCGAACACCCCCGTCGCCACCATCAACGGCACCGGGCTCGCGACAGCTCAGAGGGCTGGGAGCGCTACGATTGCGGCTTCGCTGAACGGCATCACTGGCAGCACCTCCCTCAATGTGCAGCCAGTGTCACAGACGTGCCCCTGCACGATCTGGAGCAGCGGTACGGTGCCGACGATTGTCGACGTCGGACCGGGTCCAGCGGTCGAACTCGGCGTAAAGTTCCGTGCCGACGCGAACGGGTATATCACCGGCTTGCGCTTCTACAAGAGCACGAATAACACTGGCATGCATGTAGCCAACCTGTGGTCCCTCACGGGCACCCTGCTGGCGACAGCTACCTTTAGCGGCGAGACCCCCTCGGGTTGGCAGCAGGTGAATTTCTCCGCTCCGGTGTCCATTACCGCTAACACCGTCTATGTGGCCTCCTATTACACCAGCGTCGGCGATTACAGCTTTGACGGGGACTACTTCGCGACGGCCGGATTCGACGATCCGCCCCTGCATGCTTTGGCAGAAGGGGTCAGCGGCAGCAACGGAGTGTACGCATACGGCAGTACGAGCAGCTTCCCCACCAGCACCTACAACAGCTCGAATTACTGGGTGGACGTGGTATTTATAGCCCAGTTGGTGTCCCAGCTGGCGTCCATTACGGTCACCCCAAGCAATCCGACTGTCACCGTTGGCCAAACTTCGCAGTTCACAGCCACGGGCAGGTTCGCCGACGGCAGCACGCAGAACCTCACCTCCCAGGTCCCATGGAGTTCCTCGAATACCGCCGTCGCCACCATCAACGGCACCGGGCTAGCGACAGCTCAGAGCCCTGGGAGCACTACGATTACGGCTTCGCTGAACGGCATCACTGGCAGCACCTCCCTCAATGTGCAGCCGCTGCCGTGCCCCTGCACGATCTGGAGCAGCGGTACGGTGCCGGCGCTTGTCGACGTCGGACCGGGTCCAGCGGTCGAACTCGGCGTAAAGTTCCGTGCCGACGCGAACGGGTATATCACCGGCTTGCGCTTCTACAAGAGCACGAATAACACTGGCATGCATGTAGCCAACCTGTGGTCCCTCACGGGCACCCTGCTGGCGACAGCTACCTTTAGCGGCGAGACCTCCTCGGGTTGGCAGCAGGTGAATTTCTCCGCTCCGGTCTCCATTACCGCTAACACGGTCTATGTGGCCTCCTATTACACCAGCGTCGGCGATTACAGCTTTGACAGAGACTACTTCGCGACGGCCGGATTCGACGATCCGCCCCTGCATGCTTTGGCAGAAGGGGTCAGCGGCAGCAACGGAGTGTACGCGTACGGCAGTACGAGCAGCTTCCCCACCAGCACCTACAACAGCTCGAATTACTGGGTGGACGTGGTATTTGTAGCCCAGCTGGCGCCCCCGCTCGTGTCCATTACGGTCACCCCAAGCAATTCGATTGTCGCCGTTGGCCAAACTCCGCAGTTCACAGCCACGGGCACGTACCAGGACGGCAGCACGCAGAACCTCACCTCCCAGGTCACGTGGAGTTCCTCAAACGCGGCCGTTGCGGCAATCAGTAATTCGGCCGGCAGCCAAGGTCTCACGAGCACCCTGGGCCAGGGGGCTACAACGATTACGGCGCTGTCGGGTTCTGTAAGTGGATCCACCACTCTGACGGTGACCCCGCCGGTCCTTGTCTCGATCGCGGTGACGCCGGCCACCCCCTCGATACTGCTGGGAACGAAACAACAGTTCACGGCTACAGGGACGTTCAGCGATAGCAGCACCCAGAACCTGACGACCTCGGTGACGTGGAGTTCGTCCAACACGGCTGCGGCTACTATCAGCAACGCCGCCGGCAGCCAGGGTTTGGCGAGTAGCACGGCTCAGGGAGCTACTACGATTACGGCGCTGTCAGGTTCTGTAAGTGGATCCACCACTCTGACCGTAACCGCGCCGGTCCTTGTCTCGATCGCGGTGACACCGGCGAATCCCTCGATTCCGCTGGGAACAAAACAGCAGTTCACGGCTACAGGAACGTTCACCGATAGCAGCACGCAGAACGTGACGACCTTGGTGACGTGGAGTTCGTCTAACGCGGCTGCGGCTACGATCAGCAATGCCGCCGGTAGCCAGGGTTTGGCGAGCAGCGCGGCTCAGGGAGCTACCACGATTACGGCGCTGTCAGGTTCGGTGAGTGGAGCCGCCACCCTGACGGTGACCCCGCCGGTCCTTGTCTCGATCGCGGTGAAGCCGGGGGATCCTACGATACCCCTGGGAACGAAACAGCAGTTCACGGCTACGGGAACGTTCAGCGATGGCAGCACCCAGAACCTGACGACCTCGGTGACGTGGAGCTCGTCCAACACAGCTGCGGCTACTATCAGCAACACCCCGGGCAGCCAGGGTTTAGCGAGCAGCATGGCTCAAGGCACAACCACTATTACCGCGACATCAGGATCAATCGCCAGATCGACCACTTTGAAGGTGGACCCGCCTGTACTGGCCTCGATCGCCGTGACGCCGGTGAATCCTTCGACTCCGGTCGGAAAGACGATCCAGTTTACTGCCACCGGCACGTTCACTGACGGAAGCACGCAAGACCTCACGTCTTCGGCGAGGTGGAGTTCCTCGAATACCCAGGTCGCGAAGGTCAATCTGAGCGGGCTGGCGGTAGCTCGGTCGACTGGGAGCGCTACGATTGCGGCTTCGCTGCACGGCATCACTGGCAGCACCTCCCTCAATGTAACGCCTCCGTAGAAGAGCAACCAGAGCTGGACTAAGTCATGCAGGCGCTCGCCGAGGCGGTTCCCCTACGGGTAATCAACGCCAAGGGCGCGAGCCTGCTGACGAAACGGGAAGTAGGAGTCGTGCGGCTCATTGCCGAAGGGCTTACCAACCGGGACATCTCTCGACAGCTCAACCTGAGCGAGCACACAGTGCGCAACTACCTGTTTCGTATTTTCAACAAACTCGGTACTTCCAATCGCGTTGAGCTCGCTCTCTATGCCATCGGTCAGAAGCAACAGACTCACACCGCCGCTCCGGAAAAGATTGACTCGTCGAATCCTCCGCGTCCGGTTGATTTCGCTACTCTGAGTTGGCCCACTTTGCGCTTTTGATTTGGCCCACCCTGTACAGCAAGGATCGGCCTAACCTGTCGGTGGTATTGACGGGGGGCCGATGGACAGGAGACGCAAAGTGGAACTGTTCGAGGAGATTCGGCGCGAGTATCGGTTTGGAGCGGGAACGATCCAGGGAGTGGCCAAGAAGTTGAAGACGCACCGGCGGATGGTGCGGCAAGCGCTGGGCAGCGCGATTCCGCCGGAGCGCAAGACACCGGCGCGGAGCAGTCCGAAGCTGGGGCCGGTGCGTGAGTTCATCGACGGGATTCTGCAGAGCGATCGGCAAGCGCCGCGCAAGCAGCGGCACACGGCGCACCGGATCTGGGTGCGCATTGGCCAGGAGCATTCCGAGGCGGGCGTGGCGGAAGCGACCGTGCGGCGCTATGTGCGACGGCGAAAGCAGGAGTTGGGACTGGCGGCGCGCGAGACGTTCGTGCCGCAGAGTTACGACTGGGGCGTCGAGGGCCAGGTGGATTGGTACGAGGCCGCGGTGGACTTCGAAGAGGGCCGCCAGGTCACGCAGTTTTTCAGCATGCGCAGCATGGCGGGCGGCGGGGCGTTTCACACGGCCTACTTTCACGCCACCCAGCAGGCGTTTCTGGAAGCACACGAGCGAGCGTTTCACTATTTTGGCGGCGTATTCCGGTTGCTGCGCTACGACAACCTGAAGAGCGCAGTGAAAAAGATTCTGCGCGGACATCAGCGCGAGGAGACCAACCGGCTGATCGCCTTTCGCTCCCACTGGGGATTCCAGGCCGAGTTCTGCAACCCGGGGCGCGGCAACGAGAAGGGCGGCGTGGAAGGCGAGGCCGGCTACTTCCGGCGGAACCACGAGGTGCCGGTGCCCAAAGTAAAAGACCTCGATGAGTTAAATGCGTACTTGCGGGCGTGCTGCCAGGAAGATGAGCAGCGGCGGATTCACGGAAAGCCGCACACGGTGGGTGAGAAGATGCGCATCGAGCGCGAGCATCTGCTGCCGCTGGCGAGGGAAGGCTTCGAGCTGGCGGAGACCAGTTTTCCCGTGGTCGATGGCCAGGGCTGCGTGAAGGTGCGGACCAACCGCTACTCGGTTCCGCTGCCTGCGGGAAGCAAGACGCAGGTGCGGCTGCTGCCTGCTTACGTGGAAGTGTGGCACGAACGGCGCTGCGTGGCGCGTTACGTGGGCGGCTACCCATCGCCTCCAACAGCCTCAGCCCGAGATACCATATCCAATGCTGGCCTTAAGTATGGTATAAACAAGGTATATGGAGACAGCGCGCAAGATCACTGTGGAGGTACCGCAGCGGCTTCTCGATAAGGCGCAACGAGCGAGCGGCACCGGGATCACCCAAACTGTCCGTACCGGGCTGCAGCTCGTTGCGGCATCGCGGACGTACGCTCGCCTACGCCGACTCAGAGGCAAGGTTCGCTTCTCGCGCACGTGGGCAGAGCTGAAAGCCGACCGATGATCGCGGCTGACACGAGCACATGGGTTGCCTTTCTAGAAGGCGGCGCAGGCGAGGATGCACAGCTACTCGATCAGGCGCTCGACGACCGGCAGGTGGTTATGGTGCCTGTTGTGCTTGCCGAACTGTTAAGCGACCCTAAGCTCTCTTCAGCTGTTGCCGATACTCTCTTAGAAGTACCATTGATTGAGGTTGAATCTGGCTATTGGCAACGTTCAGGAGCGTTGCGGGCCAAGGTGCTGGCAAAGCGCCGCAAGGCGCGTCTCGGCGACGCGCTAATCGCCCAGAGCTGTATCGACGGAGGCGTTCCGCTCCTCACGCGAGACCGGGACTTTCGGGCATTCGCCGAAGCGGCTGGTCTCGATCTTGTCCTTAGACGCGCAGAATGACTGGAACAACCGACGTCGAAAAAGGCAGTGGAATGTCTTTGCTGATATTGGTCTTCCCGACCCGGAAGGGCATCTTGTTAAAGCCGGCCTTGCAATTCGCTTAGCTGCAGCCATTCGCGCCCGACGGCTCACTCAGACCACGCAGCCCGCATGCCTGAAGGTCAATCCAACATCAGGCGGGCACAGAATCAGCACTGCAAGCGCTAAGGTGCTGAATTATGGCGACTTAACAGCACACCGCTAAATCCGCAAAATGTTTCTCGAATGCCTTCCCGCCATCTCTGCAAAGAATTTCAAAAAAATCATCCATTTGGATGACGACACATTCCTGCTGCGGGTCGATGATTGCACCCGTAAGGAGGAACACAAATGGTTACTCGAGTCATCCAGCTCTCCGGGTTCGGCGGCGAAGTGGCCGAAGCAACCGACCCTCGCGTGCATAGCTGGCTTTGTCCCCTTGCCTTCATCCTATTGCTGGCAGGGGACCTACTCTGCCTTGGGAACTCGGGTGCTTGGATTGTAGGACCGCCGACGGTCGCGTGCGGAGCAGCAGCCCTTATCCTAGCGGAGAAAT
>CAWADX010000003.1:0-326229 GCA_963781005.1 uncultured Acidobacteriota bacterium
TCCACGAATGCTCCTGCCGTATTGGGGCAAACATCCAGCACGAATGGAATCGGTGTGCAAGGTCTTGCGTCGGCCACTACCGGATTCACGCTCGGCGTGAAGGGTCAATCGAACAGCGGGGGTGGTATCGGCGTCTTAGGTCTCACGACGGCAACGACAGGCACTACCGAAGGTGTCAAAGGCCAAATCAGCAGCCCGAACGGGGCCGGCGTCCAAGGTATCTCCTCTGCAAATACGGGCGGGGGTGCGGGCGTCTTCGGCCAGTCGAACAGCCCAACTGGATTCGGCGTGCAGGGTTTTGTCGTGGCCACGACCGGCAATAACGTGGGCGTGCAGGGTAACACCGCCAGCGTGGCCGGCATCGGCGTCCAGGGGATTGCTTCGCCAGCCGCCGGCAGCACTGTAGGCGTGGAGGGAATCACGAACAGCACGAACGGCGTTGGCGTAGCAGCCCTTGCTACCTCGACGACGGGTCCTACCGTGGGCACCGATAGCGAAGTAAGCAGCCCTCAGGGACGCGCCGTGCAGGGCATTTCGCACGCCACCACGGGCTCGACGGTGGGGGTCCACGGCGAAATCAACAGCCCGAATGGAAACGCCGTCGAGGGCTTTTCGTTTTCTACTATCGGCAACAATACGGGCGTCTTCGGCCAATCCAAGAGCGGAGGCGGAATCGGAGTCGAAGGCACGGCGCCGACCAAGGGTGTGAAGGGAAGTGCCACTTCTACGAATTCACTCGCCTTCGGCGTTCACGGCACTTCCAATAGCAGCAAAGGGATCGGAGTATTTGGAGGAACCAGCACCTTAAGCCAGACCTCCACAGCCATGGTTCCCAACGCGGGAGTCTGGGGTGATTCCGGCGTGGCCCAAAGCATGGGCGTGGTGGGCACGACCGACAACGGAATTGGCGTCGAATCGTTGAACAACAGCGACTGCTCCCTGGGACCGTGCAGCGCCTCGTTGATCGCTTCGAATGCCACAACAAACGCCGCGTCGCTCATTTTCGTGGCTCAGGCGCCCAATAATCCCGCGGGCTCGCAGTTCTGCAACGTCGATACGAGCGGGGATCTTCTTTGCAGCGGCTCAAAATCGGCAGTGGTGGGCGTGGGAGGCCGCGCTGTGGCGCTATATGCGGTGGAGTCCCCGGAGAATTGGTTCGAGGACTTCGGGTCCGGCCGGCTCGTCAACGGGACAGTCACGATCGCGCTTGAACCTACGTTCGGGCAGACCGTCAACACTGCGTTGGAATACCACGTTTTCCTGACTCCCAATGGCGACTGCCAGGGCCTCTACGTGGCGCAGAAATCGGCCACGTCGTTCGAGGTGCGAGAGGTGGGTGGCGGGCATTCCAACATCGCTTTCGATTACCGCATTGTCGCACGCCGGAAGGGCTACGAGCAGATTCGCCTGGCGGACAAATCGGCGATGATGCAGAAGCTGGCTGCAGCGGCCGCACAACGCAAGTCGCAATAAGGCAAACCTACAGCGCTGCGGGCTTAGCCCCTGAGATGTTTTGGGCTAAGCCGAAATGGCAGGGCCAGCGACACACGGGGTCCTCGATTTCTCGCCCTGGCGCGTGTGCGCCGCTTCAGTTGCTTACATTACCTTGGTAGCCTTCCCTTCCATAACCGTGGCCCAGTCTCCGCCCTCTGGCGCCAGCTCGAACTTAAACGTGTAGGACGCGGGGGAAAGTTCCTTGACGGTGAAGCGGCCTTTCATCGCCTTGCCGCCCATTTTTTCATCGCTCGTCCAAGTCCAGGCGTCCCCGTCCACCGTGCCCTTGGAAAATTCAGCTTCTCCCATGCTATTGAAGGCATGGTAGGTGTACATCTTGTCCTCGGCGCTGTATCCCATCACGGATAGCTCAGTTCCATCACCCATGGGGCTTTTCCAATCGGAATGATTCACTACGAAGAATCCCCCGGGCATCCAATCAACGTGGTCCTTGCTCGTGAACTTACCCCCAGGACCAAATGGACCAGGTTTCATGTCGCCGTCCACAGTCCAATTGCCCACAAAATAGCCGAGTCTCTTCTGCTCGGGACCAGGTTTTGGCGGCCCGGGAGTCTGAGCTGTCACTGCCGCCGCCAGAGCCAACACTGCAACGAAGACAACTGTCGAGGCCCGTTTCATAGTGTATTCTCCTTTTTCTTGGAAAGAGTCGCACGCGAACGATATGCTACCGCTTCACACGCCAAAGCCAAGGCATACTAAAGCCCGGCGCGAGGGTAAAGTCAACGTCCCCGACTCGAGATTTTTTAGCCGGAGGCTGATTCCTGATCCGAACGGAGTTGGCCAGCAATCGGTCACACTAAGGAGGCGGCATGGTCGAATCCGGAGTTAGAGTCAAGCGAAGAGCCCTGAACAAGAGAGACCAAGAAGCCGCAGCAAAACCGGCATTGGCGTTTCTATTCGACCTTGACGGCACGCTGGTAGACAGCACCTATCAGCATGCCTTCGCTTGGCAACAGGCGCTGGAAAAAGTAGGCATCGAACTAGCGGCCTGGCGCATTCACCGTCGGATGGGTATGAGCGGGGTCTCTTTCTGAGCGCGCTCGCGAGAGAGATCGGACGGAAAATATCGCGTCCAGAAGCCGCGCGTCTGGCGAGGTGGCATGACGAGGCTTACGCGCGAGTTGCGTCCAAGGTCCACGCTTTGCCGGGCGGTCGGCAGTTGCTCGGCGTTCTGACGCACGCTCGAGTGCCCTGGGCCATTGCAACCAGCGGCCGAATGAATAGCGCTCGACCCATGTTGACGATTCTCCACGCAGCGAAGGACGTAATCGTGATTACGAGAGACCACGTGCAGCGCGCCAAACCGGACCCGGATCTCTTCCTGGCCGCTGCGGTTCGCCTTCAAACAGCGATTAGCGATTGCGTCGTGGTGGGGGACAGCATCTGGGACATGCTGGCCGCCCAGCGTGCCAGGGCCCTGGGAGTCGGCTTGCTCTCAGGAGGTTTTGGCCAGGACGAACTGGAGCGAGCCGGCGCCTACCGAGTTTATCAGGACCCTCGCGACTTACTGGCCCACTTGGACGAAGTGGGATTGCGCTCGCCGAATGATTAGCGGAACGCCGTCGCGCTTCGGCTTGCGGCCTGCGGCGCCGGGTCCATCACCGGAGTCGGCGTGTTAAAGAAGCTGTTGTCTGAAATGTCGCTGCCGAGCGAGCCCGAAATTTTCAGCACGCCGATGGGCGCTTCGTTGATCCGATTTCGCTCGATCTCGTTGTCGTTGCCCTGCACGAAAATTCCCGATTCAGCACTGTGGGTGACGTCGTTCCCTTCCGCCTCGTTCCTGTCTCCCACAAGGGCGATCCCATCGAAGATGGCCGTGCCGAAGACCTCATTCTGCTCGACGCTCGCGCGGTTGCCCTGTATTACAATGCCGCCCTGGCTGAGTCCCGAAGTGTTGCCCGCGACGTCTACGTTGTCCGAATTGACCACGAGAATATTTGTGGCCGACGCGGCGCAGGTAGTGGCAGCGCACGGCGAATAGATATGGTTCGCCACCTGGTTACCCAGCACCTCGCCGCTCGCGCCAAAACCGATCTGAACGCCATTCTGTGCGGCGCCGGTGGTGGGCCCGATGCCCGTCACAACGTTCGAACGCACCACGAGCTGCGTGCCAGCCTCGTTTCCCGTGATCCCATTTTTCTGGTAGTCGTGAACGCTGCTGTTCTCGACAACCACGCGAGACGTCCCGCCACTGCCGCTCTGAACGAAGATGCCCAGTCCACTCTGGCAGCCGTTGAGATTCTGGCTCAGCAGCATGTTGCGCACGGCGAGATCGCTAACCGAGCCCGACGCGTTTCGATAGAACACGCCGACTAAAGTCGGCGCGCACCCGCTGATCCCATTGTTTGCGGCATCGACCGTGAGATTCGTGAGCGTCACGCCATCCGTATTTCCAACCAGAACCACGGCTGCTACGGGACTCCCGTCGAAAAGACTGGTCGTATTCTGGACCACCCCGCTGGGCATCACAATCGCGCCGTTATCCCCTTCGATTGTGAGAGGTTTGCTGATGCTCACTTGCTCCGGATAGACACCCGGGCAAACCCGGATATGGCTGCCAGGCTGGGCCGCGTTCACCGCGTCCTGAATCTTGGTAAATGTCGCATTCGGGCATTTGCTCTTATCGACTGCGACAATTAGTTGATGTTCGTCTCCATGTGGCTGATCGGCACGCGCTGGCTGCGCGAAGGACATCCCCATAGCCGCCACAAGCACACCAGTAACGACCGCGGAGAAATGCTGGTTCATAGTGGCCCTCCCAAGTTCGGCCCCTACCTCTGACAGCTCTACCAATGAAGCAAACTTCCTCCGCCTTTGGCAATAGGACTGCGGTCCCAAAAGAGAGGAAAGACGACGCACGGCGCGAAGGTGATGGCCCAGACACGGCCGCCGACGCGCGGGACCGCACGAGTCTTGTTCCGTCATTGGCCGTATAACAACGAGTCGTTTTGGAGTGGTTAAGGGGTTGAAGGAGGCGCGGCCTGTTACGAACTACGAACCGGGCTGGCCATGCGCCCCGCGCGCGAGCAAACGAGATTCCTGTGCTCGACGCTTGCTCTCATATAGCGTGCGATCCGCTGCGTCCAGGAGCTTTTCGATCGTTTCTCCGTCCCCTGGATACTCCGCCGCACCTATGCTCGCTGAAAGAGGCGGCGATTCCCCGTCTTCGGCAAGCCGCTGGGAGATTCGAAGGGCCACACGAAGCCCGGCCTCCTTTCCTGTCTCGGGGAGAATCAGGGAGAACTCGTCGCCTCCATAACGCGCGGGCGTGTCTGTGCTACGGCAATGAACTCGGAGAACCTCTGCCAACCTGCACAGCGCCCGGCTGCCCACCAAGTGGCCGTGACGATCGTTGATCTTCTTAAGTCCATCCAGGTCCAGCAGCAAGACCGTAAAAGATCTTTCGGTGCGCCCGAAGCGGTTGATCTCCGCATCGAGCGTGTCGATGAGCTTGCGATAGTTGGCCAGGCCCGTAAGTGGGTCGCTCAGCGCCAGCTCTCGGGCCTTCTCTTCCGCCCGTTGGAGTTCTTCAACGACCGCCGCAAGCGCTATGGTCGTCACCGCCACGACACCCACAAACGCCTGTAACAATAGAAGAGACTCATTCGGCGTCCTGCGAACGAAAGGACCGTAACCATGGAACGTACCCCAAATCGCGGCTGCCGCTAGAACCACAGTCGCTGTGGCCGCTTCGCGCTGGCCGAAACGGAACGCAGCCCAAATGAGAAACGGAATGCAGAGATATTCCAGCGGGTAATTCTTGACTCCGGTAAGAAAGAATCCGCCGAATACGACCTGGCCCACCAGGAGCAGACACGCTATCAAAGCCGCAGCCTCGATAAACCGAGCCCCGCGCCACCGAAGAGTGGAGTCGGAAATCCACAGGATCAGCAAGGGCGCCACGACCACAATCCCTACGCCATCTCCTAACCACCAAGTCAACCAGATGGGCGTGTAATCAGCCCATTTAGCGAACCCGTCTAAAGCAAGCGCGGTGACGCCGAACGTGGCGGCGATCGTGGTGCTGAGCATTCCCGCCAGAATGGCGAACTTAAAAGTGTCCTGAGCGCGATGGAACGCGTTGCGGCCGCCCGCGAACCGGCTCACCAAGTAAGCGCCCATCAGTCCTTCGAGCGTGTTGCCGATGGCTATACCGGCCGATGTAGCCGCTGAGCCCGCCGTCGTTAGGTTTACAAAGAATGCGCCCAGCAGAATTCCAGGCCAAACGCGATAGCCAAGAATCAGGAGAGCCGCAATCGCAATTCCAGCAGGCGGCCACACAGGCGTCGCGCTCGGGTGGACGAAGGCAAGGCTGAGCCCCAGCTTGCCCGCCACAAAGTAAATGACGGCTAGAATTCCGATGGCGGCGAGGCTGTGCTTCTGTTTGTACAACTGGGGCTCCCAAGCAGGCTGGTACTCTTGATGTTATAAAGCGGCGGTGCGTGGGAGCAGCAATCTTCGGGCAAGCGTGTCAAAACGTCACTGCCGAGAGAGGAAAGCCTTACGGAAGTAAAACGTGCAGATCGCAGAGGCGCTTAGAGCTCAGCGGGGAAAGAGGTCCGATTCTGAAGAACGGTGTTCACGGCCGTCACCAGGTTCTGGCCGGCCTCTCCTTTGGTTACATATCCCCGCACACCAATCTTTTGAGCTTCTTCCATGAGCTGCCTGCTCTTGTGCACGGAGAGAATCAGAATCGGCGTGTCCGGAGAGAACTCCCTGATCATGCGAGCTGCGTCCAAGCCGTTCAATACAGGCATGGTGATGTCGAGAATGATCAGGTCTGGATTCAACTCCTGCGCTTTTTCAACTGCTTCCCTTCCATTGGCAGCCTCGGCGCACACCTCGAAGTTAATGCGAGACTCCAGGATGGAGCACACTCGCCTTCTGATTGCTTCCTGATCGTCCGCAACTAAAATTCGCAAAGCGCCCTTCACACCCATGTGTGAGGTGTTCGTTGGGAGGCCGGGACCTCGCGACCACCTACCTTTGCAATATTTGCAGCTTCGGAAAATGGCAACTCCGGTGCCGAGGCAGCCAAGGGAATAGCCACTTTAATGTGTGTCCCTTTTTCGTCTGACGCGATTTCAAACTCCCCGCGGAAATCCTTGATTCGTTCTCGCATACCTCTCAAACCCACTCCGGCAACACCGGACGACGCAATCTGGGATAGCTTCTCTGGAGCTATGCCCTTACCCTGGTCTTCGACCTCTAGGATGACTTTGTCGGAAGACGGATACAGACGAATGGTTGCCGTCGGGCTCTCGGAATGCCGATGAATGTTGGCAAGACATTCTTGTACCACCCGGAAGATGGCGATCTCCAAGTTCCGTGAGAGTCTCCCTAAATCGGGCGGTAATTCCAAATTGACTTTGATACCGCTCCTCTGTCCGAATCCATCTATGTACCAGCGAAGGGCCGACTCCAGACCCATCTCATCGAGCAAGGGCGGGTGCAGCAAGTAGGAAAGCGTCCGCAGCTCCGTTGAGATTTGCCTGACGATCTCTGCATTCTCCGATAGCCCCTTGGCCAGCTCCGGACTATGCTTTCCAGCTTCCGTCTCCAATGCAGAGAGATTCATGCTGAGGAGAGCCAACGTCTGTCCCGTGCTGTCGTGTAAATCGCGCGCAATACGTCTCCTTTCTTCGTCCTGGACCTGCAAGAGACGCGCTGACAGCTCGCGCAAACCTCGATTGGTCATCTCCAGTATCTCGGCCTGCTTCAGTATTTGAAGATTCTTTTGTTCGAGTTCGATGGTCCGTTCTTTCACCCGGGTTCCCAATTCGTCGTGAGCGAGCTTAAGCGCCCGCTCCATCCGCTTATGTTCGGTAACGTCGCGAATGAAGCACCGGGAGTGCACGAGCTTTCCGGATTCCCAGAGCCCGTTGGAATGGATCACGACCTGCTTGCCGGAGCCATCTTTGCATCTGAGCTCGGCTGGATAGTCGTAGATATCCTCCCGCCTCATCAGCTTTCCCCAAAACTCGTCGAACGTGTGCTTGTGAACGTGGAACTCCGCGAGCGGATGGTTCACATACTCCTCAGCCGTATAGCCGAGGAGCTTCAATAAAGCCCTGTTCGCCCACCGGACCGTTTGGTCGGGACCCACCTGCTGCACACCTTCCACGGCGTTTTCCAGGAGATCGGCCAGCTCGGACTCGCGGCGCTGGAGGGTATTCTGAACTTCCCTGCGCTCCGCCATCTCCGTTTCGAGCGCCTGCGCCTTTTGCTGCAAGTGCGTGATGTTGCGAAGGCGTTCCCCTTCAGTAATCAGCGCCGTATAGCCCTCGCCGGGGATCACAGCATGGTGTTCCGCGCAGATTTTCAGAAGAGGCTCGCCGTGCTCCTGCCGAGAAAACCCCTTCAGGGGGTAGGCGCAACGGAGTGAGAAGGAGTGCGCCTTGCCTAAGTCGTTCCACAGTTGTTCGAGCCGCAACGCGGCCTCGGGCTTTCCCTCCTCCCACAGCAGTGCGACCATTTCCCCGAATGCCGCAACGCGCGGATGCTCGCCTTCGGCGGCCGCTCGGGCCTGCGTGATGACGCCGCCGATGAGGTCGGCGAAGCGCGTTGCGTCCGGCCAGCCGTTCGTCATGAACTTCGACAGAGTCTCGGCCGCATCCAATGAGACGTATCTCCCCTGTTTGAGGGCAATGGCTGTATCGAAACCGCGCGCCTTCAACCGCTGTGCGAGTCCATCTCGGTGCGCCTTCGTGGCGATGACGATGGCGGCATCACCAGCCCCGAGGGCGGTGCCCAGGGATCGACTCAATACGTCGAGGAAAGACGCGTCCTCCGCATAAAAGTGAACAACGTGCGCGCGGGGATCGTGCTCGTGCCAATCGGCGGGTGGAGCGAGCGATGCGGCGTCAGGCAGTGGAGCGTTGCTCGTACTCATCTCGATTGTCCTCGTGAACAGCCTCGCTCTCAGGCTGCCGGTCGCGCGGTCGACCGGATGTGTCCCACCACGTACACCAAAACCGTCAGGGTCAGCTGCTTCACCTTCTTTTTCTTGGAACTGTCTTGTAAAGACACAGGTTACAATCTAGCCTAAGTGTTCGGACTACAACAGTTTGGTATTCTGGCCGCCGACATACCGGTAGTCAATACAGTGAATACGGTATGGATTTCGGCCTAAAGCTCGTGCGTTGAAGCGTTTATCATTGTTTTCAAGATCGAGCTTTGTAGATCCGCCCTTTCTATCCGGTAGTGGCCGAGTGCGCAAAGAACGCCAATCTCTATTGAGACCTTTCCTCAATGTTTGCTGACCGCACGAATTGGGACCTCCGCACCAACCGCCTGAGCGAAGCCCTTGCGCGGCATCGTGCCCTCGGAAGGCCGGTATTCGACCTTAGCGCCTCTAACCCTACCGAGTGTGGGTTCGATTATGACGGGCCAGCCCTCCTGCGAGCCCTCGCTAACCCAGCCGCCCTGGACTATAAGCCTGATCCAAAGGGCCTGATCACAGCTCGCCAAGCAATTGCCGCATATTATGCCGCACGCGGCAATGAAATCGCGGTCGAGGATATATTGCTCACCGCCGGCACCAGCGAGGCGTACTCATTTGTCTTTCGCGTGTTGTGCAATCCCGGCGATGAGCTATTGATCCCTGCGCCCAGCTACCCGCTGCTCGATTTTCTGGCCGAACTTCAGGACGTAAACCTGGTGCGCTATCCCCTGGTCTATAACTGCGGCTGGCACATCGATTTTCAGGCGCTGGAGCAGGCGATCACTTCGCGCACGCGCGGAGTGATTGTCGTTCATCCCAATAATCCCACTGGGCATTTCAGCCGACCGGAAGACTTCACGAGGCTGAATGACGTTTGTTCGGCTCACGAAATGGCCTTGATTGCGGACGAAGTATTTTTGGATTTTGCGCTTACGGATGAACAGCCGGCGAGCTTCGCTACGAATGTTGGGGCGCTGACCTTTACGATGAGCGGCCTCTCTAAAATCTCCGGGCTGCCGCAAATGAAGACGGCTTGGTTGATTACCAACGGCCCCCAGCACTTGAGGGAGCAAGCGTTAGCGCGGCTGGAGGTGATTGCTGATGCCTATCTTTCCATGAATGCTCCCGTGCAATCGGCTACCCCTGTGTTTTTAGAGCAGCGGTTCGGGTTTCAGAAGCAGTTGATGGCGCGCGTGCGGAGAAACTTGTGCGAGCTTGACCGCCAGTTAGCCGGGCAGAAATCGTGCAGCCGTCTGGAAGTGGAAGGCGGATGGAATGCGGTGCTTCGCGTGCCCGCAACGCGCTCGGATGAAGACCTGTCGATCGAGCTGCTGGAGACAAAGGACGTCTACGCGCATCCTGGGTACTTCTATGACTTTCCAAGCGACGGATATCTGATTGTGAGCCTCATTACCCCGGAGCAGGAGTTCGCGGAAGGGACCAAACGGTTGGTTTCGATATTTTGATGGTGCAGAAAGCCCTCGTCCTCGGGCGCAAAATAAGTCAGTGCGCGGCGCCCGCGCTGGCGTCGGACGCGAAGCGTTCGAAAAGCTCCACATCTTCCGCGCTTCCAATCGCAAAGGGCACGCGCTGGTGGAGTGATTCGGCGGGGATATCGAGGACGCGCTGTTTTCCCGTAGAGGCGGCGCCGCCCGCATGTTCTACCACAAATGCCAGCGGCGAACATTCATACGTAAGCCGCAGTTTCCCATCCCGGTGGCTCGCATCCGCCGGATAGAAATAGATTCCGCCTTCCAGCAAGCTGCGGTGAAAATCGCCGACGAGCGCGCCCGAATAGCGCAGCGAGTAGGGCCGGCCGGTGCTGGCATCGAGTTCGGTGACGTATGAAACATAGCTCTGGATTCCCGGCGTCCACTCACGAATCCGTCCGAGGTTCGCGCTGAAGGTCTTGCCACGCCGCGGGCAGCGGATATCCGGATGCGAGAGAAGGAACTCGCCGAGTTCGGGATCGAGCGTAAAACCGTTCACGCCATGTCCCGCAGTGTAAACGAGAATCGTGCTGGTGGCGTAGAGGATGTAACCTGCGATCGTGAGCTCGGACCCCTTGCGCAGCACTTCGTTTTTGCCCGCGATCGTCCCCGCGTGTTCGCGCCGGTAGAATCCGAAAATCGTTCCCAGCGCTCCGTTGATGTCGGTGTTGGACGAGCCGTCGAGCGGGTCCGTGCACAGAATATAGCGGCCCTGATCCCCGCAATTGAAGTGTTTGACCTCTTCCATTTCCTCCGAAACGATCGCAGCTACCAGGTGCGTGGAACCGAACGCGTCCACGAATACCTGATTGGAATAAACGTCCAGCTTTTTCTGCGCGTCGCCGGTCGCGTTGCGTTCGCCTACAAGGCCCAGCCGGCCCACTAGAGCGGCGCGGCGCATCTCTCGCGCCAGGGTCTTCGCCGCAAAGCTCAACTCGGTGATGAGGGTCGAGAGTTCACCGACCATTTCCGGGTGGCGCTGCCCTTCTGCGACGATGTGCCGATTCAGTGTCAGCTCGGTTTCGCCCACAGGCGCTCACCTCCCATGCAGCCCCCGCGCCCCAAATCCCTTCCGGCAACGATCCTAATTCCCGGCAGCGCGCTCGACGTGGCCTCCGAACTTCTGGCGCATCGCCGAGAGTACCTTTTCCGCGAAGGTGTGCTGCTGCCTCGAGCGGAACCGCGTGTACAGCGCGGCGGACAGGACTTCCGATGGCACGGCTTCCTCGATGGCGGCAAGGATGGTCCACCGCCCTTCCCCCGAATCCTGCACCGATCCGATGTAATTCGAGAGCGTTGGATTTTCGAGCAGCGCCATCGCCGTCAGATCGAGCAGCCAGGAACCCACGACGCTTCCCCGCCGCCACACCTCCGCGATATCGGGCAGATTAAGGTTATAGCGATGGCCTTCCGGCAGGTCATTCGAAGTGGCGTTCCGGAAGATGTCGAAGCCTTCCGCGTAGGCTTGCATTAATCCGTATTCGATTCCGTTATGCACCATCTTGACGAAATGCCCCGCGCCGGAAGGGCCGCAATAGAGGTATCCATCCTCCGCGGTGCCGGACATCTTCTCGCGCCCGGGAGTTCGCGGGGTATCGCCTCGGCCGGGGGCCAGCGTCTTGAAAATCGGATCCAAATGCTTCACCGCGGCCTCCGGGCCCCCGATCATGATGCAGTATCCGCGATCGATGCCCCAGACGCCGCCGCTCGTCCCCACGTCGATGTATTGAATGCCCTTCTTCTTGAGCTCATTCGAGCGGCGTACGTCATCCTTATAATAGGAGTTGCCGCCGTCGATGAGGATGTCGCCCGTTTGCATCCGTTGCCCAAGGGCCATCACCGTCTGTTCCGTCGCGTCTCCCGCCGGCACCATCACCCAGGCGGCCCGAGGCGGCCGGAGCTTTTGAACGAACTCATCGACCGTGGCGGCGCCTACGGCTCCCTCCCCGGCCAATTGCTTCACGTTCACGGGACTGAGGTCCCAGACAACGCATTCATGACCGCCGCGCATCAGCCGGCGCACCATGTTCGCTCCCATTCTTCCCAAACCGACCATGCCAAGTTGCATTTCGTCTCCTTTCAGCTCTACGCCCTTCGCGGGATTTACCGTCGCGTCAAAGTGCGCTCGCCGAACATCAAGCCTGAATTAACCGAGCGCCTTCTCCACCGCCGCCTGCAACGCCGCCAGTCCGGAACGAACATCGGCGCGCAGGTGCACTCGCAGCGCCCGGCGATTTCGTTCCGCCAGCACCTCGAAATCGCCACGCGCTTGCGCCGCCTTCACCACGCCGAACGTGTATCTCTGCCCGGGAATGGGCAGATCCGCGGCATCGTCGCAAGTAATCTGAAGGAACACGCCGGAGTTTGGACCGCCCTTGTAGGCCTGCCCCGTCGAGTGCAGAAACCGCGGCCCGAATCCCAGGCAGGTAGCGACCCGCTTGCGGTCGCGGACCGCGTGCCGCAGCACCTGTAGCGCCGCCTCGTGGGCCTCGTTCATTTCAACGTAAGCGAGGACGGCGAAGTAATCTCCCGCCTGAATGCGATTCAGGTGCGCGCGCAAGTAGCCCGCGAGCGAGGCATCCTTTCCCACTGCCTTCGCCAGTGCTGCGGCATTCGTCGCATCGGTGAAAAGCTTGATTCCCTTCTCTTCGAACACCGGCGATTCTGGGGGAAGCGAGCCCGTCTTCTGGTACTCGGACGTCAGCTTCCGTGTGGCCACCTTGCTGGCCTCGACGTCGGGTTGATTGAAGGGGTTGATACCCAAAATCGAACCGGCGGTGGCCGTAGCGATTTCCCAACGAAACATTTCCTGGCCGAGGTCGTAAGGATCTGCCACAGCGATGTGTACCACCGGCTGGCCGGCCTGTTCGAGCGCTGCGATCGCCGCATCTTGTTTGGCATCGGGAGCCGTTTCCAGACGCACGTACGCGAAGACGCGATCCTGTCCATATATTGCCGGAGAACCCAGCTTCTCCCGGTCCACCGGGACGATTCCCTTACCGTCTTTGCCGGTGGATTCCGCTATGAGCTGCTCGAGCCAGGCGCCGAAATCGGCGATGCCGGGCGACGCAACGATCGTGAGTTTGTCCCGGCCGTTCTTTGCCAGCACGCCCAACACGGTGCCTAAAATCACGCCGGGGTTGCTCTCCGCCGGCACGCAGGAAGCGCAGGCATGCAGCATCTCCTCGGCGCGGTCCAGAAATTTCCTTACGTCAACGCCCATTACCGCTGCGGGCACTATTCCAAAATCGGAGAGCGCGGAATAGCGGCCCCCGATGCTCGGCCAGCCGAAGAAAATGAATCGGAAGCCATCGCTTTCGGCCACCTGCTGCATCTTCGATCCGGGATCCGTGATGGCGATAAAGTGCCAGCCGGTGGCAGTCCCGCCGAGCGTCTGCTTGGCCCGCTCGAAAAAGTATTGCTTGAAGATGTTCGGCTCGAGCGTGCTGCCGGATTTGCTCGACACGATAAACAGCGTCTTGGCCAAATTCACCTTATTCTCGACCGCCTTCACCTGCGCTGGATCGGTCGAGTCGAGCACAAACAGTTCCGGATAGCCGGCGATCTTTCCGAAAGTCATCTTCATCACTTCAGGGCAAAGGCTCGACCCGCCCATACCTAGCAGCAAGGCGTGGGTGAAACCGGCCGTCCTGGCTTCTTTGGCAATTTCCTGCAGGTGAGATTCACGCGAGATCTCATCTTCGGTTATTCCCAGCCAACCGAGCCAGTTGCTCTCATCGGTCCCCGTCCACAGCGAGGCGTCGCGGGCCCACAGCCGCCGCACTTTGCCGTTCACGCGCCAATCTTCCAGGGACGCTTTCACTGCGGCGGCGAGGTTATCCGGCAAGCGATAGGTCTGGCGATTCACCGCCGGGGCGGTTTCGCGCGCCGTCCCCCGCATCTTGTCCACGGCCCCCAGTAATTTGTCAAACGCGTCCGAGAAGATCTTGACGCCGTCCACCAGGAGCTTGTCCGTGGCCTCCTTCATCGAGATGCCCACCTGCTCCAGGGTTTCCATGGTGTCCTGCGCCACCTCGACGTCTTCCTCGAGGCTGGCGCGAGGTTGGCCGTGGTCGCGAAAGGCATCGTAGGTGGCCGGCGGGATCGTATCCACCGTATCGGGCCCAATAAGCTCCTCGACGTACACCACGTCGCGGTAGCGAGGATTCTTCGTGCTCGTGCTGGCCCACAGGACCCTTTGGGTCTGGGCGCCCTTGGCAGCCAAGGCCTGCCACTGCGGCCCATGAAAGATTTCCTTGTAGCGCTGGTAGGTGAGCTTGCCATTGGCGATGGCGACTTTTCCTAGAAGGCTGCGGAGTAGCGCGCGGTCGGTAGGGCTCGTGGCAGCCTTTAATCGCGCCTCGATTAGACCGTCCACAAGCGAATCGATGCGGCTGATGAAAAAACTGGCCACGCTGGCTATGCCGCTAACGCTTCCCCCCTTCGCCGCGCGCGCCTCCAACCCTGCGATGTAGGCCTCGGCCACGCGCTCGTAATACGCTTGCGCGAAGAGAAGCGTGACGTTCACGTTGATCCCTTCGCTGATGAGCTGCTGAAACGCCGGAATTCCCTCCTCGGTGGCCGGCACCTTGATCATCACGTTCTCGCGTCCCACGGCTTTCCATAGCCGTCGCGCTTCCTCGAGCGTTCCATTGGTTTCATGGGCGAGGTACGGCGAAACCTCCAGGCTCACGTAGCCGTCGCGGCGCTGCGTCTTGTCGTAAACCGGCCTCAAGACGTCGGCTGCATCCTGAATATCCCGCACCGCGATCTGCTCGTACACTTCTTCCGCGCGCAGCCCCTTGTTGTTCTCGAAAGACTTCAGCGTCGCCGAGTAATCGGTGCTCCCGGTGATCGCCTTTTCAAAAATAGCCGGGTTCGAGGTGACGCCCCTCAATCCATCTTCTTCAATCAGGCGCTCGAGCTCGCCGGTCGAGATCAAGCTTCGGCGGATATAATCCAGCCAAACCGACTGCCCGAAATCGATCAAAGACTTTAATGGATTCGTGGCTTTCGCTCCGGTGGCGACGTTCGGACTCGACTTCACGGAAGTGCTCATCGTTTCTCCCTTTCTGCGCTCTCCTGGCAAGAATAGCGTTTCTCGATTGCTTTTATCTTCCCGAGTCTTCGGACGTGGCGCTCCTCGGAGGTGAAATTCGCGCCCAGGTAAGCGCGGGCAACCTCACGGGCCAGCTCCGTCCCGATCACGCGCGCCCCCATCACCAAAGTATTCATGTCGTCGTGTTCCACGCCTTGATGCGCGGAATAGGTGTCGTGGCACAAGCCCGCGCGCACGCCGGGAATTTTGTTGGCCGCGACGCTGGCGCCCACTCCGCTGCCGCATATGAGGATGGCGCGGTCGGCGCGGCCCTCCACCACTGCCTGGCCGACGGCCTCGGCGTAGTCCGGATAATCCACCGGCGCCGTGCTGTAGGTGCCTAGGTCGATCACGTCGTAACCCATGTCGCGCACAAATTCGCCGATGAAGGTTTTGAGCTCAAAGCCCGCATGGTCGGAGCCGATTGCGATGCGCATTGCTTACCTCGCCGGCCTTGGATTTTTCCCGGGAAGCAGCCACTCGTTAGAGGACCTCAAGTTACAATTCCCTGAACGACGAAGAAGTTTCGGGATCTTCGCACTCGTCGAGACTTTTCATGGCGTCTGGACTGCGTCCGCCGGCCCGACGATCTCTTGCCACTCGCCCTCTTGAGAAACCATTGAGGGGCCGACATTCACCCTCTCAGCTTGGCGCAGATACTAATCTAACAGGACGCGACGCCGCAAGTTGATTTCCTCCCGTTTCGCCCGCAAGCACACAGTCCAAGCTCGTCAAAAAGCACGTTTTCACTGGATGTCATCCGGCAGGACCCCTATAATGCTGCCGTTCAACGGCCGCTCGTGCCGAAAGAAAGTGTCATGAAGAAGATCGAGGCAATCATTCAACCCTCCCGGTTTGAATCCGTGAAGGACGCCCTCCTGGAAATCGGGGTGGAAGGGATGACCGTTTCCGAAGTGCGGGGACACGGACGGCAGAAGGGTCACACCGAGGTCTATCGCGGAAGAGAATATACCGTTGACTTGCTGCCTAAGGTGAAAATCGAAATGATCCTGCCGGATAGCCTGGTGGACGCGGCCGTCCGGACCATCCTGAAATCCGCCAAGACAGGCAAGATCGGAGACGGAAAGATTTTCTTGTCTACGGTGGAAGAGGCCATCCGCATCCGCAACGAAGAGCGCGGCGAAAACGCCCTTTGACCTACCAGGAACCTCGATGCCAGCCCCGGAGCAACTTGCTCCCTAGGCCTTCGCAGCCCTCCGGAGAGTCAATGCCGAAAGCAGCTTATGACCGTCCGGCGTGCCCAAGCCCGTACAGGCATTCCAGCTCTTTCCCGCCGCGTACGCGCCGTTGTTGCCTTCGGTGATTTCGCGGAACGCTCCCAAACTACAAAGTCGGGCGTGTTCCTGATAGAGGAGTGGATTCAGGTACCCGACCGGGTGGCCCAACTTCTGATTGATGCGCGCGATCAAGCCCGCCCACAGAGGCGCCACAGCGCTCGTGCCTCCCCCCAATGTCTGCTTTCCATCTACAAGGATGGAGTAACCTTCCGCGGTGGCCGCGACGTCGGGCACTCCTCTCCCCTTGTGATGAGCCGGGTTCGCCGAAACAGGTACACGGACACGTGCCTGCCACTCGGGAAGTGGAAAGTCCTCGCTAACGCCGCCGCCGCTCACGCCTTGGGCGTCGTGCCACACGGTTTCTTTCACGATCTTGTCGCCGGAGCACACCATACTCGTTCCGCCACACGCCAAGACGTTGGGACTCGAGGCAGGAAAGTTGACGTGTTGCGAAGCGCCGGGCACCCCGTTGGATGAACCTTGATCCCCCGAAGAGCACAGAACCGTTACACCCATTCCGGCCGCTTCCTGCAAGGCCTCATTGAGCAATCGCCTGGTTAGCGGCGTCCACGTGCATTCGGAATCGCCCCAACTGATGGAAATGATCGAGGGCCTGTGTTGCTTGTCATGAATGGCCTTTGTCACGGCTTCAAAAAAGCCTTGATCGGTGTTGGAGGCGAAGTAAACCACGAAGCTCGCCCCCGGCGCGATTCCGCCCACCACCTCGATGTCCCCCACCACCTCCCGATCGTAGGCTTGGGTGCGCCCGTCCGGGTTGTTGAAGACTCCGTGGACGGATACTGCGGAGATCCTGGGCAGGGGCAGATCGAGCAGCTTGAAGTAGGCCACCAAGTCCTGGTGCCGATAGCCACCGCTCAATTCAACAAGCGCGATGCATTGTCCCTGACCGTCAACCCTCGCGGGGAAGTTGTACAGATCGGCGAGTTGCTTGGGGTTGTACGAGACCTGCTTGCTAGGGGCTGCAACCCCGAGTTCAACCCGTCGCCCTTGAGGAGACCTCTTTGCCTGCCGCCGGTCGTCCAGTCCAAGTACACCCTCTACGATACCGTCAAGTGCAGTCGGGATGTGAACCGGCTCGGAATGCCCGCAGTAGGAACCCGAGGGAGACTCGTAGCGGAGTCGGCGAACGCCAAAGGCGGCGCTGACGCCGGCGCTAGTCCCCGTCAGCACTACGGCTCGTCGGCCTGCGTCCGCCTCCACAACGGTGAGGTGGTGTTCCGTGGCGAAATTTTCGATCTTGCCAAAGTCTTGCGGATCGGCGCCATGCCTTGCTTCAAATTCCTCGCGAGTGAGATATTTGCGATTCTGGGGCAGCGGGTCGCCCCATTCTTCCTTTGAAGGATCCTTCCTCGGAGAACGGGACCGCAAACGCAGCGTCACCTGGATGCGCTCTTGTGCTGGAGCTTCGCCCATGAGCTGCGCCCCGTGAAGGGGCGCTCGTTGGCTGTCGTGGAGAGCAATGTTTCTGCGAGAGAGAGGCATGCGATCGGCTCCTTCGGGGAGAGATACAACGGACGCTATGCTAGCCAACCCCGTTTGTCAATGTCTGTCAATGTTTGTCAATGTGGAAGGGGCGAAGTGCATCCGCAATCGAGATTACGCAGACATTCGTTCGACGCCGAGCGCGCAGATTCCGCTCGATCGTGCGATCTCGACAATATTCTTGACAATAAAGCAAGCAGCAACTAGAGTGGCGCTCCAAACTAGCGTAGTTGCGGGTTGATTCCCAAAGATTAGCCCGCTTCATACCGCCTCGGAGGTGGACATGGCCCCCCAAAAGAAGAACCCGGTAACCCGCGCACTTAAGCGGCAAGCGAGAGAATCCCTGCTCGCCCTGGAGAAGGCGCACAAGGAACTCCATCTTCACATTCAAAAACACAAGAAGCACCTGAAGGCCATGACGATGTTTGCTGCGTGAACATCTTCGGCTTGCCAAAACCTGGGCCGAAAGTCCCGTGCGCCTGAGACGAGCCAGAGCGATCGTCACGTACTGGTATGAGGGGCGGCTGGTTTTTCAGAACTATCGCACGCTCGTTTCCATCGCCGCCGACCCTGTGGCCATTCGGGTCCTGAGTTTCTTCGACCGCTGGCGCCGCCCGGACGAATTGTTGTCGCACATGCCCGAATACGCGCCGGGCAGCGTACGGCGTGCCCTCCAGCAGCTCACCCAGCACACACTTCTTCTACGGGAAGGAACACCCGAGGCGCTGCAGGATGCTCGATTGGAGAAGATCTGGTCTAGATGGCTGCCGCACGGAGCCTTTCACTTCGGCACCAAGGACACGCCCTTTTTTAGCAGTTCACAGACGAAAAGACTGCTGAAAAGCCATCTGACGGAGTCTCCCCAGCCTGCCTTTTTCAAGAGCTATCGCAAAGCGCGTCAAGTGCGGCTGCCGCGCGAAGACCCGCCAGAGGGAGAGTTCCCGCGCGTGCTGATGGCCCGCAGGACGCACCGGCAGTTTTCTCGAGAGAATCTGCCGCTCGCTTCGGCTTCGAAACTGCTCTTTTATACGTGGGGCGTCACCGGCTTCCTGCACTCGCCGGTCTTAGGGCGCCTGCCACACAAGACAAGTCCCTCGGGGGGCGCGCGGCATCCCACCGAGGTCTATCTTGCTGCGCTGAGAGTAAAGGGATTGGCGCCTGGTTTGTATCATTACGATGCGCGCCGCCACCGCCTCGAGGTGCTTCGCAGGGGAGGCATGGACTCCAAGGTGGTTCAGTATTGCGCGGGGCAGCGCTACGTGAAGAATGCGGCCGCACTTTTCTTGATGACGGCCGTCTTTCCCCGCTCGATGTGGAAATACCGCATGGCACGCGCCTACCGCGTTGTCTTGCTGGACGTCGGGCACCTTTGCCAGACTTTTTGCCTGACGGCTACATGGCTGAGGTTGGCGCCGTTCTGCACGGCAGCACTGAAAGACAGCCTGATCGAAAAGGACCTGGGTCTCGACGGGATCAGCGAGTCTGTGCTTTACGTCGCCGGGGTAGGTATGCCCCGAGCCGGTGCAGCCAGTTGAGCGGCGGCGCCCAATCGCTTCTTGGCGTCCTTGAAAATCTCCAAATCCGTATCCGGATTAGACCAGAACCCCAGGAAGGTCTGCAGGTGGCCGCGCGAACGGTCTAGCTGCCCCGTCTTCTGGTACAAGACGCCCAAGCGGTAATGGATCTCCACTACATGGTGGAACCCGGGTGCATCGTAGCTATTCGACCGCTCGTTGGCGCGAGCGAGGACCCGCTCGTACTCGCGAATGGCGTCGTCGTCTCGGCCCGCGGCCGTGTAACAGCGGGCGAGAGTTTCGAGTGCCAGAGTCGAATTCTCGTAACGAACCGCCGTGTCCGCAGCTTCCACGGCAGCCACGGCATTCGCTTGGGCCAGGGCCAGCTCTGCTCGCTCGAGGTACTGAAAGGACTGCAGCGTGGGAACCTGCCTCTTCTCCGCCAGGGTCTCTATCCACCGAAGCACCTTCTGTGCCTCGGCCAAGCGGTGGCCGCGAGCGTAGACCGTGCCGAGCAGAAGGGCTAGAGACGGATCGTTGGCTGGTTGCTCGATTTGCGAGACAACTCGGTAGAATTCGGGCGACGACCCTTCATCGAGAAGCGCTCCGGCAAGCTCAATTCCGGCTTTCGTGGCCGCAAACCTGTTCCCGCGCTTTTCCGCGACGACGAGGTTTGCCTCTAACTGCGAACGAGCTTCGCGGTACCGCCCGGTGGCCAGGTCGAGATCCGCCAAAGCCGCGCGTCCCTCGGTTTCCTTGTCACCGCCGGCGCGCACCATGGCCTCGAACGTCCGACGCGCTTCGGGTAACCGATTCAGCAGGAGATAGGCTTTGCCTTGGAGAGACATGGCTTCCAAGTCCTGGGGAAGATCGCGAAGCACCTGCTGTGCGATCAGCAGTGCCTCTGCCGTGTTCCCCTTCATGAAATTAAGGAAGGCCAGATTGACCCGGGGGCCGGAATAGGGCTGAAGCTGAACTGCCTTCTCGGTTGCGATCAGGGCGGAATCAAAATCCAGTTTTGCTGCGTCGCATAATCCCAAGTTGATGTAAGGAGCCGGATCCAGTGGCTGGAGCTGGGTCAGGACTTGGTAGTACCCGGAAGCTTTATCGTAATCTCCGGTGATGAAACTGTAATCGCCCAAGATCTTCAATTTCTCTGGTTCGGTAACCTTGTTCACCAACTGGGAGGCATCCCGTATATGTATTTCTGCGCGGACGGGGTCATTGATATTCGTATACGCCAGGCCGAGATATTCATGCGCCATGGCAAATCCAGGATCCAATTCCAGGGCCTTTTGGAAAAAGACGATGGCCTCGCCCGGGTCGCCACCGTACAGGCGTTGCTTGCCCAGTGTGAAATACCGGACAGCGTCCAAAGACACGGAAGTCACCTCCGCCAGCGGGGCCGAGTTCTCCTGGACCGAGGGTAACGATTCGCCGAGCCCGGTTCGCAGGTTCTGGACGATCGCATCCAACCCCGCGGGTACCTGACCTGCCTCTGGAACCACCCGCTGGGCGCTCGCAAGATCTCGTCCGGCGGGGCCGACGGAACGCACCGCCAGGACGTAACTGTTCCCCATGCGGCTGATGGAGCCCAGGAGCACGGCTTGCAGACCCTCTCGTTGGCAGATTTCTTGGCCGACCTTCTCATCGATGCGGGCGGTGCCCGGGAGCCCCATGCGCTGCAGCACGTCCGGCAGTCGATTGGGCGGGAACACGCTGACGTAGCGCGATTGCTCCAGAGTGATCGTCAGCATCTCCCGCATGGTTTGGTCGAACACGGGCTCTCCGGTCCGGTTTTCAAAGTCGGCGATCAAGACCGACAGGTGCTTCGGGGTTGCAGCCCGCGAACGAAAAGCCCGCACACCGAGCCAGCTTCCCAGGAGAAGAACGACAAGAAGAATCAGTCCAGCCCCGAGGAAAAGCCCTTTTCGCCGGGCCGGTGTTTGCTGGCGCTCCACCGCTGCGGTGAGAGGCTGGGAAAGCATCAGCCGCTCATGATCCACCTGCAGCTCCTTGGCCGTTTGGTAGCGATGCGCCGGATCCTTATCCAACGCCTTGAGGACCATGCTCTCTAACCCGGGCGAGACCTGGGAATTCAGTTGACTGGGTGGCCGGGGTGGCCGATTCAGGATGGCGTCGATAAGGCGAGGACTGCTCGTTTCCGGAAAAGGTCGCTGCCCGGTGCACATCTCGTACAAGACCGCGCCGGCAGCCCAGATATCGGTGCGCGCATCCGTCGGTTCTCCGCGCAACTGCTCGGGCGCCATGTAGGGCAGGGTACCGGCCACGGGATGCGCTTCGATCGAGCCTACCGTCAAATCCAAATCCTGGTCGTGCAGCACTCTGGCCAAACCAAAGTCCAGCACCTTGGCTTGTCCCTTCGGCGTGACCATGATGTTGCCCGGCTTCAGGTCCCGGTGCACGATTCTGTGTTCGTGGGCCTCTTCCAACGCTGCCGTGATCTGCATCCCCAGCTTGAGAACGTCCTTTTCCCCTAACGGCCCGCTTTTCAGACGGGCTGCAAGCGTCATCCCCTGGATGTACTCCATCACCACAAAATCCACGTCGTCCTGCGTGTCGAAGTCATGCACCGTGGCAATGTTGGGATGGTTCAATTTGGAAAGAGCCAGGGCCTCTTCGCGAAAATGCTTGCGAGCAGCTTCGTCCGCCAAAGCACCCGCAGGCAGAACCTTGATGGCCACGTCGCGGTTCAGTCGTTCGTCCTGCGCGCGATAGACCACACCCATGGCGCCCGCGCCGATTTGCTCGATGATGTGATAGTGGCTGAGCGTCTGGGAGATCATCGGGAGAGCAAACAGCCTCTGCGCGCCCATGTTAGGACGCAGCCAGGATCAAGTCAACGCAGGTAGCGTCCGTGCGTCGTGAGCGTCTGATACGTTCGCCTGAGATAGCTGGGTGGAAGCGGCCATCCGCATCCGCAACGAAGAGCGAGGCGAAAACGCCCTTTGACCTCCCGCATCACTCGGTAGAAGCCTTTGTGTTAGCAAGGGAGCCCTACCGCTTTTGGGCGTCCGGCTTTGGTAGGTCGCCGCTGTAGTTCTCGATCAGTTCGCAAATCTTCACGCCCAAGTCGGTCAGACGACCGTCTCTCGGATCAATGCCGCTTTTATCTGGTAGGAGTCGGGGAGTGATAATCAGTTGTTGCACGAGCACTGCCTCATCTTGCTCGATTAACGAAAACACTTGATGACCGCTGCGGCTGGCGACCTGATTCAGCAGTTCTGCGTATTGCGAGAAGAGTTCGCGTCGACTACACGCTCTTTTCGGAGCTTGCTGCAAATGCCCAACAGAACCAATTGGGAGCCGGACAACTTCAGCACCGAGCGAAAAAGTTGATAGCGCAAGGACGCCTCACCTTCAGGAGCGTTCGGAGCATTAACGGCGATGAACATCGCCTTGGCGGCGAACAGCTTGTCATCATCCGGTGCGTCGGTCTCAATCACCGTCATCAGCTCGACCAATGAGTGAAAGCCGTACTTCGTGTCGGCGTAGTCCTTGCGGACTTTTCCCTTCTTGAGCAGCTCATCAAGCTCCTGGCCGAGTTGTCTGAAGGCACGCCCTTTCAGAACCGCCTGAACCAAACGCCCCCCGGCAAGGACCACATCCCCGCGCCCAGAAGCTAGCGCAGCGGTAATCATCGCCGTCGTAGTCGACAATGGGTCAGAGAGCAACGCGCGAACTGCTTCACTAGTGCGGAGGTCTTCAGGCAGATGGCGCGTAAGGTCCGTCTCACGGCTTTCGATATCGCGGTCTGACATAAGTATCAGTGCGCCTTCCCGCGCTTACCCCTCCAATCTATCTGGGTCTCCGCTGAACCGAGCATCAGCATCTCGGAGCGGCAAATCCCACCACCCCGGGGCCTGAAGAATCATCCGGGGGCGAAACCACCAATAGGGGCCGGCCCGCTAGCCGTGCTCATCGATGCAGAACCCAGGAAGCGAACAACGGGCTGAGCCGCCCAACGCCTGGGGACATGGGCGAGCAAAGGGGTCAGGTCTGATAGCAGGAGTTCCAGCGAGTCATTCATCGCCCCGACAGGCCAAGACTTACTGTCGATTCTCTTCATAGTGCAGTGATGGAGATACTTGGCGATGATGTCTGACCCGGTATCTGCGTTCTCCCAAAGAACCGACCCGCCCGCAACCAGATTTCGGGTGATTGCTGGGTCGGGCGGAGGAACTCCGTCCAAAAAATCCGGAAGCGAAACGTGCAGATCGGTGTCTCGGGGCTTCGGGTGTCCGAGGAATTCGATCAGATTTCTGTAGTGAAGTAGGAAGTCTTCGAGCCAAACCCACTTGTCTTGCTCGTCCACTTTGCCTACGTTAAGAAGTTTGCCAGCTGCAAACCGCAACATATCAACCTCGAAAAGAATAGTTTGGCCATGGGAGAGTTTGTCCGGCCGCGAAGCAAGCATGGCTAATGCCCTCCACTCCTGTCATGGGTCGTTATTGACCCGGTGTCCGCCTGAGGCGAATCGCGCCGAGTACCGCGCCAGGACTCATTATCTCAGAAGAGGTCTGAGAGCCGTAGCGATGCCCTCGACCAGCGCCGTGAGTTGATGGATCGTTTCGAGCAGCGGCTTACCCTCGATAATCCCCGGCTCGCTCAACGCTACTTCGAATCGAAATTGCTGCTTCGGATTCGGTTTCTCATCGACTGCACCGATGAAGAGTTCGAAGCCTTCCTTCAGCGGGAATCCCCTATCAGCCGGTATCAGGAAGACGCTCATAGATTCGAGAGCGGTGATAGCTTCGGGCCCGTTTGATTTTTGACGTTATGTGGGATTCCTAGCCACAGTGGCTAGCATGATAGCACCTTTGAATATTGTTGCCCCAGTTTAGGACCCGTCGCACGCGCACCCAACCGTTGGTCCGCATCGCGGGCGCGCGCGCCCCCCGTGTGTAGCCGAATTGCCCCCTTTGTGTTCTAGCCCCGTCAACGCAGGCGGCGCCGGTGTGTCGTTAGCAGTTGATATGTCCGCCTGAGATAGCACATGAAACGTCCGCCTTCTAAGGAAGGCTTGGCACACAGACACGACCCCACCGCCCGCGCTCTGCCCTGATTTGCCGCTCTTGACGCGCGAAGTATAATTGAGAGTTTAGGCTGTCGCCTTTGAGCGCGCCGACGAGGCCTTCCTTGGACACGAAGAACCCTGGACCCACACCCAACGAGCCGGAAGCAATTCGCGTTCGCGGCGCACGCGTCCACAACCTGAAAAACCTCAGTTTCGATATCCCCCACAACGCCATCACCGTCGTGACCGGCGTTTCCGGTTCCGGCAAGTCCAGCCTGGCCTTTGACACGCTGTACGCCGAAGGCCAGCGGCGCTACGTCGAATCCCTTTCCGCTTACGCCCGGCAATTCCTCGAGAGGATCGAAAAGCCCGATGTGGACGAGATCTCCGGCATCGCTCCCGCCATCGCCATTCGGCAGAAGAACTCCACGCGGAATCCCCGGTCCACCGTTGCCACGGCCACGGAAATCTACGACTACCTCCGCCTCCTCTACGCCCGGGTGGGACGCACCTACTGCGTGCGCTGTGGCGACGAGGTTCGCAAAGATACGGTCGACGAAGTCGCCGAACGCATTCTGCGCCTCCCCCATGGCCGGCGGTTCTACGTGCTGTACGAGCTGCGATTCGCAGGCGAGGCGGGCACCCGCGCCGGCCGCCCTCGCAAGCCGCCAAAGCCTTCGGCGGAGGTTGTCCGCCAATCGCTCGCCGCCTTGCAGAAGCGCGGATTCAATCGCCTCTATCAGGCCGGCCGCGTCTACGAGTTCTCTTCCCCCGAAACCCTGCTCGACATCGATTTCGGGCGGCCCATCTACGTGCTCGTTGACCGCCTGGCGCTTGCCCCGGAAATCCGCTCGCGGCTCATGGACTCCATCGAAATCTGCTACCGCGAAGTCGGCGAGGCGATCTTGGAGTTCCCGCAGGAGAAGCCGGAAGATGAGCCGGAGCGCCTTATCTTCAACGAGCGCTTCGAATGCAAGCGCTGCGGACTCCTCTATCAGGAGCCCGAACCGCGCCTCTTCTCCTTCAACAATCCTTACGGCGCCTGCCCCCGCTGCCAGGGTTTTGGGAATACCATTGATTTCGATATCGATCGCGTGATTCCGGACAGAGGGAAATCGCTCGCCGAGGGCGCCATCGAGCCTTGGACCAAGCCTCGCTACCGCCAGATCGTCCTGGATCTGAAGCGCTACGCCAAGCAGAAGGACATTCCCCTCCACGTTCCTTACCGCGATCTTCTTCGGGAACACCGCGAGAAAATCGAGGAGGGCGACCCGGCGGCGGACTTCCCGGGCGTCAAGGGATTCTTCGCTTGGCTGGAACGCAAGAAGTACAAGCTCCACGTTCGCGTCTTTCTCAGCCGCTACCGCGGCTACGCCCTCTGCCCGGAGTGTCACGGAACGCGCCTGCGATTGGAGGCGCGCGCCGTGAAAATCGACGGCAAGCCCATCACCGAAACGTGCCGGATGACGGTGACGCAAGCGCGCCACTTCTTTCAAAATCTGCTCCTCAGCCCGGGCGAAGCGGCGATCGCCGATAAGATTCTCGAGGAAATCCAGCAGCGCCTGCGCTTCCTCGATGAAGTCGGCCTCGATTATCTGACCCTCGACCGGCTTACCTCGACGCTCGCCGGCGGAGAAGCGCAGCGCATCCAGCTTGCCACTTCGCTGGGCTCGCACCTCGTGGGCGCCCTCTACGTTCTCGATGAGCCCTCCATCGGCTTGCACCCGCGGGATACGCACCGCCTCATCACCATCCTGAAAAGCCTGCGCGACCTGGGCAATACCCTCCTGGTGGTGGAACACGATCCGGACACCATCGCCGCCGCAGACTACGTTCTCGATCTCGGACCCGGCGCCGGCGAGCATGGCGGCAAGCTGACGTTTGCGGGTTCTCGCCAGGCTTTGCTGGCGGATACCCGCTCTTTGACGGCGCGCTATCTGAGCGGCGAATTGAAAATTCCCGTGCCCACCCTGCGCCGGAAGCCGCACGGAAAATTCCTGAAGATTACGGGCGCGCGCAGCCACAATTTGAAAGGCATCGATCTGATGATCCCGCTCGGGATGATCGTCGCGGTCACCGGCGTCTCCGGCTCCGGCAAATCCACCCTCGTCTACGACGTTCTTTACAAAACCCTGCAGGCCAAAAAACACGGCGGAAAGTGGAAGGACGCCTGCGAGCGAATCGAAGGCGATGGCGCCGTCACCGAAGTCGAGATGGTGGATCAGTCTCCCATCGGCCGCACCCCGCGGTCGAACCCGGCGACGTATATGAAGGCCTTCGACGCCATCCGCGAAGTTTTCGCTTCGACGCCCGACGCGAAAAAACGCGGCTATACCGCCGGCAACTTCTCCTTCAACATTGCCGGCGGCCGCTGCGAAGCCTGCCAGGGTGACGGCACCGTCACCGTGGAGATGCGCTTCCTCGCCGACGTCGAGCTGATTTGCGAGGAATGCCGCGGAATGCGGTATAAGAGCGGCATCCTGGAAGTGCGTTACCGCGAAAAAAACGTTCACGACGTCTTGCAGATGACGGTGCGCGAAGCCCTCGCCTTTTTCGCCGCCACGCCGAAGGTCACCTCCCGCCTGAAAATACTCGAAGAGGTCGGACTCGGCTATTTGCGCCTCGGCCAATCCGCCACCACCCTTTCGGGCGGTGAAGCACAACGTCTGAAACTCGCCGCGCATCTCACCCGCCAGGAGAACACCGGGATTCTGTATATCTTCGATGAGCCGACAACCGGCCTCCATTTCGACGATATTCAAAAGCTGCTCGCGGCGTTTCGTAAACTGATCGAAGGCGGCGCTTCCGTGCTCCTCATCGAGCACAACCTGGATGTGATTAAATCGGCGGATTGGGTGATTGACCTCGGCCCGGAGGGCGGCGAACGAGGCGGGCACGTGGTGGCTACCGGCACGCCCGAGCAGGTGGCGCGCAATTCCCAATCCCACACCGGCAAATTCCTCGCGCGCGTGTTGAATCACAATGGCTACGGGAATGCGCCGGCGCGGAATCCTTCTTCTTGATGGCATCGTTGCGCAACGCGGTCGCTCTGGGCCTCCTCGGGCTTTTCGGGGGCGCCCTTTGCGGAGTCGCCGCTCAAGTCGTTTCCACTTCGAAGCAGACTTACCATCAACCGGCCGACGACCCTGGGCTCCGCGCGCTGCTGGTTCAGGCGCAGTCGGCAACGGAGAAGAAGGACTATGCCGCGGCGGCGCGCGCCTATGCGCAATACCTCGCCCAGAAGCCGGATGATGCCCCCGTTCATTTTCAGCTCGGCTACGTCTATTCCGCCGCGAATGATTCGGAGCACGCGGCGGCCGAGTACCGCAAGGCCATCGCCCTCAATCCCAAAATGGTGGAGGCTTACCAGAATCTTGGCTTGACGCTTCTGGAAAAGGACCCGGCAGCGGCCCTCGATCCCCTTCGAAAAACGATCGAGCTCGCCCCCAACGAGCCGCGGCCAAAATTTCTTCTGGGTCTCGCGCTCGAGCGCTCGGGACAACTCACTTTGGCAATCGAACAATACCAGGCTGCCGAAAAGCTCGATCCAAACTCGTTCGATATCCATTTCGCGATCGGCCGCTCGAGCCTGGCCGCCCAGCTCCTTGCGCCCGCAGAGGCGGAGTTTCGCAAGGCGCTGGCGCTCCAGCCCGATTCCGCCATCGCCCATCTCGGTTTGGCCCACAGCCTGGCCGCGCTCAAGAAACCGGAGGAAGCTGCGACGGAGCTGGGCGCGTATCTGAGCCTGCAGCCTCAGGACGCAGCGGCGCGCCTGGACCGAGCCTTGCTCCTGCTCGATTTGGGCAAGCCGGACGAGGCCCTCGCCGAAATCGATCGCGCCGATGCTGCGGGACCGCCAACCCTTGTGTCGCTGAAGCTCCGCGCCGATATTCTCTTCCAGGAAAAAAAGTTCGGCGACGCGGCCGAAGCCCTCAAGAAAGCAGAACCCCTGGCCCCGCAGGATGCGGAGCTCCATGCCCATCTCGGCCGAGCCTTGCTTGATAGCCGGGATTACCACGGCGCAACGAAAGAACTCTCTGCCGCCCTGAGTCTCAATCCCCGGCTCACAGACGCCCTCAAAGATCTGATCGCAGCGGAGTATCTTGACAAGAACTACCCGGTCACCCTGGCGGCACTGGACGAACTGGCTAAGCGCGAATCACCCACCGCGGGTTTCTGGTTCATTCGCGCCACCTGTTACGATAGACTGGACAAAAAAGCGGAGGCTCTCGACGCCTACAAGCGATTCCTGGAGCTCAACGCGGGTCAGACGAACGACCAGTATTTCGAGGCCACCGGTCGCGCGCGCCTGCTCGCTCGTGAATTGAAGGAGAAGAAGTGACATGGGACGGGCGACGCCAGCCTTCCGCGCATGGGCTCTCGGGTGCGCGCTCGCGCTCGTCCCCGGAACACCTTTGGCTCAGGACAAACTTCGAGACCTCCAGGCCGAATACAACCGGGAAAAAGATCCGACCCGACGCGCGAAGCTCATTGTCAAGCTCGGTGAGGAGCAAATGGAAAGTTGCCACAGGCAGGTCGAAGCCGGCGATTACGCCAAGGGCCTGACGCTCCTCGGAGATTATCGAGACGAGGTCCTCGCCACCCAGAAACAGTTGGATGCGAGCGGCGCCGATGCGGAGAAGAAACCCGCCGGCTTCAAGGAACTTGAAATGTCGGTGCGCCACAGTCTGCGGCACGTGAAAGAAATCCTCCTGGAAGTCCCCGACGACTGGAGCGAACCGTTTGTCGCCATTCGCGCGCAACTCGAAGGGGTCAACAAGGAGCTTCTGATCAAACTTTTCCCTCGCCGGCCCGGGCAGCCGCCCAAGGACGGGCCGCCGAAGCCTTAGGGGACTACAATGCACTCACGCATGACTGCCTTAATCGGGCTCACCGCTCTGCTTCTCGGCTGGACGCCTGAAACACGTGCGGCCCCTCCCGCTCAAGAACAAAAAAGGGACTATCTTTCGCCGGAGGAGGCGGACCAAATCCGCGACGCCGAAACTCCCAACGAGCGGATCAAGCTTTATCTGACCTTTGCCGCCGACCGCCTGAAAAAATTCCAGTACGAGCTCCAGAGAGCGGAGCCGAAGCACGGCCGCGCCGAATTTCTCAACAGCCTTCTGAACGCTTACACCGGCAACATCGACGACGCTGCCGACCAGATCACCCTGGGAGTGGAGAAACGACTCGACGTCCGCGCCGGAATCAAGGAGCTGCAGGCCAGGGCCAAAGAGTTTCTCGAAGCTCTCAAAAAAATCGAGACCGACGCTGTGGAGCTCGATATTTACAAGGATACGCTGGACGACGCCATCGAGGGCACCAACGATGCCCTGAAAGATGCGGAGAAAGCGGCGAAGGAGGCCGGCTCGCCGCCCGTCCGGAGGAAACCTTGAAGCTTCGCTCCGCGGCGCGCCCTGTTCCGGGCGGCGCGCGGGTTTTCGAGCGCATGTACACGCGGCTCGGCTGCATCGGGCGCCCGCCGCATTTTGTGGTTGAGTTTCATCCCTACGCGGATCTCACGCTCACCATTCGTCTGCGCGAGGATACTGCCTTCATCCGGCTGTCCGATTTGCTGCTCTCGGCTCCCCTGCCGGTGCTCCAGGCTGCCGCCGCAATCCTTCTCGGACGCCTCTATCGTCGGACGCCGCCGCGCGCCCTGCTCGAAACGTACAGGAAGTTTTCCTACGCGCGTCCCACTCGCCGCCGCCTCCTGGCGCTGCGCCGGCAGCGCGCCCGGCGTATCCAGGCGATCGCGAAGGGCGCGGTTCACGACTTGGAGGGCCTCTTCGACCGGCTGAACGAGCGGTATTTCGGGAAGTCGTTGCCGCGCCCGCGCCTTGGATGGAGCGGCCGAGCCTGGCGCTCCCAGCTCGGCTGTTTCGACCCCGCCCTCCGTCAAATCGCAATCAATCGTCAACTGGATCGCAGAGATGTTCCCGGCTACGTCGTGGCCTACGTCCTCTACCACGAAATGCTCCACCTGAAGCATCCCATGCGCTATGAGCGATGCCGGCTCCAGTCACACTCGGCCGAGTTCCGCGCCGAAGAGAAACGCTACGCCCACTACCGGCGGGCGATGCGATTCCTCACGCGATTCCCCTGACGGCCCGGAGCCGGCGGAGGGCTTGCGCCCGACTTCCTGCGAAAGCTTGGCGATGCGTTTCCGTACCCTGGCGGCGTCGGAAGCCTGCGGAAGAATTGCGATGTATTCCTTGTAGTATTTCACCGCTTCCGCCTTTTCGCCTTTCTTCTCATAGATTTCTCCCAAAAGCCGCCATGGCTCCGCGAAATTCGGCTTGTAGCGAATGGCTTCTTGGAAGCGTTCGATCGCCGCATCGGTGTCGCCCTTTTTCAGGTAGAACTTCCCCACGTCGAGGCTCTTCTGCGCATGGTAGGGATCGGAATGGGTCGCGGGCTGCTCCTGAAGCGAAACCGCTCTTGCGCCGGCGGATGCTTCGTCGGTCGGGAACGCTACGGCTGCACGCGTGCCCGCGAAAAAAGCGGCAAGCGAGAGGCAAAGAACAACGTCGCGTGGCGAATGGCGCGATTTCATGTCACTCCCTGGAACCGTTTAGACTCCGTTTGCTATCATGGATGTTGCCTCGCTCGCATCGTCGCAACGGAACGAATCGCGTCATGCGCACTCCCGGTTCCGGTTCGCGGCAGCGCCCCGCGAAGATGCCGATGGCTCGGTTCAACCTTATTATTTTAGCGCCCGTCCATGGAGCTTAGCGAAAAAGTCTCAAGCCTGCCGGCGCAGCCCGGCGTGTACCTCTTCCAGGATGTCCTGGGAAAGACGCTGTACGTGGGCAAGGCCAGGTCTCTGCGTCAACGCGTCAAGTCCTACTTCCTGGAATCGAAAACGGTCGACGCCAAGACCGGGTCGCTCGTCCGCGAAATCGCCGATGTGCAGTACATCGTCGTCGATAATGAAAAAGAAGCCCTGGCGCTCGAAAACAACCTCATCAAGCAGCATCTCCCCAAGTTCAACATCCTCTTGCGTGACGATAAGACGTATCCTTACATCCGCTACACGGCCTTCGAGAAATTCCCCCGGGTATACGTCACGCGCCGCTTGAAGAAGGACGGCTCGCTTTACTTCGGACCTTATTTTCCCGCCAGCCTGGCTTATCGCCTGGTGCATCTGATCCACAAACATTTTCTCGTGCCCTCCTGCACCGTCGATCTCACGCGCGCGCATCCCCGGCCCTGCCTGCAATATTACATTCATCGCTGCCTGGGCCCCTGCGTTCCCGGGCTCACCACCGACGAGCGATACGCGGAAGCCGCACGCGACGTGCGCTTCTTTCTCGAAGGCCGTCGCCACGACCTCGTTCGAAGCATTGAAGAGCGCATGCACAAGGCCTCCGATGAGGAGCGCTTCGAGGAGGCCGCCGGTTATCGCGATCTCCTCCGCACCCTCGAAGAAATGGAGGAACGCCAGAAGATCGCGGCCGCGGCCGGAGACGATACCGACGTCCTGGCCTGGTACGCCGAGCCGCCCCAAGTGGCCGTCAACCTCTTCCACTTGCGCGCCGGCCGCGTCGTCGACCGCCGCGATTTTTACTGGGAAGAAATGGACGAGTTCGACCCGCCCGAGTTCCTCTCTTCGCTCTTGAAGCAGCTTTACCTGGACGCTGCCTACGTTCCCCGGTTCGTTCATGTGCCTCTCGATTTCGAGGATCGCGGCCTGCTCGAAGAAGTGATTTCGGAAAAGATCGGCCACCGCGTCGAAATCCTGATGCCTCAGCGCGGGCCCAAACGCGCCTTCCTCGATTTGGTGGAGAAAAACGCGCGCCATTCTTTCTTGCAGCGCTTCCGCGTCCTGAAACCGTCTTCGCAAGCGATCGCCGAAGCCCTCGAAAGCGCCCTCGGTCTTCCCGAACCGCCCCGGCGCATCGAATGCTTCGACGTTTCGCACATCCAGGGCTCCGATACGGTGGCTTCCATGGTCGTTTGGGAGCATGGCCGCATGAAGAAATCCGATTACCGCAAATTCATCATTCGAGGTGAGACGGCCGGCGGCGCCGACGTTGCCGGGCTCTTGCGCGACGATTTTGCCAGCATGCGCGAGGCGGTCGAGCGCCGCTACCGCCGCCTGCAGGCGGAACAGCGCGCGATGCCCAGCCTGATCTTGATCGACGGCGGCATCGGCCAGTTGCACGCCGCCGCGTCTGCCCTCGACAAACTCGAAATCATCAACCAGCCGTTGGCCAGTATCGCGAAGAAGGAGGAAATCCTCTACGTTCTCGGCCGCGAGGACGAACCGATCGTCCTCGAGCGGCACTCGCCCATCCTGCATCTCATTCAGCAAATCCGCGACGAAAGCCACCGGTTTGCCGTCACCTTCCATCGCCAGCGGCGCGGCCGGCGGCAGCTCCGCTCGCAGCTCACCGAAGTCCCTGGCATCGGCGAGCGTACCGCGCAAAAGCTGCTTCGAAAATTTGGCAGCGTTGCAAACCTGCGCCGGCTGAGCCTCGAGGAGTTGGCCGCGGCAATTCCGCGAGCCCAGGCGGAGCGCCTGTTCGATCGTCTGCAACACCCCACCACTGTCGATGCCCCCGTCGAATAGAGCCGCAACCGCTCGCCGCTTCTCCCGCCCGGCTGAAGACTCTTACGGGTGTTCCCGAACGAAGCGAGGACTCTTTGACGCCGATGTCGAAATTCAACATACGCAGGGGTACGGACGCCGAGTCCCTAACAACCGATTCCCGGCCACCGCGCTTGCCAGTCGTTTTCCCGTGTGTTAACTTTCTAAACGGATAGGAGGTGATTCATGAGTGAAAACGTAGGCTCCAAAATCAGCTATTTTATCGTTGGTCTCGGAATTGGCACATTGGTTGGCATACTGTTTGCCCCCAAGTCGGGTGACGAGACGCGAGAATATTTGTCGTCCAAGGCCGATGAGGGCCGCGAGTATGCTCAGAAGAAGGCCAGGGAGCTCCGCGAACGCGCCGAAGATCTGATCGAGCGCAGCAAAGAAATCATGTCCCGTCAGAAGGAAGCCCTCTCCGGGGCGGTCGATGCCGGCAAGGAAGCATATCAACGGGAGAAGGCTAAGGCCCAATAGGACCACACTAAACCCGAAGGGGCGATCGAAATGCCAGGCTGGATGGAAGTTTTTGTTATCGTGTCAACGGTCGCAATCGTGGTCCAGATGTGCATTCTCCTCGGGATCTTTCTTCAGTTTCGCGAGATTCATCGTCACACGATGCGCGTCACCGAGGATCTCCAGTCAAAGCTGGATCCCATTTTGATTCGCATGAACCGGCTCCTGGAAGATTCGAGCGACCGGTTGTCCAGCATCATGGGCGACGCCGCCGAAATTACCCGCTTGGCGCGCGGCCAGGCTCAGAAGGTCGATCGCGTCTTCACCGAAGCTGTCGAGCGCATGCGCATCCAGGTAATCCGCACGGACCACATCATCACCGGAGCGCTCGAAGTGATCGAAGAGGCCGGCTCCCGGGCTCGCAAGACGTTGTTGAGGCCCGTGCTCCAAGCTTCCGCATTCGTGAAGGGCCTTGGTGTGGGCCTTGACTTCATTCGGGGTCACAGGCGCCCGCACGACCACGGGCATACACACCAGGACGAAGAACTCTTCATCTGAAAACCGAGCCGCCAGTGCCGTTCCAACTTGATCGGGACAGGGATTACCTAAGGCAGCCGCCACCAGCCCTGGCGGAGCGCCAGAAGGATTTGTTCTGAATAGTTGGAAGCGGCACTAAGAAATCCACCCGCCACCCAGAACTCGTTCCCCGGAATAAAAAACAGCGGCCTGGCCCGGCGTAACGGCGCGCTGCGCTTCGCGGAACCGCACCTCCACCCGCCCCGTATCGAGCGGCGTCACATCAGCCTCCGCCGGTTCATGGCGATTTCGGATTTTCACTAGCGCCTCCACGGTCCGAGTGGGCGCGGCAATCGAGACCCAGTTCACGTCGCGCACTTCGCAAGCCTCCTGACGCAGCTCCGCATCCTCACCCACGACCACGCGATTTCGCGCACGGTCGAGCGCCACCACGTAGAGCGCGCGTCCCGTCGCGATGCCGAGTCCCTTGCGCTGGCCGACGGTGTAATGATGCAAGCCCTGGTGGCGCCCGATCGACTCGCCATTCGTCGTCACCATCTCGCCCGCTTCGACCGGCAGCTTGTCCCCTCGCTCCTGCAGGTATCCTTCGATGAACTGGACGTAGCTCCCCGACGGCACGAAGCAGATTTCCTGGCTCTCGGGCTTCTCGGCCACCGGAAGCTGTGCCCGCCGCGCAATCGCGCGCACTTCGGCCTTGCCCAATGCGCCCAACGGAAACTCGGCGCGGGAAAGCTGCGTCTGCGTGAGTCCGAAAAGGAAATAGGATTGGTCCTTGCTGTCGTCGGTGGCGCGCCATAGTTCGTAACGCCCGCTGGCGGCATTGCGGAGAATCCGCGCGTAGTGGCCCGTGGCCAAGCGCTCCGCGCCGATCTGCCGCGCCGTCAAAAGCAATTGATCGAACTTCACGTGGTTGTTGCACGCGGTGCACGGGATCGGCGTGCGTCCCTCGAGATAGTTCTCGACGAACGGCCGAATCACGCTCTGCTCGAACTGCCGCTCGAAGTTGACCACGTAGAACGGAAATCCCAAATGCTCCGCCACGCGTCGCGCGTCGTAGACGTCGTCAATCGAGCAGCAGCGATGCTGCACCGGCCCGTCGCCCCGGAGTTCCGGCAGGCGGCGCTGGTTCCATAGCTGCATCGTCAGCCCGATGATGGGTCGCCCGCACTCCTGCAGGATAGCGGCGACGGTTGAGCTGTCCACTCCACCGCTCATGGCCACCGCCACGGTTTCGGCCACGGTTTCGGGTTGTGCCGGGCTCGTCATCTCTTTTCGTCCACGATAATTTCTGCCGTCATAGTCCTTCGCCTTCTGTTGCCGGCCTCACAGGGCCACCGGTCTTTTGTACGCCGGCGAAAGGTCGCGCAGCCGTTGAACCACGCCAGGAGTGATGCCAAGAGCGAACTCCACTTCCTCGTCTGTGGTGTGACGCCCCAAGCTGAACCGCAGGCTGGCCCGCGCATCCTCCGGCGCCAGGCCGATAGCCGTCAGCACGTGCGACGGCTCGATCGCCCCGGAAGAACACGCCGCACCCGTCGAGCACGCCAGGCCCTTCAGGTCCAGGGCGATCACCAAGGCTTCGCCGTCGGCGAACGAAAACGTTATATTGGTCGTGTTCGCCACGCGATTCTTCCGGCTGCCATTCACGCGCGCCTGCGGCACACGGCTCAGAATCCCTTCTTCCAAGCGATCCCGCAACTGAGCCACGCGCGCGGCCTCGCTCGGCAAATTCCGGCCCGCCAGCTCCGCTGCCTTCCCTAGCCCGACGATCCCGGGAACATTTTCGGTGCCCGGACGCCGATCGCGCTCGTGATGCCCCCCGTGCATCACCGGTTCGAGCGGAGTCCCTGCGCGCACGTAAAGCGCGCCCGCTCCCTTCGGCCCATAAATCTTGTGTCCCGAAATCGAGAGTAGATCCACGCCCAGCTCGTTCACGTTGAGCCGCAGCTTTCCGGCCGACTGCACCGCGTCCGTGTGGAAGTACACGTCCGCCTCGCTTGCGATTCGGCCAATCTCCGCGATCGGCTGGATCGACCCCAGCTCGTTATTCGCATACATCACTGTAATCAGAATCGTTTCCGGACGAATCGCGCGACGCACGTCGTCCGGGTCTAACAACCCGTCGCCATCGACCGGCAAATAGCTGACGTCCGCTCCCTGCCTTTCGAGCGCCTGGCATGCGTTGAGCACGGCGTGATGCTCGATCTGCGTTGTGATCACGTGTCGCCTGCGATCGCCTTCGAACGCGCCTCCCTTCCTCGCCTGAGCCGCGGCCAGACCGAAAATCGCGAGGTTGTCCGCCTCCGTCCCTCCGCTCGTAAAAACGATTTCCGCGGGCTTTGCGCCCACCAGCGTCGCCACCGATTCCCGGGCCCTTTCCACGGCCGCGCGCGCCTGCTGGCCTACCGAATGGATCGAGCTGGCGTTCCCGAAGCCCTCGGAGAAATACGGCAACATGGCTTCCACCACTTCGCGGTCCATAGGGGTTGTGGCGTTATAGTCGAAATAGACGCGCATGCTGCGACGCTTCCTGAATTCCCGGTCTGTTACACAAGCAGGGTCAGCCCTTCAACACCCAGAATACTGTTGCTCCCCACACGGGTCAAGCGAGCTACTCCTCACATGCAATTGCATGCGTGTACGTAAGATTAACCTTACCAGTAACTTGCCTTGACAAAACCTCGCAGGGTCCGCTAGCGTGAATTAGCGCGCTGGTGCACGGTCGCTTGAGCGCGCTCGTTGGACGGGAGTTTCCTTTGTCGCGCCCGATCATCACCCTCACCACCGATTACGGAAGCACCGACCATCTGGTCGGCGCAATGAAAGGCGTCATCCTTAATATCAACTCGGAAGCCGAGGTCGTGGACATCACCCACGGCGTCCGGCCCTACGACATCCTTGATGGGGCGCTCGCTATCGGACAGGTTTATCGTTACTTCCCGCCAAAGACGATTCACGTCGTCGTCGTAGATCCGGGCGTGGGGACGCAGCGACGCCCGATCCTGGTCAGCAGCGAGCAGCAGTATTTCATCGCCCCGGACAATGGCGTGCTTTCCGTTGTTTACGAGCACGATCCGTCCGTCACCGCCTGGCACATCACTGCCGAGCATTATCTTCTCCATCCCGTCAGCAACACTTTTCATGGCCGCGACGTTTTTGCTCCCGCTGCCTCCTGGCTCTCGAAATCGTGGCAACCCTCCGCCTTTGGCGAAGAAGTCCACGACCTCGTGCGCTTCACCCTGCCGAAGCCCAAGGCCTTCGGCAAGGAAGTCAAGGGCGTTGTCCTGCGTGTCGATAATTTCGGCAATCTCGTCACCAATGTCACGCCCGAGGACGTTCCGCAACTCGCCGCCGCCGACGGCAAATTCAAAATCCATGCCGGCTCCGCCGAGATCAGCAAGCTCTCGCAGACTTTCGCTCAGGGAGCGCCCGGCGAAGTCCTCGGCGTCATCGGTTCCAGCGGCTACCTCGAAGTCTCCGTCAACCGCGGCAGCGCCGCCAAGACCCTCGGCGTCCAGCGCGGCGCCGAAATCACCGTCGAAGTCGAATAAGGGGGCCCTTCGGGTCCCACCGCGTGTAGTTCTGAGCCCTTCGTCCGCCGCGGCGGACTCGGGGTAAACTCCGCGAAGAACCTGCTGAGGGGTCGGTCAGAACAGCCGCAGTTTCGGGCTTTGGGCTTGTCGGGAGAGGTGGAGCTGGCCCCTTCCGCGGCCGCCGGAAGGACCCCCCTGTACTGAAAGCCAAGCTGGAGCATTGCATGCGAAGGCGTTCAGCCATATATTACTGGTCGGCCGAAAGGACCAAAATGGAGATCCCGGATAAACGCTATGCCCGAATAAATTCCGTGGAGGTATCGTGAAAAAATACCGAATTTGTACGGCCGTACTTTCATTATCGATCCTGCCCGCTCTTTGTCTTGCTCGGTATGAAAAACCAGCAGAAGCAACCAAACAGGGCGCGGCGACAGTCACAAAGGCGGTCAATCAACGCATTGTTGAATTGGAAAAAGAGGGATGGGAGGCAATCAAGAAGAAGGATTGGAATGGGCTCGGCGCCCTGATGACCGAGGACTTCGTAATGGTGGATGAAAATGGCATCGTCTCAGGCAAGTCTGAGGTGCTCAAGGCGCTTGCCGACCTTAATCTCACCGATTACCTCATGGAAAACACCCAAGTTGTAATGCTCGATAGAGACGCTGCGCTGCTCACTTATAAGGTGACGCAAACGGGCTCATTCAAGGGACAGGCCATTCCCTCCAAGCCTTACTATGCCAGTTCCGTGTATGTGAAGCGCGGCGGTAAGTGGCTCAACGTGCTTTTCCAGCAGAGCCTCTCTCACTAGGGTTCAACGGATTGGCACTTCGCGGAATGAGCCATTTGTCCAGTGAAGAGAAGTCTGTCTTGAATCCTCCGCCAGCCGCGGTCATCTCTCTATAATGTAGGCTTGGACTCGCGCAAGGCGCTGCCGAAGTCCACATCCAGGAGGCTCGCATGCAATACCGCCGGCTGGGCAAGAGTTCACTCGTCGTTTCCGCTGTCGGTCTGGGCTGCATGGGCATGTCGGAGTTCTACGGCCCCACGGACGATCGCGAGTCCGTCGACACCATCCATCACGCCATCGACCGCGGCATCACGTTCCTCGACACGGCGGACATGTACGGCACCGGCCGCAACGAGGAGCTTGTCGGCCGAGCCATTGAAAACCGCCGCCACGAAGTGATCGTCGCGACGAAGTTCGGAAACGTGCGCGGCGCCGATGGATCGTTTCTCGACCCCAATGGCCGCCCGGAATATGTCGCGCAAGCCTGCGACGCCAGCCTCCGCCGGATGCGCATTGGCGCCATCGATCTCTATTACCAGCATCGCGTCGATCCGAACGTCCCGATCGAAGATACGGTGGGCGCCATGGCGCGCCTCGTCGAGCAAGGCAAAGTCCGCTACCTCGGCCTTTCCGAAGCCGGAGCCTCGACGATTCGCCGCGCCCACTCGACCCACCCCATCGCCGCGCTGCAAACGGAGTATTCCCTTTGGACGCGCGACCCGGAGGAGGAAATCCTCGGCGTCTGCCGCGAACTCGGAATCGGATTTGTCCCCTATAGCCCGCTCGGCCGCGGATTCCTCACCGGCCAGTTCAAGAAATTCGAGGATCTCCCGCCAAGCGACTACCGCCGATTTGCCCCGCGCTTCCAGGGTGAAAACTTCCAGAAGAATCTCGAACTCGTCGAGCGCATCCGGCAAATTGCCGCCGAAAAGCGCTGCACGCCCGCTCAGTTGGCATTGGCCTGGGTGCTGAAGCAAGGCGACGACGTCGTGCCCATTCCCGGCACCAAGCGCCGCACATACCTCGACGACAATCTGGGCGCCCTGGGAATCTCGCTATCGCCCGCCGACCTCGCCCGCATCGACGAAATCGCTCCTCGCGGCGTCGCCGCCGGCCTGCGCTATCCCGAGGCAGCCATGAAGCGCGTCGGCATCTAGCGCGGCTCCAACTATTCAGGGCAAATCCTTCTGGCGCCCCGCCTGCGCCGCTGGCATGCTGTTTCAGGCAATCCCTAATCCCGATCAAGTTGGAACGGCATCTAGCGCCCGCAAAAAATTTTCTGGACTTTCTGCCCCAATCCGCAGATAAGGGACCCGCAGATAAAAGACCCGCACGTGAGGGGTTCGCGCATGTGTGGGGCTGGAACAGCCCTATCCCACCAAGGAGATCGGATGATGCGAATGAGGGGGTTTGCCGCTTTTGGCACGACACTGCTGCTCGTGGCACTCGCGCTGAGCGTTTCAGCCGCCGCGGCAGACGATCCGCAGTCGGGGACCTGGAAGATGAACCCTGCCAAGTCGAAGTATAAGCCTGGGCCGGCGCCGAAAAGCGTCACTGTAAAGATCGAGGCTCACGCGGACAGCATCAAGCTCATTTCGGAGGGCGTCGACGACGCCGGAAAGCCGACTTCCGTCGAGTACACCGCAAAATTCGATGGCAAGGACTACCCCATTACCGGCGTCCCGAACGCGGATACGGTGACCGTACAGCGGATCGGCACCAGGACAATCGAGTCCACTTCGAAGAAAGGCGGCCAGGTTGTAATGATCGTGACAGCCGTGGTCTCGAAAGACGGAAAAACGCGGACCTCGATATTCAAAGGCAAGGACGCGCAGGGGCACGATGTAAATAACGTCGTCGTTTACGACAAGCAGTAAAGCGATTTCTCGAACTGCCCGTGATGTATCCGGCGCGTGGTGCGCCGCGAGGTGCGTGGTGATGTTCGTAGCGCCGGCGGCTCGCCGCCGCTTGGTCCCTTCTATCTGGGGTGTCGCGACCTCACCTGAAGTTATTGCCCTGCCCCGCTTGCCCTGTTTACCCCGGCTTTTCCTCGAGCAAAGCGAAGAAAACGCAGCCAAGCGAGGGTAAGCCGCAGCCCGAGCGACATTCGACGCATCGCCCCAGCCCGCGCAGGCTTGCCCGCCGGCAGGCTTGGGGGCCTGCGGGTCTCCTGAGATTGTCGAAGGGCCAAGCGGACAAGCTGAATGTTGGAAGGCGCCGGCCACGCGGCCGGCGCCCCCCGCGCTCAGCGCGTGATTAGTGCCCCGGCGGGCACTTGCAAACGCCGGCAGTGCCGCTGCCGAGTTCCTCCAGAACCTTGCAGTCCTCTCCCAAATCGGCCTGCTCTCCGGCGCTGAGCGCTGCTGATTGGGATTCACCCTCGGTAGAGGGGAATGCTGCGCTCACTTTGTTCTGGATGTGCGTAGCCCAGGCGCGTAGCGTCTGCGTCGCATTTATACTGGTCGGGTCACACGGCGTCGCCGAGGCGGAAGAAATCACCTTGATCACCCCCGTCTTGAGTTTCGTTCCCAAGAGCGGATTCGCCGTCAGGTTGGTGTTCACCGAAAAGGTGGCCAGAGCGTTCGCAGTGAGCGAGCAGCCGCAGCATTCCGACATCTCCTGGTTGGCATCGAATACGTAGATCAGAGCGCACAGCGGCCCTGCTTCCTTCCCCGGCTTGCTGGGGTCGTCCGTCGTTCCCGGGTTGACGATCCGCAGTATGCCGTCGGGCGCGCCCACTGTGTTGGCATTGGCAAAATAATCCACGGTATAAACGCCGGTGAGCGCCGCAGCAAGGTAGAAGCTGTTGTCGATGGCCATGAAGTTGAACTCGTTGCTGGCTAGCCAGCCGTAGCGGTGACCACCCACCGTAACTCCAATGATGTCGCTCGGATCGCTCCGCGTCCATTTGTGCACCAGATGTCCGGTGGAGTCGAAGATCATAAAGTCCACCGCCAAAACGCCGCCACCGCTGTCGTAGAAACGATGCTGGAAGGTGTACCAACCCGATAGGGTAATCGCGATTGGATCGTGCCCGGAATCTGGGGGGAAGGCGCCTCCTCGCCCCGCATTGTTGCCGGTACTGATCACGAAATGGGGAATCGCTCCTACATCAACAAAGGTCCCGTTGCTCTGGTCCGTTGTGTAGAAGCCGCCGTTGAAGACGAAGTCCCGCCGGAAATTTCCAGTTGGGTCATCGATCGCAGAACTGAAGTCAAAGCGGGTGTCATTGGACTCGATAATTTGCGAGTTCAAGTTTTGGGCGTCAAGGTAGAGGTCAACCGACGTAAGGTAGCCCCCCGGGGGGAAATTCTGCGCAGCGCACGCCGTCATAAAGCAGCCCGGGTGCCCCCCGTAGCCGCCCCAGTCCGTGAACGCGCTCCCGCCACAGGGAACGGGGCTTGGTGTATCAAGGCCGCACGGTCCAAATGCCTCCGCGTGAAAGTTTCCGGTACGCGAAGTCACACCGTGGGTTCCGGAAGGCACCCTTGTAGCGTCGTACTGCGCTCCGAAGGGCAGGTCCCAACCGCTGTTATCCGTCTCAAAACCCTGAAACCACGACGTCAACTGCGCGTAAGCGGGTACTGGGAAGAGCGCGAGGATCACGATCGCGCATGCAACGGTCCCGAACCCAAGCCTGTTGGCACGACTCAACATTCGCCACCTCCGCCGGCTTGCCTCGCCGACCCCTGGCGGGCCTGCCCGCCGGCAGGTTTGCCGGGCCTACCTCACCGGTTCGTAGGTAGCTGATACTTCAATTTTACTCTTGTGTCTATTCTCTAAAAGGGCTAGCCGAATTGAGTAGCCGAGCTGCGTAATCAATCTGCGTAGCCCTCAAGATCAATCTGGTCAATAAGACTGCAGTTGTACCCCTGGCACCCGATTGGAGAGATAAGCTCCGATCTCTTTCGGCATCGCCGTGGGCTTCTAGGTGCGATATCATCCATGAGGTTCCGTAAGGAAATGGCCTTACAGATCACGCTATATTCGGTTCGATTGCCACTCCCGAAGAAGTAGAATGAACAAGGCAGTCCGCAGCACACTCCTGCTCGCCTCCCTTTCCATCTCGCTGTGCTCCTGTGGAGGTGGCGGCGGGAACGGTGTCGGCGGAACCTGTGCCGCACAACAAGGGACGACCTGTCAGTCCCTAACCATTAGCAGCGGCACTCGCACGTACTTGCTTCATGTTCCCTCCAACTTCCAGAAGAACTCCAGTGCCCTCGTCATCGTTTTGCACGGATCGGGAGGCAATGGATTGGGAATGGAGATTGGAACGGGATTCAGCAATCTGGCCGACCAGCGCGGGTTCGCAGTTGCGTATCCAGACGGTCTTTTCGAGTCGAGCGGCAACCAAACGAATTGGGCGTATTTCGGCAACGACTTCACAGACGACGTAGCTTTTCTTCGCCAACTGATCGATGCGCTTCAGGCTGGTATTCAACCGGATCCCAAGAGAATCTATGTCACTGGCCTTTCTTCTGGGGCCTTGATGTCCCACCGGCTCGGCGTGCAGCTCTCCGATTTGGTAGCGGCCATTGGCGTGGTTGAAGGAGCACTTTTTCAGAATGCAGCTGTGAATGCGCCACCCGTGCCGCCCGCCCTCGCGCCAACCTCTGTTGTGATCCTTCACGGCGACCAGGATGAAACCATCCCGTGTTGCGGCACCCCGACAATTGCGTCCCAGGACCAGACGTTAAGCTATTGGACTGGAACTTCGGCGAACAACTGCTTGAACTTTGACGCCACGGCGCCCTTATGCGACAGCCAGGGGAACATCACCTCAGTCGTGGAGAAGGACGCCACCAATTGCAGCAGGAGCACGGAGGTAAAGTTTTATAAGCTGATCGGAGGAAACACACTTGGTATACCGTCCCCATGGACGTTTCCGGTCAAGTCCCCTTCAACCCTGACTTCAATTCCACAACTGGAGTAACGACCGACGACATCCTCTGGAACTTTTTTGCCACCCACCCCAAACCGTGAAACGATGTACTCGATCATCAGAACAAAGAACGTGAACTTGCCAGGCGCAACCCCTTGCAACCTGATTACTTTCTAGAGAACTATTCGTACCGCAGCGCGACCATGGGGTCGACGCGCATCGCGCGGCGTGCCGGAATGTAACACGCCGCGACAGCCACAATAACCAACAGCAGGGCGACGCCGGCAAAGGTCAGCGGGTCATGCGCGCTGACGCCGAAAAGCTGGTTGGCCATGAGACGCGTCAGTCCCAGCGCGGCGCCGATGCCGATCGCGACGCCGATCGACGCCATCCTTGCCCCGTGCCCGATCACCAGCCGCAACACATCCCTGCGTTGCGCGCCCAGGGCCATACGCACCCCGATTTCGTGAGTGCGCTGGCCCGCCAGATACGAAATCACGCCGTAGATTCCCACGCACGCCAGCGCTAGCGCGAGTGCCGCGAAGACGCCGAGAAGAATCATCGAGAGTCTCCGCGCGGCAAACGAATTGGAGACGACTTCATCCATCGTTTGCACGTTGTAGACCACTTCGCGCGGATCGATTCCCTCGACGGCGCGGCGAACGGAGCCCATGACGGCGGTGGGATCGCCTTCCGTGCGCAGCACCACGGCCACGGCATCTGCCGCCAGCGGCATCAGCTTCTCGGGAAGCTGCATGAACGGATAATCGAACTGCGCCTCGACGGCCGATTTCGCATCGGCGTCGAGCCCCCACTGCTTTACGTGGCCGACCACGCCGACGATTTCGGCTTGCACGTTGAAGAGTGCCAGATGGATGTGCTTGCCAATGGGATTTTCATTTGGGAAATAGCTGCGCGCGAAAACGTCGTCGATGTCGACGACCACCGGCGCTCGCTCGTCGTCCTGCGGCGTGATGAAGCGGCCGCGCTCGAGCGTGATTCCCATGGCTTGCTGGAACCCGCCTTCAACCAGATAAAACATCGCTTGGTGCATGTCTTGGATGTTGGCAGGCTTCGGCTGGCCCTCGATCCAGAAAGGCAAAGAGGAATTATGGATCATCGGCCGGGAGCCGAGCGTGACGGAAACGGCTTGGACGCCCGGGATGTTATGCATTTTGTCGTCGAAGTGGCGCAGACGGGCGCGCGTTTCGGCGGAGCTGGTTGCGGCAGTGGCCGGCAGGGATAAATTGAAGGTGATAGCGTGGCTGGGATTGAAGCCGGGATTGACGCGCCAAAGCGCCGCGAGACTGCGAACCATCAGTCCGGCGCCGACGAGCAAAACCAGGGCCATGGCTACTTCGACGGCGACGAAAACCCCTTGGAGCCGGTGGCGGGCGCCGCCCGAACCGCGGCCGCTCTCCTTGAGTATCTCCTGCAAATTCACGCGGCAAGTTTTCAGCGCGGGAGCGAGGCCGAATACAATTCCGGCAAACAGTGAGACCGCCGTCGTAAAGAGCAGGACCCGTGAGTCGAGCGAGACTTCGTTGGCGCGCGGCAAAGCGCCGGGCAAAATGCCGAGCACCGCTTTCGTGCCCCAAAAGGCGAGCAGGAGTCCCAGCGCTCCGCCCAAGCCCGCGAGCAGAATGCTCTCGGTGAGAAGCTGGCGAATCACGCGCACGTGGCTCGCGCCCAGCGCCGCGCGAATCGCAAACTCGCGCGAGCGGCCCATCGAGCGCGCCAGAAGAAGATTGGCGACGTTCGCGCAGGCGATCAGCAGCAGGAAACCGACGGCCGCGAGAAGCACGATCAGGAATGGCTCGACGTTACCGACCATGTCTTCCTTCATGGAAACCAGAGTGATGCCGTCGTTCTTATCGGCCTCCGGATACGCTACGGCGAGATTGTGTGCGATGCCGTCCATATCGGCTTTCGCCTGCGGGAGCGTTGCGCCTGGCTTCAGGCGGCCGACCGCGTGCGCGCTCATGTCGATGCGGCGGTCGCGAAAAGATGGATCGGTCCACTGGCCGATGGGAGTGTAGACGTCTCGGTCGTGACCGTAGAAGGTGAAGCCTGCCGGAATCACGCCCGTGATTGTGTAGGACGTGCCGTTCAGGATGATCGACTTTCCGATGATTTCGAGCGAAGACCCGAATTTGCGTTTCCAGAAGCCTCCGCCCAGAATCACCACCGGCGCGGCGCCCGAATGATCGTCATCGGGAAGGAAGGTGCGGCCGAGAATGGGCCTTACGCCGAGCGTCGAAAAAAAGTCCGCGGAAATCATATAACCGCTGACGCGTTCCCCTTCGCCCGTGCCGATGAAGTTGTAATCCTGGTTGCGGTATATGGCCATCGATGAAAACGTTTCCGTGTCGCGTTGCCAATCGAGGAAATTCAGGTAGTTAATCGGGGCAAGATCGAATCCGGGAGTCTTTCCATAAAGCGCGACGAGCTGGCCGGAGCGTGGGTACGCCAGCGGATTCAGCAGCACGCCGTTGACTACGGAAAATAGCGCCGTATTCGCGCCGATGCCCAGCGCCAGCGTCAAAATCGCAATCGCCGCGAATCCCGGCGACCTCGCCAGCATCCGAAGCCCGTAGCGCAAGTCCTGAAGAAGCGCCTCCATGCTGCCTCCCATCTTTCAGCCAGGGGCAAAGTGGACCAATCGTACCGCAAGAAACATCTCTCATTCCAGGTCGTCCGACGGTTCTGGGCGAGTTGTCGCTCTTGACTTTGTAAAACAAAGAAATGACACCCCTCGCGCAGTGTACCCCGTCTTCCCTTGCTTCACCCTATCAGCGCTGGGTTCGGCATTTTCTCGAGAACCGCGATCGTTCATGCGCCCTGCCATGGGCCGAGCCCTATCGGCTCTGCCCCGCCGAGCGTCGGCTCGTGGCTCGATCCATTCAACAGTTCCAACTGGGCGAATGGGCGCGCGGCCGGGGGCTCATGCGGAGGGCTTCGTCACGCCCGGTGCTCGCCGCCGACTCGTGTATCTGCAAACGCGATTTGCTGAAAGCTCGGGTGATAATCTACGCCTATAATGATCACGTTCGGCTCCTTCCTCCCGAGCTTTTGGTCGTCGAACAACCACAGCCTACTCGGGTCGCAGGAGCCGACATTGTTATGAAATCAAGTGGATTACTCCGGGTACTCCTCAATCTAGGCACAATCGCTTGGGCCGTGGCTAATTTTCAGGAAGCCGACTAGACTCGTCGCGCAGAATATCGGGACCTCCTGCAAACGAGATCCCCGTCCTAATGTAAAGGGGGGAGCTACGTGATGATTCGACGAATCGCGCTTGCAGTCTGGCTGGCGGGCTCTTGGGCTGCGCTGGCGGGTGTTTGCCTAGCACAGGACAATACTTCCCGCATGGAACAGGTGGTTCAATCCTACGTTTCCAATAAGCAATTCATGGGCTCTGTGCTCATTGCACGTGACAACACGGTGCTACTCGACAAAGGATATGGGTTCGCCAATCTCGAATGGGGCATTCCGAACTCGCCCTCAACCAAGTTCCGCTTGGGTTCTCTGACCAAGCAGTTCACTGCGGCGTGCATCCTACTGCTCGGCGAGCGCGGCAAACTGAAGGTCGATGATCCAGTTAAGAAGTACATGACGGACGCACCGGCTGCATGGGATAGGGTGACCATCTTTAACTTGTTGACCCATACCTCCGGAATCCCAAACTTTACCGAATTCCCCGATTTCGCTTCCACGGAAGCCATTGCAACTACGCCGGAAAAACTCGTTCTTCGCTTTCGCAACAAACCGCTTGAATTTCAACCGGGCGAGAAGATGAGCTACAGCAATTCCGGATACGTTCTGTTGGGATATCTGATTGAGAAGATCAGCAGGCAAACCTACAGCCAATTCGTTCTAGAGAACATCTTCAAGCCGTTGGAGATGCAAGACTCGGGATACGATTCAAACTCGGCGATCATTGTGCATCGCGCTTCGGGGTACACCCTGGGCGACAAGGGCGTGATGAACGCCGGTTACGTTGACATGACCATCCCCTTTTCGGCAGGTGGGCTGTATTCCACCACGGAAGACTTGGCGCGGTGGGAGCAGGGCCTATTCGGTGGCAAGCTTTTGTCGCCCGCCTCGTTGCAACAAATGACGACGCCGTTCAAGAACGGCTACGCATTCGGGCTCGCTGTCACTACGTCGAATGGGCACCGCTTGATCGAGCACGGGGGTGGGATCGAAGGCTTCAACACCGCACTGGCCTACTATCCAGAGGACAAATTGACTGTGGTTGTCCTGGCGAATCTAAACGGACAAGCGCCGATGGATATCGCGCACAAGCTGGTTGCCGTGGCGCACGGCGAGGAGGTCGTGCTGCCTACGGAGAGAAAGGAGGTTTTGGTTCCGCCTGCAATCCTGGCGAAGTACGTTGGTGTGTACGAACTTTTGCCCGGCTTCGATCTGGTTATGACTCTGGAAGACGGCAAGCTGATGACGCAGGCGACCGGACAGCCCAAGTTCCAGTTATTTGCAGAGTCGGAAACGAAGTTCTTCCTGAAGGTTGTGGACGCAGAAATAGAGTTCTTCAAGAATAAAAAGGGTGAGGTAACACATCTCGTGCTTCACCAGGGTGGGCGGGATACAAAAGGCACAAAGAAATAGGAGTCGGAAGAGGTCGCCCAGCAAAATAGACTCCACGGAAGTGGCGGACCATCCCGCTAGTTCTTTGCGGACGCGATCTATCCGAGGCCGTGGGTTAAACGCTGTCGGCAAATCCTAATCAGGACTTAGCCTAGAAAGCCGAGGTGATAAGGCGAATTCCGCGGGCGCGACGAAGAAATCCTCCGCGCCCGCGAGACACAAGGAAATTAATCCGGCAAACGGGAGCCGGAACGTGGTTGAGGTCGCGTTACTTCGCCGGGATGTAGCTCAAGTCCGGACGAGTCTGAACGAGTTCGCTGTACGTGCTCTCGATCGAGCCGTTGAGACGTTCGATCACCGACATGGCTTCCTGCTCGCCGAACGCTTCGCGCAGTCTGTCGCGCAGTGGCTTTATGGCCGGATCATCCTCGAACGAGGCCCAGTTCGCGTGATCGGAGGTGAGAACGTATGTGCCGCCGCGCCCGCCGTTCACAAGGCGATACCACGAGGAGTGAACCGGCGAGTTCAGCTTTTGATTCGCTTCATGAACTCTCGCGACGGCGCTCTGGAAATCGTCACCCTTTCCGGACTTGACGTGGAAGGTCACCACTGTGATGTACTTTGCGTTCATTTCTGGCGAGGGATTGCTCCACTTCGGCAAGAATTCGTAATAGGCGGCAACCATTTTCTCGACGTAGGTGCCAATGACCTTGTTGTATTCCTCGGTATCGGCGGCTTCGGGAATGGACGGCTTATCGAGATCCGCCCAGTGCATACCGAATCGCCCGACGAGGTAAGTTCCAGTATATTCCCCGGTGAGGACCTCGGACACGAAAAGCGGATCCCTGTCTTTTTGCTGCTTGTGCCATGCGGCTTTCGCTTTTCGTCCTTCTTCGTACTGTTTCACCATGCCGTTTTTCGGTGTTTGGAATTCAATGCCTGCGATGTTGCCGGGTTTATCCTGAGCAAGTGTGCCGACTGCAAGGAACCCGACGGCACACAAGGTTACAGCGAGCTTCATTAACTTCATATTTCCTCCGCGACTTTCACTGTGATTTCGATTTTGGTCTTCGAGCCGGCCTGTAACCTAGCACTGAGCGCTTTATAATGCAATGCAGCCGCCCAGTTTTCGCACGTGGCTCACCGACGTTACGGCCCACGAAGGGCGATCTGAAAAGTATGTCTGCGCGTCACTAAACGTATGACGGCGTGCTTGGCAGCGTTTATCGGGCACTAGTTTGGGGCGTACTGCCGGGGCGAAAAACCTCAGACCATTCCCACCTCGTATCAATGCGGTTTGAATGTCTTCCCCGTCTCAAGCAGCGTCTTCAGGCGGGAAAGAATACGTGGCCATCCATCGGCGCAGGCTGCGTAAGTGGGGTCATCCTCGGCCCACTCGTCATGCGTCACCGTTACTTTTGTGGCTTCGGTCTCGGGCTCGAGTTCGATCGTGGCGCGTGACGCCTTATCATTTTGGCCCATTGCGAAGGTGTACTGAAAGACTTTTGGCGGCTCAAACCGCACGACCTTCCCTCGAACGTAGGTCATGGGCTTGCCATCGGGTCCCGCGCCCACCCATGCGAGCAAGCCACCAGGCTTAAAGTCCGCTTGAAGCTCAGCGCCCGCGAAGATGATGCGGTTCGACTCCCGCGACACAAAGCCTTCCCACACCTTCTCCGGGGTGGCGGCAATGTAGAAAATATATTTCAGTGGTGCTTGATGGGCCATGATTGCTCCTGACTTTCCTGCGCCATTTTATATCCACAGGCAAAAACCCAACAAGGCAATAGTGCCGGCGCTTCTCCCTGATTGCTCGCATTACCTGAAATTTAGAGCCCTTTCTCCGGTACGCACGTGGGCTCTTCCTCCGGCCACAAGTGGTAGCCACGGTCAATGCCTTTCTGACCGTGGGCTCCTCCTCCGGCCACAAGTGGTAGCCACGGTCAGTGCCTTCCTGACCGTGGGCTCTTCCTCCGGCCACAAGTGGTAGCCACGGTCAGTGCCTTTCTGACCGTGGGCTCTTCCTCCGCCCACAAGTGGTAGCCACGGTCAGTGCCTTTCTGACCGTGGGCTCTTCCTCCGGCCACAAATGGTAGCCACGGTCAGTGCCTTTCTGACCGTGGGCTCTTCCTCCGGCCACAAATGGTAGCCACGGTCAGTGCCTTTCTGACCGTGGGCTCTTCCTCCGCCCACAAGCCCACGGTCAATCAAAGTACTGATTGACTGTGGCTACCGATACTGAAAACCTGTATAAGTTTGGCGGGAGTCTGACCCGGACGCTCCCGCCGGTCCCTGGTACAAAGACTTCGGATCATTCAAGATCTGTGGGGAGGGTAGGTTTCCGAAAACATTTCTTCTCAAGGGCCAAGTCGCGAGGGGCATGCCGCTTTAGTTTGACTCAGTAAGGGATACCGTGGAGTTCATAAACTCGGTTCGACTCTACGTCTTCGACCCTACCAATCAACCGACAAGGAGAGTTGCCCGCATTCGGACACGATTTTCGCACTCCGGATCCTCATGCCAGGTCGTATACGGGCCGGGCCTGACTCTTGGGCCTCGTCACTTCACCGAATGAACGGAACTCGGCGGAAACAGCACGAACATGCATCCAGGGAGTTCGGGCTCACAGTCGAGAACTCCGCGGCGAAGGATTTGAACCGGACCGTCCTCGGGAAAGATGACGGTAAATTTGGCGGCCGCGAGCGTTTTGCCGGCACCGCGCAACTCGTCCGACCCGCTGATAAACTTCACATCAACAACCTTCGGTCCGGGAGCAAACAGCATGAAAAACTCCGCGCTGACGTGCTTCGTGGCAAGTTTTCCCAGTTTCACAGTGCGAAACTGCTGGAGGACGAGCGGATCCCGCGTCACCTCGCGCTTTTTTCCCTGCTTTTCGTATACCTGCCGCAGATGGTCGCCGATCACCGAATCCTGCGTCAGGCTCCAGCCTGCGTACAGAAATTTTTCGGCCTGGTCGAGGGCCCCCAGTCGGAAATTCACCCATCCCAAGGTGCCCCAATACGCGGCTAGGCTCGGGACTGTTTGGATGTCCTTGAGACTGAGGTCGTCCAGCGTGATATGGACCGTATCATCCTGGACATCGTCCACCGCCTTCTTAGCGTACTGCAATGCGTCATTCAACTGGAGATTGTTGTCGGCCAAAACGTACGCTCCGCCATTTAGAATCGCGGGCGTGCGTTCCTTGCCCACTGCTTCTTGAATAGTGGCAATGGCCTTTTCCTTGTTGCCGGAATGTACGTAAGCGTCGCCAAGCTGCAATAGGACCTTCGCACGGTCGGGGTCGCCTTTGGACGCGGCTTCCAATTCAGCGACGGCCTCGGAGTAGCGCTTCATCTTCAAGAGCGTGCCGCCGAGGTGGAAGTGTGCCAAAAACAAATCTGGCTTCAGGCGCAAAGCCTCGCGGTATTCCGCGAGGGCCCCATCCAGATCATGCTTGAAAAAAAGGTAGTCGCCGAGACCGCAGTGCGCCTCAGAGTCGTCCGGCTTCAGGCGCAAAGCCTCGCGGTATTCCGCGAGGGCGCCGCCCAGGTCGCCCTTGCCCGCCAGCACGGTGCCGAGGTCGGTATGCGCTTCGGCGTCAGTAGGTTTGAGTTGGGCCGCAACACGAAATTCCGCGATGGCTCCGTCCAGGTCGCCCTTGGTCGCCAGGGCGGCGCCGAGGTCCATATGCGCTTCGGCGTCAGTAGGGTTGAGCTGGGCCGCAGCACGATATTCCGCGATGGCGCCCTCCAGGTCGCCCTTGTCCACGAGCATGACGCCGAGGTTGTGTTGGGCTTTGGCGTCGTTAGGGTTGGACTGGAGGACAGCGCGATATTCCGCGATGGCGCCTTCCAGATCGCCCTTGCCCGAGAGGGCGTTGCCGAGGTTGCCGTGCGCCTCGGCGCCGTTAGGGTCGAGCCGGAGCGCCGCGCGGTATTCGGTGATGGCTCCGTCCAGGTCGCCCTTGCGCATGAGGGCGTTGCCGAGGTTGTAGTGAGCGGTGACGTCGTTCGGCTTGAGCCGTAGCGCCACGCGATATTCGGCGATGGCTCCGTCCAGGTCGCCCTTGCGCTTGAGCGCAACTCCGAGGTCGCGGTGCGCGTCCGCTCCGTTAGGCTCGAGCTGGAGCGCGGTGTGGTATTCGGCGATGGCTCCGTCCAGGTCGCCCTTGTCCTTGAGCGCAACTCCGAGGTTGCGATGAGCGCTGGGGTCGTTCGGCTTGAGCCGTAGCGCCTTGCGGTATTCGGCGATGGCCCCATCCAGGTCATTTTCCTTGAAGAGGGCGGCGCCGAGGGCGGCGAACCTCTCAGCATCGGCGTCGGCGGATAATTCCCCAGGGCTTGCACCCCCCTTCTCCGATATGGATGGTGGAGATGACGAAGATAAGGACATAAGAGATTCTTGCTCGTCGTTCACGGCTTTCCAGAAGCTTCGGTATTCGCCACTTCGCGTCCGCGGGATCTCTCGCATGTTGACTCTCATGCGACGCTCGGCATGCAAGACGCCCGAAGCCCATGAATATGACGCGTGATATTCGGCAAAATCCCTCTTGATATCCACCGCCGCGGCCAATCGCGGCCTCAGGTCTCCTGGGAGTTCGATCTTCGCATTTACCAAGTACCTGCCCGGCGACCCCAGGTGGATGGGCTCGGAGCCCTTGCCTGCGTCATCCGAGAGCTGGGCTAGATTGAGGGTAGGTAGCGGCGGTCTTATTACGTCTGGGAAATCGGGATAGTCCTTCCGCGTATAGGCATACTTGAAATTGAAAGGCTCGTCGGTCGCCTCGGGCGAGCTTACGATCGCGTCGCTGACATCGCCGGCAAAGTTCCAGGAGCTGGAGATGGCCTGCACAACGTCCTTCCATTGAGGCTGGGGTGCTCGGCGGAAAGCAGCGCGCATCGCCACCTCAAGGTCTCCGCGAACGCTGGTCTCGACCTTAGCTTCCAGGGTCCCCTCGTGGTTGAGCTTGCCGTCGATGTGGAAGATGAACGAGCTCTCAAACGGTGGATCGGCCGGCGTCTTGACGAGCTGCGCCGGTCCGCTGTCGGCAATCACCAGGGCTTGTTTGTCCCGGAGATTCGCAGTCAAAAAGCCGAAGGGCGCCACCTCCTGCGTGGTGTCGAGCCAAAGGAGATCTTTTCCTTGTGGCACGACCGTGATCATGTGGTCGAATTGGCTCGGCGCGGGCATGTCTGGGTCGATCTTTCCGCTGGAATTGATCACAGCTGGATAAGCTTTAAAGCCCGCTGCGGCCAGCAGTGCCGCCAGAAGAGTGTGCTTGTCCTTGCAATCGCCGTAACCGTTGTTGAGAACATCCGCAGCCGCATGCGGCTGGTAACGCCCGATCCCTAGTGAAATCCCAATGTACCGGAACTTCGTGGACACATAATCGTAGATGGCTTGAATTTTCTCGGGATCGGTTTTTGCATTGCGCGTGAGCTCGTCCGCCTTGGCCTGAATTTGTGGCGTAGGCACTGCGCGAGGCGCAACCAGACTTCTGAACCACTGACCCACGTCGTCCCAGTCTCGGAAGGTAGTAATCTGGACTGAAGGACGCGCTGGCTCCTCGGGTTCAGTAGATTTCGAGTCCTTTTTCTCAGCGTTGCTCTCCAGATTGGCGGTTTCCCACGTGTACGTCCGGTACGCGCCCTGCTCGGTCGTTGTGGGCTGGAGTTTCGGGCTTTCGACTTTGATGTACCGGTCGCGCGGAACGCTGATCTGCAACTCCTCCCGCAGGCAGATGCCGGCTTGGAAGAAATTGAAAGCGAACCAGAATTGTCCTGGGTCGAGCGGACTCTTCACCACGTTGCGGGATTGGTACTCGATTGTGTCGCCGATCTCCAGGCCCTTAACCGCGACTTGTTTTTCCTTAAGATCGCTGTAGAAGGGAGCCTGACGGGTAATATCGGCAGGCATATCTAGAACATTTTCGGCAGGCGTCTCGACAACCCGGTTGTCGGCTTTGATCGCGCGGACATAAACAACATCCATAGTGCCGGTAGCCGATGCGTAGGGGAAATTTAGCATGCCGAACTGCTGCACACCGGCTTGCGACTGGATCCGTACCCGCGCCGTTGCCTCCATTGAATACGTCCCGTCATTCTCAAAGACGACCTTGGTGAAAGCCTGTTCGAAGACGAATGATTCCTTGGAGTAATCGGCAGCTTTTGCATCTTCTGCGGAGGGCTTCAAGGTTGCGTCGGAGCCGTGCACCGTGAAGACACACAACAGGCTAAAGCAAACAGCGATGCGTCTTTCCGTCCTGTGCAACGGTCCTCCGCACCTAAGACGCCAGCTGACTAAGTGTACAACGATCCCCGGCAGCGACCCCATACGTAGGACAGAGGACGGAGGGGAACCGTTGGGGCGTGAGTTCTCTCACTCACTCTGCTATCGCGCGGCAAGACCCAGTCGCGAAACAGTTCAATTTTGGACAGCGCTTAAGACGTTTTTCCAAGTGCAAGGAACTGGCGTAAGCGCCAGTCCCCGGGCCTCTAGCGATTGTCAAATCGCCCGGAAGGTGTAGGATCACTTGCTCGGAGTTCGCGGAATCCGCTCCTTCGGTTCCGGCTCTTCACAGGAGGCCGCAGCATGAATCTGCCCGATGCGCCGGTTGCGCGCGAAGGCTTTTTCGTCACGCATTTCTTTACCGTGAAAGATCAGGAAAAATCGAAAGACTTCTACGTCCGAATTCTTGGCGGAAAACTGATCAAGCCCGAAAATCCCTGCTACATCAAACTGGCCAACTCATGGATCATTCTCAATTCCGGCGGCGGCCCCACGCCTGACAAGCCCGAAGTCCTCCTCGAAACCCTTCCCGATCTCAACCGAGTGAACAGCTTCCTCAACCTTCGCGTCGCGGACATCTGGGCCTGTTACAAACAATGGCGCGCCAAAGGAGCGGTCTTCCTCACCGAGCCGCTCGACAACCACGGCTGGGAATGGCGTTGCTACATGCGCGATCCCGATGGCTACCTCATCGAGGTCGGCCAATATACTCAAATGGCGCTCGACCACTTCAAAAAGCACGCCACTTGAATTGCCGGCAGCAATCAGTGGTAGCCACGGTCAGTGCCTTTCTGACCGTGGGCTCTTCCTCCGCCCACAAGCCCACGGTCAATCAAAGTACTGATTGACTGTGGCTACCGATACTGAAAACCTGTATAAGTTTGGCGGGAGTCTGACCCGGACGCTCCTGCCGGTCCCTGGTACAAAGACTTCGGATCATTCAAGATCTGTGGGGAGGGTAGGTTTCCGAAAACATTTCCTCTCAAGGGCCAAGTCGCGAGGGGCACACCGCTTTAGTTTGACTCAGTAAGGGATACCGTGGAGTTCATAAACTCGGTTCGACTCTACGTCTTCGACCCTACCAATCAACCGGCAAGGAGAGTTGCCCGCATTCGCCGAGTTCCCTACCCTCTGAAGAAAAGAACGAACCGTCGCCTCCATCAAGGGAAACGCCTGTCCGTCCGTAGCGCCGGCGGCTCGCCGGCATTCCTTCGTGCGGGTGGGTTCTTCGGGTGGGAGTCCCCTGCTTCAGCAGGGGGAGCTGGACTTTACTCCAGCGGAGACGAAAGGACTCCTTTTGTTACGGAACCGACCAGAGCTTGTGCAATCCTAAATCGAAGCTCAGCGGAGGAAGTTGTAACCCCAGCGCTCCCAGCGGCTCGAATTGCAGGGATCGCTTTCTTCGCGCAGAGGTTTGCCTGTGAGCCGAGCTGCCTGCTGCGCCGCACGCAAGATGGGCTCGTGGAAGAAATGCCAGGTTAAAGGAAAACGCTTGTTGTTGCTGTCGACGACGACGAGATGCCACACAAATGGCCTTCCCGGAGCAGCTTCGAACTCGGCTTCTAGGACAAATTCTCTGATGTCTGCAAACTTCAAGCTCAGAGTACTTCGTCTTCCCCATGGCAACCAGACACGCACGAGTCGTTCAAGGGAAGTAGTCTTAGCTGACAAGACAATTCTCGGCCGGCTCACAACAAAACCCAAAAATGATGCGAAGAGCAGTGAGGTTCCGAAAGCTCCGAAGAACAAATCGGCTGGTCCCGGAAGCCGGAAGCAAATGTACAACGCAATAGCACCGATGAGACCAAACACAATAGGCCAGCGGAAACCGCGATCGCAGTCCAAAACGAGGGTCTTCGGATCAGGGCTGTGGCTTATTACTGGCCCGGCCAATTTGGCGCTTAGCTGAGGCATGCCCGGCAATCTTACCGCAAGTCAGGTCTCGTCTCCGAAAGGTCCGAGCAGAAAACTTCTCGTGCACTGAAAGGCCAATTATTCTACCGGTTCATGCGTGCCAAGAGCCTGCCACGGCATTGCTGTACAGTCCTCGGCCATGCGGGAGAAACCGGACGCGGCGGATAGATCGAGATTCATCGCCCAAAAACACACTCCGCAGCAGTCGCATCCCCTTGCTTCGCGTAGAACGAAAGACCGCTCCGCATTTTTCCAACTGGAATGGAGCAATCGGTAGGGACCAAGATTCATCGCCCGAAAAAAGTTTACAGGCGCAACCACTTGCAATTCGTTAACCCTCTGGTAACGTAGAAGTATGGCTAAAAGTGTAGCCCAAATCGCTCCTCCCAGCGAAACGGAGCCGAAGACGCTTTCGGCTCCGCAGAGGCGCCGGGCGCCAGGCGGCATGACCATCACTGAGACAGCTTCGAGCGGCTGGCGAGGAATCCCCTACCCTTCCGCGCCCCCGCCCCCAGGCTCCGGCGCGCCTCGCCGCGATCGCTGGCGGCTTGCCGCCCGTTTACCCCGAGCGCAGTCGAGGGGCCAGCACTGTGGCGGGAGAGACGTTTTCACGGCCAATGAAAACAAGCCTCTTAGAGCCATTTCTAATCGCAACACCAACGAGAGACGTAACACCGCAACTCTCTCAAAATCAACAACATCGCAATTTCTAATCGCAACAAAAATGCACTTTTCTGAAGAAAAAGCGAAACGTGAATAAAAAGCGAAAACGTCCGTCAAAGGAAATTCCGGAAATGCCTCCCCGGCGCGGGGAAACGCCGGGCGGGAGAGCGCCCGCCTCAGCGCAAGAGCTCTATGACCACGAGCAAGGCGCGCGTCCGTGGGTCCGCCCAATCGCGCAGGGCGTCGCCCAGAAGATTGAAGGCCAGCACCCCCGCCATCACCGCGAGGGCGGGAAAGACGACCATATGCGGCGCATCGAACAGATGACTCCGGCCATCGTTGAGCATGGCGCCCCAGCTCGGCATCGGCGCGAGCACGCCCAGTCCCAGGAAGCTCAGCGTGGACTCGGCCAGGATCGCCGCAGCCATGCCGATCGTCGCTTGCACCAGAACGGGCTGGATAATATTGGGCAGCAAATGACGCACCACGATGCGCGCATCGGACGCGCCGAGCGAACGCGCCGCGGCAACGTAGTCCATTTCCTTCGCCTGGAGCACTTGTGCCCGCGCCAGTCGCGCGTAGCCCGCCCATCCCGTGATTACCAGCGCCAGAATCACCTTGCCCAGTCCTGGACCGAGAAACGCAGCGAAGGCAATCGCCAGCAAAATCCCGGGAAAAGAAAGAAATGCGTTGATGAGCACGATGTTCACCAAGCGGTCGATCCACCCGCCCCAATATCCGGCCAGGGCGCCCACCGCGAGTCCCACGAGGCCCGCGCCCAGCACCACCGAAACGCTTACCAACATCGAAACGCGCGCCCCATACAGGATGCGCGAAAGAATGTCGCGCCCCAGCTCGTCCGTCCCCATCCAGTGTCCGCCGGCGGGCGGCGACAACCGCACGGAGAGATTCTGCGACGCTGGGTTGTAAGGCGCGAGCCACGGCGCCCCCAGAGCGAGCACCAGCAAAAGCAGCGAGAGCGCGAGTCCCCAGCGTCCCGGACCGCTCCGGCGGATGAATTGTCGCAACGCTTTCATTCCAGGCGCACCCTCGGGTCCGCTAACACGTACACCAGATCGGTAAGGAGGTTCACCAGCACGTACGAAACGGCAATCACCAGAATGCAGCCTTGCAGGAGCGGATAGTCCCGCGCTTCGATGGCTTGAACGGCGAGCCGTCCGATGCCCGGCCAGGAAAAAATTGTCTCGGTGACGATCGCTCCCGCAAGCAGCGTGCCGAATTGGAGGCCCAGAATTGTCAGCACCGGAATCAGGGCGTTGCGAAACGCATGGCGAAAAAGAACGGCTGCCTCGGAGAGGCCCTTCGCGCGAGCCGTCCGCACGTAGTCTTGGGACAATTCCTCGAGCACCGACGTGCGCACCATCCGCGTCAAAATCGCCGCGAGCGCTGCCCCCAGCGTCAACGCCGGCAGCAGCAAATGCTCGGGCCCTCCTCGGCCCGAAACAGGGAGCCAGCCGAGCAATACGGAAAAGACCAAAATGAGAACGGGACCCAAGGCAAAATTCGGAACCGAAAGTCCGAAGAGCGTCAGCACGCCGATGGCGTGGTCCGCGCTGCGCCCTCGGCGCTGCGCCGCAAGGATTCCCGCGGGAATCCCGATGCCGGCGCAGACCAGCAACGCGACCATGGCGAGCTCCAGGGTGGCGGGATAATGACTCAGCACGATGCGGAACACGGGCTGCTGAAATCGAAACGACTCGCCCAGATTACCGCGAACCACTCCCGCCAGGTAACGGCCGTACTGCACCGGCAAGGGAGCATCCAGACCCAGGGCGTGGCGCAACTGCTCGAGGTCCTCGGCTCGCGTCCCTTCGCCGAGCATCTGCTGCACGGGATCGCCGGGAACGATGTGGGCCAGCAGAAAAACCATCGTGAGCACGAGCCAGAGCGCGGGGAGTGCCAGCAGCAGGCGCAGCGATATGGTTCGCATCACTTTTCCGTCGGGATATTGGGCGGAGTTTCGGCCCGCGCAGCCGAGGGAGCAACTTTGTCCAGCGGGCGGATTTTCACGCGCGACACGCGCCGCCGATCCATTTCCAGCACCGTAAAGCGATATCCGTTGGCTTCGAAGCTTTCGCCGCCCCGCGGAATGAATCCCAGCCGGCTCAAAACGAACCCGCCGATAGTTTCATACGCGGGATCGTCGGGCAGCGCGATATTGTACTGCGCTTCCAGGTCGCGCATCTTCAGCGCCGCATCGAAGATCATGGCGCCATCGTCCAACCGCAGCGGGCCCTCCACCACGTCGAACTCGTCGTGGATCTCGCCCACCATTTGCTCCAGGATATCCTCGAGCGTGGCGATCCCCAGGATGCTCCCGAATTCATCCACCACCATCGCCAGGCTGGAGCGGCGCGCGCGAAACTCCACCAGCAACTCGCTCAACGGCTTCGTCTCCGGCACGATCAGGACGTCTCGCACCAGGCGACGGAGCTGGAATTCCGGCGGCGGCAGACCGTCTTCCGAGCGCGCCAGGCGGTCCTGCAAAACCCAGATGAGATCCTTGATGTGCAGAAATCCGATGACGTGGTCGAGCGTGCCCTCGTACACGGGGATGCGCGAGCGCTGCGTGGTGGCAAAGAGGCGCATGGTTTCTTCCAGGCTCGCGTCCGCCTCCAGGCCGTGCACGTCCGGGCGCGGCACCATCACCTCCCGCACCTGCACCTGGCTGAGCTCCATCGCGCTGCGAATGAATTTTTCCTCCCCCGCCTGCAGCAGTCCGCGCTCGCGCGCCTGCCCGATCAAAATTCCCAATTCTTCGGCGGAGCGAACCAGCGTGTGGCTCGACGACGTGGCCACTCCGAGCGCGCGCACGATCCTGTCGGCCACGCCGTCAAGTAAATTAATGGCCCAGCGAAACGTGTGCAGGAACCAGCGAAACGGCCGAGCCACCAGCAAGGCCACGCGCTCGGCTCGCGCCAGGCTCAGCGATTTCGGCACCAGCTCGCCCAACACCACCTGCAACACCGTTAAAGCCCCGAAGGCCAGAACCAGCGCCGTCGCGTGCACCGCCACCGGCGCCCACCGCCCCAAACTCCACTCCAGCATCGGGCGCAGGAATTCCGCGAACGTGATTTCGCCCAGATACCCGAGCGCCAGAGCCGTCAGCGTGATCCCCACCTGGACGCCGGAAACCACCTGGCCCAGGTCGGCGAGCAACTCTTCCACTACGCGCGCTCGCGCGTCACCCTGCTGGACCAATTGACGCAGGCGCGACAGGCGCACTGCCACCAAGGAGAATTCGGTGGCCGCGAAGAACGCATTCACCCCGATGAGAGCCAGAACGGCGAAGAGGCGGAGGACGGTCATGGTCTCTCGATTCTAGCAAGCGGAATGCGCGAAAAGGAATATTGCGCGCGGCGCGCCCGTCCACTTACTCCTGCACGTGGACGCGCTTGAAACCGAATGCAATCACGCGCGCCGGCAAATCGCGCAGCACCGGAATGCGGAAGAAAAGCCGGGCGTACCAGGGGACGCGAATCATCTCCCTCGAGCGTAGAACTTTGGGTATGAGTCGCTTCTGCACCAGCGATTGAAGCGCCTGAATGGCCCGCGTAGGCCACTCTCGCTGGCGCTGCACTTCGGCGAGCTGACCCAGCGTCACCCGCCCGGAAAGCAGCGGCTGGGCTAGGATATTTGCCGCTACCACCGCGTCCTGGATCGCGTAGTTGATTCCCACGCCGCCCACAGGAGACATCACGTGCGCCGCGTCCCCAATCAAAAGCAGGCCCGGCTTATACCAGCGCGGGCAGCGGCTGGATTCGACCGAAAGGAGAGAAACCTGGCGCCAGTCCGTCAGGCCCTCGACATGCTTCGTAAGCCGCGGCTCCATGTCTACGATAGAGCGCCGCAACGATTCGAGCCCGCCAGCGCGCAGTTCTTGGTAGCTTCCCTTGAAAATGAGGTAAGCAGCCTGCCAGTAGTCGTAGCGATCCAGCACGGCAAGCAGATGACCCTTGCCGACCGCGCCGAACGCGCCGCCGATCACTTCCGGGTCCTCCCGCAGCTTGGGCAACCGGAACCACAGGACGTCCATCGGCGGCGAAGTCTTTACAGGCTGTATCCCCGCGAGCTGTCGCACCTTAGAGAATCGGCCGTCGGCGCCGACCGTGAGTGGAGCGCTCACCTCGTGCCAGCCATCCTCGGCGAGATAACTCACGCCTCGAACCTCACCGCCTTCCTCTACGAGCCGAAGCACATTGGCGCCCATCTCCAGCCGGAAGCCCGGATACTTCTTCGCCTCCGTCGTTAGAAAATCGAGGAGAATCGGCTGGTGCATCAGCATGATGTAGGGAAACTTCGTCTTGAGGCGGCTAAAATCAGCGGGGCTGAACGGACCGTTGGCGGTGCGGATGACGGGACGGCTCACCGCCGTGTGCCGGAGCTGCAGGACTTCGTCCGCTAATCCGATTTCATCCAGGATTTCCATCGTGGAAGGATGAACGGTGTCGCCCCGAAATTCCCGGTCGAAATCCTTGTGCATTTCGAGCAGCGTGACGCTTACGCCGCGCCGAGCAAGCAAGAGCGCCAGCATGGCCCCGCCCGGACCGGCGCCGACGATGCAGCACCCCGTTTCCTGACGGTCCTCAAGGTCCTCCGATGCGGCGACTGCAGGGCTCTCCTCGACTGCGACGGGCATTGGCTGGAATCTCCGTGGGCTCTTATAACACGAGCGAGGGCCGCCGACGAAAGACCCCGCTGGGCCCCCCAGCGATCGGGTTGCGCGTTCCACGTAGCTGATTTACACTCCGCGCGGAATTCACGGCATGGAATCGAAAGGCAGTTCTCACATTCTGCGATTCGCCCTCGCGGCCCTCCTGCTGCTCGCCGGCCTCGGCGGCGTCGGTGCGTGGTGGTTGATTCATCGGCCGCTTCCTCGGCTCGATGGCTCGATGATGCTCCCCGGCCTGCGGGAGGGAGTAACGGTAGATCGCGACGCATGGGGCCGGCCCTGGATCCGCGCGAATTCGCTCGAAGACTTGGCGATGGCGCAGGGCTACGTGGTCGCGCAGGACCGTTTATGGCAGATGGATTTGATCCGGCGTGTGGCCGCCGGCGACCTTGCAGAAATCCTTGGGCCTCTCGGATTAAAGCTCGACCGCGAGAACCGCATGCTGGGCACGCGCGAGGTGGCGGAGGCAGCAGCCGCTCGAATGGACCTGGAGACGCGCAGTCTCGTCGAAGCCTACGCTCGCGGCGTCAACCGTTACATCGAAGAACACCGACACGCCTTGCCGATCGAGTTCGCGATGCTCCGCTACAGCCCTCGCCCTTGGACCCCGGCCGATACGTTCCTGGTCAGCGCTTACATGTGGAAGACGCTGACCACTACCTGGAAGGCGAAGCTGAATCGCGCCAAAATCACCGTGCTCGTCGGGCCCGAAAAAGCGCGCGATCTTTTCGTCATCGACTCGCCGCTCGACCACTTTATTGTCGGTGGTCCGCGCGACTCCGATGACGGCGAATCGAAACCGCCTCCGGCCGGCGCGCCGAAGAACTTGCGCCCTTCTGCCCCGCGCGAGACCGTGCCGCTATCCACAGAGACGGAAGCGGCATGGACCCAGGCGGAGGGGGTCCTCGAGCAGCTCGATCGGGACTCGTCGGAAATTCTCGGCAGCAACAACTTCGTCGTGAGTGGCGCGCATACATACTCAGGAAAGCCGCTGCTCGCGAACGATACGCATCTTGGCCTCGGGATGCCGTGCATCTGGTACCTGATCCACCTGACGGCGCCGGGGTGGAACGTGGAGGGGTTTGCTTTACCCGGCGCGCCTTTGGTGATCATCGGACACAACGACCGCATCGCCTGGGGCTTCACCAACAGCAATGCGGACGTCCAAGATCTCTACATCGAGACTTTCAATCCGTCGAATCCGAGCGAGTACCGCGTGAACGGGGCCTGGGTTCCCGCAAAGATTCGGCGCGAAGTGATCCACGTGAAAGGCAAGCCGGATGATTTGCTGGACGTCGTTGTGACGCGACACGGCCCCATCGTTTACCGCGAGAGCGCGAGCGAGGGCGGCCGCGTGTATGCCTTGCGCTGGACCGCCGCCGAACCGGACGGTCTCGACTTTTCCTATCCCCAACTGGGCAACGCCAAAGACTGGAACGAATTTCGCGACGTGATGCGGAATGCGACCGGGCCGGGTCAAAACAGCGTCTACGCCGATGTGGAGGGCAATATCGGATTCCTGATCGCCGCTCGAATCCCCGTTCGCAAGAATGGCAATGGCGCCGTGCCTGTTTCCGGCGAGACCGACGATTACGAATGGACCGGCTATATTCCGTTCGGCGATTTGCCCCAGACGCTGAACCCGCCGGAAGGGATCATCGCCACCGCCAACGCTCGCACCGTCGGTCCCAGCTACAAGTATTTCCTCACGGAACGCTGGGGTGGCCCATCGCGCACGGCGCACATGTACGAACTCCTTATGGGACGGAAAGATTTGCGCCCTGCCGACTGCAACGCAATCCAGAACGACATCGTGAGCATCCCCAATCGCTTCCTCGCCGAGCAACTGCGCCGGGCGAGCCAAGCTCGAAAGCCACGCGACCCGCGAACGCGTGAGCTGATCGAGAAACTCGCGAACTGGGACGCTCGCGCCGCAAAGGATTCAGTCGAAACGTCCCTTGTGGAATACACGCGGCACGCGTTGTTTCAGAATCTGCTCGCTCCCTATCTCAACATGGGCACCTCGCAGTACGAACTGTGGGAGCCCCAAAGTGTTTACAACGACGTCTGGTGGCGCGACAAAGTGTTTCTCGAAAACGTTCTGCTCGAGCGTCCAGCCGCGTGGCTTCCCAAGCCCTACGCCGATTACGACGAGCTGCTGATCTCGAGCGCCGACCAAGCCGTCGCCCAGCTTGAGAAAGAAACGGGAAGAAGCGACCCGGCGTCATGGACCTGGGGACAACTCCATCGAATGGACATGCCGCATCCGCTCGGCCGCTCCGGCTGGTTGCATGCTTTTCTCAGCATCGGTCCGTTCCCTGGGGACGGCACGGTTGATACGGTGAAAGCCATGGGCCACCTGCACGGGCCCGCAATGCGTTTCGTCGCCGACCTCGCGAATTTCGACAATTCGCTCGCGGAATTGAGTACCGGAGAGTCGGGCCAGTACGGCAGCCCGCATTATCGCGACCAGTTCAACGAATGGTTCGCGGGCCGTCCCATTGCGTCACCCTTCAGCGAAGCCGCCGAGGAACGCGCCCGCGTCCATCGCTTGCGCCTGGAGCCGACCGGAAATGCCTTGTCAAACTCCAACCGCTAGCCTCAGAAAGTCGGAGGACACTGTCGGTTTGAACATACTTTTCCGAAAAAGGATGACTAAAACACATGAACTCACTCCTTCGGTTCTTTTTCAGGCCGACGCAAGGGCCCACGAGCATTCTGCTCATTCGCCTAGCTGTCGGGCTGATCTTTCTTACGCAGGGCATTCTCAAATACATCGATCCCAATATGGGTGTCGTTCGTTTTACGAAGATTGGGTTTCCGCATCCGCATTTCACAGCACATTTCGTCGGGACGTTTGAAATCGGGTGCGGCCTTCTGATATTGCTCGGACTATGGACAAGGGCAGCCGCCGTTCCGCTGTTGATTGTGATCGCGACTGCGATCGCCACGACGAAGATCCCAGAACTATTTCGTGCCAATCAGGGCTTCTGGTACATGGTCAGCGACGCGCGCACCGATTTCGCGATGCTCTGCTCGCTCGTCTTCCTGATTTCGGTGGGCGGTGGAGCGTGGTCGGTGGATGCACTGCGCGTGCGAGAAGATATTTCCGGGAGAGTCTGATGAAGGACCGCGCCGAATCGAGCCGGCAGTCAACCGCTAGTGCCGTTCCAACAAATTGCTCCGAGTTTCGCAGAGCCAGGAGGCGAGGCGAACGGCAAGGGCTCACTCCTCGAGCACGGCGCGCCCAAAAATCGGCCGGCCGCCCAGGGAGGTATAGAAGGCATAGAGCGTCAGGGCGGCTATCAGCAGAATTCCGGTCAGACTGATGCCCGCATACCACGCAGACCCTTGGGTTGTCAGGGGAAAGGCCTGCAGGATGAAGTAAACCATGAAATTAGTGACTAGCGCCAGCAAGCCGAAGCGGATCATCACAATCACAGCCAAAATAAAAAAGATCAGAGTGCCCACCCAGCTAGCCGGATCAGAGCCACCGGCGAGAAGCGTAAATAAAAGAACCCATGCGACCGCTGCCGCCCACTCCTTGCGCAGCAAGGCCCGCAAAAGGAACAGGACAAACAGGGCCATAAGCCAGAAGAAAGGCGCCCCGATCAACGCGTAGGCTACATTAGCAACTATCATCCGCGCGCCCAGAAACATCGACTGTGGGCCCGAAGATGGTCTCGGCGGAGGATAGCCGAGCCAGGAGAAAACAAACCACACCAGTCCCCCAACAACGGTGGAAAACGGCGCCAAGAAACAACCGGCAAGCACATCGCGCCCCACCAGGGGATCCCGAAAGCCTCCCGCCAGCAAGCGGCTCCAGGAGACCAGCGTAGCGGGCCAGCGGCGGCGCACATAGGGCTCCAGAGCAATGTAGAGCAGCCAGAGGACACAGTAAAGGCCAAGCCCTTGGAACAAAAACTCATTGAAGAGGTCGAATTCGCTGAAGTTCGGCACGTGGTGCGCGCCAAAGAACCACGCCACCCCCCAAGCCGCGAAAACAAAAGCTGCCAGACGAGAAGCCCCCCGGCGATCGCCCCGGCCCAGACGCAGGTTCCGCCGAACGAGTAACGCGCCGACCACCAGCAGCGAAAGCGACAAAACGATGACACCCACCAGAAATACCCGTTCGCCGGCGGTCGGCTGGTACGGCTGCATGCGTTCGGGACGCGTCCAAGGGCCAATCAACTCGAAGTAGACGGGCTTGCCCCGGTATGCCGCAGCCTCGATCCGCATCGGGACATCGGGACGCTCGGCCAGCGATCCTGTCCAAGCAGCGCGCGCGTCACTATCAATAGGAGGCGTCCACGTCGGCTGCGCCGGTGGCCACTTGGAGGGATCGAGCCCCGCGGCAGAGAACAGCGGCGCCCAGTCAGGTGACGACGTTGCGCTTGGCGGCCTCTCAACCTGCGGAGGAACTGCGATGAACTGGGTAAGGCGACCGCGCGGATTGAGCTTGACCAACGTCATCCCGGACACATCGAGCGGCGGGTCGTCCGTCAATACGGATCCAAATATGGGTGCATTCGAGAGGATGTTCCCAGCCGCGAGCGGACGCGGGCTGCCGCGATACCAAAACACGAACGCCCCGGTTCCGAGGTTGTCCCAGCGCGTCTTTGATTTGTCGTGTTGCGCGATATAGCGTAGAAAATCTTTCCCCTCGTAGAACCCCATCGCGGTGTCCACTGGCGGCTCGGAATAGCCGGCGCTCTGCAGAATATCCCGCGCGTGCTCGGCCAGCACCTCCGGCGATTTTTCGAGTGGCACGCGCCGGTAGAGCTTGATTTGCGCACTCAGCAGAATCGCCACGATGACTGACAAAATGACTCCTGCCAGCACAGCCCAAGCCACCACGAGACGTAGGCCTTCGGTTTCTCCCGAAGCGGCGACCATCTCGGGCGACGGCGTTTCCCCTGCCGCAAGCGCAGCGGCGAGCGGATCGCCTCCCGGCAGTGCGGCCGCCACTTGCAACGCCGAAGCAGGGCGCTTCGCCGGGTCTTTTTCCAGGCAGCGCAGGATCACACGTTCGACGAGCGGATCGATGTCCTTCACCAGCAGCGAAGGTTTCGTCGGAGATGAAAGCTCGTGCTGGCGGCGCAGATCGGCGAGTGTGGCGGCCTCGAAGGCGCGCTTGCCGGTGAACACTTCATAGAGCACCAGGCCTAGCGCGTAGATGTCGCTTTCGACGGAGGCGTCTTTGCCCGCCAGTTGCTCGGGCGCCATGTAGGCAGGCGTGCCGGCGGCAGATTCCTCCGCCTTGAAACTGCCGGCCACGCCGGCAAGGCCGAAATCGGTGATGCGCACCTTGCCGCGGCCGTCAATCATCACGTTGGCGGGCTTCAGGTCGCGGTGAATCACGCCGTGTTCATGCGCGGCGGCGAGCCCCGCGCAGATCTGCCGCGCGATTTCGAGGGCTTTGCCGGAAGGCAGATGTCCGATGCGTCGCAGGAGAGTGGCCAGGTCTTCGCCATCCACGTATTCCATGGTGAGGAACGGGAGACCGTCAGCTTCGCCGATATCGAAGACGCGGCAGACGTTGGGGTGGGAAACCTGTCGCGCAATGCGGACTTCGCGGTGGAAGCGCGCCATTGCGGCTCCATCCTGCGCGATGGATTCCGGCAGGAATTTCAGCGCCACCGTTTGGCTGAGCTTGAGGTCTTCCGCGCGATAGACTTCGCCCATGCCGCCGCGTCCGGCCATGGCCACAATGCGATAGCGCTCCTCGAGGATTGTCCCGGGGACGAACCGCGCGCCGTCGAAGGAATCGGAGGAAGAGGAAATCCTGCCACTGGGAGAGGAATCCCGTTTGCGCGGAGAATCGCCCGGTGAACCCCCGCGCGAACCAGTGCTGCGCGGAGGGGCTTCAATTCCCAGCGTGGGAGTGGAGCCGAAATCCACCGCGCTGCCGCAGGAGGGGCAAAAGCGCGCTGCGCCAGGGACTTCACTTCCACAGGCAGGGCAACTCATGACTGTCGCGGAGTATATCACCGCCCGTCCAGATGCGGCCGCTGCACGGTGGGGCCGGCGCATGAGCGGCAGCTCACTCCTCGAGCACGGCGCCTCCGAAAACCGGTCGGCCCCCCAGGGAGGTGTAGAAGCCGTAGAACGCCATCGCGGCCATCAGCAGAATCCCGGCCAGGCTGAGGCCCGCATACCAGGAGGACATTTGGGTCGTCAGGGGAAAGTTCGACAGGAAAATCTTGAAGACATAGTTAGCCACTAGAGCCAGCAAGCCGAAGCGGATCAGAAGAAACACCAACAGACTATTGGTAATCAGCCAGGTCACCAACACAACGGGAGCATTTGAGCGGTTCCCCGCTGCGTAGACCATCGTGAAGACAAGAACACATACGACCGCTGCCGCCCACTCCTTGCGCAGCAAGGCCCGGAGTAGGAACAGGACAAACAGGGACGCAAGCGAGATAAAAAGCCCACCGATCAAGCTGTTCGATGTATCCGCAATGGTCGTACGCGCACCCAAAAACTGCCACTGCGGGCCCTCATATGGCTGTACCGGAGGATAGCCCAACCAGGAGGGAACAAACCATCCTAGTCTTACGAGAGCGATCGAAAACGCCCCCAGAAGACAACCGGCAAGCACATCGCGTCCCACCAGTGGATCCCGAAAGCCTCCCGCCAGCAAGCGGCTCCAGGAGACAAGCGTGGCGGGCCAGCGGCGGCGCACATACGGCTCCATGGCAATGTAGAGAACCCAGGAGAGACAGGAATTAAGAAGCCCTGAGCTCAAAAACATGATGAAGAGCACGAATTCGGCGAAATTCGAGACGTGGTGAGCGCCAAAGAACCACGCGACGGGCCAAGCCGCAAAAACAAGACCTGCCAGACGAAAAGCCCCACGGCGATCGCCCCGGCCCAGGCGCAGGTTCCGCCGGACGAGCATCACGCCGGCCACCAGCAGCGAAAGCGACAAAACGATGAAAAACACCAGACCTGTCCGTTCGCCGGAGGTCGGCTGATATGGCTGCATGCGTTCGGGGCGGGTCCATGGGCCAATCAACTCGAAATAGACGGGCTTGCCCCGGTGTGCAGCAGCCTCAATTCGCATCGGGATATCGGGGCGTTCGGCCAGCGAGCCTGTCCAAGCAGCACGCGCGTCGCTATAAACAGGAGGTGTCCAGGTTGGCTGTGCTGGCGGCCATTTGGACGGATCGAGCCCCGCGGCAGAGAACAGCGGAGCCCAGTCCGGTGACGACGTTGCGCTTGGCGGCCTCTCAACTTGCGGAGGAACTGCGATGAACTGGGTGAGGCGACCGAGTGGATTGAGCTGGACCAACGTCATCCCGGAGACATCCAGCGGCGGGTCGTCCGTCCACACGAATCCAAATATGGGTGCATCCGAGAAGACGTTCCCAGCCGCGAGCGGCCGGGGGCTGCCGCGATACCAAAACACGAACGCCCCGGTTCCGAGGTTGTCCCAACGCGTCTTCGATTTGTCGTGTTCTGCGATATAGCGTAGATACTCGTTCCCCTCGTAGAAGCCCATCGCCGTGTCCACCGGCGGCTCGGAATAGCCGACGCTCTGCAGAATATCCCGCGCGCGTTGGGCAAGTACTTCCGGCGGAACCTCCAGCGGCACGCGTCGGTACAGCTTGGTTTGTGCACTCAGCAGAATCGCCGCGGCGACTGACACAATCACTCCTGCCAGCACAACCCAAGCCACCACGGGACGGAGCCCTTCGGATTCTCCCGAAGCTGCGACCATCTCCGGCGACGGCGTTTCACCTGCCGCAAGCGCAGCAGCGAGAGGGTCGCCTCCTGGCAACGCGGCCGCGACTTGCAAGGCTGAAGCAGGGCGCTTCGCCGGGTCTTTCTCCAGGCAGCGCAGGATCACACGTTCGACGAGCGGATCGACGTCCTTCACCAGCAGCGAAGGATTCGTCGGAGATGAAAGCTCGTGCTGGCGGCGCAAGTCGGCGAGCGTGGCGGCCTCGAAAGCGCGCTTCCCGGTGAACACTTCATAGAGCACCAGGCCCAGCGCGTAGATGTCGCTCTGGACGCTGGCGTCTTTGCCTGCCAGTTGCTCGGGCGCCATGTAGGCAGGCGTGCCGGCGGCAGATTCCTCCGCCTTGAAGCTGCCGGCCACGCCGGCAAGGCCGAAATCGGTGATGCGCACCTTGCCGCGGCCATCGATCATCACGTTGGCGGGCTTCAGGTCGCGGTGAATCACTCCGTGTTCATGCGCGGCGGCGAGCCCCGCGCAGATCTGCCGCGCCACTTCGACGGCCTTATCCGAAGGCAGCCGCCCAATGCGTCGCAGGAGAGTGGCCAGGTCTTCGCCATCCACATATTCCATGGTGAGGAACGGGAGACCGTCGGCTTCGCCGATATCGAAAACGCGGCAGACGTTGGGATGGGACACCTGTCGCGCAATGCGGACTTCGCGGTGGAAGCGGGCCATGGCAGCGGCATCCTGCACGATGGATTCGGGTAGGAATTTCAGGGCCACCGTTTGGCTGAGCTTGAGGTCTTCCGCGCGATAGACTTCGCCCATGCCGCCGCGTCCGGCCATGGCCACAATGCGGTAGCGCTCCTCAAGGATTGTCCCGGGGATGAACCGTGCGCCCTCGAAGGAGTCGGAGGAAGAGGAAATCCTGCCACTGGGAGAGGAGTCCCGCTTGCGCGGAGAGTCGCCTGGCGAATCCCCTCGCGAAGCAATGTCGCGCGGAGCGGCTTCAATTCCCAGCGTGGGAGTGGAGCCGAAATCCACCGCGCTGCCGCAGGTGGGGCAGAACCGCGCTGCACCAGGGACTTCACTTCCGCAGGCAGGGCAACTCATGACTGTCGCGGGAGTATATCACTGCCTGCTTCCAAGCTCCGACTCTGCAGAGCGATCGCTCCCGAGAAACGGGGTTCTGGGAAGTTTCGATCGGCAGCGAAGCCGCCGATTCCGACTAAGCGTTCGTAGCGCCTAACGCCTGCCGTTCTAAATTCGGGCGATCCCAATTTCCAAGAATGGCTCCTGCTTCGTAGGTGCTCTGGCAAAAGTCCAGCAACGAGTGCTCGGGAGAGTCCGACAATCGAACATCGTCATACATCAAAAAGAATTCGTTTCTCTCCGTACTGTAGAAAGCCTTTGCGGGGAGCACCCGACGCTCCTTGAATCCCGCCGGCTCCGGCGCGGCATACGCGTAGAAGGCTGCATCCTTCACGACCTCGCCATCGCCGGGCCAAAATCCCACGCTGATGACCTCGTGGGAGTAGGCCTCTTTGGTGACAGCGTCGGTGCCGGGACGCTCCGGCGCACGCCTGCCAGAAAAGCGCGTCGCCGCCAGATCGAAACTACCCCAGAAGAAATGGACGGGACTGGCTTTGCCAATGAATCGCGAGCGAAACTCACGGAAAACGCCGTCCACGCTGACGAGAATCTGCCAGAAGCGATGGGCATATTCACTATCGTAAGACGCGTGACTCTCATCCAGATTGAATCGAACCGGCCGGGGCACTTCCACGGGCATGGCCCACACTTTCACGTCGATGCCGAGTGAGTGCAGCGCGCCCATGAATTCGGCATAGAATTCGGCAACCGTGCGGGGCATCAGACGGAAAGCCCCGCTTTCGCCGAGGCTGGTCGTAATCTCCAGCATGTGGGCGATGAAATCGAAGTGAACCTCAAAAACTCCCTTGTCGTATGGGATCGGCGAGGTGGTTAAACCGCGAGCGGTGACGTAGAGAGTCGATCCCCACCAATGGTTGATCGGGGGGCTAAGCGCTAAACGGACTTTCCCGACCATCTGCGTCCACATGTGCAGGGTCGCGTAGGTGTCCTTCCATTCGGCGAGGGGAAGCGCGGGCCAGCGTTCCGATTGCGTCATACGAACCTCCTCGTGCTTCAGGGTCGCGTCACGCGCCAGTCTTTCATTTTCAGAGGCTCTTCAAATTTGGAGACGTATCCATTACCGTCGGTCAGGATAACACCAGTCGCGATCTCCGCCGTGTTAGAATGGATTTCGGAATAATCGGACGACCCTACATGAATCGGGGGAATGAAGAGATCGCCACTCCCTGGTGGAAGTCTCGGCTTACATCTATTTGTGATCTATCCGCATCCGTAGGACATAGCTCACCTAATGAGTTGAAGTCCGCGCTGCACCCATGACGGCGAGGGGGGAATGACATGGCAACAGGACGTGTGATTTCCGCGGTTTTCTTGACATGCGTGTGCATAGGCTCGGTGCAGGGACAGGATGCTGTTTCGGTGTCCGCACCTGCTTCCGACCCGGTGCTGGCACGCCGACCAGTTGCCACCGCGAAACCTTCCGTCAATGAAATCATCCCGCTCGTGGTGCCGAAGGGAACGGCAGTCCAAGTTCTTCTGGACAAGGAAGTCAAAATTCAGAAAGTCGGGCAGTCGGTTCACGGCCGGGTCGCTGAGCCCGTGTATGCTTTTGACAAACTCGTCGTTCCGGTGGGAACCGAGGTTACAGGCCAGATCACAGAGCTCGAAGATGTTTCCGGTGGAAAGCGCACTCTAGATGCATTGAATGCCGATTTCAGTCCTCCTCGCAAGGTGCAGATGGAATTTAATGACCTGGTGCTGACCGATGGTCGGCACATTCCGATCCACACCACCGTCACACCCGGTTCCGGACAAGTAATCCAGTTCGTCACTGCCGCCGACGGCGAGAAAAAGAAGGGCGTCAAAGACGCTGCGTCCGAGAAGGCGAACCAGGCAAAGGAAGAAGCCAAGCGGCAGTGGGACGATGCGATGAAACAGGTGCATGAGCCCGGCAAAATGCAAAAGATTAAAAGGTATGCCGTCGCCCAACTCCCCGTCCATCCGCAATATATTAACGCCGGAAGCGTCTATTTCGCCGAACTCGAGGAGCCGCTCGATTTTGGAACCGAGCCTTTGACTCCAGAAATTGCGGCTTCGATCAACACGCCGCCACCGCCCGGCAGCTCCGTGCACGTGCGGCTGATGGCGGAGCTGAGCTCAGCGACGGCGCAGCAGGGCGCGGAAGTCGAGGCGGTCCTTTCGCAACCGCTGTTTGACGGAAACCGCCTGGTCCTTCCTCAGGGAAGCCGACTGAAAGGCTCCGTGGTTCAGGTTCGGCCAGCGCGCCGCCTCAGCCGCAATGGGCAGCTCCGAATGGTGTTCCACGAGCTTGTCTTACCGGACGGCATCGAGCAAAAAGTGGACGCGAGCTTGGAGGGCGTTCAGTCGGACAAAGGACAGGACGTGAAGCTCGATTCAGAAGGCGGGGCTGAGGCCAACTCGCCGAAGACACGGTATTTAGCCACTGGAATCTCCGTGGCGTTGGCCTTTGCGTCCTCTCATAGCGACAGGGACGCGCGTGACGGCGACGTCGGCGGGCATACTAACAGCCGGATAGCAGGTGGCGCCGGGGGATTCAAACTTGTGGGCATCGCGATGGGCGCCTTCGTTCACTCGCAGCCGCTTGGCATGGCGATGGGTGCATACGGCGCAAGCATGTCGGTTTATTCGCATTTCATCGCGCGCGGACGCGACGTCGTATTCCCGAAAAACACGGCCATGGAGATTGCTATTGGGACGCGTCCATCCGCTTCTTCTCCGAGCTCTCCGAAGCCTGCTGATGCCAAGCTTGAAAACTAAGATGAATTCGTTGCTGCTCGGCTAAAGCGGTGCGAGGGATGGACCCCTCTTTGCGGCCCTTCCTGGTGGAAATCTCAGCTTACATCTCTTTGTGATTTATCCGCATCCGTAAGACATAGCTCACCTGATGAGTTGAAGTCCGCGCTGCATCCATGACGGTGAGGGGGGTTGACCGATGAAAATCAGAGGCACGATCGTTCTACTGGCTTCCGGACTGCTGAGTTTCGCTTACCTCGCATCCCCCCACTTGCTTCGCGGCCAAGCGCCGGCCGGACCGATGGCCCCGGCGGAACCCAAAGAGCCCCCTCCGTCGGTTCGGACGAAAGACCAACAACCTCAGCACCCACAGGGAAAGCAAAGCCTGTCCGGGTCTTGGAAGCTGAACCGCGATCAAAGCGACGACGCGCACAAGAAGATGCAAGACGCGCGAGGCGGAAATGGCCGTGGCGGCGGAGGCGGTCAAGGCGGGGGACGCACGGGCGGCAATGGACCTTTCCCAGGCGTGGGCGGCAACTGGCCCTTCCCAGGCGGCGGGGGTCGGGGGGCCGGAGGAGGCCGTCGGGGTGGGAGCAGCGGCGAACAAGGAGACGAAGATCGCAAGCAAATGCAGGAACTGATCAATCCCGCCGAATCGCTGGCCATCGCGCAGAAGGACGCGGAGGTCGATCTGACCGATGACCAGAACCGCAAGCGCGTCTTCTATACCGACGGACGAAAGCTTCAGAAATCCAAGGACGACAAATATCAAGAACTGGCCGCCCACTGGGATGCAAGCCGCCTCGTATCCGAGGAGAATGGCTCCCGCGGGAACATCACACGCTCCTTCGAATTAGCTCCTGAAGGCCAACAGCTTTACGAAACAGTGCGCATGGACAACCGCCGCTCCGGCTCACCTGTGGTTATCCGCTACGTCTATGACGTCGTTCGCGAAGCCAAACAGTAGCCTTTAACGAAAGCCCCGTCGCAAAAGCACTGCTGAGTCTGTGTGGGAACTCCACTCATCATTAGCATCACTGTGATTTTGCTCTTGGTCCTTCGTTGGCCTCCAGACGCGGAATCGGTCAAGACACCTCCGGGCGCCACGTGCGATTCGGATTTAGCGATGCGGGGTTGCGTCAACGCTGCGTGGAGCTTGCGGCCAGGAACGCCTGAAGCCATCGCGGGTGAGGAACCATTGGATGGCATAACCATTCGGAAGGGTCAGCTTCAGATAGTCCAGTTTGTGGCCTTCGTCGTATCCGCTTTCGTACAGCAGCTTCCCTTAAACCGCGAGCGGTGACGTAGAGAGTCGATCCCCACCAATGATTGATCGGGGGGCTCAGCGCTAAACGGACTTTCCCGACCATCTGCGTCCACATATGCAGGGTCGCGTAGGTGTCATTCGGCGAGGGGAAGCGCGGGCCAGCGTTCCGATTGCGTCATACGAACCTCCTCCTGGTCAGGGTCGTCCGCTAATCTTTCACTTCCAGAGGCTCTTCAAATTTGGGGATGTAATCCAATAGCGTCGGTCAGCATAACACCAGTATCCATCTCGCCGTGTTCGAATGGATTTCGGAATAATCGCAATTGCTTTCACGGCCTTCGTGGGTCAGTCCGTGAGATCGAATTTCAGATCTTGGTATTGCGGCCGGACCAGTAGGGTTCCCGCAGAACACGCTTCAGCGTCTTGCCGGCGGTACTGCGAGGGAATTCGTCCAGGATCGCTACCGCCTGGACACGCTGGTTTTTGGCATCCACGCGCTCGTTGATCCAGTCGCGCAGCGCTTCCGCAGTGACGGCACCCGGCTGGTGCAGAATCACCGCAGCCAATGGTGTCTCACCCCACTTTTCGCTCGGAATGCCGAACACGGCCACTTCGCGAACCGCTGGATGCTGCACGATGATTTCCTCGATGTCCTTCGGGAATACATTCGTGCCGCCGCTGATGATCAGGTCCTTCCTTCTGTCCACCAGGTAGAGAAATCCGTCTTCATCGACGTATCCCAGGTCGCCCGTATGCAACCAGCCATCGACAATCGCCTGGGCAGTCAAATCAGGCCGCTTGTAATAACCCGGCATCAGCGCTGGCCCACGCCCGACAATCTCCCCGATCTCTCCGGGGGCTAGGTCCTTACCCTGCTCGTTTATGATCCGCATCTCAAAAAAAGGTTGCGGCGGGCCGACAGAATTTGGCTTGGACGCATAATGATTCTTGTCGAGAACCGTCATGAATCCTTCCGTGAGTCCGTAGAGCTCATAGAATCTGCCTGGCAAGCTGCGATTCAGCTTCTCTTTGTGTTCCAGGTGCAATGGGGCACCGACGGTACCGATCATTTCGAGGGACTTGAGAGCGTCCGCCGAGAAGTACGGAGAGCTCAGGAGAGCAACGATCTGCGATGGCACCATCATGACGTGAGTTACTCTCTCGCGCTCGACCGTTTCCACAAATGTCCGCGGATCAAAGCTCTTGTGCAGGACGTACGTTGCACCCAGATACATCGCCGGCATCAGCGTGAGGAAGGCGCCGTTGAAAACGATCGAACCCGAGTGGAGCACCACGCTCTCGGGACTCACGCGAAAGGTCGAAGCAAAGAGCGTGCAGTAGACGGCGCGTATATAGTGCGTATGCACGATTCCCTTGGGCGTGCCGGTCGTGCCGCTGCTGTAAATGATGTTGTAGGGATCGCTATCCGCAATTTCTATCGCGGGAGGCTCGGTCTCATTCGCCTGAGTCGTCAGCTCGTCGTAGTTTTGAAATCCCGAAATGCGCGATGAACCGGCAAGGATGAAGCGTTCCTCCGGAACGTTTCGGAGTTCGTGGCGGATCGCGGCAAGTGGCTCTGCAAAATCGGGACTCGCGATAATCGTCCCGGTATCGGAATCCTGAAGGAGCGAGGCTAAGGCTTTCTCACGCAGGAGGGGACTGAGCGGCACGACCACGGCGCCGATCTTTGCAACAGCCCAGTAGGTCTCGAGCAAGCTCGGACAATTGGGCAGGATCGTCGCGATTTTGTCCCCTTTCTTTACATTCAAACTGGAAAGCATGTTGGCAAGCCGGTTGACTCGAGCATTGAATTCGCGAAAGTTCAGCCGGCAGTCTTCAAAAACTACGGCTGTGTGGTTCGGGCGCTGGCGCGCGTGGCTGGAAAGAAGCGAGCCAATGTTCATTTTGTTGTCTCACTCGATTCTCGGTGCGACGAGTCTGGGGACGACAAAGAAGCCGTCGAGTTCGAGCCGGTTTCGCAGAAGAAGCGCCAGATTTCCGCACTGGCATTGGGGCCCTTGGGGTCACCGTATTTGCTGGGTTTAGGCGAGCCCGACCAGGCGTGGCCAAGGCCCTGGACTAGCCACTTTTCCATCAACAAACGGGCATCGGCCTCCACGTAGACATGCTTTCGGTAGGCATAACCGTCCGGCACTTGGCCGCCGATCACTTTCTCCGTCAAGGCAAATCCGCTCTCGGAATGCTCCGCCGCGAGACGCGCATTCGTTTTGCTCCACTGGGCGATGGCCTGCTCGGCGTTGACGAGACTCACGCGGGTATCCGCAGTGCCGTGAAACACAATCACAGGCATGCGCCGCCTCTTCTTGCGTGCGAGGCCGCCGCGCATCGCTTCAAAAGCAAGTTGTCCTTGCTGAACCGGATCCGGCCCACCGTGCGCCATAGCAGCAAACCCACCCGAAACACTCGTGGCGGCCTTGAATTCCGTCCCGGCAAACACGGCAATGGCGGCGAAAAGGTCGGGATACGTCGCTCCAAGAATGGAGGCCATCGCGCCACCGGCCGAAACGCCCGCAACATAAACCCGATCCGGATCGACATTGTGAGTGGAGCGAACCTGGTCGACAACCGCTGCGAGAATCGACGGTTCACCGGCGTCGCGCGCCTGATGTTTCGGGTCAAACCAGTTCCAACACTTCATCAGATTGGCCAGGCGCGACTGTTCGGGATATACAACAAGGAACCTGCTCACTTCTGCGACGTCATTCATTCCGGAGATCTCTGCCGTATCCTCCGCATCGTGCGTGCAACCATGCAGCATCATCACGAGCGGAGAGGCTTTTCCCTTTTCCAGACTTGCAGGCACATAGAGCTTGTAGTTCCGAGGGCCGCCCGCAGCACGGGCGGTCCCGGATATCCATCCTTCTTGTGCCATGTCGGTCGCGCCCCCTTCGGCGAATGGATCATCCTATTTCAATATCCCGTCGCCGGGGAAGAAACCCGATGGGCCAGTTCAGCAATCAGATCTGCAATCCTTGTGGCTGCGCGATCGCCCAAAGCGATGGTGTAATGGGTCGTGCCGGCAAACTTGTGATCCTCAATATGAGGCACGTAAGTTCGAATTTGGGCGGCGAGCGCATCTGGAAAAAGGGGCGGCTGAGCCGATGTGAAACCTCTCTCTGCCCGCACCAACAGCGTCGGCACACGAATGGATTTCAGCCGCTCCGTGATCGCGTCGCGCTGGAAGGCTTCCGCCAGATCCGCGCGCACTCCCGCCTCTGAGGCTTTCGGCTGAACGGGCGAATCGCCGCCGACTTCATAGTCCAGAAAAGCCTCCACCCAGGGGTTCCATTCCTCAGGGGGGAAATGCGGCTGAGTTCGCCAGAACTCCCGATAGGCCTGGCGTGAAGGATAGGTTTGGCGCAACTGCGTGATGCGTTGCGTGAGCGCGGCGTTCAATCCCAGTTCGGGGGAAACGCCTGCTGGCGCATCAGGCACATGGCCCCCGTCGATCAGAACCAGACCGGATACAAGGCTTGGCTCCTGTGCAGCGAGCGCGGTCGCCACAAAGGCGCCCATCGAATGCCCCACGATGATGCTCGCGCCAAGTCCCATCGCACGCATCGCTGCGGCTACATCGCGGGCGTGTTGGGCCATGCCGTACGGTCCTTCGGGTTTGTCGGAATCGCCGCGGCCTCTGAGATCGAGCGCAAACAGAGCGCATTTCCCCGACAAACGCTCAGCGATGCCTATAAAGTTCACGTGGGAAGCCGTTAATCCGTGTAGCGCAACCACCGGCGTGCCGCGGCCGGGCCAGTAGCCGAATGCGAGTACCACACCATCACCGGACACACGGCCCTGCGCCGGGCGGGTCACCTTGAGGAAATCTTGACTCATGTCTCAGCCGCGGGAGGAGCGCACGCGTCTCGGGCCTCCGTGTTCCTCGCTCTAAAAATTGAACTTCACCGCGAACTGAATCACTCGCGGACCCGTAGTAGTCGCCACGATCTGTCCCACGTTGGCTGATGCGAGAATGTTGACTGGATTCGCGAAGCTCACCGTATTGAATGCATTGAAGAATTCCGCGCGGAACTCAAGTTTCGTCCGCTCGGTGATGGGGAAATATTTGATCATCGAAATATCTACGTTCCGCTGATTTGGCCCACGCAGGATGTTCCGGCCTGTATTGCCGAAGTCTCCTACGGCGGTAGCGGCTGTAAAACAGGACGTGTTGAAGTACTTGCCCAGTCGCGATTCTACATTTCCGCTCAGGGCGGGATTACACCCTGCCACGGAGTCGGCGCGCGCCTGTACGAACGCATTCTCATTCGTTAGAACCGAGAACGGCGTGCCGCTCTGAAGCGTGAGGATGCTCGCCAGTTCCCAGCCGTTCACTGCCTGCCGAACGAAGTGCGAATCCCCCTTATAGAGCTTCGGCAGGTCGTAGATACCGCTAAAAACCAGACGATGGCGGCGATCGAAATCGGAGCTTGCGTGGTTATGCAGAACCACCTCGTTGCCGGGGACCACCGAAATGTCGCTCGTCCCGCTAGGGTCGCCGGAGTAATCATCCAGCGAATGCGAGTACGTGTAGGCGGCGAGGAATTGCAAGCCGGAAGAAAACCGCTTGGTCAACCCCACCTGCAAGGAGTTATAGCTCGAATTTGCCGAACTTTGCAGGGCATGGACGCCGAATCCCTGCACAGCGAGACTCGACAACCCGGGACTCAAGGGTCCAGGCGCGAAGGCAACCGGTCCGATGGCTTGGTTCAGGTCCACGAGCCGGAACAATTTGCGCCCCGCGGACCCAACGTAGCTTACATCCAGCATCCAGTTATTGGCGAATTCGTTCTGAATGCCCAGACTGTACTGTTGAATATACGGCGTGCGGAAGTCGTGGATGTCCGGGTAGATGCCATTCGCAGAGACCACCGCAACGCCCCCTCGCACTGCGGCGGGCAAGAACGCGGGAGGGCCGCCAAACGGGAAGATCGCAGGGTTGTTGAATTTCAGCGGGTAGCTGCTGGGCTGCGGCACATTCACGAACGGAGCGCTGATGGGCGTCGTGAGTGCCTGTGCCAGCGTGTAATAGGGAAAGTTCAGCAACTGATTGTTGAGCAACCGGGAATTCGCCCTGTCGTAGTAGACACCATAGCCACCGCGCACCACGAAACGCTTTGTGTTGGAGAGCGGTTGCCAGGCAAAGCCGACTCGCGGCGCAAAGTTATTCTTGTCGGAAGGAACTAGAGACGATTGAACCAGCGGGATTCCGGGCAGAGGATTCTTCGCGTTGGATGCCTGCACAAATCCGCCAGTGATCGCCACGCTGCCGGCTGGGAATGGGCTCGGCAGCGGCAGGGTCTTTAGCTGCGTGGGATCAAACCCAATAAATCGTCCCTGGGCCTCGGTGAAGGGGCCAAAAAAATCGTAGCGGACCCCAAGCGTGAGCGTCAGACGGTCGGTCACTCGCCAGTCATCGTTCGCGAAGCTGCCCCAATCCTGCGCTCGAACATCCCGGTTGTTTACCCCCGATCCCATAATCGTGAGCCCGGTCAGATCGAAGAACCCTCCAAGGAAATCCTTGAAGGGGTTACCGGAAAATCCGAGGAAGAAAATATCTCCCCGCGTATAGAGATTGAAATCCGCGCTCAAATCATGATGTTTGTACTCCACTCCGACCTTCAAGCTGTGGCGGCCCTTCTGCCAGCTCAATGTGTCCCCAACGCTGTACGTCTTTTCGATCCCGCCGTTATCGGAGAAAGGATTGGCGCCCAGGTCAAAGAAATTGGCGACGGAGATTTCCGGCATGCCCGGAAACAGACCGCTGAGCGGCGAGGAGATCCCTAACTGTGCCGACGTGAAGGGCTCCTGGGGAGTGGAACCCGTCGAGATGAAACCGAAGCCAAAACGTATATCGTTCACTAATCGGGAAGAAAAAATGTGCGTATCGTCGAGCGAGAGCACTCTCTGATTGAGATTCGCGGTGCCTCCAAAACCTGGAACCGGGAGTGCATTTGCCAGCCCGAACAAGTTAAACAGCGCCTGGGTGGCAGGATTATTCGCCGCGAAGAATTTGGCGGAAATCCGGTTTGCTGCGGATACCTGATAGTCTAGATTCGTGTTGAACTGATCTTCGCGGAATTTCGACAAGCCGACCACGGGCACCGCAACGGGGGAATTCGATGCACCGGGGTTCGTCGCCGATGGGATCACGTAAGAGCCATTCGGCAATTTCGCCTGCAGAAGAAATTTGGCGGTGGGGTCCAAGCATCCGGTAGCCGCAGGGCACGCCGCCGGGACGCCAAAGGATGCTGCCAACGCAGCAATGGCCGCATCCGAGCGATCGTTCGACAGATTTCCGGGAACGAAGACCGTGCCGATTGAATTCGTCAGCGATGTGGCGTTCCGCTCGCGGCTTCCCTGGTAGGAAACAAAGAACCACGCGCGACCCTTCACCAGCGGCCCGCCCAAGGTGCCGCCAAATTGATTGCGCTTATAGGGTGGCCGCGCAACATCGGCGCCGTTCAGGAAGAAATTATTCGCATTAAGCGCATCGTTTCGAAAGAACTCGTAAACGTTCCCATGGAACTCATCCGTCCCGGACTTTGTCACCGCCGCCACGATGCCTCCGGCAACCCGTCCCTGCGATGCGTCAAACTGACTGGTCTGGACGATGAATTCCTGCAGAGAATCTGTGGCTGGCACGGCAAGATTTGGCGTGGAACCCGTGCCGATCGAATTCGCGTCGGTGCCGTTGATGATTACCGAGTTCGAAGTGGCCCGGAGCCCGTTGACGTAGATCGGGGCGGCCCCGCGGCCCAACTCGGATGAGTTCTGCACCGGACCGGATGTTCCGGGGGTGAGCGTCAGCAACTGCTGGAAGTTTCGCGTCGGCAGCGGCAATTGGCGGATCTCTGTCTGCTCGATCACGGTGCCGCGGCCTGCATTCTCTGTTTGCACCAGTGGTGGCGTAGCCTCGACGGTTACGCTTTCTTGTTGTGAGACGAGCCTTAATCGGACATCCACATTCGTCGTTTCCGTGATCTTTACAACCACCTGATCCACTTTTTCGAGAGCGAATCCCGAAGCGCTGATTTCGAGATGGTACGTGCCAGGAGGCAGCAGTGAAAATACGTACCGGCCTGTGTTGGAAGTTACGGTATCGCGTTGTGCCCCGGCGTCGCTGGTCAACGTGACCTTGGCGCCCCCGACCACGCCGGCGCTTGGGTCGGTAACGTCGCCGAGAATCTGGCCGGTGGTGGCGGTCTGCCCGCTGGCCCCCGCCGCCCCCACGAGAACCATCGCAACGATGACCACTAGTCCCATGAATCTGCGCATTTGCATCGCCTCCCTCCTTGACTCTGGTAACTAAGATTTTCGACTCTTGCCTTTAAGACCGCACATATACAGGCGAATCATCTGCTCGATCGCTTCTTCGTCCGACATTCCCAGGTGGCGTTTCGCACCGAACAGGTTTTCCACTAGAAAGTAAGTGAAAAAATGTAGGTAGATAGTTGTCACGGCAAGCGCAGGGTCCACTCCCTTGGGAAACTCGATCTTTGCCGTTTGCGTCAACGCCCTCGAGTAGGTTCGCAGCCCCCCCGCGATTTCCCGGAAGCTATGGATAAAGTGTTTGTGGCGGAACTCGACGACGTCGATGTACATCAACCGCCAGTAGTCGAGGTTCTCCGAAACGATCCGCCCGATCGTGAGAGCCAGCTTCTTCATCGAACCGGGATCGAGCGACATCAGGAGCGGAATCAGTTCTCTTTGCCGAAGGGCCTCCATCTTTGCGCCCAGGCGTTGAACCAGGTCAATGAAGATATCTTCTTTCGTGTCGTAGTAGATGTAGAGCTTGCCCATAGACACGCCGGCCTTCTTGGCGATTTCGCGGACGGTGGTGCCGTGGAATCCTTTGCGGGTGAAAAGTTGCAGAGCGACCCGCTCGATCTTGAGCTTGTTCTTCTCGAACGTGTTGTCGAGTAATTTAGGCACTTGCTTCCGTCCGATTCCGGGACGCGCTCCAGGTTGGTGCAATCAAAGCGAGCGCTCGCTCTCTTTGGCAATCGGGACTTTTACTCCCAGCCAAGGGATGTTGTCAAGAAGAATTCTCGATGCCTTGCAGAAGATTCTTTACTGGCATCCTATCGAGCCCCGGGACCGGCCACCCGCCGCCAGCTCTGGGTCCAGGCGCGACCTAGAAGTTCTACAAAGCTTTACAACGATTCGCCGGAAGCCGCTATGGTATTGTTTGTCAGCGGAAGCTGACTGTAGGACTTCCGGCGGAGGTCGGAAGAAGTTTTCAAGTTTACTGCGCCTGCCGGGCGTGAAGGGTTTATGACCTTGAGGGACTCGAAGGCTGAGAAAGTTGAAACGTATTTCCAGGCCCTTTCCTCCGTGGCATCCTCGCTGAATAAAGCCTCCGAGGAACTCAACAGCCTTGTAGCCGTTCTGGACGAAGCCCTGAAACAGCTGAACGTTGGCATCACCGTTTGGGTGACGTTTCGCAGCCGGGGTGTAGAGCCGGACGAGTACGACGACGACCAAATCGGATATTGCAAAATCAACGCCAAGTGGGGCCTCGCACTCCGCCACGTCTGGGGCAACCTCGCGATGCACCACTACGGCGACGAAGGCCCGTGGCTATTCAACGAAGCGCCCCGCGAGATGCGTCTTCAGGGCCTGGACAAGATACCCGAGGTGCTGGAGGCTCTCGGCCAAAAAGCGTCCGACGCCACAAAGAAGATTCACGAGAAAACAAAAGAGGTCCGCGAACTTGCAGGCGCCCTTGAGAAAATAGCGAGCGAGCAAGCCGGCAGCAGCAAGGCGCGCAAATGACGTGCCAGACCCCTCCTTAAAATCGGCTCTTCGCCGCTTGTGTTACAGTTCCGCGAGACATGCCGGAACTCCCCGAGATCGAAGCGATCGCGCGAAGCTTGCGTCCGCTTGTCGGCGGAAAAACGATTCGCCGCTGCCGCGTGATTCATACCATCGCGGTGCGGCCGAGTCCCGGGCGCGGCGCCAAGCAGGCCGCCGCATCACTGGAGCGGCGTCTGCGAGCACGGCGGATCCGCCACGTGAGCCGCCGCGGAAAATATCTGCTGTTCGAGCTCGAGCGCGGCAACGTCGTATTGCACTTCCGCTTGAGCGGCCAACTGGTCTGGTTCGATTCGCGCATTTCGGGGCATGTGGACGTAGCATTCGAATTCGCCACAGGTACGTTGGGCTTCGTGGATCAGCGGCACCTGGGCCGCGTGCAATGGCTCGCAGCGCCGGAAGACTCGCGCGGCATTCGGAGCCTCGGCGTCGATCCGCTATCTGAATTTACCGCAGAGCGACTCGGGAAGATTCTGGGCGGCAGCAGGCGGCCGTTGAAGCTCGTCCTTCTGGACCAGGCGCGGATCGCCGGCCTCGGCAACATTTACTCGTGCGAAGCACTCTGGCATGCGAAGCTCGACCCTCGGCGGCTCGCTCACCGAATGAAGCCGGCGGAAACTCACCGGCTGCACAAGGCCATTGTTGAGGTTCTGCGTCGTGCGCTAGAATGCTGCCTCCATCCGGTGCCGGATTTCCGAGATCCGGATTGGTGGTTTCAGGGCCTTGAGGATATCCTTCGCGTGTACGGTCGCGAAGGAAAACCCTGCGGGAGATGTGGCGCTCCGATCCGCCGGCTGCCACAGGGCGGACGGTCCACTTTCGCTTGCGTGCTCTGCCAGAAATAGACGGAGCGAGCCGAAGCGGGTCGCGAGCAGCGTCGAGAGACAGAGACAAATGACCGCTGTAACGAATAAAAGTCCCGAGCCGCCCCGCAAAGGGGATTTCGAGCGCTCGCTCAGTCGCCTGGAAGAAGTGGTGAAGCGACTCGAGAATGCCGACCTTTCGCTCGACGAGGCCATGAAACTGTTCGAAGAAGGAGTCCATCTCTCGCGCGAATGCCAAAAACAGCTCGAAGAGGCGGAAGGCCGCGTGGAAATCCTTCTGAAGAAGGCGGACGGGAAGATTGCCGCGGCGCCCTTCGAGCCGGAAGAAGAATCTTCGTAGCGTCGATCCCATTTCCACCTCGCCCAAGCCGAACTTCGAGCCATCCCATCCGATGAAGCTGCCTTCATTTTTCGAGGAAGACCGCGTCGCAATCGAAGGGGCGCTGGACCGCCTGCTTCCGCCCGCGGATACGCCGCCCGCCTCCATCCATCACGCGATGCGCTACAGCGTGTTCGCCGGGGGCAAGCGCATCCGCCCGATTCTGTGCTACGAAGCGGCGCGAATTTTTCTCGAGAAGCCGGACGCGGCTATTTCCGTGGGCTGCGCTTTGGAATTCATCCACACTTACTCGCTGATCCACGATGACCTGCCGGCGCTCGATAACGACGACCTGCGGCGGGGCAAACCTACATGCCACAAGGAATTCGGCGAGGCCGCGGCGATCCTTGCCGGAGATGCGTTGCTGACTTTGGCCTTCGAAACTTTGGCGGGCGCACCGCTGGAAGCCGAGCGGCGCGTCCAGGTGATTTCCGAAATCGCCAAGTCCGCCGGGACGGTGCGCGGCATGGTGGGAGGGCAAGTAGCCGACCTCGAAGCCGAAGGGAAATCACCGGACGCGGCGACGCTCCAATATATCCACCGATCGAAGACGGCGGCGCTCATCCGCGCCTCTGTTGCGGCCGGCGCTCTCGCCGGTGGCGCACCTGAAGCGGACGTCGAGCGGCTCCGCCGATTCGGCGAAAATATCGGCTGGGCCTTCCAAGTGGTGGACGACATCCTCGACGTCGAGGAATCGTCGGCGGCGCTGGGCAAAACCGCGGGAAAGGATCAGGCGCAAGAAAAAGCCACCTACCCGGCGCTCTACGGCCTCGAGAAGTCGCGGCAGATAGCCGCCGACTTGGCGGGCCGAGCTTTGCGCGAGCTCGATACTTACGGTGCGCGCGCCGAGCGCCTTCGCCAGCTTGGCGAATTCCTGGTAGCACGCAGGGCCTAACCGACCCTCCGCGCATGTCCGCAAAACCAAAGAGATCCACGAACCCTAAGGCCGCCAAACTGAAGAAGCGCCGCGAATCCCCTTCCAAGCAAAGGTTGGACGTGCTCGTATTCGAGCGGGGCCTCGCGCCTTCGCGCCAACGCGCCCAGGCCATGCTTCTCGCAGGCCAAATTCGCGTGGACGATCGGCCGGAGAGCAAAGCCGGAACGATGGTGGCGCGAGAGGCTCGAATCGAGGTCGTGGGTGAAGCGCTTCGCTACGCCAGCCGCGGCGGCCTGAAACTGGAAGGGGCGCTCGACGATTTCGGCGCGAGCGTCGAAGGCAAGGTTTGTCTCGATGTCGGCAGCTCGACGGGCGGATTCACCGATTGCCTGCTGCAGCGCGGCGCGCGCCGCGTCTATGCCGTAGATGTGAACGTTCGCCAGCTTGCGTGGAAGCTGCAGCAAGATTCACGCGTTGTGCCCATGAAATTGAACGCGCGCTACCTGAAACCGGCGAATGTCGGCGAGGCGGTCGAACTGGTTACGGTGGACGTTTCGTTCATCTCCGTCAGCAAACTCCTGCCCGCGCTGGTCACCGTGGCAAGACCCGACGGAGAATTCTTGATCCTAATCAAGCCCCAGTTCGAACTGGAACGCCGTGACGTTGGAAAGGGCGGGATCGTCCGCGATCCTCAGCTTCACCAAGAAGCCGTCCGACGGATCACGGCGGCCGCCGAGCGGTCAGGTCTCGAGGCGCTCGCCGTCCAGCCGAGCCATCTGCCCGGAAGCGAGGGGAACCAGGAGTTTTTTCTCCACGCGCGCCGGCGAAGGGTGGAGTAAAATCTCGGCGCGATCGGGCCGCATCCGATGATTCGCGCCGCCGGCATCATCTCGAAACCACGCAAGGAAGAACTTTCCGCCGTAGTCCCTCCGCTGGTCGAATGGCTGCGGTGCCATCAGGTGGAAGCGTTCCTGGACAGCGAATCCGCCGGGTGCTGCGACTCGAGCGCGAAAGCGCTGCCTCGCGAAGAATTGCCCGAACGAGTGGACCTTCTGATCGTTCTGGGAGGCGACGGCACGCTCCTGGCGGCCGCGCGACTCTTGAATAACCGTCAGGTGCCCGTCCTTCCCGTCAATCTCGGGGGGTTGGGATTCCTGACCAGCGTCACCCTGGAGGACCTCTATCCGCTGCTGGAACAGGTTCTCGCGGGCAAGCATCGAACGAGCACGCGGATGATGCTCGAGGCAGAAGTGATTCGCGACGGGAAGGCGGTGCAGCACGAGCGAGCCCTGAATGATGCGGTGGTCACCAAATCGGCCCTGGCGCGGATCATCGATTTCGATGTGACCGTTGACGGAGATTTCGTGGGCCGCTACCGCGCCGACGGCTTAATCGTTTCGACTCCGACCGGCTCGACGGCCTATTCGCTCGCGGCCGGCGGTCCCATCCTTTATCCGGTGCTTCAGGCATTCGTGATTACCCCCATCTGCCCGCATATGCTGACAAATCGGCCGCTGGTGATTCCGGATACGGCGCGCGTCGAAATCGATTTCGCCGCGGGCGACGAACCCGTGCATTTGACCCTGGATGGACAGGTAGGGTTCGAGTTGCGCCATTCGGACCGCGTCGTCGTCTCGAAATCCTCGAACAAGGTCGTTCTGGTTCGTCCTACGAACAAGAGTTACTTCGAGATCCTGCGCAGCAAGCTGCGTTGGGTAGAACGCTGACGCAGCTAGAACCTGCGAATTCTCGGGTGGCGAAAGCCCTTCAATCGCCGGGCGAAGCCTCAAGAACCTTCAGAACAACCAAGGTGCGGTCATCGGCCGGAGGCGCGCCGTGCGAGAACTCGTCGACGGCGGCAATGAGCTTGTCGGCGATCTCTGCCGCCGTTTTTTCGCAGTTCGACGCGACCACATCTCGCATGTGGTCGGTGCCGAAGAATCGGCTGTTGGGGGCCTGCGTGTCGGCCAGTCCGTCCGAATAAAAGACAATGACGTTACCAGGTGCGAGGGTGAGATCAACCTCTTCGTAATGCACATCCGGATACATGCCCAGCGGAAACCCCGCGAGGGGCAGTTTTTCGCAGCGCCCGTCCTTGCACAGCAGGGGCTGTTCCTGACCGGCATTGGCGATCCGCAGCCGGCGCTTGATCTTGTGCCAGGTGGCAAACAACATGGTCATGAAGCGCCCTTCAATCCGGCGCTCCCCAATCAGTTGATTCATCTGCTCGAGCATCTGTTGAGGACGCAATTTATGGGGTCCCAAGCTACGGAGGATCCCAATCGCGACCGCGCCGTAGAGAGCCGCGGCACTTCCCTTCCCGCTGACGTCGCCCATGGCTATGCCGAGCTCCGAGGGTCCGTAGCGAAGAAAGTCGTAGAGGTCGCCGCACAGTTCGCGCGCGGAGACGTAGCGCGCCGCGACGTCCAGGCCGTATTCAGCTCCGGGCACCCGAGGCAGAAGCGCTCCTTGGAGGCGTCGAGCGGCGCTGAGATCGCGCTCCAGGCGGGCTTCATCGCGCGCCACTTGTTCGTAGAGACGCGCGTTTTCAATTGAAACCGCTAGGTGCGCGCCCAGGATCGAAAGCGCCTGGACGTGGTCAGGCGTGAAATAGTTGAACTGCGGGCTTTCCAGGTCCATCACTCCCACTACGCGATTCTTGTAGATCAAGGGAACGGCAAGCTCCGAGCGCGTTTCAGGATTGACGGCAAGATAGCGTGGGTCGGCCGTGACGTCCGGCACCACCACCGGACGCCGCATCATTGCCGCCGCGCCGACGATCCCTTCATGCGCGGGCACCGCGTGTTTTTCATGAACGTGCTGACCGAACTTGACGTTGACGCGCTGCCGGAAGACCCGCTCGGCCTCGTCGTACAGCATGATGCTGAAAATCTGGTAATCGATCACGCGCTTCACCAGCTCCGCAGCGCGCCGCAGAACCCCTTCGACTTCCAGAATCGAGCTGGCCTCGCGGCCGACTTCGTTCAGCACGAGCAGGGTGTCCGCCTGGCGGCGGACGCGCTCGAAAAGCCGCGCGTTTTCGACCGCCCCGGCGATCCGGCTGGCGATCAGCCCGAGGATGGTCTGCTGCTCGGCAGTATAGTAGTCGAGTTCGCGGCTCTGGATGTCCAGCACACCGATGACCTTGCCTTGAACGAGCAGCGGAACGGCGAGCTCCGATTGCACCCCATCCAGAGCATTCAGATAGCCGTCGTAGTTGCGCACGTCCCCGACTCGGATGGGGCTCCCGGTCTTCGCAACCGTCCCGGTGACGCCTTCGCCGATGGGGATGCGCCAGTGCTGGACGACCTCGGGGTTGTGTCCGATGGCGAACCGGAAGTAGAGCTGGTTCGTGTTCTCTTCGGGCAATAGCACGGCAAAAATCTCAAAGTCGATCAACCGCTTGATGAGCGCCGCCGCCCTCGCCAACACTTCGTCCAGATCGAGCGACGAATTGATTTCCTGGCCGATTTCGGCCAGCGTCGCGAGAACCTCCGGTGACACGTCCGTCGTTTTGACTTCGACAGGATCCATAAATCTCCAGTTGTTATTAGACGATGAAGAAGACGCGGGCGATGCATACATTCGGCCGCCGCGCGCCGCAACACTCGATTCAATTATAACAGGATCAGCGGGTCGCCGACGTAACAGGACTTGAACGGTTTCGCGGAAGAAGAGCTAAATTGGCCTGCTTCGCTGCGGGGCCGAGGGCTCTAGTCCGCCGCGATGCCGCGCGCCTGTTCGAGGATTTTGACGCTGGCGCTGGCGCCGATGCGAGTGGCCCCGGCCGCCACCATTTTCTTCAGGTCTTCGAGGTTGCGGACGCCCCCGGCGGCTTTGACGCCGATTTCTCCGCCCACGACGGCTCGCATCAAGCTAACGTCCTCCGCGGTAGCCCCGCCGGGGCCAAAACCGGTGGACGTCTTCACAAAATCGGCGCACGCGTTTTTCGCGGCAAGACACGCGCGAATTTTTTCTTCGGTTGTGAGCAGCGCCGTCTCCAGGATCACTTTACAGATGGCGCCGCCCCGGTGGCTCGCTTCCACGACGCCCCGGATGTCCAGCTCGACCACGTCGTCCTCGCCCGACTTCAGCGCCCCGATATTGATGACCATATCGATTTCCTGCGCGCCGAGCTTCAGCACTTGCTCCGTTTCGACGATCTTCACGCGAGGCAGCGTTGCGCCCAATGGAAACCCTACAACGGTGCAGACCTTTACCGGCGTTCCGCGAAGCAGTTCGGCCGCAAGCGAGACGTACCAGGGGTTGACGACCACGGACGCAAAACCGAAACGTGCGGCTTCTTCGCACAGCTTGCGGATGTTGTCGCGGCTTGCTTCCGGCTTTAGCAGGGTGTGGTCGATGACGCGGGCGATGTCTGCGTCTATCGGACCGACATCGGCGCCCGCCGAGATGCGCGACGCGCCGGCGTCCACCACCTTCCGGGTCTTGCGGGCGCAGCGTTCCGCGCAGCGTTCGTCGCAACCGGGGCAAACGAGCTCGTCGATCTCGAGACCCGTGAGCCCTTCGCCCTTCGGCGCGCCCAGATAGCCCAGGATTTCTTCGGTGACGGCTTGGATGAACTGTTCGAGCTGCTGCTGGTCCACCTGGCGCGCTCCGTCTGCTGCGCTATCTGCCGGCATGTCGCCGGGGGAAGCCTCGGGATTCAGGCTTTGCGGTGGCGCTCTTCGATGGCGCGAATTTTGTCGACGCGCCGCTGGTGGCGGCCGCCCGCGAACGGCGTCTCGAGCCACACCGCCAAAATCTCCCGCGCGACCTCGGCCGAAATCAAGCGCGCGCCGAGCGAGAGGAGATTGGCGTCGTTGTGCTCTCTACTGTTGCGCGCGGTGGCCCTATCATAGCACAGCGCCGCGCGCGCTCCGGGCACCTTGTTCGCGGCGATCGCGGAGCCGATTCCGGCGCTATCGATCACCACGCCGCGCCAAGCATCGCCGCGCACCACTGCGTTCGCCACGGCTTCGGCGAAATCCGGATAATCCACCGCATCCGTGCTCGATGTGCCCAGATCGAGGAAGGTGTAGCCCCAATCTCGCAGGTAATTCTTCATTTGTTCTTTCAGCTCGTAGCCGCCGTGGTCGGCGCCGAGGGCCACCACTTTGCCGCGGTTCGACGCGCCTTGCGCCGAAGTGGGCTCGGCAACGCGGAAGGTGATGTTGCGGCGCTCGGCTTCTTCTTTCGCGAGCGGCGTGATGAGCGCATCCGGCGCGACGATGATTTCGCCGCCGTCGGGGACATCTTCGAGATCGCGCGTCGTGAGAACGCTTCGAGGCACGGCTATTGTGGCGGAAGACTGAGGACGCAAACGTCCCTGAGATTGCGATAGCGCTCGGCGTAGTCGAGCCCATAGCCCACCACAAATTCGTTGGGAATTTCAAAGCCCACGTAATCTGCCTTCACTTCCTTGATCCGCCGCGAGGGTTTATCGAGCAACGCCGCGATGCGCAGCACGCCCGGCTTTCGCTGCTGCAGGATGCGGTAGAGATAGCTGAGGGTGAGGCCCGTATCCAGGATGTCTTCGACGAGGATGACGTTCAGTCCTTCGATGCTGCTGTCCAGGTCCTTGTTGAGGCGCACTTGACCCGAAGTCTGTTTCCCCTTCCCGTAGCTTGAAACCGCCATGAAATCGATCGAGGTTTCGAGTTCAATGTGCCGCACCAGGTCGGCCAGGAAAATGCACGCGCCCTTCAACACGCCGATCAGGTGAACGCGTTCGCCCTTGAAATCGCGCGTGATCATGCGCGCCACTTCGCGCACCCGTTTCTGAATGGCCGCGTTGCGGATCAGAACTTTCAGATGGTCTCGACCGCTGGCCGGCATGCGGCACCACCCCCTGGCTCGAAAGGCGGCTACTCTATCTCAGCCGCCCAAGTATGACAAGCGGATGACAGAAAAGTGAAAATCGGGCTGCGGCCCGGCAGGCAACATCTTTCGCATTGACAAACGTGAAGAGACGTTCTAAGAAATGAGCCTCTGCTATTGGGTGGGAGTTGATTTTCTTGATGGGCGTCGTGGGGTGGGCTCTTCTTACTGGACGTAAGACAGGCTCCAGAACGTCACGGGGCGATGTGTCTTTTTCCTGCGCCTTTCCCTCGTCGAACGAGCGCGTGGAGCGCGCAAGCCTCCTTGGAGGAGACGACAAAATGCATCCAGTTTACTTTCTGAAAAAGGCGGGAGTCTTCTGTGCGATGCTTCTGGGGTTACTTAGCATCAGTCTGCCCTGCCGAGCGCAGTCCACTACGGACGGCGCGATCGGCGGCACGGTGACAGACAAGTTGGGTGCTGCTGTCCCCAATGCCGGCGTCACCACGACCAACCTCGGCACCGCCCATACTTCTTCCGGCAAGACGGATAGCAGCGGCCGCTACTTCATCATTCATCTTCAGCCCGGATCGTACTCGCTGGAAATCTCCGCTCAGGGCCTGGCGACCTTCAAACAGACCGGCATCATCGTCGAGGTCGGCCGCGCGACCACGATTGACGCCACGTTGGGCGTCGCGGCGCAAGACATCACCATCAGGGTCACCGGCGAAGCGCCTGTTATGACCACCGACCGCCCGGACATCACTACCAACATCAATCAAACCACGATGGACAATCTCCCTATTGACGGCCGCCGCTGGTCCTTCTTTGCCCTCGGCACGCCGGGTGCAGTGCCTGACGGCGGCTTCGGACTCGTGAGCTTCCGAGGGATTTCGGGGCTGCTCAACAACAACACCGTGGACGGCGCAGACAACAACCAGGCGTTCTTCAGCGAAGAGCGCGGACGGACGCGCATCAGCTATTCCACCAGTGAGGCTTCGATTCAGGAATTCCAGATCAACACGTCGAACTATTCCGCGGAATACGGCCGCGCGGCCGGCGGCGTCGTCAATGCCGTCACCAAGTCCGGCACCAATCAGATTCACGGCCAAGCCTTCTGGTTTCTGCGCAGCAGTGATTGGGGCGCTATCAACCCCTTCCAGCTTCATAAGGTGACCGTGAATGGTGTCACCACGCAGGTTCCTTTCCTGCCGGAGGATAAGCGGCATCAGTTTGGCGGTGGTATCGGCGGTCCTATCATTAAGGACAAATTGTTTTTCTTTTTCAGCGCTGACCAGCAGCTCCGGCCTTTCCCGGCCGTCGCAAACTCGGGCACGCCGGGCGCAATCTTTGCCCCCCTCAGCCCCTCGGAAACCGCGACACTCACGACCCGCGGAGTGCTGCCGGGCAACGCGGCTGCTGTCAACAACGCCCTGACCCTGTTCACGAACCTGACGGGCAACGTCGGAAGGCGCGGCGACCAGCTTATTCTCCTTCCCAAAATTGATTGGATTGTGAACCCGAAGAACCGCGTGAGCGTCAGCTATAACCGTTTCCGTTGGGCCTCTCCGGAGGGGATTCAAACTGCGCCCGTCGTCCTTCGCGGCATCGAGAGCTTCGGCAATGACTTTGTGAAGGACGACTGGGGCATCGCGAGGTTGATCACGAACGTTTCTTCGAACTTGGTCAACGAATTCCGGTATCAGTACGGCCGGGACTTCGAATTCGAGAACGGCCAGAACCCGATCACGGGTGAGCCGGTTTCTCAGCTCGGATTCTCCCCGCAAATCTCTGTCGGCGGCGTGGGGACGTTCGTCTTCGGCATGCCCAATTTCCTCAACCGGCCCTCGTTCCCCGATGAAAGACGCAACCAGGTTGCCGATACGTTGGCCTGGAACTACGGCACTCACCTCTTCAAGTTCGGTTTCGACTTCAATCACGTCCACGATAATGACATCAACCTTTTCGAGGGCTTCGGCGCCTACTCCTACAACACGCGCGTCGACTACATCAGCGATTTCGTTGCCGCGACAACCGCCCACGCGCAGTTCTGTCCCGGCGCGCTGCCGTGCTACGCCACTTATGCTCAGGGATTCGGGACACCAGGCTTCCAATATTCCACCAACGACTTAGCCTTCTTCGCACAGGACGATTGGCGCATCCGGCCGCGCTTGACAATAAATCTCGGTTTGCGCTGGGACTTCGAGCGGATGCCCGCGCCCCAGATTCCGAACTCGACACTCCCCCTGACCAACGCTTTCCCTTCCGACCATACAGACTTCGGCCCGCGCCTCGGCTTCGCCTGGGATATCACGGGTGGGAGCAAGATGATCCTGCGGGGCGGTTACGGCATCTTCTACGGCCGAATCATCAACTCCACAATTTTCAACGCGATCGGAAGCACCGGCGTGGCCCAGGGACAGAACACAATCTCTCTCAATGCAGGCCAGACGGGTGCGCCGCTTTACCCGAACGTCATTCCCGCCGGTGCAGCTCCTGCCGGGTTGCAGCCGGTTCAGTTCGCTCCTGGAACCAAGCTGCCGATGGTCCATGAATACGATCTCGAGCTTGAACGGGAGATCGGCACGAACACGGTGGTTTCGGTCACCTACATTGGGAGTCTCGGCCGGCGTCTACCGCGCTTCGTAGACACAAACCTCGCGGCGCCAACTCAGACGAACACCTTCACCATCATGCCTGGCTCGGGCGCCGTCACAAGCCCCTTTGTCAACCAGGCCCTTATCGGGCAGACGGTAACGGTTCCGTCCTTTGCCGTCCCCACCTTCTCCTCGCCCTCAACCGGCCGACCCAACACCGCACTGGGATCTATTACGGATATTTCCTACAGCGTGGATTCCAACTACAACGCGATGGTGCTGGGATTCAATAGGCGCTTCTACAAGAACTTTCAGATCCAGTCTGCCTTCACGTGGTCCCGCGCCAATGACTATGGCCAGCAGTCGCAAACTTTCACGGCCACTAACAACGTGCTCAACCCATTCAATCTCGGGCTCGAATACGGCCGGTCGAACTTCGACATTCGCGACCGGTTCAACTTCGCCGGTGTCTGGAGCCTCGACTACTACCGGGGGGATAATACCTTGCTGAAGACCTTGCTCAACGGCTTCGTGATTTCCCCCCTTGTCTCGATCGCCTCCGGTGCGCCCTTCACGCCCCTCTTCGCCTTCGGCAATGCACCCGTGCCGCCTGGGTTTAAGGCGGTGACAGGGGGAAGCGGGATCCTCCTGGATGGCGGGACAAACCGGCCACCATTCTTCTCGCCTAACTCCTTCCAGCAGCCGCGGACGTCGGATGTGGACCTGCGGCTCCAGAAGGGATTCGCGATCTGGGAGAGTTGGAAGCTGACTCTGATTGGCGACGCTTTTAACCTTTTCAATCACAATAACGTCACCGGGGTTGATACCCAGATGTATACAATCAGCGGCTCGTCGCTCCTCTTCAACAACCACTTCGGCGTGCCGACTGCTTCGAGCAACACCCTGATCGCGCAGCGCCGCATTCAGGTGGGCATCAAGCTGGATTGGTAAACCCCACTGGCGAGGCTTCCAGTCTCGCCCGCGCCACAGAAACTCAAGGGCGTCTTGGCGGAAGCCGCCGGGACGCCCTTTCTATTTCGCCATGTGTTAGCTCGAGGACTGCTGCGTCTGCTCCGCTTGCCTTTCTGCAATTCATAAGAGTCGACGATGCCCCGACCCCGGGCATGAGGAGTGTCTACAGGGAACAAGAAGGCGAATCACCCTCTCAGGCGCGAAGAAGCGAGCGCGCGGAGATGTCTAGTGCCGTTCCAACTAACTGTTCCGAGTTTCGGAGAGCCAGGAAGCAAGGCGCTGCTTGAGGTAGGGCCCTTCTCGGCAACGTAAGAATAGCTCATCGAACCCGCCCGCCATTTGGCTCAAAAAGTTGGAACGGCACTAGACTTCTGCTTCCGTCGGAACAACGAGCGCATAGCGGTTGAGTACGGTCGTCAATTCCTCCAGCCGAATGGGCCTGGTCCGCGACAGCTTTTGTTCTTTTTTCGAGACGGAAGTCACCTCAATATTCATCAGGTCTTCGATGCTCTTATTACCTAGGTCCTCCGGCGTCTTCTGTGACCAAGCAGGAATCGCCACCAGCACCGCGACCGCCAAGCGAAGACAGCCGCGCGTTAGAACCCTACGGATTTCAGACGGGAGCGATCTGCGCGCGGTGCGACCCGCGCAATCGATGAATCCTTGTGGAATTCTCATTCCCCTACCTCCCAACCCCGAAAAATACAAACGGCCCCACTGTGATGAGAGACGGCACGTTGCAGTCCTTTACGAACTCTTCGTCGGAAGAAGGAATTACTGTGGGATGATCAAGGCGCCGCGACTCAAATCGCTAGCGCTCCGGTCGAGAGGGGATCCCAAAACTGTTGCAAAAATCGCCTACCTAATTTTTATCACTTCTGGTGAGGCGAGCGGTGAGGATGAATCGCTTGGTGCCGTATGAGGCATGCCCGATGCAACTCTTGAACCCCTTTGAGTGTAGTTCGAAACTGAGACGTGCCCGCGGTCCAGCGAATGTTGCTAGCTTCACAAATGAGGTGCATCATATCGGTAGGGCCCAACTATGACTCGACGAACCAGTGTCGCACTGAGCGCAGCGCTTCTTGTGGCAAGTATCTGCGCCTCGGCCAGGGGACAGCAGCCTGCAGAGCCCTCGGCTTCGCCACCGCCCCCCGCTCAGGAACAATCTGATAAGCAGCCCGCTGTCCCGGCCGAACCTGCTGAACCTATCGGGAAAGATCTAATACCTGAGTTCGGCGAAGTGACTCCGACCCTGTACCGCGGCGCGCAACCGAAGAAAGGTGGATTCGAGGCGCTGGCAAAGATGGGCGTCCAGATCGTTATTGATCTGCGCGGAGACCGGAAGGGGGAACGCGAAGAAGTGACGCGGCTGGGTATGCAGTATGTTCCCATGCACTGGGAGTGCTCGTTCCCGAAGGACAAAACTTTTGCGGACTTTCTCACGCTGATTCGACAAAACCCGGGCAAGAAGATTTTCATCCACTGCCGCGTCGGCGACGACCGAACGGGGATGATGATTGCGGCGTACCGGATGGCCGAAGAGGACTGGAGCGCAAAGAGGGCGATGGAGGAAATGGTAAATTACGGTTTTGGGTTCGCACATAGACGCCTGATTTGCCCGCGGCTAGCTGACTATGAGGAGAACTTTCCCAAGCGGTTTGCAACGAAACCCGAATTTGAAGAACTGCGTTCGGCAAAGCAGAGCCAGCCGGCACTAGAAGTTCCGACTCCGCCGGCACAGCAGGAGCCGCCTCCAAAACAGGATCCGCCCACAAGACAGGACCCGCCCGCAACATCATCGATTCTTCTCTGACCAAATAACCCGTGCTGTGTGTCTTTTGTCGAATCCACGGACACCTCGCCCATCGGACTTGCCTCTGCTATGGTTCTCTCCAAAGTTATGTCCAGCCTGCTGTATGAAGTGAGCGCGACCGATCCACTAACCTTTGTGATGAGTGCGGTGTTGTTTGTGGCCGTCTCCGCGGGGGCAAGCTATTTGCCCACTCGCCGCGCCACGCGCGTAGATCCAATCGACACTCTGCGTTACCAATAATATGTCCTTGCGTTTCTTAAAGTTAGAACTTTCGTGTTTTCTGGAGCCAGGGGCTCACGGTCGAAGGCGAATGCTGAAGTTAGCATCTATTACTGGTAACGACCACGCTTCTAATCCGTCTATAGGAAAGGGGTTGGCCTGAAGCTATCCGGTTTATAGCTACGAAACGAACGTGAGGTAGGAGCATGTGAATATGCTGCTAAACGACCTACGGTATGCAGTTCGGATGCTGCGCAAGACGCCCGTTTTTACCGCTGCCGCGGTCCTCACTCTAGCGCTTGGAATTGGAGCCAACACCGCCATCTTCAGTGTGGTGAACGCGGTGATGCTGCGGCCATTGCCATTCGCCAAACCGGATCGCTTGGTGCGCATCTTTGAGAAGAACGACCGGCTACACCTTTCGCAGTTCTCATCGTCGGTGCTCAACTACATTTCCTGGAAGGAGCAGAGCCAGTCTTTCGACTCTTTGGCTGCTGTTGGTTTCGCAAGTTTCAATCTAACCGGCACCGGCGATCCGGAGCAGTTTTCCGGGAGCACGATCACCCCATCACTGTTTCCGCTCCTCGGCATTCACCCGCTGATAGGCCGCGAATTTCGTGAAGATGAGGACAAGCCGGGAAGCCCGCCCGTAGTCATGATCAGCGAGGGACTCTGGAAACGCCGTTTCGGCGCCGACGCATCGGTGATCGGCAAGACCGTGATGCTGAACGGACTTGATTACACACTCGTGGGCATCGCTCCGCCCGCGCTTGCAGTCCTGACCACCGGAGACATATGGGTTCCGTTAACCATTGACCCCGGCCGGGAGAACCGGCTTAACCACGTGACCGTCGCGCTGGGCCGCCTAAAGCCAGGCGTCACGCTGCAGCAGGCCCAATCCGAGATGGACACTATCTCCGGCCGCCTCGCCCTGGAGTATCCAGAGATGAAAGGCTGGGGGACTCAGTTGGTGGACTTCTATCACTGGTTCGTGCCGGAGCAGTTGCGCGCCGCGCTCCTCGCTTTGCTGGGTGCTGTTGCTCTAGTCTTGCTGATTGCTGCGGCCAATGTCGCCAACCTGCTGCTGTCGCGGGCTGCAGCTCGACAGAAGGAAATAGCCGTTCGAACCGCCTTGGGCGCGAGCCAATTGCGCTTGCTGCGCCAGTTCCTCACTGAGAGTTTGCTTCTTGCGTTCCTGGGCGGTGGCGCCGGATTGCTCGCCGCGACGTGGATCGTTCATGGGATGGACGCTGCGCTTCCCCCGAACTTGCTACCGATACCCGACGTTGCCGTCGACTCAACGGTCTTGTTGTTTGCCTTGGGCGTCACACTCGCAACGGGAATCCTCTTCGGTATGGCGCCCTCCTGGCACGCTCTCAAGACCAATCTAATTCTTCTTCTGAACACCGCCGGACGCTCCTCCACACCGGCCGCCCGCCCTACAGTGCGAAATTGGTTGGTAGGAGGCGAACTCGCATTAGCCACCGTCCTGCTTATTGGCGCTGGCTTGCTGATTCAAAGTCTGCAACGTCTGCGGCAAGTTCCGTTAGGGTTCCAGCCTGAGGGCCTTCTGACGTTCCAGTTGTCGCTGCCACCGGCTAAGTATCAAGGAACCGTCAAGGGCTGGGCGTTCTATAAGGCAATGCTCGAATCCTTGCGGACGCTTCCGGGTGTCAGCGGCGCCGCCATATCGAGCGGGGTTCCGTTGGGAGCTGGCAATTACACTACGACCCCGGCCAACACGATCGGCAAGTCGCCGCTACCGACTGATACGGCCGTCCCCATCGACTGGCGCGTCGTCAGTCCAGACTTCTTTCGCACTATGAAAATCCCGCTTTTGCGCGGTCGCTATTTCGACGAACGCGATGGCGCGGACACACCTGCGGTCACCGTCGTCAGCCAGGAGACTGCAAAAAAGCTATGGGGCGATGATGACCCCATCGGCAGACAAGTGCACATCGTCGCTTCCGGTAAGAACTTCACCGTAGTCGGAATAGTGGGGAATGTCCGGAACACCGCCTTGAACCAGCAACCCTCTGGAGAGATGTACTATCCGGCTTCGACTCGCCTCTGGCCGCTAATGAACGTGGTGGTACGGACGCAGGGAAATCCGGTGGCGGCACTGCCGGCTATCCGGGGAAGAATTCACGAATTGGATCCGGAGTTGCCGCTTTCTACGGTTCGGACCATGCAAGAGTGGGTCTCGGCCAACGCCGCGCAGCCTCGGCTCAACACGGTCCTGCTGGCAGTTTTTGCCGGCGTGGCGCTATTGATCGCCACGATCGGCATTTACGGTGTGCTTGCCTACTCAGTGAATCAGCGAACAGCCGAGATCGGCATGCGAATGGCACTGGGAGCGCAACAAGCCGATGTGCAGCGCTTGATTGTCCGGGAGGGGATGACCGTTAGCCTCATAGGAATTGGCGCGGGTCTCGTCGGCGCGCTTGCACTGAGCCGCGTGCTGGCTAGTTTGCTGTTCGAGGTAAGAGCTCATGACCCAGCAACATTCCTGGCGATTCCCCTTGTGCTCGCGACTGTCGCTCTGGCCGCTTGCTATGTTCCCGCGCGAAGAGCATCGCGTGTGGATCCAATGGTGGCTCTGGGTTGCGACTGATTCTGAAAGCGTCCGGGCGGTGGGGATCGAATTCGACCCCCAAAACGATAAGTGAGTTGACGGCGTTGCAACCGCCCGCCAAATCCAATGGCTGATTCTGCTGACTGTGATTTTGGCGCGCCCCAGGGGGACGATTTACAAATTTTTCTGATAATCAAGAACTGGTCGCAGAATCCACGATCGGCAAAAAGACCGGCGTGACGCCCGATTCCACCCGAGTCTACAAGCCGAATCTATGGGCGAAGATGCTGTGCTGCCGAGTCGCCCCGACGCCGGGGCGAAGTACTCCCTCTCCTAGTCCTTCCTGCGCCGAAATGTTACTTGACATGGGCATCGATTTGGTTCACCGTCCACGGCAGCGATTTACAAACGACTGGTGGCGCCCCCAGCGGTTAAGGTATGTCCAGCTCCGGAATTTGGTTGTGCCGGTATTTGACGAAAGGGAGAAGCTCCATCCTCGCGTACAATGCGAGAACAAGTACGTAATCGATTGTCACGCTTCCAAAAGGAGTAACACCATGCCCCTGAGCAGACGTCTGTCGCAGATGGGTATTCGAGTTTTCCTTTGCCTCGGAGTTTGTGCGCTGATGGTAGGTTCGGGATTCGCCGCGCCTCAGGACCAGACGACGAACCTGGGCCCGGAAGATCAGAGCAAGCAGATTACAGTAACCGTTTGGTTAAACCTGCACAACAAAGCAGCTCTGGATGCCGCGGTCCAGCAAATGTATGACAAGGCCTCGCCGAACTACCACCACTGGCTCACGCTGGAGCAGTACAAAGCCGAATTTGCGCCGACTGCGAAGGAAGCGGCTGTGGTGCGCGATTTCCTGGCGGCCCACAATTTGAGAGTCGCCTCGATTGACAAGCATAACCACTACGTGGTGGCACAAGGAAGCGTTGGAGACGCGCAAACGGCGTTCAACGTTCAGATTAACCGCGTCATGCTCAACGGCGCGGTCCACCGTGTAAACACATCTGAAGCTTCCATTGCGGGACCTGCGGGTCCGCTCGTAGCGACGGTGCAAGGGTTGAGCGATCTTGGAGGATATCGAGCGTATGTAAGCCCTGCCAGCGATCCTGAAACCGGCACGCCTTATGCGGGACTCCCCCCTTCAGCCGTGGGTCCCGATGGACTTTTCTTCAGCGCGAACTGCCTCCGTCCGCCTCAGTTGGTTACATTCACAACGGGAGGAGGCTTCCCGGTGGCAATCTACGCCGGCAACCGATATGGCGCGGACATCACCAGTGGTCCCCCCAATCTGCCGTCGTGCGGCTACGATGCCGCCGAAATGCAAACAGCGTACGGCGTGGATGCGCTGATTAAGGGTGGCTTGGATGGGACCGGCCAGACCATCGTAATCGTCGATGCCTTTGGCTCGAATACCATCGTGGCCGACGCGAACCTGTTCTCGACACTGAACGGACTACCCCCGCTCACAGCGAAGAATTTCGCAATCTTCACTCCCAATGGCTCCGCGACCTGTACTAGCACAAACGGGTGCATAAGGGGGAGCTGGCAGTTCGAAACGACGCTCGACGTTGAATGGGCACACGCGATTGCCCCAGGCGCCAACATCGTCCTTGTGCTGGGGGCAGACAACTCGTTTACAAACCTCGATATTGCAAACCTTTTTGCGATCGAGAATGGATTTGGTAATGTGATCTCTAATAGCTTCGGGATTCCGGAGATAGTACTGGTGGACTTCCTGCCATCGGAGCTCGTGGTTGAGAACGGCATTTCGGAGATCGCTGCAGCTTTAGGCATTTCCCACGACATTTCGACCGGGGACTCCGGCGATAACCTGGCACTGGACACAGCTGCCTTTGGTATTAAGTCAGTGTCCGTCGGGGCGAATGCCGATTCCCCGTTTGCGACAGCGGTTGGCGGCACCAGTACGTTCTTGGACTCCAAAAACAACATCAAATTGCAAACTGGATGGGGTCTCAACTTTGTGCGAATCGCCGAGCCCGCCCCGAACCCGCCAACCATCCCCCCTCTGTTTTTTGGCTTCCAGAGCGGATCCGGAGGAGGAACCAGCGTTGTTTACCCCAAACCTGGTTTCCAAAAGCACTTGGCTGGTAAGTTCCGCAAGCTGCCGGATATCTCCATGAATGCGGACCCGGAGACCGGCAACGAGATACTCGTCACGCCCGACAGTATTCCCGGTCACAGCCAGTTTGTGGAAGTGTTTGGGGGCACCAGCCTCTCTTGCCCGATGTTCTCCGCCTTTTGGGCGATCGCGAACCAGGCGGCCGCAGGAGGACCACTGGGGCAGGCGGCCCCAATCCTGTATGAACTGTCTGGCAATGCGATCACGGATGTGAATGTAACGACAGCTTCTACTCTGCTTAACGTGACGGGAATCATTTTCAACCCGCCGAATCCTCCCACTTTCGAAAGTGCGGCGTTTTTGGCACAACCTTTGGGAAACACGAAACGATTTGTGAGCGCGTTGTTCCAAAGCGCCTCATCGACCCGCTGGGATGTGTTTACGTTCGGGACAGACTCGTCGTTAACCACGGGTCCCGGCTGGGATAACGTGACTGGCCTCGGCACGCCGAATGGTGAGGATTTCGTTGACGCAGTTGTAGCAGCGGTCAAATAGACTCGCGGATGTGTCATGTGGGTGGGTCGCCGAGGGGCGACCCACCTTTTTTTCGTTTGGGCATATGTAGTCGATAATCGCACGGGCTTGGACTTGGTCAAGCCCGCCACTTAGTTCTTGCTGCGATAGGCCTCAATCACCATGAATTTTTCCCATGCCTTGCCGTCGTCTGATTTTTCGCCTCGCCAAGTAAAGTGATTCTCGGAGATGTTGGTGTAAGTAGCGCGCGTAAACACATGGGAGGCAACGGGCTCCTTCATGCTGTACGTAATTCCTTTTTCATCGATCTTGACGCCGCCCAGCTCTTCCGTTCCTAGGTCTACCCAGGTGCCACCCAGAGCGTTTAGCCATTTCATATACATTCGACGGATTGTCCCAGGGCTCTCTTGCAAAGGTGCGGATTTGCGACCCGATCCCAGGGGTGACGTAGACGGGTAGTCAGCGAGTCGGATGACCGATGAAATTCACTCTCACGCCCGCTCTTGAGTTTACAATCTTGACAGTACTCGCGGAGGGGTGGGGATTCGGGCGTCGGTTGCCTCCGGTGAGGTCGGCCCGCAACGCTCCAAATCATTGACGTCAAGACGCGGCGCTACGTCCGAGTGAGACTTTGATCAGAAACTGTGTTTCAATTGGGGCGACCCCGACGACCTAACAGGTTAAAAAGAGAAAACTTTGGTAGGGGCGGTGGGGATCGAACCCACGACCTTCGGCTTAAAAGGCCGCTGCTCTACCACTGAGCTACGCCCCTCTTTTGCGGCTGCTTCATCTTACCTGAAAAAAACTTCGTTGACATGCGCCGCCTCCGTGCTCGCAAGAGTGCTATCGCTGGCGGAAACTGTCGCCACCTTACTTCGGCGCTTTCAGCAACGCGCTCCCAAAGCCGGCTCAAAGCCATCTAACGAATGAGCGAGATCCGCTTCATGGAACGGCGCATCTTGTTGGCGGACGATTACAAGCTCTGGAGGCTGGGGCTCAGGACACTCCTGGAGAGCCATCCGGAATGGCAGGTCTGCGGAGAAGCGGCGAACGGCGAAGAAGCCATCGAAAGAACCCGAGAGCTTTGCCCCGATGTGATCATCCTGGATCTGACCATGCCGGTCGTGGGCGGATTTCAAGCGGCGCGCCAAATCCTGCAAAGATGCCCCGACACCAAGGTGCTGATCCTCACGATGCATGATTCAGCGGAGGTAATCCGCCAAGTGCGGGCCATCGGGGTCCACGGTTTGGTGGTGAAATCGGCTGCCTCTCACCAATTGGTCCCGGCGCTGGAGACCCTGTTTGAGGATAGAACTTTCTTCGCTCCGAATTTGCCCAGCGCGTAACTCAGCCGTCAAGGTCGCTCGAGCCTTGGCACTAGTCTGAGGCCGGCGCCTCTTCCGCGCTGGGCGGCGCGGCCCGCGGGCGCTTGCGCTTCCACTCGTAGTCTTTGCGAAGCTTGCTCTGGTGCTTTTTGAGCTGCGATTCGAGCTCGACGAATGCTTCGTGAACGCTCGCGCGACAATCCGGCGCTTCTCCGGTCGAGTGAAGCGTTCCCGTGGGCAGGGAAAGGTTCAAGGAAAAGCTGTATTGAATTTTGCGCGGATGCTTTTCAAAAGAGCCATGCAACTGGACGAGATCGGGTGCGTAGCGCTTAAGGAGTTTCTCCAACTTCGGGACGTGACGCTCGACCTCCGCTTCGACTTCCTGGCGCAGTTCCATATGTTTGTAGCTGAAGGAAATCTTCATGAAGGCTCCTGATCTTTGGGAATGTGGAAGGAACACCAGGACCAAACGGAAGCATCATCGCACCTGCAAGCTTAGGATAACCCTACCCAGCGGCGGCTGCAAGCAGCCCCGTCCGATTGTTGACACATTTCTACCGGCCGTCATACGCTCGCTTTGTCTTCAGGCAGCAGGCGATGCCAGGACCTTCCTCCGCACGATCCAAACTCGGTCGAGTGCTGGTGGGCCCCGCGGGATGGTCTTACGCGGACTGGGCCGGAATCGTTTACCCGGCGCGGCGGTCGCGGGACTTCCACGAAGCCGCCTACTTGTCCCAATTTTTCGACACGATCGAGATCAACACATCGTTTTATCAGCCGCTGCGCCCGTCACTTGCCCGGCAGTGGCTCGAACGCGTGGCCGGGAATTCGCGGTTCCTTTTCACCGCGAAGCTGTGGCAGAAATTCACGCACGAGACCGGGGCAACCGCAGAGGATGAAAAGGCCGCGCGCGCCGGATTCGATGTTTTGCGCGCTGGGAACCGGCTCGGGGCTGTGTTGCTGCAGTTTCCTTTTTCCTATCACAACACGCCGGAGAATTTCTCGCGGCTCGACCAGCTCCTCCACAGCTTCCGCGACTATCCGCTGGTCGTGGAGGTGCGCCACGGCTCGTGGAACGAGAAAAAGTTTCACGAGTTCCTCGAGCAGCGCGGCGTCGGAATCTGCAACATCGACCAGCCGATTATCGGGCGTTCGCTGCGACCCTCCCATCACGCCACGGCGGCCGTGGGATACGTCCGCCTGCACGGACGGCGCTACGACACGTGGTTCAGCGACGATCCATCGCTGCCGCGCGCGGAGCGCTATAACTATCTTTACTCGGAAAAGGAACTCGAGCCCTGGAGCGATCGCGTCAAGAAACTGGCCGAGCGCACCGGAGTCACCTTCGTCATCACCAACAATCACTATCAGGGAAAATCGATCGTGAACGCCCTCGAACTGATTCACCTGCTGAACGGAAGCAAAGTGAGAGTCCCCGAACCGCTGCGACATGCGTATCCACGCCTGGAAGCGATCGCTGACGAGCCTTCCCAGGAGCCGACGCTCTTCCCTCTTCCGCCGCGATAGGTGGGACTCACGAAAAAAAAGCAAAAAGCGATCTCAAGCGGGACGAAAAGGTCTGACGGGTTGGTGGGGTGAGTGGCTACTTCTTGAATAAGTCCTCAAAGGCCTTGCGCGCGTCGTGAGGACCCGAAGACGAGGGCGGTGCTGCCACCGGGATATTCGTGTACGAGGCCGGAGACGTGTCCTTTTCCACTGTCATCCGAAATTCGAAAAAGGTGCAACCGTTGCGGGCATCCTTCTTTGGAATGCGCTCGGGGATCGGCTGGGTGCACTCAAACTGCGCGGCGGTATCGAAGTGAACGCACTGCTTGCAACAATGGAGCTCGGCATGGCAGCGCGGACATTGGCCATTGGGGTCAAACCCCGGCATGAGCACGGCGCCGCAATTCGAACATCGCGCCCGCATGACCGTGCCCACCATGCGCGGCGTGCGCGGCCCCATTTGCTCCTGACGGGGACGCGGCTCCGCCGGACGCTCTTTCTTTTTTTCCGGGCGGTCCTTCTCCTGGTAGCCCTTTTGCTTATACTTCCGCTCCATTAGATTCCTCCGGGGGAAGACCCATCATACTCCCAAACGACATGTACAACCGTGTAAATAGGCATGAATGAATCCAGGACTGCTACGGCCCTCTTTAGCTTCGTCATCGTTGCCTTTCGGCCGCCTGTCGCGCCCACATCCGGCAGAATCCCTCGGCTGGCAGGTCGGCTTGCAGAAACTCTCGGGGCGTTCCCGCCCCGGCTAGCAGGGCTTCCGCCGCGAGATAACCGCTGCGGACGGCGCTTTCCATGGTGGCCGGCCAGCCGGTGCTCGTCCAATCGCCCGCCAAGAACAGATTGGGAAGCGGGCTCACCGCGCCAGGGCGCCATTCGTCGGAGCCCGGCTCGGGAGAGAAGGTCGCGGCGACTTCCTTTATCACCGTCGCTTTCAGCAACTCAGCATTGCGTGACGCGGGCAGCACGTCCTGCAATTCCTTGCGGCAGAGGTCGATAATTTCCTGGCGCGAGGAGGAAACGAGGCTGTAAGAGGCGCTGATGACGAGCTGCAAGTATTGTCCTCCCGCGCCCGCGGCCATCGTTGCGCGAACGCCATTTCCCGCTGGCGTGCCGTACAGCCGAGACTTATTGAAGATCCATTGAACCGTGTGATCCAGCAGCGTCAGAAAAGGTTCCTTCATCACCTGGCGATCGAACCACAAATGGACTCCCGTGATGGGCGCTACGCGGAGGCGGCGAAGATTTAGGAATGCCTGCTCGCGCTCGATGAGATCGGCGGGCAAAATCTCAAGCAGCGCATCATGGGGCACTGCCGCGACATATGCGTCGCTGCTCGCTTCGGTGCCGTCGTCGAGCCGGAGCCGGGTCACCTTGTCGCCCTCGACCATAATTTCGCGCACGCCGGCGCGGCTCCGTAGTTCCCCGCCGCGTTGCTCGATCGCCGCCCGGCATCCATCGTAGAGCTCGCCGAGCGGCACCGTCGGAATACCCAGGCGAAATCCTTCGCGGTTCATCAGAAACGCCTTCCAGAAAACGTCGATCCCGTAATGCGCGTCCGTGCGGCTGAGCTCCTCATCGAGAGCGCTCACAAGCACGACCCGCCAGAATCGCTCGATGGCCCCGGCGGTCTGCGCCCGGCGCTCGAGCCACTCCTGCATGGAGACGCCCGCCGTCCCGGGCGGCTTGCCGCCCCATCGCGCGATGTGGAGCATCGCTCGGCCAATGCTGCGCTTGTCCGCCCACGTGAGTCCTCCGAAGCGCAGAAACGACGCAGTCATGTGGAACGGTGGTGGCAAAGCGCCAGCCGAAATGGACGACCGGCGCCCCCGCGCGTCGGCAAAAAACAGCCGATCGTAAAAGCGAATTTTCCCATCCGCGCCCACCTTGCGATAGAAATCCGCCAGATTCGTGCAGCAACCCAGCGTCACATGCTGGCAGTTGTCCACGTGGCTGCCGTCCGGCAGCCAGTACGAAGTGGCGCGGCCGCCAAAGTGAGGGCGCTTTTCAAACAACCGGACGCGGCAGCCAGCTTCAGCCAGCGCGACGGCGGAGGAAAGGCCTGCGAGCCCGCCGCCGATCACAATCGCGGTTTCGAAGCGCATCGTTTTGGTTTCGCCACCCGAGCCGCGCCTGCGCGAGAATCCAGACTTTCTCGGCAACCGAGAGGCGCGCCGGCGGATCGGAGAAAACGTCATAGTTGCGCCTCTCAATTTTTTCCAGAATGCCGGCATAAATGCGCGCGAGCGCCCACAGCGCTGCGCGACTATCCGCGCTGACCAATGACAGCAAGGGCCACCCTTCGCGATAAAATTGCCACGTTCGATCGGCTTCAAAACGGATGAGCTCCAATAACTCCGGGCGCGCAACCCCGCGGTCCAGTTCGGCCGACGCACAACCGAACCTCTGCAGGTCTGCCTCCGGCAAATACACCCGGCCCATTTCCAGGTCCTTGGGAATGTCGCGCAAGATATTGGTCAACTGGAAAGCGATGCCCAGCTTTTCGGCCAGGTCCGGGGCGCGCGGATCGGTGAAGCCAAAAACGCAAATGCAGCAGAGGCCTACGGTGCCGGCCACGCGATAACAGTATTCGCGGAGCCGCTCGAACGTCTCATAGGAACTGACGGTCAAGTCCATTTCGGCGCCGGAGATCAAGTCGTGCAAATAGCGCGGCGGAATTCCGTAGCGCGATACTGTGTGCCGAAAGGCGGGCCACACCGGATCGCCATCCGGTTCGCCTGCGAGGGCGCGATCCATCTCCGCGCGCCGCTGGGCGAGGCGCCGGCGCTTTTCTTCCAGGTCGCCCGGAGAATCGGAAATATCATCTACGCCGCGCATGAAAGCATAGAGGGCGCACAACGCCTCCCGCTTTTCGCGCGGCAGCAAGCGGAATCCGTAATAGAAATTGCGAGCGGCAACGCGTGCGACGCGGAGGCAATGCGCGTAAGAGGCATCGAGGCGGATCACCTCAGGCATGGCGCCCTGCGAGGGATGCGTTTTCGGATTTCCCGCCTTCCGTTCCCGAGCGCCATGGCGCGAACATCCGCGAAATAAGGGCGCGCGTCAGAAGCCGAGCCTGGGCGGGGCGCCCCAACGCCGGACGGCGATTCAGCGTGTCGTAGCCGATGGATTCGATCGCCTCGAGCACGGCCAAGCCTCCGCGGCTGAAAAGCTCGATATCCACTCGAAGTTCGGGAGATACCCTGCGGGCCAGCGGCGCACCCTCGCCAAATAGGGCGCGCGTTCGCGCAATCAGGTCCTTCATCAGCGAGGCGTAGCGCGTATCGAAATGCCGGGCAATGATGTCCGCCTCGGCAAGGCCATGAGCGGCCACGGCATCGAGCGGAATATAGATGCGTCCCTTTTGGAGATCGCGGTCAACGTCCTGCCAGAAATTGGCGAGCTGCAGCGCGGTGCACGTTGCATCGGAGAGTTGCTGCCTTTCGGCATCGCGGTAGCCGCATACGTATAGAACCAGCCGCCCCACCGGGTTCGCCGAGAAGCGACAGTATTGCAATACGGATTTCCAATCCGGATAGCGATGGACGGTTTGATCCTGGCGGAAAGCTTCCAGCAAATCCGCGAAGGGCCCCGAGGGAATATCGAACTTCTCCACGGTTTCGGCCAGCGCGATAAAGACCGGATGCTGCGGTCGTCCCGCATAAGCCGCGCGCAGCTCCGTTTCCCATCCGTCGAGATAAGCCAGCGCCTCGGTGCGTTGCGGGGCCTCATCGGCGAGATCGTCGGCCCAGCGACAATAGGCGTACACATTGTAAAAATGCTGATGGAGGCGGCGGGGAAGCAGCCACGAAACGACGTTGAAATTCTCGTAGTGGTGCGTCGCAAGCCAATGCGTGTACCGCTGCGCTTCGCCGAGCGAACACCCGGCGGGCGGCAGGTTTTTCGAAATTTCAAGTTCCGGAGGCGCCAGCATGGAACCCCGGCAAGGAGAGTTACGGGATGACGGCGGTCTTCAGGTCCCCATTGCGATTCTTCATGTGCTCGAATACCTTCGGCAGCTCGCGCAACGGGATTTCCCCGGTAATGAAATCGCTGGCGCGAACTTCACCACGCGCAATCGTATCGAGGGCTTCGCGGATAAATCGCGGCGTGTGGTGGAAAGTGGACTTGACGGTCACCTCGGAATAGTGCAAAGCCGCGGGATCGAACTGCACCTGGGTGCCGCGCGGGCAGCCTCCGAAGAGGTTGACCGTGCCGCCCTTCCGCACCATCTGGATGGCCCACTGCCAGGTGATCGGCGAACCCACTGCCTCGATGACGTTATCGGCGCCGCGGCCGCCTTCGCTCAGCTGCCGGACCGTTTGCACGGGATCCTCGAGCTGCGAAACATCAAAAGCCGCCGCCGCACCCAGCCGCTCCGCCGCCTTTACCTGGCTCTTGCGTTTGCCGAGCGCGATCACGCGCACGCCGCGGCCCGAAAGAATGCGAATAAACTTCAGGCCAATCGGCCCGCAGCCGATGATGACCGCCGTATCGCCCGGGTTGATTCCCGTTTCTTCAATGCCGCGCAGAACGCAGGCCAGCGGTTCGACCATGGCCGCATCCATGAAGCTCACATGGTCCGGAATCTCGAGAAGGTTCTGGCGGACGATCCTTCCCGGAATGCGGATGTACTCGGCGTAGGCGCCGTTATTGAAGAGAAGGTCCTCGCAGAGGTTCGCGTGATCTTTGCGGCAAAACAGGCAAACGTTGCAGGGCGCGGAATTGGAGGGCACCACGCGCATGCCCGTATGAATTCCCCCATTCACCGCTCGCCCGGCCGTTTCGATGATCCCCGCCAATTCGTGGCCGAAAATCGCCGGAGGCACGATCATGCGAGGATGCGAACCCTGTTTCCAAACCTTCAAATCCGTGCCGCAAGTGAGCGCGACCTTCACCCTCACCAGCACTTCATCCTCGGCGAGCGCGGGGATATCGACGCGCTCGATCTTCAGGTCCTCCCGACCGTACAGCACGGCCGCGGTCATATGTCCATTCGCTTCCATTCTCATCAATGCGTTATCACCACTTTCAGAGTATTGTCCGTCGGACGTGCAGCCAGCTCCAGGGCTTCGGCGATGCTCTCCAGGGGAAACCGATGGGAAATCAATTCTCGAACGGGCAGCAAGCGCTCAAAAACCAGCCGCGCCGACTCCGGCTGCTCCTCCACCGATGCGCTGTAGCTTCCCAAAATCTCTTTCTCCTCCACCCCGACCGCCGCGGCCGGAAACTCGATCCGCGTTACCGGATCATTTTGCGCAAACAGTAGCACGCGTCCACCGGGTCGAGCGAGCGCCAAAGCTTCACCGACCAGTAACGGGTTGGGCACGGCGAGCAGAACGGCATCGGCGCCCCTGCCATGGGTGCGATTGCGAATTTCCTCCGAAAGGTTGCCCGCCACCGGGTCGAGCGCGGCCGCGGCGCCAAATCGAACGCTCGCAGCACGACGGCCCGGCATCGGGTCACTCGTAATCACTTCGGCACCGGCGCGACGCGCGAGCAGCATCAACAACAGCCCAACCGGCCCCTGACCGATCACGAGAACCGTTTCGCCGGAGGCCACGCGGGCTTTGCGGACCGCTTTGAGACACGTGTTCACCGGCTCGACGAACGTGGCTTCCTCGAAACTGACGTCCGGCGGAAGCGCGATCATCCCGCGCTCGACGATCCAGGGCATCGTCCGCACGTAGTCGGCGAAGCCGCCGCCATTTGCATCGAAACCCGCGGTCAAGCCCACCTTTTTGTAGGCCGGGCACTGCGAGAACAGTTTCCGATCGCAATAGAAGCAAGATCCGCACGGGATGTGGTGAAAACTCACCACGCGGTCGCCCGGCTTAAATTGCTCTACTCCACGCCCCACTCGAACCACTGTGCCCGCAACCTCGTGGCCAAATATCTGAGGCGCAGGCACGAAGCTATGTTGAATTTTCTTGATGTCGGTCCCGCAGATCCCGCATGCACGCACGCGGAAGAGGACTTCTCCATCCGAGATTTCCGGAACGGGCACGTCTTCGAGAATCACGCGGCCCGGTCCGCGGTACACACCGGCGCGCATCGTGCCGGCCGGGCGCGCGGCGCGTTCCTGTGTTTCGAGTTGTGTGGTCGCGTAGCTCATACGGCTGCGAATTCCGCAAGCCTTTCTGAATCGCGCTCCCGCATGCTGAGCGATGTGACGTAGGAGTCGAGAAAGCGGGCCAGCTCCTTCGCCGCGCGCCGGCTCTGCCGGCCGAGTCGCAGCAGCGCCGGCAACTGCTGCGGGGCTCGCACAAGCGTCGCAGCCACGCGGGCATATTGCACCTTGCCGCTCGCGTCCAACGTCTGACTGAAGTCGAGCGGCAGGTCCTCGCCCAGGGAGTCACTGACCGCTCGAATCGCAATACTGGGCACGTTCGCAGCGGCTGCTTCCGCCAGAATCGAGAAACTCTCCATCTCGACCGCATCGGCCGAGTGACTCAGCCGGCGCTTCGCCTCCGCCGTCAGCAGCATCGCATCCGATGTCGCAAATATGCCGACCTCGCGGGCGCCGGAAGCTCCGGCAGCGCGAACGAGTCCCGGGTTGCTCGCGATCGCGCCGCTATCATCGAGAGCGCGGACGGCGCGCGCCGCAAGAATTTCTCCGCAGCGAAGATCGCTTCTCAGGCCGCCGGCGAACCCGGAAGAAATGCAAACATCGGTTACCTCACCCAAGGCTTGGCGGACCACGCGGCGCGCGTTGACGCTGCCCACGCCCGTGATCGCCACACGCACGTTCGCCTTACCCGCAGTCGTCTCATAGATCGCAAAAGAACGGCCGCCGCTCCGGCGGAAACCGCGCCCGGCGCGCCACGGCGCGAATTCCGCATCGAGCGCGAAGGTGACCAGAATATTCAACGCTCTCTCCTAAGCGGCCTGCGCCTGCGCCAGCCGATGCTGGCGACGGTCCCCGATATAGTGGTTTCGCTCGTACCACTGAACGGCGCGCTCGAGCGCCCGTTCCACCGGCGTGGTCTGATATTCCAACTCGCGCGCGGCCTTCGAGCTATCTACAAACATTTTGTGTCGCGCCATCCGCACGCCCTCCACCGGAATCCGCGGCTCGCGACCGGCCATCCGCGAAAAAGCCTGGTCGGCATACGCCGCGGCTAGCGCCACAGCATGTGGGATGCGCAGGCGCGGTGCGGGGCGCCTACTCACGTCCGAGAGAACATCCAAAATCTGCTTGAGCGTCATATTCCGGCCGCCCAGGATGTAACGTTCTCCGACGCGGCCGCGCTCGGCCGCGAGCAAGTGCCCGGCGGCAACATCTTCCACCGCCACAACGTTCAGCCCCGTGTCCACGTACGCGGGCATGCGGCCGCTCAGGAAGTCGACGATAATCTGCCCGGTCGGCGTGGGCTTCGAATCGCCGGGTCCCACCGGCGTTGTGGGGTTCACCACCACGACCGGTAAGCCGTCTACTGCGGCGCGCAAGGCTTCCTGTTCGGCGAGAAACTTCGAGCGCTTATAGTGGCCGATCATTTCGTTCAAGGTCGCTCGAGTATCTTCGTTCGGTAGAGCGCCCGGCCGGGAAACGGCGATCGTCGCCACCGTGCTGGTGTAAACGAAGCGTTCGACGCCGGCGCGGCGGGCAGCATCGAGAAGATTCCTGGTCCCGGTGACGTTGCTCTCGTAAATCTCATCGGGGCGGCGCGACCATAGCCGGTAATCCGCAGCCACATGGAAGACGCGGCGCACGCCCCTCATCGCTCGATCCAGTGAGGCGGCGTCGCGAAGGTCGCCTGCGACGCGTTCGACGAGAAGGCCTTCGAGCGCCCGCAGGTCGCTCGTTGGACGCACGAGAACTCGAACTGAATCACCGGAGCCAACCAGGAGCCGCGCGACGTGATTTCCTACGAAGCCGGTGGCGCCGGTGATGAGGGTGATCATAAAATCCGGAGAACCTCGTTCGGATCGTTCGGCTTCGCGACGGCGCCAGCCGGAGCGCTGCCGTTCGAATGGCCGTTCCCGTTCGCCCGGGTGTTTCCGTTCGTCTGTTTTTCCCGGACTCCGCCCATGCGCCCGGAAAACTGCCAGCGAAGCATTTTCCACGTATCGCCGAGCTTGCGATTCCCGCCCAGCACCGCGGACGGCTCGTAGCCGGCATGGACCATGCAATCCTGACAGCGGGGATCGCGGCCACGGCCGTATTTTTCCCACGGAGTGCTGTCCATGAACTCCGTGAACGTCGGATAATGCGCATCCGTGATCAGGTAGCAAGGCGCCTTCCATCCGCGAGGGTTATAGGTGGGGTTGCCCCAGGCGGTGCACATCAGTTCGCGCTCGCCGCGCAGGTATTCCATGTAAATGGGCGAAGTCATCATGTTGTATTTTTCGAGGAGCTTGCTGGCAAGCTGAAACTTGGTCCGCACCTCTTCGCGCGACATGAAAATATCCTTGGTCTGCACGGCTCCGTAGGAATACGCCGGAGACATCATGTAGCCGTCCACGCCCAGATTCTGCAGGTACGCGAAGAGTTCGGCGATTTCCTCCAGGTCGGTTTCCTTATAAATCGTGGTATTCGAGCAGACCAGGAAGCCGGCCGCCTTGGCCGCCTTGATTCCGTCGATGGCCTCGCGAAATACTCCGTCGCGCTCGACGCAAAGGTCGTGAGTTTTCTCGAGTCCATCCAGGTGAACGTTGAAGAAAAAACGGGACGTGGGCTTGAACTCTTGAAGCCGCTTGCGGATGAACATGCCGTTGGTGCAAAGATAAATGTGTTTCTTCCGCCCCAGGATTTCGCTCACCAACCGCCCGATCTCGGGGTAAATAGTGGGCTCCCCGCCGCAGATGGATACGATCGGGGCTCCGCAATCCTCGACGGCCGCCAGGCACTGCTCCACCGTCAGCATTTCGTTGATGGTCGCTTTGTATTCGCGGATGCGGCCGCAGCCGGTGCAGGTGAGGTTGCAGGTATGGAGCGGCTCCAGCATCATCACCAGCGGAAATTTATCTTCCCCGCCAATCCTCTTCCCGGCGAGATAGCCGGAGAGACTGGCCGTCAAGCTCAGCGGAAATCTCATTGGTTCCCCCGATTGCCGTTGCGGTGTTCGAGCTCATCCGGACGCACGTGGATGGTCGGGAACAGCGCCGCGCCTTCCTTCATGTTGCGGTAGCGCGCCAGCGCATATACCGGAAAGGAATTCCGGTAGAGATGGTATTTCAAATAGAAGACGCACGGAAAACCCGTGGCGGTAAACTCCTCTTCGTCCCACGAACCATCCGGATTCTGCCGCTCGATGAGATAGGTGATGGCCCGCTCGACCGCGGGATCTCCGGGACCCGAAGATGCCAGCAACGCGATAATCGCCCAGGCCGTTTGCGAAGGAGTGCTCTTTCCCTTCCCTTTCAGCCGTGCATCATTGTAAGAAGCGAGCGACTCCCCGAAGCCGCCGTCGGGGTTCTGCACCGAGCGCAGCCACGCAATGGCGCGCCGGCAATCATCCGTTTGAGAGAGTTCGATCGTTTCGAGTGCCCGGAGCACGCCGCTGGTCCCATAAATATAGTTGCATCCCCAGCGTCCATACCAGGGGCCTTCCGTCGTCTGGTCCCGGCGCAGGAATTCAATCGCGCGCTGCACGATGGGATGTGACGCCGGCCAGCCAAACTGACCCAGGCACTCAACAACCCGGGCAGTCACATCGGAAGTCGAAGGGTCGATCATGGCGTTATGATCGGCGAAAGGCACGTTCGTGAGCATGGCCAAATCGTTATCGTGGTCAAAAGCGCCCCAGCCGCCATCGCGGTTTTGCATGCTGAGCAACCAGGCTAACCCGCGACGAATCGCCTGCCGGAGGCGCGGCGATTCCGGGTCGGCAACGCGCGCGAGCGCCATCAATACGAACGCGCTGTCGTCCACGTCCGGATAGAAGTCGTTGTGGAACTCGAAGGCCCAACCGCCGGGTTCGGCGTCAGGGTTCTTCACCTGCCAATCGCCCGGCCCGAGGATCTGGTGGTCGAGCAACCAGCGCGCCCCTCTTGCAAGCGACGCATGATCCGGTTCGAGCCCGGCCTCCTCCAGCGATACCATGGCGATGGCTGTGTCCCATACGGGCGAAATGCAAGGCTGTACGCGAAGAGTGTCGTCCTCCTCAATTTCGTACCGCGCAAGGAAGCCAATCTCCCGGGCGGTCAACGGATCTTCCGCAGGAAATCCTAGTGCCTGCAGTGCGAACACCGTGTTGACCATCGCCGGGTAGATCGTGCCCATCCCTTCGCTTTTTTCCAGGTGCTCCAGCAACCACCGCTTGGCCACCCCCATCGCCCGCCGCCGGAACGGTTTCCACGGAAGTCGCTCATGGAGCTTCATGGCTCGATCGAGCGCCAGGAAAAGGTTTCGCCAGCAAAAGATCTGGCCGCTCCAATCGAATGCCGCCCCTCGATGCGAGGGGTCGCGGAAGAGCTCGTCCACATGCGCGTGCTGAGGCAGCTTCCAATCAGGTTTTAGGGCGTATAGGATCGCCACGGGCACCAGAATGCCCCGGGTCCATGACGACATCTCGTAGACGTTGACAAAAAACCAGTTGGGCAAAAGCATCAGCTCGGGTGGAATCGCGGGGACTAGCTCCCAGCCGAGCGCCCCAACCATCGCCAGGTAGAAGCGCGTATAAGAATTGGTAGCTTCCAGCCCTCCGAGCCGGTGGATGCATTCACGTGCGCGGCTGAGGTGCGGTGCGTCAGCGGGATCGCCGGCCAGTTTAAGCGCGAAGTACGCTTTTGCGCTGGCGTTGACCTCAGCAGGGCCTCCGGGATAGATACTCCAGCCGCCGTCCGCGAGCTGTCTGCGGCGGATGTAGTTGGCCAGCTTGGCCACCCGGTCGGAATCAAATCGTCCGATGACGTGCAGGTAAAGGACATAGTCGGACTCGAGCGTCGTATCCGCTTCGAGTTCGCCCCACCAATAGCCTTCCGCCGACTGGGCGGAAAGCAGCCAGCGCGTGCCGCGCTCGATCACTTCATCGATTCGCGACCGGAGATCCCGGTCGGGAATCTTTGCCGTGCGCGCCGCCGTGGCTGCGAACCCGAGCTTCGCTTGTGGTGTTGCTATGCCCTCAGCCATTTCCTCAAATCGCTTAATCGGGCCGGCTTCCCCAGACCACAACAGCCGTGCCTGTGCGTCGAACCGGGTACCCGGGAGGAATGCAGTGATTGAGCCCGTTCTGCCGCTGCCCCCCAGGGCGACGGGGCCCGTTTAGGTTTCCCCAACTCTATAGTCGCCTCGAACCACACCCTACACTCCGGCTAAATCGAATCTCCCTTCGGAGCCGGGCGCCGCCTGAGTCGGGAAGACGGATGACTGCCTAAAAATGTTACTCCGCAAATCTCCCGAAATTGCAAAGAGTTACGGCCCAAATTAGATTATCGCTGCGATTTTTCCGTGGGTCAACAAGAAATACGCTAACCGTTAGCTTACCGCTTTGCTGTAGAAGACACTGCCGGGTTGAAGAATCGGGCACGGACGAATTCGCGTAGTACTTCCGGCATGGCTTGCCCCAGGGGCTGGAGGAAGCACGGCTTGCCGTCCAGCAGCCGTCCGGACACCTCCGGCCAAGCCTGGCGGTCGAGCGGCGAGCGAACGACGAATGCGTCGGCCCGGTCGAGGGCCTGGCGAGCCGAGGATTTGAAATCCGCCTGTAAAGGGTCCAGGACGACGAGGTAAAGGGCGGGACGAATAAATTGCAAAACGGTGTTGCTCTCCAGGACCACATTTCCCTCACCTGCCAGTGCCGCACGGAGCAGCGGCAAGGCCTCGGCCAAGCAGCCCTGCTTGGCTCGCAACCAGAGCGCTCGGGCGGCGCCGGCGACGAGGAAGCGTGAAGTGTCGGTGTGGTTGGAGCGGTCGCGTTCCTCGTCCAGCGAAACCGCGTGCTCGTTCGGAGCGCAACCGCAATTCTCGCCATTCACGGAGCAGACCCCGTGGCCGTATTGGGTGATTTTGACGGCTGTCCAGGCCGCATCGGGGAAGGCCCGCAAGAGATCGACGACCAGGGACGTCTTGCCGATGCTTCGGCTGTGCCCCCCAACTACGACAATTCGCTCCGCATCCTCGATGCTTCCCACGACCGTGTCCGCCTTTTCACGACGCGCTCACCCATTCTTGCCCTGGGCCGTCTCTGCGTCAACCCTTGCTTTTTCGAGCTTCTGCAGCCGTTCGGCCAGTTGGGGGAGGCGTCCAAGCCAGGCAAACTGTTCCTTGAAACGCTCGAGCGGCCGGGCCGGCGTACCCCAAACGGTGTGCCCCTTCCGGATGATCTTGCCCGTCGGAATGCCCGCCTGAGCTCCCACAACCGCTCCCTCTTCGATCGTACAATGGTCACCGATGCCCACTTGACCGCCGATCACCGCGTTACGCCCCACCACGCTGCTGCCGGAGATGCCGGTTTGTGCGGCAATCAACGTTTGCTCCCCGATCTGAACGTTGTGTGCCACCTGCACCAGATTGTCGATTTTTACGCCGGCTCCAATCCGAGTCAAATCGAGTGCGCCCCGATCGATCGTGGTATTGCATCCGATTTCGACGTCGTCGCCGATTTCAACCCCTCCAATCTGTGGAAATTTCCAATGCCGTCCCTCGCCGAAGACGTAGCCAAAGCCGTCCCCGCCGATCACCGCGCCCGCATGCACCACGACGCCGCGCCCCAATCGCGCGCCCGGATAGAGCGTCACGCGTGGATACAGCCGGCATCCGGGGCCCAGCAAAGAGCCGCGTCCCAGGTAGCAGAAGGCCCCCACCTCGCTTCCCTCCCCGATCTCGACGTCGTCCTCGATCACCCCGTAGGGACCCACGCCAACGCCGAGGCCGATCCTCGCCGTCGGGGCGATGACTGCCGTTGGATGAATTCCGCGGGCCAGGACCGGCGGGCTCAGAAGCAGTGTGGCGACCTTGGCAAACGCCAGCTTCGGTGCGGCGACGATGAGCCGCGTCTTACCGACCAGCGGGATTTCGGACAACGCGAGCACGCATCGTGCCCGAGATTGCCCGGCGCGCCCCTCGTGCCGTGGCGAGTCAATGTAAATCAAATCTTCCGGCCCGGCGCGCTCGGGACTCGCCAGGCCGGAGATTTTCGCCTGCGCGTCGCCTTCGAGTTGTGCTCCGAGACGCTGGGCAAGTTCACCGGCAGTGCGCATCATGGCTCACCTTCCTTGCCGCGGTTCAAAAACCTACCGAGTTTAAAACGGGTAGAGAGGCTTTTCGCCCGGCGGCCGGGTCTTCCATCGCTTGTGGACCCACAGCCATTGCTCCGGGTGTCTCCGCACGTACTGTTCGATCGCTTTCATAAACCGCGCGGTGTTTTCGCGGATGTCCGCATCCAAATCCCCCGTGCGCACGAGTTCCATCGGCGGTTCGAACTGTAATCGGTAGTTACGCATCGCCTCATCCCAGTAGAGGAACCCGGGCACGACAGCCGCATCGGTTCGCAGGGCCAAGCGCGCAATCCCCGTTGTCGTGCACGCCGGGATGCCGAAAAAGTCCACGAAGACGCCTTCTTCCAAAGACGTGTTGACGTCAGCGAGGATGCCCACACTCCCGCCTTTCCGCACGACTTCCAGTATGCCGCGGACCGATTGATTCTTTTCAATCGGCCGATTGCCGGAAAGGCCGCGGTAAAGATTCACGAGGGCATCTACGCGCGCATTATCCAACGGCCGCACCAGGAAATGAATCGGGCGATCGTAAAGGGCGTGTGCGAAGGGCATCACTTCCCAGGCGCTCGTGTGTCCGGTCAAGAAAAGCACACCCTTGCCACGTTGCCGGCCCGCGGCGAAATTTTCAAAGCCATCGAGAATAACCACGCGTTCGATATTTTGGCGGTTGTACTTTGGAAACCTCGAGAATTCGGCTGCCATCCAACCCAACTGGCGTACGAGACCTCGGAACGTGCGCCGCCTCCTCGCCTCCGTCCACTCCGGAAAAGCGAGACGTAAATTGAACATCGCCGCGCGCTGAAACTGGGGGAGAAACCATGCGAAGACGACAGCCATACACGCACCCACGGCGCGCGCCAGCGGCCGCGGCAGCGCGCCCAGACACTTCAGCAAAACCCACACGAAGGAATATTCGAGCCACTCCCGCATCGCGCGCCATTATCTATCAGTCCCGGCGACGGGAGCCACCAGGAAGCACAACGACCCCTGATTGAGGGCAAGCCTCGTGGCAACGGGTGCGACCTCTGTTAGACTCAGGCCGCTTTGGAGTCATCCCTGACAATTCGACTGCCGAACGTAGTCCTGGTCGCGGTGGTTCTTTGGGTCTGCTTCTTCAGCAGCCTGGGCGCTTTCGGATTGGTCGGACCGGACGAACCTCGCTATGCGTTCGTGGCCCGCGATATGGCTCGCACATCGGACTGGGTGACCCCGCGGCTGTATGGCCAACCCTGGTTTGAAAAACCAATCCTCTATTATTGGGCGGCGGCGGCATTTTTCCGTCTCAGCAGCGGAAACGAGCGGCCGGCTCGTCTGCCTTCCTCGTTTGCCGCGCTGGCCACTGTGTGGGCGCTCGCTTGGCTCGCTTGGAAACATTATGGCGCAGCACCCGCGTGGTGCGTCTCCCTGATTTTCCCAACGAGCATCGGAGCCTTCAGCTTTGCGCGTGCTGCGACGCCGGACATGCTGTTTAGCGGCGCGCTCGCGCTCGCCATGGCCAGTGCTGCCGGCGTGCTTGCATCCTTGGGCTGCTTCCAAAAATCAGCGGGCGAGGAACTCCACGCGACCCGCACGGACGCTCTCGGCCGAGCGGCTTTCGGCTTTTGGCTCGGCATGGCTACGCTGGCGAAAGGGCCCGCAGCGGTTTTGTTGGCGGCCGGAAGCGTGGGACTCTGGGGGCTCGCTACCAACCGTTGGCGAAAATTGTTTCGGTTGGCGAGCCCGCTTGCCGTGACGGCGTTTCTCGTCGTGGCCCTGCCGTGGTACCTGCTCTGCGCGCTCCGCAACCCCGGATTCGTTCGCACCTTCATCTGGACGCACAATTTTGAGCGCTACGTCAGCCCGATTTTCATGCACCGCCAGCCGTTCTGGTTTTTCGGGCCCATTGTCCTCGTCGCTTTGCTGCCCTGGACGGCCCTGCTCCTCGGCGTGGCCCGCGACCGTATCAAGCGCTGGCGCGGCGAGTCATGGAAGGACTCCCCGAGCCTCTTCTTTGCCTGCTGGGCCATTTTCCCCGTTGTCTTCTTCAGCTTTTCGCAATCCAAGCTGCCGGGCTACGTGTTGCCCTCGATACCGCCGCTGGCGCTATTGATGGCCGCAAGCATAGCGCGCGCGATTGACGCCGATTCCAATGCCGCACGTTGGTTAACAGCTTCCATCGGGATCACGTGGATGGCTCTGGCTCTTTCTCTCAGCTTTTGGTTCAAGCAGTTCCCTCCGCCCGCCGACACCGTGGTTTCACCTAGCGCTTCTGAGTGGGGCGACGCGATGGCGACGATGGCTCTCGTGCTTGTGACACTGGCGTTGTTGCGGCGGCCGCGCGCCGTTTTGGCGTTCTCGAGCCTTCTTGTGGTGGTGCTGATCGAAACGGCCAATCTCCACTTCCTGCCACAGTTGGAACCTTACATATCCGCCAGGCATGCTGCGGCGGCGTTGGCGGAGCCTTCCGATCAAACCTACGACGTGGCGGCCTTTCAGCTCCATCGGGCTTGGCATTACGGATTGAACTTCTATATGGATCGCGAGCTTCCCGAATGGACGCCGGCCGCCTCGAAACCTACACTCGTGTACACGAACGGCGCCGGACTGAAGATGCTGGAAGGTTCCGGGCGACCCATCCACTTATACGATCAAACTTCCCCGCAAGCAATTCTGGTCCTGGTTGAGTCGCAATCCCGCTAACCCGGATTTCTCACCAGAACAGGGTGGCTTTTGCGAAGCGTAGGGCATTCTCAGAAAACGGGGGTTACACCGGCTCTTATGGATTTGTGGCGAGAAATCGGGGCTAACGCTTCGGTCGCTGCCCCGGCGGCAGGTTTTGTAGGAAGAAACTCACGATCAGGGACTCGTAGGCGCGCCTTTCTTCGTCGCTCATCGTTGTGTAGCCCGTCTTTTGGACGGACTGCTGGCGCGGAGGCGGAGCGAGTTCGAAAAGCCGCAGGGTGGAATTGGCGAGTTCGGGGTTGTCGCGGGCGCCGATGAAGAGCTTGGGCACGCCCTTCAGCCGCCCGAGCCGTGCGGAAAGCGGCGGTTCGCGACGGTAGTTGCGGTTGTCGAGCAGGAATGCTAATTCGGCCGTGCCCAACACCAGAGGCAGAACGCCCAAGCCGGAGCGGGTCACCTGAATCCCCACGAATTGACGCGGCTCATCGTAAACGGATTCGACCGCTACAGCGGCAATGCGCGGATCGGATGTCGCGGCGGAGAGAACGACGTAAGCGCCCATGTCCGAGCCCCACGCGCCAAACCGGATGGGGTCGACATCGCCACGCTTGGCCAGGGCTTCCAGGGCTGCCCGAAGTTCGCGCGTCTCCTGGTATCCGAGGGTTGTAGTTCCAAGGCTTCTGCCATGTCCGGAAAAGTTAAAAGCGAATACGTTGAATTGATGCTCCTGAAGGGACGTCACCAGAGTCAGCACCTCAGCCCGCTGCGATTGATAGCCGTGGCACAGCACAATCGTCGGAGCGCCCGTCCGCCCGGCGAAGAACCAGCCATCTCGTTCGCCTCCTTGCGGAACTGGAAACGACATCGACGTTGGATGGCCAAGAAGAAAGTTCAGATCGACGTCCGAGCTGGTCCTCGCAGGGTGGAGAATGTGGTAGAGGAGGACGCCGGAGATTATCGCAGTGGCTACCAAAAAGAACAGAACCAGGGCAAGGAAACCGGTCAGGAGCTTTGTGCGCCGCGTCGTTGGATAACGGAGTTCGGAGAGGAAAGTCATCCCGTGAGAACGCGTTCCTTCTATTCGGCCCCGTGGTCGGCGAATGTTAGCATAGTCTCATGCGCTCCGGGCCGGAGGGACCATTTGGGTGACACACGTCCGCAACGATATAATCGCGTCGAGGCTGAAAAGACCCCGCCGATGCAGCTCGTGGATCTTCGCCAAGTCCATTCGCGGATCCTGGAACCGCTCTTCCAGGAAGAGGCCCGACACTGGCTTCAGGAGCTTCACTGGGATTATCGACCCTCGCTCGATCTCATCCGCAAGTTCATCGACTCGCGCTCGCTAGGGGGCTACGTCGCCTTTGATAACCGGCGCGCCGCCGGCTACGGCTTCTACGTTCTGGAGGAGCGGAAAGGGCTGATCGGCGACCTCTTCGTTCCCCCCCAGCTTGCCCAGGCTACCATCAGTCATAAGCTCCTCAGCGAAATGTTGCTCCTGCTGCGCTCTGTTCCGCACATCCACCGCATCGAGGCGCAACTAATGCCTTTCGGAGCCCCGTTGGACCCGGTCCTGATTTCCGAAAAATTCTGCCTCCACACCCGCCAGTTCATGCTGCTGTCGCTCGCCGGCGCGCGCCTTTTGCGAATCCCGCTCTCGCCGGGAATGGATTTGGAGCGCTGGAACGATCGCGCATTCGACCAGTGCGCGCGGCTGATGCAGCTCGCTTATGCCAGCCACGTGGATGGAGAGATCAATGATCAATATCGGAGCGAAGCAGGTGCGGTGAAATTTCTACGGAACATCGTGGTCCTGCCGGGCTGCGGCCAGTTTCTTCCTGAAGCTTCTTTTGTGGTCCGACCCGCGATTGGCGATCGGCCGATCGGCATGGTTCTAACTTCGCGCGTCTCCGAAGGCGTCGGCCACACCACGCAAATTTGTGTCATGCCCGGCTACCAGCGCCATGGCATCGGCCGCCACATGATGGAGGCCTCGATCCGAGCCTTGCAGGGTCGGGGATTCCACTCGCTTTCGCTTACCGTAACTGCCGTCAACGCCTCGGCCGTGCAGCTTTACGAGAAGATCGGCTTTCGAACCATCAAGTCCTTCGCCGCCGGCGTCTGGCAAGCGTAGTTAGAGCTGCGCCCGGAGCCATCCGCGGGTCACCTGGACGTTGAACGGGCGGTTTGCCGGCGGCGCACCCCAGCCTATTTGCGGGCGCGTTCCTTGAGGAGGCCTTTGAGCTCGGACATGAATTCCTTCACGTCTTTGAAATCGAGGTAGACGGAAGCGAACCGGACGTAAGCCACCTTGTCGAGTTTCTTCAGGCGGACCATCAGCAGTTCGCCCACTTCGGCGGTCGTCCGCTCGCGCTGGGGCGCCTCGTTCACGAACCCTTCGGCTTCGTCCACCAAGGCCTCCAGCCTGGCCGTAGGCACTGGCCGCTTCTCGCAAGCCCGCAGCAATCCCTGCAGGATCTTGTGACGGTCGAACTTTTCTCGCCGCCCATCCTTCTTAATAACCATGTACGGAATTTCATCGATTCGTTCGTAGGTCGTGAAGCGTTTCCGGCATTTCAGACATTCGCGGCGGCGGCGAATCAAATCGCCCACCCGTCCTTCGCGCGAGTCCACCACTTTGTCATCCAGGTGAGAACAGTAAGGACATTTCACTGAGGTGCTTCTCCCGGCTTGTCGACGGTTGGACCCAGCGTCGCGTGCGTTCCGGCAGCTTCTGCCTCTGCTTCGGCTCGCGCCAGATGACGCAGTTCACCCATCGACCATCCCTCGCGGATCAGCAGCGGCACTCCTAGAAGGCACGCTGCTGCAAACGTGACCAGCCACAACACAATTGCGGCCGCTGCGGCCGGCTCCCGTTCTACTCCAAAGATTACGGTGAACACAAGAAACGCGGCCACTTGTGTTCCTCCTCCGATTCCCGGCAACTGCACCGCGGATCCCACCATCGTGAAGGCCAGCAGCATCATCGCGCCGACAAAATCGATCGCACTGAAATCCTCATCAAAGCTGTGGACGGTCCAAAGGTAAACGAACACGATTAACAGCCAGTGAGCCGCCGTGTAAACGATCGCCCAGAATAGGTCGCCCCACGTGCGAATGCACTGCAAGCCTTCGCTGAAGCCGGAAAAGAGCGTTGCAATCTTCGCCCGCCAGCCTCCGCGGGCGCGAGTTTTCTCCAGGTGTCTCGCAAACTGCTCGGCCCCATGCACTCGGAAATACACGAGCAAAGCCACAGCGATCAGCACGCCCGCTAGCAATCCCACGCCGGTGGTGCGCGCCGCCGCAAGCAGTGGGTCCGCCTCTTCCGCTAAATCGCGGCTGCGAAAAGTGAGCAGGGCGATGCCGGCAAGAACGACCGTCGCGGCAGTGTCCATCACCCGTTCAAGGACGTAAACTCCGAAGCTGCTCGCCACCGGCAAGCGGTCCTTCCGCGCGATCAAGAGCGGCCGGATGGGCTCCCCGGCTCGCCCGAGCAGGAAGATGCAGGCAAAGCCCATAACCGTGGCACTGTATAGGTTGCGAAAAACCGGCCGTCCCATGTAGCGCGAGAAACGCTGCCAGCGCAAAACCCGGATGCCATAAGCGACATAAATACCGGCGACGGCGAGCAACAGCAAAGACACCCGGGCGTTCTGGACGGCTTCCACGAGCATCGGCCAGCGGAAGCCTTCCAGTCGAACCGCCCGGCGCGAGTGGTAGAGCAGAGCGCAGACCGCCGCCAATGCCAGCAGGAGGAGAACAGTCTTGCGAAGCGAGCGCGGCATCTGCGCGCAACGTAGCAGCAAGTCTCAGACCGTGTCAAGGAACCAATCGAGTATCGTCTGGAGCCGCATGCTTGCGCGATCGGGCCGTTGGGGCCCGGGCTTGTATTCGGGGTGCCGGCGCGGATAAGATGCCTCGAGCGGCGCGGAACTTTTCGGCCCGAAATTGCGTTACATAGAGTGAGGCCGAGAGGTGAAGAACGTTGCGAGGCTAATGAAGATTGGAGCCCGACGCTCAACTGGTGCAGCTCTGTCTCCGGGGCGACGGGCCGTCGTGGGAGGAATTGGTGCGGCGCCACACGCGGCGGGTCTACAACCTGTGCTATCGATTCACCGGCAACCGGACGGAATCCGAGGATTTGACGCAAGACGTTTTCCTCCGCGTCTACCGCACGCTGGCAACCTATCGCGCAGCCTATGGCGGTTTCGCCACTTGGCTTTCGAGCGTCACTCGCAATCTGCTCGTGGACCACTATCGCCGCTCCCGGCGCGACCGCATCACCGATTCTCTCGAAGACGCCATGCCTTATCTGGAAGAAAAACACTCCGCGGCTCGCCCACCGGATAAAATGGCGTTGGCAAGAGAATTGAGCCAGCAAGTCCAGCGGGCGCTGGCGCGTCTTTCGCCTGAGTTGCGCGAAGCGGTCATCCTGCGCGATTTGCAAGGACTCGAATACGAGGAGATTCGCGTGGTTCTCGAAGTTCCGGAAGGTACGGTGAAATCGCGGATCAACCGCGGGAGGATCGAGCTGGCCCGTGTGCTCGAACAGATGGGGGTTCGCCCGGAGTAAGACATGCTATTCGGTTGCGCACAAATCGAAGAACGCCTGAGCGATTATCTGGATGGACTGCTCAGCCTCGACGAGGCGCGGGAATTCTCCGCACATGTGGATTCCTGCTCGCGTTGCGCCCCGTTCGTAAAATCGGTCAGCGGCGTCGTGGGCCGCATGCGCGCGCTCGAGCCCGTGGAGGCCCCGCCGCAACTGATCTCCCATATCCTCGAACAAACACTGGGACCTGGGGCGGAAAAGCGGGGATGGCGCGCCTGGTTCGGTTGGCTTCCGGCCCTGTGGCGGCCGCGGTTCGCCATGGGAGCCATTTCGGTGTTCGCTACTTTCTTCATTCTCATCCAGGCGTCCGGCACCCGCGCTACGAAGTTGAACGTAGCCGCGTTGAGCCCGATGAGCTTGTACTACGGCGCTGACCGGCAAGCGCATTTGATCTATGCGCGCAGCGCGAAGTTCGTCAACGATCTGCGCGTCGTATATGAAATTCAATCACGCCTGCGGCCCGAACAGACTCCGGCGCCTCAGGAGCCGGCCCCCGCTCCGCCGGCGAATCCCCAGCAGAAATCCGAGCGAGACCGCAAGCCCGGCCAGAGCGCGAACCACGACGTGACCCTGCTCGCCGACGTTTGTGCGGAACCGCCCCTCAGGAGCTCACCGTGAAATGCGCCGTTCATACCGAAGTGGATGCCGTGGGATTCTGCCGCAATTGCGGCAAGGCCCTGTGCCCGGAATGCATGCGCGAGGTCAAAGGCACGCGTTACTGTGAGGAGTGCCTGGCGGCCATGGTGACCGGCGCCCCCGCCACGCCCGCCGCTCCCCCCGGGGGGCACAGCCCCGCGCTCGCTTTTTTCCTCGGCTTGATCCCGGGCTTGGGCGCGGTTTACAACGGCGAGTACACGAAGGCGCTCATCCACGTGATGATCTGGTGTGGGCTGTTTGCCATGGGACTCCACAATGTCGGCGGGGATCTGACGCCTGTTATCTGGACTGCCTTCGGCCTCTTTCCGCTCTACATGGCGGTTGAAGCGAGTCGAACGGCCCAGGCGCAGCGCCACGGGGAAAAGTCACCAGCGCCTCTCGGCGAAGGAGAATCACGCCGCCCGATCGGCGCAATCGTACTCATTGCTCTTGGCGCCCTCTTCCTTCTCGGGAATTTTGGATTACTCGAAGCGGAGTGGGTCTCGCGGTCCTGGCCGCTGATCTTGATCGCGCTCGGATTGTATCTGTTCTGGAAGCGGTCCCGCGGGAACGCCCAGTAGGAGGGTTTGCGAATGTCTGATCGAGTCCGATGTCGCTGTGCGCGCTGCCGCGCGCGCGGCCTGATGGGGCCGGCGGTTTTGATCACGGTCGGCGTGTTGTTTCTCATCGGGGAATACAGCGGACGCTACAGCTTCCAGGAACTCTGGCCCATTCTTCTGATCGTCATCGGCTTGGTGAAAGTGGGGGAGGCCTTATCCTCCTCCGAAGGGCACGTCAGTAACTGAGGTGACTGTGAGCAACGGGCGGTGTCAACGGAGCTCGATTTTTGGCGGCGTTCTCCTGATCGCCGTGGGAGTGCTTTTCCTTATGCACTCGTTTGTCCCTGGCTTCGAAATTGGCCGGCTGTTCTCGCGTTACTGGCCACTGCTCCTGATCCTCTGGGGAATCGCAAAACTTTACGACCATACTGCGGCGCAACGCGCGGGCGAGCCCAAGCCTGGTTTGCTCACCGGCGGAGACGTGGGCCTCATCTTCCTCGTGCTCGTACTCGTGGGGGCGGCGGTGGCCTCCAACCGCATTCATTCAGCCGGCGGACGGAGCATCTTCTTCGGCCCCGGAGACTGGTTTGGGTTTGCCAAGACGGTCTCCGCCAGCCAAGAGCTTCCGGCCCAACCGATCAAGCCTGGAGCCCTGGTCAGCATCTCGACCGGTCACGGCAACATCACCGTACATCCTGGAGAGGGCGACGAGCTTCGAGTCGTGCTGAACAAGAGCGCCACCGCTTCGAGCGAAAAGGAAGCGCAGAGACGCCTCGATGCAGCCACGGCTGTGATCCATGAGGTCGCCGGCGGTTACGAGGTGCGGCCACAGGCTGATGAAGGGAGCGTGCGCGTGGATCTGGAACTTCAGGTCCCGAAACAAGTCAGTATCAACGCGCGCACGGACCACGGCGATATCAGCATCTCCGATTTGACCGGACCGATCACCGCATCTTCGCAGAAAGGTAGCGTGGAAATCCATGGGACGCAGGGAGACGTCGACGTGGAACTTCAACACGGCGATGCCCGCATCACCACCGTCCAAGGCAACTTGCGGCTCTCCGGGCACGGGAACGAAGTCGAAATCGACGAAATTGCCGGCGATGCTTCGATCGAGGGGGAGTTTTACGGGCCGGTTCGCGTCCGCAACGTTGCGAAGACCACTCGGTTCACCTCCGCACGCACCGACCTGACGATCGTCCAGCTAACCGGGCAGTTGGAATGCGACTCAAGCAGCATGGAGATTTCCGATGTTGCCGGCAGCCTGAATCTGGCCACCAAGGAAAGGGATCTTACTCTCGAAAACATAGCCGGGCGCATCCACGTGGTGGCTCGTCATGGAGACATCCAGGTGCGCTTCCAGCAACCCCCTCGCGACGAAGTGGAAATCACCAATGATAGTGGGCGTATCGACGTCAGCCTGCCGAGCAAATCCAGCTTTGAGATTTCAGCCTCGTCGCATTCCGGTCACATCGAGAACGACTTCGAGGCCCCTACCTTGAAAGCGGTGGATGAACATAACGTCAGTAAGCTGGACGGCCAGTACGGGCCGCATGGCCCGAAGATCACCCTGGCAACGAGCTACGGCTCGATTTCCCTCCGCAAGTCCACCTAATGGATTCTGTATAAATAGATTGACATTCGATCAAAAAGAGAGAGGGCAGCGGTGAAAGAAGGAGCGGATGACCTGAGGGCGCCTTCGTAGACGGCGCAGGGCCAGTCGAATGCTGTGTTCGAGAACCTCCAAGTTCGCCGGGCACTGTCCGGCCAGCGCGTGCTGTTTCATCCAGCCCCACAGCCCCTCGTCGGGATTCAATTCCGGGGCATAGGCGGGCAGGCGATACACCCGCAATCGCGGGTGGTGCTTTCCCAGCGCCGCCCGAGTCTTTTTCGAGCGGTGCGTGTTCAGCCCATCCCAGAACAAGAAGATCGTGCCGGGAATCCGGCGCAGCAGATGACGGACAAAACCGAGGAGTTCCGCGCTCCGGATGGTGCCCCGCACCAGGCGAAGATAGGCGTGCGGGTTGGGCGTGACCGCCGAGACGGCCGACAGTTTGGGCCAGTTGAAGCAGTGATAGAGGAAGGGCGTTTGGCCGCGCGGAGCCCAGGTCTTGCACGGAGTGGGCAACAACGAGAACCCGCTCTCGTCCAGAAAAACCAGTGTGGCCTTCAGCTTTTGGGCGTTTTTTTTAGCCGCGGCCAAGTGTGCTGGACCCAGCGCTGGATGGCGGCTTCGTCACGCTCGCGAGCACGGCGCGCGGGCTTCTGCCAACTCCAGCCGAAACGATGCAGCAGGCGGCAGACATGATCGCGATCATAGCGTACTCCGAAGCGGCGTCGGATCAGATCGGCCACGCGTTGGGTGGTCCAGATCGGCGAGGAGAAACCATGCGCCTCCGCTCCCTGCGCCAGCAGGCGCGGGAGTTGCGCTCGTTGAGCGCGCGCCAATTTCGGCGGGCGTCCCGGCCGTGCGCGGCGGTGCAAGCCGGCTTCTCCGCAACGGCGCCACTGCTGAGCCCACACAAACACCGCCTGGCGACTGACCCCGAAGTGCCGAGCGACGGAGGAAAGTGGCTCCCCGCGTTCCAAACGAGGGATGGCCGCAAGCCGGCGCTGCTCCATCATGCTCGCGTCACGGCGGGGACGAACCGATGGGTTGGCCATGCGGAGAGTATAGGCCCGCAAATCAGGGTGTCAATCTATTTATGTAGATGTCTTTAGTCCCGCTCTAACCCCCCGGTTCCATTAATCGTTTGAGCGTGGGAAAAAACTCTGGGAACGAAATCGCCACGCAGTCGGAATCCAGAATGACGGTCTCCTTCTGCGCGCCCAGCGCGGCCACGGAAAGCGCCATGGCAATGCGGTGGTCACCGTGGGGATCTACGGAGACGCCGCCGCGCAGCAGGCCTGCGGAACGCCCCGCCACTCGCAGGCCGTCCGGGAACTCTTCCACCTGCGCGCCCATCGCGCGCAAGCCTTGCGCGAGCGCCGCAATGCGGTCACTTTCCTTTACCCGCAGCTCCTGCGCATCACGGATCTCCATTCCCTTCTCCGTGTAAGGACCAAGAGCCGCGAGCATGGGCAATTCATCGATCAACTGCGCCACCGTTTCGCCCGCGATTACGCCTCCTTCGAGAGGCGCGTAGCGCAGGCTGACGTCTCCCACCGATTCCCCGTCGCGCATCTGAACCGACACCAATCGAATGGGCGCTCCCATGGCAATCAGAAAGTCAAGAACGCGCGCCCGCGTGGGATTCAGGCCGACGTTGTGGACGACGATGCTCGAATCGGCCGCCACAAGTGCCGCACCGAGGAAGAAAACTGCCGCCGAGAGGTCGCCGGGGACTGCAAGAGAGCGCGCTTCGAGCCGCGGCCTGCCACGCACGGCGATGGTGCAATCCGAGCGCTGCGTTTCTGCGCCAAATTCGCGCAGGGCGATTTCGAGATGATCGCGGGTGCGTACCGGTTCCCTCACCGACGTGGATCCGTCGGCGTAGAGTCCGGCGAGCAGGATGGCCGATTTCACTTGAGCGCTCGCCACCGGCGCCGTGTAGTCCACCGGTCGAAGCTTGCCGGCGCGGATCGCCAGGGGAGCAAAATTGTCCTCCCGCGCGTGAATTTGCGCGCCCATCTGCCACAGCGGCTCGACCACGCGACGCATCGGCCGCCGGCAAAGAGAATCATCACCTGTAAGAGTGGACTCGAACGCTTGTCCCGCCAGCACTCCGGCAAGGAGCCGCATCGTCGTGCCGGAGTTCCCCGCATCGAGCGGGCGCCGGGACGGCTTCAAGCCATCGAGGCCGGCGCCGGTGATGCGCACTCGATCCTTCGCCGTCTTCACCGCTGCGCCGAGGGCCTTTAAACATTCGAGCGTGCTCCGGCAGTCCACTGCCGTCGAATAGTTCAGAATTTCGCTCTCGCCCTCCGCGAGCGCGGCAAGAATCGCATAGCGGTGCGAGATGGACTTGTCGCCGGGGACTTCGATTGTGCCCTTCAGGACGCCGCCCGGCCGGATGGTTTTCTTCCCCACCGGGCGATTCTAGCCCGGATTGCTCATCAGAATAGGGCGGCTTTTGGCAAAGTTGGAACGGCACCAGTCCAGGCCCGGGTCCAGCCAGCGACCCTTGAGGTCCCTACCCCGCACGCAAGAAAGAGATTGCGGCCCTTCGCCTGTTTGCAACCTGTGCAACCCGAGCCACGGCAATTTGCGTCTCATAAAGGCAGCAGGTATCATGGGTTTTCAATGCATCCCAGTCCCCGAACATTTTGTTTCGCGCTGATCGGCTCACTCCTGCTGGCCACCGCCCTTTCGCTGCCCGCCGGCGATACCCCTGAGATCATGCCCGTTAGCCAGGTGCGCCCTGGAATGACGGGGATTGCCTATACGATTTTTTCGGGCGACGACCGGGAAAAGATGGAAGTCACCGTCATCGGCGTGCTGCCCAACATGTTCGCGCCGAAGACGGACATCATTTTGGTGGAGCTGAAGGGTCCGAAGGTCGAACACTCCGGCGTGGTTGCCGGCATGAGCGGCAGCCCCGTCTATATTGACGGCAAGCTTGTGGGCGCGATCGCGCTCAAGCTCGGGATCTTTAGCAAAGAAGCTATCGCCGGGGTCATGCCCATTGAGCAGATGCTCGAGACGGATAAGGGCCTCCCCGCGGCGCCCAGCGCGGATGCCGCCTCGTCTGGCGGGGTGCTTCCGTCGACTGCCGGGCTGCAGATTCCCCTGTCGGCTGATTCCGCGCGGCGCCTGGGAATCAGTTCCAATAACTTCCTGATCCCCATCGAGACGCCCCTGGTGATTTCCGGGGCCTATCCACAAATGCTCGCGCGGTTTACCGACCCGCTCTCAAGTCTTGGGATGGTGGCGGTGGGAGGCGGCACCGTCGCGCCGAGGCCGGATGACGCGCAGATTCAACCCGGGGACATGGTCGGTCTCGCCCTCGTGCGCGGCGACCTTTCCCTGGCGGCGGGATGCACCGTGACGGCAATCGTTAAAGACCGCATCTTCGTCTGCGGCCATCCGCTTTTCGCTGCGGGACCGGTGAGCATGCCGCTCCTTCGCGGCCATGTCGTGACGACGCTCAATTCCGAGTTCGAATCCACAAAAATCATGACGACCGGCGGTGAAATCGGCACAGTGACCCAGGACCGGCTTACGGCCGTGATGGGACGCCTGGGAGCGGGACCGCAGATGATTCCTATTGATCTTTCGGTTGTTACACCCGCCCAGGAGAAGAAATTCCATTTCGAGATCATTCAGGACCGGCGGCTGACGCCCCTGCTTGTGGGCTTGGTGACGTACCAGGGCATCGTCAGCAACACCGCCTACAGCGAGGGCACCACGCTTCAGCTCGACGGCACCATGGAACTGAAGGGCCATTCCCCGCTGAAGATCCAGGACCTTTTCGCGCCCACCGATTTGCCCGCCCCGGACGGGTTCTTCGTCGCCACCGCGGTCCAGAGCGATTTCGCCCAGATCTTCACCAACCCCTATGAGCCCCCGCAGGTGGAAAAAGTCAATTTGAGAATCACGACCCTTCCACAGCGGCGCTGGGCGGCCATCGACAGCGCCTGGAGCGAAAAGAGCGAGGCGGTGCCTGGAGAGACAGTGGGAATCAAAGTCTTGCTCCGGCCGTACCGCGGCGCGCCTTTCATTCGCGAGGTGCCGATCACCGTGCCACCCCAGGCGACCCGGGGCAACCTGCAAGTGCTGGTGAGTGACGCTGAGATTCTGAACCGTATGGACCGTCCGCTCGGCGCCGCAAGCCAGCTTTCCGGCCTCGAAGAGCTGATCAAGATCCTCAACCTCGAACGCCATAACAGCCGGCTCTATGTGACGCTGCTTCAGGCAACTCCTACTCTGCTCGTCGAAGACAAGAAGCTGCCGGACGTGCCCCCGTCCGCGATCAACGTCCTCAATCAGCGCCGCAGTCCGGGGGGAGCCATGCTTCTGGGGCAATCGGAAGTCGGTGAATGGTCGGTGGAAATGAACCAGGTAATTTGGGGCCAGCAATATCTAACGATTCATGTGAAGTGAATCCCGCGCCCGAAAGGAGTGCCGACAACATGGTGAGGCGGGCTATTCTGGTGTGCCTCCTGGCCGCTGGTCTGCTGCTTCCCTTCCTGGCGCGCGCCGAACATACTCGCTTCTGGCGCGAATCAGAGTACTCCGAATTTGAAAAAGGGACGGCCGAGGGCGTGGCTCTGCGTAGCGACGGCAAATTGATTGCGGCGCCCCGGTTCACCGAGTTTTCGGATCCAAACCTGCCCTACTTGTGGGAGCTGCGCCTGGATTCGCGCGGGAGGCTTTTCGCGGCGGGCGGCTCGGACGCCAAAGTGGTTCGCTTCGATGGCCCGGGTAAAGCTTCGACCGTGTTTGAGTCTCCGGAACTCGCAGCGCAAGCGCTGGCGCTCGATTCCCACGATAACCTCTACGTCGGCACTTCGCCCGACGGCAAAATCTACAAGGTGACCCCCGAGGGGAAACAGAGCGTTTTCTTCGAACCGAACACAAAATACATTTGGTCTCTGGCGGTGGACGCGGATGGCACCCTGTACGTAGGCACTGGCGACAAAGGCGAGGTGTTCGTCGTCGCCCAGGACGGCAAGGGTCAGCTCTTTTATAAGAGCGACGAGCGCCACGCTCGCTCGCTCGCCTTTGATTCGAGTGGCAGCTTGCTCATCGGCACGGATCCCGATGGCCTGATCGTTCGCGTGAAGACGCTGCGGAAAAAGGGCAACCCGCTTCCCGAAGCCGGCTCCGCCTTCGTCGTCTATGAAACGGATAAAACGGAGGTGACGTCGCTTCTCACCGATGCCTCCGGCAATCTCTATGCCTCGGCCGTAGGCGACAAGGTGCATCCCTCCGCGCCGAATCCGGCGGCGATGACGTTTACACCGGAGCCGGCGCCCGGGGCAGCCATCGCCCCGCAGATAGCTCTCGCGCCCCAGCCCCAGCAGCCCGCAGCCACGATGCAAGCAGTCCCCATGCAGTTCCCATTCCCGTCGCTGACGGGAGGCAGTGAAGTTTATCTCATCGCGCCGGATGGCTCTCCCCAGTCGCTGTGGAAGTCCCACCAGGACCTGGTCTACGCGCTCGCTTTCTCGGCATCCGGCAAACTTCTGCTGGGTACGGGCAACCGCGGCCAGGTTATCGAGCTCGAGGGGAATAATGTGTTTTCGGTGCTCGCGAAGTCAGCCTCCTCGCAAATCACGAGCTTTGCGGCCGCGCGGGATGGCTCCGTCTTCCTTGCTACCGCGAATCCGGGCAAGGTGTTCACACTGGCATCGGGCTACGCGACGGGGGGCACTTTTGAATCGTCAACCTTTGACGCCAAAATCTTTTCCCAGTGGGGGCGGCTGACGTGGTGGGGAGAAGACGGCGCAGCCAGCGGCAAAGTGTCTTTCTACGTGCGATCCGGCAATACCTCGGACTCGCACAGGAATTGGAGTCCCTGGGCGGGCCCCTATTCCAAAACTGCGGGAGAAGTAGTCAACTGTCCGCCGGCGCGCTTCGTACAGTGGAAAGCCGTTTTTTCGAACGTGCCCGCCGCGGAATCGCCGAGTATCTCTTGGGTGAGCCTCGCCTATCTGCCGAAGAACGTGGCGCCGGTGATCGACGGTATCGCAATCCAGGATCCGGGAATACGCGCCCAGGGCTTTGCTAGCCCCGTGCCTACGCCCGGCGGGGCGGCTCCGGTGCCGCTGCGCTTGCCGAAAACGCAATCGTCGACGCCTTCCATGCCCGCGCCTTCGTCGGAATTCGCTCAACACTCCAAGACCGAGCCCCCACCCCAGGGATTCGAGCAAAAGGGCTATCAGAGCGTTCTCTGGAGCGCGCACGATGACAACGACGACGATCTCGCATTCGCGCTGTTTTATCGGGGTGAAGGCGAGAAGAATTGGAAGCTCCTGAAGGAGAAAATCCATCAGGATTTCTATTCATGGGACACCAGTACGATGCCGGATGGCGCCTACTATCTCAAGCTGGTCGCTTCCGACGCTCCGTCGAACCCATCGGAGGAAACCCTCACGACCGAGCAAGCCAGTGAGCGTGTGGTGGTGGACAACACGCCGCCGGCCATCGAAGACCTCCGCGCGGAAGTGGGTAATCCCCAAGTCCGCATCCACTTCACGGCCCGCGACCCTTCGAGTGCCATCGAAAATACCGAGTATTCCTTCGATGCGGGCGACTGGGAGACGGTCTTTCCCGTAGGCCGTGTGACGGGTTCGCTCGAGGAGGACTACGTGGTGGTGATGCGAAACCTCGCACCGGGAGAACACACCATGGCCGTTCGCGTGTCTGATCGCTTCCGGAACACTTCGAGCGCGAAGGTCACCTTCACCGTCCCGCCGGGACGGTCGCACTGAAGCGCCCGGGCGCAACCGGGCGTCGACTTCATTGGGAGCGCGCACTCACAGCATCGAACCTGGACGTCGTTTCCGGCTTCGCCCTAGCCGGCGGCCGGCCGGCCCGGCGTCTCCCGCGCCTGTGACATAATGCCAACCTGTGAATCTCCGCCGAAATTGGCGAGCCAGATGAGCTCCGGCCCGGATCTCGAAGCCATCCGCTCGGCCGAGGTCCGCATCCGCCCTCACATTCATCGCACTCCCGTCTTTACGTGCGCTGCGTTTAACGCGCGCGCCGGGGCCCGCCTCTTTTTCAAATGCGAAAACTTGCAAAGGACCGGCTCCTTCAAGATCCGGGGAGCGGCGAACGCGGTCTTTTCCCTCTCGGCGCCGGAAGCCGAGCGTGGCGTAATCACGCACTCCTCCGGGAACCATGCTGCTGCATTGGCCCTCGCGGCGCGGCTGCGCGGCATCGCGGCCTGGATCGTAATGCCCTCCAACGCCCCACGCGTGAAGCGCCTGGCCGTCGAGGCGTACGGCGGCCGCGTCACCGAATGCGAACCGACGATGGCGGCCCGCGAAGCCAAAGCCAAGGAGCTGATGGAACGGACCGGCGCGAAGCTCGTTCATCCTTACAACGATCTCCGCATCATCGCCGGGCAAGCCACCGCCGCCCTGGAACTCCTCGACGAAATCCCCGACCTCGATATGATTGTGGCTCCGGTCAGCGGCGGCGGGTTGGTCGGTGGCACCGCCATCGCTGCCAAGAGCCTCCGGCCTTCCATTCGCGTGATCGGCGCCGAGCCCCGGAACGCGGACGACGCTTTTCGGTCTCTCGCGGCCGGGCGCGTCGCGCGAGCCTCCAGAGCGGAGACCATTGCGGATGGTCTGCGGGCCACTCTTGGCCCTTTGACCTTCTCCATTCTTCGCGAACGCGTGGACGAGATCGCGCTGGCCAGCGAGGACGAAATCATCGCCGCGATGCGCTTGGTCTGGGAGCGGATGAAACTCGTCGTCGAACCGTCCGCCGCCGTGGCTGTGGCGCCGCTGCTCAATCGCAAGATTCAGGCGCAAGGTAAGAAGGTAGGGGTGATCCTTTCGGGCGGGAATCTCGACCTCGCAAACTTGCCTTTTCGAGGGACCCAACGTGAATGACGGGCAGACGCGTGCTTTGTCACGGATGGATGAATTGCGGATCGCAATGTTGCGATCGGAACCGGGGTCCGCGCCTCTATTCTTCTGCGGGCTTCCAGTCTAGCGAGGGAAAGGACATTTTCCAAAAGTCCGGGGCGTGCTTTTCGAATTCTACTCCAATCTCGAACCCCTTGGTGGAAGCGCGTTTCATGCGCGCGACGCGGCACTCCACCTGGTCGCGCGTGGCGTTGTGCTCCAGGACGAGCCTTGAGTTGAGCGGGAGGCTCTCCGGGCAGATCATCAAGGCCCCGTGGGCGCTGACGTTCACGGTATAGACTTTGCATGTTTCCGTCTTTCCTTCCTTCGTGAAGTGTAGCGTGACTCCTACTCGCAGTAGCGCCCGCTGGCTCCGCCGACGGTCGATTCCCGCGCTGGCCGTTCGCGCGGACCCGCTGGGGCCCTTTTCCAAGCTCACAGATCCAACCCCCAGAAGTCCAGCTCCGGATTGACGAGCTCGACCCCCATTTCATAACCTTCCACGCGCTGCTTTCCTTTCCAAACGACAACGGCGATCAGATTGCGGTTGTTGGCGAGATTGGTCAGTCGCAGGCGCGTGTCCATCGCCAAATCGCACGGCGCCACAATCAGGCAACCATGGTAGTTCAATACCCGCGTGTGAGCTTCCGCCTGAAAGCGCTCCCCATCCGCCGCCGTCCATTCAAAGGCCACGGGGATGCGCGCGTTGATGCGCCGGCCCCGCCGGTTTTCATGCGAGCGGAAGTTTGCCGGATCTTCGTTTAACACGGTTCTATCTGCAACTTTCGGTCCCAAAGGACGCCTGTGGAAGGGGAAGGCACATACCAATACCGTCGCACGCGCCTCGCTCAGGATGATGCGCGGCGAAGTCGAGGTCAATAGTACGCGTCCCTGCGCGCAACCGAATTGTTAAGGGGTCACTCGCCGGCAACTTTCGGCTCTCAGTCGTCGCCCAAGCTTTGCGGCGGTCCCGCCAGAGCCGATTCGCCTGGCAGCGGAGCTTCGCCAACTACCCTGCCCCGCCGGAGGCGCCACGTCGCCCACTGCTGGAACCTGTCCATATACGTGTAAAAAACCGGCGTCAGATAGAGGGTCACAAGCTGGGAAAATAGCAGCCCCCCCACGACCGCCAGGCCCAGCGGCCGCCGCGCTTCCGCGCCGGCGCCCACTCCCAGAGCAATCGGCAACGTTCCCATGAGCGCCGCCATCGTCGTCATCATGATGGGCCGAAAACGAATTAGGCTGCCTTCATAGATGGCCTCGGCGGCGCTCTTCTTCTCGGTCCTCTGCAATTCCACCGCGAAGTCCACCATCATGATGGCGTTTTTCTTCACGATGCCGATCAGCATGATGATGCCGACGAAACCATACAGGTCCAGGGGGGCGTGAAAGATCTGCAAGGTCAGCAAAGCGCCAAAGGCCGCGGAGGGCAGCCCGGAAAGAATCGTCACCGGATGGATAAAGCTCTCGTAGAGAATGCCGAGAACGATGTAGATCACCAGGATGGCCATCACCAGCAGCAGGCCCAGACCCTGCAGCGATGTCTGGAAGGCCTGCGCGGTTCCCTGGAAGCTCGTGCTGACGGTAGCAGGCAGCATTCCGGCGGCAAGTCGGTTCACGCGGGAGACGGCATCGCCCAGCGACACGTCCGGCTTTAAGTTGAACGAAATCGTCACGGCCGGGAGCTGGCCCAGGTGGTTGACGGTCAAGGGGCCGAGACTGGTGGTCAGGCTTGCCACCGTGTTCAGCGGCACCAGCTGGCCGCTCGTCGAGCGAATGTACAGCATCGAGAGCGCGGCCGGGTCCAGTTGATATTCGTCCTCCAATTCCATGACCACGCGATACTCATTGGTGGGCGCGTAGATCGTCGAGACTTGCCGCTGACCGTAGGCGCTATAAAGCGCGTCCTCCACCTGCCCCGCTGTCACCCCGAGCGCCGAAGCCTTATCCCGGTCGATGTTGACGTTCACCTGCGGGTTCTTTACCTGCAGGTCGCTGGTCACATCCTGCAAGCCGGGTAATTCGCGCATCTTTGCTTCGAGCTGCGTGGCCGATTGGTAGAGCTCGCTCGTGTCCGGGCTCTCGAGCGTGAATTGATACTGGCTCTTGGTGAGCTGCCCGCCGATTCGGATGGGCGGCAGATCCTGCATGAACACGCGAATGCCGGGAACCACTGCGAATTTGGGCCTCAACTCGTCCATCACTTCATCCTGCGTCATGTGGCGCCCCACGATCGGCCTCAGCCAACGCAGCCCCGTTGGCATCCCGGGCGCGCCGCCCAGCTTCGCTTCCAGCCAATTCATCGTCTCGCTCGGCGCCCACTCGCGTTCCGATCGGGATTTCAGGTGAATGAAAATCCGCCCCGAATTGCCGGCGGCGTTGGGACCGCTGGCTCCGATGCTCGAAAAGAAAGCGAGCGTATTGGGATCCTTCACGACAATCGCGTTCAGGGCGCGTTGGTGTGCCGCCATCGCGTCGAAGGAAATCCCCTGCGCCGCTTCGGTAAACGCGAAGACTTGGGAGTTGTCCTCGTTGGGCAAGAAGCCCTTCGGGATGCCCCAGAACTGGTAGACGGTCACCAGCAGCACCACCGCGGAAACAACCATGATCGTCAGGCGATGCCGGAGCGCCCACTGAAGCGAGACGTCGTATCCGCGAAGCATCCGATCGAACAACCGCTCGAGCCACATGTACATCCGCCCGTGCTTTTCGCCCTCCTCCCGGCGCTTCAGGAACCGGCTGCACAGCATCGGCGTCAGGCTCAGCGAGACGAAGCCCGAAACCAGAATCGCCATCATGATTACTACGGCGAATTCGTGCAGCAGCCGCCCCAGAATCCCGCCCATGAAAAGCACCGGGATGAAAACCGCCGCGAGTGATAGCGTCATCGAGATGATGGTGAAGCCGATCTCGCGCGAGCCGCTTAAGGCCGCTTCCAGCACTCCTTCGCCCATCTCCATGTGCCGCACGATGTTTTCGAGCATCACGATCGCGTCGTCCACCACGAAGCCCACCGAAAGCGTCAAGGCCATCAACGACAGGTTGTCCAGCGTGTAACCCAGTTCGTACATCACCGCGAACGTGCCCACGATCGACATCGGCAAGGCAACCGAAGGAATCAACGTCGCCGAGAGATTCCGCAGGAACAAGAAGATCACCATCACCACCAGGCAGATGGCCAGGAAGAGGCTGAACTTGACGTCGTTTACGGAATTGCGGATAGACTCCGACCGATCGTAGAGGACGCTCATATCCACCGACGGCGGTATCAGCGCGCGATACTGCGGAAGAAGGGTCTTGATCGAGTCCACTACTTCAATGGTGTTCGTGCCCGGCTGCCGCTGGATCGCCAGAATGATCGCGCGCGTGCCGTTAAACCAGCTCGCGATCTTGTCGTTCTCGACGCTATTGCTCACTTTCCCCAGCTCGCCGAGTCGCACCGGCGAGCCGTTGCGGTATGCCACGATCAGCGGGCCGTAAACTCCGGCGTTGGTGAGCTGGCCATTGGCCTGTACGGTGAATGCCTGGTGCGCGCCATAAAGGGTGCCGGTCGGCAAATTCACGTTGCCGTTCTGCACCGCGGCTTCCACTTCATCGATTCCGATCTGCCGCGTCGCCAGCGCCTTGGGATCGAGCTGCACGCGCACCGCGTACTTCTGCGTGCCGAAGACGCTCACCTGCGCCACACCGCTCACCATCGAGATGCGTTCCGCCAGGAGCGTTTCCGCGTATTCGTCCACGGTGTAAAGAGGCAGGGTGGGCGAGCTCAGCGAAATGTAAAGGATGGGAGAATCCGCCGGGTTCACTTTGTTATACGTCGGCGGGCTGGGCATATTCTGAGGGAGCTGCGAAGCCGTTCTCGCGATGGCCGCCTGCACGTCCTGAGCGGCGGCATCCAGGTTGCGGCTCAGGTTGAACTGCAGCGTGATTTGGGTGACGCCCAACGCGCTCGATGAAGTCATCGAATCGAGGCCGGCGATAGTGGAAAACTGCTTCTCGAGCGGCGTAGCCACCGCCGAGGCCATCGTATCGGGGCTCGCTCCCGGCAAGCTCGCCGCCACCAGGATCGTCGGAAAATCCACGTTTGGCAGGTCGTTCACCGCCAGCGACCGATATCCGAGCACTCCGAACAGCAGAATGGCCAGCATCACCAGGGCCGTCATCACGGGACGGCGGATGAAGAGTTGCGCAACGCTCATGACGCCCCCTGGTTCCCGCCGAGACTGCCTTTCACTTCGATCCTGGTCCCGGGAATCAGCCGCACCTGCCCGTCTGTCACCACCGTCTCGCCCGCCGCCAAACCCTTGGAGACGACCGCCTGGCTGCCCAGGGTCCGCGCAATAACCACCGCGCGCGATTCCACCGTCATGTCCGGCTTCACGACGAAAACAAAGTCACCTTCTTGTCCCGTCTGGACCGCCTGTGAGGGAACCACAATGGCGTTCGTCTGCTCCGCCAACCGCAAGACTACGTTGACGAATTCGCCCGGCCAAAGACGCCGGTCGGTGTTCGCAAACGTTCCTTTGAACTTGATCGTGCCTGTCGTGTTGTCGACGGCATTGTCCACGAAGCTCAGATAGCCGGTCTCCAGGCGCTGCGGATCGTTGGTCAGATACGCCTCGACGGCAAGCTTTCCCGCCGCCATGTATTTCTTCACCTCAGCGAGATATTGTTCGGGGAGCGAAAAATCCACGTAAATAGGCGCAATTTGATTGATCACGATCAGAATCGGCACGTCGTTTTCTTTCACCAAGTTGCCCGCATGCACCAGCAGGCTTCCGGTGACGCCGTCGATCGGCGAATGAATCGTCGTGTACTGGAGTTGAAGTTTCGCGGATTCCACCATGGCCTCGTCCGCGCGAACGGATGCCGCGAGTGCGTCCGAGTTGGCCGAGTACTGGTCGTATTGTTCCTTGGCGACGATGCCTCCCTGATAAAGCTCCGCGTAGCGTTTCAACTCGACCGATGCGTTCTTCGCTTGCGCCCTGTCCTTTGCCAGATTGCCTTCGGCCTGCTGGAGCGCCGCTTCGAAGGGCCGCCGATCGAGCGTGAAAAGAAGGTCTCCCTTTTTCACGAACTGGCCTTCGCGGAAATGAACTTCTTCGAGTTTTGCCGATACCTGGGACTTGATGGAAACACTCGAGTACGCTTCTCCCGTCCCGATCGCGCGAATTTCGAGCGGCATGGACTTTTCTTCCGCCTTCGTCACCATCACCGGAACCGCTGCTGGCCGCGGCCGCTCCGCCGCTTTTTGAGAACACCCGGCCATCACCCCAACCATCACTAGGCCAAGGGCTAACCAAACCCCGCATGCGAATCTGTGAGTTCCGTTCATATTCCCCTGCGGTGCGCAGCAGCCTTTCCGCGAGCGGCGTGCCCGTTGTGCGCCTGCATGCCTCCAAGCCAGATGTCTGCGAGCGTCTCGCTCACCCGCCGAGGATTGAACTTCTGGTAGCGCTTGCCGCCGAAAAGCTCCTGAATCTGATAGTGGTGCGCGATCATCCCCAGGAAGCCGCGCGCCGCGAGCCGCGCATCCACCTGCCGGAACCGTCCCTTGCGAATCTGCACCCGGATGTAATCCGTCAGCACGTCGTAGTATCGGGCGATGTGTACGCGGAAAAACCGGTGCGAAAGCCGGTGGTTTTCAAGCGCGCTGAACAGGAATAGCCGGCTGCGCGCGGGGTCTTCCGAATTTCGTTCGAGAATGCCTTCCGCTACCGCCGCCAGGGCCTGCCGCGGCTCGCGAGCGTTCTGCAACGTGTCTTGGAGTTCTCGGCGCCCCTCGGCCCCGCGGCACTTCGCTTCGATCACCGCCCAGTACAAATCTTCCTTGCGAGGGAAATGGCGGAACAGAATCGCTTCGTTGATGCCCGCGCCCCGGGCGATCACGCGCGTCTTGGTTCCCTGAAATCCCTGCCGGGAGAAAAGCCGCATGGCCACCTCGATGATCTGCCGGCGGCGGTCCGAGCCGCGCACGCGCGTTCTGTGAGGCATGTAAGTAAACACTTACTTTAAACCGCTGCCCGCCGGCCTGTCAACGCATCACCGGCGAAAAGGCTTGGGGCTGGTATTGCATACTGAGGAACTTAAGTGTATGTTATCTGAGTCCCCAAAGTCACAACGGAAAGTTCGGCTGACTTGACCCTGTCCTGCGCGCGCTTCTCTCAGACGTGTGGGACAGTGGGGGTCTACGTGCGTCGACAATCTCTGCATGCCTTACGGGATATGGTGGTGAGCTCGTCGAGGCTGATTTTGGGCACCTGCCTCATAATCCTGGTGATTCTCGCCATTCGATCCGGCCACGGCCAGGCCAACGATATCCACAAAATTAAACATGTCATTATCATCATGCAGGAAAACCGTTCTTTCGATGACTATTTTGGAACGTATCCTGGCGCTGATGGCATTCCTGCGAACGTATGCGTCCCTGACCCCGCGCAGGGCGACTGCGTCACACCATACCATTCACGCCAAGACAGCGAGCCGGATCATCCTCATGGCTACCCGAGCGCCATAGCCGATGTGAATGGCGGCGCAATGGACGGCTTCATCGGCGCGGCGGAGGCATGTGGTTCAGTGCATTGCCCCGGGCCGCGCACAGTTATGGGCCACCATGATGGTCGAGAGATTCCGAATTATTGGGCGTATGCGCGCAATTTCGTATTGCAAGACCAGATGTTTGAACCGGAACCCTCCTGGAGCCTGCCAGCCCACCTCTTCGCCGTCTCTGAATGGTCGGCTCGCTGTACGAAACATGACCCATCAAGTTGTACGAACAGCATTAGGCTGCCACCGGGCCCCCATGCTACCGCAAACGCTATTTACGCCTGGACTGATCTCACATATCTGCTCCACCGGGCTGGAGTGAGTTGGGGATTTTACGTCCTAGAAGGATCGGAACCGGACTGTCAGGACGATGAGCAAACAGATTGCCTACCGGTGCCGCAGAATGCAAAAACTCCAAGTATCTGGAACCCACTCCCCTTCTTTGACACAGTCAAAGATGACGGGGAACTCGGCAATATCCAGACGCTCGAAAATTTTGTCGTGCAGGCTCAGCAGGGAACGCTCCCCGCTGTCTCGTGGATTACGCCGAACGGCGCCGTCAGTGAGCACCCGCCAGCCCTTATTAGTGCCGGGCAGACCTATGTAACCTATCTCATCAACACTGTGATGCAAGGACCGAACTGGAACGATTGCGCGATCTTCCTTGTGTGGGATGATTGGGGAGGTTTTTACGATCACGTCATTCCCGTCACCGTGGATGAAAACGGCTACGGTCTGCGCGTTCCTGGTCTGGTGATTTCACCTTACGCTAAATACAACTTCATTGACCATCAGACGTTGAGTTTCGACGCATACGTGAAATTCATTGAGGACGATTTCCTGTCAGGGGAGCGCCTTGACCCCTCAACGGACGGACGGCCGGACCCCCGTCCTACGGTTCGGGAGAATGTGCCTCAACTTGGCGACCTGAGACAAGACTTCAACTTTAACCAGAGCCCCCGGAAACCATTGATTCTTCCGTTAGACCCGAAAACAGACTTGCTACCACCCGACACGGAGCCATGATTACCTGCGTCAACCCGATAATCGTGTATTTCACATTTCCCGAAGGGCGCACGCAAGCGTGCCGCGATCTTGCCGCGCGAATCGCCCAGCCCTGCGCCGCCCTGCCGGGAGAAAAGCCGCATGGCCACCTCGATGATCTGCCGGCGGCGGTCCGAGCCGCGCACGCGCGTTCTGTGAGGCATGTAAGTAAATACTTACTTTAAACCGCCGCCCGCCGGCCTGTCAACGCATCACCGGCGAAAAGGCTTGGGGCTGGTATTGCATACTGAGGAACTTAAGTGTATGTTATCAATCGGCTCCGAAGTCCAAACAACAGAGTTCGGCTGACTTGACCCTGTCCTGCGCGCGCTTCTCTCAGACGTGTGGGACAGCGGGGGTCTACATGCGTCGACAATCTCTGCATGCCTTACGGGATATGGTGGTGAGCTCGTCGAGGCTGATTTTGGGCACCTGCCTCATAATCCTGGTGATTCTCGCCATTCGATCCAGCTCGGGCCAGGCCAACGATATCCACAAAATTAAACATGTCATTATCATCATGCAGGAAAATCGTTCCTTCGATACCTATTTTGGAACGTATCCTGGCGCTGACGGCATTCCTCCGAATGTGTGCGTCCCCGATCCGGCCATGCGGGACTGTGTCACACCATTTCATGCCCAGCAGGACGTAACTGGTGGTGGGCCGCATGGCATCACGAGCGCCATCGTCGATATTGATGGTGGCAGGATGGATGGCTTTATCCGTTCGGCTGAAACATGCCCAACCACGTGTCCCAACCCGCGTACAGTTGTGGGTTGGCATGATGACCGGGAGATTCCGAACTATTGGGCCTACGCACGTAACTTTGTGCTTCAAGATCGGATGTTTGAACCGGCCGCATCCTGGAGCCTGCCAGCCCATCTCTTTACCGTCTCTGAATGGTCTGCTACCTGCAAGAAGCATGACGACCCATTTAGTTGCACGAATACCCTCTTCCCGAAAGTCCACGGGTATCCAAACGCTATCTATGCGTGGACCGATCTCACCTATCTGCTCCACCGGGCGGGAGTGAGTTGGGGCTATTACGTTCTCGAAGGCACGGAGCCGGACTGCCGAGATGACGAACAGGCTGATTGTCTGCCTGTCGTGCAGAACGCGCATACTCCAGGTATATGGAATCCGCTTCCGAACTTTGACACGGTCAGGAACGATGGCGAGCTCGGAAATATCCAGACGCTGGAGAACTTCGTCCTACAGGCTGAGCGAGGGACACTCCCCGCCGTCTCGTGGATCATTCCGTCTGGCGATGTCAGCGAGCATCCGCCGGCCCTAATCAGTGCTGGTCAGACATATGTCACCTCCCTGATCAATACGGTGATGAAAGGTCCTGACTGGAACGACTGCGCGATATTCCTCGTATGGGACGACTGGGGCGGATTCTATGATCACGTTCTTCCCGTCACCGTGGATGAAAATGGCTATGGCTTGCGCGTTCCCGGCCTCGTGATCTCGCCGTATGCCAAGCGAGGCTTCATCGATCACCAAACGCTGAGCTTCGACGCTTTCGTGAAATTTATTGAGGACGATTTCCTATCAGGGGAGCGCCTTGACCCCGCAACGGATGGGCGACCGGACCCTCGTCCCACGGTTCGGGAGAATATGCCTCAGCTCGGTGACCTGAGCCTGGACTTCGATTTCACTCAAAGCCCTCGTCGGCCGCTAATTCTCCCGGAGGACCCGAAAACAGACTTGCTACCACCCGACAAGGAGCCATAACCCCCAGCCGGTCAGCCCACCGCCGCCTGATCGAGAAACCAGCAAACGTGCCCCGCCGGCCGGACCATGGCTGCCGGGTAACGGCGCGCCGCGCCTTCTGGATCGTTGCGGATCGCTTGAAGAACTTCCTTTTTCTCCGCGCCTGCCGCGAGAAACAGCACGTTGCGCGCGCGATTCAGCACAGGCAGCGTCAGCGTAAGTCGCACTGGCGGCTCAATCGGAGCGCGAACTGCCACCACCCAGCGCTCTTTCTCCTCGAGGGCGGGCGAATCGGGGAATAGCGAAGCCGTATGCCCTTCCCCGCCCATGCCCAGAAGCACCAGGTCGAACGCCGGCAGCTCATTTGAAAAGAACTCGCGCAACCTCTTTTCGTACGCCTCGGCGGCATCTTCCGGCTTCGCAAAGTCGGTCTCGATCGGATGAATATTCGCCGCCGGCAAGGGCACGCGGTCGAGCAACGCTTCGCGCACCATGCGGTAATTGCTATGCGAATCCGTGTGCGGCACAAATCGCTCGTCGCCCCAAAAGAGATGGATCCGGCTCCAGGGAATCGCGTCGCGATATTTCTCCGCCCACAGCGAATACATCCGCGCCGGCGTGCGGCCTCCGGCAAGCGAGATGGTGCATCGCCCTTTCGACGCCGCCAAAGTGATCGCGCGCACGGACTCTTCCGCGGCGCCTTGGCTCAGCGCCTCAACGTCCGGATAAACCCTCTCTTCGCTACCCAGTTGGGGTTTCATGATTTGTCCACCCCCTTCCGAGCTTCTCCAGCAGGCGGTCCGCCTCCGCCGGTCCCCAGGTGCCCGCGGCGTAAGGGAGAATGCGCGGCCGCTTTTGTAGCACCGGCGTATAAAGTTCCCACGATGCTTCCACCCAATCGTCGCGCACGAAAAGCGTCGCATCGCCCTTGAGCACGTCCAGCAAGAGCGTCTCGTACGCATCCGGCAAGGGCCCAAACGCCTCCGAATAGCGAAAATGCAGGCGGTGGCTCTGCAGTTGGATGGATTCGCCGGGCGCTTTGATTTCGAAGCACAGGTCGAAGCCTTCGTCCGGCTGGATCGCGATCACCAGCGCGTTGGCATGGATCGGCGTCTCATCGAATGGCTGAAAAATGGAAACCGGCGGGCAGCGAAAGCTGACCACAATCGTGCTCAGCCGTTCCTTCAAGCGCTTCCCGGTGCGAAGGAAAAACGGGACCCCGTGCCAGCGCCAGTTCGCGACTTCGAGGCGCAGGGCCACGAAAGTTTCCGTTTGCGAATCGCGCGCGATTCCCGGCTCTTCCCGGTAGCCCGGCACCGGCTTTCCGTCGACCTTCCCGGCCGCGTACTGTCCCATCACGACGTCTTCGGGACGAAAGGGTTCCACCGAACGCATCACCTTGGCCTTCTCGTGCCGAATCGCGTCGGCCTCAAAAGCGGGCGGCACCTCCATGGCTGCGAGCGTGAGAAGCTGGGTCATGTGGTTCTGCACCATGTCCCGCAGAGCCCCGGCGGTCTCGTAATAGAGGGCGCGGTGCTCCACTCCAAGCTCTTCGGCAACGGTGATCTCCACGCTTTCGATGCGATCGCGATTCCATAGCGGCTCAAAGAGCGAGTTCGCAAAGCGGAACACCAGGATGTTCTGCACGGTTTCTTTGCCGAGATAATGGTCGATGCGATAGACCTGCGATTCCTCGAAATCTTTGTGCACCAGTTCGTTGAGCGCCTCGGCCGACTCCAGATCCCTCCCGAAAGGCTTCTCGATCACCAAGCGCGTCCAGCCCGGCCCGCGATTGAGTCCAGCCTGGCCCAAGGCGGCGATAGCCGTGGGAAAGGCGGTCGGCGGCAAAGCCAGATAGAAGACGCGGTTACCTGGAAGCTGATGTTCCTTTTCAAGGCTGGCGATCCGCTCCGCAACCCCGCGATAGTCGGACCCTTGATCGCTCGCGAGCCCGAAGGAAAAGATCTGGGTGTCGCAAAAACGTGCTGCTTCTTCTGCCGTACACACTTTCGACCCGGTCAGATTCTCGCAGCACCGCGCCCGAAAGTTTTCGTCGCTCAGTCCCGGCTCGATGGCGACGCCCAGGATCACGCTTTTCGGCCCCAGGGCGCCGCGGCTCGCCAATCGGTAGAGCGCCGGGAGCAGCTTGCGTGCGGTCAAATCGCCCGTAGCGCCGAAGATGACGAACAAGTGGGGATCGATCTGGCGGGGTACGGGCTGGCTCAACGCGTAATTTCCTTCTCCTCGCGCGGCTGGTTCTCCAATGCCACTCCGAGGCTTGCCAATTCCCTCTCGAGCTGCGCGGCGCTCTGAAACTGAATCGCGTGCATCCCCAACTCTCGAGCGCACTCCAGGTTGAGCGCGCGATCGTCGATGAAGACGCATTCTTCCGGCGCTCGCTGCGTGATGCTTAATGCCAGCTTATAAATTCCGGCGTCCGGCTTGCGCACCCCCAGGTAGCACGAGCTGAAAAAGACTGCGAAGAGCTTGCGCAGCCCGAAGCGTTCGATTCTGTATTGGTTCAGCTCCAGCGATTCGTTGTTCAACGCCGCAATCAAATAGCGCCCCGCCGCAGCCGCGCGGCCCAGCACCGCCAGCCCTTCCGGAGCCGCCTGAGACTGCTCGAACATGAAACGCTTGAAGTCGTCGCGGCTGAATGGCCGTTTTCGATAGAAGACCACCCGATCGAGATAGTTTTCAAGCGTCGTCTCGCCCGTCTCGAAGGCGTGCAGCAAAAGCTCGTGACGGTCCTCGAAATCGTCCCCATCGAGCCCGAACTTTGCAACGGCGCGCTGCCGGGCCGCGCGATCCCACGCGTTCGTAAGGATCACGCCGCCCATATCCCAGAACGTCGTCGTGATTTCCGCCACAGGTCGCCTCGCTCCGCGCCGCCGCGTCCTCCGCAGGCGGTCTATTCTCTCTCGAAAGCCGAGACTTTCCGAGCGGAACTTCTGCAGCCCACTTGTGTGTGGAGGCGCTGCCACTCACGGAGGGTGGGCAAGCCTTCATTCGCTAAGGCAATTTTGGGTGCCGCATCCCTTGCGGTTTGTGCAAGGGTGCGGTTTTTGCTTTGATTCTTCCTTGTCCCAGCACGTCGGATAATGGGCGGCTGGCCGGTGCTTTCGCGGCACGCCCGGGCCTTGGGTGTCATCCCGAACCCGGTCGCGTTGTTTGCGAACGGGGGTGAGGGATCCGCTTGTACTTTTCGCTGTTCCTCCCCGTATCCGGAGAACATCGCCACATGAGGGGGGGCGGCCGATGCTTTCTGGCTGCGTGGGTGCGCCACCGTGCCGGTTTTGTAGGTGAGGACTTGTCTTGAACCGACGACTACTCGGCGTGACACTCCGACCCGATCGGAGCGCCGCCGGCAAAGCGTGCGCGGTTGCTGTCATGCTTGAGCGAAGCGAAGCATCTGCTTTTCTTCTTCCCTCCTAGACCTCCTCTGTCTCCTTTACTTCCTCTACGCTGTTACCTCCTCGTTCCTGTGCGAGAGCCCCGACCCGGTCAGGGGGCAGAAAGCTCCGATCCGATCGGAGCGGCAGAAAATAGCCCAGGGTGTAAAACCCTGGGGCCGCAATTGCAGGTGCCGCCTCAATCGTATTGACTCTTTCCATTTGCGCCGTTTCACCCGCGCGAACTTCCGCTTTGCTTGCATCCTGGGCGTACAATGGCGGTACGCAGGAAATAATCCATGGCGACCCTCAGAGAATACTTCGACGCAGATTTCAGCTACGCTATAAGAGTGCACGTTAAGGTACCCGCCTGCCGATCAGACGTTGAAGTGGCACTGCTGTATGATTTCTCTGCCTTTACCGCTTTCCTCGCGTGTTACGTGCCCGGCGACCAGCACCCACCCCAAGTGTTCATTCAACTAATTGAGGCCCTGCAGCCCGGCAAGTCGCAGGTCACCCTCGATGGGAAAGTCACTCTGCCATCTGCCCGAATGTTTCCTGGCCAGCTCGAAGTCAAGAACACGAACCCGTTTGAACTGCGTGCGAAATTTCATGGGGACCCCGAATGGATATCAATCAATGAGATTCCGACATCAACGCGGGTCTTTATATACTCGGAATCACGGCTCACCGACGATCAGATCTCGCAGCTCAAACAGAGAGGGCGCGAGCTCGGACAGCGAGTGCAATTCAGGTCCACCGACCACGCCGAAGCACGGTCGCAATATGAGAGGCCCTTAGCGTTCATAAGCCACGACTCGCGCGACAAAGCTGAGGTCGCGCGCAAAATCGCGATCGGCCTTCAAAGAATGCTATGTCCGGTTTGGTATGACGAGTTTTCTCTCACGGTCGGAGCTAATCTCCGTGACAGCATTGAAAACGGGTTGAAGAAGTGCAGGAAGTGTATCCTTATCTTGAGTTCCCATTTCTTTTCCAATGGTGGCTGGACGAAGAAAGAGTTCGACTCTATATTTACGCGAGAGATCCTAGAAGAACGCCAATTGGTTCTCCCCGTGTGGTACGGCGTCACAAAGCAATCAGTCTACGATTACAGCCCAAGTCTCTTGAACGTTAAAGGTGTCGATTGGAATCAGCTTGGCGAGGAGGAGGTGTGCAGACAGCTGTGCCGAGCGATTCTTGACCAAGAGCGTTGATTTTGGTCCGCCTAGCGAGTCAGGTGCTCAGACGTGATCCGCTTCTGGCGCGTCCGCCGCGCCCTGTTCGCGTGTTGCTGTCGACTTTTAGCACGTGTGCCACATAGTTGATAAGTGAGATTGCCTTAAGGCTATTGGTTTCGGTTCCATAGTCGAGTGACTCACCGTGCAGAACGGTATGGCGATTGAGCGCGTCGGCACCCTCTGGTCTTTCGTACTCGGAGGCGCTTATCGGCAGTGTTCGGGCAAGGGGGCTTAATAAGACCGCCCTATACGAGTCCGCGGCGATTTGTTCAACATAGATTGCGGTACGTGGCTTCTTGTCTTGCTTGATAAACAAATGCTGATTTACCGTCTCCTTGCAAATCCCATCTGTCTGGGCAAGGAGAACTGGTATTGAGAGCTCGTATTCTCGCCGTCGATGGGCATTAAATGCTGGCCGTATCAAATGGGCGCGATGCGGAAATCTTTTCGTAATGGATTTCTCGATCCCGTCTAACCGACCCTCGAAATAGTCAACAAGTGCTTCTTCCGCCTTTGCTACGTTGCCCTCCGATAAGGCCTCCTTAAGTTCCCAAAGCTCCGGCAACGACATCTCCAAGTCTAAGTACCACCCATGGGCACCGAGAAGCAGAAGAGCTTCCTGAGTCCGGGGCGGAAGTTCGCTCAAGCTCTTTTCAAGCTGTTCAAATGCAGGACTCATGAGTCCTTGCAGAGATTTCTGAAACTCCGCAGCTTGACTTGCGAGGAGAGAGAGATCTGGAAGCTGAAATGCCGGGACCCTCATTGACGCAGCCAGTTCTGCCGATCGTCTCTGGGCCTCGATCATCGGCTCCATCGACTTTTGTACCTGCCTTGTGACGTGAGAGAGAGCTGGAAGCTCAAATGGCGGGCCCTTAATCGACGCAGCCAGCTCCGCCCACCGTTTCTGTCCGGCAAGGATCGGTTCGAGTGCCTTTTGGAATGCTCCCTGAGCCTCAATTAGAACCACCTGAGCTCTGACTCGCTCGGCTATCTCCCGCCACTGCTTGAAGTGAGCATCCAAGGTAACCATACCTTTCTCGTCTACTTTCACAGACACACCCCTGTCCTTATCCCATGCAGTTCTATTTAGCGCATGACGAAATCGGATGATACCACCTGACGACGAAGTGACGTCGGCCAAGGAGACATACTTGCAGACCCGCCCAAATGTGATCTACGAGCTCGGTTGGTTTTGCGGCCATCTCGGGAGGACAGGCGCGATGCTGCTTCCCAAAGAGGCCACTTGGGTCTTCTCCGATTTCGGGGGCATAATCCAGAAGCGCTTTAGGCAACACATTTCTGAGAAGGTCGTTGAGATCAAACGGGACCTTATAGAAGCGGGCGTCCTTGATGAAGTCTGACTGAGGTGGAGAGGAGTTCGATTTGATCCTGACCCGCGAGGACATCGCATGGGTGAGAGCTTGCGAAACATGCGTGCTGTTCTCCTTGCATGCGCTAAGAATGTAAATGTTCTCACCAGTGGAGGAATACTCCCATGAGCACGCGAGACCGCACAGGGGAAATACTTGAAGTCAAGGAAAGAAATCCCCTAAGGCATAGATTTGGCTCGTTCAGCCTTGAGAGCCTGAAATCCCAATGGACAAGGACCGGCAAAAGCGAGGGGTCCACACCTGACTTCTATGTAATCAGAGCCGTAACATTGCTGGAGGTATTCACCCGAGCAAACATTGCGGGGCTTATTGATCACGGGACGGAGTACGCAAACAGGGCCATCGAACTTTCAAAGAACCTCAAGATGGATTTCGCGCTCGTTCAAGGCATTCAAGGACGCGCGATTACTCTGGGCGACATTGTGGCTCACAATGTTTCCGTAACTTCCTTTGGCCAAATGCTCGGACATTTTGAAACCCTCCTCGACAAGAAACCCTTGCGCCCGGTGCTGGCGGGTGCCGTTGATCGGTGGGCCGTTACAATTGACAAAAAGCCCTCCGAGCCAATAATCAGTAACTTTGACGTTTTGGCACGCACTCTGACTCGGCTGTTTGAAGTTAGGCACATACTTTGTCACGAGACCCCCAAAAAGCCAGTTTATGCGGTGGGTGAGGTCGAGGATTTTCTAAATGAGGCAATCCGCTTTGCCAAAGCGCTAGAAGAAGTTTTGACATTTCAGATGTTCGGACTCACACCACTGACGCAAACGGAGATGAACGTCGCCGCAGGTGACAACCTCAGAAAAAAGGAAGAGGAACTGAACCAGTTGCTAGCAGAGATTCGTGCACAAGTAAAAGTCACCGACGACGCGCTTTTGCCTTTAGCTGCTGAGAGCGCTGATGTCAGTTGGTTGCATTGTCTGGATGATGCCGAAGAAAAATGGCTCTCGTACCGGGACGCCCAATGTGACTTTGAAACCTACCTCAATCGGGGCGGAACCATCAGACCAACGCTCTGGGCAGGCGAAGCTACTAGGCTGACGGAGCTTCGGATTGCTGAGCTTCGGTCCTGGATGAGGCGTGAATCCGAGACCTGAGCACTATGTGTTTGGACTTGTCCCCATTTTTGAGACAACCAAGCCTCCTCTGAGATCAGGTCGTGCTAAGCAGGGAGGGCCCCCCGCCGGAAGAATCCCCGATTCCAAAGAGCCCGGGCTGGTGGCCGATGCTTTCGAGGCACACCCCGGTCCGTATCGCATGCGGTTCTGCTTGACGCATGACGAAGTCGGATAATACCACTGCGGCAGTTGACGTTGACTTGAATATGCCTTTGCTGCCCCACGCGGCTGTCCCAGCCTTTAGCCGTTGGTTTTTCGGGTGTGCCTCTCGTCGAATGAATGGTGGCACTGCTTTTCTCCATTCGCGCTGTTTCACCCCGCGAACTTTCCGCTTTGCCTGCATCCACGGCGTACAATGCCTGCATGCAGGAAAACTTGAGCATCGGTATAAACGGGAACAATCACGTCAACCGCGCCGGGTTCCTCTACGATGCTGCGATCAACCTCACGAGCATCCCCGATTCCGGCGGGCTTCGTTTCATCGGAATCCTTCAAAGCCTAGTAGTAACCATGGGCCTGCTCCTATGCTCCCCAGGATACCCAGCATCGCAGACAACAAAATACGATGGGCATTGGTGGCTACTTCTAACCTCAGAGGAGAAGTCCGGGTATCTCAATGGCGATGCTGATTGCCATACTTTCGAACTCAAGGCAAAACCTCGGTATTCAAAGTCCGCCGCTGACGAGCAGGAATCTGTAACGAATTTCTACAGGGACGAGCCAGACAAACGCTCTCTTCCCGTATTTGAGGCCATACGAATCGTGGAGGATGAACCGCCCTTAAGAGAGACAGGGAAAGGCGGAGAAGTGTGGACCGAACCACATGGTTACTGGGATGGACAGTGGTGGAGAGAAGGTAGTCCTGCCGACCGCCTTGGTTTTGTAGAGGGCTACCTAGCTTGCCATTCAAGGTCCCAAAGGCCCCACGGCGCGCTCTCGCGGACTCCCCCGGAATATGCTCGCCTGATTAATCAGTGGTACAAACTCAACGAGGAAACAGGCGACGTTGAGCCCGACCGCGTGGATACAAAGATCGCCGATGTCCTCTTCAAATTTCGCGATCGTACGCAGCGCCCTAGGTCGAAAAACAAGTAAGCGAGGCCATGCTGCCCTTACCCGTTTTCGGCGGGCCTTTCGTCGAAGAGGGGTGCCACTGCTTTTCTCCATTCGCGCTGTCTCACCCGCGCGAGCTCTCCGCCGTGTTTGCATCCACGGCGTACAATAGCTGCACCCAGGAGAACCAAAAATCCAGCGGAAAACCAGGAAGGGACATGATTCAAGATTTGACGCTCGCCCTTACAGAGGATCTCAAACAGAAAGCAAAAGAGGCTGGCGATGAGTTCATCTTCCCATATCCTGAAGTCCTAAGAGTGATCGAAACTGCTTGTAAACATGAGATTGCCGTTCTGGGAGTGGAAGCACTTGAGATAAGACCGGACGGCCTTAAGGTGATCGATTACAGCGGCTATGAATTCCAGTTCACGGACGACTGGCTGGCATTCATCAGAGTGAACAATACCGAGGCTGTGCGTTTTGTTGAGTCGCATCGCCTCGGCGAGCGTCACGGCTATATTCTGACGAGCTCCTCCAAGCAAGAGTTCGACAAGCTCTCAAGTCGATAGGGCTCCCCATTCGCCCGCGAAAAATGTTTACAGGCGCAACCACTTGCAATCTGTTAACTCCATGATAACGTCGAAGGATGGGTCCAATTGTCCCGTTTATCCCGAGTCTAGCCGAGGGGAGCCCGGTCGAGGAAAACAAGATCGGGGGAAGTACCGCCCAACTGACATCCCAACCCTCGCCCCGGCCCACGGGCTGTCGCCCCGCCGAACGCCGGCGGCCCCGCCCGCCTGCCCCACTGGCCCTGAGCAACGTCGAAGGGCCTGCCCCAAGGGCCCTGAGCAGCGTCGAAGGGCCTGCCCCACGGGCCCTTAGCGACGCCGAAGGGCTTGCCCCACGGGCCCTGAGCAACGCCGAAGGGCCTGCCCCACGGGCCCTGAGCGACGCCGAAGGGCTTGTCCTGACCCACGCGGAAGGGCTCGTGCCGAGCCCAGCCGAGGGTAGCGACGCCCAAGTGACCTTCGAACTATCACCCCAGCCCGCAGGCTCCCGCCTGCGGGATTCTGTCGGAGGCGTAGACCATTGTGGCGGGTCTGGCCGCCCTCTTTCTGGCGGCACCCTGCCTCGCCGATCTTTGGCGGGAAGCGTTCTCAGGGGCAATGAAAACAAGCCCCTTAGGGCCATTTCTAATCGCAACACCAACGAGAGACGTAACACCGCAACTCTCTCAAAATCAACAACATTCAATTTTCTAATCGCAACAAAAATGCACTTTTCTGAAGAAAAAGCGAAACGTGAATAAAAAGCGAAAATCCGCGATGAAAGCCGGGGCCGCCACAAAGCCGGCCGTCTTGACGATCGGGCATTCGACCCGGCCCTTGGCGGATTTTCTCGAGTTGCTATCCACCCACGGCGTCGAGCGAGTGTTGGATATCCGCACGATCCCGCGCTCGCGGCATAATCCTCAGTTCAACCGGGAAACCCTGCCCAAGGCGCTCCGTAAGGTAGGGATCGGCTACGTGCATCTGAAGAAGCTGGGCGGCTTACGTCATGCACGCCCCGACTCCCTGAACGCCGGTTGGCGAAACTCGAGCTTTCGCGGCTTTGCCGACTACATGCAGACGCCGGAATTCGAAGCAGGTCTTGAGCGGCTCAACAAGTTGACCGAGAAAAAGCGCTGCGCCCTGCTTTGTGCCGAGGCAGTTCCCTGGCGCTGCCACCGCTCGCTTGTCGCCGATGCCCTTACGGTGCGAAAGATCCCGGTGGAGCACATCCTGAGCTGTTCGCGGCGTCAACCCCATTCGCTCACGCCCTTTGCCCGAGTGCGTGGCAAACGCATCACGTATCCAGCAACCGTCGGCGTGAAGGGCAAGATCTCTCGAAGGCGAAACTGAGGGGGGCCTTTTACAAACAAAAGCCCCTCAGCCAAGCCCGGGGAAGGGCTCGGCTGAGGGACCAGATCCGAGGAGGCGGGACGGAACTCGAAAGCAACCCCGACTACTAGGCTCGGCGACGACGGAAGAAACCACCCATGCCTATCAAACCCGAACCCAAGAGCAGCAGGGTCGACGGCTCCGGAACCGCTGGGTCGAGCGACGGCCCTGGGTTGCCTGTTCCACCGTTCTCACCACTGAAACTACCCGGGGCGGGAGGCAACGTTGACTGGGCGTAGAAGGTAATCTTGTCTCCTGCGGGAAGCACATTGCCACTGCCGGTCGTAACAAAAGTCACTGCGGTGCTGTTAGGGTTGAACGTAATTCCGTTGTCGTCGACTCCGGACGTGGTGGAACCCGTAACGACCCCAAAGTTGAGCGACGAGGAAAAATTGTCAACGTTGGGGGTTCCCAGCGTTGCCGTCGAAGCTGCCGTCAGTCCCACAGGGCCCGCGTTCGCCAGCGTGAAAACGTAGGTGTAAATCCCGCCGCTCAGGAACACCTGCTCTGAAACGGTGGCCGTCCAGTTCCCCGCCTCTGAAATGGTCGTATTCGGGGTTAGCGTAGCGTTCAAGGCCCCGAAGCCGCCCGTAGTAGCAACGTCCACATCCCCGGCGTAGGCTGGCATCGCCGACAGGACAAGGCAAGCCAAGGCCACCACCGCCGCATATCCAATCCATCGTCTCATGTTCATTTCCGTCTCTCCCCGTCCTCAGATTTTCTGCCTGAGGCTGCTTTTCGAGCCGGTAATCTAGACCCGTCCCCCGGTGCCTAGAAGAAGACTCCAGGGAGTTAACTAGCAATCGAGAGGCCATTGGCCTCGTGCGACGCCGACATTCGTAATCTATAGTGAGCATGGCAGATACAATCCAGGGTACTTGGCGTAGGGCATCGCACCGGCTCTGGGCTTCTTGAAGTTTTTAAACAATCTCAACAAAAGAATCGGTACCCCTCTAACTCCATGGCCCGGTTGCCTCTTAGCGGCCCTGTGGAAACCTCCGCCAAGACAACCAATTTCTCTTCCCACCGCGCCTCGCTAGTCTGCCACTCTCAGACCCTTGAGCGCCTGGAAGATGAGTGGGGAGAGCGATGTACGAGCGCTTACGACAGGAAACGCTGGCTGACGGAATCAATTCCGGGCAAGAGCCTGCTTTGCTTCCTTGGCATCATCGGGCGACAAATCCATCCGCAGTGCCGACTCCAACTGAGACTTCCCTTTATCCTTTTGGCCGGTCGCAAGCAGGGCCATGCCCAAGTGGTAGTGATATTGGGGAGACTTGGGCTCCTTCTCAACGCATTCCTGAAGGAGAGGGAGTGCGGTCGAATAGCTGCCCTTCTTATACATGACCCAACCCAATGTGTCGGTGATGGAGTTGACCTCCGGCGCAAGTTGCTTGGCCTTCTGGGCCAACCCCAAGGCTACATCAAGGTTTTGGCCCTCCTCGGCGTACACCCAGGCCAGGTCGTTGGCGGCAATCGCGAAATTCGGGTTGATGTCGAGCGCCTTCTGGAAGTACTTCTGCGCCACATCGAGCTTGCCCTCGTTCAAGTAAAGGTTCCCGATAATGACCGCCAAGGGTCCGAAATTGGGCTGGAGCGTTAAGGCCTTCTCATACCGTTGGATAGCAGCGTCGGTCTGCTTCTGCTCCTGATAAACTTGGCCTAATTCGAGATAAGCCTGAACCAAATTTGGGTCGAGCTGGATGGCCCGCTCACACTCCGTTTGGGCGGCGCTGTACTGCTTCGATCGATCGCGAAGGACGGCCAAGATCAAGTGCCCGGCGGCATCGTCCGGATAGGCAGAAACATATTGATTCGCGAGCGCGGCAGCCTTGTCCGGCTGCTTTCTTTCGAGCCAGTAATCCGCGAACCGGCCCAAAATCTTAGTATCCCGGGGACCCAGTTGCATCGCCGTCTGGAATTCCTTCTCCGCCTCAGGCCATTTGTGCTCAGTGTCGTAGACCTGTGCCAGGTCCGCGTGGACGGCTGCCTCGTTCGGAGCAAGCCGCTGTGCCGCAAGGAATTGCCCCTCGGCCTCTCTCGTCTGTCCCTTTCGCAGATAAATCGCACCGAGAAGAATGTGATAGCTCGCGTTGGTCGGCTGGACCTGGAGGGCGTGCTGGGCGTATTGAAGGGCGACATCCAGGTTGCCTTGCGCAATTTGCAGCTCAGCCAAGGAGTTCAAGACCTGGGGCATGTCCGGCGCTGCGCCGAGGGCACGTTCAAGTTCGTTCTTGGCCTGCTGCAGGTTTCCGTTCTGCCAAAACGTCATCCCAAGATAATAATGGGCTTGCGGAGAATCCGGTGCGTCGGCTACATCCTTTTGAAGCTCGGTGATAGCTTCTGGAAGTTTGCCTTGGGCTGCCAGCAGGCGCCCGTGATCGATGCGAACGATCACGTCTGCCTGCTTCTCGTTCACTAGATCCTTGTCCAAAGCGGCCGCGAGCTCAACCTGATTGGTCACTAAATACAGGTCCATCAAGCGCTTTCGGAGTTCGAGATCCTTCGGCGCGACACTCACGCCCCGGCGATACTCTGCGGTGGCCTGATCGTTCAGATTCCTCTCAAGGTAGAAGTCCCCGATTGCGGTGGCCACTTGAGCCGACTTCGGTTGCTGCGACCGCAACTTGTTCAGCACCCCTTCAGCCTCGTCCTTCTTCTGCTCGCCGTAAAGCAGGTCGGCCCAGGCGAGGTACAGCGCGCGGGCGTCCGGGTTTTGCCCGACGCCCTGCTGCAGCACCTGCTCGGCCTGCGAGAGCTGACCCTGCATCCGATAAAGGCTCGCCAGGTCCGTATAGGGCTGGACGGCCTTAGGCGCGACTTCGATCGCTTTTCGCAAGTGTTGTTCCGCGTCAGCAAAGCGACGCAGGCTGAGTTCCGCCAAAGCAACATTTACCCACGACGCGACGTCGTTAGGCGCCAATTCAGCCGCTTTATTGAAGGCTTCCAGCGCCTTCGCGTTCTCCTGACCCATCACCAAGCACCCGCCCAGCAATTGATAGGCGGCGGCATTGCGCGGATCGTGCTCGATGACGTAGTCGGCATCGAACTTTGCCTGTTGAGATTGCCGCGCACCTAGATAGAGGCGACCGCGGGCCAAGCGCGCGTCCAGCCGGTTGGGGTCAAGATCAATCGCCTGCCCCAGAGCCTGATAGGCCCCATTCCAATCGCGCCGCGCTAGATCAGCCTGCGCCAGTTGGTAGTAAGCTTCGACGAAACGCGGATCTATCTTTAAAGAATTGCGGAACTGGATGGCCGCTTCAGCGTATTGGCCCTTGCTCATATACTTCTGCCCGCTTTCCAGATACTTCTTTTTTGCTTTGTCGGGGTTCGCCGAGCAGGCGCTAAACCCTAGCAGGACTGCCAGGGCAACCACCGTAACGCTTGCTGCCGGCCACCTTCGGCCTTTCATATTCAATCCTCCGTGTTCGAAGCGGGCGTCCTTAGTTCGGAATAAATTCCCCGAGTTGGGGGTAAAGCCTCTGCGCGAAATCCATGAGGCGCCGCTGCGCCTCCTCCTCTCCATCGGGATCCGGGGTGATCAAACGGACCAGCGCCCCATCCGTGCGGTTGCGCGCCACGGCATCCAGGACCATCCAGACCTTTGCCGAGTATTCGCTGGCGATGGCACGCCCCCGATTCTGGTACCAATAAAGGACCAACTGCCGGTCAAGCCCTTTCTGGATGACGTATTCGTTGACCACGATGGGCTGGCCACCCGCGATAGGAATCGTCAAGTATCCCGATTTCGCGGGCTCCCAGCCCGCCCCCGGCAAGCAGTTCTTCGGGGAATGGACGGTGTCGCCGGTCCGCTGGCTCGCATAATACCCCACGTACAGGAAGACGGGCTGGCTCGAAGCGCGGAAGTAAGCGCGATTCGTATAATCATCCACGCTCACCGCTTGGACGATTTTTTGCTCCAGCGGCTGCTCTTGGCCTTGCCAGGAACCAATCACGAGAGGCAGGCCTCGCAAGGGCTGCCGCGGTACCATCCGTTCTCCATGGCTCATGGCGTGCAGCAGGACCGTCGCACCCAGAAGCATTCCTGCTGCGATCCAGACGCGCACGTGCAATGATGGCCTAGGCATTCGCTCGCTCCTTCGCGGGCCCGATGCGGCGCAGCACCCGATGAATGGCAAACATCAAAACAAGGGCCACGAGGAAGATCACCCAACCGGAGAACACATGGAAGAACCCCTCTGCGGCCTGCGGTCCGAACATGTAAGCCAAAATCCCTGTCCCCATGATTCGCACGCCATTGCTGACCACCGCAATCGGGAACATGAGCAGCACCAGCGCCCAGCGCGCCCAGCGGCGATCTTCGGCCAGGTAACCATACGCCAAGGCCAGCGCAATCAGGGACATCAGCGAACGTATTCCGCTGCAAGCCTCGACTACTTCCAGAGTCACATTCGGAAGAACGAGCAAGTTCCCTTCGCGAAGGACTGGCACATGAAAAAGCTGCAAGCTCGACGCGGCAAAGCGAGACGCGATGAGCTGGAGTGGAAAAGTGATCTGGTTATAGATGATCACCGGGATGGGGATCATCACGAGCAAGAATCCGAGAGGAAACGCCACCGCCCGCAGCATCTTCCACCCTGCAAGGAACAGAATCAGCCCCGTAAGCAATACGATGAGTGAAAAGCGACTCAAGAAAAGCTCTGCTCCCAGCGACCCCGCCAGCAGTATCACGATCGCCCCGAGCATGACGAGCAGTCCGAAATTACTGGGTTCAAGCGCGATCGCCATCCAGCGATTGCGCTCCCGCCACAGTACGTAACCGGCAAACAGGGGTACCAGGAAACCGTGTCCGTAGTCGGGATCCGACCACCATTGCCGCGCCAACAAGTACAATACCGGTCCGTAAAGCACGAGGACGAGAGCCGACAATAGCAGCAATGCCGGGAGCCAGGCCCGGCGCTGTCGCGCGGTCGTTTGTATCTGCGTCAGAGTGCTCATCAAGAGAAATACCGCTTCAATGAATTGCAACCGCTCGCGAACCTATCGGGTGTCACTCCTCCAAAAAGCCAGAGAGGCCTTGCCGGAAGCTTTCCCTTTTTACAGCCCAGTCCAGAGATTGTAACCCAATCGCACCCGTCGAATACACACTACTAGCTGTTGTCCGCAGCAAGTTGCCGACCGAAGGCCCGACCAACCCTGAAACGCCGCAGGCGCTAACCTACTGCGCAAATAGAGTTCTAAGGGCGCTTCCAAGGTAATGGGAATCACGAGACTCCAAATGCGGAGGGATGTGTAATCTTTTATAGATGAGCAGCAATAAAAAGTAGATTGACCTCTCGATCTTGAGATCCTCCCCCCGTTTACTAAAACGATGCTCGCCGGAAATCGAAGAAAAGCTCTGTCTTACGGCCTATTTCAGGGCCTCATCCTTTTGGGCTAGCACGTTTAGATTAGCCCATTAAGGGGTTTGAAATTAGTCCCGTCTTGTAGCATAGTGTCGTCATCGTCCCCGAAGGAAGACGTAATGATAGCTACGTTCCTGCGGAGGTGTGCCGCTCCGCTGATGATCGCTTTGCTTTTGGCCCTCACCTTTCTTTCTTTCGCGCAGTCGGTGGCCGGTGCGTGCACTGTGACCATAACTTCGGTGACCCCTCCAGCGGGTCAGGTTGGCGCATCGTATTCGACGCAGCTCGCCGCCATAGGCTGCAACGGCTCGTACCAGTGGTCGCTTGTCGGCGGAGCGTTGCCGCTCGGGCTTAATGTGAGCTCGGCCGGTGTTGTGAGCGGAACCCCAGCCCTTCTGGGGCTGTATTTCGTCACCGTGCAAGCAAAGGATTCCTCCGGTGCAATTGCTACTGCCGGCATTGTTTTCTCCATTGCGCCAGCTCAGGCAGGACTGGTGGCCAGCCCCGGTTCGCTCGCTTTCAGTGGGCAACAAGGCGGATCAAATCCACCCACGCAATTGATCTCCGTCAGCTCGAACGTGAAGACGACTTTCAATGCAACAAGCGATTCCGGGTGGCTTTCAGCATCACCCACGTCCGGCAGCACTCCTAACGGCCTCACCGTTACCGCCGCCGTCGGAACATTAACGGCAGGGACGTATTCAGGGAAGCTAACGATCACGCCGACAAGCCCGGCAGGGCCGGCTCAGACCGTGAGCGTGACTTTTACGATTTCGCCTCCTCCTGTGCTCTCAGTCTCACCGTCGAGCCTTTCGTTTGCAGCGGTGGCCGGCGGTTCTAACCCCGCCTCGCAGTCAGTCCAGATAAACAACAACGGGGGCGGCACGCTTTCTTTCACCGATTCAAAATCGCAATCGTGGCTTATCGTTTCGCCTTCGAGCGGAGCGGCGCCTGCGACGCTGACGGCGGGTGTCAACATCACCGGGCTCCAAGCAGGGACCTACACCGACTCCATCCAGGTGTCGGCAGCGGGAGCGCAGAACTCCCCGCAGACCGTGTCCGTCACGCTTACGATTTCGGCTTCTCCTGTGCTCTCAGTCTCACCGTCGAGCCTTTCGTTTTCAGCAGCGGCAGGCGGTTCTAACCCCGCTTCGCAGTCAGTCCAGATAACCAACCCCGGAACCGGCACACTTTCTTTCACCGATTCAAAATCGCAATCGTGGCTTACCGTTTCCCCTTCGAGTGGATCCGCGCCTGCGACGCTAACAGTGAGTGTCAAGATCGCCGGGCTCCAAGCAGGGACCTACACCGACTCCATCCAGGTGTCGGCAGCGGGAGCGCAGAACTCCCCGCAGACCGTGCCCGTCACGCTTACGATCTCGGGCCCTCCCGCGCTCTCAGTTTCACCTTCGAGCCTTTCGTTTGCAGCGGTGGCCGGCGGTTCCAACCCCGCCTCGCAGTCAATCCAGATAACCAACACCGGAGCCGGCACGCTTTCCTTCACCGACTCAAAATCGCAATCGTGGCTTACCGTTTCCCCTTCGAGCGGATCCACGCCGGGGACGCTGACGGCGAGTGTCAACATCACCGGGCTCCCGGCAGGGACCTACACCGACTCCATCCAGGTGTCGGCAGCGGGAGCGCCGAACTCGCCGCAGACCGTGTCCGTCACGCTTACGATCTCGACTCGCTCCAGAGGGCCCATCCTCTCGGTTTCCGGGTTGAGCCTCTCGTTTTCAGCGCAGGGGGGCGGCTCTAGCCCCAATTCCCAGTCAGTCCAGATAACCAACATCGGAACCGGGACCCTCTTTTTCACCGCATCACAATCGCAATCGTGGCTCATTGTTTACCCGCCCAGCGGAAGCGCGCCTGCGACGCTGACGGCGGGCATCAACGTTAACGGGCTCAAGCCAGGGACATACACTGATTCGATCACGGTGACAGGGCAGGGGGCACAGAACTCACCTCAGACAATCTCGGTCACGCTGAGCGTCACTGGACCGCCGACGTCCGAGGCCACCGGCAATGTAGTTGTCCATACGGCCAACGGAATTAGCAATGGCGCGCCATTCACCGTGAGTTCCGGCTCTATCGGTTGCGTATCACCGGGTGGGACGGATACGAACCCCGGAGCGTTCGCCGGAGGATGCTTTGCGACTCTCATAAAGGCACGTAACACCACGCAGCGCGGCGACATCACAATTTCCCAAAGCGGAAACGGAGCGGCGCCGCCGGCACTCGTCGTCCATCCCGGAGCGAAGGTGACGATTGGAGTTCCGGCCAACCCGAATGGGACCGGGGTCTTCGCCGGAGACCAGACGCGCCATCGGGTTTTCACAGGTTTGCAGGTTCGGGGGACTCCGTCCGGATTCGCTTCCGATGTCCTTATCGGCGCTTCCACCGATTTCCGCCTCGTTGGAAACGAGCTGCATTGTCCTTTAGGCAGCGGCAACCTAGCCGAGGCCTCAAGGAAGCACGTTTGATCTGGGGGCTTTTCAGTTTGTTCCGTAATCGAATTGCTCGGAGCGATTTGCCTCTGGAGTGTCCAGAGCCAGCGTCACAGAGTCAATTCGGTTCGCGAGGGAAAGCGTTGAAGATGAGGGAGCTTCTAAAGAGGTCGGCCTTCGCCCTGACGGGCTTTCTTCTCGTCAGTCTGGCCTCCTTGTTTCTACCTGAGCCTGCACGCGGGTGCACCGTTACCGTGACCTCCTCAAACCCTCCCGCCGGTCAGGTGGGAATCCCCTATTCGACGCAACTTACCGCCACCGGCTGCAATGGATCCTATACGTGGTCGATCCTAAACGGGGCCGTGCCGCTTGGGACCAGGCTCGGTCCTTCCGGCCTCGTGAGCGGAACCCCAGCGCTGCTCGGCCAATATTTTGTGACCGTCGTTGCAACGGATTCTTCGAGCACGCGCAGTAGCGCTTCCATTCTGTTTTCTGTAGCACAAATGGCCCAAACCGTTCTCGCTCCTTCACCAACCTCATTTCTCTTTAGTGCGACCCAAGGCGGCCCGAATCCTGCGGCGCAGCCGATTTCGGTGACGTCGAATTTCCCTGCATCCTTCTCGATTGCCAGTAGCGTCGCTTGGCTTTCGGTGTCGCCCCCGGCCGGGAACACGCCCGCAACGGATTCTATCTCAGTCAATATTACGGGCCTCGCACAGGGAACGTACAACGGAACCCTGACGTTCACGCCGAGCGATCCCACAAGTCCTTCTCAGACGGTTCCGGTGACACTAACGGTATCACCGCCTGCGCCGCCCGCGCTTTCTGTTTCGCCGCTGAGCCTCTCCTTTTCGGGGCAAGCAAGCGGCGCGAACCCAGGTCCTCAGTCCATCCAGATCAATAATACGGGAGGCGGGGCGCTCTCTTTCACCGCCTCAAAATCGCAGTCGTGGCTTACCGTTTCCCCTTCGAGCGGATCGGCACCCACCACGCTCACGGCCAGCGTCAACATTGCCGGCCTCCAGGCGGGAACCTACGGCGACTCGATTCAGGTATCGGCGGCCGGAGCGCAGAACTCGCCGCAAACCGTTTCGGTGACTCTGATCGTTTCGCCGGGATCGCCGCCCAGCAGCGGAGCGCCCGCAATCTTCTTCACCGACCTGATAAGCGGCCCGAACGCGGGTGGCGAGAACAACGATGGAACGATCCTGACGATTTACGGAAAGCGGTTCGGCTCAAGCCAGAGCTCTTCGATCGTGTCGGTTGGGGGAAACACCGTAGCGTCGTACCTGCTGTGGTCAGACAGCAAGGTTTCCGTGGCGATCGGCCCCGCAGCGACAACGGGCAGCGTAACCATTCACACGACCAACGGCACCAGCAACGGCGTGCCGTTTACGGTACGCTCCGGCAATATCTACTGTATTTCGACATCAGGCAGCGACAACAACCCCGGCACGTTTTCGGGCGGCTGCTGGGCAACGCCGCCCAAGGCCCGCGATGCCATGCAGCCCGGCGACATCACTTACCTTGAAAACGGGGTCGTGTATGACACCAGCGACGGCGCCCGCACCGACGTGGCTCTGACGATTTACAAGAGCGGAACGCCGGGAAATCCATTGGCCTTCGTTGCTTATCCCGGCGCCAGGGTGACGCTGGGCGACATCAATACTCTTGATGGAATCCGGATCCTTCCCGGCGGCAGAAACACCGGCCAGCCCACAAACCATTGGGTCTTCGCCGGACTGACCCTGCGGGGCGGCGGGGCGATGACCGCTGACACGTCCATCGGGCCTTCCACCGATTATCGTATCGTTGGGAATGACTTCAGTTGCCCTAACGGAGACGGACAGACGGGCTGCTATGCCGACAACCTGATCTCGGGCGTGGTGTTCTACGGAAACAACATCCACGACGTGTCGTCGGCGTTACCCAACGGTTCTTCCAAGCAATATCACAGCGTTTATTTTTCCACTGACGCGAATCACATTGACTTTGGATGGAACCAGATTCACAACGACAAGAGCTGCCGAGCGATTCAGTTTCACAGTTCGCCGGTGAGTAATACATCCGGGAATCAACAATTCGATCTTCACGTGCATGACAACGTGATTCACGATAACCCGTGCGACGGAATCAACTTCGCCACCGTCGACCCGTCTAAAGGCACCGTCGAAGCCTACAATAACGTCGTCTATTCCGTCGGGAAAGGGCCTGACCCGCCGGATGGGGCCTCCAACTATGCGTGCATTTACTTTCCCGGTATTCTGAACAATGGCGCGCCAGGAGGCGGGACAGCGCTGGTTTACAACAATACGTTCTGGGACTGCGGCGCCAATGGTGGCCCCTACACGTCGCCCCAAGACGGGGTGGTGGGACACTTCGCAGGCAGCGAGCCCAACCTGTCAATCCTTTTCCAGAACAACATCGTCTACCAAAAGAGCGGCGAGCCCTACGTCGAGCCGGCAAGCAACACGGTCAGCGGGGATCACAACCTGTTCTTCGGAAACGGTCCCGCGCCCTCGGGGTTCACGAACAGCCTTACTATCGATCCCTTGTTTGTGAACCTATCGGGCTTCGACTTCCATCTCCGGTCGGCCAGCCCGGCCATCCAAGCCGGTATCAACATTCCCGGACTCCTGACGGACCAAGACGGACAACCACGGCCTTCGGGGCAGCCCTACGATCTGGGCGCCTTCCAGTTCATTCCGTGACGCTGCGACAGGCGCTCCGCCGATAGCGTCGCATCCTGAGATTCGGGGCAACCCTGCAGACTTCGTCCGTACGCACGCTCAATTTCCCGGGAGCCGACTGAGTGGACTTGGGCAGTTGTATAATCCCGAACACCGATGGACCGAAATCGAAATTTCGAATGAAGACTCTCTACGTCAAGGATCGAAGCGAATGGCGCACCTGGCTGCGAAAGAATTCCAGGGAATTCGATGAGATCTGGCTGCTGTACTACAAGAAGAAGTCAGGAAAACCACGCATCGCTTACGACCATGCCGTTGGAGAAGCGCTGTGCTTCGGATGGATAGACGGCAAGATCAGGAAGATTGATGAAACCCGCTACGCGCAGAGATTCACACCACGAAGAGCACAAGGCCGCTGGTCTCAATCCAATATCCAACGGGTCACCCGGCTGATAGCCGAAGGGAAGATGACCCCGGCTGGTCTCAAGGCGTTCGGCCCCTCACGAGAGACGGCAAACTGCTTCCCTGCCCACGCGATTGCCAAGAAACCTTCAGAGCCAATTTAAAATGCAATCAGTGGCCTGGGAACGATTCAAAGGCCTTCCCCCATCCTACCAGCGAATCACAATCGGATGGGTAGCCAGCGCAAGAAAGGAAGAGACCAGGCTCAAGCGCCTGAATCAACTCATCGAATTTTCCGCGCGGAACGAGCGGATCAAGTTCATGTAGAACTCCGGCGCGTAATTTTCGCATTACACGTCGGCAGTGAGGACGGAGACGCCACTACGGTGATGGATCGTGAGGCGGGCGGAGGAGTCACGCTGGGGGTGCCGGATTCGGGGGTGCGGACCGAGGGCAGCCGGGGAAGGAGTTACGAAAGGGGGCGGACGGACCCGCTCAGCGGGTGATGTGGGAGGGACGCACTAGCTCGGTTGGCACGAGCCCGACGAGGTCTGGCGCAGCAGGCGACAACGCCAGCAGGCCTTCGAAGCGCGGCTCAGCCTGATTGAAGGCAAGCGCCGCGCCGCCCAGAGTGCTGATGGCGCCCCCAGCAGCCATTACCAGAGCCGCACCGCCCGCCACATCCCATTCGTGCCGGGGATCCAGAGTCCAGGTAGCAATCGCGCGACCGGCAGCAACGAGCGCAAGCCGGTAGGCTATCGAGCCGATCGGGCACAACTGCAAGGACGAGTGCCGCCAGTGGTCCCATTTCCCCTGAGAGACTTCGGAGCGGCTCGCCAGTACGCGCGCGGCTTCCTTGTTGCGGATAGCGTCAGAAACAACCGGAGTTCCCCTGGTGATCAGGCCCGTCTCGACGGCTCCGAAGAACATTTCGCCGGTGGTGGGATTCGAGACTCCGCCCGCGACCGCCTTGCCGTCTTCGATGAGACCGATCGAGACGCACCATTCCGGGAGACCTGCGATAAATTCCTTTGTCCCGTCCAAAGGATCCACAACCCACACGCGCCGCATCTTGGTGCGGCTCAGGTCGTCCCGGCTTTCTTCGGAAAGCCACCCTTCGTCTTCTTTTCGGAGCAATCGCAAGAGAAGTTCGTTGACCGCATGATCCGCGGCGGTGACGGGATCGCCCTGTGCCTTGAACTCGGGGTTGAAGCGCGCGGAACCGAGGCCGCGCAGCAGCGTGTTCGCAGCATCCAAGGCCTGCGCGATCTGGCGAAGGTCTTCGCGCCGCGCCGCCAAGCCGTTATGGTCTTTCGAGCATTCCATGACTGTGCCGCTCGATCCAGGTCCTTGGGAGAATCGCTCGTCGAAAGACGATGAGAATGGGTCTACTTGGCCCCGTCGTGGAATCTCGGGTCGAGTGTAATATCCGCTTTGGCTCCCGGGCACTGCCGCGCGTTCAGAATCAGTGGCTGGAGGGGGCCATGATCGAAATCGAAGCTGTCAACCAGATCGCTCGCGTCTTTGTCGCGCTGCGTGAGCGGGTCGAGGTCAAATCGCCCCTCGACGAACTTCAGCAAGGACGAAAACTCGAGCGTGGTGTGCGTGATGTGGCCTGGCTTGGCCCACGGCGAAATAATCAACAAGGGGACGCGCGGGCCAAAGCCGAAATTATCGACGACAGGCGGCGCCACGTGGTCGTAGAACCCACCGAAATCATCCCAAGTTAGAAACACTGCCGTCGAATCCCATTCCGGCCCTTGCATCAGGGCGTTGAGCTGCTCGACGGTCCACTTCTCTCCCAGACAGACGCTCGCCGGAGGATGCTCGCTGAACCCCGCGCTGGTGACCAGCCAGCTAACCGCCGGCAATTCTCCATTTTGCGCGTCCTGCACGAATTGTTCGGTGGGCACGACGTGTTGCGTCCATAGCGACGTCTGCCGGATGTGGCGGACGGCGTTGAGCACAGACCAGATATAGCCTGACTGGCCTTCCCCAGGCGCATAGTATTTCCAACTCAAGCCGTGCCGTTCCAAGCGGTCGGCAAGGGTATCGAAATCGAAGCATGGATAGACGGTTCCGATATCACCTTCGGGGTCCATCACCTCCACCAGCGAGGACGGCGGCGCATCGCAGCCCCAGTGCTCGTTGGTGTGCTTTGGATTATTGATGGCTCCGCCGGATTGCGCACCCACCGTGTACAGATGGTTCGGGAAGCTCGGTCCCTTCAATGAAGAGAAAAACTCATCGGCTAATACGAAATTGCGCGCGTAGCTGAAATAGTTGGGGATGTCACTTTCGGCATACTGCGTGTAGGAAAGAAAGTCGCCGTTCACGTTTCCCCCGGGGATGAGATCGAACTTATCCATGGCCCCCCCATCAATGGCCTCGACGGCCGCCTGATAGCGGTGGTCAATATCGTGGGGCGTCATGTCGGGTGCATGCTTCAAGCGGATCACTTCGCCGGTGGAAAGTCTCCCGCTCGTGGCACCGTTTGCGCCGGGATATGTGCCGAAGTAGTGGTCAAATGTGCGGTTCTCTTTAACGATAAAGATGATGTGCTTGATTTTGTCCGTACCTGTTGCGGCGCCCGCGACGTTGATTCTCCCGCCTCGCCTAGTAGTGAGCCTTCTATGTTGCACCAAATGGCCAAACAAGAAGCCAATCAGAACCACACAGCTCACTGCCACCGCGAAAAGCAACGCTTTGGTTCGAGCGGACATAGGCTCCTTTGATTTCTTCCTTCAGGCTCTTTGCCGCTGCTCGCGAGCCGACGGATTGGTATCGATCGCTATGTCATGGAGGGGACTAGCCAATCCGTTTGCTTTCCGGTGGCGTCCCACGACCCTCGCGTGCACCTTCTTTGCGCCCCGGCGAAGAAGTGATGTAGCCTTCGTGGGAGAGATAATCAAGGATTCGCTCTGCTGCGTCTTCGGGGGTGATGTCTGAAGTGTCGATCACCACTTCCGCGTCCTGCGGAGCTTCGTACGGGTCCGAAATGCCGGTGAACTGCGGCAGCGTGCCGGCGCGCGCTTTCGCATACAGGCCCTTGCGGTCTCGTTTTTCACACAGCTCGAGAGGCGTCGAGACGTGGACGAGAACGAAACCGCCGCGGCCATTCCCCATCGCACGCACTTCCTTGCGAACGCTTTCGTAGGGAGCGATAGGCGCACAAATGGCGATGCCGCCGCTCTTTGCGATTTCCGAAGCCACGTAACCGATGCGTCGTATGTTGAGGTCGCGATGCTCCTTCGAGAAGCCCAGTTCGGATGAAAGGTTCTTGCGGACCAGATCTCCGTCCAGAAGCGTGACTGCCCTACCGCCCAATTCGAGACATTTCACCAACAGCGCATTTGCGATCGTGGACTTGCCCGAGCCGGAAAGCCCAGTAAAGAAGATGGTGAATCCTTGCGTGTGACGAGGCAGATAGGTGCGCTGAAGCTCCTTCACGACCTCAGGGTAGGTAAACCATTCCGGAATTTCGCGGCCCTTTGCAAGGCGGCCGCGCAATTCGGTGCCGGATATGTTCATGACGCGGGAACCGTCGGGAACGGCATCTTCTGGAAAGTAGGCATCCCGGTCTTGGACATAGACCATCATCCGAAAAGGCACCATCGTCACGCCCAGCTCTTCCTGATACTTGCTGAGCAGCTCTTGGGCGTCGTACGGACCGTAGAAGGACTTGCCTTTGGAATCGCTCGGGCCGGCGTGATCGCGCCCGACGATAAAATGGGTGGCGCCGTGGTTCTTACGGATGATGGCGTGCCAGACGGCTTCGCGGGGCCCGCCCATGCGCATGGCCAACGGCAGGAGTGAGAGCTTGGCGGTATTTTCGGGGTAACGCGCCAGCAGATGACGATAGCAACGCACGCGCGTGTAGTGATCGACATCGCCCGGTTTGGTCATCCCGACCGAAGGATGAATCAGGATATTCGCGTCCACTTCCTTTGCAGCCCGCAGAGTCAGTTCCAAGTGGGCCCGATGCATTGGGTTTCGCGTCTGAAAAGCAACGATGCGACGCCATCCCAGCCGCGCAAACTCCTCTCGCAGCTCCGCGGGAGTCAGGCGCAGGCTGCGAAAGTCGTAGTGGGCGGGCCTTTGAATGCCCTCAATGCGGCCGCCGACATACCACGGATGAGTGGAGTGGAGGACGTAATTCGCTCCGGGATGCTCCGCGCTCGTGGTTCCGTAGACCGCCTGCGCCTCCTTCGTGCGGTCGGGCTGCCATACCTCTTCCACGTGCAGGACAGCCAACATGACCCCCTCGGAATCGCGCAAGGCCACCGGCGTTCCCGGCCGAAGCTGCCTGGCCCTCTCCTCAGGCATGTCCAGCACGACGGGAATCGGCCAGACGAGCCCGCTCTTGAGCCGCATGGAATCGCACACCGACTCATAGTCATCGCGGCACATGAAACCGGAGAGCGGCGAAAAACCACCGCTGAGCAACAGTTCCAAGTCGCAGAGCTGTCGAGGGGTAAGGTCCCAACTTAGCCAGTCGCGAGAGGCCGCTCGAAGCTCAGTTCTGCGCTCGGAACTCACCAGCAGGTTCAAAAGCCGGCCGCCGTGCGCGGGGATCAGACAGTCCGCTCCGCCCGTTAGCCCGGCGGCCATCACCTCAGAGATGCCCATTGCGTCTCCTCGTCTTTCGTCGCGATCGAGATCCGCGGTCACACCGACCCTAGGACGAACCTTTTCGACGACCGCGGGATCGCGATCGGTTCATCCGATTCAGCGTTCTGTGAGTACGCCCTCGAGTCTTGCGCGCACCTGACTCTGTTCCTTGGCCGACTTGTACCATTCCATCGTGCGGTGCACGCCCTCCATGAACTTTACCTGCGGGTCCCAATTGAGAAGCTGTTTCGCCAGTGAATTGTCGGCAACTCGATTGTAAGGCCCGGTCGGCATTTCCGGATGGAATTCGAACTTGGCCGTGCGCCCCATGTACCGCAAGATCTCCTTGGCGGCATCAATCACCCGGATCCGTTCCATGGTCCCGAGATTAACGGCGGTGCCGTCATCAATCTTCTCGGCGGCCAGGATCGTGCCGCTAACGATGTCGTCGATATACGTCCAATTCCGGATCTGCTCGCCAGTGCCCCAGATGACGAAGGGGTTCTGGTTGACGAATGCGCGGGCGATCATGGCGATGACGGCATGGTTTTCCACACCGCGTGGCCCATACACCGTGAAATAACGACAGCAGGCTGACTTCATGCCCCAGTCCTTGTGGTAGGCCCGCAACGTCATTTCGGCCATCAGCTTGGCCCAACCGTACATGTTGTCCGCGTCGTACGGTGGACCCACCATATCCTCCGTCAAGTACAGAATTTCATTAGGGTCCGTCTGCAAGTGATTCGGATAAACACAACCCGAGGACGCGTACACCACTTTGTCCACGCGAGCTTCATAGCACGCCTTGAAGAGCACCCCATCGAGCATCAGATTCATAGCGCAGGCTGCCTGGTGCAGATCGACGTAGCCGCGGCCCCCATGGTCTGCAGCGAGATGGAAGACAGTACTCATGCCATCCACGGCCTTTTCGGCCATGCCGGTTTGCCGAAGATCCGCCTGCATGAATTCCACCCGGCCGGACTCGACGTGTTCGCGAATGTTTTCCAGTTTTCCGCTGCTCAGGTCGTCCACCACACGAATGCGGGCTCCCTTTGCCAGCAAAGCGTCCACAAGGCTGGAACCGATAAACGATGCACCACCCGTGACAAGAACATTGCGCTTCTTCCAGTCCATTTCCCTTTCCTCCTTAGAATTTCTTGAGACCAAGAAGCTCGAGCGAAGCCAGCCAGGCAAACTCCGATCCATATACCAGGTAGCGTCGCCAGAGCCTCTTCGGCTCCTGCCTCAGACGAAAAAGCCATTCAAGCCCGCGCTCTTGCATCCACGCAGGCGCCTGTTTTACTCTGCCCGTATAGAAGTCGAAGGCGGCGCCGACGCCGACCATCACCGGCACGGGCAAAATCTCTCGATGCTCATACATCCAGCGCTCCTGTTTCGGCGTGCTCAAGCCGACCCAGAGCACATCCGGCGCCGACGCTCGGACCATTTGTTCGACATCCTTCTCCTCGGCGGCAGTGAGAGCCCGAAATGGGGGAGAGTAAGTACCCACCACGCGGATTCCGTATCGCTGGCCCAGCACTTCCCCCAAACGCTCCGGTACCCCGGGCGCCCCACCGTAAAAAAAGTGGCTGTACTTTGCGCCGGTGGCCTCGCAGAACGTCCCCAGGAGCTCCGGACCATAGACGCGGCGCTCCATTGCGAATCGATGGCGCCGGCCGGCCCAGACCAACGGCATTCCATCGGGGACCACCAAGCCGGCCGAGTTCAGAACCCCCTTGAACGACCGGTCATGCTGCGCCTCCATTACGCCGTGCATTCCCGTTACGGCGACAAAACGGCAACTACCGCGCTCTGAAATCCTGGCTTCCAGCCAGGAAACCACGCCAGGGATTTGCATCGCATGCACCTGCACGCCGAGCAGTTTGAAACTTGGCAGATTGGCGTCTGCGTGCGTCATGCCGCCGCTCGCTTGTATCCGGAAATGGCGCGGTCGTAGATTTCCATCAGTCTCGCGTAGTTCTTCTCTGCCGTGTATTTGGTCTCGTATTCCCTTCGTGCCTCTTTACCCATCTCAGCCATCTGATGTATATGATCCCACGCCCAAGCAACCTTCTGCGCCAAGTTTTCGGGATCCCCGGGATTAAAGAGCAACCCCGTGAGTCCATCCTCGACGATCTCCGGCAGCGAGCCGAGACGGGAGCAAATGACCGGAGTGCCGCAAGCGAAGCTTTCAACAATCGACAGTCCAAAGGGCTCATACCACTCGCTCGGAAAGACCAGGAACCGTGCCTGTTTGATGAGAGCGAATGTTTGCTCTCGCGGCAATTGCCCTCGAAACTGGACGGCGCGCAGATTGCGCGACATAACCTGGGCTTCGAGCTCTCCCCGCAGGGGTCCGTCTCCGACAATCACCAAAGGGATCGGCTGCTGGAGGCGCGCCCATGCCGCAAGGAGCGTCCTTACGCCCTTTTCGCCCGAGAGCCGCCCCACGTACAGAGCGAACGAGCGCGGCCCAGCGTTCACTGCCGGATCGTTCTCGACGAAGTTCGGCTTCACGAATATTTTTTCCGGCGGCAGGCCGGCAGCGACGAATTTCCGCCGGGCGAACTCAGTCAGGGCGATATAGGAAGTCACATCACGCCTCCAGGTTCCGATCCCCCGATGGGCGGCCAGCATCAGTGCCACGCCGGCCGTCGCGCTTCGCGATCCCCGATAACACCCATAGCGCACGCCCCGCCACAAACTGTGCTCGACGCATTCTTCACAAATCTTGCCGTCCCGAAACAGGGTCGCCGCGGAACACAGAAGCCGATAATTGTGCAGGGTCTGCACGACGGGCACACCCTGTTCCGCACACACGGAATAGATGGAGGGCGACACCATCATGAAGGTGTTGTGCGCGTGCACAATCTGGGGCCGCTCCTTGCAAATCAGGTTTTCCAAATCCCGCCTCGCGTCGCTGGCCCAAACCGCCGTCTTGATCAACGTGAGGCGCTTCACCGACGACAAGCCTTCTATTTCGTGGTTGGTCCGCTGATACGTGATAACGCTGTGCCCGCCGCGCTCCACGAGCCGACGTTCTTGTTCGAATACCACGTCTTCGCCGCCCGGCTGCTGATACGAGTTGTGTACGATTAAGACTTTCATCAAAATCATTTCAGAGAGCTTGCCCCGAATCGACGGCCCTTCAGATGCGCTTGACGAGCACTCCGACCATCGAAGGCCTCTGATCCTGTCTTATAATCACCCGGGCCAATGGGTTCACAGCATCTGCGAATTCGTTGAACGCCGAGTTTTGATTTACGTCGTCTGCAACCAGTACTCCACCCGGTCGGAGAAAAGGCCACACCATTTCGAACTCAGCCTTCATGTTCTTGTAGGTATGAAGGCTGTCGTGAATAAAAATGTCAACCGGCCCGATTCCTGGGAGCAACCTCGGCAAGACTCGGATCGCGATTCCTCGATGGAAGTTCCAAGGCTGTCGCAACGGCTCGGGAATCAGACAGCCCATGTAGTCATCGGCGTTCTTGCCCAGCGGAGGCAGATCGACGCTCCAAACGGCTCCCATGCCGTTGCTTTTCACGGCTTGCAACAGGAAGGCGCTGCTGATACCACAGGCCACTCCAGTTTCCAGAACGACTCCCGGCCTCAAGCTCCGGCATAACAGGTAGCAGCTCCGCCCAAGGGACATACCTGAATTGAATTGCGTTCCGAACGGTATGCTTTCTCGCAGCAATTTCGTTCGATCGGAAATCGCCTTTTCAACCTCACAGAGATCGGGCGCGCTGAAGAAACTGGTTATGGGCGCCCCGAAGAACTCTTCCAGCGCAGCCAAACCTTCCTCCAGGGATACAGGGCTGTGTCGAACTGGTTTCGCTCTTGCCCTGTCGCGACGCACTTGCAGTCTGGCACCGACGCGATCAAAAAACTCGGTTGGATTTCTAGCGAGCACTGCTAGCAAGAGCGGAAGCTTACGCACCTTGGCAACAGGCGACTGCTCGATTCCGTTGGAATTGTTCTTCATTACCGTCCGAACCAGCCATCGTGGTACGGAGCGAGCGGGAGGGGGAGCGTCACTCCCACTCAATGAGGGGATCTCTCGTTCAGCACCGCCGCCACACCCAACCACGCTCAACGAGGAATAGAATTTTCCAGGAGAATGGGCTTCTTCCCTACCGTAACAGGGCCGCCCTTGGCGATCTTGACGGTGTTTCCATCCAATTCCCGGTACTGAATGAATTGAGCGGGGGGAGAGTAATCCTTCGAACCAGAGCTATCCCAAACCATCTGAGCTGCATATCCGCCTGGACGGCTGAGGCCACATTTTGTGATCGAATCAGTTCCGCGGGTACACGCCTCGGTCATGGTGGCACCCACAAGCCACTTGTAAACTTCTCCGTACGCCTCACCGCCCTTTCGGATCTGGCGGTCCGTATCCCAAAGAGTTCCGATCCCCTGGGTGTTGTTCCAAGCGTACCAATAAAAGCGCTGCACACCGTTTGACCAAGTCAGAGCGTAGTAGCGCGCCAGAAACGCGGCTTGGTCATCTTCGTCGGGTAATCGGGCTGCCAATTGAGGCGTTCCTCCCCAGGCAGCCTCGGTATTCCACAGTGGCTTCGCGCTCTGGCCGTAGGAGGCCATCACGGTCCGTATACGCGCAATCAGGCCGGGCACAGTCTCGGGATCCACTCCCATATAACCGTGCATGGCCACGACGTCTACGTAGGCTCCCCCACCGCCGGCAAAGAAACGGCTGAGGCTGCTTGCCATCTCTTCGTAACGCCTTTCAGGGCCCTGGGCCGACGAGGCATCGGCCGATGAAGCATAGGAGGGCGTCAAGATGATTGCTGCTGGGTCAATCGACTTGATGATCCTCGAGGCACGCCCGGCCATTTCGATCAACGTGGCATCGCCTCCCCTCCAGAAATTCGGCAGATTTGCCTCATTCCACAATTCGTAGGCATGAATCCGGCCTTTCGCGTGTCTGGCGAGTGCCGAAACAAAATTATCCCAATCCTCCATGTCTCTCACGGGGTAGCATACTCCCGGGATGTGGCCGCATTTTCCGGTGGGATTGCTTGAAGCCCAAGGGGGCACCCTACCGAAGGTGTAGAGAACATCGAGGCCATGTCTCTGTGCCTGATCCAGGTATTCGTCCAGCAGCCTCCAGTTATAAACACCCTTCCGGGGGTTGAGCTCCAACCATTCGGTGCTCGTGTCCCACAAGCGTATGCTGCCCAGCGGCACCGAAGGCCACGGCTGCTTATGGATTGTCTTCGCCCCGTTTCCGGTCGGAGAAGGATGTATCACCATCCCAAAGAAACTGGCAGGAATCGGCCCTGGAGGAGGCCCCGAAGATGCCTGAAGAAGAGTAACCATCGAAGCGAGAGCCAACGTCGCGAATCGCATTCTCGATCCCCCCTCTGCCATTTCGCCTGGCACCCAAGCAATCTCGTACTACGGAGCGGACTGCCTACTTGTTGAACGCGGTTGGAGGACTAGAAAACTCAAAGGCTTGCAGCCTTTCAGCTAAGGCAGCCAGCACCAGGAAGAAGACAAAAAACGCGTGCGGGTGGCCTCCGAAAGTGCTTTCCAGCATGCCGTTCAGGAGAAAATATGCTTCCAGCGCCAGCAAGCCGGCGGCCAGCACAAAAACCTCCCGACTGCTCTTCCGCCTGACCAGACCCCAAATTGTTCTAACGGTGACATAAATCAAGGCTAAGATTATAGCAAGCCCGACGATCCCGTTGTTATACAGAACCTCGATGAAGGCGTTGTGCATGTTGGCTTCCCACTGGTCAGCGAGTGGCAGTAGAAGCGCAAAGAATCTGGAAGCCAGATAGCCGTGGCCCAGGAAAAAGTTGCGTTCTATTTCCGGTAGAGCCGACTGCCACAACTGGATCCTGCCTGACAGACTCTCCAACTGAGTTCCCTGAGCGTACCGCGTAAAATAATCGCCGACCGGAGAAGCGAAGAACACGATCAGAAAAAGCGGACACAGGACGCCAAGAAGAGCCATCAGGTACCCACGCCTGACGCCCTTCTGGTACATTAGAAAAATCACCGCAGAAACAACGCACGCTACGATGGCGGTCTTTCCGGCTCCCAGGAACATGATGCAGGCCCCCAGAAAGCCTAGAAGCAAAATCCATTTCCTCTTCCCTCTCTCCAAAGTGTACAAGATCAGGACCAGAAGCAGGACGAGCCCTCCGATGGTCGAAACATCGGTGGGATGCATGATCATCCCGCCGAGCCGCTCATTCTGGAGAACGGCGCCCGTCCGGGTAGCCTCCCAGGCGTCGCTCGGGTCGAATAATCCTACGAGACACTCTCCGACAACGACGAGGCCAAGCGAGCCAAGGGCCACTCGCAGAATTGCGACCAAATCGTTCCCGTTGCGCATGAACGTGGTCAACAGCACTGTGACCCAAACCACAAGCGAGATCATGACGCCCCAAGCCAAGGAATAGATCACGGATGGCGAGTAGATAGACGAAATGAGGCACGATATGGCAAACAGCAACATCCATTTGTAAGGCCCCGCACAAGCGGTCTTAAGAATTCGCTGGGAGTACGGAACGGTCAAGAGGAACAGCACCAGGGTCGCGCACATCCACAACCCCACCTGCCCGTAGGCGGCGGAATTGAAGTGACCTGAGATGGTAGCCGACTCATCGTCCATTTTATCGAAGAAAAAGATGACCTTACAAAGCATGAGAAAGCACCAGACCACCACAGAAACGAAAAAGGCGACCCTTGTGGGTTCAACGGTCTTGGCCTTAGCCAATAACCCGGTGCCGCAGACCACTAGGGCGAAGGTCCCGTAGATCACTGTGTAAATCGTCAGATCCGTGGTGCCGATCTTCATGCCCATTTGGGCCGCGACCAGGATCAAAGACGCTCCCAGGAACATGAGGAACAAGACCCCACCGGCTCGCGATCCGAACCGCAGAACCCCTTCCGAGAAATTTCCAGCTCTCACACCTGCCTCCCGAACGCTCGCGCAGCTAAGCCAACTCCCTACCTCTCTTCACTGGCATGCCGCGTGGCGTTGTCATATCGCATTCGGACCGCCAGACTGCCCGACGAGCATGACTCGACGAGCCGCACCCGCGCCTCTGTCAACTTGGCGCGCCATCTCCCGGGTTGAGCCGCCATAGACAAAGCGGCCCTCTTTGGTAGAGTGCTTGATGATCGTCCAAAAATACAAAGGAAAAACAAGAGCCGGCTGAGACCTGGTAAACGGGTTGTTTGCTCGGAAGTCAATCGCCCGAATGCACTAGCGTTCGCTGACCGCCAGGGCCTTTTCCGCCCTGCGAAGCTCAAGTCTAATTCTGCTGTCTGAACGCCCGATAGCGCGTCAAGAGGCTGAGAGGCGCGAAGCTATAGATGAACCGCACGGCCCGATCGCGCCGGCGCAGCCCCCAGAAGAGACATCCATCAAGAGCTCTTTCGAGGCGGGAAGGCTTGCTCCGGGGGTCAGTGAGCGAGCGAGGGAAAGCCGGCCAGTCGCCATATCTTTCTCTCCAGAAAGTCACATATCGATCGATCTTCTTTTTCAGCCTCGGAGAGAGACCTTCAGTGCGGCTCGGCTTCGCGAGAATCGATTCGCTCCTCGCCAGGGTATTGTGCTCTTCGGCAGGAATCGCGGAACGATCCGCGTCGACAAGAGAGGTCATTCTAGAATCAAAGGATATGTTCAAGAAATCACATATCTCCTCCATCGCCGAACGGGGATCGCTCACCAGGTTTTCGTACTGTACTTGACAAACGGGCGCGCCCAAACTCATGAGGCGGTCGCATTCCTCTTTGAGGCGCTGATTCCCTATAATCGCCCGATGGACCATGCCCTTCTTCCTGAAAACCGATGAGCCTTCCGCAGCTCGGATGATGCTGTTGCAGATCGCGGCCGGATCACGCCAAATGATGACAAATTGAGCGTTCGGGAACGTTCGCAACAATGGGGTCAGCGAATCATAGCAGTTGGGCGACTTGTCACCCCAAATGACAGCGTCTTTCTGTCGGGCATAGTCTTTGTAAAAGGCCTCTGCAGCAACCTTGAAATCTGAGATGCTGGAGGAAATCCTGTCGATGTCGATTCCGTGCCGGCTAACAGCTCCATTCCAAAAATCCCATCTGTTCAACCACTTCGATTTGCTTCGAGCCATGAAAAAGAGAGAACACGACTCAGAAAGGTCCGCCTCGTACGTGAGGGCTATCTGCGGGTGCTGATTCAGAAGGGCGTACAATAAAGACGTGCCCGAACGATACATTCCCACCACGAAGAGGGGTCCGGGCCTCACCTTCGCAGTCACACGACTCTCTTCAACCGGCAACTGGCTTGTAAGTGTGGCACTCACTGACTGTTCTCCCTTCCGCTGCATTCCCATGTGTGTAACCTGCCAAGGCTAAGGCTTCTCCTGCCTGCTGCTGAACAATTTCCAGCAGGCTACCAGGGAGGTTGTTGCGCCAGCCCCCGACTTCTCCTTTGCGTACGAAACGCGCATCTTCACAAGAGGCCTTAGGCACCGTCTTGGCCTTATCCTCTTTCGCACGCATTTTCTCGAGAGAGTTGCTCTCGATCGCCTTTCGAATTCTGTGCGGGTGGGCAGAAATGCCAAGGAATTTCACGACCCGCGCGAGGATTCCTGCCGGGTCCTCTCGCATATCTTCATACCGTATCACGAGGAGATTGCCGTTCTTCGCCAGCGGAGATTCGAGCCAGCTTCGCACGTGATCCTGCCAGGAGCCGAACGGAATCGCCTCTCCCGTCAAGAACCGAATCAAATAGGGTTCCATCGCGCTCAGGTCCGAACAGCCAAACAGTCCCCTTCCCTTATCTACGGCGAAGGCGGAAAGCACCACATCCCTCACATCGCGAATCAGGTAAATCGCCTTCTTGTATTCCGGGCGATATCGCTCGTGAGTGTTGATCAGTCGGCCGCCCCCTGGAAGAACCGGTAGAGCCTGGTCTTGTCTTCCGATCCAGGGCAGCGATTGGTTTATCAACCCGAAGTCGGCGGTATTGCCAGTCAGGATCTCAAAGAGCTGGAATCGGAACCAGTAGGTGCCGGACCTAGGAAACGAGCCGATGAAAACGTCGTTTGTGCGCAAGCCTCGATGCCGGTGCCACAGAAGAAGCTTGCGCAAACTCGTCCGCCCAGCTCTGAACCGAAGCTGTCGCAAGGTAGCGGTCATTTCGCGGGACTCCCTAATCCGGGTGCGCCAACCTTCAGCCGCGCAAGGATCACTGTTATAAAATCCCGGTCTTCTTGATCGAGACCAGCCAGCTTCAACACGAGTCCGAACACGGCGATAGCTACGCTGGAAATGGCCACTAATTTCAGGGTGGGGGAGACGAATACCACCCGCCCGATGAGAAAAAGAGCTCCGACGGTGACGGCAGTGGCCGCCAAGCCTTTCAGATATCTTCGGTCGTAAGGCACGAAGCCGAGCCTTCGCTTGGTCACGTAGATGGCCCAAGCGAACAGAACTGTAATCGTGACTGCAGTCGAAATTGCTGCGCCCGCCATTCCCAAGTGCGGGATGAGAATCACATTCAGGGCTGCGCTCAAGCACAACATCACTGCGGAAATGTAGAACAGGGGGTTCTGCAACCCCGACATGCTCATAAGGCTGGTAACAGGCCCTGTGCCGGCGTTTACTAATTGACCCACGCCGAGAATGACCAGAGGCACCCATCCAATCTCGTATGGCTTCCCGAAAATGACCGTCATCACCTCGCGAGGGGCAAAACACATCACCAGAAACGGCGGCAGGCTCACATAGAGCGCCCACTTCGTACTCACGCGAAATAGCTCTCCCAGACGCTTGATCTCGCCTCGGTGGTGAAGATCCGCGGTGATAGGGCTAAAGACCGATCCAAAACAGCTTAGAATAATTGCGAGCGAAATCGAGAGCTGGGAGGCGGCCTGATAGATTCCCGTCTCGGCCGCCGACCGGTAATGTCCGACGAAGAGGCGGTCCAGCCAAAGAATGAGCATGAAGATCATGGCCGCAAACGTCGTCGGAAGAGAATAGGCCAGGATTTCCTTCCCGGGGTATTTAGGCGTTATCTTGGAATTGGCCACTTCCGGGTAAAGCCGTCTCACAAGGTACAAGGCGATCAGCAGGGCAACGCCGAATGAGATCACCAGGGCTTCCAGAGCGCCTTCCATCCTCCATCCCATCCAGTACAAAACGAAGATGAGAATCAGGAAGCCGGCGGGCTGGCTAACGTCTTCGGACAGCGTTGCATACTTCATGCTTTTCGTAATACGAGTCGAGGATGCGGCAACCCTTAGGGTCGCAACCAAGGGTATGACAAAGGCAAAGCAACGGATCACAGGGGACAATTCGGGCTTACGAAAGAGTTGAGCCGCGACCCAGGGCGCCCCAAGATAGAAACCAGCTCCAATCAACAACGCGAAAAAGAATGCAAGGAAGAGAGATCGCAGCACAATACCCTTGAAAGATTCAGCATCCTTGCGCCAGTGCTTCGTGCCGAAGCGAACGACTCCAGAATCCAACCCCATCGGGCAGACCGAGGTGATAATCCGCATGAGCGTCCACCCAATGGCATACAGGCCGAACATCGCCGGTCCCAGGATGTGAGCCAGGGCGATATCCGTCATCAAACGAAAGCCCCGACCCAGGACCCGGCCGCCCAGAAACGTGCTGGCGCCGACAGCAAGCCGCCGGATGTCCTTTTCGCGATGGACCTCTTCGGCAACCACGGGAATGACCGCCGTATCCCCGATTGCTTGGACCTGCACCGAGCTTTCGATCGTAGCCATGAGTCTTTGCTGTTTAGGACAACTCGTTCATGAGCAACTTTCGCCGCCACACGAGCCCCGGATGAGTCTCCGCGGCTTTCTCTTCAAAGAACTGACAAACCGTGTTCAAGATGTAAAGCAAGAAGCAGGCGCGGTCGCCCGGCGTCTGCCCCAGGAGCAGATCGCCTCCGCCGTTCTTGTTCAATAGACTAGCAACTTGGGCGCGGAAATGGAAGATGTCCCAGGAAAGTGGTGCTTCCAGGGAAGCCCATTCCCAATCAAAAACGAAGAGGCGGCCGTCCGCGACCCGAGTGTTCCACGGAGCGAAATCACCATGCATGATGCCGCACGTGAGGTTTACGCCCTCGAGTTGATGCCCGGCCTTCGCCAGCGCCTGCGCGCCCAAGGATTGCCACAACGAATCCATCTGCGGCTCGACCTTCCGCCACCGGGCGGCCACTTCTTCCACTACGGCGTGCCCGGGTTTCGCGATTCGCTGCACGCTCCAGAGCGCTTCCAAGAACTTCTGGTGCAAGGGGCCAAATTCGGTGGGGCTGGGCTGGGCCGGAGTTCCCGATTGAAAAAGGATGTAGCCATTGCCCCACTCCCCGGCGTGCAGCAACCTCGGGATGTAAGGATGAAGTTCGACAAAGCTCGCGAGGTACTTGAGAATTTTTGCTTCGTGCCGCAGGCGCTCGGAGGCGGCCTCCGTCAAGGGCAGCTTGATGTAGCCGAGAATCTGCCCGTCCAGGCCCATCACCTGCACCGTCAGTTTGCGAAATAGGCCCGGAGTGCCGACGGAAAGCGCAAACATGGGCCGCTGTTCGCCGGTGACCGCGGTCACGAGCGATTCCAAAGGCAACGCCTTCTTGGACCCGACCAAAGCCCTCGGGCTGGCCCAACTCTGCCAACCCGTCATGGTGCTGACGACCAACTCCTTCACCATGCGCGCCAGGGGAGAATAGGGCGCGTACATCTGGAGTCCCTGAGGCGCGCTTTTCTCACTCGCCACGGGCAGCAGCCATCGCGGCGCGTTGTGAGAGGGCAAGACCACGAATCGCTGGGTATGGGCGAAGCCCTGGCGAGCAAAACCCTTGGCCGTGGTCTTGGTTGGATGCATGGAGATCAACGCCGGCACTCGAGGAGCGGCAGCCGGCCCGTCGCCGACAGAGGCTTGCGCGGTCGGAAGACCCGAAGTTGCGAACTGGTAAAGTACAAGCCGGGATGCTTCTCCGATCGCGCGGTCAATCCCACGCCCCGTCCAAACTTTGGTCGTTCTCATCAGGCCTGCGGTCAGCCGTTCGTAAAGTTCGCGCTCTCGCCGCAATGCAGGGGAAGACAAACCGTCCTCGTGGGAAAACAATGTCTCTTCTTCCGCGCTGATCACAACAAAAACCAAGTCGGGTGGCGGAACCAAGTGCGACAGGAGCCGCAGTAGCCACATGGGGCCGCCATAGCGGAACCGCTGCGGCTCAGCCAGCATGTCCTGGTAGTAGCGGTCGAATAGGACCAGTGTCGAACGGGAAAGAAGAGGCCGGACCACAAAAAGATATCCCAGCCAGTAGTCGATGAAGAAGGCAAGCAGAAACAATACGGAGACCAGACTTCCCCGTGGAGGCTCGGGTTCGAGGGGATAGACTTTTCTCGTACGAAGTACCTGTGGACGCCAGTGAAACGTTCGGGCTCGAGGAAAGAGGGGGCCGAAGGCCTTGTCCAGGAGTTTCAGAAGGGAGCTTTGTCCAACACCGTAAGGCCGCAAGACGGCTATGAAGAGACCCGTAGGCCGAAACCAACCTCGCATGTGGCCAGCGCTGCTTGCGACCATAGACCGAACCAGCCGGATGGGATGGCTTGCAAGGTCAGACCAAAGAGGCAGCCTTCCAATTTTCCGCAGCACCTCGTCAATCGATTCGTCCGCGCATGCTCGCGCAACACAACCCTTCCACTCCTTAGGGAAGAACTCGCCTGCGACGCTTTCGGCCTGTTCCTGGCCCAATTCTTCCACCAAGACCTTCAGTCGCGGCGCGTGGTTCAGAGATCCATTTGCTCTCCAAGCTTTCTTCGCCAAAAGATAGCCGAATTCGGTGCGAGCATCCGCCACCCAAAGGTCCCCGCGCCTTCGGCGCCCCGCTACAAGGTCCTCTCCTTTGGCCAGGAGTTGTCCTGTGCGGCGATGTTCGAAAACTATATTGACCGCCAGAGACTTCGGCAGTGCGTTTTCGAACCAGAAGTAAAGGAAGAAATACGTATCCCCCGGGCGGTTCAAACGCTGGAGGGGTTGGTACCCCATGTCTAGAATCGTCTGGAAGACGAAGGGGAGCTTTTCGGCGTCGCCAGGATGCACCGCCAAATCCAGGTCCATCGGCGGCGTGGCAGGCAGGCCCTCCCAGGAGTGAAGCACGCAATACCGAATCTCGAACTCCTCCAGGAGCTGGAAGAGCGTACGAACAAATTCAGGCCCGCCGCGCTCTGGCGCAGGATGAGGCGTGCCGGGCATATCGCCGGCGACGCCTACCTCAATCGGTTCTGGGAGCCCTCTCATGTCTTTTTTCTCGGAGGAATTTCCACTTGCTCGGACTAAGCCGCTCCCGAGCCTTTCAGAACGGCAGGGATGGTCTTGGCTAGGATCTTGAAGTCGAGCCACAGGGACCACTGGTCGATGTATTGCATATCGAGCTCCATCCACTTTTCGAAGGGGATGCCGCTCCGGCCGTTGACTTGCCAGAGGCAGGTAATCCCAGGCCGCACACTGAAGCGGCGACGCTGCCAGTCCTGATCGAAACCTGCATAATCTCTCACCGGAAGCGGCCGCGGACCCACCAGGCTCATGTCCCCTTTGAGAACATTAAAGAGCTGGGGAAGCTCGTCGATGCTGGTTTTTCGCAGGAACTTTCCGAGCCGTGTGATGCGCGGATCGGACTTCATCTTGAAGACGGGCCCGGAGGCCTCATTCGAGTTTTCGAGGCCGGCCAGCTTCGCTTCAGCGTCCGGAACCATCGTTCGAAACTTATAAATGGCGAATTTCCGCTTGTTGAGACCGACACGATGCTGGGCGAAAAAGACGGGTCCTGACGAAGTCAGTTTAATCAAAATCGCGGTGATCAGAAACGCAGGCAAAAGGAGCGTTATCAAGGTCAGAGAAAAAGAAAAGTCCAGGACCCGCTTGACCACGACAGGCCAGCCTTCTGACGTCCCCGTGTAAAGCGTGATCAGGAAATCGCCTCCAAACTCTTCGGCCTTGGATCGGGCCACTTTGAGATTAAACAGCTCGGAGGGAACGCGTAGCAGAACCCCTTGCTCCTCACACAATGACGCAATGCGGGATGATTCGGCGTAGAAGGACCGGATGGGCAGGCCCAACACGACCTCATCCACCACATTCTCTCTTAGGAACTGCGGGAAGCTTTCAAAATCGCAAGCCAGCGGATAGCCGGTGCCGCGGAACTCGTCTGTTCCAGTCCACTGCGTGTCGGCAAAGCCGATGATCTGATAGCCCAGTTCGGGCCTCCGCTCGATCTTCCGGGCGAATTCGACCGCTCGGGGGTTCGTGCCAAAAATCAGGATCGACCGGAGATTTCGCCCGTGCACGCGCACCCGGTGGAGGACATACCTCAGAACCATGCGGCTGGAGACAGTCAAAGAGCTGCTCACAAACCAGAACAGCACAAGGAACAGCGGGGTGGCCATTGCGATCTTGAAAAGCACCGAGGCTACAAAAATTATCAATGTGCCCAAAGATGTGGCCTTGGTAACGTCAATCAACTCAGACCGCAGACCCGACAGACGTTTGGAATGATACAGCCCGTAGACGGAGAAAATGATGTGCCACGCGACCACCATGCCCGCGAAGATGACGAAGTTTCCGACCTTGACCCGCATGGAGAAAAACTCGGCGAAGGAAGTGCCGCCGTCGCCGATCAGATCGGGCAGAGAAGCCAGGGCAAACGACAGGGCCATCAACACCAAGTCGAAGAGCTTGAAAACATTCACCAGGAGCTGACGACGATTCGCGATCATTCGGGATACCGATCCTTAACGTCCTGTACGGTGCGACCCAGAACCGACGGTGCAATGAAAACCAAACACTCAAAAAAATGGGCGGCGGGTCAAACAGTCAGATCGAAGACGCCGCTCGATCCTGGGGCCGGCGTTAGAGGGCCCCAGCTTGCCTACAGCTTGTTGTAGAGCACCTGCGGGATCGGGTAGCTCCGCTTGTTCAAGACCGCTCCCAGCAGTCGTACGTTGGCCGCATCAAGAGTCTCTTTCGCTTTCCGCGCTGCCTCCCGGCGAGTGGAACTCGATTGCAGAACTAAGATCATTCCGTCCGATAGTTGTCCCAGGGTAACAGCGTCCCCGTATAGGTTCGCCGGCGGGGCATCGATCAGCACACAATCGAACGCTTCTCGCAGCTCCTTCATGCGTGACCGAAACTGATCTGAGCCAAGCATCGCGGGAAGATCCGAGGCCGCGGAACCGCAGGTAATAACCCACAGATTCTTTCCGTGAACTTTTTGCGCGAAGGTCCGGATCGGCCCGGCGTGGACCATCGCCTCGGCCAAGCCCGACCGGTTTGCCAAGCCGAAATAACTGTGCAAGGAAGGAGTGTGCGCATTCGCATCCACCACGCACACGGACCCAGCGCCCCTGGCCGCCAACGCTTCTGCGACGCAGGTGCAAACCGAGCTGCAACCATCGCCAGGCTCGACGCTCGAAAACACGACGATCCGCGGCGCGTTCGACCCCGGCGTCACGAACAGGCGCTGCACCAGTTTCATGGCCTCTTCCTTGGTACGCGCTTCGAGCTTCAGGCGACGGCGATTACCGCCCGACGAGAGTATCGGGCCGCCCGTTGAGAGCATGGGACCGGTCGGCGAAACCACGGGACTGACCGACGAGAGCGTCGGACGGCTCGCAGGCGGCGTGGGGCTCTCGTGGATCGTTGGAGAGTCCTGGCCATTCCCGAGCAGTTCGTGCTCTTTTCCAACTTGCTGCAAGAGTTCAAAGTTTTTGCTCACGATCTGACTCCTCCGAGTGGCCGTAGCCACCGACAACTATCTTCGTATTTCGTTCCTCAAGATCTCCGAAGCTCTGCCACCAGCAAGAGCCCGCCGCTTTCCTTGCCCCATGCCTATCGCTTAAACACCAATAAGATCGTGGTTTCCACCTCGACCGGGTTGCCGTCCAACAGCGTCGGCTGGTAGTGCCATTGCCTCACTGCATCCAGAGCCGCGTTTGAGAGCAACGAGGGCCCGGAAACGTAGTGCAGTTCCTTCACCTGCCCGTCTTTGGAAATGACCGCCTTGAGAGTTATTGTCCCTTCCACCTGGGATGCCGCGGCTACCGGGGGATAAACCGGTCGGACCATGCTGATCAGCCTGCCTTGTTGCACGTTTCCGCCGACGAGGAGTCTGCGGGAGGCATCGTTCGGTGCGGGCAGGGCGGGGTTCTGCGTGCCGCCGATGAGTCCGCCCAAAACAGCGCCGGCCTGACCTGATAGGAGCAGATTGCCACCGGCCACGCCACTGGGGACGTCGGGCGGCAATGATCCTGCTTTGCGGATTCCCATGTTGCGCGTCGTCGCAGTCGGAGTCGCCAACTCGCCAGCTGGGCGGATCTCTAGTGCTGGGCGACGAAACGACGGCGAACCTGTCAGTACAGCCGGCGTTGCAGTGCCGGGCCGAGAAGCAGACGTTGTCGTCCGGAGAGCATGCGCCCCACCCGCAGGCGCGGACAGAGCGGGTTGGCTGAGCGCGATGGGCACCGGCGGAGCCATGCCAACATTGGGGTCAGCGGCGGCCGCTGTCAAAGCGGAGGAGGCTACGCCGTTGTCTTCAACGAGGGGATTTGCGTGGCTCCGTCCAATCAGCAGGAAAGATAGAGAAGCAAGGCTAACGACAACAGCCGACGTCGCCGCTCGGCTGAGCCAAGGCGAGGTTACCTTCGCCGTGGGAACGTGAGCCGCCACCGGCGCCACAGCGATCGGCTGAACCGGAGAGGAGACTTCAACATGGATCGGTTGAGGTTGAATAGCAGTTACAACGGGCGCCGTCGGGGTGAAGGAATCAAAGGAATCAACCTTCATATCGCGGATTACTTCACGCACGACGCCTTCGTCAATTGGCTTGCATTTCGACGCGCAGCCGAGGGAGAGAGCATTGAAGCAAATATTGTTGATTTCACGCGGTGTTCCCTGGCTGGCTTCGGCGATCAGATTCATCGCCTCCGGCGTGAACAATCTACCGCCGGCGTAACCTGCGACGTGCAAGCGATGATCAATGTATTGTTGTGTTTCAGCGCCGTCCAACGGGGTCAACTGGCTGAAAATAGAGACGCGCTGGTTGAGTTGGGTCAAGGAAGGCAACGCCAGTTTTTCTGCAAACTGAGGCTGGCCCGCCAGGATGATCTGCATCAGCTTGCTTTTGGGTGTTTCAAAGTCCGAAAGCAATCGGACCGTCTCCAGAACTTCGGGATCCAGGTTCTGGGCTTCGTCAATCACCAGCATGGTGCGTTTGCCTGCTTGCGCGTTTTGAACCAGAATCTCGTTCAGGCGCGTATGCATTTGCACCAGGTCGTCGCCGGCATTCGGAACTCCCAGATCGGTCAGCAGGTAACGAAACAGCTCCCGTGAATTGCACTGGGTTTGGAACAAGAAGGCTGTGTGGGCGGAATTCCCCAAGTGCTCCAAGAGCCGAAAGAGCAGGCTGGTCTTGCCCATTCCGGGCTTGGCAACAAGTGTCAGGAAGCCCCGATCGGTGTTGACCCCGTACCAGAGCGAGGCCAGGGCCTCGCGGTGCGTTTTCGTCAGGCACAGAAAACGCGGGTCCGGGGTGACGCCGAATGGTTGTTCACGCAGGTTGTAAAAATTAAGGAACATGGTCCTTAACCTCCGTTCTTCGGAATTGACGCAAACACCGGAACATCCAGGTATTCCATAACCTGGTCCGGAGTCTGGAACGAGGGATCCATAAACTCGACAACGACAGCCGAACCAACGCTCACCATGACCGATAGAACGAAGCCAAGAAACGCGCAAAGCCACGGGGAATAGTAGGGAAGCAATGGCAGGATGGCGTCTTGGGCAATCGACACGTTGGCGATCTGGGTGGCGTTCAAAGCATCCGCGATGCGCGCATCTTCTCGTTTGTGGAGATACAACAAGTAGTTGTCTTCGTCCGCTTTTGCCTCGCGCAGCAGATCCTTCTGGTCCAGAGCCTTTTGATCCAGTTCGATGGCCTGGGCCTGCACATCCTTAATCACTTTGAGGGTTCCAGCTTCGCGGCCTTCAAAGGTGGCCAGGTCGGCCTTGGCCTTTGCAAGCTCTTGCCGGATCAACTCATGAGTCGGATCGTTGTCTGTGGTTTTGGATTGGGTCGGGGCTTTCTCCGCCTCTGCGACGGCTCGGCGGGCCTCGGCAATCTGCTTCTCGACTTCCTGAACCAGAGGGTAGCTGGGATCGAATTTAGTCAGCAATTCCGTACGCTTCAACTCAAGGTTCAGCAGGGTGCTCTTCTCCTGTTCCAGGAGGAGGGCCGCGTCGGTGGTTTGTTGCTGAGTGTCCATGCGGGAAGGGGTGTGAGCTAATTGCTTCTCCAGGTCGCGAATGCGCTCCTGAGTCTGCGCAATGTCCGCCCTGGCCTGGCCCAACGAGGCGTAAAAATCGGTCAGCTTGCCAACGGCCGCATCCCGTTCCAGCGCTGAGGACACGGCGTCGTGGCCGCGATCATAGCTGGCCAACCGTGCCTCGGCATCCGCCAACCCCTGCTGGTATTGCGCCGTTTCCTTCTGGAAGAAATCGAGAGCTCCCGGCGGGCTGTGAATTAGCAGATGCTTCTGCAGATACAGCCTCCCCAGGGTATTGAGGACCCGGGGGCCCAGATCAGCATCCCAGTACGTAACGTAGTCGACGTCCACCAGGTTCGTGTTCGTCTCGTTCGTAACGGTCAAACTCTTTTGCAGGCTGCGAACTGCGAAGGCAGTTCGCTCGTCCCGAGTGTAGTGCATGAACGGCAGCAGATAGTCGCGCCACATAGCCCGGTCTTGCAGTTTGCAAGCAATCACGACTTCTCGCAGCAAGTCCTCATCGGTGAGCAAGCTCACCTCGGAAGCCACCTCGGCTGGATTTACGTCTTGAGCGTTGACCGCCTGGGCCTGCTCGCGCGTCTGGCCGGGCGTGACCAGCGGGTTGTAACGTTGGTATTGGACTAGGACCTTCAACTCGGGCTGGTACCGGTAGTTCATCACCAGGACCGTAACGAGAATGCTGCCGAGAAAGGTTCCGAGAAACGTCCAGGTGAGCAGCTTCCGCCGCCGAAAGACGATACTTACGTAATCGCGGACTGTGCTTGAACGCTCCCGGGTTTCGTGGCGGCCGTTGTGGCCGTTGTGGCCGCCCGCGGGATTTGCGACATCTTGATCTGCCATTTTCGAGTCTCCTTCGATAAGACTGGGCTTAATATCTGTAGCCGAGGACCGTCTCCCATGGGAGGGCCTGCTTGTCGTGGATCAACTTCGAGATATTGTTTTCGGGGACAAATACGATATCCCCGGATTGTAGATGGAGGTCCTCAGCTAGATTCTTGGTATTCAGCATGTGCTTCATATTCACTTCGTGCGCCTCAGCCCAATCCTTGGACGTGCGCCGGAATACCACGACATCCGAATGCTTGGCGGCGTCGGTAAATCCGCCGGCCATGGCGATGGCTTGAGCAACCGTTACGTCGTTATGCAAGTCGAACTGGCCGGGTTTTCCGACCTGTCCGAAAACAACAAAGTACGGCCTTTGAAAAGTCGTCAGGTCAACAGTGATCACGGGGTCGTGCAGAATCTTCGAATAGACGGCGTGAAGCTTCTGACGCAGCTCCGGGAGCGTCATCCCCTCGACTTGGAGGTCGCCGGCGCCGAGCAGGCCGATAAAGCCGTCCGGCTGCACGGTCAACGTCTGGTTGTATTCCGGGGTGATGGGAAAGGCCAGTTGGATGACGTCGCTCCTGGCTATGAAATAGCGAGGGCGCTGCATCAATTCGGGGCGGTTCGTATCCTTGGTGTCGCTGGGGCTTGCGCTTTCGCCCGAGACTGCCGCCGTAGAGCTCGCCGCCGAGGCCAGCTCCTGCGCTCGGAGGGCGGAAGCAAGGCCCACGCTCCCCAAGAGAAACGTAATTCCAATTCGCAAAGCCATTTTGCTGCACATAAGCATCTCTCTCCTGCACTACAAGGTCATTCTCGTTCTACGTTCTTGCAAAGCGAGCAATTCGTTGCTGCCGTCCTCGAAGATTCCTTCCGGGCGCGGACAGAAACCCTGCTTCAGACCCGCGCAACAAGCGCCTCCTCGTACTCGGGGATCGCCGCGCCGTCAGCCGTGAAGATGCGCTCGACCTCCGATCGCTCGACTTCTACCGCCGCCGATCTCTGCATCACCTCAACCGAAAGCACTAACTGAAACTGATTCTTCTTGCGGACGAGAAGCCCTTCCAGACCGACGAGCGGTCCATATTTCACTCGGACGCGATCGCCACATTTCAAGAAAGGGTGGGGCTCAATCCGCAGAGGACTCTCGACCACCTGCCGCACCGCCGCAATTTCCTCTTGAGGAATACTGACCGCACGGCCTGCGTTGCCTACCCAACCATACACGCCGGGCGTGGTTAAGATTTCCAGCTGGCGTTCGATCCCTCCGCGCACAAACACGTAAGTCGGGAACAGCGGAAGCTGCAGGCTCTTCTTGCGGTCTTTCCATTGCCGAACAACGCCATAGAGCGGGAGAAACACTTCGAAGCTCTTCATGGCCAGAAGTCGGGCGATCGTTTTTTCATGCTGGTGGCGCGTGTAGAGCGCATGCCAGGCATCGCTCCGTCGCAGTCCCTTGCCAGCCTGAACGTCTTGATCTCGGTACATACGGCTCCGCCCTGTGACTTACAGGGTCCCTCTAAGGCCTGCCTTAAGTGATACCCTCCGACTCATCCATTCCACGTCGAGCCATCGGGTTTCCTCTTAACCTGAAGAGTTTTTCCCATCTTTCCCTTCAGGGCCCTTCAGGGCCGGCCTGCTATGTTCCTTAAAGGCCGCTAATGCAACACCAACTGCCACTTCGTACGCGGTCTATAGTGCACTTCATTTGCCAAAGTCTGCCGGCTCTGCGCGCACGCGAATTCACTTTTCGTCGCTCGCCTTGCGATTGCGCAGCAAGAAGTTTTTGCTTTTTGCTGCAAAGCCGCCGGATGGAGAGCCATTCCCAGTTTGCTCGACGCGCAGGACTCGTCCTTTCGCAGCCATCTGGAGGCCTGAACCTGTCTTCGTTGGCGGAAAGAAGACTTCAATCTGAACCGACGCGCCGACCGGTGGCTGCGTTTCGGTGTAAACGAAGATGCCGCCTCCTGAGAGGTCCCGCGTGAATCCCTCTCCGTGATGGTGGCCGTTCCCACGGTTTTTCCAGAAGAAATTTACGAATGCTTTCAACTCGTAGCGGTTGTGTTGTCTTCGCTCCATGCGCCCGTTAGAGACGCCATGAACCGCCGCCTCACTCCAGAATCCAGAAAGCTTCGCCACGGTTACCTCGCTTCGGCATCGCGCTACCTGACGTTCAACGGCGAAAGTACACGTTGACCCCGAACCCCGCAAGATACCGAAACTCCTAGTGGATCTCACGAAAGTACTAGAGCATTGGTAGGGGAGAGGCTCTTCCCTCCCGGGGGGTGCACGGAGTGTCTGCCTGGGGTGAAAACTCCCTAGCCTGGGTGCCTCCAATGGATGTGGATTGAAGTAAAGAGATTGGACAATCCAAGACATTATATGCACAAGAGTGTAGATAAGACCCGAGCGCTGTCCGCATTTCGATGCACATCTTTTCCTGTAAGGCATTTATTAAGAATGATTTACGAACTTATGGGGAAGGCTGGCTATCTAAGTAGCCGGATGGCCGAAGATTTGCACTTAGAGTGCAAGTAAGAGCTCGCAGGATTGCCAAGAGAGGACCACAAATGGCGGCTGCCACTGTGACAAGGATTGCCAGCGACTCTACCTACCGGGGCGTTAGCGACGGCACCAGCTTTAGCGGGCCCATCCGGCTTCTGATCGCCGATGAGAACCGCATGGGTTGCCAGCTTCTGGGAAACGCGCTCCACGACTCGCGCCAGGGTTTTGAAGTCTTCGCCTCTGTAACGTCGCGTCCCGAAATTCTGAGCTCGCTCGAAGCCCACCCGGCGAATGTGGCAGTTATTAATGAAGACTTGGAGGACGGCCCCTTCATGGGTTTTCAGATTTTGAGCGAGTTGCGGTCTTCTTACCCGGACACTCGTGTGGTCGTGCTATTGAGAGCCTCTTCGCGCGAGTTGGTGATCGATGCTTTTCGGGGCGGAGCCAAAGGAGTTTTCTGCCGAACGGAGCCGGTGGAGAATCTTTGCAAGTGTATTCGCGCGGTCCACGCGGGCCAGGTATGGGCCAACAGCAATGAAATGCAGTTCGTGCTCGAAGGATTGGTCAATGCAGCCCCCCTCCGAGTGGTGAGCTCACAGGGGCTTCGCCTACTTGCGAAGCGAGAAGATGATGTGGTGAATTTAGTGGCGGAAGGCCTTACGAACCGTGAGGTGGCCAAGAAGCTGAGCTTGAGCGAACATACGGTGAGTAACTACCTCTTTCGCATTTACAACAAACTGGGGATTTCGAGCCGCGTCGAGCTAGTTCTGTATGTTATGAGGCAACGGCAACAGTCCGCAGTGTCCTTCCGCTCCATCTAGTGCCGTTCCAAGTTATGTCGCGCGTTCCGGGACTGGCCATCAGCCTCTATGCACGCAAGGGTTACATTGACCACCAGACGCTCAGCCACGACGCCTACATCAAATTCATCGGGGACGTCTTCCTAGACGGCGCGCGCGTCGATCCTAAGACCGACGGCCGGCCGGATCCACATACCCATGTCCGCGAAAACGTAACCCAACTGGGAGATTTGCGCACCGAGTTCGATTTTTCAGGGCCGCCGGGCCCGCTGCTGATCCTCCCCGGCGGCATCGAAGCGCTTCACGGCGGCGGAGTCACCGGCAGGCCTCAGCCCTTCCGCTCAAATCCGATGCGGAGATGGATCGCTTGGTGACAGCTAGCGCAGAGGGTGATGAGATTCCGTTCAACATCTGCCCCCAGCAAGCTGCGCGGATGTATATGGTGAACTTGGAGATTCGTCAGATGCCCGCAGTTCTGACACCGCCATCCGTCTCGCTTCAACACTTCCAGGCGCAGTTGCCTATGAGACTCAGGGTCCAGCCGGAGACGCGACCGCTTCGCGTTGATCCCGCTCATCAAACCTGTCCGGCTTGCCCCAGGAACTTTTGCCTCTGTGACAGGGGCAGAAACTGGTAGAGTCGACATAGCGAGAGTAGCAATACCTCAGGATTTCCATTCTCCAGGTTGGCTCCCGCCAAGAAATCGGCACAAATCATCTCCAAGCAGTAGCCGCGGGATCTCTCGGTGCCCAACATCAAGGCGGCAATTTCAAGGGCCCGTTCGACCACAGACAGTTGGCTCTTGTACAGCTTGAAGTAGATGATCTCCCAGGGTTCGGTCTCCTGGCCAGTCAGGTGACGGTCTACTGCCCGCTTGAATTCCTCGGTCTGCATGGAGCGGGCTTTGTGCAACCAGATTGCACTTTCGAACCGCTGCCCCTCCCTGCGCGCTATTTTCGCGAGCTCTGTTGCCTTCGTCCATCCCACCTGCCGGAGCTCCGGCTTCGAAATCCGCGGTAGGTGTTCGTGAATGGCCATGAGGTAATAGGCTTTCCGGCGAGATTCGGGGAAGCACTTGCCGAGAAACTCATCGAAGGAGCTCAAGTTGTCAACTCTCCAGTACTGCCCGGCCCGAACTTCGCACAGGTAGTGCCCCAATTCAACAAAGCGCGTGTCTCGCTCCCGCTCCGTACGTTGTTCCCAGGACAAGATTTCCTCGATCTTGGTCAGCACGAACAATGCCCGGCGCCGGTTGAACTTCGGCTCCATGACCGCCTGTCCGTTAGTCTTCAAGCTCGTTAAGCCAATCAAGGTCGCTCGCTCCAGGTCGGCGAATGAGCTTCACATCGATGAGTTGCTGATTCCCCAGGCATAGTCCGAGATGGGCACAGCTTAGGCAGCCATTCTGTGGGAAGCGAATGCCGCTGTGAGGCAGGAAGTGGCCCGCTTCAATTTGACCGACCGTTGTGTCCACTAAATGGCCGAATTCTTGGCGTTGTTCTTCCGTGATCGAAGTCTTCAGATATTGAATCTCAGGCATCTGCTTGCGCACGAAGACAACTAAAGCGACTTCGGAAATGCCGCTGATCCAGGAGTAGCAAATCAACTGCGGATCCAAGGAGAGAAGCCCTTTCGGCTCTTCCGTGTACCTGCTGGTAGTCGTTTTCCAGTCGATCACGCAATGACTTTTATCCAGATCGCCGAGAGCATCGATATAGCCAACGAACTCGTTGCCGTTCGGGAGTGGTCGTACTAGCTTCACCTGCAGGCTTTCCTTTGGCTGGCGGATGCGGATGCGATCGTCTTGGGCCAACCTCTCGAGTAGACGAATCCCCTGGTGAACTAGGCGATCCCATGAGTCCCCTTTGCCGTAATCGAGTGGGGCATCGCGATAAGCTCCCCATTCCTTGAACAGGGCTGCGGAGCTGTCCTCCTGGCAGAAGTAAGCGAGCAGGGCCTTCTCGAAGCATCGGCCAAAGATCATTGCCGCCCGTGTATCTCTTTCCCGCCAACCATCGAGGTAGCGATACCGGTAGAGTCGGGGGCAGCGCAGGAATTGGCTGATCTGGGTGTAGCTATAGGTCATCGCTGGACCTCCTTACCCTTCGGCGCACCGACAGCCTCTGCCGAGACTTCTTCCCACTCTCCGGCCGGAGCGAAAGCCTCCAGGTTCAAGAAGCAGCGACCGTTCAGCAAGGTGCGTGAGGTGCGGATGATCCCGCGCAGACCCAGCAGGGATTTCTCATCCACTTCGTCCCGCCCCAGCAGATCGAGGTCATAGCGAAAATCCCGCAAGAACCAGTTCAGCTTCCACAGTGCCCGCGGCGTGCAGTAGAGGCGGCCCGAGAGGCTGTGCCCGGTGTGCCCCTTCGGTTCGAGGATGGCAAAGCGGAGGGAGAAAAAGGGCCGGTGCGGATGCCAGCGATAGAAGGCCCGATCCACTCGAACCAGGAACACGCCTTCAAGAGCGTCGTTTCCGTTCGCGGCTAGCTGATGGAGTCCCGGGACATGGCGTCTCATGATTTCACCTCTTCGGTTCGCGCGTAGCTATTGAGGTGGCAAAGCAATCCGTCACGGTCTTTAGCAGCCCGCTCAGCCAGTTGATCAATGAAAGACTCAACGAGGTCACGGCTGGCATCTCGGAGGCTTTCCGTACCGCAAAACTCAGCGGCGTAGCGTTTGACCAGGGTGGGATCAAGCTGATACTGACGGATGAGCAGGCAGAGCCGATCGCGCAATCGAGGCTGACCATTGCTCGAGCCTGCGCCATTTCCGGAACAGGAAGCACTTCCCTTCTCCATCCTGGGCTCAGTGGAGGAGGAAAGACATCCAAGCTCCTCGACAGAGCACAAGCCAATTCCGTAGGCCTTGCGCAGGGCGCGGTTGACGGCACGGGTTTCAGCTACACGCAACTCGGCGCCGCGGACCCGAGGCGAGACATTCGAAGGATCGGCGTCCCCGTAGCCGACGAAGCCTTTCGAGCCACAAGTTGTGTAAACAATCGCTTTGAACATCCATCGGTTGCCAACAAGGTCGGAGAAGCGTTCTTGAAGAACAGTCCTGATTCCACGACAGCGCCGCCGCTCGGCGATCCTCAGCAAGCCGGCGTGAGTCACATACCATCTGCCATCCAAGAGCTGGAGATCGCCTCGAATTATAGAAAGGGCATATCTCTCCGTCAGATCCTTCAGGGCACGCAATGCAGGTTTGGGAAGCGGGCCCCAGAGAGCGCGGGCGAAGCGCGCGTTCAGAAGGAAAACCCGACGCCCCTCGTCTCTACGTTTGGCTCCAAAAATGGCCCTTCTCTTGGGCCTAGAAGTGCTTCGCTTCTGGGGAAGGGAAGTGCGCGCCCGACTATGGATCATTTGCGCCTCCGTACTTCTTTGTATTACTACGTATTACCACCTGATACGGCTATTTGTCAAGCGGATGTAAGTCCCTGTCATACTTGATAGGTGGTAGTCATGCGATGTAATCTCGCCGACCATGAAAGACACGACCATATCCCTAAAAATAGAACGAACCTTCAAAGCAAAGCTCGTTGCACTGGCCACTATGGAGAACAGGACCCTTTCCAACTTCATTGAGAAGATCCTTAAGGCTGAAGTCGCGAAATACGAGTCGAAACACGGTCGCATTAAGGTTTCTTAAATGTTGGAAGGAGAAGAATGAAGGCGACCAGCGATCGATCGCAACCCCTGCCAGCCGCCCTCGGATCAGTTCCGTAAGGGCAACCAGCGCTCGCCTCGGAAGGGAATCCCACCCAACTTGAGTAGACTCCGCGTTTGGACGAAATGCTCGGTGCTGTTTCTTCATGCCGATCTCGTATACTTGCACGCCTAAGTATATCGACCTTCATCATACTTAGGCGCTAAAGTATATGTCAAATGTTATTTTCTGGGTTGATCTTGAAGGGTTATAGCGCTTAACTTGTGGGGAATGGCTAGAAAAAAGAACCCGCACGCGGTCGCTCTAGGCAAAATGGGTGGTGCAAAGGGTGGCAAAGCGCGGGCTGCGAAACTCACGCCCGAGCGACGGAGAGAAATAGCTCGGACGGCAGTCTTAACGCGTTGGGCGAAGAAGAGAAGTAAGGATCAGCAGTCCGACTAGCTGGGCTAAATCCCGCGCCGCAGCTTCCCGACAGGCCATCACGGAAAAGCAGAGTTAATCTGCCCTGAGCGTGGGCAGTTCTTCTCGTTCTCTCCGTCAGGGGTCCCTCCAGACCCCCAACGCAACTCTTCGACCGAACCCCGGCCGATGACGTAGGTCTTTCGCAGACCGCAGTTGACGGCGCGGGCCGCAGCGACGGGCATCGCTGCTCCGCGGAGCAAAGAATAAACATTCGACGGATCGGTGTCTCCGTAACCCACGAGACCACTCGACCTAGTTCAGCGAGCGCCCGCAGTATTTTCCGGCCATGCTAAAGAAAAAGAATCCTCCCGCTGTAGCTTTGGACCGCAATGTGGACGAACTGTCGCAGCGTGGCGTTGAATCACTCGGACCCCAACGGAAACCAACGGCCCTTTTCAAGAATTGGGCTTGGACATTACATTGTTCTAGTCTACCGTTTGCTGTGCCGGCGAAGAGGAGAAAAAGCAATGCAGATTGTGCCAAAAACCCCCACCCCACGCTCTCCTGCGAGAAGAAGCACGGGCCCGCGAACGCCACATGGAAAAGCACGGAGCCGACTTAACGCGCTCAAACACGGGATTTTGTCGCGCGTAGTCCTGCTCGAAGGCGAGTCGCGGGCTGACTATGAAGCCTTGGTCAAAGCATTGAGGGCAGACCTGAAACCGCAGGGAGTTCTTGAAGAGATCGTGGTCAAAGACATTGCGAATAACGTTTTGCGGCACCGGCGGTTGATGGAGGCTGAAGCGGGGGAAATTCGGCGAAGCAGGGATTTTCTGGGCTGGGATCTAGAGCGCAAGCACGAACAAGCAGCGCTTCAGACGCGACCTATATTCCCCGTGTTTGACGACGAGCACGATGAGTCCACCCTCATCCGGAGTAAACAGAATCCGTTGGTGATCGCAAAATGCATTGAACTTCTGTCTGAATTGCGCCGGAACATTGAAATCGACGGATTCAACGAGCAAAGCGATTCCGCAATTCTGACACGGGTGTATGGCGCACGGAATTACCTGTGCGGAAATATTTCTGATTCTTATACAGAGTGGCAGCATACTTCAGAAGCGCCCGAAGAGGAGCGCAAGCTCAAGGGATACGCCACGCCGCAGCAATGCAAGGAGAACATTTTGAGGGAGATTGATGAGGAAATTGACCGCCTCAAGCGTTACCAAAAGGAGTGTGCGGCGATCGAATCGAGAAGAATTGAAGTGGAGCGGCTCCGCTTTCGCATCCCTGATGCCCCTGGCCTCGACCGCTTATTAAGATATGGTGCCCACTTAGGGCGAGAGTTCGACCGTTTGCCCATTGAGTTTGAGCGCCTGAAACGCATGCGCACGGGCCAGCCCGCGCCCCCGGCGATCGATGTGCGAATCTCCTCTTAGGATGCGTTTTAAATTAAACTTTGCTAATTACTAGACCAGAGGGTGAAACAGTGAATCCGCAGCCCACGTCAAAAAAACCTCATGCCGTTCAAGCGGGCGCAGAGCCACAACCCAGTCCGCCGCCCGGCGAAGCTTCCAATCAGCGACGCCTACCTGGGGGCCGTAGAGACCGAGCTACCCGACAAGATTCGCCTGGCCCTCCAGCTGCCGGTAGGTTCGACCTATGGGGCCGCAATCGCCTTCGGCCAAGGCCTCGCAGCCGTCGCGGGCAAAACCGATGCCGCCCGCGAAATCCGAGAGGCCATCGAGGGTAAAGCGGGGCAGCGCATCGAGGCTGCCGGTCCCGACAACTGCAAGGTTGTCTGCCATGTCGTCTATGAGAATCAGACGAAACCATCCCCTCCGACCGAACGGCCCGTCAATTCGAAGGTAGATGAGAGCGCGTAAATCCGAGAGACTGAGCGCATCGACTATCGCGTCCGGATGAAGGACCTGCCAGCCATGCGAGCAGTTCGAGTTCATGCGCTCCGAGGCCGCACGCAAGATCTAGAGATTCCTGGAGGGGGCACCGCGTGCTGTACACGGTTCCGACGACCGATCAGCTCAGCAAGTTCCGGTTGGAGGTCACGAATGTGCTCGCCGTCGCCCTGGCGACCTCTCCCATCCGAACAACCAGCTGCCGTGTGTCAGTATTCTCTAATAGAGAATAGTATTGTAATATTATATTCTAATAGATAATAAAGCCGGCCCGGAGGAGCTCAAAGGCAAAAATTGCGAAACGAACTCCCTTATCCCCTTAATCCCCAATAAGTTAGTATTTTCGGACTGATGAAAATCGGCCTCTTCGGAGCTGTAACGGCGGGCTACAGCGTGGGAAGCGCATCCAGTCACCGCTATCGAGGTTGTGCAACGGTCAAGATAGAATCGATTGCACTCGGATCAGTTGATACAGGCATCTAGCGAAATCCGCCACTCGTCATCAAAATTTGGATTGGACTCCCGGCGAGATTTTCTTCGAGACGAGCCGTTCGAGTGAGGGCGTTAGGAGGATTAGTCCTTCGAAAATACGATCTTCCCGACGATTCCGGAACGGGTGCTGACCCCCATCCTGTTCATCACCAGTCTCAAGAAGGCTTTTACGGTGTTAGGGCTGATCCTCATCCGATCGGCGATTTCCTGGTCCGAAAGCCCCTGTACCAGCAGCTCCACCGTCTGCAGCTCGCGCGGCGTCAGGTGACACTGGGCGGTGATGCGAGAAATGTGAACTAAGCTAAGGGAGGGGCGCTCGAAGAGAACGGCCACCGAAGGTTGGGAAGAATTGTGCGCGAAAGTGCTGACGGAGAAGACGCGACACATATATCGGCGCTTTCCCGACACGACCTCACGGGTAAGAACGGCGTCCTTGGTTAATCCGCCATCCGGAATAATGGAGCGCATCTTGGCCGAAAGAAAAGACTCCTGCGAACTTATTTTTTCGACCTTCCCCGGATAAGCTAGAATCTGGACCGCCTGCGGATTCGCGTACAGGGGTTGCAATGATGAATCGGCAAGCAGAAAACCCACGCCCGGTTGAGGGACAGAAAAGCCTTTCCCGTCATGCGGCACGGGGCGTTTTGGCTGGCGGTTCACCACGTGTTCCCCCACACCCCGAGACTGCGGATGTGCTCCTGGTCCTCAGGAAACTTTCGAATGCTCTCCACTCATTGCGAGAAGTCACCCTCCTCCCGCAACGGCGCGCTTAAAAGTACGGCTTGCTTTTCTGTAACAGGCTGACTAATTCTGAACTACCTCGGTGGATGTGTCAAGAACTTTAGCTCGAATCGAGGCGCTTTTCAGCGGAGAGCTAGGACGGCTGGACTCACCCTTTTGGGTGAGTCCTTTTGTGTCTCTTCTTTCTGCGGTGAACTATGCCAGCGTCTTCCTGACGGCGAGCGCGTGATTCGCTCGAGAAGAGCGAGTTGCGTCGCCGCTTGCTACGACTCCCCTGCAGTGGTTCGGCGGACAACTGCAAACACTTGCGCCGCTGCCGAATTTCTCAACGACGGCATCCGTACCAAATGCTTATCATCCGGCTTCGATGCCGCGGCTCTTTTGACCGCGCTCAGGGACACTTCGGGCCGTGACCCGGTATGCACGGCGGGCAAGTGCAGAGGCCCTGGCCGCTGCCGAGTTCCTCTAGGACGGTGCAATCCTCTCCAAGGTCGGCCTGTTCGCCTGTACCCAGCGTCGCAGCTTGGGATTCGCCCTCGGTGATTGGGAACGCTGCGCCCACCTTGTTCTGAATGTGGGTGGCCCAGGCCCGCAGCGTTTCCGTCGGGCTGATCTTGGTCGGGTCGCACGGCGTCGCCTTCACTGACGAAACGATCTTGATCACGCCCGTGTGGAGTGCGGAGCCCAGCAACGGGTTGTTGACCAGGTTTGTGTCGACGGAGAAGGTCAGCAGCGCGTTGGCAGTGATAGAACAACCGCAGCACTCCGACAACTGCTGGTTGGCATCAAAGACGTAGATCAGCGCGCACAGATCGGCGCCTTCGCTGGCTCCGTTCGAGGTCGTTCCAGGGTTGAGGACCCGCACCGTGGCGTCCGGACCGGCCGGGGTGCAGGGGAAAGAAGTACACCCGATATTCGCGTTGGAATAATAATCGACGGTGTAAACATCGGTGGTCTGAGCCCAGGCGACCTGTGAGCCGGCTGCCAGCGCAAGGATTAAAACCGCGAGAGGAAGCACTACCCTTCTACAGCCTGTTTGACCCATCAGAGTTACTCCTTTAGAAGGCCGGCTAGCTGGCCCGGTAGGACACTCCTTACTCCTGGCTGCGCCCGATTACAATCGCCCAAAAAGAGTACTTAATTCGGCTAATCCAAAAAAAGTAACCGAATTGCGTAGCCGGCTGGACCTCTGCGGTCATCACTGATTAGAAGGCCAAAATCGAGGTGGACGCTGCGCATGGAAGCGACCTATGCCAGGCGCCGGGTCGGGTTCGGCGCCTAGCACAGGTGCGGTTTGATGGCGAGCGCGTGATTCGCTCGAGAAGAGCGAGTCGCGCCGCTTTGGCTACAACTCCGCTTTAGTGTTTCCGCAGGGCAGGTGCACACGCCCTAGCGGCTGCCCGAGTTCCTCAACGACAGCACCCGTCGTACTATGATGCAAGCCACCTTCGTCCAGCTCTAAATGCCGCGGCTTCCTTCGACTGTGTTCAAGGACACTTCGGACCGTGACCCGGTGCGCACGGCGGGCAGTTGCAGACGCCCCCGCCGCTGCCGAGTTCCTCAAGGACGGTGCAATCCTCTGCGAGGTCGGCAGCTTCGCCTTGGCCGAGCGTTGCAGCCTGGGATTCACCCTCGGTTTCCGGGAATGTGGCCGTTGCACCTGTGCCCACCTTCTGAATGTGGGTGGCCCAAGCCCGCAGCGTTTCCGTCGGGGTGATCTTGGTCGCGTCGCACGGGTTCACATTCACCGATGAAACGATCTTGATCACGCCTGTGTGGAGCAGGGTGCCCAACAACGGGTTGTTGGTCAGTTGAGTGTTCACGGACAAGGTCAGCAGCGCGTTGGCACTGACGAAGCAACCGCAGCACTCCGACAAATGCTGGCTGGGATCGAAAACGTAGATCAACGCGCAAAGGTCGGCTCCATTTCCTCCAGAGTCCGGGCCGGTTCCCGTTACCGTAGTCGTTCCGGGGTTGAGGACCCGAACGGTGGCGTCCGGACCGAGCGTATTCGCGTTCGAAAAGTAATCGACGGTGTAGACATCAGTGGTCTGCGCCCGGGCGACCTGAGAGCCGGCCGCAAGCGCGAGGGCCAGAACTGCAACTACGAGCACGATTTTTCTACACCTTGTCTTATCCATCAGAGTTACTCCTTTTGGGATGCCGGCTGGCTGGGCCGGTGTGGGCGACTTCCATTAAAGAGCGAATCGCGCCGCTCTTGCTATTGCTCTCCCCTTAGTGGCCTGCCGGGCAGTTGCAGACGCCGCCGCCACTGCCGAGTTCCATCGCCACGCTGCAATCCTCTGCCAGGTCGGCAACTTCGCCTGTGCCGAGCGTGGCAGCCTGGGACTCACCCTCGGTGGTCAGGAACGTCGAGTTATGCTGAATGTGGGTGGCCCACGCACGCAGCGTTTCCTCCGGAGTGATCGTGGTCGCGTCGCACGGTGTAATGAAGTGCGACGACACGATCTTGATCACGCCCGTGTGGAGCGGAAAGCCCAGCAAGGGGTTCTTGGTCAGGTTCGCATTGACAGACAGCGTCATCAGCCCGTTGGCACTCACAAAGCAGCCGCAGCACTCCGACAAATGCTGGCTGGCATCGAAAACGTAGATCAACGCGCAAAGGTCGTTTCCAAGTCCCCCGGAGTCCGGGCCGAGGCCTGTCACGGTTAAGGTGCCCGGGTTGATGACCCGAACGGTGGCGTCCGGAGCGAGGGTCGTATTCGCGTTCGAAAAGTAATCGACGGTGTAGACATCGGTGGTCTGAGCCCGGGCGACCTGAGAGCCAGCCGCCAGTGCGAGGGCTAAGACCGCGAGAAGAAGCACGATCTTTCTACAGCTTATCCGATCCATCAAGTCCCTCCTTTCGGGATTGCCGGCTGGCTGGGCCGGTGTGGGCGACTTCTTTAAGGAGTCGCGCCGCACTTGCTATGGCTCTCCGCTTAGTGGCCCGGCGGACAAGTGCAGATGCCCTGGCCGAACCCCTCCGTACCAATTACGGCGCAATCCTCTGCGAGGTCGGCAGCTTCGCCCTGGCCGAGCGTCGCAGCTTGGGACTCACCTTCGGTAGTTGGGAACTTCGCGCCGGTCGTGTTTGGTCCCTGGATATGGGTGGCCCAGGCACGCAGCGTGCGCGTCGGAGTCATCGTGGTCGGGTTGCAGGGGTTCGTCGGAAAACCAGGGTCGTGCGACGCCACGATCTTGATCACGCCCGTTGTGAGACAGGGGTGCGCAAACAAGGGGGGCGGGCCGCAGTTCGGGGGAATGTTGCCTAGCAACGGGTTGCCGGTCAGGTTCGCATTAACAGAGAGTGTCAGCAGCGCGTTAGCACTGACAAAACAGCCGCAGCACTCCGCCATCTCCTGAGTATTGTCGAAAACGTAGATCAACGCGCAAAGGTGCCCTCCTTCCGTATAGGTGGGGCTAGTCGGGTTCGGTGCCGAAGTCGTTCCGGGGTTGATAACCCGAACGATGCCGTCCGGAGCACCCGTGGTATGCGCGTTCGCAAAGTAATCGACGGTGTAAGCATCGGTACACGGCGGCGGGTTTGGCGTTGAGTTTGTCGCTACCCCTCCGCAGGGCGCCTGCGCCAGGGCGACCTGAGAGCCGGCCGCCAGTGCGAGGGCTAAGACCGCGAGAAGAAGCACGATCTTTCTACAGCCTATTCGATCCATCAACTTCCTCCTTTCGGGATGCCGGCTGGCTGGGCCGGTGTGGACCACTTGGTTACACCCCGCCGCCCTGGATTGCAATCGCCCAAGACGCGTAATGGACCGGCTAAGCAAAAGGATTAGCCGAATCACGTAGCCAGCTCGGCTAATCCCTTTGGCGCTTATTTTGGAAGGCTAAACGGAGGAAACCCTCTGCTCGGAAAGCACCTCTGCCCAGGCGCCGGGTCGAGTTCGGCGCCTGGCACAGGTGCGTATTAATGGCGAGCGGATGACTCGCTCGAGAAGAGCGAGTGGGACCGCTCTCTACAGCTCTCTACCGTTTAGTGGCCTGGCGGGCACTTGCACGTGCCCTGGCCGCTGCCAAGTTCCATCGCCACGGTGCAATCCTCTTTGAGGTCGGCAGCTTCGCCTGCGCCGAGCGTCGCAGCTTGGGATTCACCCTCGGTTACCGGGAACGCCGTTCCCACCTTGTTCTGAATGTGGGTGGCCCATGCCCGCAGCGTTTCCTCCGGAGTGAGTATGGTCGGGTCGCACGGTTTAATGCGGGTCGACGACACGATCTTGATCACGCCCGTGGTCGGAGCGGGGAGGCCCAGCAACGGGTTGACGGTCAGGTTGTTGTTGACGGACAGGGTCAGCAGTGCGTTGGAACTGACAAAGCAACTGCAGCACTCCGACAACTGCTGGTTGGCGTCGAAAACGTAGATATTCGCGCAAAGGTCGTTTCCAAGTCCCCCGGAGTCGGGGCCGGAACCTGTCACGGTTAAGGTGCCCGGGTTGATGACCCGAACGGTGGCGTCCGGAGCACCCGCGACATGCGCGTTGGCATAGTAATCGACGGTGTAAGCATCGGTGCACGGCGGCGTTGTTGGCGTGTTCGGGTTGCACGGGCCCTGCGCCATGGCGATCTGTCCGGCCGCAAGCGTGAGGGCCAGAACTGCAACTACCAGAACGATTTTTCTACAGCTTGTCTTATCCATCAGAGTTACTCCTTTTGAGATGCCGGCTGGCTGGGCCGGTGTGGTCACTATTTTTAACTCTTCGCATAGAGTGATTACAATCGCCCAAAAGGCGTAAGCGATTTAGCTAATCCCAAAAAAGTAGCCGAATCACGTAGCCCGCTCGACTACTCTTTTTGGGTGATAGGGGCGCCCAGAAGGGCGCGGGCCGAAGCGAGAGTCGGTTTTTTGGGAAAGGATTGCTCGGAGTGTGCGCGATTGATTTTGCCTGGCGATGACGGGCAAAGAAAAAACGGAGAAAAAAGGGGAAGAATGTGATGACGCCGTTTCAGAGCACGAACTGTAGCCCACATACGTATTGGGCATCGAGGGATTTTCGTTCCGCGCTCCATCGGACCTGCATGAGGGTTGGAATGGGAACGGCTACGTCGGGCAGAAGAATTTCGCACCGCACCAGAGAGGCAGTCGGAAGGGGGCGATCGCCCACAAAACAGATGCCACCCTCGCTGATATCGCGAGTGCGCCCTCGGATGGGCCGGCTGTCTCTCGCCGCAGTACCCGCCGGAGAGAGCTTCCTTGCGTTCAGCTTGATGCGGTGTGGAAACCGCCGGGAATGTCTGCGATCGCGAACCTGCGCCGTCTTCATAGTCACCCCCGCTGCTGCTATCTAATAACCCGACTTTGGTTCAAAGTCTATTGCATAAATGGCGTAGCCGAACGGATTAATCACAAGGGATTAGTCCTGGAATTGAGGGTCTGACGCCTTCTGGGACCGCCAAGGTCAGATTTTCCCTTGGAATGGAGCGGCCATGTGTCGCCCGCCCGAACCCAGTTTGTTAAGTCGGCCGGAGAACTAGGTTGGCTGGAAGCTGGTCCAAGACTCGGCCCATATTGTGCAAGAGTTTGTAGTTTGGCGCTGTCCCAGCCATCGCGGAATAATAGATTCATGTCGTAACACTATTTGTTTCTAAGAACTTAAGGTCCGCCGCGGATGTCTGAAGCTTTGGCGTTACGCTTGCACCGATCGGCGGCATCTGGTCACCAGACGGGGAGGGTTGGGGCGAAACACTCGCCAGGCCCGGACATTCATGTGCACTAACGTCATTCCTGCGGAAGCAGCAATGAAGCGCGGCACCCACCGCTGTCGGTACGCCGTTTGCCTCCTCTTTCTTCTCTCGATTGTGGGCCAATCTGCGGTAGCTCAAACCCTCAAGTTCTCGCCCTCCAGCCTTAACTTTGGCAGTCGCATGGTGGGGACCCAGAGCGCCGCTCAGACAGTGACGCTCACTGTGGTTGCTTCACCCTCGCTGGTGATTACCTCCGTGGCCATCACCGGCACCAACGCGGCGGCATTTGCCATTGCCCCGGGGACGACGTGCACAAATGGCTCGACCGTTTTGCCGCACTCGAGCTGCACGATCAACGTCACATTCAAGCCCGGCACAGTAGGCGCGAAATCAGCTTTCGTCACTCTCACCGACAGTGCCCCCAATACTCCCCAGAACATCCCGCTCGCGGGTACGGGGCTGGGGGCAGCGGTTCAGCTCTCACCGACCAGCCTGAACTTCGGCAACGAAACGGTTGGGCTGGGCGCGTCCCGAAGCGTCACGCTGACCAACACAGGGAACTTACCCCTTTCGCTCACCACCGTGGCTATCACGGGCGTTAGCAGCGGAGCCTATCATATCGCCTCGGGTACGACTTGCATCAACGGTTCTATTGTTCAGCCAACCCCACAGCCAAACTCAACCTGCGTTATCAACGTAACATTCGCTCCCCTATCGACAGGCTCGAAGACCGCTGCCGTCAGCCTGACCGACAATTCCGTGGGAGGTCCCAAGAGTCTTGGCCTGAGCGGGACAGGAATCGCGGCGACCGTGACTCTCAAACCTACCAGCCTGAAGTTCGGAAGTCTGCTTCTGGGTACATCCAGTTCCGCAGAAACTGTTGTGTTGACGAACACAGGCAGTGGAACGCTGTCATTCACGAGCGTAGGCATCAGCGGGACGAACGCTTCGTCTTTCGTTCTTACATCCAGCTCGACTTGCAAGACCGGTTCGATCGTACCGCCGGGATCGACTTGCACCCTGGTGGTGATGTTCGCACCGCAGGCCATCGGCGCAGACTCAGCCAAGGTTACCCTCGGTGACAATTCCCTGAGCGGCCCGAAGTCGCTGAGTCTGAGTGGTACGGGTTTGGGGCCCGCCGTGCAGCTCTCTTCTAACAGCCTCATTTTCAGCAGTCAGCCGGTAGACGGCACCGGGGCCTCACAGCAGGTGACGCTGACAAATGCCGGGAACGTGACGCTTTCGCTCAACAGCATAGGCATCACCGGCACGAATGCGAGCGACTTCTTTCTGGCGCCTGGGACCACTTGTCCCGCTACGGGGGGGACGCTGGGGCCGGGGGCGAACTGCACGATCAGCGTCGGTTTCACTCCATCAGCCACCGGGTCGCGAAGCGCCTCGGTCGTTATTAATGACGACGCAGGCGGCAGCCCGCACACGATCTCCTTGAGCGGGAGTGGCACCGGCGTGCCGGCTCAAGTCACCCCGACGGATCTCAGCTTTGGCAACCTGGCGGTCGGCAATACCAGCGGAATTCAAACGGCAATTCTCATCAACAACCAAACCGCATCGCTCACTATATCGAGCATAACCCCGAGCGGCGACTTCGCCTTGGCGATACCACCGACGGGAACACAGTGTCCGACGACTCTTCCAGCAGCTCTTCCGCCAAGCAGCAGCTGCACGTTCGGCGTCACGTTTGCACCCACGGCCCCCGGTAACAGAAGCGGATCCATTACAGTCGTCGACGACGCGAGCAACAGCCCACAGGTAGTAAACCTGAGGGGCAGCGGCATCGCAGACGTCACCGTTTCCCCCCAAGCCTTGAATTTGGGGAGCCAAGCCTTGAACACCGCCAGTCTCCCCAAGTCCGTGACCTTGAGCAATAATGAGACGTCCGCCATCGGCATATCCAATTTCACTTTTGCAGGCGACTTTGCCTTAGACCCGGTAGGGACCACCTGCTCGCTTAGCACCGCCCTCGGGGCCGGTTTGAGCTGCACCGTCAACGTAACCTTTACACCGACGGCGATAGGAACCCGAGAAGGCTTGTTAACCATCACGGATGACGCCGGCAGTCAGGTAGTCACTCTGACGGGCAGCACGCCGCCGCGCTTCGCCTATGTGGCCAATTTCAACGACAACACGATTTCGTTCTACACGGTGAACCCCAGCACCGGGCAGTTGAGGGCCAATGGCTACCTGCTCTCGACCCAAACAAGTCCCCGATCGGTGGGGGTCGCTGTAGACCCTAAGGGTCAGTTCGCTTATGCGTACGTAGCAAATTTCACAGCCGCCAACGTTTCGGCGTACGCCATCGATCTTGCCGGGGGCACGCTCACGGAAGTTGCCGGCTCGCCATTCGCTACGGGGAACTTCCCCAACTCAGTGGCCGTGCTCCCCTCGATCAACGGGAACGGCGACGTCACGCAAGAGTCCGTTTACATCGTGGACTTCAATTCGGCAAACGTCTCCGGTTACACGATTTGCCTGCCGACTGCGCAGGCGGTCAACGCGCTGGCGTGTGCCACCTCCAGCTTGCCGCCCGGCACCCTCGTCCCGATGGCTTCTCCCACGTTTGCGACAGACTCGGGCCCCAGCGCCATCTCGATCGATCCGTTTGGCAGGTTCGCATATGTTTCGAACCTACTTAGCAGCACCGTTTCCGCGTACACGATCGGACCCGATGGGTCCTTGACAGCAACAACCCCCGTGTCCTTCGCCGCAGGAACATCTCCGCAATCGGTGGTTGTGGATCCTTCAGGCCGATTCGTTTACACGGCAAACAACACTTCGAACGACGTCTCGTCGTACAGCATCGACCCGGCCTCCGGTAAACTGATTCCCATTCCCGGCTCGCCCTTCGCGGCCGGCACGGGCGCGAACTCGGTTACCATCGACCCGTCGGGCCAGTTTGTGTACGTATCTGATGGGGCCTCCAGCAACATCTCAGCCTTTACGATCGATCCCGCGAGCGGCGCTCTCACTCAAATTGTCAATTCGCCGTTCCCGGCAGGAAGCTCGCCGCGCTCGGTAACCGTGGACCCCTCCGGCACGTTCGTCTATGCGCCAAATCTCAATTCGGACAACATTTCCGTGTACAAGATTGATCCCGCGAGCGGCGACCTCCTGTCGCTCGGTCAGATGATCGCGCGGAAAGGCTCGAGTTCGATCGCGTTTGCCGCGGGCGCGGCTGCCGTCACTTACGCCCCGTCGCTCGCCTACTCGGCGAACCTTTACGGCAACAGCATCTCCGCCTACACCATTGATCCGCCAAGCGGCGGTCTAACGCCGGTGACCGGTTCGCCGTTCCCGACGGGAGCAAGTCCGCAATCTGTGACCGCCGATCCCTCCGGCAAGTTCGCCTATGTGGCCAGCGCCAGCGCGAGCAATAACCTTGCGGCTTACACGATCAATGCCGACGGCTCCCTGACGGCGACCCCCGGTTCCCCGTTTTCAGCAGGCAAGCTGCCGCACTCGGTAGTCGTCGATCCTTCGGCCAGGTTTGTGTATGTAGCGAACCAGAATTCCGGCAGCATCTCGGCTTACACCCTGAATCCAGACGGCTCTTTGACATCAATTGCCGGTGCGTCAACGGGAGCAGGTCCAGCATCGCTGACGATCGATCCGTCTGGCAGGTTCCTGTACGCCACGAATGGCGCTTCCAATAATATTTCGGCTTTCACCATCGATCCTACTAGTGGCGCCCTGACGGCGGTGACGAACTCACCGTTTGCAGCGGGCAAAACCCCCAACTCGGTGGCAGTCGACCCCACAGGGACTTTTGCCTTTGTGGCTGATGGTCAGGACAATGGCATCACAGCCTACACCGTCAACCCCGTCACGGGCGCCTTGACCCAAGTCCCTGGTTCACCATTTCCGGCCGGAACAGCTCCTCGCTCGGTGACGGTGGAGCCCTCGGGCAAGTACGTTTACACCGCGAACTTCGGTTCCGACAATCTCTCCGCTCTCATAATCGATCCGACGACGGGCATTTTGAATCCGCTCGCCAGTTCCCCGTTCCCGGGGGTATCCACGCCTGCTTCAATAGTGGTCGAGCCTTCCGGCAAGTTCGTTTACGTCGCGAACGTCGGCAGCAACAACATAAGCGTCTACTCTCTCGATCCCACTACGGGCAACCTCAGCCCCACGTCGTCGTTTTCGACGGACACCGGCCCCGTCTCGCTGGCCATCATCGGCAAGGTCCACTAGCTTCTCTTACAGAGTAAGGTCAGCTTAGAGAAAGAGAGCGCCGCCTACGCCCTCCCCTTGGCTGCTGAGCGAGTTCGGGGCCTTCGGGAGCAGCTTTTCACTTATGTCATTCACTCCAGAAGCCGGAGGCTCACGAGAGAATCGTCACAGAAAAGTCGGAGGGCTTCGTCGGGAGGGGGCGGGAAACGAACTGGGCCCGGCCTCAACTTTTGGCGGGCGGGTCGAGAATCTCGCGTAGTTTGAGGGAGAGCGAGTTCAGGGTGAAGGGCTTCTGCAAAAGGACTGTATCCTCCGTGAGGATACCGTGACGCACGATGGCTTGATCGGTATAGCCGGACATATAGAGGACTTTGACGTTCGGCCGCAGCTTCACCATATTCTCGGCGAGCTTGCACCCGCTGATTCCCTGCATGACCACATCGGTGAGCAATAGATGGATCTCACCGGGATGTTGCGCGGCGATCTCGAGCGCTTCGGCGCCGTTTTGAGCCTCGAGAACCTGATACCCGCTAGACTCCAGGTACTCGCGCGTGAGGGCACGAACTCCCGTCTCGTCCTCAGCCACCAGGACCGTTTCTGAGCCACGACGCGGCGCATCCGCTTCCTTGCGGTGCTCCTTCACATCCAACGGCGCTGTGACGCGAGGCAGATAGACCTTAAAGGTCGTGCCCTTCCCCGTCTCGCTGTACAGCCAGATATACCCACCGCTTTGCTTGACGATGCCGTAGACCGTCGCCAAGCCCAACCCTGTTCCTTTGCCCTTTTCCTTGGTCGTAAAGAAAGGCTCAAAAACGTGGCCTTGAGTTTCCGCGTCCATACCGCATCCGGTGTCTGTGACCGCCAGCATGACATACGGTCCTGGGACAACGACGGAGCGATGCTGGGAATACGCGCCGTCGAGCTCCACATTGGCGGTCTCGATGGTGAGCTTGCCTCCACTTGGCATGGCGTCGCGTGCGTTGACGGCAAGGTTCACTATCACCTGCTCGATCTGGCTGCGGTCGGCCTTCACCGGCCAAAGATCCGGTGGTGTTACGGTAGCGAGCTCGATATCTTCGCCGATCAGGCGCCGCAGCATCTTCTCCATATCGGCGACCACGGCGTCAATACTCAAAACTCTGGGCGCCAGCACTTGCTTCCGGCTGAACGCCAGCAATTGCCGGGTAAGCGAAGCCGCTCGTTCAGCCGCCTGGTGAACCTGCTCCGCATGGCGGCGCAGCGGATCGCTCTGGCCAAAATGCTCGAGCAACAATTCGGTGTAGCCCTGAATGACCATGAGAAGATTATTGAAGTCGTGCGCGATCCCACCGGCGAGGCGCCCTACCGCTTCCATCTTCTGCGCTTGGCGCAACTGCGCTTCGAGTTGTTTGCGGTCAGTTACATCGAGCGACATGCAGATGGCGCCCTGGATATTTCCGTTGGCGTCGCGCAGCGGCTCTGCGTGGCAGGCATACGAACCCCCAGCCCACTCCACATGGAAGGTGACGGGGTCCCCCATCATGGCGCGACGATGGGCGGCGATCGGCGCAAAACCCTGGTCGGTGGTCTCGAAGTAGTCGAAGAGCGACATTCCCACCACCTGGTTTGGCTTCAGGCCCAAGCGGGTAAGACCTGCACCCAAGGACGACGTGAAGCGCAGGTCGCGGTCGGTGGTCCAGAGAACCGCCGGCAACTGCTCAATCAGCACGCGCAGCCGCGCTTCGCTTTCGCGCAGAGCCGCCTCCGACCGCTTCCGTTCGATCGCGAGGGCGATCTGCCCGCCGACCGAACTCAGGAATTCGAGGTCGCGCTGGGTGTATGCGTTCTCATCAACATAGTTCTTCACTACCAAGACGCCGATCGTTTCCGAAGGCGTGCGCAGCGGGACGCCAAGCCAACTCGGTGAAGGGGTGCCTACAAGCTCGACTTCCTCCGCTGCAGCGAGTTCATCAAAGAGCGGCTGGGAGATCAGCATCGCCTGGCCGGTCCGGAAGACGTACGCCGCGCAGCTCTTGCCCGCCCGGTGAGGGGGCGGAGGCGTGTCGTACTGATCGATGAAGAAGGGGAACTGGAACGATTCGTTGGCAGGGTCGTAGAGGGCGACGAAACAGTTTTCTGCGTACAGCACTTTGTTCAGCGACTGATGGATCAAGCGCAGGAGATCATCGAGGTTGTCGGTGACGTTCACGCCGTGGATGATTTCCAAAGTGACTTGCCGTTCCGCCTCTCCCCGCTTACGGGCGGTGATATCTTCCACCGTTCCTTCGTAGTACAGCACTTCCCCGGCCGCGTCGCGCACGGCGCGCGCGTTTTCCGAAAGCCAGATCTTCGTTCCGTCCCGGCGATGAACCTGATACTCGAACCCTTCCAGGATGCCCCACGTTTCCATAGCGCCTTTGAATTGATCGCGACGGTCGCGGTCCACATACACCTGCTCCCCAATGTCATTCACGGTGGTCATCAGCTCTTCGGGCGAGCTGTAGCCGTACATCCGTGCCAGCGCCGGGTTTGCGCTGACATAGCTACCGTCCGGCCGAGTCTGGAAGAACCCTTCGATAGCGTTTTCAAAGATGCTGTGGAATCTCGCTTCTGCTTCTCTCTGAGCTTCTTCGGCACGCCTGCGCCCGGAGATATCCCGGAACGTCACGACGGCCCCAACCAGATGGTCGCCCTCGCGGATGGGCGTCCTCACGTACTCCACCGCAAAACATGTTCCATCCTTCCGCCAGAAGACCTCGTTGTCCACGTGATAAACGACGCCGTCCTCGGAGGCGGAATGAATCGGGCACTCGACAACCTGGTAGCACCTCCCGTCCGGCCAGGAGTGGTGCAGAACCTCATGCAAGTTCTTCCCGATTAGATCTTCCGGATTCCAACCCAGCAAGGCCGCGCCCGCGGGATTGAAGAACGTACAGCGACCCTGAACGTCCACACCGTAGATGCCTTCGCCCACGGACTTGAGGATCAGGTCGTTCTGCCGACTGAGCCGCGCCACGGCTTCCTCGGCCTGTTTCGTCCCGGTGATGTCGAGCATTACCCCTTGCATATGGAGGATTTGGCCCGAAGTGTCGCGCATGAGGGCCCCACGGTCGCGAAACCAGACGACTCGTCCATCACGGGCCATCACACGGTACTCCGCGTCAAAGTTTTCTCCCGTGCGGGCAACGCGCTCTTCCTCGGCCAGAACGAGGTCTCGATCTTGCGGAGGGAGTCGCTTCAACCACAAGGCGGAGTCGGCGATCCACTCTTGGGGGGAAAAGCCCAGCAAGGATTGGATCTGCGGGCTAACGTAGAGCCAGGGGCCGGTGGCACCGAGCTGCGCGATGTAGCTGATGGCGGGAAGTTGTTCGACTAGGGTGCGGTATTTTGCCTCCGCGGCCCGACGTTCCTCTTCGGTGTGCCTGCGCTCGGTGATGTCCTGCGCCACGACGAGGACCGCCATGCGACCATCGAACTCCAAGCGGTGGGTTGTGACGTCAACGTCCAGAGTCCGCCCATCTTTCCGGCGATGCTTCCAGTGACCGGCATGGTAGAGCCCATTCTTCGCGTGCTTTAGCTTTTTGAGGAGATGCGGGATCTCATCCGGCGGACGAATGTCCGTCAGGCGTAAACCGAGGAATTCCTGGCGAGAGTAGCCGTATTGTGCCAGGGCTGCGTCGTTTACTTCGAGGAGTTCCAGTGTTTCGAGGTCGCAGACGTACATCGGATGAGGATTGCTGGCAAAGAGCAAACGAAAACTCGATTCGTTTTGTTGCCGTTCGGTCGCAGCCAGCTTTTCCCCGGTGATGTCCACCAAGGTACCTTCGATAATGACCGGGCAGCCTTCTTCGTCGCGCAACAAGCTCAGATTGCACAAAACCCATCTGGCGCTGCCATCCTTGCGGCGGATGGAGACCTCGACGTTGCGTAGGAAGCCTTTTCTGGTAAGGCGAGCAATCAGGGCATTCCGGCTTGCATCGCTCGCGTGGAAATCCGGGGCACTGTGGGCCATTACCTCTTCGCGCGATTCGCACCCGACCACGCGCTCGAAGGCTTCGTTGCAGTCGAGAAACCTGCCGTCAAGCGTCGTGCGAAACGACCCCGCCAAATTGCGCTCGAAAAGGAGGCGGTAGTCCTCTCCCGGCGCCCGAGGCACTTCCGATGTTTTCGTGGGAGAGGTCTTTCGAGCCTTCCGCCGCGAAATGTCAGTCGTCAGCTTGCTCGGCATTCTCAGGCTTTCTCCGGCGTCTGCCGCACACGCAGAAGGACACGGCCGAGTCCACGCCCAGTTTTCGAATCGGGCTCCACAAATCCTGGGCAGAGGGAAGCAGACCGGAATGCTCCAATTGCCGGTATAGGCCCAGGCAAGCAGCCGAACAAGAGTACTTTGGTACCAGCTACTCAACAGCGTGCAGCCGCCTTATTCATAGTTGCAGTGGGATTTACCGCGCGCGATCGCCCGTATGCGCGCATTGGGTTCGCCCTTGGGTGGGTAGAACGCCGGTTGGTCGCACGAGCGGTCTCGGATAGAATGGAGGAGCGACAATTGGCCTGAGACGTGACGCCCGGCGGCAAAACCGAAGAAGTCCCCAAAGGGGAGATCGCCTCCTCCGCGCCCCCTGTCGAAATCAAGCTCATTCTCGACGCGGAGCATTCGGATCCCTTTCACATCCTCGGGCCACACCGGGTCGATGTGAACGGCAAAAGTAAACTCGCCGTCCGCATATTCCAGCCGCACGCCGCCGAAGTGAGCGTAGTCCCGAGCGATAGCTCGGAGGCCCAGCGTGCCGCGCGCATCCATCCGGAGGGGTTCTTCGAAGCCCTCCTCACGGCACCCACCGGCCCGGACGCCACGATTTCTCCCAAGGCGTATCGCCTACGCATCCGCTACACGAGCGGGGCCACCTATGAGACATACGATCCGTATGCTTTCCCTCCGCTTCTCACCGATTTCGATCTCCACCTGATGGGGGAAGGTACGCACTACTTGAAGTACGAGAAGCTTGGCGCGCACGTGCGTGAGGTCGAAGGCGTGCAGGGCGTACATTTCGGTGTTTGGGCGCCCAACGCGCGCCGCGTGGGCGTGGTCGGCGATTTCAACTCCTGGGATGGACGGGTTTCGCCCATGCGCAGCCGGGGCTCGAGCGGAGTCTGGGAGCTTTTCGTTCCCGGGCTGAAAGAAGGCCAGATTTACAAATTCGAGATTCTTTCCCGTTTGGGCGGGCCGCCGGCGCTGAAAGCTGACCCTTATGCATTCGCCGCGGAGCTTCGCCCGAAAACGGGCTCCGTGGTGTTTAACATCGAAGGCTACGGCTGGGCCGACTCCGAATGGATGACGCAGCGAAGCACGCGAGACTGGTTCCGCGCCCCGATCTGCGTTTACGAAGTGCACCTTGGCTCGTGGCGGCGCAGCCCAGGGTCCGAGCGGCGCTGGCTGACTTACCGCGAGCTAGCCGCGGAACTGGTCCCCTACGTGAAGCGCATGGGCTTCACGCACATCGAACTGTTGCCTGTGATGGAATACCCGTACGACGGCTCCTGGGGATACCAGACCGTCGGCTACTATGGGGTGACGAGCCGTTACGGCACCCCCACGGATTTCATGCACCTGGTGGACCGCTGCCACCAAGAAGGGATCGGCGTGCTCCTCGACTGGACTCCGGCGCACTTTCCGCGAGACGCCCACGGCCTCGCCTATTTCGACGGCACACACCTTTACGAGCACGCGGACCCGCGCATCGGAGAACATCCCGACTGGGGCACCCTGGTCTTCAATTACGGACGCAACGAGGTGCAAAATTTTCTGGTTTCGAGCGCGTTGTTTTGGCTCGACAAATACCACGCCGACGGCCTGCGCGTGGACGCAGTTGCTTCCATGCTTTATCTGGACTATTCGCGCCGCGAGGGCCAGTGGATTCCGAACCAGTATGGAGGCCGCGAAAATTTGCACGCGATCGCATTTCTGCGGCGATTGAACGAAGCCGTGCACAGCCGCCACCCGGGCGCGCTCACGATCGCCGAAGAATCCACGTCCTGGCCCGCCGTGACCCGGCCTACCTACGTCGGCGGACTCGGCTTCGACCTGAAATGGAACATGGGTTGGATGAATGACACCCTGCATTACATGGCGCTTGACCCGGTGCATCGCAAATACCATCACAACGAACTTACTTTCTCGATGCTTTACGCCTTTAGCGAGAACTTCATGCTGCCGCTCTCCCACGACGAAGTGGTGCACGGCAAACGATCGCTGCTCGCCAAAATGCCAGGAGACGATTGGCAGAAATTCGCGAACCTGCGCTTGCTCTACGGGTATCTCTTCAGCCACCCGGGCAAGAAGCTACTGATGATGGGGAGCGAGCTGGCACCATGGGTCGAATGGCAGCACGATGTGAGTCTCGATTGGGGCCTACTGGACTACGCGCCGCACCGCGGCATCTGTCACCTGGTGGCAGACCTCAATCGTTTGTACGCTTCCGAGCCTGCCTTGCACGAAGTGGATTTCGACTGGCAGGGATTCGAATGGATCGATGCGAACGCCTCCGATATGAGCGCGCTCAGCTTCGTGCGTCGCGGCAAACACCCGGGGGATTTTATCCTGTCTGTATGCAACTTCACTCCCGTCGTGCGTGAGAATTATCGCGTCGGCGTCCCAGAAGCCGGCTTCTACCGCGAAATACTCAACACCGATTCTTCGTACTACGGCGGGTCCGACGTGGGCAATGCAGGCGGCCTGCATTCCGAACCCGTGCCCTGGAATGGCCGACCCCATTCTCTCCGGCTGCGAGTTCCACCTCTCGCCGCTGCATATTTCAAGCTCCAACGAAGTTAAAACGAAGCCGCACCGTTGGCGCCGGCTTACTTGGGCGGAATCCAGTACACCTCTTCCTTCAGCAATTCTTTCGGGAAACCGCGCCGCTGAAGGATACCCTTACCGTGTTCGATCATTTGAGGATGGCCGCAGAGATACGCGGTCGTGTCGTTTCCCGAGACTCCCCACTGGTCGGCGTACTTGCGAATGATGTCTTCGACGCGTCCCGTTTCGCCCTGCCATTTGGGATCCTCCCAAGGCCGACTGATCGTAGGGACGTAAGTCAACCAGGGAACTTCGCGCGCGATTTTCTCGACTTCCTCGCGATAGCCGAACTCCCAGGAACGGCTGGCGCCGTTGATGCAGTAGAGGTGGTGGGCGCCGTCGAATCGCTTTTCGTTCCAGTCCTTATAAAGCGACCGGATGTAACTGATGAAGGGCGCGACACCGGTTACGGTGCAGAGCAGCAGATGTTTTGTGTGGCCGCTTTTGGTGTCGAGTGTAAAGCGGCCTTTGGACACCTTGCGGACCGTCATCTCGCCGCCCACCGGCAGCTTATAGAGGAGCGGGGTCAGTTCGCCCTGCGGAACGAGCTCAATGAAAATCTCGAGCTCCTTCTCAAACGGCGCCGACACGATGGAGTAAGGGCGCTCGACGAGCTTTTCCGCGGTGCGGACCCCGAGCGTGGCATACTGCCCGGCCACAAATCGGAATTCGCCGCCGGGGTCGATCCGGATGATCCAGAGATCGGGAGCGATGTCGACGCGGTGCGTGATTCGGCCAAGGTAAAACTTGTCTTCAGCAGGGCTCATCGCCAATAGACCTCCACATTTGGCACTAGTTGGGAGTACCGGTCAGCCGCGCTCCACCCATCGTACGCTCGATGCGGTAAATCGGCTTCTGATGCGCTTCGAAGTAGGTGCGCATCAGAAGCTCGCCGATAAGCCCCACAGCCAGAACTTGCAACCCAAAGAGACACAGCATCATTCCAAACACGAGCAAGGGACCGTGCTGAAGGAACAGATTGGTGCCGTAAAGAACCTTTTCGAAGAACAGAACAAGGAGGATGCCCGCGCCGCCCAGAACGCCCAGCACGCCCGGAGGACCAAAGAAATGGAGCGGACGGGTCATGTAGCGGAGGAGAAAGCGGACGGTGATGAGATCGAACAGCACCCGGAAAGTGCGGGAAATGCCGTAGTGGGAACGACCGACCGGCCGGACGACATTGTGAATCGGCAGCTCGATCACCTTCGCGCCGTTCCACGCCGCCAGCGCGGGGATGAAGCGATGAAGATCGCCGTAGAGCCGGATGTCTTTGATAATTTCGCTGCGATAGGCTTTGAAGGTCGTGCCGAAATCATGGATGTCCACGCCGGACAGCTTGGCCATCATCCAGTTGGCCACGCGCGAGGGGATGCGGCGGAAGAAGAGATTGTCCACGCGTTTCTGCCGCCATCCGCTAACGATGTCGCAATCGGTCGCCTCCATCGCTTCCAGCATCGCGGGAATATCGGCGGGATCGTGCTGAAGGTCTCCGTCCATGGAAACGATGATGTCGCCGGCGGCATGGTCGAAGCCGGCCGCCAGCGCGATCGTCTGGCCGTAATTTCGCTTCAGGCGAACAACCGCTACGCGTGGATCGGCCTCGGCGATTTCGGCCAGAATCTGCGAGGTAGCGTCGCCCGAATGATCGTCCACGAAAAGAAACTCCACCGGCTCGTAGCGCCGATCCATGACGGCGCAGAGGCGTTGGTAGAGTTCCCGGATGCTTTCCTGTTCGTCGTGGACCGGAACGACCACCGAGTACTTGAGCGGCATGCCTCCGTTTTCTCGCATCAAGTCAGTTCAGCTCCCGATAGCTAACAAGCTTAATTCCTCGCTCCTCAATGGCCCGCCGGACCGCCGGATCCACCAAAGCCTGAAGTTCCGTCTCCCGCTGCCGCTTGAGCCGAGTGTTCGCGGCTTCCAAGTCCTCGTCGCAAACGCCGGGGTGGCACATCAATTCGCTCGTTCCGTCCGGGAGGCGCTCGAGCAGCGGGAGCAGCGCCGCAGCTCGGACTCCTCCGGTCAGCAACAGGCCAAAGAAATGATCCGGCGTCCGCAGTCCGTATGATTTCACAATTCGCGGAAACCGCGGCGCCGCCGTGCGCGCAGCCAGCGCCAGGGCGCGCTGTTTAAGTGATCCCCGACCGTTGCGTTCCGCTGTCCCATCCGCGCTGCGCAGACCCTCGAACGGCAACCGCACGCGGGTAATTCCGCACTCGCTAGCCACTCGACCCAGGGCCTCCATTACTTTGGGATGCGAGTGTGTGTGCTTGTGCGTATCCAAGTGCGTGGGCTCGATGCCGGCGCGACGAAGACGATCGATCTGCGCGCGAAGCTCGCGCTCAACGTCCTCCTGACTTATCGTACCAGCGGCCAGCTTACCGACAAGGCCGAGGAGCGTCTTCGGCAGATCGCCCTCCCGACTCGCGAGCGAAGGCACGTCCTCGCGCCGCGCGGTCGCTCGGCCGCCCACGAGCACGAGGTGGCACCCCACCGCGAGGCCCGGACACGACCGCGCCCGCTCCACCGCATCTTCGAAGGCTGCACCATTTGCCATCAAGGTCGTACTCGTTAGAATCCCCTCGCGAAAAGCCCGCACGATCCCCGCGTTTACGCCCGAGGTGAACCCGAAGTCGTCCCCGTTAACAATCAGCCTCTTCATGGAATTCCGCGAGCAACCCGGGGTCGGAACGGCATCTTATCACGACGCAAAATCGCGGCGAACCTTTAACCCCTACATCTATTCGCAGGCGAGAGCATCTACTGGGTCGATCTGCGCCGCGCGGTAAGCCGGGTAGAGAGCGCCTACAAGGGCAGCGATGAGACCCAGCATGACGGCGCGAAGAACCCAGCCTCCGGAAATCAAGATGGTCATCGTTGGGTTCGTTTCCTTCAAGACGGCCCTCAAGGCATAGGTGCAAGCCAAACCCGCCAGCGTACCCAACGCGCCCAGCAACAAAGTTTCCTCGACGATCAGGCGCAGGATTTCGAGGCGCGTACAACCTAACGCCTTCAGGATACCTATCTCGCGAGTGCGCTCGAGCACCATCGTGTACATCGTCAGCAAAATGACCAGGAAGCCGATGACCAATCCCAGCCCGACCATCGAGCGAACAAACGGCTTTAACTCCGGAAGATTCGATGAATTCATCAGGGTCAGGTATTCCGCCATCGAAAGGATGCGATGACCCGGCAGGAGTCTTGCCAGCGCCTCGCGCGTACCTTCTGTGTCGCCCGTGGTGCGAACGTAAAAGATGGAAACGCGATGTTCCGCTCCGGCAAGGTCCTGGGCAGTCTTGAGCGGCATGTAGCACCGGGCACCCTTACCACTGGCCACAATGCCGCACACGTTGAATTCGTGCCCGAGGAGCGTAATCTTGTCGCCCACCTTCAGGTGCTTCGACTGAGCCTTCAGGTCGTCGATCATGGCATCGTCAGGCCCGCTAAAGGGATGACCTGCAACGAAGTGGAACCCAGTTGCGCTGAGTGCGTTAAAGGAAGCGTAATCAATCCCATAGACTACTTCGAGCGTCCGCGTATCGGCCGCGACCAGAACCGGGGCCACCTGATCTACTCCGCGCAACTGGGCAATCTGATCGCCCAGCGACTCCTGCATCACCGGAGTGGTCAATGCCAGGAAAATAGAAGAGTGGGGTGGTTGCACCAGGATGTCGGCACCGACGCCTTCCACTCGCTTGGCCCAGTCCGAAACTACGCCGGAGGTCATGCCTACAATCAGGAGGACCAACAGAACCTGTATGGCTATGCCAAGGATGGCAACGCCCGTGCGTATAGGACGCACCCTGAGGCTGTTCCAAATCAACTGCCAGACTGTGAACCCCTCTGGAATCCTTTCCTGCATAAGCAGCGCCTCAAGTTCACACTATCCCGGCCGGCGGTCCAAAGCAAGAACCGAAAGTCGCCTGGCCGATAGGGGTGCCGATCCGTGTGCCATCAGTGTGATAGATTGGCGGGGCTTGGAGGCCGGGATTGCCACGAAACCCTTGCGCGCCGGGAGTGTCTCGAGTCCTCGTTACAGGAATCTCCGGGAACCTGGGCCGACGGCTCGCACCTCTCCTCAGTGAATATGACGTTCTTTCGGTAGATCTCTATCCCCCGCCTCCGGGCACAGCGAGCGGAAGATTCTTCCAGGCCGACTTGTCTACGCGGGCCGGTCAGATCGAGCTGACTCGAATCGTCCAGGACGAGCCGATAGACGCAGTGCTGCACCTGGCCTTTGTGATCGATCCGGTACGTACCGGCATTGTGGCGCAGGACCGCATGTGGCAAGCAAACGTGGCTGCAACGCAACAGTTGCTCGAAGCGGTTGCGGCCAAAAATCGCAGTGAACGGCTTGTTCGGCTCTTCGTCTTCCTGTCCAGCGTCTCAGCGTACGGCCCCGGTCTGCCGGAGCGTGTCCGAGAAGACGCGCCGTTGCGCGCGCACACTCTGCCTTACGCTATCCACAAACGCGAAGCGGACTTGATCTGCCAGAAAATGTACGCGTCGCTCGGAGGCTGCGCCGTTTATCTCTACCGCCCGCACATCTATGCCGGGCCCACGGTTGACAACTACATCCTTCGCGCCATTCGTGGCCAGCCGAGTGGCAGGGGACGCCTGGCGCGGATCTATGCCAAGCGCGGATGGAAAAGTTATGCGCTGCTTCCCAAATCGAGCGATGGCGGAGAGCTTCAATTCGTCCAGGTAGACGATGTGGCACGGGTGTTGCTTTGGACGCTCCAGAATTTTCGGGATGGGCAACTGGAAATATTCAATTTGGCCGGCAGCGGACCGCCGATAACCTTCGGCGAATGCACGCGACTCGCGGGAACCCCCGTCTTGCGCTTCCGCTCTGTGATGCAGATTGGCTGGGCGCTGCGGCTTTTATGGATGATCGGGCTTTCGGGAGTCCCGCCGGAGAGCATTCCCTACTACTTGACCTCCTACACGATGGATACGACGCGACTTCGGGCCGCTCTCGGTCCCGCATGCGATGACATTCTGAAATTTACGAGCCGTGAAGCGCTCCTCGACGCTCTGAAAGCGTAGGCCATAGAAGTTTTCAACAGTTTTGTTGAAAAGTTTGTGGAAAAGAGCCGTCCTTCCGCTTTCATCGCAAGTGAATTCAAATGCTTAATCCTGTTTGCACCATCTCAGGGCAAGGGCGTGCAACCATTGATTCCGATTTTCAGTTTTCCAGAACGACTTCGCTAGCGGGAATGCGTTCCAAGAATGCAGCAGGAGACTATCTTCGAGAGGAAACCCTCTCTAGGCAATCTCAATACCAATGCGGGGGCCTCTCCAATTTGATCTCGATTGTTTCCTCATCTTTGTCGAGCACGTACCATTTGCCAAACGTCTTCCACCCTTCCGCAACCACCTGGATCAAGATCTTGCGCCGGGGAAGGTCGGGGACTTTCACCCTGCCGTCGAGGTTGGTCTTGAAATTCATCTCGACGTCCTTGGAGCGGTGAAGCAATCCTCCCCCGCGCGGGTAACGAATGTAGACGCTGGCGTTACCCACCGGCTTATTCTCCTCGCCTGCGATCACAACCAGTCGGATCTTTGTCGTCAGGTCCTCGCTCGACTTCTTGTCCTTGTCGTCCTTGGACTGTGGCTGGGCGAGGATGGAAGCCACCAGAAGTAGCGTCGCTGCTCCGAGCCCCAGCAACTTCGCCAGAAATTTCGCGCCGCCGGAAAGCGGCCCGAAGAACGCCGGAGACGTCATCGGCTTCTGACTCCTTGCGGCAACGCTCTCAACCAACGATCCGTTACGTGCCATCGGTGGGATGCCCGTGTCGCACACAGCGCGGCATCATTGACTGCCGGCCGGCGTCTGCGCTAATTTCGATGGGCATTCTTGCGGTACTGGGATTCGCCGACCCCGCCCTGCACTCGCTTTCCCGGCGTTTGGCGATGCGGGAACCTGCGGCAGGGACAGAATGACATCTTCTCACAAAACTACGGCGGTATTCGTACAATCGAGAGCGAGCCCGGGCCTTCTCAGTTCGGCGCGCAATGGAAAAAACCCGTGGCCAGGCTCTGCCTAGGAGGTCACGGCATGGGATTTTCGACGGACGCCATCCACGTCGGCCAGGAGCCCGATCCACTCACAGGGTCGATCGTTGCGCCGATCTACCAGACTTCGACCTACGTTCAGGACGCGCTTGGGAAGAACAAAGGCTACGACTATGCCCGCACGAACCACCCGAATCGCAAGGCGCTTGAGCGCTGCGTGGCGAAACTCGAGGGCGGCAGCTCCGCCTACGTCTTCACTTCGGGCATGGCCGGCATCGACGCCGTATTCCGCCTGCTCCGTCCGGGCGATCATGCAATTCTTTCGCAGGCGGTCTATGGCGGCGTCTTCCGTCTGACGACCCAACTCCTCGCGCACTTCGGGCTCGAATTCAGCTTCGTGGACACATCCTGCATGGACAAAGTGACGCAGGCGATGCGCCGCGAGACAAAACTAATTTACGTTGAAACGCCCACGAACCCGACGATGATCGTCACCGACATTGCCGCGGTGGCCGGCGTGGCGCGCCAACGAAACATGACGCTGGTGGTGGATAACACGTTCCTGAGCCCGTACCTGCAACAGCCGATCGCTTTGGGCGCCCACATCGTCGTCCACTCGATGACCAAATACCTCAACGGACACAGTGACGCCGTGGGCGGCGCCGTCATCCTCACGCGCGCGGAGGACGCCGAGCGCATTTATTTCGTTCAGCGCTCGGCAGGCGCGGGGCTCGCCCCTATGGATTGCTTCCTCGTTGCGCGCGGCATCAAGACTCTCGCGGTCCGAATGGAACGCCATGATGCAAATGGCATGGCGATCGCGAAGTTTCTGGAGGCGCACGCCAAAGTGAAGCGCGTGATCTACCCCGGCCTGCCTTCTCACCCGCAGCACGATATCGCTAGGAGACAGCAGCGCGGTTTTGGCGCCATGCTGTCTTTCGACCTGGGCACGCTCGAGGCTGCCCGGACCCTATTGAATCACGTCCGCCTGTGCTCTTTGGCCGAAAGCTTGGGAGGGGTGGAAACCCTGATCTCCCACCCGGCGCTGATGACGCACGCTTCCATGCCCGCTCAGGTCCGTCAGCAAATCGGCATCACCGACGGGCTGGTGCGGCTTTCGGTGGGAATCGAAGACGCCGAGGATCTCATCGCCGACCTCGACCAAGCCCTCGCGAAAGTCTAACGGATTGCCTTCGCTCGGGACGGGCTCAGGCATTCGGCGATCCACTGAAGATACGCAGGAGAGCCGGTGACAATCAGTAGGGCGATCACTTCGGGGACATCGTAGCTGTGCAAGCGGGTTACCGTCCGGCGTAGCGCGCCAAAATGTTTCCGCGACGTCTTAATGAGCAAGAGAAATTCTCGCGCTGCTTCGATTTTTCCGTTCCAACGATAGACGCTGCGAATGGGAGCGTTCAGAATATTGACGCAAGCGGCGAGACGGGCCCGAACCAGCGCCTGCGCGATCCGTTCCGCTTCGCGCGCCGACCCACACGTCACCAGTACAACGATTTTGTCGCGCTTCGCTTTCATCGGATGCCGTTACTCTTTCCCCGCTTGAGAGTTCATTGGTACGCCCCGCCTGCGCCTCAAGATACAATAGGCGCCCGTGGCGGGCAACGCGATCCATTTCGGGACTTCGGGCTGGCGGGCGATCATCGGCGACGAGTTCACCTTCCCCGGTGTGCGCCTGGCTGCCACGGCCATCGCCGATCACGTCCAAAGCGGCAACAAGTCGCCGACTATCCTCGTGGGCTACGATACGCGGTTCTTTTCGGATGAATTCGCGCGGGCTGCCGCCGAGGTGGTGAAGAAGAAAGGCTGCCGCGTCCTTTTCTGCCAACGCCCTGTCCCGACCCCGGTCATCGCGTACGAAATCCGGCGGCTCGGCCTCGACGGCGGAGTGAACATCACCGCGAGCCACAATCCCGCTGAATACAATGGCCTGAAATTCTCCGGTCCCGATGGCGGCCCGGCGCTTCCGGAGATGACCCGAGACATCGAAGCGCGAGCGGCCGCGCTTTCGAAAAGCGGAAACTACGGTCCGTCTCACGGATCGGATTCCGATTTTGAAACCGATGATCCTTCCGGGCCGTATCTCGCCCGGTTGGCCGAACTCGTCCGCTTCGACGTGATCAGCGCGGCAAAGCTCTCTTTCGTTTGCGATGCGTTGCATGGCTGCGGCACCGGCTATCTTGATCTCAGCCTAAGCGACCACGGCATCGGCGTCACGACGATTCGCACGGAGCGCGACGTGTTGTTCGATGGCGGCGGCCCCGACCCTTCGGAGAAAAACCTTGCTCCGTTGCGCCAGGCCGTCCTCGAAAGCGGCGCGGCGGCAGGCCTCGCAACCGATGGCGATGCGGACCGCTTCGGCATTCTCGACCGCGATGGCACGTTTTTTGAGCCGAATCATATCCTTGCGCTTCTGTTCGACTACCTGGTGGAAACGCGTGGATGGAAACAGGGCGCCGGGCGGAGCGTTGCAACGACGCATCTGTTGGACGCGGCGGCGAGTTTTTACGGCCTGCCGTTATACGAGACCCCGGTCGGCTTCAAGTACATCGGAGCACTCATCGAAGAAGACAAGCTCACGCTGGGGGGCGAGGAGAGCGCCGGGCTTACCATTCGTGGCCACGTCCCGGAAAAAGACGGCATCCTGGCTTGCTTGCTCGTTGCTGAAATGATCGCGGCGCGCCGAGAGCCGCTTTCGAAGCAGCTTCCCAATCTGTTCAAGCGCGTGGGGCGTGAGTTCTGGCCGATCCGCATGAATCTTCCCCTGGACCCAGAGTCCGCCGCCCGCGTTCCGGAAAGGCTCGCCGGTGATTTGCAGGAATTCGCCGGGCGGCGCGTTGCGCGCGTGAATCGCATCGACGGTTTACAATTAGTGTTCGAGGACGGCTCGTGGGTGCTCATGCGCCCCTCCGGCACGGAGCCGCTCGTGCGCATCTACGCCGAAACGAATTCCATTGAAAATTCTCGCCAGCTCGCACGGGAGGCGCAGACGTGGATTTCTCGCTGAATCTTGTCGCGCGAGCTGCCGCGTTGGTGCGGCGTCACGCGACGCCCCTGCTGGCCCTCGCTCTCCTCATCCTTCTCCTGCAAGATATTTTTGGCACGCACGGCGTTGCGTCCATGAGACGCTCGCAGAAAGAAGCGCGTGAGGTCGAACAGGAAATCCAACGCCTGGACGAGGAAAATCGTCAGTTGCAGGAGCGGATCAAGGCGCTCGAGACGGACCCCGCAGCCGTTGAGCACATCGCGCGCGAGGAAATGGGGCTTGCGCGTCCGGGCGAATTGATCTTCAAGCTCCCGGCAAAGCCGAGCGAAGCGACGGACTCCGACACAAATCGAGCTCCCGAACGTCCCGAAAAGTAGCGACGCGCGACACCACCGCTCGGGACCACAGATTCCTCCCGACAGCCGCTCGCCTTTCGAGCGCCAACGAAAACAATCAACCGCGGCGCAAGGAATCCGCCGACGCCTATCCTTCGCTCGCAGGGCCGGCCGTGCGCCGGACCCATGCGATCCACTCCGCCCCGCGTCCTTGCGTCTTGGTGCGAATGAGCGAGAGCATCAGCATGGCGACAAAAATGGAGAGCAGCCCGAGCGACGCAGTTCTGATGGGTTGGGCGCGCTTCGCAAGGATGGAAAAGCGGCCGTAGACAAACTCGATGTGCACCCAGTAGACGAGCAGCGAAGTCTGGCCGATCTGGATCAGAGGGCTAAAACCCCACTGTCCCGGCCCCCAACGACACCAAGCGTAACTCGCGAGCATGATACCGAGCAAAATGCCGACGCGCGCCAAGAAGAAATTGGGACCCGAATGCCAAAAATCGTAGACGGCATAGATTTGCACGGGGCGCGCATCGAGCCACAGGGCGACTGCAAACAGGGCGGCACCGCCCAAACCGAGCAAGACAAACGGCAACACCTTTTCCCGGCGCGCCCAGTCGCTGAGTAAGAAAAACCCCACCGCAAGACCCGCGAAGGCGAACCCTGCCCAGGGAAACAGGGGAAACAGCCATGGCTGGGGAGAATCGTAGGTGTGAACGCCGTTGATGTAGGATTCGAGAAACCACGGGAGCCAGCGCGGCCGCCAGGTGGTCCACAACGGCGGCGTGACGACCGCAATCGCGAGCCCCGCGGCTGCAGCGAGCGCAATGTTCGCCGCGCGCGTTTTCGCCAGCCGGCAAACGACTCCCATCAGCATCATGGAAAGGCCGATGATGTTCAGAACGTCCACGCGCAACAGATCCGTCCAGGGAGCCGCCGGAAGACCGAGCACGAACTCCTGCATGCGAAACAGCAAGCCCAGCCCGAAAATTTCTCCGCCGCGCCGGATCGTCTTCGCCGCGATTTCATTCGCGCTCGTTCCCCGCTGGCGCATCCGGTCGGTGACGAGCGAGAAGGAAATGCCGGCCAGAAACAGAAAGAGCGGCGCCGGCAGCGTTCCACCGAGCTGCGACCACTTGAAGAACGTGCTCGAGCGCGCCGCGCCTCCCAGCCAGGAATCGTAGCAATGCGTCTGAAACATCAGTGCGCATGCAAGCCCCCTCATCCAATCGAGCCATGCCACGCGTTGCTTGGAAGGTACGGAGACCAAAGGGCTAGCGGACCGCGCCAGCAAGAGGGCTGGAAGCAGAGGCATAAAGCTTTTTCGGAATTCGTCCGGCAAGGAAGGCCTTGCGGCCGGCCTCCACCGCTTCGCGCATCGCTTCGGCCATCAGCACGGCGTCCTGCGCCGCAGCGATGGCGGTATTCATCAGCACGCCATCGGCGCCCAGCTCCATGGCGACGGCTGCATCCGACGCCGTCCCGACACCGGCATCCACGATCAAAGGCACTTCGGTGATGCGCTCGCGGAGGATGCGCAGATTCGACAGGTTCTGTATCCCCATCCCGGAGCCGATCGGCGCACCCAAGGGCATCACCGCCGCGGCGCCCGCGTCGATGAGCTTTCGCGCCACCACCAAGTCATCGTTCGTGTACGGGAGGACGACGAACCCTTCTTTCACCAACACCTTCGTCGCGCGAATCAGCTCTTCCGTATCGGGGAAAAGCGTCTGCTCGTCGCCGATCACTTCGAGCTTGACCCATTCGGAAAGACCCACCTCGCGTCCCAGGCGCGCCGTGCGAACGGCCTCGTCCGAGGAGTAGCAACCGGCGGTGTTCGGCAGGATGAAAAATTTGCTGCGGTCGATGTAATCGAGCAGCGATTCTTTCGACCGGTCGGTGAGGTTGACGCGGCGAACTGCCACGGTGACCATTTCCGCGCCCGAAGCTTCGTGCGCGCGGGCCATTTCCTGAAAGCTGCGGTATTTCCCGCTTCCGACGATCAGCCGCGAGCGAAACTCGCGCCCCGCAATCACGAGTCGGTCCCCCATCAGCGCCTCCCTGGCCTCATTCTACTCCCCGCGCCTCGCGCTCCAAAGCCCCAGGGTGGCGAAGCCCCGGCGTTCGGCTCCGACCGGCACCTTCCTATCGAGAAAAACAGAAGTGGGGCTCAGGCCTGCGGCTGGGGGCGCGGCTCTTCGACCTCGGCGTAGAGTTGTTCGATGACGTCCTTATAGCGCTCCTCGATGACGCGCCGTTTGAGCTTCATCGTGTACGTGAGCTGGCCGGCGTCGAAGGTGAAATCGTGATCGAGAAGCGCAAATCGCTTGGGCTTCTCATACTGCGCGAGTGGGGCGGTGAGCCGCTCGAGTTCAGCAGCGATCAGCTCGCGAACCCACGGATGGGTTGCGAGCTCGGCGGGCGAAGAAATTTCGATTCCTGCCTGGCGCGCTTTGGCGGCGATGGCCGGGAAATTCGGCACCAGCAATACGCAAACGAATTTTCGTTTATCGCCGACCGCGGCGGCATTCAGGATGTAGGGACTGGACTTGAGCAGGTTTTCGATCGGCTGGGGCGCCACGTATTTCCCTGCAGAAGTCTTCAGCAACTCCTTCTTGCGATCGGTGACGATCAGATAGCCATCGGCATCGAGATACCCGATATCGCCGGTGCGCAGCCAGCCGTCGGGCGTAAATGCCTCATGCGTTTCGGCGGGTTTGTGATAGTAACCCTGCATCACGCAGGCCCCGCGCACCAGAATTTCGCCGTCCTCGGCGATGCGAACTTCGACGTTCGCAATCGGCCGGCCTACCGTGCCCACGCGATTCGCGCCAGGAACGTTGGCGGCGACCACCGGTGAAGTCTCCGTCAAGCCGTAGCCCTCGTAGATGGGGATGCCCACCGCCCAAAAGAACTCTGCAAGCTCTTTTGAGAGAGGCGCTCCGCCCGAACTGAAGGAGCGGATGCGCCCGCCGAGTCCAGCTCGGATACGGCGGTAGGCCAGCTCGTACGCCAGCCACCAAGAAATCTTCACTCCCCACGACACCGGTTCGCCATAGGCCCGCCACGGCATGGCCTCCCGCGAAACGCGCATCGCCCAATCGAAGATCGTGCGCCGGAGGCCGGCCGCGTGCTGCGCCTGCTCCATCATATTTGCATAAAGCTTTTCGAAGAATCGCGGCACCGCCGCCATGATCGTCGGGCGAACCTCAAGCAAGGCCCGCCGCACCTGATCGATCTCCTCGAGGTAAGCAATGGAGATGCCGCGAAACAGGTAGGCGTAATCCGCCACGCGCTCGTAGACGTGCGAGAGCGGCAGAAAGGAAAGCGCAAGGTCAGAGGGCCCGAAATCGTGGTCGCGAATGCTGTCGGTCGCATTCGAACTCAAGTTCGAATGGCTCAGCATGACGCCCTTTGGCTCGCCGGTGGTGCCGGAGGTGTAGATGATCGTGGCGAGCTGGTTCGGCTCGATACCCCCTGCCCGGCGGCGATAGTCGGCGATCTCTGGGGGACCCGCGCCGGCAATCAGCGCGTCGTACTGGAGAACTTCACCCGATCCCGGCTGGGATCCTGCCCCGGCAATGATGCGTTCGAGCGCCGGCAGGCGGCCACGCGCCGCCAGAATGCGGGTCAATCGCTCTTCGCCGACAGCGACGGCAATCTTCGCTCCCGAATCGCTCAGGATGTATTGCAAGCGTTCCTGAGACTCGTTGAAATAAATGGGCACCGTGACGGCATGGATACCCATTGCGGCAAAATCCACGATGTGCCATTCGGGGCAGTTCGGCGCCAGCAGGCCCACGCGGTCTCCAGACTTAACGCCGAGCTCTGCCAGGGCTCGCGAAAGCCCGGCGACGCGCCGCAGCATCTCCTGCGCTGAAATCGCCTCCCAGCCGGCTCGGCTCCGATAGAGTTGTGCGCTCGGATTTGCAAAACGGTCTACTGCGTCGAGAAAACATTGGGTAAGCGGCGGAAACCCCATAGGGCGTGAGCCACTGTAGCGCATGGCGAGGGTCCGCGCAATGTGACTCCGGAGGGTAGTGCTGCAAACCTTTGCGTTCCGGGGCCACTCGGTCTCACCGATCGCTCAACACCACAGGGTGAATTCGTCGCTTGGCTGCGCTAAGATGGCGCGAGAGGTTCCCGTGTCCAAGCTCGCCGCCGAGAACTCGACAACTTACCAGACCGTTCGCGCGCCGCGGGGCTCTTCCCTTTCCTGCAAAGGCTGGCAGCAAGAAGCGGCATTGCGCATGCTGATGAACAACCTGGATCCCGAGGTGGCGGAAAAGCCCGAAGAGCTGATCGTCTACGGAGGCCGAGGCAAGGCCGCACGAAATTGGGAATGCTTCCACGCCATCGTTCGAGCGCTCCGCTCGCTCGAAAATGACGAAACCCTACTCGTGCAATCGGGCAAACCCGTGGGCATCTTTCGCACGCACCCGTACGCTCCGCGCGTGCTGATTGCGAATGCAAACCTGGTGGGCCATTGGAGCGATTGGAAGCACTTCGATGAGCTCGACCGCGCCGGCCTGATGATGTACGGCCAGATGACCGCGGGAAGCTGGATTTACATCGGCACGCAGGGAATCCTGCAAGGCACGTACGAAACCTTTGCGGCGGCCGGCCGGAAACATTTCGGTGGCGATCTTGCGGGCAAGCTCATCGCCAGCGGCGGCATGGGCGGAATGGGAGGCGCTCAGCCGCTGGCCGCGACGCTGAACGGCGCTGCGTTTCTTGGAATCGAAGTAGACCCCGAACGAATCAAGCGACGCCTCAAGACGGGCTACTGCGACGTGATGGTGAACGACCTCGATGAGGCTCTGCGCATTCTGAAAAACGCCGTGCGCAAGCGCGCGGCCACGTCGGTGGGTCTCGTCGGCAACTGCGCCGACGTCGTCCCCGAACTGGCGCGACGCGGTGTCGTCCCCGATCTGCTCACGGACCAGACCAGCGCGCACGATCCGCTGGGCGGATACATCCCGCAGGGAGTGACGCCCGAGCAGGCGGCCGAGCTGCGCCAGCACGACCCAGACGGCTATCGCCAGCGCGCGCTCGAATCCATCGCCCGCCACGTGGAGGGCATGCTGGCGCTGCAGAAGCTCGGCGCCACCACATTCGATTACGGAAACAACATCCGCACTTTCGCCTTCGAGCAGGGCGTCAAGAACGCCTACGACTTTCCCGGTTTCGTCCCCGAGTACATCCGACCGCTGTTTTGTGAGGGCCGCGGGCCGTTTCGTTGGGTGGCACTCTCCGGCGAGCCCTCGGACATCCATCGAACGGACGACCTGGTTGTCGAGATGTTTCCGCACGACGAAGTCTTGACCCGCTGGATCAAGCTGGCGAGAAAGCGCGTCCATTTCCAGGGACTGCCTGCGCGCATTTGCTGGCTGGGATATGGCGAGCGCGACAAATTCGGCTTGGCGTTAAACGACTTGGTGGCGCGGGGCGAACTGAAGGCGCCCATCGTAATCGGCCGCGACCATCTGGACTGCGGCTCAGTGGCCTCGCCATTCCGCGAAACGGAGAAGATGCGTGATCGCTCCGACGCGGTGGCCGATTGGCCTTTCCTGAATGCGCTCTTGAATGTTGCGAGCGGCGCGAGCTGGGTCTCTATCCACAATGGCGGCGGAGTCGGAATCGGATACGCGCAGCACGCCGGGCAAGTGACCGTCGCCGATGGCACCCAGGAAATGGCGGCGCGTATCGAACGCGTCTTGACCAACGATCCCGGCATCGGCGTGGCGCGCCACGCCGACGCGGGTTATCCTGAAGCCATCGAATTCGCGCGCAAACAACACATCAAGATTCCGATGCTCTAGTGCCGTTCCAACTTGATCGGGATAGGGATTGCCAGCGACAGCCTGCCAGCAGCCCTAACGGGGCGCCAGAAGGATTGGCTCTGAATTGTTGGAACGGCACTAGTCTCAGCCGCGTGAATCCGACAGGACGACCCGGCGTCGAACCAGCCAACCGCCCGCGGTCGGGTTAAGCGACACCAAAGGAGAAACCATGTACGCCATCACCGGAGCGACAGGAAATACGGGGAGCGTTGTCGCGGAGAAGCTGCTTGCAAAAGGGGAAAAGGTGCGCGCGATCGGGCGCGACAACGCTCGCCTCGAGCGATTCGTAAAGAAAGGTGCGGAAGCATTTATCGGTGACGTCGAAGATGCGGCAGCCATGGCCCAGGCATTCACCGGCGCCACCGGCGTCTACCTGGTCATCCCCCAAGCTCTCCAGCGCGATGATTTTCGCGCCTACCAGGACCGCATCAGCGACGCGTACGCGAGCGCGCTCGCCGAGGCGGGCGTCCGGCATGCGGTCAGCCTGAGCAGTATCGGCGCGCAGCATGCTGAGAAAACGGGACCGATCGTCGGTCTCCACCGGCTCGAAGAGAAACTGAATCGCGTCCCGAGGCTTAATGTGCTCCATCTTCGCGCCGGGTTCTTCCTGGAGAATCTATTCATGAGTATCGATGCGATACGCGGAATGGGCGCTTTCCCGGGCGTCTTTTCCGGCGATGCTCCGTTTCCCATGATCGCAACGAAGGATATCGGTGCGGCGGCAGCGGAACGGCTCAAGCGGCTCGATTTCACCGACCAAGAGACCGGTGAGCTGCTCGGGCAGCGCGACGTCACCATGAAAGAGGTCGCCGCAATCATCGGCCAGGCCATCGGCAAGCCCGGGCTGGGGTACACGCAGGTGCCTACGCCCGTGCTCACGCCCGCGCTTGCCCAGATGGGGCTGCCCAGGAGTTCTATCGCACTCCTGATGGAAACGTGGAAGGCGGCGAGCGATGGGTTGCTGACGCCGCTCGAAAAGCGCTCGGCACAAAATACGACGCCGACTTCTATCGAAACCTTCATTGCAGAAGAATTTTTGCCGCGCTTTCGGGCCAAGGGCGCCACAGCATCCTAGGCCACCGCGATGAGGACGTGGCTGATTACCGGCTGCTCCGAACTCGTGACCATGGCGGGACCGGCGCCGCGCCGTGGACGTGCACTCGCGGATGCGGGCATCATCCGCGATGGAGCCGTTCTGGTTCGTGGCGAGCGAATTGTTGCCGCCGGCCCGCGCAAGCGGGTCGAACGCATGCGTGAGGCGCGCCGAGCGCGCCAACTGGACTTGGGCGGGCGGGTTGTTCTGCCGGGCTTCGTCGATTCGCACACGCATTTTGTCTTTCCCGCCAGCCGTGCCGCGGAATATGAGGAGCGCCTCGGTGGAAAAACATATGAAGAGATCGCGCGTGCGGGCGGCGGAATACTTTCATCCGTCAGACGCCTGCGCCGCGCATCGCTACCCTCGCTGAAGCAAAACGCCCGCCACTGGCTCGATCAGTTCGCCGCGCACGGCACTACCACCGTCGAGGCCAAAAGCGGTTACGGCCTTGATCTCCCGAGCGAGCTCAAAACCCTGCGCGCGCAGCGCGAGCTCAACCGCAGTCATCCTCTCGATATCGTTTCGACGTTCCTCGGCGCGCACATCGTCCCGCCGGAATACCGTGGGCGCCCCGACGATTACGTCGACTGGCTCGTGCGCCGCTTGATCCCGGAGGTGACGCGTGCAGGACTTGCTGAGTTCTGCGACGTTTTCTGCGATCGCGGCGCATTCACCGTCGCGCACGCTCGACGCATCCTGACTGCGGGTCGCGCTTGCGGACTCACTCCGCGGCTCCATGCCGAACAGCTCGCACACACGGGCGCCGCGCGCCTCGCGGTCGAGTTGCACGCCGCCAGCGCCGACCATCTTGAGAAAGTAACGCGCAGCGACATCGGCGCCCTCGCGAAGTCAGACGTCGTCTGCACGCTGCTCCCCGGCTGCTCGTTCCATCTGGGATTACATCAATATGCCCCGGCGGCCGCCTTGATCGAGGCCGGCGCGATCGTGGCCCTGGCCACCGACTTCAATCCCGGCACCAGCCCGACGCCGAACATGCAGATGATTCTTTCCCTCGGATGCGCGCAGATGCGCATGAAGCCGGCCGAAGCGATCGCCGCCGCCACTATCAACGCCGCCTTCTCGTTGCGTCGTCACGACCGCGTCGGGTCCATTGAAGTTGGCAAGTTCGCAGACCTGGTGGCGTATGATGTGGTCGACCATCGTGAAATCCCTTATTATTTCGGGGTGAATCACTGCCATCTGACGATGAAACGGGGTAACGTGATTTTCTCACGGGCTGATTTCCACTCCGCGCCGGCAACGAAGGAATCTTACCGGGACGCGGCAGTATCCTGATGAACCGATTGATCGAGTGCGTTTTGAATTTTTCCGAAGGCCGCGACGCCGCCAAAGTCGATACCCTGGTGGCAGCGATGCAAGCGGTCGAAGGCGTTTTCGTCCTGGACCGCGAGAGCGACGCCGATCACAACCGCTCGGTCATCACCCTGGCGGGCGAGCCCGAAGTTGTCGCCGAAGCTGCGCTCCGCGGCGTCGGGAAAGCGCTCGAGTTGATCGATCTGACCAAACACACGGGCGCGCATCCGCGCCTGGGAGCCACCGACGTCGTTCCTTTCATTCCGATCGAAGGCGTAACGATCGAGGATTGCGTCGCGCTGGCGAAGAAAACGGGACGCGAGATCTGGGAACGCTATCGCATTCCCGTTTATTTTTACGAAGCCGCCGCGCAGCGGCCCGAGCGGGTAAATTTGGAAAACATTCGCAAGGGCCAGTTTGAAGGCGTTCGCGAAGAAGTGCTGAAGAATCCCGACCGGGCCCCGGACGTTGGCGAGCCGCGCCTGCATCCGACCGCCGGGGCCACCGTGGTGGGGGCGCGCAAGTTCCTCATCGCTTACAACGTCAACCTGAACACGCCCGATCTCGAAATCGCGAAAAAGATTGCCAACGCCATTCGGTTTTCCAGCGGCGGACTCCGGTACGTGAAGGCGATGGGCGTGGACCTCCGAGCGCGCGGCCTGGCGCAAGTGTCCATTAATTTGACCGATTTCGAGCAGACGCCCATTCACCGCGTGCTCGAAATGGTGAAGCGCGAAGCCGAGCGGTATGGCGTTGGGATCGCGGGCAGCGAGATTGTCGGCCTCGTTCCAAAACGCGCGATCGAGATGACGGCGGATTTCTACCTCCAACTCGAAAACTTTTCTCCGGCACAGGTTCTGGAAAACCGGCTGGCGGCATCGCTCGGAGGCTCGCCGGCTGCGGGCACGGGGAAGTTGGCGACGCTCGCCAGAGGGTTCCTCGACGCAGTGGCCCAGCCTTCGGCAACGCCGGGAGGTGGTTCCGTTGCCGCGCTGGCAGGGGCCTTGGGCGCGAGCCTGGGGCAAATGGTTGCCGGGCTCTCACGCAAGAAAAAATCGCAGGCGGCTTATTTGGAGCCGCTCAGCGACGCGCTGGCCCACTTTCGCGGCGCTACCGATCAGCTCACTTCCGCTATCGATCGCGACGCTGCGTCCTACGACGCAGTGCTGGCGGCCCACAAGCTTCCGCAGGGAACGCCGGAAGAAAAGCAGCGCCGCAGGGAAGCCATCGAGCGAGCCACGCGCGGGGCCGCCGAGGTCCCTCTACAGGTGGCGGAGACGGCTCTCGAAGTTTTTGAACGGCTCGGGCAACTGGAAGCGATCGCAAGCGCTTCTATGATTTCAGACCTTCGCGTGGGACGCCTGTTAGCGGCCGCGGCGGTCCGCGGGGCGCTTGAAAATGTGGGCATCAACCTGGAATCGATGTCCGACGCCGCCTTTGTCTCCGACATGCAATCGAAGATCGCTACACTGGAAGCTCGCCTGGCAGACAGCCCGGTGAGCGCACAACGTTAAGAAGACCTGAGAGGTAAGGACCATGAAAAAGGGAATGCACAGAGCCATGACGGTTGCTCTCGCCGTCGCCGCATGCCTGGCTGGCGCGGCAGCGTTGCTGACGCGGCCCAGCGCCGCCAACACACTGAGCACGGCTGTGATCGGAATGTTTCCGAAAGACGTGGGGGAATTCGCGTACGCCGATATGAAGGCGGCGAGGCGCTTTCCATGGTTCGCGCAGCTTCGCGACCAAATCGTTCCCAGCCGCCTGCGAGAATTCGAGCAATTTCTGAAGGCAGCCGGGGTGGATCCCAACACGCAGGTTGACGAGCTGGCCTGGGGCGCGACCCCGGCTAGCAAAGACACCAGCGAGGAGATCGTGGGCGTGGCGCTGGGTGAGTTTATGCCGGAAGCAGCCGAGTTGCGCTTCAAGCAGCAAAAGCTACCGATGCTGGACGTTCATGGCTTTCATCTGTACGCTTTCGGCAGCGGCTCCGGCGCGAGCGACATTTTATTTTTCTTCTTGGACTCCAACACGGCCGCCTTCGGACATCGTAAGACACTCGAAAAGCTGATCGACGTGCATTTCGGCCTCGCGGATAGCCTGCTGCGAAATGACACGCTCTCGCCGCTGATTCGCGAGGAAAACGGCCAGGGGATCGTTTGGGCAGTGCTCAATAAGAGCTACACGGAAATCGCCATGCGGCAACTCCTGCCCGAGGCGCAGCAGTTTCCTCAAGCGGCCACGATCGTCAGCCGACTTCAGGCAATGACGCTCCACGTTCAGGCCTCGAGCGGCGTGGATGCGCACTTCCAGGCGGTATGCGCTTCCCCCGATGACGCCAACCTGCTTGCGGCTGCGCTTCAGGCAGGACTGATGTATCGCCGCTACCAGGAGGTCCAGGCAAACCCCGACCTCGCCAAGGCTCTCGAAGATGTACGCATCACGCCGCGGGGCGATCGCCTACAAGTAGAGATTCCCGTGAGCGACGAGCAAATGGGCGCCCTGCTGCGGAATCGGACGTTTGCGGTTCCCATGTAGGACTCACGAAAGAAGACAGGAAGGATTGTAGCCTCGAAGTCAACTTCTCGAACACGACCGCCAGCCCACCCGACTGCAAAAAGCGAAGAGATTATGAAGTCCGCGGGTTAGGTTTCTCCGTATTAATTTCCAATTCCTTGATTGCCTTCTGGACCACCGACGGTTGGATCTGGCCCTCGCGCAGGAGTTCGACGAGAGTAGCGAGCGTGATGAAGCGGGCATCGACTTCGAAGAAACCGCGGAGTGCGGCGCGACTGTCACTGCGGCCGAAACCATCTGTGCCGAGAGAAACGAGGCGGCGCGGCACCCACTTGCTCACCAGGTTGGGCAAGGCCTTCAAATAATCGGAAGCGGCGACGAGTGCGCCCGGAGCGTGGGCGAGACACTCCGAGACATACGGGACACGGGGCTTTGCGCCGGGGTGGAGCATGTTCCAGCGTTCGACGTCGAGACCGTCGTTGTATAGCTGTTTGTAGCTGGTGACGCTCCAGACGTCGGCGGCGACGCCGAATTTCTGTTCCAGGATTTCTTGTGCGTGGAGCGCTTCGCGAAGGATGGCGCCACTGCCGAAAAGTTGCGCGCGGAGCTTGGACTTCTTGGCCTCCGAAGCACGGAATCGGTACATGCCTTTGAGGATGCCTTCCCTCGAGCCGGGCGGCATAGGCGGCATGACGTAAGGCTCGTTCATCACAGTGATGTAGTAGAAGATGCTTTCGTTTTCCTTGTACATTCGGCGGATGCCGTCCTGGATGATGACGGCGAGTTCATAGGCAAATGCCGGATCGTAGGCGAGCAGGTTGGGCACGGGTAGAGCAAGCACGTGGCTGTTGCCGTCCTGGTGCTGAAGACCTTCGCCGGCGAGAGTGGTGCGTCCGGACGTGCCACCGAGGAGAAAGCCTCGACAGCGCATGTCTGCGGCCGCCCAGATGAGGTCGGCGATGCGCTGGAAGCCGAACATCGAATAGAAGATAAAGAATGGAATCGTGTTAATGCCGTGGGTGGCATACGCAGAGCCGGCGGCCATGAAGGACGACATCGAACCAGCTTCCGTGATTCCCTCTTCGAGAATCTGGCCGTCTTTGGCTTCTTTGTAATAGAGCAACGTGTGGACGTCGACAGGCTCGTAGAGCTGGCCGACTCTCGAGTAGATGCCGACCTGGCGGAAGAGCGACTCCATGCCGAAGGTGCGGGCCTCGTCCGGGACGATGGGCACAACGAGTTTGCCGATCTCGGGGTCGCGCATCATTTTATTGAGCATGCGGACGAACACCATCGTGGTCGAGACTTCGCGCTCCTCGCTGCCCTTGGAGAATTCCTCGAACAGCTCATCGTGGTCGGCCGCAAGCGGCTTGGCGCGTACGGAGCGCTTCGGCACATAGCCGCCGAGCTCCTGGCGGCGTGCACGCAGATATTGGATTTCCGGGCTGTCTTCGGCGGGACGGTAGAAGGGCGCGTCGGCCACGTCCTGGTCCCTGATGGGGATGCCAAAGCGTGAGCGGAACTCGCGCACCTCGTCTTCGTTGAGCTTTTTCTGCTGGTGCGAGATGTTCCTGCCCTCGCCGGCTTCGCCCAGACCGTAGCCCTTGATGGTACGGGCCAGGATGACGGTGGGCGAGCCTTTGTGGTCGACCGCAGCCTTGTACGCGGCGTAGACCTTGAGCGGATCATGCCCGCCGAGGCGGAGCGTTCGAAGTGCTGCGTCGGGGAGAACCTCGACCAATTTCAAGAGCCGGGGATCGCTGCCAAAGAAGTGCTGACGAATATAGGAGCCTGATTCGACGACGAGCTTCTGGTAGTCGCCGTCCACCGTTTCGCCCATGCGTCGAACAAGCAGATCGTCGTTGTCGAGCTCGAAGATCGGATCCCAGTTACTTCCCCAAAGGACCTTGATCACATTCCAGCCGGCTCCGCGGAACGCGGCTTCGAGTTCCTGGATGATCTGTCCGTTGCCGCGGACGGGTCCGTCGAGGCGTTGCAAATTGCAGTTCACCACAAAGATGAGATTGTCGAGCTGTTCGCGAGAGGCCAGAGTGATGGCGCCGAGACTTTCGGGCTCATCGGTCTCGCCATCGCCCAGAAATGCCCAGACTTTGGCGTCAGTGACGGGCTTGAGGCCGCGGTCCTCGAGGTAACGATTGAAGCGCGCCTGGTAGATGGCCATGATGGGGCTGAGGCCCATCGAGACAGTGGGAAATTCCCAGAAATCGGGCATGAGCCAGGGGTGGGGATAGGAGGAGAGCCCACCGCCCGGCTTAAGTTCGCGGCGGAAATTTTCGAGCTGCGCGACGCTGAGGCGGCCTTCTAGGAACGCGCGCGCGTAGACGCCGGGGGCGGCGTGGCCCTGGAAATAGATGGTATCCCCCTCGAACTCCTCGGACCGCGCGCGGAAGAAGTGGTTGAAGCCGACTTCAAAAAGTGTCGCCGTGGAAGCATACGTGGAGATGTGGCCGCCGATGCCGTGTTCGACGCGGTTGGCGCGCACCACCATGGCCAGCGCGTTCCAGCGGACGAGACTCTTGATACGGCGCTCGATTTCTTGGTCCCCGGGAAAAAGAGGCTGCTGATGTAAAGGAATCGTGTTCGTGTAGGGAGTGCGGGCCGAGAATGGGACTTCCACGCCGCAAACTCGGGCGCGTTCGCGGAGCCGTTCCAGAATGCAGCCCACCACTTCTGGGCCGCTGTCTTTCAGCACCGAATCAAGTGATTCGACCCACTCTTGGATCTCCGCCTCTTCAGACCGGGGAAGTCCTGTGATTGTGGTTTCGTTCATAGCTTATGTTCGCCCGCTTCGATCGCCTGCCGCCACCACCAGGGCGGTCCGTGGCGACTGTTCAAGTGGTTGAAAGTATAGAATACACCCAAGACCGGCCCAAATACCTTCGATCTTCACGGCGGGAGGCGTTAATCTCTCGGCGGCAAGAATTCCGGGTGGAAGGTGCTTGGTCACGCGAATCCGCGTTGACTTCCGCGGGGCACATGGTTGTAGAATCTCTGCCCTCTGCGCTCAACTTCCGCTTCATCTGCGGCGCGCGGATACCTCGAAACAAAAAGGAGACCCGTTATGGCAAATCCCGTAAAACCGATACCTGAGGGCTTTCATTCCCTTACTCCGGCGCTGACGTGCCGCGGCGCCGATCAGGCCATTGAATTCTACAAGAAAGCCTTTGGCGCCGAGGTGCGGGTGCGCATGCCCTCCCCGGACGGCAAGATCATGCACGCTGAGCTGAAGATCGGCGACTCCAATATATTTTTGGGTGACGAATTCCCCGGCATGTCCGCCGCACCCTCGACGTCCTCTCTCCCCAGCGATTATCTTTTTCTTTACGTCACGGATGTCGATGCCGTCTTCAACCGCGCCGTGGCCGCCGGCTCACGCGTGGAGATGCCTGTGCAAGACATGTTCTGGGGAGATCGGTATGGCAAGCTGACCGATCCATTCGGACATCACTGGGGCATCGCCACCCACACAGAAGATGTTGCGCCGGAGGAGATGGAGCGTCGCTCGGCAGCATTCTTTGCCAAGGCGAAGGCGGCCGGCCAGAGTTAGCGCGCTATTACCGACGAAAAGGACAGTTCACTCGCGGGAGTTGGACTTTCCGAGATATTTGACCAGCGTGGTGCGCGATTTTCCGTCGTGCGTTTCATACAGAACGCGGTCCACCTGCGAAAGGAGCATCGCGCCGGTGGGTCCGTCCGGCTTTTCCTCTCCCGCATCGCCCACAAAGAACGTCTCGAGCCCGGCGGAGGGTTCCGGCGTGCCGGTGTGTTCGAGTCTCACTTCGACCCGGTCGGGGAAATCTTCGACGGTGATTCTTACAAAGGGATCTTCGCCCTCGAGCAACGGGAAAGTACTGCGGCAGGCCTGCTCGGCGGCGGCGGCGAGTTCCTCCTGCGCGAAGGCGGAAAGCCCTGCACGCTGACCAGCGTGCAGCACCACGCTAGTGACGGCCCCGATGAGGCGTGGGTCGTCTTCGATAAGCACCTCGGTGCGGGAACGTTCAGGCCCCAAACTAGTTCACCACGCGGACTTCGCAAGCTTCCCGGCAGTCCGGGCAATAGTATAGCCCGTCGTCGCACAGCCGGATGCCGTACTGACCCTGGCACAGAATACAGTACTTGTCACAATTGCATCGCGGCTCGGGCAGCTCGCATTGCTGGCACAGAGTCCGGTCGACCATTCCCCCCTCCAACCGCTTCCCTTCACTATAGGCTATGGCTGGGGCCGTCACAAGCAGCAAGCTCCAGCAGGTTGCTGCACGCGCCAATTGGGCACGACCCGGTCGACGGCGCTTCGGACTCATTCACCGTAACTCCGCCTGGGGGATGCGATGAACCCTTCCAATTCCCACCCGGGGCGGTTTCCTTGACACCCTCGTACCCCCATGCTAATTTTCTAAACTTGTCTCGCGAACCGAGCTCACTCCGTGACGACACCGGCCACTGCTGATCTCCGCAGAACCGCACTGAATTCGACGCACCGCCGCATGGGCGCCAAGATGGTCAACTTTGGCGGCTGGGATATGCCCGTCGAATACTCCGGCATCCTGGGCGAGCATATTGCGGTGCGCACGAAAGCGGGCTTGTTCGACGTCAGCCACATGGGCGAGATCGAAATCCGCGGGACGAGCGCGCTCGATTTAGTCCAGGAGGTCACCTGCAACAATGCGGCTAAGCTCGCGGTGGGCCAGGCGCAATATTCAGGGCTCATGACTCCGGCCGGAACATTCGTGGACGATCTGCTCGTGCATAAGATTTCGGACACCCATTATTTCCTCTGCGTGAACGCGAGCAACCAGGATGGCGACTACGCGTACATCGCCGCGCATAACCGCTTCGGCGCGCCGGTGCAGAATTCCGGGGATCACTATACCCAGCTTGCCATCCAGGGGCCGGCCGCCGTCTCCATCCTGCAACGGTTCACTGACGTGAGGCTGGACGCGATCCGCTATTATTACTTCACCTTCGGCGAAGTGAACGGCGTCCATTGCCTGATTGCGCGCACGGGATACACGGGGGAGGACGGCTTCGAAATCTACTTCGCCCCGGAACACTCGGAGAGGATGTGGTTCGATCTTCTGGAAGGGGGCCGGCCGGCGGGCCTGCTTCCCTGCGGTTTGGGGGCACGCAACACGCTGCGCCTGGAGGCGGGCATGTGCCTCTACGGCCACGAAATCGACGATACAACGACGCCCTGGGAAGCCAACTTAGGCTGGATCTGCAAGCCCGAGAAAGGCGATTTTCTCGGCCGCGATGCGCTGGTGCGCCAGAGGGAGAAAGGTCTCGAGCGCAAGCTGGTCGGCTTCGAAATGCTGGAGCGCTGGATTGCTCGGGACGGCTATCCCGTGATGAGCCAGGGACGCGAGGCCGGCCGCGTCACGAGCGGCGGTCCTGCGCCGTTTCTAAAGAAGAATTTGGGGATGGCCTACGTTCCATCGGACCTTGGCGCGCCCGGCACTCCCATCGAAATCGGCGTTCGCGGCCAGCCCGCGGCGGCGCGCGTCGTCGAGCTCCCGTTCTACAAGCGGCCCAAGTAAGACTCGAACTTGTCCCAAGGAGCTGCAATGTACCCAGCGGACTTTCGCTACACGAAGGAACACGAATGGATCAAGGTTGAGGGCGAAACCGGCATCGTGGGCATCACCGATTATGCCCAGCACGAACTCGGCGACGTCGTCTTCGTGGAGCTGCCCAAAGTGGGCGCCCAACTGAAGGCCGGCCAATCCCTCGGTACGGTCGAGTCGGTAAAGGCCGTGAGCGAGATTTATAGCCCAGTTTCGGGAGAAGTCACGGAAGTCAACAGCGCCCTGGCGAACGCGCCGGAAAAGATCAACCAAGATCCTCATGGGGCGGCGTGGCTCGTGAAGGTCCGGCTTGGCGACAAGAAGGAAATCTCATCCCTCATGGACGCGCGCGCTTACCAGGAATACATCTCTCAAAAGCAGAAGGAACAATCCGCCTGATGCGCTATCTTCCCAAGAGTGATTCCGAGCGCAAAGAAATGCTCGGGGCCATCGGCGCGAAATCGATCGAGGGACTCTTTCAGTCCATCCCGGAAAAGTTCCGGCTGCGCCAGCCCCTTCGTCTGCCCGGACCCCTTTCGGAAAAGGAGATCATCGACTACTTCAAAGCTCGGGCCGAGGAAAATGCGCGGGGCTACACATCGTTTTTGGGAGCGGGAGTTTACCAGCACCTGCGCTCGGTCGTGCCCGACGCCCTGATTCAACGCGGCGAGTTCCTGACGTCCTATACGCCCTATCAGGCCGAAATCAGCCAAGGAACGCTCCAGGCCATTTTCGAATTTCAAACGCTGATGTGCCAGCTCACGGGGCAAGAAGTTGCCAACGCCTCGATGTACGACGGTTCCACCGCGCTCACCGAGGCGGTTCTGATGGCCGAGCGTCTGACCCGACGCCGGCGCATGATTGTGGCGCGCACGGTTCATCCGGAATATCGGCAGGTGCTTCAAACCTACGGACGCCACCTGGGCCTTGAAATCACGGAGGCCGGATTTACCGAATCGGGGCAAGTGGACGCCGCCGCGCTCAAGCCCGAGGCGCTGAAGGATACGGCGGCAGTGGTGGTGCAATCGCCGAATTTCTTCGGCATTCTCGAACGCATTCCCGAACTTGCCGAGGCGGCGCACGCGCACGGCGCTCTGCTGGTGACCGGGATCAGCGAAGCGGTTTCGCTCGGAATCGTCCGGCCGCCCGCCGAAGCCGATATCGCGGCCATGGAGGGCCAGAGCTTCGGTATCGCTCCGAGCTACGGCGGCCCCTTCGTCGGCGTCATCGCCACTCGCGAGAAGTTCATGCGGCAGATGCCGGGGCGCCTCGCCGGCCAGACCAGCGATGCCGCCGGCCGGCGCGGCTTCGTGCTGACGCTCGCCACTCGCGAACAACACATCCGGCGCGAGAAAGCGACCTCCAACATTTGCACGAATGAGGCGCTCTACGCGCTTGCCGCGACCATCCATCTCTGCCTCCTCGGCAAGGAGGGATTGCGGGAGATGGCGGAACAGAATCTTGCCAAGGCGCGATTCGCGCAAGCCGCTCTCGAAAAAATTCCGGGAGTGCACCGCGCTTTTTCCGGGACCACATTCAACGAATTCGTGCTGGAATTCCCACGCTCGGTAAAACTGATCAATGCCGCTCTGCTGCGAGAGAAAATCGTGGGCCCGCTGCCGCTGGGCACTTTTTATCCGGACCAAACGAAACGCGGGCTTGTCTGCGTGACGGAAACAATGCCTCGCGCCGAAATCGAGCGCTTGGCGGCCTCGGTAGAAACAATCCTGGCGAAACCGGTGTGAATCCCGAAAGGAACCGGAATCAGTGGCCGAAAAAATTCTAGAGACGGAAGCGCCCACTGGCGCGATGGACAAGACCGGACGCCATCCCGTCAGGAATGAAGGGCTGATTTTTGAGAAGTCCGTTCCGGGCAAGCGGGGGATGGAATTGCCGCCGCTCGACGTCCCGGCCCTGGACGCGCGGCAATCGCTCGGCGCCGCATTCACGCGCGATACCGTCGAGGGCTTTCCCGAGGTAAGCGAGATCGAAGTGATCCGCCACTTCTCGCGCCTCTCCACCTGGAACTACGCGATCGACCTGGGCATGTATCCGCTGGGGTCCTGCACCATGAAATACAACCCGCGCGTAAACGAATTCGTCGCGCGCCTGGAGGGCCTCGCGACGGAGCATCCCTACCAGCCGGTCGAAGTTGCGCAAGGCTGTTTGAAAATCCTTCACACGCTGGAAAAATGTCTGCTCGAGATCACCGCGATGGATGCTTGCACGCTGGAGCCGGCCGCGGGTGCGCAAGGCGAGCTGACGGGCCTCATGCTCATTCGCGCTTATCTCGAAAGCCAGGGGAACCCTCGCAAAAAAGTTTTGATACCCGATTCGGCCCACGGTACGAACCCGGCCTCGGTGGTGATCGCCGGCTATGAAGTCCAGAACATCAAATCGAACGCGCGCGGCCAATTGGACACGGATCATCTCCGCGAATTCGCTACCGACGACGTGGCGGCGCTGATGTTGACGAATCCCAATACACTCGGAGTCTTCGAAGAGCGCATCGCCGAAATCGCCGAAATCCTTCACCAGCGCGGCGCCTTCCTTTACATGGACGGAGCCAACATGAACGCGCTCGCTGGGATCGCGCGTCCGGGAGACTTCGGCGTGGACGTCATGCATTTGAACCTGCATAAAACCTTTTCGACGCCGCACGGCGGCGGCGGGCCGGGCGCAGGACCCGTGATGGTGAAAAAGATTTTCGAGCCATACCTGCCGACGCCGGTAATCGTGGAAAAAGAAGAGGGCCGGATCGCGCTGGATCATAACCGGCCGAAGTCGATCGGCCGGGTCCGCGCCTACTGCGGCAATTTCGGGGTCTTGCTGCGAGCGCTGGCCTATATCCTGGCCTACGGCCCCGGGATCCGGCAGGCCACGGAAGACGCGGTGCTCAACGCCAACTACATTCGCAGGCGCCTCGAAGACGTTTACGATCTGCCCTACAACCTGCCCTCCATGCACGAAGTAGTGTTCAGCGACGCACGCCAGAGAAGGCATGGCGTAACGACGATGGACATCGCCAAGCGGCTGATCGACTACGGCTTCCATCCCTATACCACAGCGTTTCCACTGATCGTGCCCGGGGCGTTGATGATCGAACCGACGGAGTCCGAATCGCGCGAGGAATGCGACGTCTTCATCGACGCCATGCGTTCGATTGCGGAAGAGGCCGCGACAAATCCGGAAATCGTCAAGACGGCGCCGCATACCACTCGCGTCGGACGTCTCGATGAAGTCGGTGCCGCGCGCAAACCCATCCTGCGATGGAAGCCCTGAACCCGGCAAGCCTCTACGTCAATTAGCTTGTTTAGGAGATCCTTCCCAAAGGCAGCGCTCGGACAGCAGGCAGACCGTTAGCGGAATCGGACGGAATCGACAAGAGTCTGGAAAGCGCCGTCGTAGCTGTCGTGCTCACGTTCCGGGGCAACGCAGACGATGTACAGCAAGCCGTCCGGCCGCATTGCCGTGACCAACCAATCCGACTCGCGACCGCCCGCCGCCGAATCATTCGATAAATAAGTAGACAGCGCCGGCTCGCCGCCAAGCCGCGTTTGTTCATGCCGAACGAGGCTCATACGAGAATTTGAATGCTCGAGACTCTGCACGAGTTCATCCGTGGCCTTCTCGAGAGAAATCGGACGATCCGAATTATTGTGCGGCTGAAACATATTCACCATCACGCCACGGGCCAGAACGGCGTCGCCGCGGCTGTCGTCCATGACTCCTCCTTCCGGAGTCAACGTTAAAGCATCACCCTGTCCATAGGCCTGCCAGTTCTCCGGATGCTGGAGTTGCAACAGCCGGTTTTCGTAACTCACAAAATGCAAGGATGGCTCCGTGGGTCTTCCGCCGCGACCGCCTCCACCTCCCGGTCGGGGGCTGGCCTTGGGGGCCGGCGGCAAGGATCTAAGGTAACTCTTGATCTCCTGGAACTCGGGTGAATCGGTCTTGTAGTTGGGCGGCGGGCCTCCGAGCTTATCCACTTCCTCGTCCACCCGTCCGATCCGGTGGTCGGGGTTGGGATGGTCACTGAAAAACTCGACCGGGCGGTTCTTGCTCTGCGCCTGTATCTTCTCGAAGAACTGCGCCATGGCGCGCGGGTCGTAGCCGGCGTCATAAAGGATTTGCGTGCCCATGACGTCGGCCTGTGTTTCGTCGGTTCGCGAATACCTCAGGAAGACGGAATTCAGAAAGAAGCCGCCGCCAAGTTGCGCCATCGCGGAGCCCACCGAACTGCCCATCACTCCGCCGAGCACGGACAAGGGCGCCTGCGCGAGAGAAGCCTTGGACGCCTGGTTGGTGCCGTGACGCAGGATCACGTGAGAAGTCTCGTGCGCCATCACACCGGCCAATTGCGCTTCGTTGTCGGCGGCTTCAATCACGCCCCGGTTGACGTAGACGAATCCACCGGGAAGCGCAAAGGCGTTGATCTCGGAGCTGTTCACCACTTTGTACTGGAACGGATAAGGCGAGGCCCATCGAGGAATGTACGTGTCGAGGCGATGCCCCAACCGGTTCACGTAATCATCCACGCGCGCGTCATTCAGCATGGGAAGCTTGCGTTCGGCATCGCGCGACAGCCTGCGGCCGATTTCCACCTCCTGAGCGGAAGAGAAAAGGTTGAAGCCCGGTTTCAACTGCGTCCGGTCGGCCAGGGCCGTTGCCGCGAGCGTGAGTGCCAACACCGCGGCCAGGCCGAGGTGGCCGAGTGGGCTCATGGAGTTCCCCCGGCTGGTCCGAGGCCGCTTCCCCCTGCGTTGTGCGTGTGCGGATCTCATTCTACCCCCCAATTTTACACTCCTCCCCACCCGTTGTCTTAGATGAGTGAATCAGGCGCCGCGTTTCCCGCCCGGGTGCAGATCGCTGGGGATAGCGCGCGCGGCAACCTTCTTATGCGCCGCACGACACCATTCGCTGTTCGGTGAACCTTCAGAGGTACTTTAGGATTGGTTGTCGTTCTTGGTCTTGTCCGCAGGCGCGTTCCGTGGAGAAGAAGGGCGAATCGGCGATGCGGACGGTGTCGTTGGCTGGTCCAGAGGGGAGCCCGCTGAAGGAACCGACATCGACGATCCGCCTCCCCGCCCCGCGCTTGCCTGAGCCGCAATCGGCGGCGCCGGCGCCTTCACCGGCACCAAAGCTCCCTCGGCGTCCTTCAAGAAAACCAAACGCTGCTCGGTCTGGTCCCAATCAATCAAGAGTACGTCTCCCAGCGATACCTGCTCGGTGGCCAGCAGGCTGGCCAACGGGTAAACGACGTTCCGCTCGATCGCCCGCTTCAGGTGGCGCGCACCGTACTTCAGGTCCGTGCCTTCCCGGAGGAGGAACACGCGGGCCCCGGGGGTCACTCGAAAGAGGAAACGGCCCCGCGCTGTTTCCAGCACGCGCTGCTGCACCAGGGCGAGCTCGATTTCCAGGATCTGTTCGAGTTGCTCCGCACGCAGGGGATGGAACACGACCGTCTTATCGATTCGGTTCATGAACTCCGGCGCGAACTTCCGCTTCGCTGCTTCGGCCGCCGTGCGCTCCACCTTTTGGTCCAGCCCGGTCTGCGTTTCCGGCTTGATCAGGGGCGCAAATCCCATCCCGCCTGTCATCAACTCGGAGATCTCGACGCCACCCAGGTTCGAGGTCATAAAGATCAATGTCTGCGACAGGTCAACGCGCCGATTGTCGCCCAACGTCAGCGTCGCCTTATCCAAAATTCCCAGCAGCAACTGCCACAATGCATCCGACGCCTTTTCGATCTCATCGAGCAGCAGGAAACTCAGCTTGAGCTTCTCGGTGTGAAACTGGGCCAAGGCCTCCTGCGTGATCAGCGGGTGCGTTTCCCGATGGCCCAAATATCCTGGCGGCGAGCCGATCAGTTTCGCGATTTCGTGGGAGTGCTGAAACTCGGCGCAGTCCACTTTAATGACCGCCCGGGCGTCGCCGAACAAAATCTCCGCCGTGGCTTCAACCACCCGCGTCTTTCCTGAACCAGTGGGTCCGAGGAACAAAAGGTTCCCCACCGGCCGCCCCGGTGAGTTCAAACCCGCGCGGAACACCTGATAGAGGTCTACCACTGCGTGGATGGCCTCGTCTTGACCGACAATCTTTCGCCGCAACGCCCCTTCGAATTCCCGAGACTCCAGGCTTCGTTGCGTTGGGTCGAGATGTTGTTGGTGACCGTGGGTCGCCACAGCGTGCCCCCTTTACCGAAACTTACGGCTTCCCCCCATTGCCCCCGGCTGGACGTGTTCGAACTGCTGAAGTTTGATATCCACTGTCGAGCGCAATAGCCTGAGTTGCGTGACCAGCTCGTGGCTGGATTTACTTCGATCGGCCAAAAGCAACGGCGGTGACAGGTCAGCCAGATCAAGATTCAGGGCGCGAAGCGACTGCATGAGATTTTGCACGTAGGGGGAGCGGGGATCGAACAGCTCCACGCGGCTGTTCACCTGTTGCCGCAAATGGGACCAGTCCACATCCAGCAATGGGTGGTTGCGGGTCACGTGCCGCACCACATCGTCCGTGATGCGCGGGCGCTCGCCCAGCCGCGCCAAGTGAAGCTGCTGCACTTTGCCCTGGCGGCGCACGTTATGCACGAGATAATACAAACTACCTTTGCGTCGTACGAAGGCCACTTTCGCCTCCTATCGTCCGAAGCGGGCGTAGTGTAGGAACTCTCCACTACGCCGTCAATGGTAAGATGCTCCTACTTTGGCGAGGTTGCTTCGTATCGGTTATTACTTGCAACGGCGACTTCGAGAGCGGCTCGGACGCGGATGATTGGAAACAACGGACTTCGCAGAATGAATCGCTGTTGGCACAAAAGTCGGCGCGCATAGTGCCGGATAGATACAGCAGCACTTCTGAAAAGTTAGATGCGAGGTTGGCCGCCTTTGATGCACCAAGTCGGCCAGCGCCACGTAAGCGCCAGGCCACTTTTGCCCTCTGAATGCGCAGGAAGCAAAGAGGATCGGCGGCCGAAAAAATGACTTGGGAAGCAGTCTATCAGCTGCTGAAGAAGATCCCTCGCGGTCGCGTCACGACGTACGGACAGTTGGCGCGCATGCTGCGATTGCGCGGTGGGGCGCGTGCAGCAGGTCACGCCATGGCTGCCTGCCCGCAGGGACGCGGGATTCCGTGGCATCGCGTAGTCGGCGCGGGCGGAAAATTGCTAATACGCGAACCCTACGCAGAATTGCAGCGCCGGCTGCTCAAAAGCGAAGGTACGGTCGTTGAATATGGGCGTGTGGATCTCGCACGCCATGGATGGTCACCTCAATCAAAGCGCGGTGGCGCAGCCAGGCGCAAGCGGCCACTCGCGCGGAAATCACGGCTTGTGATATAGAGAATGATTCCGCGATGGGCGAAGCCGTCATCCAAGTCGAAAACCTCTATAAGAGTTACGGAGCCGTCGAAGCCATTCGGGGCGTGAGCTTCGAGATCGCCCAAGGCGAAGTCTTCGGCCTCCTGGGTCCCAATGGCGCCGGCAAGACGTCGACCGTGGAGATCCTCGAGGGCTTGCGCATTCCCGATCGAGGCGCGGTGCGCGTCGGCGGGCTCGATCCGCAGAAGTCTGGAACCGAATTCAAACAGCAGGTGGGGGCCGTGCTGCAATCCACTTCCCTTCCGGAAAAGCTTCGGGTGGATGAAGCGCTCGCGCTTTTCGCCCACTTCTATCGCTCTCCCAGGAGCACGGCCGAACTCCTGCGGCGCTTCGGGCTGGAAGAAAAACGCCGTGCCTTCTACGGCCAGCTTTCCGGCGGACAAAAGCAGCGGCTGGCTCTGGCGATGGCGTTGGTGAACGATCCGCGCGTCTTGTTCTTGGACGAACCTACCGCGGGGCTCGACCCGCAGGTGCGGCGGGAGATCTACACGATCATCGAAGAGCTGAAGGCGGAGCGGAAGACGATTTTGCTCACCACTCATTACATCGAAGAAGCAGAGCGCCTGTGCGACCGGGTGGCGATTATCGACTTCGGACGCGTCATTGCGCTCGGCACCCCGCGGGAATTGAAAGAGCGCTCCGCCGGCACCACCCGCATCCAAGTTCGCCTGGCGCGCCCAGAGAACAACGGCGCATTGGCGAGCCTCGAGGGAGTCGCCGACTGCCGGGAACTTGATGGGACCTACGTGCTCCATTCCTCGCGGCCGCCCCAAACTCTCGTTGCGCTGGTGAAGCATCTCGAGGCGCAGGGCAACGAGCTGCAAAGCCTGGAAATCGCTTCCCCTTCGCTCGAAGACGTCTTCATCGAAGTGACGGGGAGGCGCTTGCGCGAATGATGGGCGCCGGGCGCCCGTCGAGGGAAATGCCGGAGTGAGACATACCTGGACACTCTCCAAGGTGAGGATGTTGTTGGCGCTGCGCAACCGCGCCTTTTATTTCTTCAGCTTGATCATGCCCTTGGCGTTTTTGTTTCTCTTCACCGCCATATTCAAGCGTGGGAATCCGGACGCGGTCAGGTACTTGCTCGGATCCGTGCTGGCCCTGACGGTTATGGGCAGTTTCTGGGGATTGAGCGTCCAGCTCGTGACGTTCCGCGAGCAGGGCATCCTGCGAAGATTTCGCCTGGCTCCGATTACCGCCGGCGCGATGCTTGCCTCGAGCGTCGTCTCAAACTATTTTCTGATTCTGCCGACTGTGCTCATCGAGTTCATGATCTGCCGATGGCTCTTTCACATGCACACCTGGGGCAATCTCGGAAGTATCTTTGTCCTGGTCTCGATTGGAGCGGCCACGTTTTCAGCCTTCGGCTTGATCGTCGCCAGCGTGACGAATACCATGCAGGAAACTCAGGTGATCAACAACATCATCTGGTTCGTCTTCCTCTTTCTTTCCGGCGCAACCATTCCCTTGATGATCATGCCCGGATGGGTGCAGAGGGCCGCATTGTTTCTGCCGGCCACCTACCTGGCGGTAGGGCTGCAGGATGCGATGCTGGGGAGGGGCAGCCTCCGGGAACTCGCAGGCGATACTTTCGTATTGGCCGCCGGACTCGCGTTCGCCTTCGAGATCTCGCGGCAGCTCTTTCGCTGGGAACCCGAGGCCAAGGTCCCGGGCCGCGCGAAGGTGTGGGTTGCCGCTGCCATGGTTCCCTTCTTCTTGCTAGGGGTTTGGGAAAACGCTTACGGAGACCGCCTGCAACAAATCCAGCGGAATTACCAATCTATTGAAAGGCGCGTAATGCCCGGTCCTTCGCAGTAGGACTCGGCCGGCAGTGCGGATCGATCGGCCTCTTAACAAAATTAAGGGGCGCTGCGGCGACCCGATGGGCCGTAGAATGGCGGCACGGCTCGAAGACCGAGTGAGCCGCTCTGTCCGTCGCTGGGAGGTTCGCTATGAATACTGCGATTCCGGCGGCCGCCGCAGGTTTCGCGCTGGTGGCCATTGTCCTCTGGGACGCCTTCGAGGCGATTGTGTTGCCGCGGCGCGTTACCCGCCGATTTCGGCTGACGCGCCTCTTTTATCGTAGCACCTGGTTGCCCTGGCGTGCCGTCGCGAACTGGATGCCTTCTGGGAAGCGCCGCGAGAGCTTCTTGGGTTTCTTCGGGCCACTCTCCTTGCTCGTCTTGCTGGGCGTGTGGGCCACAGGTCTGGTTGCGGGCTTTGCGCTTTTGCAACGCGGCGCCGGGCCGTTGAACAAGACGTGGAACGGACCGACCAGCTTCGGGACGTATCTCTACCTGAGTGGGACGAGCTTCTTTACTTTGGGTCTCGGCGATGTTACCCCGACAACCCCGCTAGCGCGCTGGCTGACGGTTGCAGAGGCGGGAATGGGATTTGGCTTCCTGGCTATAGTCATCGGCTACTTGCCCGTGATCTATCAATCCTTCTCCCGGCGCGAGGCGGGCATCGTGCTCCTCGATGCTCGCGCCGGCTCACCACCGACGGCTGCGGAGTTGCTGCGTCGCCACGCCCAGGATCACGGAATGGAGGCGCTTCGCGAGCTCTTGTACGAATGGGAGCGGTGGTCGGCGGAGTTGCTCGAGAGCCATATTTCCTATCCCGTCGTCAGTTACTTTCGTTCGCAACACGACAACCAATCGTGGCTCGCAGCGCTCACTGCCATCCTGGATACCAGCGCGCTCACGATTGTAGGCGTCGAGGGAGCCTGCGCTCGCCAGGCCCGGCTCACGTTTGCGATGGCCCGCCATGCCGCCGTTGACCTGTCGCAGGTCTTTTTCGCCACGCCGCGCGCGCCGGACTCGGATCGACTCCCCGCCGGCGAACTTGAGCGGCTGCGCACCATGCTCGCGAACGCCGGCTTACAGTTGCGCGCCGGACCCAACGCCGACCAGAAACTCGCGGACCTACGGCTTATGTATGAGCCCTATATCCACTCCCTTTCGCGGCACCTGTGCATGAATCTCCCGCCATGGATTGCTGCGAAAGAAGCGAAGGACAATTGGCGCACCAGCGCCTGGAGCCGCATTTCCGGATTCGAATCGCGACCCTCGAGCGAGATTTTCGCCGACGACCATTCTTGAATCGCCGTGCCTCCCAAGGTCATTCACGCTCGACGACCCCGAACCGAGGCGACGGCCAATTTGGTCGCCACGCATTCTAGCTGAACGCTTCGGCCGCTCATTGACATCAAATCCCGCGTGCTATAATCCGGCTCGGAGGGTGCGCGCTGGTCGCAGCGGAAGCACGATGCCAGGCGGACCCGGTGGAGAGGTCGATGGCCATAAAAAAGACTGAAAAGATCTGGCACAACGGGGAATTCATTCCCTGGGACGATGCTAAGCTCCACGTCATCTCGCACGTCGTCAACTACGGCTCGGCGGTTTTCGAAGGCATCCGGTGCTATCAGACCGGTCAGAGTCCTGCCATCTTCCGCTTGCGCGACCACATGCAGCGGCTGCTGAATTCGGCGCACATCTACCGGATGGATCCCCCGTACTCGCTCGATGAGATCTGCCATGCTGCGACCGATCTCGTTCGGGTGAACAAGCTAGGCGCGTGTTACTTGCGGCCGCTTGTGCTGCGCGGCTACGGTGACATGGGCATCAACCCCTTCAACTGCCCGATCGAGGTCTACATGGCCTGCTGGGAATGGGGCAAGTATCTCGGCGAGGACTCCCAGCACAGCGGTGTGGACGTGTGCGTCAGTTCATGGGCGCGTCCGGCCCCGAACACACTGCCGCAAATGGCCAAGTCTGTTGCCAACTACATGAACTCACAGTTGATCCGCATGGAGGCCACGACCAACGGATATGCGGAGGGTATCGCGCTCGACGTGCATGGCCACGTCAGCGAAGGCTCAGGCGAAAACCTATTCATCGTGATGGACGGCGTTGTCATCACACCGACGCTCTCGAACTGCGTCTTGCCCGGCATCACTCGCAATACGGTCCTCACCCTGTGCAGCAACCTGAACATTCCCACCGCCGAGCAGGTGATCCCCCGCGAAATGCTTTACATCGCGAATGAAGTCTTCATGGTGGGCACGGCTGTCGAAATCACACCCATTCGCTCGATCGATAAACTCAAGATCGGCAACGGCTCGCGCGGGCCCATCGTCAAGAAACTTCAGGACGAATTCTTCGGGCTCACAAGCGGCGCCAAGCCCGACCGCCACAATTGGCTCACCCCGGTGGGCGTCCCCGAAGGCGCGACCGTCCGCTAGTGCGCCTTGCTGGCCGGGCAGCCAAGCCCGAATTCACATCCTGAATACAAACTTTGACGCGCCTGGCCGGATTCCACTAGAATGCCCCGGGTTTTGCTCGACGTCTTTACATCCGGTGGAAGCTCGCGGAGATCTCCATGTACAGCGTGCCCCAAAAACTCGTTGCAGAGTTCATCGGCACCTTCTCGCTGATTTTTATCGGCGCCGGCTCCATCTGCGCCGACCAATACCTTCGCTCAACCAATCAGGGCAGTCTCGGCTTGCTGGGGATTGCCGTGGCACATGGCCTGGCGATCGGCATCATGGTTTCCGCACTCGGCCACATCTCCGGCGGTCACTTCAATCCGGCTATCACGCTCGGCTTTTGGGCTACCAAGAAAATGGGCACGATTGAGTCGCTGTCTTATTGGGTGGCGCAACTGGCGGGCGGCGTCGCCGGGGCATACCTGCTCGTGGCCATCCTTCCCGAGTCGGCGTGGCGCCCGGTGTCGCTGGGAACCCCCGCCTTGGCGGACGGTTTCACTCGCACGCAAGGAATGCTGTTGGAAGGCGTTTTGACCTTTCTCCTTGTCTTTGTCGTGTTTGCCACAGCCGCCGATCCCAAGGGTGCGTTCAACAAGATCGCCGGTTTTGCAATCGGCCTGACCATCACGATCGACATCCTGGCGGGCGGACCCTTCACCGGGGCCGCCATGAATCCGGCGCGCGCCTTTGGCCCTGCTTTGGCCTCGCATTTCTGGGCGAATCACGGAGTGTACTGGGTCGGACCGCTTCTCGGCGGGCTGCTGGCCGGCTGGATCTACGACCGCGTTTTTCTCCGCTCAGCCTGACGTCCCCGGGGTTGCTGAAAGAGCAACCAGCGCCCGGGGTTTTCTTGCCTCGCTCTTCCTCGCATGCTACGGTGCGGTGACGCTCCCATCAGTGGGGAGATTCGATCATGGCCCTCAACGTTGACGACCTATTACGCCGCGCCGTCGAATCAAAGGCCTCCGACCTTCACCTGAAGGTCGGCAATCATCCCTACATTCGCATTGACGGCCTCCTGCACCCCTTGACTGACGTTCCGCGCGTTACGCCGGAAGAGATGCTCTCCATGGCCTTCAGCATGATGACCAACCGGCAAAAACAGAAGTTCAAAGAGACGGCGGAGCTCGACATGGCCTACGGCGTAGCCGGACTGGGGCGCTTTCGCGTCAACGTCTTCCAGCAACGCGGCAATGTGGGAATGGTGCTCCGCGTGATCCCGACGAAAATCCGCACGATCGAGGAGCTGGAGCTGCCGCGCGTGCTCGAAAAAATCTGCGAAGAACAGCGCGGAATGGTGCTGGTGACCGGGACGACGGGATCGGGAAAATCGACGACGCTCGCGGCCATGATTGACCGCATCAATTCCCTGCGGCCCGAGCATGTGATCACGATCGAAGACCCGATTGAGTACCTCCATCGGGACAAGAAAGGCTTTATCAATCAACGTGAGGTCGAGGTGGATACTTCGAGCTTTGCCACCGCCTTACGCGCCGCCCTGCGCCAGGACCCCGATGTGGTGCTGGTCGGCGAAATGCGCGACCTCGAAACGATTCAAACAGCGCTGCTGGCCGCCGAAACCGGTCACCTCGTCTTCTCAACCCTGCACACCCTCGATGCGGCCGAGACCATCCAGCGCATCATCGCGGTCTTCCCGCCACCGGAGCAGAAGCAGATCCGATTGCAGCTTGCGTCCACGCTGAAGGCCATCATCAGCCAGCGCCTCGTCCGCCGCAGCGACGGTGCGGGCCGTGTTCCCGCAGTCGAAGTACTCATCTCAACTGCATACATCCGCGATTGCGTCATCAATCCGGACAAGACGCGCCTCATCCGCGACGCCATCGCCGCCGGCACGAGCCAGTACGGCATGCAAACCTTCGATCAGTCCCTCTTCGATCTCTACTCGCGCAACCTCATTACGCTCGAGGAGGCCCTAATGCGCGCTTCGAATGCGGACGAATTCCGTCTCCGCGTTCAGGGCGTGCGTTCGGCCGCGGACGCCGCTCGCGAAGATATGGAGCGCGCCATCACGGAATTCGAGCGTCTGGGTCCGCGATAGTCGTCTAACAGTCATCATCGAGTGACGCGCTCGCTGCCTGACACTCCTTCCCCGGCTTTTTGCTTTCTCTGCTTGCCGCCTTGCCTCCCGGCCTCGATGCCTCTATGCTCCCTGGGGTGCGCGCGTCTCGCAAACTTTCGACCGAAACAGAGCTTTACGCGGCAGCGCTCCGCGCCCTGATGCGTCGCGCCCATTCGATTTACGAGATGCGCCAGCTTCTCGAGCGCCGCGGGGAGGAGAAATCAGCCGTTCGGCCTGTGCTGGAACGGCTCAAAGAGCGGAAATATCTCGATGACGCGCGCTACGCGCTCGAGTTTGCCCGCAGCCGCGCCCAGGGGCGGCGTCAGGGGCGCTTTCGGATCGCGCGGGAGCTTCGCCAGCGCGGGGTCCCTGACCGTCACATTGAAGCAGCACTCGAAGCCGTCTTCCGCGAGACCGATGAAGCCGCCCTCGTGCGCGCACGCTTGAAGCGAAAACTCGCTCATTTGGGCGGCGGCGAACTCGATCAACGCAAAGTGGCTTCGCTGTATCGCAGCCTTCTGCGCGCCGGGTTCGCCGGCGACACCGTCCGTACTGAGCTCCACGCGCTCTCGAAAGCGAATCTCGACGAGCTACCCGAGGCGCCGCCCGACGAAATCGCGTAGCGTCTTCCAAATCCACTCTTCGACTGCCGGGCATCCGCCGCTTTTCTTCTTGGCGGTTTGATGTTGCCTCCAGGCCTCTCCGCTGCGCGTTGCGGCGCTCTAATGCCTCTGCCATAATGACGGTTCAATGGAATTGAGGAGCTAGTGACCGGGAACCAAATCCGCAAGAAATTTCTCGAATATTTTGCGCAAAACGGCCACCGCGTCGTCCGCAGCTCCTCACTGGTTCCATCGAACGACCCCACATTGCTTTTCACCAATGCCGGAATGAACCAGTTCAAAGACGTTTTCCTCGGCCTCGAGCAACGCGACTACAAGCGCGCCACCTCCTGCCAGAAGTGCGTCCGCGCCGGCGGCAAGCACAACGATCTTGAGAACGTCGGGTACACGAACCGCCATCACACCTTTTTCGAAATGCTGGGTAACTTTTCCTTTGGCGATTACTTCAAGAAGGAAGCAATCGCACTCGCGTGGGAGCTGGTCATTTCCTCGGATTGGTTTGCGATTCCCAAGCAAAAGCTTTACGTCACGATCTTCAAAGGCGAAGAAGGAATTGCGCGCGACGCCGAAGCCTACGATCACTGGATAAGTCAGGGAGTCGAAAAGGGGCGCATCTTCGAATTCGGAGTCAAAGAGAATTTCTGGGCCATGGGCGACACGGGACCCTGCGGGCCTTGCAGCGAAATTCACTACGACATGGGTCCGGCGGCTTCCGACGAAGGCCACACCGACTGTCCGTTCGGCTGCGAGTGCGGCCGATATGTGGAACTGTGGAATCTGGTTTTCATGGAATTCAACCGCGATTCGCAGGGACAACTAAACCATCTGCCGAAACCTTCCGTCGATACGGGCATGGGCCTCGAGCGTCTGGCCGCAGTTCTTCAAGGAAAGATCAGTAACTTCGATACGGACCTTTTTCAGCCGCTGATGGATGAAGCCACGCGCCTCTCGGGAGCGAATCCACAGGACGCGCGGAATCTGCCGTCGCTTCGCATCCTCGCCGACCACAGCCGGGCCGCCACATTTCTAATTTCCGATGGAGTGATTCCCTCGAATGAAGGCCGCGGCTACGTGCTCCGCAAAATCATGCGCCGCGCGATCGATCACGTCCGCCGGCTCGGGCTCGAAGAGCCTTTCCTTTCCCAAATGGCCCAGAAGGTTGTCGAAGAAATGAAAGAGCAGTATCCGGAGCTCCTCGAATCTATTTCCCGCATTTCTGCAGTGCTTCGCGAAGAAGAGGAAAAGTACGCGCGTTTGGTTGTCCCGGCGGTCGACCGATTCACCGCGCGCTTGGACTCTCGAGTCAAATCTCAGCAACCACGCGCGGCCGGATCGCAATCAAGCGTTACGGTGGACGGCTCGGACCTGTTTTTCGCCTACGACACGCTGGGCCTGCGCCCCGATTTCGTCCGCGACCTGGCACAAGAACACGGCTGGAAAATCTCGCAGGATGCGGAGAGAGGTTTTCAGGAAGAACTTGAAAAGCAAAGGGAGCGCGCCAAGGCTTCCTGGAAAGGGGGCCGCAAGGAGGTTGCTAATCCTGCCTTCGCTCGACTGGCCGAAGCTTTCCGCACCGAGCCGGACTTCTATTTCGGCACTCAGACGCGCGACTGCCGCATTGAAGCCATCGTGACGCGCGAAGGTGAAGTGAAGGAATTGGCGGCGGGCGCCGAAGGAGACGTCGTGCTCGACCGCACCGCGATTTACTCCGAATCGGGCGGGCAGGTGGCCGATGTGGGATCGTTCTACGACAACGACCTATCGCTCGAAGTGGCCCAAGTCCGCGGCGCCTATTATCCTGTCACCGGCCTGATCGCGCATCGCATCGTGGCGAAGGAGAGCTTGCAGGTGGGCGATCGCGTCGCCACGGTGGCGGATCCCCTGTGGCGCGCGCGCAATAAGCGCAACCACACCGCCACCCACTTGATGCATTCGGCCCTGCGCAATGTCCTGGGAGCGCATGTGAAACAGGCGGGCTCGCTCGTGGCGCCGGACCACCTGCGCTTCGATTTCTCCCACTTTGCGGCAGTAGATCCCGGAGAACTTGCTGAAATCGAGCAGCAAGTGAATGAGGAAGTCCTGCGCAATCTCGAACTCCAGACCGACATCTTGAATCTGGACGACGCGCTGGCCTCCGGGGCGCTGGCGTTCTTCGGTGATAAGTACCCGGAGCAGAACGTGCGCGTCGTGACCATCCCCGACTCTGCCTACCCGACAGGCTTCTACAGCAAGGAGCTATGCGGTGGCACCCACGTCGGGCGCACCGGTGAAATCGGGGTCTTCAAAATCGTGGCAGAACAATCCACCGCTGCCGGCGTCCGACGCATCGAGGCCATTACGGGCGACCGAGCGCTGTCCGAATATCAAAAGGCCTTGAAGTTGCTGCAGGGTCTCGCGACCGCCATGAATACAACCCCGGACGACGTCGCGGCGGCCGTGGAAAAAATCACACAGACCACGAAGCAGCTCGAAAAGCAGCTCGATTCGCTCAAACGCAAGGCAACGCACTCGATGGTGGACACCCTGGCCCAAGAAGCGCGGAACGTCAAGGACGTACGCGTCCTGGCGGCCCAGGTGTCGGGCCTTGACCGCGAAGGGATGCGCCAGCTCGTTGACGCCTTGCGCCAGAAGCTCGGCTCGGGTGTCATAGTCTTGGCAGAGGCCGAAGACGGCAAAGTAGCTCTAATTACAGCAGTTACGAAGGACCTCATCCCCCGCCTCCATGCCGGCAAGATTGTGCAGGAGCTGGCACGGCAAGTGGGGGGCTCTGGGGGTGGCAGACCGGACCTGGCGGAGGCTGGCGGAAAGGACACATCCGCGATAGAAAGTGCTATTGCCCAGGTGTATCCCCTGGTTGAACGGATGCTATGATTTCTTCCAGCGCCAGAAGCTTGCACCCGAAAAGATCGGCCTTCCGGGAGCGAGCATGGTTATCGTTCGGGAAGTAGGTAGGTTCTGCCTTCCTCGGAAGTTGGATGGATAAACGCTCCATAGCTGCTGTGCTGGTTTGGGCAGGGATGTCGCTCGTTTTGGCACCACCCGCCCCAGGCCAGATTGCATCTTACGTGGATGAGCACGGCAAGCTTATCTTCATCAACGCGGAGGTACCAGCCCACCGCCGGAACAAGCCAAAACCGGCCCAGGCCAGCTCCCCGGATGGTGAAGTAAGCAGCGCCTCGGCACCTGCTCTGCTGCCGGACCGCCTCGAGCGGATCGTCAGCGAATCAGCCGAGCGCAACCGGCTGGACCCTGCTTTGGTGAAAGCAGTTATAGGGGTCGAGTCCGGGGGCGATCCTGAGGCGATCTCGCGCAAAGGAGCGCGGGGGCTGATGCAATTGATTCCATCAACGGCAGAACGCTACGGCGTCAGCAACGCGTTTGACCCCGCCCAGAACGTCGAGGGCGGGGCGCGGTACTTGCGTGCCCTTCTGGACCGCTATAACGGCGATCTCAACAAATCTCTTGCCGCCTATAACGCGGGTGAGAACGCCGTCGAGCGGTACGGGGGCGTGCCCAATTACCGAGAAACGCGCGCCTACGTCGAACGTGTCACCGACACCTACTTCCAACCCGGCTCCATCCGCCTTCCGGCGATTTGGAGGGCGCCTCGTCATCCCATCCGGAAGACGGTGGATGGTCAGGGCCGGGTTATTTTTACGAACGAATGAAGCGCAAGCTCGGGACTCCCCCCAAAAGAATTCGATCGCTTCGACAGCCGGTTCTGACCGCGCTCCTGCTGCTGTCGCTGGTGAGTGTGGCCCAGTCACAGCAGAAGAAAGTGGCAGCCCGTGCGCAGTTTGAACGCGCAGAGAAGATGCGCGCCGGGCTCGAGGGTCGCCCGCAGGAGGAGCGCACCCTCAAAGGCTATCAGAACCTTGTGGAGGCTTATCGGAGGGTGTACCTCACCACCCCGCAAGCGCCGGAGGTGACCCCGGCTCTGGTTGCGGTCGCCGAGCTTTACCACGAAATGGGCCGCCAGTTCGATCCGAAGTACTTCCTCGATTCGATTCGCTCTTACCAGTTCCTTCTCAGCGAGTATCCCGGCAGTCGCTATCGCGCCGACGCCTTGTTCACAATCGGGCAAATCCAGCAGGAAGACTTGAACCAGCTCGCAAGTGCCCGGACAACTTTTGAGGAATTCCTGCGTCGCTTCCCGGACTCGCCAAAGGCGGAGGACGCCCGTCGGATGCTCGAAGAGATTGATGACGCCAGCAAAAAGGAAGAAAGTCCCGCATCGAGCCGCAAGCAGGCCGAGCTGCGCGCTCAGGACCTGAGCTTGCCCCAAGTCACAAACATCCGTACGTGGAACGCGGAAAACTCCACGCGGATCGTCGTCGATCTCGAACGCACCGTGAAGTTTCAGTCCGCGAGAATCAAGAGCCCCGACCGCATCTATTTTGACCTCACGCAAGCAAGATTGAGCCCAACGCTGGCCGGCAAAACCCTGGACTTGAAGAATGGCTTCTTGAAGGCCATCCGCGTCGCTCAGAATCAGAAGGGCGTGGTGCGTCTGGTGCTCGACGTGGACCGCGTGAAAGATTATTCGGCGTTCCTCCTCCCCAATCCTTATCGCCTTGTGATTGATGTTCGCGGCCAAGCGACGACGACCGCGAAATCCCAAGCCAGCCGCACCGCGCGAGCCGAATCTCCCGACAAACCAGCCGAAAAGCCTGCGGAGAGTTCTGAGAAGACCGAAATCGCGAGCGGGGAAAATCCTTCGCCCGAGCCGGTCGAAACCCTTCCGACGCACAAACCGGCGCGCAGCGGACGCGAGGCGGCTGAGTCGTCGGCGCCAACTTCATCGCCCAAACCCACACGCGACGGTCAACACTCCCTCACGCGAGCTCTGGGTTTGAAAATCAGCCGCATCGTCATCGACGCAGGCCACGGTGGCCACGATACCGGCACGATCGGTCCGCGCGGCGTGATGGAGAAGGACGTGTGTCTCGACGTCGCCTTGCGTCTGGGCAAGCTCATCGAGAAACGCTTGGCCGGCGCGGAAGTGGTCTATACGCGCCAGGACGACACGTTTGTTCCCCTGGAAACACGGACCGCCATCGCCAACCAGTCGAAGGCGGACTTGTTCATTTCCATCCACGCCAATGCGAGCCGTGACAGCTCGGCCCGGGGCGTGGAAACCTACTATCTAAACTTCGCGACGTCCGAGGAGGCAATGCAGGTGGCGGCCCGTGAAAATGCGCTTTCGCAGTCCTCGATCCACGAGCTGCAGGATTTGATCAAGAAAATAGCGCGGAATGAAAAAGTGGAGGAATCAAAGGAACTTGCAAGCGACATCCAGGATTCCCTCGCGAAGCGCCTCCAGCTAACCAGTCTGGCCCAAAAAGATAGGGGCGTGAAGAAGGCCCCGTTTGTGGTTCTGATTGGGGCAAATATGCCGTCGGTGCTGGCGGAGATTTCCTTCCTCAGCAACCCGAGCGACGAACGCCTGCTCAGGAAACCCGATCAGCGGGAACGCGTTGCCGAAGGCCTGTTCCGGGGCGTCGAGAGCTATCTCGACAGTCTGAATAGCCTGACTGAGAACCGCCAGAAACTGATCTCCAGCAGCCCGTAGCTCGTTTGGAATCCCAGCAAACCCAGAGTAAGATTTGAGAGTCTAATACTTATGCGCCGAACGATCCTTCTGCTAGCCGCCACCCTTGTGTTTGCGGCAGCTTCCGCTCATAGCCAGACTCTCCTTCCCTCTTCCTTCGAGGGCTGGACGGCCGCAAGCGACGCCAGCCCGGCGAGTCTTGACTACTTGCCAGCCGGCGCTTCCGAGCAAATGATCGAATACGGAACCGTGGAAGCGGAGCGCCGCTTTTACACCCGCGGCGCTGACCAGTTAACGGTCACGCTCTATCGCATGAAAGACCCTAGCGGCGCCTACGGTGCCTATTCATTTCTACGGACGTCTGACATGGCGTCAGCAAAACTGACGGAGTATTCGTCGCTTTCCCGCACGCGGGCTCTGGCACTTGTCGGCAATCTGATTGTGGACGCCACCGGAAAAGAGCTGGCCTCCCACCAGGCCGATTTGAAAGCGCTTGCCGCCGGCGTCGCTCCGCAGGCCAATCAGGGTCTGTATCCAACGCTGTGGCGGCATTTACCCGCAGAGGGAATCGTGCCCCGCTCGGATCGCTATGTGCTCGGCCCGGCCGCGCTCAATCAGTTGCTTCCTCTCGCAACCGGTGACTGGCTGGGCTTTTCGAATGGCGCTGAAGCCGAGTTGGCCCGGTATCGCGCTCACGGCCAGGAAGCGACGCTTCTCATCGCTGACTTCCCAACGCCGCAGGGCGCCGAAAAGCAAATGCAAGAGTGGGCGCGGCTGTTCAATCTGAATGGCGAGATCCCGAATGATCCTCGCCCCGTGGTGTTCGTCCACAGGTCGATAACCTTGGTCGGCCTGGTTGCGAACGCGCGCTCGCAGGAAGTGGCCGATTCGCTGTTATCGAAGATCCAGTCCGGGATGGAGCTCACCTGGAACGAGCCCGGTTTTTCTTTGACGGACCCCAGCGTCGCCCGGATGGTCGTCGGAACAATCATCGGTACCGGAGTTCTTTGCTTGTTTGCGCTCGTCGCCGGCCTGGCATTCGGCGGTGTGCGCGTCTTGGTGAAGCGCTTTGTTCCCCGGGCCGTCTTCGATCGTAGCAGCACGATGCAAATCTTGCAGTTAGGTCTCTCCAGCAAGCCTATAGAATCAAAGGACTTTTACTGGCGTTGAAACACTATTTTGCCGAGTCAATTCTCCACAGGATTGGCTCTTTTCGATCGGATTGGTAGTAACCTATTGATATTAAATGACTTCCTTTTATGATCGGGCCTTCCTTTCGTGCTTGACTTCATTTATGCCCCTCTTCTAGACTGCGCTTGAGGAAAGAGTTCTGAGGCCATCCGCGCATTGGCCGAAGGCTTTTCTCCCCGCGAAGGCCCATCCGCAAGGATGGGCCTTCTGTTTTTCCGCGCGTAAGAATATTCTGACTGACAAATAGAAACGAGCCGATGCGATGCTGTCCTGCGGTGGCTTTGGCATTGCCGGGGTTTGGAGGGAATAGAAGCGTCATGGCCGCAATCTATGCAGGGACGTCTGGGTGGGCTTATCCGACCTGGAAACCGAAATTCTATCCGCCGAAGTTGCCTGCCGCGAAGTTTCTGGAATATTACGCGACGCGGCTGAACACGGTCGAAGTGAATTATACGTTTCGACATTACGCCTCGGAGAAAACGCAGGCAAATTGGATCGCCCAGACCCCCGCGGGATTCAAATTCTCGATCAAAGCGCACCAGCGCATCACCCACGTCAAGCGACTCCGAAACGCAGAGGATGCCACGCTGGATTTCCTCGCTTCGCTACAGCCGCTGGGCGACTCGGAAAAATTGGGCATGATCTTGTTTCAGCTCCCGCCATTCGTAAAAGCCGACGCAGCACTCCTGGAAGACTTTCTCGCGAAGTTGCCAAAGGCTTGGCGCTTCGCATTCGAATTCCGGCACGAATCGTGGTTCGCCGATGCGGTGTTGGAGAGCCTGCGAAAATACAACGCGGCACTGTGCGTCGCCGAAAGTGAAAATCTCGAGTCGCCTGACCTCTCGACCGCAGACTTCTGCTACTACCGGCTGCGCAAACCGGAATACACGGCGCGCGAGCGCAAACAAGTTGCGGAAAATGTTCGCAAACGGGTGAACGAAAAGCGCGACGTCTTCGTTTACTTCAAGCACGAAGACACGCCGGAAGGCGCGCTGTACGCCGAAGAGTTACTAGCGTCCACCGGACAAAAATCCGCAGGGGCCGCAGTTGACCTGTGACGGTTCGTGAACCGCGGAAATGCCGGTTTCTAGATACAGACTGTGCGACATCGAAAGGGAGCAAAGTGATGAAAACTTTCATTTTGGGTTTAATCATGGGCGTGGTCCTTGTCGTCCTCGGAGTGTTCGCGTACTTCGCTTCGGGAAGGGCTCCCGTAGCGACCTCCGCCAGCCCGATGCCATTTGAAAAATTCTTGGCCAAAAAGGCGCAAAATGCCAGGCTCGCTCGGGAAATGCCGAAGAACGTCCCCATTCCGGTGGACGAGCCCAACCTTCTGGCTGGAATCGACGTGTACACCGGCAACTGCGCGGTTTGCCATGGACTCCCGGGCCGGCCTAAGACGTCGATCGCCAAGGGAATGTATCCCAAACCTCCAGAGCTTTTGCAGGGCAAGGGTGTGACCGATGACCCCCCGGGCGAGACTTACTGGAAAGTGGTCAACGGAATTCGCCTAACGGGCATGCCGGGATTCGGACAGTCGTTGTCAGATACGGAGGCTTGGCAGGTCAGCATCCTGCTCGCCAACGCGGACAAACTGCCTGCTTCAGTGCAGGCGGCGCTTTCGCCTCCCCCTGCCCGACCGAGCCCCAAATAACATCACCTCTCTCGCTTGCAGTAATGCAGCCTAACCAGCCGCCGACGTTGAGGCTGAGACGTCCAGCGGTTGCGGCGATAGACGGCGGCTTTTATACTGCGCTGGCCTGCTCCTTCCATCGTTGAACGTTCACGCCCATCACGAGAAGCCACAGGCAAAGCGATAGTTCCGCGAGGAAGCCGAGAACCTTAAGGTAGGTGGACAGATGGTTTGCGAGCGGTGACAGAAGGATCAGCCAACCCAAACCGGCAAACGCCATCAGCACGCCCAGAATTCGAGGCAGGAAGGTCGACCTGAAAATGAGGTAGCCGATCAGGAGGCAATAGGGCCCGAAAAATACCAGGCTGCTGATTCTGTAGGGAGCGAGATGAAAGAGGCTAAGAAGATCATTGGCGCATCCCACGAGGCTGAAGAACGCCGCGAGCAAGGAGAGGCTCCTGTTCACCGGCTTAAACATGTAATAGAAGAGCAGCGTCACAGCGATGTAGAACGCGTATGCGATGAGGTTGACGGCGTCATATACAACAAGCCGGCCCCGGCCAACGACGACCTCGGCGAATACTGCCGTCAGAAAGTAAAGCAGATAAACGACACCGGTAATCCTGGCCTTGAAACGCGGCGACGCTTCTGCAATCCGTTTCATCATTACCGCTGCGCTCATACTCTTTCCCCCTGATGCGAGTTATTGGCGGACGGCTTCACGTGACGCCTAACGCCGGAGTTGTCAACGCCAGTAAGGCAGCTTAATCAGCCGCCGACGATGAGGCTGCGACGTCCAGCGGTTGCGGCTTGGCGCCCTTGATCACGAGCCACAACATAAACGCAACCTCTCCAAGTTGGGCGGGGAAGGCGATGTTAGAGACCATATCCTCGTATTGCGGTACCAGTATGCCCGTAAAGCTGAGGACCAAATAGGCGAAGCCGTTGATGATCAACCAGATGCCCAGGAAGCGGGGCAGGAAGCGCGACCTGTACGCAAGGACCCCTAAGGGAAAAAGCCATAGACCCCAAAGAATCTCGGCGGCAACGATTTCATGGTGATGCAGACGGAGGAACAGCATGGCCAGGGCGTCCCGCTGAGGTTTCTCGAACACGGACAAGAAATCGGCGCCGCGCACGAGCGTCAGGGCAGCAGCGTCGTTCACCACGTTGAGGAAGTCGATGATGGCTGGCATCACGCCCCCGAGGATCACCACCAGCACAGCGAGGCTCTGGTCCACTCCCTTGAACAACCGGTAAAAGGCCAGCGTGAGGAAAATCAGGATGACCCCGCTAAGCAGGTCGCCAACGATGCCGAAACGGAAGAGCCACTGGTGAGCGGCGATGTTGTTGGCCGTCGCGGCCGCGTTCCCATGCACGAACAGCTTGCTGGGAATATAGATGAGGCGCAATGGAGCGACGACTACGAGGAGCAGGTACAGGAATCCGGCGACTCTCCCTGGGTTGTGGGTCGAGCTCATGTTCCCTCCCTTGTCAGGGCCTAGTCGGAGATACGGCGGAGGCCGTCAAAGAGTTTCGCCACACCAGCAAAGGCCGCGCGTGGCTCAGCACCCTGACCCAACAACGGCAATTCTAGGGCAGTCGCTAAGAAAGCCCGCCTAAAAACCGATGTAACTCATTGAAGAATGGAGCCGAGGGCCGGAATTGAACCGGCGACCTGACGATTACGAATCGTCTGCTCTACCAGCTGAGCTACCTCGGCAGGAAGCAATTCGACTTTAACATCGCTTGGAAAAATCTGTCAAACTGCGTGCGGCGATGTCTCTAACGCGAGAAAGGGTACATCAGCCAGGCAATCGCCAGGCTGGCCACGACAAACCACGCCAGGGACCGCAAGGCGTAGCGGGCGCGCTCGCCCGCAGTCCGCTTCGTCAAGAAGGCCAGCGCCACCGAGACCAGCAGCGCGAACAGTAGCATGGCTTCGAAATGGGTGAACATCAACGCCTTCGCGGACCGTTCAGTCCGCCCTTCCTATCGCGATCTCGTAAGCGTCCAAGATGCACAATAAGTTCACTACGCCGGCCGTGGCAATAAATCGGGTGCCGTAATCCCCGGCGGCCCGCGAAACATCCGGTCCCGCCGATTCAAAAATCCTCGCCACGAAATAGAAGATTCCCGAACCCACATCCGCGAGGTATCCCAGAAATTCGAAGGCGTCGCCGGCGCGCGGCTGGAAAACATTGCCGCGGAGCAAGTAGCCCACGATCGCCAAGCCGCCCACGGCAACGAAAAATGCGATAGCCCGGCGCCAGCGCCGCTGGATCAGGTGCCCCAGTCCAGGCACGATCCAAGCCGCCAGTACAACAACGGAAGCGAGGCCTGACTTTTGGGTGGTCGGCTTGCGGGCGGTCGTTTCGGTCACGGCACCTCAGGCAAGGATGGGGACGATTTCGTCCTGGACTGCTCCGGTGACGCGCGCCTCGCCGTCCCCCACGTATACGTTCACTTCACTTCGGATGCCGAATGCCGGCAGGTAGATTCCGGGTTCGACGGAAAAGCACGTATGGGGCACGATCTTGCGGTCGTCAAGCATTTCGAGGCTGTCCATGTTTGCGCCATTGCCGTGCACTTCCTGGCCGATGTTATGGCCGGTGCGATGCGTAAAATACCGGGCGTAGCCCGCTTTGCGGATCACGTCACGGGCGGCGCGATCCACTTCCCACCCGTGTATCGCCTTCCCCTTGGCCACGGAATCCACGGCGAAATGCACGGCCGCATCGCGCGCGTTCTTGACGACGTCGAAAATCTCGCTGCATTTTGCCGGCACTTCCGCGCCCAGAAAACCGGTCCACGTTATGTCGTAGTAGACGCTTCCCGGCTTCTCGAGCTTGCCCCAAACGTCGAGCAAGAGCAAATCCCCCATGCGAATGGGTTTTGAATTCTTCGCTTGCGGCTCGTAATGCGGATTCCCGCTGTTGGGCCCGACCGCCACCATCGGCCGATCGTCGCAGAAGAGGCGGTGCGCGCGGAACTGGTCCACAATCCATTGCTGCAGCTCGTGCTCGGTCAAGCCCTTCTTCTCGCGAACGAACGCCCCGGCCCTCTGGAAAGCCTGCTGCGTAATGCGGTCCACAAGCTTGCCGGCTTCGAGATGGGATCGCAATTGCTCCCCGGTCCAGCAGGCCTCGAATTTTTGTACCAGGTCCGCGGAACTCACCACCTTCTTGCGAAGGCTGCGCACCAGTTCCACCATGCCTGCATCCACCATGGCCACATAGGGAATATTGTTTCGCGGCGAATATTGCATCGCGACGGTCTTCGTGCGGTCGAGCAGCCACTTAAGACCCTTGTGGAGTTCCTCGAGCGCGACGTACTGCCTCTTCGAACCGGGCAGCCCATCGAGCATCGTTGCTTCGATGCGATGCACCAGCTTTCGCGGCGCGCCGCGCGCGGGGATCAAGTAAAACCACCGCCGCTTCGCCATCCCCTCGTTCAAGCCCAGAACGCGATAGGCGATCGGGTCACGGTGGAGAATGTCGTAGAAGAGCCAGCCATCCATCTTGTTCGCGCGCAATTCGGCTTGGATCGCTTTGATATCGGGCATCGCGTCTTCCGATCTCCCCAGCGGGGACGGCATCGAATGCGCTGGAGACTTATTTTGCAAGCGAGCGAATCTGCTCGGCGCTCGCGCCGCTGACTTCCACTCGCTTCGTGCGACTCGTTTTGCCGCCAACGATTCTAACAGCGGAAAAAGGTATCTTCAAACGCCCGGCCAAGAGTCTGCAAAGGGCTTCGTTGGCGCGCCCGCCGAGCGGCGGCGACGTCAGCCGAATCTTCAGCGCGCCCTGCCACTCGCCCTCGATGGCTTCACGGCTCGAGCGCGGAGTCACACGCACCGAAAATACGAGTCCCTTCCCTCGTTCCGCAATCTCGATCACAAAACTCTTCTCGCTTGGCGGTCGGCCTTCTTCACTTTGCTCCTGCAGCCTCGCGTAGGCCGAAGAGCGCGGTGCCCACGCGGATCTGCGTTGCGCCTTCTTCGATGGCTATTGCGAAGTCGTGACTCATGCCCATCGAGAGATCCGGCAGAGGGCGCCCCGCGCGAATCTGTAAATCATCCCGAAGTTCGCGCAATCTGCGAAAGTAAGGCCGAGCTTGCTCCGGATCGTCGAAATAGGGCGGGATCGTCATCAACCCGCGTAGATCGAGGCCCGGCAGCGCCAGAATGGCCTCCGCCAATCGAGCCAGCTCGCCCTGCTCCGCGCCGCTCTTGCTTGACTGAATGTCGAGCCGAACTTCGACGAGAACGGGCAGGCGCGCCTCATGCACGTGCCCGCCAGGCGAGGTCCCTGGGGTCTCAGCCTGGACCGCAGCCGCCGTTGCTCGCGCGTGCGCGAGCTTTTCGGCGAGCGAAACACTGTCCACCGAATCGATCGCGTCGAAGAGCTGCACGGCCCGGGCGACCTTATTGCTTTGCAGGTGGCCGACGAGATGCCACGTGGCGTCCAGGTCCTTCAGAAGCGGCTGCTTCGATTCCCACTCCTGGACGCGGTTCTCGCCGAAATGGCGCAGGCCGGCGGCATGGGCGGCGCGAATCGACTCCGCGGGAAAAGTCTTCGAGACTGCCACCAGCGTGATTTCCTCCGCGCGTCGGCCGGCGCGAGCGGCAGCCTGCGCGATTCGCTCCCGAACGGATTCAACATTAGACGCTATCGCAGCCGTTTGAGCGGGCATTGCCGGGATTCTAACATGTAGGCCGATCGGTGAAGAGAAACAGCCAAAATCCGAAGAGACGGAATGCGCACCGAAGGGTTCCCCGATCGGCCCACCGGCGCCCCTTTTCTCCTTTGGGTCCGCCTGCCACTCCTCCTTCTCTGTGCTAGACTGAGCGCGATCCTGATGGCAGCCCGCGGAAAATTCATCGCGCTCGAAGGAATCGACGGCTCCGGAAAGCGCACGCAAATGGAGCTGCTCGCGCGCACGCTTGCGGAGCGCGGCGTGGCATACGCGCTCCTGAGTTTTCCCCGCTACAACGGGTTCTTCGGCCAGATGGTAGCTCGCTACTTGAATGGCGAATTTGGCTCTCTCGGAAGCGTGCACGCCCATTTTTCCGCCCTCCTTTTCGCGGGCGACCGCCTCGAAGCTAAGCCCGGCATCGAAGCCGAACTGGCGTCGGGCAAGATGGTTCTCGCCGACCGCTACATCGGCTCGAATCTGGCCCATCAGGGTGCGCGGATGCCCGCGGAACGCCGTGAGGACTTCCTCGCATGGCTCAAGAAGCTGGAATATGAGGTGTACAACTTGCCCGCGGAGGATCTGGTGGCGTATCTGCGCGTGCCGGCCGCAGAAGCGCATCGCCTGGTGGGATTGAAGGGAGCGCGGGACTACACGAAGCTCCAGCGAGACTTGCTCGAATCGGACCTGGCGCATCTCGAGGCGGCCTCGGAAGTCTACGACCGGCTGGCGCGCGAGCCAAACTGGGTAAAGATCGAGTGTTTCGACGCAGCATCGCACAAGATGCGTCCGCCGGACGCCATTCACCGGGAAGTGCTGGCAGCCGTGGACGCGCGGATCCTTTCTGCGCGAACCGCAGGGTAGGAAGATCCTTGGCTTTCGATCAATTTCTCGGGAACGAAAGAATCGTCACAGCGCTTCGCGGAATGCTGGCGCGCGGCCGCGTCCCCAGCGCCCTTCTCTTTGCCGGCCCGCGCGGCATTGGAAAATTCACACTCGCCCGAATGTTCGCTCAGGTCGTGAATTGCGAGCGGCTCAAGGACGATTTCTGCGGAGAGTGCGACACGTGCCAGCGCATCGCGCGCTTGGCGGATCCGCGTCCCCTCATCGAACAGGGTCTCACGGAGCGGGGTGAGGGCGCCGACGCCGCAACCGTCGAGCGCGTTCCCTTGATCCTGGAAACCCATCCGGACGTCTGGGCCATCGTTCCGGATCCCGTGCGCATTCGGAATCCAGTGGCCAGGCCGATGATCCGCATGGGCCAATTGCGGGCCGTCCAGCGCGCCGCCTACTTCCATCCCGAAGCGCGGCGGCGGGTTTTCATCCTCGACGGCGCCGACACGATGCGATGGTCGGATGCGCACGTCTTCCTGAAAATTCTGGAAGAGCCGCCCGAGACTGCGACATTGATTTTGCTCGCCCCGCGTCCCGATTCCCTTTTGCCCACCATCCGCTCCCGTTGCCTGCAGTTCTGTTTTGCGCCCGTCCCCTTCGAGCAGGTAGAGGACCTTCTGAAGCAGCAGACGGATTGGAAGCCCGCCGAACGCAGGCTGGCGGCGCAGCTCTCCGGAGGAAGCCCCGGCGTGGCCTTGGCGCTCGACTTGGAGGAATCGGCGCGCTTGCGTCGCGAGGTCCTGGGGCTAATGAAGCAAGCGATCGAAGGGAAGCGCTTCCGGGAGATCTTCGGGGCCACGGCGCAGCTCGCGAAGAACGAAAAGGAACCCTTTGAAAATATCTTGCACTTGTTCTATAGTCTCGTCTCAGATGTTCTCGAGTTGTCCCACGGCCCGAAGAACAGCGCCCTGCGGAACCCGGATTTACGGCCCGAGCTAGAGACCCTGAGCGGCGAAGTGGATCTCGAATGGCTCACGAGGGCGGCTGATAGTCTGGACCAGCTCGAGGGCCGTATCCGGCGGAATATCAACCGTCAGTTGGGTCTGGATTCTGTAGCAGTTTCTTGGGGGGCTCGGTAAGGCTCATCCGTTTTTCGAAACCAGAGAAGCAAAAAAAAACAGAAAAAGCTCGCAACCAAATACACACTCGTGCAGTCATACCTAGTAGACCAACTGCAGGAGTAAAGGGAAGGAGCAAAGATGGTGAATCGCAAACTGTTTCGCCCATCTCTCACCGACGTCAAAGACCAATATCAGCCACGGCCAGCCCAGATGCAGCTGCCGCCCCCCAGGAAGAAGCCCGCTCCCCCAGAACAGACGCACGCGGAGAACTTCTACTACGTCAAGCAAATGCAGGCCCGCACGCCGGTCGCCGTGGTCCTGACCGATGGAGAAGTGCTGCACGGTGTGGTCGAGTGGTACGATCGCGATTGCATCAAGTTGACCCGCTTCGGAAACCCAAACTTGATGATCTACAAACACTCGATCAAGTATCTGTACAAGGACGGCGAAGAGGCCGCACACGGCGGCACCAACGGGCAATAGCGCCCGGGGCTAAGGTCGCACAGATTTCAACCGGGGGTGTCAGTACAGGTGCCTCTATCGGCCTTCGCGGAGCCCAACAAGGATTCGCCCAATAGTTCCAACGGCACTACGATCGATGCCGTGTCTCAACCTGCCCAATCGAGAAGGTCATCAAAGCTTTCCCAACGAGTTGCTTTTTCTCGTCTCGCAAGTCGCAATCGACCACGGCTAGATTCCTTCCCTGGCGCAATACTCGCGCTTCAGCAACGATCGTTCCCCGCTTCACCGGCTCCAGGTAGTTTATTTTCATCTCTACTGTAGCCACCCGCGTGCCCCGGGGGAGCGCCATATAGGTTGCGAGTCCCCCGGCGGTGTCTGCCAGCGCCGCCAGGACACCGCCGTGGACAACCCCTTGCACCTGCTTGTGCCGCTCCCCAACCCGCATCCGGACGACCGCCCGGCCACGCGTCGCGGAGACCAGGACGAAACCGAACTGGCGGGCCGTGTTGGTGGCGCGTAAGCGCCGTACGAGTTCCGAATGACCCATGCGCCCGAGTGCCTTGAAAGGGGGTTGCATCTCAGTGGGCGGTCAGGCCGCCGTCGAGCGGCAGCGCCGCTCCCGTCATCCACGCCGACTCGTCTGACGCCAGAAACACCGCCAGGTTCGCGACGTCTTCCGGTAGCCCCAGACGCCCCAGGGGAATCTGCTCGGCGCGCTCTCGTCGAGCCGCTTCAGGAACCAGTTCGGCGACGAGGTCGGTTTCCGTCAACGCCGGGCAAATGCAGTTCACGCGGATGTTCTCGCGGGCGTGATCGAGTGCCATGGCTTTGGTCAAAAGCGTCACGCCGCCCTTGGCCGCGGCGTAAGCCGCGCGCTGCTTCATTCCCACCAAGCCCAGCACCGAGCCGATGTTGATGATCGAGCCGCCGCCCGACCGCCGAAGTTCGGGGAGCGCCGCACGGGACACGAGAAAGGTTCCGGTCAAATTCACCGCCAGCATGCGGTTCCAGTCTTCGTCCGAGGTGGCCTCCGCCGTTGCGGCCACAACCGCGCCGGCGTTGTTGACCACCACGTCGAGCTTCCCGAAGCGCTCGACCGTTGCTCGAATGGCTTGCTCCACCTGCCCTCTGTCCGTCACATCGCACGATAACGCGATCGCTTCTCCGCCGGCCGAGCCGATTTCCCTCACGACTGCTTCGAGAGGTTCCCGCCGGCGGGCGCCGAGAGCCACTTTCGCGCCTTCCTGCGCAAACGCCAGGGCGCAACCACGCCCGATACCCGTCCCTCCGCCGGTGATCAGAGCCACTTTGCCCGCAAGACGCGGCATCGTTCCCACCTGGGGCCTCATCCAAAGACGGGTGATGCACGTCCAAGAAAGAAGCTCAAGAATTTAACATCCGGCGTTTGCACGGCGCAAGTTTCCGCTGAAGAGGAGCGGCATGAATCCACTCACGCTTTTCGGACTGTTTGCGGTGACGGCGATGCTGGTGTGCTATGCATTCGAGCATCGAAGCCCGTGGTTCATCTTGGCGTTCGCCGTGGCGTGTGTGCTGGGGTCGGCCTACGGCTTTCTCCAAGGGGCTTGGCCGTTCGGGCTTCTGGAGGCTGCCTGGTCGATTGTCGCAGCGCGGCGCTGGTGGCTGGCAGCAAGGGTAGGCTGAACCACCACTCGGAAAAGACTTTGTCTTGCTTGCGGGCCGGATTGGCTGCCTGTCACAGTCAGGGGAAGAACATGAAAATCGGAATTACCTGCTATCCCACGTACGGCGGCTCCGGCGTCGTGGCCACGGAACTCGGAATCGAGCTGGCCGCGCGCGGCCACGAAATCCACTTCATCAGCTACGCGATGCCCATTCGCCTGAGCGCGTTGCAGGAGCACATCCACTTTCATGAGGTAGAGGTCACAACCTATCCGTTGTTCGACCATCCGCCGTACACGCTGGCGCTGGCCGTAAAGATGGCGGAGGTAGCGGAAGAAGCGATGCTCGACCTATTGCACGTGCACTACGCCATTCCCCATTCCGTCAGCGCTCTGCTCGCGCGCTCGATGGCGGCGCCTCGGCGCTTGCCGTTCATCACAACGCTGCATGGCACGGACATCACTCTCGTCGGCAACGACCGCAGCTACCTGCCCATCACTCGCTTCTCGATTGAACAGAGCGATGGGGTCACCGCCATCTCCCGCTACCTGAAGGAGCGGACCCTCGAGGAATTCGAAGTCCGCCACCCGATCGAAGTGATTCCCAACTTCGTGAACTGCGAGGTCTACATGCGCGCTGATGATCCTCAACTTCGCGCCCAGTGGGCGCCTGGTGGCGAGCCCATCCTGATGCATTTGTCGAATTTCCGCCCGGTGAAACGCGTGACTGACGTAGTCGAAATCTTCGCCTTGGTGCGCGAGAAGATCCCGGCAAAACTGGTGATGATCGGCGACGGGCCTGACCGAGGAACGGCAGAATGGCTGGTGCGGCAGAAGTGCCTCTCGCGCGACGTCTTCTTCCTTGGCAAACAGGACCGGGTGCAGGAAAAGCTGGGGCTTGCGGACCTGTTTCTGCTTCCTTCGGATCTGGAGTCTTTCGGGCTTGCAGCGCTCGAGGCCATGGCTTGCGAGGTGCCCGTAATCGCCACGGATGTCGGTGGCTTGCCCGAGGTCGTCACGCACGGAGTGGATGGCTACCTCGTGGCGCCTCGGGACGTTGCCGCTGCCGCGAAGTACGCCCTTGACATCTTGATGCGCGCCGACCGCGGCCGCGAGATGGGCCGGCAGGCCCGCATCAACGCCCGCAAACGCTTCTGCGCGGAGGACGTCATCCCACTTTATGAAGCCTACTACTGGCAGGTGCTCGGCTCTAGCATCGCCGCCCGCTTCTAACCAGAAGGAGCAACAAGCATGTTGAAGAGAGGCGATCAGGTGAAACGATTCGTTCTTGCTGTCGTCGCGGTGCTGGTGTTGAGCGCCTCGGCCGGGCGCTTGCCCGTCGCGAAGCCCGCCGACATTGCCGGTCTTCTCGAGGCAGACCAGGCCTTTGATCAAGCCCCCGCCACAAAGGGGCTTGAAGGCTTTGCTTCCTTTCTCGCCAATGACGTGTCGACGCTCCGTCCCAACAAACCGGTCATTACCGGGAAAAACGCGATGATCGAACTGTGGACGCCGATCCTGCACAATCCGGCGCTTTCAATTCGGTGGAAGCCGTTGTCCGCTTCAGCTTCTACCGGAGGCGACTTGGGTTACACCGTCGGGAGCTACGAGATCACACAGACGGACGACAAGGGCAAGACCGTCGCTGCGACTGGGAAATACGTTACCATCTGGTGCAAGCAGGCAGATGGCTCCTGGAAGGTTGTGTTCGATTCCGGCGTAGCAGATACGGCCCCAACCGCCGATCCACCCAAGCCGGCTAACTGATGACAGGGTCGGGGCGAGCAATCTGAGCGGGGATCAACGCTGCCATGCGGGCCGGAGCGTCTCAAGCACCCAAATGATTTCCAACTGGGACACTTTCTCCGGCGCGTCCGGACGCGCCGTAAAGACGAGCTCAAATTGGTGGTCCTGGGTGTCAAAAGCCTTCACGAGCACGTAGCGGGCGCTCGAAGGATCGCCCAATTCGAATCCGCGCAGATTCTTCGTCTCAACTGACGTGATCCCCGTATCGGCATTCGTCGCAAAGGAAATCTTCCACAGCAGGAGCGCGCTCACTCGCTCCGACTCGCGCGCGGGCATGAAGGCGGACAACTGGGCGGGCGAAGCGCGGAAAACAGCGTCGTAGAGCGCATAGTTGCTCGCAAACAGATTTTCGCCGAAGATGGCGGCGAGCGAGATGAATTGCTCGGATTGGGTCGCCTTCATCTTGGCGACGGTATTGACTTCAATGGAAGGATCGAGCAAAACGATCCGTTTGCCGGAGCGAAAGGCCGCACTGACAAACGTGGGACCTCCGTCGACTTTGTCTAGATCGGTCCAGGGCGCCTCGAACTTATAGTTATAGGCCGTGATCTCGGTCCCTTTGGCAGCGGAAGTGGATGCGGCTGGAATCGTCCTCGGCACCTGCAACAGCTCAGGATGCGCGCGCTGCCAAAATCGCGACTCCAGGAACGTGAGCGTTTGCAATCCATAGAGCACTGCGTACACACCCACCAGGACTGCGATCAAGCCCAGCACAATCGCCGTATTTCCGGTTCCTTCCCGTTCCGCCATCGCCACGCTCCGCGAGCTCGACCGCGCATTGTACGCCAGCCCGGCAGACAAACGCCCGCAATAGTTGGCGACCACCACACCCTTGGATGGAAACCGCGAGGAACAACGGGCCTAAGTGGCGGCAGGCATGGCCGAAACCAGTTCCGGGATCTCGATGTGGATCTGTGTCCCCTGCCCTTCTTGGCTGCGGATATCCATGCGGAACTCATCGCCATAGAGCAGCCGTAACCGTTCATGGACGTTGCTGATTCCGATGCCGTCCTCATACACCTGCGAAAGGCGCTCTTGCGAAATGCCCAGGCCGTTGTCTTCCACTTCGATCGTCAGCCGGCCATCGTGGCGACGCGTGCGCAGGAGGATCCGCCCGCCTTCGAGCTTCGGCGCCAGGCCGTGCTTGATGGCGTTCTCCACCATCGGCTGCAGGAGCATGCTGGGGACGAAAGCGTCGAGTGTCTGCTCGTCGATTTCCTTCGCAATCTGCAATTTATCGCGGCCGAAACGGACCACTTCAATGTCCAAATAATCGTCGATGAACTCGAGCTCGTCGCGCAGCGCCACGAACGTCTCATGCTTGCGGAGCAGCCGCCGCAGGATATTCGAGAGTTTGATGACCACGACACGCGCCATGTCCGGATCGTAGCGGATGAGTGAGGAAACCGTGTTGAGCGTATTGAACAGGAAGTGCGGATTGATCTGGCTCGAGAGCGCATCCATGCGCGCCTTCAGCAAAAGCTGTTGGTTCTGCTCGAGGTTCATCTCAATGCGGGTGTTGTGCCAAATCTTGATGGGCACGGCCACGGCCATGACGGTCGAGAGGACATCCAGAAGAACGAACGGCCAACTCGGTGCGCCCATGGTAAAGAGCCAGCGTCGGGGCACGGCGTGCGCCAGCTCCAAGCGTCCCAAATCGAACAGGGCGCAAGCCCCCAGCGGCAACATCGCCCAATTCATCTGGCCCCCGCGCACCAATCGCACCAACGATTGTGGGATGTTCAAGAACAGAAACGGCCCGAAATGCCACACGTCCTCCTTGTTCGGCAGGGCCTGGCGAATCATTCCCGCGAGCAGGCCCGCCAACGCAGCCACCGGCGTCGAAAGCCATTCGTGATTGCCGAACGCAGGCAGGCTGATGAGCGCCCCGCCCAGTAGGCCTACCACGCGGCCGCCCAAGAGGCCCATCAGGAACGATCCCTCGAGCGTCAAGTCGGCGAAGCGATAGCCGACCAGGCGCAACAACACCCCCACGGCAAGACCCGGCGTCAGGAACAGCAGGAGCTGAACCTTCATGTCGGAGTCGCGTCGCTCGTTGAACAGGATGCGGCGAAATGTCGCCGACCGCGCCAGCAGCGCAGCCAGCGATGCCGCCCAGCCCACTTTGAGGACTAGCGCAAATAGCAGGTCTTTTCCGGAGGCAAGCGCGTCCATCCTCAGTCCTTTGCGGCTGCTTTTCGAAGCAGAATTGCTCGGCTTAAGTTATCCAAACCCCTGGCGGAAGTAAAGGCGGCAGGTGAGGCTGTTATAATGTACGGCCCCGATGAAACGACGGAAACAACCTACGAGCGCGCGAGTGGTGGCTCGAGCGAAGCTGCCCACCCGCTTCGGCAATTTCACCCTGCTCGGCGTACAAGGTCGACGGCCGTCCGACACCGCCGTCGTACTGCTACACGGCCGCCTGGACGGAGCGAGCGCGCCGCTCGTTCGCGTTCATTCGCAGTGCCTCACCGGCGACGTACTGGCCTCCGAGCGCTGCGATTGCCGCGCCCAGCTCGAACTCTCCCTGCGAAAGATCGGCAAATCGCGGCAAGGAATTCTGCTCTATCTTCCCCAGGAGGGGCGCGGCATCGGCCTGATGAACAAGCTCAAGGCCTACGAGCTGCAGGATGGCGGCATGGATACGGTCGAAGCGAACCGTCGGTTGGGATTCGCCGCTGACTCCCGCAACTACGGTTTCTCTGCCGATACTCTGAAACTCCTGGGCGTGCGCCGGGTTCGCCTGCTTTCGAACAATCCGGACAAGGTCGAGCAGCTCGAGCGCGCCGGAATCCGGGTCCTGGAGCGCGTGCCATGCCAGCCGCGCGTCAGCCGCCGCTCGCGTGCGTACCTGCGTACAAAGAAGGACAAGCTAGGCCATCTGCTCGACGGGCTCTGACGAATTCCTCTCGATTTGCCTGGCAGGGAAAAGGTATCTGGCGACGCGCCAGGGGAAGCTTAGGGCACGCAGCACCGCGTTTTTGCCCGCGCTAACCGCCGCCAACGAAGTGAACGATCTCCAGGTTATCGCCCGCTTCCACTCGCGTCTCGTTCCAGCGGGCGCGGGGCAGGATATCGAGATTGCGTTCGATGGCCACCCGGTCGCTCCCCATGCCCAGATGAGCCAGCAACGTGGCTACAGTCAATCCTTCCGGAACTTCCCGCCGCTCCCCGTTGATGGTGACGTCCATTACGATGTCGCTTTTCCTGACTTCGCCTTCGGCCGAAGGGCGTAGCGCACTTCGTCTTCGCCATCTTCCGCCGCCGCGCGAATAATCAATTCCGCCCCGCCTGGCCCGAGATTCGGCAGAGGAAAACTGATTCGAGCAAGCCCGCGCTCGTCCGTCTTACCCGTAAAGCGAATCGGACCGCCCGTGCTGTCAAGAATCACCTCGAGTCGCGCGCCATCAAGCGGCCCACGGTCCGCTCGCGCCGAAACCTCGATCTCCAGCGTGGCCGCTCCGCCCGCCAGCCACGACGCAGGATTCAACAGTTGCACCTGGACGCCGGCGGGCGCCGAGGCGGCGGCAGCCGTTTCCTCGCCGAGGTCGACGGCAATCGAGCCTGCCCGGAGCTTTTCGATCACGGCACGGTGCTGATCCTCAATCCGCCTGCGCAGCACTTCTTCGGTAAAGCCGGGCCGGCCGATGACGTCTTCATAGCTCGAGCAGTGACGGTGCAGCACTCGGCCGCCCAGGTAGATGACGGTATCGATCATCGGACGGGCCGGGCCGTGCTCTTCGGTCTGCACGTGGCACACCCGAGAGCCAAGGCGTACGTCCGAACTGAAGCCGAAGTTCACCTTGGGCCGCGCGCAGCCCTTCCCGCGCGCGCCAGAAGCAAGAACATGCTGAGCGATGTTCTTAAGGCCATTTGACCGATGGACTCTCGGCTCGCTATTATAGCAGCGGAAAAAATGAGTGGGAATTATCTCGACGCTTACGCTCCGTTATTGATTCAATTGCTTGCGGCCATGGCGCTCTCCGGCGCCATTCTTGCAGCTTCTGCGCTCGTAGGTCGCCATCGGCATACGCGCGCCAAGGACCAGCCCTATGAGTGCGGCATCCAGCCCACTGGGGACGCGCGCGAGCCGTTTTCGGTGCATTTCTATCTGGTGGCCATGATTTTCATTCTTTTCGATATTGAAGCGATTTTTCTCTATCCCTGGGCGCTGGTCTATCGCGACCTGAAGCTTTTTGGCTTCGTCGAGATGCTTCTGTATGTTTTGATCCTATTGGCGGGTTATCTGTATCTTTGGAAGAAGGGCGCCCTCGACTGGAATTGATAGAACCCGTCGGAATCGACTCAAGAGTGGAGCCGCAGGTTCAAGACGAAAATCCGGTCGTGCGCAAGCTAAGGGCGTGGGACGCCCGGGCCGTCGCCGAATCGTTTGAATTTCGCGGCGAATGGACCATCGTGGTCCCGCGCGAGCGCATTCGCCACATCTGCGAGCTCCTCCAAAGCGACCCGCAACTCCCATTCACATTCCTCTCCGATATCACCGCGGTCGATCGCTTCCCGCTCGAGCCCCGGTTCGAGGTGAATTACCACCTGCTTTCCATCGAGAAGAAGGCGCGCGTGAGGCTCAAGGTGCGGGTACCGGGCGGCGACGCCGTCGTTCCTTCCGTCATTTCCATATGGCCGGGAGCAAACTGGCACGAGCGCGAAGCCTTTGATTTGTTCGGAATCCGCTTTGAAGGGCATACCGATCTGCGCCGCATCTTAATGCCGGACGACTGGGAAGGTTATCCGCTGCGCAAGGACTATCCGGTGGAAGGCTTCCGCTGATGACCACGACCATTGAAACCGCCGTCGGCTCCGCCCATACGATGATGCTGAACATGGGCCCGCAACATCCTTCCACCCACGGCGTGCTGCGCGTCGTCCTCGAGCTGGATGGCGAGACGGTGGTCAAGGCTCAGCCGGTGATCGGTTACCTGCACACCGGTATCGAAAAGACCTGCGAGGCAAAGACGTTCTCTCAGGCCATCACCCTCACCGACCGGCTCGATTACCTGGCGCCGCTTTCCAACAACCTCTGCTACTGCCTGGCCGTGGAAAAACTGCTGGGACTCGAAGTGCCCAAACGGGCGCAGTACATCCGCGTCCTTCTCACCGAGCTCACGCGCATCAGCTCCCACCTCGTGTGGCTCGGCACGCACGCTATCGATCTCGGCGCGATGTCCGTGTTTCTCTATTCCTTCCGCGAGCGCGAAGAAATTCAGAAGATTTTTGAGATGGTATCCGGGCAGAGGATGATGACCAGCTACTTCCGCATCGGCGGCTTGGCGCTCGAGCCGCCGCCGGGATGGCTCGGCCGTATCGGTCGCTTCCTGGATGCTTTCCCCGGCCACATCAAGGAGTACGAGGATCTCTTGACGAAAAACCGCATCTGGCTGGGACGCACACAAGGCGTGGGCGCGCTGAGCGCCGAAGACGCGATCGCCATTGGTGTCTCGGGACCATCCCTGCGCGGAAGCGGCGTAGCTTACGACGTCCGAAAAGCCTTCCCCTATTCGAGCTACGACGAATTTGATTTCGATGTGCCCGTCCAAGCGGCGGGCGATTGCTACGCGCGATATCTCGTTCGCGTTGCCGAACTGCTAGAGAGCGTGAAGATCATCCGCCAGGCCATGACAAAGATCCCCCCGGAGGGTCCCATCCGCACGGAAGCCCCCGGCATCGTCCCGCCGCCGCGCGAGGAGATGAAAACATCCATCGAAGGCCTCATCTACCATTTCAAGATTTTTACGGAGGGCTTCGCGCCGCCGCCCGGCGAAGTCTACCAGTGCATTGAGTCGCCGCGCGGCGAGCTCGGCTTCTTTGTTGCCAGCGATGGCTCGGCGAAACCCTATCGCGTGAAGGTGCGCGCACCGTCGTTCGTCAACCTCCAGGCCCTTTCCAAGCTGGCGGAGGGCCGGCTGATCGCCGACGTGGTGGCGTGTATAGGCACGATTGATATCGTCCTGGGAGAAGTGGACCGCTGACATGCAGTTGCCCCCAGAACTTGAGAAGAGGTTCAGCGAACTTGCTGGCCGGTACCCGGTGAAGCGCTCGGCGCTCGTCCCGATGATGCTGTTTGCCCAGGACCATTTCGGCTACCTGAGCGATGAGTTGCTGGAAGAAATCGCGCAGCGCCTCGACCTGAAGATTCTTCAGGTGACCGAGACCCTGGCCTACTACTCGATGCTGCGCCGGAAGCCTGCCGGCAGGCACCACGTTCAGGTCTGCACCAATGTTTCCTGCATGCTTCGTGGCGGCAAGGAGATTTACGAGCGCGCGCAGGAAAGACTGGGCATTGGCAACAAGCAGGCCACTCGCGACGGCACGTTTTCGCTCGAAGAAGTCGAGTGCATCGGCGCGTGCACCGGCGCTCCAGCCCTCCAGGTGAACTACGACTTCTACGAGGACTTGACGCAGGAAAAACTCGACAATCTGCTCGAAACCCTCCATGCGGGCCAGAAGCCCCGGCCTTCCCCTTACACCGCAGGGGCGCTCCACGACCGCCATCCTGCCGAAGTGCCGGTCATCAGCCGGAGATTCGGCGTTCCGGGCTCGCGCACGCTCGAGGTCTATCGCCAACAGGAAGGCTATCAAGCTTTGGAGAAGGCGCTAAAGCTGATGACGCCCGAGCAGGTGGTCGACGAGGTGAAACAATCGAATCTGCGCGGGCGCGGTGGCGCCGGCTTCCCCACCGGAATGAAGTGGAGCTTCGTTCCCAAAGAAACTACGAAGCCGAAATACGTGATCGCCAATGCGGACGAAAGCGAGCCGGGCACTTGCAAGGATCGGCCCTTGATGGAATTCGACCCCCACCAGTTGCTCGAAGGAATGGCCCTCACAGGCTATGCCGTGGGCGCGCGCCGCGGCTTCATTTACGTTCGAGGCGAGTATCGCTACGTGATGGAGATTGTCGATGCCGCCATCGCTGAAGCGTATGCGAAAGGATTTTTGGGCAAGAACATACTGGGCTCGGGCTTCGACTTCGATCTTTGCACTCATACCGGCGCGGGCGCTTACGAGTGCGGCGAAGAATCGGCGTTAATGGAATCGCTCGAAGGCAAGAGGGGCTACCCCCGCATCCGGCCGCCTTTCCCTGCGGTGGTGGGCCTCTACGGATGCCCCACAGTGATTAACAATGTCGAAACACTTGCCTCGGTTCCCGCGATCATCCTGAAGGGGGCGGCGTGGTACGCCGGCCTGGGCTCGCCCAAGAACGGCGGCACGCGGCTTTTTTGCATCTCCGGGCACGTCAATCGTCCCGGCATCTACGAGCTGCCAATGGGCTTCAATCTTCGCCGGATGATCGGGGAAGTCGCAGGAGGCATGCGCAATGGCAAGAAGTTGAAAGCGGTGATCCCCGGCGGCAGTTCGTGCCCGCTGCTCAAGGCGGAGGAAACGGATCTGCCCATGGATTTCGACTCGCTGGCCAAGGCAGGCTCGATGCTGGGGTCTGGCGGGCTGGTAGTCATCGACGAGGACACCTGCATGGTGGATCTGGCGCGGCGCATCATGCATTTCTACGCACACGAATCTTGCGGCTGGTGCATTCCGTGTCGTGAAGGCACCGCCTGGCTCCGCTCCATGCTGGATCGCTTCCACGAAGGCGGCGGCCGCTCTGAGGATATTCCGATCATCGGAGAGCTGGCGCAAAATATGCTCGGCCGCACATTTTGCCCGCTGGGCGACGCGGCGGCGCTGCCCACCATTAGCATCGTCAAGAAGTGGCGTAACGAATTCGAGGAGCATCTACAGGGCAAGTGCCCTTACAAGCCCGCCGAGATGCTCGCAGGGGCTCGGTAGCCGCCATGGCGGAAACCAGACGAATCACGTTCACCATCGACGGCCGGAAATCCAACGTCCCGGCCGGCACGCTGGTGATTGAAGAGGCCAAGCGCCTGGGGATCGAGGTCCCCTCTTTCTGTTATTACCCGGGGTTGTCCCTGCAGGCGGCCTGCCGTATGTGCCTGGTGGAAGTGGAAAAGGCGCCGAAGCTGCAGACGGCCTGTACCCTGGTCGCCGTTGAAGGCATGGTGGTGCACACGGACACCCCGCAGGTGCATCAAGCGCGAAAAGATATGCTCGAGTTTCTTCTGACCAATCATCCGCTCGATTGCCCCGTGTGTGATAAGGGCGGTGAATGCGAACTCCAGGACATGACCTTCCGTTACGGCCTCGACCACAGCCGTTTTATCGAAGAGAAGCTTCACACCCCGGAAGAAAAATGGTCGCCGCTCGTTTATTACGATGCGCCGCGATGCATCCTCTGCTTCCGGTGCGTGCGCGTGTGCGATGAAGGCATGGACGTGAAGGCCCTTGGAGTGGGCGCGCGCGGTGTCCACTCGGTGATTCTGCCCAATCAGTCCGGCGAACTTGCCTGCGAAGAATGCGGCATGTGCATCGACATCTGCCCCGTGGGCGCGCTCACCAGCGGAACCTACCGCTACCTGACGCGGCCGTGGGAGATGAAATACGTAGGCACGCCCTGCGCGCATTGCTCGAACGGCTGCAAGACCACGCTTTCGGTTCGCAACAACGAGATCATCCGCGCCAACAATCGAGACCACTCGGGCATCAACGGCGAATTCCTCTGCGCCAAGGGACGCTTCGGTTTCGACTTTACGCGCCACGCGGAGCGGCTGAAACAACCGCTCGTTCGCCGCGATGGCCAGCTCGTGGCGGCAAGTTGGGAAGACGCCATCGAGGAGGTCGCGCGGCGCCTGAAGCAAGTGCACGACGCTCACGGCCCCGCCGCGATGGGCGTAATCGGCTCGAATCGCACGACGAACGAAGAAAATTACCTGCTCGGCCGGTTCGCCCGCGCCACACTGGGCACCAATAACGTCGATCATCACCGCACCGCCGATTACACCGGCTTGGCCGCCGCCCTCGGCCCCAACACCCATCGAGCGATGGCCACGATGGCACGGATTGCGTCGCCCGGCACCATCCTGCTGATTGGCAATGATCCGTCGCAGCAGAATCCCCTTGTCGCTTGGCAGATTCGCACGGCAGTACGAAACCACGGCGCTCGGCTTTACATCGTTAACGCCCGGCCTATCAAACTTCATCGCCAGGCAGCTCATTTCGTCCAGGTGGAGGCGGGCTCCGAACCGCAAGTCGTCCGTTGGCTTGCGACGGGGCAAGGCAAGGTTCAAAGCTCCGCTGCCGGCCAGCTTCAAGAACTTAAAGGCGCGCTCGAGAAGGAGAGCGATGTGCTCATCCTCTTTGGCGCGGAGCTAACCGGCGCCGCCCTCCGCGATCTGGTTGCGTTCGGCTCGCGCTTGCCCGGCGAGACGCGCTACATGGCGCTCGGCGACTACGTCAACTCGCGCGGGGCAGCGGATATGGGATTGCTGCCGGACCGTCTGCCGGGTTACGCCTCCGTGGCGGATTCTGCCGCCCGCGCTCATTTCAGCAAGCTTTGGGGTGCGGAGATTCCCTCGAAGCCGGGGCTCGATGTCCGTGCGATGATGGAAGCCGCCATGGCCGGGCAGCTGAAAGCCCTCTACGTGGTTGGCGCCAATCCAGTGAAGACTTTTGGATTGAGCCATCCCGATCGCCTCGCAGCACTCGAGCTGGTCGTGGTCCACGAGTTGTTCCTGACGGAGACGGCTCGCCGCGCCGACGTTGTGCTGCCCGCCGCGTGCGTCTACGAAAAGGACGGCAGCGTCACCAATACCGCTGGCGAAGTGCAAAACACGCACCGGAGCATCGATCCCCAAGGACCGCGGAGCGATTTCGATCTCCTGCGGATTCTGGTTCACCAGCTTGCGCAGTTGGGGCTCGGAACTCCTGCGCGGTTCCGGACGCCCGAAGCCGCATTTGAAGAAATCCGCCAGAACGTGCGCGGATACGATCTTTCCGTCGCCGGCCTTCTGGGCGGAGGCGCCGAAGCCGCCGCAGCCGGCTTTACGGCCGCTGACAATTCGTACGATGTGCCGGCGGGGCTCGTTTTCTCTTCTCAAGACAATTTATTCTCAAGCGGGACACTGGGTCGCTACTGTTCCAGGCTCAATTCGTGCAGCGAGGTCAAGGATACGCCGTGGAGTTCATCGCCCAGCATCCAGTCCTGGTGGTATCGGTAGTCAAAATCGTCGTCCTGTTGTTTGTCCTCCTGACGGCGCTTGCCTACCTCACCTGGTTTGAGCGCAAGGTCGTGGCGCATATTCAATCGCGCTGGGGACCTTATTTCGTGGGACCGCACGGCTTGCTCCAGCCCCTGGCCGACGGACTGAAATTCTTATTCAAGGAAGACGTCACGCCGCCCGCGTCCGATCGCCTCGTCTATTTGCTTGCCCCGTTTTTGGCGTTCACGCTGGCGCTGACGACCCTGGCTCTGATTCCCTTCGGTCCGGGAACCATCCGCATCCTCGGCCATCCGACGTCACTCCAGATCGCCAACGTGGATGCGGGTTTGCTCCTCCTGCTCGCGATCGCCTCCATCGGAGTCTATGGCGTCGCGCTCGCGGGGTGGTCATCGAACAGCAAGTATCCCCTGCTCGGTGGACTGCGCAGTTCCGCGCAAATGATCAGCTACGAAGTCTCCCTCACGCTTTCCGTCGTGGGCGTGGTGTTGCTGGCCGGGTCGTTGAATTTTCGCGACATCATCGAAGGGCAACAGGGTCACTGGTTTCACTTCATTCCCAAGTGGCACGTGTTCCCGCAGATTGTCGGGTTCCTTTGCTATTTCACCGCCGCGATTGCCGAGACGAATCGCGTTCCCTTCGACCTTCCCGAGGCGGAAACGGAGCTTGTGGCCGGCTTTCACACCGAATATTCCAGCTTCAAGTTCGCGATGTTCTTCATGGCGGAATACGCGAACATGATTACGGTATCCTGTTTGGCGACGATCCTTTTTCTGGGTGGCTGGCTTTCCCCGTTCCCGGACCGCTGGACCTGGGCGCTTTACCTTCCCGCGGCCGTTCTCGCGATCGGCGGCCTGAGTCTGCTGATCGGCGGCCTGCGAAGTTCGCAGCGCACCACGCGAATTGTTTTTCCAATTCTTGGCATCGCTCTTCTTGCCGCGGCGTATCTCTGCACCCGCCCAGGCATCTTCGAAACCATCCAGGGACCATTCTGGTTCTTGACCAAGGTATTTTTCTTGTTGTTCTTTTACGTCTGGACGCGCGGCACACTGCCCCGATTTCGTTACGACCAATTGATGTCGTTCGGCTGGAAGCTGCTGCTGCCCGTGGCCTTGGCGAATCTGATGGTGACGAGCTTCCTCATTCTGGTGAGGCGCCCGTGAGCCCGGAACTCCTGGTGTTCTTCGCCTGCGCTGCCGTCGCCGTCCTGGCGGCGCTCGCCTTGATCGTGGCTCGCGAGCCCATTCACAGCGCCCTGGCCCTGATCCTCGTGATGGTCGCGCTCGCCGTGCTCTATCTGTTGCTGGGAGCGGAGTTCATTGCCGCCGTCCAGATCATCGTCTACGCCGGCGCCATCATGGTGCTGTTCGTGTTCGTCATCATGTTGCTCAATGCGCGCGAAGAGGAGCGCACCAATGCCAGCCGCTTGGCGCGCTACGTCGGCTTGCCGTTGGGCATTTTTCTTACGCTCGACCTTGCCTGGTGGATCGCGCGCTCGGGAAGTCGCTTCGGCAGCGCACACCCCCTAGGCGCAGCTCCTGCTTCGACGAAAGACCTCTCGCTGCTGCTTTTCCAGAAGTACCTGTTCCCGTTCGAAGCCACGTCCATCCTGATCTTGATTGCGCTGTTGGGAGCGGTCGTCCTGGCGAAGAGGGAGCACTAGCGTGGTCCCGGTCTCCTATTATCTTGTGCTGAGCGCGATCCTGTTCGGCTTGGGAGTGGTGGCCTTTGTTTTCAAGCGCAATATCATCACCATCTTTATGGCCATCGAGCTGATGCTGAACGCCGTGAACCTTGCGTTCGTTGCCTTCAGCCGGGCGCGCAACCAGCTCGATGGGCTCGTCTTTGTTTTCTTCGTCATCGTGGTGGCGGCGGCGGAAGCGGCCGTCGGCCTGGCGATTGTCATCGTCATCGCGCGGAGCCGCCGTTCGCTCAACGTCGAGCGCGTGAACCTGCTCAAGTTCTGATGCTACTGCTTAATCATCTTTGGATTATTGTTGCCTTGCCGCTTGCCGGCGCGGCCATCAACGGGCTTCTCGGACGCCGATGGACGCACACGCCTGTGAACGTCGTCGGCGTGGGCTCCGTGTCGCTCACTTTCCTCGCGGTCCTCGAACTCCTACGCGAGTTTGAGCGCCTGCCCGCGGCCCAGGATCCCAGATCCTATTTCACCTGGATCACCGCGGGAAACTTCCGCGTGGATTTCTCGCTTCAGGTGGACCAGCTCACCATCGTGATGCTGCTCGCCGTTGCCGGCGTCGGTTTGCTCATCCACATCTATTCCACCGGCTACATGGCCCACGAGGGCGGTTACTACCGCTTCTTTGCCGAAATGAATCTCTTCATGTTCTTCATGCTGCTGCTGGTGATGGCGTCGAACCTGGTGCTGCTCTTCGTGGGCTGGGAGGGCGTCGGCCTGTGCAGCTATTTGCTGATTGGATTTTTCTTCTTGAGAAAGACGGCCGCGGATGCGGGAAAAAAGGCGTTCATCGTCACGCGCATCGGCGACTTTGGATTCATGCTGGGAATTTTCCTGGCCTTCTGGACGTTTGGCTCGGTGAATTATCGAGACATCTTTAGCACCGCCCAGAATATGCCGGTAGAAAGCGCAGGCCAGCTTGGCATCCTCACGTCGATTTGCCTCCTGCTGCTCGCCGGAGCGATTGGAAAGTCGGCGCAGCTCCCGCTTTACGTCTGGCTGCCGGACGCGATGGAAGGGCCCACGCCGGTGAGCGCTCTCATCCACGCCGCGACCATGGTCACCGCCGGCGTCTATATGGTCGCCCGGATGAACGTGCTCTATTCGCATGCTCCCGTGGCCATGTTGGCCGTCGCGATTGTCGGAGCTGTGACCGCGTTTTATTCCGCCACGATCGGTCTGGTGCAAACGGACATCAAAAAAGTCTTGGCCTACTCCACGATTTCGCAGCTCGGGTACATGTTCCTCGGCTGCGGAGTAGGCGCTTACGCCGCCGGAATTTTCCACCTGATGACCCACGCCTTCTTCAAAGCGTTGCTCTTCCTCGCCGCCGGCAGCGTTATCCACGCGATGGGCGGCGAGCAGGACATGCGCCGAATGGGCGGCTTGCGAAAGAAAATCCCGTGGACTTACTGGACGATGCTCGCGGCAACGCTCGCCATCGTCGGCACCCCGTTCTTTTCCGGCTACTTCAGCAAGGAAGCGATTCTTGAGGCCGCGCAAAACGGGCCGTACAGGAACCTCGCGCTCTGGACGCTTGGGATTATCGGCGCCATGCTGACTTCGTTCTACATGTTCCGTTTGATCTTCCTGACGTTTCACGGCTCGCCGCGCTACGACGAGCGTGTCACGCACGTTCACGAATCCCCGAAGAATATGCTGGTCCCGCTAGTGATCTTGGCGGTCCTCGCCGTTGGCGGCGGCTGGATGGCGGCTCCCACCATGATCGGCGGTGTGGATCGTTTCGAAAAATACCTGTACCCTGTGCTCAATCCAGCCGCCTTGCGTTTCAACGTCCTTGGACCTGAGGAACAAATTCCAACGACCACCGAAGCAGTGCCTTTACTTGGACACGAAGGTCCGCTCGGCGATCAAGCGACCGCGGAGGAAAAGACGAATCGCAGCCCCGGTGCTGCGTTGCTACACAGCTTGTTCGCGCCGGCGGTCATCGTTGCCCTGCTCGGCTTCCTTGTGGCCTGGTGGCTCTACATCCGCCGGCCGCAGGCGCCGGAGCGCCTGGCCCGCAGTCTCAGCGCACCGTACAAACTGCTGCTCAACAAATACTACGTGGATGAAATCTACTCTTTCCTGATCGTTCGGCCCCTTCTTTGGATCTCGACTCGCGTCCTCTGGCATGTTGTGGACGAAGAAATAATTGATGGCGCCGTCAACGGCCTGGCGAGCGGCGCGCGAAAAATCGGCGGAGGTTTGCGCCAAATACAATCAGGCAACGAGCGAAGCTACGCTTCCTGGATCGTGATCGGCGCCGTGGGATTCACGGCGCTGCTGCTGGGAATTTTGGGGATGGTGCGCTGACCTTGGAGAACGCAACTCATCTGCTGAGCGTCATCACGTTCCTACCGCTGGTGGGCGCGCTCGCCATCTTACTTCTGCGGAGCAACGACCACGCCTGGGTCCGCCGCGTCGCCCTCACGACGGCGATCGTTGAATTTGCCTTTTCACTCTTCCTGCTTCGCGGCTTCGATGCCGGCTCCGGCCAGTATCAATTCGAAGAAATCCGCAACTGGATCAGCTCGCCTCCGATTCATTATCACCTCGGAGTGGATGGCATCAGCCTCTTTCTGGTGCTTCTGACGACGTTTTTGACGCCCCTCGCGATTCTGGCTTCGTGGCAGAGCACCGCTTCGCGCGTCAAGGAATTCTTCCTGATGCTCCTCGTCCTCGAAACGGGAATGATCGGTGTGTTCGTGTCGCTCGATCTGTTCCTCTTCTTCCTCTTCTGGGAGGTAATGCTCCTGCCGATGTACTTCCTCATTGGTATCTGGGGACACGGGCGGCGCGTCTACGCGGCGCTCAAATTCATTCTCTACACCATGCTCGGCTCGATCCTGATGTTCGTCGCCATTCTGTGGCTCTACAACGCGACAGGAACGTTTGACCTGCCGGCGATCCAGAAAGCCCTTCAAGCAGGGTTGGTGCCGCTTTCATCACGCGCGGAGTTGCTGCTGTTCGGCGCCTTTTTCCTGGCATTTGCCATCAAGGTGCCGCTCTTTCCCCTGCATACCTGGCTGCCCGACGCGCACACCGAAGCCCCCACCGCCGGCTCCGTGATTCTCGCTGGAGTCCTGCTGAAGATGGGCACCTATGGCATGCTGCGTTTCTGCCTGCCCTTGTTTCCGCTTGCGGCGCGCCGCATGGCTCCTTACATCGCTGTCCTCGCTATCATCGGCATCATTTACGGCGCGCTCGTTGCGATGGTGCAGCACGATCTGAAGCGCCTCGTCGCCTACACGTCCGTGAGTCACCTGGGATTCGTGGTCCTCGGGATTTTCGCGTTTAACAACATATCCATCCAGGGCGCCATCTATCAGATGCTGAACCACGGAATTTCCACGGGCGCGCTTTTCCTCGCCGTGGGCATGCTATACGATCGTCGGCATACCCACGAAATCGCGGAGTTCGGTGGGCTCGCCACACCCATGCCCGTTTTCTGCGGATTTTTTCTGTTCGTTTGCCTGTCGTCGCTGGCCCTGCCCCTGTTGAATGGATTTGTGGGCGAATTCCTCATCCTGGTCGGCACCTGGGAGCGGCACGCATCCTGGGCTGCCTGGGCAACCTCGGGCTCTGTCCTGTCCGCGGTCTATCTTCTGTGGGCGTACCAGCGCGTCGCGCTCGGAGAAGTGACGCTCGAACGAAATCGCGCCCTGCCCGATGCTACGCCGCGCGAACGAACGATTCTTGGCGCCCTCGCCGCTGTCATCCTGCTGATGGGCATTGCTTCGCCGCTCTTCACTCGCCGCATTTCAGCCTCGACCGCTAACTTGCTCGAGCAAATGGAGCGTACCCGGAGCTACAACGCCGGACAAATTACAACGCCGACCCCGCCCACTCGAAGCGGGTACGTTATTCGTCTGCCGCAACGTCCCGCCTCGTCCATCTCGCTACTTCCTGAAAGGCGGACTCCCACAAAATGATTTCACAGGCGCAGCTCGCGGACCTGTATCGCCTGGCGCCGGAACTAGTGCTCTGCGGCTTCGGTATTTTGATCATGGTCGTGGACCCGTTTGTTCCCGCCGCGCGCAAGAAAGCCATGGGCTGGCTTGGATTCATCGGCGCGATTGCCGCGCTTGCAGCCATCCGACTGGCCTCGCGAAATCCGGGCATGGCCTACCAAGGCCTTGTGCGCGTCGATGCCTTCAGCATCTTCCTGCACGTGATTGTCATTGGCGTAGCTGCACTCGCAATCCTCGGCTCGTTTCATTATTTGGATGAAGAAAGACTCCAGCGCGGCGAATACTACGCCCTGGTGCTGTTCGCAACGGCGGGAATGGGCATCCTTGCTGGAGCCGATGAGCTCGTCACCGCATTCTTGGGCCTCGAGATGAGCTCGATTTCCACTTATATCCTTGCCGGTTTTCGGCGCGACGTCCCGAAATCAAACGAATCGTCGCTGAAATATTTCCTGCTCGGCTCGTTTGCAACGGCGTTTTTTCTTTACGGCGTGGCGCTGGTCTACGGCGCCACCGGCACTACGCGGTTGGAGCGGATCGAGGAATCATTGGCTGCCTCGCCAGCGGATACGCTGCTGATTCTGGGACTGGCAATGATGTTCGTCGGGCTCGGCTTCAAAGCGGTGGTAGCGCCTTTCCAGATCTATACGCCGGATGTGTACGAAGGCGCGCCCACCCCCGTCACCGCTCTGCTCTCGTCCGGACCCAAGGCCGCGGCGTTCGCCATCATGCTGCGAATCTTCTATACGGCGTTCGGGTCGGAAAGCCATATCTGGGTCTGGGCCATCTGGATTTCCGCGATCCTGACGATGTTTCTCGGCAACCTTGCGGCGCTGGTGCAAACGAACGTGAAGCGCATGCTCGCGTATTCCTCGATCGCACATGCAGGCTACATCCTGGTGGCGTTCGCGGCCTCGACCGAACTCGGGATCGCTGCCGTCCTGTTCTACCTCGCGGCATACGCGCTGATGAAGCTGGGAGCGTTCACCGTCGTCACGCACCTGGGCGGAGCGGGAGAAAAGCATCTCGAGATCACGGACTATGCCGGCCTCTCCGCCCGGCAGCCCGTCGTGGCTGCGTGCTTCACGCTTTTCTTGCTGTCGCTGATGGGTTTGCCGGCCACCGCCGGCTTCCTCGGAAAATTCTACGCCTTCAAAGCGGCGCTCGATTCGCGGCTGGTCTGGCTGGTCGTCCTCGCAGCGATCAACAGCGTTATCGGCGCCTATTACTATCTGCGAGTCATCGTCGCCATGTATTTCTGGGAGCCACAGAAAGAATGGAAGCCCGCGCCCATGACGCCGGCGGTCGCGATCGTCCTTCTCGCCACCGCCGCCGGCACGATTTATCTCGGCCTCTTCCCCAGTCGCCTGATGGGCTTCGCCTCGCTTGCCGCCCTCTCTCTGCGTTAGCGCGCGTCTACTCCATCTCGGCTATTTCACCTTGACCAGGATGATGGCAAACGTGTAGAGCGCCATCGATTCGATCAGCACCAGCGCCAGAATTAACGCGAAACGAATGGCGGCAGCCGCTCCCGGATTCCTCGCCAATCCTTCGCAGGCGGACGCAGTGGCCTTCGCTTGCGCGTAGCCTCCCGCTCCCGATGCAATGGCCATGGCGAACCCGGAAGTAATGGCCACCCAGTTCGTGGCCTCCGCCGGCGCTCCCTCAGCAGCGAATGCCGCTGGCGCTAACAGGCTGATGGCCAGAACCGCCAGCAGGAACAACACATACCTTCTCATGGTCTTCTGCCTCCTTATGAATTTGCTGCCAGGAGGTGGCTCCCGTCATCCTCAAGCAGCCGGGATCACACTGGACAGCGATCAAGCCAACCCACCGTTATGAAGACCTATCAGTGCTCTTCCGCAACTGCGCCGGACAAGTAAATGATTGGAAGGATCGTAAATACGAAAGCCTGCAAGACGGCGACGAAGATATGCAGGCCGATGAAGGCGACCGGGCCGACCAAAGGAATGACTCCGGAAAGGTAGCCGGCTCCGTTCAGCTTCCCCAAAAACAGGAATAGCACCAGCATGAGTCCGAGGAACAAGCCGTACAGCAATTCGCTCACGAACATGTTTACCCACAGACGCACGGTAAGCGAGAGCAACCGCGCGAGATTGCTGATGATTTCGATGGGCAACATGATCGGCGCTATCGGCAGGATGGGTCCCAGGAACCTCTTGGCGTAGCCGAAAGGGCCGTGAGCCTGCATGCCCGACCAATTGTAGAAAAGGAAGACAACGATGGCGCAGCCCAACGGCACCGAAACTTGCGCGGTGGGCGCTTCGAGAGTGGGCACCAGGCTGATCAGGTTGCAAAGCAGCACGAAGATACCGATGCTTCCGATCATGGCCACGTACTTCTCTGCTCCGTGGCCCACGTTGTCTTCGAGCAGATCGCGGACGCCGACCCCCATCGGATTCGTCAGCAGCATCTCCATGCATTGCTGCGTGGCGCCTGGACGCTCCACGGAAATCCTTCCCTTCAACCAGAGAAAAAACACCGCCGCGACGGCAAAGACCAGAATCTCCATCGCCACATGATTGGGAATAGGGTACTGCGGATTCTCAGGATGAACGTGCAGCGCTGCCAGCAGCAGTCCGACCGGCTTTCCGAGCAGCCGGTTCAGGATCACCGCAACCCAGATGGGGTGCTCTCCCATTTTCTCCGCGCTCCCGAGTTCTCAGCCCTCTTGGTGCAGACGGCTGCCGCGCACAAGCTCGTAAATCAATTCCAGGAGAACAGCCGCCACCACTGCGAACAACCCGCCCAGAAGGGCCATGGCCGGCAAGCTGAAGCGAGTCAGAATAACATAGGCCCCGGCGATCAGTAAAACGTAGCGCCCGAGGAATTTCGCGTACACACGTTTTGGAATGCGAGGTTTCGCCGCCCCCGCCTGCACCGTCGAGAGGGTCACCAAGCCCGCCACGCCCTGCTTGAGCCAGCGATAGTTCAACCACGAGAGCGCGCAGCCCACAGCCATTCCCGTGGCGGCACGCCACCCCCAACCCCAGGCGGCCACGACCGTCGCCGCGGCGCCCACTCCAATCGTCAAATATTCGATGCGCTGCTCGGCTGCCTTGTAGAAGCCTTCATCCCCCGCCATTCTTGTTCTCTCGCTCTTCTTCGCGATTCAGACGCCGCAGAAGTTCACGCATGCCGCCGGCAAAACCTAGAACTCCCAAAACCAGCATCAGCCACGGCCCTGTGTGCAGCCAATGGTCGAGGAGGTATCCTGCGCCGCCACCCACCAGCACGGCGGCGACCAGGACAAACGGGAGTTCCATCGCCAAGGAAAGCTGCCGGAGAACTCCGGTGGGCTGGTTGCGCGGTGATTCAGAAGGCATGATCGTTACACGGCTCAGCGGCCGAAAGGGATCAGAAGCGAATAGGAAGCGAGGCGCAAGAACGGGTCGGGATAAATTCCCGCCGCGAGCGTCACCGCCACCATCGCCGCAAGGGCCAAGGCCTGCGCCGGCGAAATGCTCGGCCTCGTGGCGTCGGTCGATTCCCGCACCCACATATGCACGACGATTCGGAAGTAATAATAGACCGCCGGAAGAATGTAGAGGACCGCGAGGACGGCGAGTACGTAATGCTGCGATTCAATCAGAGCCCAGAAGATCAGCAGCTTGGCTACGAAGCCGGCGGTCGGCGGAATTCCCGCGAGCGAGAGCAGAAAGATCAGCATCAAGATGGCGGCTCCCGGACTTCGCTCGATCAGCCCATTCATGTCATCGAGCTCGTCGCCAATCACGCCCTTGCGCCGCAAAACGATGACGATCGCGAACGCGCCGGTATTGAAGAACGCGTACACCAACAGATAAAAAGCCATGGCCTTGAACCCAAGCGCGTTTCCCGCCACCAGTCCGAGCAGGATGTAACCGACGTGCGAAATCGAGGAATAGGCCAGCAGCCGCTTCACGTTGGTTTGCGTGATCGCGGCGATATTTCCAAACGTCATGGAAAGCACGGCCACCCCGGCAACGAGCATCACCCAGTCCACTCGCACCGGCCAAAAGACGGTGAGGAACAATCGCAGCAGCAGTGCGAAGCTCGCCGTCTTCGAAGCCACGCTCACGTAGGCGGTGATGCTTGTCGGCGCGCCTTCGTAGACGTCCGGCGCCCACTGATGGAACGGCACAGCCGCAATCTTGAAGAAGACTCCGACGCTGACGGTGGCCAGCGCCAGAATCACCAGCGCGTCGGGCGAACCCCGCTGCGCGATTACCGCAGCGATTTTCTGGAGGTTGGTCGAACCGGAGATTCCATACAGGATCGAAAAGCCATAGGCCAGGATGGCGGAGCTGAACGCTCCCAGCAAAACGTATTTCAAGGCGGCCTCATTCGAGCGCCGATTCCCGCGCAAGAATCCCGTCAGGATATAAAAGCTGATGGCCATCGTCTCGAGCGCCACGAAAAGGACCACCAGATCGTTGCCCGCCGCCAGGAACATCATCCCCACAGCCGCAAACAGGATCAACGCGTAATACTCGCCGTGATTTTCGGCTTCGATTTCGAGGTAGCGCACGGAAAGCAGAATCACGAGCGCCGTCGCCGCCAGGAAAATCAACCCGAAGAAAACAAAGAAAGGGTCGATCGCAATCGAGTCGTTAAAGCCAGTTTGGCCGGCCCCGCGCAGAAGCCAAAGCGAAATGCCGCTGAAAATCACGCCGATCATGGCTGTGAGCGCGTTCCAGGACTTATGCTGTTTGTCCGTAAGGAAATCGGTCAGCAAAATCGCCAAGGCGAAGAAGGCGAGCTGCACCTCCGGCAGAATCAGAGGAAAATCGGCGCGCGTTGCTTGCAGGAGTGGTTGCCACATCGCGGAACTATTTGACCTCCGAAGACTCTCGCGCCGCCGCTCTCATTGCCATGGGTACCCGGGCGCCAGGGCCAGGCAACTCGGACCGCGGCTCCTGGACTTGGTAATACGCGGGGTTGAATCGTTCGACGAGCTTTTGCACGGGCTTTTCGAGCACGCCGAAAAGCGGCTTCGGGTAAATCCCGATCCAAAATGCCAGCAGCACCAACGGCACGAGCGTGGCGTACTCGCGCAGATTGAGGTCCGGCAAATGCTCGTTCGCAGGATTGGTCACGTTGCCGAACATCACCCGCTGGTACAGCCACAAGAGGTAGGCCGCGCCGAGGATGATTCCGAGCACGCCCCAGGCGGCCCAGGTCTTGTTGACCTCGAAAACCCCGCGCAGGATGGTGAACTCGCCGATGAAACCGTTCAGCAGCGGCATGCCCAGCGAGCTGAGCGTGACGATCAGGTACACGGCCGCAAAGTTGGGCATGGGCGTTGAAAGCCCGCCGAATTCCGAAATCAGCCGCGTGTGCCGCCGCTCGTAGAGCACGCCCACGATCAAGAAGAGCGCTCCGGTCGAGATACCGTGGTTGATCTGTTGTATGACGCTGCCGGAAAGCCCGAGCGGCGTCAGTGCGAAGATTCCCAGCGTGCAGAAACCCATGTGACTCACCGAGGAGTAAGCGATGAGCCTTTTCATGTCCTTCTGCATCAGGCAAACCAGCACCCCATAAACGATGCCGATGATCGATAAGACGATCACGATCCAGCGGAACTGCACCGTCGCGTCGGGAAACATCGGCAGAGAGAAGCGCAGGAACCCGTACGTCCCCATTTTCAACAGCACGCCGGCAAGGATGACGGACGCGGCCGTGGGCGCCTCGGTGTGTGCGTCCGGCAGCCAGGTGTGGAACGGAAACATCGGCACCTTGATCGCAAATGCGAAAAAGAAGCCCCAGAAGAGCCACCGCTGCAACTGCACCGAAAACATCGCATGCGGCGATTGAAGCAGAACGCGGATGTCGAACGTATGGGCGTTGTAATAGATCGCCAGAATGGCCAGTAACATCACCACCGAGCCTGCCAGCGTGTAGAGGAAGAACTTCATGGCTGCGTACAGGCGTCGCTCGCTTCCCCACACCCCGATCAGGAAATACATGGGGACGAGCATGATTTCCCAGAACACGTAGAAGAGCACGAAGTCGAGCGACATAAAAACGCCGAGCATCCCCGTCTGCAGCAGCAGAAACAATATGTAGTATTCCTTCTCGCGCTTCCGAATGGCGCTCCAGGAGGAAAGAATCGAAATGGCGCCGAGAACCGTGGTCAGCAGGACCATCAGGAAGCTGATGCCATCGATCCCCAGGGTGAAACGCGCGCCGATCGAGGGAATCCAGGCGTGGTCCTCGACGAATTGGAAGCCGCCTTGGCCTGGCTGGAATCGCCACACCAGAGGCAGCGAAACGATCAGGCCGAGGAAGCCAAACAGGTTCCCGATCCAGCGGTGGGCCGCGGCATTCTCGCGAGAAACGAGGACCATCAGGAGCGATCCCACCAGCGGCGTGAACAGCACCACGCTGAGGATATGGCTGTTATAGAATTCCATTCGTTCCGTCCTCGCCTTCTAGTGCCGTCCCCACCATTTGGAGCGGCACTAGCGATCTCGCTAGTGCTTGAAAAAATGGAAGTAGTAATAGCCCAAGAAACCCACCAGCCCCAGAACAATCAGGAACATGTAGCTCTGCACCAAGCCGGTCTGCACCATGCGCACCGGGTAACTCAGCAGCCAGACGAGGCGCGAGCCCAGGCGCACAGAGCCGTCTACGATCCACGTGTCCCACCAGATCGAGAGGCCCGAAATAAAGCGCGTCAGCCAGGCGGCGCCGTTGACCCCGAGGCCGTCGATCACGTTGGCATCGAAGGCCCCGAGCGTCGTGCCCAGGTCCTTGGCGCGGTTCACGAACATGGCATCGTAGATTTCATCGACGTAGTACTTGTGAAGGACGATCTGATATAGCCAGCGCCAGCTCTTCGCCACCCGGTCGGGCAGCGACGTATCCTTCAAATACATCTGCCACGCCAAACCGATGCCCGCGAGGGCGATCGCCACCGAAGCAAACATCAATCCATACTCGGTCATCGCCGACGATACGGGTTCAACATGAGCTTCGCCATGCGCGACGACCGGGTCGAGAAAGCGTTCGAAGCGCCCGCCCAGGCCCACCCATCCCCCGATGACGGAAAGCACGGCCAGAATCATCAATGGCGCCGTCATCGTACGCGGCGATTCGTGAATGTGGTGCTCGACGTCATGCGGCACTCGCGAAGACCCATAAAAGGTCAAGAAGAGCAAACGAAACATGTAAAACGCCGTGATTCCCGCGGTCACCCAGCCCACAACCCACAGCAGATGATTTGCCTCGAAGGTCTTCTCGAGAATTTCATCCTTGCTGAAAAAGCCCGCGAGCGGCGGAATGCCGGCGATGGCCAGCGTGGCCGCGAGCATCGTCAGGTACGTGGTGCGGATTTTCTGCGAGAGCGCGCCCATTTTCATCATGTCCTGCTCTCCGGACATCGCATGAATCACGCTGCCCGCGCCTAAGAAGAGCAGGGCTTTGAAGAAAGCGTGCGTCATCAAATGGAAAATGCCCGCCGTAAATGCGCCGACGCCGCAGGCCAAGAACATGTAGCCGAGCTGCGAGATCGTCGAATAGGCGAGGACTCGCTTGATATCGGTCTGCACCACGCCCATCGTTGCCGCATAAATTGCCGTGAGCGCGCCGATCGCGGCCACAATGGCCATCGCCGTGGGCGCTAGCTGAAAGAGGGCGTTCGTCCGCGTGACCATGTACACGCCCGCCGTCACCATCGTCGCCGCGTGAATCAGCGCGCTGACGGGCGTGGGACCTTCCATGGCGTCCGGCAGCCAAATGTACAGTGGAATCTGCGCCGACTTCCCGGTAGCTCCCACGAAAAGAAGCAGCGCCATCGCGGTGATTGCGGGCGCGCCTACGGCGAAACCCCCGGCCGCCAGAGCGCCGGGGAACGCGCGGAAATTGATGGTCCCGAGCACCATCGAGATCAGGAAAATCCCCAGCAAAAATCCCGCGTCACCGATCCGGTTGACGATGAACGCCTTTTTGCCCGCATCCGCGGCCGATTTCTTCTTGAAGTAAAACCCGATCAGCAAATAGCTGCACAGGCCCACGCCTTCCCAGCCAACGAACAACAGCAGCAGATTGTTCGCCAGCACCAGCATCAGCATCGAGAACATGAACAGATTCATGTAGCCGAAGAAGCGGTAATAGCCCCCTTCATGGCCCATGTAGCCGATCGAGTAGAAATGGATCAAGAAGCCGACACCGGTAACAACCAGAATCATCACCGCCGAAAGCGGATCGAGCAGAAACCCCCAGTCGGCGACGAAATGGCCGAGGCCGCCGGAAGCTGTGTGGTACGCCCCTGCGGGCACCCACTCAAACAGAACCGCTTCCTTCACGCGCGCTGCCCCGGCCGGCAGCGCCAACAATTGAAAGAACGCCCCGAGAGCGTAGACAAAAGACAGTAAGACGCTGCCCACGCATACCACGCTCACTGCGCCATTCCGCAAGCGCCGCCCGACGAGCAGCATCACGAGCGCGCCCGCCAGCGGGAACAGCGGAATCAGCCAGACATGATCGAGAAAATATCCTATCGGCATCCGAACCCCGCTACCACTTCAGCAAATCCATCTCATCGGCCAGGACGGTTTCACGATTTCGGAAAAACGCGATCATGATCCCCAATGCCACAGCCGCCTCGGCCGCCGCATCGGTAATGATGAAAATCGCGAACACCTGGCCGTTCACCGAGCCCAGCAGGCGCGAGAACGCCATCAGGTTGATGTTCACCGCGTTCAGAATCAGCTCGATGGACATCAGAATGATGATGACGTTGCGGCGCGTCAGCACTCCAATTACACCGATCGTAAACAGCGCCAGGCTCAAGAACAGATAGTGGCTCGTCGGTATCATCAGATTCTCCGCTTGGACATCACCACCGCCCCAATCATGGCCACCAGCAACAGGATCGAGGCAATCTCGAACGGCAGCATGTAGTTTTCAAACAGCGCCTGGCCGACCCGCTCCGTATTCGGCTGAAGCCCTGAAGCTGCTGCCGCCGGAAGGTTGAACACGCTGCCCCCCTTCCAGAAAGCGACCGTCAGTTCCCCGCCCAGCACCAGGGCCAGCACTCCCGCCACCCAACGCTGCCGGTTGAACGCGATTTGGTGCAACGCCACGTCCAGGTTGACGAGCATGATCACGAAAACGAAGAGCACCATAATGCCGCCAACGTAGAGAATGATCTGGACGGCAAAGAGGAATTCGGCGTCCAACTGAAGGTAGATGCCGGCGGTCGCCAGAAGCGCGGTGATCAAGAAGACGGCGCTGTGGATGACGTTGCGGCGTGTCACCATCAGCACGCCGGAGATCACCGCAAGCCCGGCAAAGAAATAGAACAGGACTTCATCCAGAATCATCGGCCCCGGCACTCAGCCACCGCCTATCATGCTCATCGCACGCTCTTGCTTTTCCCCCGCAGCCCCAAGCCAGGCCGCCACCAGCACCGTGGCTGCTGTCGTCACTGCCAGCGCCCCGGCTGCGCTCCAGCCTGCTCCGCGGTGCAGCTCCAATCCCACTGCTACCGCCAGCAAGTTCACCAGGGCCAGGGGAATCAAGAATTGCCAACCGAGCCGCATCAATTGATCGAAGCGGTAGCGCGGGAAGGTGAACCGGAACCACAAAAAGCTGTAAAGGTAGACGAGCACCTTGGCCAGGAACCAAAAGGCTCCATGAATTCCGGGCATGAAGCGCGGCGCGGCGAGGGCCCCAGCCAGCACCGCCGCAAGCACCAGGCATAATCCCCCGACCAGGACCATGACCAATTTTTGGATTTTCACCGGTTGTCGTGGCGCGCGCCACAAGCAGTATGCCGCGACGCCCAGAAACGCGAGCGAAGGAATCGTGTCCAGGATATCCACCGTGGTGCCTGGCAGGGGCACGTGCAGGCTCGCAAAGGGCCGCAACCAGCCGCCCAAAAAAAGAGTCGTGGCGATGCCTGCGACCACAATCATGTTGGCGTACTCGGCCAGGAAATAGAGCGACCAGCGGAAACCGCTATACTCCGTCATGTAGCCCGCCACAAGTTCCGATTCCGCTTCCGGCAGATCGAAGGGAGCGCGATTCGTTTCCGCAATCGAAGCCACCAGGTAAATGAAAAAGCCGATCGGGACGCAGAAAACGAACCAGACGCCGCGACTTGCCTGCGCCTCCACGATGGACTTCATCGAAAGCGAACCACCGAACAGCAGTCCGGAAACCAGGGCCAATCCCGCCGCCGTTTCGTAACTCACCAACTGCGCCGCGCTGCGCAGCGCGCCCAGAAGCGAATAGTGGCTGTTCGAAGCCCAGCCGCCCAGCACGATGCCGTAAATGCCCATCGAGCTCACGCCCAGTATGAAAAGCAAACCGATGTTCAGGTCCGCGATTTGGAAAACCGGCCCAAAGGGAAGTGCCGCGTACGCCAGCAGGCCCGCACCCACGGAAAGAACTGGCGCAAGCCAGAACATCCACCGGTCGGCATTTTCCGGAATGATGTCTTCCTTGATCAAAAGCTTCAGCGCGTCGGCGATGGGCTGCAACAGTCCATGGGGACCCACTCGCATCGGCCCGAGCCGGGCTTGCATATCGGCCATCACCTTGCGCTCGAGCAAAACTACGTAGCCGGCAAGCAAAGGCAGCACAAGCACAATCACCACGCCGTAGACCACGGGCAGAATGTATGGCTGGAGGGGGTCGAGATAAGGGATGTTCATATCCTTCAGCCGGCCGCTCCTTCCACGCTAGCGATCCACTTCCCCAAGCACGATATCGATCGTGCCGATGATGGCGACCACGTCGGCCACCAGGCTGCCTCGCGCCATCCGGTCAAACGCCTGCAAGTTCACAAACGACGGCGGCCGCACGCGCACGCGGTAAGGCTGCGTCGTGCCGTCGCTCACAATGTAGTAGCCCAGCTCGCCCTTCGGCGCTTCAATCGCGTGATAGACCTCGCCTGGCGGCGGCTTCAGTACCTTGCCGATGCGCGCCATGATCGCACCCGTAGGGATATTTTCCACCGCCTGAAGGCAGATCAGTCGCGATTGCCGCATTTCCTCCATCCGCACCAAATACCGTTCGTAGGTGTCGCCGGTTTTGCCCGTCGGGATCTTGAACTGGTATTGATCGTATGCGGCGTACGGCATGGCCTTGCGAATGTCCCATTCGACGCCGCTCGCCCGCAGCACCGGGCCGGTCACGCCCAGCGCGATGGCGTCCTCCGCCGCCAGTATTCCAACCCCTTTCGTGCGCCCCACCCAGATTCGATTTTCCGTCAGCAGTTGTTCGTACTCGTCGATCTTGTGCTCGAGGTCCACGCAAAACCGCTTCACGTCCGCTTCAAACGTGTCGTAGGTTTCGTAAAGCAGCCCCCCGATGCGGAAGGCATGCGTCGTCAGCCGCGCGCCGCAGTATTTCTCGAAAATCTTCAGGATTTCTTCGCGCTCCCGGAAGGTGTAGAAGATCGGCGTCAACGCGCCGATGTCCAGCGCGTGGGTACCGAGCCACAGCAGGTGGCTCGCGATCCGCTGCAGCTCCGTGAGGATGGTGCGGACCACGCGCGCCCGCGGCGGCGCTTCCGCCCCCAGAAGTTTCTCGACTGCCTCGCAGTATCCCAGACCGTTCGACACCGCGGCCACGTAGTCCATGCGGTCCACGTAGGGCGCGAATTGCTGGTAGCTGCGATGCTCCGCGATCTTCTCGACGCCGCGATGCAGGTAGCCGATGATGCATTCCGAGTCCACTACACGCTCGCCATCGAGCTTCAGTTTCACCCGTAGCACCCCGTGCGTCGATGGATGCTGGGGACCCATATTCAAAATGATTTCATCTGCCCCCAGCACCGTAGTGCTGACGGTCGGAAACTCGGTCATGCGTGAGTCGGGCATCCCCTATTGGCCGCTCTCGATTCCCAGGTTCTCGCGCACCCAGGCCGTGTCTTGCTTCAAGATGTCGTAATCCTTGCGCAACGGATGCCCCTGCCATTCCTCGGGGAGGAGGATGCGACGCAGGTCCGGGTGACCTTCGAAGCGGATCCCGAACATATCGAAGGCTTCGCGCTCCAGCCAGTTCGCTGCCGCCCAAATGGACTCGACGCTCGACACGCCCTCGTTTTCACCCACGTGCGCTTTCAGCCGCAACCGCTCGTTCTTTCCGAAGGAATACAGGTTCAGGATCAAATCAAAACGCTTCTCCCGCTTCGGCCAATCCACCGCGGTTAGATCGGAGAGCATGTCGAATTTTTCCTCGTCCCGGCAGTAGCGCGCGATTTCGAGCAGCTTGGCCGCGTCGACGACGAGGATCGCCTGCTTGCGATCCAGCCAGGCTTCGCGAAGGGCGTCGCCAAAGCGCGACTTCATTCGCTGCACGAGGTCGTTATCCAGGGGGACCGGCTTGGGCGGCGCTTCCTTGGCCGCTGGCACGGGAGCCCGCGGGGGAGCGACGGCGGCTTCACCCTCAGGTTTTGGTGCGGCTGGAATATTCCCGGCCGCGCCTTCGGAAGGCGCGGCCGGCTTGTCCTTTTCCGAGGGGTCGTTGCTCATTCGATTCTGAGGTGAATCATGGTCCGAGTGGCCGCGCGGCATCCTGCCGCCGCAAGAAAACTGATGTTTCTAACACATCCCCGAAAACAGCGTCAATGCCTCGCGTTTCGTCAGCACCGAGACTTCAACGCGAGCTTCCGCTTCGAAGAGTTCCTAGACCCAATCGAGAGCGCCTTTCTTGTACAGCCAAACGTAACCGATCACCAGGATGCCCAGAAAAGCGAACATCGTCACCAGCCCGTAGAGTCCCAATTCGGCGTACTTGATGGCCCACGGAAACAGGAAAATCGTCTCTACGTCAAAGATCACAAAGAGGATGGCGATGATGTAGAAGCGCACCGAGTAGCGCCCCCGCGAGGTGCCTTCGGGCAGGATGCCGCACTCATACGGTTTCAGTCTGTCGCCCACGGCCCGGCTATCCGGGCGGATCAATTTGAAAATAATCAGTGTGACGGCCGGGAAAGCGGCGGCAAGAATGGCGAAGATAAAGACCGGGATGTACTGTGCCGGCATCGCGCCAACAAGTCGCTCATGCTAGCACATCGCTCGCGACTTTTGTAGCGTCCCACGGTGCCGTTACAACGCTGAACCAACGCGGATTCGGGAAGCGGCGGCCACCGTTCCAGCGGCAGATGACTTCAGCGCAGCTCCAAAGTCTCCTCAGCCCTCGAAGAGGAGCTCTTTGGCCCGTTGCGTTGCTTTCACAACGGCCTTGATCAACGTGACGCGCAACTTTCCTTCTTCGAGTTCGAGGATGCCATCGATGGTGCAGCCGGCCGGCGTTGTGACGGCGTCCTTGAGCAGGGCTGGATGGTCACCTGTCTCGAGCACGACTCGCGCCGCCCCCTGCATCATCTGAGCCGCAAGCAGCGTAGCGATGTCGCGCGGGAGCCCTACCTTCACTCCCCCCTCCGCCAGAGATTCCAGGATGATATAGGCGAAAGCCGGACCGCTGGCGGAAAGCCCCGTCACGGCATCCATGTGTTTTTCGTCCACGACCACCGTTTTGCCGACAGCGTCGAACATCGCGCACGCCGTCTCCAGATGGCCGGAGCCCGCAAAGCGGCCCTTGCAGATGCCGGTCATCCCGAAATGAACCGCGCACGGTGTGTTCGGCATGGCGCGCACGACGGGAATCTCCATCGCAAGGGTCTTCTCGATGTAATCGGTGGGCACCGAAGCGGCAATCGACACCAGCAACTTGTCTGGCGTGATGTTAGGGCGGATTTCTTCCAGAACTGCGCGCACGGTTTGAGGCTTGACGCACAATAGAGTCACGTCTGCCCGGCGGATCGCCGCGGCATTGTCCGCCGAAACAGGGATGTGTAGCTCGCGTGCGAGCCGCTTCGCCTTTTCCGCGTGCGCCACCGTAGCCACGACGTGGCGCGACGAAAAGAGTCGCTGATCCAAGAGGGCTCGGAGCAGAATGCCACCCATTTTCCCTGCGCCCAGGACGGCCAATCGTTTGCGCGCTAAGTCTTTTGCCATGGGAACTTGAGGTGACGCACATTCTTGCCAAAATCCGTTCGAACGTCAATCGAGTTTCACTCCAAATCGTGCCCAGCGCCCCGCAAGACATCCACGGCGTGGGGCAAAAGATCGGCGACCGCGTCCAGCGATTCCACCGCCCCTCGCGGGCTCCCGGGCAGGTTCACGATCAGCGATTGCCCGCGCGTGCCCGCGACGCCGCGCGAAAGCACCGCACGCGGATTCGAACCCACGCCCACCGCGCGCATCTGCTCGGAAATTCCCGGCAGCAATTTCCCGGAAATCTGGGAGGTCACATCCGGAGTCACGTCGCGCGGTCCGATGCCCGTTCCTCCCGTTGTCAGGATCAAGTCCGCCGCTCCGGAATCACTGAGTTCGGCGAGCCGGGCGCGAATCGCGGCCGCGTCATCGGCGACCACGGACTCGGCCACCACTTGCCATCCAAGCCTCCGGCAACGCTCGCGCAGCGCCGGCCCGGAGAGATCTTGACGCTGGCCCGCTGCAACAGAATCGCTCACGGTCACGATGGCCACGCGCGTCAATCCGCTTTCCTCATGGGGGCTCAAGTTATCTCATAGGTCGCGGCTCCGGGAGAATACGTTGGGGACAAGTTCCGCCGCCGCGACACCCGAAAACCATTTCGAAATCGGCTTCTACTTCTTCGCTACGTCGGGCTGGCCTTCGGGAAGGTCGCGGCTCGCTTCAGCCTCATCCACCAGGCGGAGAGCTTCCATCAGCAGTCCGGTGGTCGAGCGGGTAATGGTGGAGCGGGTCGGCGCGACGTTGAAATCGATTTCAAATTCGCCTTCCGACCATCGAATCGCTTCGTAGACCGCCTCTTCACCCTCGATCGTGCCCAGACGCGCGTCCTTGCACTGGCCGGCCCCGAAGAATACCTCGCACTTAGCGTCGCCCTGGCTCAGCGTGAGCCTGCAGGATTTCTGGCCCATCTCCAGGGATTGCATCAGGTCGATGAAACTCATCTCCTCGAGCCGCCCTTGGATTACGCCCGGTCGCGCCGCCCGCTTCTGAAGCTTCTCGAACTGGAGCCGATCCACAACCTTCTTCGCGCTGCGCACGAGGTCCCTGACGAAGAATGGTTTCTGAATGAATTCTTCGACGCCGTCAACCAGGGGTCGAAGCCTTTCCTCGATATCGGTGCGGCTGGCCAGAAAAATAAATGGAATGTAGCGAGTCTGCGGGCGGGCGCGCAGCTTTTCGTAAATCTGTCTTCCATCGAGCCCGGGCATGCGAAAGTCACAGAGGATCAAGTCCGGCGGCTCATCGATCGCCTTCAGGAGGGCGTCAGCCGCGTCCACCTCTGTGCGGACGTCACAATGCGGCTCAAGCCCCTTCGTGATCAGATCGAGCACGAGCGGGTTATCGTCCACGACGAGGACTTTGACGTCTTTCATCGGCGTCCCCGCGAAGTGGGACCACGCGCACGGACGTAACGCCCGCTCCGGCCGCCAACCTTCTCGACCAAATAGAGTTCGGTGACTTCCATGCCGCGGTCCAGGGCCTTACACATATCGTAAATCGTCAGCGCGGCCACGGCTGCTGCCACCAGCGCCTCCATTTCCACCCCCGTGGGCGCTGTTGCCGTGACCTCGGACTGAATCTCGATTCCATTCTTGCACAGCTTCGTGGACACATCCATGTGCGTCAGCGGGAGGGGATGACAAAGAGGAATCAACTCCGAAGTCCGCTTGGCGGCGGCAATCCCGGCAATGCGCGCGATCTCCAGGGGATTTCCCTTCGGCGTCTTCAGCCGGCGGATGCCGGCAAGCGCGGCGGGCCGGATGCGAATGAAAGCATGGGCGGTGGCTCGCCGCGTGGTCGCAGGCTTCGCGGTGACGTCCACCATTTTAACTGCGCACGATCGGTCGTAATGCGTCAGTTTCGCCATCGATCTTAACTACAGGCTCCCCCGGCGCGGCAGGACGCTCACCCAATCCCCCGCCGCCAGATTGAGCTTGGTTTCCGGCACCACTAGAAAGCAGTTTCCTTTTGCCAGCGCGACAATGTCTCCGGAACCCTGCCAGGGCAATTCTTCGACTGTCGGTTCACCCGCCGGCCAACTGACCCGGGCCGGGAGAAAATGCGTCAGTTTCGCCTTCTGCTCCACTGGCGTGGCGAGCTTCGCTTTGAAGAATGGCAAAGGACGCGCCTCGACCCCGCTCAAAATATCAACGGCCGGAACGACGAACAATTCAAACGTGACCATCGTCGAAACCGGATTCCCCGGCAGGCCAAACACCAGCTTTTCGCGACAGCGGCCGAAGACCGCGGGCCGTCCCGGGCGAATGGCCACCGCGTCGAAGAAAAACTCAGCGCCCAACTCGGCCAACACCCCTTCCACCAGATCGTATTTTCCCATCGATACGCCGCCACTTAGAACCAGGATATCCGAGCGCAATCCCTCTTCGATGAGCGCGCGCAACTCCGGGACCCGGTCCGGGGCGTTACCCAGAGGAACGGGCGCGGCGCTGGCAAGACTTGCCTGGGCCGCCAGCGATACGCTGTTGCTGTTCCGGATTTCGAAGGGGCCGGGACGTTGGTCCACGGCAACCACCTCGTCTCCCGTGGAAAGAACGGCGACCCTGGGCCGCGTGAACACGGCCACGTTCGCACAACCCACCTGGGCCGCCACCGCCAGCTCCGCGTCGCCCAGGCGCGTTCCGCGGGTTAGCACCACTTGCCCGCCTTTGGCTTCGCTCCCCGAGGCAACGACGTTCAGCCCCGGCCGGATCGCACGCTCGACGAGGACTTCGTCGTTGGCCGAAAGCACGTGCTCCAGCATGACGACGGCATCCGCGCCGGGCGGCAGCGGCGCTCCCGTCATGATCTGCACGCATTCACCGGCGGCCACTTGCCCCGCAAACGCGGTACCCGCCTTGCTCTCGCCGATCAGCCGAACACGCTTCGGAACGCGCTCGACGTCCGAAGAACGCATGGCGAAACCATCGCGAGTGGAACGGTTGAATGGGGGATAGTCGCGGTCGGCTGCAATGTCCGCCGCTAGCACCCGGCCCAGCGCCGCGCTCAGATCCGTGTGCTCGATTCCGGCGGGATGGGCGCGAACCTGCGCTTCGGCAATTTCAATCACTTTCTGCCGAGCTTCTTCGTAGGAAAGCATCTTGCGGTTAGAGCCAAGTTAGAGCCCAATTAGAGCCCAATTAGAGCCATGACTGGAGCAACGGGCCGGGGCCGAGAATCGTGGCATCGCGCTCGGGCCCCGTCGAAATCATTCCCACCTCGACTCCAAGCTCACCGGAGATGAAATGGATATAATCGCGGGCAGCCTGGGGCAATTCCTTGAGTTCCCGTATTCCTGCTGTCGGCTGCCGCCATCCGGGCAAGGTGTGGTATTGGGGCTCCACCTGGGCGAGCGTTTCGACGTCGGGAGGCATTTCCGTCAGCTTCGAACCGTTGTATCGGTAGCCCACGCAGACGTGGATTTCGGGTTGAGCGTCGAAGACGTCGAGTTTTGTCACGACCAGCGAAGCGATTCCGTTAATCATCGCGGCGTAGCGAATCATTTCGAGATCGAGCCATCCGCAGCGCCGCGGGCGCCCGGTGACGGCGCCGAATTCTTTTCCGCGGTCGCGCACTTGCTTCGCTTCCAGGTCCGGCATTTCGGTGGGAAAGGGCCCGCCGCCGACGCGCGTCGTGTAAGCCTTCGTCACGCCCACCACACCTGTAAGCCGAGTCGGCGCCACGCCAAGCCCCGTGCACGCGCCACCCGCAGTGGCGCTCGACGAGGTCACGTAGGGATACGTGCCGTGGTCGATGTCGAGCATCGTTCCTTGCGCGCCCTCGAACAGTACGGATTCACCATGGTCGATCGCTCGATTCACCAGCGCGGCTGTGTCCGTGACGAAGCCTCGAATCTGCTCGCCCAGTGCGAGGTAGCTTTCCACCATCCCCGCCGTCTCCAACGGTTGCCCAAATGCCGCCCGGCAAATCGCGTCCTTTTCCCCCACAACCGTTTCGAAGTTTTTGCGGAACCGCTCGGGCTCCATCAGATCGCAGATGCGCAGCCCCCGCCTCGACATCTTGTCCTCGTAAGCAGGGCCGATGCCGCGCGATGTGGTCCCGATCTTGGCGTCCCCCCGGGCCGCTTCCGCAGCCAGGTCCATTTGTCGGTGATAAGGAAATATGAGATGCGCGCGGTTGCTGATAAATAGCCGCCCCCGGACGTCCACACCTGCCTTCTCCAGGCAGCCAAGCTCCGCCACCAGCGCTACCGGGTCCACCACGACCCCTGCCCCGATCACCGCTTTTTTCCCGGGCCGCAAGATGCCGCACGGAATCAACTGCAGAATGAAGCGTTGGCCATTTGTGATGACGGTGTGTCCGGCATTGTGGCCTCCGGCATAACGCGCAATGAGGTCGAACGACCGGGCAAGATAGTCCACCACCTTGCCTTTGCCTTCATCTCCCCACTGCGCACCCACCACCGCAATCGCTTTCATTCGGGGCTTCCCTTCAGGTGGCCTTCCGCACTTTTCCGCCTCGGCTTCAAACTTGAGGTCACACAGGAAGGCGGGCGCGACAAACGCGAAAAATCCATCCTACGCCCCAGGCGCAGAGAAGGCAAGCGTCGCCCGGCCCGGTGTCTTAGCTCCACAATTCTGTCATCGTTCAACGGCTACGTGAAACCTGTTACAATCCCCCGCCGTCTCAAACGGCGGCGATTCTTCCTGTGAACATCGGCAAGCTCGGCCCATGGTTCCAAAAAGCAGTCGCGTCGCTCGGCGGCATTGGTCTATTCGCTGTGGCTTTCCTCGACTCCTCCGTTCTTTCCTTCCCGGTTTTGGCGGACATCCTCCTAATCGACGAATCCATCCACAATCCGGCGCGCATGCCGTATTACGCCGCGATGGCCACGCTCGGTTCGCTCGCCGGTTGCATTTGGCTGTACTTGCTGGCCAAGAAAGGCGGGGAAGAATTCTTTCGTCGGCGGACGCACGGCCGAGCCGGGCGCATTCGTGATTGGGTCAGCGCCAACGCCTTTTTGAGCGTTGCCCTTCCCGCGATCCTGCCGCCGCCCATGCCTTTCAAGGTCTTCATTCTGGCAGCAGGCGTTTTTCAGGTGCCCCTGAGAACATTTATCCTGGCGCTCTTGCTGGGACGCGGCCTGCGCTATTTTGCCGAAGGAGTGCTTGCAATCCGCTATGGCGAAGTGGCTTCCCATTTTCTCGTCGTCCACAAGCTCGCATTCACGGTGAGCACGATCCTGACGATCGCCGTCACCTACGTCCTCACCCGCTGGCTTTTCAGCCGCGCCCCCTCGCACCAGTAAATGTTTGGTGGATGGCCGGTTCCGGCCGCAACAAGCCTGCCTCACGATGCGCCGCTTCTACAGGCCGTTCCCGTCTGGTCGGTAAAAGCGAAGTTCTTGTCGCGTCACCCGGAGCTGCTGGTCCAATTCCACGATGGCAATCACCTCTCCGAAGCTCGCTCGATCCGAAGGGAAGCGCAGGTCGCGCAGTTCGAAGTGGTAGCCGCTTTCTGACGGCTCGAGAAGAGCGAGCGGGAAGTCGGCTAAAGCGACGAATTCCTGCGCGGTTCGAGTCCTCCGAGCCGCTTCGAGCACCGAAGAAGCTTCGGGCTTGTAGTACGTGCGGCTGTGATCCGGATCGAAGTAGCCTCCGGGCCCCAAAGGCACGTCCACAACCTCAAACGTATCCGACGTTGCCGCCACCCCGCGCCACGTAACAACCGAACTCGGCGAAGGAAACGCGCCGGCCGCCAACGCCACCGCGCCATGATACTCACGCGAAAGGAGCAGATTCACAGCTTCTGCGTGCAGCACGCCGCGTCCGCCCAGGCAAAGCGCCACAAGCGCGAGCGCCGCAATCGCTCCCCTTCGCGGCCCGCGCCCTTTCTTCCGCTCTCCGATTTCCTCGCTGACCAGACGGAGCAACGCCGGGACTAGCAAGCCGCTCGCGAGAAAGACCAGGATCCAAGGGTCCACCTCGGCCACGAAATCCCAAGCGTAGCGTTGCTTGTGGAAGGGCCAGAACAACTGCGCCCCGTCGCTCGTCAAGAGGTCGAGAAGCAGATGCACTGCGGCGCCCAGGGCGCACAAGGGCAGGACGCGTCGGAACGGGAGTGAGCCTTTTTTGCTTCTGCGGGTGAAGAACCAGAAGGCGGCCGCGACGCAAACGGCCAGAATGCTCGAGCCGACGAGCGAGTGGCCCAGCGCGCGATGGTATCGCAGGAAAGCCCCGGCGCCGCCCGCATAGCTCGCGAGGTCGAAGTCTGCTGCGAGGCTCGATACCACAAGAATCGGCGTGGCCAGGCGCGTAGTCTTGTCGAATCCGGAGCGCGCTAGCGCCAGCGAGGTGAGCGCGTGCGTTACCGGTTCCATTCGCTGCGTTCTAGGAATCTAACTTCGGGACGTCTCACGGCCAGCAGGTAATACCAGGGTGAGGGCGTCCGGCACAATACGAAAATGGAGGGGCAGAGCGCCAACAGGTTCGCCGTCAACTTGCGCGTAGACCATGTCGTCACCCGCAGGTTCGCAAGCGACTTCGGTGGCCTTCCAGAAGTGGATGCCTTCCATCTGTCGCAGACGGCCGAGCCATAGCGCTGGAAGACAGAAGAGATATCGCCAGCGGCTGCGGGCCGTATAAACGACGATCTCAAAAGAGTCTTCGAACAGGCTCGCGCCCGTAGTGATTCGGAATGGCCCGCCGTAGTGCTGCGTCCGGCCCACAATCACCAGTGTCCCTCGAAGCTCACGGCCCGCCGACGATAGGCGGAGTTCCGGGAAAGGGTAGCGGAGCAACTGGCGAAAACCTTCGAGCCAATAAGCGAGGATTCCCGTGCGCCGTTCGCGGTCCTCTTCGAGAACGTGCACCATTTCGCCATCGGGCCCGGCCCCGCCCACACAGATGAAGTAGCGCGGCTTCAGATTGACGTCGGCCGAATCAGGCGACCGAGGCAGGAACGCCGCACCCAAAGCGATTCGCCTCAGCGACCCTCCCGGGATAAGTTTTGCGGCTGCGACAACGTCCCAGGGGATGCGAAGCTCCTTCGCGAGGATATTGGCGGTTCCTGCGGGCAGCACTGCCAGCGGGACCTGACTCCCCGCCAGTCCGTTCACGATTTCGTTGATCGTGCCGTCGCCGCCGCAGCCAATGACGAGCTGGCGACCCTGGGCAACCGCTTGCTTCGCCAATTGTGTCGCCGCGCCCCGCCCGCTGGTAGGGGCCAGTTCCGCTTTGATCCCCGCCTGGCGCAACGTCGCCGAGGCCGCTTCGAGATCGGCCAGCCGGCGATGATGGCGCCTTCCGCTTGCCGGGTTATAGACAATGAGTGCGTCGTGGATTCCGTTGAGCATCCAGTTTGTTGTCGTCCCGGCCGAGAAGCTCGCGGAGCGCATTGTATAATATCCGCTGCTTCGACACGCATTGCTTCCTCCTGAGGGTCGTATGACTGCGAGCACGGCGGTGGCCAGGAAGATCGAAAAGCTGCGCGAGCAAATTCGCAAGCACGAATACCACTACTACGTCCTGGACGACCCACAGATTTCCGACGCTGCCTTTGACCGCCTGATGAACGAACTGAAACAGCTCGAAGCGCGGCACCCCGAGCTTGCGACCCAGGATTCGCCCTCCAGGCGCGTGGGCGGCCAGCCGCGCGAGGGATTCCAGACCTACCGCCACAGGACGCGGATGATGAGCCTCGACAACGCTTATTCGTTTGACGAGCTCAGGGAGTTCGATCGCCGCGTCCGCGAGCTCGCCGGGCGCGAGCGCGTGGATTACGTTGCTGAGCACAAGTTCGATGGATTGAGCCTCTCGCTCCTCTACGACGATGGCGCGCTCGTACGCGGCGTCACGCGGGGGGATGGAGACACGGGGGAAGACGTCACCCCCAACGTCAAGACCATCCGTTCGGTTCCCCTGCGGCTCGATCCTGTTGTCTTGAAAAAATACGGCCTTTCTTCAGAGCTCGAGGTCCGCGGTGAAGTCATCATCACGCGAAAGGCTTTCGAGGACCTCAACGCCCAGCAGGAGGCCCAGGGAGGGAAGATTTTCGCGAACTCCCGGAACGCCGCAGCTGGCTCCGTCCGCGTGCTCGACCCCAGAATCACGGCTTCGCGCCGGCTGGACTTTTTCGCCTATCGCTTGCTCACAAGCGGCCACGCCCAGGTGAAGCGCCACTCGGAAGCGCTCGAGATCCTCAAGCAATTGCATTTTAAGACTTCCACGGCCGCGGAAAAATTCCGGTCCATTGATGATGCGATCGCCTACTGCGAAAGCTGGGACGCCAAACGCGAAAAACTACCGTACGAAATCGACGGCATCGTCATCAAAGTGGACGAAATCTCGCTCCAGGACGAACTGGGAGTTACGGCCAAGGCGCCCCGTTGGGCCATCGCCTTCAAATATCCGGCGCACCAGGAAACTACGGTCGTGAAAGATATCCAGGTGAACGTCGGGCGCACGGGCGCGCTCACGCCCGTGGCATTCTTGGAGCCCGTGAATATCGGCGGCGTTACGGTCACACGCTCCACGCTGCACAACATGGACGAGATCGAGCGACTGGGAATTCACGTGGGCGATACGGTGCTGGTCGAGCGCGCCGGCGAGGTGATTCCCCACGTGCTGAAAGTGGTGAAGCACGGCAGGCAAGAGAAGGCCTTTCGTATGCCGGAGCGTTGTCCGGAATGCAACAGCCGCATTCACAAAGCCGAAGACGAGGTCGCTTACCGCTGCGTCAACGCCGCTTGCCCTGCGAAACGCAAGGAATCGCTGCTGCATTTCGCCGGTCGTCACGCCATGGATATAGACGGTCTGGGCGAAAAGCTGGTGGACCAGCTTGTCGAAAAGGGACTGGTCAAGGATTTCGCGCACTTGTACAAGCTGGATCTGGGAACGCTTGCCGGGCTCGAGCGCATGGCCGAGAAATCGGCGCAAAATTTGCTCGCCGAAATCGAAGCGAGCAAGAAAAAGAGCCTGGCTCGGCTTATCTACGCACTGGGGATTCGGTTCGTCGGCGAGCGCACCGGGCAATTGCTTGCCGAGCATTTTGGTTCGCTGGACGCGATCGTCAAGGCCACCCAGGACCAACTCGTCGAAGTCGCCGAAATCGGCCCGAAGGTGGCGGAAGCGATCGCCGAATTCTTCTCTGAGCCGGCAAATCGACAGCTCATCGAGCATTTGCGCAAGGCCGGAGTCAATGTGAAAGAAGAACGCAAGGCGCCCAAGGATTCTCGCCTTGCGGGCAAGACATTTGTGTTCACCGGAACGCTTTCCCGCCGCTCACGCGAGCAAGCCGGAGAGCTGGTTACCGCGCACGGGGGTAAAGTGGTGTCCTCCGTCAGCAAGAAAACCGATTACGTCGTCGTGGGCGCGGACCCTGGCTCGAAACATGACAAGGCAAAGGCGCTGGGCGTCGAGGTCATCGACGAAGCGGGATTCGAGAAGCTCGTCGGGAGCAAGTAGCCTCACCCTTTCCCCCGGCCATTCGAATCAACCAATCCCCTTTTGCGCGGATGTCCGACCTTGGATCTCGAGCAGCGCTTGTGACCCTTCTGTGCGGCAAGTATAATCAGTTTGGCGGGCGGAGCGGGTGATCGCTGGCCCGGCCATCGCAAGATGTGCCGAGCTGGAGGAAAGTCCGGACTCCGCAGGGCGGCGCGCCTGGTAACGCCAGGGGGTCGGGCTCTCGTAATCCCGGGAGTTTCGGCTACGGAAAGTGCCACAGAGAAAATACCGCCGGTGCGATGCGGGTCCTCTGCCGCAATCCGAAGGCAAAACCTTTGGATCGCGTCTTTCGGCCAGCCGCATTAGGCAAGGGTGAAAAGGTGGGGTAAGAGCCCACCGCTCAGGTGGCAACACTTGAGGCACGGCAAACCCCGCGCGGAGCAAGGCCAAATAGGAGGGGAGGGCTGGCCCGGCCCGTTGACCCTCGGGTAGGCTGCTTGAGTCTCGGAGCGATCCGAGGCCCAGAGGAATGATCGCCGCGGCGCGTAGGCCGAACCAGTCCCGATTCACGTCGGGACGATGGACACGCGTCGAACAGAATCCGGCTTACAGCTTCGCCCGCCACTAACTTTTCTCTCTCTAATTTTTTTTCCCCGTTTTGGGACACCTATCTGCGTCACTCCTGCCCTCCGCCTAGCGACAAATCCGGCTCTCCTAGATTGGGGCAGCATACGCCACCGTGATAGCCTAACCTGCTTGAAAGCTATAGTCCGAGACCGGCCGCCTTTCGATTTACAAGAATCGAGAACGGTCTGAGGGGAATATATGCCACCCAATCCGATGATTCCATCCGTTCGCGATTTGCCTCCGATAGGCGCAATGAAGCGTCTTATGGGAGGCCTATCGATCTTCACCATGCTGATGACGATTCCCCAGGTCTTCACCATATGGGTAAATCGCCGCGCCGCAGGAGTATCGATACTGTCGTGGAGTGCTTACTTCGTTTCTGCCATTGTCTGGCTTTGGTACGGTTTGCGGAAGCGTGACAAGAACATCTACTTGCCGTGCATAGGCTGGATCCTGCTCGACACCGCCGTAATTGTTGGAGTGTTTTTTTACGGTTAATGCGTCAGTTCTGGAATCATCACTCATACCGGAGCGCAATCATCGGATCAACTTTCATCGCACGCCGCGCCGGGACATAACAGGCCAGCAGCGCGACGCCGATCAGCAATATCGAGACGATCGCAAACGTAGCCAGGTCGGTCGACTTTTCAATACTGGCCCAAAGAGGTCTCGATAGCTATCCTAGCTCATCTAGATAGCAGCTTTGAGGACGGCAACTGTGACTCTCGCAGGTATAGGTCTCACCTTCTGCAAGCCGGCGGCGGCTCCCCTTGTCACCTCGCAGTGACGCACCGATGAGGTTGGCTTCAGAAACTGCCCGCCTTCACTCGAAACGATGCCAACCGAGGCCTTACTATGGCTGCCGTGCGAGAAATCTCTTCTTAAGCCAGCGGTGTACGTCGGGCCAGAATTCTTGCGCGAGATTGGCCATCGTATCCCAGCCGGTGTCGGTGCCCCATACGCTCAACGTGTTCGTGAAAGACCGGTCTTGCGCAGGATGGTAAGCATTGGAAATGCCCGCCGCACAGAGATTGCCTACGATCTCGGAACCGTTGAACTGGTTATGCCCTGAATCGGTGCGAGTGATGAAGATGCGGCTTACCGAATAGACCGCACGCCGCTTGAATCCGCCGCGAACCAACTGGTAGTACCGGGGGTCCTGCTTAAAAGCTGACGGCAAGATTGCGCCGGTCATAAAGCTGCCGATTGTGGCGTCGCCAAAAGCAGCGCCGTACCGCCTTCCGTACCCCGCAGCTCCCTGGCCGAACTCCGGCTCACTGTTCTGGGCCTGACTCACGAGGGCGAGAAACCCAATGAAAGGAAATACAGCCGGATCGAACGCGTTCTTCGCCACGAGCTTGAATTTCCCTCTGGCAGTGAGCGGGGGAACCTGGGCCTCATTTTCGACGGTCAGGTAGTTTGGAAGCACACCGAAAAGGCGATCGTTCTTGGGACTCGTTGCAGGCTCTTGGCTCTGGTCGTCGGTGCGTTTCTGTCCCGGCTGGGACTGTGCCGTCGCAGTCGGGTTAAGAGGTGGCGGCTGTTGTGACTGTTGTGATTGCGGTTGCTGTTCCCCCTGCTGCTGCGCTGTGGCTGGAATGGGAAGCGAGAGTGTCACAACCAGAATGATTTCGAGGAGAAGGCACGGCACCCACCCGTGTCGTTCGATCATCGCGGGTGATTTCTTTCCAGGCCTGTGCCGGACTTAGGGGCTCGGCTGCTGAGTTTGCAGGTCCGTTGCATGCTTGCTTTGATTCGAGAGTGCGATGAAGCGTTTCACTAAAATATGGCTGAATCGCTCTGTACTATGAAGGAGCACAAGGGAAGGAGTCTTGTCCTGGCAGCCACCGCATTTGACCTCGGCCGTGAATTGGATTTGCTCGCATTGAAGAGACCGATAAAGCGAATCACACCTGAGAACGCGCTTACCGGAGACTGGCCTAACCTGGACTCAGCGCATGCCGGTTGGCGAATTTTTCCTCGTGGACGAGTTCCCAGGGACCCCGGTTCTCGGTCGATTTTGTGGTCCCGTGATTATGCTGGTCAAGCCGTTGCGTGAGATCAGAACTGTAGTCGATGTACAAGCGACCGCTGGTCTAGCTTCAAAGAACATAGACGGAGAACATGCGTGAATGGCGCGCCCGGAGAGATTCGAACTCCCGACCTTCTGGTTCGTAGCCAGACGCTCTATCCAACTGAGCTACGGGCGCGCGAATGCCAAAAGTCTAACACAACCGCTCCACGGACTGAACATACCGACAATGTCGAGAGTCGTTTGCTAGTGGGAAAGCCCGGGCCTGTGGGGTGCAGGCCCGGGTGGGGTTGAGGAGGAACAGAGGGCTGGGGAAACTTTTCTGGCGCGAACTAGTAGTTCCAGCGCCGTGCAAACAGAAAAGTCTTCAAGAAAAGGTCGTAACTCCAAACGGTCGCGGCGCCGCCCAGGACGAGCAGCGATTCGCGCAGGCCCGTGGCCTGGGGTTCCGGGTCGCCAGCAGCTTCGGAAGCGCTCACAGACTTCGTGGAGTTTTGGTCAAACCCTATTTTGGTCGCTACGCTCATCCGAGGCACCTACGGCTAGTGGATCACGCTAACGGGCGTATCGTGCTCGACAGCCACGACCATGGACTTGAAGATATCCACGTCCCAGCTTTCAGCAATGCGCAGGCGAAGAACCTCGTCTGTCTCGCTCACAAGCCGCCCGCGCAGCGGCACCCGAAGATTCCCTGCCACAACCCGAAGAATCACTGGCTGGCCCATCCAAACTGCGTATCCACCTTCCATACGGGTGTCTCCCTTTGAGTGAGCTGCGTCCAACGAAGGCCCATTGTGACGCGGCGATGGAGCCACAGAAATGGTACAAGGGGCTAGATTTGCTAGGAACAAAGTACTACCGGGGGGCGCACGAGAAACCCCGCAACGCGACCGCCGGATTTTCTGTTATTGTAATTCGTTCGACGGCTCTTTCGTTTCAAAGCGGGGCGCGCGAAGATTACCGGAAAACATCCGAATGGGCTCTTCCTGGCGAGAAATCCTGCAGCATCTCTACGACGTTCAGGGCCTGGTCCAGTGGGGCGGGACACTCCTCGTATGCGCCATCGTTTTCGCTGAGACAGGGCTGTTCGTCGGCTTCTTCCTTCCGGGCGATTCCCTGCTGGTCAGCGCAGGCATCTTCGCCGCCGCCGGCCGTCTGAAGCTTTTCTGGCTCCTGCTTCCCGTTTCGCTTTGCGCCATCGCCGGGGACCAGCTCGGTTATTTCATCGGGAGGAAAGCGGGCCAGGAGCTCTACCGTCGAAAAGACTCGCGATTCTTCAAGAAACGCTACATCGAGCGAGCGCAACAGTTCTATGAAAAATATGGCGGAAAGACGATCGTCCTGGCGCGTTTCGTTCCCATCGTGCGCACCTTCTGCCCGCCCGTCGCAGGTGCGGCACGGATGCGTTACGCTCGATACCTCAGTTACGACATTCTAGGCGGGTTCTTCTGGGTCTCGAGCATGGTGCTGGCCGGTTTCACGCTTGGCAGCGCCGTACCTCATATCGAGAAGCAAATTCACTGGGTCGTTGCAGGGGTCGTCCTGTTATCACTCACACCGGTTGTTATTCAGGTGTTCAAGATGCGCGGCAACAAGAAGTCTTCCCTTCCCGGCGTCAGATCCGAAAAGGGATGAATCGAGCCGAATTCTTGGTCCATCGCGATGCTCGTATGTGCTCCCAAGTAGGGCTGCGAAATCAGGAATCCATCACAACGCAATTTCGCCCGGCTGGCCCATGGGGCTAAAAATCAGAAGCGGGGAACCTGGCGGCTCCCCGCTTCGCGAAAACTAACGCCGAGGTGGGCCTGGCGGCCTCACCTGGGTTATGACACCGCAAGAGCGGTGTCTCGATGTCAGTTAAGATTCTAAACCCGGTGGAGTCATACCTCCTCCCTGGTCTAGGTCCACTTCCTGACCCCCCTTCTACTCCCGCGCTTCTAAGAATGCAAGAGGAAAAGAAAGGAAACTGAATCCCACGGATTACTTCAGGAAGAGGCCCTCGCGAAGCTGGTCACGCCCGACAAAAGTCTTCGATGAGCGGAATTGACCGAAGCGAGAGAGGATTTCGCGGTTCTGAAACACGCGGTCCTGCGGGACTAGAGACGGGACCGGCAGGAGTTCCACCGACTGAGCGTCCATAACGCGATAACGGTGGAAACGCTCGGCCGGCCGGCTGTGAAAAATAGCGAGGATGGCTCCGCCAGGCCGAAGGATGTCGTGGAGGCGCGAAATGACCCGCGACATCAGGTCGCCATCGAGGTAGTCGAAGATGTCCCAAGCCAATACGGCATGGAAGTTTTCAGGGGGGTACCCGAGCGCGAGCTCCATGAACCGCTCCGCCAGCACGCTGGGAGGCACGGGTTTCGGCTCCTCTCCAGCCGGGGTGTTGCGTAGCCGCTCTTCCTCGACTCCCAGATATTCTATCCAGCAGCGCAGCAAGTCTTCGGTGTAGACGCGAAACCCTCGCTCGACGAAGAAGCCCACGGTAGCTTGCCAGACGGGCCCCAGGTCCAGCAAACGGCCGTGCTTCACATCACTGAGCAGCCACAAGAATTCCTTGAGGCCGTTCGAAAGACGCACGTTGCGCTCGGCGGATACGGGCCCGCTCGGTCCTGTACGCGTCACGGGAACGGCTGCGGGCACGGCACTCGCGCGAGATTTGCTCAGCCAGTTCATCGCCCTAGTCCATTTCTTCTCCGGTCGGCGCCGCGAGCGAATGCGCTTTCACCGCCCTTTCTCTTCCCAGCGCCAGATTGGATTTCGGCCGGTTGGCGTCGCCGGCTTGGCCGATCTCCACTCGGCCTTCAAACCGCGCGCCTTCCTGGATCATCACGCGTTTCCCGGAGATCTCTCCCGTCACATGGCACGAATTCTCCAGTCGCACAAAATCGTGTCCGAACAGGTTGCCGCGCAAAGTGCCCTCCACAACGATCTGCCGCGCCTCGATATCGGCAGCCACGCGGCCAGTAAGCCCAATGGTCACTGAGGATTGAGGCAGTCGAATCTTCCCGTCTACTTCGCCATCAATGTGCAGGTCGCACTCCCCTGATAACTGGCCTTTGAAACGAAGGCCCGGGCCCAAACGGCTCGTTTCACTCCCCACCGCTGCGGGCGGGGGTGCCGCGTGCTCGGCGTGCTCGGATTGCGTGGCGCGCTCGGCATGATCGGGAGGAGGCGAATGCGTGGTTGCCACATCGTGCGCCTCTACCGGGGCAGGACTGGGATGATGAGGGAAAGATGTCTTGATCTCGGGTTGTTTCCGCCACATGGGAACCTCCTGAGAGGGCGGCAGATGGGGACAGCGACTGGACTATAATACAGAGCATAACAAGTGTAAACGGGCCTGAGCGCCGGAGGAACCTATCCCTCACCGGGTAGGGCCCTACGGCCATTTTCGGGCAGAGGCCCCGCTGACGTGGTTCGAGCGGATGCCTCAGTCGCCTGTACCGGCGAGTGGCGAAGCTCCCACATTGCCACGATCATGCCGCTCAGTTCACGAAAAAACAACTTCACGCCTTGCCGGGACTCCCACCAGGAATCCGGGTTGTAATCGGAGTCGCGTGCGGATTCAACGCGCAGTTGTGTTCCCGAGGGCAACACGCGTTCGCAGATGTAGCGGGCGCGGCGAGTCTGATAGTTCGAGGTGACCAGAAGGACTCGTCGCCACCCGCGCTCGGCGAGGAACTGGCCCACGGCGGTGCACTCCTCGCGTGTGTTCTCCGCGCGGCTTTTGAACACAACCACCGCCTCCGTGGGCACGCCTCGCTCGGTGAGATCGCGTTGCATCAACTCCCCAATGCTCATGTACGGGCGAAGGTACCTGCCGCTCGCGACCACCCGCGGCGCCCACCCCGCGTGGAAGAGCTCGGCGGCCCGTGCCGCGCGATCCCCGAAGTAATTGTCGTCGCTCAGCATCAGGATAGCGCTCGAAGCTTGCGCGGGATCCTCGACGATCAAAAAACGCCCGGCCGCGCGCAGCAGTGGATGCCGCCCTACATACATCAGGCCCACAAGCGCCAACAGGATCAAGAGCGCCAGCAGCTTCCCGATGATGCCGCCGCGCTCGGATCGCCAAGGGCTCCGGAATCGGCGCGACGCAAAAGAAGCAGGCTGGCGCCACGCGGGCGCGGTCGGAGGAAGGGTCATCGACCTGCATCCAACTGGCGAAGCTTTTCGGCGGCCTCCTCGGGAAGCATGGTGTTGAAATAAACTTCCTTAATGCTGTAGGACTTGCTGCGCGTCTCAACGATGGGCAGAATCTCGATATGCCAGTGGTAGTCGTCCGCAATCGTCTTCCAATACTCGCTGAGTTCTGCCTTTTCCTGCGATGCGTTCGGGGCGGTGTGAACCACCAAATGGTAGGAGCCCGAAACGTGGAGAAGTCTACGCAACACACGGCCCAGCAAAGCGGCTAGGTGCCGGCGGTTGGCGCCGGGCCGAGGGGCCTCAAAAATGTGATTGTGCTTGCGTGGTATCAGCCACACTTCAAACGGCACCCGGGAGGCGTACGGGCAGAAGGCAACGTAGTCCCCCTGATTATCCACCACCCGCTTTCCCTGCCGCTGCTCCTGTCGCAGGATGTCGCAGAAAACGCAGCGCTCCTTTTCGCGGAACCATTCGCGCGCCGAGCGTAGCTCGTAGAGCATGCGCCGCGGCACAAAAGTAGTTGCCATCAGTTGGGAGTGCGGATGTGACCATTCCTCGCCGGCCAGCGGGCCCCGGTTCTTGAACGCGGTCACGTACTTGAAACGGGGGTCGCCCTTCAAATCGGCGATCCGCCTCGCATAGGCCTCCAGCACCAGTTCGATTTCCTCATCGCTCCTGTGCGCCAGCGTCGTCGAATGGTCCCGGGCTTCCACGATGATTTCGTGCGCGCCCACGGGGTTCATGCGGTCGTAGATTCCCTCCGCCTTACGTCCCGGATCGCCCTCGATGCGGTAGAAGGGGCGGAAATGCGGGAAGACGCGGACTTGCCATTCGCCGCCGCTCGGCAACGTCAGCAGGCTACCCACGTCGCCCTCATTGCCGGGACACAACGGACACGGTTCCGCGGACGAAACCTCGCCGTGTTCCGGATGACCTACAACCACCCAACTGCGGGTAATGGGATCCTTACGAAGTTCCATCTCGGAGGTCGTTCGCGAATGCGGTGGTCAAGACGGCGCTTTTATACCGCACGCCACCGATTTGGGCAAGCCAAGAAAGCCCCGCGCGTTACAAGTCGGGCAAGGAAACCCGTGGCGCGCTAGCGAGTGTAGTGGGAAGGAGTGGGCCCGACTTCAAGGCGATGGCGGTCCCAGATCGCGCCCTCGCGGCTGTACTGAGCCATCTCAAAGTCCTGCGTCAATTCAAGGCAATCGGTCGGGCAAGCATCTTCGCACAGCCCGCAGAACATACACCGGGAGGTGTCGTAGGTGAAGGTCGTCAGCACCTTGCGGCGGGTGGCCTCGTCGCGCTCCCAGCCCACCACGATCAGGTTTTCAGGACAAGCCAGCGCGCAAAGGTTGCAAGAGATGCAAAGCGATTCACCCGTTTCCGGATTGTTATTCAGGCGCGGCGCGCCCCGGTAACGTTCCGCGACCATCGGCCGCTCCAGCGGATACTGCTCGGTGTAAATATTCTTCGGAGCCTGGTAGCGGAACGTGATCCACATGCCCTTCAGCAGGTCGACCAGAAAAATGCGGCGCAGGATTTCGTTCATCGTTTTCAGTTTGCCCACTCACCCGGGCGATGTCAAGCTGCGCGCTCGAAGGCTCCTTGCCACCTGGCCTGACCCCGCTATTTCTGCGCGGAGCCGCTCCGGCCGGCCGGACGACTGCTCAGACGCACGATGGAAGCGGCGGCCAAGTAGCGCACCGGATCCTTTTTGTCGTCGAGCAGCGGTTGCAGAAAAGGGATCATGTCGCGGCGTTCGGAGTTTCCCAGGCCCTTGGCCGCCGCTGCGCGAACCACCCAATTCTTATCGCCGAGCGCATCCAGAAATTCCTGACGGGTCACCGAGTCTCTGTCCGACGACAGCAGGTTCGCCGCCAGCGCCCGTGTCGGTGCCGAGCTATCCTTTGCGAGGGCTTCCGCCACGGATATTCCCGTTGAGAACGGGCCCAAGAAAGACCCAGCAGCTTGTTCCGCGCCGATCAACGCCAGCGCCGACGGGTTGCGAAGCCTTTTCCTGGCGTCCGCAATTTCGCTGCGGATAATACCTTTCGAGGCCTTCCGCTCGCCCTCCAATATCTGATAGAAAATGTCGATACCGCTCCGGTCGCCCATTTGCCAGAGGGCTTGAGCGGCCGCGAAACTCACCTGCGGAGAATCGTCATCGAGCGCCTGCTTGAGCTTCGAGATGGAAGACCGGGATTTCATCGTGCCGAGCGTGGTCGTCGCAACCCGGCGTACGTCCTCGTCCTTATCGTGCAAGCATCCTTCGACCAGCTCAACTACCCTCGGTTGCGGCCCAATCGTAGCGACGGCTGATACCGCGTCCACTCGCTGCGAAGCCTTGGACGAACCCACAGCGTCCGCCAAAATCTTCCACGATACCTTCTCGGGACTTTCGGGAGTTGTCTTGTCTCCGGAGTTCGTCTGCGGTTGAGAGCTGGCAGGCTGTTGGCTGCTGCCGCCGGTCAGAAGAAAACTCGTTGCCAGAACCGTGATCGAGCTCATTCGCCGACGTCTCTGTGACATTTCTCTTCCCCCTGGCGCCTCTGCTTCCGTGCGCGCACCGCGTCTTCCCGGCGGCCAAGCGTCAACTCTAAACGAAAGGCAACTCCTGCGCCACTTGCAGCTCGGCGGCCAGAGCCAAAGGCTCTCGAAGCATCGCCATGCTATGCTTTGGCGCGAATGGCGGAAACGCGAGAAAACGACGAGCTCTATATGCGCATGGCGCTCGAGCAGGCCCAACGAGCAGCACTGGCCGGCGAAGTGCCCGTGGGAGCCGTCATCGTGGTCCAGGAACGCATAATCGCGCGCGCTGCGAACCGCACTCTAACGGACTGCGACCCCACGGCGCACGCGGAGATGGTGGCGCTGCGTGCCGCTGCCCAGGAAATCGGCAACCATCGGCTCATCGGCGCCACGCTCTACTTGACCCTCGAACCATGCGCCATGTGCGCAGGCGCCATGATTCAGGCGCGCATCAGCCGTCTGGTCTATGGCGCCGACGACCCCAAGGGCGGCGCGGTTCGCTCCTGCTTCGCCGTCCTGGATCACCCGCAACTCAATCATATGGTTGAGATCACTTCCGGCGTCCTCGCGGAGGAATCGGTGGCAATCCTGCAGGCCTTTTTTGCCGCGCGCCGGTAGCGTAATCGAGGGCTGGTATTCAGGAACATCCGGATGCCATTCATGCGGTTTGCCGTTGTGTCCTGGACAGTACAGTCTTGGCCTAAGGGTATTGTTAGGGTATGGAGGTCTGGATTCGCATTCCAGGTGAACTTTGGGGAGGAACCTGAACATGACGGTAGCTGTGAAACCGCAAGGCGAGAAGGATGAATATCGTAAGTTGCGGGATCAATTGCTTGAGGCAGAAATTGCGCTAAAAGATCAACGGGAGAGTGTTGCGGCTCTTAGACGACAACTCCCCATGGGACCGGCGGTTGAAACCGACTATGTTTTTCGCGAGGGCCCCGCTGACATCCAGGATGAATCTCGTGCCCATTTCAAGGATGTTCGCCTGTCCGAGTTATTTGCGCCGGGCAAGGATCGACTTATCGTGGATCACATGATGTGGGGGCCCAACGATAAGTCTGCATGTCCGATGTGTAATATGTGGGCCGATGGATACAATGCAATCGCGCCGCATGTCAGTCAAAAAGCAAATTTCGTATTGGTGGCCAAAGTGGATATCGGAAGACTCCGGGATTGGGCCCGCCAGCGCGGGTGGAACAAGATTCGGTTGTTATCGAGTGGCGAGAGTAGTTTCAACGCGGATTTCCACGTTGAAGATGACAGAGGACAACATCCAGGCGTCAGTGTGTTCAGCCGCGAGGCTGACGGCAAAATTCATCATTTTTATACTACCGAAGCCTCGCTTCACCCCGGCCCCAACAACAACCCAAACCACAGAGGCATAGACCTCTACACACCCGTCTGGAATCTTTTCGACCTCCTCCCGGAAGGACGCGAGAATTGGTCGCCAAAACTTTCCTACTGATTGGTGGTTGAAGACCGGTGAACCCAGGGTATCGAGCGCTTTACTGGTGGTCCCTCGTCCAGTTGTCCCCATCGAGCGCCTCTGGTAATCTCTAAAATCACTGTCGTATGACGCGGAGAGGTGTCTGAGCGGTTGAAAGAGCCCGCCTCGAAAGCGGGTAGCCTGGTAAAACCGGGCTCGTGGGTTCGAA
>CAWADX010000004.1:0-349779 GCA_963781005.1 uncultured Acidobacteriota bacterium
TGGCGAAATCCGCAGCCCAGGCCGCCCAGGCAGCTCAATAAGCTCTATACGTCCCGAGGCATAGCACGCCGGGCCCCGCCGGGGCTGCGAGCCCCCTTTCGACAGGGTCTCTGGCGCGATAGAATGGCTTCCATGCGCGTGCGCGTTCTATTTTTCGGCCAGTTACGCGAAATTGTCGGCCGCGGCGAAGAAGAGGCGGACGTTTCCGAAGGCGCTCGCGTCGAGGATCTCTTCGAGCGCTATGGCCGCCGCTTTCCGGGCCTGAGTCAATTTCGCGCTTCGGCCGTTGCTTCTGTGAATCAGGAATTCGCGGAATGGCGCGCCCCGCTTGCCAATGGCGACGAAGTCGCGTTCCTTCCACCGGTCAGCGGTGGAGCTGGGATAGCCGTGGCGGGCGATCTTTATCGCCTCGTACATGAAGCGATACCCGTTGAAGAAATCGTTGGGGGAGTGAAAGCGGCCGAAGACGGTGCCGTAGTGGTCTTCGACGGGATCGTCCGCAACCATTCCGGCGGTCGCCGGACGCTGTACCTCGACTACGAAGCCTACGAGCCCATGGCACTCGCGAAGATGCGCGAAATCGGGGCGCAGATCAGGGAAAAGTTCGCCATCCATCGCGTCGCGATGGTGCATCGCCTGGGACGGCTCGAAATCGGCGAAACAAGCGTGCTCATCGCCGTCAGCTCCCCTCACCGTCAGGCTGCGTTCGATGCCTGCCGGTACGCAATCGATACGCTCAAGCGCGTTGTGCCCATCTGGAAGAAGGAGTACTTCGCCGACGGAGCCGTGTGGGCCGAAGGCGAAGTTCCGTCCGGGGAAGCCTTTTCGGGCGGAAGTGAATCTACCTCCTAGATGAGCAAAGCCTCGCCGCTGTGCGCCGCCACGGCACTGCTCCTGCTACTCCCACCTGCACAGCTCGGAGCGCAGTCGACCGCACAAACGCCGCGGATCAAGGTTGAATCCAACCTCGTCAACGTGCTGGCCAGCGTGCTCGACAAGAACGGGCGGCCGGTGCTCGAATTGCCCAAGGAAGCGTTCGAGGTATACGAGGACGGCGTGAGACAGACTGTCGACCGCTTCGAGGCGGAGACCGCCCAGCCACTCGACTTGGCGTTGATGATTGATGCGAGTGCGAGCGCCTACAAGGAGCTCAAGTTCGAAAGTGAGGCGGCGGCGCACTTTATCCGCCAGATCGTGCGCCCCGGGGATAGACTGGGCGTGTACGAGTTCGATGAAACCGTGACGCAACTTTCGGAGTTTTCTTCCGACGTGCCCGCCCTCCAAGCGGCGGTTCGCCGGATTGTGTCCGGCGCGGGCACTTCCATTTACGACGCCCTCGTTCTGGGCTCGCACGAGCTCGAAAGACGCCCGGGCGATCGCCGCAGGGTGATCGTGCTCGTCACCGATGCAGGAGAAACGACGAGCACGTCCAAGTTCGAGGATGCGCGCCGCGCTGCGATCGCTTCGCAGGCGCTGCTTTACACGATTGTGGTGCGGCCGATCAAATCGGAGAGCGGCCGAAACACCGCCGGCGAGCACGCGCTTGAAACCATCACGGACAGCACCGGCGGGGCGATGTATTTCCCGGATGAGCTGAACCAGCTTGATGTGATGTTCGACCACATCGATCACGAGCTGCGCACCCAATATCTGCTCGGCTACTATCCCCGTCCGCGGCCGCCCGCCGGGGCTTATCGCCATGTCGAGGTGCGCGTTGCTGCCGGCTACACGCTGCACTATCGGAAGGGATACTTCGCCGGGGGAACGTTGCCATGAGTTCAGGGGATTCGAGTCCGACGCATTTCCTGGAAATCGCGGTGGAAGCAGCGCGCGAAGCGGGCGCGATTCTCCTTGCCGAATTCGACCGTCCGCAGAAGATTGCCTACAAGGGCGAAGTGGACCTGGTCACGGAAGCGGACCGCCGCTCGGAGGCGGCCATTGTGGCGCGCCTGCGAAGTCATTTTCCAAAACACGCCATCATTGCTGAGGAAGGAGGAGAGGCCGGGGCCCCGGCGGACGCTCGCTATCGGTGGTACGTGGACCCGCTGGACGGCACTACGAACTTCGCTCACGGCTACCCCTGCTTCGCCGCCTCGCTCGGCCTGCTCGAGGACGGCGAGCCTCTCGTCGCCGCGGTTTATGATCCGACGCGAAGCGAGCTCTTTACAGCCATGCGCGGGGAAGGCGCTTACCTCAATCAGAAACGCATTCGCGTGTCGCCCATCGAGCGCCTTGCGAAGAGTCTTCTGGCCACCGGCTTTCCCAGCCACAAGCGTACTGAGAATCCGAATATTCATTACTACTGGGAGTTTACGCTGCAATCGCATGGCGTGCGCCGCGACGGCTCGGCAGCGCTCGATTTATGCTCGGTGGCGTGCGGTCGGTTCGACGGATTCTGGGAATTCGGGTTGAAATCGTGGGACACAGCGGCGGCGATGCTGCTCGTGCGCGAGGCCGGCGGAATGATTAGCGATTTTGCCGGACATCCCTACCATCCCGGCGATCCTGAAATCCTCGCCTCGAACGGCCGCATTCATTCCGAAATGCAGCGAATCGCCGCCGACATCATCGAGCGCGCCTCGAGGCGCGCCCTCTGATTCCGAGTTCCGTCGGCCACTGGCTCGGCAATGGAGAAATCTCCGGGCGCAACTCCGTGTGAAGCAAAGGAACAAGGAAATTAAGGCATCGGCTCCGTTTGACTCGACCGGGGATGGATGCTAGCCTTCGCGACGACCGGCCCGAATGCGCGCTGTTGACCTCATCCGCAAGAAGCGCGACGCCGCGGAACTGACCCGCGAAGAAATCGAATTCCTCATCGCCGGCGCGACCACCGGCGCGATCCCCGACTATCAATTGGCGGCGTGGCTCATGGCCGTTGTGTGGCGGGGAATGACGCGCGCCGAGCTGGCGGCGCTGACCGAATCCATGCTGCACTCGGGCCAGGTGATCGACTTCTCGGATCTACCCGGCGCCAAAGTGGACAAACATTCCACCGGCGGCGTCGGCGACAAGACCTCGCTCGTCATTGCCCCGATTGTTGCCGCTGCCGGTTTGCGCGTGCCGATGATCAGCGGCCGCGGCCTGGGTCACACGGGCGGCACGCTGGACAAGCTTGAATCCATCCCCGGCTTCAACGTGAATCTCTCGCTCGCGGAATTTCGTCGAGTGCTCGAAATCTGCGGCTGCGCCCTGATCGGTCAGACGCCGGAGATTGCTCCCGCCGATAAGAAGCTGTACGCGCTGCGCGACGTGACGTCGACGGTCGAGAGCCCCTCACTGATTTGCGCATCCATCATGAGCAAGAAGCTGGCCGAGGGGATCGATGCGCTGGTGCTGGACGTCAAGACCGGTGACGGCGCGTTCATGAAAAAGGAAAAGGACGCCGTGCACCTGGCCGAGTTGATGGTTGAGACCGGGACGCGGATGGGAAAGAGGGTGGTTGCCTTGATCACGGACATGGAGCAGCCGCTCGGTCGCAAGGTAGGCAATGCGTTGGAAGTCGAGGAGTGCATCGAAGTTCTCCGCGGCGCCGGCCCATCCGACCTGTGTGAGTTGTGCCTCGAGCTCTCCGGCTGGATGCTCCACCTTGGTGGGCGCGTTGGCACAGTCCCCGAGGGCAAGGATCTGGCGGCGGAGATGATTGCAAGCGGCCGCGCTCGTGATACATTCCGCGAGATCATCCGGGCCCAGGGTGGCGATGCGCGGGTGGTGGATGATCCCAGCCGGTTGCCACGAGCGCAAAACAAGGCAACGGCCGTGACCATGCGCGCCGGGTACGTCACCGGCATCCGTTGCGAGCAGATCGGTGTGGCCAGCATGCTGCTCGGAGGCGGGCGCGAAAAGAAAGAAGACTCCGTGGACCCGGCTGTGGGCATCGTGCTCGAGAAAAAAGTGGGCGATGAAGTGCTAGCGGGCGCGGTGCTTTGCACCATCCATTACAATTCGGAGAAGCGTTTCGCGGAAGCGCTCGAGCTCATGGAAGAAAGCTTCATCATTGGGCCGAATCGGCCCGCGAAGGCGCCGCTCGTGCGACGCGTGATTGGCGCCTAGCTAGCCCCGATCTCTCACCAGAAGAGGGCTGCTTTTGCGAGGCTGCGAAAGACCCACAAAATGACCATTCTGGGTTACGGTCCAAGGAACTCTGTACTTGGTTTCAGACAGTGTGTAAAGCGCGAATACTTGTATTTTTCTTCGTAGGGCATTCACGGAAGAGGGTTCCACCGGTTCTCATGGATTTGTGGTGAGAGATCCGGGCTAGCCGGCTGCATCCGCCGGTCTCGTGATTCCTGGAGGCAGGCAATGATTCACCTCAGGGGCGTCCTGGGAATGCTCGCCATGATGGGGTTCGCCTTCCTTTTCTCGACGAACCGGCGCGCCATCCGCTTCAAGACGGTGGCCTGGGGCCTGGGCCTGCAGATTCTCTTTGCCTTTCTGGTGTTGCGCTTCGAGTACGGAGAAATTCTCTTTCAGAAGGCCGGCAACGCTGTCAATCGGTTGCTGGACTATTCGCATTACGGCTCGGAGTTTGTTTTTGGCGAGCTGGGCAAAAAGAATTCGGCCATGGGCTTTTCCTTCGCCTTCCAGGTGCTGCCAACGATCATTTTCATCGCTGCGCTTTTTGCGCTGCTCTACTACTACGGAGTCATGCAAGTCATTATCCGGCTGGCAGCGCGAGTGATGACTTCGCTCATGGGAGCGAGCGGCGCCGAATCGCTGAACGTAGCAGCGAGCATCTTCATGGGTCAAACCGAGGCGCCGTTGACGATTCGTCCCTTTCTGCCGGAAGTGACGCGCTCCGAGCTGATGACCATTATGACCAGCGGCATGGCCCACGTCTCCGGCGGAATCATGGCGGCCTACATCGCTTACGGCATCGAGGCCAAGCACTTGCTCGCCGCCGTCATCATGACTGCCCCGGGAACGATCCTGCTCTCGAAAATGCTTGTGCCGGAAACGGAAAAGCCGGTCACCGCCGGGCGCGTGGAAATGGCCGGCCTGGAAAAAGACCCCAACGCGCTGGGCGCGCTTTCGCGCGGCACGATCGACGGCTTGAACCTGGCTCTGAACGTGGCGGCAATGCTGATTTCCTTCATCGCCATAATTTATTTGGTGGATGGAATCTTCGGTGCGGTGCACAACGTGCTTGCCTTTCATCAGCGCCTGGCGTGGTTCCCTCACATCACCTGGTTTCCTTCGAGCTTGGAGGAGGTTTTCGGTTGGGTCTTTTCTCCGATCGCCTGGTTGATCGGCATTCCATGGCACGATTGTCCGACGATTGGAAATTTGCTCGGTTTGCGCATGGTCACGAACGAGCTCATCGCCTTTCAGCGGCTCGGACCGATGAAAGCCCAGCTCGATTTCCGCTCCTTCACCATCGCCACATTTGCCCTCTGCGGCTTCGCCAATTTCGGCTCCATCGGCATCCAGATCGGCGGGATCGGTGCGCTCGCGCCCAACAAGAAACATGAGCTGGCCCGGTTGGGCATTCGCGCGATGCTCGCCGGGACGATGGCCAACCTGATGTCCGCCTCGATTGTGGGGATCATGATGCGATGAGCCCACGCTCGAAGGACGGGGCTGCCGGCAGCGAATTCCACCGGGCCGAGCGCGCCGCCAAGTTCATCCTGGCAAAGACGAAGCTGCGTCCGAGGGTCGCCGTCGTGCTGGGCTCCGGACTCGGCGCGTTTGCCGACGAGCTCAGCGAGGCGAAGCGCATCCCATACGGCAAGATTCCCCATTTTCCGCGCTCGACGGCGGTGGGCCACGCGGGCCGGCTGGTGATCGGTAAATCGGCGGGCGTGCCGCTGGCGGCAATGCAGGGCCGCGTGCATTTCTACGAAGGCTATTCGCTCACAGACGTCGTCTTTCCGATGCGCGCCCTTGCCCGAATGGGAATTCGCGCGGCGATCCTGACGAATGCCGCCGGCGGGATCAACACGGATTTCAATCAGGGGGCGCTGGTCATCATTCGCGACCACATTAATTTGCAGGGCTCGAATCCACTCATCGGTCCAAACGATGAACGCTTCGGCGCGCGATTTCCGGACATGACGCAGGCGTATTGGAAATCCTACCGGCAGATCGCGCTCGAACAGGCGCGACACCTCAAAATCGATGTATTCGAGGGAGTCTATGCGGCGTTGTCAGGTCCGAGCTACGAGACGCCGGCTGAAATACGTTACCTCCGGGCGATCGGCGCGGATCTAGTGGGCATGTCGACCGCCCCGGAGGTGATTGCGGCTCGACACATGGGTCTTCGCGTCCTGGGGATTTCCTGCGTCACGAACATGGCGGCAGGAATCCTCGATCGCGTGATCGACCAGGACGAGGTTCTGGAAACGGGGGAGCGCGTGAAAGACCAATTCGTGGCGCTGTTGCAGGCGGTGCTGCCAAAGGTTGCCGACGACGTGAACAAGCTCTAGGAGGCGAAGCTGAGTCGCGCGGAGGCAATCGAACGGGTGACGATCGGACGGGCCGGGACGTTTCGATGAGCGAATCGGAAACATTAATTGCGGCGGCCCGACAGGCGCGCGAAAACGCTCACGCGCCGTACTCCAACTTCCGCGTGGGAGCGGCGCTGCGCGCGCAGTCCGGCCGAGTCTACACGGGCTGCAACGTTGAAAACGCGAGCTACGGGTTGACGCTCTGTGCCGAGCGAGTGGCCATTTTCAAAGCGATATCCGAAGGCGAGCGAGGTTTCGATGCCATCGCCGTGGTTACGGACACCGCTACACTGACGCCTCCGTGCGGCGCCTGCCGGCAGATCATCTGGGAATTCTGCGGCGATGTGGAAGTGCTTTTGGCGAATCTCGAAGGCAAGGTGGAACGCGAGCGCGCCGGAAAGCTGCTGCCGCGGCCATTTGATTCATCGTTTTTATAAGCCTCATTGAACTTCGATCAAGTAACTGAATCCTCAGCCGAAGAGGTGACACAAAGATGACGCCGCGGAGGCCCAATCATCGAATGCGACTCACTACGATCGGCGATTGTCGAAAGACTCGACTGTCGGTCCCGCTCGCCTTCTATTTGTCTTTCTGCGTGCTTGTCTGCAGCTCTGTTTTCTTTCCTCTCGCCGAAGCTGCGCCGGCAAAGGAACGCGCAGACTTGCTCGTATGGGGCGGCACGGTGGTCACCATGGATGCGGGCCGGCGCGTGCTGGAAGACGGCGGCGTGGCCGTCCGCGGCGACACGATTGTGGCCGTGGGTCCACGGGCGGAGCTCGAAGAGCGATTTGACGCGGCGCGGCGAATCGATGCGCAGGGCAAGATTGTCCTGCCGGGACTGATCAACGGCCACACCCATGCGGCCATGGTCCTGTTCCGCGGTCTCGCCGACGACTTGGCGCTGAACGACTGGCTTCAGAAATACATTTTCCCGGCGGAAGCTCGGAACGTCACTGAAGATTTTGTGCTCTGGGGAACGCGACTGGGCGTGCTTGAGATGCTGCGTGGCGGCATCACGACTTATGTGGACATGTACTACTTCGAAGACGCCGTGGCGCGGGTGAGCAAAGAAGCGGGCATGCGCGGCGTTCTGGGCGAGACGATCATCGATTTCCCGGTGCCCGACAATAAAAGCGTGCCCCAGGCGCTCGCATACACTGAAGATTTTCTGAAACGCTGGAAGGGGGATCCGCTGGTCGTTGCCGCGATCGCTCCCCATTCGATCTACACCTGCTCGGAGAAAACCCTGCAGGACGCGGCGGCGCTGGCTCGGAAATACGGCGCGCCCATCCTCATTCACGTCGCGGAAGCGCCGTTTGAAGCGGAGCTTTCGCGCGCTAAACACGGGATGTCGCCCGTCGCCTATCTGGAAAACATCGGCGTTCTGGGGCCGGATATGGTGGCGGCGCACTGCGTCTGGGTGGACGGAAACGATATGAGGCTGCTGGCACGACGTGAGGTGGGCTGCGTTCACAATCCGGCAAGCAACATGAAGCTCGCGAGCGGCGTGATGCCGGTGGTGGACCTGCTCGCCGCCGGTGTGCGCCTGGGACTTGGCACCGACGGCGCCGCAAGCAACAACGATCTCGATGAGATCGCCGACATGCGCCTGGCGGCCTTGCTACAGAAAAGCGCGCGTGGCGATCCTCGAGCGCTGCCCGCCCAGCAAGTGGTGGAAATGGCCACGATTGGCGGCGCTCGCGCTTTGCACATGGAAAAGGAAATCGGGTCGCTCGAGGCCGGGAAAAAAGCAGATTTGATTCTTATCTCGGTAGCTCACGCGCATGCGACGCCGCTCTACAATGTTTATTCGCAGCTTGTTTATGCCCTGCAAGCGTCGGACGTCGAGACCGTTGTGATTGCCGGCCGCCCGGTGATGGAAAACCGCCGCATGCTCACGTTGAACGAGGATGAGATCCTGGCGAAAGCGCGCGCATACGCGAAGAAGATCGAAGCCTCCTTGGCTTCGCCCGCAAAATGAATTGCCGATAGCTCGAAGCCGGCAACGAATTCATCTTACAGCTGAACGGGAAACGCTGGCGCCGAGCCGTGCGGACTTCCGACTTGTTGACGCTGGCCGCCGGCACTTCAGGGGGGCTGGTGGCGGCAAAGCTCAGAATTCCTTACGGATTTCGGTGCGTTGGCGATGGAGCTTCTGGGCGCTCGATCGGAGGGTATCCGGGATGTTTCGGTTCGAGGCCAGCAGCTTCAAGTCCTTCGGCGTCAGCCGCTGCAGCAAGTGCAGCGAGACTTCGAGCGGAGTTTTGGGATTGGAGGTGAGATTCCGCACGACCGTGTAGTTTTTCACAAAGGCGCGGTTGGCCGCGATCGATCGCAGCGCTTCCGGGGAGAGGGTGGTCATCGACGCGAAGCTTTCCACCTCCGGTTCCGTCAGGCGGGGAGACTGCAGCACGGCGCGCTGGACGATCTTGTTGGGATCGCGGATCAGCACGATCCGCTCTTCGCGCGCGCCCTTGAGCGCCATGTGAATGCGTTCGATAACGGTGAGGCGTGAGAGTCTTTGGAGGAGCGTCATTCGCTTCGCTGGGTCCGGTTCAGCCTGGGCCGCTGCTTCTTCCAGATGCTCGGGCTCCGCGCCTTTCTGTAATTCGTGGATGAGCTCCCGCTGGTGCGCCGTCGCGCCGCCGGCTTCGCTCAGGGCAGCGACGAGCCTGGGCGAAGAAGTCAGGCGATCGAGGTCGTCCAGCAACGCCTGCACGCCCGTGGAGGAAAGGTGGCTTGCCACACGCGCGAGCTCTGGAATCGGACAGGCGTGGTTCTTCACCATGGCGTCGGCGACGCCCTGCTTTTCGGCCAGGTTCTTCGCGCAGTAGGAGAAGAGTTCCGGCGCCGCGTCGGGCCGCTCGATCGCCGCAATCAAGGTTTCGGGCGGCTGGGCCACCAGGGCCGACAGGGCGCGTTCAGCGATGGCTAAATCGGGGTCGGCGGCGAGCAGCGCGAGCAATTCCACGCGGTCTTGCGGTGAAAGAGAAGCGCTGCCCGAACATACCGCCATCTTTCTTTCGGGCCGGGCTTTGCCGGAGCGAATCTCGGAGCGTAGCTCCGCGCTAATCTCGCCCTCCCAGGGGCTTTTTCAACTCCTTGCGCGTGAGCGTGACGCTTCCGGGCTGACCCGACGGCCCGAGCGGCGGAACGAGCTGTCCATTGAGCTCCAGGAGCACGGCGCTGGACTCGCTGGCAAAAACTTCGAAATTATCGTTGGCCTGGAAGGTGCGCGTCTGGCCGGCATCGAGTTGGCCGGTGAAAATTGTATTGCCGTCAGCCACAACCGTCACGTGGACGGTCTTGGGCGCCTGGACTCTGAGTTCCAGGGGTTGCATTTCTTGCGACGTAGAGGCCGCCGACGGGGGGTTGGAGGTTCCTGCTGAAATAACTGTGGGATTTGGCGCGGAAGCTTCGGCTGTGGGGCTCGGGCTGCCTTCAATTGCTACAGAAGGCGGGGCCTGGACAGCAGCGCCGGGCGTGGTCGTAACCGCCGTGGACACCCGAGGGGACGAATCCTTGGCAGTGGATGCGTGCAACCGCCGGCTCATCAGGAGCGAAGAGGAATGCCTGTAGGCCAGCCAGCCCCCCCCGGCCAGCGCAGCGATCAGCAGAACCGCGAGCGAGGCCCAAAGTCCGCGGCGGCTCGGCGGGGAAGCAGGGGGCACCCAAGTGGCGGACGGCACCCGCTCTTGGGTTTCCAGAGCATAGTCGGCGATCAGGCTCTCCTCGTCCAGGCCCAGAAAACGCGCTACCGCGCGAATAAATCCGCGGTTGAAAACTCCGCCCGGCAGGCGGTCCCACTGTTCATTCTCCAGGGCTTCCAAGAAGCGCGTGCCGATGCGAGTAGCTGCGGAAATCTCTTCGAGCGAGACGCCGCGCATCTCCCGTTCTCTTTTGAGTTGTTCGCCGAAAGGAATCTGGGCCATTGGATCGCGAGAATCGGGCCAACTAGCAATATAGGCGGGCGGCGTGAGGGTGTCAATCGCGGCTCGGGGGAAGCAACTCGCAACCGATTAACTCTTGCGCACGGCTCGTTCCGCGGGGTTGCAGTCACCGAAAGGCGTCCAATATAATGTGTTTCGATGAATCAGGGCCTACGGTTTGCGGCCTATCGGACCACAGCTAGACCATTGTCGAGAGCGGTGGAATCAAAACCCTTTAACGGAGTAGAGCGTCGCCGCAACCCTGCGAGCGGAACAGAGCCGCGAATCGGCAGCGAAGTCGCGGTTTTTCACGAACTCGGCAAAGCCCTTACTTCCTCCCTTCAGCTCGACCAGGTGCTTCGCACCATTATGGAAAAGATTAATGAAGTGCTCCGTCCATCCACCTGGTCGTTGCTGCTGATGGACGAAGAAAAGCAAGAGCTGTATTTCGAGATCGCCACCGGCGCGGGCTCGGATGCTTTAAAGGACGTCCGCATTCGCCTGGGACAGGGGATCGCCGGATGGGTAGCGCAGAGCGGCGAAGCAGTCGTGGTGCCGGATACGAGCAAGGACTCGCGGTTTTTCGCTCAAGTGGACGAAAAGACGAAGACAGAGACGCGCTCGATCGTCGCCGTCCCGGTGCGCTTCCGGGAGCAATGCTTGGGGGTGATCGAGCTGATTAATTGCTTCGGGCCGGAGGGATTCAGCCAGCGGGACTTGGCCCTTTTAGAAGCGCTGGCCGATTACGCGGCCATTGCCATTGAAAACGCCCGCCACGTCCAACGCATCCACGAGCTGACCATCACCGACGACTGCACCACGTTGTACAACGCGCGTCATCTGAACTTCATCCTGGAGACGGAAATATATCGCTCCCATCGCTATGCCTTCGAGTTCTCCTTGATCTTCATTGACCTCGATCACTTCAAGCACGTGAACGACACCTACGGCCATCTGAGCGGCTCAAAACTGCTGGCTGAAATCGGTCAGATGATCAAGGACAACTGCAGGATCATCGATTTCGCCTTCCGCTATGGCGGGGACGAATTTGTCCTGCTCCTGCCGCAAACCTCCAAAGAGAATGCGTGTCGCGTGGCACACCGCCTGCACCGGCGGATTCGCGAGGGCCTGTGGTTGGTGGAGTCCGGCCTCAACGTGCGCATCACCGCGAGTATCGGCGTGGCCGCGTACCCCTCTGATTCAAAGACCAAGGCCGAGCTGCTCCACCTGGCCGACGAAGCCATGTATCTTGTGAAAAACACGAGCCGGGACAGTGTGGCAGCGGCGACACTGGGCATGCTTCCCGTCTCGTCCTGAAGTTTGAACTCGCTTAGAGCGAAGGAACGCCGTGGTGTCCCCCGGAAGTGCGAAATCTGAACCCGCAGGCGCCGCAGCAAATCTTCAGCAAAAGCGCGGGGCAGCTTGATTCAACCGGGGCACCGTGTTAGGCTCCGCTGGAATTTCCTCTGTTGCGAGGCGGCGATCCTGTCGAGCGGCCCGCACTCGCGCGGGAGGAAGGCGCGGACGCGAGTGAGGAGCGGATGGCAAACGAAGCGTTGGGGATGATCGAGACCAAGGGGTTAGTGGGCTCGGTTGAAGCAGCGGACGCGATGGTGAAAGCGGCCAATGTGATTCTGGTGGGGAAGGAATACATTGGCGCGGGTTACGTCACCGTGATGGTGCGTGGAGACGTGGGCGCGGTGAAGGCCGCAACCGATGCCGGCGCCGCTGCCGCTCGTCGTGTGGGAGAGCTGGTGGCCGTCCACGTGATCCCGCGCCCACACGAACTCGTCGAAAAGATTCTGCCCGGTGGCGGACAGCCTCCCGGTGCAAAGAAATAGCAAAGATTAGACCGCTCGAGACCAAATCAGCTCAGGGTTTCGGTTCCGGAAGCCCTGTCAGGCAAGGTCCTTTGAGCCTGCAAGACCGCGACCTGATTTCCATCCAGGAAGCTCGCCAGATGCTCGGTCGGGCGAGCGAAGCCCAGAAAAAATTCGCCGCTTTTTCTCAGGACCAAGTGGATGCGGTCGTAGACGCCTGCGCGGAAGCTGCTACTGCCGCGGGCGAGTCATTGGCGCGCCTGGCTGTGGAGGAAACGGGCTACGGCAACGTCGCAGACAAAATCATCAAGAACCGGTTTGCATCCGTGGACGTCCACCGCGCCATCCGCGGGATGAAAACGGTCGGCATCTTGCGCGAGGACCGCGAGAAGGGCGTGCTCGAGGTTGCCACGCCCGTCGGCGTTGTCGCTGCGGTGATACCCTCGACGAATCCCACTTCGACGGGCATTTACAATACGCTTATCTCACTCAAGGCGCGCAACGGAATCGTCTTGAGCCCCCACCCGACCGCCATGCGCTGCATCTGCGAGACGGCGAGCGTGCTGGCCCGCGCCGCGCTCCGCGTGGGAGCGCCGGAAGGCTTGATCGGTTGCCTCGAGCACCCCACGATGCAAGGAACGCAAGAACTGATGGGGCATCGCTTGACCGGCGTCATCCTGGCTACGGGCGGCACCGGTCTGGTGCGCGCCGCTTACAGCTCCGGCAGGCCGGCCTATGGCGTTGGACCCGGCAATGTGCCTGCTTACATCGAACGCACTGCGAACGTGCGCAAGGCCGTCGCCGACATCATCGCGGGAAAAACATTCGATTACGGAACGATCTGTTCCTCCGAGCAGGCGATCGTTGCCGAAGAGGCGGTGCGAGATCAGGCGCTCGAAGAATGCCGCCAGCAAGGCGCCTATTTCCTGTCCGCGGAAGAAATGCGGCGGCTCGGGGGACTCGTGATCACGCCGGGCTCATTCACGCCCAACCCCAAGATTGTGGGCCGCCCGGCGACAACAATTGCCGAAATGGCCGGGATCAAGGTTCCGGCCTCGACGCGGGTTCTCATCGCTCGGCTCGAGGGAGTGGGCCGCGAGCACCCGCTCTCCGCCGAAAAGCTATCACCGATCCTGGCGTTCTATTCAGCGCCGAATCTGGCAGGAGCGATCGAACTGTGCACCCGCCTGCTGCATTTCGGCGGGCTGGGCCATACGATTTCGATTCACTCGCAGAATGAGGCGGCGATCCGCGAATTCGGCCAAGCAGTGCCGGCATTCCGCGTCTGCGTCAATACTTCCGCCGTCCACGGCTCCATCGGCTATTCGACGAATCTGTTTCCAGCGATGACGCTCGGCTGCGGCACCGCTGGCGGCAACATCACCTCTGACAACATCGGCCCGCAGCACCTGATGAACATCAAGCGCATCGCTTGGGAGTCGCGGCCGGTGGAGCACCGCACCATCCCTGCCGATCAACGCCTGGCGGGGAGCGCCACTACGGTATCGGAAGCTCATCCTATTACCACGGCGGCCAGTGCGGCAACGGGGAGCGGCACCCCGCCCGCTACGATCGATCGCCAGATGATTGCGCGCATCGTGGAGCGCGTCTTTGCCCAGCGAGGCATCCCGCGTTCAGAAGATCAGAGAGGCTCGAAAGAAGCTGACGGTCGCGAGGTGAAAGGTGTCCAGGCGGCAGGGTCGGTAGGCGGCGGGCTTCCCGCCTCTGACAAGCCCGAAGCGCCGAGATCCGCTTCAGCCGACGTTGCGGCGGCAAAGGCCGGCGAGCCCGAGATCCAGATTGCTGAGTTTGTGAGCGAAAACGACGTTCGCTCTGCTCTATCACGGCGGGAAAAAATCTTTATCGGCCCGAAAACAATTGTCACACCCTCGGCCCGCGATCTGGGCGGCACGCATGAAATTTTTGTTGAAACCTAGGCTGCTCCTTCGTCTGGACCAGCGCGCGCAACCCACCTCGACTATTAGCGGTCGCCTGCAGCCTCCGCCCCGCTGTTTTCATCTGTGAAGGCGCCGCCTCAGTTGTCGCCTGAAAACCTCTCCCCTATACTCAGCTTCTAAGGCTTCAGGGGCTTCAGAGTGAAAATCGGGAGTTAGGTGTCATAGACACAGGTTCTTTTGGACTCGGATGCGGAATACACAAGCTACGCGCTACGCTCGTTGGGCGGCCACGATTGCCATCCTGCTGGCAGTCATTGTAGCCGGAGTCTACTTCGAACGAACTTGGCGCCAGCATCTCTCCGGGCATAACGTTCCCCCGCCCGTGCCGAAAACCGTGCAGCAGCAGTCGGCCGAATTCTCTTTTTCCAAAGTGGAGCAGGATCGCACGCTCTTTACCGTTCACGCCTCGCGCGCCACTCAGTTCAAAGACCAGGATAGGAGCCAGTTAGAGGACGTCCAAATAACCATCTATGGCCAGCATGGGGAACGCAACGACGTCATCCGCACGCATGAGTGCAACTATGAGCCGGAGACGGGCCGCATCATTTGCCAGGGTGTGGTGGAGCTTGATCTCGAGAATGCCGAACAAGCCCGCCAGGGTGCCGCGGGTCGCATCGTCCATGTCAGAACGACGAACGTTTCTTTCGACCGCGGGAGTGGCGATGCTTCAACGGCAGAGCCCGTGGACTTTCGTTTTCCGAATGGTGAGGGTCATGGAGTCGGCGCTGTCTACAGTACGGCAGACGCCCGAGTGAGCCTCGAGCATGACGTGAAGCTGAAATTCTTCCAGCGGGGAGGACCAGGCTCGCCCCCCATAGTGTTCGCCGGCCGCCGCCTGCTATATCAACGTGACGACCAGACCCTGCGTTTATTCGGGCCCGTGCACGTCCAGCAGGGGGCCCGGGAGATGACTGCGGCGAATATGGCTCTCGAATTTGATTCGGATTTGCGTCCGCGGCGCGCATTGGCAACCGGCCAGCCGGAGTTGCACTCCGCGGAACCAAGCGGGGCGTTTCGAATCGCAGCCGAGCAGTTCATCGCCTTGCTCAGCCCGGCCGGCTGGACCGAACAGGTCGTGGCCCAAGGCAGCGTACGCGCCGATCGACAGGGCTCGGGTCGGAAAGAACGGCTGGCGGCGCAGCGCGTGGAAATCGCGATGGAACCACAACGGAACGAACCTCGGCAGATGACGGCCACGGGAGACGTTCAGGTCGAAACACAAACGGGCGACAAGTCGAGTCACCTTGCTACGGCAGCGTTGCGCCTGCAATTTGTCGGCAATGACCATGCGGATGCCCGGGCGAAGAGACGCCGCTTGGAAAGTGGCGAAACGTTGGCGCCGGCAACGATGGAGACAAAGAGCTCAAGCGAAGCTTCCAGCATGCGCGCGGATCGATTCGCCGCCCAGTTCGGCGCGCGCAGCCAGCTCGAGAAGCTTCTAGGGCATTCCGGCGTTTCAGTGGAGCGGCATATGGGCGCCGGCCCGGCGCAGACCACCACCGCGCAGGAGCTGGCGGTAACGTTCGACTCCCATGGTGACTGGGCCATCGTGGAGGAAACGGGCGGCGTGCGGTTCCGGCAGGGCGACCGCACCGCCGAGGCTGCACGAGCCCGGATAGCCCGCGCGACGGATAGGATCCAGCTCGACGGTTCTCCCGTGGTAGCCGATGCCCTCACACGCACCACCGCCGGGCAGATGGAGATCCTCGAGCGCAGTGGGGACGTCCGAGCCACGGGGGGCGTGCGCACAAGCTATTTCGCCGCCGGGCAGAAAGGCGGGCCGGACCTCGGGGCCGGCCCCGCCCACATCTCCTCCGACCGGCTCGATGGCGCAAATCCTTCAGGCCACGCGGTTTATTCGGGTCACGCGCGGCTATGGCAGGGCGACGCTGTGATCGAAGGCGACGTTGTGGAGCTATGGCGCCCGGAGCAACGGCTCGAAGCGCGCGGAAACGTCCGTGCTGCTCTGCCCCAAGCCCCTGAGCCCGAACAAAAATCCTCCACTCCCACCCTGTGGAACGTGAGCGCGCCACGACTGCGGTATTGGAGCCAAGAAAATCGCGCTCTTCTCGACGGCGGTGTCAGCGCGCAGTCCAGCCAAGGCACGCTCGACTCGCGCACCCTCGAAATGTTTCTCTCGGGGGGAGCTTCGGCAAGCGGCCGGCGGCAATTGGAGCGCGCCCTAGCCCGGGGTGGAGTGCTGGTCACCCAAGGTGATCGCCACGGCTCGGCCGAGCAGGCGGAATACACCGCTGGGGACGGAAAATTCGTGCTTTCCGGCGGCCAACCGCGGCTTACCGATGCGCTGGGGGACACAACGCGGGGGCATTCGTTGACCTTCTTTGTGGCCAGTGATACGATTCTGATTGATTCGCAAGCAGGTTCTCGCACTCTGACGGAACACCGGATCGAGAAATGAACCGGCATGTTAAAGCTCCAAGCCGCCGATCTGAGCAAGTCCTATCGAGGGCGCAAGGTCGTTAGTGATGTCAGCCTGGAGATCGGCCAAGGCGAAGTGGTGGGGCTACTTGGGCCCAATGGCGCGGGAAAGACGACGACGTTCTACATTCTGGTCGGCTTGGCGCGTCCCGATTTTGGGCGAGTTCTGCTGGACGGCGAGGATATTACTGACCTTCCTATGTATCTCCGGGCCCGTAGCGGCATCAGCTACCTTCCCCAGGAACCCTCTGTCTTTCGCAAGCTGACGGTTGAAGAAAACCTGCTGGCGATCCTGGAGACGTTGCCGCTGTCCTCGGAGCAGCGGCGCGATCGCGTGGAGGAGTTGCTGGCGGAGATGGGACTCGACGGAGTGCGGCACAACCAGGCATACACCCTCTCGGGCGGAGAGCGACGGAGGCTCGAGATCGCGCGCTCGCTGGTGCTCCAGCCCTCGTTCGTGTTGCTCGATGAGCCGTTTTCCGGGATTGACCCCCTGACGGTCGTAGACATCCAGAAGATCATCGCAAACCTCTCGCAGGCGGGCATCGGCGTGCTCGTCACCGATCACAACGTGCGGGAGACCCTGGCAGTTACCCACCACGCTTACATCATCAACAACGGAAGAATCTTCCGCGCCGGCACGCCGGCCGAGTTGAGTTCCGATGCCGAGGTGCGGCGCGTGTACCTCGGGGAGCGCTTTCAGCTGAACTAAGCCCCATGAATTATCTCCAGCCCAAACTCAGTCTCCGTGTGGCGCAAAAGCAGATTCTGACTCCGGGCCTGGTGCAGATGGTGAGTGTGCTCGCGCTGAATCGGCTCGAGCTTCGCGAGATGATCAACCAGGAGATCATGGCGAACCCGGTGCTCGAAGAGCTCGGGGAAGACGGGGTGGTGGCGGAAAGCTACACGGATGAGGCTTTCCTGAAGGCGGAAACGGAAAAAGTACCGGAAACGGAGGCCGCCAACCCCTTCGACGAGTTTGATATCGGCTCCTTCTTCTCACAGTACCTGGATACCGGCGCGGGAAATTCCAATCACGAGCGGGAAGAGATCGAGCGGCCGTCCTTCGACAAGTTCCTTTCCTCCCCGCAGAGCCTGGCCGACCATTTGACCTGGCAACTCAGCGTCAGCATTTGCACCGAAAACGTCCGCAAGATTGCGGAAGTAATCATCGGCAACCTGGATGAAAACGGATACCTCACGGCCACACTCGAGGAAATCGCTCAGGCCGGCAATGATGCGATGGAGGATGTGGAAGAAGCGCTCGCGGTGGTGCAGGAGTTCGACCCCCCAGGCGTAGCGGCTCGAGATCTCAGCGAATGCTTGCTGATACAGCTCAAGGTGCTCGACCCGCAAAACACGCTCGCCCAGCAGATCGTCTCCGAGCACCTGAAACTGCTTCAGAACAATCAGCTCAAGGAAACTGCGCGCGCGCTCAACCGGCCGATTGAGTTGGTGAAGCGCGCCGTGGAGCTGGTGAAACGCCTCGATCCGAGGCCGGGGCTGCGCTACAACAAGACCGAAGCGCGGCTCGTCGAGCCGGACATCCAGTTCCGCAAGGTAGACGGCGACTGGCAGGCCTTCATGAACGACGATGACTTGCCTCAGCTCCGCCTGAGTCCGATCTACCGGCGGTTGCTCGCTCGCGATGCCGCGGACCGCGAAGTCCGGAATTACGTGAAGGAACGGTTCAGCGCCGCGATTCAGTTGATGAAGAACATCGAGCAGCGCAAGCACACCATCGTCAGGGTGTGCCAGGCCATCCTGCGTCGCCAGCATGACTTCCTCGATTACGGCGCCGACCACTTGAAGCCCATGATGATCAAGGAGGTTGCCGAAGAGGTGGGCGTGCACCCCTCGACCGTCAGCCGCGCCGTGGCCAATAAGTACGCACACACGCCGCAGGGAGTGATTGAACTCCGCTATTTCTTTTCCGAATCGGTGAACGGACCACAGGGGAGCGCCATCTCCCTGCTCTCCCTGAAGCGTCGCGTGAAAAAGATGATTGAAGAGGAAGACTCAGCGCATCCGTTCACTGACGAGCAGATTGCCAAGAAGCTGGACGAGGAAGGCATCCACGTGACGCGCCGCACCGTGGCCAAGTATCGGGAAGATCTGCGCATTCCTAGCACGCACCAGCGCCGCGTGAAGAGTTAGGCGGCCGTCTCCACCGTGAAGCGGCAAGCGAACCGAAACTCGCGGCAACTCGTCATCCTCACCGGCCTTTCCGGCTCCGGGAAGGGCTCCATCCTGAGGACCTTTGAAGACTTGGGCTACTACTGCGTGGATAACCTTCCGGTGCCGTTCATCCCGACTTTCAGTGAGCTGTACGTCCAGGGCGGCGGCGAAATCGAGCGAGCTGCGCTGTTGGTGGATGCGCGCGAAGGCGAGCAGTTGGCGCGGCTGCCGGCAATTTATCGCGAGCTGCGCGAGGAACACCCGGCGACGCTGGTTTTCGTCGAGGCCAGCGACGATGCCCTGGCGCGCCGTTTCAGTGAAACACGGCGGCCGCACCCGATGGGACACGACGTGTCCGTTCGCGCCGGGATCCACCTGGAGCGCCAGAGGATGGCTCCGATCCGGCGTCTCGCCGACGTCATCATCGATACAACGAAATTCAATGTCCACGAGTTGCGGCAGTTCATCACCGACCGCTTCCAGAATGTGGACCGGAGACCTCTGATGGTTGCGGTGGTCAGTTTCGGCTTTCGCTACGGTATTCCGGCCGATGCCGATTTAGTCTTCGACGTGCGCTTTCTCCCGAACCCGCACTTTGTTCCGCGGCTGCGTCCATTGGATGGGAGGAACCCGCGCGTCGTGAGGTACATTCGTTCCTTTCCGCAAACGGGGCAGTTCCTCCGGCGGGTGGAGGGATTGCTGTCGTATCTGATCCCGCATTACATCCGTGAGGGCAAAAGCTACCTGACGATTGCGTTCGGCTGCACCGGGGGGCGCCACCGTTCGGTGACGTTGGCGGAGCAAGTGCGCCGAGCCATCAGCCGCAAGGGATACGCGGCCAAAGCGGTGCATCGAGATCTTGAAAAGTCACTGTCTTGACTTTTCCATGCTCCGCCCCTAGCGTTAGCAATTTGCCTTGGGGAACGTGAAATAAAGAAGGAGAACCCGGCGAGTGATCCGGTCCGGCGAATTAGCGCGGCTGCTTCGGTATGCCCGTTCTTACAGGATTTTGTTGGTGTTAGGCATTGTGTTGATGGCCGTGGTGGGCCTCGGCGAAGGCGCCGTGGGGCTGATGATAACGCCCGCCGTGGACGTAGTGCTGAATCCCCACGCCACCATCCAGAAACTGGCTCTGATTCGGCTGCCGAACGGCGGGCGAACCATCTACCTCAACTCTTTCTTGCCTTCCAGCATCCACTACGTTTGGACGATTTTCGCGCTTTCGCTTGTAGCGCTGATGTTCGGCAAGGCGCTGGCAGAGGTTCTCGGCAGCATGGCCATCCAGTACGTCGGCCACGCTGGGGTGATGAACCTCCGCAACCAGGTGTACGGCAAACTGATTCGGCAGCCTATCGGTTTCTTTCAGCACAATCCTACCGGCCGATTGATGTCGGCCGTGATCAACGATGTCGAGCGAGTCCGCAGCGCCCTTTCGGAATACCTGGCTGATTTCTTCCGCCAGTGTTTCACCTTGATTGCCTTCGTGGTCGTGCTCCTCTTGATCAATTGGAAGCTTGCGTTGGGTTCGGCAATTCTGCTGCCGATGGTGGTCTGGCCGGTGGGGAAACTCGGGCGCCGAATCCGCCGCTCGACAGAAAAGAGCCAGTCGCGGCTCGCCGAACTGACGCACATCCTGCAGGAGACAGTCAGCGGCAACCGGGTGGTGAAAGCGTTTGGGATGGAGCATTTCGAAATCCGCAAATTCGCGGAAACGGCCCGGCGGCTGCTGCGGGAAAACATGCGTTGGGTCCGCGCTTACGTGCTGACCTCGCCGCTGATGGACGTGTTGGGCGCGGCTGTGTTCGTGATGGTTCTCCTCTATGCCCGGGATGAGATCAAGCATGGCTACATGACTCTCGGGATGTTCGGTGCTTTTATTTTTTCGCTGTTCAAAGCTTATGAGCCGGTAAAGCGGCTGGGCGGAATCTACCAATTGTTTCAGCAAGCGGTGGGCGCATCTGCCCAGGTATTCGCTTTCCTCGAGCTGGAAGAAGAAGAGCAAGAACGGCCCGGGGCGACGGCGCTGCCTCCTTTTTCTCGCCAGGTCGAATTCGAAAACGTCGGATTCGCGTACGATGGCGGCCCGTTCATTCTCAAAGGGATTGACCTGACGGTGCCCGCGGGGGCGGTTGTGGCGATCGTAGGCTCGAGCGGAGCGGGAAAAACCACCCTGGTAAATCTGTTGCCGCGTTTTCATGCAGCGACGTCGGGTGCGATTCGCATCGACGGACACGATGTGGGCGACGTCACGTTGCGCTCGTTGCGGGAGCAAATGGCCATCGTCACGCAGGAAACGATTCTATTCAACGACACGGTGTGGAATAACCTGTGCTACGGACGTCCCGATCTGTCCCAAGAGCGCGTGGTCGCGGCGGCCCAGGTAGCCCTGGCTCACGATTTTATTTTGGAGTTGCCCCACGGCTACCAGACGCGCATCAGCGACCGCGGCCAGCGCCTCTCGGGCGGACAGCGCCAGCGCCTGGCCATTGCGCGCGCGCTGCTGCGAGACGCGCCCATTCTGATTCTGGACGAGGCGACCTCCGAACTCGATTCCGAATCCGAGAAGCTTGTCCAGCGCGCTCTCAACAACCTGATGGTGGGGCGCACCGTATTCGTGATCGCCCATCGTCTTTCGACGATCCGCCGCGCCGACGTTATCGCTGTTCTCGATGGCGGAACGATTTGCGAGCGCGGCACGCATGAGGAATTGCTCGCGCGCGGCGGGGCCTACGCGCGGCTCTATGAAATGCAATTTCACGATGCCGAGCCCGAGGCGCGCCCGGCTGCGCCCGTACAATAATGTCCCAGCCCTTTCCCGCGCGCGCCGCACTCAAATCGATGACGGGCTACGCCCAGGCCCGCCTCGAGCAGGACGGCTGGACGTTGCGGCTCAGCCTTCGCAGTGTAAATCATCGCTTCCTGGATCTGCATGTGCGCTTGCCGGAAGGCTTCGAGCCGTTGGAGCCGCGCCTGCGCCAGCTCATCCGCGACCGCATTCGGCGAGGGCATGTGGACTTGACCCTGCACTTCGATCCTGCGAGCGGCGCGGGCGTCGAAGTGAATCGGGACGTGGCTGCAAGTTACGTCGAAGCCGTGGAATCGTTGCGCCGGCAGTTTGGAGTGAAAGCGGAGCCGGACCTTGCCAATATCCTGCGCCTGCCCGGCGTGATCGCGGCGCCCAGCTTCTCGGCCGAAGCGAATCTCGAACGGCTGACGGAACTAGTGACTCGGTGTCTGAGCGAGGCCCTCGAGCGACTCGACCAGATGCGTTTTTTGGAAGGCCGCCTCCTCGCGGAGGAACTTGTCACGCGACTGCGAAGCATCGCCGAGCAGACTGCGCAAATTGAAACTCTCACGCTGCGCGCCCGTCCCTTGTATGCCCAGCGGCTTGCGGCGCGATTGAAGGACCTGTTGAAGGATGCCCAGCTCGATCCGGCGCGCCTGGCGCTGGAAGCGGCGCTCGCGGCGGAGCGAAACGATACCACCGAAGAGCTGGCGCGCCTCCGCAGCCACGTCCGCCAGTTCGAGCAGATGCTTTCCGGTGCGGCCGAGGCAGGCAAGAAGCTCGATTTCCTGCTCCAGGAAATGCAGCGCGAAGCGAACACCCTGCTCTCGAAGGCCCCTGGGAACGAAGGGGAGGGCCTCGAGATCACGCGATTGGCGCTGGATGTGAAGTCTGAAATCGAAAAGCTGCGGGAGCAGGTGCAGAACATCGAATAGCAATGGCTGAGGAAAACAAGCCGCTGGTGCTGATTGTTTCCGGGCCTTCGGGCTCCGGCAAGTCCACTTTGGTGGAAAAAATCCTGGAATTGCCGGGGACCCTGCTTTCCGTTTCCTGCACCACTCGCCCGCCCCGGAAGACGGAAAGCGCAGGCAAGTGGTACAATTTCATCTCCGAAGAGCAGTTCCAGCAGATGACCGCCCGCGGCGAGTTTCTGGAATACGCGCAGGTGTTTGGCCGGCACTGGTACGGCACGCCGCGGCGCTGGCTGGAAGAAGCCCGCGCCCGGCGCTTGGACCTCGTGCTCGAAATCGACGTGCAGGGCGCCATACAGGTGAAGGAAAAGGTTCCCGAAGCCCAAGCGATCTTCATCCTGCCGCCTTCGCGGCAAGAGCTCGAGCGGCGTCTTCGCGCGCGCGGCCTCGATTCGGACGAAGCAATCTCCCGGCGGCTCGACCAAGCGCGCCAGGAGATGGAGCGATACGCGGAATACGATTACATCGTGATCAACGACGATCTCGAGCGCGCCGGCCAAGCCGTTCAGGCCATCGCACAAGGGGCGCGGTGTCACGTTTCCCGAAACCAGGAGCGGGTGCAAGAGATCCTGAAATCATTTGGAGGATGAATGTTCATGGCGGCTTTTACCGAGGCCCCGGAGAGCCAGTTTGCCTACGTGGTGGTGGTGGCGCGACGCGCGCGTCAATTGATGATCGGGGCGCGTCCGCTGGTTGATAATCCGAAGGCCCACAAAAATACCCGGATCGCGGAAGAAGAGCTGCAGAAGGGTCTGCTCGAGTATGAGTTGGAATTGATCGAAGATTCCGAAGAAAAGGAAAAGCGGCGCAAATGAACGCGCCGCAGCAACGGCCATGCGAATTGCGCTGGGCGTGACCGGAGGCGTTGCCGCCTACAAGGCCGCCGAACTCGTTCGCCGCCTGCAGCAGGAAAAACTCGACGTGCAGGTGGTGATGACGCGGAGCGCCCGTGAATTTATTACGCCGCTCACCTTCGCAGCTTTGACCGGCCAGAAAGTCATTACCGAAATGTTCGGCGCCGATTCGAGCGCACCCCCCAACGTCGAAAGCGCGATCGAGCACATCGCCATCGCCCAGCGCATCGACCTGCTCCTGGTGGCTCCGGCCACCGCGGATATCCTGGCAAAATTCGCGCACGGCGTTGCCGACGATTTTCTGACGACGCTCTACCTGGCCACCAAGGCGCCCGTCGTGGTGGCGCCGGCGATGAACGTCAACATGTGGGAACATGCGGCGACGCAGGAAAATATCGCTGCGTTGCGCGCGCGGAGAGTTCGCGTCGTCGATCCCGACGAAGGCTATCTAGCCTGTGGAATGACTGGAGCCGGACGACTGGCCGGCACGGAAGCCATCGCTGGGGCGGTGTGTGACGTCCTCGGCCTACGGCACGATCTCGAAGGCGAAACCGTGCTCGTCACGGCGGGGCCCACCTGGGAAGCCCTGGACCCGGTGCGCTACCTGGCGAATCGCTCCTCCGGCAAAATGGGCTTCGCGCTGGCGGAGGCGGCGATCCGCCGCGGTGCACGCGTCGTTCTCGTGAGCGGTCCTACCGACCTCAATCCACCTGCCGGCGCGGATTGGGTGCCGGTGCGCTCGACGGAAGAGATGCGTCGTGCGGTGCGGGAGCGAGCTGCATTTTCGAGCGTCATCATCATGGCCGCTGCGGTGGCTGATTATCGTCCCGCTGCGTCGCAAGAAAAAAAGATCAAGCGCGGGTCAGGCAACGTGGTACTCGAGCTCGAGCCGACGCCGGACATTTTGGCCGAATTGGCGCAGGAGAAGGGCCTGCGCGTTCCAATCGGGCAGCCCTCGCCTGAGGCCCTGGAAGAACTCGCACAGGTAAGAAGTCCGCGCATCCTGGTAGGCTTCGCGGCGGAGACGGAGCGCGTAGCGGAGAACGCTCGCCAAAAGCTCGCCGCGAAGGGCGTGGATATGATCGTGGCCAACGATGTGACGCAAGAAGGCGCAGGGTTCGATACCGATACGAATATCGTCACGCTTTTTCTGAGGGACGGCCGCGAGATTGCGGTGCCGCGCATGACGAAGTTGGAGGTCGGGAGCCGCATCCTCGACCAGGTGATTGAACTTCGAAAGCACGCCCGATGATTCGCCCGGCAAAGCGAGGGCGATGAAAGAAGAAACGCGCACCCACGTCGAATCGTGGTTACGCTATCACCGGGAGCTGGGCACCGGGTTGTTCTTCCGCGATCGCGCAGCGTGCCTGGCCGCACGCGCTGAACTTCCTCCGAATCCGCCGCCATCCCAGACTTTTTTGAACCGGCCGTCGGCGCCGCCGAGGGCCGCGGCCTCGCCGTCGCCCGTGGTATTGCCGGTGATACAGGCGCCCTCCCTTTTTGACGCCGTGGATCGCATCGAAGGCGATACGCTTGAGCGAATTCGCGAAGATATCGGCGACTGCACCCGGTGCCGGCTGCACAAACAGCGGAATCGTATCGTGTTCGGAGCGGGAAATCCCCGGGCGCAGCTCGTCTTTATCGGGGAAGGCCCGGGCCACGACGAAGATATCCAGGGACTCCCCTTCGTGGGCCGCGCGGGAAAGTTGCTGACACAAATCATCGAAGCGATGGGACTTCAGCGCGAGGACGTTTACATCTGTAATGTTATCAAGTGCCGGCCGCCGGAGAACCGCACGCCCCAGCCGGATGAGGTTGCCACGTGTTCGCCGTTCTTATTGCGGCAGCTCAACGTGATTGCGCCGCGCGCCATCGTTTGCCTGGGCGCCGTGGCGGCGCAGGCCCTGCTGGGTACCAACCAGTCCATCTCGCGCTTTCGCGGGCAGTGGTTCGACTTTCGCGGCACGCGTTTATTGGCCACGTATCACCCCGCTTACCTGTTACGCAATCCCAATGCCAAGGGCGAAGTTTGGGACGACCTGAAAAAGGTCATGGCCTACCTCGGCCTGCAGCCGAAAAGAGCGCCGCGATAGCTGCGGCCGACCCGCCCAGAGGACTCGCGTGGGGCTGATTCTTGGATTGACCGCTGCGCTGTGCTGGGGCGTCGCAGACTTCCTGGCCCGTTTCGCCGCCCGCCGCGTGGGAGCGTATCGAACCAGCTTCTTCATGCAACTCGTCGGCTTTACGGTGCTTAGTATCTTTCTATTCTCCATTGGCGCGCGCGGAAGTCTCGGTGCTGATGCAGTGGGTGGCTGGCAGCCATGGGCTTGGGCGGCTCTCGCAGGACTCCTGAACACGGGCTGCTCGCTGGCGTTTTACCGCTCGTTTGAGATTGGCGTGTTGACGGTTGTTGCGCCGATTGCGTCCAGCTACCCCGCTCTGACCCTGCTCCTTTCCGTGCTCAGTGGCGAACGACTGACGCAGAGAGGCTGCGCCGGCATTGCGGCCGTCCTGGTGGGTGTAATCCTGGCGTCAACGAGTTTCCAGCCTTCGGGTGATGCGACGGCGGACGCCTTGCCCGGTGCTCCTCGCAGGCTTTCCCGCGGCGTGGGCTGGGCCGTGGCCGCCTCCGCCGGGTTCGGGGTATTGTTTTGGCTTCTAGGATTCCGCGTCATGCCCGTCTTGGGCGGTTATGCCTCCGTCTGGGTGATTCGCCTCGTGACGTTCTCGACGCTGGGGCTCGTGGCTGCGCCTGCCCGCCAGAGCCTCCGCCCGCCGCGGGGAGATGTGTGGTGGCTTTTGGTGGGAATCGGAATCCTCGATACGGCTGCATTCGTTGCCAGCAACTTGGGCCTGAAAACGGGACACGTCGCGGTGGTGACGGTCATCGCGTCGCTATTCAGCGCGGTGACGGTCTTCCTCGCTTGGGTTTTTCTTCGCGAGCGGCTGCAGCGCAGCCAGTGGCTCGGCATCTTCCTTATCTTTGTCGGTATCGTCCTGGCTAGCCTTTGAGACTCTTGTTGCTACACTAGTCGCGCCTATGGCTTTGGCCTACTGCGAAGTTGCGCTACCAGTGCCTCTGCGCACGACGTTCACGTACGCCATTCCCCCGGCACTCGAGGGCGCGGAGCTTGTCGGCAGCCGCGTCGTCGTGCCCTTCCGCAATCGCGCCATGGTTGGCCTGGGCGTGGCGGTGGCCGAGCCTCCGCCCGGCGTCGAAGGCATCAAGGAAATCGTCGAGCTGCTCGATCCCATTCCTGCTCTGCCGGCGCGTCTCGTGGAGCTGGGTCGCTGGGTGAGCAGCTATTATCTGGCCCCGGTCGGCGGGACCTTTCGCGCGATGCTGCCGCCCTCCGTCGAAGTGCGGCACGAGCACGAATTTCTCTTGACCGATGCGGGCCGCGAATACTTTCACGGACTCGTCTCCCAGCCCGACGCCGGCGAGCGCGAAGCGCAGGACTTGGCCTTGCTGCAGTTGTTCGAAGCGGAAGAGCGCCCGCTGCGCGCGGGCCGGCTTCGGAAATTGCCCGGCGGCGAAGCGACTGCAGCGCGCCTGCTACGGCGCGGCTTTCTACAGGCGCGCGAAGTGGCGCGCAGGAAGAAAGCTCGCGCACAGAAGATCGTCGCCTGGAACCCGGCGGAGCAGCCGGCGACCCCGACCGAGGCGAGAATCCGCGAAGTCTTGATCGCAACCACGGGGCCGCTGCCCTTGCCTCTGCTCCTGAAAAAGATCGGCGTTTCGCGCGCGGTCGTAGCGAGACTCGAAAGGAAAGGCAAGCTCTCCTCCTGGGAAGAGCCGCTCATCGGCGAAGAAGATCCTTGGGACACGGATTTTATTCCGCCAACCAATGTGTTGAACGCGGAACAGTCGGGCGCGCTCGAGGAAATCGGTCAATGGCTCAAGGCGCAAGCGTTCACCGTCGGCCTGCTTCACGGCGTCACCGGCAGCGGCAAGACGGAAGTGTATTTGGGCGCGATCGAGCGTGCGCTGGCGCAAGGGCGCACCGCGCTGATCATGGTTCCGGAAATTGCGCTGACCCTTTGGATGGGCCGCCAAGTGCGCGCGCGGTTCGGCAGCATCGTGGCGGTGCTGCACAGCGGCCTCCCGGAAACGGAGCGGGCGCGTGAATGGTGGCGCGCGCGACACGGTGAAGCCCGGATCGTCGTCGGCACGCGTTCGGCAGTCTTCGCCCCGCTGGAAAATCTTGGGCTCGTGATCGTGGATGAGGAACAGGAATCCAGCTACAAACAGGAAGAAACACCGCGATATCACGGCCGCGACACCGCGATCGTTCGCGCGAAACTCGAGGGCGCGGTGGCCTTGCTCGGCTCGGCCACGCCTTCGCTCGAAAGTTACCATCACGCTCGAATCGGCAAATATCACCTGCTCGAGCTGGGGGCGCGCGCGGGAAACCGCCCGATGGCGTCGGTGGAGGTCGTGGACCTGCGCGAAGAATTTCGCCGCACGGGGCGGGCGGCGCCGGTGTCCGAGGCGCTCCGCGCAGCGATTGAGCGCCGCCTGGGAGACACTCAGACGATGGTGCTCATCAACCGTCGTGGATATTCCTGGTTTCTGCTTTGCCGCAGTTGCGGCGCCCACGTCGAGTGCCAGAACTGCAGCATTGCGCTGACCTATCACAAGCGTCGCCAGCGCCTCGAATGCCACTACTGCGGTTACACAACGCGACCGCCCAAGGCTTGCCCGAAGTGCCGATCCGAATATTTGTACTTCGTCGGCGAGGGCGCCGAGCGCGTGGAAGAATATTTGCGCGAGCAGTTCCCTCGAGCCAGGATCGCCCGGCTTGACCGCGATGCAGTTCGGACCAAGCGCGAATACCAGCAGGTGCTCGGCGCGTTCGCGGAGGGGGAAATCGACATTCTGGTGGGCACGCAGATGGTGGCCAAGGGCCACGATTTCGAGCGGGTGACGCTGGTGGGAGTCGTCGCCGCGGATATCGCTCTGGGCCGGCCGGATTTTCGGGCCGCTGAGCGCACCTTCCAGTTGCTCACGCAAGTGGCGGGACGCGCGGGCCGCGGGCGTCTTGCGGGCGAGGTGTTGGTGGAAACGTATTACCCCGAGCACTACGCGATCCAGTACGCCGCGCGACAAGACTACCCCTCTTTCTTCGAGCGCGAATTGCATTTCCGGCGAATGATGCACTATCCGCCGTTTACGGCGCTGGCGAATGTGATCGTGCGCGACCGCAAAATCGAAAATGCGATCCGCTGGTCGCGTGCGCTGGCTGGTTATTTCGCACCGCTCGAGGCGAAGGGACTGAAGGTGTTGGGCCCGGCGGCGGCGCCGCTCGCCCGGCTCCGGCGAGACTACCGCTTCCAGTTCTTGCTGAAGACTCCGAAGCGCTCGCTCCTGACGCGAACGCTCGCGGGTTGCCTCGAATTCTGCGCCACCAAGGAAATTCCAGAAAGCGCCGTGATTGTGGACATGGATCCGACAAGCCTTTCTTGACCAGAGCTGGAGCTTCAAACGGACTGCCGGGGCCGCGCCTGCTTCGCGATCACCGGAATTCGTTCCGGATTTCGCCTTTTCTTCTCTTTTCGCTTTTTCTTCAGAAAGGTGCAGTTTTGTTGCGATTAGAAAATTGGATGTTGTTGATTTTGAGGGAGTTGCGCGTTTGCGACTCTCGTTGGTGTTGCGATTAGAAATGGCTGTAAGAGGTTTGTTTTCATTGCCTGTAAAAGCGCCTGTGCCGCCAGAAAGAGGGCGGTCAGGCCCGGCATTGTCCCGGCTCTGCGGGAGCCCCGAGGGAAAGTGCTTTTGGGACCCAGGGAGACTTGCTTTTGTTCTCTTAAGAGCCTCTTGGTCCCCGGGAAAAGCATCCGAAAGGCAAAGGGCGCACGGAAGGCCCTCAGGCCCATGAATCGGCTGGATCCGGCCCGTGGACGCGGGTGCGGCGTGAGCCCGTTCGTCCGCCGCGGCGGACTCCGTGCGAGCCGGACCCGCCTCGCCGATGGTGGGCAGAAGTAGCGTCGTTGGCTGAAATAAGCCCATACTTCGACGTTACCATAGAGTAAGCGGATTGCAAGTGGTTGCGCCTGTAAACTTTTTTTTGCGGACGGATTAATAGTGGAACTGGGGGAAGATCCAAAACCGCGCACCCTTTGCCAAAAGGGCCAAAGGATGCGGCACCCGCAAGTGCAGCTTCGACTGCAGGAGCAAAGGCACATTCAATTCAACGCTAACTACCGCAGTGGTATCATCCGACTTGGTATGGGTCGAGCAGAACTGCATGCGATAAGGACGGAGGCTTGCCGCGAGAGGATGGGCCACCCCGCCTCGTATGGATACGACGACATCACCCGTCCCTCTTGAGTTCTATTTGATGATGGTCGCGCGGGTCTTGGCTGCCGGTTGGGTCCTTCTGGCGGCTAGCTTTTTTGCCCAAACTGTGCATCAGCCGACGCCGAAGCAGGAGGACTCCCTAAAGAGGTTCCTTCGGGGTTACCTGAAAGACCCTTCGTATGACTATAAAACGGCACGATATTTTTCTGCCTTCGTTGATCTGAAGGACGATGGAACGCGGCAAGTGATTGTTTACTTTACAGATCAACACTCATGTGGCAGCGGAGGCTGCACCACTTTGATACTTGCGCCTGAAGGCTCGTCCTACAAGGTCGTTACTTCGATCACTATCGCGTGGCCTCCAATTCGCGTGTTAGCCAGCAGGTTGAATGGCTGGCGCGATATAGCTGTCCAAGTGCATGGCGGAGGCATTGTGCACCCTTATGAGGCGAAACTTTCGTTTAATGGCAAGACTTACCCACGCAATCCTACCGTGCCCCCGGCCCGGCGATTAACTGAGAAGGTGGCCGGGGAAGTAGTTGTACCCTTGGACGCCGAAGGAAAGCCCCTGTATCAATAACAGGAAGACATGCGTTACACCGGATGTCAGGACATCCGTTACACTTCGCGCTCCTGGGTTTTCGCCAACGACACCCAACAGCGTACCCCTACGCTTTCAAAGGCGGCGCTACAAAACCTCCGAGTGGGCGAGAACAATTCAGACTCCCTGCAAAAGCAGATTCTTCGCCCCCGACCGGGTCGGGGTCGCGCACCACTCACAATCAAAATCTAATTCAAAACCGAACTGAAACTGCGGCCACCCGCCCAACGTCATTCCAGTTACGAGGTGCGAATTCTCGCCATCCGCGAGCACTACCCCTCCCCTTCGGTGGGAGCTGGTACGGGGTTGCCCGAACTTCCGAACACTCGAACGTGCTGAACGGACTCAAAGGCCGGTCGATTCCAACGTCACGATTCTCATAGTAATGCTACCATTCTCTTGCGGTGCGCAAGAGCGACCACAATGTTCCTTCTAGGCGCACTGCCAATCGGTGGTTGCGAGCCAAGTTGTTCTCTTACTACACGCTTGAGGAGCGCCGATTAATCGAACAGGCTGCCAAGCTTGAATCGCGAAGTCTGAGCAGCTTTGTGGCATTGGCCGCCCTCGAACGGGCCCGGCGGGTCAACGCTGGAGACAAAACCGAAGAACCCCACGTTCGCCCGTGCGGGACGAACATGGGCCCCGACCGCGTCGGGCTTCGCACCACCCACGATCAAAGTCTAATTCAAAACCGAACTGAAACTGCGGCCACCCGGCCCTTGTACACTGTGGATGCAAACGAAGCGGACAGCTCGCGCGGGTGGAACAGCGCGAATGGAAGAGGCATCGAGTCGATACGATTGAGGCGGCACCCGCAATTGCAGCCCCAGGGTTTCACCCTGGGCTATTTTCTGCCGCCCCTGCGGGGCTGGAACGGTGCCCAAGCCTTTTCCCAGGGTTTCACCCCGGGCTATTTTCTGCCCTCCGATCAGATCGGAGTTCTCGCACCAACTGGCAGTAAGTTCAAGAAGAAGTCCCCACGTGCAAAAGGCGGCACATGGGGCACTCGGCCCCGAGATTATGTGTCCATCCGCTCGACCCATTGAGCACGCCATGCCGGAGCCACGAATGGATCCGCAAAGTACTGTGTTTCCCGCGCAACTTTGTCGTCCCTGAACTCCATGATGCTCACGGTGTAGGACGGCTTGCCGTCATATGTCAGGATGAATTCGGTGATCCAAAGATCACCGCCGCCAATGATTCGTCGGACAGTAAACCGCTTTTTGCTCGGCTGACTAGCGCGTTGGTTCTGTATGTTGCGTCGACCGCGGGTTCGCTCGCCTGACTGCGGGTATTCGAGCACCGCGTCCTCGTGATAGATGCGGTGCTCCGTTTCAAAATCGTTGGCATCGGACGCCGCCCAATGCTGATCCAGTGCCGCACGGATCTCTTGATCTCGCACTCCAGAATCCTGCTCCTTCTTTTGTTGATCGTTCATCTTGAGCCTTCAATTTGACAAGAAGCTAAATGCTTTAGCGGAACCGGAGCGTACGACTCGTCAAGTCGCGCTGTTTCTTCGATCACCCCAGAGTCTACACCGCGTCGAAGCGTCTAACTCCTGATTAGTCGAATTATCGGACAAGCATCGAGTCGATACGATTGAGGCGGCACCCGCAATTGCAGCTTCCCCTGCAGAAGCAAAGGCGCAGCCCATTTCTGGGGCTGATTCTCTGTCGCCAGCTTCGCAGGCTCTGCCGACTGAGGATGCTAACCCGACGCTCGGTTACACTCCGCGCGGGGCTAACGCTGTGCCGCCCTTTCGGGCTTTGACTCCGTTGAGAAACCTGCACTGCCCATCCGCTACCGCAGATGGTACCGACACAGACTGCTCCACTGTCGCCAGCTTCGCAGGCTCTGCCGACTGGGGATGCTAACCCCACGCTCCGTTGCACTCCGCGCGGGGCTAACGCTCCGCCGCCCTTCGGGCTGAACGGCACTAGTGGAGGGTAAAGGGCGCGGGCGTGAAGCAGAGGAGAAAGATCACCAGAGCGATCACCGCCCAGGAGCGTCGCTTCTCGTCGACGGGCTCCCAACGGTCGAGCAGCGGCGGGTGGCGAAACCCAAGCAATAGCAACAGTACAGCCCAGAATGCCCAGCCAGGCCAGAAGTATGCGAGTGGCAACAATCCCAAAGCGACGGCCACGGAGATCAGCCGGTGCTTTTCGCTGGCCAGACTGTATACGATGTGGCCGCCATCCAGTTGTCCAGACGGCAGCAGGTTCAGCGCTGTGGCGAATAAGCCCACCCACGCCGCGCGTCCTACCGGATGAAGCAGCAAATCCTTGGGCGCCACGCCGGGCCGAAACAGGGCCATAAAGATTTTCACCAAGGGTGGATTGCCGAAAACAATGGACGGGTCCGCTTGCGCCGGCACGACCTTGGAGAAGAGAATCGCCAGGGCCAGGGCCGGCACGGCAAAGAGGAACCCCACGACGGGTCCGGAGAGGCCCACATCAAACAAGGCCTTGCGATTCACAATCGGCGAGCGGATGCGAATGAATGCCCCCATGGTTCCGATGATGGTGGGCGCGGGAATGAAGTAAGGATAGCTCGCATCGATGCCGTAGTACCGGCAAGTGAAATAATGTCCCAATTCGTGCGCCAGCAAGATCGCGAGCAGGGTGAAAGAAAACGGTATGCCCAGAATCAGGAGGCGCGGGTGCGCGAACGGCACCAGGAAAGCGGTGAAAAGATTGTCGTCACCTGAAAACGGCGCCTGGTTGTTCGCGTAGGCAAGCGCGAACTGGGCTCCCACGGCCAGCGTGGAGAGCACCGTCAGAAGAAAAAGGATCAGCGCGAGCCAGATCGGGCGCCGCCGAAGGGGAAACGGTTCGACGACTTCGGGCGTCTGGGAAATTCGGCTCTCCAGAAGCTCGATAGGAGGATCAGTCCGACCGTTGTCGCCGCTCATAGCTGATTCGATGCTCGCGCGAACACGACGGTTCCGATTGGATGAAGGAAGGGAAGCAGGGGCGCCCCATCGGACGCGGCTAGAGCGTCTGCAGTTCCTTGCCGGGCTTGAAACGAACCGCTTTGCCAGGCGGGATGCTCACCTGTTCGCCGGTGCGCGGATTGCGGCCGATGCCCGTCTTGCGAGGCTTGACGTTGAAGACGCCGAAGCGCCGGAGCTCGATGCGCTCACCGCGTCCCAGCGCGCTCTTCAGCGCCTCGAAAACAGTCTCCACGGCTTGCTCGGCCTTCGTTCGCGTGATATTGGTGCGCTCCACAACCTTATTGACGATATCGAGTTTGATCACGCTGCCTCCACCCCAAGTGGGAACCCTATGCTATTCAGTGGCTTGCGGGTTGTCAAGGCGCAGTACGTTGTAATAACATGCGCTGCCTTTCCCGCGTCTCAGTGCGCGACCCCCCGGCCGAGGAGGCCTTATGAGCGTCAAGTCAGACAAATGGATTCGCAAGATGGCGCTCGAACACAAGATGATCGAGCCTTTTGCGGACCGGCAGGTGCGCGACGGCGTCATCAGCTACGGCGTTTCCTCTTACGGCTACGACATGCGGGTCGCGGACGAGTTTCGCATTTTCACCAACGTGAATTCTTCGGTCGTCGATCCGAAACACTTCGATGCGCGTTCCTTCGTCGAATTCAGGGGGCCGGTTTGCATCATCCCGCCCAACTCGTTCGCCCTCGGAATGTCGGTAGAATACTTTCGCATACCGCGCAACGTGCTGACGATCTGCGTAGGCAAATCGACATACGCGCGCTGCGGGATCATCGTCAACGTAACGCCGTTCGAGCCGGAATGGGAAGGCTACGTCACGCTCGAGATCAGCAATACGACGCCGCTACCGGCCCGCATCTACGCCAACGAGGGACTCTGCCAGGTGGTCTTCTTCGAATCGGATGAGCCCTGCGAAGTCTCCTACAAGGACAAAAAGGGGAAATATCAGTCGCAACAAGGCATCGTCCTGCCGCGGATTTGATCGTTCCCTCCACGAGAGCGTGCAAGCCGCCGCCGGGACGTTATGCTTTGTTCCGCACCAACGGAGAAGTGACGCCCCAGCCGCCCGTGAAGACGAAGGATTCGAGGGGCCTGCGATTGCGCGGCGCCAGCTCTCGCTCGCGCAATTCACCGGATAACGTCTCCGCCTCGCCTGGGTACCCTACGGCAATTCCGGCAACGGCCTCGTAGTCTTGCGGAATGTTGTAAACCTCGCGCGCTTTGTCAGCGAGGATGCCGGCCATCTGGTGCACCGCGAGACCCACGCTCGTTGCCTGCGTGGTCATGTCCGCCACGGCCTGACCAACGTCGTGAAAGGCGTGGCGGTTGGATTTGCCGCTCTTTTCGAATTTCAGCTTGGCGACGGAAATCATCAGCACCGGCGCCTTTTGCGCCCAGGCCACGTTTCCCTCGACGAGGCAGCTCAACATGCGATTGAATTCCTCGCGATCTTCGCGCATGGCCACCAGAAAGAACCAGGGCTGCTCGTTGAAAGAGGAAGGCGCCCAGCGAGCCGCTTCGAGCAGGCTGCATAGTTTTTCCCGCTCGACGGGTCGATCCGCAAACGCCCGCGGACTCCACCGGCGGCGCAGCAGATCGTGGATGGGACATTGAGTCTCGGCAATTTTCTCCATGTTCAGCTCACGCTCGAACGGGAAGAGTCCACCGAAAGCGGACCAGCGCCGTTTGCCGCTGCCATCAACAGGCCCCCCATGATGGCTAGATTCTTCATAAAGTGGGCGAGCATTCCATGGCGCTCCATCCCCTGAAGCACCCAGAAATTGTGGAAAATGAGCGTGGCGGGGATCAAGTACAGGAAAAGCACCCAGGCGACAATCCTCGCGTGAAAGCCCACGAGCAGGCATAGGCCGCCAACAATCTCAACAAAAATGGCCCCGGCAAGGAGCACCGGCGCCATGGGCATCCCTTTGGAAGCCATGAAGCCGGCGCTAGCGGACCACGCTGTGAGTTTTGAGTAGGCGCTCCAGAAAAATATGACAGACATAAGGATCCGGCCAGCCAACGACGTGAGACCACCTGAGCTTGTCATTTGATTTTCTCCTCCTCGTAAAAGCGTCCGTTCCTTGGATGCCGCGGGATACTCTCTCAGGCCAAGTCAAAAAGCAATATCTCGGAGGGGGCATCGGCGACGGCTTCGAGATGCTCCTCCTGCGTGATTGCGGCGCCGTCACCCGCTTTCATTTCTTGGCCGTTCAACCGGATCGCGCCGCGCGCCAACTGCACCCAGGCGTGGCGGCCAGGCCCGAGATGATAGTCGGCTCGTTCGCCGCGCTCGAGCTTAGCGGCGTTCAGTTGCACATCCTGATGAATGGTGATGGGCGCGCCGCGGCCGGCGAGCGGAAGAAATCCGTGACGCAGCTCGTCGTCGGTGAAAGCGCGCTGTTCGTAACTTGGGTCGAGGCCCCGGCGTTCCGGCAAAAGCCAGATCTGAAGAAGATGGACGGGCGCCGTCTCGGACGCGTTGAATTCGCTATGGGTCACGCCCTTGCCCGCGGTCATGCGCTGGACTTCGCCGGGCCGAATCGTGGCGCCCGTACCCATGCTATCGCGATGTTGGAGCGCACCCTCGAGCACGTACGTGAGAATCTCCATGTCGCGATGGGGATGAGTGCCGAAGCCTTTTCCCGGCGCGACGCGATCCTCGTTGATCACGCGCAATTGCCGAAATTCCATATGCTCGGGGTCGTAATACTGGTCGAACGAAAACGTATGCCGGCTATCGAGCCAGCCCAGTTGGGTGTGGCCGCGCTCGTCGCCGAGCCTTAGCTGAATCATGATTTCCTCCTTGGTTTCGGCCCCTGCCGAGCTTGCGGCAGAGGCGCCGAAGTTCCTCCTGTTCGGAGGCGGTCAAGACGCGCATCTCCTGGACGATCGCCGTCACGTGGCCGGGGAAGATTTTCGCAATCAAGCGCCGCCCGCGGGGGGTCAGCCCCACGGTGATCATCCGGCGATCGTCGCTCCGCCGCTCCCGCCGGACCCAGCCGAGCTTTTCGAGGTTATCGACGACCATCGTGATATTGCCGCCGGTCTTGAGCAGTTTTTCGCCAATGTCGCGCTGGCATAAGGGGCCGAGGTGGAGAAGCGCCTCCAAGACGCCGAACTGGCTGAGCGTCAGCCCCAGAGACTCGACGCGGGCGCTCAAACGGGCGGTCACGGATTCGGTCGCGCGCAGTAATGGGATGTAGGCGTTGAGGGCCCGCATCTCCGGCGGCGTGCCTGCAAAGTGGGTCGGCATATCGTTTAACCTAAAACAGTTGAATATTAAACTAGTTTGAAAGATTTGTCAAGCAGATCCAAACCCGGGGCCCTTAGGGTCCCCGGGGACAAAACGGAGGCCAGGAAAGGGTTTGGGCCGGGGAGGTTCCGGGACCTTCGAACGAAGGTGGGGCTAACCAATGAGGGCCGATAGACGCTTCACGGTTTCTGCGTGGGGCGCAGAAGCACCTCACTCAGAAAACTCTGGGGCGCCGCGGTCACGACCATTTCCACCGCGTGAGCCACGTCGTCGGGCTGCAGCATCTTCATCGGGTCCTTGCCTGCATGGGGAGAAAATTCCGTGGCCACGCTCCCCGGACAAATGGCGCTCACACGGATTCCGTAGCCGCGCAGGTCTTCGGCCATGCAGTGGCTCAGCCCCAGCAGGCCCCACTTCGAAGCGCAATAGACGCCGCCGGCCGCAAAGGCGTTCTTACCTGCGAGCGAGCTGATATTGACGATATGGCCGCTGCGCCGGCGGATCATTTCGGGCGCCACCGCCTTGCTCACCAAAAACGCGCCCTTCAGATTGGTGTCCAGCACCGCGTCCCATTCGGCTTCGCTCACTTCGTGGGCCGGTCGGAAGAGGCCTACGCCGGCGTTGTTGACGAGAATATCGATGTCACCGAAAGCCTGGTGTGTTTTCTCGATCAACGCTGCAACTTCGATCGAGCGGGCCACGTCGGCCGGGACCGCGACGGCTTCGATGCCCTTGCTACGAAGCTCCGCCGCTGCTGCCGCCAGCGGCGCCGGGTTGCGCGCGGAGAGGCTCACGCGCGCGCCCATTCGACCCAGGCGCCAGGCGATTGCGCGGCCGATGCCGCGGCTTGCCCCGGTGACCAGCGCTGTCCTCCCGTTCAACGCACCTGCGGTATCCATGTTTTCACTCCCTTCAGGCGACCTTCGATCATTGTTGACCATCTTATCATCGGAGCGGCGGCGACACAGGGCTCGCCCCTTGCTGCAAGGGAAGGGTTGAGGAAGGAAATGACCTTGCGCGAGGTAAGCGCTTTCCCTATAATCCCGTCGTTCTGACCAGAGTGAACGTCTCTCGCTTGCCCGTTTTGACATTCAGCCAGGAGGCGGCCATAAGATGATTCGAAAGCGCCTTATTCTTCACGGAGCTTTACTCCTGTCCCTTTCCCCTTTCTGCGTGTTTGCCTGGCCGACCTCCGCGCGGGAGCTGCAGCAACAGAGTCAGCAACAGCCGGGTCAGCAGGCTCAGCCTGATTACACCCTTGCCCAATACAACGCATTCCAGGCAGCGCGCGCCGAGAAGGACCCGCGGACGCGGATCAAGATGCTGGATGACCTCACGGCTTCGCTGGGGAATGGGAAGGATCTTCTGGTATACATTTACCAGACCTACCTGGACACCTACGCGCAGCTCAAAGACAACGCCAAGATCATGGAGTACGCAGACAAGGTGGTGTCCCTGGGGGATAAAGTAGCGGTGCCGGCGCGACTCCAGGCATTGGCGGCGCGTACGGCCGCTTTCGAGGCTTCATTCGATCCCAAGGCGCCTGGTGCAGAAGACCGGTTGAAGCGTGAGCGGGATGCAGCCTCGATGGCCCTTCAGCTTCTGACTCAGCTGCCGAAGCCTGAAAACGTGACGGACGCGCAATTTGCAGATCAAAAGAAGCCGGCAATTGATTATTTCGAGAGCGCCGGAGGCTTCGCCGCCCTACAGATGAAAGACTTCAAAGCGGCGGTGGAAGCTTACAAAGGAGCGGTCGAAGCCAACCCGAAGGATGCCGTGGCCTACTACCGCATAGGCGTGGCGTATCTTCAAGAGACTCCACCGCAGTATATGGATGGTTTCTGGATGATGGCGCGCGCGATTGGTTTGAAGATTCAGGGAGAAGCACAGGTGCGTGATTACCTGCGCAAGCAACTGCTCGTTTACCAGCAAACGGGTTGTGACAACCTCGTTGACGCGCAAGTGAGCGAGCTGATCCAGCTAGCGACGAACTCCGCCGATCGGCCGGCCACGTACAGCATTCCCAGCTCGGCCGACCTCGACAAAATTCGCCAGCAAAGCAATATTCTGACCGTGCTCAACGACCTGAAGGCCGGCGGGGATAAAGCCAAGATGACGTGGCTGGCAATCTGTGGCTCCGAATTTCCGGAAGTGGCGGGGAAAATCATCGAGGTGACACCGAACGCTGATGGCGTGACATTCAAGGTCTACACGAGCGGGAACGAGGAAGACATGGAGAAAGCCACGACCGCCAATGTGGAAGTGAAAGTAGTCGGTCAGCCGGAAACGGCGCGGTTGCAGAAAGATGATGGGATTCGTTTCTCGGGGACACTGGTGGGTTACGACCCCGAACCATTCATGTTGCACTGGGATAAAGTCAAGGTTGACCCGGCGAGCATCCCGGAAAAGTCGGAACCGGGAACACGCCGTCCGCACCGCGTGCCGAAGAAGCCGGGTCTTTAATCCCGCGAGAGATCAGCCGGGGGCCGTTCTGGCGAAGATGCCGGACGGCCCTGATTTTTTATGGGCGGAATTTCTACGCGTCCGCGCAGAAATCGGCACCTGCAATCGAGCTGCTGGTTCCGGGGAACGGTACTAGCCGCGACGCCGCGCGCGGTGATCGAGCTTATACTCGTCCAGTTTTCGGCTGAGGGTGTTTCGATGAATTCCGAGCTCCCGGGCGGCACGGGACTGGTTGCCGTTCGCGCGCTCGAGCGCCCGTTTGATAAATTTCCTCTCGAAGTCAGTAATGGCTTCATCAAGAAGAATGCCACGTTCAACCATTTGTCCGACGAGTGCTTCCAATTGGTCTTTCACGGTCGCACGCTCCGTACTAAGGCTCCGAAGATTGGCCCTTGGAAGAATGCCTCGAACTCAATCGAGTGTCAGGCCGGTCAGGCGTTCATAGGCTTCGCGATACCTCGTCCGGGTCGCCGCGACGACATCCGGCGGAAGTTCCGGCGCCGGGGGCTGCTTCGACCAGCCAATCTGTTCCAGATGATCGCGGACGTACTGCTTATCAAACGATGGCTGCGCGCGTCCCGGCGCGTACAGGTCCGCAGGCCAGAAGCGCGAGGAATCAGGCGTAAGGGCCTCGTCGATCCAGATGAGCTCGCCGCGGTCAAGGCCGAATTCGAACTTCGTATCAGCCAGCAGGATGCCCCGCGGGGCGGCGTACGCAGCGGCGCGCCGATAGATTTCCAGGCTCACCGCCCGCAGTCGATCGGCGAGCTGCCGTCCCACTCGCGCGGCTGCCTCCTCAAAAGAAATGTTTTCATCGTGGCCGGAGGAGGCTTTCGTGGCCGGCGTGAAAATGGGCTCCGGCAATCGATCGGATTCTCGCATTCCGCCAGGCAACGCGATCCCGCAGATGCTCTGCGTATTCTGATACTCCTTCCATCCCGAGCCGGCCAGATATCCGCGCACCACGCACTCGATCGGGATGGGTTCGGTGCGGCGCGCCAGCATGGCTCGCCCGTTCAAGACGTCGCGGTATGGCGCAAGTTCCTTCGGGAATTCGCTGGAGCTCAGAACGTGATGGGGAACGACGTCACCGAGCTGCTCGAACCAGAAGAGCGATAACTGGGTCAGGATGCGGCCTTTTTCCGGGATCGGCGTGGGCAACACCACGTCAAAGGCAGAAATGCGATCCGTGGCCACGATCAACAGGGCGTCGCCGACTTCATAGATGTCTCGGACCTTGCCGCGTCCCCGCAGTTTCAGTCCGGAGAACTCCGTTCGCCACACAACAGGATAGGTTTGCGGAAGAGCCACAGGAGTCTTGTTCCTTTAGAGAGGGGCGTATTCTAGCGCAGAGGGAGTGGATGTCAACGGAGAAGAAAAATCGATGGAGAAAACGGCGCGGCGGGGGAATAAGGGCGGGCGAAGCCGGCGAACTATGCGGCGTTTGTGGCCGCCACACTCAAAGGAGCCTCATCCCAGCGAACCGAAACGATTTTGGAAACGCCCGGTTCCTGCATGGTCACGCCGTAGAGCACCGAGCCCATTTCCATCGTCTTGCGGTTGTGCGTGACGATAATGAATTGCGTCTGCCCGCCCATTTCCGCCAGCATTTTGTTGAACCGCCCCACGTTGGCTTCATCGAGCGGCGCATCCACCTCATCCAGGATGCAGAAGGGGCTCGGCTGATAACGGAAGATAGCGATGAGCAGGGCGAGAGCCGTCAGGGCCTTTTCGCCACCCGAAAGCAGCAGAACATTTTGCAAACGCTTCCCGGGCGGCTGCGCCGCGATGTCGATGCCTGCCTCGCCGGAGCTATCCGCCTCGGTCAAGCGCATCTCGCCCGTGCCGCCGCCGAACAAGGCGCGGAAGGCTTCCACGAAATTGCCGTTGATCACGGCAAAGGCCTCTTCAAATTTCTGACGCGACACTTGATCGAGCTCGGTAATGGCTTGCTGCGTGTTCTGAATCGACTGGACGAGGTCGTCGCGCTCGCGAGAGAGGAACCCGTTGCGCTGCTCGCATTCCTGATATTCCTCGAGGGCCATCATGTTCACAGGACCCATGGATTCGATGCGCGCCTTCATCTCCGCATAGGTCGTCTCGGCGGCTGCCAGCTCGCCTTCGGCGAGCAGACGGGACTCCTGCAAAACCAGTTCTTCGGGCTGTGCGTTCACTTCGGCCACGCAGGTCTGCCGCAGGTATTCGCGATCGGCATCGTTCCGCGCCTTTTCGATCTCCCGCTGTCCGCGGCTCGAGCGGAGTTGATCGAAGGACTCCCGCTTCGAGCGAACCGCATCGTCGAGCGCGCCGGCGCGATCTCGCGTCCCTTCCCACTCCTGCTCGAGCTGCTTCTTCCGCTCCTCAAACCGCTCCTTCTCGCTGCGGAACGTTTCCGCTTGGCGCTGCTGCTCGGCCGTGCTCGATTCGAGCTCCGATCTTTCCCGCGCGAGCGCTGCGCGCTGTTCTTGCAGGCCGGCAAGCCGCTCGCGGGCCTGGCGCTCCTCTTCGGCCAGGCGCTGCCCGATGATCTCGGCGCTTGCCAGGCGCTCTGCCAGCGTGGCGAGCTCTTCGCGGCGGGCGACAACCTGCTCCTGCTGCGATTGGAGCGCCTCGCGCATGCTGGCCAGGCGTTCCGCCGCCTGGGCGGCCTGCGTTTCGGCGTTCGCGCGCGAATGCAAAGCTTGCGTGTGCCGTTCGAGCGCGAGCGCGGCGCGATCGCGCGCGGCGTCCGCCTCGGACTGGAGTCGCGCGATTTCGTTCCGATATTCGCCGAGCTGCTGCGCGAGTCGCGCGAACTCGACCCGGGCCTGGTCGCGCTGATGCGTGGCCGCCACGAGGGCCTTTTCCGCTTCTACGTGCTGCCCGAGGGTTTGCTCAATCGAGGCCTCGAAGGCGCGCACTGCCTCGGTAAGCGTCGCGAGGCTCGCCTGAGTTTCCTCGGCCAGGCGCTCCAGGCGCGAGGTTTCTGCTTGGAACTGGCGCAGCTCGCGCTTCAGGGCCAGGGGCCCCGCATCGCCGGGCCGCCCGCCGCTCACCATCCGACCCTGGTAACAGGTGCCTTCGACGGTGACGAAGTGATGCTGCGGGTTCTCGCGCGCGAGGCGCTCGGCCACGGCGGCCGTCTCGACCAAGAACGCCGACTTCAGCTTCGGCAGGAACTGCTTCGCGGCCGGGCCAAGCGGGTCGCGGAAATCCACGAGCCGGTCGAGCCGCGAAATGACGCCCTGCGCCGTCGGGAAGAAAATCGTGTTGTCGTCGACTTGCGCTTGCAGATTTCGCAGCGAGTCCACGAAAAACGTGGCCCGTCCGCCCATTTCATCGCGAAGCAATGCAATGCCGGCGCGGGCGTGGTCGAATGTTTCGACGACAACGTATTCGAGCTCGTCGCGGAGGAACTGCTCGACGGCGCCTTCGTATTGTTCTTCGACTTCGGCGTAATCCGCCAGAACGCCCACGGCGCGGAAGCCCCGGCTTTCGCCTTCGCCGTTAGCCGAGAAAAGTTTCTGGACCGCTTCGGCCGTATAGGCGCGGTCATTCAGAATTTGTTCGAGCGAAGCGCGGCGCCCGCGCGCCGCAGAAAGCTCTTCGCGCGTTCGCTCCATCTGCCGGCCGGTTTCTTCCTGACCGCGTCGCGCCGCAGCCAGCCGCGCTTGAGCCTCGCGCACTTTTTCGCCGAGGTCGCGGGCGTGCCCTTCGGCTTCGCTAAAGCGAGCCTCCGCAGCCTGAAGATGTGCCGCCTGCTCCGCCCAGACCGCCTCGACGCTCTGCCGCAGCGTTTCTCGCTCCGTCTGCGCTTCGGCGTGACGCGCCACCGCCTCCTCGGCCTGTACCGATTCCGCTTGGGCGCGGACCGCGTCCTCCCCCAGGTGAACGGCTGACTGCCGCAATTCCTCGATTCGCGCTTCCAGGGCGTCCTGCTCCGCGCTGCCGGCCACAACGCTTTCGAGGGATGCTTTTAGAATGGATTCAAGCTCGGCTGTTTGTTGGCGCAAGCCGGCGACAGACCCACAATGCTGCCGCGCTCGCGTTTCGAGCCGTTCCGTTTGACCTTCGATCTCGACGATCTCGGCCGCCACGTGGGTGGACCGAGCTTCGAGCTGGGCGATCCGCTCTCGGTTGAAAAGGATGCGGTTTTCGGCCCGGTCAAGCTCGAGCGCGGATTCTCCGAGCAGGTTCTGCGTCTGGCGCAGCTCCCCATCCAGCTCGTAGGTGCGCGCGCTCAGGCGCTCCTGGTCGGCTTCGAGCTCGTGAAGAAGTTGCGTTTCGCGCAGCTCTTCCGCCGCCATTTCGCGAAGAATCTTCTCGAGGCGCTCCGCCTCCGCATCAAGCTGTTGAGCCTTGCTGGCCAGCACGGTCCGCAGCAGGCCGCGCATTTCCTCGCGTATCTCGGCATAGCGCCGGGCCTTCGAAGCCTGCCGTTTGAGCGAGGCGAGCTGCTTTTCCACTTCGACGAGGATGTCGTTGACGCGCGCCAGGTTCAATCTGGAAGCCTCGAGCTTCGCTTCGGCCAGGCGCTTCTTCGTCTTGTACATCGTGATGCCGGCCGCTTCTTCGATAATCGCGCGCCGGTCCATGGGCTTCGAGTTCAGGATTTGGCCGATGCGCCCCTGCTCGATGATGGCGTACGAATCCGGGCCCAAGCCCATACCCATGAAGAGTTCTTGAATGTCGCGCAGGCGCGTCACGCGGTCGTTGATGAGATATTCGCTTTGGCCTGAGCGATATAGACGGCGGCCGATCACCACCTCGCCCGGCTTCGTGTGCATTGCGGGCTTCGCTACACCGCGTTTCTTCCAGGGCTTAGCCTCCGTGTTTGCGTCGGGCAAGGCCGTGGAGGCGAGAGCGTCCGCGACACCGGCTTCCTCGATGCTTTCAACCGGTGATTCCTCCGCGCCTGGCGCGCCCGCTTCGACTGACGCGTTTTCGACTGGGCTCGCTTCCGAGCGTTCCAGCACCTTCGCGGCGGCCTCGGCGAGCTCCGGATCAACCAGGGTCAGCGATACCTGGGCGAGTCCGAGGGGCGGGCGCTTCGCTGTCCCGTTGAAGATGCAGTCTGACATCCGCTCCGCGCGCAGAATCTTGTGGCTCTGTTCGCCCAGCACCCAGGAAACGGCGTCCACGATGTTCGATTTGCCGCAGCCATTCGGGCCGACGATACAGGTGATCCCACTGCCGCTGAACGTGACGTTCGTCTTCTCGCAGAACGATTTAAAGCCCAACAACTCCACTTTGCGAAGTTTAAGCAAGCGGCCCCCGGCGATCTCTCGCCTCCACAGTCACGCGAGCGGAGACGAAACAGTATTTAATCATCGAGTGGAGGTTCTTCGAGACAAAAATGCGGCGGGTCGTTCGTAACAGGCCCGAGCCGCCTGGCGCTGGCACGGCGGTAGCCCCAAAACTAGCATGGGGAGTGGCCCCTGTAAAGGTGGATTCCCGCGCCAAAGTTCACTGTCGTGCACCCCTCTTTGCTAACGGATGCAATGTGCGGGCGCCATCGGCTGTTGGATGGTCCTTCGATAAGGCCAACCGCCAACGACGGGGCGCTTCCAGACCGGCGACGAACAGTCGCCGGTCGCCGCACCGCATCAAATACCGAGTATCGTGCGTCTTTGAGGACCGTCACGCAGCGCGGCCCTTTTCCTAGCGTGCGACCCTCGGCTAGAATGGCGCGTTTGCTTCCGCAACGGTGAATACGCCGTGGGGTGAACACCGGGTGTTTGGCTGTGTCAAGAATGGTCGGGTGGCGTGAAACCATTGACTTCAGGGGCTGAAGCGGCGAATTGTCCGAAGGAGCAGCCCAGCTCCAGGGAGCGAAGAAGTGCCGGAATGGGCGAAATAGAGTTGCACAATACGCTCACGAATCGCACGGAGCCCTTCGTCCCGCTCCATCCCGGCGAGGTGCGGATGTACACGTGTGGCCCAACTGTCTATGACTACGCCCACATCGGAAACTACCGCACCTTCGTTTTTCAGGACATCCTGCGGCGGTTTCTTGGCTCGCGAGGCTATCGCGTCATCCAGGTGATGAACCTGACCGACGTGGACGACCGCATCATCCAAAATGCAGCCGCCGCCGGCGTGGGCATCCGCGAGTACACCGAAAAATACGCACAGGCGTTCCTCGATGACATGAGCACGCTGAACCTGGAACCGCCGGAACACCTGGTCCGCGCCACGGATCACATCGACGACATGGTGAAGCTCATCGAGCGGCTCACAGAGAAGGGCATGACGTACCGGAGCGACGGCTCGATCTACTTCCGCATCTCGAAATTCCCGGACTACGGCAAACTCTCAAAAATCGATCTCAGCGGCATTCAGGCAGGCGCGCGGGTGGATGTAGATCGATATGAGAAGGCCGATGCGCGCGACTTCGCGCTGTGGAAGGCGCCGAAACCCGGCGAGTATTTCTGGGAGACTGCCATCGGCCCCGGACGGCCCGGCTGGCATATCGAATGCTCCGCGATGGCCATGAAATACCTGGGCGAAACCCTTGATATCCATACCGGCGGAGTGGACCTGGCTTTTCCGCACCACGAAAACGAAATCGCGCAAAGCGAGGCGGCCACGGGGCGTCCCTTCGTGCGCACGTGGCTCCACGCGGAACACTTGATTATCGAAGGCAAGAAGATGTCGAAGTCGCTCGGAAACTTCTACACGTTGCGCGACCTTCTGGCGAAGGGGCACAAGCCGTCGACCATCCGCTATCTGCTCGCCTCGGTGCCGTATCGCCGGCAGCTCAATTTCACGATGGAGGGCCTGACGCAGGCGGCCAGCTCCATCGAGCGCCTGCGCAACTTCGTCTCGCGGCTGGAGAGGGAGAAGTTTCCGCCAGGCACGCAGGAGTCTACGGCCGATCGCGTGCGCAGGGCGAAAGAAGAATTCGAGGAGGGCTTGGAAAACGATCTGAATACGGCGGTCGCACTGGCCGCTCTGTTCGATCTGGTGCGCGACGTGAATACAGCCATCGATCGCGGGGAATTTCACCAGGGCGACGTTCCTCTGGTGCTCGAGGCGGTGCGAAAGGTCGATGGCGTCTTCGCGCTGCTCGGCGATGACGACGATGAAAAGCTCCGCCGGCTGGGTTTCGAAGTCGCGGGTCCCGGAATCGCTGTGGGCCAGATCGAAGCCTTAATCCAGAAGCGGCAGAAGGCCCGGCAGCAGCGCAACTTTCGGCGGGCCGACGAAATTCGCGAGCAACTCGCAGGAAATGGTATCATTCTTGAGGATACCAGCGACGGCGGCGTCCACTGGAAACGGAAACTCAAGTGACCCAAGTGAACGGCCTGCTCACCAATTCGCTTCCGCTGCACAGCGTTCCTTCTCACGAGCGCCCCAACCTTTTTGGCGTGGACTAGCGCGCCTTCCTTCCGGCGATTGGGGTAATCACCTCGAACCGCCGGGCTTTACAGCCCAAAGAATCTCATTTCCCGGAGGAAGAAATGCAAATCACCGAACTAAATCTGCCACACCTTGTGACTCCGTTGCCGGGACCGAAAGCGAAGCGAGTCGTCGAGCTCGACAGCCAATACATTTCGCCATCCTACACGCGCGATTATCCCCTGGTAGCGAAAACGGGACGCGGCGCGCTGGTCGAGGACGTAGACGGCAACGTGTTTCTCGATTTTGCCGCCGGCATCGCCGTGGTTTCCACCGGCCACTGCCATCCGGAAGTCGTCGCGGCAATCCAGAAGCAGGCCGCCGAGCTGATCCACATGTCCGGCACGGATTTCTACTATCCGAGCTTGGTGGAGCTGGCGCAGAGACTTGCCGCCATCGCGCCGGGCAAAGAGCCTAAACGCGTTTACTTCGGCAATTCGGGCACGGAGGCGGTCGAAGCGGCCATGAAGCTAGCGCGTTACCACACGCGCCGCGAGAAGTTCATTGCGTTTTACGGCTGCTTCCACGGCCGCACGATGGGCTCTCTTTCTCTGACGGCAAGCAAATCGGTGCAGCGCAAAGGATTTGGATCGCTGCTGGCCGGCGTAATTCACATTCCCTATCCGAACCCCTATCGCTGCCCTTACGGACTCCAGGCAGAAAACTGCTGCACCGAATGCGCGGCGTTTCTTGAAAACGAAGTCTTCAAGCGCCTGGCAGACCCTGAAGAAGTGGCGGCGATCTTCGTCGAGCCGATCCAGGGAGAAGGCGGCTACGTTCCAGCGCCGGCTTCGTTTTTGCAGGACCTCCAACGCATCTGCCGCAAACATGGAATCTTGCTGGTGGCGGATGAAGTGCAGTCGGGGATGGGCCGTACGGGCAAATGGTGGGCGTCCGAGCACGCTGGAATCGAGCCCGACATTCTGTGCGTTGCCAAGGGAATCGCCTCGGGAATGCCTCTGGGAGCAACGATCGCGCGAGCGAGCGTGATGGATTGGAAGCCCGGCGCGCACGCCTCGACGTTCGGCGGGAATCCCGTCTCGATCGCCGCGGCTCTGGCCACCGTGGACCTACTCGAGCGAAAATACATTGAAAACGCGCGCCGCATGGGGGAATTTATCTTCCGCCGCACGGCGGACTGGCGCGAACGATACAAGATCGTAGGCGAAATTCGCGGCAAGGGACTCATGATCGGCATCGAGATCGTGCGCGACCAACGGGCGAAGGAAAGGGCCAAGGACCTGCGCGACCGTATTGTGCAGGCGGCCTTTCACAAGGGAGTCCTGATCCTGGGCGCGGGCGAGAACGCCGTGCGATTGGCGCCGCCGCTCGTCATCGACGAGGAGCAGGCCGAATTCGCTCTGCGGACGCTGGAAGCCTGCATCAGCGAGGTTTCAAGATCGCTCTAGCGCCGTTCCAACGTCGTTTTGTCATTCGCCGCAACGTGATGGAGTTTGAATTCGCAGTCCTGAAGTGAGCGGGGTTCCTCTTGGTGCTTTTCTCGCGTCTGATGTTTGGCCTGGTAAGTCTTGCGGCCCGCAAGGGGCTGGCGGGTGCGCCTCAAGAAGAGTCGCGGAAGCAACAAGCCCGTGAAACCGGAATCCGCGGGGAGACTTACGCCTACTGGTATCTCCGGCGGCACGGCTACGTGCTGGTGGCGCGCAACTACACGGCGCCCGGCATCAAGGGCGAAATCGATCTCGTCGGCTACGATGGACCGGTCTTGGCATTCGTCGAAGTGAAGGCGCGGGTGCCGGTGGATAAAATCTCGAGCCGGCCGGAAGAAGCCGTCACTGCGGACAAGCGGCGCAACCTTTCACGCATGGCCAAGCGGTTTCTGGCCGAACGGCGCATCGCCGAAGCGGCCTGCCGTTTCGATGTTCTAGCTATCGAAAGCCGGCCCGGCACAAGGCCACAAGTACGTTTGCACAAAGGAGCGTTTTCGGGCGAGGGGTGATGAGCCGGAAGAAACTCCCACGGCGGGGTTTGACCGCCGGGGCTTGACGGCGTAGTAGAATAAGCGCGGCAGCCGAGCCCACCTCGGTTTTGGAGCCGCAGGGAGGGCTGGTGATCTCAGGAGGAAGTTTTGCCTGACCTACGGAAGGACCCAATTACGGGACGCTGGGTGATCATTTCGACCGATCGCGCCAAGCGTCCAAGCGATTTTGTCTGTGAAAGCGTGCAGATCAAGGGCAACGGCTTTTGCCCGTTCTGTTACGGGAACGAAGGGAAGACGCCGCCGGAGATTCTGGCCTACGGCCGCAACGGCACTGGGAAGGATTCGCCCGGCTGGACCGTGCGCGTCGTGCCCAACAAGTTTCCGGCTCTTGGAATCGAAGGGGACATCGACCGCGAAGGGGAAGGCCTGTTCGATCGCATGAACGGCATCGGCGCTCACGAAGTGATTATCGAGACGCCGGAGCACGCAAGCACGCTCGCCACGCTGCCCGACCCCTCGGTGGAGCAGGTCTTGTGGGCCTATCGTGACCGCATCCTGGATCTCAAGAACGACCGGCGCTTCCGCTACATCCTGCTCTTCAAGAATCACGGCGATGCGGCCGGCGCGTCGCTCGAACATCCTCACTCACAATTGATCGCACTGCCGATCGTGCCCAAGCGGGTGCGGGAGGAAGTGGACAGCGGTTGGCGCTATTTCAAGGAGAAGGAACGCTGCATCTTCTGCGATATGATTCGCCAGGAAGTAGAAACGGCGACCCGCCTCATCCTGGAAAACGACGAGTTCATCGCGCTGGCCCCCTACGCCCCGCGCTTTCCGTTTGAGACCTGGATTCTGCCCAAGCACCACAGTTCCGCTTTCGAATACCAGCAGATTCCCACCTACACCAGCCTCGCGAAGCTGTTTCGGGATTTTCTTGCACGGCTGGACGCGGTCCTCGGCCGGCCCGCCTACAACTACGTCATACACACTTCACCCATCGGCGAGGAAATCAACGAGCATTACCACTGGCACATCGAAATGATGCCGAGGCTGACGAAGGTGGCTGGATTTGAGTGGGGAACGGGTTTCTACATCAACCCCACCCCTCCGGAAGAGGCGGCGCGCTTTCTCCGCGAGGCCCAACCGTAGCGTCTGGGGCGCGGGACCTGCTCTCAGGGCTTTTGATCGGCCGCCAGCCCAACCCTATCGCTCGCCTTTTCGACCGGCAGTCCTCTCAATTCTACCTGCGATCGCGATTCGACCCGGCATGAACCCTTTCCATTTTGGCTCCAGCGTTCCCCGGAGTTGGCAATCCCCGCGAACTGATGTTACGTTGTGCAGGTGATCGAACGAGAGCTCTTTGAGAGCGAGGTAAAAAGACATGACATGGGGCAAGAAGCGGGCATTGGTGATTTTCCTGGTCGTTCTCTTTTTCGTGCTGTTCGTCGTGACGGTCCGATCTCCTGAGCGGCTTCCTTCGAAATCCGTTCTCGTGCTCGAGATAAACGGGGCAATCGAGGAGCAACGCCCCGTGGATCTCTTTACGGCGCTGTGGGGGCGTCCCATCCCCGTGGTCCACGATTATCTCGACGTCATCGATACCGCCAAGAACGATGCGCGTATCACCGGATTGGTGGTGAAGGTGGGTCCGCTGGCGACGGGGTGGGGGAAGCTGGAGGAAATCCGCTCTCATCTCCTCGCGTTCCGGCAAAGCGGAAAGCCCAGCATCTGCTATCTGGGTTACGACGGTATCGGCAACCGGGAATATTATTTGGCCACCGCGTGCGAAAAACTCTGGCTCGTGCCCACCAGCGAGCTCGACGTTCGGGGCATGATGGCCGAAGCGCTCTTCCTGCGCGGCACTCTGGACAAGCTGAGGATTTATCCCGACATGTATCACATCGCCGAGTACAAGACGGCGTCGAATATGTTCACGGAGAAAAAATTCACGCCGGCTCACCGCGAAGAGATCGAGACGCTGTTGCACGGCATCTACAACCAGTATCTGACGGACGTTTCCGAAACGCGGCATTTCGACCGCTCGCAATTTGAATCCCTGGTCCAACAGGGCCCATTCCTCGCCAAGGAAGCGCTGGCGGATAAGCTGGTGGACCAACTCGCCTATTGGGATGAGATCCAGGATTTCTTCCGAAAGAAAGACGGGGATTGGAAACCAACAGATCTGGGCGCCTATCGGAGGGAAGTGCCCAACGCAGGCACGGAAAGAATTGCGGTCGTGCACGCCACCGGGACCATCGTGTCCGGCCAGTCGGACAACTCTCCGAGCGGCGGGTTCATCATGGGCGGGGATTCGGTCTCCGCGGATCTGCGTCACGCGCGCGAGGATTCCAGCATCAAGGCCATCGTGCTGCGCGTGGACTCGGGCGGGGGCTCGCCGGTGGCCAGCGAGGTGATTCGGCGCGAGGTGGAGCTCGCGCGCAAGCAGAAACCGGTGGTGGTTTCCATGTCCGACGTAGCCGCCTCGGGCGGCTACTGGATTTCGATGTCTGCGGACAAGATCGTTGCCGACCCGAACACGATCACCGCATCGATCGGCGTGATCAGCGGCAAGCTGAACATCTCCGGTCTCTACAATCTTCTTGGCCTCAGCACCGACTACGTCGCGACGAGCGACAACGCTACGATGTATTGGGACCAACAGAATTTCACGCCGGCGCAGCGCGAATCACTTCAAAAGTCTTTGCAGGATATCTACGCGAGCTTCATCCAGGGCGTGGCCGCGAGCCGGAAGATGAGCGTCGAGGCCGTGGACAAGATCGGCAAGGGTCGCGTCTGGACCGGCGCGCAGGCGAAAGACCTCGGGCTCGTGGACGAGCTTGGGGGAGTGGAACGCGCCATCGCCGTTGCCAAACAGCTCGCGCGCATTCGGGCGGGCGCGGCGGTGCAGATCGTACAATTCCCGGAAGAAAAAACCTTCTTTCAACTTCTTTTCGAAAAAGAGAGGTCGCGTGGAATCGAGGCGGGCACGCTCGAGGTCATGTTGCGCCGCCTGATGGGAGTGTCGGAGCCGGTCGAGGCGCGAATCCCGTTTGAGTTGACGATTCGTTGACCTTTATGCCGAGGCTCAAACGGCTGGGATTCCCGGTGTCCTGAAGTTTGAATTCCGCTATACTGGCGGAAAAGGCGCGGTACCCAAGTGGCCCAAGGGAGAGGTCTGCAAAACCTCCATTCGTGGGTTCGACTCCCACCCGCGCCTCCAAACTTTCCCTTTTGCCTCCATCTAGTTTGAGAGCCTCCGTAATGTGCGGTTCACACCCGCTCGAGCATCATGGCGATACCCTGTCCCACCCCAATGCACATCGAAGCGAGCGCGTAGCGGCCCTTGGTGCGCTGAAGTTGGCGGGTCACGGTGAGAACCAAGCGCGCGCCGCTCATACCCAACGGATGCCCGAGCGCAATCGCGCCGCCATTGGGGTTCACGCGTTCGCTGTCATCGGGCAGACCGAATGCGCGGGTCACGGCCAGCGCCTGCGCGGCGAAGGCCTCATTCAACTCCAACCAATCGACGTCGGCAATCGACAGATTCAGTCGAGCGAGCAGCTTTCGTATTGCGGGAATCGGGCCGATTCCCATCACGTCGGGCTCCACACCGGCCGACGCTGCTCCCATCACGCGCGCAAGCGGCGTCAGCCCGAACCGCGAGGCCGCATTCTCCGAAGCCACGAACATGGCACAGGCGCCATCGTTTATCCCGGAAGAGTTCCCCGCAGTCACCGTCCCGTTCTCCCGAAAAGGGGCCGGCAACTTAGTGAGACCTTCGATCGTAGTGTCGGGGCGCAAATGCTCGTCTTCGGCAACGGCCTTGATCGTTCCCTTGGGCCCCGGCACATTCACCGGCGCGATTTCCTCCGCGAAGATTCCGGCCTTCTGTGCCGCCGCGGCTTTCTGCTGCGAGCGAAGGGCAAATCGATCCTGCGAGCACCGGTCGATCCGGTAAGTCTCCGCAACGTTCTCCGCAGTTTCGGGCATCGACGCGACGCCATACTTCTTCGCCATCAGCGGATTGACGAAGCGCCAGCCAAGGGTGGAGTCGTAGATTTCCGCGCTCCGCGAGAAAGCGGAAGTCGCTTTGGGAATCACCAGCGGGGAGCGGCTCATGCTTTCCACGCCGCCTGCGATCGCGAGTGAAATCTCGCCCGCGGCGATTGCTCTTGCTGCGGTAGCCACCGCTTCCATCCCCGAACCGCATAACCGGTTCACGGTCGACGCCGGTACGCTGTACGGAATGTCGGCAAGCAATGCCGCCATCCGCGCTACATTGCGATTATCTTCTCCGGCTTGGTTGACGCAACCAACTACGACTTCATCGACGGCTTCCCAATCGCTTTTTTCAAATTTGCGCCGCAATGCCGCCAATGGAAGGGCCGCCAAGTCGTCCGTGCGGATCTGTGCGAGCGCGCCCGCGTAACGCCCGATGGGCGTGCGAAGACCCTCGCAGATATAGGCTGCGTCCATCTCAGTCGGCTTCCTTCCTTGACTTGACGGTGGGCTGAATTGCCGGCGGTCCGGAGCTCAAGCGGCCAACCACCCGCTCAGCATTGCGATGGAAAACTCGTTCCATGATGTCGCCGGTATTTTAGCAGGACGCACCGGGTTTTAAGAGCGCGACGCTGGAGCGAACTCGTGTCGCGGCAGCCGGCAAACATCACTCCACAAAGCTGCTATCCCATATGAATTTGTAAACTTGTTTGATTGACGAAGTCGACGGGTGCTGAGGATGGGCCTTACACACGGCCACGCGTCGTTCGCGCGACGACTTAAGGACTAAGTCTCTACGTGTATGCTGAACGCTACGGCTGTCCAAGCCCGCTCGGGCGGCCGTGGTTCACGATAGCTGCCTGCCCGGCAGTCACAGTTTTTTGGCAAGCGCACGTGGGCGTTTTGGCGACAGACCGAATCACCGCTGCCGGAACAGCAACAGCTACCGCCATGACGCCGACGAAGAGCGCGCTATGTGCCGCAACGGTCCCAGTGGCAACGCCTCCGACACCGGCGCCAGCCCCCGCGCCCGCGCCGCCGGGTCCTGTAGGCGCAGTGCTGGTCGTGGCGGTCGTGACATTGGCAGTCGTAGCCGTCACCGGCTGATCCGGGGCATTGTTTCCGCGCACGGCCGACGCCATTCCCGCTCCCACCTCGATGCAAGCGCCCCCCAAATTGCAGAACTGGACCTTGCCTTGAAACACGATGAGCTGGGTCATGAAGTTCTCGAAGCCGAGGAAGAAATCCGTCCCCACAACTCCGGCCACAGCCGTGGGCGTGCGAACCTTGAAACCGGAACCCGGCTTGGTCATTTTCACGGCGTTCGTGCGCACTTGGCCATAGGTGAGCTCGAGATCGGTCTGTTGATTGGCGGCGTCATGCTTGAGCACCCGCAACAGCGAGTCCGAACCCACGTTCAGAACCGAGCCATCATCCAGAGTGAGGCGAGCACGGGCCAGATGGCCGGTGTTGACCACGTCGCCCCAGAAGACCGGCTTCTTCACCTGGGCAGGCACGCGTTCCCCCGTGCGCTGGATTTCAGCGATGGGGATGACGATTGTGACCTGGCCGGCATGTTGTTCGGCCTGCGCCGCAACATCCGGCGGGATCGACAGGAGACTCGTGAGAAGAATAGCCAATGGTGCCCAAAACCGCTTCCGTCCAACCATGTTTCCTCCTCGCCCCCGGAGATCAACTGGATCAATCGGTGGAGCGCGCTCGGGCCGCACCCGCTGCGATCAGCAAAGCCGGCCCGGTTTTCACCCATCCCAAGATGCGCTCGCAGGGTTTAGCGCGCCCAGCCTACCATAGAACAAGCCCGCCAAACCCCGGAGATTGGAACGTGTTGCGCAAACAGCGATGGATTGTCGCCCCCTTTTGGGGCGCGCGCCTCTTCTTCGCGCCTCAGTCTCCCGCGGTCTTCGTTTGAGTCCGGGCCTTGGCCATTTGCTCCATCATTCCCCGCATCGCGGCGTTGGACCCAGGAGCGCGTTTCTCGCGCCACGCCTCGAGGCGTTTGCAATGCTCTTCGAGATTGGCGAAGGCAAGCGGGTTCTTGAAGGCCGCGCGGAAGCCAGGCGCGACCGCCTTGAGCCGGTCCCACACGATCCACTGTTCCCCGGAACTTTCGAAGAAGAGCTCTTCGTCCACCAGACCTCGATTGGCGATGCCAGCCACCATGTCCCAGTAGCTGATCGTCATGCGGATGTGGACGTTTTCTTCGCTGCCCGGCGCAAAGTTCTTCATCATCTCCTCGGCGCTGTTGACATGAAAATTTTCTACGAACCACGCGCGCGCTTCCCGGAGCCGCGGTTCACGCCGCAGTTCGTAGAGTCGCAACATCAGGTTTACCTGCTCGTGAGTTGCTGTTGCCATCGTCTGTGCCTCCCCGTTTGCGATTTTTTACGGATTGTTTCGTTATCTTACTCGGATTGCTCCCTACCGCCCACCAGCTCCACCCTCTGCGTGCCGCCAAAAAGAATTCGCTCTTGTTCGAAGCCGGACTTGATTCGCCGGCGCAATTCCCGAGCCACGTCGTCCTGCCGGTTCGCTGCGGCGCGGAGCTGGGTGCGGAGAATCGTGCCAGAAAGCCCAAGCGCCTCCACGCCCAGAACGCGAGGACCGTCCACCAGCGCCGCCGCCCAATCCGGGTCGGCACGGAATTCGGTCACAACCCTTTCCAGGACCGCGAGCGCGCGTCCAACGCCTTCCTCCGCAGGCACGGTGACGTCCACGAATGTTTGCGACCAGTCTCGGCTCAGGTTCGCCACCTTCCCGATCTGCCCGTTCGGAATGGTGACCATCGCGCCCCGATCGTTCCGCAGCACCGTGCGTCGCAGCGTCAGGTGTTCCACGCGCCCCACTTCATCGTTGATCCGCACCACGTCTCCCACTACGAACTGGTCTTCAAAGATGACGAAGAATCCATTGATGAGATCTCGCACTAGATACTGCCCGCCGAATCCCACTGCCAGGCTGGCCAACCCCGCCAGGGCTGCGACCGGCGCGATGTTGAAACCGAATTCGGGCAAAGCCACAAGGAACGCGACCGCCAGGATGATGGCGGTACCCGCGCTGTAGAGCAAGCCCGCCATCGTGCGCGTCTGTTGTTCGCGCAATATCGCAACGCGCGATTGCGATTTTGCAATCTCCACCAGCTTCTGCGTCAACACCTTGAGCAGCCGGGCCATCAGAAATGCGAGCACCAGGATGACCAGCAACCGCAAGCCTTTGGCGCCGGCGATTTGTGCCCATCGCGAAAAGGAATCAGTCATAGAATAGAAGGGACGGGATTATACCACCCGCGGGCGCGAGGCCGCCCGCACCAAAGATTGACCGGGGGAGGACACTCCATGTTTCGAGAAAGGCGGGAATTTCTCAGCGCGATCCTGCCGGCTGCATTCGGGGCCCGAGCCGCGATGGCGGGGGCTCTCTCTTCTCAGCACGGCGGGCAGCGGCAACCGGGTCAGGACCCTGAAACCAGTTTGCCCAAGCCCAATCCAAAGCTCCTGTTGAAAAGAAACCAAGAGCAAATTCAAACGGATGTGAAACGTCTGTATTCCTTAGCTGAAGAACTGAAGGAACAGGTGTCCGAAACCGATTCGGCTGAGATTCTTTCTCTGCCGCTGGTCCAAAAGGCGGAGGAAATCGAGAAGCTGGCAAAGCAAATCAAGAATCTGGCACGCGGCTGAGCGCATCGCTGTCGAGACCGCCCACATCGCCGGATTTTGTTTCGGCGTCGTCTCCTCGCTTCTAAACGAAATACACCTACCCAATCGAGAACTCTCTCCCGGCGGCATCCTCGCAGAACCTTCTCGCACCAATTTGGTCCTTGTGCCCATCGGCCACGACGCCTAACCTTATCCAACGCAAAAAAGGTTGTGGGGTGATATCGCGATGAACCTGCTCGAGGAAATGGCCGCTTACGATCACGAACAGGTGATCGCTTTTCAGAACGACGCCACCGGATTGCGCGGCTTCCTGGCGATCCACGACACGACTCTGGGACCGGCGACGGGCGGCATTCGCCTTTGGCCGTACGCGAGCGAGGAAGAAGCCCTGCGGGATGTCCTGCGCCTTTCCCGCGCCATGACCTACAAAGCGGCCCTTGCCGAGCTCCCCTGCGGCGGCGGCAAGGCGGTGATCATCCAGCATGCCGGCCTCAAGCGCGCGGCAGCGTTTGAAGGATTCGGAGTGCTTGTCGAAAGCCTGCACGGGCGGTTCTTTACCGGGCCTGATGTGGGGGTCACGGATGACGATCTCGCTGCCGCGGGCTGCGCCACGCGTTTCATCGCCTGTGAATCATCACCCGAGCTTGGGGATATCAGCGAGCAAACCGCGATTGGCATCTGGCACGGAATGCGCGCCTGCCTGGAATCGGCGGGCATCCGCCGCGCGCGGGTGGCACTGCAGGGAGTGGGCAGCGTAGGCATGCCGCTGGCACGAATCCTGAAACGCGAAGGCATGGAACTCGTGGTGGCGGATGTGAATGCCGCGCGCGCAAGCGAAGCTGCGAGAGAGTTTGGCGCGCAGGTGGTGGCACCGGATGAAATATTGTTCGTCGAATGTGATGTGCTCGCGCCTTGCGCCCTGGGCGGCGTCATAAACCGGGAAACAATTCCAAGGCTCCGCACCCGGATCATCTGTGGGTCCGCGAACAACGTCCTGGATTCTCTCGAGGATGCGGAGGCACTCGAGCGTCGAGGCATCCTCCTCGCGCCGGACTACCTTGTGAATGCAGGCGGGCTCATCCGGGGAGTCGAATTCTATCTTCTGGGGCGGCGCGACGGTTCCGCGAGCTTGGCGCGCATCTACGACCGAATGCGTCGAGTGATCGAAATCGCTCGCGAGCGCGGAGTTTCCACCGCGCGCGTGGCCGACGAGCTGGCCGAAGCGCGTTGGAAGAAGCCCCGAAGCGAACCGAAGACATTTCGTCACCTGACTTGGAGCGCGGCTCCGCCCGATGGGGCTCTCTGAGGAAGTGGGAAACAGTGCCCGAAATGAACGACCATATGAGGGCCGTGCTTCTAGACTCCGCGGATAGAGGCGTCGACTAGCTCGATGAAATGGCGGGTAGGCAGGCGGCGTCCGGCGCGCGCCATGCCGCACTCGATTTGCAGCAGGCAACCGGGATTGGCAGAGACGACCATGTCCGCGCCCGTGGCGAGGACATTCTGCGCCTTGCGTGATGCCAATTCCTGCGCCGGGCCGGGCTCGACGAGGTTATAGATTCCCGCTGAGCCGCAGCAAATTGCCGAGTCGGCAATCTCGAACACTTCGAGCTGCGGAATCGTCTTCAGGACTGCGCGCGGCTGCGCGAAAACGCCCTGCGCATGTTGGAGGTGGCACGCATCGTGGTAGGCGACCTTCGCCGCGATCGGATGCCGCGGCGCGCGCGGCTCGAGCTCGGCGAGGAATTCAGAAACATCTTTGCACTTGGACGAAAAGCTTTTTGCGCGCGCCGCATAGTTCGGGTCATCGCGCAGCAGGTGCGCGTAATCTTTCATGTTCGAGCCGCATCCGGCCGCGTTGATGACCACGGTGTCCACCTCGGCGCGCTCGAAGACGTCGATCAGCCGGCGGGCCAGCGCGAGCGCTTGCGCTTCTCTTCCTCCATGGATCATCAACGCGCCGCAGCAGCCCTGCTCGGGCGGGATGATGACTTCGCAGCCTTCCGCTGCCAGAACACGCACGGTGGCCGCGTTCACGTGAGGAAAGAAGACCCGCTGGACGCAGCCAAGCAGCAGTCCGACGCGCCGCCGAGGCTGGCCTTGAGCCGCCACACGCTCCGGCATCCGGGAGCGAAACGATGCAGCAGAAAGCTGCGGGAGGAGCGCTTCCATGGAACGCAGCTTCGCGGGCAGCAGCGCCATCGCACCGCTTGCGCGCAGCAGCCACTGCAGGCCAAGCCGCTGGTAAAGCCAGGCCGGCCCGAGGGCCACGCGCAGCCGGGTGGGATAAGGAAAAAGCGAAAAGATGAAGTCACGATAGAGCCGGTTCGCGAGCGAGCGGCGATAGCGGCGCTCAACCTGCGCTCGCGTGGCTTCGATCAACTTGTCGTATTGCACGCCCGAAGGGCATGAGGTCACACAAGCCATGCAGCCGAGGCAACGGTCGAAGTGCTGCACGAAAGTCTCCGTCAGCCCGGCTTTCCCTTCGTTGCCCAGCTTCATCAGGTAGATTCGGCCGCGCGGTGAATCCATTTCTTCGTTCCAGAGCTGGTAGGTGGGGCAAGTGGGCAGGCAGAAGCCGCAGTGAACGCAATCGTCGATCAAATCGAGCGAGGGAGGATTGTGGCCGTCGAAAGCGCGGCTCGCAACCGCAGGTTTCGGGTCGATCGGAGGTTTCGCGTCAGTGCTCGTTTTTTGCTCTGGAGCCATCAGATTCCCCCGAGGAATCGTCCGGGATTTAGAGTGCCGGTGGGATCGAGCTGCTGCTTGACCCTCACCATAAGCGCTTGCGCGTCTCCTGGCGAACCCCAGACGTCGAGTCCGGATTTCACGCCGGCGGGGCACTCGAGCACGATGAAGGAACCGCCACGCCGCTCGATTTCTTGACGCAGCGCGACGAGCACGCCACGCAACCCTTTTTCCGTGCCCGCTTCTATCCTCACAAGTCCCACTCCGACTCCCTGCGCGACGACCTTCCATTCCTGGCGCTGAGCCTCGCAAAGCCGTGCAACCAGAGAGCAGAACCAGCCGAGCTCGGACGGCAGCACGCTGAATTTCCCAACCAAGCTCGGCTCGTTTCCCTTCCAGAGGGACTGGCCGGCACTCCAGGTGGCCGGCGACGCCTGGGCCGCTTGAGCGTTTTTGCTAAGCCGTTTGAGCTCGCCCAATTGGGCCGCCATGCCGGCAGGAGTGCCTTCGAAGCGCACGTCGAGCTCGGAATCGCCGCTGGATTGCGCGCGCAACTGCAAACCCGTAAATGCCAAGCGCGAATCCTGAATGGCCAGCATCAGTCTGTTTGATTCGTCGGCAGAACTCGAACGGATACTCTCGCTCGTCACTTCGTGCGGCAGCGGGTGCAGGCGAAAGATCGCCTGCGTGATGACCCCGAGCGTGCCCAGCGAGCCTGTTGCGAGCTTGGGCAAGTCGTAGCCGGCGACGTTTTTCACCACTTTGCCGCCGCTCTTCGCCAGCGTGCCGTCCGGCAGCGCAAGCGTGACGCCGATAATAAGATCGCGCAGCGCCCCGAAGCGGACGCGAAATGTGCCGCTGTCGTTCGTCGCAAGAATTCCGCCGATCGTGGCGCGCTCCGGCCACAGCGGGTCGACGGCCAGGCGCTGGCCATGCTGGGCGAGGGCGCGCTGGAGATTTTCCACGGTGCAGCCTGCTTCCACGATCACGGTCAAATCCGCCCAGGCATGCTCGAGCAAACGATTGAGGCGCGCTGTCGAGAGAACTGCATCGCACCGCTGCGGCGGATTTCCCCAGTCGAGCTTCGTGCCGGAGCCGCGCGGCGCAATCGCCAGTCCCGCTGCCGTGGCACAACGAAGCGCCGCAGCCAACTCCTCGGCGCTGCCCGGTTCGATTACCATCTGCGGCGCCGCTCCGTCCACTGCGTCGGCCGGAGTGGACGGGCGCAAATGTGCGCTGCCGACAATGCCGCCCAACTCAGTCCAGGGCGTTTCGTTCTGAGTCTTCATCGCTGTTTCCGGGGCCGGGGAATCACCGCGGCTCGCGGCGCGCCGGTGCGCTAGAAAAATTCAGCGACACCGGCGGTCTCCAGGGGATGGGGCTCATAAGGGCCGGGCTTTTCAGCGCAGAGGCGGGGACGAGGAAACACTTTATCGGGATTCGAAAGCCGCTCGGGATCGAAGGCGCATCGCACTCGCTGCATCGTGTCCAGGTCCGGCTCGGCAAACATCACCGGCATGAAGTTCTTCTTCTCTTCGCCCACGCCGTGCTCGCCGGTGATGGAGCCGCCTGCCTCGACGCAGAGGCGAAGAATGCTGAACGCAAGCTCTTCGGCGCGATGCTCCTGCCCGGCTATGCGACGGTCGTAGAGCACGAGCGGGTGCAAGTTCCCGTCGCCGGCGTGGAAGACGTTGGCAACGCGCAGGCCTGCTTCCGCGCTGAGCCGCTCGATTTCGCTCATCACGCGCGGCAGGGCCGTGCGCGGGATCACGCCATCCTGCACGATATAGTTCGGCGAGATGCGGCCCATGGCGGCAAACGCCGCCTTGCGTCCTCTCCAAACCACCGCGCGCTCCGCCTCCGACTGCGCCACGCGGATTTCCCATGCCCCGCAGGCCGTGCAGATTTCCTTCACCCGAGCCATCAGCGTTTCCACTTCGGTCGCCGGTCCATCCAGCTCGACGAGTAGCAGGCCACCACAGTCCGGATAGCCCGCGTGGACGGCGGCTTCCGCGGCCTGAATGGCGAGGTTGTCCATCATCTCGATGGCGGCCGGAAGCATCCCGGCGGCGATGATCTCGCTGACGGCAGCGCCCGCTTCGTTGGTCGAGTTGAATGCGGCCAAGAGCGTCTGCACCACTTCCGGGCGCTTCACAATGCGCAGGATGATCTTCGTGGCCACACCGAGCGTGCCTTCCGACCCGACAAACACTCCGGCCAAGTCGTAGCCGGGCCGGTCGAGCGTTTTCGCGCCGAGGTGCACCACCGAACCGTCGGGCAGCACAACCTCAAGGCCGAGCACATGCGTCGTCGTAAAGCCATATTTCAAGCAGTGCGCCCCGCCCGAGTTTTCCGCCACGTTGCCGCCGATGCTGCACACTTGCTGCGAAGAAGGATCGGGGGCGTAGAAGTAGCCGTGCGGCGCCACCTTCTGCGTGACGATGGCATTGATCACGCCGGGCTCGACGATCACCCGGGCGTTGGGAATGTCCACTTCGAGGATGCGGTTCATCCGCGCGAGACCGATCACCACTCCCTTGTCGATGGGCAACGCTCCGCCGCTCAGCCCCGTCCCCGAGCCCCGGGCAACGAAAGGAATCTTCTCTTGATGGCACACGCGGACGACTTTCTGGACTTGCTCGGCGGAAGTCGGAAGGAGGACGGCGGACGGCATGACCCGGAAATTCGTGAGGCCGTCGCACTCGTAGGTGTGGAGTTCCTCGGGCTCTGTAATCAGGCCGCTAGTTCCAAGGATGGAGCGGAACTGATCGAGGATGCGACCTTCCATTCATCCCTCCCCTTCGAATGGGCCGCTCGCTTCGCTCGCCAGCCGTTGGTCCAGAAGAGGCTTCGACCCCGGTGTCTGCGGGGCAAACTTCATTCTAGCGCAGGTGTCGCGCCGGAGCACGCAGGCCGGGCCCCCGTACAAGCAAAGATCACTTCACGAAGGTCAGGCCGTGTGGCACGGCGTGCGGGAAGACGTATGCGTACAGCATCACAATGATTCCGACGATGGCGCCGAGGGCAATCGAGTGCCAGAAAACGAAGCGGAAGATAATGCCCTCGTTTCCGACCTGGTTGGTCGCCGCCGTGGCGATGGTGATCGACTGGGCATCCACCATTTTGCCCATCACGCCGCCGGCGCTGTTGGCGGCGACCATCAGTACGGGATCGATGCCGAGCTGTTGGGATGTGATTCGCTGCAAGCTCCCGAACAAAGCGTTCGAAGACGTGTCGCTTCCCGTGAGCGCCACGCCCAGCCAGCCCAGGAAAGTGCCGAAGAACGGATAGAACCAACCGGTGCGCGTGAAGGCAAGACCCAGCACCGCGTCCAGTCCCGAATAGCGGGTGACGAACCCCAGCCCCAGCATGAACGATATGGCCACCATGGCCAGCTTCATTCGCTTCAGCGTCCTCCAGAAGATCAGCATCAGGCGAACGGGCCCGACACCCAGCAGGAACCCGGAGACGATGGCCGCCAAGAAGCAGCCCGTTCCCGTGGCGGAAAGCCAGTTGAAGTCGAACCGGGCTGCCTCCGGCGTCGGTTTGCTCACCACCGGCGCGGCCCGGTACACCACAGCGTGCAGACGGGGAACATCCCAGCCCGGGGGTCCCGGTCGTGGCTTGCCGTTGGGCAGAACCACTTGAAAGCTTGGCGTGGTCGCCTTGTTCATAGCCAGCTTCACTTTCGGTAATCCCCAGACGAGAACGAAAATCGAGAGCACAAAGAAGGGCATCCAAGCCCGAGCGATCTGTGCGCCGGTGTAGGAGCGCCCGGGCACGTGCTTGCGGGCCTTCGTCAGGTCCCATTCAGCGCCCATGTCGTCAGCGACTTCCTGAGCGCCGGCACCGGCCGGCGCTGTCTTGTCATCGTAATCAAACCGCCACACCCTTTTGGGCTTCCAGAATCGCAGGAAGAGAACCGTAGCGATGATAGAGACAACACCACCCATGATGTCCACGAGGTTGCTGTCCACGTGGTTCGACCAGAAATACTGCGTGATGCCGAAGGAAAAGCCGACCACCAGGATGGCCGGGAGCACTTCGAAAGTTTCCTTCCATCCGACCATGACGCGCACCAGCCAAAACGCAACGATGATGGCCGTGAACGGCAGGATGCGGCCGATCATGGCATTCAGATCGGATTCCGGCAGGCCGCTCACCGCCGCGAGCGTGTGCACCGGTGTGCCAATGGCGCCCCACGCCACGGGCGCGGTGTTGGCAATCAGGTTGAGAGCCGCGGCATGGAACGGCTGGAAGCCAAGCCCAATCATGAAGGCTCCGGCAATGGCTACCGGCGCGCCAAACCCCGCTGCGCCTTCGATGAATGCGCCGAAGCAAAATGCGACGAGCAGCACTTGGAGCCGGCGGTCGGCCGTAATCCCTGCCACCGACTCCTTCATGATTTCGAACTGGCCCGTGTCCACGGAAACGTCGTAGAGATAAACAGCAGCCAGCACAATCCAGGCAATTTTGAGCAGTCCGAAACCTACGCCGTAAACGAAGCTCATCCCGGCCACCACGAGCGGCATCTTGAAAACCAGAATGGCCACCAGAACGGCCGTCAGCGCCCCCGCGATGGCGCATAAGTGCGGCTTGACCCTCAGGCCCGCCAACAAGCCAAACAGCACGAGTATGGGCAAGGCCGCGACCAGCGTGGAGAGCCACCAGTGCCCCAGGGGGTCATACACTTGCGTCCAAGTCATCGCTATCTTCCTCCTGTCGCTTCCTTCAGCAAGAGTTCGGGTCCTTCCTATGGCTATCAGACTGGATTGAATTCACCGCGCACGATCATTCCCTCGCTCAGGATTCGCGCTTGGCGAAATTTTTCGGCAACATCGGGCGGGGAGCCGGCGGGCAATTCGCGCAGAATTCTATCCAGCTCCTCATCAAAAACTTTGGTAACAAATTCCGGCGTGTGTGGAACAGGAGCGCCGGCGTCATCCAGGACGTGCGCAGCGTCGCGATGGAGTGTGCGCTGGGCGATCATCAGCCGGTAGATGCGATCCGTCGCCAAGTCCTCCATGTAACCGTCGAGCAGACTCGCGCCTTTGCCGTTGAGCACGCCATTGCGATAACGAATCACGGTGCGAACCGCGGCCCGCGTGCCCGCGAGTGACTTCCGGCCCACGCCTCGCGGCGCCGGCCGCAGGTCCGGATAGCGCTCGATTGGGCTCGGCCGGCGATCGAGCTGGTTCGGATTCGGAAACTGGTCTACGGCAATCTGGTTCTGATCCGGATGGCCGGTCCACGCGCCGTCCATCAAGCAATTCGCCTCATTCTTCTTGTCCTTTTCGAGCACGGCGAGGGCGCGTGCGTTCAGCTCAGGGTCTTCACGGCTGGGATAGAGCGCCGTCATGCCTCCGATGGCGAGGAATCCGCGCTTGTGGCAGATTTCGGGCATCAGTTCGCGCACGCGCTGGAAGAAAGGCACATCGTGCGGAATGGTATTGCGGTCGGGCAGCACCCATTCGGGGTTGGTCAAGTTAAAGTGGATCAGACTGGCCATGTAGTCCCATCGGCCGAGGTTCAGCCCGAGAATGTGTTCGCGCAGGTTATAAGCGAATTCCTCCATCTGGTAAGCGAGCGGATGCGACTCCACCAGCGCCATGCACTTGATGTAGTCCTTCGGGAAGCCCCGCGCGCGCGCGAGCGCCTGGAAGAGGTCGCGCCACCAGAGTGCTTCCTCCGCAGACTCAGTTTTGGGAATGTAGAAGGAAAGCGGGTGTTTCAAGTCCGACGGCTGGACGCGGAAAACGATGCTGGCCACATCAAAGAGTGATGCGGACATCAGCTCGCTGCCGAAAATACCTGCCTGGCTCAAGTGCAACCCGCGCGAGCGCACCCAAATCACCGTCTTGCTGGGCTTGATGGCGACCGTCTGATTGCGTTTGCGGTCGAAGTAAGTGAGCTCGCCGCGAAGCGCCTTCAGGATATTCTCGATGCCGAGGACCAGATGGTCCCAAGTGTTGGCCAGCGAGTCTTCGAGGTCCAGCATCACTCCCGGCGCGCCCGAATTCAGCATTTTCACGACCAACTCGGCGTCATCGCCAGGCCCGGTCATCTGATTTCGCTGATCCTGGCACCATTGCGGAAGCTCGATTCTCCAGTCGCCGGTCGTGGCAACCGATGGTGGCAGGTGAGTGGGCAGAGTGCCGCGATGCGCTTTTGCCAGCACTTCCGCACGCTGGGCGACCAGGGATCGTTGGCGCGAAGTGAACTCGCGGTGCAGCGGCGCCAGGAATTCCAGCAGACCCTTGGGCAGGCCCGTAGCCGGGTCAAAACCGCCCGGGGCGGAGTTCATGCGGGAATCAACAACAGCTCTTCTGTCCGAAGAAGAATTAGCAACTTCCGGCGGCATCCGTGACTCGCTTGTGCCGAAGGGCGCGTGTGGTGATATGGAATGCCCTTCGGTGCCCCACCGTGGCAAAGCGCGCGACCGAGCCGACCTTAGCGCTGGCGGAGTCGGCTTGCGCCGCTGTCTCTGCGCGCGTCATATATACACGGCCCGCGAGTTTGTCAAGAACTAAAGAGGCTCGGCCTGGGCGCGCAGAACGAGAAAAGTTAGGTGAGTGGACAATCGGGAGGAAGCCGGTCCAGCTTTTTCTGGATGATGTCTTGGGAGTATTTCGCCATGTAGTGCACGATCGTCTCGACGCGGATTCGGATGCTGCCGCTTGGCTTCGTCGAATCCAGGTCGCCAAACTTGAAGAACAGGGTCCCGGTGGCCTCGACGATCTTCTGGGTGGGCGTGTAGGTGGGCTGGTCCATTCCGCATTCATAGCTCGAGAGCCGAAGGCAACACGTAATCCACGGGCATCGAGCCGCTACTTTGGCACCCCACAAAATTTCATTCGTGTTGCTGCTGTAAGAAGAAGTCCAGACGTCGGAAATATCAAATGGATGCTTGATTCGGCCGACGCGAATATCTTCCGCAAAGAGCCAGTTCATCAAATCCTCATCCAGGGGAAAATACTGCATCCAGAGAACCGGAAATCCGTGAGCCTGCAAGTCGCCCTCGATCTCGTGGCCGATACCCGGATCCATGTGATAGGGCCGCGCCAGGACGAAGATGCAGGGTTTCTTTTCGCGGTAACACCAGGTCAAAATATCGCGGCCCTTCTGGTGCATATTTCGAGTGAAGTTATCGAGCGCCTGGTATCCCGCCTGAACCGCCTTCTGAGTTTCCTCCCAGGACAAATCCAGGACGTCCTTCAGCGATCCATGGAGCTGTTCGGGAACCACGTCGCGATCGCCGAGACTGACAAAGGGAGACGCGTACGCGATGCCGTTCTCGCCAAAAATGTCTCTCTCCTTCAGGAATCCGGCTTTAATGTTTTCGGGTCCCGCCATCACCCGGGTGCAAGTGAGCGTGTCGGCCACGCTTCCGCGAAGAAAAGACGGCAGCGAGTAAATCATGGGGCTCAGCAGAATGTGGATCTTTTTCTTCTGGCCGAATACGAGTTCGCCGTAATGTCCGCTCATGCACTTCACCGGGTAGCAGCAATCCACGGTGCCGCGGCCCTTTCCGAACTCCCGCCCTTGCTCTTCGGACGTGTCCGAGCTGAAGACGATGTTTTCCGAAGACACGCCCAAGGCCTTGAGGAAGCCCACCCAGAACTGATGGGTGTTCCAAATGTTCAGGACCCTTGGAATTCCAATGCGAAGTTCGGACCGGTCCTTAGGCTGAGACGCGACGGAACGCTTCTTTGCGAACCACGTCGGCAATGTTAGGGTATGCATGCTTGGTTTTCTCGATTTGCGCCTTGATCGCCTTCATTTCGTTCAGGTCCTCCACCAGACCCTTGGGGCAGGAGTTATTCACGATCACGCGCTCCCATCCCTCCGATAGCGGCACTTTGCTCCAGGAGCGGCCGGTGCCTCCCGGCAGCTCCACGTCGATGAAGCTCCGCTGGCAATTCACCGGGCACCAATGGCAGACGGTCTCGACGGAAGTGACGCTCTTATAAGTCAGCTTCTCGATCACGTCGAATCCGCGAAACTGCGATCGCCCGCCCCTCTCAACCCATTCCAGGGAAACAAGGGCGGCTCCGATCGCTCCGGCTTCGCCCGAATAGGGATGGACCACAATGTCCGCGTCCGGAACTTTGGACTTGATGAAATCCACCTGAGTCTTGACCACGGCGAGATTCTTATGCGTGCCCCCTTGCAAGATGTACTTCTTTCCCACCACCGAGAGATTGTTCAGGCCGCCCGCGTAAATCCAGACATTCAAGGGAAGAATCGCGCACAAAGCGGCCAGAATCTCTTCCGCCTGCCATCCCTTGCGCTGCTGATTGACGATGTCGCTCTGGAGAAACACCCCGCAGCCCATGGACAGTTGCGGCATGGCCCGCGCCCGGAACGCGCCATCGGCGATTTCGCTCAGCGGGATCCCAAATCGTTCCGCCACGCCTTGGAGAAAAGCCCCGTTGCCCGATGAACACTGTGAGTTCAATCGAAAGTCCGAAACCGTGCCGTTATTGAGAATCATGATCTTGACGTCCACTCCTCCCACGTCGCAAATGCAATCGGCGTCCGGGAAGAAGTGAAGTCCGGCACTCGCATGAGCAATGGTTTCGACAATGGCGCAATCGGCGCCCAGGATGCCCTTCAGAAGGTCCTTGCCGTAGCCGGTGATGCCGACGGCCAGGATCTCTCCGTCGCCCAGGGCTTCGCGAATCTGGCTAAAAAGGGATTTGGCGTCTTCGATGGGATTTCCCCGGCTCAGCGCATAGCACGAAAACAGAATCTCTTTGTCCGGAGAGATGCAGACGGCCTTGGCCGTGGTGGATCCGAAATCGCAGCCGATCACCACGCGGGAAAGTTTCGCCGACTTTTGGGCAGCCGTCGTGTCCGCCGAAGGTTGGCTGGCGGCGCCATTGCCGTTCCCATTGCCGTTGCCATTGCCCTGGGCATATTGAGTCTTGAAAGTCTCGAGATCCTCCTCACTCGAACACAGGCCGCCCCTTCCTTGTTTTTTCTTCTCCTCGTATTGCCCTTCTTCAATCCACCAGCGCAGCTTCTCCAGGCCCTGGTAAGCGCCCACGGTGCGCGACTCTCTGATGCCCACCTCGATACAACCCAGCGCCGCATAATAGAGGGCATCCTTGGGCACGCATATCAGGGAGGCCGGATCTTTGTCTTCCGGCAGCGCCACCTTTCTTTCTTTCCATAGTTTGACCAGGTGATGGCGCCAAGCTTCCTGCAGGCCGCCGAAGAAGAGATTGGGCCCTCCCAGAAGCAGGATCTCCGGCAGCGGCGTGTTTCCGCGCGTCAGAGTCGCCAGGTTCTGATAGACGACGGCCTCGAACAAGGACGCGATGATCTCTTCCACCGGAACGCCGGCCTTGAGCAACGTATTTGCATCGGCCTCGGCGAAGATTCCACACTTGCTGCTGACCTTGTGCAAGGTGTACCCGGCATACTTCATTTCGGCCAGCTGCTCCTGCGGGATCTCGAGCTTGCGCGCCGTCTTCTCGATGAACGTTCCGGTGCCGCCGGAACAGGCGCTTTGCATGAGGACCTGCTTGCTCTTGGTCGCTCCGTCTCCGGCGAAGAAGATCGTCTTCATGTCTTCGCCGCCGATTTCACTGACGAAACGCACCGCGGGATGCAGCTTCTCGACGGCCGCAGCAACGGCCACAACTTCCTGGACGAGCTTGGCTCCGACCTGAGGCGCGATGAGCCCGGCCCCGGAACCGGTGAAAAAAACGCGATCCCGTTTCGGGGCAAAATCGTGCTCTTTCTCCAACCGGGTGAGGAAATCGAGAACCTTCTCGGCCTGCTTGGTGTTGTGCCTCTCATACGCCTGAGACAACACCTCGCCCGTGGCCGTGCTGAGAACGTACTTGCAGGTCGTGCTGCCTACATCCACCGCGCAGATCTTCCATTCCCCGTCACTTGCGGCCGGTTCGGCCGAAGGATGCTCGACGGCGGGACTTGCGGGCGCCGGTAGGGGCTTGATGCTGTAAAGATTCTCAGTGGCCATTCGGGATCCAACCTCCCAGCCAAGCTTCTACGTCCCCGGAACGGTTTGAAGTTGTGCCTTCCGATTCAGTTATAAATCAGGCTGTGGCAGTCGCCCCGTTTGCGGCAATATGCGAGACGTAGTTGGCTGCATTCCCCGCATACCCGAGGTGCGGAACCCTAAATGTGCTTCTTTTCACTTCGGGGTGCCGCTGCTCGTACCGCCGGATCGCTTCGAGCGTCAGTCCGGTCTTGCCCATCACCTCGTCGAACTCTTTTTGCGCGCGCCGCTTGGCCTCCGTCAGTATCATCTGGCAGCGCGAGAGGGCGTGTACTTCGGCGTCCCCTTTCACCTCGATCGGGGCATAGAGCAAATCGGGATACTTGCCCAGGACGTTGGCCATCGACCCGACGGACATGGTGTTCGGCATGCAGGAATACGGCGAAAGCTCACAGACCATATGAGCCTTCTTGTGGTGGTAGGCGTAGAGCGCTTTGCCGACGAGCATGTGGCCTTCGCCACCCCGCAGCTCGTAATGGTAGAAGGGTTCGGCGAGGCGCCTCAACTCAAGCTGGTCCGGCAGTTCGTAGGGAAGATTCCCCAGCGCTTTGCGGAACCGGTTATAGGTGCCGCGGTAGGTCTTCTCCAGCAGTTGCATCACGGTATGCTTCATCCGGGCATTGCGGCTCATCTCGTGCCGATGCTCGCCCCTGCGAATGTCGGGATGCATCAGATAGTTCAACCAGACGGCGATAGGAGGAGCAATCACCTCGGCTCCTTCCTGTTCCAGCCAGCGCTTGATGTTGTAGTTGCCGTCTCCTTCGTGCGTTTGCAACCAGAACTCGCCGGTGATCTTCACCTTGGCCTTCACCTGGAGCCGATCCACTTCGATGGCATCCCATTTCTTTCGGACTTCCTTCAGAGCTTTGGTGAAGTAGCCGGTTAGCAGGTGCCAGGCGACGATTCCCCACTTCTTGCCTCGAATCGGGCGGTCACGGAAGACTTCGTATAGATACTCGATACTTTCCTTCAAGACCCGATCTGTCTCGCCAGCTTTCACCTCGTAGGGCCGCGTCAGGTACTCCAGATCGGTCAGTACGTCGCCAATCAGGATGGCCCAGACCAGCCCGAGGCTCAAGGGCATGTTGATCTCGAGCCCGCCTCCGCCGCTGGGGCCCTGATCCAACTGGTCCTGCGCCAGCAGAAACATGCGAAAATCGCGCAGCCCGAGCCCGTCCAAGGCCATCGCGTAGGACTCGTGGTACTGCCCGAAGCGACAAGGTCCGCACGCGCCCGCAGTGAGGAAAACGAACTTGTTGTTGACGTCCTCCTTCCCACTGGCCGCTACCTCGGACTTGAGAAAATTCACCAAGCTTCCGGTCGTGAAAATCGTGGGGCAGCAAGCGCCCACATCGATCAGTTCCTTGCCCGCATCAAGGTCCGCGCGAGCCACGTTGGGAAGCGGCTGGGCGTTATATTTGAGGTTATGCATGGCCCCTTGGATCAGTCGTTCATGCTTCCAAGTGAGACCCCCATAGAGAATGGTGACCTTCTCACGCTCCTCGCGCTTGAAAGGTCTCGGCTTGTATGCGGCGTAGTGACTGACGGTCTGCGTCTGGCCCATGCCTTGCCTCCTTCTTAAACCACTCCAGCGAATTTAACCCGAGAACGGTACACCTGAACGCCCGCAGTAAGCAAACACTGAATAAAATACTCGCCGCGACCAGGCCCTGTCCCCGGGTTAATGAAGAATCCACCCGTACATGATCCGAAGTCGGGCCGGCCGAATGCAAGAAACAGAAAATGGCTGGGAGGCCGGGAACGGACCACTCGATACATTGCGGCGCGTCCCCCCAGGCCAGCCGCGCGCCCAGGCCATAATACCGCAGATGCCCGCTCGTTTCACAGCCTAGCAGCTTCGGGGTAACTCCGGCGTATGTTTCTAGGGTGTGCCGTGTCGCAGCCGGCTTCGGGCGGCTCGGAGCAGACGACCCGCGTGCGGAGGGCCATCAATTGAGTCCCGAATCGAGGCTACTCACAATCGTGCGCAACACCTTTACCCGCGCATAGTACTTGTCATTGGCTTCGATGACGGTCCACGGCGCGTACTGCGTGCTTGTGTTGAGCAACATATCCTCTACCGCCGCGTAATAGGCGTCCCACTTCGAGCGATTTCGCCAGTCTTCTTCTGTGAGTTTGTACGAACGGAATGGGTCAAACTCTCTCGACTGGAAGCGCCTCAACTGCTCTGCCTTGGTGATATGGAGCCAGAATTTGCAGATCACCATACCGAAGGAGTGCTGGTGCGACTCGAACTCGTTGATTTCGCGGTAGGCGCGGCGCCACGCCTCCTCGGGGCAGAAACCCTCTACGCGCTCCACGAGCACGCGGCCGTAGTAGCTGCGATCGAAGATAGCCAGATGCCCGGCGCGGGGAAGGTTCTTCCAAAACCGCCACAGATAATGGTGGGTCTGCTCATCGCCCTGGGGCGCGGCATAGCTCGAAACCGTGAAGCCTCGCGGGTCAAGCGCCGTAGTGACTCGCTTGATCGCCCCTCCCTTGCCGGCGGAATCCCAACCCTCGAAAAGGCAGAGGGCTGGCACTTGTTTGCGAAACATCCGAAATTCCAGCTCGCGAAGGCGCACTTCGAGTTCGGGGCGCTGCTCCTCGTACTCTTTTTTCGAGAGCTTCTTTTTCATGTCCAGCTTTTCCAGCACTTCGCACCTCAGCTAAGAACCAGATAGCGCGGCCACAGGCTTGACGACTGCCAGATCCGCCTTCTCCGGCCGGGCCCGCTTTGGGGCGCGCTTGCCCGCTCCGGCCGCCCCCTTCGCAGCGCGCGGCATGGGCGCCGGGAGGGCCTGACGGCGAGCTAGCTCTTGCTCGAGCCGCTCGACAAGCGTTCGAAACACGCTCACGCGCGCCCAGCGCATATCGGTCGCCTCGACGATCGTCCACGGCGCATGGGCCGTGTTGGTTTTCGCCAGCATTTCTTCGACCGCCTTGAGCCACCGGTTGTACAGGCGATGCTGGCGGCGGTAGTCCTTGGTGATCTTCCACCGCGTCAGGGGGTCGCGCAGGGCTTCGCGGTATCTTTTTTTCTGCTCTTTCCTGGAGATATGGAGCCAGAGCTTGATCACTACTTGGTGATCGTCCGCCAGCCAGCGCTCGAACTCCTCGATTTGCTGGTACGATTCCCTCCACTTCTTTTTCTTGACGAGTTTGTCGCAGCGGTCCATCAAGACGCGCCGGTACCACGACTGAACGAATACAGCCATCTCTCCGTAGTTGGGCAGGGCGTCCTGATATCTCCGCAAGAAGTGGTATCGCCGCTCGAGGGATGAAGGCGGCGTGCCGGGATAAATCCGGAATAAACGCGGGTCCAGCTTTTCGGTGAGCCGGTTCACGATGTCGCCCTTCCCGGCCGCGTCCCAGCCTTCCAGGCAAATCACCGTAGCGATCCCGGCCTCTTTCACCGCGTACTGGAGTTTGCGGAGCTGCTCCTGCAGCGCCGGCATGGCTTCCGAGTAGGCGGACTTCGAGAGTTTCTTTTTCAGGTCCAGCGTCTCGAGCACGGGTGCCTCCGCCGTGGGCTTGGAAAATCCAGGCCTCAGCAGGTCGCTGGTAAGCCATTCTGCCACGGCGGATGTCCTTCGGCAAAGCGCGGGTCGCCTGCAGGCGTGTGCGATGTAGGAAAGCCGGTATGCAAAGCAACCCGCGAGTGCCAAAATACTGCGTTCCCTCTTTTTGGGGTCCGATTCATCTTATGCTTTCATCTAAAACCGAGATGAGCCGGAGAGCGTCAAATCTCGCCGCACGTACCCTCCTTTTGGTGATGACACTCCTATGCATTTCAAGTTCTGAATCGCCGGCTCAGAAACGGCGGTCCCCAATAGACGCGAATCAGTTAGTCAGCCGAACGGTGGCGAACGAACTGAGGGCTGCGGAAGAGAATCACCGCCGTTGGCTGTACAGCTTGTACAGGCTGAAGCAGGATGAGACTCAGGTTTTCAAAGCGGTTCAAACAAAAGACGGCACGCTCACATATCTGGTCCGCGTGAACGGCCGGCCGCTGACTGCGGAAGAAAGGAAGAGAGAGGATGCACGTATCCGCAAACTGCTCAGCGATCCTGTTGAGCAGCGGAAGGAGCAGGAAAAGTCGCGGTCGGACATAGACAAGGTAGAACAATTGCTGGAAATGCTGCCGAGAGCTTTCCTCTTCCGGGTGGATGGACATCAGGGCCGCTATATACGATTGAACTTCAAGCCGGATCCTGCGTTTGATCCGCCTTCGCGAGAAGCCAAGGTGCTTCACAGCATGGCAGGGACGATGCTCGTGGAACCAACCGAAGCGCGCCTGAGGAGCCTCAGCGGGCAACTCTTGGAAGAGGTCGAGTTCGGTGGGGGCATGTTGGGTCACCTGAACAAGGGCGGAAGCTTCGAGGTCGAGCAGAGCGAAGTGAAGCGGGGGTATTGGTGCATCACGTCTGTAAAAGTCTCGCTAAAAGGCAAGGCGCTCTTCCTCAAGACCATCGACCTGCGCCAACACGACGTTTATGCGAACTTCCGACCAGTTCCAGATGGCTTGAGCCTCACCGAAGCGGCGGAGCTATTGCAGAAGATGGAGACTGACACCGCTTCCAGAGCCCGCTAACAACACGCCGGTCCAGCGGGGTTACGGCCAAAAAGCACTTGAGTTTTTGTCCGCGAAATATTGCGGAGAGGAAGAGAGAAGCCTATCCCAGCCCCTTACTTTTTGCCTCTTCTTCCTCTCCTCCCCAGAGGAGCTTCCGCTCCCACCCCATCATCGGCGCGAGCGAGGCGGCAAGCAATACTATGAATGCTCTAGAGGGAACGGGAGATTGATGTAGAGCCGAAACATCCAGTCGCCGCTATGCTTGCCGGCCCTGCTCGAATAGCTTCAGAAAATCTTCTCGGGAAGCCGGTGGGATCCTGACGAGCTCGAGATTCGACCGAACATGCTCGGCGCGGCTCATCCCCACGAGCGCGGTGGTAATGCCAGGCGCCGAGCGAGCGAATTGCAGAGCGCACTGAAGATCGCTTCCAAGCCCGAGGGCGCTTCGGACAAACGAAGGCAGATTGCGTGCAAGTTGGCCTTGAAGCAGCGCCGCGCTTGAAACCAGCGTGATTCCCAGCATCCGCGCCGCCTGCACCATCGCAACCGTGCGCCCGTTCGCAAGCTGGTTGGCGCGCGACAACGCTTCCGGCATCGCGAGGTTGAAAGGCAACTGCACGAAGCGGAAATGGTGTGTTTCGCCCCCCACTTCGCTCGCCAGGGCCACGTCGTCGGCAAGCGACATGTGGTCGCTCGCCTTGGCCTCCTGCCGAAAAGCGTTCCACGTCGCCAAGCCGTACATGCGGATTTTTCCCGCGGCGACGGCGGACTCGAGAAACTGGAAAGCCGCGCGAAGCCGCTTGCGAAATTCGTCTCGCGAGATTTCGTCCAACTGCGTCTCCGGGTTGTGCAGATAGAGCACGTCGATGCACTCGACGCCCAGGTTGCGCCGGCTCCGCTCGAGCTGATCCTCCAGGTAGGACGGGGCCATGCAGTGACACCCCGCCGCGACATCTTCCATTCGGAAGATGCCCCGCTCGACGAACTCAAGGGCGAAATATTCACCCGGGTCGCGAGGCATCTCGGCGTCCGGCGTAAGAAATCCCGCCTTGGTGCAGAGAATCACTTCGTCACGCGCAAAGCCGGCCGCGAGCAAATCCTTGAGCGCGGCGCCGATCGAGCGTTCGCTCCGCTGCAGGCGGTAGTTGATGGCGGAGTCCACGACGTTGATGCCGCCTTTGACGGCGGTGGCAACCGCTTCCGTGTAGGACCGGTCGGTTGCGGCGTCCGGCTCGCCGAGGTACGTCCCGATGCCGACCGAGGACATCAGCAATCCTTGTTGTTCGCGGAAGTGCCCCTCGGCCGCTTTACCCGCAAAGCGCGCCGCGTAGCGTCTGGTCCCTTCGAGCGTTGCGAACCCTGATATTAGCGGCGTGGAAGGAGAAGACATCGCGTCTCCGAAAAGGCAGTCAAAATAATCGGGGGAGTATATCAGAACGCTTGCCGCGACGAGCTAAAAGCTAGTGCGGTTCCAACTATTTGCTCCGAGTTGCAAAACGAGTCGTTCATCGAACCTGCCCGCCATTTGGCTGAAGAAGTTGGAACGGCACTAAGAGTCGACGCGGGCGGCCATCTGCTCCGCCGGTTCCCCGCCGTCCATCCCTTGCGCCAAAATTAGCTGGCGCGCTTCCACGCGCAATTTTGGCAGTCGCCGCGAAAAAATTGCCGAGCCTACCAGGCAACCCACGCCGCCCAGCGCCACGGTTAGCGGCGCGCCCAGCGGGCGCGCCAGCGCTCCCGCAAAGAGCGCTCCCATCGGGGCCATGCCCATGAACATCATCGAATAAACCGCCATCGTGCGCCCGCGGAGATGGTCTGGGACCATCGCCTGAATCAGCGTGTTCGACGACGACATCTGAAGCATCATCGAGAAGCCCACCGGGATGAGTAATGCCACGGAAACCCAGAGCCATCGTGAAAATGAAAAGAGGATGAGGCTCGCTCCAAAACCGGCCGACGCGATCGCCACCCACCTGCCCAAGCCCCGCACGCCGGTCCGGGTCGCCAGTGTCAGCGCACCCAGGAGCGCGCCCACGCCGGTCGCGCCCATCAAAAGGCCGAGCGCTCGCGCGCCTCCGTGCAGGATCTTGTCCGCAAAAATCGGCATGAGCACCGTGTACGGCATCGCCACGAAGCTCACGAGGCCGATCAGCAACAGCAGCGCCCAGATGGGCCCCGTGCGCCGCACGAAACGAAATCCTTCAGCGATGTGTTCGAACGGCGAAACTTCGGCGTGCGCGATCGCCCGCGGCTGCAACTTCATCAGAAGCAAACCTGCGATCACGGCGATGTAGCTGATACCGTTCGCGAAGAAGCACCAGCCTTCGCCGATGGAAGCCACCAGCAGGCCCGCGATTGCGGGGCCGATCACTCGCGCGCCGTTGAACATCGAAGAATTCAGCGCGATGGCATTGATCAGGTCCTCCTTGCCCACCATATCGACGAGAAACGCCTGCCGTGCCGGAATATCGAAGGCGTTCACCATTCCCAGCAGCGCCGCGATCACCATGATCTCCCAAACCCGGATGCGGCCGGCCAGCGTCAGCCACGCCAGAATGAACGCGAGGATCATCGCGCAAGTCTGCGTGCCGACCACCACGTGGTGCCGGTTACCCCTGTCTGCCACCAAGCCGCCAACCGGCGCCAGCAGGAAAACGGGAACCTGTCCTACAAAGCCCACCGTGCCAAGGAGCAGCGATGAGCCGGTCAAGCGGTACACCAGCCAGGATTGCGCGATGGTCTGCATCCAGGTGCCGATCAATGAAATCATCTGACCGCTGAAGAAGAGCTGGAAATTCCGGTGAGTCAGCGCGCGCAGCAGAAGACGGATGCGAGAACTCTTCTGCGTGGCGATCGTTGGGGCGTGGTTCTCTTCGGCCATTTCCTTATTTTAGGATGCTTGGCCCTGACTTTCGCTGCAACTGCACCACAAATTTTCTCCGCAGCATGGCTCTTACGTGCAAACTTCCCGGCAAAGATTCTAGGACGTGATGACCCTATCGCGGAAATTCACGCCGTCGGCGGGGCCAACAAACGCGAGCACGCGCGAATCATGCGCCGGTAAGGCCAGTCGGGACGGCGAAAGAAGATTTCTCCCTGGCGCGGATTCGAATAGAACCAGCGCGCAAGCAACGAAAGATTTTCCTCGAGCGCATCCGCCGCTCCGCGCAGTTCGTGGCTCGCAAGAGCAGTGCCGGAGGTCTCCGGCGCTTTTTCGCCTTCCTTCACCCTGCAGTCCTGCGCTTCCAGTTCTGCTCGCAGAATCTCCTCCACCGGACGCGGTTGGCTGGAGATCTCGCCGAAGCGCAGCAGAAACGGGTCGGCAACAAGCCCGCTGTGGACGGTAAAAACAGCCGTAGCATTCTCTTCCGCGGCGCGCTGAAGAATGACGGCGTCCAACTCGTCGACGCGGCGCGCGAGTTCCGGCAGACTGCCAACCACAGCGGAGACTTTTTCCAGCTTCTTGTGCAACGCGGCTGCGCGCTCAAAATCCAGGGAGTCGCTCGCGGCTTCGCGCTGGCGCTCCAGCTCGCGCGTGAGAGCCGCGCCCGCTGACTCCAGGTTTTCGGTCACCCGCTGCACTTCCGCGTCGTATTCCTGTTTGCTGCAGCCTGCAAAGCAGGGCGCAAGGCACATCTTCATCTCCGAGTAGATGCACCCGGGAAAACTGGGGTCGCGGCGGATTTTGATCTGGCACCGCCGCACCTTGAAAAGGTCGAGGAAATCATTGGCAAGCGACTCCGCCGCCTTGCGCGACGGGAACGGGCCAAAGTAAAGACCGCCATCGGAGAGAATCCGGCGGGTGACGTAACACCGCGGATAGGCGTTTCGCAGGTTCACTTTGAGCAGAGCCGGGGGACGCATCCGCAGCAAGTCGCGGTACCGCCCAGGAAAAAGTCGGCGTGCCTGCTGGTAGAGCACCACCGTCTGTTCGAATTTCGAGCCCGTAAGGCGGTACCGCACCCTTGCGGCAATGTTGCGCAGGTTTAACCGCCTCGAAGGCTGCTCGGCGGCGCTCAGCAGACGCTCGAGGGCCCGGCGCAGGTCTACGGTTCGCGCCAGGTAGGGCTGCGCTCCCTCTTTGTGCGGCTCGATCAGAAACACCGCCGGCCGCGCGGGGACCGCCGCGAAGAATTCTTCTTCGCTTGAAGGATCGAACTCCCATCCGCAATCCAGCTCGAGCACGGGGCAAGAATACACCGAAGCAGAGGACGAATGAGAGAGCGGCGGGCGTTCGCGGCCGGCGCAGGGAGGCTAATACGACTTCAGGACCCAGGAGGCGATGACGAGGCGCTGAATTTCGCTGGTGCCTTCGTAAATTTCCGTGATGCGCGCGTCGCGGTAAGCGCGTTCGACCGGGTATTCGCGGCTGTAACCATAGCCGCCGTGGATCTGGATGGCTTTGTGAGTGACCCGCGTGGCCATCTCGCTCGCAAACAGCTTGGCGATGGAAGCCTCCATGGTGAAGCGCGCGCCGCTATCCTGTTTCCATGCCGCCTTTCGCGTCAGCAGGCGCGCCGCGTCGATTTCCGTAGCCATGTCCGCCAGCATGAACTGGATGGCCTGAAAATCCGCGATCGGGTGGCCGAAGGCTTGGCGCTGCTTCGAGTAATCGAGCGCCGCATCAAACGCCCCTTGCGCGATCCCCACTGCCTGCGACGCAATCCCGATTCGGCCGCCATCGAGGGTGGAGAGCGCGACCTTGTAGCCTTCGCCTTCTTCACCGATGCGATTTGCCACCGGGACCTCGCATTCGGTGAACGAAAGCTCCACGCAAGCGGTGGCGCTGATGCCCAGCTTCTTTTCCTCCTTGCCGACGGTGAAGCCGCGCGCGCCTCTTTCGATGACCAGCGCCGTAATCCCTTTCTCTCCTCGCTCCGGATGGGTATTCACATACACGATGGCGGCATCAGCGGCGCCCCCATTCGTGATCCAGGCCTTTGTGCCATTCACGATGTACTTGTCGCCCTTGCGCACGGCCTTCGTCTGGAGTGCCGCGGCATTCGATCCCGCCTGAGGTTCTGTCAACGCATAGCAGCCGATCTTTTCCCCGCGCGCAAAGGGCGCCAGGAATTTCTTCTTCTGCTCGTCGGTGCCGAAGCGGTGGACGGGATCGCAAAACAGCGAATTCTGCACCGAAAGGATGACGCCGGTGGAAGCGCAGGCCCGGGAAATCTCTTCGATCACCACCGAGTAGCTCACATGGTCGAAGCCCGCGCCACCGTAGCTTTCCGGGAAGGTCACACCGGTGAGCCCGAGCTCCGCGGCCTTCTGGAACGTCTCACGGGGAAAGCGGCCTGTCTCGTCAATTTCCTTCGCAAGCGGCTTCACTTCGGAATTGGCGAACTCGCGGACCGTCCGCTGGAGCAGCTTCTGTTCTTCGCTCAATTCCAGGTTCACGCTTGGCGCTCCTCGAGGGTGAGGACGTTAATGTCAGCGGGCTCGGCTGCTACTTCTTCTGCGCGGCCAGGGCTGAGTGAAGCTTCGCATACGTTGTCGAAAGTTCCTCGGGCTCCATCCGGGTTTCGCCGATGGTGGACATGAAATTGGAATCGCCCATCCAGCGGGGAAGAAGGTGCAGATGTAGATGGCCGGTCACGCCCGCGCCGGCACAGCGGCCCAGGTTCATTCCCAGGTTGTATCCCTGCGGGTGATAGGTGGTTTCCAGAGCCCGCTGGACGCGCTGAGCCAGTTCCATCATTTCGGCCAGCGTCTCAGGATCGCACGCGCCGAGCTCGCCCACGTGCGCAAAAGGAACGATCATCACGTGTCCGGTTGTATAAGGAAAACGATTCAAGATGATGAAGTTCTTTTCACCGCGAAGAACGATGCCCGCTTCTGCGTCATCTCCCAGGGCCAGCGCGTCGCAGAAAATGCAGCGCTCGTCTTTCTTGGCGTCGGCGATGTAGCGGTACCGCCAGGGAGTCCAGAGGTAGTCCATCCGGTCCGCCGGGGTCAGCTCTGCGGAGCGGCTGCGGGCGCCGTCGAGGCTTCGCCGGGCTTGGCGGTATTCACGAAATCCTTTAGTTCCTTGCTGGGTTTGAAATAGGGGATGCGCTTCGGCGGGACCTCCACCTTCGCGCCGGTTTTCGGATTGCGCCCCGTGCGGCCACGCCGCTGCCGCGTGCGAAAGCTCCCGAACCCCCGGATTTCGATTTTGTCGTTCGTCTGCAGCGCCTGGATGATGCTCTCAAAGATCGTTTCGACCACCATTTCGGATTCCTTGCGCGGCAGTTCGGCCACCCGCGTGACCTCTTCGACGAGGTCCGCCTTCGTCATCGTGTGCTCTTTCATTCCTTCTTTCTTCACAGAGTTGGTCATGGATTGGGCGACTGCCTCCTGCCTCTAGACTCGATCACCTCGAGAGACCCATTCGCGCGGCGCGCGACGGCGGCCGTCGCGGTCATCGCCACTTCTGCATATCATCAATCTACCCACAAGGTAAATGTTTTTTATGAGCTGGGAGTCTTCTCGGCGAACCGGCCTCGGCCTGGCTCCCCGCCGGCTAAGAGGGCTGACGCTTGGCCAGAATGGCGTCGCCGATGGTCGCCGTGGGCGAAGACTTCGACGACCGAAATGCGTCCATATCCTGCCGCTCCGCCTGTTTCCGGGCGGCGCGGTAGCTCAGGCTGATCTTGCGTTGGTCAGGATCGATCCGGATGATTTTGAAATCGTATTCCTGACCGGGGGCGAGCAGCGACGCCGCTCTCTGCTCGCGGGGCAGGTTCTCCCTCTCGCCCTTCGGTCGCCGCTCCTGGATCTCGGAAATGTGGCAAAGGCCCTCGATGCCTTCCGCCAGCTCCACGAACACGCCAAACTCCGCCGCTCTTGCGACCTTCCCTTTCAGGACGTCATTGATCTTGTGCGATTCGAACCAACTGGCCCAGATGTCGTTCACCTGCTTCAGCCCGAGCGAGAGCCGGCGATGCTCCGCATCCATCTTCAGCACCTTCACTTGAACTGTGTCGCCCTTCTTGAATTTCTCGCTGGGGTGCTTCACGCGCTCGGTCCAGCTGATGTCGCTCACGTGGATCAGCCCTTCGATGCCTTCGTCAATCTCGACAAACGCGCCGAAATCGGTCAGGTTCCGAATGCGACCGGTGACGACCGTACCCACCGGACACTTTTCCGCGACGGCTTCCCAGGGATCGGGCAAAGCCTGCTTCAGGCCGAGCGAAATGCGATGCTGCTCCGTCTTCACCTCGAGCACCACCACTTCCACCGGATCGCCCACCTTCACGATTTTCGACGGATGCTTGGTCCGCTTGGACCAGCTCATCTCGCTGATGTGCACCAGTCCCTCGACGCCGGGCTCCAGTTGCACGAATGCGCCGTAATCGGTGACGCCAACCACCGTGCCGCGCGCCCGCGTTCCCGGCGAAAAGCGCTCCGGCACGGACGCCCACGGGTCCGGCAGGAGCTGCTTTCGCCCCAGCGAAATGCGCATTTTTTCCTTATCGAACTTCAGAATCTTGACTTCGATTTCCTCGCCCGCCTTCACCGCCGCGGATGGATGCGTCACCCGGCCCCAAACCAGATCGCTCACGTGCAAGAGGCCGTCCACGCCGCCCAGGTCCACGAAGACTCCGTAATCGGTGATGTTCTTCACTTTGCCCTTGACCACGGCGCCGTCGCTGAGCGACGCGAGCAATCCGTCTCGCTGTGCGCGCTGCTCTTCTTCGAGGATCACCCGCCGGCTGACTACGACGTTGCCGCGCTTGCGATTCAGCTTCAGCACCCGGCAATCGATCTCGCGATCTTTCCAACCGTCCAGATCGTGCGTCGGCCGCAGCTCGATTTGTGACGCCGGCAAAAACGCGCGTACACCGATATCGACCACCAGACCGCCCTTGATCCGGTCCACCACCTTGCCCGTAAGCGTCATGCGCTCACGGTAAGACTTTTCAATGTTTTCCCAGACGCGCCGGCGCCGCGCGCGCACGTGGGAGAGCAGAACGTAGCCGTCCTTGTGCTCGTGAAGCCGCTCCACGTCAATGCGCTGCCCGGGCCCGAACGGGATCGGCCCGCCCAAGTCTAAGAATTCCTGCGCCGGAACCAATCCCTCGAACTTCCCTCCGACGTCCACGACCACGCCGAGATCGTTGATCGCGACCACCCGGCCCTCGACCGTTTCGCCTTCCGCCGGCGCCGGCTGCGGCACCGCGTACTGGTCGATTAATTGATCCATTTGCTCGGACGTTTCTTGCAGCGAGGGTTCCGCGGATTCCGAGGGGACTGCGCCGGCAGCGACGGCCGGCTCTGAGGCAGGTGGGACGTGGGCAGGGGCTGCTTGGTCAACGGGACTGGCATTTTCGGCCGCGGACTCCGCAGCCGCTTCCGACGAAACCTCAGCTGTGGCAGCCTTAGTGGCAGAAAGTTCCGGGGTCTGGTTTTCCGTCTCGGCCGACATGCCCGCGGCCTCCTGCGGGATCGAACGCACCCTGCTCAAGACCCTCCTTCGACACTCCACCTGCGGGCACGGAGGAAAAAGAAGGGACCCAGCGCCCGTATCCGACGCTGTATCAAGCGGATGATACGCGTCCGCTGCGCGCTTTGTCAATCCAACGCGAAGGAGGACGCACGAAGAACCAAAGTGGTATAAACGCGCTTTTCTTTCACGGCGCTGACCTTCCGGAAGTCGGGAATCGCCCGGAGAATTGAGGGTTATGCCGGTGGGCCAAACCGTCGGCACGCTCGGGAGAAAGGCGCCTTTAGGCGCGGAAGCGGGCTGCCTGGCGGATTTCCTTGCGATAATCGGGCGCCACCATCTCAACCGTGCGGCACATTTCATACAGCCGGGAGCGGATGCGCTTGCCGACGCGATCGGTAAGCGTATCCTCGGTGGGTGCGGAGCGGTTCGAAGCCCCCCGCGGCGCAGTCGCAACGACGGATTCGGCATCGAGGAAGTTTGTGGTGATCAACGTCGCACGCTTGTCGTTGTACCGCGAATTGAGGATATGACCCACGGTCTCGAGAGTCCAGAGCGAGGGCTTGCTGGCCCCCAGATCGTCGAGCAGCAGGACGTCGCAGGTGAGCACCGGCTCGAGCACCGTCATCTCTGTGGACTGACTCTCCACGTTGTAGCTGTCCTGGATCTCCTTGAGCAGTTCGCGGTAGTCGTAGAAGAGGCCGCTGTGTCCGCGTAGGACGATTTCTCGAAGCGCGGCAACGGCAAGGTGCGTCTTGCCCACGCCGCAAGGGCCCATGAGGAGAAGTCCGTGTTCGGTTCCCGCCGGAAACCCGCGCGCGAAACCCTGCGCGACGATCTTGGCCTGGTCGAGACTGCGGTTCCAGGTGGCCAGGTCGGCGGAGGAGGAGTGGTCGTACGGCAGATCGGCTTCGAAGTTTTCGAAATCGCAGTGCTGGTAGCGGTGGGGCAGGCGAGCGCGCTCGAGCGTGTGTGTAGTTTGGTCAGCCGCGGCACAATCGCAGAGCACCGCGACGCGCGGCAATCCCTGACCAGCGCCGCGCCTCGACCCAAGCGCGAATGCCTTTTCCCCTTGCGCTTCAGCCTGTCGAATGATGTTCGAGGGAACCGGGGCTTCGGCAGGGGATAGCTCAACCCCGCCTTCCACAATCTTCCAGCCCGTGCCGTCACACTTCGGGCAATCCGCGCGCGCCATACCGCAAGGATAAACGCGCGACGCCTCAGGCGCAAGCGCAACGCGGCTGTGCAAAGCTTGCGAGGTGTGCAAAACCGGGCGAGTGGCGGAAAATCACTTCTCGACGCGTATCACTTTGGGAGGAGCAGTGCGCACGATCGCGTTGCGGACTTTGCGCTCATGGAGGGAGCCCCAGTTATGGGTCAATTCGCCGCGGACGAATTCGATGAACTGCTCCATTTGCTGCCGCATTTCCCCCATTTTGTCGCGCATATTGAGGATCACTTCGATTCCGGCGAGATTGACGCCCAGCTCGCGCGTGAGCGTCAGGATCACCTCCAGGCGCTCGAGGTCGTCATCCGTGTAAAGCCGCGTATTGCCTTGAGAGCGCGAGGGCTTCAGCAGGCCGACGCGCTCGTAGAGCCGCAGCGTCTGCGGATGGAGCTTATAGAGCTCCGCGACGGCGCTGATCATGTAACCCGCCCGGGCTTTTTTCTTCGGTCGCGCGGCCATCGTCGTTTTCCTCTAGATTCCTGCGTGATTGAAGAGCTCACGCCGCGGGTCTTCAGGCGCGAGCTTTCCCAGCTCGCGCAGTAGCTCGCGCACGCGCTCGTCCTCCGGCCGCGGCACCACGATCTGAACTTCGATGAGCTGATCGCCGCGCCGGCCGGGATGGCGCACCGAGGGCGCGCCTTTTTCGCGCAGGCGAAGGATCTTCCCGCAGTTGGTGCCGGGCGGAATGCGCACCTGGGCCCGGCCGTCGATCGTCGGCACTTCAACCTTCGCCCCGAGCGCCGCCTCGGTGATCGTCACCGGGACGCGCGTGTACAGATCGTCGCCACGGCGCTCGAAGAAGGGGTGTGGCCCAACGCGCGTGATGATGTAGAGATCGCCCGGAGGCCCGCCCAGCACCCCGGCATTCCCGCGGCCCGCGACGCGCACGCGTGACCCCGTTTGCGCGCCCGGCGGAATTCGCACCTCGAGCGTCTCCACCCGGGGAACGCGCCCTTCTCCACCGCAGGTGCGACACACCGTCCGCAGCCGGCCCGAGCCGCCGCAACGCGAGCACGTGATCTGGAAGCGCATCTTCCCACTGGTCTGCGTTACGCGCCCCGTACCGCCGCAGGCGGTGCAGACCTGCTGGCCGCTGCCGCCGGCTGTGCCCGTGCCGTGGCAGTCCGCGCACACGTCGAGCCGCGTGATGCTCAGCTTCTTGACCGTCCCGCGCATGGCTTCGCCGAAGCTGATGTCAATCTGGTATTCGAGGTCCGACCCCGGCTCCTGCTCCGACGCAGGTTGCGCGGCGCTGGCGCCTCGAAAAACTTGGCTAAACAGGTCGCGGAAGCTGGTCCCACCGCCGGTGCCGGCGCCGCCGAAGTCAAAACCACCGAAATCGAAGTGGATGTCCTCCGCTTGCGGGCCTCCCCCCGCGCCCGGCGGGACGCCACCGGATCCGGGCGGGTTGAATCCAAACTGGTCGTACATTTGCCGCTTTTTTGAGTCGGAGAGAACTTCGTAGGCTTCCTGAATCTGCTTGAATTTTTCTTCCGCAGATTTGTCGCCGGGGTTCAAGTCGGGGTGGTGTTTGCGGGCCAGCTTGCGGTAGGCCTGGCGAATCTCCTTCAGGGTAGCCTTCCGCGGTACGCCCAACAGCTCGTAGTAGTCCTGTTTGGTGGTTGTCGGCATACTCTTGCTTGAGCGCCCTTTCGCCCGTTTCGACCGCGCCCGCCGAGCGGAGGAAATAAGTTTTTCAACAGAACGACCAACCCGCTCGGCTACAACTCCTCTATAACTTGGCCCAGCGCGCGCTCAACTCCGCAAGCTCCTGCGTCTCGTGGGCCACTTCCTCCCGGCGGCGGCGCTGCTCTTCCGAGCGTCCGCCGAGAGCCGCTTCCTTCTGATTCGCCTTCTCGATCCAGCGATCGATCCATCCGACCTTCTGCTCCACACTCGCGGAGTCTGAGCGAAAGCGAAGGAGCGCGCCGGTGATTTCGACCGAACGCGGAGGGAAATCGGGAGGCGTATCGTGCTGCGCGTCGTAGAAAAGTCGTCGCCAATCGGCGCTGGGCGATTCCGAGACGGCCACCTGAATCAGGTAGTAGTTGTCGCGGACTTTTTGCACAGCTTGCGGCGGACCCGACCGCCGGATGCCAGTCGTCGTCAACACGCCTCCCGGTCTGCCCGGCCTCGCCGTTAGTTCGGTTTCTTCGACTCGTCAACGTCCACGAACTCAGCGTCCACCACGTCGCCTTGTTGCTGAGGTCCTGCGCCGTCGGTCGCCCCACCCTGCGACGGGGCTTGGCCGCCGCCTGCGCCTGCGCTTGCGGCGGCGCTGGCCTTGTAGAGCACCTCGGCAAGGCGGTGTGAGGCCTGGGTCAGTTTTTCCGTGGCCGCATTGATCTGCTCCACTCCGCCGTCGGCCAGCGCCCGCTTACATGCTTCGAGGGCCTCCTCGACCGGCTTGACGTCGGAATCGGAAAGCTTCTCGCGATTCTCTCTGAGAACTTTTTCGGTCTGATAAACCAGGTTGTCGCAGCGATTGCGCGCTTCCACCTCGGCCAGCCGCTGCCGGTCCTCCTCGGCATGGCCTTCGGCTTCCTTGCGCATGCGCTCGGCTTCGTCCTTGTTCAGCCCGGTCGAAGCGGTAATCGTGATTTTCTGTTCCTTGTTGGTGGCGTGGTCCTTCGCCGAAACGTTCAAGATTCCGTTGGCGTCGATGTCAAACGTCACCTCGATTTGCGGCACTCCGCGGGGCGCCGGCGGAATTCCGATCAAGTGGAACTTGCCGAGCGTGCGGTTGCCGCTCGCCACCGGCCGCTCGCCTTGCAGAACGTGGATTTCCACCGAAGTTTGGTTGTCTGCCGCGGTCGAGAAGGTCTCCGATTTGCGCGTGGGAATCGTGGTGTTGCGTGGAATCAGCACGGTCATCACGCCGCCCAGCGTCTCCACGCCCAGGGAAAGCGGCGTAACGTCGAGCAACAGGATGTCTTTCACCTCGCCGCCCAACACGCCGCCCTGGATCGCTGCTCCAACGGCCACCACTTCGTCCGGGTTCACACCCTTGTGCGGCTCTTTGCCCTGAAAGAGGTCCTTTACGATTTGCACGACCCGCGGAATCCGAGTCGATCCCCCCACGAGCACGATTTCGTCGATCTTCTCCGGAGTCAAGCCGGCGTCGTTCATGGCCTGTTTCACCGGCCCGATCGTGCGCTGCAGAAGATCTTCCATCAATTGCTCGAGCTTCGCGCGCGTCAGCTTGAGTTGCAGGTGTTTCGGTCCGGAAGCGTCCGCGGTGACGAAGGGCAGGTTGATTTCCGTTTCCATCACCTGGGAGAGTTCGCACTTGGCTTTCTCTGCCGCTTCCTTCAACCGCTGGATGGCCATGCGGTCCTTGCTCAGGTCGATTCCCTGGTCCTTCTTGAATTCTCCGACGATCCATTCCATGACGCGCTGGTCGATGTCGTCACCGCCCAAATGCGTATCCCCGGCGGTCGACTTCACTTCGACTACGCCTTCGCCAACCTCCAGGATCGAGATATCGAAGGTGCCGCCGCCGAGGTCATAGACCGCTATAGTCTCGTCCTTCTTCTTGTCGAGGCCGTAGGCCAGCGCGGCAGCAGTCGGCTCATTGATGATGCGCACTACTTCCAAGCCCGCAATCTCACCCGCCTGTTTCGTGGCTTGGCGCTGACTGTCGTTGAAGTACGCCGGAACGGTGATCACCGCCCTGGTCACCTTTTCGCTGAGGAAGTCTTCGGCGGCAGCCTTCAGCTTCTGCAAGATTATGGCGGAAATCTCCGGCGGACTATAAACCTTGCCGGAAATCTCGATGCGGGCGTCGTCGTGGGAACCGCGCGTCACCTTGTAAGGCACACGCTTGATCTCCTCGGTAACCTCGTCAAAGCGCCGTCCCATGAACCGCTTGATGGAATAAACCGTGTTTTCGGGGTTCGTGATGGCTTGGCGCTTGGCCACCTGACCCGCCAGCCGTTCCCCGCTTTTCGTAATGGCTACAACCGACGGCGTGGTGCGCGCCCCTTCCTGGTTAGGAATGACAACTGGCTCGCCCCCCTGCATCACCGCCACGACGGAGTTCGTCGTGCCCAGGTCAATACCAATGATTTTGCTCATTGTTCGTGCTCCTCCCGAAACTCTAATGACCGCAGCTTTTCACGTTGCTTTACACAATGTCTTCTTTTTCGATCAGGCCTATGATACATGTTGAGTGCCCTGTTGTCAAGTTTGTTGAACGCCTTCATTCGACTTAAAATACACTACTTAGCTGCAACACCCCTCGACTGCCCCTGCAGGCTCTCCCCCGATCGACAATCGCTGGACCATAGCTAGGAAACCGCACGTACGCTCCGTCCACCCAGGGGGGAACCATGGGTTAGCGAATCGCATCCTAACCAAAGCAGATACAGAGTTATGCTTTGGGCGAAAGCCCCGCCACGACGCGCAAAATCGCGCTAAAATAGCCGGCGCGGATCATTCAATTCGAGGGATTCGAGGGGCGAAGGGCCACAGCACTACGAGCGAACACATTCATCGGGAGGTCAACTTGGCACGGCGATTTTCGAAGCCTTTTTCGCTTTTCAAATCAGTTCTAAAAGCCTGCCTGTTTTTGGGTTTCTGCGGCACGTTTAGTGCAACGCTGCCGGCGCAATCGAAAGCATCCACGGCTGACGTAACACCCGTGAAGGCGGAGGGCTCGAAGACGGCGCCCATCACGATGGAGATATTCAGCGACTTCCAGTGTCCGTCGTGCCGCGCGATGTACGAACAGACGACGCGTTCGTTGGTCAACGACTACGTAACTTCCGGAAAGGTTTATTTGGTGCATCGAGATTTCCCGCTTCCGATGCATAAATATTCTCGTGACGCGGCTCGGTGGGCGAATGCGGCCGCGCGGATCGGGAAGTACGAACAGGTGGAAGCAGCGCTCTACGATAACCAGGCGGCGTGGTCGGTTGACGGCAACGTGCAGAAGTTCGTGGCCGCTGCGTTGACGCCCGCGGAATACAAGCGGGCGGAGCGCCTGATGGAAGGTTGCCAGAGCCAATCCACCGCCGCCACTCAGCCGACAGCGGCACATCCCCCACAGACCGGGTGTGTCCTGGATGCCGCCATCGAGAAGGATGTGGATCTCGGCCACCAGGTTCCTGTCGAAGCCACACCGACATGGGTCATTTCTTACAAAGGGCAGAAGGTGACGACGCAGTCTGGAAACCCCAGCTACAGCGTCCTCAAGCAATATTTGGACTATCTTCTGAGCCACTGACCGATGCCTGACTCTTATTCCACTCCCGGCCGTGTGCTGCTGCTGATTGGGCGGCTGGCGCTCGGTGCGGTGTTCCTCTTTGCCGCCTACTCGAAAATGCCCTGGAAGCAGCCCGCGGTGCTATTCGCTCTCACGGTTGACTCCTATCAACTGCTGGGCCCCAAGGCCGTCGAATTCGTTGCCCATACCTTGCCGTGGTTCGAGCTGGTGGTGGGATTGCTATTGCTGACCGGCTGGCAACTTCGCTACGTTGCTTTGGCGGCGTCGGCTCTGCTCGGCGCTTTCTTCGGTGTGATGGTCCGCACCTATGCGAAGGGTCTGGAGATCAATTGCGGCTGCTTCGGCCCGGGCGAAAGGCTGGGCGTGAAAACGCTGCTTCGCGATGGCTCGCTCGTGGCATTGGCGCTGGCCGTCACCGTCGGAGCCTTCGTTTCCAGCCGCCGCAGAACGCAGGCAATTGCACCCGCACCGGAAACCCAGAAGGCGGATTAGAACTCCGCAAGCCTCGAATGAAAACCCTGGACGAGTATTTGGCGATGGCCGCACAAGCGCACGGGCATCTGTGTGCGGGGCAGGTCTTGGGAGTACGGCTTGCGATGCTGGGCCTGCGCGAGCTGGGAATTGAGGATCCGATCCAGGAGCGCAAGCGCCTGGTGACGTACGTCGAAATCGACCGCTGCGCCACCGACGCGGTGGCCCTTGTTACCGGCTGCCGCCTGGGCAAGCGCGCCTTGAAATTTTTCGACTGGGGCAAGATTGCCGTCACGTTTGTGGACTTGCAGAGTGGGCGCGCCATTCGCATAGCAGCCAAGGAGAATTCCAAGCAATTGGCGCGCGAGATGTTCCCCGGCCTTGATAAGGAGCAGGGACAGCAAAAGGCTTACCACCAACTCCCCGAAGACGACCTGTTCGAAAAACAATGGGTGGGCGTGAACGTGCGCCCCGAGGACCTTCCCGGCTACAAGGGCCCGCGCGTTCTGTGCCAGGAGTGCGGCGAGGGCATCAACTTCAAGCGCGAAGTCGTCGTCAACGGACGCACGCTCTGCCGCGGGTGCGCCGGTGAACGCTACTATCATTCACTCGCCTGACTCATCCTTCCTCGAGGTTCGGGATCGGGGATTCCCCAATTCACATTGCGCCGCGCACCCCCGCTGGGATTAGAATGGCGGGCCTTCTTCCGGGAGGCTTTGATGGATTCTTCCGAACGGCGCGGCGCCGTGCTGACGTTGCTTGCTGCATTTTTCCTTTTCGTTGGTGCGGCAGCGCCGGCGCACGCGCAATCTGCGCCGGCGGTCCCGAAACAGCTTACGGTCGAACGGATCTACAGCGAACCTAGCCTGAGCGGTGCGCTCACGACGGGCATTGAGTGGAGCCCGGACGGCACGCGCCTGGGTTTCTTCCGGATGGGCGAAGGGCCTGGAGCGAGGCAAGAGCTGTGGACCATGGATGCGGCGACGGGCGAGCGTCGCATTCTCGTAGACGCGGAGTTATTGGGAAGCCTTCTGGAACCTCCGAAGCGTCCGCCGACGCAGGCCACGGGGCTGGCGCGCCGCACGCCGCAATCGTATTTTTGGGCGCCGGATGGCAACGCGCTGGTCTTTGCGAGCGATGGCGAACTCGTGTGGCTCGACTTGAGGACGATGAAGTCCAGACACTTGGTCACCGAGGAAAGCGACGTGGCCGATCCCAAAATCTCGCCCGACGGACGCTGGGTCAGCTACATCGAAGATCACAATTTGTGGGTGGTCGGCGTCGGAGGTGGTGCCCCCCGACAACTGAGTCGCGGCGGGAACGGGGTTTTTTTGGAAGGCGAACTTGATTGGGTTTATCCGGAAGAATTGGAGACCGCGACTGCCTACTGGTGGTCGCCTGACTCGCGGCAGATTGCCTATCTCGAGATGGACGAGCGACAGGTGACGAAATATCCGCTCGTCAACTACCTAAGCTACACCGGCGAGACACGGTTCGAGGATTATCCAAAAGCCGGCACGGCCAATCCAGTTGTGCGCGTCGGCGTCGTGGGGGTTGCGGGCGGCAAGACGCAGTGGATCTCAACAGGCAGCGATAACGACGTCTATCTCGCTCGGGTGAACTGGCTGCCGGATGGAAGGCGTCTTGCCATCCAGCGCTTGAACCGGGCACAGAACCGCCTCGACCTCTGGCTTGCCGACGCTTCGGGCGGCGTCTCGACAGTAATTTTGACGGAAACGGATCCATACTGGATCAACGTCAGCGACGACCTGTACTTTTTCTCCGACGGAGGGCGCTTCCTGTGGTCGAGCGAGCGCAGTGGTTTTCGTCATCTTTATCTCTACGACGTCTCCGGCAATTTGGTCGAGCAGCTTACGCGGGGCGATTGGCAGGTCGCCTCCGTAGCCGGCGTGGATGAAAAGAACGGTTTCGTCTATTTCTCGGCCACGGAAAAGAGCCCCGGGGAGAGCCACCTCTACCGCATCTCGCTCGCCGACAAGAGCGTCGATCGGGTGACGCGGAATCCGGGCTGGCATGAAATCGACATGGCCCCGGGCGCCGGCTATTACGTGGACACATACTCCGACGCGATGACGCCGCCGCGCCAGGAGCTCTTTCGCTCCACTGGGCGCCGCGTCGCAACCATCAACGAAAACAAGGTGCCCGAGCTCGCCCAATATCATCTGGGGCCCGTCGAGTTTATGGACGTTTCCGCCGATGACGGCACGAAATTGCACGCGATGATGATCCAACCCGCGAACTTCGACGCCTCGCGCAAGTATCCGGTGCTCGTCTACGTCTACGGTGGGCCGGGCGTGCAGCTCGTCCGCAAGGCCTGGGAGTCCGACAAATTCCTGTGGAATGAAATGATGGCTCAGAAGGGCTACATCGTCTTCACAGTCGACAACCGGGGAATGCACGGACGCGGGCACATTTTCGAAACGCCGATCTATCATCATTTGGGCAAGGTGGAATTAGCCGACCAGCTTGCGGGCGTTCGCTACCTGAAGGCGCTGCCGTATGTGGATGGCTCGCGAATCGGCATCTGGGGATGGAGTTACGGCGGATTCATGACCCTCAACGCCATGTTCAACGCCGGCGATGTCTTCAAGGCTGGGTTCGCCGGCTCGCCGGTGACAGACTGGCGCCAGTACGACACGATCTACACCGAGCGATACATGGGTCGGCCGCAGGACAATCCCGAAGGCTACAGAGATTCGTCGCCCGTAACCCAGGCAGCGAAGCTCAACGGCAAACTGCTGATCGCCACCGCCACGGGCGACGACAACGTTCATTTCGGCAATACGATCGAGCTCATCGAGAGGCTGATCGATGCAGAAAAGTACGCCGAAGTGCTCACGTACGGGGGGCGCGGCCACGGCATCAGCGATCCGCCGGCCCGCAAGCAGCTTTTTGAACGCGTTACCCGATTTTTTCTCGATAATCTATGAGCGACCCCACATCGAGAAACACAAAGAATTTACAGGGGAGCCCGGCGACATCCCGGGGACGGAGTGCATCGTAGTAAGGACGTATGCCGAGGGTCCGTGTGAAGCGCCCATACGAGCCGAAGACGAGCCGTTTCGGCAAAGGCGCCCGGGCCAAGATGACGACCGCGAAACGGCTCGAAGGCTTTCTGCCCGTTCCTATGGATTTCAAGCTACACTTGTACCGAGGCCGCTGATCGATGTACCACAGTTTCCTGAAGGCAACGGCGCTGGCGCTCTTGGCCGCAATGGCCGCGGCGCCGGTTTTCCCACAGACGCAGCCGAGGCTCCGGACCGGCTTTCGCGAGATGTACGAGTTGAAATTTGACGCGGCTCGTATCGAATTTGCCGCGTACGAACGGGATCGCTCTCAGGACCCTCTGGGTCCGGCTGCCGTGGCGGCCAGCTACCTTTTCGAAGAGTTCAATCGCAAGGGAGTCTTCACCTCCGCGTTCTTCCTCAACGACGCGAAGCTACTCGGCGGCGTAGACGGTCCTCCGGACAAGACCGTCGGGGCGGCTTTCCGCGAGGCCAATGAACGCGCTCGCTCAATCGCTCGCGAGCGGCTCAAGCTGAATCCGCGCGACCCTGATGGACTCTTGGCCGTCACGCTGGCGGACGGAATGGAGGCGGACTACGAAGCCCTGATTGAAAAACGCCAACTCTCGAGCCTTCACTTCCTCCGCGAAGCCGAAAAGGAAGCAACGACCCTGCTCGCCGTAAAGCCCGACGCCCAGGACGCTTACGTCGCGCTGGGCGCGGCCAACTACGTCGTCGGCTGTCTCCCAAGTTATAAGCGGATGTTCCTTCGGCTCGGCGGAATCCGTGGCGACCGCAAGCGAGGTATGGACGAACTCGAAATCGCCGCCAACCAAGGCAACTACCTCCGGCCGTTTGCCAAGGTGATGCTGGCGTTAACCTCTTTGCGGGAAAAGCAGCCCGAGCGAGCGCGCACCCTCTTCGCCGAATTGGCGAGCGAGTTCCCGCAGAATCCGGCCTACGCCCGAGAGTCTGTTCTTGCCGATCAGTCAGCAGCTGAGCGCTGAAGCGGTCCCGACAACCGCACTAATACTTGATGCGCACGCGGTAGTCGAGCTTGGCGGTGCCGTCCTTTTCAACCGGCACTGAGAACCCGATCGTGAACGCATCGAGCTTCGTCCACTTGTAACTCGAGCTCAACACTTCCCAATCGCCGCCCACGGGCTCTCGCACCTCGACAGTCACGGGAGCATCCTTGTGGTTGCGAATCGTAATCTGAAACTCTTCCTCAAAGAGGTTGGGGGCCAGGCGACGGTAATCCATTTCCTTGCGCTCGGCGACAACGTCGAAGGCGTTCCCTACGTAAATGCGCAGCGTTTCATCCTTGGGCGTGTGGTCGATTCGGTCTTCGCCCACAAACTGGACGCCGCCCTTTGAATCTGCCTGGTAGACGCGCACCGTACCGGCGGGCAGCGGCATCCCCAGCCCGCCCTTTTGCTCGTTCTTGAAGCGGTAAGAAACCTTCACCGGCTGCGGGATCGGGTTGCCGATTCCCTGCGGGTTGCGGTAGTAGTAGGGCTGGCCTTCGACTGCAAGGTACTTCTCGACAGGCACTGCCGTCGCATTGAGCAGGCTGATCTGCTTCGATTCCTTGTCTTCGATCGAAGTGCGCCGATCGAGAGTGTACAAGTGATATTCGGAGAAGGCTTCCTGCTGGAAGGCGGGCGCTGCGGGCGCCGGTCTTGCCCCGGCCAGCCCCATAGCCGCGATGCGCTGGGCTTCCTCGGCACGGTGAACTTCGCCGGCGACGAGCTGGAGTTTCGCGTTCTTGTACGCCGTGCCGCAGTTATTCACCAGCGTCACCCAGCCGTCGAGATCGGCGGCTTTCTCGTCGCGGCCAACGGTCAGGACGTAGTCCGCGCTCCAGCTCATGTTCGAAGTGAGATAGGACGCTTCCACTTTCTGCGCGCGCGGGCCTTTGTTATCGAGCGTCCACACAAGCGTCGGCCGGCTGTAGAGGTTTTCCGGAAGCTCGGGGAAGCGATAGGAATCGGCAGGCATGCCGGTCACGATCTGGTCTCCAATTTTCCACACCGGCCCGTTGTTGTCCGCTAGCAGCAGCGCCTTGGTCTCCACCCACTTGGTCGAGCCCCCTTCGCGCTCGCCGCGCACCAACGTCACCTCGCGGCCCACGTACTTGTGAAGCAGCTTTGCCGGATCGAGCAGGTCGTACTCGTAGTTCTGCTCGACGACGCTGAGCCGCCCGGGCTCCGTGAGCGATCGGAAATGCACCGTTGCGGGATTGATGGAGGCGGCCACATCCTCGAAACGCAGCGGGAAGACGCCCGAGGGCAGGCTGATCTGGCGCACGTCGCGAACCAGAGCCAGGTTCGAGTTGTAGACCGTCACCGCCAGGTCTACTTGATCTTTCTGGGTCGTCGTGGCGGGTTGGTCGTCTCCGGCGGGCGTTGCCGCTTGCGCCCTCTCGAGCTTGCCCGCTGACGTCAGCGCCAGCATGATTGCAAGAAGTAAAGCCGTTCCACGCATCTCTACTACGCGTCGCATTTGAGGTCCTCCCTACTCCGTTTTCCTACACCCTTAGAACGCCTTCACTCAGTTTCCTTGCAATGATTTCTTTGGGGCTCGCCGCTTGCGGCACCTTGGAAGACTACTTCGCGCGCCAAGTCACTCCACCGTCTTCGGTCGCAAACCCCTTGCCGTCCGAAGCCTCGACCGTGGCTTTCTTCGCGTTGGTCGCATGAATGGCTACCAGATCCGCATCCGTCGGAGAATTCATTTTTCTCCAGTTTTCTCCATCGGTGGTCAGCAGGATGGTGCCGCCACGGCCTGCGACCCAGCAAATGTTCGACGCGGGTGCCGACCCCGCCAGCAAATCTGCATTCGCGCTCGTGATTTGGCCCTTCCACGTCTTGCCGCCGTCTTCGGATCGTTCCACCAGTCCGGCCTCGCCGGCACGCCAGATCACGGACGGATCCGGGGTAGGTATGCGGACTTCTAGCGAACGCGTCTTCAGGGTTCGCAGGCGCCCCAGCGCACCCGCCTGGGCTCCTCCACTGACGGCTACGGAAGAACGGTTGCTATTCTGGGATTCTCCACGCTGCTGCAAAACCGTCGACGACATGGCGGTGGCTGAAGTCGACTGGGGCGGCGCGGGCGCAGCAACCGGCGGCGAAGGGGCCGCGGGTGCCTGAGCCACCTGCGCGCTGGTGGCGCCGGGGGTAACTTCCACTTGCTCCTGACCTTCGGGCTGCGCTAGTTTTGGAATCGCAGCACCCGTAGCAGGCGCGGCTTTCTGAGGCGCCTTTGCTGCGCCAGGGCTCGTGGAAGGCATGCTGCCCGCTACTCCCGCGGCGACACCCGTGCCGACCCCCGCGGCCCCCGATGGTGGAGGGGACTTGTATGAGTTCTTTTGGTGTGGCTCCTTTGCCTTTGCCGGCGTTGACGCTGCGTTCTCCGCGAGTTCCTTTGTCTCATCGCTGGGGCTAGGGGAAGAGGTAGCGGCGACTTGCGGGGCTGGCTCCGTCTTTGTCGCAACTCTATGCCACGGCCGGTATACAGCCAACACAAGCAGCAGCACGAGTGCCGCCGCGGCGGGCGCAAGAATTCCCCAGCCCCGAAGCCATTTGGGGCGAGCCGCGCGTTCGGCGGGCGCCTCCGAGCGAGTTAAAGCTGCGAGTTGCCCGCGGCAATGCGCGCACGAAGAAAAATGCATTTCCCAGCGCGCCGTTTCCGGCGCATCGAGAGAGCGATCGTAGTAAGCGGCGAGCACGTCCGGCCCCGGGCAATCCGCTCCCGACGCGCTCGCGCCGCCGCGCAAATTTCGCCGGAGGAGCCCGGCCAGGATTTTTTCGTCATCGTGCGCAGCCATCGGGGCCTCCCCCTTATCTTAGAACGTTCCTCGTGCGTCTTCTTGCATTCCGGCACGCTTCATTGCTTTGCTGAAAGCACTCCACCCAAATCAAAAGGCCATTCTTCGCGAGCGTATTCGTAGCAAAGGCGCACCTGGGCGTCACTCAACCGCTTTTTCTCGCGCAGCGCAGCGTCCACCTGCCGGCGCACTTCGCTTCGCGTGCGTTCAAGCTTGCGCGATACGGTGGCTTCATGCTCGCCGAGGAGGCGGCCGATCTGCGCGAGGGTCAGTTCTTCGACGTAGTAATACGCCAGGCGCAGGCGGTCGCGTGGCTCGAACGCCGCGAGCGCTTCGCTGAGCGCCCCCTGCAGGAAAGCAAGATACCGCAAGCGGTCCGGATCGGGCGCTGCCGCGAGAGGCTGGCGCAGCGGCGGCTGGCTCACCTGGCCCGAGGAATCTTCTTCGAGCGGCTGCGTTCGCCCCGCGCGGCGCAATTCATCCACGTGACGTTGCGCCAGCACGGCGCGAAGCCACGTGCTCAGCTTGCTGCGACCGTAGAAATAATCGAAGAGCGAGCGGCGCCGGCCTTCGCGCTCCGCCAGGCCGTAGAGGTCCGCGTAAAGCGAGTCGGCCAGCTCGCGTCCGGCCGAGTCGCCTGCAATGGCCCGCCCGGCGCGGTAAAGCTCCGGCCGGAATTCCTCCATGAAGTGTTCCCACGCCCGCTCGTTGCCTTCGCTGCACGCGCAGGCCAGTGCGAGGTCATCCAGATGCAGCGATTCCAGATACGCGGCCAGCTCCGCAGCCCTGGGCTCGGCGCCGTGAAACCTTTGCGTCGCGCTGCGCTCGAGCGCCTGCTCGAAACGTTCCTGGGTCAATTGCCATGCGGGCGGCGCCCCTGATTTTCGCAAGAGTCTCTCGGAGCATTCCGTGAGGACGCGCCGGAGTTGCGAGGGCTGGTCTTGCCGCATGGCTGCTCCCCGGTCTTGCAACGGGTCTGTAAGGAATGATACCCAACTCAGCCGCGAAAGTTGCCTGCCTTTGCATTCGAAAGATCATACTTTGACGGCGCCGTTGCCTGCGAGTGCATTGGTTCTATTGCTGCGCATCCAAGGACGAAGTGGCACAATGTGGTCTTGATGGGTTAGGCGGGATGCTGGGAAAGCGGTTCCTGGCCGCGTTGCTGCTCTTCGTCTAGGATGATTGAAGCGTGTACACCTGCCGCGAATGCGAGCAAATGATCAATCAGGCGAGCGAAATCTGCCCGTATTGCGGCGCCGACCTCACCGCAGCCCCGGGAAGCGAAATCGCATTGCCTCCGAAGAAGCGCAGCCTGGCGAAGATTTTCCTGCTGTGGGGCGCGGTGATCGCATGCCTGTGGGCCATCGTGTGGTTCTCTCTGCCGCTGCGTTTCATGAACCCTGCGTCTCAAGCCGAAATGCGCGCGCGCGATGCCCTGGTGGATATTCACGCAGCGCTCGCCTCCTACGCGGCCGCCGAGGGAGGTTTTCCGTCATCGCTTGAAACTTTAGGCGATCGCGTGCGTCCAGCCGCGCAATGGGCGCAATCCGCGGGCTACCAGTTGCAGTACACGCCTGCCCAGTCCGGCGCAGACGGCCGCGTCCACAATTATTCCCTGATCGCTCGCCCCGCGAACTACGGCTTCCGCAGTTTTTACAGCGACGAGACCGGAGTGCTGCGCGCCACGCGTGAAAACCGCGCCGCCTCCAGCCAAGATCCACCGATTTAAGCGCGCGACTTCCCCCTTTTTCCCCCTCGTCTTTGCCGGCTCCTTGCTTGACAGCCCACAGTCGCTGGAGGAGAATCGGCGCCCAGAGTCGTTTGGGCCCTGCCCTGTGAATCCAAGTTGCTGCTGAGGAGGTAACATGAACACCGGACGTTTCGTCGCCGCTGCCGTAGGGGTTGGGGTTGTCCGTGTATTACTCAACGGGACGTTCTACACAAAGGTCATGGGCTCGCGCTATGAGCAAATAGCCGCTGCCTATCCTGGCATCCTCAAACAAGGCATTGCTGGCTTTGTGGTCACCGACCTCATCTTCGCGGTTGCGTTTGCTTTCCTCTTCACAAAAGTTGGAAGTGCGCTCGGAGGTGGAGTGAAAGCGGGTGTGGCGCTGGGACTCCTCATTGCCGTACTCTCACCCGTTATTGGTGCCCTCTACAATTTCTTCGCCTTCACGTTCGCGACGGTGGCTCTTACCACCACGGAGATCATTTTCCAGATCATTGCCCACGCGATTGAGGGCGCAGTTGCCGGGGCGATATACAAGAACTCCCCAGCCTGAGTTCAGCGGGGCCGGGGGCCGAAAGGCTACCGGCCCCCTTCTTTTACTTCCACAAATCAGACACGCTGAGCGCGGCGCGTCCTGCCGGCTATTTACCCGGAATGTAGCTCAGATCCTGCCGAAACTGGACGATGTCGCTATACTCGCTCTCGACTGAGGAATCGAGTCTTTTTAGGATCGAGTCGGCCTCGGCTTGGCCGAAAGCGTCCTTGAGCATTTCGCGAAACGGCTTCACATCCGGCTTATCCTCGAAATCGGCCCACTTCGCGCGCGGCAGGACGAGCACGTATTCCCCGCTCTTGCCGCCGTTCGCCAACGCGTACCACTCGTAGTTAGGTGGCCAATTCGTTTTTTGGGCCGCCTCATGGATTCTGCTCATAGCACTTCGAAAATCTCCTCCCTTCCCATAGTGCACGTGGAAGGTGATGACCTCCGCCATCTTCGTGGGCAGATCGGTTTTCATCGGGTTGCTGATCTTGGCCATATATTCGTAGTAGCGCGGCACAAGTGACTGCACGTAGGTGCCGATCGCCTTGTTGTATTCTTCGAGATCGGCGGCGTCCGGAACGCTCGGCTTGTCGAAATCAGACCAGTGCTGGCCGAGCCGGCCGACGATGTATGTCCCCGCGTAATCTCCGCTCATCGTCTCCCAAACGAGCAACGGCTGCGAGTCCTTCTGTTGCTTGTGCCACGCCACTTTCTGTTTGCGGCCTTCTTCGTACTGTTTCACCATGCCGTTCTTGGGCGTCTGAAATTCTAGGGCGGCGATGTTGCCGGGCTCCTGAGCGGCCATCGAAAAAGCGGCGAGCAATGCCACACCAAAGGCTGACGCGAACTTACTGAAGCTCATTTTCCCTCCGGAAAATTTGATTTGGGGACTAACAGCGGCACGCAGAGTATTGCAGCAGACCTTGCCGTGTCAAGCGGCACGCGGCTTGTTCGCCCCGCAGCGCCGGCGTCCCCGCCGGCATTTTCCCGGTTACGCTCGAAGGTAGCTGTGAGCGTGCGTCTTTAGGTTCTCTCGCGGCGGAAGTTCTTAGGATGTATCGGAAAGGTCCGCGCCCTTATCTTCTCTCCCGCTGATCGTTACAGCAGCAACCAGCGTGGCAACGATCAGGACTGTCCAAGCGAGAACCGGCGCATAACTCCCGTTGTAATGCTGCTCGGCGAGCTTTGCCTGAATCACCGCATTCTTTGAAGCCAGCAGATTCCCGAGTTGATACGCAAGCCCGGGAAAGGTCCCGCGCACCGCCGGCGGCGACAGCTCATTCAAGTGCGCCGGAATCACTCCCCATGCGCCCTGCACCATGAATTGCATCAGGAATCCGCCCAGCGCCAACATCGGCGCGCTATGCGAGTAAGCCCACAACGGAATCACAGGCAGGGCCAGAAGCGCAGCGATCGAAATCGCTTTCCGCCTTCCAATGTGCTCCGACCACGCCCCGAAAATAATTCCGCCCAAAAGCGCGCCGATGCTGTAAATAATCGCGACGAGTCCCACCGTCCGCGGCGAGAAACCATGATTCTTCTCGAGAAAAGTCGGATAAAGATCCTGCGTCCCATGGCTGAAAGAATTAAACGCAAACATCAGCACGATCAGAAAAAGAAAGCTTCCGAGATAAGTTGCCACGTCCTTCCCGATCCGCCGCTCCGCTGTTGCGAGTTTCGCGACGCGCCCCTGTTTCCACGCCGGCGACTCTCGAACCTTCGTTCGAATGTAAATCACCAGGAACGCGGGAAGCGCGCCGATCACGAACATTCCTCGCCAGCCCACAATCGGAAACAACGTCCCGTAAACCAGCGCCGCCAGCAGATAGCCCATCACGTACCCTTCCTGCAAAAGACCGGAAAAAAATCCGCGCCCTTTCGCCGGCAGCGTCTCGAATGCCAGCGCCGCCCCCACTCCCCATTCGCCGCCCATCGCGATTCCGAAGCAAGCGCGCATGATCAAAAAAATTCGCAGCGAAGGGGCAAACGCGGAGGCGAGTTCAAACACCGAATAAGCGATGATGTCGATCATCAGCGTAGGACGCCGCCCGAATCTGTCCGCCATCCGCCCGAACAGGAAAGCCCCCACCGGGCGCATGGCCAGCGTCAGAAAGATGGCTTCTGCGATTGCCGAAACCTTCGTATGAAATTCCGTCGCGATCGCACTGATGCAAAAAATGAGGATGAAGAAGTCGAACGCGTCGAGCGACCATCCAAGCAGGCAGGCGATAAACGTGTTCCGTTGTACGGAAGTGAGTTCGCGAAAGTGGCTGAAGAATTTCATTCGCGAACGTTCAATTCCTGGATGGCTTCCAGGCTGTATTTGTACGGTAAGCGCGTCCGGCCGCGAGCCTCGGCGAAGAAAGCCGGGTTATTGTCCGCAGTGTCCACAGCGGCGGGCAGGGTAGGTCCGCAGCCCTTGCCGTGTCAAGCGGTGGCTGACGACCGTCGGAATGGAGGGGCCGGTTCGCTGATAGATCCGCCCTACCCCTCAAGCCTGAAGTAAGACTTGTGGATTTTTCTTCGCAATCGTGAGCAAACGGAGTGCCGTGCTTTGCGGACGGCGAACGCCCTGCTCCCAGCTTTGTACCGCCTTTGCGCTAACGCACAAAAAGTGTGCAAACGTGGCTTGGCTTGCGTGTAGGCTTTCGCGAATACGTCGAATCTCTTCTGGCTTCATCTGCTTTGGCGGTGACGGAATCTCAGTTACGCGCAAGTCAACCTTTGCGCCGCGCTCGAAAGCCTCAGCGTCGGCGAGAGACTGGCGCATGTCCTCGTAGATGTTCACCTTGATCTTCTTTGCCATCTCGGCCTCCTACAATCCTTTGAGTTCCGCGACCATCCGGCGAAGTGCTTTCCGTTGCTCTGCACTCAGGTCTTCTTGTTCGCCCTTATCCAGCACAAAGAGAAGGTGAATGTGTTCCCGGTGCTCCAGGTACAGATGCAGGTAGCGGTAACCTCCACGCTTTCCTTTCCCTCGAGCCGGATTGGACATTGACGAACGCTCCCACGCTCAGGATTTTGGAGCAGGTCGTCCTGAATCTGCCGGAGCACGTCATCTGCCGAGTCCCCGGCCAATTCCGTCAGCCGCCGCGTAAATGGCCCGGACTCGATGAATACCACAACGTAGGATATACCACAAAGTAGGATAGCGGTCAAGGGCTACATCTGCTCGCGCACAATGCGGCTGGAAGGGAGGCCATGTCGAAACACATATTGGTCTCGCCACGTAAGACACGATGGCGGACAGTCCGTTGCCTTGATGCTATACTGACCCCGCAGGCCGCTCCCACCGACGGCTCCCCATCTTGCCGCGGAGAGGTGCTGGAGTGGCCGAACAGGGCTGCCTGCTAAGCAGTTACACCCCAAAAGGGTGTCGGGGGTTCGAATCCCCCCCTCTCCGCCAGACCCTTGTTTGTTGTATTTGCTAGCGTTTTTGCGTCGTTAAGGGCGCCACCTCAAAACACCACACGCCGGGCAACGGTCGGGACGACCATTGCTCCGGAAAGTAGTAAGGGGTTGGCTCTCACATACGAAGGCGCACTGATTTCTGTCCAACCTGACAGCAAGAACGAAATGGAGATATTGAGGGGAGTCGCCCGTCCGTGAGAATCGGCTCTTTGCACCGAACAGCGGCAGTGGTAGCTTGCGAACAGCCATGCAGCCCCCAATTAGGTTGCGTCGGTCAGGGGCGTCCCGGTGCTGATAACACCGAGGCGTCCCGTTTACTTCAATTCTTTCGTTCGCTCGTGAAGGTACTTGTCAATCGCACGCCGGATGAGTTCTGCCACCGGAGCGCCCGTCTTGTCGGACAACTTTTGTAGCTTCTTAATCTGCTCCTCTTTGAGGAAGAGGGCTGTCCGCTTCATGACCACATAGTACCATACAGGCATACACATGGCAATAGAACAAAAGTACTCGTCAGACCGGAACTTGAACGCCCGCACGAGAGCAGCTTGGATCAGGGGGGCAGCCCCAAATCAGGCACAAAGCAACTTTTGCAACACCGCTATCTGAAAATATGAACGAAGACTTTACGGTAGAATTACACGTCGGGCTGCTCGGTGAAGGCACAGGCTGTTCACGACCAACGAAAGCCAGCAACATCGGGAACGGCCGTTTCCAGCCGGATGCACCGAATCTTCGTGTTGCAATGACGCGCGGTTCAATGTTATTGGATTTATGTTCGAAGACCACGCTGCTCAATCCGAGGCGGAAATGAGAAATGTAATCTTCGCAATCAACGTCACCTTAGATGGCTGCTGCGACCACACCAACACAATTGTCGATGAAGAAATACTTGAATATTATTCACACCTCATCCGAGATGTTGACCTACTCGTCTTTGGGCGTAAAACCTATCAATTGATGGTTCCTTATTGGCCCGATATCGCAAAAAACCATTCTGAGACAAAAGCAGAGAACGAATTTGCTGACACATTTGACTCCATCAACAAAATTGTTTTCTCGCAATCATTAGATAGCGCTGAAGGACAAAATACGAGAATCGTTCGTACGAAGCTTCAAGATGAAATACTTAAATTGAAACAGGAGCAAGGCAAAAATATTTTAATCGGCGGTGTCGCGATCCCTTCACAACTTATAGAGCTTGGTCTAGTTGATGAATATCATTTTGTCGTTCAGCCAATAGTTGCAGGAGAAGGGAGACGGTTGTTGGAAGGTATTAGCCTGCCGGAGAAATTACAATTGAAACTTGTTGAGTCGAAGATCTTTAAATCAGGATGTGTTGCGCTTCATTACATGAAGCAGTGACAGAAAAAAATTACCCGACACTCGCGCCGCTCTGCGTCAATAATCCTCATTTCCTTTATGCACCCTACGTGGAAAGACCCGACGGCCATGCGAAACATTTTTCCTGCGGCCACAAGCACTACGACATCCGCCTGGAGGACACGCTCGAATTCCACGAAAGCCTCGAGTTCAAAGCCAAGAGGCAGGGCAAGGGGAAGCCTTGCCTGGAAGGCAGGACGGGCGATGATCTCTACCGCAAGACTGGGAAATGGATGCTCCTAGAACGAGTTATCGACCGCGCAAACAATTGGTATAAAAAACTCATCACAGACCCTGAGACGGGTAGAGTGGTACACCGTTGTGAAGAGCCTCTGACGGATCACCGCGGCCACGGCAGCGCGAAGAAGAAGTCTGAACCGTAATAGACGATGGCCAACACCACCTTCCTCAAAGAGAGCGTCGAACCCCATGTGCGCTTCCGGGGGCCCGCAAGTACGCCCATTTCGCTAGACGGTCGGAGTTAACATGTCTGCCGATCCCAATCCCGAGCCTAAGGCCATCCTCCGCAAGCCCTGGCTTTACTCGTCGCTCCTTTTCCTGGCGGCCCTGCTGTATGTAGGTTGGATTTTCTTCTCGCGCTGGCAACAGAACCGCGACTTCGAGCAGAAGGCGGCCACTCAAAAGCGCGCCGAGGACCAGCGTGCCGTCGACGCGTTGGGCGGGAACCGCTTCGACATCTTGAACTTTTATGGCCCCGCGATCGTTCGCCGGGGCGAGCAGGCCCAATTGTGTTACGGAGTCTCGAACGCGAAAACGGTGCGCTTGAACCCGCCCGCCACCGCGGCCGTGTGGCCCTCCTACAGCCGGTGCGTAGATGTGGCGCCCACCCAGGACACCACGTACACGTTGACCGCGGAGGATGCCGCGGGGCACACCAAGACCGCAACGTTGACGGTCCAAGTTCGCTAGGCCTCGTCGGAGGGTTTAGCCCCCGAAGTTTACCGTCCGAAGTCCGAAGGACGTAGGAGGGCGCGGCGATTGCTTGCGTGAGAAGAAATCCACTATAATCTGCTCTCGCTGAGAAACGGGAGTGCCCAAGGTCCCCCCCAGACGAAAAGCGCTCCGACGACGCGCCATGACTGCAGACGTTACCGAGAAAATCCGGCAAAAGCTGGTCGAGGAAATCCGCACCTTGGAGCATGAGCTCCATCAGGAATTGCCGCAGGAGCTCAAGAAGGCGCGAGCCCACGGCGATCTTTCCGAAAATGCCGAATTCAAATACGCCAAGGAAAGGCAATCCTACGTCTCCGCGCGGCTCGCACAGCTTCACCAGCGCATGGCGGACCTGGCCATGCTGAACCTCAACAATTTGCCGCGCGACCGCGCTGCCTACGGCTCGCGCCTCGTCGTTCTTGATCTGGATAAGTCCGCGAAAATCGAGTACAAGCTCGTAACCACGGAAGAGGCCGACGCATCCAAAGGCTTGATTTCCACCACGTCGCCCATCGGCAAGGCCCTTTTGGGGAAAAAAGTAGGCGATGAAGTGGAGGTCACCACTCCCGCCGGTACCAAGCAGTTTGAAATCGTTCGGCTGGCCACGATTTACGATGAGGAGTAGCGCCCAGTTTCGTCCATGGTAATCGAACGCATCGTTCGGCCGTTTCGCTCCCTGGCGGATAAAATCGTCGCCACAGTCGCGGCCACTGGCATCCACCCCGACGTGCTCACCTGGCTCACCCTGTTTTTTTACCTTTGGGCTGGCCTGTGGTTCGCCGCCGGGCGTTTTGCCGCCGCTGGTGGAATGATGATCTTGGCCGCTTCGAGCGACCTTCTCGACGGTCCGGTGGCGCGCCGGCAAGGCCGCGTCAGCATTTTTGGCGGATTCCTCGATTCCATCCTCGATCGCTACGCGGACTTGATTCTCTTCGTCGGGCTCCTCGTTTACTACGCGCGTGTGAACCGCTTCCTGTACTGCCTGCTTGTGGGCGCGGCCATGGCCGGCTCGGTGATGGTCAGCTACGCGCAGGCCCGCGCTGAATCGCTGATCGGGAGCTGCAAGGTGGGATTCTGGGAGCGCCCGGAGCGCATCGTCTTGATGATTGCGGGCGCCCTGATGAACCGCATGGTCCCGGCGCTCTGGGTGCTGGCCATCGGCCCCAACATCACCGTGGTCCATCGCATCCTCCATACCTGGAAGCTCACCGAAGGCCGCCGCCGAAAGGAAGAGGCCAAGATGGAAGTGGAAATTTCTCCGAAGATTCCGCACGCGCGCATTTGGAGCCGCAGCGCCACGCGGGGAGGATAGCCGTGCCGCATCTGCTCGGCCTCATCGGCACTCTGATCGTGTTTGCCGGACTCGACCTGCTTTGGCAGTCGCGGAAGGAATTCGTGTATTGGCTCCGCACCTGGATTCGCATCTTCCGCTCGGCCCTTCGCCAGCCCGGCGCGCCGCCGCTCTCGCTCGCCCTGGCGTCGAGGGCGCGCGAGCGTCAAAGCACTTTGCGCATCCTCGTCGGAATGGGACTGGTTTTCTTCTTGGGTCCGGTCCTGATCGTGTTGGGGCTCACCCTGTAAACCGTCGCAGGCCACTTGAAGCCTTCGCTCATCGTCCATGGCGGCGCGTGGAATATTCCCGATCCGGCCGTCGAGGATTGCCGGGCAGGCTGCCGCCGCGCCCTCGAAGCCGGCTGGATGATTCTGGAACGCGGCGGGACAGCGCTCGACACCGTGGAAGCCTCCATCGTCGTCCTCGAAGAAGACCCCACATTTGACGCCGGCATCGGCTCCCATCTCAACCGCGACGGCCGCGTTCAGCTCGACGCCATCCTCATGGATGGCTCGACGCTCAAAGCCGGAGCCGTCGCCGCCGTGGAGCGCGTCCGCAACCCCATCCGCCTCGCGCGTCGCGTCCTCGAATCGAGCGAACACATGATGCTGGTGGGCGCCGGAGCGGAGCGCTTCGCCGTCGAAAGCGGCCTCCCGCTCTGCGACCCTGAAGAATTGATTCTCGAGCGCGAGCGAATCGCCTGGCGGCGCTGCAGCGAGGATAGCCATCTGGCCGAATTCCACGTCGGCCATCACCACGGAACGGTGGGCGCCGTCGCCATGGACGCGCAGGGCGGAATCGTGGCGGGCACCTCCACCGGCGGAACGTGTTGCAAGCTTCCCGGGCGCGTGGGCGATTCGCCGTTGATCGGCTGCGGCTGTTACGCCGACATCGAAGCCGGCGCCGTTTCCTGCACCGGCTGGGGAGAAGCCATCATGAAAATCGTGATGGCCAAGACGGCCGTCGACCTCCTGCGAGCCGGCCGGCCGCCTCAAGCAGTGGCGCAAGAATGCGTTCAGTTGCTCGCCTCACGCGCCGGTGGCACCGGCGGCTTGGTTCTCCTGGACCGCGAAGGCGCGCCCGGCTTCGCCTTCAATACGCCGCGCATGGCTTACGCATACATCCACCGAAACTCCGACCCCATCGTCGCACCGTAAGCCCCTCCCGCCCCGAGCCTCCGCGAACCACGCTTGAGTCGCGCCCATCTGTGAGATGGGCGGGTGGGCGCCGTATCAATGCTTCGCGTACCAGCGGACGCGGGTGAGCTTGTCTTCTCCCAAGCCGTGCAACTCTTCTTCTCTGAGCCGGCCTTGCCTGATTAGCTCTCCGAAGACGAGGGGGAGGACCGAGTACCTGTAGTCGTACTTGCGGTCGATCTCTTCGCGTCGCTCGGTCAGATAACGTTTCAACTGCCACAGGTCGGATGGCTGCCCGATCTCTCCCGCCATCCTCTTTGCTTCCCGGATGACCGCGTCAAACTCCCGCTGTAGCGCCAGGTCAAAGGCTTTTCTCGCAAGGGTCTTTTCTGCTCGCGACCACTTTAGGTCGCGCATGGTGCTGGGGCCATCCTCGACGCCGGAGCTAGCCATGTTGAAGTACTCTTAAGAGAACAAAAGCAAGCCTCTGAGGGCTCGAAAAAGCAAGAGCTGCGGAGTCCAAAACAATGCCATTTCTAATCGAAACATCAACGAGAGACGCGAACGCACAACTTATTTAAAATCAATAACATCACAATTTCTAATCGCAACAAAACTGCACACCTTACAACTCGCGCAAGGCGGCCACAACCGGACGGCGAGCAGCGCGAACGGCCGGCGGAACGCCGCCGACGATGCCCATCAGCAGCGCGAAAATCACGCCGGTCAGCAGAAGAACCGGCGTCACACGGAACGCGAACGCAAGGTGCGAGAAGGTTTGCCAGTTCATCGCGCCCGTGGTGAAGCCGTTCAACGGCAACACCGCCACACATCCCAGCACCCCCCCAACGAAAGCGATGAAAAGGGCTTCGAAAACAAAGGACGTGACGACGCTGCCGGCGCCAAAACCCAGGGCTCGCATCGTCGCGATTTCCCGCGAGCGCTCCGCCACCGCCGAGTACATCGTGTTCAAAGCTCCGAACACGGCCCCGATGCCCATCACGGTGGCCACGAGCATACCGAGCACCGTAATCAGCGTGGTAAGCGCGCGCGATTGCTTCTCGTAGTAGTCCACTTCGCGGTCCACCTGCACGGTCATGCGCGGGTTGGCCGTCAGCTCATCCTTGAATTCGCTGATCGCGGCGGGCGAGGTGAGGTGAACGGTGATCGACTGAAAGATGTTTTGCGGCCGATGATATACCTGGTTCAGCACGTTCGCGTCGCACCATACCTCCGAGTCAAAAGCGCTGTTCCCCGCATCGAACATCCCCACCACTTTCCACGTGCCGCCGCCAAAACGCACCGTATCGCCCAAGGCAAGGCCGGAGTAGGTGAGCGCGGCATTTTTCCCCACCACCAGCTCGTTCAGGCCGGGCTGGAAGAATCGCCCCGCAACCATCTTGGTGTTCGAGCGCACCTCGAGCGCCTTGGCCGAAACGCCGCGCACCTGCACGTTGGCGTCGGTGCCCGTCGACTTCATCGGAAAGGGCTGCACCACCACCACCTCAGGGCTCACCAGGGGTCCACCGCTCGATCGCGCCACACCCCGCGCGTCTTCGATTATGTGGACCTGATCCAGCGCCAGCGCGCCATCCATCTCCGAGGTCGATCCCGCGCGCCGCACCAGAGCGTTCCCCAGGGAACCGGAAGCCACGAGAGTGGCCTTGAAGCCGCGGGCGAGCGAGAGCATGGCGATGAATACCCCGACGGTGCCGGCGATTCCGAGAACCGCAACCACGGAAGAGGTCCAACGCACTTTTACGCTGCGTAAATTGTAGATGATGGGAATGGCCACGGTCACACCCTCCGCAAAGCGTCGACGACGCGCAACTGCATGGCCGAAAACGCCGGCAAGATTCCGGCAACAACGCCGACCGCCAGGGCCACCGCCAACCCTCCCGCCACTGCACCCGGGGGCAAATAGAAGTACGGGAGCATGCCTCCGGTAGGATCACCACGCAGGGTGAAAAGCTTGGCGAGTCCAAGCCCCAGAGCGCCGCCGACCAAAGCAAGCAGGAGCGATTCTGCCAGGACCAACAGCAAGACGAACCGGTCGGAATACCCCACCGCTTTCAGCACCGCGAGTTCGCCGACGCGTTCCCGAACCGCGATTGCCATCGTGTTGCCCGTCACGAGAAGCAAAGTGAAAAACACAACGCCGCCGATGCTCATGATCAGGAACTGGATGTTTCCCATCTGCTTAACCCAGGAAGCAGCAAAAGCCTTTTCGGTGTCCGTCCTGGTTTCCCATGGGGAGTTGGCGAACGCCTTGTCAATTGCCTTGGCGATTTGAACGGAGTCATCCGGGTTGGTTACGCGCACCGTATACCAGCCCACCATGTCTTTGCTGAAAGTCTTTCGTTCGTTCAGATAATCGTAATGGAACCAGAACTGACTCGTGTCGTCCTGCTTCGTCGCGCCGTGATAGATGCCGCGAAGGTTGAATTCCCAGGTGCCCGGAAGGAACGTACCCTTGATGGGAATTCGGTCGCCGACCTTCCAGTGGAACCGTTTCGCAAGTCCTTCACCGGCGATGCACGCCTGCCGATCGGCCACGAAAGCCGCCCACTGATCGTCGGGAATTACGAACTCCGGAAACATCTGGCGCTGATGCTCGACGTCGATGGCAAACTGCGGGAAGAAGTTTTTTTCATCCTGATAGACGCCGCCGAACCAATTGTCAAACGTGGCCTCCTTGACGCCGGGAATGCGCAACAGGCGATCCCGATAGGCAATGGGCAGCGGCTGAATGATGGAAACCTTATTCACGACAACGAGGCGATCGGCCCCGGCAACATCCACACCCTGATTGAATGCCCCGCGGACCACCACCAGAATACCAAACAGAAAAAGGGCCACGGCAAACGACCCGATCGTCAGGGTCGTACGAATCTTCTTCCGGAAGAGGTTGGCCAAGATGAGCGGAAGGAACTTCATGCTACACCTCCTACCTTGGCGCCTTCGACGAGCACGCCTTTCTCCAGGTGGAGAACGACGCCGGCGCGCTCGGCGGCCACCGGGTCGTGCGTCACCAACAAGACGGTTTTGCGATATTCGCGCACGAGCCGGCCGATCAGATCCATGATTTCGTCAGCGCTCTTGCGATCGAGGTCGCCCGTCGGTTCATCGCAAAGCAGAAACGTAGGGTCGACGACGATGGCGCGCGCGATCCCCACCCGCTGCTCCTGCCCGCCGGAGAGTTGGCGCGGGTAATGGTGCATGCGGTCGCCGAGCCCGACCACCCCGAGCGCCGTCTCCACGTGTTTGCGGCGCTCCGCTTTGGAAAGTTTGGTGAGCAGCAGCGGCAGCTCCACATTCTGATACGCGGTGAGCACTGGAATCAGGTTGTACATCTGGAAGATGAATCCCACATGGCGCGCCCGCCAGTCCGTCAGCTTGCTGGCCGACATTGTCGTAATCTCGTCACCCGCCACCGTGACGCTTCCCGCCGACGGCACGTCCAAGCCGCCGAGCAAATTCAGAAGCGTGGTTTTCCCGGAGCCGCTCGGCCCCATGAAAGCGACGAAGTCGCCCTGATCCACGTCCAGGTTCAATCCCTGTAGGACTTGGATTTCCTCGCTGCCGCGCCGGTATTTCTTGTTGAGCCCACGGACCCGAATCAGGCTGCTGCCGTTCCCTCGACCGTCTACCCGGACCATTTCGCTCTCCCCCTACTTTTTGATTTCGACCGTCAGGCCGTCACGCAGGCTCTCCGGCCCTTTCACCACCACCTGGTCGCCTGCGGAGACGCCCGCGATGATCTCCACATCATCTCCGCGCGACTCGCCGAGACTCACGGCACGCCGTTCCAGCCGCCCTTCTCGGACGAGGTACACCACCCGTTTGCCATTCTCCTCCCGCACCGCTTGGCGAGGAATCACGGCTTGCGCTGGCGCCTTTTCAGTCGTCTTGCCGCCGGCCGGCTCTTCGCCGAAGAATGCGACCTTCACGCCCATGTCCGGCAAGATGCGCGGATCGAGCTTCAGGAAAGAAATGCGCACCTTCACCGTGGCCTTTTGCCGATCCGCCGTGGGAATCACCGTGCGGACCCGCGCGGGAATCTGCCAGTCGGGATAGGCGTCCAAAGTTGCGGTGACGCTTTGTCCCGGTTGCACCCGGGCGATGTAGGATTCGTTGACGTCCACTTCAATTTCCAGCGAATTCATGTCCACGATCGTAGCGATGCCGGTGCGCGTGAATCCCCCCCCGGCGGAGATGGGCGAGACCATTTCGCCGCGTTGCGCATCCTTCGATACCACGATCCCGTCGAACGGCGCGTGGACCGTGCAATTATCAACATCCCGTTGCGCCACTTTGATGCGCGCATCGGCGGCAGTCACCTGTACCTTCGCCAGGTCGATGCGCGCGCGGTAGCTATCCGCGGTGGTACGCGCGAGGTCCGCCGCCTGCACGGTGCCGATTCCAGATGTTTGGAGCGACTCCGCTCGCTGGAGTTCGCGCTTCGCATTGGCGAGGTTCACCTGGAGATCTGCGATCGAGGCCGAGGTGGCATCGCGGTCCGCCCGCGCGGAGATGAGCCTCGAATCGGCCTCCGAACAGTCAAGCGTGGCGAGCACCTGCCCGGCCTTCACGTGCATGCCCTCGTCCGTGTAAACCTGCTCCACCCTGCCCGTGATTTTTGCCGCTACTGTAGCGCTGCGGCGCGGCGTCACATAGCCGCTGGCATTTAAGAGCGCAGGCGGCGGCCCACCAGCGCCGCGCGCGGTAGCCACCTCGACAGCGACTTTATCGCGCTTGAACGCAAGCACCAGACCCATCAGAAGGAACAGGGCGCCGAGTCCGGCAGCGAACCAACGTAGCCGTCTGCCTACGCCGCCGCTGCTGCGGGCGCGCTCCTCAATCCTGAGGGTTGAAAGATCGGGCTTCTCGGATCCGTCCTGCATTTCCATCTTGGTGTGTCGCGCAGCCCGACCGATCCCCACGTAGTCTTGTACGCCTGAACCAGATGAATTGTTACTCTCAGGTGGAGGACGCAGAGTCTAGCTGCCCGGTTCTACCTCAGCTTAAAAGCTTATCGCACCCGCTCGTCAATCGGGTCTGCCCTCGCTGGCGGTAAGCCACGCTTAGTGCCCTTCCAACTATCAGAGCAAATCCTCTTGGCGCCCCGCCCTGCTGGCAGGATGTCCCACGCAATCGCTACCCGGGTCAAGTTGGAACGGCACTAGTTTATACACCCGTGGGCGACTCAGCAACTTAGTTGGACCGCTCCGCCCCGGCGAAAACCGGCCTCTAGCGCCGGCCCCTGATCCATGAATCTGTCACTCGGCCCGGCCTTTCGTGTTTGACCGTCTGCAGGCTGATTCGGAGCTAGAAATGAATCGGTGCTAATGGAACTTACTGGCTGTTTTTGAACCTTGCCTGCGAGAGCAATTGCCTTCGCGGATGGAATCGACTGTATCTCGCCTAAACCGCCTTGTGCGTATCTAACTGAAGATAAGCGCCTTGCTTTTCGCACTCGATATTCACCTTAAGGCCCCGAATGGGCACCCGAGTGCACATCCTTCTTATGGCTAGATGCAAGGAAATTGGGGGAAGAATTGAACCCCAGGGCCAGGGACAGGCAACCCCAGAATGAAGAACAGCCAAAAGGGCTTTTCGTTAATTGAGCTTCTGATAGTGGTGGCGATTATTCTTGTCATCGCAGCGATCGCGATTCCGAACCTACTCCGCGCGAGGCTCGCCGCGAACGAAGCGTCGGCGGTCGGCTCACTGCGCACGGTATCCTCCGCTTCTGTCACGTACATGGGCGCCTTTGGCAATGGCTACGCACCGAGCTTGGGCGTACTGGGTGGCAAGCCCGGAGACACGCTGGCAAGCTGCGACGAAGCACTCTTGATCGATACCGTTCTCTCAAACAACGGCTCGGGGAACACCTCCCAAAAAGCCGGTTACAGCTTTACCTACACTCCGAGCACTACGAAATCCGGTCTGGGCGACGCCTGCTCCACAGCAGGCTCGACCGGGTGGCAGATGACGGCTGTGCCAACCACCGTGGGCAGTAGCGGCCAGCGCGGCTTCTACATTGACCAGACTGGCGTCATTACGTTCACGACGGATGGCAGCGCAGCGTCAAACCAAACGAACGCACTGTAGTAGATCTTCGAGACTCATCATTATCAGCACAACGGCGGAGAAACCCCTTCCCGTCTTTTTCGCCACGCTAGGCTCCAGTACAAATATCCAAACGAGCCCGTCGCCTTCGCGGGATCGATCCTCAGTGAAATTCCGCCAGTAAGAATTTCCAACTCGCGCGCTCGCGCACCGGGTCCACGAGCGGTTTCAATCGCTCGCACCATCCCTTCAATTCTTGATAGAAACTTTCGTTGGATTCGGCTCGCAGAAGCAGTGCGCGCAACTCTTCCGTGTTTCCAACCTCGAAGTACCCCGGATACGACGGCCCGAGCAGCCCGATGGATCCGGATATGCGCGACGACACGACCGGCACAGAAAACGCCAAAGCCTCGGAAATGACGTTCGCCCCGCCTTCCAGTCGTGACGTGACCGCCAGCAGATGCGAACGCGCGAGCAAATCGAGCGCTTCGGCATGCGCCAAGTCTCCCAGCCAGCGGTATCGCGGGTTCACTTGCTCTTCCGCCCGCGCTTGCTCTGCGAATTCCGGACTCAGCGCTGCTCCCGCATGCGCAACCGTGATCGCCGAAGAGTTGGGTAGCCCGCGCACCGCCAGCGCGCAGCGGAACGGATCCTTCACGGGTCGCAGGTGCATGAGAAGGCAGGCCTGGAAACCAACGGGCTCGGGGGCGCCGGCACGCGCGGGAGCCGCGGCCGATTGGTAGATCACACGAACTTTGTGGCGGTCCCGTTCCGGCAAGGCGTCGGCAGCGAGCGGTTGAAGAACCACGAGGCGGGACGCAAACCCCAGCGCCGCCTCTGCCTCTGTGCTGGTGGCGAGATCGGAGTAAACGTCCGTGCCCGTCAACGCCACCACCAGCGGCGCGTCCGCACGCGCTCGCCGAAAGCGCTCAATCGAAGGGAAAGACTTCCGGGCGTGCAGAGCGATCAGGACGTCGCATCCTTCGCCATTCCACTCTTGTGCGACTACAACATCGTGCCCAAGGTCGCTCAAAATCCGCGACCAACGAATTGCGGTGGTCCGGTTGCCCTCGTGCGAGGTGGGTCCCGCCGGTGTCACCAGATGAATTTTCATGAGGCTTGAGTTTACTTCGGTTAGGGGCGGCAGGTACGAAATCCTGCCCATACGTCGCGCCGGTGTGGCGGATAAAAATTTCGCCAGGTATTTCGCAGCAGCCTCGGCTGAGTCGTCCACGCTCCGCCGCGAAGCACCTTATGCGTGCCAAACCAGGGCTGGGAATATTCCTTGTAAGGATCGACCACAAAGCCCGGATAGGGGCCGAAATCGCTGCTGGTCCACTCCCAAACATTCCCTATCATCTGCCGGCAGCCGAATGCGGAGTCGCCGGCAGCGCAGTCGCCCACGTCCACGGCGCCCATGGCGTGCCAGGCCACGTTGGCACGGTCCGGAGTGGGGGGATTATCACCCCAGGGGAAACGCCGCTTCTGTCGCGAGAACTCCCGACCACGGACGGCGGGCTCCGCCGAAGCCGCCACTTCCCATTCCGCTTCGCTAGGCAATCGCCGGCGGGCCCATCGGCAATACGCTTCTGCTTCCCACCAATTGACGTGGATCACAGGACGACGGGGCTCGAGCGGAACCCAGCAATGAAAGTCGCGCCGCAGCCATCGCCCGCCGCCTTCACTCCTCCAGTAAAGGGGGTGCTCAGCCGCCTCTCCTTCCCGCCACGTCCAGCCTTCCCCGCTCCAGAGTTCCGGGCGACGATATCCCTGATCCTCGACAAACGCCGCAAACTCTGCCTGGGTGACCGGCGCGCGCGCAAGCCCGAATGGCCGGATTTCGACCTCGTGCGCCCATTTCTCATTGTCAAAGACGAAGGGCTCCTCCGGCGACGCTCCGAGCAGGAAAGTGCCGCCGAGAATTTCGGCATCGCCCGGGCAAGGTCCCGAATTGTCGACGTTGCGAGTATAGTCGGCAACGGATGGCCGTTCGCCGGCCGTCGAAATGGCCGGGGGCGGGTAGGCCAGAGTCTGGCGCGTGTAAGTGAACGCCTCGCCATGCATATCCTCGTGAAACACCGTTAGGAGGATGAAGTACCGCTCCCGGGAGTCCCCTTTGCCGCGCTCGATCCGCTCGATCACCCGGTCGCGCACGTCTCGCATGTAGACGAGCGTTTCCTTCCGCGACGGCAACCGCAGATCCCAGCGGACGTCGTGGGGAACGGCGGCTGAATCGTAGAGGGCGTCCCCGTCGGCACGAAGCGGGAGTTCGCCGGCCGCGCCGCGAAGCACCCATTTCTCTTGAAACCAGGCAATGTGCCCGATTTCCCAGATGAGGGGGTTAAGGATGGCGAGGCGCGGCCCGAACAATTGAGGGTCCGTCAAATCGGCGACAAGCTCGAAAGTGTGCTCTCGGGCGTCGCGAACCCATGCGGCCAGCTCGGCGTCCTTCATCATGCCCGACCATTCTAATCACACGCCGCGCTCGGTATCAACGCGCCGGGCGGTCCTCTCGGTGATGAGCTACTCGCAGCTTCCCCTGGTCATGGCTCAGGGCGGGCTGGCCCCTGCACAAAGCGACTCCAAAGAAAAAAGCTCGTGCCGTTCCAACTTTTTGAGCCAATGGCAGGCTGGTTCGATGAACTACGCTTACGTTTTGCAGAGCGAGAGAACTCGGGGCAATTAGTTTGAATGGCACGAGTTCCGATTCCCCTCCCACCAGGAACTGCATTCAGTGCGGGTTTCCTGCCCGCAGATATCGATGGCAGCAGTCGTTCAAGATAGGTATCAAAGGCCCCGGCTTAACTTGACTTGCCACGCGCACCAATTCAGTATTCGTGCATTCGCGGAAACCACGGCTTCCGACCACAGGTTGCCTGAGATCGGCCGCTAAGCTTGGGAGGGGGAATGAACCGAGGCCGAAGTGTCTGTGTCGTTGCATCTTGTTTTTTGGCCGTTTGCTTATTGAGCGGGACGGCGTTAGCGGCGCCGCTGGCATTCCAGACGACGGGGGCACTGCCAAACGGGGTGCCGGGATTGCCCTATGGCACGACGCTTCAAGTTTCGGGAGGCCAGGGACCCTACACGTTCGCAATTACGGCAGGCAGCCTGCCGGCCATGTTCACACTCGACGGCTCGTCCAACGCCACCCTGCCCGGACACATCAGCGGCACGCCGACAACCGTCGGAACGAGCAACTTCACTGTAACGGTGACAGATTCGCTCAACAGCACCGCTACGGGCAATTTCTCGATTGCAATCAATGCGCTGCCCACGAGCACGGCTGCGCAGTTGGCGCTGCTCAACGGGCGCTATGCGTTCCTTTTCCGTGGAAACAACCAGCCGAACAACTCCGTGGACGATGTCGCCGGCACTCTCAATTTCGACGGCAAAGGGAATCTCAGCGCGCTCGTTGATGAAAACCACAGCAGCGGTGTGACGACCCAGTGCGCGCAGAGCGGGACCTACTCGGTGGGTCCCGATAATCGCGGCCTGTTACACATCAGCCCGACCTCATGCAGCGGCGGCGGCGCCGGCCTGGCCTTCGCCCTCGGCGATGTGAAGAACGGCGTGGCGAACACTGGGCGCTTTATCCCATTTGACAACAACAGCGGCAACGGCGGGCTCGGCGCCGGCCTGCTCCGCCGTCAGGATCCGACTGCGTTCACTGCGGCATCGCTGGCGGGGACGTATGTGTTCGGGCTGACAGGGCAGGATTCGTCTGTTCTTGGACGCGCCGTCGAGCTGGCTTTGACGACCTTCGACGGCAGCCTTGGGATCACAGGAGGCAGCTTCGATTTAAACGACAATGGAACCCTGATCGCCGGGACGCTCTCGGGCAGCTACACGGCGCCCGACGCGAACGGGCGAAGCGTCCTTACTGTGGCAGTAGCTGGGTTCGGTACGAATACGAGTGCGATCTACATTGTTTCCGCGAACGAGATGTTCTTGCTCACTCTTGATCCTACGACGACGAGCATTTTGCTCGCCGGCGAGGGCGAGCGGCAGTTCAATCCGAACTCGTTCGGATTGAATTCTCTGACAGGCCCGGACATCTTGACCTTCAGCGGGACGAGTGGGAACGGAACCTTTGCCGGGGTTGGAGTGTTGACGGCGAGCGTGGTGAACAATGTCGGGAACTTCTCGGCCACCATTGATATTAATGATGGCGGCACTTTGAAGCTGGGGCAGACGATAACCGGCACCTACACGGCGGCGTCGAATGGCCGCATGCTCCTAACCGGTGTGACTAGCAGTGCCGGCACCGCCAACCTCATCGTATACCTCATTCGGCCGGATCGCGCCTTCTTCATCACGGAGGACTCAGGCAACCCTCCGTTCGGCGAGATCAAGCCGCAGATTGGCGCGCCGTTTTCTGCTTCGCCGTTCGCCAACAACTTGTTTTTCGGCGATCGAGAGCTGCCCTCCACCGGGAACTCTGATGTCACTGGTGTAGCTGTGCTCGCGCCATCGAATACACTCAACGTTACCACCGATGAAAGCCATTCGGGCGGCGACCTCAACTACGGACAGCCGGGGTCCCTCTCCTATACTGTTGATTCGACCGGCCACATCAACCTTACGATCAATGACGGCTCGATTCTCGCCGGCTATGTGATCTCGCCGTTTGAGGTGGCGTTCTTTGACACAACCGGACCCACGTCTGACCCGACGCCTTCGCAACGCCCGCAACTGTTCATCGGCCAGTCCATTCCGCAGCCGCCGGGAGCGCCTTCGCCGGCGACGGCCACAGTGACCTTCGACGGACCGGTCGTGGTGGGGAGCACGGCGCAATCCGGGCCCGTGACCGAAACGAACGGGGGCGTGGGGCCGCTGACGATTCAGACTCTTACAAACGCGGCGGACTTCACCGCTTCGGGATCGTGCGTGACTTCACTGCCGGTGGTGCTCGCGCCAGGCCAGTCGTGCCCGGTGGTGGTGACGTTCGCGCCGGGAGCGAACACGCCAACGAACACGCCGCTCAACGAGACGATTACGATCGCGACCGATGCCGGTAACTTCACCATCACGGCCAGGGGCACGGCCATCGCTCCCGGGATCTTGATCAATCCGATGGTACTGAATTTCGGCCTTCAGCCTTTGAACACGACCAGTCCGCAGAGCTTTGTGACGGTGACCAACACCGGGCAGGTGACCCTGACGATTTCCACGATCGTGCCGGGAGGAACGAACCCGGGAGATTTCGCATTTCCCGTTCCGAACGTGACGCCCCCCGGCCCTCCCTGCGTGAATGGGACGGTACTGCAACCGAATGCCATCTGCGCTCTGACCGCTCAGTTCACGCCTTCGGCGGCAGGTGCTCGCTCGGCCACCATCACGCTGACCGACAACTCGCCCGTCGCAGGCAGCACTCAGGTGATCACGCTGCAGGGCACCGGAACCGTGCCAACGATCTCGCTGAGCACAAACTCGATCAACTTTGGCGGCATCGCTCCGAACAGCACGAGCGGGCCGCAAACCATCACCGTGACCAACACCGGGCTGGCCACTTTGACCGTCAGCAATGTCTCGCTCGGGGGCACGAATCCCGGCAACTTTAGCTTAGCTTCAGGCACCACGTGCATCGATACGACGGTCCAGCTCAACGCAAGCTGCGCGGTCGTCGTCACCTTTACGCCGAATTCGACGAATTCCTTCACCGCCAGCGTGAGCATCACGAGCAACGCCTCGAACGGCACGCAGACGGTGACTCTGACGGGCTCGGGCGCCGTGGTTTCGCTGACGCCGGCTCCTGGAACCACCACGACGGTGACGGTGCAACCGGGAGACACGGCCGTATTCCCGCTGATCCTGAGTTCGAACGGTTTCACGGGGACGGTGACGCTTGGCTGCACGAGCCAGCAGCCGACGATCACGTGTTCGGTGGCGCCCTTGACGGTGCAGGTGAACGGGAATCAGCCGGTGCAGACGGCGATCTCGGTGCAGACGTTCTGCTCCTGGATGGCGCCGCTGGGCACGCTGCCGTTGGGGCCGGACGGCCGTCCGGCGTGGCCGGCATCGCTCGCCCTTCTCGGCATCGCATCGCTCGTCTTCACGATAGCCACGAAGCGGGAGCGGCGTCTGGGATTTGCACTGGCGACGGTGGCGGTGGTAACGCTGCTCGGAGCCGGATGTGCCAGCACCCCGAAAGGCCCCGCGGGCCGCACGCCGCCCGGGACGTATACGCTGACGATTACGGCGACGGCGCAAGGCGTGACGCAGAGCCTCAACGTGACAGTCATCGTGCGCTAGTCGGCTCGCGGGAAGAAGGCTTCATCCAGGTTTTGCATCCGTGTGGGCACGTCCGGTCTTCTTCCGGGACCAAGCTGCGTGTGCTGGGTTCCTCGCACCGTGAGCTCCATCGCCTGCCGGTTTCCACCCGGAAAAATCGACAGCACCGGGCGTTCAAGATACGCACCCAAAGAACTAAATAGTTCGGACGGATAATGCAGGCGGATACAGAATGGAAATCCGGGATCACTGATCTAGCTTGATGAAATTGACTTGCCAGACGCACCAAAGTATTCGTGCATTCGCGGAAACCACGGCTTCCGACCACAGGTTGCCTGAGATCGGCCGCTGAGCTTGGGAGGGAGAATGAACCGAGGCCGAAGTGTCGGTGTCGTTGCATCTTGTTTTTTGGCCGTTTGCTTATTGAGCGGGACGGCATTAGCGCAGTCGCTGGCGTTCCAGGCGACAGGGGCACTGTCAAACGGGGCGCCGGGCTTGCCCTATGGCACGACGCTCAGGGCGACCGGGGGCCAGGGACCCTACACGTTCACAATTACAGCAGGCAGCCTGCCGGCGGTGCTCACGCTCGCCGCCAACAGCGGGCACATCAGCGGCACGCCGACAACTGTTGGAACGAGCAACTTCACTGTAACGGTGACGGATTCGCTCAACAGCGCCGCTAGCGGCAATTTTTCGATTGCCATCAACGCGCTGACAAGCACGGCCGCGCAGTTGGCGCTGCTCAAAGGGCGGTATGCAGCGTTGTTGCGCGGAGTCAAGCAGTCGAATGGCGCGGTGGAGGACAACGTCGCCAGCTTCAATTTTGACGGTGCTGGAAATTTCAGCGTGTTCTTTGACGGAAACGGCGGCGTCAACGGCCTGAAAACGCAGTGCACCGCGAGCGGGACCTACTCCGTGGGTTCCGACAATCGCGGGCTGCTATTAATCGGGGCGGCGGCCTCATGCGTAACCGGAAGCGCCGGCAGCGGTGGCGGTGTGTTCGCCTTCGCGCTCGGCGACGTGAAGAACGGCGTGGCAAACACCGCGCGCTTTATCAATTTCGACGACAACAGCGGCAATAGCGGGATCGGCGCCGGCCTGCTCCACCGTCAGGATCCGACTGCATTCAACGCCGCCTCGCTGGCCGGGACATACGTCTTCGGCTTGACGGGACAGGATTCGTCTCATGGACGCGCCGTCGAGGTGGGGCTCGCGACCTTCAATAGCAGCCTTGGGCTGACAGGCAGCTTCGATTTAAACGACAGTGGACCGCTGAGCAGCGCGACGTTCACGGGCAGCTACACCGCGCCGGACGCGAACGGGCGCAGCGTCCTGACGGTGACAATTCCCGGGATTGCTGCGACCACGAGTGCGATCTACATTGTTTCCGCGAACGAGGTGTTCCTGCTCTCTCTCGATCCCACGACGACGAACCTCTTGCTTGCCGGCCAGGCCGAGCGGCAATTCAATCCGAACTCGTTCGGATTGAATTCGCTGACGGGACCGGACGTCCTGACCTTCACCGGGGAGCAGGGGACCGGCACCACGGCAGGGGTTGGAGTTTTCACAGCGAGCGTCGTGAACGCTGTCGGAACCATCTCGGGCACCAGCGACGCGAATGAGGGCGGCACTTTGAAGCTCGGGCAGGTGCAGAACAGCACCTACACGGTGGCGTCGAACGGCCGGACCGTCCTAGCCGGAATCGCCGGTGGTGGCACCGTCAGCGTCTTCGCATACCTCATTCGGCAGGATCGCGGCTTCCTCATCAGCGACGACCCGGTCTACCCCCCGTTTGGAGAGGTCGAGCCGCAGATTGGTGCGCCGTTTTCCGCTTCGCCGTTCGCCAACACCTTGTTTTTCGGCCCACCGGAGCTGATTCCCACGGGGAGCTCTGATGTCATCGGCGTAGCTGCACTTGCGCCATCGAGTACACTCAACATAACCGATGACGAGAGTGATGCGAGCGGCGATCTCTACTACGGAGGGACAGGGTCCCTTTCGTATACTGTTGATTCGACCGGCCACTTCACAGCGCAGACGGCTGATGGCACGCATCTCACCGGGTACGTATCCTCACCTTTCAAAGCGGCGTTCTTCGATACGACGGGTTCGGGCCCGACTCCCTCGGGCCACCCTTCGGTCCACCCGCAACTGAGCTTTGCGCAGTCCATCCCGCAGCCGCCGGGAGCGCCTTCGCCGGCAACGGCCACAGTGACTTTCGACGTACCGGTCGCGGTGGGGGCCACTGCACAATCCGCGCCGCTCACCGAAACGAACGGGGGCGTGGGGCCGCTAACGATCCAGACTCTTACAAACGCCGCGGACTTTACCGCTTCGGGATCGTGCGTGACCGCCCTACCCGTGGTGCTCGCGCCAGGCCAGTCGTGCCAAGTAGTGGTGACGTTCGCGCCGGGAGCGAACACGCCGACGAACACGCCGCTCAACGAGACGATTACGATCGCGACCGACGCCGGCAACATCACCATCACGGCTAGGGGCACGGCCATCGGTCCCGGGATCTTGATCAATCCGACGGTGCTGAATTTCGGCGTTCAGCCGTTGAATGCAACCAGTCAGCAGCACTTTGTGACGGTGACCAACACAGGGCAGGTGGCCCTGACGATTTCCACGATCGTGTCGGGAGGAACGAACCCGGGAGATTTCGCATTTCCCGTTCCGAACGTGACGCCCCCCGGCCCTCCCTGCGTGAATGGGACGGTACTGCAACCGAATGCCATCTGCGCTCTGACCGCTCAGTTCACGCCTTCGGCGGCAGGTGCTCGCTCGGCCACCATCACGCTGACCGACAACTCGCCCGTCGCAGGCAGCACTCAGGTGATCACGCTGCAGGGCACCGGAACCGTGCCAACGATCTCGCTGAGCACAAACTCGATCAACTTTGGCGGCATCGCTCCGAACAGCACGAGCGGGCCGCAAACCATCACCGTGACCAACACCGGGCTGGCCACTTTGACCGTCAGCAATGTCTCGCTCGGGGGCACGAATCCCGGCAACTTTAGCTTAGCTTCAGGCACCACGTGCATCGATACGACGGTCCAGCTCAACGCAAGCTGCGCGGTCGTCGTCACCTTTACGCCGAATTCGACGAATTCCTTCACCGCCAGCGTGAGCATCACGAGCAACGCCTCGAACGGCACGCAGACGGTGACTCTGACGGGCTCGGGCGCCGTGGTTTCGCTGACGCCGGCTCCTGGAACCACCACGACGGTGACGGTGCAACCGGGAGACACGGCCGTATTCCCGCTGATCCTGAGTTCGAACGGTTTCACGGGGACGGTGACGCTTGGCTGCACGAGCCAGCAGCCGACGATCACGTGTTCGGTGGCGCCCTTGACGGTGCAGGTGAGCGGGAATCAGCCGGTGCAGACGGCGATCTCGGTGCAGACGTTCTGCGCCTGGATGGCGCCTCTGGGCACGCTGCCGTCGGGGCCGGACGGCCGTCCGGCGTCACTCGCGCTCCTCGGCATCGCATCGCTCGCCTTCACGATGGCCACGAAGCGGGAGCGGCGTCTCGCGTTTGTACTGGCGACGGTGGGGGTTGTAACGCTGCTCGGAGCCGGATGCGCCAGCACCCCAAAGGGGCCCGCGGGCCGCACGCCACCCGGGACGTATACGCTGACGATTACAGCGACGGCGCAAGGCGTGACGCAGAGCGTCAACGTCACACTCATCGTGCGTCAGTAAATTCGCAGGAAGAAGGCTTCACCCAGGTTTTGGGTCCGTGTGGGCACGCCCGGCCTTCTTACGGGACCAAGCTGCACGCGTTCAGTTCCCATTCAGTGCTTTCGAGTTTCGGGTGTGTAGTGGGACTGTAGGTAGTGGATGATCTTCTGGTGTGCGTCGTCAGGAATTTCCGCGCCATAGGTCTTCTCCATTTTGTTCACTTCGGCCGCCCAGGTATCCGCCTTGAGAGGAGGCTGCATGGTGATGTAAATGGGGCTGTGGCAGGTGTTGCAATACGCGTCGACTTCGTCGCGACCGTCGCCCGGAGCCAGCACGGGGTGGTACAAGGGGTATGACCCTACATCGTACGTGGCGTTGGTCGATGTAGTCTGCGGGAGCGTCTGCGCAATGCTCCCTGACTTGCCGGGCCGGTAATAGCCTGCGTTGAATTGCGCGTACAGCGCAGTGCCAGCCAAAATTACGAACGTCGTCAAAACCAGGTCGAACGATTTGCGTGTTTTCATGATTCGCTCCGTATTAAGCGGCACTCCCCACTACGATTTCCTGGCGCTCGATCTTGTTCCACATGTACCCGCTGGGATTCCAAACGCCATCGTCGGGCTGGGTGTTCCCTTTTTCGTCCGTCGCCCGAACCGCCACCTGATACTTCCCTGGCTTTCTGGGTTTCCATGCGAACTGCCAAGTGCGGAACGAATAGGGTCCAATCTCTTCTCCAAGATGGGCATCATGCCAGTTCGCTCCGTTGTCTTCGGAAACCTCGACTCTCTTGACGCCGCCGTAACCACTGAAGGCGATTCCCTGTAGCTTCAAGGGGAAGCCCGCAGGGATCTTTTCCGAGCCGTCCGGCGATATCAAAAACGATCGAACCGGCATCTTCGCAATCGGGATGGTCTTTACGTTTCCCGTCTTGAAGTCATCGGGCGTGGTTGTTCCGCGAGGCGTGTCCGGAACGCGATAGGCGGTCTTCATCCAGAAATTGTCGTCTACTTTGTCGAGGGCGCGGATCCACGATAGCGATTTCACCCAGTACGTTGCAAAGTAGCCGGGCACGACGAGGCGCACCGGAAAGCCGTTCAGCATCGGCAACGGCTTGTCGTTCATCGCGAATGCCAAGATGCATTCATCGATCACGGGATTGTTCAGGTCCAGTGACTTTAAGAACCGATTCGAACCGTTACCCTCGGGCCCCACTCCCCGATCCAGCCCCTCAAATTGCACCTGCACCGTTCCGGTCTTTATCCCAGCAGCATTCAGAACCTCGCGTAGCTTCACCCCCGTCCAGAGAGCGTTACCCATCGCGCCATTGCCCCATTGCCCGCCCGGCACCCGAGGTTGTAGCCGGCTGCGGCTGTTGCCAGAGCACTGATTGACGGCCGCGACGGAAACGGTCTTGAAGCGAGTAAAAAGGTCGGGAAGAGTGAGCGCCAGCGGTTTTTCGACGTTCCCTTCAACGTGCAGTCGCCAATCTTTCAAGTCCACCGAGTTTGGGAGAGTCTCGAGATGCCATCGAACGTAGAAGGCTTCGTTCGGTGTAAAGGGAGTCAGGAAATAATGACGCGGGGTTTCTACTTGTACCGGACGGTCGGTCAGAAGGATCAGAGGAGCTTTTTGCGGTTGCGTCACGAGGGGTCCAACCGAGTTCCAGTAGGGGTTAGCCTCCGGCCCCGTGAAGTCAGGCACCCGCTGTTGTTCGGACGGCTGCCGACCATCCGCCTGGGGTAGTCCGGCCGACCAAGCCGCGAAACTCGGGGCGGCAGCGGCGGCCAGCAAGCCGGTCCGCACGAAGTTGCGCCGGGAATACTTGGCCGGTGAAAATTGCGGATTCTCCCTCATTCGTCATTTCTCCTTTTTAACGTCACGCTCATCGTGCGCTAGTAAGTGAGGCCCTTGCCGGTGCTGGTGAGGACCAAACGGCCGTGTTTGACGCCGCGCAGGCTCAGAATCTCGTCGGCGATTCCCTTCACCTCCGCGCTGCGGCCTTTCATCAAGACCACCTCGAGGCAATTCGAGTGATCGAGGTGAACATGCGTCGTTGCCAAAACTTTGCCGTGAGAATGGTGCTGCAGCGCAATCAGCCGCTCCGAAAGGGCGGGGCGATGGTGATCGTACACCATGGTCAGCGTCCCGACGACAATCCTGTTCTCATGCACTTCTTCCGAGACTAGATGGTCGCGGATGAGGTCTCGCACGGCTTCCGACCGGTTCTTGTAACCTTTCTTGACGATGGCTCGATCGAACCGAAGGAGAAGCTTTCGGTCGAGCGAAAGACCGGTCCTGACCAAGTGTGCCATAGCGGTTCCTCCCAGTTGCGCCAATCCCATCGAGGCTCAATGCTCGTGCTCGTGGTGCAGGTGCGGATGGGAATGGACCTCGCCCGACGCATGAACGTGGCGATGGGCGTGAAGCAGATTCGTCCGCTGAAGCAGCGGCACATCACGGAGAACATCCCGCGGCGGCCCCTCCGCTACCACACGGCCGCTTTGAAAAATGAAACAGTGGTCGGCGACATCCTCGACGATGTCCAAGTCCTGTGTTGCGGTCACCACCGTCTTAAGTCCGCCGCCCCAGCCGACCAGGAAATCGATGACTTGGCTTTGGCTTCGAGGGTCAAGGCCCAAGGTCGGCTCATCGAGCAGAAGCACTTCGGGATCGAGCACGAGCACCGAGGCAAGCGCCACGCGCTTTTTTTCACCACCCGAGAGGTGATGTGGCGACCGATGTTTCAAATGCGCGAGCTCCATCAACTCGAGCGTTTGTCCCACGCGTTCGTGAATCCGGTCCTTGGGCCAGCGGAGCTGCAGCGGCCCGAACGCGAGTTCATCGAAAACGGTGGGATTGAAAAGCTGGACGTCGGGATTCTGGAAGACGAGGCCGACGCGGCGGCGAAATTGGAAGGCAAACTCTTCATCGAGGAGCCGCGCCTCCGTTAGCTCGTCGCCAAAGGCTGAAACCCTTCCCGCTTCCGGGAAATAGAGTCCATCCAAGATCCGCAGCAAGGTCGACTTGCCCGAGCCGTTGGCTCCGAGCAGGACGATCCGCTTACCGCAGCCAACGGACAGCGTCAGGCCGCTGAGCGCCTGGACCTCGTCGTAGCGATAGTGCACATTTTCGACATCGAAGACCGTCTCACCCACAGCGCAGCCCTTTTCCGCCCATGCTCAGGGGCGCAAGTATTTCAGCATCCCGCTAATGCCCCTGCCAGAAAACCAACGACGCTAACGCGAAGAAAGCAATCAGGCAGGCCCAGTCCGGCAAACCCATCCTGAAATCATCGAGTGTATCCACTTCTCCTCGAAAGCCGCGCGACCTCATCGCGAGATAGACCTCATTGCTTAGTTGGAAAGATTTTCCAAGCAGCACGCCGACGCTCGCAGCCGCAAGCCGCCGCCGGTCGGGACCTGCGAGCACTCCGACCATCCGGCTTCGCCGGGATTCAAACATGGCGCGAGCCGTCTCGATCATCAGGAAGATGTAGCGGTACGTCATTCCCACAATCACGACGAACACCGCAGGGACGCGCAGGGCGCGCAGGGCCTTGAGGACGTCGGTCCAAGGGGTCGTGAAGATGAGAAGGAGCGATAGGGTTGCGGCCGTCTCCACCCGAGCTGTCAGAAGCGCTGCGGTGCGCAAGCCTTGTTCGGTTACGGGCCAGCGCAGGATCGGAAGCCGGCCGACGATTTGGCCGGGGGTTATGAAGACCGCCGGAAGAGCAATGAGCCCGGAGAACAGAAGCGCTCCCAGCCATACTCGGGTCGCCAGGGTAACAATTCGCACGCGCGACACCAGCGCGAGCACTACTGCAAGCCCAAGAACCTCCAGAACCACCACAATGTTGTGTGCCAGAGCGGCAGCGAGAATCAAAGACAGAAGTCCCACGACTTTCACTCGCGGGTCCAGGCGCTGCAGCAGGCCATCCGCCTTCGACGATTCGTCGGCGGACCCCGCATGCCCGATGGCGTCGTGCAAGTCCGCGACAGTTCGTTCGGCGAAACTGCGGCGCTCGCCATTTCGTGGCGTTTTCTTATCCATTCAATCCCTGAGTGGTGGCGAGCCGCTCGAGGCCGGACCGCTGTAGCCGGGCGATCTCGCGAGATTCGGTTCGCTCAGATTTTGCCGCCTCCCCGCAATCCAACCGATGAAGGACATCGCCAGAATGATCAAGCCTGAGCCCACCATGGCCGATATTACGTAGCCGAACCGCGGCCTGCGCATGAAGGGCGGAGCGTAGGCAGGCATGGGCGCAGTCCAAATCGACGAAAGGCGCTCGAGCCCGCGCGGCGGACGCGTTGGCGCCGCTTGGTTCCCCGAGGCAGCAGCGATGCGCGCGCGTGCGTCTGGATTTCCGAAATCCTGCGCCCTCCATTCGCCCCAGGCCAGGCCCGTGGCGAACAGCCCCAGCGGTGTCAGGATCATCAGGACCGCCAATGCGAGCCAAAGGGGGCGAGTCGCTCTCCAGCCGCGCATGCCGCGGTTCTCCCGTATTCCTTCATTCGCGCACCTCACGCCAGGAGCCGCCAGCTTCAGCAACGACGGATTCGACCGCTGCAAGTAGGCCACGACGCCGCCCGAGACGACGAGTTCAGCCAACCCGGCAAACGTCAGGTGGCCCAGCATCATGGCCGGGATCGCGATACGCAGAGGATACGGCGCGTACAGCGGAGTGCCGGAGGCATCTTTGAAGAGCAACGGCTGAATGCCGAATTCAATCGCAGCACAAAGTGCAGCCACGTTGATGGCTGCATAGCCGCCGAGCGCTGCCGCGACCACCCGTCGCGTCGAATCCATCGCAGCCCGGCCGGCGATGGCTCGGTAGACGCCGTAAGCGACGAGCGATCCGACAACGGCCATGTTGAATGAGTTTGCGCCGAACGTGGTGATGCCGCCGTCGCCGAAAAAGACTGCTTGGATGAACAGCGCCGTTGAGATCACCAACATCGAAGCCCACGGGCCCAACACAACTGCTGCAATTCCGACGCCCACGGCGTGGCCCGTCGTTCCACCGGGCAAAGGCAAATTGAACATCATGACCACGAAGGAGAATGCGGCGCAAATCGATAGCAGCGGCACCGCTTGGGTGTGAAACAGCCGCTTGACGCGTTGGAGCGCGAAATACCAAAACGGCGCTGCGCCCGCGTACAGCACCGCGCAAGTGGAAGGGCTCAGATAGCCGTCAGGAATGTGCATGATGCTTCGCCCGGCCAGCCGTGAAAGCTGCGGAGCCGAGCGGCGGGGCTCAGAAGCGAAAACGTAGCACGAATTCTAAATTTGTGCTATGGCGCGGGACCTTTCGCCTTTATTGAGCTCTGACAGGTCGCAGCACCAGGGTTGACGCCATGAAATCGGTGTGGCAGGCTGCGCGGGATTTCGGGACCTGCGAACACTCGATGGAAACAGAACGCCAAGGCGCGTGAGCGGCGCCATTGGCAGGAGACTACGTGAAATACCGTAAATTGGGTCGGACCGGCTTTGACGTGAGCGAGATCGGCCACGGTCTGTGGGGTATGAGCGGCTGGACGGACGCGGACGATCGACAGTCGCTCGCAGCCTTGCAGTTGGCAGTTGATTTGGGGTGCAACTTCTTCGACACGGCTTGGGCCTACGGCGATGGGAAAAGCGACGCGCTTCTGGGCGAAATCCTGTCTCGTAACCGCGGCCGTCGCCTGTACGCCGCGTCCAAGATTCCGCCGCTAAATCGAAGGTGGCCGTCCTCGCCCGGAGACAATTACCGCGATATCTTTCCCGCGGAACACGTGTTCAAACACGCGGACCTTATCCGCGAGAAGCTCAGAGTGGATTCGATCGACCTGCTGCAATTTCACGTCTGGGAAGACGATTGGACGGACGAACCGGAATTCCGCCAAACCGTCGAAAGGCTCAAGAGAGAAGGACGGATTCGCTTCTTTGGGCTCAGCCTGAATCGCTGGCAACCCGCAAACGGCATTCAGGCGTTACGCACGGGGCTCGTGGACACGGTGCAAGTGATCTACAACATCTTCGATCAGGCGCCGGAGGACGAGCTCTTCCCTGTTTGCCAGGAGCTCAACATCGGCGTGATCGCACGGGTCCCGCTCGATGAAGGGAGCCTCGGGGGAAAGATGACCCTGGAAACAAAATTTCCCGAAAGCGATTGGCGCTCGAAGTATTTCGGCGCGGAGAACCTGAAGCAAACACTCGCGCGCGTGGAAAAACTACAGGAGATCCTGCCCACGTCGATGAGCCTGCCGGAGCTGGCCTTGCGATTCATCCTGTCGAATCCAGTAGTGAGCACGACCATCATAGGAATGCGGAAGCCGGAGCACGTCCGGCAAAATTTGGCCGCGAGCGATGCCGGTCCGCTCGATGCCGGCCTGCTTCAGAAACTGAGGGGGCACCGGTGGGACCGCATGCCCCGGCGCTGGTCGGACTAAGGATTCAACGGGGAGCATCGCTAGCCTTGCCGGTCATGGGTCGTTTCAACTTGAAGCGTAATAAGATAAAAGGTAAAATAAATATCAGCCAAATTTCATGCGAGTACCGTGAATCTGGTGCGAACCATAGGGCCGTCCTAGCGGGCGGCCCTTTCAATTTGAAGCGCCCGCATTGAGCAATTCCTCGATAGTCCAAATGCTCTGAGTGACACCAGCTTCCGTGCCAGGCGTGACTCGAAGCGTGGTGAGGACGCGGACGAAATTCCAATGAGCGAAGTAGAGCCAAAGCGCCGCAACCAGATTCTCTGCCTTGCGGCTGAAAGCGCTGGTTAGGCGCGTCAGGCGGCGGCAAAACAGACGGAAATTTCAGGTTGTTTCTCTCGGCATAGCTCGTGCTGATATGGCGCAGCTTGGGCCTTCCAATAATGGCCCGTGGTTGTGCTCGGGTGTTCCAACCCGCGCTGGAGATTGGCCCTGTCGGTAGGTCGAGACTGCAGGCGAAGAATCTGAGGGTCTTCACACCCGCCGCCGATATTTCTTCTCTCTTTTCTGCAATTCCGTGCGCGAAACGGACGGAACTTTTCCGACCACTACGTCAAATTTCTCAAATTCCGTGCTGCTTGTCGTGTTTTGCGTTGGTATTCAAGACATTTCTCTTTCTACTGCGGCAATAAAATCGCGGGTGTCTACGTAATAATTCGGGTAGGCCTTGCGGAGTGCATCTATCTCTTCGACGGCTACGAGTACCACTTGAACATTCGGATCACTTTCGTTGTTCTTCTCCGCTCTCTCATATGCTTTTTGAGCTATGTCTGCTGTCCCTTTAGTGAAGGATACTACACGAAGGGTATGCTTGGTAGGATCGAGCACGAGCAAGAACGCATGAGCACCAGGAATCTGCTCATCTTCTATGCGATGAATAGTATCATTCCAACCGCGAAGACTCTCCATGATGTTTTCTCGTTGTACTGTCTCTCGTAGTTCTCTGACGAGGTCTTCTCTGTTTTCTGGTGTTCCTGGTACGAGCGCAGCTTTCTCTCTCGCCGCAAATGCTGAACTTGTTAGCGCAAAAAAACGCAGCCAGTCCTTGCTTGCGTCTTTGACTTTTGATTTTAGGGCCTGCCCAGTGAAGACTTGCGCAGTCTCAACGGCAGTGGCCCAGGCGTGTTGAAGCTTTGAGCGAATCTGAATTTCAATTCGCTGCCCATTGAACCTCTGTCTTTCGGGGGCAGAACTTCGAAATCGGAAGATGAGATGCATCCCTCTGTACCCGTCCGCTTTTGGCCTTGTAATGTAATCAAAATCTTCCGAGCCATCCCAAGAGGATCGGTCCTTGGGACTTTTGGCATGGCTTAGCTTGTATTCCTCAATCAGTTTTTTCACATGCCTTACGTTTCCAAGGATAGCCCTACATCCGCCGAGGTCCTGCATTTGGGACAACTTCATGTTCGGATTATCTCGCAGCTTGATTTCAATTGACGGACGACGCTTTAATCTTTGGGCGATCAACGCATGGCCGTCTGTTTTCTTGGCTCGATTAAGTAAGGTCATTTTGATGATCTGAAGGGGGTAACCATGACAAGAGCGCCAATTATCAACAACTCTGATCGCTTCTTCGCGCGCGGGATCGTCTGCGGGTAAAGTGATGAGGGATTGTCCGGCCTTGTCAATTTGCCCCTTACTATACTGTCGCTCGACCCAAGCCATAGACCCCCACCTTACGCCCTTCTCTATGGATGAGTCGAATAAGGTTATTGCCCAAATTAGGACACCACCTGCCAGCCGGTAGTGGGTCAGTTTGAATTTGACTGGCTCGGTAGGTTGTGCCCCCACGTCACGCCAGCATGTGGGAGATGCTAGAATGAAATAAGGGAGAATGCTCGCTATGGAATTGGTGCGCGCCAGGGTTGTTCAAGATAGTTGCCCAGAATGTCGGGACGCTCTGCTAGCAGAAGCGAAATCCCTCGGAGGACTCCCGCTTGCCGGTGACGTCGTCATAATTCCTAAGCACTGGCTCAACACCATGTGTCCTCACGGCCGCTCAGGCCTTAGGTTTGACCTGGCGGTAGCCGACACAGCTGCGCTGTCACGCGAAGCGGAACGAGCGAAGTCCGGCGAAGTCGAGTTGGAGGCTACTGATTGCAGAATTGACGCAACGAAGGCCATTGGGTATCCAGTTCGAGAGCACGGGCCGTATGGTTCTCACCCAATGCACGATGATTTCGACGACGAATCTGGCCCTGACGGGTCTGGAACGTACTAGAGGCAAACTAACCCACCACCAGCCTGCCGAATCGATTGACAGCGTCATGACGATGTGGCACTCTGGGTTCATGGAATTCTGCAGCCAGGGGTCTACGAGACTGAAGTCGATGTCGAAGCGCATTAAGCGCACGTCCTCTGGCGCAGGAGGGTCGAAGAACTAAGCACTCATAAGCAAGGTTAGTTCAAGCCCACCGCCAGAAAAAGCTGGTAGGTGGGCTTTTTTGTTTTATGCGCCCAGCAATCCTCAAAGGAGACGACCAGATGTTAGAGAAACTCGAGATAGACGGTGCGGCAGAACCAGGCAGAAGCAACGGTCAAAGAAGTGCCCCAAGCGCGTCCGGCTGTCCCATCCGCTCCGGCAGGCCCACCTTGGTGATGAAGTTTGGAGGGAGCGTGCTCACGTCGGCCGACAGGATCTTGCAGGCTGCCGCGCTGGTAAGGGATGCAACGTCGACGGCGAGAGTGGCAGTCACGGTGTCCGCCATGGGCGGAGTTACGGACAAGCTGCTTGACGTCGCACGAGCCTTGAGGCTTCACTCCATCACGTCGGCCGCGGCCGAAGTGCGCGAGATCTGTCGCTTTCACGATGCAGTCGTGCAGGGGCTTGCGCTTGGCGGCCGAGAGGAAGGCGAACTGCGCTCGCAAATTGGCGCGCTGGGAGCGGAGCTCGAGCTACTGGTGGCGCAGAATGAAGCGGCATCGCCCACTTTGGAAGTAGCGGCCTCGATCCTTTCTTTCGGGGAGCGTTGGAGCAGCCGTTTGTTCGCGGCGGCGCTGCGAACGATGGCGATTCGCACCCAACCGGTAGACTCGTTTCATTTTTTGATCACGAACGCGGAATTCCACAATGCCGAGTTGCTGTTCGAGGAATCCTGGACGCGCACGCGCGAGACGCTGCTGCCGTTGCTGGAAGACTCGATCGCACCGGTGATCACGGGTTTTCTGGGCGCCACGGCCGACGGCCGGATCACGACGCTGGGGCGCAACAGCTCGGACGTCTCGGCCGCTTTCTTTGCCTGCGCCCTGCAGGCGCAGGAAATGATCATCTGGACCACCGTGGATGGAATTTTCAACGCCGACCCCAAGCGCTCGGCAAACGCAGACTGGCTGCCGCGCTTGAGCTATCTTGAGGCGCTCGAACTCTCCCGCGACGGCGCCAAGGTGGTTCATCCCAAAGTTCTGGAAGTCCTTGCCGAGCACGGGATCCCGTTGCGCGTCCGTAGCGCGCTGCGTCCGGAGCTGCCGGGAACCTGGGTGGGAGAGTTGGCAAAAGGAGCCAGCGCATGAGATCGCGTGCAGGGGTTCGCGCGCCCCACTCCTTTGCAGGGATTCGACTCACGCAGGAAGGCCGATCCCTCCGCCAACCGTCTAGTCCTTTTTTCCTAAACACACTTCTTCCTGCGGGACCCTGATAGACTCGCAATCTCGTCCCGGGGGCAGGACGCGCCTCTCCCGACAGCTCCATCGCGGTCCTGGCGCAGGCATAGACGAGGCGTTCGGAGCGAGGAAAAGGAATTGCCCGACAATGAGGCGTCTCTTCGACATCACGCGAGAATTGGTCAACATCGAATCTCTGACGGGCAACGAGTCTGCCTGTGCCGATTTCCTCGCAAATTTCCTGAAGAGCCGGGGCTTTCCGGTGGAGCTTCAGCCCGTTTCGGATGGCCGCGCGAATGTGTGCGCCGCCTGGGGAGAGCCTGAAGTGGTGTTAGGCACGCACATGGACACGGTGCCGCCATTCTTTCCTGCCTCCGAAGATGCTGAGTCCATCTATGGTCGTGGCGCCTGCGATGCCAAGGGTAGCTTGGCTTGCCAACTCGTTGCGGCCGAACGGCTCCTCGAGCAGGGCATGCGCAACTTTGGGCTCCTCTTTCTGGTAGGCGAAGAGACTTTGAGCGACGGCGCGCGCGCGGCGAATCTCGCGGCAGCCGAGACGAAGTTTCTGGTAATCGGCGAACCGACAAACAACAAACTTGTGACAGCCAGCAAAGGAACCCTGCACCTGCGCATACGCGTACAGGGCCGCATGGCGCACTCGGCCTACCCTCAGCTCGGAGAGTCTGCCATTAACACGCTGCTGGACCTTCTCGGCGAACTGCGAGCCATGCCATTGCCGGACGACCCCGAGCTCGGCCCCACCACCTTGAATATCGGCCTGATCTCCGGCGGGCGCGCCTCCAACGTGATCTCCGATTTGGCCGAAGCGCAGGTGCTCTATCGCACGGTGAATGATTTGCCTGCTTTGAGCGAGGGAATCGCGGCGGTGTTGGAGGGCCGTTGCGAATACGAGTTTGTGCGACGCACTCCGGTAACGCGCATGGAACGGCTGGATGGTTTCGAGACGGACGTGGCCGCCTTCACAACCGATTTGGCTTACCTCGGCCGTTGGGGAAAGCCGCTCCTGCTGGGGCCGGGATCCATTACCGAAGCCCATACCGACCATGAACATGTCCGCAAGGCGGATTTGGTTCGGGCAGTCGAATTGTACGAGCGGATCGTTCGCGCATTGCAGAACTCCTTGCGCCGGCCGGCAGGGGAGGCCACGCAATGAACGCGCAAGATACCTCGCGCACGATACATCTAGCGTTGCTGGGTCACGGGCGCATGGGGCGAGCCATCGAGGAGCTGGCGCCGAGGCGCGGCTTCCAAGTCCAACTAGTTCTGATGTCCAAATCCAACGCAGAGGGAGCGGGCATTCAGCCGGAGCCGTTTCAAGGAGTGGACGTGTGCGTGGATTTCACCAATTCGGCTGCGGTGGTTGCGAACGTTCGGCGAGCCGCAACGTTGGGCTGCTGTCTGGTAGTGGGCACCACCGGGTGGGGCGAGCACCTCGAGGAGGTGCGAGAGGTCGTAACGCGCAACGGCGTGGGGATGGTCTACGCGGCGAATTTCTCTTTGGGTGTCCAGCTCTTCTACCACATCGCCCGCGCGGCGGCGGAAAGGCTTTCCTCATTTCCGCTTTTTTCGCCCTACATTGTCGAGACACACCATCGCCTCAAAAAAGATGCGCCTTCCGGCACGGCGCTCGAATTGGCAAAACAGGTTGAGCCCCTGCTAGCGGGCGGCGCGGTCCCAGTGACCAGCGTCCGAGCCGGCTACTTTCCTGGCACCCACGAATTCGGCTTCGATGCAGAGGCGGAAACGATCGTGCTGCGGCACACGGCGCGCACGCGCCAGGCTTTTGCCGAAGGCGCGCTGCATGCGGCGCGCTGGGTGGTTGGGAAAAAAGGTCTATTCCATTTCTCCGAAACTCTGGAAAACAAGGAGACGTTATGACGCGAGAAGTTCAGGGTTGTGGCACTGCATTGATCACTCCGTTCCGGCACGATGGCAGTCTGGACGAGGCGGCGCTTCGCCGTCTGGTCCAATTCCAGCTCCGCGAGGGCATTGATTTTCTGGTGCCTTGCGGAACCACCGGCGAAGCGCCCACGCTCGAGCCCGAAGAGCATCTGCGCGTGATCCAGATCGTCGTGGAAGAAGCCGCGGGCAAGGTGCCGGTGGTTGCCGGCGTAGGCGGCAATAACACGCGCAAGATCGCAGAGCTGGCCCGCGAGGTTCGGCCCCTGGGCGTCGATGCGCTTCTTTCCGTCGCGCCCTATTACAATAAGCCGACGCAAGAAGGGCTTTACCAGCACTTCCGCACGATCGCAGAATCCACCGACCTGCCGGTGATTCTCTACAACGTGCCGGGCCGAACGTCGTCGAATATCGAGCCGGCCACTGTGGCAAGGCTCGCCAGAGTGCCGAACATTATCGGAGTGAAGGAAGCCTCCGGGAACATTTTGCAGCAGATGGAAATCCTGCGAGCCGTTCCCGCATCGTTTCAAGTGCTCTCCGGCGACGACGCGCTGACGTTTCCCTTGATGTGCCTTGGCGGTGTGGGCTTGATCTCCGTGGCGTCGAATGAGATCCCGAGGCCGATGGCGCGACTCACGCATCTGTTGCTCGAAGAAAATTATGGAGAAGCTCGCGAGCTGAACTCTCGCCTGCTGCCGCTGATGCAAATGAACTTCATCGAGACGAATCCGATTCCCGTGAAGGCCGCACTGGCCATGATGGGGCTGGTCAAGGAAGTCTATCGGTTGCCCCTGGTCGCCATGCGGCCGGAAAATCGCGCCCAACTCGAGCAAGTGTTGATCGCCCAGGGGTTGATTTCGCGGGCGGTCGGGGCCACGGCCGGCTAAGCAGAAGCGAACAGCGATCGAGGAGCGCAGCGGATGGATTTGCCGACTCGCATCGAGCGGTTCTTTGAACAGCCGACGGAACCCGCACCCGACGAGCACTTTCGCGCCGTGGAAGAGCTGCGGGCGAGCCTGAACGAAGGACGCGTGCGCGCAGCCGAGCCCAGTGCCGACGGCTGGAGAGTGAATACCTGGGTCAAAAAAGGCATCCTGCTTGGATTTCGCATCGGCCGGATCGTGACCATCCAGGAGAACGGCTTCACCTTTTCGGACAAGCACACGTTTCCCCTTCAGCACATTCCGCCCGAGCGCAATGTCCGCATTGTCCCCGGCGGCACGGCCATCCGGGATGGTTGCTATATCGGTCCCGGTGTCACGTGCATGCCGCCCGCCTATGTGAACGTGGGCGCTTACGTGGGAGAGGGCACGCTGATCGATTCGCATGCGCTGGTGGGCTCGTGCGCTCAGATCGGCCGCAAGGTGCACTTGAGTGCCGGCGTGCAAATCGGCGGCGTGCTCGAGCCCATCGGGAGTTTGCCGGTCATTATCGAAGACGAAGTGCTGGTGGGCGGGAACTGCGGGATTTACGAAGGGACGATTGTGAAGCGGCGCGCGGTGCTCGGCACAGGCACGCTATTGAATCGCTCCACCCCTGTCTATGACTTGGTGCGCTCCAAAGTCTATACAGCCACGGGAAGCGAACCGCTGACGATCCCGGAGGAAGCCGTCGTTGTGCCCGGCTCTCGACTCGTCTCCGAAGGGCCGGGAAAGGATTGGGGCATAGCCGTGTACACGCCCGTCATTCTGAAGTATCGCGACACGAAGACAGACTCCAAGATTCGGCTTGAAGACTTGTTGCGTTAGCAGTCGTCCGAAAAACCCAGAATTAGATGCGCTCGGCCCGGATGAGGTCCTCCCGCGATTCGCGACGCCGGATCACGCGGTAGCGTCGCCCCTCAACGAGAATTTCCGGCGGCCGAGGGCGCGAATTGTAGTTCGACGCCTCGACGAATCCGTAAGCCCCCGTGCCCCAAATTGCCAGCAATTCCCCGGAGTCCACTTTCTCGATGGGCCAGTCATGGAGAAAATAGTCGCCGCTCTCGCACACGGGACCCACAATATCGGCGCGCGAGATCGCTCGGCCGCTCGAGCGGTTCACCGGGGAGATCGGATGGACGCCGCCATACAGCACCGGTCGAATGAAATCGTTCATCGCCGCGTCCACAATCACGAATCGCTTCCCGTGGGTTTCCTTGGAGTAGATCGCACGCGTCAGCAGCACGCCGGCGGGGCCGACAATCACTCTACCGGGTTCAAGGAGAAGACGACATCCCAGCGGCTTCACGTGCGCGAGAAGCACCGCCGCATAGTCCGCCAACTCCGGCGCTCGCTCCAGGGCATAGCGCACGCCGAGGCCACCGCCGACATCGAAGTACGACAGTTTCACACCATCGCGCGCGAGCGCCCGAACAAAACTCGCCATTCGCTTGACCGTTCGCCGGAACGGCGCCGTGCTCAAAATCTGAGAGCCGATGTGGGCGCTGATTCCTTTCCAGGAAATCCAGCGCGATGTGTTGCTTGTATATAGGCGCTGGGCGACGCTCCAATCCAGGCCGAATTTGTGCCGATGGTGGCCTGTCGAAATGTGCGCGTGTCCTCCGGCGAGAACGTCTGGATTGATACGAATCGACGTGGGCGCGGGCCGGCCACAGCACGCCGCTTCCTCGGCCACTAGTTCGAGTTCCGCCTCGGATTCGACATTGAGAAGCAGAATCCGGTTGCGCAACGCTTCGCGGATCTCTTCGCGCATCTTTCCGGGGCCGGAAAACACAATGCGTCCTCCCGGAACGCCGATGCTCCGGAGGCGATGAAGTTCCCCGCCGGAAATGACGTCGAAACAGCTTCCCAACCGTGCCAGTAGACGCAAAACCGAGAGGTTGGAGTTGGCCTTGACTGCGTAGCAGATACTGTGAGGCACGGCGCGGAACGCCCGATCGAACCGGCGATACGCGGCTTCAATGCTTGCTCGACTATAAACGTACGCGGGCGTGCCGATTTTCTTGGCGATCGCCTCCAAGGGAACGCCTTCGCAGCGCAGACGGCCGTTCCGATACTGGAAGAAAGGAGTGTATTCGGCAGGGTCGATCGCGCGGAGGATTTTTGTGCGCGGCGCGTCCAAAATCATCTCGCTTTCGAAATGTGTTCTTGCGAGCCAGCTAAGAAGCGGCAAAAAGCCTATCGCACGCTGCAAGAGACGCCCGGCGGACCGGCGCCAAACGCCGCCGTTCGAACGCCCTCATTGTTTCTACGCGTGCACGGACGCGGCCAAGCGTTGACCGTGATAGCTTTCGAACGCGGCCAGCTTGGGCGGTATGGCCTCTTCCGAAATGAAGCGCCCTTGCAGCGCGTCGGTCGTCTTCAGCCCGTTTCCGGTAATACAAAGGACAGTGGTGTCTTCTGGATGAATGCGATCTTGCGCGAACAGCTTCTGCGCAGCCGCCACGGTGACGCCGCCGGCCGTTTCGGTGAAGATGCCTTCGGTCTGTGCCAGCAGCTCGATCCCGGCCACAATTTCGAGATCGCTCGCATCTTCCGCCCACCCGTCGCCGGTGCGAATGGTTTTCAGGGCGCGAGCCCCGTCGGCAGGACTGCCGATCGCGAGCGAGCGCGCGATGGTCGCCGGCTTCTGCGGTTCAATCTCAGTCAGCCCCTGCTTCACTGCGGTCGAAATGGGCGAACAGCCGGTCGCCTGAGCGCCAAAAAACCTTACCGGTTTGGCATCTACAAGGCCCAATGCGATCAGCTCGCCGAATGCTTTGTGAATCTTTGAGATCAGCGAGCCGCCCGCCATTGGCACGACCACATTATCAGGCAGCCGCCAGCCGAGCTGCTCGGCGATCTCGTAGCCTACCGTCTTCGACCCTTCCGCATAGTAGGGACGCAAATTAATGTTGACGAATCCCCAGCGATAACGGTCGGCGATCTCCGAACACAATCGGTTCACCTGATCGTAGTTTCCGGCAATCCGCACCAAGCGCGCGCCATAAACCTGAGTGCCGATGATTTTCGCTTCTTCCAGGTCCGCAGGGATGAATACCCAAGCCTGCAAGCCGAAATGCGCTGCCTGAGCGGCGACGGCGTTGGCCAGGTTTCCCGTGGAAGAGCAGCTGACCACGTCAAACTGAAAGGCTTGCGCCTGCGCGAGTGCGACCCCAACCACGCGATCTTTGAAAGAGAGCGTGGGAGAGCACACCGCGTCATTCTTGACGAAGAGATTGCGCGACCCCAGGCGAGCGCCCAAGCGCTTCGATTCCACAAGAGGCGTGTAGCCGATCGAAAGCGACCGTCTATAACCTTCGGGCAATGGCAGCAGATCGGCGTAGCGCCAAATATTATTGGGACCTCGCGCGATTCGCTCGCGGGTTACCGTCGAGGCCAACCGATCCCAATCGTACACAACCTCGAGCGGACCTAAGCAGTCCAGGCAAATGGAACTCGCTCGATTGCCCCAGTCACGGCTGCATTCCGAACATCGCAACGTATAGCGTTCGCTCATCTTGCATTTTCCTCTCGTCGCCTGGCGAATATTATTCCCCAGAAAGCAAAAAAGCCTCTTCCGGGTGGGGGAAGAGGCTGTAGCAAAAAGCCTCGCAAGAACTCGCATCTCATGTCCCCCGCAAACCGGGCGGGACTTGGCACCGGGCGACCGGGATTTTCACCCCGATCCGGCTGTCGTGGCTTCAACGGGCCCGAACCCTCAGCCACTCTGCATGAGATCGCGCGCCAAACTGCGGCACAACCAAGCGTAATCCGCGCACCTGGCGGTGTCAAGGACCTGATACGGATTGTAGTTGCGGAAGTGAGTGTTTGCCCGCTGGAAATGTGGAAGGCGACTCGTCCGGTTCAAGCTAAGGAATCTATTCCTAACCGGTGGGCTTCCAGCGCTCGAGGAACTGGATCACGTCGCTCAGGCCGATCTTGGCGGCCGATTCGAATTCTCCTTGCTTCTGGCTCGTGATCAGCCGCCCATCCCCATCCAAAACGGCCAGGCTGGGGATGCCTTTCTTGAGCGGCACGCCAAAACGTTCGGCCAAGTCTGCGTTGCTGTCGCCATCTCCGACGTTGATGTGAACGACGCGGTAGTTCGCCGCGACCAGCGGCGCAACGTTCTTGGACCGGAAAGTGGTGTCCAGAACGTGGCAGTCGTAGCACCAGTTCGCGCCGAAGACCACCAGGACCCGCTTGTGGTCGCTGCGGGCGGAGGCCAGCGTCGCGTCCAGATCCTTGTGGGCTTCACCTGGGTCGGGATACAGATTCGGATTAGGGGTCGGCGGCTGGGGCAGCCGAATGACGGGCAACGGCACCACGTTGCCCCTCTGCGTCATCAAGATTCGCCAATCGCCATTCTGCTTCACCCAAACCTGTGACGCGGAGACGAGCGACTGCCGCGTTTCACTTTTCGAATTAAAAGTCATCTCAATGCGCAGGACGAGCGAAACCACGTCCGGCTGCGGTGAAGTCTGCTGAAGGATTTTCGGTACGAGGGTGCTGAGGCCTTGCGAAGACAATTTGGACCAGAATTCAGGCTCCTCGTTCAACGGGTCGCTGCTCCTTCCTTCAGGCGTCTTTGCAAAAGCCCCCGGCGCCGAAGTGTAGAAGCCTCTGAGACCGATTTTGTCGCCCGCCAGCACAGCCGCCTTCCAACGGTCGAGCGGCTCAAAACTGCTGCCCTTCGCCGATTCGGCGGCCTGGCTTAGAAACGCGTGCGCCGCGAGGGCAGGAGTGGAAAATGCCATTCCCAAGAGAAAGATGCTCCTTCCCAGGAGACCGGCCTTCAGCAAACGCATAATTCCCCCTGCGTTCCTATCGGATGGACCTCTTTGGTGGTCCGAGCAGACAGCATTGTACCTTGGGCACGCGGGCGCCTGTTGGGATATACGGGCTCAGCCCTTCTTGCGGAAGGGTATAGGGGGAGCCGGCTGGCCGGTTCGACGTTGCCGCATGTGCGAGCGGGCGTAATCGGCCCACGGACCCTGAGGTTGACACTGCAGATAAAGAGACCAATGCTCGCGGGCGCGAAGCTTCTCGCCGCGCTTTTCGTAGGCGACGGCGAGATTGAAATGGGCGTCGGCGTGTTCGGGCATAAGCGTCAACACGTGACGCAAGTGCTCGATGCCCTCATCCATTTGGCCCAGCTCATCGAGCACGCAGCCGAGATTGAAATGCGCAATCACATTGTTCGATTCCAGCGCCAGGGCTGATTCGAAGGCTTCCCGCGCATCGTCGAGCTCGCAAAGATGGTAGAGCGCGACTCCTAGATTGATGTGTGCTTCCAGCCACTTTGGCTCGAGCTCAATGGCGCGGCGATACGCTTCGGCAGCTTCCGGGAACGTTTCTGGGCGCGCGTCGCACGAGAGGGCGTATTCGAACCATTGCTCCGCGGTCAGAGAGTTCATCTTCCGGATCAGGCCAGCAGGTTTCGGACCCTGGAAAGGAAAGAGCCACTGCCCGGAGAGCGGCTCGAAAGGGGAACTATCGGGTCCCGGCGGAATTACCACAATTTGGCGTCCGTTCGCTTCCCACTGCAGCTCCTGTAGCGCCAAGCGCGGTTCGCCCGTGTATCGCTCGAGCGCGGTAATGGCCCGGCGCAGCCGCAGTGCCGGGATTTGTTTCGCCGTCAGCCGCTTGATGGTTGAAAGCGCGAGTAGATCGGAAAACTCGTAGAAACGCTCGCGCCAGCGTGCGCGCGGCCGCACGAGACGCAGCCTCTCCCAATAGCGAAGCTGGCTCTCTTCGAGGCCAACGATCCGGCCGACCTCACTACTGGTGTACCGCTCGCCCAAGCCGACCCCGCCTTGCTTTCGTGGTTTTCGGTCTCGGCTGCGCGTTCCCAGCCGTATTCTGAGAACTGCGACGGCTGCGGAGACGCTGCACGCCCCAATCTCCCCAAGATTATGCACCCGATGTCAACTCGCCGCGCAGCCTCGTGTGCGGTGCAGGCGGTTATCAGCCAGGTAACAGCCGGTTGCGCCGCCTCGGTTGCTTGCTAGACTCTTTCAGGGGGTGGTGCAGGAGGGAATGCGGACCGATAGCACCGCAATGTTGCGCCTCGACCGCCAGGTGACCCTGGCGAGGCCCATTCTGCTCGTCCTCGCGCTCGTAGACCTGTTGCAGCAGCGCAATTGGTCGAATTATCGCGGCGCGCTTCTCTTTATCACCGCGTATCTGGTGTTTGCCATTCTGCTGGTCTTGGGCGAGCAGTTAGGCCCCATCGCGAGCTTCCGGGTTCCGCTCGGGCTGGACATTGCAGCCCTGGCTGTCTTCCTCGTGATGACGCCGTCGGTGACGGCTTTCTGGTGCCTTTACCTGTTCGTAGTGTTCGCTGCGGCGACGCATTGGGAAATGCGCCGCGCTGTGGATCTGGGCGCAGCGTTCTGCCTGGCGTTGGTGGTGCGAGTAGCGATCCGGGACGCGGCCACGTGGCACAACGTGGTTCGATGGGTAGCCCTCGGGGCAGGCACTTTCGGCGCCGGCGCCGGCATGGCCTTCCTCGGGGCCCTGGAGCGGCGCAACGAAGACAAAGTGCGATTCCTCGAGCGGCTCTCGGGCTTGCTCAAGGTGCAGTTGGGGCTCACCGAAGCCATCCGTCGCATTCTCGACGAGCTGGGAAGCGCGTTTCAGTGCGAGACGGCCTGCATCGTGATTCGCGACGAAGATGTGGAGCGATTGTTCGTGTGGAAGGTTCATCCAGGAGCCAAGGGACCTATCGTGCCGGAATCGCAGCCCCTGGCTCGTGCGGACGCGTTCTTGGCCGACAACTTGGAGACGACGCTTTGCTTCAACTTGCTCGATGGCTCGGGCGAGAGCTTCGGCTGGGACCGGCGTAGCGGCCGGTCTGTGGTAAGGCCGACCCTGCCGCCCGCTTCACTCGTGCAAGAACTGGGCGCGCGCTCTGTTGCCGCCGCCACACTCGAGTCGGAGGGCCGCCCGACAGGACGTGTTCTGCTCATCAACCGCTCTGGAAAGTTTTCCGTGCGAGACGTCCGCTGGATCGAGCAGATTGTGCGTCACCTGGGCCCGGCGCTCGAGAATATTTTCTTACTTCGGCACATGCGCGCCCGCGCCGTGGAAGCGGAACGGAGCCGCGTTTCGAGAGACCTGCACGACGGCATTTTGCAGACCCTTCTCAGTCTGGATATCCAGCTCGACGTGTTGCGCCGGAAGCTTCCCGGCGCGCCGGAACAAGTGGAGGCCGACCTCGGCGCGTTGCAGACGACGATGCGGCATGAGGGGGCGGAACTGCGACGCATGGTAACCGATTTGCGTCCCATCCGCGTCGAAAGTGCCGACTTGCCCGAGCTGATGTATGGGTTCGCCGAACGCTTCCGGAACGAATCAGGCCTGGCCGTCGACCTCTTCTTGAACGGCCGCGATCTGCGCGCCCCGGACCGGATTTGCCGGGAGCTTTTCCAGATTTACCGGGAATCACTACACAACATAAAAAAGCATGCGCATGCCAGCCACGTCGTGGTAAAACTAGCTCAAGACGAGACGAAGGTTTCCCTCGTCGTGGATGATAATGGGCAGGGGTTCAGCTTCGCCGGCCGATACACCAGCGAAGAGCTCGACGATTTACGCCTGGGGCCGATTTCGATCAAAGAAAGGACTCGCACCATCGGGGGTGTGTTAACGATAGAATCGAGTCCGGGGCATGGGGCTCGCGTGACGGTCGAGATACCTTTGAGCTGAGATGACAAAACCTAAAGTCAGCATCCGCATTATGGTGGCGGACGACCACGCCATCTTTCGCGATGGCTTGCGCAAGTTGCTGGACGGTTCGAACGACGTGACCATCGTCGGCGAGGCGTCGAATGGGAACGAGTGCATCAAGATGCTGGGAAAGCTCAAGCCGGATATCCTTCTTCTGGACCTTCGCATGCCCGAAAAGGACGGCCTGGGGGTGCTCGAAGAAGTGAATTTCGATACGCTTCCCACCCGCGTGATCGTCCTGACCGCCGCCGAGGACGACCGCGACGTCGTCCGCGCCATGCGCCTGGGGGCCCGTGGCGTCGTGCTGAAGCAGTCTGCTAGCGACCTCCTGCTGAAAAGCATCCGCAAGGTGTACGACGGCGAAATCTGGCTGGACAATCGCATGACCGCCGAGGTGATTGACGCGTTCAAGAAATCGGCGGAAGGCGGCCAGCGCCGCGAAAAACCCCTGCTGAGCGACCGGGAAAAGGAGATCGTGCAGCTCGTCGCGCAGGGCTTCCGCAACCGCGAAATCGGCGAAAAATTGTTCATCAGCGAGCAGACCGTCAAGAATCACCTGCATAATATCTTCGATAAGCTCGGCGTGTCTGACCGGCTGGAACTCGCCCTCTACGCCATTCATCATCGCCTGATCGACCAAGCTTGATGATCCCGCTTCGGCACGCCATGCGGTCCTTCCGTTGCGAGCACTCGACAACCGGTGTGGAAAGAAAGGCTCTCGCTGCGCTATTCTGAGGGCGTCGTCAGTGCGCGCTCGATGAGGCGGAACACCGCTCACGCCGCGCGCCGGTACACTTTCCTGACGGGCTGGGGGAAATCTGGCCTGGGCGAACCACAAAGAGCGATGGGCGCTTCCCCCGGAAAGTGTGCTTCTCCTCAGCGTCCTGGGTGTGATCCTATTATTCCTGGTCACCGGTTCGCTCACCCGGCTGTATCACATCAGGGAAAAATCGCTGGCACAGTACTGGTTCGCGCAGGGCGAGCGAGAGCTGGCAGCGGACCGGGCCAGCAACGCGCTCACGGCTTTTCGAACCGCGCTGGTTTACTCTCCCGACGATTCGAACCTGCAATTGCAGCTGGCCGAAGCGCTGGCCGCTGCAGGCCGCATCGAAGAAGCTCGCGCCTACCTTCTCCAGTTGTTGGAGGAGACACCCGGAAGCGGGAAAGTGAACCTGGAGCTCGGGCGCATCGCGGCCCGCGAAAACAACGTGCCGGAAGCGCTGCGCGCTTATCACAATGCTATTTATGGAGTCTGGGAAGAGCGCCCGCTTCAGAAGCGGCTCAACGCTCGACTGGAACTTTATAAGTTTCTGCGCGGGCGGAGCCCGGAGGCGGATGCAGAGTTGCTCGAACTCGCCGCCAGCGCGCCGCTGGAGGATGGCCCTCTTCATGCGGAGCTGGGAAGGATGTTCCTTGAAAACAAGAACTACGAGCGCGCGTTCGCGGAGTATCAACGGGCGCTGCGCGTGGATCCTCGGAACGAGGAGGCGCTGAGCGGCGCGGGCAGCGCGGCTTTCGAGCTGGGGGATTACCGGAACGCCGAGATCTATCTGGCGCGCGCCCATCGTGGGAAAAGAGACGACGCGGAGCTTGCCCGCATGCTCGAAACCTCGCGTCTGGTGCTCGCGAACGATCCGTACGGGCCCGGGCTGCCGCGGGCGGAACGTGCCCGGCGGGCCGCGCGCGCTTTTGAGGGCGCCTTCGCGCGCTTGAAGGATTGCGCTCGCGAGCGCGGGGAGAACGTGAATGCTTCTCCGCAGACCGAGCTGGAAGCGGCCTACGCCCGCGCCGAGGAAATCCGCCGCGAAGTAACGGAGCGGAATCTGCTTCGGAATCCCGATCGGATGACGGACGCCATAGGCCTTGCTTTCGAGATGGAGCAACTGTCCGCGCAGCAATGCGGCGAGCCCCAAGGCCTGGACCAGGCCCTTCTGCTGATCGGGAAAATGCATCGAGGTGCGGAGCGGTGAACGAGTCCCAGAACAATGCAACAGCTCATCCCGTGGAGAAAGCGGCCGAAGCCGCGCTTCAGAAGATTCCTGCTGCGCGCCCATGGCTCCTGTGGGCTCGGAAGGGCCTGGCGATGCGGGAAGGGCAGCTCTTTCTGTTGCTGGCGGTTATCATCGGTCTTTTTTCCGGCCTAGCGGTGGTCTGTTTCCGGATCGCCATCGAATGGACTCGCTTGTGGACGCTTGGTTCTTCAATGGCTCCCTCGCACCTGCGGATCCTATTGGCCCCGACACTGGGCGGGCTCGGCGTGGCTTTCCTGGTGTTGCGCTTCTTTCCTGGTGCGCGAGGCAGTGGCGTGAACCAAACGAAGTCCGCTGTTTACATCTTCGACGGCTATGTGCCGTTCCGCACCGTCATCGGAAAGTTCATCACCTGTGCCCTGGCGATTGGAAGCGGGCACTCGCTGGGTCCGGAAGACCCTTCGCTGCAGATGGGCGCCGGGATTGCGTCTGCTCTCGGACGGCGCCTGCGTCTTTCTCAAGATAAGGTGCGGCTAATCGCCCCCGTGGGAGCGGCAGCGGGGCTGGCTGCAGCATTCAATGCGCCCATCTCGGCCGTACTGTTCGTGATCGAGGAGGTGCTGGGCACGTGGAGCGCGGGCGTTCTCGGAGCCATCGTTCTGGCGGCCGTCTCGAGCGTCGTGGTCACGCGATCGTTTCTGGGCGGCCAGCCGTTGTTTCGCGTTCCGCCGTACGAAGAGGCTCATCCGAAAGAACTATTGGCCTATGCCGTCCTGGGAATTGTGGGCGGGATCGCTTCCGTCGCTTTCGTAAAGTTTATCGCTTACTTCCGGCCCCGGTTGAAGACGCTGCCCCGGTGGACCCAATACCTTCAGCCGGCGGTGGCGGGCTGCCTGATCGGAATCATCGGCATGTGGCTGCCCCAGGTGATGGGGACGGGCTATCCGTTTGTGGATCAGGCCCTGCACGGTCAATATATTTGGTACATCCTGTTGCTGCTCGGCGCATTCAAGATTATCGCGACGGGCTTGTCTTTTGTGAGCGGCACGCCCGGCGGCATGTTTGCCCCCACGCTCTTCATCGGCGCCATGATCGGCGGAGCTGTAGGGGGCATCGAGCATTTGCTGATTCATCGGTTGCCGGTATCGGTGGGCACTTTTGGCCTCGTTGGAATGGGCACCCTTTTCGCGGGTTTTCTCCGGACGCCCATCACCTCCGTGTTCATGGTGATGGAAGTCAGCGGACACTACTCGATCATTCTGCCCGTGATGATCTCGAACACATTGGCCTACATCATCTCCCGCCGCTACGCGCCGGTGCCGTTGTTTGACCTGTTGAGCCATCAGGATGGCGTGGATCTTCCATCGATGGAAACGCTCCGGGAGCGGCGCACTTTGCGGGTGGAGCACGCCATGCGGCGGATCGAAGGGTCGCCTTTATTAGCGGAGGAGCCCGCCGTAGGCGCGCTCAAGCGTGTCGAGGAGCTGCCGGAACCTCTCTTGTTGGTCAGCTATCCCGCCGGTGGGTGGAACGGTCTCGGGAAGGACGACCTCTGCCGCGCCGTTGAGACGAACCCCGAACTCCTGGTGGGGGATATACCTGAAAGCAAGCCGATTCCTCACCTCTACTCGGATCAGCCTCTCGATGAAGCTTTGCGCTTGATCGGTAATTGGCCCCTCCTGCCGGTCGTCAACCGCGCGAGGCTTCGAAAGCTCGAAGGCGTGATTTCTTTGGACGACATTTTGGACGCGTACCGCAAAGCATCCTCCTCCTGAGTTCTAGCCCCGGAAAGCTCGCTCGTCCAGTACCCCGGTACCAACAGAGACACCCCAAATTGACCCTTCTGCTCTATTGGTGCGGTCGCGCAATCTTTCTATCCTCGTCACGTTCGTCGGAGGTAAGTAGCTTGGATCAAAAAGAGCGCCGTTCGAGTCGTCGATTCAACATGCGACTGCCGCTGACCGTCCGCTGGACCAGTGAAGCCGCCGTGGGAGAGGTGGCCACCGAGTCCAAGGAAGTCAGCTCTCGCGGCGTCTACTTTAACCTGCCGAAGGAAGTCAAAAGCGGTTCGCCCGTCGAGATTGTGATGACGCTGCCTCACGAGCTGACCCAGGCCGGCCCCGTGCGCGTGCGCTGCCTGGGCCGAGTGCTGCGAATCGATACGGATTCGAACGGAGAGATCGGCGTGGCGGCAGCCATTGAAAGATACGAGTTCCTACGGAACGGCGAGTACGTTCTGTAAACGAGTTCTTACCCAGACCCTGCGGAGATGGGTGAGAATGGCCGGGACGCTTCGGTCCCTCAGCGAAGCCCCCGGCCAATTTTTTTTATCCTGGCCTTCCGGTTGCCGCGGCCGGGCGCTATAGCGTTTTTTTCGACCTCGTAAACTCTGGCAGCTCCGGGCGATTAGTTTCCGTGGTGCGCCTTCTTACCGAAATTCTCGAAGAAGGCCTTTCCCCGCTGCTCAACTTCCTCTGCCGTGAGATTCTCCTTGTGGGTTGCCAGCGACCAACGATGGCCGAAGGGATCCGTCAGTTGGCCATAGCGGTCTCCCCAAAACGCATCCATTAAGGGCATGGTGGAAGTTGCGCCGGCGGAAACGGCGCGATTGAAAACTGCGTCCACGTCCTCGACGTATAGATGGATCACGACCGGGCTCCCGCCGAGTGATTCCGGCGAGAGACTGCCGAAAGAAGGGAACTCGTCCGCCAGCATCAGGAGGGAATCCCCAATCTTCAGAGTGGCGTGCGTGATTTTTCCGTCGGGGCTGTCGTGCGACGTTCCCTGCAATTCCGCGCCAAATGCCCGCTTGTAGAATTCAATTGCCTTCGCCGCATCCCGGGTCACGAGGTGTGGTGTGACCGTACGGAAGCCCTCCGGAATGGCCTTCGCTTTTCCCGGCATTTCATCCTCCTGAGGTAAATTGATCGGACTTGAGTGCCTCTCGTTCCCTGACAGCTTTTGAGTGTTTCCAGCCCTCTAGACCATACGATTCCACGCGCGATGCAGCCTTCGCGCCCGACAGTCTCCCACGCAGAGATGTCGACGACAGGGAACTCTTGCGTAAATCATTATTGGGGGCCCGGACATGAACTGGGTTATGCAGGTGGATTATCGGCGAAGAGCTGCGGTAAGTCGATGTTTTTTGATCGTTGATCCGGTGTCGCGGTCGGTTGGAAGGGGAAAGCTTTCGCGCCGGCTACAGAGCCGGGCTCGTGAAGGCCTTGGTTATGCGTTCGCTTCCACCAGGCGCTCCTCGAGACTGGGGACACCGGTCAGATCCAAGGGCTGGGATTTGAGGGCCTGGTGCAAGCCCCACTCGATGACGGGAGACGGGATGGAGATGGAAATATTCGTTCCGGGAAATGCGGTGTGAATCATTCCGACAATCGTGGGCGAATCCGTCAGAAAAATTGGGGAGCCGCTCACCCCCGCCTGCGACATTGTGTCGATCGTGAATCGATGCGGGTTCGGGCAAGGGAAGGGATACAGGCTGCTGACGATGCCGTGGCGCAGTATCGGCGTGATTTGCGTGATTTTCCCGTAGACATGCAAGGCATCGGCGCCCAGCGGAAAACCGGCCGTGGCGATCGGCATTCCCACTCGCAGAGTGTTCGGCTCACTGGCAAGCTTCATAGGCGGAAGCGCGGAGAGATTCAATTGGACGAAGGCCAAATCCGGGACCGTCTCCTCATGAAACGGCCCGCTGGATTTGAAAGCCTCCAGCACAATGTGTCTCTTGATGCTGATGAATAGAGACGTGTATTGCCTGCCCGACTTTCCCTCGACCGGAGACCAAACGATCGCAAGCGCAGTTGACTGGCCGGTACGAGGATGCAGCGGGAGCGCACGCAGGGCTTCCAGCACTTGCCGATCGGTTGCCACAAGCCCTCTGCCATCCACCACGAAGCCAGTCCCCATAATCTCGGGGAATTTCGATTGCCTGTTGACGGTCCTTTGCGAAGCGAATGCGACAACGCTCCGGAGAACAGCTTCGTACGTTTCTGATAGCAGCATGGCTGGTATTTAGGTTCCAACGATAGTAGGCATGCTCGCTGCGCAGCGTCAAGGAGTTGCCACCAGTCAGTTACGTATCTTATTGGCGTTGGCGAGAACGACTGGCGTTTGTCGCGATGACGATTCTTCGGCGCCCCAAAACCGCCTCAAGAACGCATTCATTAGGGATTTGGACTTAATCTCTAGGAGTTTACAGTGCCAGGGCAAGGCGAAACCCTAAGTCTTTTTGCGTCAATGCAGTACTAGTGTCCTGGCGACGGCCACCAAATTGCACTATCTGGTGCGGTAGGAGCATATCCATTCTGGGGGCAGGTGACTAATGAGAATTGAGATGACGAGTTGGTTAAAGGTTGTAGGAGTGGCGTTCTTTGCAGCCGTCCTGTGTTTGGGAATGGCTTCGGTCGCGAGCGCTGGCAGCATCACCTTTGATTTTAGCCACCCAACGGGAACGCTGGGAACGACTCAAAACTATACCGCCGGTGGCGTCACGATTACGGCGTCCGGTTTCAACTTGAGCGGCGATCCCAGAGACCTCTACGGCAAGTGCTGTGGCGCAAACGAGACCGGTCTGGGCCTTGACGGCGAGACTGACCACGAAATCGACACCAATCACTTTGTCCAGTTGGATCTGACCAATCTGAACAACCACGTGCCGCCTTACACGGTGACCCTGGTGATCATCCAAAGTCTCCAAAGTGGCGAAGGGTTTAAGATCTTCGGCTCGAACACGGCGGGCTCCCTCGGCTCCAACCTATTGGCCTCCGGCACCGGCGGCTTGACGGATACCGTTACAGTGACCAACTCATGCGGTGGTGGGCCATGCACGTACCTCGACATCACTGCGGCCTCGGACAACGTTCTGGTAGATTCGCTGACTGCCACGAGTACGAACGCTCCGACTCCGGAGCCTGGCACGCTTTTTATGGTGATGAGCGGCCTCGGCGGTTTGTGGTGCTTCCGGCGGCGGAAGTAGCCAAGCTCCCAGGGTCGATTTGACCCAGTTTGCGGATCGAGCTCATCCCCCAGCCGTCCCAGGCCCAGGGGATGAGCCAGGCTCCTTGACTAGCACCCGCCCAGTCAGGCCCTGATTTCGTTGGCAGGTCGCCTGGCAGCCCTCCCCAAGGGGCGGAAGATTCCCCTAGCCATCCGAGCAGAGTTGTGCTATGATCGCCTTGCGTTTGTTGCTCTTGTAAAACCTTTGGATTCGTTTAAAGGGGCTGCAAGTCCAAACTTGTGGCCCCTTTGTGCTGTACGGCTAGAGGCGTTCGAGCGGCACCAAATAGCTCAAAAACAGATAAAGGAAAAACAGTGAAAGAACAAGGAACAGTGAAGTGGTTCAACGCCAGTAAGGGCTTCGGGTTCATCCAACGTCAGTCCGGCGAGGATGTCTTCGTGCACTTTTCCGCCATCCAGGCGGAGGGGTACAAGTCGCTGAACGAAGGCCAGGCGGTGGAGTTTGAAGTCACTAAGGGCCCCAAGGGCTTGCAGGCCGAGAACGTCACTAGTCTGTAGTCTCTAGTCCGCACGGGCGAGCCTGCCAAGGGTGGGCTCGCCCTAACTTCTTTCTAGCTTCATCGCGCCAGCGTTCCGGAGAGAATCAAAGAAGAAAATGGCGCCTCGCAGCCAGGGGCTTTGGGGGATTTGGCGGCGATCGTGACGGGTTTCGTCGGCGCTAACCAGGATCCCTCGTTCTCGGTTGACGCCAACAAGGAGGCTTTTGTGAAGGCTATCCCGAAGGGGCAATACATCAAGCATTTCCAATATGGCCTTGGTGTGATCACTGAATCAAACGAAGAACGCACCTCAATCGATTTCGATCTCCACGGACCCAAGAAATTCGTTACCGCGCTGATGGTGGTCGATCTGGCCGAGGGGACGCCCCCGAAACGCCGGCGCGCGAAGCGCGCCAAGAAAGCCGACGCAACGCCCCTTGCCGCAGCCGCGGCAGGCGCCAAGTGAGCGACAAAGTTCTCGTCCAGTATGTCGGTTTTGAGGCCAAAGCGCTGGTCCGCGAGTATAGTTTCCTTGTGCGGGAAGCCGCGACCGAGCCCCGCGAATATACGCTGACAATTCTGAATGAGGCGTTCGATGCCCACCGAATACGTTATCAAGATGCCCCCGACGTGTGCTCGCTCAAGCTCCATCGCGAACTCGCTGTGTTCGCAAACCATCCTCCGAAATCACACTATCGAATCAGCGAAACTGACCTGGATGAATACCGCGACTCCCACTCTACCAAGGCTGTGCGAAACCTCTATCCGCCAAAGGTTATGCGGCAACTTTAGGCCAAGCTTTCAACTTTCCCAGCATTGCGCGGGGTTGCAGATGTGGAACGAGAGCAAGAGGATGTTCAAAATTGAACATCCACCCGTCTCGGCCTATTGGTAGCATGCTGCCTGAGCGGCAACGGATTATAAATTTGTTCGTGTACCCGTGATACCCTAGCGTCGGCAGTCGAGAAGAGAAACAAGGAAGGTACATCGCGATGCGACTTGATGATCTGCAGAGAAAACAGGCTGGCGAAGACGAAATCAACTGGGTGACCGCTTCTTTCATGGGCCTGTTTCATTTGGGCGCTCTGGCCGCAGTGTTCTTCTTTACTTGGAAAGCTCTGCTGGTCGCGATCTTTCTCTGGTGGGTGTCGGGGAGCCTGGGAATCGGCATGGGTTATCACCGCTTGCTGACCCATCGCGGCTACAAGACTCCCAGGTGGGTCGAGTACTTTCTTACCGTTTGCGCCACTCTCGCACTGGAAGGTGGCCCGATCTTCTGGGTGGCGACGCACCGGATTCATCATCAATACTCGGATCGGGAAGGCGATCCACACTCCCCGCGCGATGGAAAGTGGTGGGCGCACATGGGTTGGATCCTGGTGGGCAAGTCCATGCACCACGACACTTCGACGTTAGCTCGCTACGTCCCCGACCTGGCCAAGGACAAGTTTCACGTCTGGATCACGAAGTATCATTACGTGCCGATCATCGCGCTCGGAATCGTGCTGTTCGCTATCGGCGGACTCCCCTTCTTGTTCTGGGGCATCTTTGTGCGCACCGTAGTGGGCCTGCACGCCACTTGGCTGGTTAACTCCGCCACGCATTTGTGGGGTTCGCGCCGCTTTGCCACCCGCGACGACTCGACCAACAACTGGTTCATAGCGCTGCTCACGTTTGGCGAAGGTTGGCACAACAACCATCATGCCTATCCCACCTCAGCACGGCATGGATTGAGGTGGTACGAGTTTGACCTCAACTGGTACGGCATCTGGGCGCTCAAAAAGCTTGGATTGGCCCGCCAAGTCTACCGCGCCAAACTTCCTGCACTGGGGCAGCCCAAGGATGTCGTCAACTCTCCGTCGCCGAACGATCTGGTTTCGGCGTAGCCCTCAATCCCCGCTTCGCTCTGACTCGCTGTGAATTGTCCGGCGTCGGGCCGGCCTGTCTCTCAATAGACGCCCGCGATCCATGCTGCCCGTGGGTAGTGTCCAGAATTTGGATGCGACGCGGCGGCGCGTGAATAAATCGAACGACTCTCCTTGCCAGTTTCGCTACAATCTCGGCCGGCCGAGCGGCGAACCTAGTCGGTGCACCCGGCTAGACCGAGGCAGGGGGGCCACCTTTGATCTTCTCCGAACGACTACAAGAGATCCGCTCCGGGTTCGAACGCGCCTTCTGGGTCGCGAATATCACCGAGCTTTTCGAACGGCTGGCCTACTACGGAGTTTTCTCCGCTCTTGCCAACTACCTCCACGAGTCATTGGGATTCTCGACGGCGCAAACAGGCAGCTTGGCTGGATTCTTTGGCGGCCTGGTTTGGTTCCTGGCGATTCTCGGCGGAGCCCTGGCAGACAGGCTGGGCTTTCGTCGCGCCCTTTCCGTGGCTTACTTGATTCTGAGCTTCGCTTACTTCCTCCTCGGATCACTCGGGGCAAGCTGGATGGCGCCGGTGCGCGCGGCAGTGCCTTTGTGGTGGCTGGTGCTGTTCGTCCTCATGCTGCCGGCGTTGGGGATCTCGCTGGTGAAGCCATGCGTGGTGGGAACCACGGCACGAGCATCCTCGGAAAACGTTCGGTCGATCGGATACTCGATTTACTACACGCTGGTGAACATCGGCGGCGCGGCCGGGCCCTGGGTAGCTTCTTTCGCGCACCGGCATCTCGGCGTCGAGAACGTCTTTCGCATTTCGGCGGTCAGTGTTTTCCTGATGCTCTTCGCCGTCCAGCTTTTTTACCGGGAGCCCAAGCGGTACGGCGAACCGCAATCTGCCTCCGTTTCCGCGACGTTCCGGAACTTCTGGACCGTGCTCACGAATCCGAGGTTCATGCTCTTCCTCGTGATCTTTTCGGGTTACTGGATCGTGTTTTGGCAGGAGTTCATCGCGCTGCCGCTGTACATCCACGGCTACATCGACTCCCGCGCCGACGTGGAAATGATCCTGATCACCGACGCCACCACGGTGATCTGCCTTCAGATGATCGTAAGTTATCTCACGAAGAAGATTCCCGCGTTTCGCGCCATCACGCTGGGCACGCTCCTTTCGGCACTCGGCTGGCTGATCGTGGCGTCGCACCCGGCACTGTGGACGGCTGTGCTGTCGTTAATTGTGGTGGCGCTCGGCGAGATCGTTCAGTCACCCCGCTACTACGAATATATCTCGCGCCTCGCACCGCCGGGGCAGCAGGGAACCTACATGGGCTTTGCCTTTCTTCCCATCGGCATCGGTTCGCTTCTCGGGGGATGGCTGAGCGGGCGACTGATGCACCATTACGGCGAAGTCCTGCATCGCCCGCAAGAGTTCTGGTGGGTGATCACGGGCATCGGAGTCGCGACGGCCCTGGCGCTGTGGATCTACGACAAAGTCGTCAATCCCGGCCAAGCATCACCGTCCTCGAAGTGACCAGCTTCGACCACGCCGGCAACGGTCCGGAGTCTCTTGAAAAAACTGATGGATGCTGCGACGTCTTCAGTTCACCATGCGGCGTAGGTGTTCGAGCGCTTCCCGGGCGAGCGTATAGCGCGGCTCGATTTCGAGCGCCTGCTGGAACTGTTCACGAGCGCGATTCAGCATACCCTTGGCTTGGTAGACTCGACCCAGGTTAAAGTGAGGGAAATGACGCGGCTCGTAGCGCTTGGCCTCGACGGCCCGCTCAAGCCACGCGATGGCTTCGTCGTGGCGCCCGAGCGAAATCAGGTAAGCGCCGATGTCGTTGTAGGGATTGCCAAAATCAGGGTCCACCTCGATAGCTCGCTTGCATTCCTCGATGGCTTCATTGATTTTTCCCTGGAAGTGAAATGTCCAGCCGAGGAACGTGTGTGCCTCCGCGGTCGGATGGAGGTCGAGCGATTTCCGGTAAAGCTCCACGGCGTGATCCAAGTCGCCTTCCATTTGGGCTCGGTAGGCTTCGTGAAGAAGTTCCCAGGCCTGCGCGGTTCGGTCGAGGTCCATGCTGGCTTTGTGGTAGCACAGGCGTTCAGAGCCTGTCAAACGCGGCGCGCGTAAAACCAACGCTCTAGTGTTTGCTTCCCGCGGCCGTGCGACCCGCCGGAGCATCTTCGAGGAGTGCCAGAGCCTGATCGGTGGTAATGAGTCGCGCACCGCGGGCTGAAAACTCCTCGAGCGTGCGCTGCCCTGCTTCAGCGTTCAGGGTCTCGATCGCATCGCTAACGACGCTGACGCGCCGGCCGCAATCCAGCAAGCCCAGAGCTGCAAGCCGCACGCAGTATTCGGTGACCACACCGAAGACCACGAACTCCGCTTCACGGTGCAACCGCTCGACCAGAATTTTGGCCTGCGGGTTGTCGAATACATCGAGCGTCTGCTTTTCGAGCACCACTTGCTGGTATTTTCCGAAGTCGGCCGGCAGCGCAAAGCTTGCGTCATTCGGAATCGTCAAAAGCCGATCGGCGCGCGCCTCTGGGATAATCTCAGCGCCGGGCGTGCCGCGAACGCAGTGCGGCGGAAAATCACGAAATTCGGGATCGTCCGGCGTGTGCTGGCAGGCATCGGAGACGAGCAAGACTCGGCCCTGGCGCGCAGCATCGACGAGGCGTTTCAGGTTCGGAATCGTTTTCTCTGCGCCGGGCACGTAAAGCTTCCCGCCGGGCAGCATGAAGTCCGCCTGCGTATCCACTTCCCAGAAAATAACGTCCTGCGACACCATAACCGGTGCACTCCTCCTTTTGACTTGATTTTTAATTGTAGCGCGTCAGCGGCTTCGACGCGAGGCAGCGCCGTTCACTCGACGTCGAACTTCGTCGAGCAAGGCTTCGAGGCGCGTGCTGTGGGATACGGGATAGACGGAAGGTCGAGAAATCTGGCGGTAGCGTTCCGGAAGCCGCGCCAGATCCGCGAGGCAGCGGGCGCGCGCCTCCGACACTGCAACTATAGGAGCAACGCGCTTTCCGCCCTGCATCACTTTTGTCAGCATGGGTACGCCACCGGGGCAGTCTTCATTTTCGAGTGCGATCACGTCTTCTTTCCATTCCTTCGATCGACCCACGAAACGAAAAACTTGTTTTCGTCCGGGATACGTCACCTTGGCCTTGCTGAACTTTGCGGCTTCGCGCACCTGCCCGCCGCGTTCGACTTCGACCAGCTTGTAGATCATGCCCAGACTTGGCGCGTCGAGGGACGTGACGAGCGCCGTCCCCACTCCGAACGCGTCGATGCGCGCGCCACGCTTCAGCAGCGCCGCAATTTTGTATTCATCGAGGTCCCCGGACGCAAACACCTTCACGTCGCGCCAGCCCGCACGGTCCAATTGCTGCCGCACCCAGCGGCTATCCTTCGCCAGGTCGCCGCTATCGAGACGCACCCCTGCCGGCTTCCGGCCCATATCGAGAATTCTTTTCACCGCCGCGCGAACGTCGTAAGTGTCCACAAGTAAGACCGCGTGCTCCGGGAAGGCGTCGAGGAAGCGCCGAAATGCTTCGCCCTCATCTTCATGAGCCATAATCCAGGAGTGCGCCTGAGTCCCGAACGTGCGAATGCCAAATTGCCGGCCCGCCAGCACGTTCGATGTGCCCTCACAGCCGCCGATGGCAGCGGCACGCGCCGCCAGCAGCCCCGCTTGGCTGCCGTGCGCGCGCCGCGCGCCGAACTCGACCACTTGCCGGCCTTGTGCCGCGCTCACCACCCGCGCCGCTTTGCTCGCAATCATCGTCTCGAAGCTGAGGGCGGCGAGGAGGTAGGTCTCCATGATTTGCCCTTCGGCAATGGGCGCGGTGACGCGAAGGAGTGGTTCGCCGGGAAAGATCAAGGAACCTTCCGGAATCGCCCAGACGTCGCCGGAAAATCGGAACCTTGCGAGGTAGTCGTAAAATTGGTTTCCAATGTGGCGGAACACAGGATGGTGCCGCAGGTAATCGATTTCACCTTCGGTGAACCGCACATTTTCCAGGAATTCGAGCGCTTGCTCAAGGCCGGCAGCTACGAGGTAATTGCGGCGCGGAGGCAGCTTGCGTATGAACAGCTCGAAGGTGGCGCGGGCTTCGAACTGCGTTTCGAGATAGCCCGCTGCCATCGTGAGTTCATAGAGGTCGGTTAGCAGTCCGGAATGCTCAATCATCAGAAATGCCGTCCCCGAGTCTCAAGAACCCTTGTGATCGCCGACGATTTGTCCGACGTCACGGCGCAGCGTCAGGCCGCCATCCACGACGAGCGCTTGGCCGGTGATGTAATTATCCGGCTCGAGGAAGAAACGGATGGCCCGGCCAACATCCTCCGGCCGGCCAAAGCGGGGAATGGCGCCCCTTTCGATAAAGCGATCGTATTTCCCCGCGCCAACGCTCGATTCAGCCATCCCCACCATCGTCGCGCCGGGAGCGACCACGTTGACGCGCACGCTGCGCCATTGCTGTGCCAGGATGCGGGCCGCGTGAACCAGCGCCGCTTTCGGTGCGGCGTAATTCAGGCTCGAGGGAAACGCCGAGATCGCCTGCATGGTCGCCAACAGAACCAGGCTGCCGCCGCTGCCGCTTTGCTCCATCGCGTCGCCTAGCTCCTTTGCCAGCAGGACAGGTCCTACGTAATTGGCTTCAAGCGATGAGAGAATTTTCTCGCGATCGAGCTCCTCCCAGGGGACCCGCGCCGCGTCACCCGCGAGCATGGCTGCACCCGCCAGAGGGGCGCGCGTGCGGGATGCAGCGTCTATTAAATTGCGGCGGGCCTCCGGCGTCAAAAGGTCACCTTCGACCAGGATCAGTTTGCGCCGGAACTGTTCGTAGACCGCTTTCTCGAGGGCTTCCGCGCGGGCGCGGTTCGATCGGTAACCGACAACAAGCTCGGCGCCCTCCTGAGCGAGCAGCGCGACCGTCGCTGCACCGAGCCCTCCCGTCCCGCCGGCGACGATGATGGCTTGACCGGCAAGCGTGCGTTCCCCGAACTGGTAATGAAAGTTGCGGCAGCGCTCCGCCAGCTTTTCATCCCAGTAGGACGATGCCATCAGTTTCCTTACGCCGGCAGGGGGACCGCGCAGACCGTCTCGGAAGGCAATCAGATGGCCGCCCGGCAGGTGAGTGCCTCCGACGAGAGCAAGAAGACAAAACCCCGAAGCTGCGCCTCGGGCATTGCGCCGGGCGCGCTAGGGGGCTTCGTCCCCAAAATATCAGCCGTTACTTCAGTACCGCGTCCTTGAACGCTTTGGCCGCGCGCAGTCGCACGACGGTCTTGGCCTTGATCTTGATTGCTTCGCCCGTGGCCGGATTCCGCCCCATACGCGCCTTGCGGTGGGCTTTCACGGCGCGCCCGATACTTGGAATCACAAACTTGCCCACGCCCTTGCATTCCTTTACCGCAAGCTTAAAGAGCTCTTCGAAAAAGTTCGCTACCCCTTTTTTAGGCATCTCGCACTTCTCGGCGAGGTGTGCAACGATCTTGGACTTGCTCATCGGGTTTGCCATCGAGTTTGAGTCTCCTCCTCAGTTTAGGTGCTAGCGATCCCGGGGTGCCGGGATGCGGGGGGCACTATAGCCGTACTACTCGCTTTATTCAAGAAAAAATCGCAAAAAAGGCCGGAAAATTGGGGTTTTCGGTGACTTGCGATTCCGCCGCGCAGCCGTGCGGATTACGTCTCGGCAAGTTCCTGATAAAATACGGCCACAGAACGGATCCCGCCAAAATAGTTTTCCAGGGCGATATGCTCGTCGGGGGCGTGAGCGTTTTCGTCCGGCAATCCGAAACCCATAAGCACGCAGGGGATTTTGAAGGTGTCGTGCATCTGCGTGACAAAAGGAATCGAGCCGCCTTCGCGTATGAACACAGCCTTGCGTCCGAAGCCCTGCTCGAGTGCGTGAAGTGCCTTCTGAAAGATCGGGTGCGAGTGAGAGGCGACCCAGGGTTTTCCTTTGCTGAGGACGGCGAATTTGCACGTCACGGTCTTGGGCAGCAGCTTGCGGAACTGTTTTTCCACGAGCTTGGCAATCTTTTCGGGATCCTGATTCGGGACGAGGCGCGTGGAAAACTTCGCGTAGGCTTTCGCGGGGATTACCGTCTTCGAGCCTTCGCCGGTGTAGCCTCCCCAGATGCCGTTGGGCTCGAGCGTGGGCCGGCACCACAACCGCTCGACGATCGTAAAGCCTTTTTCACCGCATAATTCCGGGGCGCCCACCGTCTTGCGGAATTGTTTTTCCTTCCATGGAAGCGAGTTCAGCGCTCGGCGCTCCTTGGAATCGACTTTGGCGACGTCATCGTAAAAACCGGGGACCGCAACCCGGAAATTCTTGTCGTGAAGCTGGGCGATGGTTTCGGCGAGGATGGTGATCGGATTTGGCGCAGCGCCTCCGAAGACGCCGGAATGCAGGTCCTGGGCGGGCCCGGAGACTTCCACCTGGTAATAGTTCAGCCCGCGCAGTCCGTAGGTAATCGAGGGCACGCCCGGAGCAAGCATGCTTGTGTCCGACACGACCAGCGCATCCGCCCTCAGGCGCTCGCGATTTTGCAGAACGAAATCCCAGAGGCTCTCGCTGCCCACTTCCTCTTCTCCTTCGATCAGCACCTTGACGTTCAGCGGCAGTCTTCCGCGCTTCTTCTTTAGGGCTTCGAGCGCTTTCAGATGGATGTGGACCTGGCCTTTGTCGTCGGCCGTACCGCGGCCGTAAAGGTTGCCGTTGCGAACAGCCGGCTCGAATGCGGGAGAAGTCCACAATTCCAGCGGCTCGGCCGGTTGCACGTCGTAGTGGCCGTAGAAGAGGATGGTCGGCTTGCCAGGCGCCTCGAGCGACTGGCCGTAGACGAGTGGGTGGATCCGGGTGGGTATGATTTCGACGCTTTCCATGCCTGCGGTGCGCAGCCTTTCCGCTACCCAGCGCGCGGCGCGCTCGATATCCGGTTTGTGCTCGCTCTTGGTGCTGACGCTTGGGATTTTCAGGAAATCGACGAGTTCGTTCAGGTGTTCATCGCGCTGGCTCTCGATGTAGTCGAGCACGGTCATGGCTGCTCCTGGTGGGCGGATTCGGGAAGGTTCACCCGCTTTCTAGACACAGCGATCCAAGCGCGATCCGTTGGGGGAAAATGAGCTTGCACCGGGCCATTCTACGGAAGGGTGGGCCGTTGCAGCAAGCACAATGGCGTCCGACGTTCCTCTTGACTCGACCCATTGGCTGCCCCACCATGATGAGGATGCAGACTGCAAACGCAGAAAACGAATTGACGGCAAGCCAGCGCCGTAGCTCGCGAGTTTTCACTCGAATCCCGATTCGTGCCAGCGGGAAAAATGTGCATGGACGAAAATTCCGCGAGAACAGCCAGACTATCGTTGTCAACGCCCACGGCGGCCTGCTCTACCTCAACGAAACGGTGGAGCTCGGGGCCCAAATCGTCCTGATCAATCCCATCAGCGAAGAAGAGCAGGAGTGTCGCGTGGTCTATCTGGGCGATACTTCGGAAAAAGGCCAGCGCGTTGGAATCGAGTTCCTGTCGCCCTCCCCGCATTTTTGGGGCGTAGAGTTCACTCCCGTGGATTGGCCGGGGCGCGCGACCTCCACACCGCAGCCCTGAACCCCCCCCCCGGAATTCTCCCAACGCGATTTGCAGTAGGGACAAAGAAGAGAAGCCTTCGAGGTTCTCTATTCTTCAATCACGATGATGCTGCCCTTCGGAGTGAATTCCGCAGTTGGCTCGCCTGCGCGATGCCCGTGCGACCGGAGATGGCCGCGCCAAGACGTTGCTTCTCTAGAGAAACGACTCAGTGGTGATCGTGGTCGCGATCGTGGTCGTGGTCATCCCAATCCCGATCCGTGTGCCAGCGATGTTCGTGCTCATCCCACCATCTATGACTGGCGCTCCAGCAGCGCTCTCGCGCTTCGTGCAGCTCGCGGCGCTCGCGATCGGCCTGCTTGCTCTCGTAGCCGTGGTGCTCGATGGCTTCGTGCAGCTTGTGATCGGCATTCACAATGCGTCGCTGGCAATCGTCGGCCCGCAGCTGTGGCGCGCCGGCGAGCACGAGAAAACCAACCAATGCTGCTGAAGCAAGTGCCATCTTTCCGAAGAACAGATTGTTGAAACGATGTCGCATAGGCGTTGCGCCTCCTATCATTTTGTACACCCGAACCATGTCTCAGAGCAATTCCGCTTGAGTACCATCGATCACCCCACGCGGGAGCGGTGCGTCTCGCACGATGAAAAGAGGGGATTGACGCTTGGAGGTTTAGCGCCAATGCGGCAGCCGAGCCGTAGGCTGTCGCTGAATGGGTCTGCAAGCTACAATATAGCGAGCGGCTAGTGCCGTTCCAACTGATCGGGATAGGGACTGCCTGAGACAGCTTGCCAGCAGCCCTGGCGGGGCGCCAGAAGGATTAGCTCTGAATAGTTGAAACGGCACTAGTTGCGGAGGGGTGGCCGAGCGGTCGAAGGCGGCGGTCTTGAAAACCGTTAGGCTCGAAAGGGCCTCGTGGGTTCGAATCCCACCCCCTCCGCCATCCAAAAATCCCGGCCGCTTAGTCCATTTTCCTTGCACTTCCACGATTCGCAACCTGTCGCGGGACTTAGGGCGTCGCCTTTATCTTTAGGGCGTTCTCATTTGAACTTCGTCTCAGGAATGCGGCGAAGTGTTCTAAAATTTTCCATCCATGAAATTTTCCCGGCTTGGGTGGGGAATCCTTGGGGCCTGGGCGACGGTGGTCGGTGGTTACGGACTCATCTTAGCGCTTGAGCCTCCGGGCTTTGCGCGGACGACCGCCGCCGATCTCCTCGAGTGTCTTGTCCCCTTATTCGCCAATGCTTGCTTGTTGTGGAACGCCGCATCTCCTTACAAGCGCAGGAATTTCTTCTGGATGCTGCTGGCACTGGGGTGCGGTCTCTGGCTGATGGGCCAATTGTTGTGGACTTACGATGAGCTGGTTTTGCGTGAAGATGCCCCCAGCCCTTTTGCCGGTGACGTCATCTTTTTCCTGCACACTGTGCCGCTCATGGCCGCCCTGGCCTTGCAGCCCCACGCCCGGAAGCTAAGGGAGACCCTGCTTTATAGTCACGTGGACCTGGTGATTCTCACTTGCTGTTGGTTGTACCTGTACGTTTTTATCGTAATTCCGTGGAAAACAGCCTGGCCCAACGCGGCTGTTTATCATCAGAGGTATTTTCAGCTCTATGACTTGGAGAATTTGCTGGTCCTTTTTGCGCTGGCGCTGCCGTGGCTGCGCAGCAACCGGCCCTGGCGTATCGTTTACGCCCACCTGTTCGGGGCGGCCTCTCTATACGCTCTCTCCCTATTGTTCTTGGAGCGGGAATCATCGCTCGGGACGTATCACACGGGTGGCCTCGCCGATTTACCGCTGCTTGCGTCGTTCATGTGGTTCGCGACCGCTGGGCTGATCGCCCATCAACTGGAACCGGCCCCCGATCCGACGCGTCAACCCATTTTGCAAATGGCGCATTGGCCGGGTTGGCTTTCGATGGCCGGTCTCTTCACGATGCCGTTACTGGCTGCTTGGAGCGCAACGCTGAGCCAGGCGCCGGAACCGGTCCGCCGCTTTCGGCTGCTGTTGACGTTAGGCGCCATCATCACCGGGGGTGCGCTTCTGTTCCTGCGGCAATATCTGGTGAATCAAGATCGGCAGCAGCTTCTGGGCGGCTTGCGGGGTTCGCTCGAGAGATTGCAACGCCTGCAAACGCAGTTCGTCCAGGCCGAAAAGCTTGCCTCCCTCGGCCAGCTTGCCGCCGGCGCCGCCCACGAAATCAATAACCCGCTCACCGCCATTCTGGGATACGCCGAATTGATTGTTGACGACAAATCGGCGGGGGAACTTTCGCATAGCCTGGCTGAGAAGATCCGCGAGCAAGCCAGGCGCACCAAGACGTTGGTTACGAACCTGCTTAGTTTCGCGCGGCAGGTTCCCGCGGAAAAGCAGTTGCTGGACCTCAACAACGTAATTTCGAGCGCGCTGCAGCTTCGCAAGCTCGATTTGCGCGAAAAACACATTCGCATCGAATTGAAGAGTCACAGCGTGTTGCCCGCGGTGCGAGGCGACCCGAACCAATTGCTCCAGGTTTTCTACCATCTCATCCGGAATGCTGTGGAAGCCATGGAGGAAGTCGGCGGCGGCGTCCTGACGGTCGCCACCCATCGAGAGAAGGCCAGCGTCGTGCTCGAGTTCACCGACACCGGCCCGGGAATCCGCGATGTCGATCGGATGTTCGATCCCTTCTACACCACGAAGCCGGTTGGCAAAGGCACAGGGCTCGGCCTGAGCATCTGCTACGGCATCATTCAGGAGCACGGTGGGCAGATCACCGGTTACAACCGGCCCGGAGGCTCGACGTTCCGCATCGAACTCCCCGCAGTGCTGGCGCTCCTCCCTCGGGCGGTTAACCCCAGCGCCACGCCCGTCGCCGCTCCCTGAGCCGCCGATTGCCGGCGCCACCTTCTGAAGCCCGCGACGCTATACTAGTGCCGGTCCAGCTTTTTGAGCCAAATGGTGGGCAGGTTCGATGAGAAATTCTAAGTTGGAAAGGCACTAGATTCGTAGCCCCATGAACGAGCCGGCAATTTCGACCGAAGGTCTCACTCGCCGCTTCGGTGAGCTGGTTGCGGTGGAGCATGTGAATTTGAGCGTCGATGCAGGACAGTTTTTCGGTTTCCTCGGCCCCAACGGCGCGGGCAAGTCCACCACGATCAAGATGCTCACCGGACTTCTGGCTCCCTCGGAGGGGCGCATTTGCATCCTGGGGCTCGATCTCGCGAGAAACCCAATCGAGGTGAAGCGGCAGATCGGCGTGGTGCCGGAAGGCATGGGACTCTTCGGCCGGCTGACGGGCGCCGAGTATTTGAACTTTGTGGGGCGAATGTATGGCCTCGATCGCATGACCGCTGCGCGCCGTGCCGCCGAATTGCTCGAGTTCATGCAGCTCGCGGACCGGCCGAAGACTTTGATTACGGACTACTCCCACGGAATGCAGAAGAAGTTGGCAATGGCCGCCGCCGTCATCCACGGCCCCAAGATCCTTTTCCTCGATGAGCCGTTCGAGGGTGTGGATCCCATCGCATCGGGCACGCTCAAGGCGATGCTCCAAAGAATGATCCACCGCGGCGCTACGATCTTTTTGACGTCCCACGTGCTCGAAATCGTCGAGCGGCTCTGCAGTCATGTGGCTATCATTCATCGCGGACGGCTGGTGGCACAGGGCTCGATTGATGAACTCCGCGCCGGGGTGGACGCTCGCGAAGCTGTTTCCGTAGTCGCTGCGGGCGCTGCGCCGCCGGAGAAGCGGACGCTCGAACAAATCTTCCTCGAGATCGTGGGCGGCGCGCGGCTTAGCGATCAGGAACTCTCATGGTTGGTGTGAACGGCGCGCTCGAGGTCCGGGCCCAGGTGAGCGCCATCGCCGCCCTGCGTTGGCAGATGTTCCGTAATTCGCTGCGCACGATTCGCGGGCGCCTCGAGGTAGTCGCACGCGTGTTCGTCGGAGTGATGATGGCGCTCGCCTGGTTTGGCGTCGGCATCGGCCTGGGGATGGCGGCTTACTCCGTCGTACTCCGAGAGAGGACGGAGTGGCTGGCGCTTCTGCTTTGGGTGGTTTTTCTTTTCTGGCAGCTCTTTCCGCTTCTGGCGTCTGCGTTCAGCATTTCGTTTGACTCCACGAATCTGCTGCGATTCCCGCTGCCGTTTTCCACTTTCTTTCTGGTCGCGCTGGCCTACGGCCTGTTTGATCCCGCCAGCATCGCCGGATGCTTCTGGCTGGCCAGCATCGCCGGAGGGATCGGTTGGGCGAGGCCGGATTTGCTGCTCGTGGCGATTCCCGCCCTGCTGATCTTCGCGGCCGTGAACTTGCTCCTGGGCCGCGTCATATACGCTTGGCTCGAACGCTGGCTGGCCCAGCGCCGGACTCGGGAAATTCTTGGCGTAGTTTCCGTGCTCGTGATCCTCGGCTTCCAACTCATCGGACCGATCGCGGGCCGCTGGGGCCATCAGGCGCTGCCGATGGCGGCTCGCTTGGCGCTTTTTCTTCCGTACGAGCGAATATTGCCGCCGGGATTGGCAGGAAGAGCGTTGTCTGCCGGCGCACGTAACCAGGTCGGGTCGGCGTTCACTGCAACCGCTTTCCTATTGGCGTATGGAATCTTGTTCGCCTGGTTGCTGGGCGTGCGGCTGCGCGCGCAGTTTCTGGGCGAAAGCCTCGGCGAGAGTGCGTCGGTACCGGCGGCCGCACCGGGAGCGATGCAAGCGCGGCTGGGATGGCGCGTGCCGGGGCTCCCGGGTCCGATCGCCGCGATTCTCGAAAAGGAATTTCGCTATCTCTCGCGCAGCGGACCCATGCTCTTCAATCTAGTCATGCCGCTTTTCATGATAGTGATTTTCAGCTTCACGCCCGGCTTCGGAGGAGATCGCTCGCTGGCATTTAGCCGCGCCCCCGATTTGATGTTTCTGGTCGGCGCAGGCTATGCGCTTCTGATGCTGACGAATCTCGCTTACAATTCGTTCGGTTTTGAAGGCAGCGGCATTCAGGTGTTACTTGCGGCGCCGGTGCGGTTCCGCGAAATCCTGCTGGCAAAAAACCTGGCTCATTCGGGCCTACTGGTTTTGGAAACGGCGTTGGTCTGGTTGGGCGTCAGCCTGCTGTTACGCCCGCCGAGCGCGGTCGGCACCTTGGCCGCAGTTGCGGCGCTGCTTTTTGCGCTCCCCGTCAACTTGGCCGCCGGCAATCTTCTTTCGCTGCAGTTCCCAAAGAAATTGGAGTTCAGCAATTTTGGACGACAACGCGCCTCAGGCACAACTATTTTTGCGAGCATGGGAATTCAAATTGTGCTGATCGGGCTGGCGGCGGGAACTTTGGCTCTGGCGCGCGTTTTCGGCCGGCTGTGGTTGGCGGTGATGATTTTTTTCGCTTTCGCCGCAGTGGCGTGGCTGGTCTATTGGCGCGTACTCGGCCAATGTGAACGCATCGCCATTCAGAATCGCGAGGTTCTGACGGCGGCGCTTTGCCGCAATTGATTTCCGCCCGCGCGCGGCGGCTTGAGTTGCACTCCGATGCGCTCGTGCGATACATTCGCGCCGCTTCGAAGGCCCGGTGAGCTTCGCTCCCGGCGCTCTGGCACTTCAGGGGAATCAGCGATGAAAATTTTGAGTTGCTACGTTCTCTTCTTTTTTTTCTATCTCGCAGTTGCAACGCTCGCCACGCCGCAAGCTCGGAAAGCCGGCGTGCCGGGTTCTCTGACCCACGATTTGCAGGAATTTGTCGAGACTCCGGCGATTCCCGGATATGAAAAAGAGCTGGCGGCGAAAATTCGGGCGCATCTCGCGGGATACTCGGCCACGGTGGACTCGATCGGCAACGTGATCCTCACGCTGGGCAGCGGCGCACCTCGCCGGCTGCTGGTGGCTCCGATGGACGAGCCTGGCTTTGTCGTGAGCGGCGTCACCGAAGAAGGCTACCTTCGAGTGCAGCGCTTGCCTCAAAACGCTTCTTTGGGTTTATTCGACGAGCTCTATATCGCACAGCCGGTGCGAATCGAGACGCCAGCCGGGAAATGGATCGATGGAGTGGTAGCAGGACTCTCCGTTCACCTCCAGCCCGGCCGGCTGCATCCCCCGAGCGAGACCGATCCTCAAAACATCTACGTGGATGTGGGCGCAGGCTCCGCCGAAGAAGCGCGGCGCTTCGGCGCGGACCTGCTGAGCCCGATCGCGCTCGACCGCAGGCTTTACGAGATGGGCTTCGGCAAGCTGACTGCTCCAGCCGTCGGCGATCGCTTTGGAGATGCAGCGCTGGTAGAGCTTCTTCGACGGCTTGATCCAGCCAAACTAAAAGGCACGCTTACGGTCGTGTTTGTGGCGCAGCAATGGGCCGGCGCGCGCGGGCTCGAGCGGATTCTCGAAAGCACCCAGGCGGATGAGTTGATCTACGTCGGACGCTTGGTCGCGGGCGAGGCCATTGCAGGAACGCAGGGAATGCGGCGGGCGCCGCGCCGCGAGCCAGGAAGCGGCGCGGTGCTGGGTCTTCCGGAAGCGGGTGAAAGCCTAACAGGCTTCGCGGCGGAGATCAAGAAACTGGCCGACGGAAATAAGATTTCTCTCAACACGGATTATTCTGCTCCGCTCTTGCCGGCGAGCTACAGTGCGCCGCCATCGTTGCCCGCGAAATGGGTTCATTTGGGAATCGCCACCTCCTGGCCCCTGACGCCGGCGGAACTGGTGGACTCGAAGGACCTTCGCCAGCTAGTAGATCTCCTCGAATCGTACACAACCGGTTCTCCTTCGAAGGTGCCGGAGGAGCCGAACAACGCCGGATTGGGCACCGCCGACAACCCGAAGCGCCCGACTTCCGCTCCAGCGACGACCGAAATCCTCCGCCAGCTCGTGGAAGCCTACGGCGTGAGCGGCCACGAGGGGGCGGTGCGGAATCGGGTTAAATCATTGCTGCCATCCTGGGCTCGGACGGAAACCGATGATGCCGGTAATCTGATTTTGCGCGTAGGGACTTCGCCCGCGGGTACGCAGGCGCCTCGAATCCTGGTGGTTGCGCATCTGGATGAGATCGGTTTCGAGGTGCATTCCATCTCAAAAGATGGGCGGCTGGAAGTGGAATGGCGCGGCGGAGGCGCCTCTGAATTCTTCGCGGGGCACGCAGCGCTCGTACATACGGCAGGCGGCGAAATTCGTCCGGGCGTGATGGAACTGCCGACCGGTTGGGACCAGGCCGAATTTGAATGGCCGCGCGGGCGTCAGGTGGTGCTGCGCGTGGACATTGGCGCCAGGTCGCCGGCCGAGGTCGAGCAGATCGGCATCAAGGTGGGTGATTGGGTCACGATCCCGAAAAAGTATCGGACGCTCGCTGGAAGGCGCGCGAACGGCCGCAGCTTCGACGATCGAGTGGGCTGCGCGGCACTGATCGCAGCGGCCTGGGCGCTCGGGCCGGGTCTGAAGGGCCGAGACGTCACATTCGTATGGTCAACGGGTGAAGAGGTGGGTCTTGTCGGTGCAGCGGCTTTGGCTAAGCGCGTCGCCGCCGAAGGGCGCGCTCCGGACTACGTTTTTGGAGTGGACACATTCGTCAGCTCGGACTCGCCGCTTGAATCCAAGCGCTTCGCCGACGCGAAACTTGGCGGAGGATTTGTGATCCGCGCGATCGATAACTCAAATATCGCACCCCGCAGCTCTGTCGAGAAGCTCATTGGGCTGGCCCGCGCGAATCAGATTCCGGTGCAGTACGGCGTCACGGGCGGGGGAAATGATGGCTCGGCGTTTCTGCGCTACGGTTCGATCGATGTGGCTATGGGCTGGCCCCTGCGCTATTCACACTCTGCGGCTGAAGTAATCGACACGCGCGATCTTGACGCGCTCGCGCATATCGTCGCCGCCGTCGCTAAGAGTTGGTAGCGTTTCGCCAAGCTCGGCGGGGCTTTGACTGCGTGCGCCCTCAAGCAGCTCGTTGCCGGCGGTTCGCAAGCCCTGGATTGTCTCCCGACGGCGTCTGTTATAATTGCGCGCCATGGCCGTCCCTGCATTCAAGATGCCCCGATACATCGTTGTCGAGGGCCCCGTCCGAGTGGGCAAGTCATCGCTGGCGAAAATCCTGGCCGAGCGGCTGCATGCCTGGCGCGTCCTCGATTGCGAGGACAATCCTTTCCTCTCCGATTTCTACGACGAAAAGCCCGGCGCTGCTTTCCGCGCCCAGATGTATTTTTTGATCGAGCGTCATCGCCGCCTCGCCGAGCTCCATCCGGACGAGAAGTCCGGCCCGGTGGTGAGCGATTTCCTGTTCGAGAAAGACAAAATCTTCGCCTATATCAACCTCGACAATGAAGAACTGAAACTGTACGAGCGTTACTTCGACATGCTAGGTGCATCGCTGCCGGTTCCCGATCTGGTGATTTATCTGCAGGCCAAGCCCGACGTCTTGCGCGCCCGCATCTCGAAAAAGGGGCATCGCGACGAAGCCCAGATTTCGCTGGAGTATCTGGAAGCGGTAGCGCGGGCCTACGAACACTTTTTCTTTCGCTATTCGGCGTCGAACCTTCTCGTGGTGGATACTTCAGAAATCGATTTTGTCGAGCGGAACCAGGATTTGCAGGAACTGCTCCAACGCTTGCGACAGCCGGTGAAAGGCACGCAGTACTTTCTTCCTCTCGGAACTGCTTAACGATCTGCGTTCGCTCCCAACAGAGGGGAATTAGGACGGGGCGGGCTTCGAGTGGGGAGACAGCCCGCCCCGGCTTGCCTGGGGGAAATCCGCTTGCCTAGCGAACTCTTATGGGCCCGGAAAACCGGTGGCGCAGGCGCCCCAGGGCCCGATTGACGGGGTGCGCGCGGTGTAGGAAGGTCACCACAGGGTCGCGGCGCAAGCCCAGCCGCTGCAGCGCCCGCCGGATGCGGAGATCGCGCCCCGCTGACACCATTCCTTTTTCGAGAGTCTCAATGGCCTCGCCCGTGCGCCCGGCTTGCTGGTAAACGTCAGCCAGGTTCAGGTAGAGCTGAGCATGGTTGCATTTCAGGCCCAGCGCCTCGCGGCAAAGCATTTCGGCATCGCCGTACCGCTTCTCGGCCATTGCCGCCAGCAGCCCCGTGTAAGAAAGGTAGAACGGGTTCTTCGGTTCTGAGCCCAGGGCCCGCCGCGCAAAGGAGAGCGCTTCGACAGGATGGCCATCCCGAAGGCGCCTTAGACATTCCTTGAATTCCACAACACCTGCGTCGGCAGGTGCTGGCGTTCCGAACCAATGCGACATCGTTGCCCCCTCTTCCCGCCATGAAGGCAGGACGCGAACGAAGATAGCGCGCCTATGTTTCAAAAACTATCGACCAGCGGGCCAGTTTTCGTTCACTCCTCCCACCTGTCCTTGTTGTCAGGACACAAATTGGCGTCCATCATTCTGTTGCTTTCTGGAACGCCTCGCAACCAGGATTCAGTTGGCTGGTGAAAAACAGCGGGATCTATGCTGGATCGCCGCTTGTCCCGGCAGGTCAACCCCAAGACTTGTGCTATTCCATTTACGGTAGAGATCTTCACATGTTCATTGGGCCCATGTGGCTCATGTGGTCCATGGGGTGAGCCCCGTGCAGCCGGATGCGCAGGAAGAGGCAAAAGGCGGCAGGATGGTCGCCGTAGAACGGCTTGATCGCGGAAGGAATCGTGTACAGCGTGAAATTAGCGCCCAGGCCGGTTTCGAACCGGGGAACCAACTTGAAATCGCGCGTGTATCCGAGCGTGTAGGCAGCGATGCGGAAGCTGGTTCCAACCGTTTCTGCCAACTGCGCCTTCAACGCCGGCTGATCGTCGAAGAGTTCATCCTTGTCAACCAGCTCGACTCGCCCGGTCAGAAAATTCTTGTCTTGGAATTGAAGGAGAGACTCGACGCCGTAGGAATTGATATTCCGCTGTGAATCCGTCTTGTGGTTGCGGCCCCAGATGACGCTCGAAGCCCATTCGCCCCGCGCAAGCGGCCGGTTGTAGCTGACCGAAGCTGTCGAGCGGACAATATCGGTGGTCTCGGAGGCTTCGGGGCGCGTCAGCCTGCCTACGGAAACCTGTCCCGTCCAGTTGTCCGTGGGTGTGACGCTGAAACGTGTCGCCCAGGAATCGATACCGCCGTAATCGATGTTCCAGCGGTTCTCGTTCGGCTCGCCGCCGTGAAAACAGCTGGCTTCGATGCGGAACATCCCATACGTGATGCCGCCGGTGAGGACCTCGTCCGAAATGTGAGTCGAATCTTGCAGGTGATGCCCAAGCGGCGCCTGGGGAATCTCGCTCGCCGACGTGCGATGGGGAAACCCGACGGGTCCGAGAGCGGGATCGCCCACGGGCGCGAAGTAAAGATCTACGATCGTTTTCTCTGCAATGGGACGGGCGTAGTGGACACTCAACTCCATGAAAAAATCATGTGGGTGCTGGCCATCCACGATGGGTTTGCCGAAGGCCGTCTCGCCGGTCTGAAAGAGCTCGGGGAAGCGCCGCTGGGTCACCGTGGCGGGATCGAGACTCAACATCGCCCGGAAGCCGATTTCGCCCTTACCGAGCGAGTGCTGGGCCATGCCCATGAACCAGTTCACGGAGAAGAATTTATCTGCGCCGCGGGGGCCTGTCTGCTGGACGTCATTGATGAAAGCGATTCCGTGAAACATCAGATCCCATCGGCCTGCTGGTACGTGAATCATGTACATCGGCGCCGACGGCAAGTTGGTGCTGGTGCCCGAGGCGCGCTCCATCAGGAAATCGGCGGCGGGATTCGGCGCCGGGTCCGGCGATTCGTCCATTTCCATTGCGTGATCGTGAAGCCCCTGTTCTTGCGTTGCAGATGCTTGGTCCTGTGCGCCACCCGCGAGCCGGTCATGTGGCTGCTGCGCCGAAACGGGCACGACGGCCAGGGCACCCAAGAAAAAGAGTTTTACGAGATAGCGTTGTCTTAGCATCGTTCGCCCAGAACGTCGTTTCATCAAGGGACGTGCTGGTTCTATGGTACGGGCGTCGAGAAGCATTCCAGCCCCTCCGAAACGGCAAGAAAGCGAATCAGTACACGCACGCAAGACTTGCGGGATCGCTTTGGACGCTGGGTCTAAAGGCGGAGAATTCGGGTGAGCGTGGGAGGTGAAGTATCCAGGATAGCGGGCAGAAGTAGCGCAGACATCCGGCTTGCTGACATTCCTGCCGCTTCCACGTTATCGGTCCAACCCAGGGGGGCAGGAATCTGCGCGTAAATGGAAACCGGAGGCGCAACCTCAGCTAGGTGACGTAAGCCGGAATGCGAATTGGAAGAGGGCTCCGGAGCTTTTTGTCTTTCGGGTCCCGGCGGCTTTTGGTGAGAGTGCTCCGCACAGCAGGAGGGCGAATCGGCCAGAAAGCGGCCGGCGCACAGCGAGTCGCACACCACTGCGAAGGAGGAGGCCTCCAGCAGCAGGGCTATCACCAAGATCGCCGTCCCGCGAATCATGACCTAACTAGATTGCACTGAGTCGGCCGTCCTTGCAAGAATGTTCGATCGGGTTGGCGCTGGCAGAAGCAATAGGAACACCCATGGATCAAGCGAACATCGTCCTCGTGGGCGGCGGCGTAGTGGGTTGCGCCATCGCCCGCGCCGTGTCGTTGCGCTGGAGCGACGTTTTCTTGCTCGAGCAGATGCCCAAGCTCGGCATGGGCGCGAGCTCGCGCAATAGCGGAGTCGTTCATTCCGGGCTCTACTATCCACCCGGTTCTCTCAAGGCGCGCCACGCAGTTCGCGGCAATCGGCTGACGTACGAATTCTGCGCCGAGCATAACGTGCCCCATCGCAAGACGGGCAAGCTGATCGTCGCCACCAGCGCCGGGGAAGAAGCCGAGCTCGAAGAACTGGTGGAGCGAGGCGGCCGGAACGGCGTCGCCGGTCTGCGGATTGTGGACCGCGCCGCAATCCTGGCGCGCGAACCTCACATCGAGGGAAGCGCCGCGATCGAAGTGCCCTCAGCGGGCATCGTCGCGAGCGAAGAACTCGTCAAGGCCTACGCGCGCATCGCGAGCGAACGCGGCGCTCACATCGTGACGCACGCAAGGGTCGAGCGTCTTGAGGCAAAAGGCAATTTCATCCGCGTGACGAGCACGGCCGGCGAAATCGAAACGCGATGTCTCATCAACAGCGCCGGCCTGTTCGCCGATGAAGTGGCCGGCCTGCTGGGCTCCCAGCTCGCGAACCACCGCATCTATCCGGTGCGTGGCGAATATTGCGAACTGGTGCGAGCGAAGTCCGACCTCGTCCGCAATCTGGTTTATCCGCTGCCGCACCCGCAGGGCTTGACCCTCGGCCTGCACCTCACGAAGACGCTGTGGGGCACCGTCCTCGTGGGCCCTACGGCGCGCTACGTGGAAGACAAGAACGACTACGAGCGCGACCGCGAGCCCGTTGAAAATTTCGTTCGAGGCGCTCAGCCGCTTCTTCCGGAAATCGAAGTTTCGGATCTCGTTCCCGCTTATTCCGGCATCCGCGCGAAACTTGTCCCGCCCGGCGGGAAAGGTCTGGCCGACTTCATCATCACCAGGGATCCGCAGTTTCCGAGCGTCGTTCAGTTGATTGGAATCGAATCGCCCGGACTTACTTCAGCGCCCTCCATCGCAGAGCAGGTCACCGAGCTCGTCGCAGAAATTCTGTCCTGAGGCCCGCGGGAAAGCCGAAATTCCGGCGAAGCGTTCAGCGAGGCGAATCAGAGGATCCGGGCGCCAGCTCGGAGGCGAACACCAAATGAATGCCATGCGCCCGCAAACGCGGCAGTGCTTCCTCGAGGGCGGTGAGAGTGCCGGGATGCGGATGACCGATGGCGATGGCCCATCCGTCGCGCTTGGCATCTTTTTCGGCGAGTGCGAGCTGCTTCAAGACGGCCGGCCGCGTCGCCGTATCGTCGAGAAACACCTTGCGATAGCCGGCGGGTACGCGGGCGCGCTGGGCGGCCTCATAAGCGACGGTCTTGTCTGTAGTGCGGCTATCGATGAAGAAGAGCCCGCGCCGATGGAGGGCTTGCATCAGGGCGTCCATCAATTGCGGATCGGACGTCGCGAGCGAACCCTGGTGGTTATTTACGCCGGCGGCATGCGGCACCGTCTCGAGCATGGCCCCGAGCGTTGCGTCCACGTTTTCGGGCGTCATCCCCGGCCGGAGCTCAATGGCTTCCATTTTGGCATCACCTTGCGCCGAAGCCATCGGCAAGTGCAGAAGAACCTGATCGCCGCGGCGATACGCTTCCTCAGCGATCTCAGTCGACAGAGAATGATAAGGCAACACGGAAATGGTCAGGGGAAAGCCCAGTGAGAGAAGGGCGTCGGCGGAGGCTCGGTCGGAGCCAAGGTCGTCCAGGATGATCGCGAGCCGGGCATTCTGGTTCTCTTGGCGGGCGGGAGGCGCAGCTTCCGCCACAGGCGCCACCGGCGGGATGGGCGTGATGATGTGAATGGCATGAGTGTGGCGTCCGTCCTTTTCGTAATCGAAACGAATAATACCTGCCGCTGAGTGCACCCGTATCCGCTCCAGGCCGTGACGCCGCGCAACCCGATCCAGCGCTTCTTCGAGCGGCCCCTTCCGCGCCGGGTCTGCGAGGGTGATGTAGATGTGGTCTGTCGAAAGCTCCGGGGGCCGTCCGGCTTGCGGCGATTCCATCTCCGGCCGGATGGTGATTTCTGATTTTCGACCGTTCGCTTTCTGCGCGGCAGCCACGAATTCGTGCGTCACCTGGCGAAGTTCGGCAGTGGGCGGCGGCGCCTTGTGGCACGCTCCCGCAAGTATGGCAAACGCTAGGAGGAGAGAAACGAGGAGGCGGCCACTTCTCGGCGCGGCGGCAAGCTCACCGGCCTTCAGCCGCACTTCCGGCTAAGCAGCTTTCCGCTGCGGCGCGGGGGCTTCGAGGATCTCGATGGCCTTCTTGACAACTGGGTCATCGGCTAAAGCAGTCTTGGCGGGCGGCGTCTCGGGCGTTTCTTGTTTGTTCAGCTCCGCCAGGTCGTCTCCTGAGGGCTGCGCTGGCACGGTTGGCGCAACACCGTCGGCCGGGATCGATTTTCCGTCTGGAGTGTAATAATTCGCTACGGTCAGAATCAGCGCTGCGCCGTCGTCGAGCTGGACGAGTTTCTGTTCGGAAGCCATGCCAAACGTGCGGTCGTCGCCGATCGTGTCACCGCGGTGGTTTTCGGCAATAGCGGCGGCCACAACTTCGGCCGGTCCCGCCGTGCCGTTTGAGATCAGCACGGTCATCGGCTGTTTCCAAACGACTTTGGACGGATCTGCAGAAAAGGTCTGCACCGCCACCGTTTGGCCGCGCAATGTTGCAATCGTTCCGGAGGAGAGGAAGAGTTGCGCGGTTGAAATCCCCTCGTTTACCTGCCCGGTGGCGCATTCGCGCAAATCGAGGATGAGCTTATGGGCGCCTTGATGATCGAACTGAGCGACTTTGTCGCGGATCTGCTTGCTCGTCCCGGCGTCAAAGGAGGGCACGCGTAGATAAGCGATGTCGCCCTGAATGCGGTCCTCGAGCAAACGCGGCGGCGGCAGCTTGGCGAAGCCAAGGTCGATTTCTTGAGTTTCGGTTCGTCCGCGCCGGATCACTTGCACCTTGACGGTCGAGCCCGGCTGGCCCGTCAGCAGGATCTGCCCCTGGCCGATGGCCATCTGGCTGGTGGTGAAGCCGGCGATCGATTCGAGGATATCGCCATTCCGCAGCCCGGCCTTCTGGGCGGGGCTATCCGGTGACACCGAGACGACGACGATGTAACCGAAGCGCTTTGAGAGTTTCACCCCCGCCTCGCCTGGTGCTTTGCTGTCGAGCTTTTTCCGGTAATCTGCGTACTCGAGCGGGCTCAGGTAGCTGGATTCAGGGTCCAGTGAATCGGCCAAGCCATGAAGGGCACCGGCCGTCACCTGACGCATGTTGGGGTCTTCGACGTAGTCGCGCTGGATGTGCTCGAGGACTTCACTAAAGACGGTAAGTGACCGGTAGGTTTTGTCGTCGCTTGTATTGCCGGCCACATATCCGATCGCCACATAGGCGAAAACCACCACCGAAAGCGACAGCACGATCCTCTTGGCCAGACGGCTCATCGGTTTTCCTTTTCCCTATCGCGTTTGTCCGGGACGCTCGACGGGGTGCGCTCGAATCAGCCGGCGACGGGTCAACACTACCTCATAAATTATAACATCGAGCAAGCCGCCGTCATCCAGGATTACGCGGCGAGGCGTTCTGCCCGGGCAAGGAGTGCTGTTTGGGTCCCGGCCTGGCCTTTTCAGCGAGGGTTTTCATCTTCAGCAATTCCGCCTTGCGGCTCATTCGCTTGCCCAGTTTCTGATTGAGGAAGCGCTGTTTCACTTTTCTTCTTTGGCCCCCTCCCCGAGGTCCCAGTCATATCAGATGCTATCTGTGGGCTGAAGTATGCCGCTTCGGAAGGGGCCTTAGCAATCCCGAATCGGCAAGCGGTGTGGCCAACGTGAGGTAGGTCTGCGAGATGCGGTCGTGCCAGGTGAAATGGTCCTCGTCCCACAGCGACCAGAGGAATCCCAGCAGCAGCGTCAAGCCGGAAAGCAAGTAGCCGAAGCTTCGCCAGAGGAGCGGCCGAGTGTCTGGCAAAGTGCCGTCGAGACGCACCACGGAAATTCCCCGGAGGAGCATCCCCGGCGTGGGGCCGCCGAAAATGGTGAATAGAGTAAAGTATTGGGCGTAGAGAAGGAAAAACGCGGCCGCATATACGATCGAGTCCATTCGGTCGAAAGCGAGCTGTCCCCCCAGGGAATGGAAAAGCACCAGGAACCCCGCGTAGACCGTCGTCAGAATCGCCGTGTCGATCAGGCCGGCCATTCTTCGTTCCCCGAGATCTGCCACCGGCACAAGCGCCGACTGCGGACGGAAGCGATGGTCTGGAGATGCGAACCCCAGCTCCGTTTGAGGAGCGGAGATATCCACGCGTATGGGTTGCCGCGTACGGGGAAGGGCCAGCGGGGCCGTGGACGGAACCGGCGGTCTCGAATCGCGAGCTGCTCTTAAGGGTTCCTGCGAGAAAGGCAGCGCCGTCTGGGAGTCGTCGGGACGAAGCTGTCGCCGACGGGCGCGGTAGGCCTCCAGGCGACTGGCCAACTCCACCCGCCACTCCGATTCCGAAGAGGCGTCCGGCTCCTTGCTTTCGCTGCTTGACGGAAGGGAGACTTCGCAGAACGCGCACACTTCGGCGTCGTTCGGACTGATCGAGCCACATTGTGAACAGATTCGAGGCAACGGTCCGTTTAGCGCTGCGGGGCGCCCAAGGACGGGACCCGCGTATCTTAGCAACGGGGGCACGCGGCGTGCGCGGTTCAGTTGGGGTCTGTGTCACGAATCAGGCACCATGCGGAAAACGAGGAAAAAAGGCAGGGCGCCGGCCACCCCCGGCGAAACGATGAGCATCTGTGATTCCTGGGCTTGCGTTGCCACTCCAAAGGGGGCGTGCTAGTCTCAGCCTTCTTTTTGCGATGCAGAGACGGACGAGCGGACGGAGCTGGCGGCTTCCTGCGGGCGCATTGCTTCTTATATTTTTCGCAGCTTGTGCGCCGGCGGCGGCGGACGCTTTGCCGCAACCGCAGCGGCGCCTGACGACGGGGCGCGGCGTGGCCGTCCTCGAAGCCGACCAGCAACGGCAGGAAAGGAGGATATTCTACGCCGACGGCAATGTGGAGATCCGCTATGAAAATTTCCGATTGCGTGCTGACCACGCCGTCTATAACGATGAGACGAAGCTGGCAGAGGTCCGAGGACACGTCCAGTTCGACCACGATACGCAGCACCTGGACGCGGACGAGGGCAGCTACGACCTTCGCAGCGGACGCGGCTCCTTCCGGCACGTCCACGGAACGATCGCGATTCAGCGCCGTCCGAACCCGAGCCTCCTCCTCAGTCCGAACCCGCTCTATTTCGATGCCGTGGAAGTGGACCGAGTCGATGAACGCACCTACGCAGCGCGCGACGCCTGGATCACTGTCTGCAAGGCCGACCGCCCGAAATGGAAGTTCTATGCCGCGAAGGCTACGATCAAGCTCGAACGGACGGTGGAACTCGAAGGCGCAACGTTTCGATTTTTCTCCGTCCCCGTCATCGTTCTCCCTTACGCCACGCTGCCCGCCGGCCGACGGAACCGCCAGTCCGGCTTCCTGATCCCGGACGTGGGAACCAGCTCGCGAAAGGGCTTCACTTTATTTGACGCTTTTTACTGGGCGCCGGCCGACTGGCTGGACACCACGGCGGGAGTGCAGTTGATGAGTCGCCGCGGATGGGGCCAACATCTGGATCTCCGCGCGCAGCCCGCAGAGAACGTACGACTCGAAGCGAGTTATTTCGCCGTGGAAGATCGTGGCCTGCTCGGGGAGAACGGGATTCGCCAGCCGCAAGGCGGCCACGAATTTCACCTCGGCCTCGACGCGTTGCTGCCGCAAGGCTGGCGCGCCGTGGCAGACCTGAACGAGCTGAGTTCGCTTACGTTCCGGTTGGCATTTTCGGAGACCTTCACCCAGGCCGTAAATTCCGAAGTGCGCAACACGGCGTTTCTCACCAACAACTTTCACGGCTTCAGCCTCGACTTCGCTGCGCTGAGTTACAAAAATTTTTTGAGCACGTCGCCCGAGACCAATGTGGACCTACGGACTGCGCCGGAGGCCCGCCTCAGCTCGGTGCCGCAGGCGCCCTGGAAGCGTTGGCCCATCTATTTCGGTTTCGACGTTTTCGCCGATGCCGTCCACCGCAGCGATACCGTTCCGCCGTCGTTTGAGACGCCGGAGGCGGTGCAGCGTAGCGAATTGGCGCCGAACGTCACCATCCCGCTGCACTGGGGGCCGTGGCTGGGAGTGACGCCGAGTTTTACCCTGCGTGCGACGCATTACGGCGCCCAATTGCAGAATGGCCAGTTGCTGGAACAGTCCGTCGTGCGCACCACCGAAGAGTTTTCTCTCGACCTGCGTCCCCCCTCCCTCGCCCGAATCTGGGAACGGCCGGAATCGAAGTGGAAGCACACGATCGAACCACAAGTGGTCTATCGGTACGTCACGGGCGTGAACCAGTTCAGCCGTTTCCTGCGCTTCGATGAAGACGATACGCTGACCGACACGAACGAAGTGGAATACGAGGTGACGCAGCGCCTCTACCGCAAGAGCGACTCGGGCGAGGCGGAAGAATTGCTGAGCTTGCGTTTAGCGCAGAAGTATTTCTTCGACCCCACCTTCGGCGGCGCGCTCGTGCCGGGCCAGCGCAACGTGTTCCAGACGCTGGACTCGCTCACGCCATTCGCCTTCGCCGATGCCGCCCGCCACTTTTCACCGATTATCGCCGATCTCAAGATCAGTCCCGGTAAGCGCTACGACGCGCAGTTCCGCGTGGATTACGATCCCCAGCGCGGCCAGGCCACGGCGTTCGGCACGCTGCTGAAACTCCGGCCGTACCGCGAATCGTTCGTGACGCTTGCGCATTTTTCGACGCTCAATCTGCCGGCTCCCACTTCCACGTCAACGGGAAGCCTGCAACCTCGCTCGAACCAGGTGCGACTGCTGTTGGGTTACGGCGATTTGAATCGTCCCGGCTGGAACACCACTTTCGGATTCAGTTACGACATCGCCCAGCGAATCTTCCAGAACCAGGTGGTCCAGGTGACGTACAACGGCTCGTGCTGCGGCATCGGCTTCGAATTTCGCCGCTTGGACCTCGGAAACGTGCGGGTGGAAAATCAGTACCGCATCGTCCTCCTGATCGCCAATATCGGCTCGGCCGGAAACCTCCGCCGTCAGGAAAAAATCTTCTGAAAACGGGTGCTCCGGTCTTCCGGCCCCGATACAGCAAGCGCGATGGCTGGGTCCTCCGGGCCCGGCGATCGGTGGATTGATTCTTGTTTCAACAATTCCGGCAAGGCGTGGGGTCGCTTCATCAGCCGGCGTCCCGCTGCAAACCCCAACGCGCCTGTCGCGAGGCCAGCGATCACATCCGCGATGTAGTGATACCGCCCGTAGACGGTTGCGACCATCATGCTCGCGAAGCATGGCAAGCAAACCCAAAAAAGCAGGCGCCGGTAGCGCCACGACGCCATCATCGCGACCATCGAGCCGGCCACGTGCGCTGAAGGAAACGCGGCGCCGTGCACTCGGCCGTATCGTTCGATCCAGTTGATGAGGCTGGTCCAAAAGCCGCCGGAAAGCGAAACGCGCTGCAAAGCTGCCAGTGAGTAGTAAGGGCTTTCGATCGGCAGAAGGACGGAAATCAAGTAGATCGCGTACTGCGCGGCCGCCGTCGACGTCATCACCTCCCAGAAAGCTTTTCGCTCGCCCTTTGCATATAACGACGCAGGCAGCGCGATCAGATATATGAAGTACGTCATATACGCGGCCTGCATGAAATCATTCAGCGCAGGACTTGCGAAGTGCGCGAGCCACACCGACGGGTGCACGCCCACGAGCGCGTAATCGAACTGAATCATCCAGGGGTCGAACCAGCACTGAAAGACCAGGTGAACCAGGCGCCCCAGCTCTTCAAATAGAAAAACGTAGAGCGCGAGAGGATACCAGTGGCGCGCGAAGCGAAGGAACTCGTTCTGCCGGCTTGCGGCCGACCAGACGAGCGCCAGGATGCTCGCGGCCAAAATTTGGTGAATGAGGATGTACTGCCACGCATGGGGCAGATTTCCGTGGAAGACGAGAATCATGGCGTTCAGAAGGCTCAAGTAGCCCAGCGTGAGCCATTCAAAAGCGCCGCAGGCGTGCCGGATTTGTACGAGCCAGCACCTCAGCGCTCTCACCTCGTCTGGGAGAATGCCGCTGCGCCACGCCGCGGGGGCCGCAAGCGAGGTGTCGCACGACCGGGGAATCAGTTTCATCGCTGCACCTTCAGAAGCGCGGGAGAAGAGGGTTTCGCGGGCGCAGGTTCGCACGCGCTCTGTGTTGCGCGCCACTCAAGTACGGGCCACGCCCGCTGGCGAGCGATTCGCTCGAGGCGCGGGGAGGCGTTGACCGCTCTCGGGCGGCCGACCGTCTCGAGCATGGCTAGGTCCGAGAGCTGGTCCCCGTAGCCGAAACTGAGCTTGAGGTCGAGATCGTAGCCTGCTGCCAAGCGGGCAACAGCGTGAGCCTTGGCCGGCCCGGAAATGTGTTCTCCCTGGATCCGGCCGGTCCAACGTGCGCTCATCGTTTCGAGTTCTGTGGCACAGATGTCCACCGGCACAGAGAATCGCCTGGCCGCAACGCGTGCGAGCGGCGCCAGTGTCCCGCTCACGATGAAGATTCTATGACCCTGCGCCGCGTGCCATTCAAGTTCATGCATTCCCGAGCTGAAGAGGACTAAAGGCAGGCTTTCGAGCTCTGCTGCCCAACGATCCACCGCGGCCATGGGCACGGCCGCGAGATACGTCTTGTTATCTTCGATTGCGGTGCGGGGATTGCTTCCGATGTGCCGAAGCAGATTCACGAGCCAGCGCGCTCCCTGTGCCGGGCCGAGAAGCGCGCGCCTCAAGAGAAATCGTGCAAAGCGCCGCTCGAGTGAAGGCGCCGGAACAAGAGTTCCGTCGAGATCGAAGAACGCTGCGATTCTGGGGCCTGCGTTCATAGGGCGCCTTCGGTTGTGTTGGCTGCTGGAGGGGCGGAGAACAAGTAGTAGCGTCCTTCCCAGATTACCGGCAGGGCGCGGATCAGGCAGAAAGCCACCGTGGCGGCGACCAGCAACTGAGTGACCGAGTACAACCACGCAAGCGACCGGGCTGCGATTCCGGCGGCTGGTAGATCCACCATCGTTAGTTCGAGCCCGAGCCAGCAGAAGCAAACGCATTTGAGCGCGGCATACGCAGCGCGGCTCGCGCGAGATGCTACCAGCAACCGTCCCCACCACGTCTCCAGCATTCCATTCTTGCCGAAGCCGCTACGCCCCGCGCGCGCGGCCAGGCTGCGGAGAAAATCCGTCGATGTGCCCCGCAGGAAGAAGAAGATGGGGACCCAGAGCGACACGAGCCCGCTGGTCGCGAAGAACGTGAAGAACAAATTCTCGACGATGCGGTCACCCAGGATGTCGAGCTGCGCGCCGAGCGCCGTTGATATGTTGCGGCGCCGCGCGAGATACCCGTCCACTGCATCCAGGCCGATGGCAGAGATGGTCAGCGCGAGCGCGGCAAGGTCGGTCCAGGCGTTGTGCCCGGGCAATGTGAACAGGGCCACCGCCGCAAACGCCGCTCCCACGCGTGCCGCTGTCACTCGATTCGGGCTCATGGTTTGCCTCGCAATCCTTTCGTCGCTCACCGTTGTCTCGATCGAACGTCTCTTCCAGTAAGCTGCGCTGCAAACGAGGCAATTGTGATGCCGGCCGGTCGTACTCGTATCTCATTGATCTACCGAGTACTTAGACCGGCCGGGTAGTTCGGCAGGCTCCGCAGAGCCGAATGATTTCGCCGACACTGGCGGCTTTTCCATCAGCTCCAGGCAAGGCGAGAAAATTGCGATTTCGAGCAAACGGATGTGGGAAAATGAAGCTTTGGAGTGAAGTCTCGCACGCGGGCGGGGCATCCAATTTGCCTCGCGGAGGCGTATTCGTTTAGATGCTGGGCATTTCTATCTTCACGGCGTGTATCGCGGGTCTGGTTTCATTTCTTTCTCCCTGCGTTCTGCCGCTTGTGCCGGGCTACATTTCGATGCTCTCCGGGATTGGAGTGGAGCAGCTCCGGGAAGGCAAAGCGCCACGCGGCGGATTGTTGGGTTCAGCGCTGGCCTTCGTCATCGGTTTTTCCGTCGTATTCATCACGTTCGGCGCGTCCGCAAGCGCCGTGGGCGCGTTTCTGGTGCGAAATCGGAGTTTGATGGCGCCTGTAGCCGGCGCCATGATCCTGCTGTTTGGCCTTCACCTGGTGGGAGGGCTGGGAAAGATTTCCGTGCGCCTGGGACTCGCGATCGGCACAGTGCTCGTGCTGGCCGCAGTGTTGTTGCTCGTGCGGCCGAACCTCAGCAGCCGCGCGCTCGGCCCGGTGCAGTTTATTTCCGTGGCTTTTATTTTTCTCCTGGGGCCGACGCTTTCCCACTGGCTGAATCGCGACGTTCATTTTCGCCATTTGGGAGGCCAGCCGGGCGCGGTGGGAGCCTTTTTGATGGGCTTCGCGTTCGCTTTTGGCTGGACGCCCTGCATTGGCCCTGTTCTCGCAGGCGTGCTCGCGATCGCCGCCACGCGGGAGACGATCGCGGAAGGAATTCTGCTTCTGGCCGCTTACTCGGCCGGCTTGGCGATTCCGTTTCTGCTGACGGCGCTGGGCATCGGACGGTTCCTGCGCTTCTACCAGCGGTTTCGCAAGCACATACACGCCGTCGAGGTGTTCAGCGGCTTGCTCCTGCTGGCGGTGGGTGGGCTGATTTTCGTCAATCGGCTCACCTGGCTATCGGGTAAATTGGCATTCTTAAATCGTTTTGTGTGGTGATCGGAGCCATTGATGAAGAAAGCATCCCTACTGGTGATGGTGTTCGTGATAGCGGCGGTAGCGTGGACGCCAAGCTGCTCGTTCCTGAAAGATTTCAAGTACTCGGTCAAGCAGGAGGCGCGATCTTCGGGCAAAGCCGTTGATCTTTCGAAGCTGCCCGACGAGCCGCAGGTGACCTTCAAGGACCTTCAGGGCGCCGATGTTTCGCTCTCGAGTTTGAAGGGCAAGGTCCTCCTCATTAATTTCTGGGCCACCTGGTGCGAGCCCTGCCTTGAGGAAATTCCCTGGATGATCGGGTTTCAGCAGAAATACGCTTCTCGCGGTTTCACGGTTCTGGGCGTGGCCATGGACGATGAAGGAAAGAGCGCGGTGGAACCGTTCATCCAGAAGCACCTCTTTGACGTGGGAGGGCAGTCGATGGGGATGAACTATCCCATCGTGCTCGGTAACGATGACATCGGCCAGAGGTTTGGGGGTTTGATCGGTCTGCCGACCAGCGTGGTAATTTCTCGCGATGGAAAAATCGTCAAACGCTTTGTCGGCATGCCCAACCGCGATCTCCTCTCGAGCGAGGTCGAAGGGTTGCTGTAGCATCCCTTGCTGCGCGAAGTCGGGTGAGGTAACCTGAGGCTGTGATGGACGAGCACGAATTCCAGAAGAAGTGTGAAGTGGCTCTGGAAGATCTGCGCAAGCGCTTGGCGGAGCTTGGCGATCGGCACGACTTCGAAGTCGAGGGCGGCAGCGGCAAGCTCGAAGTCTTGTTCGAAGAGCCTGAGGAAACGCGGTTCGTCATCAGTCCCAATGCGCCCGTACGCCAAATCTGGATCTCCGCGCTTACAACGAGCTTCAAGCTAAGTTGGTCGGAGCCCTCGCAGGCTTTCGTCCTCGATAAAACAGGGGAGACGCTGACGCAGGTGATGAGCCGCATCCTCACCCAGCAGCTTGGTTCCACGGTCAGCGTGTAGCGATCGTGCGACGAGCCGCCTTTCTCCTTTTACTCTTGCCGCTCTTCTTCGCGGCCGTTTCCCAGCGCAGTGGCGCAGCGAAGCCGGCGCAGGATTCTTCAGCCTTGCCGCCTGCGGCGTCCGTCGTGAAGCCGCACGCGTACGTCTCGCTCGAGCCGGTTCCGCGCGAAAGGGAATTCGAGGTGGCCGTTGTCGTAGATATTCTGCAGGGCTTCCATATGAATGCCCACAAGCCTTCTGAGGAATTCTTGATTCCCACGACGCTCACTCCGCAGCTCCCGCCGGGGTTTCGGGAGATCGAAACAGTCTATCCGGAAGGCCGCGACCTCAAGTTCAGCTTTTCTCCCGACAAACCGCTTGCCGTGTATAGCGGCAGCGTGACATTGAAAATGAAGCTCGAAGCGGGCGCGGCTGCCCCGCTCGGCGAAGTTTCAATCCCGCTGGTGTTGCGTTACCAGGCGTGTAACGACACCACCTGTCTGCCCCCGGTCAAAGTCCCCGTCACCGTCAAACTCCGCGTAGCTTCCGCGGGCGCGAAGGCCGTCCCGATGCATCCCTCCATCTTTGCGGCGCACGCAACGAAAAACTAAGAGGCGAGAAAAGGCAGGGCGCGCCGCAAACGGCTGACCACTCGGTCCTTGCCGAGCGACACCATCGTCTCGAAGAGTGGGGGCGCCACTGCTCGGCCGACGATTGCGACGCGCGTCGCATTGATCAGCAGCCCGGCCTTGACGCCTTCGCTCGACGCCAGCTCGCGCAAGGCGCGTTCGCATGCATCGTGGTTCCAGTCTGCGAGGCCTTCGAGTGAATCGGCCAGCTTGGCAAGTAGCGCGGGAAGGCGCTCGTCCTTCCAGAATTTTTCCTTGGCTTCGGCATCGCAATCGAAATCGTCGGCGAAAAAGGCGCGTGCCCAGGTGGAAAAATCGCGCAACAGCCGGGTGCGCGGTCGGATCAGATCGATGGTCCGCACGAGCCACTCGCTCTCGCTCCCGCCCCAGGGGTCCTGCCAAATACCCGTTCGGCGCAACTCCGCCTCCACGTAAGGAAGCAACTCGTCCACCGGCAGGCGCTGAAGATATTGCGCGTTGAACCACTCCAGCTTCGCGCGGTCGAAAATAGCGTTCGTGCGGCTGACGCCTTCGAGTGAAAAGCGCTTCACCAATTCCTCCGTACGGAGGAATTCCGAATCATCGCCCGGCGACCAACCCAGAAGCGCCAGGAAGTTCCGGAAGGCTTCGGGCAGGAAACCTTCGTCGGCGTAAGAGCCCACGCTCGTGGCGCCGTGGCGCTTCGAGAGGCGGGTGCGGTCCGGCCCCAGGATCAGGGGGACGTGCGCGAAGATGGGCGGAGTAGCGCCCATCGCCTGATAGATCAAAACTTGCTTGGGAGTATTCGAGAGATGATCGGCGCCGCGGATCACGTGCGTGATCTGCATGTCGATGTCGTCTACCACCACGCTGAGCTGGTAGGTGGGAAGCCCGGTCGAACGAAGCAGGACGAAGTCTTCCATCTCCTCGTTTTGTACCTCGCGCGCGCCGAAGACGGCGTCCTCGAATCGCGTGATGCCGGTTCGCGGCGTGGCGAAACGGATGGCCCGCGGCACGCCCTGGCGTTCTTTCTCTGCGCGCTCCTCGGCGCTGAGGTTGCGGCAATCACAAGGCGGTGTGCGAGCCGGTTTCGGCTCCTCGGAATCGCCTTCGTCCTCTGTGGCATCGGCCCCGGCGTACTGAACCGGGCGGCAGTAACAAGCATAGGCAGCGCCCTGGGCGAATAGCTGTTCGGCCGCCGTTCGGTACATTTCCAGGCGCTGCGATTGGAAGTGCGGACCCTCGTCCCACTCGACGCCCAGCCAGCGAAGACCTTCCAGAATCCCGTCCACCAGTTCCGGGCGGTTTCGCTCCACGTCCGTATCTTCCACGCGAAGCAGGAGCGTGCCGCCCTCGTGCCGGGCAAAGAGCCAGTTGAAGAGCGCCGTCCGCGCCCCGCCCACGTGCAGGTATCCCGTGGGTGAAGGTGCAAAGCGCACGCGTGGTTTTGGCGGAATGGCCATGTACTTTCGACGGATTCGCCGGGGTCTCCGTGATGAAAGCGGATCATCTTAGCGGAACGCTGTAACAAAATCGAGCCTGTGCAGGTGTTAATAGACATGCCGGACAGTTGAGACTGCGTGCCACAAAGGTTCAATCGAGGGTTACCCTACAAGTCCTAGCCGCTTGCAGGCGCGTCCAGCGAATGGTCCCTGGAACGTCCCTGCGCCACTCTGTGAACCGTTCCGATACGCACTCCCAAGCGCGCTGCAATCTGACGCCACGAAAGCCCCTCGGCGCGTAGGGCAACGACCTTTTGGGAATCCACGCGAGAGCTGCCCTGCCACCAGAACTGCCACCGACCAAATCCTGAGCCTTCTCGGAAGGATGCGACCTTTTGTTCACTAAGTATTTGCCGTGTAGTATGTTGTGAGGGTGCGGGCCCGTAGCTCAGCTGGTTAGAGCAGCGGACTCATAATCCGTTGGTCCTAGGTTCGAATCCTAGCGGGCCCACCAATATTCTCAGAGACTTACCGTGGATTTTCGTTTTGGCTTGGAGGCTGTACTTCAGGCTGACCCTTGCCTTATCAAGAAACGCGTCCATCGCGTCGAACGCGCGGCGCTGTTCGGTTTCCTTTACGCTGCCACGATATGGGATTCACGGGTTCACATGCCGAACCTTGCGTGCGCAGACATTGCAGGGGGGCTTTGCCTTGTCAGCACGTTCATCAATCTCTCCCTCATGCCAAACGAACGTGCAAGTAGGACACGTGATAACGTCTGCTGCAAAATTTGTCCATGCGTGGTGCGTTGCCAAGCCCTTTGCTCCACACTTAGGGCAATCGCAGCGATGCGGATATTCGTTCTGCATTCCGTTCCTCCCTAATCTTACGCCGTCGCGCGTTCCGTTTCGCCTTCGCGCCGCCAGCTGTGTTCTAGGTAGCCAACAAGATCGACGCAGGGCACGACGAACCGCTTGCCGATTCGCTGATGGCGAACCTTGCCCCGGCGCACAAGTAGGCGGATAGAATGCAGAGGCACGTGGAGGAACCACGCGGCTTCGGGCAAGGTTAGGACGGTCGGGGCGACTTCAGTCGCAGGCATAGGAATCCTTTTTCTTTTGGATTCGCTAGCTGCGCCGGCCCAACCGAGAGTGTCGTGCCCCCTGCGCCTTCAACGAGCTGAGCTTCGATGAGGGCGCCGCGTGCGCGGCGGGGATCCCAGCCTGCCGCGATAGAGGGCCATTCCTACCGCTGCGTTCATTTTCAGCCGCTCGAGCGCCCTGATTTCCCGTGTGTCTCGGATGCCGCCTGCGGCGGTGATGGGGAGGCTGGTAGCGCGGCGCAGGCTGCGAAACCATTTCAGGTTTGTCCCACGCATCATCCCTTCGGCGTCCACGTAGGTGCACAGGAATTCGGAGCAATATTTTTCGAGCGCCGGCATCACGTCTTGCGGACGCAGGGACAATTTTTCCCGCCAGCCGCGGACGACGATGCGGCCGCCTTCCGAATCCAGCGCCAAAATAACGCGCTTCCGCCCGACTCTGGCGATGAGCCGTTGCAAAAACTTTTCATGGACGCGCCCGCGACGAAACGCGGCGCTGCCCACAATGATCTTCTCCGCTCCCCAGCTGAGAACCCGCTCTGCTCGCGCCACGCTGCGGATGCCGCCTCCGACACGCACGCGAATCTTGCGCCGGGCGGCCTCGCGGCACAGCGCCCGAACGAGCCTGCCATTGCCGCCTCGACGCATGGCTGCATCCAGGTCAATCACGTGGAGCACTCTATACACCTGGAAACGGTCGATCAAACTCAAGGAATCTTCTACGGTCAAGCGGCACCGGCGCCCGCGTTCGAGCTGCACCGCGCGCCCTCGCTGAAGATCAATGCAGGGAATGATCATGAATGTAGATCAGCCGGTCAGGCGCACGGGCACGCCGTGCTCGGACAAAAAGCGTTTCAGCGAGGACAGTCCCTGCACGTTTTCGTGAAAAATGGAGGCGGCCAAAGCCGCATCGGCACGGCCCTGCCGAAAGAGGGTCAAGAAATCTTCCGGGGTGCCGGCGCCCCCCGAAGCGATCACCGGAACGGTGACGGCGCTCGAAACAGCGCACGTCAAAGCGCAATCGAAGCCCCCACGCGTGCCGTCGCGGTCCATGGAAGTCAGCAGGATTTCGCCGGCGCCGCGCGCGACACCCTCTTGCGCCCATTCAACGGCATCGAGTCCCGTAGGGTCGTGCCCGGCGCGAATGTACACTTCCCAGCGCTCGGGCTGGCTTTCCGCCGCATGCTTCACATCGATTGCGAGCACCACCGCCTGCGCCCCAAATTCTTCGGAGAGCTTCGTGATCAGCTCCCGATCGCGCACGGCCGCCGTATTGATCGTCAGCTTATCCGCACCGGCACGAAGTATGGCGCGACCGTCTTCCACGCTGCGCACTCCGCCGCCGGCGGAAAGCGGAATGGCCAGTTGCTCGGCCACACAACGAATCGTCTGAAGAAAAGTTCCGCGGGCGTCGCGCGACGCTACGATATCGAGGACCACAAGCTCGTCGGCGCCTTCGCGATTGTAGCGCGCCGCGAGCTCGGCAGGATCGCCGGCATCGCGCAAATTGGAGAATCGAACGCCCTTCACCACCCGTTCGCCATCGGTGTCCAGGCACGGAATAATGCGCCACGCCAGGCTCATCGCGTATGCTCGAGAAAATTGGCGAGAATCCGGGCTCCCGGATCTCCCGATTTTTCCGGATGAAACTGGATCGCGCAGGCGTTCCCCTGCTCCAGCACGGCGACAAACGGCACGCCGTGTTCGCAAACGGCCACCGCAGAATCGAGATCGAGCGCGGCGTAGGAATGGGCAAAATAGAAGTACGCATCCGAGGCGATTCCGCGCAGCAAAACGCTTTCCCGCAGACGCTTCACTTGGTTCCAACCCATGTGAGGAATTTTCGCGGTCACCGGTAACGGCTGGATCCGCCCGGGCAAGAAACCGAGCCCCGGCCGGGCGGGATCTTCCTCGCTCGATTCGAAGAGGGCCTGGAGCCCCAGGCAAATTCCCAGAAACGGCACGCCACCCGCGAGCGTGGAGCGTAATGGCCCAAGCAGTCGGCGTTCCTCGAGCGTACGAATCATCGCGCCGAAGTGGCCGACGCCGGGCAGGATGATGGTTTCCGCAGCGGCCAGCGCCGCTGGGTCCGCGACTCGAGTCGGTTCAGCGCCGAGGCGACGCAAAGCGCGCTCCACCGAGGGCAGGTTGCCCGCTCCGTAATCGACGAGGGCAATTCTCACAGCAGGCCTTTCGTACTGGGGAGGACGTGCTTCATCCGCGGATCGCGGGTCGCGGCAAACCGCAGCGCGCGCCCAAAAGCTTTGAAGAGCGCCTCGACCTGGTGATGCGACGACCGGCCGTAGAGCAGGCGCAAATGCACGTTCGCCGCAGCCGTTTGCGCGAAAGCGCGGAAGAAATCCTCCAAAAGCTCGGTTTGGAAATCCCCCACGCGCCTCGCCGAGAGCCGCCATTGGCACACGCAGTGCGCGCGCCCGCCGAAGTCGATCGCGGCCCAGGCCAAAGCCTCATCCATCGGCATCAGGAAATAGCCGGCGCGCAGGATGCCGCGTTTCGAGCCTAGCGCCCGCCGCGTGGCCTCTCCTAGAGTCAATCCCACATCTTCGACCGTGTGGTGCTGGTCCACGTCGAGATCGCCCTTGGCTGCAATTTCCAAATCGAGTCCGCCGTGTCGCGCCACCAGCTCGAGCATGTGATCGAGGAAGCGGATGCCCGTGCGCACCTTCGCGCGGCCACGTCCATCGAGATTCAGCCGCACGCGGATGTCCGTCTCGGTGGTGGTCCGCCGAAGTTGAGCTTTTCTCATCGCCACCAGTGCTCCATTTCCTGGACGCTGCTTAGAATCGCTCTTGCGCCCAGCTTGCGTAGACGCGCGCTTCGCACTTGCCAGGCCTCCATGTCGCGCGGAAGAACCCCGACGAAGGGAATGCGTGCCTGACGCGCGGCCTCTGCATCGTCGATATTGTCCCCAAGATAAAGGGCGCGCTCCGGGCCGCGATCGCCAAGGATCCGGAGTAAACCTTCCGGGTCGGGCTTCTTCCGCCTCACGTCGTCGGCGGTAATCATCTGACGGAAAAATCGAGCGACCTTCCAGCGGTCGAGCGTGTATCGAAGTTCCTGACGAGTGCGGCCGGTAAAAATGGCGAGTTCGTATTCTCCCGACCATTTTTGCAAAAGGGCGCGCCGCACCAGCCAACGCTCCCGCACCACGTAACCTTCGCCGTTGCCTCGCGGGTGCCCCCAGTAGAACTCTTGAAATTGCCGCTTCACTTTGGGATAGCTCAGCGGATGCCCGAGTGAAGCAAGCCAGTCGGTGGTGAGCTTCCAGTCGTCGTTGTAGCCGCCGCGGCTCTTCCAGTCGTGAATCTCCGCGTACGTCGGACGCCCACCCGCGAAATGTCGAATGGTTTCCAAAATGGTGCGGTGGAACGAACCGGTGACGTCGACGAGAACGCCATCCACATCGAAAATGATGAGTTCAGGGCGAGCCCTCACCATAACTTTTTGAGCTCCCCAATCAGGCGGCGCGTTTGCGGCAGCTTGCCCACGGTGATGCGCACGAACCCTACGCCGCGAATGTTGCCCGGGTTGTAGCGCAGCAGAATCCCTCGTCGCTCCAGGCTTTTCACCAACCGCGGCGCTCGCGGCCCGAAGTCGGCCAGAACGAAGTTCGCTGCGCTCGCACAGATCCTGATTCCCCGCTCGGCTAAAGCTTCTTCGAGAACCGTGCGACTCCGCTTCACTTCGCGCACGTAGTTTCTTATGAAGTTACGATCCTCGATTGCGGCTTCGGCTGCAACCAGCGCAGCCGCGTTCACCGCAAAGGGCGAAGCGACTCGGCGCAACAACTCGATGACGTGCTTCTGCGCGAAAAGACATCCCAGCCGCAGCCCGGCCAGTCCCGCTGCCTTGGAAAAGGTTCGCGAAACCACCAGATGCTCGTAGCTCCGAATCCAACTGAGGACGGTAAGGCCGGAAAACTCAAAATAGGCTTCGTCGATTACGACGAGCGTGCGCCGCGAAGCCTCCAAGAGACGACGCAACGTGTCCCGAGGCACCAAAGTGCCTGTGGGATTATTCGGATTGGCCACAAATAGAACGCGCGGCGCGCCGCTGGCTGACCCTCGCCCGCGCAACACTTTCACCGCCCGCTCGATGGGGAAACGCACCAGATCGTCATATTCGAGCGCCTGGATCCGCGCACCCGCCATGTCCGCATAAAAACGATACATCGTGAACGTAGGTTCCACGATAACGACAGCGCATCCGGGGTCTACGAACGTTTCGACAATCAATCTCAAAGCATCGTCGATTCCGTTTGTCAGCAGGAGTTGTTCGGGAGACACGCGAAAAAAGGTTGCCAAGCGCCGCGTGGTCGCCTGGTACTCAGGGTAAGTAGCCACCTGCTCGCGGGTGAGACGCGCCAGTGCGCGTAAAACCCGGGGCGAGCAACCAGCGGTATTCTCATTGAAATCCAAACGGAGTTTTCCGGTGCGCCTCTCCGCAGGCGAGTTGTACGGGGCCATGCCCTTCACCGCGGGACGCACAGGCACCCGGAAGGTCACCGGCGCACCTCCACCGCCCGCGCGTGTGCCGTCAAGTTCTCGGCCTCAGCGAACGCAGAGACTACCGGAGCCAGCCGGCGCAGACCCCGTCGAGAAATTCGCTGTACGGCAAGGCATTTCACAAAATCCGCGGTGGAAAGTCCGCCGCGCGAATGTCCCCAGCCGCTCGTGGGAAGAACGTGGTTGCTGCCGCTTGCGTAATCGCCCACAGACTGCGCGCTCCACGGACCCAGAAAGATGCTGCCTGCCGAGTGAATCCGCCGCGGGAGTGATTCCTCGTTTCCAGGAAGACTCAGATGCTCCGGGGCAAATTCGTTCGCGAAACTCACTGCATCTCGCAAGGTTCGGGCGAGCAGAATGCCTCCATTTCTTTCGAGCGAGCGCCAAGCGGGATTCGTTCTTGGCAAGGCACGCAGCTGCGCGCTCAGCTCGCCTCGCACGGCGAGTGCCAGCCGATGCGATGTGGTCACGAACAAGGCCACTGCGTCATTGTCGTGCTCGGCTTGAGCCAGTAGATCGGCGGCGATGAATCGCGGATTGCCGCGCTGCGCGACGACGAGAACTTCCGTAGGTCCGGCGGGCAAATCGATTGCGCAGTCGCTGCTGATGAGTTGCTTGGCGGCGGTGACGTAGCGGTTGCCAGGCCCGAAAATCTTGTCGGCTCGCGGAAACGACTCGGTCCCGTAGGCCAGCGCGGCTATTGCCTGCGCTCCACCCACGCGCGCAATTTCTTTCAGACCAAGAATTCCTGCCGCGGCCAGCAACCCGGGGCCGGGCCGCGGACATGCGGCAACAATTCGCCGCACTCCCGCCACCTGGGCGGGAATCGCGGTCATCAAGAGCGTCGAGACCAAGGAGAAACGCCCGCCGGGCACGTAGCAGCCGACAACTTCCAGAGGCTCAACTCGCTGGCGCACCTCCACGCCTGGCTCAACTTTCAGGCTCCACGGGCGAGGTTTCTGCCGTTCGGCGACGCGGCGAATATTGCGCGCCGCGTGCTCGATGGCCGCGATCAGCCTGGCGTCGGCGTGTCTCCGAGCCTGCATAATTTCTCGCGACGAAACCCACAGCGTCTTCGGTGTCAGGGAGATGGCGTCAAGGCGGTGAGTCCAACGCAGCAAGGCTCCGTCCCCATTCCTGCGCACGTCGGCGATAATTCGCGCCGCGACGCGTTCCGCGCCGATGTCGCGCTGGCGGCGGAGCTTTAGAAGGTTCGCTGCCACGCGCTGGTTCAGGCGAAGTATGCGAATCACGGCACAACCTTGTTCAAGGGATATTCGACGATGCCTTGGGCCTGCGCCGCTTTCAACCGCGGCACGATTTCTCGGACGATCGCTTCATCCACCACTGCGTTCACGGCCACCCATTCGGCGTCGCTCAATGAAGAAATGGTCGGATTTTTCAAAGACGGCAGGACGGCGAGGACCGCAGCCAAGTTCTCGCGCTTGACGTTGAGCATCAGCCCTACCTTCGTGTAAGCGGAGATGGCGCCCTGCAAGAGTAGAACGACGTTGGCGATTTTCTGGCGTGCCCAGGGATCGGCGGTGGCGGCATGGCTGGCGATGAACGTTGTCGCCGATTCGAGAACGGTATCCATGATGCGCAAACTGTGAGCTCGCAAAGAGGCTCCCGTTTCAGTGATCTCGACAATCGCATCGGCCAACTGCGGAACCTTTACTTCGGTGGCGCCCCAGGAAAATTCCACGCGGCCGCTCACCCCATGGCGCGCGAGATACTGCTCGGTTAGATGAACGATTTCCGTGGCGATGACCTTGCCCTCAAGATCCTTCACCGATTGCGCCGGAGAGGATTCCGGAACCGCCAGGACCCAGCGCACGCGGCCCAGCCGCTGCTTGGCGTAGACCAACTCGCCGACTTCGACCACCGAGGCGCACGTCTCCAGGATCCAGTCCTTGCCCGTGATGCCCGCATCGAGGGCGCCTCTTTCCACGTATCGCGCCATTTCCTGAGCTCGTACGAGCATGCACTGAATTTCCGGATCGTCGATGGAAGGATAATAGCTTCGCGCGCTGACGCCGATCCGCCAGCCGGCTCGCGCAAAGAGCTGCACCGTGGCGTCCTGCAAACTGCCCTTGGGCAGACCCAGACGAAGCGGTTTCATGATTGGCTCGCCTCCCCATACACAGTGGCCGGATCGAACGTGCGCTCGGCAATCGTGGCGCTCGTACCATTCGCTTCAAGCTTGCGGAAGAAGCAACTGCGGTAACCTTCGTGGCAGACTCCCGGGCCCTCGGCGTCCACAATCGCCAGGACGGAATCAGCGTCACAATCCACTCGCAACTCGTGGAGCCGCAGGCGATGGCCGCTCTTTTCTCCCTTGCGCCACAGGCGATTTCGCGAACGGCTATAGAAGGTCAGGTCGCCCGTCTTGAAACTCATTTCCAGCGCTTCGGCATTCACGAATCCGAGCATCAACACTTCTCCACTCTTGCGGTCTTGCACGATGGCCGGCACCAAGCCGCCCAGCTTTTCGTAATCCAGCTCCATGACTCCCCCAAAAAAACAAAAAACCCGCCAGCGCTTGCCGCGCCGGCGGGCCGAATGAGTAAGACCTACGAAATCGGCTACTCAGGCCTCCGCAGGCACGGCTCGCCGCCGCGGTGATGATGATGGTGGTGACGATGTGCCTGGGCTTTCATGTGACTTCCCGAGTATACGGAGCACCATGTGCCATCGTCAAGGAGAAACCCGGCAGTTGAGTTCCAGTTCTAAACAGGATCCAAGAATATCCCTTGACAGAACTGGCCAGTCTGTCCTAAAAGCTGGCTTAAAGTTGCTGTAAGTGAATGGGGTGGGAAGGGTTGCCAGGAGCCCAGGTTCAGTACGTCTGGTATTGCGGAAGCGCATTTATCCGCAATCTGTTCGTGCCGCCGCCGGCGCGCTCACTCCCGTCTGTTTTGCACCCTCCAAATTGTGCACGAAAGGAGCCGTCCATGGACCGGTCTTTCTACGAGAAGCGGAATCTCTTGGTGAGTTGTGTGGTGGGTTTTGTGGTCCTCATGCTCGCAGCGGCCGGTGCGTGGGCACAGACCGGAACAACGTCACTTCATGGCGCCGTCACGGATAGAAGCGGTGCCGCGGTTTCAGGCGCCAAGGTCACACTGAGCAGTGCCGAACAGGGATTCCACCGCGAAATGAATACGAACTCTGCCGGTGAATACGAATTCCTCGCGCTGACGCCGGGCACCTATGTGCTGACGGTGGAGGCGACTGGCTTCCGAAAGTACGAGCAGGTCCATCTTCAGTTGCTGGTGCATACGCCGGCGACATCGAACGTGAGATTGGAAATTGGCCCGGTCGTGCAGACGGTGGAAGTGTCGGCACAAGCGGCCGCGCTGAACACCACGGACGCCTCGCTCGGAGTCGCCTTCGATGAAAACCAGGTGAAAGAACTCCCGTCGGATGGACGCAACGTGCCGGACCTGCTCTCGCTTCAGCCGGGCGTCGCCTACACGGGGAATCGCCCGGATATCAACAAAAACGTGGACACCCGCAGCGGAGCGGTGAATGGCGCGCACAGCGACCAGAGCAACATTACGCTGGACGGTGTGGACGTGAACGACGAGACGCGCGGTTATGCCTTCACCTCCGTATTGCCTGTCACCCCGGATTCGATCCAGGAGTTCCGCGTAACGACCACGAACTACAATGCGGATGAGGGGCGTTCCTCCGGTGCCCAGGTTTCCCTCATCACCAAGAGCGGGACCAACTCCTTCCACGGCTCTGCGTACGAATACCTTCGCAACACCTACACCAGCGCGAACGATTACTTTGTCAAGTTGGCGGAATTACAGGCCGGGCAGCCGAACGAACCTCCCAAGCTGATCCGCAACGTCTTTGGGGGATCCGCCGGCGGGCCGTTCTGGAAGGATCGCCTCTTTTTCTTTGCCAACTACGAGGCCGATCGGCAGCGCACCGAGGACAGCGTTTTGCGCATCGTGCCCAGCGACTCGATGCGCGACGGCGTGATTCTGTATCAGTGCCAGGACCCGACGCAATGTCCCGGAGGAAACGTCCAGGGTGCCACTAGCTCGCACGTGGTTCCGGCTGGGTTTTTTGGTCTCTCGCCCAAGAAACTGGCTTCGATGGATCCGCAGGGCATCGGACCCAATTCCGTTGTGATGAACTACCTGCAATCCTTTCCCCATAGCAACGACCTGAGCCAGGGTGATGGAGTGAACTACGTAGGGTACCGCTTCCGGGGAGCCGCGCCGACCAATCTCAATGCGTACATTGCACGCTTGGACTTTAAGATCACTCGCGACGGGAACCACAGCCTCTTCTGGCGCGGCGCCTTGCGGAACGACCTTCAGGGCGGCGTGCCCTATCTGCCGGGCCAAGCACCCGAAACAACGATCGCGGACTACAGCAAGGGCTTTACCGTGGGTTATACGGCCGTGCTGCGCCCTTCGCTTATCAACAACTTCCGCTGGGGCTTCACACGCCAGAGTGTCGGCAACATCGGCAACGCGAGTCTGCCGTTCATCTCTTTTCGCGGCCTAAACGACAACAGCACGGCCAACAACTCCAGCCTGGCCGATACCCGGACGACGGTTTTTCAAGTTCCCGTCCACAACTTCGTGGATGACGTCTCCTGGCTGAAAGGAAAGCACACCTTTCAGTTCGGCACGAACGTCGCCTTCATCCGCAACCCGCGAAACAGTTTCCTGAGCTCCTTCAGCGACGGCGTAACCAATGCTTCATGGCTGCCTGCTGCTGGGATCGCCAATACGGGTACCGCCATGGACCCAGCGACGGTCACCGGCCTCCCCGTGGTGGCTTCGAGCTTCAACAACAGTTACGACTACCCGCTAATGACGCTTCTGGGATCGATTACCCAGGTTGACGCGCAATATAACTACAAACGCGACGGCAGCACGTTTCCGCAGAACGCGGCGCTTCCCCGCCGCTTTGCCGCCGACTCCTACGAGTTTTACTTGCAGGACTCGTGGAAGGTAAAGTCGAACCTGACGGTAATTTACGGCTTGCGTTATTCACTATTTTCTCCGCCGTGGGAGACCGACGGTCTGGAAGTAACTCCGACCATGAGCCTCGGGGCTTTTTTCACCGAGCGAGGCCTGCACCAGAGCCAAGGCATAGGAGCGTGGGCGGACCCCACGGTCTCGTTTAACTTGGCCGGGCCCGCCAACGGGAAGCCCAGTTTCTATAACTGGGATTACAAAGATTTTGGGCCGCGGATCGGCGTGGCTTGGTCTCCCGGCGCGACCGGAGGGCTGTTCGGAAGCCTTTTTGGGGGCCCCGGGAAGAGCAGCATTCGCGCGGGCTTTGGCATCGTCTACGATCGGATCGGACAGGGTTTGCTCGCTACCTTTGACCGGCGCGGATCCTTCGGCATGTCCACAACGCTCACAAATCAGGCCGCCGTGGAAGACTTGTCCTCGGCGCCGCGCGTGACGGCCCTCACCGGCTTCAGCGCTATCCCCCAAAAAGACCTCAATGGTAATGTGTTGTTCGCACCGGCGCCTCCCGGGCAATTCCCCTCGACGTTCCCCAACCAAAATCAAGTTGGCGGGTATGCTGCCACGTTTGGGCTCGACAGTTCGATTAAGACCCCCTATTCCTATACGATCGATTTCTCGTTCGGGCGCGAACTAGCCTCCGGATTTACCATAGAAGCCTCCTACGTGGGCAGACTCTCCCATCGGTTGTTGGCCCAGTCGGATTTGGCTCAACCGCTTGACCTGGTGGATCCGAAGTCGCATATCGACTATTACACGGCGGTCCAAGCCCTGGCCAAGGTGTACCGCCAAGGTACGCCTACCCAGAGCATTACAGCCGCGACGATTGGGCCGACGGCGGTCTACTGGCAAGACATGCTGCAACCCCTGCAAGCCGGAGGAGCGTACAGGATCAAGCGGTGTACTGCTGGAGGCGTCATCACGGGAACTACCGATCCTGTGCAGGCTGCATATGATCTTTTTTGCGGCTTCAATGCTAACGAAACGACGGCGATACAAGTCCTGGACCAGAATGGCATCCCTGATTTCAATAATGCCGGTGTTAGCTACTACGGTAACTGCGGCGATACCAATCCGGATATCCACAACTGTTTTGTGAACCCGCAATACGCTTCGCTCTACGCGTGGCGCTCCATTGGCACGGCCAGCTACCATGCCCTTCAGATCAACCTGCAAAAGCGGATGTCCCATGGTTTGCAATTTGGTGTCAACTACACCTTCTCGAAGTCCATCGACCTCGAATCCGATGCCGAACGCGTCGACCTCCTCGGCGCCGGGTCTCTCGGCCTGATCATCAATGCTTGGCGTCCGAACCAGCTTCGCGGCGTTTCCGACTTCGACACGCCACACCAAATCAATGCCAACTGGATCGCGGAGTTGCCCTTCGGCAAAGGTAGGTACTTCGGCCGTAACGCGCACGGATTTTCGCAAGCTTTGATAGGAGGCTGGCAACTCTCTGGCTTGGCCCGCTGGACCAGCGGTTTTCCGGTAAGCATAGGCAACGGTGCCGCTTGGGCGACCAACTGGAATCTTTCCGGGAACGCACTCCAAACCGGCCCGGTCGTCACCGGGCTGACAAAGGATCCGGCGTCGGGATCCGTGAATCTGTTCCCGAATCCTTTGGGGTCAACCGGAGTCGGGGCGTTCGTAAAGAACATCCCAGGGGATAGCGGCATTCGCAACTCCATTCGAGGCGATGGCTTTGCAGGTTTGGATATGGCTCTCAGCAAGCGCTGGATAATGCCCTGGAAGGAGTCTCATAGCCTGCAGGTCCGCTGGGAAGTCTTCAACGTTCTGAACCTGGTGCGTTTTGATGTTCAGAGTGCCACCACTTCAATCGATTCCGGATCGTTTGGCAACTACAGCGGTCTGCTGACCAACCCGCGCGTGATGCAGTTCGCGTTGCGCTACGAGTTCTAGCGGACCGACGACTCTTGGGTAGACCGCCGGGAGGCGCAAGCCTCCCGGCGGTTTTGTTCTGTAGGCACGGCGCCAGACGTCAGCGGGTGCGCTTGGCGCAGCGAGGAATGGCCGGGATTGGCTATGCTATGGTTTAGTTTATTTGTGCGTCGCCGAACGCGCAGCCGATTCGAGCGCGGCGCGCTGGCGAATCAGTGCAATGAATGCGGTGGCCGCGCGCGGCAGGCTGCGGTCGCGCCGGTAGACGAGCCCCAGTTCGCGCCATAGCTCCCCATCTTCGATCTCGATCAGTTTCACCTGGCCGGCGCGCTGCTCATCCCGCGCAAACTGCGCTGAGATCAACGACACGCCGAGCCCCGCCGCAACGAAGCATTTGATCATTCCCACGCTCGGCAATTCCATCGTGATGCGAACGCGCGAGCTATAGGGCCGAAAGAGCTTGTCGAGGAGTTGTCGCGTGAAGCCCGTCCGTGGAAAAATCAACGGCTGCTCGGCAATTTCTCGAATCGGCACGCTCTTGCGGCGGGCCAGCGGGTTCTGCGGGCTGGTAATCAGCATCAGGCGGTCGCGAAAGATCAGGTGCACCTTCAGCCGCCGCGACTTCACCGGCAGCGTGACCACGCCCACGTCCACCGTGCCATCCTCCACCGCTTGCAGGATCTTCCGGCTAAAATTGCGATACACGCTGATCTGCACCGCCGGGTAGTGCCGGTGATACTCGGCGAAGACGTCGGGGAGCACATACATGCAGGTGGCCTCGTTCGCTCCGACGGCTAGAATTCCTCGAGGATTGGTCCCTTGATCGCCCACAGCGCGGAGCGATTCCTGCCGGAGCGTCAGTAGTTGCTTTGCATACTCGAATAAGACTTCCCCGGCGGGAGTCAGCCGCACCGCTTTTCCGCTGCGGTCCAAGAGCCTTTGCCCGTATTCCTCCTCCAATTGCCGGATCTGGGCGCTGACAGCGGATTGCGAACGAAAGACTTTCTGGCCTGCGCGGGAGAAATTCCCGAGCTTGGCCACTTCCATGAACGTCGTTAGCTGGTCGAAATCCATAGTCGTGGCGGGAGATTATAGCCAAAAGGGCTCGCTGTCCATGCGGTCCGCTCCGCGGACAGCCGGTTCACGACTTGAACCCTGTGCCAGAGGACGCGGAAGCAGCCGCGGCGTTGTCATCGGCGGCGAGAAACGAGGAACTGACGGCGGAGGGGTTGGCTGGAGCGGGCGCGATGGAGTCCCGCGGAAACGCAGCGGCGGCTATCGATGCTGTTTCGACCGATGGTTCCGGGCGCAGCGTCTCCCAGGGCGCCGGCAAGGCAACGTCGTTCTTTCGATCGCGCCCCAGCGTGGCGGTCCAAGTCTGCGCGATCGGACAGGGCAGGGCGACGGGTGCCAGGCGCACGAGCGGCAGTTGAACGCTGGCGTTCAGCAGTTGCCGGGCGCTGGGGCTGCCCGTTAGCCGGAGATGCTCGCCAAGGACCCGCCGCAGCCAGGCCTCTTCGTCGAGACCAATGGTGGCAACCCCGACGAAATCCCGGTGATAGCCTTTTTCGGAGAATGCTTCACTCAATATGTAGGTCAGCCCGCCGGTCATCCCCGATCCCAGATTAATTCCTGCCGGCCCCAGGATCACCACGATGCCGCCCGTCATGTACTCGCAGCCGTGCTGCCCCACCCCTTCAACCACGGCCAGCGCTCCGCTGTTGCGCACAGCAAAACGCTCGCCCGCACGGCCTGCAATGTAGAGTTTGCCGTTCGTGGCGCCGTAGAGCACAGTGTTTCCGGCGAGCACGTCGCCGCGGCGCGAAGCTTCGTATCCTGCGCCGATCGAGATCGTGCCACCGCTCAAGCCTTTGCCGACGTAATCATTTGCCTCGCCCTGCAATCGGAAATGGACCCCGGAAACGAGGAAAGCCCCGAAGCTCTGTCCTGCAATGCCGCGAAATTCGCACTCAATTGTCGTCGCCTCCGGCTTCGCCGTGCCTCTCCGTCGCAGCAACTCACCGCTAAAATGGGCGCCGATGCTGCGGTCGGAGTTTGCGATAGCGAAGACGCGAAGTTCGGCAGCCGGTTCGTCCGATTTCTCGATCAGCCGGCTCAGCTCCTGATGGACCCCGGTGGGTCTCTCCGGCGCGCCGGAAACTTGCAACGGAGGCTCCGGCGTGGGCGCGAGCAGTGGCCCGAGCGCACGCGCTGCCTGCGGAGAGCGCGGCGACAGCCGGTCCGCGGCGCCGATGATTTCATCGAGCGAATGCGCGCCCATACGGGACAATAGTTCGCGGACCTCCTCGGCCACGCCGCGAAAATACGTCATCACCATCTCGGGCTTGCCGGTAAACCGCGCGCGCATTTTCTCATCCTGGGTCGCGATGCCCACCGGGCACGTGTTGAGGTGGCATTGCCGGGCCATGACGCAGCCGATCGCGAGCAATGTGGCAGTGCCGAAGCCGAACTCATCGGCGCCCAGCAGGGCGGCGACGACAATATCGCGCCCGAACTTCAGCCCGCCATCCACGCGCAAACGGACGCGTCGGCGAAATCCCGTGCCTATCAGCGCCCGATGAGCTTCCCGCAAGCCGACTTCCCAAGGAAGCCCGGTGTTCTTGATCGAGGTCAGGGGCGAAGCGCCCGTGCCGCCGTCAAACCCGGAAATCGTGATCACGTCGGCGCCGGCTTTTGCCACGCCTGCGGCAATAATGCCCACGCCGGCGCCCGAAACGAGCTTCACGCCGATGCGCGCGCGCGGATTTACCGCGCGGAGGTCGAAAATCAACTGCGCCAGGTCCTCGATGCTGTAGATGTCGTGGTGCGGAGGCGGCGAAATCAGTGCCATGCCCGGCACCGCATGGCGCAGCCGGGCGATATAGGATGTTACTTTGGCGGCAGGGAGCTGGCCGCCTTCGCCGGGTTTGGAGCCTTGCGCCATCTTGATTTCGAGTTCGTCCGCACGCACCAGATATTCGGTAGTCACACCGAAGCGCGCCGAGGCCACCTGCTTGACGCGATTGTTGGCCTCCGGATCCGAATGATAAATGTCCGGGTCTTCCCCTCCTTCGCCCGTATTGCTGCGCGCGCCCAGGCGGTTCATCGCCACAGCCAGTGTGCGATGCGCTTCCCGACCAAGCGCCCCGAGCGACATAGCCTGTGTTCCGATGCGGGTCAGAATCGCGCTGGCGCTTTCCACCTCATCAAGCGGCACGGGCGTGCCCGGCAGGATTCTAAGCAGGTCCCGCACGGCCACAGGCTCACGATCTTCACTCAGCTCGGCAAAAGCGCGATAGTTCTGCGCGCTGGCGTCCTTGATGAATCGGTGCAGGCGCCGCACCAGCTCGGGAGAACTCGAATGGCGCTCGCCTTCCTGGCGGAAGCGGTACCAGCCGGCGTCCCGGAGCTCGGGCTGAATCGCTTCAAATGCCATTGCGTGGCGTTCGAGGCTGTCTGCGAGCAGCTCCGCCAATTGCTTGCCTCCGAGCGCCCTGGGTGCGTCCTCAAAAAACTCTACGCACACTTCCTCGTCCAATCCTACGACCTCAAAAAGCTGGCTATTGCGATAACTCGCCAACGTGGAGATGCCCATTCGCGCTAGCACCTTGCGAAGTCCGGTCTCGACGGCGGAGCGATAGCGCGATGCCCCGCCCGAGCCCAGGTCTTCGGCGAATTGCAGGGCCAGGTAGGGGAACACAGCGCTTGCACCAGCGGCAACCGACAAGGCCACATGATGGGTTTCAACCACTTGCCCGGTTTCGATTACGAGTGGTACGTCGTAGGCGTTGGCGCCCACGATCGCCTTCCACGCGGCGGCCAAGGCCAGCAAAGCGGGAAGGGCGGCGTGGGTCGCGCTCACGTTGCGGTCGCTGAGCAATACCATCCCTACATCGGCACCGGCGGCTTCCCGCCGCACGCGTCCAATCGCCGCAAGCGCTGCGTCAACGCCGCCGGCAGCTTCAAATGTGAAGTCGATGCGGCAGACCCGCCCCAGCAAACCGCTCTCCAGCTCCGCCATCTGACCCGCATCGAGGAGGGGCGAAGGAATGACGAGGCGCTCGGCCAAATGGACGTCGAGCGACATCACGTGCGCTTCACGGAGCGGATCGATCGGTGGATTGGTCACCTGTGCAAAGCGCTGCTTGCAGTAATCCCACAGTGGGCGCCTCGAGTTCGAGAGGAAGGCTGGCGGAGCATCGTCGCCCATGCTCCAGACAGCTTCCCTGCCTTCTGTGCTCAGGGGTTCAAATAACAGGCGATACTGATCTTGGGTCCAGCCGAGCGCCGCTGCGGCACGTTTCGCGTCCGGCGCTGGCTGGCCCAGCAGGTCTGCGCGGCTACGAGGGGTTAGACGCGCAGGACAAGCCCTTCGCGGAAACTCCGAACCGTGCCCGCGCGGGCAGCGGATCAGATCCGCGAGCTGGTTCCCTCGAAAAATCGCCGCACGGGGTGGATCAACAAGCAGCATTTCGCCCGGTCCAAGCCGCTGCCGTTCCGCGACGTGTTTCCCTTCGAAGTCCGTGAGTCCGACCTCAGAGCCAACCACCAGCAGGCCGTCCGAGGTGAGCGTATACCGCAACGGACGCAGGCCGTTGCGGTCCAGCTTCGCTCCGACCAAGCGCCCATCGCTGAACACCAGCGCCGCTGGACCGTCCCATGGCTCTTGCTCACCTGCCTCCGTCTCGAAAAAGCGGCGCAGCTCCGGCAGGACATGTGGGTCCGCTTCCCAGGCCGGTGGCACCATTCGCAGCATCGCGGCCCCCAAGCTGTAGCCCTGCTGCAGCAGGATTTCGAGGGCGTTGTCGATGTTGGCAGAATCGCTTACGCCTTCTTCGAGCGCGCGAAACAATCGGCCGGCCTGGAGAGTTCGTCGCAGCCGCGACTCGCGCGCGCGCATCCACCTTCGGTTAGAGCCGATCGTGTTGATTTCGCCGTTGTGCGCCAACAAGCGAAAAGGCTGCGCCAATTTCCAACTGGGTTGGGTGTTGGTGGAATAGCGCTGGTGAAATACGGCGAACGGAGCTTTGAATTCCGGATCCGCCAGATCCGCATAGAACTCTGGAAGTTGCCGCGGCGTCAACAACCCCTTGTACACGATTGTGCGCGAGGAAAGCGAACAAAAGTAAGTGCCGACCGGCGCCTCGGCTTCGATCCGCTTGCGCAGCAGAAACAACCGCCGCTCAAAATTCTTCGTCGGCCCTACTGGAGCGAAGAAACATTGACGAACAACAGGAACCGTTGTTCGGGCGCGCGGGCCCAGAACACCTGCAGAAGTGGGGACGGCGCGCCAACCTAGAAAGGCCAACTCTGCCCTGCGGGCGGCGCCTTCGATCATAGCCCGTGCTGTGCCTTCTTGCTCTTGTGGGAGAAACGCCATTCCCACGCCGAACGTTCCCGGCAGCTTGATGCCTGCTTCCCCAGCGCGTTTCCGGAAGAAGGTCTCTGGGATAGGCAGGAGGAGTCCCGCGCCGTCGCCGCTCAGGCCGTCCGCATCCACACCGCCGCGATGCGTCAGCCGCCGCAGTGCTGTTAGGGCGCGCTCGACCACTTCGCGGGAGCCTTGACCGCCCATTTCCGCGATGAAGCCAACGCCACACGCATCGTGGTCGATCTCCGAGTTAGCGGGAAAGGACCGCATTCTATCTACTTACCTTGGGTGGTGCCAAGAAGTACAATCGAGAATTTCGATGCGAGGAATGCGTTTTTCGAGAGTGGAAACAGCCGTCGCCGGCTCTAGATTAAAGGCGAGTTAGTACATCGAAGAAAGGGCCGGACTCTCACCGCCTCAATGCCCTTGCACGATCGGGAAATCGAATGCGCGCTGTCTCGCCCACAGTAGTAGGATAAGCGCTTGCGGGCAGGTGACCCGAAAGGACCTATGCCCAGTACTGCTTTCCAAGGATTGAAAGTGTTGGCTCTCGAGAGCCGTCGGGCGCCGGAGCTAGCCAAATTGATTGCGAGCTATGGGGGCGTCCCGACAGTGGCGCCGGCGCTGCGGGAGGTTCCTCTTGAGTCCAATAGCGAGGCTCTGGCATTCGTCTCCGCGCTGGGCAAAGGCGAATTTGACACGGTTATCTTTCTAACTGGCGTGGGAACGCGGGCGCTCGCGAGTGTGGCGGAGAGCGTTTATCCGCGCGAGCAATTCGTGGCGGCGCTCAACCGCGTCAAGGTGGTTGCGCGCGGCCCCAAGCCACTGGCGGTGCTCAAGGAATTGGGCGTGACGGCTAGCCTCGCGGTGCCCGAACCGAACACTTGGCGCGAAGTGCTGAGCCTTCTCGATGCCGGGTCGGGCTCGCAGCCGATTCGAGGTCTGCGAGTGGCGGTTCAGGAATATGGCATCTCCAGTCCGGAGCTGTTGGCGGGACTCGAGGCGCGAGGCGCGCGAGTCACGCGCGTACCCGTGTATCGCTGGGCGCTCCCCGAGGACATCGGTCCGCTGCGAGCGGCCGTAGCGGCGATTGCCCGGGGCGAATTCGATGTCGTCCTGTTCACCACCAGCGTGCAGGCAACGCATCTCCTCCAAGTGGCCGCGGAAACGAAGTTGGAAGAATCCCTTCGGCGGGGTCTCGAACGCATGGTAATCGCCTCTATCGGGCCGACAACCTCCGAGGAGTTGCGGCGCCGCGGCCTCGCGGCCGACCTCGAACCCTCCCACCCCAAGATGGGCTTCCTGGTAAAGGAAACAGCGGAGCGCTGCGCGGAACTCCTCAGGCACAAGCGCGCCCCCAACGTTGTCCGTTGAAGCGCGTGGCACTCGAACCTGCCTCAGCCGCCCTCGCCCACATCGTTGCTCGCTTCCCCTTCGCTCGGCGTCAGCATCGCGGGCAAATCTTCTGGTGCCGCGGTTACGCCTCGGACGACCTCAACGGCAATGCCCGCCTCGTGCAGCGCCGCTATCTCTCCGCGGGCACGGTCGAAAATGCGCGAGTCGCCGGCTTTCAGGTGCAGGACCAGATGGCCCTGCCGGGCACAGGCGATAAGTCGCGCGTGAATCTCATCTTGGGTGAAATGTTTGAGCCCGACGCGCTTGCCGACGTTGTGTACGGCGGCCCGCGCCGGAACCAGAGCGAGGATCTCCGGCGAGACAAGGCCATCATGCAACACCACGTCCGCCGCACGTACCAGACGCGCGGCGTTCTCTGTCAGCAAGTTCGGGTTTCCGGGACCCGCACCGATCAGATAGACTTTACCTGGAATGACGAATCCGCCTTGCATATCAAGCTCCCTGGATAGAGTCGGCGATGCCCCAACTGCCAGGTGCTCGGATTTTTGATCCCCTGGACACCGAGCAGGAAGCTCCGCCAGTCACAAAATGCTATCACTTGCGTTCGCTTCCGTTTTCGTCAAAAAATTCATCTCTCGAATCGAATTTTTTGATGGAGCCTTTGGATGGCAAGCCCTTAGGAGCAACGCGAACTCGCGATCAGAAGGGGTTATCCTCGCAAAAAGTCTGAGACACCGATGAAGGCAACGACGCTTGGAGGCGTGGATGTGAGGCGTCGGTACCCGGCGTACCGCGCCGGAGCCCTCGCGCACTGATTCTCGGAACCCGGCGCCGGCTTCTTTCCGCGTGACGCTCCCGTCGCGCGAAAAGCGCTAAGCCTCGATGATCCTGTTTCGGATCGCGTAGCGCACCACGTCGCTCACACAGTGGCAATCGAGCTTCCGCATGATATTGGCGCGGTGGGTTTCCGCGGTTTTGACGCTTAGATCCAAAGCCACCGCCACCTCTTTGCTGCTCTTGCCTTCCGCGAGAAGCTGGACGATTTCCCGTTGCCGAGGCGTCAGGCGTTCCCTCCGATCCTTCGGCACCTTCGATTCGCCGTTGCGAGGGCCGTCGCCCAGGTAGCCGTCCAGGATCATCTGTCCCACTTTGGGCGTAAAGAACGTCTTGTTGCGGCTTACGGCCTCGACTGCGGCAACGAGGTCCCGACCGGCATCCGATTTCAAAACGTAACCCTGCGCGCCCGCGTCCAAGACTTCGTGGATCACGGGGTCCGCGTCATGCACCGTCAGAATGAGCACCTTCGTCTCAGAGCCGGACTTGCGAATATGTCGCGTCGCTTCCAGCCCGTTGAGCAACGGCATGCTAAGATCCAGGACGGAAACATCCGGCTTCAGCTCTCTTGTCTTCGCGACTGCCTCTCGGCCGTCCGCAGCTTCAGCGGTGACCTCCCATCCTGGCTGCGCTTCCAGCATCGCTTTGAGCCCTTTCCGAACGACTTCGTGGTCATCTGCCACTAACAATCGAAGTGCTGACATCGGGTCTCCTCCATCGAAGAGAATCGGGGTAGAGTCGTTTCCCAGCGTGACCGCGTAGAACCCGTGACCGCTTGAACTTCTGGAACCTATGGTCGCAAGCAAGTTGTTCGCCAGTTCGCACCTCTCAGGGAGAATTCGTGTAATTCTTTTATTTCTTTAATGATAGGGGGCCAGATATCAAGAGCGCTTACCCACTTGCCTAGTACTATAACCAGGAATCTTTACATGGAAGTCGTCGCGCCCGCGGCATGCGCTGCCAGAAACGCCCGGCATAAATCCTTCGCGGAACCTCCAGCTCAAAGTTCTATCTTCCCAAAGTGTTGACGTAGCGTTTTGGAACGGAGTGGTTACTCGAGGAAGCTCGAGCAGACAATCCCGAGAAACCCTTATTGGCAAGGGCGAATTCCTGTATGGGGAATCTTGTCCCAGTTCGACAAAGAATTCCCGCAGTAAAACCCGCGTTCCAATCCGCGAAGCGCGCCGAAGCTCGGTTTCGCAGACGCCTCTGGCGGATCACCCGGCGCGGAAGGCAATACATGCGCGTGGGTGCCGCTCACCGCCCCGAGTTTCGAGTGACTTGGCAACGGTTCAATGTTGGCGGGATAGAAACTACAAAACCTGTCTTATGGAATTCATAACAGGACTGCGTCAGATTGGAGTGGGGGTCAGAATGCAGTGCGAGTCTTACCAGTCCCCAAACCCGAAAGGAGGCAAGGTGCCTACACTACGTCAGGATTGGAAGAAACCACCAGAGCTGGAGTTTGCCGGCGCATCGCGCAAGCGCTCGGAAGAGGGGTTCGCCAACGTGCCCGTTGGAGACCCCACCCTACAGACGCAACGGAACCCCGAGAGGGCTGAGATCGAGAAGCGCGCCTACGATATCTACCTCGCCCGCGCAGGAGCTCCCGGCAGCGACCTGGCCGACTGGCTTCAGGCAGAAAAGGAACTCCGGGGAGAACAGCGCAAGGAAGGCCTCGACAGAAAGGCGAAAGCAGTCGGTGCCCGCGAGTAAACTGAGCCTCACGGCCGAGGCTGCTGTCGGCGCGGTCGCGCGGGACCCCGTCCGCCATGGCTATCTCTATGCCTTAGGGCCTAAAGCGGAAGCCCGTTGCGTTCGACGATACCGGTAGCGGCGCGGATCGGCAGGGGTTTCAAGGTTCGACCATCTTGTTACGGATAGCATAGCGGACGAGATCACTTACCGAGTGGAGATCCAACTTTTTCATGATGTTGGACCGATGAGTCTCGGCGGTTTTTACACTCATCTTGAGGGCTGTAGCAACTTCCTTGCTGGTCTTGCCTTCGGCCAGGAGTTGCACGATTTCGCGTTGGCGCGGCGTTAGGCGATCCCGCCGGATTTCGCGGCCCTGCGCCTTGTGTTCCAAATAACCCGCAAGCACGACGTGATCGACTTTCGAAGTGAAATACGTCTTGTGTCGGCGGAGGGCGTCCACAGCCGCTACCAGCTCGTCACCGGCATCCGATTTCAGCAAGTAGCCCCGGGCCCCCGCGTCCAGGACTTGGCGAATCATTTCTTCCGAATCATGCATGGTGAGGATGAGCACGCTCGCATTCGGCAGGCCCTTCAGGATCTGGCGCGTAGCCTCCAGTCCATTCAAGGCCGGCATGGAAATATCCAGGATGATGACGTCGGGCTTTAACTGAAGAGCCTTTTCCACCGCTTTTCGGCCGTCGTTGACCTCGCCGCAGATCTGCCAGCCCGGCTGGGTTTCCAGGACAGCCCGCAGACCGCGGCGAACGATTTCATGATCATCCGCGAGTAGAATTCGAAACGAATCCATAGTCACCCCCGCACGGAATCAATCCCCTAATCGACGTCCGTCCCAAATCTGGCACGGCGGCAAGCATTCGCAGTCAAGGAAGCCTGGCCGCGTCGGTGGATGTAGCCGGTGTCTGAGGGGACCATTTTGCAGGCGCCTTTGCCGGAGATTTCCTGCTCGTGAGCATAACTCTAGCGGCTTCCCCTCCTCAAGGGTTTCCTGGCGAGCGGCCCGGCGGCGTCAAGCAAGTTCTCGATCCGATTACGGAGCATGATCGGGGGCCCGCGGAACCACGGTTGTTTTGTCGGCGCGCTTCGCTAGAGATCGGGATGTTGTTCGACGATCCAGGCGTCGATTGCGGCGCCGACCTTGTCGAGCTTGCCGCGGAAGAAATGATCTGCCTCGGCAAAGAAAACGAGCTTCTTGGGTGCCGGGAGCTCTTTGAAAAGGGCCTCAACGCTTTTGCGTGACCCAAACTGATCCAGCTCGCCTTGAAGAAAGAGTTTCGGCTTGACGCAGTTCTGCAGATAGGAGAAGTCAGAATCGTTTAAGGGGATGCCTAGGCCGATAAGCTCGGCGACGCGCGCATCCTCGCAGCCCACCCGCAAGCCGACCCACGCGCCGAAGCTGAAGCCGACAAGAAGAATCGGCTTCTCTGAAAACTTTTTTTCCAGATAATCGAGGGCGGTGCGAACGTCATCGGTTTCGCCGCGACCGCGGTCGAAGGAGCCTTCACTCAGCCCCGCGCCGCGAAAGTTAAAACGGAGCACCGGCATGCCCCGCTGTTGGAGCGCCTTGGCCGCCTGGTAGACCACTTTGTTGTGCATCGTCCCGCCGTAAAGCGGGTGCGGATGGCAGACGACCGCGGTCATCGCCGGATGGGGATTCGGAACGGTCCAAAGCATGGCCTCAAGTTGGCCGGCGGGCCCTTCAAGAAAGAAACTGCGATGGAAGACGTCGGCCATCAGTGTTGGGAAACGCGAGAGTTTACCGGAGAGAACGAAGCGACGCCGAGACAGTGCCCCGGCGGTTTGGTTCTCTGAGGAAGTGCCTTTGGGTGGTTCGCTCGTTAGCGGCAAGTTTACCGTGCCCACCCCAGGCGATGGCGATATCGGCGAAGGGAGCGTCAGTCGCCTCTGCTGCTCCGGATACGCGCGCGACGTGCGCCAGAATCTCACCCTTGCCCCACGAGAGCTTGACGCGCAAAGGATCACCCACCGAATAGACCCGTGCTGACGGGAAACGCAGGCCCACGTCCGAAACGTCCAGCGTGACCGACTCTTCGGACCAAGGCTCCCCGTCCGTGCGGATCCCGATGGGCAGGGAGAGAGGAACACGCGGGCTCGCCCGGCGTTCGGGCCAAAAGCTGACAGCGCGGCGACGCCGGGGATTTTCCAGGTGCACGCCTACCAGATAGCCCCCGATCCGCGTCTTCTTGAGTCGCAAGACTCTCCCGGGCGTTTCGGGCTGCGGGCTTTCCTCGCCAAGCTCAAACGGCAATGTGGCCCAGACACGACTGTGCAGCGGGCAAGGCTCGGGGCGGTAGAAGAGCAATCCTTCGCGCGAGACGTCAACGCTCTGAGTAATTTCAATCTCGGATCGAAACGGGCCGAGCCACCGCAGCCGCAAGGGCAGGGAAAGCTGCGCACGAGGGTGCTGTCGCCGGTCGACCAGGGGAATTGCTTGAAGCATTATCTCCTATCTTAATGGGTTGGCGGGCCGAGGTCAACGCCAGGTCTTCGGACGACTCGAAGCCGCGCAAGGACCCTGTTTTCCGTCCTCTGACGGCACCCAAGCGAGTCTCGAATCTCGTTGCACTTTCACGGGGTCAGTGTTAGGGTGTCGGCAATTGAGGGTAGGGTCGCTCGGGGGAAAGCGATGGAGAGGGTAGCGGAACGACGCGCCGCTCGCCGTTTCACGATGTCTCTGCCCGTGAAGATTCGCTACTCCGCCAACGGGGCCATCGTCGAACATTCCGGCGAAACGCGTGACGTCAGCTTCCGCGGACTCTACTTCTTGAGCGACGCGCCGCTCGAGAAGGGAAACTCGGTTGAGTTTGTGCTCACCTTGCCCCAGCGGATCACCCTCGCAGGCGACGTCCACATCCGTTGCTACGCCCGCGTCTTACGAGTAGAGGAAAGCGACGCTCGCCGCGGCATCGCTGCCCGGATCGAGCGCTACGAATTCCTGTCGGCTCCGGGCTAGGCGTCACAGTTCGACCCAGCCAGAGTACAATAGCCGCGGTTCCTTCAGTGGGAGGGTATATGTATCACTACGACCCTAAGACGGCGCTCGATGAATTGCGCGACGACGCGGTTCTGCCGCATCCCGTCCATCTCCGCGATATGATCCTGAGAACCAAGCTCGATCCCGACACGGCGCTCGACCTTAACCGCGAGTTCCAGAATTATCTCTCCCAATTCGGCGACGTCCAGAAGCTCGCGCAGGGCATTTTGGAAAAGCTTTCGACCGGCGTGCGCAAGGCATCTTGAACGCCGTGTTGCTAACTGCCCCAGGCTTCTCGAGTCCTTCCCGGGGAGAGCGTTCTTTCAAGGATTGACGAATGGCACGACAAACTCTGCTAATTGATGCCGACGACACCCTCTGGGAAAACAATATTTTCTTCGAGCAGACGATCGAGGGTTTCCTCACGCGGCTCGAACCCCTCGGCTTCGTGCGCGATTACATCCGCCGAATTCTGAACGAAACGGAACGTCGCAATATCCGCCAGCATGGCTATGGGGTGCGCAGCTTCCGCCGCTCGCTGGAAGATACCTATATGAAACTGGCAGGCACCTTGGCCCAGCGCGAAATCGTCCAGGAAATCGAGCGAATGGTGGTGGAGCTCGAAAGTACGCCGCCGCAAATCCTCGACGGGGTGCCCGAAACCCTGGCCTATCTCGCCGAACGCCACCGCCTGATTCTTCTGACGAAGGGCGAGCCTGCCGAGCAAGCAGCGAAGGTGGAGCGCTCGGGCTTGCAGAAATTCTTTGACTGCATTGAAATCGTGCCCGAGAAGGAATCTGCGACCTACGAGCAAGTCATCCGGCGGTTCCGCGTCGTCAAGTCGCACTGCTGGATGGTGGGGAACAGCCCGCGCAGCGACATCAATCCCGCCCTCCAGGTCGGCGTGAATGCCGTCTTCATCCCGCACGCCGCCACTTGGGAAATCGAGAAGGCGGAGCTCGAAAGCGGTACCGGCAAGCTGCTTGTCCTTTCATCCTTTCGCGAACTGCGCAGCCACTTCTAAATCACAGGGAGGGCGTCGTGCGGAAGGGAATGTGCACGACGGTTTCGAGTTCCACCGGTGCGCCGCTGCGCATCGCGGGATGGAACTTCCATCGTGCCAAGGCCTCCATCGCGTTTTGATCCAGTGTGGGATCGACTCCTTTTAGCAGTTGAATGCTGTCGACGGAACCATCGCGGCGGATGATCGCATACAGGATCACTTCCCCTTCCACGCGCGCGTTGACGAGTGATGGCGGATATTTGGGATCTACTTTCCGCACCGGCACCGGGCCGGAGAGCAAACCCGCGGCGGAAGCAGGCGTCTCGTTCTGCAATTCGGTAAAATTCAGGACCCAGCTTCCGGTGGCGCTGGAAAGATTGGGCATATTCACGAACAGGGTGTAAATCCTCTTGTCGCCAAGGATTTGCTCCGGCGCCGAACCAACCCCAATTTCCTCCATTCCCATCGCTGGCGTCCGCGTGGCGTTTACAGGTTCTGGGCCCGGCTTCGCAGGCGGCGCAGCGGAATTGGAGGCTCTGGAAGCGAGCGCGGCAGTGGGGGCCGTTGGCCCGGAGACCGTCGAAGACGCGCTTGCATTCCCGCCACTGATGCTCACGCCGTTTGGACCCGGCGCTCCGTTCCCGCCACCCGTGGCGCGGAGCGCACCGTCTGAACTACCCGATCCCCCAGGCGAAACGGAGCTTCCCGTGGTGCCGACGTCACCGTTCGAAGAGCCGCCAGGAACGCCTGGTTGGGTTCCTTCCGGGGAAACCGAGATTCTCGCGGAGAGGTTGCCTTGAGGAACCGCGATGGTCGGCGGCACGGGCGCCGGTGACGCAGAAAGAGCAATCAGACGCCGCGAGCTTGCATCGCCATTCGCGGCCTGGCCGATGTTAGGCGCAGGGCCTGCATCGGTTGCTGCCTTCCGAGCCTGGGGGCGGGCCGCCGTAGCCGGCAGCATCGGCAGCTTCGGCTGCAAGTTGACCGCGGGTGTGGCCGCGATACTCAATGGGCCCGCTGTTTTTTCCAGGTTGCTGATTTCCGGGACCGGCGCTTCTTCGACTCTGCGCCGGCGTTGGCGGGGCGCGCGCGCCGAGGCTTTGATTCGGAAGTGTGGTCGCGCGGGTTCGGAGTTCGCAGCCCACTCGACGATGTTCGGCAATTGCGGCTCGATCTTAGGCGGCGCCAGGGGGGCGTTGGGCTGAATCAAAGTCTGCCGCGGATGGGTGATGCGGAGCGGCCGGGACAATATCGTTTGTCGTGGATGGTAGGCGTCGGCGCCACGGCGAGGCATAGGCTTATGCGGCTCCCCTGGAGGGCTCGGCTTAGAGGCCGGCCCAGGCAGGTTGAGCGACGGGAGATCCTGCGCAGGAGCGTACCAGGTGATCTCGATTTGGACCGGCGGCAGGACGATCCTCGGTGTGAGCAAACGGTTCCAAAAGGGCAGTCCGAGAATCGCGACGCAGGCGATATGCCAAAGCAAGGAAACGAATATCGCTCCACGGGGCACCCGCTGCTCCACGGTGTCCAGGAAGTAGCGCGGCGTCGCGCCACTTTTCGTCGGTATCGAGCGCAAGACGGCGCGCAGGCTTGCGCGAAATTGCTTGCCGCGTGACTCCCACGGCACCATCAGACGAGGTTGGCGCGGCGGCGGCGCGGGCCGCGTCACCGGATTGAGAACCGGCGGCATGAGAGTAGGCATTATTATACCGCGCCCTCCGCGAAGGCCATGGAACAGGCTTGTCGAGACTCCTGAAGATGCCACAATACCGCGCAGGGTTGGCGGGGCCAATCCATCTGTGGTACCAGAGTGTACAACCTTTTTGGCTAGACCTTCAGAGGAGCCGCGTGAATTCGGGGTTCCCGAATCTGCGACTTTGCGCGTCCGCCCTCTTAGGCGGCCTGGGACAATCGGTAGAAGCTAAGCGCGGCATCTCCTTGTTCGAGGACGCGCGTGCACTCGAGGTGAGCCAGCCGGCTGGGGAGGCTGTTGCGGCGGGCGTGCTCGACAATGATCCAGCCCTCCGGCGCGAGCAGGTGGGAGGAGTCCAGGGAATCGAGGACGCGTTCATAGGCGTCGGCTTTTTTGTACGGGGGATCGAGGAAGATGAAATCGGCCACGAGGTGGCGCGCTGCCAGGGCTTCGAGACCGCGCACGGCATCGACGGCCAGCACCTCGGCGCCGCGCTCGATCCCCAGCGATTGGAGATTCCGGCGAACCAGCTCGGCTGCGGCCGCGTGTTTTTCGATGAAGAAAACTTCGCGCGCCCCGCGGCTGAGCGCTTCGATGCCGACGGCGCCCGTGCCGGCAAAAACATCTATGATCAGCGAGCCCTCCACCGTCGGCCCCAGAATGTCGAACAGGGTTTCTCGCAATCGATCGCTCGATGGACGCAGGGCCAAGCCGCGCAGTGAGCGAAGGGGCCGGCTCTTGAACTTGCCAGCGATCACCCGCATCGTTCATCCCACCGTTGCAAGCTGGTAGCGCTTCTGCCAAGTGGAACCAAGGTTGGTGACGACATCCAGCAACTCGGTGGCGCGCGCCGGATTTTCCGCCAGCGCGGAGGCCTCCTGCCGCGCCAGCTCGAGCAGCTCGTGGTCGCGCAGCGGATGGGCCACGTGAAAGGCCGTGTCGCCGTGCTGCCGAGTACCGAAGAACTCACCCGGCCCGCGAAGTTTCAAGTCTCGCTCGGCGATCTCAAAACCGTTAGACGTGGCCACCATCGTTTCGATGCGCTCCCGCCCTTCCCCCGCCAGATTTTTCGGAGCTACCAGAATGCATTGCGATTTCGCCGCGCCGCGTCCGATGCGCCCGCGGAGCTGGTGCAACTGCGCGAGGCCGAAGCGGTCGGCATGCTCGATCACCATCACCGTGGCATTGGCCACGTCCACGCCGACTTCAATCACCGTCGTGGACACCAGCACCTGAATCGCACCGCTTCGAAAACGCTCCATCACATCTTCTTTTTCCTCGCTGCGAAGCCGGCCGTGAAGAAGACCGAGCCGCAAATCAGGAAAAACGGACTTGGCGAGCCGTTCGTATTCCGCGGTGGCCGCTTTCAGTTCCTGCTTGGATTCCTCGATGACGGGATAGACCACGTAGGCCTGCCGGCCGCGAGCGACTTCGCGGCGCACGAACTGCCAGACGCCGGAAAGCTGCTCTTCGGCGACCGAGCGAGTTTCCACCGGGGCGCGCCCGGGCGGCATTTCGTCAATCACGGAGAGGTCGAGATCGCCATAGAGCGTCAGCGCGAGCGTGCGCGGGATGGGCGTGGCCGTCATCACCAGAACGTGCGGCGAAGCGCCCTTTTCCATCAAACGCTTGCGCTGCAGGACGCCGAAACGGTGCTGCTCATCCACGATTACCAGCCCGAGCCGCGCAAAAACGACGGGATCTTCGATCAGGGCATGAGTGCCGACGACGAATTGCGCTTCGCCGCTTCGGACGCGTTCGAGCGCAGCAGACTTCTCCGCGCGCTTCAGGCCGCTCGCGAGCAATGCTACTTGGTAGCCGGCCGGCGCGAAGATGCGCCGCGCGGAAAGGAAGTGCTGCCCGGCGAGGATTTCCGTGGGCGCCATGAGGGCCACCTGGTAGCCATTTTCAATGGCGATGGTGGCCGCCTCAAAGGCCACGATGGTCTTGCCGCTGCCGACATCGCCTTCAAGCAGACGGTGCATCGGCACCGGCCGTTCGAGATCGGCCACGATTTCTGCGAGCACGCGCTTCTGCGCGGCGGTGGGCTTGAAGGGCAAGACGCGTTTGAGGGCCGCGCGAATGCCGTCCTCGCGCACGCGCAGAACGATTCCTTTTCGGCGGTGGTGTTGCCGGCGCCGCATCGCCAGGCCCAATTGGTAAAAAAAGAATTCTTCGAAGATGAGGCGCTGGTGCGACGGGCTGCGAAAGCTATTGAGTGTTTCGAGACTCGCGCTCGGGGGAGGAAAGTGGACGTAGCTGAGCGCGTCGCGGCGCGATGGGAAGCGGCAACGCTCGCGAATCTCGGCGGGAAGGCGATCCGGGACGTCTCCATCGAGATTGCCGAGGACCCAATACAGGAGGCGTCGCAAAACGCGCGAGCTGATTCCTCCGATCGCTTCGTAAATCGGCACGATGCGACCCACTTCGGTTGAATCCAGACCGCCCGCCGCGGATGCGTTTCCCAGCAACTCGAATTCAGGGTTGACCATTTCCAGGCGCGCCGGACGATACGGATCCACATCCACTTTGCCGTGAAGCACAATTCCCTGCCCTTCCTTCAGGCGCCCTTGGAGATAGCCGCCGTGAAAAAACCTGGCGTAGAGCGTGCCCGTAGTGTCGCGGACGGCGAGGTGGTAGATGGCGTTCCAACCGCGCTGAAATCGAACCAGGTTGCCGGTGTGAACCCTGGCGGAGACGGTATGAATCGTGCCGGGCACGAGTTCTCGAATGGGCGTGAAGCGGACGCGGTCTTCGTAGCGGAATGGGAGGTAGTTCAGCAGGTCGGAGACGGTGGTGATGCCGCGCTCGGCAAGCAGGGCGGCGCGCTCCGGGCCGACACCCTTCAAGTACATCACCGGATTGGTCAGCGCGACGTTCATGGCACAGTTTTGTTGCGATAGAATTTGCTCCGAATAGTTTGGAACGGCATTCGTTCAATCCATCCCACTTGTCAGTACCTTGCTGTTTCGCTTTTTATTCTCGTTTCGCTTTTTCTTCAGAAACATGCAGTTTTGTTGCGATTAGAAATTTGGATGTTATTGGTTCTGAGAGATTTGCGCGTTTACCACTCTCGCAGCTGTTGCGATTAGAAATCGCTCTAAGGGGCTTGTTTTCAATGCCCCTAAAAGTGTATCTGCCGCTACCAGACTGGCGGTTTTTAATGCCCCCAAGGAGTACGCGCAGGGTCCCCCAGGCTGGAGCCTGGGGGCTGGGAACTGGTCCGTGCGCTGGTGCGCCACTCCCCGGACTGCGGGCCTGCAGGTGCGTCACGCCAGTCCCGATCCGCCAGGCAGAAGTAGACCGGCCCGCCGCAATGATCGCCCTTCGGCTGCGCTCAGGATCAGCGAAAGTCGTCTCGCAATGAGTCATGTAGTTAGACACCGTGCCCTCGCGGGCCGAAAAATCCCCATACTTCGACGTTAGCACGGAGTTAGCAGATTGCAAGTGGTTGCGCCTGTAAACTTTTTTCTGCGCCGATTACCTTGAGATGGGCTTAGCGGCTGATCAGGGGTTTGTTTCCCAAATCAAATTAGCACACTACGTCCTGTGGACGTTACTTGAAGAACGGGCCTGTAGCAGTCACACTGCCATCGCTTTGTATGAAGACCAACAGTTTCCGACCATCTTCCAAGATTAGGGTCAGCTTTTGTCCAAGGGGCGGATGCTTTGAATTCGAGAATTCCACCCTTCCCGTGACCCCCTTGAGGCCATCAATCACAGCTGTGGGATCACCTTGGTGCCCAGCATCAATGATGTCCGTGGTCACGGAAAGATCGTACGGCGCGTCAGTATCAATTCCAGGGCCGACCAAACGACCGCGACCTTTCAATCTTTCAGTCTCGCGATTCATATCTTGGCTCCCTCACGCTGATGCTGGCAGATTAACTCGCCGCCTGTCAACCCGATCACGCGAGTAGCGAGTAATGGTCAGTGCCCGCGCGATCTCTTCTGGCGTAAGCACCCAATACGACCTCTCCCGACCTATCCTCTCCGCAAATGGAAACTGAAGTTTTCTCGGGTTCAACAATCACGTGATTGATCCTGAGATAGACGTGTTGCGGTCCATGGACCTGACGAATGTGCGCGCGCTTTGAAATGCGATGGCTGAGTCCGATCTAGTGACTGGATGTCTACGGCCGAAACAACCGAAACAATAGTAGGATTCCGAAAGCGAAGCACAGAAAGCCAACAAAGTGGCCGAATCTAAACCACCAAGGAAGTGGTCTCGATTTCAGGTCAGCATCAAACTTGCCGAGCGCGGAGATGGCATCGTCGTAGGCTTTGTACAGACACGTGGGGTCGTCAGAGTCTGAACCGCCTATGAGGTTGACGTGCATCCGAAAGTTGAAGTCCAGAATGACTGTTGTGTACCAAGGGGGCGGCGATGCAAATACGCCCGGATTGGTGTTCGCGAAGGCGCGATATTCATCATAGAGTTGGAACAACCTCGAAATCGAAAAGTCAAGACGAGCAAAAGGCCCCACGATATCGCGTAACCGGTAGACGTACGGAGAACTCGATAGATTTTCGATCGCATCGGAGCTGAACTTCCAAATGAGGCGGCTCGGCTGTGACCACTCAGGAGGCGCCTGCTGGAGCGTCATCTTCTTCGAGTATCCGGAACCGCCAGCCCCGGTCCACGGTTTCATCAGTCCAAGTTCGACGCGCAAGCCTTCCACGATGCTCTTCAGCGCGAGGAATTCGTCTTGGTTGTGGGACAGGACAGAACTCACATACGTAAACCAACCAAAGCCGAGCGCCCAGAGGCCTGCCGTAGCGGCTAAAACTGTGGATATGTCCAATAATTTGCTCATTTGCGGTTAACTCCGTGACGGCCCGGATTCTCTAAGCTGAAAACGATCCGACAACTAGTTACGGATTCTAGCACGCCCTTTGCGGGTGCTCCGGGGGTTCAAGCTTGCGTCACATCCGCGGATGCGAGTGACCCTGCGCTGTTCTTCTCTCCGATGGAAAAACCGAAAACACGCACCCTTTCCGCACAACCCGCGGAAAGGATGCGGCACCCGCCGGACGGCGGCGATGCGGGGGATTGTGAAGATGTTTCCCGGCTCCGCTTCAGAACTTGATCCGGTAGCCAGTCTTTCGCACGGTGATGATGTGACGAGGCGAGGAAGGATTCTCCTCCAGCTTGCGGCGCAACTCCGCGATATGTGTGTCCACGGTCCGGCTGACGACCGCCGCGGAGTATCCCCAAACTTCCCTCATCACTTGCAGGCGGGAGACCACCGCTCCCTTCGCTCGCAAGAGTGCAAGCAGCAAATCGAATTCCTTCGGAGCCAACTCGACGGTTTGCGATGCACGGCGTACGGTGCGCGAAGCGGGGTCAACTTCGATGACGCCAAAGCGATGCACCTTCCTCACATCTCCCGTGGCGGCGCCTTCCCCGTGCGTGCGGCGAAGCAGCGCCTCGACCCTTGCCAGCAACTCCAGGAGTCCGAACGGCTTTGTGACGTAATCGTCCGCCCCCATTCGCAGCCCTCTGACCTTGTCGGCCTCTTCTCCCTTCGCCGTCAATAAAAGGACCGGGGCTGCGTGTCCGCCCTGGCGCAACGATCGTAATACACGGAACCCATCCAACTCGGGCAGCATCAGGTCGAGAATCACGAGGTCGGGATTCACCCTAGCGAATGCCTTCAGGCCAGCCATTCCATCCTCAGCCGTCTCGACTTCGTAGCCCTCGATCTCCAAGTTGTTTCGCAGACCGAACGCCAGATCGCGATTGTCCTCAATCAGCAGGATTCGGCTCAAGGCGATTCCTCCGGCTGGTCCTTACGGGCGGCTTCCTCTCCCTTGGAAAGCGGCAGCTCGACGACAAACTTCGCTCCGCCGCGGTCACCTGTAGTCACTAAACACCGGCCGCCATGACGGGCCACCAAATCCTGTACCACGGATAGACCGATCCCTGTGCCCGCAATCGCTGAGTGCCGATCGCGCTCTAGTCTCTGGAATCGCTCGAAGATGCGCTTTCGATCGGCCACAGGAACGCCGGGCCCTTCGTCATCTACGAAGAGACATGCCATGCCGTCACGGGCCTCGAGTCCCAAGATAACCTGCTGTTTCTTTCTTCCATACTTCACGGCATTATCGAGAAGGTTGATCACGATTTGACGCAGAGCGTCAGGGTCCACGTTTGCGGTGAGGCCAAAGGACAAGCGAAGTTCAATCTGAGTTTCACTGCCAATCATTACTGATTCAAAGTCCTCTACGATTTCCTGAATCAGGGGGGCGAGTTCACGCTTCCGCTTCGAGAGTGAGTCAATTCTTCTCTCCATTCGGGAGAATTGCAGAACATTTTCGACCAGTTGCGTAAGGCGGCGAGCCTCGCGGTCGATGATTTCGAGCGACCGTCGATGCTCCTCGGTGGAACGGATTCGATCGAGCAACAGTGTTTCGGTGAACATCCGAATCTGCGTCAGCGGCGTCCGAAGCTCGTGAGAGACGCTGGAAACGAACTCGTCCCGCAGTTGCTGTAAAGCCATTTCCCGTCGCAGTTGCAGAATGGCCGTCACGATCAGACCCGCATTCAATGCCAGGAGCCCCAGAAAGAAGGGCAGACGGGAGCGAGGCAGTCCCCCAATGACGATTTGTCGGGAAATCTGCGGATCGATGGAGGCTTCTACCGTGAAACCCAAGAAAACTCCTTGGTACGTATCACCAAAAGGCTTTATGACCGCCAATTGTGGCGCCGACTCTTCGCCCAGGTGGAAGCGTTCCACTCCGCCGTGGTCGCGGATGCTCACATGCAGAAACTGGTTGGTCACTTGTCCGTGGCCCAGGGAAGGCGGCACGAGGGGCTGACGGTTCAAAGCGGTTCCAAACCATTGCGTCAGGACCGGAAGGTCGACTTCGAAGCCAGCCACAACCTCTTGGCCTCGCGGTCCTCGCGTGGAGCCGGCCACAAATGTCCGCGGAGCGCCTCCGATTTGAGCGTTCAAGACTTGATATGCAGTGTCGCTGTGCTGCGCGAAGACTCGCGCCAGATTCTCCCGCAGCCAGCCTGCCACTTCGTCGGGCGGCAGCTCATTGAGAAAATTCAGCCGCCCAGTGGACGGATCCATCTCGAAGTAGCTTTTCGCCAAGCCCGAGGCGCGCTTCACGCGCGGATCCTGTGCCGAGAGCAGCGTTGCTCTTATCGCAGCAGGCAGCTTTCCCGATGGCTGGACATCGAGGAGCATAGCCCCCAACCAGCGGGTAATAGCCGTAATAACCAATCTCCGCACTCGATCTGCGGATGACTTCGTCGGCAACGAGTGAAGAATAGTCGTGGAGGACACTCTCAACAGTGGCGCGCTGCGAAGCATTTGCGTATTGGGCCTGCAGCACGATCAAGCTTGCGGTTGCCAGGCTGACCAACAAGAGGAGGACAATCAGGGCCGTCCGAGCCCTTCGGGAATGCCAGGATAACGAAATCACCATTCAGAATTGCGAGTATAGCACTCGCAGTATGGGCCATCCGTCTTTGGATGTTGGAATTTACATTTCTTGGACACCTTCCTGACAGATTCCGGACACAAAATTGAACTCCTCCCCACCACAACATCCGGACAAATCGGTACCTTTGATACTGGATTCAGTCGAGTAGCCAGCGCAGAGGGAGGCGAGCGATGTTCTGCAGGTTTCGCATGGGAAGGTTGACCGCAACAGCAGTGATGTTGCTGCCCTTGGCGGCTCTCGCCGCGGAGGCTCAAGTGCCCGACAAATTCACCAATTTGCAATACTTTCCGAAAACGATTTCACGTCAAGAGCTGATGGGAAATATGCGCGGATTTTCCTTCGGCTTGGGCGTCCGCTGCCAATTCTGCCATGCGGGAAAAGACGGCAACAAACTCGATCAGATGGATTTTGCTTCCGATGAAAAAGACACCAAGAAAACGGCACGCGCCATGTTGCGCATGGTCGATGCCATCAACCTGGAATACATCGCCAAGATGGGGCGAACCGCACCCATCCGCGTGGAGTGTGTGACGTGTCACCGCCAGCTCAACATTCCGAAAACCATGAACGCGCTTCTGGCCGAAACGATCGATAAGAAAGATATTCAGGCAGCCGTCGCTCTCTACCGCGATCTCAGGAAAAATGACCTTGGAAGCGGCAAATACGATTTCGGAGAAACGTCGCTGAACATTTTGACGGAGAGCTTGCTCAAACAGGATAAAGCCAAGGAAGCCGTGGCCATCATGGAGCTCAACGTCGAAGTCAACACGCCGCCCACGGGTTGGGCCTACAACCTTTTGGCAATGTCCCACGTGGCCAACAAGGAAGTGGAGAAAGCCAAGGCGGATTACCAGAAGATTCTCGAGCTGAATCCCCAGGACGAGTGGGCCAAAAAGCAACTTGAGCAATTGAACGGCAGCAAGCCATAGATTCCTGGAGGTGAACTTCGTCTGAAGTTCAAGATAAGTCCCCACGTGCAGAGGCATCGAACCGAGCCTAGCATCACGCGCCCGATTAAGTGGAAGGAGCGGCAATTGGCACGAATTCAAGTGTGCTGCGGGGATAATCGATCGCTACCTTAAATTGGTTGAGAAAGTCGTAGCCGATGCCATCGAGCGGCGCCCGAAAATTCGCCTTAGCGCTCTAAGGGTGCGCTACCCGCCCAAATTAAATGCGTTAGGTAGGTGCCAAGTCTTCTACTTGCGGCGCCTTCGGAGTGTAGCTAACTACGTGACTTGTGATGACTACGTCGCCTGGATCACTTCTGGTACGGAAACGGAAAGCGCCAAGCACCGAGTCTAGCTTCGGTGCCTGGCGCAATCTGTGAAGGAGAGTTGCTCGCGCGCTTCGACCCTACGGTTAGGGTACTAGTGGCCTGCCGGGCAAGTGCACATGCCCGCTCCGCTGCCGAGTTCTTCCAGAACCTTGCAATCCTCTGCCAAATCAGCCTTCTCTCCGGCGCCGAGCACCGCAGATTGCGATTCACCCTCGGTAGAGGGGAACGCTGTGCCCACTTTGTTCTGGATGTGCGTAGTCCAGGCCCGCAGGCTGGGCATCGGACCAATCACAGTAGGGTCGCAGCCGAGTGGATTAAACTTTTGCGTGGACGAAACAATCTTGATCACTCCCGTCTGCAGCTTCGTCCCCAGCAATGGGTTTGAAGTCAGGTTCTTGTTCACCGAGAGTGTGAGTAGTCCGTTGGCACTGATATAGCAGCCGCAGCACTCCGACATCTCCTGGTTGGCGTCGAACACATAGATCAACGCGCACAGGTCGCGAGCTTCCTTCCCGTTGGAGGCGGGATCGTCGGCCGTTCCAGGATTGACGATGCGCACCGTGGCGTCGGGCGCGCCTGCCGTGTTCGCGTTCGCGTAGTAATCGACGGTGTAAACAGTGCCCGGCCTGCACTTGCCTGCGCTGCCGGCGTGGTAGATGGCCCCGATTTCTGACAGTGTGAGGGCGCGGTTGAAGAGCTCGACCTCGTCTATGAGACCATCCCAATCTGCGGTTGAGACAACCTCATTTCGGCCCATCACAAGCGGATCCGTAACCGCATCGATGGCTCCTGAAGCCGCCTGACTCGCTTTCAGAACACCATTTACATAAATCTTCATTGTGATTCCGTCGTATGTGGCAGCAACATGCTGCCAGACGCCGGTCGTGATGGCATTGGCGGGAGTCAACGCCTGTATTAGTGTGCCACCGATCCATATGCCAAATGAGAGGCCGTTGACATTACCAAACGGCGAATTTGTTGCCTCAAATGAATAGCCACCCACATTACTAGAGGATCTCTTATTTAGAATTGGGTTTCCGTGTGTGATTGTCGTCGGATTGATCCAGGCATCAATGGTGATTTGAGCGCCCGTATTCTGGTTTGGATTGTGAGGTATATCCACCTCGCTGCTCGTCCCATTGAAGCTAAACGCCAGTCCCACCTCGCCCGGCGCGAACGTCACGTTCACCGGCGTGCCGTTGTTGTTATCGATGATGTCGTTGGCGTTGCCTTCGCCGGGCCACCAGCTCACCATGTTCGGGGGCGGCGCGGCGCACGATTGCGCCCGGGCAACCTGGGAGCTCACCCCAAGTAGTAAGACCACCGCGGCCGCCGCGAACGCAGTCTTCAAAAAGGTAAACGCCCGATTCATTAAGGTCTCTCCTTCAGGTTCGCCGGAGTGTGTTGCATCATATCTACCGGAAGCAAGCTCCCATTTCAATTCCCCAAAGGGATTAATCCTTCCGACTACTCCAAAGGGATTAATCGCCCGGGCTAATCCGAAAGGGCGAGGAAAGAAGTTGATGTCACAGGAATTGAGCGCCCAAGGCTTACCCGAAATTGTGACATCCTGATCGGCCTGACCGGCGAATCACCCGAAAGGATTAGCCCGCTGGGCTAGCCCCTTTTGATAATTGCGCTCTTCCCTCCGCGTGTACTAACGTCAATCACAAGAGTCCCGTGCGGAGACGGAATCGCCTAGGCTCTCGGGGATTCATCGAGAAGCCGAAGGATTCCCCTAACAGGAGTGAAGCCATGCGCCCGAAAAACCTGATGAAAAGCGCGGTCCTGCTGACGCTGCTCGCAGCGTTCGCTGCGCTGCTGCTTCCCGGCAGCGCGAAGGCCCAAACCTTCGTCTATACGAACGACAACGAGGCCGGACCGAACACGGTGACGGCGTTTTCAGTGGGTGCGAATGGGGCTTTGAGCATAATCGCTGGCTCGCCTTTTTTAACGGGTGGAACGGGCACCACGGGCGGGTTATATGCCTCCAATCGCATCACCGTTTGCATGGTGGGCGCGTTCCTATTCGTCGCCAACGACGGCAGCAACGACGTCAGCGTCTTCTCCATCAATCCCTCGACGGGATTCCTGACGCTTGTCGGCTCGCCTTTTTCGACTGGCGGCTTGTCGGGCGGCACCAGCGGAGGAATCTCGTTGGGAGCGACACCTGACAATCGGTTCTTGTTCGCGGCGAATTCAGGGTCAAGCGACATTAGGGTTTTCAGCATCGCTGCGAATGGAGCGCTGACGGCGGTCGGAGCCCTTGTGCCTGCCGGCGGGGAGCCCGATGGCATCAAGGTATCCCCGGATGGGAAATTCTTGTCTGTCGCTCTTCCCAACACTAACCAAGTGGCTATGTTCAGCATCGGTTCGGGCGGCGCGCTGACGGCTGTCACGGGCTCGCCGTTCACCGCCAAAGGGAGTGGAGGTGAGACGGGATTGGACATCAATTGCGGGAGCAATTTTCTCTTTGGCGGGGAGGCCAACCCTTCCTCGACCATTGTCGATGTCTTCAGCATCGCCTCGAACGGGGCGTTGACGCCGATTTCGGGCTCGCCCTTCGGTGGGGGAACGGGCCAGAACTCCAACAACGTCTTGCTCAGCCCGGATGACAGATTCCTCTTTGTTACCAACAACTTCAGCAGTCAGGTCAGCGTGTTCAGCGTGGCCGCGAATGGCAGCCTCGCTTTGGTTTCCGGCTCGCCTTTCGCCACCGGAGGGGTGGAACCCTCTGGTCTCGCCACGGATGCCTTCGGGAAGTTCCTCTTCGTCGCGAACTTCGGCGGCTCAAACGTGACGGTCTTCAGCATCGCCACTAACGGCTCTCTGTCCCCTGTGACCGGCTCTCCCTTTGGTACGGGTCAAGTCGCCGGCTTGGAGTCTCTGACTGCGTTTCCGGGCAAATCCTGCGCTGCGAACCAGATTCTGGTGGATTATTTTGCCAACGCCAACAACCCCGGAGCGCCCGACGCCACCGTGCGCATCGTCAATCCCGGGACGAAGGGTTCGGAAAGCACCGCCGCAGAAGCCGCCGACCTTTGCGCGTTGATCTACGTTTTCGATGCCAACCAGCAGCTTTCCGAATGCTGCGGCTGCTCGCTCACTCCCAACGCCCTGGCCACCCTTTCGGTGAACGGCAACCTGACGGCGAAGCCGCTGCTGGGGACGAAGCTCTCGACCGGGGTCATCAAGATTGTTTCCTCGGCACCCGCGTCGCCGTGCGACCCGACGACGATCACCCCGATCCCCGCCCTGCGCGCCTGGGCCACGCACATCCAGAACAAAGTGGGCGTGGCCTTCCCCGTGACCGAAGGCGAATCGCAGGCGGCGACTCTCGGCAGGGGCGAGCAGGCCGACTTGGCAGAGGACTGCACCGTCCTTGAGGAACTTGGCAGCGGGGCGGGCGTCTGCAAGTGCCCGCCAGGCCACTAGGTTCTGCTTCGCAGATTGCGCCAGCCTTTCGTTCCAGGGTTTACACCTCGGGCTTTTGCCTGCCCCTCACCCGAACGACTCGAGTTCCCCCCTGCTGAATGTCAAGAACGTCCCCGGCTGCACACACCGAACAACCCCGAAGGCAATTAAGCCGAGCAGGCGCGCGATGGCGCGTTTACCGTCAGCGAGTCGCAAGTGGCGCTCGTGCGGTGTTACATTCGCGACCAAGAAGTACATCATCGCAAGACCTCGTTCGAAGAGGGATTCAAGGCATTGCTGCGCGCGCATGATTTTGATGCGGTCCATTTCTGGGGCTATCCTGTGTCGCCAGCTTCGCAGGCTCTGCCGACGGGGGTGCTAACCCCACGCGTTGCACTCCGCGCGGGGCTAACGCTCTGGCGCCCTTCGGGCTTTGATTCCGTCAATTCAAATATCAAAAAATTAATTTGAGGGCGGGATCAGCATGGCACGGGCTGCTGCATGGGTCACCCGTTAAATCAAGCGCCTCTCGTAGTTTAGACAGTTCCTGCCTCATCGGCCTGAGCGCGAATCACCCAAAAGGATTAGCCCGATGGGCTAGCCCATTTAGGGAATAGCAATGGAGAGCAGAGGGGAGTAAGAATTTAAGTAACATGCCTGGCTCAGCCAGGCGGGTGGATCCTTGAAGGAGACACGTCAAATGACTCTGTTCAAGACGTTGTTTGTCGCTGGGTTGGCGGCCCTGGCACTTGCCAGCTCTCCAGCCGTCAAGGCGCACGATAATATCGCGGAGGTCGACGTTTATTTTGTCGACTACTATGCTAATGCGAACACCCCGGGCGCGCCCGACGCCACGGTGCGGGTGATCAACCCCGGAACGACTGATGACCCCGGGCATGTGGGGACGGAAGCGGAGGACCTTTGCGCGTTGATTTACGTGTTTGATGCCAATCAGGAGTTGTCAGAGTGCTGCGGCTGCTACGTCAGCCCCAACGCGCTGCTGACGCTCTCGGTGAACAACAACCTGACCGCGAACCCGCTGCTGGGCTCCAAGTTGAAGACCGGGGTGGTCAAGATCGTGTCGTCCACGGAAAATATGACGGGGGTCTGTGGCTGCGACCCCACCTTCATTAATCCGACGCCAACGCTGCGTGCCTGGGCCACGCACATCCAGAACAAAGTGGGCACAGCGTATCCAATCACTGAGGGTGAATCCCAAGCTGCAACGCTCGGCGTGGGTGAAGCGACCGACCTGGCAGAGGATTGCACCGTCCTTAAGGAACTCGGCAGCGGGGCGGGCGTCTGCAAGTGCCCGCCAGGGCATTAATCAGATTGCAGGATTTCTGTCGCTCCGATCGGATCGGAGCTTCTCGTACGAGCAGAAAACCCGCACCCTTCCCGCACAAACCGCGGAAAAGGATGCGGCACCCGAAAATTCGCCTTAGCCCTTTAAGGGTGCGCCATACGCCCGCGGCGGAACCCCTGGGCCGGTACGTGGGCTACCTCGGCCATAGTCTAAGACCTTGGCGCTCAATTCCCTGTGACATCAACCTCTTTCCTCACCCTTTCTGATTAGTCCGAGAGGATTAGTCCCTTTGGAGTAGTCGAAAGGATTAATCCCTTCAGGGAATTGAAAGGGGAGCTTGCTTCCGGTAAATATGATGCAACACGAGCTCCGGCGAACCTGAAGGAGAGACTTTAATGAATCGGGCGTTCACCTTTTTGAAGACTGCGTTCGCGGCGGCCGCGGTGGTCTTACTACTTGGGGTCAGCTCCCAAGTTGCCCGGGCACAGTCGTGTGTCGCGCCGCCCGATAACATGGTGGCATGGTATCCGGGGGACGACAATGCGAACGATATTACCCCCTTCCAGAATGATGGCACGCTGCACGGTGGTGCGACATTTGCCCCTGGCGAGGTGAAAGACGCTTTTAGCCTGAATGGCTCGACCGCTTACGTGTCGGCGCCCAACGCCCCCCAAATCAATTTTGGGACGGGGAATTTCTCCATCGATGCTTGGATTAAAACGTCGAACCCCAACAATGTCGCCGACCAGACCTTCGTTGATAAGCGAATCGAGAACACTCCTCCCGTAAGCTTCGTTGGATATGCCTTCTTCCTCTTCAACGGTAACCTGAGCTTCCAAATGCAGGATATTGCGTTCTTTTCGGCGACGAATGTCGCGGACGGTCTATTTCATCATGTCGCGGCTACCATTGTTCGCAATAGCAAAACCGGCTTAAATCTATATGTTGACGGCCTGCCCGCGGCGGGGTCGCCGTTCGACACGACGACTGTGTCCGGCAGCCTCGACAATACCGCCGACCTTCTAATTGGAAAAAATCTCCCCAACACGGTAGGAAACCCTGGCTTTTTTGACGGACTGATTGATGAGCTTGAACTCTTCAATCGTGCCCTCAGTGCAGACGAAGTGGCGTCGATCTTCAATGCTGGCAGCGCGGGCAAGTGCAAGCCGGGCACTGTTTACACCGTCGATTACTATGCGAACGCGAACACGGCAGGCGCGCCCGACGCTACCGTGCGGATCGTCAATCCTGGAACGGCCGATGATCCCACCTCCGGCGGGAAGGAAGCAGAGGACCTTTGCGCGCTGATCTATGTGTTCGATGCCAACCAACAGTTGTCGGAATGCTGTGGATGCTACGTAACCGCGAATGCTTTGCTCACGCTTTCAGTCAACAACAACCTGACCGCGAACCCGCTGCTAGGGGCGAAGCTTTCGACCGGGGTGATTAAGATCGTTTCGTCCACGATCAATAGGATTGTGGACGGCTGCGACCCAACGACGATCACTCCGATCCCCGCCCTGCGCGCCTGGGCTACGCACATCCAGAACAGAGTGGGCACGGCATTCCCCGTGACCGAAGGCGAATCGCAGGCGGCGACTCTCGGCCGCGGCGAGCAGGCCGACTTGGCGGAGGACTGCACCGTCCTTAAGGAACTTGGCAGCGGGGCGGGCGTTTGCAAGTGCCCTCCGGGGCACTAGCCGGATTGCAGGTTTCTGTCGCTCCGATCGGAGCTTTCTGCCCCCTGACCGGGGCTGGGCTTCTCGAGAAAACCCGCACCCTTCCCGCACAAACCGCGGAAAAGGATGCGGCACCCGAAAATTCGCCTTAGCCCTTTAAGGGTGCGCCATACGCCGGGACCGCAGGGTTTCTGCCCCCGACCGGGTCGGGGCTTCCCACACCGCGTGATAACGCCGCCTACAGTTACGTTTAGCATGGCTCGATCGGTGGCGTTGACTTGCCTAGAGGCTGCGCCTAATATGGTGCGCTCGAAGAGCGGAGAGTTCCTCAGCGAAGCGTGATCGGCCGGACCATCTCGCATTACCGTATCGTGGAGAAGCTGGGCGGCGGTGGCATGGGCGTCGTCTATCGCGCCGAAGACACGCATCTGGGCCGCAGCGTGGCCCTGAAGTTCCTGCCCGAGGATTTGGCCAAGGACCGGCAGGCGCTCGAGCGATTCCAGCTCGAAGCCCGCGCCGCCGCAGTAATGAATCATCCGAACATTTGCACCATTCACGAGATCGGTGAACAGGATGGGCAACGCTTCATCGTCATGGAGTGGATGGACGGGGAGACGCTGAAGCACCTGATCGAAGGCAGGCCGCTCAAGACCGATCGTATTCTGGAGTTGGCCGTTCAAATTGCCGACGCGCTGGACGCTGCGCACTCGCGAGGAATCACCCACCGCGACATCAAGCCTGCCAATATCTTTGTGACGAAATCGGGCCAGGTGAAGGTCCTCGACTTCGGTCTCGCCAAGCTGGCGCCGGCGCGACGGCCGAACGTCGAGACGGTAGGCGTTTCGGCCCAGGTGACCGCCGTTTCCGACGACCGATTGACCAGCCCGGGGACGGCGCTCGGAACCATAGCCTACATGTCGCCGGAACAGGCCCGGGGTGAGGATCTGGACGCGCGCGCCGACCTTTTCTCATTCGGCGTGGTGATCTACGAGATGGCCACGGGCAAGCTGGCGTTTGAGGGCAACACGTCCGCCGTAATCTTCGACGGCATCCTGCACGGAACGCCGAAGTCGCCCATGCGTGTGAACCCCGAGGTGCCGGCCGAGCTCGAACGGATCATCGGCAAAGCCCTCGAAAAAGAACGCGAGATGCGCTACCAGACCGCCGCGGAGATGAGGGGGGATCTGAAGCGACTGAAGCGCGATCGGGATTCGGGCCGCCAAGCGACGGCGTCGAGGGGCGGGACACCCGCTGCAGCAAGGGTGACGCCGGCCCAGGCGGGAAAATCCATCGCCGTGCTGTACTTCGAGAACCTGACGAACGCCAAAGAGGACGAGTACTTCAGGGACGGGATGACGGAAGACGTCATCACCGAGCTGGCCAAGATCAAGACTCTGCAGGTGTTCCCTCGCGCGGCGGTGGTGGCCTTCCGGGACAAGCCGGCAACGGCCCCGGAGATCGGCCAGCAGTTGAGCGCCGCATACGTCCTAGGGGGCAGCGTGCGCCGAGCCGGCAATCGCCTGCGAATCAGCGCGCAACTGGTGGAAACGCAGACGGGCCATACCGTTTGGGCGGAGCGGTACGACCGTGAAATGAAGGATGTTTTCGAAGTCCAGGACGACATCGCACGCAGCATCACCCAGGCCCTTCGGATTTCGCTTTCGCCTCAGGAAGAAAAGACAATTGCGCGCAAGCCCACGGAGAATCTGCAGGCCTACGACTACTTTCTGCGCGGGCGGAGCTATACGCGCCGGGAGAACCTGGAATTTGCGATGCAGATGTTCGAGCACGCCATTCAACTCGACCCGAATTTCGCCCTGGCGCACGCGGGAATCGCAAACATATGCGGCATGCAATTCGAGTTGCACGGTCGCGATCCCCGCTGGATTGAAAAGGGGGTGGCCGCCGCCAACCGAGCCTTTGAGCTGGACCCCCAACTCCCCGAGGCACTCGCCGGTCGTGCGCGGCTTTGCCACGTCCAACAGAAATACGACCAAGCCATCCAGGACGCTCGAATGGCGATCGAGCTAAAACCAGATTGTGAAAGCGCCTGGGACATCCTGGGGCGAGCGTTGTTCTCTTCGGATCGCTGGCAGGAAGCTGCCGATCTGGTTGAGCGTGCGATAGAAGCAGCCGGTGACGACTATAACGTGCACATCCCATACCTCAATGCGGTGTTAGCGCTAGGCGATAAAGAACGCGCACGCAAGCTAACCGAACGACATATTCCCGTTCTCGAGCAGCAGGTGGATACGGTTCCAGAGGACGTGCGCGCGCGCATCTTGCTCTCCAGCCGCTATGCCTCTTCCGGTAGGAAAAGCGACGCGGCTCAGCAGCTGGAGAAAGCCGTGGCAATGCGCCCGAATGATCCGAACACCCTTTATAACGCGGCCTGCACATATGGCGTCCTGCAGATGAAGGAAGAGGCGCTGAATATGCTGAAAAGAGCCGCCGAGACAGGCTTCAGCGATCTGCAGTGGGCTTCCCGAGATCCGGATTTATCCTCGCTCCACGAGGAGCCCGAGTTCAAGCGCCTGCTAGAGTTTTGGAAGCCAAAAGACTAGGTTTGCCGAGCGCTACGATCGCCGGCATTGGGAGGCAATCTATGAAATCAACGCTCTTTCTGGTTTTGCTGGGTGCGACGGTACTCGCCGCTCTAGCGGCACCGGCGCAAAATGCGTTTACGCCGGACAAGATCGAGTATGGACCCGTGCCGAGCTTCGTACCTGGCGGCGCACAACTGGCAGTGCTCGAGGGAGACCCGACGGCGTCCACGGGAGATTTCACCATTCGTTTGAAGATGCCGGACGGATACCGAATCCCGTCCCATTGGCATCCGAAGCGAGAAAATGTGACCGTGATCTCGGGGAGTTTCAGAGTGGGTATGGGAGACAGCTTCGACGAAAGCAAGATGATGACGTTCGGGCCCGGCAGCTTCGCCTACTTGGACCCCAGTATGCACCACTACGCCATGGCGCACGGGGAGACCGTCGTTCAAGTCCACGGGATGTCGCCCTTACAGTTCAACTACGTCAACGCCAGCGAGGACCCGAGCAAGAAGAAGTAGTGCTAGCGTTCGGGATGGTTTCACGGCGGCGGGGACGTCGAGTTTGAACTTCAAATCCCTCATTGAAGCGCGGATTGTGTCAACTTGACGGCGCATCCGACGCCGTTGGTTCCGTTGCAACTGAAGGACCCGCTTGAAGAGGTGGAATTACTCAGCCACGTGAAGTAGATGCTGGAGGCCTGCGGGTAATTGGTGGTGTTGGCGACGTTATCGACGATGATCCCACTTGTGCCACCACTCGCATCTACCGCATTGGTGACGCCCGAAGGGGGCCACGAGCTTAAAGTTGTGAGGTTGAGAGACATAATGCAGCCGCTGCCGCCGGCGCACTGGTTGCTGTTGTTTGCCACGCTGAAGAAAATCCAGTCCGTGCTCGTGGCGGTGTTGAAGATATCGGTTATCGGAGCGCATTCTTCGCCACTGCTGGATACCAGCGTCACGAGGCCGGAGGACCCGCCGTCGGGAGCGGTTTTCATGACACCGCTGCTGTTGAACGAGACGCGCCACAGGGCCGGCCTATCGCCATGGCTGGGATCCTTCCCGCAGATATAAAGGTGGCCTGTAGTAAGGCTGCCGCTAAAGTAGGCGTTGTCAAAGTCGCCTGCGTGCATGGCCGAGCCGCTGCTACCCCCTCCAATGCCGCTGAGCGTGGTAAGGGAGGACAACTGCGTGTCCGTCTGCACCACCTCGCCATTGGAAGAAGGACTGGTGCTGGTGCCGTCAAACCAGAAAACCCTTCCAGTGGTACTGTCCACTATGGGCCCGTCAACGATGCTGCCGCCCAGTGATTGCGTGGTCGAACCGAGGCACGCCGTACTGCCAGAACTGCAATTACCTTTAGAACTGCCTACTTCCCTGACATAGCTAAGCCGTCCCGACGAATCGCCTATAAAGATATTTCCCGATTGGCTGTCGAAAACGGGGCTGCTGAGAATGGTTCCACTGTCCACCGTGATGGGCCAGTGGGACGTAGTAACCTCCTGCGGAGTCCCATTGAACACCCCGGTGAACTTATGGAGCGAGCCATTGTCGTCGCCGACATAGAGGACGTCGGTGCTGTAATTGTAGAAGGGAGACGAGTTCGTGTCCGGCTGGCTGCCGTTGAAGGTTATATTTGCAATGCAGGAGTTGGCGGCGGGGCAGGTACTCCAAGCGGCGTTCGCCCCAAGGGTGGTGGTGGGAGTCGCCGGGGCAGCGACGGTCCCCTGGGTAGCCTTCCACTTCAGAATGTGGAGAACCGCACCACTGCCGCTGGTCTCGACAAACGCCACCTTCTTGCCGTCTAGGGAGAGCACGGAGGAGGTGACGACAGTGCCTGCTCCGGTGTTGTAAGACCACGTGACCGTGGGTCCACCGGTGCCGCACAACCCGTTGCCCCCGGCAGTCCCGGAATAAAGCTGATTGAAGGCAACAATGCTGGGACTTGTGCCCGAACCGGCCAGGCTCGTAGTGAAAACAACGTAATCGCCGGCGCAACTCGGGGCGGCGTTGGCGTCGAAGGAGAATTTCGCAGGGAACATGCCATCCCCGACCGTTGCGTTAGCGCCCAACGACGCGCCCCAATCCCTGCGTAAGGTGTACCTACGATGACGACGATCGCGTTCGCGCCCCTCAGGGTCCAGGTCGGGTCCATCAGAGTCCAGGTTGGCAAGGTCATCGCCGGATACGGCGGAATTATCCGGCTGGAAAGCGGCAGTATTGCGCCGGAGCCTTTGGTGCCAATAGCGAGGCTCCTGCTGGAGCTTCCACGCCTGCCAAATGGAGGAAGGCGCGGAGAAGACGAGATGCCGATGACTCCAGTCGTGGGGCACCGAGATCCTGTCGCCAGGACTTCCGCCATGGGGCGCATGAGCCGTCAGCACGACGACCACACTCAGGGCGCCGACTAAACGGAGAGCCAGGCTGACGCCCCTCGAATCCTTCAGTTTCATGTAAAAGCCTCGCGGTTGGATTGGGTATCCAGCTTCCCAGAGCTTGTCTCTTTTCTCAGTCGTGCACGCCATCCGGCTAATATTACTACTAGTCTATATAACTATTTGCTTATCAGAAGTTCGAGGCATCATCGGGGGCCGAATCGACATCTTCTTAGGTTAGCGCGGCCTAGGCTACTCAGAACATGGGCATAGTTACACTGCTACGAAAAGCTGTCAACGGAAAGTGATTACCCGTTTCCGAGACGCCAACTTTCCAAGCCGTGGCGGCGGGCCATCACCGCCGGCGCGATTTCGTTGGCCGCACCCGAGGACAAGCCCCACCAGGAGCGGGGCGCAGGCGTAAAGGACAAATTCGGAAATACCTGGTGGATCTCCACGTACAAGGGTGAAACTCAATAGTGGCAGATCACTCTACTTCCCTCCCGGGGGGGCCATCGAGATGTGGGCAGTTCCAGAGTTATTCTCGCAAGGCGCAGTCGAGGAAGGCTCGGAGCTTGTGCGAGCGCGAAGGATGCCGCAACTTGCGCAGGGCTTTGGCCTCGATTTGGCGGATGCGCTCGCGAGTGACGTCGAAGGCCTGGCCCACTTCTTCCAGCGTGTGCTCGCTGCCGTCCTCCAGCCCGAAGCGCATCATGATGATCCTCTCCTCGCGGGGCGTGAGCGCCTTCAACAATAACGCGGTGTGCTCCTTCAGGTTCAAATAGATGACCGCGTCCGAAGGCGAGACCACGGCCTTGTCCTCGATCAAGTCGCCCAGGTGGGAATCCTCCTCCTCGCCGATGGGCGTTTCGAGCGAGACGGGCTGCTGCGCGACCTTGCGGATCTTGCGCACCTTGTCGACGGGTATATCCATCTGCTTGGCGATTTCTTCCGCAGTGGGCTCGTGGCCGAGCTCTTGGACGAGTTGGCGGCTGGAGCGGGTGAGCTTATTGATGGCCTCGATCATGTGCACCGGAACGCGGATGGTGCGGGCCTGATCGGCGATGGCGCGGGTGATGGCCTGGCGGATCCACCAAGTGGCGTAGGTGGAGAACTTGTAGCCGCGACGCCATTCGAACTTGTCAGCACCCCTCATCAGGCCGATGTTACCTTCCTGGATCAAGTCGAGGAACTGCAAGCCGCGGTTGTTGTACTTCTTAGCGATGGAGACCACGAGGCGCAGGTTGGCCTCGGTCAACTCCTGCTTCGCCTGCTGGGCTTCAGCCTCACCGCGGAGGATCAGCGTGAGAGCGCGCTTGAGGTCGGCGAGCCCGACTTCGCTCAATTTTTCGATCTGCTTCAGCTCCGAGCGGCGCGAGCGCAGCTCCTTCCGCGCTTCGGCAGCGGTTTCGCCCTTGGCGGCGTCGGCCCGGCGGTCCAACCTGCCCGCCACACGCTCGACCGCATGCACACGCTCGACGGTGTGGCGTACCTTGTCGATCTGGCGCTTCCGCTCGAGCCGGTTGAAGTCGATCGAGCGCATTAGCTGCGACATCCGAACGCGCGTCCGCGCAAGCTGAAAGCGAGCCCGCAGATACGCACGCGTTTTCGACCTCGGCGTGCGGTCGAGCTTGGCGGCCTGCTGGAGCGCCGCCTCGTAGAGCCTTTCGATCTTGCCGATGATCCGGAGGGTTTGCTTGGTCTTGTTGTCGATCTTCTCTTGCGTCAGCTCCTCGTCGTCCAGTTGAATGATTTTCTTGATCGATTGGGCGTCTTTCCGAAGCTCCACGCCGATCGCCAGCATCTCCTTGAGAACGATCGGGGAGCGCGAGATGGTCTTGAGGACCAGCCGTTGCCCGCGCTCCAAGCGCTTGGCGATGGCCACCTCGCCCTCGCGCGTCAGCAGCGGCACCGTGCCCATCTCGCGCAGGTACATGCGCACCGGGTCGTTGGTCTTCTCCAGCGTTCCCGGCGTCAGGTCGAGTTCGATTTCCTCGCCGGGCGGTTCCTCCTTGGCTTCGGCATCGGCGCCTTCACCCACTTCCGCGACCGCGCGAGCGGCCTTGGCGGTGGAGGCGTCTTCATAGATGTCGATGCCGTAGCGTTCGAAGGTGGAGAGCAGGTCATCAATCTCCTCCGATGAGTGCACCTCGACCGGCAGGAGATCATTTACTTCGTCATAGAGCAGGTAGCCGCGCTCCTTGCCCATGTTGATGAGCTGGCGGACCTGGTCATACCTTTCTTCAATTACCAGCGGCAAAGGTTTCCCCCCTCGTCAGGCCACTGCCGATTTGTATGACCTTTTTGCGACAGCGGCTCCGGCGGCACAAGCCCGCAGCGCACGCACCTAGCCGTGCGCTGTGCGAGTTCGCCCCAAGTGGAGCAGACGCGGTGCAAGGGGCTTGGGCAGTTTAGTACATTCCGCCCATGCCGGCGCCGTCGCCGCCGTGGCCCGCGCCTGCCGCAGCCTTCATTCCCTCTTCTTTGATGTCGGCCACCAGGGCTTCGGTGGTCAGCATGAGGGCAGCGATCGACGCGGCGTTCTGCAACGCCAAGCGGGTGACCTTGGCCGGGTCGATCACTCCGGCCTTGATCAGGTCGGTGAATTCGCCGGACTCAGCGTTGAAGCCGAAGTTTTCATCCTTGGATTCGCGGATGCGGCCGACGACCACAGCGCCTTCGTGCCCCGCGTTCAGGGCAATCTGGCGCGCGGGCTCTTCGAGCGCGCGCTTGACGATATTCACGCCGATGGCCTCGTCCCCGTGCACCCTGAGCTTATCGAGCGCCGGGATGCATCGTAGCAGAGCCACGCCGCCGCCGGGAACAATACCTTCCTCGACCGCGGCGCGAGTGGCGTGCATGGCGTCCTCGACGCGAGCCTTCTTCTCCTTCAACTCGGTCTCGGTGGCCGCGCCGACTTTAATTAGCGCGACGCCGCCCACAAGTTTCGCCAGGCGCTCCTGGAGCTTTTCCTTGTCGTAGTCCGAGGTGGCCTCTTCGACCTGGGTTCGGAGCTGCTTGATGCGGCCCTCGATCTCGCCGGGCTTACCGGCGCCTTCGACGATGGTGGTGTTGTCCTTGTCGATGGTCACCTTCTTGGCGCGGCCGAGGTCCTCCAGATTGACGTTCTCCAGCTTGATGCCGAGATCCTCGGTGATGGCCTTGCCGCCCGTCAGCGTGGCGATATCTTCCAGCATGGCCTTGCGGCGGTCGCCGAAGCCGGGGGCTTTCACCGCAGCGCATTGCAGCGTTCCACGAAGCTTGTTCACGACGAGGGTCGCGAGGGCTTCACCCTCAACATCCTCCGCAAGGATCAATAGCGGCTTGCCCATCTTGGCGGTCTGTTCGAGCAAGGGAAGCAAGTCCTTCATCGAGCTGATTTTCTTTTCGTGGATCAGGATGCGAACGTCCTCCAGCACGCACTCCATGCGCTCCGGATTGGTGATGAAGTATGGCGAGAGGTAGCCGCGGTCGAACTGCATTCCTTCGACCACTTCGAGCGTCGTCTCCATCGTCCTTGATTCCTCCACGGTGATGACGCCGTCTTTGCCTACTTTCTTCATCGCTTCGGCAATGATGCTGCCGACCTGCTTGTCCGTGTTGGCGCTTATCGTACCGACCTGCGCGATCATGTCGCCCTTCACGTCGCGGGAGAGCTTCTTGATCTCTTCCACGGCGACTTCCACGGCCTTCTCAATGCCGCGCTTGAGCGCCATAGGGCTGGCACCGGCGGCAACCGTCCGCACGCCTTCGCGGAAGATGGCCTGAGCCAGCACGGTTGCGGTGGTGGTGCCGTCGCCCGCGACGTCGGAGGTCTTCGAAGCGACCTCGCGCACCATCTGCGCGCCCATGTTCTCCGGAGGATCCTGGAGCTCGATTTCCTTGGCCACGGTCACGCCGTCCTTGGTAATGACCGGCGCACCGAATTTCTTTTCGATCACGGCATTGCGCCCCTTCGGGCCCAGTGTGATCTTGACTGCGTCGGCCAGAATGTTGACGCCGCGCAGAATCGCCTGACGTGAATTCTCACCAGTAACAATTTGTTTTGCCATTGGACTTCACCCTCCTGGGTGCATGCAAACTTGTGGCCGGTCCAAAACTTTTCGGATCGGCGAAATTATTTCTTGCCGGACGCCGCTTTGGCGATTCCGCTGAACTTGGCCAGGATTTCCTCTTCACGGAGGATCAGGTATTCCTGGTCATCGATCTCGATGTCATTGCCCGTGTATTTGCCGAACAAGATTCTGTCGCCCACCTTCACATCAAGCGGGACCCGATGGCCCTTTTCGATCTTGCCGGCTCCGACGGCCATCACTTCGGCCTCTTGCGGTTTCTCTTTGGCCGTGTCGGGGATGATGATCCCGCCCTTGGCGGTTTCTTTCTCTTCCAACCTCCGTACCAGGACACGGTCGTGCAGGGGAGTCACATTCACAGTCATTATCTTTAACCTCCGTTTGAATCCAATCCTAAAGATGTCAAAAGTAAGCTCTTTATGACGGAGCTTCCTGTCGCCCGATCCGGCTGGTTCGTTGGGACGCTGATCCCACCGGCATCCCTCGTTGCCGTTTCGAACTTGGTCGAAATGAAGCTGACATCAGTTTAGGTCACTTTACCGAACTTGTCAAGTCTAACGTAAATATTTAAAGACGGTTAACTCTATAAAGTTAAATAGAACGGAGGCGCCTGCGGATGGTTCTTGGGTGATTCCGGCGCTCGGGACACCCATCCGGTCTAAGAAGCGGGAAAATGGAGAGGGTCTCTGAGGCTCTGCAATTCCCGGTAGTAATAAAGTGGGGTGGGCCGTCTTCCCTTGAACCTCAGCTTCCTTAGAAACTCCATTTCCTGCTCGGTGGCATCCCCGCTGAGGGAACGATCCTTAACGAATTTTCTGAGGCCCGGCTCTTCCGCGGGTTGGTCGGGCTCGCTTTCCACGAACTCAAACTTCTTAGGCTGCCCGGGGGCGAGCCGCCGGCTCAAAACAATTTCCATGCCAAAATTCCTGAGGTCGATGTCCCAGGATTCAATCAGCGGATCCAAGAAGGAAACGCAGTTTTCAACCGACACGTTGAAGACATCCGTATCCAGGAACTCGAGGATGATGACCCGAGTCTGTTCGTAGCTTCGACCGCTGAGTCGAGCCACCAGGCGGAGCCAATTCTCATTCTCCAGTTCTTTCTTAGCGACCCTCTTGACCACGTCCAGGAGCTTCTGGGTAATGAGGCGTTCGAGCTCGCCAAACGGCTGTTTCTCAAAAATCGCACGCACTTGTTTTTGTTTGTGGGGAACACATTTGCGGAGAATCAACTCCCGAACCTCGTTAAACAACGGCGCTGGTGGACCGCCCAACCTTTTCTTCAACTCTTCTTTGCGCTGGGCCTCCGCCAGCTTCGAAAGCTGACCGCTCGGGAGCTTCAAGAATGTTTCCATCTTGCGATAGATATCCGTCCGATCGGGCGCTGGAGGCGCCTTTTTTCGGGTCAGCAACTGAGAGATATAGGATTCCGTGACCTCGGCGGCGGCGGCCAGATCTCGCTGCTCGAGACGCAACTCCTGAAGGCGATGCCGGATCACCAGGGGGACATCCATGGGCTCCTCCTTTGGTTTGGCGTTGCTTGACCTTCCTCCATTTGCTTAACTACCACGGATTAAGGTCAAAGGGTCACTGAAAATATCCCAGAATCCACTTGACAAGTAAAGTACATTCACCTAATATGGTTAACTGACTGAGGGAATTATAAGATAATCTAAACTAACGGGGGTTATCTAGAGGGATCCTTGGCCACGACAACCAAGGAGGTTGCCATGTATGCACGCAAAGTTACCATGAATCTGAAACCCAACAGTGTTGCACAGTTTACGCAAAGTCTTGACAAGGAAGTGATTCCCCTGCTTCGCAAGCAGCACGGGTTCCAGGACGAACTGACGTTCGTCGCCCCGCGCGGAACGCAAGCGTTCGGAATCAGTTTGTGGGACAAGGCAGAAAACGCGGAAGCTTACAACCGCGGAAGTTATCCAGAAGTAGCGAAGATCCTGGCGAGAGTGATTGAGGGAACGCCTCAAGTGGAAACCTATGAAGTCAGCAACTCGACCTTCCACAAGATCGCCGCTGGCGTCACAGTCTAAATAGGCAAGTCTGTTGGTTCGGTGGGGCGGGCCAAGCCCGCCCCACATTTGTCCGGACGAGTGAAAGAACGAAGAGAGAATGCCGATGACTACAAGAATCATGGGTGGGTTTCCCTTGCGACGCTGCTCGTGGCTTTTTAATCCCATCGTGCCCGTCGCGCTTTCTCACAAGATGTTTCGGTGGTTGGATTTGGTTTGCCTGGTGCCGTTCGAAGAGCCAACCCTATGTCGCGTCGATAACCGATGGGGACACAGGGAAGCGAGGCACCGCAGAGGCTGCGAGCTTGGCCCTGAGCCGGACGACATCAGGAATAGAGTTAGTATATAGTTAGCGTCATGAATCCAAGCCCCGCCAAGCGCAAACAAGCAGGAGAGGAACCACTACGAGATGAGGCCCTCCGCAAGAGCGAAGCAAACTTTCGCGCCCTGGCGGAAACCATCCCCTCTGCAATATTCCTTTCTCAGAAGAAACGCCTCGACTACGTAAATCACGCCGCTGAAACAATCACCGGATACACACGAGAAGAGCTTTCGTCCATGAGCTTCTGGGACATCGTCCATCCCGATCTTCGGGAACTGGAAAGTAAATGCGGCCTTGAACGTCAAGACGAGGTCGAATCCGCCTTGCGGTATGAGGTGAGGATTCTCGCCAAGACTGGTGAGGAGCGTTGGCTTGACATCGCCGTAACCAAAATCGACTTTGACGGCGAGCCAGCCACGTTGATTTCAGCCTCGGACCTCACCGAGCGCAAGCAGGCGGAAGTGCAGATGCAAATGATGCAACTGTTGGCTGTAACCGACCCGCTTACCGGTTTGGGCAATTACCGCCGGCTCCACGAAATCCTCCATGCGGAGATCAAGCGATCCGCGCGCACTCGACGACCCTTTTCCGTCCTATTGTTGGATCTCGATGCGCTGAAGAAAATCAACGACTGCTACGGCCACTTAGTGGGCGACCAGGCACTGTGCCGCCTTGGCGAAGTGCTGAGAGTCTCTTGTCGAGCCATCGATACGGCTGCGCGCTACGGCGGCGATGAGTTCGCCGTCATCCTGCCCGAGACAACCGCCGAAGCCGCAGGGGTTGTTGCCACTCGCATTCGCGATCGGCTCGCAGCGCATCGTCAGGAACCGTCGCTTTCCGTGAGCGTCGGCGTGGCCGTCTACCCGGAGGATGGCGAAACGATCGAAGCCCTCCTGCAAACCGGGGACCGCGGGTTATACGAGATGAAGAACCGCGGCGCAGAAAAACCTTCTCCAACATCACCGCCGCGATATGACTTCGGCCCCCACTTAGCCGGGTCACGAGAAGCAAGCTCCGAAAAGAGGAACCGCAAGCTTAAACGGCACCCAAAGAGATAGCGGGTTAGGAGCCCTTGGGTTCGGTCATGCTAGACCAGTTGCCGGAGTTGTCCTTCAGGATTGCCTCAATCCCGTAGAAAATAAAATGCGAAAGTGTGCCGATGTGAACAGACATGCGCTTTCGTTCCTTCTATCATGCTGTCTAGTGGGGAAGTAAGTGACGAACATCCTGTCGAGAGCGGTTGAAGGAGCTTCGAAGGTGGAAACCTATGAAGTTTCGAGTTCAACCTCCCACAAGATCGCCGCTGCGGTAGCAGCTTAGAGCAAGTCTTTTCGTTTGTGCGAGTAACGGTGAAGTCCGCCCTTGCATTTCCCCAGCCAAGAAGGCGCGAAATTAAGAAGAGAGATCAGGAATTGACGATGCGGAAAAGGCTCATCTTGCTGTTTGGGGTGCTTCTGATCGGCTACGTGCCGGCGGAAGCGCAGACATCCGCGACACAGGTCCAACTGGCGCAGATACGTCCTGAGCCGGCAATAGCCTTGCTTCGAACACCGCCGCCCCCCTTGCCGCCAAACATCTTCCTGCCGACCCAGGTGCCCCAAAAACCGCTTGCCCATTTTACTGTCCTCTTCAACGCAGGATATAAGCCTGACCGCAGCCTGGCGAGCTTCTCGCCGGTACAGGAGATTAAGACCCCCTTCATGACGGAGTCGAGCGTGCCGATCGCCGAATTCTGCAGAGGCCGGCTGCACCTGGATGGCTTCCAGAGCACAGAAAACATGGCGAACATCCTGCTGGGTCGCGGGAGTCACCTGGGTGAGAGGGTGCCGCGTGGGGTCACATTGTCCGGCATCAGCTTGAGGTTGCGGCTTGGGCGCAACCGGTAGCCGGGTCACCCCGCCGCGGGGTTGCGGTGCTTGGCGTCGATTGTGGGCGCGTTCCGAAGCGCGACCGCTAAGACGAATGCCCGCCTAGAAACATTTGAGACTTCGAAGCTACGGAGGCGGCTCCGTTTCTTAAGCGCGCATGCGCGCCCATTCCCCCCGCCGCATCGTTTACACGGGCGTTTGCGTGGGCGTTTACACGGGGAGCGCCACTGGCCTATAGTGGCGCCGGGCCGTTTCGCTCGGGTGGCAGCTTCCCATGGCGCGCCAATTCTTAGGAAAGAGCCTCGGCCAGTGGTTGGAGTATCTGGCAGCCATTCTCGTCGGCAACGGCATCTATTTCCTTTCGCTGCTTCCCCATCTACCGGTGGTACTTCGCCATCGGCCCGGCCAGATTGATCCGGGATTGGCGCTTGATTTTGTGATCTGCGCGGCTCTCTATGGCCTCATTCGTCTTGCAAAGCGACTTTAGTGTGGATCCACAAATGGCGTGGTGCCTTGATAGATCGCGACGCCGTTCCGTTTCAATTGCGCGCGAATCACTTCTGTCTCCGGCGCGATAATGGTATTTACGCGAGAGGAGAGATCCCGGACCGGGATGTCGCCATTGGCGCGATAGGGCGTTGTGGATTCAGGGGCTTATTGCTGCCAGCCTCCGCCCAATGCCTTGTAGAGCTGCACGAGAGCCAGCAATTCATTCAGCTGGGCTTGCGTCAGGCTGAGCTCGGCGGAGAAATAATTCGTTTCGTTAGTCAGCACCTCTAGGTAACTCGTGACGCCGCCCCTGTACCGCATATCGGACAACCGCGCCGCGTCCTGTGCAGATCGCGTCAGCAGTTCCTGCTGCATGCGGAACTCCTGATTCTTGCGATATGCGACGAGCGCATCGGAGACCTCGCGAAACGCCTGTTGGATCGTCTGCTGATAGACGAGCAACGCCTCTTGTTGTTGGGCCGCCGCAAATCTGACGCCGGACCGAATCCTTCCGCCGGTAAAGATTGGCTGCGCGAGCGAGGCACCAAAATTCCACAGTCCCGCCGGCCCGCTAAAAAGGCTGGTAAGGGCCGAGCTCTGATATCCTCCGGTACCGGTGAGAATGATTTGTGGAAAGTAAGCAGCCTTTGCCACGCCGATCTGCGCGTTAAAGGCGATCAGTTGTTGCTCGGTTTGGCGGATGTCAGGCCGGCGTTCCAACAGCGACGAGGGAAGCCCGGCTGGGACCTCCGGGGCATGCGGTTGCTCCGTCAACTTCCGCCCGCGCGGGACAGCGGCAGGATTCTTCCCCAGAAGGATACTGATGAAGTTCTCTTGCTGCTCGATCCGCCGCTCTAAGTCGGGAATCTGCTCGCCGGCGGTGTACACCAACTGTTCAGCCTGCCGCACGTCCAGTAGGGAGGTAGCCCCGTGGTCGGACAGCAGCTGGGTGAGCCGTAGGGAATCTTGGCGGGAAGCCAGCGTTCGTTGGGAAATCTCCAACTCCAGGTCGAGTTCGCGGATCTGAAAGTAAGCGGTTGCGACGTTACTCACCAGCGAGCTGATGACCGCCTGGCGCGCCCATTGGCTGGCCAACAGGTTGGCGCGTGCCGCTTGCGTCGCCCGGCGAAACTTGCCCCAGAAATCCAGTTCCCACTGAAGCGACAGATCCACCTGGTTCGCGCTGGTATCAAATGCAGGGAGGAAACGCGATTGCGGCGAGCGTTGATTCGTGGCTTCGGCTCCGCCAGCGATCGTGGGAAGCTGATCCGCGCGCGTGATGCCCAACTGCGCCTGGGCTTGCAGGATGCGAGTGGCAGCGATGCGCACATCGTAGTTCTGCTGAAGGGCCGTGCGGATCAAGTCCTGGAGTCGCTCATCCTGGAAGACCTCCCACCATTTCTGATCGCCGAGTGAGGCGGCTTCGGTCTTGGCCGCTTCTTCCGCGGTCAAGCCACGATATGTGTCCGGGACATTCACGCTCGGCCTCTTGTAGTTCGGCCCCACGGCGCAGCCGACGAGCAAACCGCAGAAGAGCGTCAGCGGGGCGAGCTTTCTCATTTCAGTCGGCCTCCGCCGGCGCAGACCTCTGTGGCGGGGCAGCCGGCGCGTGCTCCTTGCCAGCCCCTGAGAGCTTCTCCACCACACAGAAGATCGCCGGAATAAAGAAAATACCGATTGCGCTCGCAGCCAGCATGCCTCCGATGACGGTGGTGCCCATAATCTGGCGGGCCACCGACCCAGCGCCGGAGGCGGTCCACAAGGGCACGCAGCCGAGGATAAACGCGAACGAGGTCATCAGGATCGGCCGGAGACGCAGCCTGGCCCCTTCGAGCGCGGCGTCCACCAGAGGCTTCCCTTTCTCGTATTCGTCCTTGGCGAATTCAACGATCAGAATGGCGTTCTTGGCTGCCAGGCCGATGAGCATCACCAAACCTATTTGCGAGTACACGTCGTTCTCGATTTGGACCATGTAGCCCGGCAAGAAGGCGCCGAGCACGACGCGGCGCAACCACAAGATCCCGAAGGCCCCGAATACAGCGACCGGCGTGCTCAGCAGTACGCTAAACGGCAACGACCAGCTTTCATAGAGAGCCGCCAGGATCAGGAAGACGAACAGCAGGGAGAACCCGAAGACCACCGAGGCCGGCACTCCTTGCTGCGCCTGCTTCTCTTGAAATGACATACCGATGTAGTCATAGCCCATTTCGCGAGGCATCGTTTGGGCGAAGACCCCTTCCAGGGCCGCCGTCGCCTGCGCGGAGCTATAGCCTGGCGCGGCGCTGCCGTTGATTTGCGCGGAGCGATAGAGGTTGTAGTGCATGGTGAATTCCGGACCGGGACGCGACTCGAATTTCATCAACGCGGAAAGCGGCACCATATCGCCGCTGCTGTTCCGCACGTAGAATTGGCCAACGTTCTCGGCTTTCGTCCGGTAGTCGCCTTCGGCCTCGATGTAGACCTGCCACTGCCGGCCGAAGCGGTTGAAGTAGTTGATAAACAGTCCTCCCATGAAAGCCTGGATCGTCCGGTAGACATCGTTTAGGGCCACGCCCTGCTTTATTACCTTGTCTCGATCTACCGTGACGAACTGTTGCGGCACGCTCGGCAGGAAGGTAGTGCTCAAGCCGGCTATCTCGGGACGCTTGCGGGCAGCCGCCAGGAATGCGTTCAAGTTGTCTGAAAGGAACTGGACATCCTTTCCGGCGCGGTCCTCGAGAACGAAGGTAAATCCACCGGAAGTGCCGACCCCCGGAATCGCCGGTGGCGAGAAGCTGAAGGCGATTCCTTCCGGAAGCGTGCTCAGTTCCTGGTTCAAGCGCTGCTTGATAACCTGATACTGTTCTTCTCTGGTCTTGCGAGCTCCCCATTCATCCAAGGTCACAAAGAAGAAGGCGTTGTAACTGGTGCGTACGAAGCTCAGCAAGCTGAAGCCGATGACGCTGGCGGTGTACTTCACCCCCGGCGTTTTGGCAAGAATACTCTCGATTCGCCTGCAAACCTCGTCCGTGCGTTGCAGCGACGCTGCGTTGGGGAGCTGGAGATTGAGAAAAACGTAGCCCTGGTCTTCATCGGGCAGGAAGCTCGAGGGCACTCTGCTGCCGAAGAAGCCAGCCCCAACTCCGAAGAGAGCGACCACGACGAGTGCAACCGCGCTCTTGCGGACCAGCGCGCCGCACACTCGGACGTAGGTCTCTGTGCCGCGCCCGAACATGCGGTTGAACCAACCGAAAAACTTTCTCAGCAGCCCCTTGCTCTCCTTCTTAGGCCGGAGCAGGAGTGCGGAGAGGGCTGGGCTGAGGGTCAGGGCATTGAAGGCGGAAAGAATGACCGAAATCGCGATGGTCACCGCAAATTGCTGGTAGAGGCGTCCGGTGACACCTGGGATGAATGCCGTAGGCACGAATACCGCCGAGAGAACCAGCGCAATACCGACAACCGGGCCGGAGATTTCTTCCATCGCTTTGAAGGCGGCCTCCTTCGGAGCCATGCCTTCCTCAATGTGGCGCTCGACAGCCTCCACCACCACAATCGCATCGTCCACTACGAGGCCGATGGCCAGCACCAGGCCAAACAAAGAGAGGGTGTTGAGGGAGAAGCCGAATACGGGAAAGAAAATGAACGTGCCGACCAGCGAGACGGGCACGGCGAGCAATGGAATCAGCGTGGCGCGCCAGCCTTGCAAGAAGATGTAGACCACGATGATGACCAGCAGGATCGCGATCAGGAGAGTCAGGACTATTTCCCTTATGCCTTCCGTGACCGCGCGCGTCGTGTCGAGCGGGATTACGTAATCCATGTCTTGCGGGAAGCGGTTCTTCACTTCGGCCATCAGGTTCTTGACGCCGGCTGCTGCTTGCACGGCATTGGAACCGGGCAACTGGTAGACCGCGATAATGGCGCCCGGCTGCCCATTCAAGCGGCCTGCAACACTATAGTCCTGGGCCCCCAGCTCGACCCGCGCGACGTCCTTGACCCGCACTATGCCGCCGTCCGGCGTTTCGCGGACCACGATCTGCCCGAATTCCTCGGGTGAGGTCAGCCGGCCTTGTGCGCGAACGGAGTAGGTGAATTCCTGACCCTTGGGGACCGGCTCACCTCCAACCTGTCCGGCGGGGTTTACGGTGTTCTGCGCCTGGATTGCGGCGACGATTTCAGGGACGGTGATAGCGAGTTTGGCCAATTGGTCGGGCTTGACCCACAACCTCATGGCGTACTGGCCCGCGCCGAAAACTTGCACACTTCCTATGCCGGGCAAGCGCGTGATTTGGTCGTTGAGGTTGATGTAGGCGTAGTTGGCCAGGAACCTTGCATCGTAGGTGCCGTGTGGGGAGTACAAGGTGAGCAGCATGAGAGGAGCTGTTACTGATTTTCGGACGGTAATCCCATAGTTGGTAACATCGGCCGGTAGCTGAGACGCGGCTTGCGTCTCGCGCGACTGGGTAAGAATCAGGTCGGTGTTCGGGTCGGTTTTCACGTCGAAGTTCACAATCAGAATGGTTTGCGAGTTGCCGGTGGCGTTCAAGGAATACATGTAGTTCATGTTGTCCACGCCGCTCATTTGCTGCTCGATGGGAGTGGCGACCGACTGCTCGAGTGTCTGCGCATCCGCCCCCACATAGGTGGCCAGCACCTGAACTTCGGGCGGGGCAATATTGGGAAACTGGGCGACCGGCAGGCTGACTATGGCAATGGCGCCCACGATCACCATGACGATGGAGATCACCATGGCGACGATGGGCCGGTTGATGAAGAATTTTGACATCGGAGCTACTTTGCCGTCCCTTGCGCCTCTTCCGCAAACGGTTTTGGGTTCACTGCCGCGCCCTGACGAACTTTCTGCACACCCTCGGCGACGACGCGTTCACCTGGTTTCAAGCCCTCGTCGATAATCCACATGACGCCGATGCGCTCGCCGACCTTGACCGGCCGTATGCTGACCTTGTTGTCGCTTCCCACAACCGCGACCTGATAGCTCCCCTGGAGTTCCGTGACCGCGCGCTGGGGGACGAGTAGCGCACCCTGTTTGGTCCTGATCGCCGTGCGAACTCGGCCATACTGTCCGGGGCGCAGAATATTTCCCGGGTTGGGAAAGAGTCCGGCTATCCGGATCGCCCCCGTGCTCGGATTCACCTCGCGGTCCGCGAAGTAGATGGTTCCCTTCGGCGGATAGGTGGTCCCGTCAGCCAAGATAAGCTCAAGTTGCAACTGCTTCCTCTCCGCCTCTCGGCTGGCTTCGGTCGGGAACCGTCTGTTGAAGTCAAGGTATTCCTGCTCGCTGACGGTGAAGTAGGCTTTGATCGGATTGACCTGGGATACAGTTGTGAGTAAGGTGCTTGGTCCCACCAAGTCGCCGATCTGGCCTTTGGCGATTCCAGCGATGCCGTCCACGAGCGACCTGACCTGGGTGAACTCCAGGTTCAACTGCGCCTGTTCCACTGCGGCCTTCGCGGCTTCAACAGAAGCCTTGGCCCCTAGCTTTGCCTGGATGTCATTGTCCAATTGACTCTGAGCGATCGCCCTGGCTTGGGCCAGGGGTGTATCGCGCTCAACATCCAGTGCAGCTTTGCCAAGTTGTGCCTCGGCTTGCGCAAGCTGCGCCTTGGCTTGGTCGAGCGCCGCGTGGAACGGACGCGGGTCAATCTCAAACAGCGCTTCGCCTTTGCGGACAAAGGATCCCTCCACGTAGTTCTGCTTGATGAGATAGCCCGTCACCTGCGGCTGGATCTTCGCGTTCACGTACCCGTCCAACGTGGCGATCCATTCAACGTAGATGGGAACATCCTTTTGCATGACGTCCACAACCTGGACGTCCGCCGGTCCCGTCGGCGGCGCCGCCTGGTTGTTCCGGCATCCGCCAGACAGTAAGAGAGCGAAAACGGCAAACAGAAGGGGCAGCAACCTCCCCAACTCGATGTTTTGTTTCGATTGGCGTTCGGACGGCCTGCTTGCCAGCTTGGCAGCGAGTCTCTTCACTTTAATGATCCTTTCCCCCGGATTTGGATTATCGGGTGCATCCCCGGGATTCGACTAAAAGCAACCAGAAAAGGAGAAGGCCATAGAAGTTATTAGGAGGGCTGGGAGTCTTCGGGCCACGTAATCCTCCTGTCAAAAACTGGTCTGGCAAGGAGTTAAGTTGCCTTGCGACTTTGACGGTATAAGGGCGGCAAGCCTAGTCTAGACTCATGGCCTTGTCAATATTTTGGGGCCCGCGGCACTTTGAATTCAGCGACATGCCCTTCTAAAAGGCGGCTCTGCAACACCTAACCCCCGGTTGTCACCCTTCGGGCTGGACGCGCGCGAAGCCGGACGTCGTTCGGATTTGAGGTAAAATCCGGCTTACCGGAACCTTCAGAACGCGTCTATAGAAGAGGCACGGGGGCAGGCCAGCATGGGGCAGTGAGGTTCTGGGCAGGCCTGGCGGGGAGCTTAAAGACAAAACGAATTTCAAACGGTTCTAACCATATGATAGGGATGAGCGTCGCTCTTAAAGGAGAAGCGCTCCAGGCAGCGGTGAAGACGGCGGACGATAACACCCTGGTGCGGGAGGCCCAGGCGGGCAACCGTGTGGCCTTCGAGGAACTCGTACGCCGCTACGACCGCGAAGTTTTGCGGTTGGCCCTGAACCTGGTGCGGCGGGCCGATGAAGCCCGCGATATCTATCAGGAAAGTTTTTTGAAGGTGTATCGGAACCTGGGGCGCTTTCGTTTTGAATGCAGCTTCTACACGTGGGTTTACCGGATTGTGACCAATGTTTGCCTGGATCACTTGCGCCGCCGCTCAACGCGCCGCGAGGACCAAGCCCCAGAGCTGCAACAGGGCGACGGCACCACGCGCGACTTCTTCGATCACCAACCCGAGCGGCACGCGGCGTCGAACCCCGAACGCCGCCTCCTGGGAAAAGAAATCGGGCAGCACATCGAGGCAGCACTCGGGCAGCTTTCCGCTCGCGAGCGGATGATCTTCGAGATGAAGCACTACCAGGGACTGAAGCTGCGCGCCATCGGGGAAATGCTGGGCACTTCGGAAGAGACGGTAAAGAATTCGCTGTTTCGGGCGACGCGCAAGTTGCGCACCAGCCTGAACGGCATGCTCTAACAAAGGAGTCGACGATGTGGTGGGAACTTAACGACGAGACTCACCCGGCCCCGTGTGCGGAATTCGAGGAGCGGCTCCTCCTTTATGTGGCCGATGAGCTGGACCCCAGTGAACGCGTGGAAATCGAACAGCACATCGAGGGCTGCGCGGCGTGCGCCGGCGCGCTCGAGCGCGAACAACGGTTGTTGAACTCTCTTGCAGCGACGGGCGAGGCGGAACCGGACGCCCGGCTGCTGTCAAGCTGTCGCGCCGGGTTGGCCGACGCCCTGGATGAATCGGGCGAGCGGCGCGGCTTTGCTCGGTGGATTGAATCGCTGGGTCTGACAAACTGGTTCACGCAGCACCCGGCATTGAGCACGGCTGTACTCCTTCTGATCGGCTTCTCCCTGGGCATCAAGGCGCCCGGCTGGGTTCAGACGCCCGGAATACCGGTCTTGAACCCGGGTCCCGCTTCCACCGCCGGCATGCTCGATGATGAACTGCGCAGCGCCGATGTTTCCGGGATCAATTGGACGACAGCGAACGACAACACGCCCCCGGAAGTGCAAGTACAGTTGAGGGCTCAGCGGCCGATGGTGGTGCAGGGGACTGTGAACAACAGCGACGTGAAGCGCGTGCTGGTATTCGTGCTGCAAAATAACCAGCGGTTTGACCCGGACGTGCGCATCGACTCGGTGGAACTATTGAAGCCGCGCTGCAATGATGCGGATGTGCGTCAGGCGTTGTGCCAGGTGGTTCGCACGGACCGCAACCCCGCGGTGCGCTTGAAGGCGCTCGAAGCCCTGCAAGCCGCCAAACCACAAGACAACGTTCGCGACGCCCTGCTCGACGCATTGACGGACGACGCCAATCTGGGAGTCCGCATCGAGGCCATCAACGCTCTGCGGGCCATGGCCCAGAATAGCGAGGCGCTTGCGGACCCGCGGGTGATGGGCGTGCTGCGCGAGCGTATGCGCAAAGATCCGAGTCCGTACATTCGCCTTCAGAGCGCCGCTGTGATCCGCGGACTGACCCCGCGCGAGAAATACTGAGGAGAGGATCCAAGCCCATGGGAAATCGTTTGCCCTGCCGATGGTTTTACTGGGTCTTCGCGGCGGTGATTTTGCTGCCGGCCGTGGGCCAGGCGAAAGCCAAAACCGGCAAGGAAGGACATCGTCTCTCGGGCGAGAGGATCGGCTCAGTGCCGACTCGGCCGGGGCTTCGCTTGAAGCTGGTGACGGATCTGGGCAACATCGCAATCCGACATCACAGCGAGAGCACAGTGGACTATCGCGTGCGCATCGAAACCGACTCGAGCAATCCCGATGCGCAGAAGATTCTCGACCAGTTTAGCGTCACGGCCCGCGCGCTGCCGGAAGGGGTCTACCTGCGAGGACAGTCGCCGGGACGCGACGAAGAAGGAGAACTGTGGGTGACCTTTGAAGTGAGTGTCCCCACAGAGTACAGCGTGGAAGTCTCGACGCAGGGCGGCAACGTCTCGACCGAGGATGTGGGAGGACGCGCCATACTCTCGACGGCCGGGGGAAATATTTCGACGGGGAATATTCGCGCCCCAGCGCATCTTTCAACCGACGGAGGCCATATCATCGTCGGAGACGTTTCGGGGGATTTGTTTGCCGCGACCGGCGGAGGGCACATTACCACCGGCAACGTTGCAGGGAATGCGCTAATCCATACCGGCGGGGGACATATCCGGGTTGCGTCCGTTGGCGGACTGGCTCATGTGGACACAGGCGGGGGGAATATTTCGTTTCAGCACGCGGGCACGGAACTGATCGCGGAGACCGGGGGCGGGCAGATTCAGGTGGGGGAAGCCGCGGGTATCGTTCGAGCGAAAACGGGAGGCGGAGGGATTCGCGTGGTGCGCGTAGCGGGTCCGACGAACCTGGAAACGACCGGCGGAAGCATCTATCTAACGCGCGTGGAGAGCCCGGTGCGCGCTTCGACGGGAGCGGGCGGCATCACCGCCTGGTTCGGTCCCGACGCCAAACTGCATAAGCCTTGCGAACTCGAATCCGGCCAGGGGGACATCGTCGTCTATTTACCGCGGCAGTTGGCCATTACCATCGACGCCGTGATCAACATGGGCGACGAGCACCATTTCATCGCCGACCCTGCCTTTCCTTTGAAGGTGACGTACGCCGGCGGCTCCGGCGGCGCGCACGTCGTCCACGCAAACGGCGACCTCAACGGCGGCGGGGAAATCTTGCACCTGCGCACGGTGGCCGGCAACATCCGGCTGGTCTTGAGCGACGCCGCCCAGCAACTCCAGATCTACCAGCAGCAGATGGAGCAGCTACAGCGACAGCTCAAGTCACACTCGCATCCGCACGATTCAGACGAGGGCAAGAAAAAAGAAGAGGATTAAAGGCCTGCGAGAGCATCAGAGGGGACAAGGGATTTTCGGCCGCGGGGGGGTGGGCGGAAGAAGAAATCTAGTTTTGCCGCGGAGGAGGGGTTCGATGCATGAAGCAATTCCCAGGTCAGCGTTGCGTTCGATCTTCGTTTTTGCGGCCCTTTTGTGCCTGGCGATCCCGGGGTGCGCCAAGAACCAGGTATTCGACGAGACATTTCCTCTCGAATCGGGCGGCCGGTTCGAGCTCGACAACATCAACGGCTCGGTGCAAGTAAGCGGGTGGGAACGAGAGCAGGTAGAAATTCACGCGGTGAAGACGGCCCGCCGGGGCCCCGAGGATCTGGACCAAGTGAAGATTGAAGTGGAGACTCATTCGGGCCAGGTGGCGGTGCATACGCGCTATCCGCAAGGGGACGGAGTAGAGGTGGCCGTGGAGTACTCCATCCACGTTCCGTATCGGGTGTTGCTTTCGAGCGTCGGGACTGTGAATGGCAAGGTGAGCGTGACCGGGGTTGAAGGCAACGGGACGTTGCGGTCCGTAAACGGCGACGTGGAAGTGGTGGACAGCGCCGGGCGCTTCAGCGCCCGCACGACGAATGGAGACGTGCGGCTGGAGCTGAGGCGATTGGTGGGCGTCCAACCGATGGCCCTTTCAACCGTAAATGGCTCGGTGGTGCTGGCGCTGCCGGACGGCGCCGGCGCAGACCTCGACGCCCACAGCCTGAACGGCGACTTCCATTCTGAATTGCCCGTGGAAGCGCCGGGCGGCTTGAACCCTCGCGGGTTCCGCGGGCGGTTGGGCCGGGGCGGGGCCGAGGTATCCATTCGTACAGTGAATGGCCGGATTCGAGTGGTTCAGGGGCGGCCCAACGTCTGAGTGGCCGCGAAGGAGAAGGGAACATGGGAGTCCGTCGATACGTAACGTTAGCAGGAGTTGGGGTGCTGGGTCTCGGGCTGCTGGTTGGAATCGAGTCTCAGGCGCGGGACGGGGCCGCGAGATCGGCCGCTGCGGCGCCGCAAGAGGAAGGGCGGGGCGACGCCGGCATCGATCGGCAGCTTTCCGGGCTCGATCTGGAAAAACTCGAACAAGGGATCGAAGCAAAACTCCAGGGGATGGAGAAAGAGTTGGCGAACAGGGAGGCGGCGATGGGACCGCAGGTCCGGGCCAAACTCCAGAGCGAAGAGGCGGCACTCCATGCTCGAGCAAATGAGCTCTCCGCTCAGGCCTCTGAGCTGGCAGCGAAAATAGGGGCGCAGGAAGAAGGCACGCTCGATGAACTGTCCGCCCAAGTGGAGGCGAAGACAGCCGAGCTAGAAGCGTGCGCCAACGAACTCTCTACCCAGTTGGTGACGCAGGGGCCCGAAATCGGCTTCGGACCGTTGGAAGAGGAGAGCGGCTGGCTGGGAATCGAAATCGGCGAAGTAACGCCGGAGAAAGCGAAAGAGCTGAAGCTATCGGCGGTGCGGGGCGTCGTCGTGGTGGGCGTCGAACCCGACAGCCCGGCGGCGAAAGCGGGTCTGAAGGCCGAAGACGTCGTGACGAAGTACGACCGGCAAGAAGTCGAGGGCACAACGCAGTTTCGGCGCCTGGTTCGCGAAACGCCGCCGGGCCGCGCCGTGGCTCTGACCATTTCGCGTGACGGCAAGGCACAAGACCTTTCGGTCGCGATCGGCAACCATCGCGCCATGGCGGGGCGCCATGTGCGCGTGATGGCTCCCGAGGGCATGGGCCGACCGGATTTTAATTTCCACTTCGAAATGCCGGAGGTTTTCGATGCGCGGACGCCGAAGCTGGGGATCAGCGCCGAGGACGTGAGCGGCCAGCTCGGCGCCTACTTTGGGGCACCTGGAGGGGAAGGGGTCCTCATTCGCGAGGTGCGTACCGGCACGCCCGCAGAGAAAGCGGGGCTGAAGGCTGGCGACGTCATCACCAAAGTGGATGGGCAGGAGGTGCGCACCCTTTCGGAATTGCGAGACAAATTGAGGGAGAAGAGTCAGGAGAAATCGGTCGCTCTGAGCGTCGTCCGCAAGGGAGCGGAGATGAGCCTGAGCGTGGCGATCGAAGCGCCGCATCCCGTGGATCATCCGCACGCGAGCCATCGGGTTACGCTGTAACCGCATAGCAGCCGTCAGTGAAAAAGGCCCGGGTCTCCCGGGCCTTTTTTTCGTCCATGCGAATTCTTCCAGGCAGTACTTTTTTCGTCACGCGATGGAAGAGGGCTTTTGGGCCGGGGGCGATCGAACTGCGACCTACTCGCGGATGGCTTCGGCGTTGGAGCTGGGCACGGAGATTCGCACCAGGCGCTGGCTTTCGTCTACGTACAAATTGATTTCGAGGTCGGCGCTTTTCACACGCAGCATGTCGAGTTTCTTGCCCTCCACATCCTGGGGCCCCGCAAACTCCACCGTCACGTTTCCCGGCGTCATTTCCTGAGGGATCAGCACAGCAAAAGTCTGGGCGCCCTTCGTTTTCCAATCGTAGAGACGAGTCAGGATGGCGTACTGATGATAGAAGTTGTTGTCGAGGATGGCGATGCGAGGGGAATTGAAGACGAACTGCTGCGTGAACGGCTTCGAGCCCTGCAGATTCAGTTGAATGGTGACCGTCTGACCCTGGAATTCAACGGTCGAAGATGCTTTCTTGGTTCCCTCGATGGACCAGTCGTAACGCACCGGCGTTCCATCCGGCTTGAGTTTCAAATTCGAAGTGAGATGTGTGTGCGTCCCTTTCGGCACTTCGATCTGGGCCGAGCCTTGTGCGACCCAGGCGTCCCCGCTCGGAGCGATTTCAAATTCTTCCCTGCCCACCACCTGACCGCCGACGAGTACGCGGAATTTTCCCTTTTCCTGCACGAGCGCCGTCGGCGCCGATTCCGCTCCTGTTGCGTTCACCGATTTTGCGGATCCGAATCGGGGCACGGCCAAGGTTCGCGGGTCTGCAGAGACCCCTGGCGCGAACGCCATCGGCGCCGCTACGCCGACCAACGTTAGAACCCACACCGCGACGCACAGGGAAAGGATCGAGCGTGATTTTCTCTCCGTTAGGCTCATGCAGGCACTCGCTCCAGGATTCCTAGCGCTAGGATTTGTTCGACCACGCGCAGGGGTTCAACCCCGGCGTCGACGCGGTAATCGGACAGTTCGTAAGATGGAAGCCGATCATCATAAAGTTTGCGAAAGCTAGCTTCGTCGCGGAAGAGCGGCCGGTCGGTGATCCGCGCGCAACGGCGGAGCAGCTCTTCGATGGGGCAATGAAGCCATACCAAAATGCACCCGGTCTCGCGCAGGAGAGCCAGGTTCGCAGGTTGTGCCGTCGTTCCGCCACCCAGCGATACGAGCGTAGGCTTTCCCTGCTCCACCGCTTCACCCAGGATGCGGACGAGCTCCCGGTGTTCGATCTGACGAAAAGCCGGCTCTCCCAAGCCAGTAAAGATCTCCGGAATGGTGCGCCCCGCGCTTTGTACGATGCGCCGATCGAGGTCGACGAAATGCCAGGCGATCTGGCGCGCGAGCAGGCGCGCCACTGTTGATTTGCCGGATCCCATGAATCCCGTCAAGCCCACAAGTTTGCGGCCGCGAGTCTCGCCGGCGGGCGGCATGCGGGTCAAAAGATTCCCAGAAGCGGGATTGGTGCGTTAGTCACGCTTGCGGATGTTGATTGTACCACTGAACGAAGTGACTTCGACCTTGGCTCGGCCTTGGTTGACGCTGCCGAACAGGCTGCGGGCAAAACGGGGAGATGTGTGGGTATTGTGGGAGGGCGGAATCAGGTTCGCTTCATTGAGCACTCTGCCTTGAAGCGAGGTGGCGCTCAGGTCAAACGAGTCGGTGGGCGAAAATCGAACTTCGATCACGCCACTGTAATTCTTCATGACGTAAAGGCCATTGGGAAGGAAGTCGCCGTCAAAGGAGACGTTGCCTCGTGTCGTCTGGATGCGCACGTTCGAGCTGTGGTTCTCCAGCAGTTTCAGGTTGCCGCTGATGGAAGTGACCTCGATACGCCCCGAGCAGCGAGCGCACTGGAAGGAACCGTCCACGGTCCGGACGGTGAGATAACCTGCGATATCCTGAAGATCGACGCCGGCAGCGACCGTATCGACGGCGGTGTCGCCAAAAACCTTGGCGATGGCTACCGAGCCCGAATCATTGTGGATTTGGAGTTCGGCGTCTTCGGGCACCGTGATCTGATAGTCGGCGCGAAGATCGTCAGGCCCGGCGTTTTCGGAGAGCAGATGGGTGAGCAAGTCCACGCGATTCCCGTTTTGCACCGCGTCCACTTCCACCTTATCGCTGGCGTGGTCGGCAATGACCTGCACAGCCGGCTTGGTCCAGGATTTGATCGTAATCGTGCCGCTGGGGTTGTGGAGGCTGATCACCGGACGGGGCTGGACAGTGAAGTGCTTTTCCAGGTGGTGGGCGGAAGCTGCAGGGCCCATGCCGATTGCGAAGATTCCGGCGCATTGTGCGGCGCGGCGCGCGATTCGCTTGATTTTCAGATTCATCGTCCCGTCACCCCGCGATCGGCTATGGTGGTCAGCAGATCGGCCTTTTGATGATACGCGTCGTAGAGGTAGTCTCGCGCCATCTCGTTTTGCGGGTCTTCATCCACACTCTTCTTACACAGCACGATGTAGTTGTCAACAATCGCAAGATTCTGCTTGAGCGAAGTGCTGACGGCGGGATTGTGGTCTTGAAGGATGGGCAGCGTATCCCGCTCCAAGCCCTGGAGTTGATGATCGAGTGAAGCCGTTTCGACCTGAGTGGGAGTTAGCCACGCGGCTTCGTTTGAGCCCGATCCGCTGAAATGGCGCATCTGGATTCCCACCAGCAGGGCTGCGGCAACCAGCAGCGAAGCGTAAGCCGCCGCCAGCGCCGGACGCGGCAAGCCAAACGACAGTTTCGAAAACCACGCCCAGCCGCGCTCCCGGATATAGCCCTCTTCCTCAAGCTTGGCGCGCACGGCGAGCCAGATTCGTTCAGGCGGCGCCTCATGGGCTTCCGTCAGATGGGGTGCCGAGGTCCGGATCGCATCCAGGTCGGCAAGGAGCGCTCGGCAGCGGCCGCAGCCGCCGAGATGCGCCTGGGCCTCCGGATGGCGTTCTCCTTCCATCCAGGGTTCGATAAGCTCCAGAAAGTCTCTACATTGAATCGTAGCCATCGCGTTCAATCCTTGTTGGCTGAGTCAGCCCCGGCCGCTTGGCGCTTTTCGCGCGCCTGGTCTCGAAGGGTTTCGTGCAGCAACTCTCGCAGCCTCATGCGTGCTTTGTGCAACTGTGATTTCGAATTCCCGATCGAACATCCCATGATCTGTGCAATTTCGTTATGCTCGTAACCCTGCACGTCGTGCAGGACAAATACGGCCTTGTAGCCTGGCGGCAGCTCCTCGACGGCTCGTTGCAGATTGACCCGGTCAACCGAACCGCTCAGCCTCAGGTCCGGCGCGCCGAAATCACGGCGCGGACCGCCGCTTTCCTCGTCCGGCTCGGTCACCTCCTCAAGAGAGGTTTCCACCCCGTGCTTTTTCCGCAGGCGCATCAACACCACATTGACGGCCAGCCGATGCAGCCATGTGGAGAAGGCCGATTCGCCGCGGAAGGTGGCGATCTTGCGAAAAAGCTGGAGGAACGCCTCCTGCGTCAGGTCCTCCGCTTCGGCCGTATTGCCGACCATCCGCAAGCAGAGCGAGTAGACCCGGCGGCTGTGCAGCCGGTAGATCCGTTCGAAGGCAGTTGCGTCGCCCTGCTGGGCCAGCCGGATCGCATCTGCCTCCGGCATTTCGCCGGCTTCGTTTCGTATCGCTCGGGCCACAATCCCCGTCGCGACGCATCATTACGTTCCGATGCGTCCGTCGCGTAAGAAGTTGTACTCGCGGAAGGGGCCGCGTGCGGCGAGAGCGCTCGACACCGGCGCTGCCCGAACGCTCGGAAGCCTGTCTCCCGCACGGCAAACCACTCCGCCGATCTGCACTATTCTCTTCGGAATCCGCCCGCTCGTCTAGGAGGAAGCGCGGGAAAGTCGCGGGCGAAGAGGCCGGAGTAAGTCCGGCCCCGGCGCTTCCAGCTTCTGCCGCAGGGTCGAGAGTTCCTCGGCTGGCAAGGCGCACAGGAAGGATTTCAATACGACGTCGGACTCGCGCAGGCAGGTGTTCAAATCGTAGTGGAGGCATTCGAGAACCCCCCAGGAGTGTTCCGGCTCGAGCGAAAAGACTTGCGCAAGGTCTTCAGCGACATCGTGAAACTCCCCTGCGATCTCCTCTACCGTGTTCGAAAGGGCGCGGAGCTTGTAGAAGAACCGCGACCGGTGGCTTAACAGAACATGGTGGAGCAGGCTGTTCCAGGAGGCGGCGCGCTGGGCGGTTTCGCCACGGAAGTTTTCTGGACTCAGGGGATCCACAGTCGGGACCGTCCCGAAGTGCCGCCCGTGGTCAGCGAGCACGGCAAGCGCCCCCACCAATTGCGCGGCGAGGCGGTCCAGCAGTTCGGATGAATAAGCAGCTTGGTCGCGCGCCCGCCCGTTTCGCTTTTGAGCGCGCAAGGCCAGGGCTTCATTGAGCGCCACGCTCATGATGCCGTAGGCGGCCTCCCAACGCTGTATCATGCATTCAAAAAGCAGGTTTTTGTCATCGGGTAGGGCGGCAGCCCAATCCTGAAGGACGGTTCGCCGTCGGCGAGACAGCATTCCCCTGCGTAGTCCCAAGCTGCGGCGCCTCCGAAGTGGTGGCATTATACCAGACACAGAGGCCCACGCAGTTGCAACTATTAGGGCAGTGTTCGCCTCGGCTCCCCAAAGCCAGCGGGTTACCTTGGGAATTCCGAGCGGATCGAGGCGGGCCCGGCGCTGGCGGCTTCCTTGACGCTCCCGGAAAGGCCCCGCTATACTGCCGCACGACTGACCAAGAAAGGATTCCCGCTTGCCCTTAGAGCCGCTTGACCAGTACTCCCAGCGCCGCAAGAAGCTGAGCGAAATCCAATCTTTGGGGTTCGCCGGCTATCCGCACAAATTCGAGTGGACCCACACTCCGGCCGCCATCATCGAGGGTTACGATTCGCGCGCGGCGGCAGCGCTCGAAGCTGAGAAAGTGCAGGTACGGGTTGCGGGCCGCATCGTGGCGGTGCGGCTGCACGGCAAGGCGGGATTCGCCCACATCATGGGTGGAGGGCGTCGCCTGCAGGTTTATGTGAAGCTCGATGCGGTGGGAGAACGCGGCTTCCAGTTGTTTCGTCTTCTCGATCTGGGCGACCTGATCGGAGTTTCCGGACATCTCTTCCGCACGAAAACGAACGAATTGACCGTCTGGGTGGACGGGTTGGAGCTGCTCTCGAAGGCCTTGCTGCCGCTGCCGGAAAAATGGCACGGCTTGGCTGACGTGGAGTTGCGCTATCGGCAGCGCTATTTGGACCTGATTGCCACCGACAAGGTGCGCGGGATCTTTGAGAAACGGGCGCAGATCGTCCGCGAGATCCGCCGATTCTTCGATGCGCGTGGCTATATCGAAGTGGAGACGCCGATGATGCAGCCGATCGCCGGCGGGGCGACGGCGCGGCCGTTCATCACCCATCACAACACGCTCGATCTTGACCTCTATCTGCGTATCGCTCCCGAGTTGTATCTGAAGCGACTGATCGTCGGGGGGCTCGACCGCGTGTACGAAATCAACCGCAACTTCCGCAACGAAGGAATCTCGATCAAGTACAACCCCGAATTTACCATGCTCGAGTTCTATCAGGCTTACAGCGACTACCATGATTTGATGGACCTGACGCAAGAACTTCTCGCGGGCCTGGCGGAAAAAATCTGCGGCAGCACGGCAGTGAAGTTCGGCGAACACACCCTTGATTTTGGCCGCATCGAGCGCCTTTCGATGCGCGAGGCTATCGGACACTACTGGCCTTCGGAAGCGGGTGCAGCCCCGACGATTGCCGAGCTGGCGGCGCCCGGGGGGCCTCGTGCTGCTGCCGAGCGCTACAACGCCTGGGCCCGCCGCGCAGGGGCGTCAACAATCGACTCGGCGGGAAGCGCTTCGGATGGAGTGCTCACCGGCGCCCTCTTCGAAACCATTGCGGAGCGGCAAATTGTGCAGCCCACCTTCATCTACGATTTTCCGACCGACATCTCGCCGCTCTCGAAGTGCCGGGATGACGATCCGTCGCTCACCGAACGTTTTGAAATCTTTGCCGGAGGTATAGAGTTGGGCAACGCTTTTTCCGAGTTGAATGACCCGGAAGAGCAGGAGCGGCGCTTCCGCGAGCAGATCGCGCGGGGAGGCGAGGAAGTCCCGAAACAGCTCGACGAAGATTACATCCGCGCGCTCTGCCATGGCATGCCGCCTACCGCGGGCGAAGGCATCGGCATCGACCGCTTGACGATGCTCCTCACCGACTCGCATTCCATCCGTGAGGTCATATTGTTTCCTCTCCTGCGCCCTGAGGCTTCGGCGCAAAACGCATCGCCTGATGACGAAGCCACCGGCGAGAAGAAATGACATTCGAGTGGCTTGTGGCGCTGCGGTATCTGCGTTCGCAATACCGCCCGGCGATCCTGCGTCTGGTGACATTCCTCTCGGTGCTGGGCGTCGCCGCGGGTGTGACCACTCTGGTGATCGCGCTGGCGATGAATTCCGGGTTTCGCGAGGCCATCCGCGACCGCCTTTTGGGAGTGACGGCTCACGTCAATCTGAAACCCGCCAGCATTCAAGGCATCGCCAACTATCGCGAGCTGATCAAGCGTCTCGAATCGACTCCAGGGGTGCGCTCGATAACGCCAGCCCTGTACGATACGGTTTTGCTCTCGATCGGGGGGCGCGCTCGCGGGGTCGTGCTCAAGGGAATCGATCCGGAACTCGAGCGTCGTTCGGATGATGCCTTGCACCATATCGTCTCGGGGGCAGACGGCTATTCGCCGGACCGGGATGGCATCGCGGCCGTCGTGGTGGGGCGAATCCTGGCGGAGGAAATGAAATTGAAGGCGGGGGACTACGTCACGTTGACCAGCCCGCAGGGGAGCTTGACGCCGTTCGGGATGATTCCGCGGTCGCGACGGTTTCGCGTGACTGGGATTTTCGATTCAGGCTTCTACGACTACGACGCCAACTGGGGCTTTGTGACGCTCGCGTCCGCGCAGGGCTTAGCCGGGGTCGGCGATGTTTCGAGCGTGTTGGAAGTGCGCGTGGACCGGCTCGACGAGGCGCGCTCCATCGCCGCTCTCCTTGTTCGCAATGCCGGCGGGGGTTTTACGACCACCACCTGGATGGACGAGAATCGGGCGCTCTTCCGAGCCCTAAGCCTGGAAAAACTGGTCACCGCAATTTTCATCGGTCTGATTACATTTGTCGCCGGGTTGAACATCCTTGTGGTCCTGACCATGACCGTCACGGATAAGGCGCGCGATATCGCCATCTTGATGGCCCTGGGCGCTCGGCGCGCGCAGGTGCGCAATGTCTTTGTCCTCCAAGGACTTGTGGTGGGTGCCCTGGGCACTCTGGCCGGCCTTGCGGCTGGATATGCCCTCGCGTGGATAGCCGATCACTGGAGGCTGATCCCGCTCGATCCCGAGGTCTACTCGATTCCGTACGTGCCCTTCCACTCGAACGGTCTCGATGCGCTGTGGATTGCGGCCGCCGCGCTTTTAATCAGTATGGGCGCAACGCTCTACCCTGCGCGTGTCGCCTCCCGCATCTTTCCCATCGAAATCCTTCGTTACGAATGAAATGCAGGATGTCCTCCGGAGGGTCTTCAGCTCGGGTTGTTGTGCCCGAGGGAACGGGCAGACTTATAGCAGGATTTTCACAAGTGCTGGGCGGGACGAAGCGAAGAGCCGGAAATCAAGCGTGCTACAATTGTATTGCGGGCAATGGGTTGCAGGAGCCGGCCGGAATTCGGGAAAGAGCCCGGACGTGCCGGGACAATTTCAGGCCGAAAGTATGCAAGCATTTGGCGTTGGGAGGTTCGGGATGGCGAACTAGACTGAAGTAAAAAAAGGAGATAAAGAGTTGCCGGTTCGGCATCCAAATTGAGGAGAGAATGGTGCATCGCAGGGAGCCGCATGACAAGGCAATCGCAATCGGAGCCGGTAATGGCCGCCATGCCTGACGGAGCGCAAGCGGTGGCGAGGAATCAAAGCGGGAGTTTGCTGCGAGCCGAGGGTCTGCGCAAAGTGTTTCGTTCCGGCAACGCGGAAGTGGCGGCGCTCGCCGGCGTCGATCTAGATATCACTCGCGGCGAGATGATTGCCATCGTCGGACCTTCCGGCGCGGGAAAAAGCACTCTGCTGCATCTCCTGGCCGCGCTGGACACGCCAACAAGCGGTACAGTATACTTCGGCGGGAATTCGCTTGAGTCGTTGACGTATCCGGAGTTGGTGGAATTTCGCAGCCGCGCTGTCGGGTTTGTTTGGCAGCGACACCACCTGTTGCCGGACTTTACGGGCGCAGAAAACGTGGCCATGCCCCTGCTCGTTCGGGGCGTTCGAATGGCGGAGGCGCTGAAAACGGCGGGAGAATGGCTCGAAGAGGTCGGTTTGACCGGGCGAGCAAGGCACCGGGCAGGGGAGCTCTCCGGGGGGGAACAGCAGCGGGTAGCGATTGCGCGCGCGTTGGTGACTCGGCCGATGGTGCTGCTGGCCGATGAACCCACCGGGGATCTCGATGGGCAGAACGCGGAGATCATTTTCGAGCTCATCCAGCGCCTGCATCGTTCGCACCGGCTAACTTCGGTTCTTGCGACTCATAATTTATCATTGGCTCGTCGGTCGGACCGGGTTCTGGTCCTCGAACATGGTTTCTTGGCTTCGGCTGAACATGCCGTTGCGGGGCGTGCTGCTGCCGGCGTCGCGACCGCAGGCGGAAGGACGAATGCCCAAGGGGAGCGTGGGTGACCCGTGTTTGAACGCTACACAGAGAAGGCGCGCCGTGTCATCTTCTTCGCCCGATACGAGGCGAGCCAGTATGGCAGTCCCTACATCGAGACCGAGCACTTGCTCCTGGGACTGCTGCGCGAAGACAAGGCGCTGGCCAATCGCTTCCTGCGCGCGCACGGATCCATCGAATCCATCCGCAAGGAAATCGAATCCCGCATTACGGTCCGCGAACGTATCTCCACTTCGGTGGAGGTTCCGCTCAGCCAGGAGTGCAAACGCATCCTCAATTTCGCCGCGGAAGAGGCGGAGCGGCTGGGCCACAAACACGTCGGCACAGAGCACCTGCTGCTGGGAATCCTGCGTGAGGAGAAGTCTTTTGGCGCCGAGATTCTGCAGGAACGCGGCTTGCGGCTTTCGACCGTCCGTGAGGAGCTGGCCCGCACGACAGGCGAGAAGGTTCCGGTGAACCGTCCCAAGGAAACCTCGCTGCTCTCGGAATTCAGCCGCGATCTGACCCAGGCGGCGATGGAAGGGCAGCTCGATCCGCTCGTGGGCCGCGATCGCGAACTCGAGCGCGCCATCCAGATCCTCTGCCGGCGTACGAAGAACAATCCGGTGCTGATCGGCGAGCCCGGCGTGGGCAAGACGGCGATTGTCGAGGGCCTGGCTCAACGGATTGCCGATGGCGACGTTCCGCCGTTCCTGGCCGACAAACGAATCCTCTCGCTCGACCTTTCCTTGATCGTTGCCGGGACGAAATACCGGGGGCAGTTCGAAGAGCGGCTGAAGACGATCATGAAGGAACTGATGGAGAGCCAGAACGCCATCGTGTTCATCGACGAGCTGCACACGCTCGTGGGCGCAGGCTCGGCCGAAGGCTCTCTCGATGCAGCGAACATCCTGAAGCCGGCGCTGAGCCGCGGCGAGATCCAGTGCATCGGGGCTACAACTCCGGGCGAATATCGCAAGTCAGTGGAGAAGGACCGCTCGCTCGAGCGGCGATTCCAGGCGGTGAAGGTCGGCGCGCCGAACGAGGAAGAAGCGATCCGGGTCCTGCAAGGCATACGGGATCGCTATGAGAAGTTCCACGCCGTCAGCTACACGGAAGAGGCCATCCGCTACTCCGTCTATCTTTCCAATCGCTACATCCCGGACCGCTTCCTGCCCGATAAGGCCATCGATCTGGTGGATGAGGCGGGCGCACGCGTGAAACTGCGGCAGGCAGCACTGCCCGACGAAGTTTCCGAAGTGCAGAAGCGGGTGAAATTCATCACTCACCGGATGGAGACAGCGATCGCCAACCACGAATTTGAAAAGGCGCGGTTCTATTCCGAGGAAGAGCGGAAAGAAAAGGAGCACCTGCGCCTGCTGCGGGAGAAGCTCAAGATCGACGATTCGGCGACGGGGATCGTGAACCGGGAAGACATTGAGGAAGTGGTGGCGCGCTGGACGGGGATCGCCGTAACGTCCATCAAGGAAGACGAACAACAGAAACTGCTGCGCATCGAAGCAGAGCTCCACAAACGCATCATCAGCCAAGACAAGGCCATCACCGCGCTGGCGCGAGCCACTCGTCGCAGCCGCGCCGGCCTGAAGGCGCCGGGACGTCCCGTGGGATGCTTCCTGTTCCTGGGACCGACCGGCGTGGGCAAGACCGAAGTGGCGCGACGCCTGGCGGAGTTTCTCTTCGGTAGCGAAAAATCACTGATCCGCTTTGACATGTCGGAATACATGGAAAAGCACTCCGTCTCAAAGCTGATCGGCGCACCTCCGGGCTACGTAGGGTACGAGGAGGGCGGGCAGATGACCGAGCGGGTCCGGCGCACCCCGTATTCGGTGATCCTGCTCGATGAGATCGAGAAGGCCCATCCGGATGTGTTCAACATCTTGCTGCAGGTTTTTGAGGACGGGCAGCTGACCGATGGCCTGGGCAATACGGTGGATTTCCGCAACACCATCTTGATTCTTACCTCCAACATCGGCGCCCGCCAATTGCAAAAGCAGTCGACGATGGGTTTTCAGTCGACGGCGGAAGGCAGCGCCGCGAAGAGTCTCGACGACATCGTCATGCAGGAAGTGAAGCGCGTTTTCAATCCGGAATTCCTGAACCGGCTGGACGAGGTGATCCTGTTCAATTCGCTCACCGATGAGGATCTGTTGCGCATCATCGATCTGCTGGTGGCGCAGCTCAACGACACGCTGGTACATCGCCAGGTGCAGATCACGATTACGCCGGAAGCGCGCCAGTGGATTCTGGAAAAGACTTGCACCGATCGCAGCTACGGCGCGCGGCCACTGCGGCGCGCACTTCAGAAGTATGTCGAAGACCCGCTGTCCGAAACCTTGATCCAGGGCGGAGTGCAACGGCCGGCTACCCTTGAGGTATATCTTGCCGAGGCCGGCGGCCTGGCCTTCCGTCCCGTGACTGAGGCAACCCCGGTGGCCCACTAGAGAATCCTACACGCGCGAGCCGGACCCGGGGTGCCGGCTAGGGGGGAGCACCAAATTTGCGCTGGGGAGCGCGGCCTTGAAGATATCCGCGGCCGCACGCGGAAAATTCCACCTGCACGCATTTACCCGATTTCTCCTGGTCTGCTTGCTTTCCGCCGGCACACTGCCGGCTCTGGCGCAGCGGCCCCCTGGGGGTCAGGGGATCATCCTTCGCATCGAGTTCCAGGGTAACCACCGTATCCAGCGCGATACGCTGCTGGCACGCATTTTTTCACGACCGGGCGACCCCTATAACGAGGAAGCGGCGCGGCGCGATTTTCAGGCGCTGTGGAACACGCAGTTCTTCGAGGACATCCGTTTGGAAGTGGAAGACACGCCGGAGGGCAAGATCCTCATCTTCTACGTGAAGGAGCGGCCCATCATCCGGCGGATCGAGTACAAAGGCAACAAATCCGTCAGCGAGTCGGACATCCTGGACCGCTTCAAAGAGCGCAAGGTGGGACTCTCTGTGGAAAGCCAATTCGACCCCACGAAGATCAAACGGGCCGAAGTGGTGCTGAAGGAGCTGCTTGCGGAGCACGGTCGTCAGTTCGCCACGGTGAAACCCACCTTCGAGCGGATCGCCGCCACGAACGCGGTGAAACTCGTCTTCAATGTCGATGAAGGCCCGAAAGTAAAAGTGGGAAAGATCATCATCCAGGGAAACCACGTTTTCTCGAGCCGCAAGATCATCCGCGCGATGCGCCATTCGCGTCCCATCGCGATCCCGCTGGGGATCACCTCCATCGATCTCTGGAGCAAGACGTTCGATCGTCGCAAGCTGGACGAAGACCTAGAGGTCGGAATCCGCGGGCTGTACCAGGATAATGGTTATTTCAAAGTGCTGGTCAAGGATCCGATCCTCAAGACCGAAGATGTGAGTCGCGGCGGGTTACCCGGGCCGTTCCCGGTGGTCAGTCACAAGACGGGCAAGCGCACCGATATCATCATCCCCATCGAAGAGGGGGAACGGTATCACATGGGCACGCTTGTGGTTCGTAGCGCCGATCCCGAACAGCCGTTGTCTTTCAAGGCTGAGTTCCTCGAGAAGGCGTTCCCGCTCAAACAGGGCGACATTTTCTCGACCGATAAAATCCGCAAAGCGCTGGAAAACTATCGCAAACTCTACGGCGAGTTCGGTTATATCGATTTTACTCCCACGCCGCAAACGGACGTGGACGACGTGAAGAAGATCGTCAACCTGACGCTCGAATTCGATCAAGAGAAGCAGTTTTGGGTGCGCCGCATCGAGTTTTCCGGCAATACGACTACTCGCGACAAAGTCATCCGGCGTGAAATCCTGATTGACGAAGGCCAAGTGTTCAACAATCGCCTTTGGGAACTCAGCCTGCTTCGCTTGAACCAGCTCGGCTACTTCGAGACGATCAAGCCGGAGAATGCCGAGCTGAAACGCAACACCAAGGAAGGCACGGTAGACATCAATTTGAAGGTGAAAGAGAAGGGCAAGCAATCCATCAGCCTGTCCGGCGGAGTCAGCGGCATCGGAGGGAGCTTCGTCGGGCTTTCCTACCAAACCAACAACTTCCTCGGTGTAGGCGAGACGCTGACCTTTTCGGCGAACATCGGAGACCGGCAGCGCAGCGTGCTCTTCGGCTTCACCGAACCCTACCTGTTCGACCGGCCCATTTCTTCCGGGTTCACGGTTTTTAGCAGCCGTTTTGATTACAACCAATCGCAACAGGAGTCTTTGCTGCTAGGCCAACAAGTGACCGTGAATCCGGCGCTGGCGCAGAACTACAACCAGGATCAGAAGGGCTTCACGATCTTCGCCAGTTATCCACTGCGGCATTTGTCCTTCACACGCGTGGGAGTTACTTACGGATTTACCGCCAGCAACATCACGGCCTTCAGCCAGTCGTCGCAGCTCCTCTTCGAGACCCTGCAGTTCCAAAGCTTGGCGGGCCCTTCAGCCCTGCGAGGGATTCGCTCGAGCAAGATCACACCCACGATCAACTACAGCACGGTAAACAGCCCGGTCAACCCCACTTCGGGAAAGAGCATCTTTTACGGGCTGGGAATCGAGGGCGGACCGCTCGGTGGCAACACTGACACGGTGACGAACACGTTTCAGATGACCTACTTTCACCCCGTGAACAAAAAGCGCAATGTGCTCGGTCTTAGGGTGATGAGCTCGATGGCCACCGGCTATAGCGGCAAGGTCATACCGCCGTTCAGCCGCTTCTACCTCGGCGGGGAGAATGACGTCCGAGGTTTCGACTTCTTCACCATTTCACCCTGGGCATTCATTCCGACTACGAACAACTCGGTCATTTTTTATCAGGACCCGACGCGGCTCGATGTGAACGGTAATCCCACGCAGCAGAGTATTACCGTGCCGTTGCTCCAGTTCGTCGCCACCCGCCCAGGTGGCGACTTCCAAACGGTCGGGAACATCGAATACCGAATCCCGATTGCCGGACCGGTGAGCGTCAGTTTGTTCTCAGACTTCGGTATCGACGGTATCCTGCGAAAATCGCAGTTGCAACTCGACCCAGGAGCACTTGCACAGTTCCAGCAGCAGTTTCCCAACCCGAGTTTCCCGAATACCACCGTCCAGTCGCAGCTTCAACTGGCTTCGGGGACAAATTTCAAGCCGAGGACTTCGAGCGGGATCGAGTTTGTGGTCCAGTTGCCGATCGTCAATGCGCCCTTTCGCTTCTACTATGCGTATAACCTGTTGCGTTTGAATACGACGATCGTGCAGCCGCGGGGCGCATTTGCCCTGACCGCGCAGCAGCTACAGGCACTGCCGCCCGGCGTATTCAATGCCCAGATTCTGCCCCAGCTGAACAATCTCGTCGATTCCCAGACCCTGCGGTTCCCGACGGGACTGTTTGAACCCAAGCAAACGTTCCGGTTCACGGTGAGCCGAACTTTCTAGCGGTTGTGCAAGCAAAGGGGCGCGCCCCCATCGAGGAGCGGGTGAGAAAAATCGAATTGGCCAGTAGGGAGGAGATGGCATGAATTCGTTGAAACTAGGCGCAACGCTGCTGATCGCTGGTTTGCTCGCGGGTTGTGGCGGAAGCAACACCACGGTGGGTATTACCATTGCTCCCACCTCGGCCAGTGTGGTTTTGAACGGTACCGCACAGTTCACCGCCACCGTGACCGGCACGACGTCCAACATGAACGTTAATTGGGCGGTGAGCCAGGGGACCAGCACGCCCGTTCCTGGCGGCAATTCCACGCTCGGCACGGTCAGCTCGACCGGTTTGTACATGGCGCCTGCGGCGTTGCCGAACCCGCCCACGGTTTCGGTGGTTGCGATAGCCGCTGCCGACACCACTATGACGGCGAGCGCCACGGTCACAATTGACACGGGTATACGGGTCCAGGTTTCGCCAGCGAGTGCGACACTCGGTACATTAGAAACTCTTCCGTTTACCGCCACGGTCACGGGCACCACGAACACTGCGGTCAACTGGTCGGTGAACAACATTGCCGGCGGCAATTCCACCGTGGGCACGATTAGTACGACCGGCGTGTACATAGCTCCATCGAGCGCCATGAGCGTGACCATCTCGGCCAGCTCTGCAGTAGATTCGAGCAAGAGCGGCACGGCCTCAGTTTCCGTTGTGACCGCCGCCGATCCCATCCTCTCGAGCCTCGATCTCACCACCGCGGCGCAGGGTTCGATTTTTCAGGATGTGTACGCGAATGGAACGAACTTTTTTTCTACCAGCACGCTGCGGGTGACGCCTGCAGGTCAGCCGCCCATGCCCATTCCAACGACGTTCATCTCCTTGACCTTGCTGCGCGGGCGGATTCCATCGAGTCTCCTCGCATTGGCGGGGCCTGAGACGGTGGATGTATTGGCACAGAACGGGCACACCTCCGCGCCTGCGGTGCCGCCTGCGGTGATCACAGTCACACCGGTTCGGCCCGCGGTCATTTCCTCGTCGCCCGATAGCGTTCCGCAGGGAACGGGTTCGGCCAGCGTCAGTCTGAACGGCGGATTCTATTCGCCGGCGACGATGGCGGAGTTCAACGGTAAAGGCCCGCTGGGCCCGATTTTGACCAGCACGCGGCAGTTGAACGTTCCGGTCAACACTTCGAGCCTGAGCCCAGGGCTTTATCCGCTGGTGATCCGCAATAGCGGAGCGTCCGGCATTTCAGCGGTCAACCTGGCCGTTGAGCCCCCTGGGAGCGCAGTCGCTACAGCCGCTGTCTCTGTTGGCGTTGGCAAGCAGCCTTCGGCGGTGGCCATTAATGCTGCTACCGGGACGGCGGTAGTTGCGAACGCGGGCGACAACACGATCTCCTTGATCAACCTGAACTCGAACACGGTTACGCAGACGATAGCGGTGGGGAACAAGCCGACGGGTGTTGCCGTGGACAACATTCTGAACCTGGCGATCACCGCCAACAGCGGCGACAACACTCTTTCGGTGGTCAACTTAACGACCTTGGCGGTCACTTCGGTACCGCTGCCATCCGGCACTACGCCTTTTTCCGTGGGCGTGAATCCGATCAACCACCGGGCTCTGGTCGCAAATTCGACTACAAATATCGCTTACGCTGTGGACGTTTCTCAGAATCCCCCGGTTGTCTTGTGCACACTGGGCGGCACCACTCCCACCAATAGCTGCTTGCCGGGGAGCAACACGAACCCGGTAAGCACCGGCCCGACCCCCCAGATTGCGGTGGACCCGCGGCTGAACTGGGCGATTGTGACTCCCGGTGGCTCTGGGACGATTACGATTGTGGACCTGGGGCGCCCCGCCGGCCCCGGAGACAAGGGCCGATTGCCCAACCCATTCGCCACGCTGACGATCACGACGAGCATTCAGGGAGTGGCTATCAACACTGAAACCGAGCAAGCCCTCCTGACCGATCCGAATTCCAGTTCTCTGGATCTATTCAGCGTTCTCGATCAGGGGGTGACGCCGGTGACATTCCAGACAGGCCAGGTGGCGTCTGCGGTGAATTCGCTGACCAATATCGGTGTCGTGGTGAGCAGCAACAGCAACCAGGCAAGCGTGGTCGATTTAAGGTCGGCCTCAGCGCCTCCGCTCGCGACGGTTACCGTTGGCACCACGCCCCAGGCGGTCGCGATTGACCCGACCAGCAACGTAGCGGTGATCGCAAACCAGGGAAGCAACAACGTTTCGATCCTCGCGTTAGGGAATCTGCGCCCGCTGCACATCACCCAGGCGAGCCCCCCGACGACGTTGGCCACCTCTGCTTTTCCTTTGAGCTTGACGGTGATCGGCAACGGATTTAGTGCGGGTTCCCTGGTTCGGCTCGACGAACAGCCGCTTCCGTCGTCCGCCATCAGCTTTGTCAGCAGCCGCAACTTAGTGGCAACAATCCCGGCCAACATGCTGAGTACGCCACGCCGTTACATTGTGGATGTGCAGAACCCAGACGGAACGGTTTCGAATGAAACGGATCTGACGGTGATCGAAGCGATCACAGTAGGTTCGTCGCCCGAGGGGATTGCTCTAGACTCGCAGCACAATGTGGCGGTCGTCACCAATACCGGCGACAATACTGTTTCCGTGTTGAACTTGACGGCTGGCACGGCCGGCACGGCCATTCCGGTGGGGAGCAACCCTCAGGGGGTTGCTGTACTTCCGCGGCTCAACTTGGCGGTCGTGGCGAACAACGGCAGCAACACAGCTTCGATTGTGGACTATTTGGTCGCGAAAAGTGTAACCAACACCGTTTCTCTGCCGAATAGTTCAGCTCCCGTGGGCGTAGCCATCAATCCGGACACAGCGACGGCGGTGGTGGCGGACTCCGGGGGAGACAGCGCAAGTGTGTTCCCGTTGATATTGATAGCGCCAGCGACATCGCTAACTGTGACGAATGTGAGCTTGGATCAGCGCCCGGTGGCTGTAGCCATTGATCCATCGACGAATGTGGCGACGGTGGCCGCCTCGACGTCCGGCACCGTGGACCTGGTGGATCTGTCAACTTCGACCATGGAAGGCCGAGCCAGCGGTTTTCAGGTCCCGACCGGACTCGCGTTGGACCCGGTGACCGGCTTTTTCTTGGTCGCCAACAGCCTGCAAAATGTTGTAGACACTCTGAACCCCCTGACGCTGGTGGAAACGCCGATCCGCATCGGGATCAATCCCACTTCGCTTGACTACAATTTTCAGACGAGCACATTGGTGACAGTGAATAGCGCCAGCAACACCGTATCGGTCGTGGATTTTCTGGGGGGTCGCACGCGCGCCGTGCTGGGACTGGACGGGTCGACGCAGCTTTCCGTGGCGATCAACCCGCGCACGAATATCGCGGTGATTGTGGATCAGAACAATAATCGCGTGTTGGTTGTGCCACTGCCGCGTTAGAAGCTGAGAGCCGGACGGCAAATGAGTTCGAGTTGCGCGCGAACTTCCAGAGCGCCGGGAGCGGGTTGCCCCTTGCGTGAGTTTGCTTCCGAGCCCGTCAGCGGCCACCGCCGCAGCAATTGAGCATCCGAGACAAGAACGTGAGGCGGCGTCAGCTCGCGGTGCTTTGCGTCCAAATTTCGTTGACCCGCTCAAAAATAGGCAGCTATAATGCCGGTTTTGCAATTTCCCCAATGTGGCCCTAAGGAGTCGGAATGAACATTCGAACTGCAGCAACGGTCGTCGTGGCGCTGTTCTTGCTTCCCGCCGCGTGGGCTCAGACAGCAGGGTCGAGCGGCCCATCTCCCACGGCGCCGCCAGTGGAGCCCGCCGCGAGCAGGGTGGGTGTCTTGAACGTCCAGGCCGCCATCACGAACACGGCAGAGGGAAAACAAGCAGCCGCCGAGTTGCAGTCGCAGTTCACCCCGCGCCAGACGGAACTCGAGAACATGCAGAAACAGATCCAGGACCTCCAAAACCGCTTGCGCACCGGGTCGGCAACTCTGAGCGATGAAGAAAAGCTAAGACTACAGCGTGAGGGAGACCAGTTGACGCGCAGCTTCCAGCGCAAGCAGCAGGACCTTCAGGACGATGGCAACGAAGCGCAGCGGGAGGTAGTGGACCGCATCGGGCGAAAGATGTTGGAAGTGCTTGACCGCTTTGCGAAGGAAAACGGGTACAGCCTCATTATGGATACATCATCGCAGACCACACCGGTGGTCTATGCCGCCAACCAAATCGACGTCACACAGCAAATCATTCAGTTGTACGATCGAGCCTATCCGGTGAAGGCCGCTGGTGCGGCGACGCCGCGCCCGGCTAACCCGCGGCCCGCCGTTCCGCGTCCGACGACGCCACCACCTTCAAAACCGCCGCAGCGATAAAGGGATTCGACCGGGAATCGTTTTCGTCCAGGAAACAGGGGGCTTGTGTGTTTTTCGCCGGATGGGCATTCGCGGCGACACCACCGTAGAAGTGCGGCCGGCGAGTGGCCAGGCAAGCGGCAACTTGGCTGGGTTCAGAGCGACTGTGACCCGCCCCGGCGAAGGGGGGTCGCGCTTGCGTTTCGGCGGCGGCAAAGCTATACTCAAAACGCTCTCGAGTTACGTCGAAGAAACCAGTGGGCGCGAGCCCACTTTTTTGTTGGCGGCATAATCGGCCCGGAAGGGTGGCGCACGGATGTGAGTGGCTACCAGGCCTTTTGGTGGCCGCAAGGCGATGAACCTGGAAAAGATTCGCGAAGCGGCAGAGCGGGTGGCGCGCTCGGAGGGCTTAGAGATCTTTGACATCGAATGGAAGGTGGGCAAACAGCGGCTCCTGCGCGTTTACCTGGATCGCCCTCCCGGTCCGGGGAATCCGACGGGGGAAGGGATCAGCCACAAGGATTGCCAGCACGTCAGCGAGCAGTTGAGCGTGGTCCTGGACGTGGAGGACCTAGTGGCCGGGCCGGGCTACATTCTGGAAGTGAGTTCGCCCGGACTGGATCGGAAGCTGGTGAAGCCGGCGGATTACGAGCGGTTCAGCGGCCGGCTGGCAAAGATCTGGCTGACGGAGCCGGTGGAAAACGCAACTTATTTTGAAGGCCGTTTAGCAGGGTACGCGGACGGCATGGTGAGGCTTACGGCGAAGGCGCGAGAAGTCTCCCTGCCTTTTGCGGCGATTCGCAAGGCGAACCTGGTTGTAGAGGTCTAAGGGGGCGTCACATGGCGAGTCTGCTGTTTCAGACAATCGAGCAGATCAGCCGGGAAAAGCACATCGAGCCCGAGGTGATCGTCGCAGCCATTGAAGATGCCATGGTCGTGGCGGCGCGGAAGTATTACAAGACCGAGGAAGACCTGCGCTCAAAATTTAATGCGGAAACCGGGCACGTGGACGTGTACGCGGTGCGCACGGTGGTAGAAGAGGTTGCCGATCCGGTGCGCGAAATCGCCCTGACGGAGGCCCGCAAGCAACAGCCAGGCATCGAAGTGGGCGGCGAAATCCAGCAGACCAGGCCGACCGACGTGCTGGGCCGGATTGCGGCCCAGACGGCGAAGCAAGTGATCCTGCAAAAGGTGCGCGAAGCCGAGCGGGAGACGATTTACAACGAGTTCCATACGCGGGTCGGCGAACTGGTGAACTGTATCGTGAAGCGCACGGAAGGTTCGGACGTCATCGTCGATCTCGGGCGCACGGAGGCGCGGCTTCCCAAGCGGGAGCAATCGCGCCTGGAAACCTACAATGTGGGCGAGCGTCTGCGGGTCACTCTCCGCGCGGTGGAGCGTGCAGCCAAAGGTCCGCAGGTAATCGTCTCGCGGGCTGACCCCGCGCTCGTGCAGCGGCTGTTCGAGATGGAAGTGCCCGAAATCTACGACGGCACGGTCCAAATCCGCGCGGTAGCCCGAGAGGCCGGCGAGCGCACCAAGATCGCCGTGGAAAGCCGGGACAAGGACGTAGACCCGGTGGGCGCTTGCGTGGGAATGAAGGGCATGCGCGTGCAGTCGATCATCCGCGAGCTGCGTGGCGAGAAAATCGACATCATTCCCTACAGCGAAGAAACGCTTGCGTTCGCGCAAAAGGGGCTGAGCCCGGCGAAGGTGACTCGCGTGCAAATCGTCGATCCCGAAGAGAAACGGCTGGAGGTGATCGTCGAGGATACCCAGCTTTCCCTGGCCATCGGCAAGAAGGGCCAGAACGTGCGGCTCGCCAGCAAATTGATCGGCTGGAACATCGACATCAAGAGCGAGGAAGAGAAACGCCGCGAGATCGAAGCTCAGATGGCCGCCCTCACCGCTCCGGGGACGCCGCTTTCCGAGTTGAAGGGCGTGGGCCCCAAGACAATCGAGAAACTCGAATCCCACGGCATCCCTTCCGTCGAGAAGCTGGCCGATATGACGCCCGAGCAGTTGATCGAGATCCCCGGGATTGGCGAGAAGATGGTGGAGAAGATCCACCAGTCGGTGGCGGCCTACTTCGAAGCTCTGGAAGCACAGCAGGGGGCGCCAGGCGAGAGTCAAAGCGCGGGTTCCCCACCCGTTGCGGAGGTTACCGAGGTTGCCGATGTCGCAGAGGGAGTAGAAGAGAGCACTGCTGCCGCGGAAAACGCTGAGCCGACCGAAGGGGCAGAACCCGAGGTGCAAGGAGCCGAAGCCACGGAGAACGCGGAGCGTGAGGCTGCCGAACCGGAAGCGGAGCCCGAGGCAGCCGAACCACAAAGTGAAGCTGTGGATCCTTCCAAATCGTCGGAGGCGGAAGACAAATCCTGAGGAATGACTGACTCCAATCAAATCCGGATCAACGAGCTGGCGCGCGAACTCGAAATCAAGGCCAAGGTGCTGATCGACTACCTGGCTGAGATCGGAATCACCGAGAAAAAGACCCACTCGAGTTCGATTGATAACCCGCATGCGGAATTGGTGCGCAAGCATTTCCAGGAGCTTGCCGCAGCCGAAGCTGCCGCCGAAGCCGATAAAGCGGCCCAGGCCGCGGCAGCCAAGACAAGGCCCGCAGCGCGTCCGGTTCCTGCTACCGGCCCGGCGACAGCGGCGAAACCCACCACGCCGGCGGCGGTTCACACGGGTGCTCCGCCAGCGGCTCGTACCGGGGCTACGCCGGGAGCGGCAGCGGGCATGCCTCCCGCACATCCAGTTGCACCTTCGGTAAAGCCGGGGCCGCCAACTGCAGCGGGAGCTGCGGGCGGGCCGGTCACTGCAAAACCCGGAATTGCCCCTGCCGTTCCGAGAGCCCCCGGCGCGCCGAGACCGAGCGCCCCTGGCGGGGCCCAAGGCGGAGGCCCTCGTCCGCCAATCCCCACTCCCAGCGCGACTCGGCCGGCGGGTGTTCCGCCAGCGGGCACGCGAGTGCCAATTCATCCTGTTTCGACATCACCGGCGGGAGCGGCGCGGCCTTCTGCTGCCGGTTCTGCGCGACCGGCCCCCGCCGGGACGAGGCCAGGGACGCCGCCGGGGCGGTTCCCGCAACGTCCTGGCGTACGCCCAAGTTCAGGACGCCCTGGTTCGGGTCCCCCTGGTGGGGGGCCCCGGCCGGCGCTAGGCTCGCCATCCACGATTCCTAAGGCTGAACCCGGCAAGCCTCTATACGCCCGCAAGCCTCCGGCCCGCGCACGACCGACGATGGAAAAGCGCTTTGCCGAGGGCGAGCGCAAGCTACACCCGGTGCGCACCCGTCCAGGAGTGGGTGAACGGCGTGCAGCGCACGCCGAGCCGGCAGTGGCACCGGTGGTGCGCGAGCCGCGCCAGATTACCGTGACCGAAGGCATCGCGGTCCGCGAACTTGCAGAAAAGCTCGACATTCGGGCGAAGGAGCTGCTGAAGACGCTCCTCGACCGCGGCATTTTTGCCAGCATCAACCAGGCGCTGGACGTCCAGACCGCCACGAGCTTGGCCGAAGCCTTTAACGGAATCGTGCAAGTGGTTTCCTTCGAGGAAAAGCTTGTCCAGGAGGAAGTGGGCAAGGAAGAGCAGGAAGGGAAGAAGGCAACTCGGTCCCCCGTTGTGACCGTGATGGGGCACGTCGATCACGGCAAGACGAGCTTGCTCGACGCCATCCGCGAGACCAATGTGGCCGCGGGAGAGTCCGGCGGGATCACACAGCACATCGGGGCGTATGCGGCGCAAGTGGATGGGCGGCGGATTGTTTTCATCGATACGCCAGGCCATGAGGCATTTACGCGCATGCGGGCGCGCGGCGCCAAGGTGACGGACATCGTCGTGCTGGTGGTGGGCGCCGATGACGGCGTGATGCCACAGACCGAGGAGGCGATTGACCACGCGCGCGCGGCCAAAGCCCCCATCGTTGTGGCCATCAACAAGATTGATAAGCCCGAAGCTCAACCGGAGCGCGTGAAGCGCCAGCTCGCCGACCGTGGATTGATGCCGGAGGAATGGGGCGGCGACACGGTCATGGTGGAAGTTTCGGCGCGCACGAAGAAGGGTATCGACCGGCTGCTCGAAATGATTCTGCTGGTGGGCGATCTGCGCGAGCTGAAGGCCAACCCCGAGGCGATGGCGAGCGGCGCCGTGCTCGAATCGCGCGTGGACCGGGGCCGCGGGCCGGTCGCTACGGTCCTGGTACAAAACGGCACCTTGCACATCGGCGACGTTTTCATCTGCGGAGCGGTTTACGGCAAAGTCCGCGCCATGTTTGACGATCGCGGCCGTCCGGTGAAGGAAGCTGGGCCGTCCACGCCCGTCGAAGTCCTCGGGCTCCAGGGTGTGCCGGAGGCGGGCGATCAGTTCCAGGTGGCGGACGAGGCCAAGGCGCGCCACATCGTCGAATACCGCCAGACCAAGCTGCGCGAAGCGGCGCTGGCGAGAACGGCCTCCTCGCGGCTCACGCTCGACCAGCTCCACGAGCAGTTGCGCGCTGGCGAGGTGAAAGAGCTGCCGATTGTGATCAAAGCGGACGTGCAGGGTTCGGTAGAGGTGCTCAGCGAGATGCTGCCCAAGCTTTCGACCGACCAGGTAAAGCTCAAGATTATCCATGCGAGTGTCGGCGCTGTGTCGGAAACGGATGTGTTGCTGGCATCGGCTTCGAACGCCATCATCGTGGCCTTCAACGTGCGCCCGGAGCGCAAGGCATCCGACCTGGCGCAGCAGGAAAACGTGGACATCCGCTTGCATACGGTGATCTACGAGGTCGTCGACGAGCTCAAGAAGGCGATGACCGGCTTGCTGGCGCCGGTAATCAAGGAAACGTATCTGGGCCGCGCCGAGGTTCGCGACACTTTCCGCATCAAGGGCGTCGGGATGATCGCCGGGTGTCACGTTCAAGACGGCAGCGTGAAGCGCGACGCCGAAGTGCGGGTGTTGCGCGATAACGTGGTGATTTACACCGGGCGGATCCATTCGCTGCGCCGCTTCAAGGAAGACGTCAGCGAGGTACGCTCCGGCTTCGAGTGCGGCATCAGCGTTTCGAATTTCAGCGACGTTAAGGTGGGCGACATCCTCGAATGCTTCACCGTCGAGCGGATCAAGGCACTCGAGGTCGATGCGGACGGCAAGATGCGCATGCAGGCTGGCGTCGAAGCAAAATCGAAGTAAGGTTGTCGTTCGCCTACGTACGTTCTATGGTTTGGAAATGCCGATTGGCCTCCTCACCCTTGAGATTCACATACCCGACGCCCGATCCCTGAAGGACAAACGCCAGGTGCTGCGCAGCCTGAAGGATCGTTTGCGCGGTCATTTCAACGTCGCGGTCGCCGAGCTCGATCACCAGGACCTTTGGCAGCGCGCCCTCGTTGGCGTTGTCGGAATTTCCGCCGACGGACAGCATCTCGAGCAGTCGATGGAAGCTGTCGTGCAAGAATCGGAGCGCCTGTTGGGCCGCGACCTGGTGGCTCACGGAATCGAGTACTTTTGAGGGGCGAGCATGACAATCGCAGGACATCGCCCTGAGCGCATCGCCGAAGAAATCCGCACCGAAATCAGTCTGATGCTGGCCGGCGAGTTGAAGGACCCGCGCCTCGCCGTCGCCATGGACGTAACCGAGGTGCGCCTGTCACCGGATTTGCGGCACGCCCGGGTGTTCATCCACGTGGCGGGTGACGCCGCCGATCGCGCCAGATCCCTCGCGGGATTGAATGCGGCTTCCGGCTACATTCGCCACGAACTGGTGGAGCGACTGCAGCTCCGTCGCGCCCCGGAGATGCTATTTCTCCTCGATGAGTCCGAGGAATACGGCCAGCACATCGACGATCTGCTGCGCCAAGTGAAACACCCGGAGGATTCGTAGACTCCGGACCTGCGCGGATTCCCGGATTCCAGTTTCCATGGCCCGCACTCCTCAACCCCCGCCGATCGATGGCGCGCTGGTAGTTGACAAGCCGCGCGGGAAGACCTCGCACGACGCAGTCGAAGCGGTTCGCCGGATGGCCGGATTCCGCCAGATCGGCCACTTGGGCACGCTCGATCCGATTGCCGCCGGCGTTCTCGTCCTGGTGTTGGGCCGCGCCACCCGCCTCGCCCAGTTCTACGTGGGGCGCCGCAAACGCTACACCTGCGCCGTGCGCTTCGGTTTTTCCACCGATAGCTACGACGCCGACGGCGAGCCGCAGGGCGAAGACGCGGCGCCGCAACTGGACCGCGAGAAAATCGAGCAATTCGCCATGCAATTCGTAGGGCGCATCCGGCAGACCCCGCCTTCCTTTTCCGCGAAGAAAATCCACGGGCGGCCCGCGCATGAGCTCGCGCGGAAGAAGAAGCCGGTGTTGCTCGAGCCCGTGGAGGTGGAGGTATACGAGTTTCGCGTGACGGAGGTCGAGGGTTCCACCGCGCGGTTTGTGATTGAATGCGGCTCGGGAACCTACATTCGCTCGCTGGCGCACGAGTTGGGCCGGCTTCAGGGGGCGGGCGCGCACCTGGCGGAAATCGTGCGCACGGCCGTGGGCGAGTTCACGCTCGACCAGGCCATGACGCTTGAGGAACTCGCCGACGCCGCACGGAATGGGCGGCTGGCAGAGCGCGTGATACCGCTCGAGAAGCTCCTGCCTGAACTGCCCCAGGTAACCGTGCTCCCCATCGTGGAACGGCGGGTGAGCCACGGGGCGCGTTTCAATGTTTCGGTGGCCCAAATTCAGCCGGGGCAGGTCACGGCTGGGCAGGGGGCTGCATCGCAACTCGACTCGGGGGAATGGAAGCCGGCCCGCCTGCGCGTTTTCAATCAGCGAGAGCGATTGATTGCGATTGCAGAAGCAGTGGTCCCGCGCACTTACCAACCCATCGTTGTCCTGGAAGCTGCTCCGTAGGTCCGCAGGCCGGCGCCGCTCACGCGCGTCGTTGGCCTGCTTCAACCGCCCCGCGAAAACCTCGAAAACTACAGCTGGGGCTGGCGCGGCTGGGGCTGGCCCGGCTGGGGCTGAACTGGCTGGGGCTGGAGTGGCTGGGGCGGGCCCTCTTCGCTGGAACCAGAAGTAGAACTGGACCCGCCCGCATGCCCCGCGTAGAAGGAGTGGTCCACACGGGGGGCGAGTCGGATGAGGCGCGGCGTAATCAGGATAAGAAGCTCGGAATCTTGCGCATCGGTTGAGCGATTTCCGGCCAGAAGTCCGGCCCCGGTGATGGTTGCGAAACCGGGCGAACCGTTGATCGATCGCATCTCTTGCCGGTTGATGATGCCGGCCAGGGCGCTGGTTTCGTCCTGCCGGAGGCGCACGGTTTGTTCGATGGTGCGGCTAGTGATAATCGGGATCCCGTTGACCGCCTGACCGCTGAGGCTGCTGATTTCGAATGACAACTTCAGTGTCACTTCGTCATTGCCGTGCAACCGGGGCGTTGCCTTTAGTTTCAGCCCCACGTCCACGTACTGAACTCCGGGAAAGAAAGTCTGCGGCGTCGCCGACGCTGTCTGGAAAGTCGCCGTATTCAATATCACGGAAACGGTATTCGCCGTCTGGTTCGCAGTAGCAACGTCTGGGGTATTGTCGCCGTTGAAATCTGTCGAAACGATCCCCACGGGTCCAGTGCCGGTGGTCACGTCAAACTTCGGAGCGAAGGTCCCATCGCCCAGTCCGACCAAGATGGAGACGGTGCTGTCGCTTTGATTGGCGACGGCGAGGTCGGGGCGTCCATCGACGTTGAAATCCCCTGTGGCCAGTGCTACCGGCGCCGTGCCGGTGATGAAATCGGTCTTCGCGCTGAACGTGCCGGGGTTGCTTAGATTCCCCAGGAAAATGGAGACGGTGTTGTCGGCCTGATTGGTTACGGCGAGGTCAAGGAGGCCGTCGGCATTGAAGTCCGCCGTCGCGATTGCCGACGGTGTGTTGCCTGTGGCGAGAGTGGATTGCAGGGTGAACGTGCCATCGCCTTTCCCGAGCAGGATGGACACGGAGGGCGTATGGGTTGAGTCCCCTTGATTCACGACCGCCAAATCTGTTTCGCCATCGCCGTTGAAGTCGCCCGCGGCGATCGCGACGGGCGTCACGCCGGTGGCCGGCGACGATTTCAGCGTGAAGGTGCCGTTGCCGTGGCCCATTACCGTATTCCCGAGGAAAATAGAAACGGTGTTGTCCTTCTGATTGACGACCGCCAGATCGAGAACGCCATCGCCGTTGAAGTCGCCGGTGACGATGGCGACGGGCATCTTGCCGGTGGCGAGTGGTGTACCTGTGGTGAAGGTGCCATCGCCTTTCCCGAGCAGGACGGAGACGGTGGGTGTGTGGGTTGCGTCCCCTTGATCCACGACCGCCAAATCTGTTTTGCCATCGCCATTAAAGTCGCCCGCGGCGATCGCGACCGGCATCACGCCCGCGGCCGGCGACGGCGATTTTAGCGAGAAAGTGCCTGTGCCGTCGTTCAGCAGAATGGAGAGGTCGGGTGGCGAGTCCTTCTGGTTGACGACGGCGAGGTCTTGGAAGCTGTCGTTCAGGCTGTTGAGGCTGGCGGCGACGAGCGCAACCGGGTTCGTGCCGGTGGCAAAATCGGTCCGCGGAAAGGAGCTCTGGCCGACGTTAGGGAAGAATTGTGAGGAGGCCAAGCTGGAGGAGAAGAGAGCCAGGCTGATAGGCACGCGGTCCCCCACAAAGAACGTAGCGGGCTGGGAATCCTGCGCGCGGAGAAGAATGCGCCGGCCGGTGCGCACCAGCGACAGGGTGTCAGAGAAGCTCGCAGCGGCGCCTGGCAGCGTGGCCAGGAAAGTGCTCCCGCCGCCCCCGAAGACTATCAGCGGAGGGATCAGCGCGCTGGCTCCGAGCTGCCCCGAGCCGATTAAAGAACCGAGCTGGCTTGTGGAAACTCCGGAGAGCGAGGACGGCAAGCCGAAGACCTGCGTCGCGACGTCGATCAATCCCTGAAGCGATTGCTGGGCCTCCTGAACCTGTTGGCGGTTCAGGGTAACGAGCCGGGAGGTCTCGGGAGGGGTGACGCCCAGTCGCCGCGCCGCGTCCCGGTTTACCTCCAGGGTTTCGATTTCAAGAATCATCTCCCCAGGGGCTTTTTGCAGATCCTCGATCAACTGGGTTGCTACGGCGACGGCCTGAGGGGAATCGCGCAGGGTCAGCGTGCGGCCGGGCAGGTCGAGTTCCGTGCGGTGGATCCCGGTAACCTCGCGCACCACGCGCAGCAGTTCGACCATCTCATCGTTTGTGACGGAAGCGGGGAGCAAGACGGTGCGCGCGATGGAATCCTGGTAATCGCGCTGCTTCTGCGCCGTATCTTGGGCGACGAAGAACAGCTTCGAAGTCAGCGGCCGCCAAAACGTGCTGGTCATGGCGCCCAGCAGGCGCAGGGCGGTCTCGAAGTCCAGATCGTCGAAGCGAAAATGCACCCGCCGCGGACGCAAATCCACGTCGAATGCGGCGGAGACACCGAATTGCTTTGCCACTTGCGCGTAGGCGCCCAGCGTATCCCCCCGATAGTCGAAGGACCGCGTTCCGGGCAGAGACTGCAAGTGGACCTGGCCCCCGGGTTCCGGAAGCTGGCGAACCGCGCCGGGTTCCATTACGGTGAGCTGCTCGAGCCGCTGCTGCACCACCGCGTCGCCAGGGTCAAGCTGGATCGCGGCGCGCAGTTCGCCCCGAGCCTCTTCGAGCCGCCCCATGGCCGCGTAGCGTTCAGCGCGCTCCGCGTGCTGTTGCACCAGGCGACTGCGGGCAATGTCCCGGTGGACTAGGTATTCGCGATTGTCGGGGGCGCGCTCGACAGCCGCGGCGTAATTCTCAAAAGCGGCGGCCCAATCCTGGTCTTTCTCCGCTCGAAGTCCTTTCTCGTAGCTTTGTTTGGCTTTCTTCAGATCAGGGGTAGAGACGGGCGCTTGCGGCGCGGGGCCGGCGGGAGCCGGCGATTGCGTGCGCGCCGGCACTCCCGCGAGCAACGCCAGGCACATCAGGAATGGAAACAGACGCCCTGGACCCAGGTTATCCACGAAGTAGATATTGTACCGGCGCAGCGGCTGGAGGGTGCAGTGAAATTCCTTGACGGGTGTGCTAAGGCTAGGATACACTCGCTGGGCTAGTTGAAACTGAGTTTCAACTAGAATGTCGCCATGCTCTCCGCTCTCCTCATAGCCCTGCGCGAAGGTGTCGAAGCCGCCCTGGTGGTCGGCATCGTTCTCGTTTATCTCAACCGCACCGGGCGCCGAACGCTTGCGCGCTACGTATGGGCGGGCGTGGGGCTAGCAGCCGCGTGCAGCTTCGCCGCTGCCCTCCTGCTCCAGCGCTGGCAGGTGAGCGAAGACGGCTTTGAAGGCCTGCTGATGCTCGGGGCCGGCGGGCTCGTGGTGACGATGATCGTGTGGATGAACCGAGTGGCGCGCAGCTTGAAGAAGGAAATCGAGCAGCGCGTGGAAGGTTACGCCCGGCAGGCCACTCGCGCCGCCGGACTCGGTCTTGCCTTGTTTGTCTTTCTGATGGTGCTGCGCGAGGGCGCTGAGCTCGTGTTGATCCTTCGCGCCGTGGAATTCTCGAGCGCGGGCATCGAGGTCTGGATGGGAACGGGACTGGGTTTGGCCGTCGCCATGGCCGTGGGATTGTTTTTCTTCCAGGGAACTTTGCGGATCCCGCTCAAGAGCTTCTTCGCCGCCACCACCACGATTCTTTTCGTGGTGGCGTTTCAATTGGTTTTGACCGGGTTGCACGAGCTGAGCGAGGCCACCTGGATTTGGTCGAGCCGGCGCGAGATGGCCTTGGTCGGGCCGATTGTGCGCAACGAAGTCTTCTTCTTCGTGGTCATCCTGGGCGTGGCGGGGCTGGTGGTGCTGCGCGAATGGTTCGCGTTGCCGCACCGCGCGAACATTTCCGCCGATGCGAATCCGGGGGAGCGCCGGCGCGCGGAGTGGGAGCGGCGGAAGCAGCGCCGCTGGAGTTTTGCGGCGGCCTTTCTCTGCCTGGCCGTCGTGCTCTCGTTGGCGGCTGAGTTTGTCTACGCGCGCGTGTCGGCCGCGCCCGTGGAGGCGAAGCCGCTCACGCCCGAGGGCTCGGCGGTGCGCATCCCGCTCGCCGATCTGGCGGACTCGAATCTGCATTTTTACTCGGTGGACGCTCGAGGCACCGCGCTCCGTTTCCTCGTCGTTCACAACCACAATGGCGACTACGTTGTTGCACTGGATGCCTGCCAAATCTGCGGCTGGCTGGGCTATCGGCAGGAAGGATCCAATGTAATCTGCCGAAATTGCGGTGCGGCAATTTATGTTCCCTCGATCGGCCAATCGGGAGGCTGCAACCCCATCTCGGTGAAGTCGCGCGTCGAAGGCGGCGCGGTGGTGGTGGATCTTGCCACGCTTGCCGACGCCGGCGCCCAGGTCCACAAGTAGCCGATGTTCGCCCGCCTGCTGGGAGAATCCTTCGCTCGAAACCCCCGCCGCAAGTTGCTGGCAGGCGTCGCGCTGTTGTTGGGGATGGCTGCAGCCACTTCGACCCTTACGATCGCGCTCGACGTTGGCGACCGCCTGGCGCGGGAATTCCGCAGCTTCGGCGCGAATCTTCGGGTCACGCCGCAATCGGACACGCTCCCGCTCGAGATCGGCGGCGTTGACTACCGTCCCGTGGACGAGGGCGCTTACCTTGGCCAGACGGATCTCGGACATTTAAAGACGATTTTTTGGCGGAACAACATTATCGGCTTCACGCCTTTCCTCGATGTTCCCGCGAGAGTCATTTTGCCGGGACCAGAACACGCCAGCGAGATGCGAACGATGTTAATCGGCACGTGGTATCGGCATGCCGTGCCGGTTCCGGACGGCACCGCGTTCACAACCGGCGTGGACGTGACGCATCCGTGGTGGAAGGTCCGCGGGCGATGGTTCGCGGACAGCGCGAATGAATGCGTCGTCGGGGCCGCTTTCGCCGATGGCCACCACGTGAACGCTGGCGATACCGTTGAGTTGCGCGCGGGCGACCGCTCCGCATCCGTTCTTGTGGTGGGAGTTCTCGCAACGGGAGGGCCGGAAGAGCAGGCCATCGTTGTGCCGCTTTCACTCGCGCAGACGCTTTCGAATGAGGCGGGCCGCTTTCGCCAGCTTTTTGTCAGCGCGCTCGTCAAGCCTGAGGATTCATTCGCCCGGCGCGATCCGCAGACGATGACGCCGACGGAGTTCGATCGCTGGTATTGCTCTCCTTATATTTCTTCGATCGGTTACCAAATCCAGCAGGTGCTGCCCGGAACCGAAGTGCGCCCGATCCGGCGTGTGGCAGAAACCGAAGGGCGAATCCTTTCGCGCGTGAGCCTATTGATGTGGATCGTCACACTGGCGGCGCTGACGGCGGCAGGGCTGGCCGTGGCTGCCACATCGGCGACCACCGTGATCGAGCGCCGGAGCGAAGTGGGTCTAATGAAGGCCCTCGGAGCTACGAACTGGCTTGTAGCCGGGCTTTTTCTGGGCGAACAGATGTTGCTGGCGATTGCGGGCGGCGCCGGGGGATATCTGGTCGGCATGGTGCTCGCGCGAGAACTGGGGAGGAGCGTTTTCGGTTCGCCCTCCACCCCGCGCCTGGTGCTGCTACCGGTAATCCTGGCGTTGGCGGCAGCCGTCGCATTCATCGGAAGCCTGATTCCGCTCGGACGCGCGGCCCGTTTCCAGCCGGCGCCGATCCTGAGAGGCGAATGAAATGTTCGGACGTCTTCTCTGGAAGCTTCTGAAAGCAAACCGGGGGCGGCTGGCGGTAGCGCTGGTGGCGCTTGTGAGCGGCGGCACCGTGACCTCTGCACTCATGAATCTAGACCTCGACGTCGAGCGCAAGCTGACACAGGAGTTTCGAACGCTGGGCGCGAATTTGGTGGTATCGATGCCGCGCGAATCCGCCCCGGATGTAGGTCCGACCTCGCCTGCGTTGATGGATGAATCCGTTCTCGGCACAATTCAAAAAACGCAAACTTCGGAAGTCGTCGCTGCTGCGCCGTATCTCTTCATCGTGGCAGAGGTTCGCGGGCAGAAGTCCGCCGTGCCTGTGGTCGTGGCCGGGACGTGGCTTGACCAGATGCCGCGCCTGGAGCCGTGGTGGAAAATCCAGGGTGATTCCGTCGCCTCGCGGGACGATCTCGCGCAGTGTCTAGTGGGCCGCAGTGTCGCCCGGCAATTCGGGCTGTCGCCGGGGAGCGCACTCGATTTGCACTACGGCGATCGCCACGTTCGTTTGCGCGTTGCTGGAATCGGCGATACCGGCGGCGCAGAAGATAGCCAGATCTTCGTCAACCTGCCCGTGGCGCAGGCGCTGGCGGGAATCGCGGGGCGCATCGAGGTTGTGCAGTTGAGCGTTTCCGGCGCACCGAGCGCGATGGAGGTCTACGCGGCGCGGCTTGCTGCCGCGCTTCCCGGTTTCGAAGTGCGTCCCATCCGCCAGATTACGCAGGCGGAAGGCGGGTTGCTCAGTCGCATCCGCTTGCTGGTTCTTGCTATGGTCCTGCTGATCTTAGGACTCACTACACTGTGTGTGCTGGCAACCATGGCGGCGTTGGCGATGGAGCGGCGCGTGGATGTGGGCCTGATGAAGGCTATCGGTGGCTCGATCTCGCGGGTGACGGGGCTGTTTCTGGCGGAGGTGGGCGTCCTTGGCATCATCGGCGGCCTAGTGGGCTATTTGGCCGGCATCGAATTGTCGGTGTGGATGGGCCGAAAAGTATTCGGCGCCGCGATCTCCCCGCGCTTGGAAGTGCTCCCGCTCACTGTGGCGGTGATGATGGGCGTGGCGTTGGCCGGGGCGTTGCCGCTCCGGGCGCTCGGGAAGGTGCGGCCGGCAGTGATTCTACGAGGGGAATGATGGCGAACTCCGGGGACGGCAAACCGAGCAGGCTCGTCGAAGTGGAAGGACTGGCCAAGCATTTCGGAAGCGTGCGCGCGCTCGATGGAATCACATTCGATGTCGAGGCGGGCGAGTGGATTGCCATCATGGGGCCGTCGGGCTCGGGCAAGACGACGCTGATCAATATCCTCGGAGGGCTGGACATGCCCACGGCGGGGCGCGCCTGTGTGGACGGCACAGATGTCGCGCGGCTCGATGAAAATGGGCTGACGCGGTATCGCGCGCAGAAAATCGGCTTCATCTTTCAGCAGTTCTACCTGGTGCCTTATCTCACAGCCGTTGAAAACGTGATGCTGGCGCAATACTTTCACAGCACGACCGACGAGGGGGAGGCGAGCGAATCGCTGCGAAAGATTGGGCTGGCGGACCGATTGTCGCATCTGCCGGCGCAGCTCTCGGGAGGCGAACAGCAGCGTGTGGCCATCGCTCGAGCCCTGATCAACCATCCGAAGCTGATTCTGGCAGACGAGCCTACCGGCAACCTGGACGATATGAACGAACAGGTGGTGCTCGATCTGTTTCGCGAATTGCACGCCGCCGGACACACGATCCTGATGGTGACGCACAATGCGGCGATCGGCGGGCTGGCGGACCGGCGGATCGAGCTGGCCCACGGAAGGCTGGCGCAAATCACTACGTATTCCAGCGAAGAGGAAGTGCGTTTCGACCACGTGCTGGAACGGATTTGGGTGTGCGGAGAAGATGGTGCGCCCGTTCACTTCGAGCGCATTCGGGCCGTGGGTGTGCTGGACCCGGTTCCCGCTGTGAAGCAACTAGCCGACCGTGGTTTCGTGGAGGTCCACGAGACCAAAGTTGCGCTTACAGCGCGCGGCCGGAGCCGCGCCCGCGACGTCGTCCGGCGCCATCGCCTGGCCGAACGGCTCTTTACCGATACATTTTCCATTGCCGATGCCGAGGTGGATTCCCAAGCCTGTAAGTTCGAACACATCATCAGCCCGGAACTCGATGAGAAGATCTGCACTTTCCTCGGACATCCCACCACGTGTCCGCACGGAAACCCTATTCCCCCAGGCCCGTGTTGCCGCCGGCCCTGAACGAACGCGGTTTTTGTTAGAATTGAGTTCCCATGCCGATTCCACTCGATACGCGCAAGAAACCGATTGAGATCAAGGTGCAGGTGTCGACCGGCAAGGGAGTCGATATCGTCTGGTCCGACGGCCACACAAGCCATTACGACTTTCCCTACTTGCGGGAGAAGTGTCCTTGCGCGACGTGCAATGACGAACGCGAAAAAAAGGCGCGAATGGGAGCGTCCACGAGCCCGGTCTTGGCGTCGGCGGTGTTGCCGATGTTTAAACCCAAAGTAACCGCCCGGGGAGCCACGGCCGTCGGCAGTTACGCCGTTCAGATCGAATTCACAGACGGACATTCCACCGGCATCTACAGTTTCGAGCATCTCCGCGAAATCTGCCCCTGCGAACAATGTGCCCGCGAGTTTCGAGCCGCCCAGCATTAAGCATCACTGTTAAACTGAGGCGGCCGGCGGCTGTGAAAATCCCTTCCGGGGAGGTTGAGATGAAGACTATCCGGTCCTGCTCGCTCTTTCTTTTCGGCGTCGTTGCTGCGCTTATTGTCGCGAACCACGCTCGTTCTGCGGGCGGCGCAAAGCTTGGCCCGGCGCCGCCAGCAGCGCTAAATTTCGTTCTCGTGGCGCACGGTGGGGCTGGAGACTACAGAATGGCGCCCGAGCAGATCGAAGTGCAGCGCGCCGCAATGGTCAAGGCGATACAAGCCGGCTATGCGGTTCTCGCGAGCGGTGGCGCCAGCCTCGACGCAGTCGAAGCTACGATTCGCGTGATGGAAGATTCCGGGCTATTTGACGCCGGGCGCGGCGGTTATTACACGCGCGAAGGAGTGCCCGAGTTGGACGCGGCGATCATGGATGGGCGCACTCTCAGTGCTGGGTCGGTCGCATCCGTCCGGCACATTGCGAATCCTATCCACCTGGCGCGGCTGGTGATGGAGAAAACGCCGCACGTTCTGCTGGTGAGCGGGGGCGCTGAGGAATTTGCGAAATCGCAAGGGATCGAGCTGGTATCGCCCTATTACTTCTACAACGAACGCGAATGGGAGCGTTACAACAATGCCAGGTCGGCCGAAGAGAAGAAGAAATCGTCGGCGCTGCGCCATGACGAAGGGCACGGGACCGTGGGCGCGGTGGCGCTGGACCAAGCGGGGAATCTTGCCGCCGGCACCTCCACGGGCGGGACGACAATGAAAATGCCTGGACGCGTGGGGGATTCTCCGATCATAGGCGCGGGGACCTACGCGAATAACCAGAGCTGCGGAGTATCGGGTACCGGAACAGGCGAGTTTTTCATGCGCAACGTCGTAGCAGCGGATATTTGCGAGCGGGTGCGCTACTTGCATGTCTCGCTCGAGCAGGCGGCGAATGACGTGGTAATGAGAGAGCTCGTAGAGCAGCATGGTGACGGCGGCGTGATTGCGCTCGACCGGCAAGGCAATGTTGCCACGCCGTTCAACACCCCCGGCATGATGACCGGCACCGTCCGAGCGGATGGCAAAATCGTCATGAAGGGCTGGAGCAGAAACGCCGAGCCCGTCATCGTGCCCGCGGCGAAATGAGCCGAGCAACTAGGCTTCTTTGCAGCGTCGCACGGGAGATCTTCGTCTCAACACGCCTCCGAGTTGAGCTCCATCCTGAACGGCGAGAAGATACTCCGTACGGTACATTTTAAACGCCGCGATACGCGGATTTGACTCTTGAAGACCCGACGCTTAGACTTTTAGCTCCATGGGTTTCTTCCCCCGCCGCTACGGCTACCGCTTCGATTGGCGAAGCTTTATCACGCCGGCGATCAAGACCTTGGTTCTAACCTGCACGGGCGTTTTCCTCATCCAGACCCTTGTCCGGCTCTTTGGCGGTGCCCCGGCGGAGCGGCTACTCGAGCAATGGTTCGGCCTCGTTCCCCGCCTCGCGACACGCGGCTTCTTGTGGCAGTTGTTCACGTACATGTTTCTTCATGGGGGCATCGGGCATTTGCTTTTCAACATGCTCTTCTTGTGGATGTTCGGCAGGGATGTCGAGCGCACGTGGGGCCAGCGGCGGTTCTATACCTACTTTTTCCTCACCGGCGTGGGCGCCGGTGTGATTACCGTCATCGTGAAAACCCTCCTGGATCCTGCCGGTACGGGCTCATCTACGATTCCCACGATTGGAGCGTCGGGAGCCATCTACGCAGTGATCCTGGCGGCGGCCGTACTTTTTCCGCATAGCCAGGTTTGGCTCATACCCTTTCCGGTGACGATTCCGATGTGGGTCTATGCGCTCGTGGCGGGCGCGATTGAATTCTTCGCGACGCTGGGTTCCACCGGCGACAACGTCAGCCACGTTTGCCACCTGGGCGGCATGCTCGTGGGTTATCTCTATCTGCGCCGCGGCTCCTATCTCTACAGGTTCCGCAATCGCTATTCGGACTGGAAGCGCCGGCGGCTGCGCAGCAAATTTGAGACGTATCAGCGCAAGCACCGCGATGAGCCGCCGTCGCGCCCCGATCAGTGGGTCAACTAACCGCACCAGCCGGCTGAATTGCTTCCCGACGCACGGAATATGCGCTCCCAGGAGCGCCGGTGCGCGCAAGCTCGCGACCGCGAAGCTATCGCCAGATTGCGGGTTTAGCGGTGGCCGCCGATGACGTGGAATTTCATGAAGTTGGTTGTCCCGGCGGTGCCGAAGGGTGTGCCGGCAACGATGCCGATCACGTCGCCGCGCCGGACCAGTTTTTCTTCGCGCAAGCGTGATTCGGCAATGGCAGCCAGTTCTTCAATATTGCGCACGCGGGCAATCGAACGCGGCACCACGCCCCAGAACAGGCTCAGCCGCCGACGCGTCTCGTGATTGGGGGAGAAAGCGATGATGGGAGCCCGAGGCCGATATTTTGAAACCAAGCGGGCCGACGATCCAGACTCGGTGAAGACGGCGATGACTTTCAAGCGCAGCTCCTCCGCTGCGTGGCAGATGGCCTCGGCGATCGTCTCGTTCACGCGAAGCTGCTCGGGTCGCTCGGGTTGCAGGGGCCGCACGACGGCGGACTCTGCAACGCGGATGATGCGACTCATCATCGTCACTGCCTCGAAGGGGTAGTGGCCCACGGCCGTCTCGCCGGAGAGCATCAAGGCGTCGCTGCCGTCGAAGATGGCGTTGGCCACGTCCGAAGCCTCGGCGCGGGTGGGCCGCGGAGAATCTTTCATGGATTCGAGCATCTGTGTGGCGGTGATCACCGGCAGGCGGAAGTCTCTCGCCCGGGCGATGATTTTCTTCTGCACCACCGGAACTTCCTCCGGCCCCATTTCCACGCCCAGGTCGCCGCGCGCCACCATCACGCCGTCCGCCACGCCGAGGATCGAGTCCAGGTTTTCAATCGCTTCCGGCTTCTCGAGCTTAGCGATGACGGGGGTGTCTTTGCCGGCCCGGGCAATCGCGGATTTCGCAGCGCGGACGTCTGCGGCCGTGCGTGTGAAGCTGAGCGCGATGTAGTTCACTCCAAGGCTGAGGGCGAAGACCAGGTCCTTGCGGTCCTTGGGAGTCAGCGAGGGGATGGGGAGCTTCACGCCCGGCAGATTGATGCCCTGGTGCTCTCCCAGCTCGCCGCCGTTTGAGACTTCGCATTCGATTTCTGAGCCACGCACGTGCCGCACGCGCAATTCAATTTCGCCGTCGCTCAAAAGAACACGGTTGCCTCGGTGCACCACTTTCGGGAGTTCCCGGAAGGTAGTGCTGACTCGGGCGGCGGTGCCGGCCACATCTTGGGTGGTAATGACGAACCGCTGGCCCTGCCGCAGCACGACGCGACGGCCGCCCTCGAGCGTCCCGGTGCGGATCTTGGGTCCCTGCAGATCGGCCAGAATGGCTACCGGTTTCTCGTGGTGCCCGGAAGCACGTCGGACTGCCGTGACGCGCCGCGCGTGCTCCTCCGGCGTTCCATGGGAGAAGTTGATGCGCGCCACGTCCATGCCCGCCCGCACCAAGCGGTCGAGGGCCTCAAGCGTGGACGTAACCGGGCCAAGCGTGCAAACGATTTTTGCTCGACGGTGATTCACGACTCGCAACCGAAACGCCGAAAGGGAGTTTATTTCGCTACCGCGAACTCGCTAACCACGCGGTATAGGAATTGAATGCCTTGCCGGAACGACTCGAGAGGGATTCGCTCATTATCGCCGTGCATCCGCGCCAGGTCCTCTTCGGAGAGCGGAAACGGGAGCAGGCCGTAAGCCTGCACGCTGCGCAAGCGCAGCGCCGCGGAATCCGTGCCGCCCGTGGACATCATCGGGAGGACGGCAGCGCCCGGAAATTCCTCCTGGGCCGCTTTCCCCATTGCCTTGTAGAACTCGCCCTCGACGGATGACGACGGCGCCGGTTGCCCGATGGAAGGCTCTGTTTCGAACCGGATTTGCGGATCGCCCACAAGCTTCTTCAACTGTTCGAGCAACGGATCGAGAAGATTCCCCGGAAGCACCCGGATATTCAAAGTGGCGCGCGCTTCCGAGGGGATGACGTTCGCGCGGATTCCTGCCTGGAGAATTGTGGGCGCGATCGTGTCCCTCAACATGGAGTTCCACACCGGGTTGGCTTCAGAAATAATCCGCGCCGCATGTTCCGCCCGATCGGGCGTTTCGAGCGCCCTCATCCATTTACCCATCTCCGGATCTTCCGTCTGCGCTAGCCCTTCGAAGTAGGCTCGAGTGACGCTGTTCAGTTGCACCGGGCTCTGATACGTGCCGATCTTCGCTACGGCCGCGGCCAGGTGAACCACCGGATTATCGGGGCGCGGCGCCGAGGCATGTCCCGACGTGCCCGTAGCGATCACGTCCACGTTCACGGGAACTTTCTCGCTGGCTTGTATCCCGACGTACTGTACCTTTCCGTTCTTCAACGTCACCCGTCCGCCCTCATTAAGGGCGAAGCCTGCGGCGATTTTATCCCAGTGCTTCTCGACGGCGAAGCGCATGCCGAATTCACCACCTTGCTCTTCGTCGCCCTCGGCAAGAAGGATGACGTCGCGGTTCAAGCGCGCGCCGGCTCGCTTGAGCGCGACGATGACCGCCACGTTGGCTACCGTCATGCCCTTGTCGTCTATTGCGCCGCGCCCGTACAGGTAGCCCTCCTGGAGGACGCCGCCGAAGGGGTCCGCGCTCCATTTCTTCTTATCGACGCCCACCACGTCGAGATGGCCCATCAGCAGCAGCGCGCGCGAAGGGTCCGGCACGGCGCTTGCGCTCAATCGCGCCACCAGGATGCCGCGGCCCGGGACGCTCTCAAAAATGTCGGCTGGGATTCCTTCCTGCGTGAGGATGGCGGCCAGAAATTTTGCGGCTTCGAGCTCGTTACCGGGAGGGTTGGTCGTGTTGATGCGGATCAGTCCTTGCAGCCACCCGGTGGCCTCCGTCGACAATCTGCCCAGATCCACTGCCGCTGGTTGTGGTCCTTGCGCGGAAGCGGAGCCCGCGGCCGCGAGCGCCGCCAGCAGCATCCATGGTCCGAGTTGGTGGAACTTTCGCGTCATCCTTTGACCCCCGGGAAATAAGGTAAGACGACTCTGCTCGCGAGCGAACTCCCATACTACCATGGCCTCCGGCCACGCCCAGGCAGGCTGACTTCACATTGCTTCGGAATTGACCATCTCCGCAAGGCATGGCAGCATCGAAGCTTGGAGAGGTCTCTATGGCAGACACAAAAACGATGGTCCGAGTGGTGCTCGGGGTCCTACTCACAGCTGCGCTGGCAGTTCCTCCCGGTGGCTTGAGGGCCTTTGCCCAAGGGCAAGGTCCGCAAAAGCCGAGTCAAGAAGAGAAAAAGCCCCAGTATTCCATCTCTGTGGAAGCGCCGGTGGTGAACGTGGATGCCGTGGTGACGGACCAAGAGGGCAATATCCTTACGAACCTAAAAAGGGAAAACTTCCGCGTCCTCGACGACGGCGCACCGCAGACGATCACGAACTTCGCTCCCACGGACGCGCCCATTACGATCGTTGTGGTAATGGAGTTCAGCAAGCTCGGGTATGAGTATTTCGCTGCAAACGCCAAGTACTGGTCGTATGACTTCTTGCACCATCTGGGCCCGAAAGATTGGGTGGCCGTGATCGTTTTCGACCTGAAATCTACAGTCCTGGTGGACTTCACGCAGAACAAGAGCGAAGTCCAAAATGCGGTTGCCGGCCTCTATTATCCCGGATTTAGCGAATCGGATGTGTTCGACGCGCTTTTGGACACGCTGGACCGCCTAAAGGACGTCCAGGGCAAGAAGTCGATTCTGCTATTGGCATCCGGGCTCGACACCTTCAGCAAACACAACCTGACCCAGACGCTGAATGAAGTGAAGCACACGGACGTCACCATCTTCTGCGTGAGCGTCGCCGAGGAGCTAGCTGTCCGAATGGGGACTGGAGGCATCACCTACGAGCAGGCAAAGAACCAGCTCTCGACGTTTTCGCGGCTCACGGGGGGCTACGCATGGTTCCCGCGCTTTGACGGCGAATTGCCGAGCATCTTCAATTCCGTCACCGCTTTTTTGCGCAACCAGTACACGCTGGGTTACACGCCGACAAACCAGGCAAACGATGGGAAGTATCACAAGATCAAGGTGGAGATTCTGGGCGACGATGGCAATCCGCTCGTCATGACAAACAAGAAGGGAAAGAAGCAAAAGATCATCGTCTACGCCCGCGAGGGTTACACTGCCCGGAAGGGTCCCGTCGGCGATTGATCCGGATTCAGGCGGCGCCTGCCAGTTCGCGCGCTCGCTTCAGATCGACTGCAAAGTGCGAATCGAGTTCTGCGTAGGGCGCATTGTGTCGCGGCCGAACTTCGCCCAGGCCTGCCCGCAACTGAGCTTCGGCGATGCGAACCATTTCTGGGCTTCCGCCTTTCTTTAATTCCTCTTCCGCGTCGGCGGCGACTCGCACGGGAATCCGGTAGAGCCATCCTTCTTCATCCAGGACGAGGAATTGATAGTCCGCGGCGTCCAGGTACCGCGCCTCTCGCACGGTGGGCACGCGGCCCTGAAACTGATATTCGTATCGGCCGGTGGGCGAACCGATCCGGGTCCAGCCCTGCTGCGGAGGAGTATCGGCAGCCATTTCAATACCCTCGCGCGAGGTCTACGCGGTTCAGGAGGTCGCGCCCGCTGAACCAGCGCTCGAGATTCTCCATCAGCAGCGCGGTTTGCCGGTCCCACAAGGATTCGCTCACGGAGCTCATGTGTGGCGTGAGGAATACGTTGTCGAGTTTCCACAGTGGGCTTTCCGGGGGTAGCGGTTCTTGTTCGGTCACGTCGAGCGCCGCTCCGGCGATGGCGCGGCGCTGGAGCGCACGAATGAGCGCTTCTTCGTCCACGAGCGTGCCCCGTGCCACATTGATCAAGAAAGCGGTGGGCTTCATGGCTTCGAGCTGGCGGACGCCCATCAAACAACGTGTTTCAGGGGTTTCGGGCGCCGCGAGCACGACGTAATCGGCCTCCCCAAGCGCGCGATCGAGTTCCGTCGCTGGCAGGATGCGCTCGGCTAGCGAAGCGTCGCCTCGTCCGGAACGAGTCACGGCCCAAATCCTCATCCCCAGCGGCTGGACGCGACGGGCGATCTCCGTCCCAATTTTTCCAAAGCCGACGATCGCGAGAAGCTGGCCCTGCAATTCGCGGGGGCGCAGCGGTGCGTCCCATATGGCTTGCTGCGCCCAGCGGGCTTGGAGCTGGTAGCGCATCGCATCTGGAAACCGCCGGGCTAGTGCAATCAACATTCCCAGGATGTGCTCGGCCATCGGAACCACGTGGACCCCGCTTGCGTTGGTCACCACGATGCCGCTGCGCTGCAATTCCGGGTACATTAGTTGTCCCACCCCGGCCGCCGTCGAATGAATCCATTTCAACTTGCGCGCCAGTACGAATTGTTCAGGACGAATGTAAAAACCAACCAGAATATCTACATCCGGGATCACCTCTCTAGCCCCGTCATAGTTTGGCAGATGAACCACGCTTATCTCCGGCCATCGTTCGCGGATGCGGACAGCCATGTCTGCCGGCGGACGCCACAAAGTGAACGGGTGCCAGACGCAAATCAGCAGTTTTGTTTGCGCCGGCGCGGGTCGCGTCATCTGCTCGAGTTGCTGTTCGCTGCCTCTTGCTTCATTCGTGGGTAACTGCCCAAGTCTGATTTCATCCAGACGCTCGCTCGACATCGCGTGTCATCCTGAGGGCCGCGGGGCGGCCCGAAGAATCTCAACTGATAGTACCCGGCAGCCGCTGCAGTCTTCGGCGGGCGCGTCTCATTCCCGCTGGACGCGCAGATCGCGCCCGCTCATTTCCCGCGGTGCAGGAATGCCAAGGACGCTGAGCAGCGTGGGTGCGATGTCCTGAAGGGAGCCGCCCGAGCGAAGCCTCACGCCGGCATCGTCACCGAGAAGGATAAAGGGCACAGGATTTGTAGTGTGATAGGTGTGAGGGCCTCCCGTCGCCGGATCGATCATCATTTCGGCGTTGCCGTGATCGGCGGTGATGATCCATGCGCCGCTATGCGCCTCAAGCACCTTCCAAATGCGTCCCAGACACTCGTCCACGGTTTCGACGGCCCGAATCGCGGCGTCGAGCTTTCCGGAATGCCCCACCATGTCTGCGTTCGCGAAATTCATTATGATGGCGTCGAAATCGCCCTTCTCAATCGCCTTTACCACAGCGTCCGCAATCCCGCCGGCGCTCATTTCCGGTTTCAAGTCGTAGGTGGCCACTTTCGGCGACGGCACCAGGATGCGCTCCTCGCCCGGAAACGGCTTTTCCACGCCGCCGTTAAAAAAATAGGTGACGTGCGCGTATTTCTCCGTCTCCGCCACTCGTAGATTCTTGAAGTTCAGGTCCGCGAACGTCTGCGCCAGGATGTGTTCGAGCTTCTCCGGCCCTTGCACGTACCGCAGCCACGGCCACGTCTTTTCGTACTGCGTCATGGCGATGAAGGTAAGATTCTTCGGCCGCTCGCGGTCGACGAACTTGTCGAAGTCCGGCTCGGCCAGCGCTCGCGTCATTTGCCGGGCGCGGTCGGCGCGGAAGTTGAAGAAGATGACGGCGTCATCGTCGCGGATCAATCCCCGCGGCGTGGCGGACTTGCCGGGCGCCGCGCCCGTTGTGATCGCAATGGGCAGGACGAATTCATCCGTGACGCCTTTTTCATAGCTGGCGCGGAGGGCGGCGATGGGGTCCGCCGACTTTGTTTCCGCGTCGCCGTGGACCATGGCCCGATAAGCTTTTTCGATGCGCTCCCAGCGGTTGTCGCGGTCCATCGCGTAGTAGCGTCCGTTGACGCTGGCGATCTGCCCGGTCGAGTACTCGCGCATCTTCTGCTCGAGCTGGCGCAGGTAATCCACGCCGCTGGTGGGCGGGGTATCGCGGCCGTCCGTGAAGCAGTGCACGAAAACGCGCTCCACCTTGTTCTCACGCGCCATGCGCAGCAAGGCGAACAGGTGCTGGATGTGCGAGTGGACGCCGCCATCGCTCACAAGTCCCAGCAGATGCAACTGCCGTTCGCGTCCCCGCTTCATCCCTTCCAGCAGCAGCGGATTTCGAAAGAAATCGCCATCGGCAATCATTTTGTCGATGCGCGTGATGTCCATGAGCACGATGCGTCCGGCACCGATGTTCAGGTGTCCCACTTCGCTGTTGCCCATCTGCCCTTCCGGAAGTCCCACGTAGCGGCCCGAGGTATGAATCAGCGTATTGGGGAATTCTTTAAGCAGTCGGTCGTAATTGGGTTTCCGTGCTTGCGCGATGGCGTTGCCTTTGATCTCAGGGCAGTAGCCCCATCCATCGAGCACCGTCAAAACGATCGGTTTCGGCCTCTTGGCCATAGCGCGTCAGGATACACGGAACATCAGCGGAACCGAAACGACAACTGAGAGCCGAAGCTTCTTGGCCCGCGGCTCCGGCCTCGTTCAATCGAATGCGTGGCAAGTCCCCCCGGGCGGAAGCCTTGGGGGCTGAGCGATTCTAGAATCTTGGACCGGTCTGACTACCGACTAGGGGGCGTTGACAGACAATTGGCTGCGGCCCGAGAAGCGGGCGGCGGAGCCGAGCTCCTCTTCGATGCGCAGCAATTGGTTGTATTTTGCGATGCGGTCCGTGCGCGACGCCGATCCCGTCTTAATTTGCCCTGTGCCCATGGCCACAACCAGATCGGAAATGAAAGTGTCTTCCGTTTCGCCGGAGCGATGGGAAACAATCGAGGCGTAACCGGCTTTGCGCGCCATCGCCATCGCTTCGATGGTTTCGGTCACGCTGCCGATTTGATTCAATTTGATCAGGACAGCGTTAGCGACTTTTTCCGAGATGCCGCGCGCGAGCCGCTCCGTACTAGTCACGAAAAGATCGTCGCCGACGAGTTGTACTCTCCCGCCGAGCTCTTTCGTCAGCAGTTTCCAGCCTTCCCAGTCGTCTTCGGCGAGGCCGTCTTCAATCGAAACGATGGGAAACTGCCGCACCCAATCCGCCCAGAATTCGACCATCTTTTCCGAGCTGCGCGCAGACTTGTCCGATTTCTTCAACACATATTTTTTGCCGGCACGGTCGTAGAACTCGCTCGAAGCCGGGTCGAGAGCGATGGCAATTTGCTCGCCTGCTTTGTAGCCCGCGGCGGCAATCGCTTCGAGCACGCGCTCGAGCGCTTCTTCATTCGACTTCAGATCTGGTGCGAAGCCCCCTTCATCCCCTACCGCGGTCGAATAGCCATTCTTTTTCAGCACCGCCTTCAGGTGGTGAAACACCTCAACACCCCATCGAAGCGCCTCGTGAAAGTTCGGCGCGCCCACCGGCATTACCATGAATTCTTGCAAGTCCACGGAATTGTCCGCGTGGGCGCCGCCGTTCAGGATATTCATCATCGGCACGGGGAGCCTGTTTGCGGCACGATCGTCGCTCGAATAGCGAGCGAGGTAACGGTAGAGTGGCTGGCCTTTCTGCGCCGCCGCCGCGCGAGCCGCCGCCATAGATACCGCGAGGATCGCGTTGGCGCCGAGCTTGGATTTATTCGGCGTGCCGTCGGCTTCGAGCATTCTCCGATCGATCGCTTGCTGGTCGGCCGCGTCCATCCCGGAGACCGCTTGGGCGATCGCATCGTTGACATGCTCAACGGCCTTGAGCACCCCCTTGCCTAGGTAGCGCGACTGATCGGCGTCGCGCAGCTCGAGCGCTTCATGCTCGCCGGTGGAGGCGCCGGATGGCACAGCCGCGCGGCCGAGCGCTCCGCCTTTGAGCGCGACGTCCGCTTCGACGGTCGGATTTCCGCGCGAGTCCAGAATCTCACGGCCGCGAACACGCACGATCGTCGTGGACATTTTGCCTCCCGGAATTTTCAAATGCCGCCGAGGAATTGCCGACGTGCGACCCCGCACGAATCGTGCCCATCGTCCGCCAATAACTCTTCAGGCTTTGCGCGCCAGGATCAGGCGCAGCCCAAACTCTACGGGAATAATACCGTCTGGGCTGGCTTCGTGGAAGCGGCGCTCGAGTTCTCTGCGATACGCTTCCGGGTCCGCAAGGGTTCGCATGTAGGCGCTGCAGTAGGACGTCGAGCTCCAAAAGCCTGCGATCTGCTGCGGAGTGAAACGGAGAGAGAAAGGAAGCGTAATCCCTTCGACATCGCTCCAGCCCTCCGACTCTTCGATGGTGCGTTGAGAATATCCTTCATCCCGCAGCCGGTCGTGGTAATACGCGTCCCAATGCAGTTTGAATTCCCCGCGGACGATGCTGCGCACCGGCTCGGGCGTCTCGGGTCGCCCATAAAAGTAAGCCGCCAGCACGCCACGAGGCCGCAGCCACGCAAGAATATTTCCGAGAACCCGCGGCCCATCCATCCAATGGAATGCGGTGCCCGCAGTGACGAGATCGACGCTCTCCGGTTGCTGGACGCATTCCTCTGCCGTCGTTTGCCGAACCACGAGGCTGTCTTCCGTGCCGGCAAGCCTTGCTGCCATGAGCGGATCCGGCTCAACGGCTATCACTTCGGCGAACCAGCGGCACAAGGGTCGTGCGGAGTGCCCCGTGCCCGAGCCGAGGTCCACGACCCGATGCCGATGGCTTCCCACCGCTGCCAGGATGCGTTCGAAAAGCTCAGGCGGGTATTCAGGCCGGAACGTTTGATAGGCCTCGGCCGCCTCGCCGAAGCGCGGTTGAAAGGTCATAAGGAAACGACGAAGCGACGGGCTGCGAGCTTCCTGCCATCGCGGTGGAACTGCCTGCAGGTCGATGCGACGCAGTGCGCAGCAAGCAGCCGTCTCCACAGCCGTGCCCGAAACAGCTACTCAGGCTCTTCGATCATGGATTCCCCGCGCACCACCACGACGATGCCGTTTTCGGTGACGTGGTAACGAGCCCTATCCGCTTCGAGGTCGTAGCCGATCACCGTGTGTTCCGGCAAGGTGACGTGCCGGTCGATGATGGCTTGCCGGATCTTCGAATAACGCCCGACCGTGACGTGGTTGAAAAAGATCGATTCCTTGACCTCGCAGTAGCTGTTGACCCGCACATCGTAGCCCAAAATGCTGTTCCTCACCATGCCGCCCGAAACGATGGAGCCGCCGGCGACGATCGAATCAAGCGCCATGCCCATCCGCTCGGGGTCCGCGAAGACGAACTTGGCGGGCGGATACTGCTGCTGCCATGTATGCAGCGGCCAGCTCTTGTCGTACAGGTTGAACACGGGACTGACCGTCACCAAGTCTCGGTTTGCCTCGTAATAAGCATCGACCGTTCCCACGTCGCGCCAGTACGCAGTCTCCTTCTTGTTTTCGTCCTGAAAATTGTAGGCAAAGACGCGGTACTTGCTGAGGATGCGCGGAAGAATGTCGCGGCCAAAGTCATGTGTGGAACTCGAGTCCTCGGCATCGGCAATCAGCATGGGCACAAGCAACTGCGTGTTGAACACATAGACGCCCATTGAGCCGTTCACCTTGCCGGGACGAAAGCGGGAAGGTTTCGGGTCCGCGGGCTTCTCCTGGAATCCGATGACCCGCCAGTTCTCGTCGGTCTCAATCACGCCGAAGCGAGTGGCGGCCTCGGTCGCATCCATCTCGATCGTGGCCACCGTCACGTCGGCGCCGGCCTCCACGTGCTGCTGCAGCATTTTTTGGTAGTTCATCTTGTAGATATGATCGCCGGAAAGGATGATCACGTAGCTCGATTGCTCGCTGCCGATGGAATAAATGTTCTGGTAAACGGCGTCCGCCGTGCCTTGGTACCACTGAGTGGAAACGCGCATCTGCGGGGGCAGAACCTCGATAAAGTCCCCATGCCCCATCAGGGAAGACCAACCTCGTCGGATGTGCCGGTTCAGGCTCAGCGCCTTATACTGCGTCAGCACAAAGACGCGCCGCAGATCGCTGTTCAGGCAATTCGAGAGGGTGACGTCAATGATCCGGTAAACCCCGCCGAACGGTACGGCGGGTTTGGCGCGGTCGCGAGTCAACGGCCATAGCCGCTCCCCTTGGCCTCCGGCCAGCAGTACCCCGAGGGCATCCTTCATGAATGACATAGGGAATCCTTCCGAAAGAGTGGCCCCGGCTCGGCCGCCCGAGAAAGAATAAATGGCCCCAGGCGGGCTACCATTCTAACAGCAAGTTTGTTCGAGCCCCAAACGCCGTGATCGGGGCGCCCGCCGCGGGTTATCACGCAAACCCCTTACACCCGTCCGCGCAAATTATCCCTTGACTTCCAGTTAAGGCTCCGATAGAAGAAACCAGCAGAAGTCGGTCGCTCGTGTCAAGTATCCTGACAGAAACCAATCTGTTAATACGGGTGAAAGTTCGGTTCGAGAACGGGGGGTGAATACGCGTGGCGGAAGTCGTAATTCAAGAGGGCGAGTCTCTGGAAAACGCTCTCCGGCGTTTCAAGCGCAAGGTCCAGTCTGAGGACATCATCAAGGAGATCAAGCGTCATAGCTACTACATGAAGCCCGGAGAAAAGCGTCGCACCAAGGCAGCCCTTTCGCGTAAGCGACTCCGGAAGAAGCAAAGGCGAGAGCAGGATTAGGCGATCGAGTCACTTGGGTTTTTCCGAGCAGCTTCGTGCCAGTCGGCCAGCGGGAAGCACACGCATCCACAGGGTGTCCCTGCATCGTCTGACTTGGGCTGTACCGCTGCCTGTCCTGTCCCAGCAAGGTCTCGGAGCAGCGAATGGAATACCACGATAAGGTCCTGAAGTGCGCCGATTGCGGTGCTGAATTTGTTTTCACCGCCGGCGAACAGATGTTTTTCGCCGACAAGGGCTTCAAGAACGAGCCCAAGCGGTGCAAGGCCTGCAAAGCCAACCGCGCGCAGGGCGCGGTCTCGGGTTCGGGTGGCTACCAGCGCGTCGAAACCAAGACCGTTTGCTCGCAGTGCGGCAAGGAGACTACGGTCCCCTTCAAGCCGACCCAAGGACGTCCCGTTTACTGCCGCGAATGTTTCCAACAACGGCGGTCCCTGGGCGTTTCGGCCTCGGCTTAGTAACCGCAGGTCCTTGTTTCATGCTCAGCGCGACGGTGCGGATGCGCATCCGCGCCGCGCCGCGCGTCCATTGGTTGGGAAGGCTTCAAGGGCTTTTGCGCCTTATAGCTCCCTGCCCTGCTGCGCAGGTCCCTTTCGTTCCCTTTTAATTCCTATCGGTGGATCTTCCCCGCTCGTTCAGGCGGCCCTCGCCGAGTGCGCTGGCACAATCTCCCGGAGCGCTGCGAGGAAGGCTTCCATTTCCTCCCTCTTGCCTATCGAGACGCGCAGCCAATTCCCAAGGGACGGAAATTTTCGTCCGACAAGAATTTTTCGAGCGCGGAATTCTTCGATCGCTCCTGCCACATCGCCGCCCACATCGATCATCACGAAGTTGGCTTCGGACGGAATGATACGGCGGCCATCGCTCTTGACTTCCTGGCACAGCCAGCGGCGCGTATCGTTGAGGAGCTTGCGGTTCCGCGGGACGTGGTCGGCATCGGAGAGGCTCGCGAGGGCCGAGGCCAGCACAGCGGCGTTTCCATTATCTTGAAGCAGGTGCCGCTGCATCGCCCGGATGGCTTCTTGGGCCCCCACAGCGTATCCCAGCCGCATTCCCGCCATCCCGTACACTTTGGAGAACGTGCGGGCCACTACGAGATTGGAAAACTTGTCCATCCACTCGAGCGCGCTCGCGTAGCTTGGATCCTCGACAAAATGGTGGTAGGCCTCGTCCACCAGGATCATAGTCGAAGCCGGCACGAGCTTTAGAAAGTCGGCCAGTTCGTCGCGGCTCACAATTGTGCCGGTGGGATTGTTGGGATTGCAGACGTACACAAGTCCCGTCCGAGACGTGCAGGCTGCAGCCATGCGAGGAAGGTCGTGACGGAATTGGGCGGTGAGCGGAATTTTCACCGCCTCAGCGCGCGTTGCCTGCGCGTAGTAGGTCACCGCCTCAAACGTGGGTTCGGCGACCACCAGGTTTCTTTCCGCGCCGACGAACGCCGCGTCGCAAACGCGGAGGATCTCGGTTGAGCCGCACCCGAGCGCGATGTTTTCACGCGCGATTCCATGCAGGCGCGCGATCGCCTCGATGGTTTGGGCGTATAAGTCATCGGGGTAGCGAGCCGCCACCCGCTCCGACTCCGTAATCGCATCCAGCGCCTTCGGCGACGGCCCATAGGGATTTTCATTCGCATTCAGCAGAATGCTTTCGCGGCGTGAAGATGCTACAAGGCGGCGGCCTGCCGCATCTTGAACGAGTGTTGGCGCCGCGACGGCTGCAACAAGCGTCGTGCCAAGCCTTCGCGCAAATTGACGCCGAGAGATGCCTTCCTGCGACACGGGCCACCTCCACCAACGATTGTTCGGCCGCGATTATCCGTCTCGATAGCCGCTCTGGCAAGCCAGCGCTGGCGCCGCGGATCCCTTACAGGGAATGACGTCTACATGGTTTTTGATGTATGCGATCGTGCCGATTTGACGTGCCGCAGGCCACAGCCTAAGATGTTTTTTTTGTCAGCCTTGGCAGGGTCGCGAAAAAAAGCATGTTGTAAGGAGGACCGGGCGTGAATGGCAAAACTTTGCGCGAACATCTCGTAAGTCTCCTCGCCAGCCGCAACGCCCACATCGATTGGAAGGGGGCGCTCGAAGGCTGGCCTTCGAAGTTGCAACGTGTGAAACCGCCGGGCGCGCCACACACGGCCTGGCAGTTGCTTGAGCACTTGCGGATTGCGCAGTGGGATATCCTGGAATTCAGCCGCAATCCCAAGCACGTCTCTCCCAAATGGCCCGATGATTATTGGCCAAGGATGGAGGCGCCTCCCACCAAGGCGGCGTGGGGAAAAAGCCTCAAGAGGTTCGGCGCAGACCTCGAAGGCATGCAGAAGCTCGTTCAGAATCCCAAGACGGATCTGCTTGCTCGCATCCCGTACGGAACGGGTCAGACGATCTTGCGGGAAGCCCTGCTGGTTGCCGACCACAACGCCTATCACGTGGGCCAATTGGTCTTGCTTCGGCGTTTGTTGGGCGCCTGGAAGAGCAGTTAGTCGCGATCTTTCTCTCCGGGTTCGCTGCTTCCCATCATGGACTGCTTTTCTGTTGGCGTGCCTTTCCACACAACATTTCGCGAACCCGCAAGCGCAGCAGCGCGACCAACCGCGGACCGGCTTAGGTTCGGGTGCGCGCTCAGCTGACGGCCTTTCTGTGGAACTGTTGGAGCCCTACAGTGAGCAGCAGCACGTTAAACGCCGACAGTCCAACCAACACCGCCAGCAGCGACAGATGAGGAAACTGGGGCACCAGAGTTGCGCGCAGGCCCTCGCTTGCATAAACGAGGGGATTCACCAGCACGGCTTTTTGCAGGATCGGGAAGTTCTTTAGCGCGCTCCAGGGATAATAGGTGCAACCGAAGAAGATCATCGGCGCCACAACCAGGGTGAACATCAGGCCGATATGCGTCTGGCCCACGCTGCAACCAAGTGCAAGACCACCGGCTGCGGAGAAAAGCGCCACGAGCAGCGCCACGCCGGCAAAGATCAGCGGAGTACGCAGGCTCAAATCAACGCCCGGCCGGAGCAACAACCAAGCGGCCGGGATCACCATCAGCCCGGCAGTTAGTGCTTGCAGCGTGCCTGCGACGACCTTTTCAATCGCCAGCCAGGAGATGTCCATCGGCGCCAACAGGCGGTCTTCGATCTCGCGAGTGAACTGAAACTCGGCGATCAGCGGCATCGCGACGGCCCAAATGCCCGTGCCGACCATGCTGATGGCCATGATACCCGGAAGCAGCAGGCTCTTGTAGGAGGGAGGCATGTAGCCGCTGCCGACCATCACCCGGCCGAAGATAAACACGAACATCAGCGGCTGCAAAAAGGTTTGCAGCAACAGCGCCACGAAGTTGCGACGTGCGACGTGGGCATCGCGTCCCAGCATCGCCAGAAAGGCCTTAAGGTTCATTCGCGCAAGCTCCTTCCGGTATGGTGCAGAAAGAGATTTTCCAGGCTGGGCTCGGAGATGTGGACGTCGCACAACTCCACGCTGGCAGCGAGGGCGAGATTGGCGATCTCAGGAACCAGGGAACCGCCGCGATCGGCGTATAGATCGACGCCGTTAGGTTCGGTGGCGCGCACCTCCCTAACGCCTGCTAGCACCTGGAGACGCTGCAGCAGATCAGGGGAGTGCTGGCCGAAGCGTAGCCGCAGCAGAAACCCGCCCGGCACAGAAGCCTTTAGCTCCCGCGGGGTGCCCAAGGCGATGACGCGTCCATGATCGATGATAGCGAGGCGCTGACACAGGGCGTCGGCCTCTTCCATGTTATGGGTGGTGAGCAGGATCGTTTTGCCATCCTGGTTGTACTCCCGGATGATCTCCCACAGAAGCAATCGGGTCTGCGGGTCCAAGCCGGCACTGGGCTCGTCCAGAAAAAGGACCTGCGGATCGTGCATCATGGCGCGCGCGATGGAGAGACGCTGCATCATGCCACCGGAAAATCCACGAACCATCTGATCGGCGCGGTCGCGGAGCTTGAATCGATCCAGCAACGCCGCCGCGCGCTTGGTCCGCTCCTGCGAAGCGAGACCGAAATAGGCACCGTGGAAGAGCAGAATCTCGCGAGCGGTGAGGGCAAAATCAAGATTGGGACGCTGGGCCACCACCCCAATCAAACGCTTGACCGCGACCTGCTCTTTCCAGACATCATGTTCGGCAATCCAGGCTTGGCCGCTGGTCGGCCGCACACGCGTAGTGAGGACACCCACGGTTGTGGATTTGCCGGCGCCATTGGGTCCCAGCAGGCCGAAAATTTCTCCTGGGGAGATATCGAGAGAGATTCCATCGAGGGCAACGATCTCCGGCCTCGGCTGTTTGCGCTTGCCTCGCGCCAAAGCGAAGGAGAAGCCGCCGGTACCGGCAGCAAACGGCGGAGGAGACGTGTAGATCTTGCGTAAGTCCCGGGTCCTGATGCCTACCGCCATGCCGGAGTTCTCCTCAACGTGGCTTCACACGAGCGCTTTCGCCCGAAGTTGTTTAGCCAAGACCGCCCGAGGTGTAAAGGCGCCTGAGATAATTCCAGAGTACCGGGAGGAATGTCAATTTCGGGAAAACCGTGAAATCGTGGTTTGCCTTGATATATGATTTTCGCGCCGTGAATATTCTTCTGAATGACGTCGAAGCGAGAGTGCTGGGCGCGCTGATAGAAAAGGAGATCACCACTCCGGATTACTATCCACTTTCGCTGAACGCGCTCGTCAATGCGTGCAACCAGAAATCCAATCGCGATCCGTTGATGAATCTTGACGAAGACGCTGTAAGGCAGGCGCTGCACGGTCTGAATGAAAAGCACCTGGCAGGAGCCACCAGCAGCACGGATAGCCGCGTAACCAAATACGAGCATCGCCTCCAGGAAGCCTTCAACTTCAATCGTCTCGAGACCGCCATGCTGTGCGTGTTGTTACTGCGCGGTCCCCAGACGCCCGGCGAGCTGCGCGGCCGCGCCGAGCGCATGCATCGGTTTGACGACCTGAGCGAGGTACACTCTACACTGCAGCGTCTCATCAAGCGTGAGCCTCCGCTGGTCAAGATGCTTCCCCGGCAGCCTGGCACCAAGGAGGCGCGCTACGCCCACCTGCTATCGGGTGATGTGGAGACGTGGGAGACGCAACCGGCACGCGAAGCGGCAGTCACCAACAGTTCGGTCGACGCCGAGCGAATTGCGCGTTTAGAGGACGAAGTCGCGGGCCTTCAGAAGGAAGTTGCGGACTTGAAACAGCAGCTCGCAGATTTCCGAAAGCAGTTTCAGTAGTATTGACTGCGCACGAGCGTCCTGTACGGGAGTATCTGCCACGATCGGCGGATAGCTCTCGATAACAACCCCTTCCCCAACCTTTGCCTGCCTGGCTTTTGTGTGGCGGCGTACACACCACCTAGAGATGCGTGCGATCCCCGGGTTGTGCCGCTGGAAACAAGGCGAGGAAGTGACGTTGTCTAGCCTCAAGCTCAAATGCTAAAAACGAGGTAGGTCTTTGTGTCGACCTCTATGAACCAAGCAGGCACGCCCGTGTCTCAAACCACCGACAGCCAGAGCCGGACGACCCGGATCCACTTGCATCAGATCGAGCGCCGCCAGTGGTGGCTTTCGGCTTCCGCAATTGTCGTCACCCTGCTCCTCACGTTGGGAGCCGCTTCATTGGCTTCTTCCATGTTCTATGCCGAAGGCGGGGTCTTTTACCTTCTGGACCTGCGCCAAGCCGTGAGCGGGTTGCTGGGCCTGGTCCTCCTGTTCGATGTGTACGTAATCTACCAGCAACTACAGATCCATCGGATTCGGCTCCAGTTGAACGAGCAGCAAGAGCTTTTCCGCCTCATCAGCGAGAATGCCGCGGACATGATCGCCGTGGTAGATACGAATGGCCGGCGGCTTTACAACAGCCCGTCGTACCAGAAAATTCTTGGGTACTCGCCCGAAGAACTGGAAAGCACGCCATCTCTGGAACAGATCCACCCCGATGACCGCCAGTTCGTGAGTGAAGCGGGGCAACAGGCGCGGCGAACGGGGATGGGTCGAAAGTTGGAGTACCGTTTCCGCCACAAGGACGGTTCGTGGAGAATTCTGGAATCCAGCGCCAGCGTGATCCGAAATGCCAAAGGTGAACCCGAAAAATTTGTCATCGTCAACCGCGACATCACCGAGCGCAAGCAGGCCGAAAAGTCGTTGCGAGAAAACCGGCTTCGTCAGGTTCATAAGATGGAAGCTGTGGGGCGGCTGTCCGGCGGAATCGCCCACGACTTTAATAACCTGTTGGGAGTGATTATCGGCTATAGCGAGGTTCTGGAAGGGTACCTCGGTGAAAGCGATCCCATCCGCAAGAGTGTCGAGGAAATCAAGAAGGCCGGACAGCGTGCTGCCTCGCTCACCCGCCAGCTTCTGGCCTTCAGTCGTCAGCAAGTGCTGGAACCCAAGGTCCTCGATCTGAACGCCTTTGTGCCGGATGTCGAGAAGATGCTGCGCCGCCTGATTGGCGAGGACATCGAACTGACCACCGTGCTGGATCCAGCGCTGGGCCGGGTGAAGGCGGACCAAGGTCAGATTGAGCAGGTGATCATGAATCTCGCCGCCAACGCACGAGATGCCATGCCGGAGGGAGGAAAGCTTACCATCGAAACTGCCAACGCCGAAGTGGACGAGTCCTTTGTCCTCCACTCACCGTATGTGCGGCCGGGACCTTACGTGCAGTTGCTAGTCAGCGACACAGGGGTTGGCATGGACGCCGAGATGCAGGGACACATCTTCGAGCCATTCTTCACCACCAAGGGGCTGGGCAGAGGCACGGGGCTCGGCCTCGCCACCGTCTACGGAATCGTGAAGCAGAGTGATGGCTATATCTGGGTCGACAGCGAGCTGGGGAAAGGCGCTACCTTCAAGATTTACCTGCCCCGCGTCGAGGAAGCCGTTGAAACGGCGAGCCCGGAAGCGCCTCAATCCCAAACCTGGCACGGATGGGAGACCATTCTACTGGTCGAGGACGAAGAATCACTTCGGTCCATCATTCGCGATCTTCTGGCGCAGAGCGGATACGACGTCCTGGAAGCGAATAGCGGCGGACAAGCATTGGAGATCGCTGAGCGGCATCAAGGCCCCATCCACCTCCTACTGACCGATGTAGTGATGCCGGGGATGAGTGGTCCCGCGTTGGTCGAGAAGCTAGCCACCTCGCGCCCGGAGACAAGGGTGCTCTACATGTCAGGCTACACGGACTACCCCACCGGCCAGCACAGCATTCTCGACTCGGGCATTCCCCTCCTTGATAAGCCCTTTACGCGTGATCGCCTGATTCGCAAAGTGCGTGCCGCGCTAGAGCCAAAAGAGGTCACCACCCGAGCCTGACCCCTCGCATCGGTCGTGAGTCTCAGAACAGCCCATCTTTCACCTCCGCGCGAGAACCGGCTTCTCCAAAATCGGAGCTTCTGAAGCACATTAGCCTGCCCGGCGCGTTGACTTGCCCCTGAGCGCAACCTAAGATGCGTGCCTAGAGGCGGCTCCCTTCCCATGATCGGCAAGACCATCTCACACTACCGCATCCTGGAGAGGGTGGGCGGCGGGGGAATGGGAGTGGTCTATAAGGCCGAAGACACGCGGCTTCGCCGCCACGTCGCGCTGAAATTCCTTCCGGAAGAGCTTTCCAGGGACCCACAAGCAATCGAGCGTTTCCAGCGTGAGGCGTACGCCGCATCCGCCTTGAATCATGCGCACATCTGCACCATTCACGACGTGGGTGAATGGGAAGGGCGGCATTTCCTGGTCATGGAACTGCTCGAAGGAAAGACTCTGAAGCATCGGATTGCCGGCAGACCCTTGCCAACCGAGAAGGTGCTGGAGATCGGCGCGCAGATCGCGGACGCGCTCGACGCCGCTCACGCGAAGGGAATCATCCATCGCGACATTAAGCCGGCCAACGTCTTTGTCAGCTCGCGAGACCAGGCCAAGATCCTGGATTTCGGGCTTGCCAAGCAAACGGCCACAGCCAAGGAAGCCAAGCCGGCACGGGAGGAGGACGACGAGGGGTTAGCTTCCCCCGCTGATGACGAACCGTTCCTGCTGACCAGTCCCGGCACGGCCATCGGCACTGTCGCTTACATGTCACCCGAGCAGGCTCGGGGCGAAGAGTTGGACGCTCGTACGGATCTATTCAGCTTCGGTCTTGTGCTTTATGAAATGGCCACGGGGCGGCAAGCATTCTTCGGCACCTCCTCGGCGGTGATTTTTAGCGCGATTCTGGAGCACGAGCCTCCCCCCGTGCGCAGCGTAAATCCGGCCATTCCAGCAAAACTCGAAGAGATTATTAACAAGGCCCTCGAAAAGGATCCCGAGGTGCGCTACCAGCACGCGGCCGACATGCGCGCCGACCTGCAGCGGCTGAAAAGGGATTCCACCATCACGCGGTCCGCGCCCGCCCGGGGGATGGCTACGGGACTGGAGACACCCAGCAGCCTTTCCCATTCTGCTCCGTCCTCCATGCCGGTGGACCAGACGATTGCGCCCACGCTGGAATTCGCGCACGTGCTTTTCATGGATATCGTGGCCTATTCGAAACTGCCGATGGACCGGCAGCAAGAAATCATCCGGCAATTGAGACGAGCGGTGCGGGGCACGACCGAGTTTGAACAGGCGCAGGCGAGAAATGAATTGATTCGCCTGCCGACGGGCGATGGCATGGCTTTGGTCTTCTTCAATGATCCCGAAGCGCCGGTACGGTGCGCCCTGGAACTGAGCCGCGCCCTTCGGGGCCAACCTGAAATCCCGCTGCGCATGGGTATTCATTCGGGCCCGGTCTATCGGGTGCCGGACATCAACGCCAATATGAACGTGGCGGGAGGAGGCATCAACATCGCCCAACGAGTGATGGATTGCGGCGATGCCGGCCACATTCTGGTTTCCGACGCGGTCGCGAATGTCCTGGGCCAACTCGGCGGGTGGAAGGGCTCCCTGAAAGACCTGGGGGAAGCGGAAGTGAAGCACGGTGTGCGCGTGCACCTGTTCAATCTTTTCAGTGATGACGCCGGCAATCCCGAACTGCCGGAGACACTGCACGCTGCCGCGATCTCGCAGAAACCGGAGACCGTGGAGGGAACGAAACTTGCGAGCGCAGCGCGGCGCTGGCCTATTCTCGCTGGTTCTGCGGCGGCCGTGGCGTTGACCGTGGCGGGCACACTTTTCTTTTACACGCACAAGGCGCACGCCCTGAGCGAAACCGATACCGTTGTCCTCGCCGACTTTGCGAACTCGACGGGCGACCCTGTCTTTGACGGTACGCTCCGGCAGGGCCTCGCCGTGCAGCTCGAACAATCCCCCTTCCTCAGCCTTGTCTCCGAGCAGCGCATCCAGCAGACCCTGCGCCTGATGAGCCAGCCGCCCGATGCGCGGCTCACGCCGGAGATTGCTCGGGACCTTTGCCAACGGACCGAGAGTGCGGCCGTCCTCGACGGCTCGATTGCGAGCCTGGGGAGCCAATATGTTCTGGGCCTCAAGGCGGTGAACTGTCGCACCGGCGGCTCCCTGGCTGAGGAGCAGGCGACGGCAGACGGCAAAGAACGAGTTCTGAAAGCGCTTGGTGAGGCGGCAGCGAAGCTGCGTCAGAGGCTGGGCGAATCGCTCAGCACGGTCGAGAAGTTCGATACGCCGGTTGAGCAGGCCACCACGCCCTCGCTCGAAGCCCTACAAGCTTACAGCCTGGGACGGAAGACCCTGGTGGGAAAAGCCGACTATGCCGCCGCCGTGCCCTTGTTCCAGCGAGCCATCCGCCTCGACCCGAATTTCGCTATGGCCTATGCCTCGCTCGGGGTGGACTATTGGAACCTCGGGGAGACCAGCCTGGGAGCGGAGAACACGAGGAAGGCCTACGAGCTGCGCGAGCGGGTGAGCGAACGGGAGAAGTTCTACATCGAGTCTCACTACTATCACTATGTCACCGGCGACCTGGAAAAGGCGCGCCAAGCCTATGAACTCTGGGCGCAGACCTATCCGCGAGATGACGTGCCGCCGTACAACCTGGGTGTTGTCTACGCGAATCTCGGGCAATATGACAAAATGCTTGCGGAATTCCGCGAGGTTCTCCGCTTCGACCCAGCGAGCGCTGGGAATTATCCCAGCCTCTTCGAATCCTATCTCGACCTGAATCGCCTGGAGGAGGCCCGGGCCACGGCCGAAGAGGCGCAGGCGAAACAGCTCGATTCTCCCGACTTGCGCATCCAGCTGTACCGGCTTGCCTTCTTGCAGAACGATGCGGCACGGATGGCGCAGCAGGTGGCCTGGGCTGCAGGCAAGCCCGGAGTGGAAGACGTGATGCTGGCCTTCGAGGCCAATACGGCCGCCTATTCCGGGCGGCTCGGGAAGGCCCGGGACTTTTCCCGCCGGGCGGTGGCTTCGGCCGAGCGGGCGGAGGAGAAGGAAGCGGCGGCAGGTTATGAAGCCGAAGCGGCCGTACGAGAAGCCCTCTTCGGCAATGCAGCCGATGCCCGCAAGCGGGTCGCGGCGGCACTCGTGCTTGCGACGGGCCGGGATGTGCAAGATGGAGCGGCGCTGGCACTGGCCTTGGCCGGGGATATGGCCCGGGCGCAAGCCTTGGCGGATGATCTGGCCAAGCGCTTCCCGGACGATACGATCGTACAGTTCAATTACCTGCCAAGGATTCACGCACAGCTTGCGCTCATCCGAAATGACCCCGCAAAATCATCCGGGGCAGGTTCTTCGAAGGCCATCGAGGCCCTTCAGGCCGCCGCTCCCTACGAGCTAGGGAGCCCGTCTTCCCCGTCCGCTCTGTATCCCGTCTACGTGCGCGGGGAAGCGTACTTGGCCGGGCATCAGGGCAGCGAAGCCGCAGCCGAGTTCCAGAAAATCCTCGACCACCGTGGCCTGGTGCAGGACGAACCCATCGGCGCGCTGGCCCATCTCGGCCTTGCTCGCGCCTATGCGTTGCAGGGAGATGCCGCCAACGCTCGCGCCGCATACCAGGATTTCTTGACGCTATGGAAGGACGCCGACCCCGACATCCCCATCTTGCGCCAAGCTGAAGCCGAGTACGCCAAGCTGAAGTAGTCATGCCCAAGGCGCAGTACAAGTCATCCTGAAAGCTCCCGCCGCTGAAGCGGGCCGCCGTGCCGCGCTGGACCCAAAGGAGAAATGAACCCACATTTTCCAGAAGATCCCTAGATGAAAATCGTGCACCCACGTTGCTCCAGTCGCTTGGCCCACACAGGAAGGGCCGATACCCTGTTCCATCGCAAATCCAACTTTTCAAGAAGCGGAAGGTCAGCGATACAATCCGGGAGATCGGAAAACCGATTCCCTCTCAAGTCCAGGTAGACGAGTCTCTTCAGGTTGCGGAAAGATTCAGGCAGAGACATCAACCTGTTATCTCTCAAGTGAAGGCGAGTAAGCCTAGACAGGTTTCCAACCGCCCCTGGAAGTGCGGCCAAGCAGTTGCCTTCCAACTGAAGCTCTCTGAGACCCGACAAGCCTCGAGTGGACTCCGGCAAAGCGGCCAATTTGTTTTTACTCAGATGTAGTTCCCTCAAGCGGGAGATTCCAAAAAGCGAAGCAGGCAAGGCAGTCAGCTGATTGTCGTCTGCTCTAAGCTCCAAGAGGTTCGTCAGGTTTCCAATACTTTCGGGAAGGAAAGCGAGCTGATTTTTGCTGATATTGAGATACGCAAGGTCTCTCAGATTCCCGATGGACTCGGGGATGGCGGTCAACCGATTGTCGTGAACGTAAAGGAAGCGGGTCAACCCTGTCATGTCGCCGATGGCATCCGGCAGACTTGCCAGGGAGTTATGTCCCAAATCCAGAGTATGAACCTTGGTCAAGCGCCCAACGCCTTCGGAAAGACTGGTGAATTGGCAATTGGCAAGGATCAAAAATTGGAGAGATCTTAACTTCCAGAAAGACTCGGGCAGAGTCGCTAATCGATTTTTGTACAGATTGAGCTTTTCCAATTTCATCAGCTCCCCAATGTTTTCGGGGAGTGACGTCAGTTGGTTCTGCTCGAGAGAAAGCTCTTTCAATTCGGTCAATCTCCCGATGCATTCGGGCAGCGAAGAAAGCTGCCTGTCGTTCAGCTCCAGTCGCTCCGTCTTGCCGTTCTGGAGGATGAATTCTTCCAATGCCCTTGCTGCGTTCGATCGAGACAGAGATGGTGTAGCGGCCGCGGACCCCTTGGCAGCTTTTCCGGACATGATCTCTCCCCTCATGTAAACGGCGGCTATACACGCGTACCGGTGCCAGTCCTTGGCCACTTTTCTGTGTACGCTGGAATTCAGGCCCCGTTACTTTTTCTTGGCCGGGGTTTTCATCGGAGGCTTGCCCTTCATTTCGATCGGCAACGCATGAGCTTCGCCGGGGCAGTTCGGTCCTCCTCATCCGCCAATCGATTACTTTGAAAGCATCTCAGTGCAAATCATAGAAAGCAATGGAAAGTCTAAGCAGATATCACGGGGAGCCAAGTTTCTTAGGATTTGCGCATGCGGATTTCTGTGCCACCCTTACGGAACTCCACGGCGTCCATCATCTGGTTAATAAGAAAAATTCCGCGGCCGTGTGCTGCATATAGATTCTCACCGGCAAGGGGACTAGGGATCGTTGAAGGATCGAAGCCTTCGCCCGCATCCTTCACAATGATCAGAAGGCCGCGATCCTGTTGACAGGCGCAGCAAACTCGTACTTTCTTCCGTGGGTTCTGGTGATTTCCATGGGTCACCGCGTTGGCCAGGGCTTCCCGCAGAGCGGTTTCCACACCAAATGACTCTTTTGGGGCGCAGTCGCTTTCGTTGATGATACTCATCAGCTTGTCCACCACCGGTGAAATCCCGTCTACGTCACTCGCCACCAGCTCATCGATTCGCAGAGTCAGTTTATCGGTATTGAATTCACACGGCGACGGGTTGGTTTGGCCGCAGGGACTCATCGGATGCCTCCATCTACCGGAGCAGGGTGTCTGATCGTTCGGGAGCGTTTCCCACAACTAGGAGCAAATCGAGAGGTGCCCTTTTGCGAATCCGAAGCTGATCCTCTTGGCAAAGACAGCCGAACTGGTGGCGAAACGATCGAGGCCCTGGCGGGCAGAGTCAATTCACGTGGGTATCCAGGGCGACGACGTCTTCTTCGACGGCTAGGATGAATTCTTTTCGGACATCCATCTCCCATCCAGACTGGATGCGGACGCGCACGTCGGCGACAGATTCGCCCACGATGCTGCAAGGCATTGGGACATGGCATTGACGGATAACGACGAGCAAAATCACCGGTTTACCGAACCAGGCAGAATACACGGTCGAAAAATCCTTGGTTCCCTCAGCGATCATGTTGGTCAGCATATGGATCCTCGGTTTAGAAGAACGATCAAAGGGTTCCCATGTCTCTACCTCACTCGTCAGAGGAAGCTGGTTGACTCGCTTTACTTCCTCCGTACGCAGCATCGTAAAAGAGACGAAGATGGATATCTGTTCACATCGAGACACATTCGCGTTTTGTTTGTTTTTTCCGTGGCGCGAAAGTTGTTCGTGTTGGTATACAGCGAGGATCTAACCACTGCCACATTACGCCACGCGAAAGTGGTTCGTTACTCGTGCAGGACGACGCTCAGGAGGGAATTGTGAACCTGAAGTCCGCCATTGTAATGAATGAAGCCCAATTTCCTGAATTTATTCATGAAAAAATTCACCCGAGAGCGCGTGGTGCCGATCATTTCCGCCAGCATCTCTTGCGATACTTTGGGAAGCATCTTTTGAGGCTGGGCTTCCTTGCCATAGCGCGCCAGCAGCAACAGAGTGCGCGCCAGCCGTTTCTCGCTGGAGTTGAAAAGCTGATCGATCAAATCCTCCTCGATTCGGATGTTCCGCGCAAGCATATAAGTCAAGAAGCGGTCGGAGAAAGCATGTTCCTCATGGAGCACGCGAATCATCTCCTTTTTTTCGATAACGAGTAAAGTAGTCGGTGTGACCGCCGTAGCCGTCCCCATATGAACGGGCTGACCTGCCATGCCCCCCTCGCCAAAAAAGTCACCGGGTCCCAGGATCGCCACGACTGCCTCTTTGCCGACCTCGTTGACCACGGACAACTTTACCCCGCCTTTTTGAATGTACATGACGTTCTTGGTGGGATCGCCTTGGGAGTAGACCTTCTGTGATCTTCGATACTCCACAACTTTTCTCGCCACGCCGGCCGAATCGAGAAAAGCTTGGGCGTTGAAAGCGGGGATTTTCTTGAATTTTATCTTGCTCGGATTCGCTGGTGCTGCCATGATAGCGACACTCTGAATACACCTTAGCAAATTCATCCAGATCGAGTCAAGACTCCGTATCGAGCCATCTAAAGTGTAACCGCGGGGGGCTAGGGCTCGCCTGCCTGATTGGCTATGCCACCTCGTCCATTCTCAGAAGAGGGATTGCTGCTGGAAGGTTGATCTGAGCCCGAAATCGTCAGACCAAGAAGCAAATGATTTTGGCTCGATCCTCGGCAACCGGTTGAACGATTATTGGTGGCATGGGGATTTATCCCCAGCTATTCGCCGGCCACCTCCGGGGTGTTGAAAGCGCCCTCGAACTTGTGGCGGACGCAAATGGCGCGGTGGCGATTCGCTCAGAAACGATAGCGAAACGCGAACTGGAAAATGCGCGGCCCGTTCAACTCGTTGATTGACTGCAGGTTCCCGAAGCCTGGGTTGGGAACGAGGAAACACTTCTGATTGGCTGTTGCCCCGTCTCCGCACGTCCCGCCATTAGGAGTGAATTGGACCTGGTTGATCCCCCCTCCGAATTGCACGTAAAAGTTCGGGTGATTGAAGAGATTGAAAGCCTGGGCTTCGAGGCTTATCGTGTGCCGCTCGGTGATGTGGAAGTCGCGCCGGATCCCGAGGTCAATCTCTTCAATCCACGGACCGTAGAAGGAGTTGAAGCCGATGCCGGGAGTCGGGCCGGAGCCGGCGATTCCCGCGGCCGTGTTGCCAGTGGTCTCGTTCGCCGCGCTGTCGTTCACGGTGCCGCCATTGGTGGAAGAGTTCAGCAAACTGGTGTACGGCCTGCCGGAGCCGAACTGCATGACCGTGCTGACGGTCCAGTTTGAAAGCAACGCGTGTGCCCAGGGCGCCACAATTCCTTCAGTACTGGGCGCATACACCGCCGCAACCGAAACGCGGTGCCGCTGATCCAGGAGCGATGGCCCGTGCGTGTCGCGGAAATCGAATTGGTTGTTGAAGTCCATGCTTGTTTGCATGTTCTTCGAGAAGGTGTACGACGTCAAGAGCGAGAGACCATGGGAGACGCGCCGGTCGATGCGAACGTAGAGGGAATTGTAGTTGTTCACGCCAGGGCTGATCAGCGCGTTGATCTGATTCAAAGAGGGCGCGATGCGTTGTTCCGTTAGCAACCCGTTGTCGAGAGTGGGGCCTGTCACCGTCGGGCCGGGCGCGCCGGCGCAACCCTCGGGAGGACCGGACGTGAATCCGCCGGGGCAGAAAGTAAAGGTTGTGGTCCCGCTTGGGGGCATGAGGTTCAGGTCGTATGCGCTCGAGGCGATCAGGTGGACGCCGTGGGTCCACATCGTACCCACGGTGACAGTCGTGTTGGCGAACAGTTCCCGCTGGATTTCGAGGTTCGATTCGAGGACGTATGGCGTCCTGAATCCCGGATCGACGAGCGAAATATTCGTCGAACCCGAGAAACCCGAAAAGCTGCTCGGTAGGTTTGCCGGGAAGGTGGGCACCTGCGCGCTCGGCGCCGTGCCCTTGGTAAAGAAAATCTTTGTGCTCGCTTGCTGCGTTTTGAGTCCGTTCCCAATGGCAGAATTCTCGTAGTTGATGCCGTTGAAGAGGTCATAGTACCAGCCAAAGCCCCCGCGCACGACCGTCTTTGAAAATGGCTGATATGCGAAGCCGAGGCGCGGGGCCAAGCGGTTGTAGTGGTTGGGGAACTGACCCGTGAGCGGGAACGCCGGGTTCTCCCTCGGTTGTGGATAGACCTGGAAATCCTCGCGCAGGCCCAGGTCCAGCGTCAGTCGCGAAGATATCCGGAATTTATCCTGTGCGTAAAAGCCGTAATAGGGAACGGTGAATGGAAAGACCGCATTCCCGGAGGCCTGGGTGAAGTTGTTGTAAGTGCCCAGGGCGAAATCCGTCGGACTGAGGAAGAAATAGGTGCCGAGGAAGTTGGCCGGGAAGAAATCGGTGACGTGGGTGCGGTTGAAGTCGAAGCCGAACTTGAAATCGTGGCGGCCGTGAATCCAGTTCAATTGCTCACCGATCTCCGACTGGAATTCCTTGGTATCGCCGACGGAGTACGTCGGATTCCCCAGGCTAAAGAAGGGGCCGAAGCCAGGAGCCAACATGCCGATGCTTGGGATGGAAGGATTGGTCAGGCCCGAAGGCGTCGCGATCTGCTCGTCGCGCAAATAGCTGACGTGCAGGTCATTCAGCAAGTTCGAGCCGAAGGTGTGCGTCCAGTGGACGGTCGCGTGATGATCGCGGACAAAGTTGTTCGGCAGCGCTTCTATGCCGTCGCCGGAGACGGGGTTGAACGTGATCGTGCCGCCGGGCGAATTGAAGCGGTTGTAGTTATAAAGGAACGTGAGGTGATCCGCTTGCGTCGGCTGCCAATCCAGCTTTGGCAGGAACTCCAGATCATCGCGGCGCCGTTGACGCTGGCCCAGGTTCCGCGTAAGCGCGCTCAGGGCGTTTGAAACCTGCTGAAGATAGATTGGATAATGCGTCGTATCGGTCGACGGTGGCGGCGCGCTGAACGTGCTCGGCACGGGATACGTCGCATTGGGCGCTGGCAGAGCCGTGCCTTGCGTAACGCCAAAAGCTGTTTCGTCGATGCCGGCGAAGCCCGAGTTGATCACCGAGATTGGTTCCTTTTGCCGTTGCTGCTCGTAATCAAAATAGAACCACGCTTTGTGTCGCGCGACCGGGCCGCCCAGATCCCCGCCGAACTGCTGCAGAACGTTCAGCGGCGTCCTGATTCCGTTGGCCTTGTCAATGGCGTCGTTGGCGTTGCCGACGCCGGAGTTCCGGTTGTAATAAAACGCGTCGCCATGGAAGGAATCGCCTCCCGACTTGGTAACTGTATTGATGAAGCCGGTGCCGGCGCCGCCATAGACGGCGGAATAGGGGCTATCGGCGACCTGGAATTCCTGAATGGCCTGTTCGCCGAAAACGTAAGGCACGCGAGTGCGCCCGCGCGCGTCGCCATAATAACCACTGGTGGCGTTGGCGCCATCGAGCGTGAACGAGTTCGACCCGTTGCCGTTGCCATAGCCCGAATCCGATCCTCCCTGCTGGCCGGCGATGCTCACCAGCCCAAAATCGCCATCGGCGGTGGCGTTCGGCGTCAGCAGGACGAAATCCGTGTACCGGCGCCCGCTGAGCGGGAGGTCTTCGATCAGCTGTTGGTTGACCACGGTGCTGAGACTGGACTCGGTCTCGTGTAACAGGGGCGCCTCCGCCGTCACGGTAACCGATTCGCTGACCGCGCCAACCTGAAGCGAGACGTCCTCGGACGTTGCCTGGCCGACTTGGACGACGACGTTCTTAATCTCGGTCGTCTTGAAGCCACTCTGGTTGAAAGTGAGGGTGTAAGCTCCCACGTTGAGCCCCGGGAAGTTATAGAGGCCGGCCTCACTCGTTTTTGTCGTCCGTTGTACGCCGGTCTCTACGCTCGTGGCTGTGACTTTGACTCCCAGGATCACGCCGCCGCTGTTGTCGGTGACGTGTCCGGAAATCGAACCGGTCGAAATCGCATTTTGCGCCCGGGCGCCGGAAGAACACAGAAACACCGTCGCGCACAGAATGGCCAAGCTCAATGATTTTTTCATTTTGGTTTCCCTTGGGAATCGAGAGGATAAGATCCGAGTCCTGAGTGCCACGGCTTTAACTCCACTTCGGAATCTCAGGCTGGCGGACAGTCTTGACCGAAATCTCCGATACGCGCATCCGCTTCGAGCCAGAACCTACACCGCTCTCCCCGGTTGAGTCAAGCTAGCAACAGGAGCCTACAGCGGCACCTGCTATTTAATCCCGACGTATATGTCCACCTGGGCATTCTGCGGATCCGCGGCACGTTGATCGTAGACTTCGAAATCGGCTTGGTAGGTCCTGTTTCCTCCGGGTGCGGATTTGGGTACTGCCAAGATGCGGCTCCAAGTCTCAGGAACCACCTTCCCAACGAATCCCTTCTCAGAAGTAAACACAGCATATCGGCCGGTCGGAACTTTCTTGGCCGCCATCCCAGGGGGAACGTCGTCTGCCGAGCTTACCTTCGCGCCTATCATGTAAGTGTACGCGCCATTCGCGTCGCTCTCATAACCGGTGTAGACGGCCAGAATGTTCGAATCAACCTTGTTGGGAATCTTGCTCAGCAGGCCCTCCTTCATGAAGCGGGCCCATTGCTGTGCGATGGCGCCCTTCCCAGACATCTCATTTGCGTTCGTAGTGCGGGTTGAGATCCCGACCACGGTGAACCCCGTTTCCTTGACTATTTTCGGAGTTAACTGGACATCTCCTGAAGCTGACATCGTCAGCCTGATTGCGAGAACACCGATCGACGCCCAGTATGCAGACATTCCGTCCTTTATCTTGGAGCTCGCGTGTGCCCTCTCCCGTTTTAGAAGAGCCGGGGATATTTCTCGCGCGGCTAGGTCACGTTCAATGTCACGTTGATGCTAGTCGACGCGCCGCTTGATGGCGTTGCCGTGATTGTCAAGATAAAAGTTCCTGGCGGCGTCCGTCCCTGTGGGCCGTGGCGCAAACTCGCGCAGCCTGCGTCCAACATCGCCAGCAAGGCTAGCCCCGCTAGCGCCGTCCCCAGCCGTCGCTGCCGATTCGCCGCCCCAATTCCCAACAGTGCCACCGCCAACATGCCCAGCGCCCATAGCATTTGTGGGCCGCTTCCTCCGCTTGGGGGTGGCGCAAGCCGAGGTGCCAGCCAGGCGCAGAATGTATTCACCACGATCGCCGTCTGCACAGGAGTTGATCCGTTGGCCGTCACTGTGCCCGGCGAGATCGAGCAAGTGATTGTCGGCTGCTGACTCACGCAGCTCAACGCCACCATCCCAGTGAACCCATTCGTATTCAGCACCAATGGAAAGATGGCAGAGTCACCCGGATTCACCGTCGCCGATGTGCCGGATCCGGGCGCCGGCACCAGTGCCACAACGGCTCCGGCACCTGAAAGCCCGATCGTCTGCGGGCTGTTCGGGGCGCTGTCCGAGATGGTCAGTGTGCCGCTTCGCGTGCCCGCCGCCGTCGGCGTAAACGTCACGTTGATTGTGCAGCTCGCGTTTACTGCAACGAGTGCAGGCAAGCTCCCGCAAGTATTTGTCTCGGCAAAATCTCCGCTCGTCGCGATGCTGGTGATTTGAAGCGGGCCTGTACCTGTGTTCTTCAGAGTCAGTGCCTGTGGAGAGCTCGTCGAGTTGAGCAGTTGGCCGGGGAATGTGAGCGTTGTCGCCGACAGGTTCGCGACTCCGCCCGTCACGTTCAGTATTGCCTGTCCTGAGATGTTCCCCTGCTTCGCTGTGATCGTCACCGGGCCGCCTGTCTTCACTCCCGTCGCCAGGCCCGCCGCATTGATCGTCGCCACCGTCGTGTCCGACGAGCTCCACACGACCGAGTTCGTCAGATTCTGCGTCGATTTGTCGGTGAATGTGCCCGTTGCGGTAAACTGCAGTGTGTTGCCGGGCGCCACGTTGCCGGGATTTGGCGTTACGGCAACCGAAACGAGGACGGCCGCTGTCACCGTCAGGTTCGTTTGACCCGCGACCGCCCCCTGCGTTGCCTTGATTGCCACCGGGCCGCCTGCCTTCACTCCCGTCGCCAAGCCCGCCGCATTGATCGTCCCGACCGTCGTATCCGACGAGCTCCACACGACCGAGTTCGTCAGATTCTGCGTCGATTTGTCGCTGAATGTGCCCGTGGCCGTAAACTGGACCGTGAGCCCAGCCGCGACCGACGAGTTCGCCGGAGTGACGCCAATCGACACCAGCACTGCCGTCACCGTCAGTTGTGTCGTCCCCGAGATGTTCCCCAGGGTGGCTGTGATCGTCACCGGGCCCCCTGCCTTCACTCCTGTCGCCAGGCCCTGGGTTCCCGACGTGTTGCTGATCGTCGCGACCGTCGTATCCGACGAACTCCACGCGACCGAGTTCGTCAGATTCTGCGTTGAGTTGTCACTGAATGTTCCTGTGGCCGTGAATTGCAGCGTCTGTCCTGCACCCACGCTCGCCGGGCTTGGCGTCGCTGCAATGGATACCAGCACCGCCGCTGTTACGTTAAGCGTCGCCGTCCCGGAGATATTCCCCTGCTTGGCTGTGATTGTCACGGGGCCGCCTGCCTTCACTCCGGTGGCCAAGCCCTGGGCTCCCGCCGTGTTGCTGATCGTCGCGACCGTGGTATCCGACGAACTCCACACGACCGAGTTCGTCAGATTCTGCATCGAGTTGTCACTGAAAGTCCCTGTGGCGGTGAATTGCAGCGTCTGGCCTGCAGCTACGTTTGCCGGGCTTGGGGTCACTGCAATGGATACCAGCATCGCCGCTGTTACGTTGAGCGTCGCCGTCCCGGAGATACCAGTCGCCGCCTGCTTGGCCGTGATCGTCACGGGGCCGCCTGCCTTCACTCCTGTCGCCAGGCCCGCCGCATCGATCGTCGCGATGGTTGTGTCCGACGAGGCCCACGCTGCAGTTGCCGTCAGATCCTTAATCGTCCCATCGTTGTAAGTTCCGGTCGCAGTAAATTGCTGCGTGCCCTTTTGAGCGATGGACGGGCTGGCTGGTGTCACGGCAATTGACTGTAGAGTTGCGCCCGGCAAACTGGAAATCACGAAGATGGCGACGTCATCAGCGGGGGTTGCAGCGCCGCAACTCGTGCAGGTCGTCTGGAATCCGTTGACGGTCGTGGCCGGAGTTGTGTTCCCGAAAAAGTTCGCTGAAAGAGTCCGAGCTCGCGCATAAATGTTGTGATTCGGGTCCGCTGCTACCCCCGCAACCGTTTCACTCTCGCCGCTTGCCGTCGCCCCTCCGCCGATATACGTGGAAAAGGACAGTGTCCCAAAGGGGGGTGTCGGTGCAGCGGCGCCCGGCACGCTGGGAATGGTCAGCACAGAAACGAATCCGTTTTGGCTTCCTACAAGCGAGGACTGGAGTGCATTGGCGCTCAGAGGAAAGTCCGAGGAACTTGTCTGGCCCCCGAGGAGGATACGATACAAAGAACTTCCGCCTACGGGATCAAACCCGACCGATTGAACCTTGTCGTCCCCGCCGCTGCCTCCGAAATAGGTCCCGCAAATCAGGCTCGCCGCGCCGGTCTGATTCGTATCAACGACCACCAAGAACCCAGTTCCTTTGTTGGAGGTCGAAGAAGCAAGGTTCGTATTCTGAAAACAATTGTTAACAGGAAAGTCTGGAGGGTTGCTGGCAAGGCTCGATGTAGTGTTGCCCACAATTGCGGCAACGCCCGCGCCGAGAGGAATGGCCCCGTAATCTGCCGTTGTGCTTCCGCCTCCGCCAATGAATGTCCAGAATGTTAACTGGTTGACGCCATTCTTTGATGGGTCCAGTACGATTGCAAATGTGTCCTCGGTGCCTTCGAAGGTCGTCTGGAATCCCCCAGTCCCGGCCGGAGCATTTGCAAACGCCGTGGCAGTGGGCGTATTCCCACCGGCCAATATTTCTCCAGAAGGACCGAAGACACCACCGCACCCGACTTGGTTGTTCCCAGTTGAACTAGCGCCGATATTGAAATAAGTCATATAATCGATGACCGTCAGGGCGCGATTGAATTTGGCGGCAAAGCAATCGGCAAATCCCCCCTGATCGTCGTTAAGTAAGGTGGCATAGGCTGCCGGGGTTGCTGGCAGATCTGTTGAAGTTGTGCCGGCGACGAGAAGCACGTCACCCTGCGCGTCCACGTCCACCCATCCGCCCCCCTGAATTCCATTGCCGCCAAAAAATACGGAGACATCTGGAGCCGCCCCACTCGGCATCAGCCGGGTCACATAGTTGTCGGTTCCGCCAATCGTAAGGCTTCCTGATGTCACAGGAAAGTCCGTGCAATTCGTTTGACCCACCATTACGGGCTCGATGTTAGCGTTACCCTGGCTGAAATCCAGACCAATGCGTCCATGCACCGTCGTGCACGCCACACCCGAGGTTGTGGACTTACTGCCACCAAGGAATGTCAAGTAGACCAGCGATGCGGCCCCAGTCTGAGTCGGGTCAATTTTGGCGAGAAAGGTGTAGATAAACCCTCCGGACACTCCCACCTTCTGGCTCGTTTCCGGAAAGCTCGTAATATCATTCGTCACCCCCGGAACATACATCTTCGGCGCGCCGGCAGTCGTTGTATCCAAAGCTACGTCGTTCCCCGTATCCACTCCGGCGCCACCCAGAAACGAGGCATAGCTTATGGAAGGATCGATCACGAGAGCATGAGTGTGGTCGTACGGTCCAATTCGGAATGCAACTTCGTGTTTTGCTTTCTTTATGAAACTGCCTTCGATCACGCGCCGCTCAGAGCCCACCGCCTGGTAAATCACCGGTTTGTGCATTCGGAAATCCGAGTCGGACGTGTGCAGGACCAAATCGCCGTGCGCGTCAATCTCGATGCGCGCAGCGCCGCGAATCCGAAATGCGATTTTGGAAGGGTCCGCTCCCGGGGCGACGATAAAGTCGTATTCGAGCTGCCTGTCGTCGCCGTGAAACAGCAAATCCACTCCGGGATACACCTGTTCGGTCTGCACTTTGGAAAAAAGCGAAACTCCGGTTTGCCATTGCGATGAATCCTGGCCGATCAAGTAATTCACTTTGCCAGGAAGTTCTTCGAGGCCCCTCATTACCGGCGAAGGATTTGCGCCCACGAGCTGCATGCGCACGAATGACCCTGCGGTTGATCTGATTTCTGGGGTCACGTCGCCCCACCCGCCGCTTTCTCCCATTTGCGTTTTCGATTCCGCTAGAACCGTCTCTGTCGGCGTCAAGAAGAGCGTGTAGCCGCTGCTGCGCGTAAGAAAGCGGACGCGGGGATCGGTCTGATCCTTGTTGCCTTCGAAGAAGAGCGGGAGCGCGGGGATGGCGTGACGCACCTCGGCTCCGTTCGAAGCCGAAGCGCTTCCGCCGTCACTAGAGCCGATCGTATCCAGTGCAGGTGTTTGCGCCGATGCGCAGAAAGCGCTGAGGGAAACCAAAAGGAGAGCGAACGCGATGCGTCGCATCGAGAGTCCTCCCCAACAGGTCGCCAGCCGATCCGACTGGGATCTGCTGAGCTGCGTAATGGCTTTTCCAATGGCCCGGGGACGAAAAAGGGCACGAAACGAGAGAGAAACCGCGAGATGATAGTGCAAGGCCTCCCCCAAAACAAGCGCCTTTTCGTGGAGTAACGTGATAGAGGAGAAATACAAGATCGCGGGTAGGCCTGCGTTTTTCAGAGGCCGGCGATTGTTGCGCGAACCGTGGTCCCATCGGTTCCCGATTGAATGTCCAGTTCTCCGCCAAGTTCCTCCACGCGTTCGCGCATGCCTGCGATGCCCACACCGGTCTGGCCGGATGGCTCGCGGCGATTGCCGACGAGGTGAGCGGGCATTCCGCGGCCCGTGTCCGTCACCTCCACAGACACCGCCTTCGAATCCTTGCGGATTTTTATTCTTGCCGTGGAACTTCCGGAATGCCGAACGATGTTCGTCAACGCCTCTTGCACGATTCGAAAGAGCACAATTTCAATGTCTCCGGGTAGTCGTCCTAGATCGGGTGATATGTCCAAGTCCACCTGGATATTCGTGCGCTTCGCAAACCCCTCCATGTACCAGCGCACCGCGGACCCCAATCCCAATTCGTCCAGCAGTGGGGGATGCAGCAAGTAGGAGACCGTGCGAATCTCTTTGCTGCAGCGCTCGGCAACCTCGATGGACTCCGACAGGATTTCTGACTCTTCCGGCTTCAACCCTGCGATCCGTTGCTTCAACGCCTGAAGATTCATCATCAGCGCCGCAAAATACTGGCCGGCGCTGTCGTGTAATTCTCTCGCGATCCTTCGCCTCTCATCATCCTGTGAGCGCAGCAGATTTGCAGAGAGTCGCCGCAGCGACTTTTCGGCTCGGGTGCGTTCAAACACTCGGCCAAGCTGCGTGCCAATGTTCGTCATCACCTGCACCAGAGCTTCATTGATTTCGATCGGTTTATCGGAGAAGAACTCCAATACGGCCACAACATCCTTTCCGGCCCACACTGGAAATGCGAATGCGGCGTTCAGCCCCGCAGCCTGTGTGGCATCCTTCCTGATAAAGTGCTCGTCTTCGGCCAAATTCGAAATCGAGACCAGGGTTCCGGCGTTCACCACTCGGCCAGGAAGGCTCTTTTGTGGATCGAGCTCTATTGCCTGCGTGAGCCGCCGAAATTCCGCGAATCTCTCCCCCTCGCTCAAATGCCACGCAGCCGTGGATACGAAACCCGCCGTGCCGTCCGTCTTGAGCAAATACGCATGGCCTGCCGGCCACCCCGCATATTCGCAGATTGCGTCCAGCGATTCCCGGATGGCTTGTTCGGCGGTTTGCGCCTCGTTCGACGCAGTCGCTACTGCTTCCAGCAATCGGACGGCGGCGGCCTGTCGAAGCAGCGTTTCTTCCGCCTTCTTGACGTCGTCAATGTTCGTGCACGTTCCAAACCACTGCAGGATTTTCCCGCTCTCGTCCCGTCGGGGTTCTGCTCGAACCAGGTGCCAGCGATAGGCGCCGTCTCGGGATCGAAGCAGGTTCTCTCCATTATAGGTTGCGCCCGTTTCGATGGAATGCTGCCACAGGCTCCGCGCCCTTTCGAGATCGTCGGGATGAACGATCCCACACCACCCGCAGATCAGGCTTTCTGATTCTGTTAAGCCGGTGTAGTCGTACCAGTGGCCGTTGAAATATTCGGCTCTGCCTTCGGCCGAACAAATCCAAACCACCTGGGGAATCGTTTCCGCCAGAGTCCGGAACTTCCTCTCGCTTTCGCGCAGTGAGTTTTCGATACCCCTGGGATTGCTTAGGTCTTTGATGATTCCGGCGAACCCGATCGGCCGCCCTCCGGCTGCCCTCACCAGAAATACGGTTAGCGAGACGGGCACGCGCGCGCCATCCTTCCGTATGTATTCTTTTTCGTATTCGATGGCCTTCTGCGTGTGCAGGAGTCGTTCGACCATGGATCTCTCGATCTCATGGTATTCCGCTGGAGTTATATCTTGATACTTCCGGTGTTTTAAAAGCTCTTTTCTCGAATAGCCGGTCAATCTGCAGAAGGCTTCATTCACTTCAAGCAGAACCCCGTCGAGGTCCGTGAACCCCATGGCATCCTTCGAACCGTTGAAGATTCCGCTGTAGCGGTCGTGGACACTCTCGAATACAGGATCGGAAGTCTTCGGCTCGGCGCTGGGATGCGCCTCTCCGGAAGTTATCCGGTCGGACGGATAGCGTTCCAGGCCTGAGTCTTGAGAAGGTTCATCAATCATGTGACCTTCGGAACCTTTAGCGATGGGCCGACGGCTGCGACCGCTCGGCATGTGGGACGAGAGCGACATCTTACTCTCAATACCCCCGAATTGCCACGTCCTTATCCATGCCTCCTGTAGGACAGCCCTGGGTCCAACTGCGGTTCTGCGCCCTCTCTATACTGCGCCACCAGTGGTATCACCCATATGTGACATTAACTAGTCGGCACAAACTGGACAGTTAAAGATTCCAAGAGAACATCGCGTTCCATAGACTCGTATGAGATCGATCTCTTGAGGGCGCGGGACGCTGGCACACGCAGGATACCTTCCCAGGCCCGGTTGCGAGGAGGTAGCGCTTGTCCGATTCGGAAGTCTGTGACGCAACCATTCTCGTGGCCGATGATCACTGGGCCAATCTCGAACTCCTTTCCGAGCTGCTACAGGCCGAGGGGTACCGAGTCTTCTGCGTAGTCGATGGCGAACAAGCCTTGACGACCGTGATTGCCGAAGAGATTGACCTCGTTTTCCTCGATGTGATGATGCCTGGGCGCTCCGGCTTTGACGTGTGTCGGGCGATCAAGTCCAATCCAGAAACACGGTTAATCCCTGTTGTCCTGGTGACCAGTTTAAGCGAAAGCAGCGATCGCATACGCGGCATCGAATCCGGCGCCGACGATTTCCTGAACAAGCCAGTGAACAAGGAAGAGCTGCTGGCACGTACGCGCTCGCTGCTGCGTCTGAAACAGTTCACTGACGATCTGGAAAGTGCCGAGTCCGTGCTGTTCAGCCTGGCCCTGAGCATTGAAGCGAAAGATCCGTGCACACAGGGTCACTGCGACCGCCTGTCGAAATATTCGGTGGCGCTTGCGGAGCGATTGAGCCTGCCGGAAGACGTGCAAGTGGCACTCCGTCGAGCGGGCATCGTTCACGATATCGGGAAGGTGGCCGTTCCGGAGCACATTCTCCTGAAGCCCGGTCCGCTGACTCCGGAAGAGCGGAAGATCATGGAGCAGCATCCCCTCGCCGGCGAGCGCATCTGCGCGCCGCTGAAATCCTTCCGGCGAGTTCTGCCCATTATTCGCTATCACCACGAGAAGCTAGATGGGTCCGGCTACCCGGATGGCCTCAAAGGTGAAGAAATTCCTTTGACGGCCCGGGTATTACAAACGGTCGATATCTATGACTCGCTGACCACCGACCGGCCGTACCGGAAGGCTTTCGCGCCGCAAGCGGCTTTTGCCATGATGAATGAAGAAGTGAAACGCGGGTGGTGGGATGGTTTCCTAGTGGACGAACTAGAGGCTCTCGTCAAGGAATCAGCAGTTCCAACGGGAGGGGGAAGAGCGAAGCATGAGTGCTAGCTCCCCCTCCCCGTGCAAGCTAGGCACGGAGCTCGATTTGCAAGATCACCCGCTGATGCGCCCAGAGCGCAAGGTATGGCTGCTTTTCCTGTTGCTTGTCCTGTTTATTCTGCCCCTGATGGGCGGCACCTATTGGATGGACTTGCAATCGAGAAAAGAAATTGAAAGAGAGGAATTGCAGCGGAACCTGATTCAGGCTCGAACCCTTTCAGCGCTGGTACAACGAGAATTAACGTCGGCGCAATCCCTGCTCGCTTCAATTGCAGACCAACCCTCCGTTAGACGCGCCTGGGCCAATCGCGATTTGGCATCCATGGAAAGCCATCTGCTCCAGGCCCGCGAGTTGGACCCTGCCTTCTTATTTGCAAGCGCGTACGAGACGGATGGCACTTTGCGGGCCATCGTGCCGGCAGACCAGATTGTGGGTTGGAATTTTGCCTACCGAGACTGGTATCGAGGAGTTGTCGCTCATTGGGAGCCTTATATCTCAGAGGTTTATAAAACAGCGGCGGGCTCGCATCCCCTCGTTGTGGCAGTGGCAGTCCCAGTTCGCGATGAACAGGGCCAGCCTGCCGGCATTATCATGGCCACCTACGGCCTCGACCAATTAGCGCGCAAGTTCACCGCGCTTGAAAGAGGGTCGATGGGCGAGCTCTACGTCGTAGATCAGCGTGGCATGGTAGCGGCATCGCCCCAGATTGATCCACAGGACAAACCTGCACGTTTCCCCGGGTCAGCTGTTTTGGCTCTTGCGCTAGCCGGTTCGGAAGGCAGCGGTCGTTTGCGTCTTGAAGACAGGGACATGTTCGTCGGATATGCGCCAGTTCCGCAGCTGGGTTGGGCCGTGGTCTACAGCCGCCCGGCAAACGAAGCATTGGCGCCCGCAGTGCGTCTTAGCCAGCGCAACCGGTCAGTCGCGTTCTACGTTCTGCTCATTTATTTGATAACGGCAGCTTTCGCAGCTTTGCTGGTGCGGCGCCAAACAAGGATGTTGACCGCCAATCAAGCCCTCAATAGAGACCTGGAAAAACAGGTGGCAGAGACCAGGAAGGTTCGAGAAGAGCTGGATCGCTATTTCACACTCGCGTTGGACATGATGTGTATTGCTGGCTCTGACGGCTTTTTCAAGCGCCTCAATCCTGCATGGCAAAAAACGCTCGGATTCACCGTAGAAGAGTTGCTGGCGAAACCTTACCTCGATTTTATACATTCCGACGACCGGGAGCGCACCATACAGGAAGCAGAGAAACAAGGGAAAGGCCTGGAAGTCGTTTCCTTCGAAAACCGCTATCTCTGTAAGGATGGTTCCTACAAGTGGTTGTCGTGGAGCGCTACCCCCGTCATCGATGAAAAACTAATTTATGCCGTGGCGCGTGACATTACTGAACTGAAGCAGACACAGGAAGACCTTGTACGCGCGAAAGAAGAAGCCGAACGCGCCAGCAAGTTCAAAGATCAGTTTCTTTCGACGATGAGCCACGAACTGCGCACGCCGCTCAACGCGGTCCTCGGGTTTTCGGACCTGCTGGCCGACGAGCGTTACGGCTCGCTAAACGATCGCCAGCGACGTTACGTCAGTAATATCCACAGCGGCGGCCAGCATCTGCTCAAGCTCATAAGCGACATCCTGGACCTCTCCAAGATCGAGGCCGGGCGAATGGATCTGGCGATTCAAGACGTGCCCATCGAAGCGGCCTTTGACGAGGTGGCCAACACCCTGAGGCCGCTCGCGGAAAAGAAATCGCAAACACTATCTCAAAACACCGAACCGGGCACAGCCGTCCGCGCCGACGCTACCCGACTCAAGCAGATGCTCATGAACCTGGCCGGCAATGCGATTAAATTCACGCCCGAAGGCGGTCGCATCGAGCTGGTGGCCCGCCAACTTGAGCGCCAAGTCTGCGTGGAGGTCCGGGACACAGGAAATGGAATCCCGCCGGAGGAGCAGAAACGCATTTTTGAGGCCTTCTATCGCCTCCGGAGGTCCGGCGAAGCGACGGAAGGCACGGGCCTGGGCCTGGCCATTACCCAGCGCCTGGCCGAGTTGCACGGCAGCGAGCTGAAACTTGAGACTGAACCGGGGAGGGGAAGCTGCTTCTATTTTTCTCTGCCCATCGCAGTAGTTCGCGAGTCGCGCGCCCGGGAAAGCAGCGTCACGATAGCCGCGAGGGGAACGCAAACGATATTAGTGATCGAGGATGATCGCGTAACCGCTCACCTCATCCAATCGCAGCTCACCTCCTCCGGGTACGAGGCCGTAGTCTGTGACCAGCCGAAAAATGCCGCCCAAATGGCCGTCGAGCTTCAACCCGACGCCATCACTCTGGACTTGCTGATGAAGCCTTCGAATGGCTGGGAAGTCCTGCTCGAATTGAAGCGCAACCCGGCCACTGCCAACATCCCGGTGATCGTGATCTCAATTGTGGACCAACCGACCCTGGGAGCCACCTTGGGCGCTGACGACTACCTGGTGAAGCCCGTCGACAGGGAAGTCTTGCTGCGTGCTGTCCAGCGTTGCCTGATGACCCGGCGAGGGGCCTTGCCGCAGCGGCCCATTCTCGTCGTGGAAGATCACACTCCCGTTCGCGAGATGATTGCGGAATTGCTTACCGATCGGGGGTACAAGGTGATCGTCGCCACGGATGGCGCGGAGGCGCGAGCGCAAGTGGCCGAATCTGTGCCTGAGTTGGTGATCCTCGACTTGCTCCTTCCGAAGGTCAGCGGTTTCGAATTGCTCGGTGAATGGCGCGCGAAACCTCGTACCGCAGATCTCCCCGTGTTCGTGCTGACAAGCAAAGATTTGAACAAACAAGAGGAGCAGTATCTCCGGTCCCACGCCGAGTCGCTGTTTCGCAAGCAGCAGCCCTGGCAGGACGACCTGATCGAACAATTGCAGCGCGTCTTGAAGAGCGCACCGGCGGTCCAGTCGTGAAGCGCCGCATCCTGGCCGTGGAGGACAACGACCTCAGTCGCGAACTGATTTGCGACTGGTTGGAAACGGAAGGCTATGACGTGATTTCGGCCGCGAACCTGAAGGACGCTTTTGCGGTGGTTCAGAGCCAGCCGCCCGACGCCATATTGCTCGACGTCCAGCTTGGGGCCGATGACGGTTTAACGCTCGCTTCGTGGATTCGTCAACAGCCCACGCTGTGCCATATTCCCGTGATTGCGGTTACGGCGCACGCGATGGTGAACGAACAGGAACGCATTTTTCTCGTGGGTTGTAATGCTTACGTTCCCAAACCGGTTGATCTCAAATTGCTAAGTCAACAACTAGAGCGATGGCTCGCGTTTGCAACCACATCCCGCTCCGGGAGATGAGTTGGATGGACACGCAGACCGATCGTACCTCGCAAGGAGAACGCCGTGCCTAACAGGGTTCTCGTGGTGGATGATGACCCGCTTCTTTGTGAGCTGATTCAAGAAGTGTTACGTTCGGATCGGATAGAAGCTCAAGCGCTCACGAATAGCGCGCAGGCGGCAGCGCGCCTCAGGGAAGAGAAATTCGACGCTGTTTTCCTTGATGTGCGCATGCCGCCGCCGGACGGCATGGAGCTAGCACGACAGATGCGCTCTTCCGGCTTAAACCAGAAGACCCCGATCGTGATGATTACAGGCGAGGAGGACCGCGCCGTTTTGACGCGCGGGTTCGAAGCCGGCGCTACTTTTCTTCTGTTCAAACCGGTTGACCGGCAGAGCGTGCTACGCCTGATTCATGTTGTGCAGGGTCCGATCGAGCGCGAAAGGCGGCGTTTCACCCGCGTGAAGGTCCTCTGCAAAGTGTCGATTGAATTGGGGGAGGAGCGACTGAGCGGCGCGACCCTTGACCTCAGCCTGAACGGGATGCTTGTGCAGGCCGGCCGCGCATTGCCCCTCGGTTCTCAGGTCAAAGTGAGCCTGGAACTAATGCCCGGGGCGCCGCCAATGCGGGTTGCTGCACGGGTCGCACGCGTGGTCGGAGATGATTGCATCGGCCTTCAACTCGAAGGCCTCGGCATGGTCGAAAGCGAGAGGTTGCAGGAATTCCTGTTGCCTCGGATCGCAGCGGCTATGGCTGAGAAGCAGCCAGCCAAGCTTGCCACCTGACCTCGGCACCCAAACCGGTCAACCGTGTTCGAAGTCAACAGGGAATCCCAGTCCAAGCTATTCGGTGGAGCATTAGAATTCCTCGAGTCCTATTTCTGTTGCTGTTGCTTTTTTCTCCGCCAGCGCGCTGTTTGGGACACCTTACACCGATCTGGCCAGGGTAGTTGCTCGGTTGATTTGTGGAAGGATAGTGCGGTTCCAACTGTTCGGAGCAAATCCTTCTGGCGCCCCGCCAGGGCTGCTGGTAGGCTGTCGCAGGTAATCCCTATCCCGATCAAGTTGGAACGGCGCTGGGAAAGAGGCTTGGAGCGCAAGGACATGGACGAAAAACAATGTTTCGAGGAGAGCGCCGAGAAGTGTTTGCACGAGTGGGAGGCTTTCATCGAGCTTATACAACAGGAAGCACTCGCTGCCAAGGTTGAATCGAGAGCCCACATCCTTGAGATCGTTGGTACGTTGCGCGACAAGGTAGCATCCGCGCTTGAAAAGCATCAAGCGATGAAACAAGCTAAGGCTGAGCTTCGTTCGAGCTTGAGAGCGCAACTGGAAAAATGTTTGGCCGATCTCCAAAGGACCGTCGACGTCAAACGTGAACAATGGAGATGGCATCTGAGCCTGGAATCATGGGGAAGCATGGACCGATTGGTGACTTCCATGGTGGTCCTGCTGCCCCACTGTCAGGAGCTTGGCCACTCGGGTAAGGCCTAAGCCGCAACGAACCCCGGAACTACATCGACATATCCAACTCCATTGCCCCGCCCTTGTCCCGTTTCCCCACCCCCCGGTTACACCCTTACAGGCGCAGCCCCTTCCAATCTGCTTGCTTTCGTTCTACTCTTAAAAGCACCAAAAACAAGAGCCCTTGGCTCCGGGAGCGTGCCGGGCTTGCCTCGCCGATCGCTGGCGGGCCTAATCGCAACACCCGCCGACTCTCTTTTTGCCATTTCTAATCGAAAGCTCAACGAGAGACGCGAAGCTATAACTCTTTTAAAATGAGTCATATAGAGATTTCTAACCGAAACAAAACTGTCATCCCACATTGCACCTTTCCCGCGCTTATAATAGAAACGTTTTTGACAGGGGACAAGTGAATGAGTCGTGCGCAACCCACGGTAGAAACCACCAAAACGGCGGACGAGAAGCGCGAACAAGTTTTCGACCTCTTTCGCCGCTGGGGTTACCTCGCCGCCGACCTCGACCCACTGGGAGATTTTCAGCCCGAGCTGTTGCCGGAGCTCGAAGTGACCGGCGAGGAAGCGGACGCGGCGCGACGCATCTATTGCGGCACGATCGGCGTCGAGTTCATGCACATCCCCAACCGCGAGCGACGACTCTGGATCCAGCAGCGCATCGAATCCGAAGCGCCGGCGCCCGATCGCGCCCGCATCCTCGATCGGCTGATCCGCGCTGAACTCTTCGAGCAGGTGCTCCAGACGCGCTATCTCGGCACCAAGCGCTATTCGCTCGAAGGCGTTGTATCGCTGATACCGCTTCTCGACGAGGTTCTGGAGACGGCCGCGGAGAGCGGCGCCCAGGAATGCGTGCTGGCAATGAGCCATCGAGGCCGGCTCAACGTGATGGTCCATACGGTCGGCCGCGTCGCCGAGGATATCTTCGCGCGCTTCGAAGACGTGGATCCGCGCAGCGTGCTCGGAAGCGGTGACGTGAAATACCACATCGGCGCAACCGGCGACTTCACGACGGCAAGCGGACGGAGCGTCCAAATGCATCTGGTTTCGAATCCGAGCCATCTCGAAGCCGTCGATCCCGTGGCGCTGGGCCGCGCGCGCGCCAAGCAGACCCGGCGCGGTGATAACGGACCGCTGGAAGTTTTGCCCGTGCTGCTGCATGGAGATGCGGCCTTTGCCGGCCAGGGAATCTGGGCGGAGACGCTGAATATGGCGCTGCTCGAAGGGTTCAGCGTGGGCGGCGCCGTGCACATCATCGTCAACAACTTGATTGGGTTCACGACGGTTCCCCGGGAGCTTCACTCTTCCCGCTTCGCGTCAGAGCTTGCGAAGCGACTGCCGGTGCCGATCTTTCACGTCAACGCGGAAGATCCGGACGCCGTGGTGCGCGTGGCGCGCTTATCCGTTGCGTACCGTTACGCGTTCGCGAGCCCTGTGGTGGTCGATCTGATCGGCTACCGTCGCCACGGCCACAGTGAAGTGGACGACCCCACGATCACGCAGCCGCTGCGCTACCGGAAAATTCAGGCGCACCCGCCGCTTTGGCAAATCTATGCGGAAAAAATCGGAACGGATGCTGCGCCTGCCGTCGAGCGAGTGCGCGAGGAATTTAACGCCGCTCAAAAGAAGGCCGCAGGGATTAGGAAGACTCCCCTGATGCGCCAGCTCCCCCCCTACTGGGATGCATTCCAGGGCGGGCGCTATTCCACCACGTTTGAAGTGAGCACCGGCCTGAGCGCCCCGGAGCTCGCCGAGGTCACCAAAGGGCTCACGAGCTACCCTGACGGCTTCCACATTCATCCCAAGGTGCAGAAGCTGATGGAGCAGCGAGCGGAGATGGGAACTGGAAAGCGGGCCGTGGATTTCGGCATGGCGGAGGCGCTTGCCTTCGGAACTCTTGTGCGCCAGGGCGTTCCGGTGCGACTGAGCGGCCAGGACAGCCGCCGCGGCACGTTCAATCAGCGGCACGCCGTCCTGATCGACATCGAGACCGAAGAAGAATACGTCCCTCTGTGCCACGTGGATCCGCAACAGGCGCGGTTCGAGGCTTACAACTCAACCCTTTCCGAAGCGGCGGTGCTGGGATACGAGTATGGCTACAGCCGCGACTATCCGGAAACGCTTGTGCTCTGGGAGGCGCAGTTCGGGGATTTCGCCAACGGCGCGCAGATCGTCATCGACCAATTCGTCGCCGCAGGCGAAGACAAATGGGGTCTGCTTTCCGGCGTGGTTTTGCTGTTGCCGCACGGCTATGAGGGCCAGGGTCCAGAGCATTCGAGCGCGCGTATTGAGCGCTTCTTGCAGCTTGCCGCGCGCGACAACATCCAAGTCTGCCAGCCCTCGACGGCGGCTCAATATTTCCATTTACTGCGGCGCCAGGCTTTGCGAAAGTGGCGCAAGCCGCTCGTGGTGTTCACGCCGAAGAGCATGCTTCGCCACCCAGCCGCGGCCTCGACGCTCGAAGAGTTTTCGCGCGCCCGATTTCTGCCGGTGATTCCGGAGCGGCAAATCGAAGGCGCTACGCGCGTGCTGGTCTGCACTGGAAAAATCGGCCACGAGCTCGCCGCCGAGCGCAAGCGGCGCAAGGATACCGCGACCGCCATCGTTTCGCTTGAGCAGCTTTATCCGTTCCCGGAGGCGGAGCTCGCGGCCGAATTCGCAAGGCACGCGGCCGCACGCGAGTTTGTCTGGGTTCAGGAAGAGCCTGCCAATCAGGGTGCGCTGGCGTTTGTCATCCGGCGTCTCGAGAGGATCGCCCGAGGCCGCCCGGTGCGCTCAGTGAAGCGCTCCGCCAGCGCCAGCCCAGCAACAGGCTCGGCGAAGGCACATGAACTCGAGCAGAAAACGTTGCTCACCCTTGCGTTTTCAACCACACTCGAGAGCTGAACCAACGCTCGCGGGCGCGACTGTTTTAGGCCAAGCAGCCCGGCCTTACGATTTCCCCCGCCCTACCAGGAATGAGTGCGTCGGCCGTAACCGCCGAAATTCCAGCGCACCGAGACGGTGGTGTAAGTCCCGAGCGGCTTATCGGGGCCCGAATCCGTCGGCCCGAGTGAGTGGCTGAATTGCCCGAAAGAAGTGACGCGATGGCCGGCGAGCCGGACTTCGAAATTCTTCGGCAATTCGAGTCCTACTCCGATCGTTCTTTCGAACGCAATCGCCTGCATCGAGGCGGTATAGCTTTTCTGCGGGATGTTTTTGCCGAAATAAGCGTGAGGCTCAAAGAACGCGAAGAAATGCTTGAGCGGCCCGCGCCCGAACGGCTGGAATTCCACGTAGCCGCTCCACTCGTAGCGCGCAAACGCGGTGCAAGGCGGACCGAAGGAGTTGCAACGGCCCAGGTCGGGCTCGTTGTGGGGAGGCGCCACGGCGAAATCAATATATCCGCGCACGAAGTCTTTAGGAAAAAGCAGAGATTCAGTGAGCGTCTTCGCCTTCTGGGCGAATGCTTGAGAGGATTGTCCTTGCGCGGCGACGGGAAGAAACAGGAAGAACAAGAGAGTGGTCAGCGCTGTTCTCATCGTCCGTCGATTCCTTTCTGAGCTTTTGCGTAGCAAGCCCACGGTCCACTCCTTTTCGCTTGGAATGAGGCTTCGATCTGAAGGTCTCCGGATCCGGAGGAGGCGCTGCCTTTCGCCTCGCGATTCCGGCAACTGGCTTCCGCGTTCAGTGCAATCCCACGCTTCCGCGCACGGATTCGATCAGCTTCGCGGAGTCGTAGCCGATGCCGTCCTTGAAGACAATTTCTACCTTCTCGATATCCTCGATCTTGGCGGACGGGTCTCCGTGAATCACCACGAGGTCAGCAAGCTTTCCCGGCGCAAGCGCGCCGATGCTGCCGGCTTCGCCGAGGAATTGGGCGCCGTTTGCCGTTTGGATGTGGATCGCTTCGCGACGGGCGTAAAGCCGGCTTCGACGAGCAGCTCCACTTCGCGCTGATCGCCGAACCCCGCCAGAACTCCGCCGTAGCCGGTCGGGTCTTCGCCCGCGAGCAGCAGCCCGCCGGCCTTCGCGAAATCGCGCTCGAATTGCATCTCCTTCTTGAACAGCTCAGGCCATTGCGAATTCGGCTGCTCGGCGATGCGCGCTCTTCTGGCAAGGTAATCGATGCGAGCTTCGGGCAGCATGGCGTCGAGGACGCGCTGCTGGAGCGGAGGGCGATTGGGAACGAAGGTCTCGAAAATGGAGAGGGTGGAAGTGAGGGCTACATGGCGGGCAACGAGCTCGCGGATCATTTGCTGCACGGGAGCGCCCTCAACGTCGGTTTCCGCCAGGGTCTTGGATGTCACTTGCTGAGCGGGGCAGGCATCTGGTTTTTTCTCCGCATCGAACTCCGTGTCCACCATTAGGCCGTGCTCGAGGTCGTCAATTCCTAGCGCCGCCGCTTCGCGGAATCCGACGGCGCAGAGATGCCCCGTGACTTTCAGCCCGCGTTTATGGGCTTCTTCGACCGCCGCTCGAAGCTCGGCCCGAGTGATGTGCATGTAGGCCTTAAACGACGTCGCGCCTTCTTCGGCCCAATATTCCACGGTCTTCCGTGCGTCGTCCGCTCCGGCCAGCTCGTGCATCTGCGCCGTGTAAGCTCCTTCTCCCTCCAGGTAGGGCCCGGTGATATGCAACTTTGGTCCCGGAAGCTGGCCGCAATCGATCATCTTCTTCAGTTGGAGGTCCGTGTACGGCTCGATGCTGCCCGTTGTCCGCAGCGAAGTGACTCCGCAGGCCAGGTAGAGGCGCGGGAAACTGAAGCCCATCTGGTTGTAGAGAGTAGTCCCGCCGCCCGACGGGTAAAACATGTGGTCGTGCATTCCGACGAATCCAGGAATGACGGTATAACCCTTCAATTCGAGCACCTGAGCACCGGCGGGAACCGCAACATTCGCCGCGTTTCCCAGCGCCTGAATTTTTCCATCAGCGATGATCACGGTTCGGTCTTCGACAGGCGGCGCTCCAGTGCCGTCAATTACGCGGACGTGCGTGAGCGCCACTACCGGCGCGTTTATACGCACGGATGCTTCCACCGCCGGCGACAGCGTCGCCGCGGATTGCGCTCGAACTGCTTCGACATTCAGTTGTGCCAGGGCCGGAAACAGGGCGAGCGTTGCGAAAGCCTTACATCTCCGCATCGATCTTCACCTCATGCTCAGAAACGCGCCGGAATTCCTCACTTGCGCGCCTTCCTAGCGCGCTCCTCGCGACAAATGGATGCTGCATTCTCCGGGAGAAACCGAACAAGTTCAAGTGCGACGTTCACTGAAACTGCGATCGGTTCTCGCTGGTCTGATTTAGGCGCGATCGCACACCGCGCTGCCGGTGGTCGCCGCCCCTTCCGGGAAATTGACTTGGCCACCGGATTCGCTCTCCCGCAAGACTGCTCTGGAAATAGGGCGCATCTGCCAGGAACGCGATAGAATCAGCATCGGCTTTCGCCGAGGTGAACGATGAAGATTCCTCGCTTCGAGATGGAGCGGTGGCAATCCATTTGGGAAAACCAAGTGGAGCTGAACATTGCGGAGAGCGGCGTCGAGCCGCTGAACATCCGGGAGTTCGTCGAAGATCCGGGTGAAATCGAGCGTCTCTTATCCACGCGCCTTGTCTATCCGCCGACGAAGGGCAGCGATGAACTTTGTTCTCGAATCGCGGCGCTCTATCCTGGGACGAAACCGGGGAATGTGTTGGTGACCACGGGATGCGCCGAAGCGAATTTCCTTCTGACCTGGCTGCTGGTGGAGGCGGGTGACGACGTCGTGTTCGTGCAGCCGAACTACATGCAGATCGGCGGCCTGGCTCGCGCGTTCGGAGCCACGGTAAGAACGCTCTGGCTGCGGGAAGAGCTTCGCTGGAAACCGGACCTCGATGAACTGCGGCGTGTTGTGACGCCGAAGACGCGGCTGGTGGCTATCTGCAACCCCAATAATCCCACGGGAGCGGTCCTGCAAGATGAAGCGATTGACGAAATTTGCATGGCGGCAGCGAAAGTGGACGCATGGGTGCTGGCGGATGAAGTGTATCGCGGCGCAGAATTTGACGGGCGGATGACGCCCAGCTTCTGGGGCCGGTACGAAAGAGCGGTCTGCACGGGGGGACTCTCGAAGGCCTACGGGCTGCCGGGCTTGCGCACCGGTTGGGTGGTGGCGCCGGAGGCAATGGTCCAACGATTGTGGAGCTGCAAGGACTACACGACGATCAGCGCGACGATGTTGAGCGACCGTCTCAGCGCGCTGGCACTCGAGCCGGCCCGGCGCGGGCGCATCCTCGAACGGACGCGACACATTCTGCAAGCGAACTACTCCATCGTGCACGACTGGCTCGAGCGACACGGCGAGTCGTTCACGCACGTGCCGCCGCAAGCAGGGGCGATCGCCTGGATCGGCTACGCGGGCGACAAAAAGTCTGCGGAGTTGGCCGAAGAGCTGCGAAGGCGCAAAGGCATTCTGCTCGTCCCGGGCCGACAGTTCGAAATGGAATCGTATTTCCGGATCGGCTTCGGCTACGATGCCGATGTCCTGCGGCAGGCCTTGGGCCGGATGGAGGAAATCATGGCGTTCGCCAAGGGCGCGTGACGCCGAGCCATTGAAAATATCGCGGCTTTCGATGGGAGGTGGGGGGGGGGTCACGATCTCGGTTCGGCACCGGGCCTTCGCGTTGACTTGTAAGGGAGCTGCAGCCTAACATCGGCACAATGAAGAATATTCTGGTTGCAGACGACGAGGTTGCGACTCGCGAACTCATTTCCCAGGTTCTGAAGGGCGCGGGTTTTTCCGTCACGACGGCGACAGACGGCGCTGCCGCTCTCGAAGAAGTCGGCCGGAAGAACTTTGACCTTCTTCTGCTGGACGTTTGGATGCCGCGCGTGACCGGCCTCGAAGTGCTGGCGCGGCTACGCGAAAGGCCTTCGCCACCCAAAGTGATCATCATGACCGGAGACGACACCCGGGAAACGTTGCTGGAAGCGGTGCGCGAGCAGGCCTATCGGTATGTTGCGAAGCCCATCCAGATGAAGGCGCTGGTGGAACTGGTGGAAAGCGCTCTGGCGGACGGCCCTGCATCGCCGCCGATCGAGGTGATCTCGGCACGGCCTGACTGGGTTGAGCTGCTGGTGCCGTGCTCGCTCGAGGCGGCGGAGCGCATCGAAAATTTCATGACGCACCTCAAAAGTGATTTGTCAGATGAAGTCCGCGAGTCGGTAGGAGAGGCGTTTCACGAGCTGCTGTTGAACGCGGTCGAATGGGGCGGGCAACTGGATCCCAATCGTAAGGTCCGAATCTCCTACCTACGGGCGCGCAGGATGCTGCTCTACCGTATCGCCGATCCCGGACCCGGGTTCCGATTCGCCGATTTGTCGCATGCAGCGGTAGCTTATTCGGCCGATCAGCCCACCGAACACGACAAGATAAGACAAAAAAAAGGCCTGCGTCCGGGGGGATTCGGACTCCTGCTCACGCAATCGCGCGTGGATGAACTACTCTACAACGAAGCTCAGAATGAAGTGGTCTTCGTAAAGTATTTGGACTCTTAGGCCACAGTGTAGGGAGTGGCCCGTGAGGAAGATTTTCAGATTACGATCTCTTGCTGGCCGGGAATATTTCTGCGAGTAGCCCGTTCGCCGTCCATGTGATTACTTCCGAGTAGCCCGTGATCCCGGCACAATCGCCGACTCGAGGTGCTTCACTCGAGAACTTCGATCTCGGGGTAAAGCGGAGATGAAATGTTGAGCCGCGAAACGCCTGCCCCCTCGAGGTACGCGTCGAAAAAGCTGTGCACGCAGTACGTCGTCACGGCAAGTTGGCGGCGTCCGTCGATACCGAGAATGCCTAACATGCGGAGCGTCCCCAGGACGATATGGCTCTTCAACAGGGCTCCGTCGTCGCTGAACCCGAAGTGATTGGCACCTCGGATCATGATTTCAAACCTGCGGTCACTAGGCAATCGATCGTAGATGGAGCGGACGTTCGCTCCGACTTGGCGGGTCTCCACATCGGGCTCGCTTCTGTGGTAGCTCATCAGAAACATGAACGGCTGAGTGACGCCTTCGGCGATGACACTGCCGATGGGAGCACCGTCCACGTCGATGCCTGCCTTGCATCGAGAATCGTCGTGGCAGAACTGCAGGGCGGTGGCGCCACCGAGTGAGTGGCCGAACACTCCGACCCGCTGCATATCGAGCCGCCCCAGGAACCTGCCCGAGGGGTCAGACGCGTTCAGTCGTTCGAGCCGATCGAGTGCAAAACTCATGTCGGCGCTCCATGCCTGGACCAGCTTGCTCGCGAGTTGCTCCTGCTGAGGTCCGCTGACGAGGTCGGCGTCGTTCTGGGGCGCTCTCGCGATCACCCTTCCGTCTGGGAGAACGACGACATACGTGCGATAGGGTGCATCGAAACCCACGACCACATAGCCGTGACTCGCAAGGTCCTCGGCAAGGGTCGTATAGTCCGTCGTCAGGGCCGCAAGTCCGGCTCTCATGAGCGCCACGGGATAAGAACGATGCTGAGGCGATACCTCGGCGTCGCGAATACTATGCGTGCGAACCAGCGACAAATCTCGCGTCAGGAACTGCGTGAGCAGCACGCCAATCTGGCGTTCAAGGGCTGTCCGCCACGGGGCCGGTAAGTAGTCGTCGACCGTCTGGGACGGTTGTCGAGGCGCCGCCGGGTACCAGATCCAGACAAGAAGTTCGCGCTTCGTTCCCGGAACCGGCGCCAGGGTGTCCGCATGCGCATCGTCGGTCCAATCATAGATCGCGCGGCCGACGGCGAATGACCCCGTGGGTGTCGGGAGTGTGAGCTCGGTTCTGTGCTCCAGCCAGAGCGCTCCCAACAACGCCCCGAACCCGAAAACACCGAACATCGCCAATACTGCGAAGCCTTTGAATATCCGGCGAGCCAGCCTCGGCTGCTTCATCGGTGAGACGTTCATCAGAACCTCCAAGGTCAGTGATTCAGAGTAGGGTGAAATACAAAGTACTTTATATTATAAAGTAACGTCCTGTCAAGGGGAGCGGAGCAGGGTCCACTCTTGAGACGGAAATGGACGAGGAAGGACGAGACTCTCCGTACGATCTTGTGCGTCTTTCGCTACGCGGACGGGTACCATATAGATGGACGGTTTAAGGCTCTCGCTACCGTTCTGGCACGTATGTCAGAAGATCCACGCCTCGCTCGCTTGTCGGAGATTGCGCGTGCGCTCCCGGAGACTGTTCGCCGGGTCGCAGGACACCACGCAGCATTTCTGGTGCGGAAAAGAACATTCGCGTATTTCCTGGACGACCATCACGGCGATGGTATCGTCGCTGTCGCCTGCAAGGTGTTGCCGGCAGACAACGCGGGGCTGGCCGCCGGCCAGCCCCGCAGATTTTACCTGCCTGCTTATATTGCATCGAGGGGATGGGTAGCGCTGCGCTTGGACGTAGGAAAAATCGATTGGGGTGAAGTCAGCGAGCTGGTCCGCGGCAGCTACATCCTGATTGCCCCAAAGCGACTTGTGGAGACAGTTGAGGGCCGTTGCTGAATACGCTGCGTTCTAACCCGGATTTCTCACGAGAATAGGGCGGCTTCTGCGAAGGTGCGAAAAGACCCACAAAATGGCCGTGCTGGGTTGCGGTCCAGGGAACTCCGTACTTGGTTTCAGACAGTGTGTAAAACGCAAGGACTTACATTTTTCTTCGTCGGGCATTCACAGAAGAGGGGTCACACCGGTCCTCACGATTTGTGGTGAGCAATCGGGGTTAATTCTTCAGTCCGGTAGCGGTCAGGGCTACCTGTTGCGGGCTCGTGCTCGCATCATTCGTGATGGTCACGGACGCCGTCCGAATCCCGCTCGCAGTGGGTGTAAATCTGACGCTGATGGTGCATTTGGCCCCAGCCGCCAAGCTCTTTCCACAGGTATTTTTCTGTGCGAAATCGGCCTTGTCAGGCCCGGTGACGGCGATGCCGGTGATGTTCAGCGCCTTGTTCTGATTGTTGGTCAACGTCACGGCCATTGCGGGACTGGTGGTGCCGCGCAGCTGATTTTCGAAAGGCAATTTGAGCGGCGCGACGGTGACCGGCAGAGTCGCCGCTTTTGGATTCGCGCCGGCGGCATCGGTGATCGCGCCTGCCGCCGTGCCAGCTACTAAGACGGGCACGATTGCCGCCCCGCTGGCTGGTGAGACGTTAGCAGGCACGGCGCCGGTGCTAGTGCTGGCGTTATTGATGATCGTGACCGCGGCCTGATTGGTCGGTGAGATGCTGACAGGCAGGGCGCCGGTGCTTCTAATCGGCGCTACCTGTGGGATATCGGCGTCGTTATCGGCAATAGTCGCTTCGGGAGCGTGCGTGCCTGTCACCGAGGGAGCGGGGGTCACGCTGCTCACCTGCACAAAACCCCCGATGCTCGTACCAATGACGTCAATCCCTGCAATGCCGGACGGAGCGACTGGGGTCGGCAAGATACCCTTACCGAGGAGAGGGATGGCTTTTGGACCCGTGCCGGCGTCATCCGTCAACGCGACTGCCGCCGTGCGAGTGCTCGCAGCCCCGGGCGTAAACCTCACGCTGATCGTGCAGTTGGTCCCTGCTGCCAAGGTGCTCCCGCAAGTATTCGTCTGCGCGAAATCGGACTTGTTTGGCCCGGCTACGGCGATGCCGGTGATGTTCAGCGCCTTGTCCTGATTGTTGTACAAGGTCACCGTCATCGCTGGGCTCGTGGTCCCGCGTGTCTGATCTGCAAAAGTCAAATTGCCGGGCGCGACGGCGACCGGCAAGGCGCCCGTGCCGGAGAGAGTCACGGTTTGGGGACTGGTGCCGGCGTCATCCTGGATCGTGACTGCCGCCGTGCGACTGCCCAAAACTTTGGGCGCAAACGTTACGCTGATGGTGCAGTTGGCCCCTGCCGCCAAGCTAGTCCCGCAAGTATTCGTCTGTGCAAAAGCGGTCTTGTTTGAGCCGGTGATGGCGATACTGCTGATGTTCAGTGCCTCTTGTTGATTGTTGGTCAACGTGGCCGTCATGGCCAGGCTGGTGGTGCCGCGGATCTGATTCTTGAAAGTCAAATTGCCGGGATCGACGGCGACCGGCAAGACACCCGTGCCGGAGAGAGTTACGGTTTGGGGACTGGCGCTCGCGTCGTTCTTGATCGTGACTGCCGCCGTGCGACTGCCCGTAGCCTTGGGCGTGAAGGTCACCCGGATCGTGCAGGTAGTCTCTGACGCCACGCTACTGCCGCAGGTGTTGGTTTCCGCAAAGTCGTGGCTGTCAGCGCCCGTGATGGTGATGCCAATGACCTTGAGAGCCTTGCCCTGATTATTGGCCAGCGTAATTGTTTTCGGTCCACTGGCGGTATTTTTGATTTGCTGTCCGAAGGACAAGCTGGTCGGTGATGCGCTGATGCGCGGAACGCCGGTACCTGTCAGCGGTACCACCTGCGGGCTGTCGCCATCATTATCGGTAATAGTTATTTGCGCGGTGCGAGGGCCCAGCGCCGATGGCTTGAAGGTGACGCGAATCGCGCAGCTCGCCGTTGGAGCCAGGCTGGTTGGACAATGATTGCTCTGGATGAAATCACCGGCGTCCGTCCCGGTAATTGCGATATTGGATACGCTAAGAGTGGCGCTACCGTTATTCGCCAATGTCACCGTCTGCGCTGTGCTCGTCGTCGCGACAATTTCGTCATCGAAAGAGAGACCGGCGGTCGAAACCGCAGCCACGGGCGACTGAAATAGGAGGGATACTGCCTTGTCTCCGGCAGCAGCAACAGCCAGATCGAGCCTGCCACCGCCATTGAAGTCACCCGCGGCCAACCAGTGAGGTTGCGCTGCTGTGCCAAAATCAACGCGGCCCTGGAAGGTGCCATTGCTATTGCCCAGGAGGAGAGAGACCGTGCCGGCGTTGTAGTTGGTCGTGGCCAAGTCCAGCTTGCCATCGCCATTGAAATCACCGACTGTCATCGACGAGGGATAAGCCCCCGTGGCATAGTCAACGTGAGGTTGGAAGGTGCCGTCGCCTTTGCCTAGCAGCACTGAGACGAACCCTGATGATGCTGAAACGGCCAGGTCAAGTTTTCCATCGCCGTTGAAATCGCCAGCCGTCACGGAGAGTGCCTTGGCGGCCGTGGGGTAATCGACCGCGGGTTGGAAGGTTCCGTCCCCCTTTCCCAAAAGGATGGAAACCGTGCCAGGGACGGTCGACGAGTCGGTTACGGCCAAGTCCATATTTCCGTCTTCGTTGAAGTCCGCTGCGATCACTGAGCTCGCAGTTGCAGAATGTCCCGGGGCAGCAAATGCACGAGCCACAGGGGCCTGGAAAGTACCGTCACCGTTTCCCAAGAGAATCGAAATCGTGCGGCCATTTTCGTTCGCAATGGCCAAGTCCAGCTTGCCATCTCCATTAAAGTCCGCAGCCGCCCCTGTAATGGGGCTTGTCCCCGCCGGGTAGGCCACCTGCGGCTGGAATGTTCCATTGCCGTTGCCCAGGAGGATCGAAACGGTGTTCGACTTGCGGTTCATGACCGCGAGGTCCAGCTTCCCGTCCCCGTTAAAATCTCCGACGATCACCCCATGAGGCTCAAGACCGACGGCATAGTTTCCGAAGGCTTGGAAAGTTCCTTCGCCATTGCCAAGGAGGATGGAAACGCTGCCATTGTTTTCGACTACTGCCAAGTCGAGTTTGCCGTCTCCGTCAAAATCGCCCACAGCCACTGACGAAGGAAACGACGCCAGGGGATAGTGCTGCTTGGCAAGGGTCACGAAGGAAGTTGGGTTGGTGATCTGAAAGAAGACGATGTTAGAGGCTCTGCCGCCGGGCCCAGAATTCGTCACGGTAACCGAAGCAGTTCCAGCCGCGGCCATCTCGGACGCCGGAACCGTCGCCGTTAGCTGGCCGTCATTGACGAAGTGCGTTATCAGCGGGCTGCCATTCCAGTTGACGGTAGCACCGGACACGAATCCCGACCCGTTGACGGTCAACGTCAAATCGGCGTGTCCCGGCGTTGCCGCTGCCGGCACCAAGGGCTGCTCGATTTGGGGTGTTGGCGCCGCGACGCCGACAGGCGGGCGAGCTGGGCAATTCATGACCGCTAACACGACCGCCAGGATCACCGAGGTCGCTATCCAGAATCTATTCGTGCTCAAGGGTGGCTCCGTCTTACCAAAGTGAAATCAAATGTGCACACGGGCAGCGCCGGATGCGGGGTAGGCACGCACCCGCCTTCTTCCTGCCCTCAGTTTGTCCGCGGGAAAACTCGGACTACGCCCATGAATTGGGCGTCGCTGGGAATATGTAGCAAACAACGGGCCAACAACCTGGCCCGTCGCGGGGGGCCTGGACGACGCCAACTCCTGTGTCAGCAATAGTTACGGGGGAGGGCACGGGGGGGCTGTGGCTCGACGATTCAGTCGCCGAGCCAATGCGCAAAACTCCTCACAGTTTTGCTAATCAGGAGCCGCGTTGGGCGCAAGGCTGTTTTCGGCGAAGCACCAGTGGGCGAATTCCGGGGTGAAGCGGCTTACCACTGCTGCTGGAACGTCTGTTTCGTTGATTTTCTGAAAGTCCAAATGGATCTCTCCATCCGGTTCGACGGTTCCCAGCAGGTAGCCATAGACGTTTGTCTCAGCGGCGCGCGCATCCTTCCAATTCTCAGGCAGTAGATAGCGGACCGCGCCGGCCGTACCCACAATCCAACCCGGCATCACTCCTCCGTGAGTGCGCCAGTATTCGGTGTTGAAGATCCCATCCATGAAAAAGTGGGAGTGACTTGCGAGTACGTAGACGTGCTTGTGCGCGTTGTTCTGCGCCTTCAATAGATCTACATACACGCGCAGCCCGCTTTCCGTTCCGGTGGGCGATTCGTTCATACTGTGGGAGCGGGAGATGCTCTCCGGTAGCGCACGGTGCATTCCCACCACGACGCTCTTGATATCCGAACTGGCCTCATCCCGTTCAAGGACCCGCTCGAACCAACCGACCTGAGCATCGTCAAACTGGTCATAGGTGGCGTTGTCCAGGTTGATGAAATCCACGCCCGCTTCCACCCAGTGGTAGTAGGCCCTCAACCGATGGTTGCGGGGATCGTCGCGGAGGCGCTGCTCGCGGACCCTAGGGGCTTCGAGCCAATCAGCGAACTGCTCGACGTACTCATCGCGAGTCTTGGGAGGAATGGTTTCGTGGTTGCCGATGCCCAGGAAAACCTCGAGCGAGCCGAAGGGCACAACTTGATTCTGGATGAAGTCATCCCAGGCGCGGCTTTCGTATTCAATGATGCTCGGCGTCTTGGCGCGCCATTCGGGTTCATGCTCCAAATCTTCGTCAAAATCGTAAACTTTTCGGAAATCGCCCAGATGCCAGTAAAACTCCGGCCGATGCTGCAATACGCTTTCAGCGATGGCGGGCATCACGACGTTTCCACAGTTCCGGGAATCGCCCGAAACGGCGAATTGCCAGCGTCCCGTATCTCTAAACCTGTTATGCCCTCGAGCCCCGATCCCTACCGCCGCGAGCAGTAGGGCCAGCATGAAAGAGGCTTTCCGAAACATGCTACCTCCTTAGGTCGCAAGCGGAAGCGGCCGACACTATACTGTGCGAAAGTTGGATTTGTCTATTTCCACAGCACGCTGCGCGCAAGGCCGCTCTCGATTGACGAGCGGGCGAGCGGCCTGTAGGATGGCGGCAGTTTCAATCGGAGGGCTTGATGGCAAAGAGGAACCGCATCACGAAAACGGCCGTAAAAATCGGCCGCGCCGTCGGAAGGGCGGAAGGCAAGGCCCGCGCAGCAGGGAAAGCGGCGCGGAAGAGTTCGAAGTTGTTGCTGAGAAAGATCGAAGCTCTCGAGGAGGAATTGAAGCGGACGCGGGAGCGACTCAAGCAGGCGCTCCAGTAAGCCACGACCAAGGTCGGACACGATCCCTGCCGCGAGCCCACGCGTTCGAAATATGCCCGCGTTCGTTCCTGGGTGAAGCGGGCCGCGAATCCCTCCCCGCCCGCCTGAGGCGGCTCGACAAACCTTGTTGTGCTGACAATCTGAACCGGACTGGTCCCTGGAAGACCTTGCAGTGCATGATCGTTCGCCGCGAGTTCCGAGCAGAACGAGGAGGACGCGCCGATGAAAATCAATAAACGGTTTCTTGGTAAGAGCGGTCTTGAAATCACGACGGTGGGCTTTGGGAGTTGGGCTGTCGGTGGCGGCGGCTGGGCATTTGGCTGGGGGTCGCAGGATGATGAAGCATCCATCGCCGCGATTCGGTACGCGGTTGCGCAGGGTATCAATTGGATCGACACAGCGGCCATATACGGTCTCGGTCATTCGGAGGAAGTGGTCGGCCGTGCGCTTGCGGAGATCCCGGCGCGGGAACGGCCGCTGGTTTTCACGAAATGCGGGCTGATTGCTGACAAGGCGCGTCCCTTTGAACCACCGAAGCGGGTTCTGCGTCCGGAATCGATTCGGCGAGAGATCGAAGGCTCGCTCCAGCGTCTCGGCGTCGAGTGGATCGACCTCTATCAGTTCCACTGGCCGGATGACGTAGGAACGCCGCTCGAGAATTCCTGGGGCGAGATGGCGCGTCTGGTTGCAGAAGGAAAAGTGCGGGCTGCGGGCGTTTCGAACTTCGACGTAGATCTGCTCGAGCGCTGCGAGCGAATCCGGCATGTAGACTCGCTCCAACCGCCATTTTCGATGATCCATCGCCAGGCGGCGGCCGACGTAATTCCATGGTGCGCGGCGCATGGTACGGGAGTCATCGTGTACAGCCCGATGCAGTCGGGTCTGCTGACGGATTCGTTCAGCGCGGAGCGAATCGCGAATCTTGCCGAAGATGACTGGCGCCGGCATCATGCCGAATTCCAGGAGCCCAATCTGAGTCGAAATCTCAAACTGCGTGATGCGCTCCGGCCGATCGCACAGCGGCGCGGCACCACGGTCGCCGCTATCGCGATCGCCTGGGCGCTTAGTTGGCCCGGTGTAACGGGAGCCATCGTCGGAGCGCGCTCGCCACGCCAAGTAGACGGCTGGATCGGCGCGGGGCAGATCGAACTAACTCTTGCAGAGCTCGATGAAATTGCGCGCGCGATCGAAGAATCGCAGGCGGGCGCAGGACCGCAGCGGCCGCCTCGCGCGAAATCAAAAGCGCACGAGTGAAGCTTCGATTTCCTCTTAGAATCTGCGCGTACCGAAAGAAACCAAGAGAATGCGTTTTCGCGGCGAAGGAGAATGCGTCACTAATAGCGCGGCTTCCAGCAGATGTGTACTTCAGTGGATCTCGGCAGAGACTCGGGGGGAACTGCGGAGCGCTCGACTCGCAACCAATGGCGCCGCGGTGCAGCTCGCGGGAATTGTCAAAGTCTGGCCGGGGAAAATCAAATCCGCGTTCTGAAGCTGAGGATTTGCTTGGGCGATGCAGCTCCAGGCGTTGCCAGTGCCGAAGTGCTCCTGGGCCAGCTTCCAGAGGGAATCGCCGCGCTGGATGCGAACGCGGTTGGCGGACTGCAAGGTCTGTGCCTTCTCCGGCAAGTGGACCCACGTTCCCACTCGAAGGTGCGTGGGATCGCTCACCTGCGGGTTGATCGCGGCTAGCCGCGGCCAGTGCGTGCCGTGACCCAGATACTCTTTTGCAAGTTTCCACAGCGTGTCGCCCGGCTGGACGAGCGCGCCCACGCCGCTGATGGGCTCTTCGCTGGGTATCGATTTGCGGGCTCTCTCTCTCGTTGGCTTCACGAAGCGGGGCGGCGCCGGTGGGGCAGCGGTGCGCGCCAGCGGTGGCGAAAAAGTCGGATATGCCAGCGCCTGGCCGCCGATTTTCAGTTCGGGTGCTATCGGTTGCGGCCCGGGTTTTTGGTGAGCTTGTTGGAGCGCGCGAAAGCGCCGCGCGATGTCGCCCAGGGACTCTGCACCCGTCTCCGGTGCGCTGCCAGCGACTTCTGCGGCAGGTTCGGTGGTCGTCGGCGTCGCCTTCTTCTGCGCTTCCTGGACGCGTTCGCGGTCCTCCGGCCGTAGGATCTGCGGCCGCTTGAGATCGTCGTTGGTATAAACGTGCTCGGTACGATGGGACTGGTGCTGCTTGCGTTCGCGTTCCTGGCGCGCGAGGTCGCCGAGGGTCTGGGAATAAGAGGGCGCGGCCAGAAGCAGCGGGAAGAGGTACAGCAGCCACGTCAGCCGAGAGCGGCCGTTGGTTGTAGCCCAGAGCTTGCAAGCAGGCAACATGTCTTTCAGTTATCGGATTCAACGATGCTAAACCAAGGGAGCGCTTGCGGCGAACTCATGTGAGGCGAGTGCTTCCAGTTAGTAACGGGGAGCAGGTGGGTGCTAAAGCTGCCCTCCCGGGCAGCGGATTTCCTGGTTTCGGGCGCGCTTCCGGGGAAAATGGAGCCGTCGACGCGCTCCCGGCAAGTCAAGTGGACGGTGCGGCCCCGAGTCGGCTATCGTATGGCTGCCTAAATGCGTCTAAGTAACGTTGTTTCGAGAGGAGGGAACATGCGGAAACGTATTGCCCTTTGTGCTTTGCTTCTTCTAAGTGTTGCCGTTCTGACCACATCCAGCCGGGGCCAAGAGGACAAGAGCAAGCGTCCCAGCCCGCAGGCCCAAGCCAGTTGCAAGTTCACCGACGGCAAGACCATCACCGTGGACTATTCCAGCCCGCGCATGAAAGAACGCAAGATTTACGGTGGGTTAGTCCCGTACGGAAAGGTGTGGCGCGTCGGCGCGAACGAAGCGACAACGTTCGTCACCGATACGGACCTCACGGTGGGCGGAACAGGAGTGCCTGCGGGGAGCTACACTATCTTCGCCATCCCTGGCGAAGACAAGTGGACGCTGATCATCAGCAAGAAGACCGGAGAGTGGGGCATCCCCTATCCAGGAGAGAGTGATGACTTGGCCCGCGTGAACATGAAGGTTACGAAGCTCCCTTCGCCCGTGGAGAATTTCACCATCGCGTTTCACCAGGCCGGCGCCAATTGCACGATGCATTTGGACTGGGAAACGACCCGGGCTTCGGTGGAAATCTCCGAGAAGAGATAGGACATCGCCAAGTGTGGTAGACTTTTTGTAGCCCAACGTGTGGTGAGCGTAGCTCAGCGGTAGAGCATCGGGCTGTGGACCCGAGGGTCGTGGGTTCAAATCCCATCGCTCACC
>CAWADX010000005.1:0-450102 GCA_963781005.1 uncultured Acidobacteriota bacterium
AAACCGTCCAGTCTGGCGTGTTCGCGAGAAGGTCCAAAACCTTGGCCGGTTCAGTGCCGAAAAGTCGTTGGCACGTTTCGAGCTCGAATTCAATCTGTTCGGCGACCTGCCTTGCGGCGCAGCGGTAGGCAAGCTCGCTGCCGGGCGGAATGTCAGCTAGTTTCATCGGATGTCCTTTGCGGGGAGCGCTGCGTGAGGGACTCAGGGCCGCTGTCGAGAAGTCGGAAACGTGGGAAACATGAAGGAGCTATCGAGGCTAGGTCAAATTCGTGCTAACTCTTCCATGCGCTGACTCAGAACCACAAACTTCGGGGGCCATTTCAAGAAATCAAGCCGCTGTGGCTTTGGAACAATCTAGATAGCGACGTGGTCCAGATTGCAGCCGAGTGCGCTGAGGGAGTCCAGATCATGAGGGCGGGAACGAATGGAAGCGATTTGCAATGGTTCGTCCCAGTCAGGATTGAAAACGATCACTCGGACGACTAGGGTGCCGTCTTGCTCCTCCTTACCTTCAACTGCGACGGAATCCCACACTTCCTGGGTGCCGTGACGCCGCACACGTTGACCAACCTTGATCCAGGCTGAGTCGGCGTTCACGCGAAACCGGCCGGCCTGGCCAGCGTCACAATCCACCAAAAATCCATTCTCGGTCGTAGCCGATTTCAATTTGTCCATGTGCTTCTTCTCCTAGTGGATTTCAACGGCCCGCGAAACCGAACAGATTAGGGAGGCAGCTAAAAGGGGCTGCCTCCCTTGTTGCTCTTCACTGCAAACGGACCGATTTGATGTAATCAATGGGAGGAGGCTGTGGCCAGCTCGAGGAACGATGCGAGCTTCGCGGTTGCCTTGAACTGCGGGATCGGGTCGAGTTCCTTGAACGCACTCGTGAAGGCGTTGGACAGGCTCCACAGTGTTCGCGGAGCGAATTCCTCGACTTGAGGATCGAAATACTGATCATGAACTCGCCGGGCCAAGTGTTTTGGGGCGTCCAGCTTGCCCTCCACAAAAGCCTGGTAGATGACCAGTTTCGCGGCCTCATCCGGAAGTCGCGTCGCCTTCCACGCCTCGACTTGCTTCTTCATCGGCTCGAAGTTCCGCTGCATGCGGTCCACCCCGACCGCGAGAATGTCCACGAGGCTCAGGTTTTTGGTGTGCTTGGCGAGTACGGGCGTGAAGTCGCCATGAACAATATGGCAAAACTGCCGTTTGAGCTCTCGGTGCCGATATCACGTGCGCGGCTGAAGCCACATCGTGGGACGGGCATTGTGGAGCCCTGAAGTGCCTGACGGAAACTTCAGCCGAAAGCCGTCGCTCCGGAACCGTCCGTCGGACCCTTAGCGTCCTGATCGGCCGGAACCGTCCGTAAAATGGTGACCCCGTTAACGATCATGCGTCAATCGGGCGCCCCAAGGGAGAAGATCGGTCGAATAATGGCCCAGCGTGATCAGCGCCAGATTGATCACCACCGTCCGAAGCAGACTAACCCGCGAAATGATCGCTCGGTCACAAGTCCGCTACCCAAGATGGATAATGCTGTCAATGCGATAGAGCGGGGCCAATTCAAAATGAGCATCTGGTCACGAATAGATTCAGGTAACCAAAAGGTGACTACTTGTCAAAGAGAGGCTTAGGGCTCATAATTCAGACAGAACCGCACACTGAGAGGGCTAACGCATGAAGCTTCTGTCTGATGAGACTACCCTTTGCCGGAATGATGGCTGTGGCCCATCGGCGCATACGGTCAGCGCGAGCGAAGCCCCGCACGGAGCGAGCCCACGACACCGGCTTTCCATTGTTTCCGATGTAATTTGCCCCTGGTGCTATGTCGCCAGGAGGCATCTTCAACAGGCCTTAGCCCTGACATCTGCCGCCGATGAATTCTACGTAACGTGGCGTCCCTATGAATTGAACCCGAGCATGCCCAAGGAAGGCATGGACCGCCGTATCTACCGCTCCCGGAAATTCGGCTCGTGGGAACACTCTCGGCAGCTTGACGCGCAAGTAGCCAGCGCGGGCAAGAACGCCGGCCTCGAATTTCGGCACGACCTCATACATCGTACGCCCAATACATTCGCCGCTCACCGCCTCATCTGGTTCGCCGGGCAGCAGGGCGTCCAGGATGCCGTCGTGGAGGCGATTTTCCAGGCCTATTTCATGCAAGGCCGCGATATCGGCGATATAGCGACGCTGGTGAGTATCGCCTCCGAGGTGGGGATTGAACGTGCGACAGCCTCAGCTTTTCTTCATACCGACGGTGGCAGCGCCGAGGTAAAACAGGAAGAGAGCATCGCCCTCCAGAACCGGATTGAAGGCGTTCCCGTGTTCATGCTCGACGGCCGAGCGATTTTTGTCGGTGCGCCCAAACCAGAGGCGATTGCCTGGCACCTCAACGCCATCATCGACGCACATGCGAAATGAAAACGTCAAGGCGCGGGTGCGATGGCGCTTGTCTTTGTTCACCGCTATTAAATTGAGATTGCTTGAATCGCAATCGAACATCTCGATATTCGACGTGGGGTTACTTTCCGATACTATGTCACCAAATGGAAACCATAATCACATCCGCTATTTTCGACGAGCGTTATCCCGCGCGGCGCGTTCTCAAACTCATCGGCGACAAATGGACTCCGGTCGTCTTGTTTTGCCTTTCCGGCGGCGTCGGCCGCTTCAATGAAATGCAGCATCAGATTCCCGATATCTCCAAAAAGATGCTCATACAGGTTCTGCGCGAGTTAGAAGCATCGGGCGTCGTCGATCGCAAGGTTTACCGGGTCGTGCCGCCTAAGACTGAGTACCGGCTGACGCCAACAGGTATCAAACTGCACGAGCCGATAACTCTTTTATGCCGATGGGCCGCTGACAACACCGCGCTACTCGACAAAATCGAGGCGCGAAGACGCGCATCCAAAGCCAAGATTACTTGAATCCATGAGAACCTGGCCACATTTCGTGCTCTCCACGATGCCCCAGGCTGAGTACGTCTGCTCGGCTGCCTGCGTCGCAGGAGGGTCTTGAGTGACCACGGCGAAAAGTATCTAATTCCTATCGCAGCTCTCAAAAAACAGAAGACTATGGCAAGAATCACACTGAAAGACGATACGCAGATCAAGGAGGCAACAGTAGAGTTATGGGCGTAATCGGAACCGAGATCAGTCGTGTGGAAGGCGCCGATAAAGTAACGGGCCACGCACGCTATGTGGCGGATTTCCCGGTATCAGGCTTGACCTATGCGGCACTCGTACAGTCGGAAGTGGCGCATGGAGAAGTCGACCCGCAGGTACTGAAGGATTGCGCGGAACGCGCGCTGACAGCTCCAGGAGTGCTGAAGGTCCTTACACCGCTGAACTGCGCACCGCTGAACGTCCTTCCGGTTGACCTTACCTGGGACCTTCCTTTCGAGCGTCGGCCGCCGCTTTCCGACTTGTCGGTGCAGCATGTAGGACAACATATCGCCATCGTTATCGCGGAGACACCGGAGGACGCGACTTTTGCTGCCTCGCTCTTCAAACTCCGATACCACGAAGCGCCGGCGCTTCTCAATGCGAATGACGTATTACAGGCACCACCGAACGCCGATGGTAACAACGGCCACGTCCGGCACGGCAGTTATCTTCCACGGAACTTCGTGAAACTCCTGGAAGAAAGGCTGCAAGATCGTCGTGGCGATGAGCTTGAGCCCGAGACGGAGGTGCGCATCGACGCGAAGTTTACAACCGATCGCAATGCGCATTACCCCATTGAACTTTCCTCCACGATCGCCAGTTGGCATAACGGCGTGCTCGACATTCACGACGCGACCCGCTGGATTGTTGGGGAACGCCGTATTCTCGCCGCCTACCTCGGTCTTCCCGAAGAATCTGTTCGGATACAATCCCCGCTGGTTGGCGGGGCATTCGGCTCAAAGGGTTTCCTTTGGATGCATGTCGCACTCACGGCAGTAGCCGCCCGCGAGGTCCGGCGTCCCGTCAAGCTGGTGCTTACACGCGAGCAGATGTTTTCATCGACGGGCCACCGCCCGCGAACAGAACAGGAAATCACAATCGCGGCGGATAAGAACGGAATCATCCGGAGCACCGAACACCATACGCTGACGGAGACATCCACAGTTGCCCATTTCTGCGAGCCGGCTGGCCTTTCGACGCGCATCCTGTACCAGTCTCCCCGCATGGTGGTGTCGCATCGTGTGGCTCGCATTCATGCGCCGACACCGTGTTTCATGCGTGGACCAGGCGAGGCTCCAGGGTTATTCGCTCTTGAGGCGGCCATGGATGAGCTGGCTTACATAATAAGTGTAGACCCGGTCGAGTTGAGAGTACGCAATCACGCGGCGATAGACCAGACGAACGGAAAGCCCTGGTCAACAAAACACTTGCTTGAGTGCTACTCGCAAGGGGCGGAACGTTTCGGCTGGAGCCAACGGCCGTTTGCTCCACGCTCTCTGCATCGAAACGGCGTGCAAGTGGGATGGGGAATGGCGACTGCGACCTATCCTGGCCGCCGCATGGCAGCAGGCTGCCGGGTCACCACGTCTCCTGACGGAGTTGTGGAGTTTGCTTCCGCTACTCATGAGGTCGGTAACGGCGTGCGGACCGTGATGACGCAGGTCGCCGCCGATGTAACGGGTCTACCTCTAGACCGCGTTGTCTTCCTCTCGGGAGACTCGAACTTCCCCGGCGCACCATACAGCGGAGCATCACAGACGACTGCGGCTGTGGGATCGGCCGTTTATCAGGTTGCGCAGGAGTGGCAGAAACGAGTGAAGCGTCTCGCAGTGCAAACAAAGGCGTCACCGTTCCACGGCTTAGATCCCGCCCAGTTGCATCTAGAAAATGGCGCGTTGCGCACTGAGGGCGTTAGTGTGGCGCTTGAGATGCGTGAGTTGCTCTCGCTGCTGGACAGCCGGGATCTCGCTGATAACCTGAGCTTCTCACTTCAGAGTGATGACGGCGATCCTGAGAGGGCCGCCTTTCAATCGTTCGGCGCTCACTTTTGCGAGGTGGAAGTGGATGAAGCCATTGGACGGGCGACGGTCACCCGCTGGGTCGGGATGTTCGATTGCGGCCGGGTCTTGAATCCGAAACTGGCGCGCAATCAGATCATGGGCGGCATCACGTTCGGATTGGGTATGGCACTCCTGGAGCGAGTACCCTACGACGAGCAAACCGGGAAGCTGATCGGCGAATACTATCTACCCACGCACGCCGATCGTCCTGATTTCGACATCGGATTCATCGATACACCCGATTACGCGCTCGATCCACTTGGGGTCCGCGGAATCGGGGAGATCGGAGTCTGCGGCGTGGCCGGCGCGATTTCGAATGCAATCTTTCACGCGACCGGCAAGCGGTTGCGCGATTTGCCAATCACGCTCGAAGATCTTCTAGTGCCATACACAGGGTCGGAGGAGGAATCCCGATGGAACGCTCAACCAGAGACGATCGCTCCACACAGTCTAGAGGTGGAACTCCAAATCAACGACACACCGATTACAGTGACGATAGATCCACGTACTACCTTGCTTGATCTGCTCAGGGAGACTCTGCACCTGACCGGAACAAAAAAGGGGTGCGACCACGGACTGTGCGGCGCCTGTACGGTCTCAGTAGATGGAGAAAGAGTCGTTAGCTGTCTTACCCTCGCGGCCTCCATCGACGGTGCTCGGGTGTTGACCATCGAGGGAATCGGGACGCCAACGCAGATGAGTTCCGTCCAGCGCGCGTTTCTTGACTGTGATGGTTTCCAGTGTGGTTACTGTACTCCTGGCCAGATCTCGTCAGTGCATGCGATGCTGCGCGAGCACGCAAGGGGAGACCTGAGCATGGTCTCGTTTGAAGGCACGCGGGAGCAGGTGCTGACCGGATGCATGGAGTTGACGGAATCGGAAATTCGCGAACGAATGGCTGGTAACATCTGCCGCTGCGGCGCATATGCAAACATTGTCGCGGCGGTTCGCGAGGTAGAGAAGGGAGGTGCAATGTGAATACGTTCCACTTCCAACACGCGCTCACGATCGAAGATGCAATTCGCAGCGCAATTGCAACCGGGGGGAAATACCTTGCCGGGGGAACGAATCTCGTCGATCTGATGAAGGACGGGGTAGAGCAACCGGCTGCGCTCATCGACCTACGTCGCCTCGATCTCAAACGGATTGTTCCAACGGCGGAAGGCGGGGTGTTGATCGAGTCGGGGGTTAGCAACAGCGCAGTCGCCAACCATACGTTGATTCGAACGCAGTACCCGGTGGTATCGCACGCGATACTGAGCGGCGCCACGACGCAGTTGCGCAACATGGCAACGGCCGGTGGAAATTTGCTGCAGAGGACGCGTTGTCCATACTTCATGCAGACATCTTTCGAAATGTGCAATAAACGCCTCCCAGGGAGCGGCTGTGCGGCTCGAGACGGGTTTAATCGCGAGCATGCGCTCTTCGGCGCCAGCACCAGTTGCGTGGCAGTTCACCCATCCGATATGGCCGTGGCCCTCGCCATTCTGGATGCCTCGGTGCATGTCCAGGGACCACAGGGTAAACGCTCGATTCCTCTTAGCCAGTTCTTCCGATTGCCTGAAGACACACCCCAGTTCGACAACACGCTCCAGCTGGCCGAACTGATCGTGGGAATCGAAATTCCGCCGTCAACGTTTGGCCTCCATTCCTGGTATTTGAAAGTTCGCGATCGCCATAGTTATGCCTTTGCGCTCGTCTCCGTTGCCGCCGGCCTGGAGCTAAACGATGGACTCATTTCCCGCGCCGCGATCGCGTTGGGAGGACTGGCGCCAATGCCGTGGCGCGCCCGCGAAGCCGAGAGGAGCCTGGTCGGAAAGGCACCCTCGCCTCAAGCGTTTCATGTCGCCGCCGAAGCGGCGCTAGCCGGAGCGAGGCCATTGTCGCAGAACGGCTTCAAGATCGATTTGGGCAAACACTCGGTCGTACGCACCCTTACCCTCGCGACGAGTGGCCCTCAAACTCATTAGGGATTCAGAGATAGGAGGAGAATTCAGTGCCAGTTCAGCAAAAGCCCACCTCTGGAATCGGTGAGCCGCTGTCCTTTCGGACCGTAACACTGGAAGAGCATTTCACGACGACTGAGTTTCTGCGGGCCACGCGCCCCTTCCTGGGGCCATTTGCTTCCTCGCAGGCCCTGGAGGAGAAGCTCCTGGATTTGGACAATGGGCGCCTCAAGGCGATGGATGAAGGTGGTGTCGACCTGCAGGTGCTATCACTAGCCGCTGCCGGCCAAGACAAACTTTCGCCCGAGGACGCTGCTGCTGCCGTCCGAGATGCCAACGATGCCGCGCATGCCGCCACGCAGCGTCACCCACAACGTTTTCGCATGTTCGCCAGTCTGGCACTGGGCAATCCCGTAGCTGCCGCTAAAGAACTTGAGCGCTGCGTGCAGCGCCTTGGCGCCGTCGGCGGTTTCGTCAATGGCACCGAGGGCGGCTCGTTCTTGGACGACGCCCGATACAGCCCCGTCTTCGAGGCGTCGGAAGCACTCGACAAGCCCCTGTATGTCCATCCCACGCCGCCCCCGCCATCCGTACAGAATGCCTACTTTTCCGGTCTGCCCGAAGCGAGCGCATACTTCCTGTCGACCGCGGCCTGGGGCTGGCACGCGGAAGCCGGGATGCATTTTCTTCGACTAATACTCGGAGGGGTGTTTGATCGTTTTCCGTCCCTGCGAATCATCATCGGACACATGGGAGAGAACTTACCGTTCTCTCTGATACGCGCGCAGGACGGATTGCCCGCTTCAGTGACTCATCTGAAAGGAAGCTTGCTGAATTACTTTCTGGAGCATTTTTGGGTAACCACGAGCGGTTACTTCACGCAACCTCCATTCCGGTGCGCAGTGGATGTTCTTGGGATCGATCGTATCCTGTACTCAGTCGACTATCCATACCGATCAAACCTGGCAGGTGCGCGCTTTCTTGAGCATCTCGACATCACGCCGGGAGACCTGCGGAAGCTCGCTTCGGAGAATGCTCATCGGCTGTTGCGGTTGACGGAGTGAGGATGCCGGTAGCGGATTCCAAGAGCGCAATCATCGTAGGCGGCTCCGTTGGAGGATTATTTGCCGGTGTCCTTCTGCGGCGGGCCGGCTGGCACGTCAACATCTACGAGCGCTCGACCTCCGGACTGGAGGGGAAGGGTGCAGGCCTTGTACCTCAAAGCGACGTGGAACAGATTCTAGTCGAAATCGACCGGAAAGACGTGATACGAACAGGAGTCCTCGCGCACGAACGCATCTTTCTGAATCGGGCTGGTGAGGTCGCGGGCGTGGTTCCTACGCCTCAGGCACAGATCTCATGGGATCTGTTGTTCGCCGCGTTCCGAAACGAAATGCCAGACCACAATTACCACAAAGGGCGCGTCGTTGCGGAAGTTGCGTCGTCGGAGACAGGCGCCCGAGTACGGTTCTCGGACGGTTCGTCGGAGCATGCCGATCTGATCGTCGGCGCCGACGGAATCGGGTCAGTGGTCAGAGAGGCCGTTGCACCCGGCACCGAACCGCGTTACGCCGGCTATGTCGCATTCCGCGGACTCGCCTCGGAGGCCCGTCTGCCGAAGGAGAGCGCAGCGTTGGTCTCCGAGCGCTTCACGTTTTTCGACGCTCCCGGTTCGCAGTTTCTTGGATACCTCGTGGCCGGTGCGGACGGCAGCCCGGAGCGGGGGAGGCGGCGATTTAACTGGGTATGGTACCGACAGTTGACGGCGGAGCAACTCGCTGCGGCATTGACCTCTGACGCTGGCTTGCGCCGTGAGTATTCTGTGCCTTTCTCAGGGCTGTCCGCGACAACCAAGAAGGAGCTTCGCTTGGCTGCCAAGAACCTGCTGCCTCGGGTCTTGGCCAACATTGTCACGCAGGAGGAGTTCCCATTCCTCCAGGCGATCTTCGACTATGAGGCTCCAAGGATGAGCAGTGGACGAGCCATCCTACTTGGAGATGCCGCATATGTTGTTCGGCCCCACACTGCCATGGGTGTTTCCAAGGCAGCCGGAGACGCAATGGCACTGAGGGACGCACTTAGCCAGGAAGTTTCCCTTCACTTCGCACTGGAAAGATACAACGGCGTCCGTACGGCGGCCGGGTTGGCCATCGCACGATACGGACAGCGGCTCGGAGAACGATTGACGCACCATGCATAACCGCATTTTGCCATTTAAGGGAAAGAACGACAGACGCGACGCGCGTCTGAGGAAATCCGGATGCTCGAAATCAGCTTGAGGTAGGTGTTCGAGCTAGTTGGCGCAAGCGAATGTTTAAAGGTATCGTCGCGGCTGAGCAAGTGGGCAACCTAAAGCTGCTGGCCTAAGAGTCGCGGAGATGCCGGTTTTGGGAAGGCGGTCGGCGGCATTCGCCAACGTTTTGGCGACGTGTTTAGGCCTATGATCAGGATCCCAGCACACGCTCCAAATAAGGCCCAAGCTTCGCTGTGGCCTTGAACTGGGGAATGGGATCCAGTTCCTTAAACGCGGAGGTGAAGGCATTCGACAGACTCCACATCGTACGCGGTTGGAAGTCTTCGTGTTGCGGCGCAAAGTATAATTCGTGCAGACGCCGCGCCAGATGCTTCGGAGCGTCCAGTTCGTCCTCAATGAACGCCCGGTATATGATTAGCTTGGCTGTTGCGCTCGTCAGTTGCTGGGCTCGCCATGTCTCGACCTGTCGCCGCATCGGCTCGAAATTCCTCTGCATGCGGTCCACGCCGACAGAGATGGCATCGACCAACGAGAAGCTCTTGGAGTGTTTCGCCAATAGCGGCTGGAAGTCACCATGAAACGCCATGTTCATGCAGACCAGGACCCGGGCACCGATAGTCAGGCCGAGCCTCATGCTCTTGTCATGAGAGTTTCTGATACCGATGGCGAATCGACACCCTGGGGCAAGGAGTGCCTCCAAATCCAGCACGCCGAACATCTTCATGCCATCTTTGGAAACCGCATATTCCTCCTGGATAATGCCGATTTGCCGAAAGCTGAGGCTTTCCACAAGGACTTCGACAATTTGGTGATGCGGAATGGGTTGGTGTGTTGGGGTTGCGGCCGGTGTTGGCACGCGCATTAACTCCTCGCGGCTGATCTTACCTTCATAGGCAATCAAGGTACTCGTCTCGGACATTGTTTTTCTCCTTTTTGTGAACTCGGCGACGCTTCTGGCGTAACCGTAATAAAACAGAGCTGTTATATTTTGTTTTGGCTCTACAATGAGAAGTGGCGCTCTGGATTTCATGCCATCGCAGTTCGCTGTGCTCTCTCCTCTCCCGCCCTCCCTTTGCCAGCGCGGACTGCACTCTACATCGGTGTTGGGCACATTACCGGCGCTACCAGCACAATCAATCTGCTCCGAAGTGCATAGGGGATGGGGATGGGAAAAGGCAAGCCAAAAGGCGGGCGTAAACTCGCGGTGCGCGTCACTTATGAACGGAGCCGGATGAGCGCCGATTGCCTGACCCAAGCTTACGAACGCCTTGTTCCGGTCGCACGCGCTCACGTGGGGGCCAGCGAGGACTTGACCGAGGAGGCCACCAGAGTGCAACCTGCTCAAAGGAGGTAAGTATGCCGCCCATAGAGGCCCGTGTGTCGGGCGAACAACAAGCCGATGCGCAAACGATCCAGAGCCAGATTGTGGCGCTGCGCGAACGAGTCGTTTCTGATGAAATCTTGGTTCCACCGAATCGAGAGTTCATCGACGACGGCTACAGCGGTGCAACCCTTGTACGCCCGGCCCTGGAACGGCTACGCGATCTTGCAGCTGCTGGCGCAATCCAACGGATCTACGTCCATTCACCGGATCGCTTAGCCCGCAGCTACGCGTACCAGGTGGTTCTCTTGGACGAGTGGCGCCGCTATGGCATCGAAGTCATCTTTCTCAATAAGGCGATCGGCCAGAGCCCGGAAGACGACCTCCTGCTGCAGGTCCAAGGCGTCGTTGCCGAGTATGAGCGCGCCAAGATCATGGAGCGCTGCCGCCGTGGCAAGCGCCATGCCGCCCGAACTGGCAACGTCGGTGTGATGTCTTGTGCTCCTTACGGATATCGCTACATGAGTTCACAGGAGGGCTCTGGCGCGGCCCGCTTTGAGCCGATTCCCGAGCAGGCGCGGGTCGTGCGACAGATTTTCAGATGGGTTGGATGTGACCGATTGAGCCTGAACCAAGTGGCCCGGCGGCTTCGACAAGCTGGCGAGCCGACCGCGACGGGAAAGCAATGGTGGTCACGGACCATCGTCTGGCATATTCTTCAAAACCCCGCATACAAGGGCCAGGCAGCCTATGGGAAGACACGCACGGTCAATCGTCAGCAACGCCTGCGGCCACTCCGCGGCCGTCCCATCCATCCTCGCTATGATCACTCTACTGCCGCGGTAGACCACCAGGATTGGATATCCATACCGGTGCCGGCACTGGTCGATGAGTCTCTATTCGATGCGGCTCAAGAACAACTTCGCGAGAATCGCACGCGGGCGCGTGAAGGTCGCCGCCATCCGGGTTGTCTTCTCCAGGGCCTCACCTGTTGCAGTTCCTGCGGATACGCATATTACGCCAAAAGGCTGCGGCAACGGGGCGCCGGCCGCCAGCTCGTGGATTATGTTTACTATCGCTGCACCGGCACTGACGGCTATCGATTCAGCGGTGGGCGTGTATGCTCAAATACCCAGGTCAGAGGCGATCTGCTCGAGGCGGCCGTCTGGGCTGAGGTGCGCGCTCTGCTTGAAAACCCAAAGAGACTTGAAGACGAGTACAAGCGGCGCTTGGCTACGCCCGAGACTGACCCGGATCTGGATACGCTAAGAGCGCAAATCGCTAAGGTTAAGCAAACCATTTCCCGTCTCATCGACGGCTACGCTGACGGCCTGATCGAAAAGGATGAGTTCACGCTTCGGATTCGCCGTGCGAAGGAGCGCTCGGCACGTTTCGAGGAGCAATTGCGGTCCCAAGTCGAGTTGGCCGCGCAGCGACGTGAACTGCTCTTGATCATCACACGCCTGGAGGACTTCACTAGTCGCATCAAAAATGGCCTCGGGCATGCGGACTGGAACACGAAACGGGATCTGCTGCGGGCTCTTGTGCGGCGCGTCGAAATTGGCCCGGACGGCGTGAACGTCGTCTTCCGAGTCGACCCCGCAATATCACCGTCAATTCCTCCCGATGGGATTATGCCAGATTGTACACGGCGTGAAGTCGCCGTGAAACGCCATGTTGTCGCACACGAGCACCCGGTAACCGACGATCAGGGCTAGCCGCATGGACTTGTCGTTGGAATTTCGGACGCCGACTGAGAATCGGCATCCGTCGAAAGTGGTTTCCAGGTCGAGGACACCGAACATCTTCATGCCGTCGCCTGAAACCGCGTATTCCTCCCGCACTACAGAGATCTGGCGGAAGCTCAGGGTTTCGACCAGTGCCCCGACAATCTCATAGTGTGGAAGAGGTTGATGAGTTGAGCTCCCTGGGGGCGTCGGGATCACCTTCAATTCTTCGCGAGTGATCTTCGAACTCCCGCAGTGAGCTAAGAGTTGAGACTGTTCCATGTTTAGGTTTCTCCTTTCAATGTAATGCACCGACTCGAAAGTCCGCGCCGCGAAGGGCCATTCGCGTGCCGGGATCTTCGAGTTCGTTTTGAGGCCGGAAGAGGTTTCATTCGGCAGATTGCTTCGAGTACCAGAGCAGGACTGGCTTCGCGTGGGCCTAACAGATATCGGACCCGTGGGAGGCAGAAACAAAGTGGATCTACTCTTGGCTATCAGCAGGAAGACTCAGGCCGCGAGGATGTCCGCAAAGCTCACCTAGTTGTGGGGTGGTTTTGTAGAATTACCGCCTGCAAGTGATGGACTCAGGCAGACTGTGAGGCGCGCGATTGTCGCATCCCCAGCGGCCGGGCCATTTTCTGTGCCATGGAGAGCAGCAACTGCTTGTCGCCGTCGTCCATGCGACTGAGGTGGCGACGGAACTGCCTGAGCACACGGGCGTCTCTGCCGGAACTTCCCCATGCGATATCGTTCGCGGTCTTCCGCTTGGGAAGGTTCGGAAGTGGAGGCGGTTCCTCGCCATCGTAGAACAGTTGGTAGAGTGGAACTTCCAGCGCGCGGGCCATTTTCTCCAACGTTTCGACGGACGGGACCGTGTGACCGTTTTCAACGCGAGACAGATAGCAACGGAGTAAGCCTGATCGTTGCTCGATATCGCCTTGAGAGAGCTTCTTTTCTTCGCGTATGGCACGCAAGCGGTCACCGATCAGCATGGTGCACCGACCTCCTTTTGTTAGATCGCCGATTTGAACCAAGACTGTAGATTCAAATGAGGCTGCTCGCAAGCCCAGAATTGTCTCTCATTGGGGCAGGGCGAGCCGTTCTCATCAGCAGCTAACCCTCATCCGAGCGAAACAGTCTCAGCCATTTGCTCGCGCGAAGAATTTCCCAGATCTCCGTTTCTGGCCAGCTAAAGGCGCTTCCCCTTTTATAGAACTAATCAGGCGCTTAGACCGAATCGTGGTAATTCGGGTTCCGAATAAGCCTGAACGAGGTCGCTAAGAAAGTGGTACACGATGAAGACAAGGTGCCTCGTGCATTTGAGTGGCGTGCACGAACTGGCGAATGTTTGATTTTACTTGAGAAGTATCGCCGACTCAGATCGCCCAGCGTCAGCCACAGGATGCGAGGCACCGCGTCGATATCATATCGTTCGTGCATTCAGGAAGAAGAAATCGCTTATGTCCTGCCTATTCCAGTAACAAAGTCGTTGTGTACACTGCAGGAACTGTCTATCATGCGCGGTAGGGAGGTAGCCATGCTCCGCAGAATCCTGCCTTTGACCTTGTTCTTCCTCACCGTGGCAGTTTTCGCAACATCTGCTCAGACCGTCTACATGCAAGACACCCCCGCGGACACGGGAGTCGAGCCGAATCCCGATACCGGTCCAATGTGGGTGTCCCAGGACATCTGGGTTCGAAACGTGCCCGATCCCGGCTACCAGCCGTGTCCGTTCACCGATGGCTCACTTCCGTGGACATTCCCGCCTCACCAGAATCCGCTCTATCGCGACCCATTGAAGAGCACGCCGAACTACGTCTACGTGCAGGTCCACAATCACAGCAACTCGGCTTCCACCGGCATGGAACGCCTCCGGCTTTACTGGGCCAAAGCGTCCACAGGACTTTCGTGGCCCGCGCAGTGGGTGGACTATCAGCCGGGTGGGCCACTGACGCCTCTGTATGGCGCAGAGATCACCAAGCCGCGAAAAAATGCCGCCTCGGCCGCGACCACGCCCGCCGAACGCACCGCTTATGTCAATGCCGTTGTGGCTATCGGGACGAACACCGTATACGTGTTCCCCACGTCGCCGCCGGCTTCCGGGATGGACTACTGGCATACACAGCAAGAAGTTCACAGCAATATGGGTTCGTCCAGCAACATTCACGAGACATTAGCTTTCCTGCCGTGGCATCGTGAGTTCATCAATCGATACGAGATTCTGCTCCAGCAGTTCGACCCCACCGTGAAACTGCTTTATTGGGATTGGACCACGGACCCAAGTTCCTCCCTGTCCTTCATGGGCAGCTTCTCAGGGAGCATCGGCGCGCCCTTTAACCCAACGAGCGGTGCGACGCTGGCGCCGCCATCCGTCACACGGAGCGTCTCCGGATCGCCTCCAGCCGAATCGGACAGTGCCGTCCTGGCCCGCAGCCCGTATGGCCCGTTTACTTCTCTTACTACTACTCCTTTCATGTCGGCCCTGGAAGATTACTCCCACAACTCTTCGCATGGGTACATCGGCGGAGACATGAGTAACCCAGCCACTTCGGCAGAGGATCCGTTCTTCTTCATGCTGCACGGAAACGTTGATCGGCTCTGGGCAGAATGGCAGCGCAACCCCGCGGACCTGGCGCGTCTCGATCCAATGCAGACATACGGGACCTCCCTAGGCGCCGACACGAACCTGTCCGTGACCATGTCACCATGGGACGGCTCCCCGGGGCCTCCCACCGGCTTCACGAGCTTCCAGATACAGCCCTGGGAGACCGGCAATTACGTTATCGCAAAACTTCCCAACGATGCCTCGGTGGTCTCGCCCCCGATTTACGATACAGCGCCGCTCACCATCCCCATCCTGCAGCCCGGCCAGGCAGTCGTAATCCAGATTCCGTGGTATCCGCCGAATCCCGCCGACTTTGCCAGCTTCGGCGCAGATGAGGGCCATTTCTGTTTGCTCGCGCGCATTGAGACGGCCGCCACAGCGCCCTTTGGAATGGATTTTCCCGAAACCACCGACGTCTACACGAACACAAAAAACAACAACAAAATCGTCTGGAAAAACGTGACTGTTGTTGATGATTTTCCGGGTCCCAGGATGGTCAAGTCTGTCCTGTTGCGTAATATCTACGACGAGCCGGTGCAGGTAGGCTTACGTTTCGCCGAACCCCAGACGGCCGGAGCTTCGTATCTTAAACAGGGACGCATATTTGTTGATTTGAAGCCGCAGTTGTTCGAGCGGTGGCGGCAAAGCGGGGCCGCCGGCCGAGGCATAAGGGCAGCCGGAGAAGAAAAGACAGGCCGCATCGAAATCGTTTCTCCCGACGCGTCTATCCAAAATATGAGGATCAATCCCAAAGAGACGTTTTCCGTCAACGTTGAATTTGTGCTTTCGAAGGACTACTCCGCGCGACAAGGATCTCCCGCTCAGATTGATCTGACACAAGTCGGCGCGCCTGGCAACGTGGATAAGATTGTGGGCGGACAGCGTTTCACACTGGACTTCAGCAAACTCGTTCTGGTGAAGTCCGGCGACCAGTGGCGTTATTGGGACAACGGCAAGAATCCCGGACAGGCGTGGACGTCTTTGGACTACGACGATTCCAGATGGAAGCGCGGCACAGCACCATTGGGACTCGGAGACAATCCGGCTACGACGGTCTACGTCGGGCCTCCGAATCACCGGTACATTACGACGTATTTCCGCCGCACGTTCGACGTCGCAGATCCGAGCTTCTATACAAGTGCACTCCTCCGATTGATGCGCGCGGACGGCGCCATCGTCTACTTGAACGGAAAGGAACTCTATCGCGTCAATCTGCCTGCTGGCGGAGTCAACACGGACATGTTGGCGACGCGAAATCTTACCGGATTGGAAAGAGATGTTTTCTTTCCGGTCAAAATCGATCCCGCAAACCTGAGACAGGGCAAGAATATCATCGCCGTCGAAATTCACCTGAATTCGCCACGAAGTGACCACATGAGATTCGACCTGGAGCTATCCGCAAACAACGCCGGCACCGGTTTTCCGCCTGACATCGCCTTCGCCGGACCGCCCGACGGAGCAGTGTTTCAAGCCGGTGAAATTGTTCCGGTCCAAGTCGAGGCCTTGTCTAGCGACGCAAAGGTCGAGTCAGTATCACTGTACGTGGATGGTAAACTCGTCGGCACCGAGGACGAGCCACCCTATGCGTTCCGCTGGCCAGCCGGATCAAAGGGACCGCATCGGTTGCGTGCTGTGGCGGTCGACAACCGTCAGATACAGTCAACGTCCTTCCATACGGTTACAGTGGTCGAGCACTCGCTGCCGCGGGTGGAACTCATCGAGCCTCGATCTAGCACCGCCGTCACTGAAGGTAAAGCGATTTCCGTCAGCGCCGAGGCATCCGATCGCAACGGCAAGATCGCACGGGTAGAGTTCTGGGTGAAAGACATGGCTACCTTCGTCTCCCCGAGCATCCTTGTCGCCACTGTGACTACCCCGCCGTATACGGCGTCGATAAAAGACCTGAAACCGGGTCACTACATGTTGTGGGCCATTGCGGTCAATGATCACGGTGGGACCACACAGTCGTTCCCGTCGCACATCATGATCGACGCACGTAAATAGCAAGTTGGCGGCCTTTAGGGCTTATCGAACAAGGTAAATCTCGCTGACGCCCCGGAAGTCCTAGTGCTGTATCGGAAGCGCGCATGAACGGGAGAATGAGGAGGGGAGCGCGATGCTCTGGCGCGCTTTCCGCCGCCGGGCGGCTTTGTTCAAGTCCGCTTCTGGGAAGTTCAAACACAGCTTCGGTTGCCCATTTCGATGTAGAGTCGGAAAGCGGAACGGCACTACCTGGTTTTGTCTTCAGTTGACGCCCGCGAATGACGTACGTGGTGCAGTGGTTGACCTTCGAGACGTCTGAAATTCCCGAAATTGCGCATGGAGATGGCGAGAAATTCTCTAATCAATCGCTCGTCTCCAGACATCATACTTAACTCCGAGCCATGAATCTCATGGAATGTGCTGAACGCGCGTTCCAACAATTCCTCCCATCTTTGGCCTTCAATGAGCCGCGCGACCCTCACTGACAGTTCGCCTCCCTGTGTGAGGTTCCGGGTTCAACCGGACGCGCAGCTGCGTTCTGCGTGCCTCCACTGGTCTCTGGGTTGAGCTTCAGGTAATTCCTTGAGATGAATTTCCCGCCAAGCCAACGGCCTACATAGTCCAAGATCGAACTGGCAAATCGGATGTCCGGATTTTCGGTGATGCCAGAGGGCTCAAAGCGCATATTAATGAGCTTGTCGACGACCACCTTCGCAGGCACTCCATATTGGAGGCCGATCGAAAGCGTCAAAGCCAACCCATCCATCACGCCGGACAGCGTCGAGCCTTCCTTGGACATCTTGATGAACACTTCGCCGGGCCGGCCGTCCTCGTACATGCCCACGATGATGTATCCTTCGTGACCGCCCACGCTGAACTTGTGCGTGATGGACTTTCTTTCGTCGGGGAGCTTGTGCCGCTGAGCGCGAACCAGCAGGTCCCGCTGTCCAGTTGCCTCGGCATTAGGAGATTCTTTCTCGTCTTTCTCTGGTTGGGTCGGGGATGCGCCAATTGGCGATGGTAGATCGGTTGAATCTCCTCTTGCATCTCCACCTCCTCTCATGGCGCGCTCTCTCAGATACCCTCGCCCCCGCCTGCGACACCGACTGTAACCGGAGCGACCAAGTAATGCGCGTGGGAGCATCCGATACAGGTCGCTCCTTTGGTCACCGCCGCGACTGCCCCCATTAAGTCCGCTGGAATTTCCAGCTTCTCGCCTGCAAGTGACCAGAACTGAGGCACGACGGGCGCGGCTAGGTCACTCTTGTCGGAGAAAGCCTCAGCCTCAAGGAGCCCATTCACTCCACGAAACAGAATAGTGTTCTCCATCTGAGGGCGTCTGCCATTTTCGGCCTTGCCCGGTTGGTGCCTCGTGATTAGCAATTGGCAAGTGCGCCCAGTTCGAAACAACTTGACTCGTACAAGGACCGGAGCGACGACGACCGCATGAACTCCGTTCACTCCGATGGCGTCTACTGGATGGAGATACGGCAACGCCTTTCCGTCCGGCCCGCAGAACGTCACGTAGCGGCCGAGATCCTTGACTGCCCCGCCAGATTCAATTCCTCGGACGACATACCGTCCCGCCAGATGTTGGTGCTCCAAACTCACACTCGACCGAACAAAGATTCCCACTTGATCCAAACGTCGCAGCACTCGGCGCGACAGTGTGAGCCCTCGACGCGCTAAGTAATCTGTCTTGTCCTTCATGTGCGCACCCTCACGCCAACTGTCGAACAGAGATTGGACAGCCCACAGCGCGACGAATCATCTCTTTGGCACAGCCCGCCCAACAGAGGTACTTCCGCGGATCTTCAATGGAGATAGCAAGGTTGTCGCCAGCGCGGTCCTGACCTGCCTCGGCACAAGAGGGACATTGCGTTACGTAATTCCGACCGACCTTCCGAACCTTGCCTACGTGCTCAAGGATTCGAAATTCGTGGCCGGAAGCGTGAACGAAGGGAGCAGCTTGGTCAGGAGAAGGGCGTTTTCTATCAAACTCCGGTGGCATGGTCTTGCCCGAAATAAAGCCCTGCAACTGTTCCTCGCTCATCTTTCGAAGTCGGTTCAGGTACGCGATCTGTTTTCCCAGGTCGTAGTCCGCCCCATAAAACCAGTATCGGCGGTTGGCGCCGCGATGAATCCCGAGCGGTCCACGCATGGCACTACCGAACTCGCCCTTGCGCAGCTCGTCTTGCTTTGGAAAGATTTCGATTCCCTGCGCCAAGCCAGTGCCCCTGATTCGTACTCCCAGCGTCAGTGCCAAGTTGTAGATGTAGATTCGGCATTCACGGGCCAATGCAGGCCTCTCCATGAAAATCCAAAGATGGCCGCCCCGCTTGCTCATCTCCAATGCGGCCTCCACCTTGTCCTCCTGGAGGAAATACTGAAGCTTCAGTAGGTCCTCCATCGCGCCGTCATAATCAGCATCAATCGCGACCCACTTCGATCGCTGCGTTGAGGGGTTAATCGCGTATAGTCCGATTGTGATTTCACCTTCCAGATGACGCCGGATCGTGGCCGCGGTCAGGCTCAACTCCTTGCCTGTCCCCTTCACCTTCGGTCGAAAGTAATAGTGGCGCTCGCTATCGGGATGAGGCCAGGAGGATTGCAGCGTGTAAGCCCCGCGATTTATAAAAAGGCGACTGTAGTCCCGCACGATCTGGGGACTAGCTGTTATCGCAGTCTCCACGGCTCCTCCTTTCCGAGCTGTGCCGTGTGTAACCAAGGTCGTGCCCTACCTAAACCCAAGGACCACGTTTGTCAAATAAGTGGGTTCTGCGCGCTAAATCCTGTTCCTGATTACAATTACGGCAGCTTGAAGGAGGGGCGAAAGATGGGCTCGGTTTGTCTTAGGTGGGTTTCTTCGTCCCAGTTTCCGCAACTCCACTGTTTCGCTGCGGTCGAAGACCCGGCTGAACAACCCATCGATTCTTGCCTGGAAGCAGGTCGGGACGTTCCATGAGGTCCAGAAATCGGCAGTCACGGACCAATCTTTCAAAGTCGTTAACCGTGTAGCCGCCGAATTTCTCGTCTTCAAAGTCTAGCCAGAACCAAACCCTCGAATGACGGTCGTAGATGTAGAAGGCACCGGATTCGGGGTCCCCCGGAACGACAAGGAACACGAACAGAGCCTTTGGGAGCTGGACCCATTTCTCGATCTTGGGATTCTCAGTCAGATCGAGCAACCGAGTGACTGCTCCATCGACCGTGCCGCCGACCTCGTCCGGCGCATGCCGGAGGTCAACGACTGAGACTACATTCATCTCTCCAAACATAGGCTTCCTCCTGTTCACTCTCAACTAAAGGACATCCGCATGGATCCTAGACGGGTTTCAATGCTGCCATGTCAACGAGGTGCGACACGTCGGTAGTCGTTCAGTTCCCGACAGGCCGACTACTCCCCTGAGTGGGGCAGTTCAGCTGCTACATCCCAGAGCGGGACTTCAAGGGCGCAGAGGCAGATTTCACATGTGCGGATAGGATTACTCAAGTGACTTCCGAGTACGCCTTTACTACGCCGCCATCGGAAAAGTGACAAGGCGGACCAAGTTTTCGGTTATGCGACTTGCACGGCCATGACTCCACTCTCGTCCAGTCGAAAGCATCTTCACTGCAGCGGGATCTTCCACGACCTTTGCGAGGTAGCGTGCGTCAGCTCACGTCGGTTGTTGGCGTGCATTTTCGAAAGAATATTGGCGAGGTGGAATTTGACTGTGCTCACGCGGATTTGCAAGAGGTCGGCGATTTCCCTGTTGGAAAGGCGTCTACGCACCAGTTCCAGGATTTCATCTTCTCTCCGCGTGGTTGTTTGCCGCGGATGGCCATCTTTGCGCAAAACAGTGCCCACCTCTGACACGAAATCGTGCAGCACCTCCGGCGTGACCCAAAGGTGGCCCCCGGCAACCAGGAAGGTCGCGCGAATGAGTGTGCGCGACACGTCGGCATGTCGAACATAGCCGTGAGCGCCCATGACCACAAGCCGCACGATCTCCGCAGTTGACTTCTCATGATCCGTCACCAGGAATTTGGCATTCAGGCAGTCTTTCCTCAATTGTCTGAAACATTCGCACAAGGGTATTTCCAGACCGCATTGATCGATGACAAAGACGATGTTCCTTCGGCTCGACGGGGAAAGACGAGCGTATTGTTTTACGTTGAGCGCACGAAGACGGCGATCCGTGTGCAACAACTGGCGAAGATAGGCTTCCGCCAAACAGTTCTGCCCGACGAAGCAAACCTGCAACGGCGCCGTGAGGCCATGCGGAACACATCCCACCATATCGTGTCCCTTTGGGCCGCGCAGGCTACGGGTGCAGCGATAGGAGCCCGCACGAAGCAAGAACGCCAACTGCCGAGCCCAGCTACGATGACCATTGTACATAATAGTTGGTTAAGGAATGAAGTAAATACTACCTAGACTTTCCGGCGGGGACAGTCCTCTACGCTTCGGGTATTGTCACGGCATCCGTCTCGCGCGTAACGTGCCGACGCTTATCGCTTCTTCCATGGCTTTGTGTGGCGGCGACTTCGATGGAAGCCTCGATGCCATTACTTGTTCGGTTTGTTGTGTGTTGGTCAGCAAACCTCGTGCCGCTCCTGGGCTCAACGTTGGGGCAGTCACCGGGAAGGTGGCACTTCGCTGAAAGGAGAGCATCCCCGAAGGTGACCGGAGAGTGCGGCACCGAAGGGTGTGACCATCAATGGAAAAGCTATTGACGCGCCGCAATCAGATATTGCTGGTGTTATTGCCGCTGGGCTTAACGTTCTTCTTCGCCGGTTGGGCTGCCCTGCCGAATGGTCGCGCCGGAAAGGCGATGCCAACGGCCGCGATGGGCGGTGAAGTTCATGGAACCGTCTATGCCCTGATTCGTGGCCGAGAAAGTACAGCAGCGAGCAAGGGCCTGCTGAACCCGTACATTTTCTTGCCTGACATCTCGGTGAACCTGCAAAACGTAGGCACCTCGGCCGCGAGTCAACAAGTGCAAACGGATCTGGACGGGGCCTTCATGATCCCGTCGCAGCCGCAAGCGCAGTACCGGTTGTGCTGGAGTGCCGCGGGCTACCTGCCGGGATGCAGCTCGCCATTCGTCCTGCGCTCCGGAAACATCAATCTGGAACCGGTGGGAATCATCGCCCAAGCGGGGGTGATCTATGGACGGGCGGCGCTAAAGGACGCGTCGGCGTGCCGTTTCCTTGTGCCGTTTCTCGGAGCGAACATCTGGACGGAGGTGAGCGCGGTGCCGGCCTCGGGGCCCTCGAAAACGGTGCGGGCGAATAATTATGGCGAGTACGTGGTGCCGGCGTTGCCCGCCGGCAATGCGAAGGTTACCGCGGCCTGTGAGGGTGCGCGGGCCACAACTGCAACCAACGTAACTGGCGGAGCTAGCGTGACCAACCTGACGTTCGCGAACACCAGACCGACGGCCTTCACCTACGCCGCGTTTGGCGGCCAGGTTGTAAGCAGCGTGACCACCGGAAGTAGCGTACAAGCCACAGTACAGGCGAAAGACGGCGGTGGGTTTCCTTTGCACTATCGCTGGGCCGTAGACCCAGCGTCTAGCGGGTTTGTTTCCCAGGATGCTCCAAGCGTGAACTGGACGGTTGCGGGGAAGGGACTCGCCACGATTTACGTATGGGCCGGAGACGGAAGAGGCGGCAATGTCCTAAGCCGAGTGTCGCTTTCAACCACGCCGGACCACATCGCATTCAGCGGCGTTGTAACCGCGAACGACGTGCAAGTCGTGCCGGGCGCCTTAGTGAACATCAACGGAGTGACGACGACGACCACTGGTCAAGGTGGCTTCAGCCTCGCGCTGCCTAAAGAAGTAGGCCGTTATGTCGTGACCATCACAAAGCCCGGGTACCAGATGTTCTCCCGAGCGCTCTACTCGCCGGTAATCGGGGCGACATTCAAATTGTACAAGGCGCAGGATTTCTTGGTGGATCCAACAAAACCTGTAAGCGTGACAGAGAAACCCCCAAGGGGAACCGAGAAAATGGGAGTGCAGATCCAGATTCCCGCCAATTCTCTGGCGGCCGGGCTTGATGGGAAAGGCGCCGTGGCGACGGGCGCGCTGCATATCCGACCGTTGACGTACAACATGCGCGACCCGGAAGACCAATTGCCCGGCGACTACGGCGGAATTGACAAGGGGGGCAAAGCAAATCGGCTGGAGACCTTCGGCGCGGTCAACATCGACGTCCAGGATGCAGCTGGGCATCCCTTTAACCTCGCGTCGGGGAAGACTGCACTCATCCGGATCCCGATCGATCCGGCGCAACTGGCCGCAGCGCCCCCAACGATGCGCGTTTGGCACTACGACACGAAGGAAGGTATGTGGCACGAGGACGGAATTGCTACGAAAGTGGGAACCGCATACCAGACAAAGGTGAAACATTTTTCAGCAGTGAATATGGACCTGGGGTTCAATGGCGGGGCCGCATGCACGAGAGTGGTGGTGGACACGGGTATCATGCCGACCCCGTTCAAGATTCGCATGACACCGAAGTCGGGCAATTTCACCGTGGACGCCAACCACCAGAATCAGGTGATTGATGGACCGCTCAACGTGATCGTGCGCGAGCCGCCGGGAACGCTCGTGCAATTCGACATGGTCGACTCGACTGGGCAAGTAATCACCGCTGCCAGCCAGACGATTACGATCGGCGCGGCATCACCGAGCGGCGCATTGTGGGACCCGCCGCCGAATCCTCCCTACACGGACTGCACGACGGAGCTGGATTACAACGAACAGACTGCGAAAGGGTTGTTTCCGCCGGGAACAGGCGCTTCCCAGTCAGGCTTTCTCACGTTTCGCACCCCATCGGCCTACCTTGATGTAACGCAAGCTCCGGCGCTCACGGCAGCGTACTACACGAAGATCGATCCCGGCGGAACGAAAACAAATCCGAATGACACGAACGACTTCGCACACTGGAAGACGATTAACGGGTTTGATCGCGGGGAAAAAGCACGAGCGATTTACGAAAACGAGTACGACCTTGGCTTTGGGCGCGACATGCACATGCAGACCGGAGGACAAGACGGATTGTGCGGGAACTGTATTGCTTACTATGTGACGAACTATGACAATGTCGAAGCCGCAGTGACCGCGCAGAACAGCGGTGTAAACCAGAAAGCCACCGTCGCGATGGAATTCTCACCGCAAAACGGGACTAGCGGAACTCCCTATACGAAGTTTTACGTCTTTGGCGCGAATGGAACGATCTTGGACTCAGTAGCCCTGGATGATTTCGGCCCCAAAGCCGTGCCAACTCTCTGTATCATTTGCCACAATGGGAACATCAACTCGATGGGCCCCGACGGAAACCTTCTGACTTCCCGGTTCATTCCGTTCGACCTGCAGTCCTTCCGATATCACCCGACCGACCCAAATTGGCAACGGGCAGTCATGGAACCTGGGTTCAAGGCGATGAACGCCGGAATCATTAATCAAACGAACGTCTCCGCGCCGTTGAAGCTTCTAATTACGAATTGGTATGGCACGGAAGGGGACCTCACTTTGCCCGATGCCACGTTTCAGGACAATCGCGTGCCGAGTGAGTGGACAAGCCCGACAAACGAGTCGCCGCTGTATCAGACCGTGGTGCAACCTTCTTGCAGGAGTTGCCATACGACCCGCGATCCAGCCGATACGGGCCAGGATATCAGTTGGCAGAGCTACGATAGCCTCAACGGCGACAGCGCGTTCGCCAGATTTTTGGCGTGTACTTCGACGTCCCATCTCATGCCACAAGCAGAGAGGACATTCGCGCGGTTCTGGCTGAGTACGCAGCCCAATCAGCCGATATTTATTTCAACGTCTAGTTTGAGTGCATTTCAAGCCCCGAATAACAATTGCCAATAGCTTGGAAATGCTAACCTTTTTGCATAGTGGACAAGACGTCTTGGCAGAACCCAAGTGGTCATTCGTGTACATCGCTCCATCGCGATTCCTCATTGGGCGCGCTGGAAGAGGGGCGACGCAATCCTGGCCCCACGACCCAGAAATGGTAAGAATCGCCTTCCCTCGCGGAGTCAACAAAACCTGTCCAGTACCCATTCGCGTCCTTCGCAAGTAGCAGGTCATCGGTCTGTCCAGTTCTTGGGGTGCCGCCGAAAGTGCCGTTGACATAGACAGTCGTAGCAAGTGGCCCCCACGCGCGAAAGGTGACGCCGCTTCCATTCAGCAGGTTTGCCCTCATGGGAGTAGTCGGCGAGATATTTGCCTGAGAAATCATGCGCGGCCCCCTCCTGGAAACCGATGTTGGAGTGAAGTGGCCGGAAAACGAATGCCACAAGATCCTAACTTGAAAGCGTCAAGACATCCCATAAGAAGTTGCTGTACGCCGAGAACGTCGATTTCGAAATTCTGCTGGATTGAAAAACAGGACAAGCAGTCAAACCTACAGTTACTTGACGACTTGATTGAAAAGTCTTCAAGTGCAACTGTGTTCCGCACCCCAATAATATTAGAAAACCAGAAACTCAAAGGTGCTGAATCCGAATTGTCCCCGCGATGCGCCGTTGCACGTCGCGCTGATCTTGAAGTCATTGGCACCGCTAGACAAAGGACTGGCAAGGAAGACGCCGTTAGCGAAGCTATTGGAACCCACCGCAGGCCCGACGATGAAAGCAGTATAGGTCCCGGCTATAACGGAAGGAGGGCTGCCGGGAGCACCCAGTGCTGTTGTGACCAGTTGTCCGGCGCAGTCAACGCTGTTTACCGAGACACCTGGCGCTAGGACATCACCCGCCTTAACAGTCTGCCCAGAGAGAATATAGTTCCCAGTTGTTAGGTCCTTCACAGTGATATTTAGCGTGGGCTGAGAACCGGTCGGCCCTGGGGTTCCGACAAAGAACTCGAGGCTTGCCTCAGCGAACTGCCCCGGCTCGGCTCCATCGCACGATGCGCTTATTTTCCAGTCGTTCGGTATGCCGTTGGCAGTCAACGGGGAACCCGTCGCTGAGTTGCCGCCACTCGCAGGGCCAATGATAAATGGTACGGACTGAACCAGAACAGCTGGGGGAGCCCCGGGAGCGCCCAGTGCGCTCACGACCCATTGCCCCGCGCAGTTGACACCGTTCGTCGATGTAACGGTCACCTGGAACTTGTCATCGTTCGCCACCGTTTCACCAGATGAAATGGGTTTGCCGGTCGTGAGGTCCACGACGGTAACACTCAGGGCGGGCGCGGCTGAAACTGTAACCTGAGAAATCAAGGTTCCCCAGATGGCGTTTCCCGCGCTGTCATTGCTCGCGTACTCGCCGGCTGCCCAGATTGAGCCGTCTGCAGGATCGACAGCCGCGCCAGAATAGTCACCCCACCTAAGGCCTTGAGTCGTTTCCTGTGTATAGGTTTGCGCACCAGCATGGAGCAACGTGGGCTGTTGCAGGTTGCCGAAGTTGGGGCTCTGACTTACTCCAACGTACAGGGAGGGAAACTGAGAACTTGATGAGCCCGAGAAGACAGCTATCAGGTCGCCCTTGGCGTCGGGCCGTGCAGCAGGGTAGTAATAATAGCTATCCATGTTCCCGAAATCGAAGTCCTGCGTCTCGGTCATCGTTGCTGGGTCGATTTGGATGAAGCGGAGGCAAGACCGTTTAGCGCTATCCCCCGAAGGGATGCAACCATCATTGGCCGAAAACCAGAGAAAGCCGTTGAAAAGGAATGCGTCTAGCAACCCGTTGTCGTTTGTATTGACTGTAGAATTGGTGCCCTCCTGCGCCGCGGACACTGGCGCTAAGAGTGAGTTCCCTAGTGTCACATGATTGACTGGCGGGAAGGTGGTGCCACTGCCGCTACCGGGGACTCCGTTGAGCGACCAAACATCCAAGGCAAACGCGATCCCCGATGTGTCCGGTACTGCAGCCATATATAGCGTCGTGCTCGGAGAGAGAGCCTGTGCCGGAGCAATCTTAAAGCCGCCCTGGTTTGGGGGGTAGAAGTCGAAAGCGAAGCCGCCGCTACTTGTCAGGCCAACCTTACTGAGGATCAAGAATTCTGTTCCGACGAATGCACATCCAAACAACGATGGTGTAAAGGCGTCAGCTGCAACGACCACCTTATCGTCACTGATACCAATCTTCGGAAAATCAGGCTTGTTCTGGACAGTGAAAGTATAGATGTGGAACCCGCCTGTAGGATCGCTTGTGTCCGACACTGCAAGGTTTAAGCTCCCGATGGTGCACCCATTAAAATTAAATTGCATTATCGAGAGAAACCAACGCGCCGACTGTGCATCGAAGCGGACGACCGGGTCACTTATACAATCTGTGATCGGCGAGTATCCGAAAAAGTCATAAAGCGATTTTGGCCCCAGGATTTTGTTGCCGCTCTTGTCAAAAACCTGGAAGCCGAGGTTGACAGCCTCCACCACGTGGCTGGGACCGACTCCGACCTGTGTATCTGGAGGGACGGGAGCGGAGCTCGTGCCACAGACGACCCCTCCTTGGTCGGAAAAGTTTAGTCCTGGAAAGCTCACACCTAGGTTAAGCATTAGTGGATCGCTTACGCCCACCCGGGCTGTGTCACCAGTTGGCCGAACTGATGCGGTGGCGAACGTAAAACCCTGTGCTGGCCCACTCGGAAGAAAGCGTCCTTCTTCGTCGCCGGTTGGAGCGGCAGGCGTGCCCGGCGGGAGGGGCGCTAAATCCGGTAAATCCGAAGCGTTGATAACTCGCGAAACTGGGATGGTACCCGACAGTGGCGCGCTGCCGCTGAGGCGCACAACTGGTGACTCTTCGTCAGCGGAGTGGCCGTTTCCAAAGCCTTCCAAGTCTCCCGCTTCCGCACCTTTGCTGTCTTTATCCTCGTCGCCCTCATGTCTGTGCACGAAGGTCAGGCGTCCCTCGAAGTCACCTGGCGCTGTTGGTGAGAAAGCCACAGTCACTTGACAACTACTAGCCTCATCCAAGAAGCGTCCGCACGTGCTCGCAGTCACGAGAAACGGTCCGCTAACTTTCACCTTCAGCCGGACCTTTCGGTTGGATGAATTGCTCAGTGTTGCTGCTTGGCTACTCGTAGTGGTGCCCACTGCCGTTCCACCGAAGCCAAGAGATGTAGGCGTCGCGCTCAGATGCATCGAGTCCTGATTCGGTCCGGCATCGGCAGTACCGACACTGAACAGAAGAAACACAGCGAAAGCCCAACCGGTAAATCCGCGCGAGCAAATCTTCATTGGACAGCTCCTTCGCTAGATCAATCCTGCGTAGTTCAGCGAGTGCCCATTCATTCCCGGAGAGACGCCTTGCAGCTGTTCCCTGGGCGCCGAGTGTACGGCTAACTATCCTAATTCGGCAATACCTAATTGGAGTAAAGCGGTGCTATCCGTACCAGGACGATATACAGATGACCCACCGCGTCATATGCTGCGGCGCTGATCTCAGCCCAAAACACCCACGAAATCCAGAATAGTAAGTAAAGAAGCTCTCCCTGCTCAATCACTTGAGTGCCGCCTAGGAAGGACAACGTCTATTCAATGTTACGCCAAAGAAAGCGCAATATACGGTCAAACGAGGCCATCACGCGGAAACCGTCCCTGTTTCGACATGTGTGGCTGGACCGTCGAGGGTTTCCCGAAATCGGAGGAAGCGCGTCGCGGAACCATATGAAACCGACATGTCCAGAAGCTGGTTGTGCCAGTCTTTCACCAGACCGAAGCACACACGGCAGTGGGCATTCCTGAAGAAGCCAGAAATGAACTGCAGCAGGTCATAATTGGAAACGAGGTAGAGTACGTGGCTCACATGTGCTTCTCGACTCAGAGACGCCGCCACATCTCTGTAGTACTTGACTGGCTTGGGGCTGCGTTCGTATTCGAGAGCGAAGCGCTTTTCTCCCGCCTCAGTGCGGACCGTCACGACGGCATCGTAGTCTTTTGCGAAGCCAAATGCGGTCAATTCATTCTGCGAGCGGATCGCCATCGAACTGATCCAGCGAACGAGTAACCCTGCCCGAAGCACACCCAGATGAATGTCGTTGACACCGATGGAATGAAGAACACTTCGCCCAGCTTCCTTCCCGTTGAATCGGTCACGGCCAACCAAGCAGTACTCCCCTTCACCCTGCAGCATGACGGCGGCGCCGCTTGCAACGGAATATACGAACTGGCCTGTGCAGACTGGATCTGTCTGGCGTCTCACAAGTTCGCGGTCCACCAACCTTCGGAGCCTCCAATCGAATGACTTGCGACTCCGTTCGTAGTGGTTCAGTTGCATGAACTCGAATAATTGCGAGTGAGTGACGAATTCGGAGTGCAAGATTTGACGCAACAGTGGGAGATCTCGCGACTGGTTCAGTTGAATGGAGCCTTTCGGATATCGCATTTCTTCACCGCACTACTATGCAGACTCCAACTGAAGGCGCGCACTCCAAGGCCAGGAGACGAATGGCCGGACGACGAACTTGCCGAGATCAGTCCGCAACCAGCTGTCAGTCGGCATCAACAGCATCGCCTCCTGCTGGTCATGACACTCGCTGAAGGAAATCAGGAACGTGCCTTCCGACCTCCATGCCAGCGACCCCACATCCAAGTGTCCGACCTCGGCGGCTCTAACGACCATCAAGAAGTAGTCAGGCTGCTGCGGGGCTGACAGCATCCGCTTGAAAAGAACCTTGTTCTGTCCCTGCCAAATGCAGGGGTCCGCGCACTCAAAAACGCTGTTGATTATTCCCAGGGGATGATTCGGATTGAAGCCTCCGACTCCGTTGAACCGCGCATGACCGACGATCCTGGGCCGAGTCCGGATTTTCCCACCGACGGGAACACCGGTTGTGTTGAAGTAGGCCCCCAGCGCAAACCGCCTTGGGTCACTCGGGTCCTTCCTAAAGCGACTCCGCCAAACACTCCCAAATCCGGTGACGGTAACGAGCATTTCTGTCATGCTCCCTTCAAACGCTTGTTTTTCTGCCGTTCGGCATATAACTCTTCCTGTAGCCGGTTGACGTGACCGACAAGCTTTGCGCCATCCCCATTTGCATCGGCCGATGCAGCTTCCTGCGAAACGCCGCCAGAGCCTCGCGCGCCGTCCACCTTCTTTGACAAAGCGTCCAGCCGCAGCGAAAGGTCGGCGACAACGAGTGATTTCTGCCGGAGCTCTTCCTGAAGTTTGTTCCGGTCCTGTGTTGTGGCTTCGAGTTGACCGGCGACCCGCTGGAGCTCCGCTTTTAAGTTGTCAACCTGCGTCTCACCCCAGCCGGGTCGGACGTCCCCTGCTTCCGAGGCCTCGATCGCGCGATTACACTGCTCGATATGCCGGTTGTATTTTTCAATGGCTTCGGTTGCCACCTGGTGCGAAAGAAGGTCGTGGCTGTAGATGTCCGCCATCATCTCCGCGGTGACTCTCATGCTGCGGCGATGGTCCAGATGCAGCTTGGTGTAGGCAACCATCATAAACAGCATCCCCGCCGTCACTGACACGCTGTACCAGAAGTACGATTCTTTCGCAGTCGCTTCGAGGAAAGCCTGACGTCGTCTCTCAAGCCAAGCCCCATAGTCGAAATTGCTAGGGTTGAATTGCTTCAGCAGAAATTCGTACCAAGTCTCCCGGCCGACGCGTGGCCGCGGCGGCGTTTGCGCCTCCACTCTGGAAGCAGCAAATGAAAGGACGATCATCAACAAACCCTGACAGACTGCTCGCTTCGTGTTCCGTATTGTCAACGCCCGCGCCTCGCGTATCGCGTCTGGGTGAATTCGGCACTCTTGAAGCGGAGATTTGCTCCTACCGACGTTGCGCGGGACTGTTTTGGCCGAGGATAGAGTACGGGCTCGAAGTGCGGGACGCGGACGTCCGTGGGGGGACGCACGTGCAAGTGCGCGTGGAGGGTCCCGCGCGTGTCATCCGTCATCAGAATTTCCATCTGCCCTTTCGGCAGGTTCTTGATGTGCTCGTCAAGGGCGCGTGTTTCAGTGGCCTCGATATCGACCGCCCGGCCGGTCTCCTCGTATGTTTCGAGTCCGAAGAGCTTCCATTTCTCCATGGACAGGTTGCGCCGCGTGACGCGATGCTCGGCGGAGGCTCGGAGAAAATAGCGCGCCGTTTCCTCGTCGCGAGTTCGCAGTGTCATGGTTGTGTTCGGGGCGGAGGCGACATCCTCTTTGAACCCGCGGCCGACATGCATGAGCTGGGGGAGACTCTGCACCGAGAAGAGAAACGCCGTGTTGGTACCTCGCGCTGTTTGCAGGATCTGGGGAAAGTTCCGGTACCCAAAGGGCGCGAATTCATCCAGCACTACGCTGAAGAGCGGCCGGTTCGTCCTGCGGCGCTGTTCCTCGCTTTCGTACCTCTTTCCGACCACGAGCTGAAGGTTCTGGAGCAACATCTTGCCAAGCGCCCGCACCGGCTCGGTGTTCTTGTTCACATTGAGCGTCACGAACAAGATGAGTTCCTGGTCGATCACTTCGTCGAGCGAGAGCAGGTCTTCATACGGTCCAGTGATGACACTTAATTCGTCGTCGAGGAACGTCATGCACTCATTCAGGAGTCCCTGAATCTTGGGAACCCGTTCGCGGTCCTGGAATGACTGGTACAGATTCTTCACGGACATCTCAAAGTTGAGCTTTCGCTGCGTGCTTACGTGTGTGTCCCGCTCAAGCTGCCGCGAGGCTTTCGCCACTTGTTCCCGCAACACCTGTTCGTCGATCGCCATGACCAGCACGTCGTAGAAGTTGAACTTCAGTCCCGTGTACACGAGCACCCGAACAATGTCCGCGAGGTAGTTCAACTGGTGCTTGCCGAAAAACTCGTCGTGCAGGTTGAAGGAACCGAACACCATATTCACGACCGGCATGTAGTCCTCATCGCTGCAATGGAAGGGGTTGTAGCGCGCCGATAGCTCCGGGCGTGCGGGGTTGAGAACACGCAACTGGCTAAGCCGGCCAGCACGATGGATATGGGGGAGGAGGCTCGAAAAGAATTCCATGTCACCCTTGCCGTCAAAGATGACCATCGGTATGTGGTGACGGTCTTCGGGAGGGCCGACGACGCGGCACAAGTCTTGGGTAATGATATTGCGCAGTAGGGTTGTCTTTCCTGATCCGGTCATGCCCAACACGATTCCTTGCATCACCCGAACACGGTCGGGCCAGAGCCACGGTCTTCCGTGCACGTCGTAGCCGAGGACAACGGCACTTAAGTTCCAGGCCTGCCGGATTGCCCGTTCATCCGAGTTCGGAGACGCAACCAGAGGCGGGTGGGGCCACTGCTTCTCCCGGCGCGAGCGCGCCGTTAAGAACAGATAGGTTGCGGCGTAGAGAGCCGTCGTTCCGATCAGGAGATAGGACGCTAACTCTGCGACTTGTCGGTCCGTCAGGTGATATCGCTCGCGTGCCAAGTACCAGGCGAACCAACCGCCAGCCAATAAGAATGCAGCGATAATAATCTCGTAGGCTTCCACAAGGGGACGATGCTCACGCGGTGCTGAATACACGGAGTTCATGACTCGATGAACACACTTCCGTTCCTGACAGGCTGCGACTGCAGCATCCCAGGGAGACATCCTCTGTCCAGATGTTCAACACTTGGCTTGGACCGAGATGAAGTCGCCGTTCTCGATCGCGCCGGCGCTATAAGAGAAGTCATGATGTTGATCGCGACTGTGACCAAGCGACGAACCACTAGCACAAGAAGTTGAAATAGCAAAAGCAGCCCACGGAGGCAGCCAACAGGATCGCTCCAAGCAAAAATCCAGCTTTCGGTTTGCGCCGTGCTGTGGGGTCGAAGGGGTTGGGGGCCTCGAAAAACATGTCGACGATTCCTTTCCCGAGACCGATGTCCGACCGTTGTCTCAAGGACTCCTCGATCCAAGCGTGCACCTCACCCGAGGAAACAGATGTCGGCATCTCAAAGCACCAGTGTTGCGTTAATTGGTCCCGCGGGGCCGGCAGGAAATACCAATCGAAGAACCATGTGTGCCGCATGTCTTTGCGAAAGCTTTATCGCAACGATTCCCGTCGATTCCTGTCCTGGCTCAATTCGCGGGGAGCGTATTTCGCCTTTTGCCACCTCCATGCTGGTTTCACCACTCGACTTCAACCGTGCCGCCTCGTTTGGGCTTAGCTGGGAGGGTGAAACAGAGTAGAGCGACTCGCGGTAACGCGGCGCATTGAGTGCGACTACCTGCGGGGCCCCAGGCACATAGGCTCTCTTTGTCTGGTTCCGAATCGTGTAGCGGATGAAGACTTGCCCGTCGTGCTCAAGCATATCCGTCAAGTAGACAGCGACTCGATTTTTTTCAGGAATCGACCCATACAAACGGATGGGCTTGGCTGCGATGAGTACCTCCGCTGGCGACGGGTCACTCGACTTGCCGAGCTGGTTCGCAGAAACATTGGCCATGGGTGGATCGGCAACTGGTTGGTCAATCGCGAAATCCATTTGTGGCACGGCTCCGGCGGGGTCGAGCTCGTAATTAAAGCGTCCAGACGCCGTCCACACGAACAGATTCGTCGCTACGTTCATCTGCGTCGGTTCGATGAAGACCTTGTTTTCTCGCCACTCCACTTTGAATACGGGACTGCCGACCGCAACCGTGCTGACCGGCTCGCTCATTTCGAGAACGGTCAGGTGATTCAACGCAGTTTGGACGTGAAGGACCTTTCTACGGTCCGGCTTCTGCGACTCCACTTTTTGCCCCAGGGCCGGCCATGAGATGACGGCAACCGCTACCAGAGAAAGCCAAATCCTGTTCACTTCAGCCTCTCCTTCCCGTCCTTCTATATACGGAATGCCCAGGAGGCCTGAATTTCAGGCCCCCTGGACGGCGTTTGGTTCATTGAGTTTCTCTTTGTGGGCAGACCGCGGTCGTCTCACTCGCGGAAGGCTCCTTGCCGCAAGTGTCGGTGCACGGTTTGCTCACGGTCGTCGTTGAGCGTTTTACGGTGGCGTGCTGGCGAATATCGTTGAACACCAGCTTGCCATCGCGGATCGTGCCTGACCCGTATCGCATTGGGAATGGCTGCACACGATCGACAACTTTCCCGTCCACGAGCACTTCACCCTTCTTCGATATCTGAAGGAGGAAGATCTTGCGCTCGTGGGTGCTGCCATCGCCGTTGGGGAATTGTTCAACGAGAAAAACGCGGCCTTCGTCGTCAAACTCGATTTCCCCATCCACGAGATCGGGAACGAAGACCTGCACAGGATTGCTGCCGGTCTCTTCCGCGACCTTGTCGATAATTTCCTGTGGGAAGACATGGAACAGGAGCGAGCCGTTTCCCTTCCCTGCACAGATGGCCGTGTGCAGGGACTGGCACCAGCCTCGCCGGTTCTGCTTCTTTCCATCTCCCCACGCTCGAACGATCGATCGCAAGGCCTGGAACTCCTCGCGGGACCGCTCCTTGTTGGCGTGGACTGCGCTTCGGGCAGCATTGCGCTGAGTGCGCGCTTCATTCCTGGTTGTCTGGTCGTTCCGTTTGGCCTCGTACTCTGCCTCAGCTTTCGCCAGAGCTTCGTCCAAGGCTTGTGCTTCCTTGATGAGCTTTCCGACTTCCCCGGCGTAGATGCGGTTGACTAATCGGCACTCCTGGGACATCTCCCGCGTGAAATGTTCGCTGGAGATCAGTCCATGGAAGTCGGCGATCGGTAACTTCGCGGAGAAGAAGTCTTCGACTTCTTTCCTTGCGAAGTTATAGAGGTACCCGATCTTGTCGGTGGGCAGAACTTCCAGATGCACCGGCATATCGCTGACCCGCTCCTTGTCCTTCAACTGCAGCCAGGGCGCGGGTGGGACCCTCTGTCGGATCTCGGCGACGAGCTGCTGGTTCACCTCGGTACCCCACTTGAGGCTGTCCAGGGCATGCTGCAGTTCATCGACGAGTTGGTATGCCTCACCCCTGAGACCGGCAGCAAAACAGGAGGTCTTCAGATCGGTGATCGAGCCAATCTGATTTCCTTTTGCCTGATTCGCAACCAGCGCGAGGTTCCACCAAGGACTTTGCTTTTTGTAATGCTTTGATTTCCCTTTTTCGTGCCGGCCCTGGTGCGCAAAGCGGCTTTCCACGAACCGGGGAAAACGGTCGCCTTCGACCACAGCTACCAGGTCGAAGTCGAAGTCTCCTCCATTCTTGGCCGCTGTTTCGCTGTGCAGGGTGAAGGTTCCCTTGAGTCTGATCTGCTCCTCCACCAAATCCACGACGGCGCCGCTGTCAATCGAGCAGCCGTTTTGTTCTTCGATGACTTGCGTCACGAGGGCTACCGCTTCTTCGGTGGACACCCGCGTGTAAGGAAGCAAGTCTTCGAACATGCGGATTGGGTAGCGCACGACCAAACCTTTCTGGCACGAAACCGAACTGATCGCCCGGTCCTGAGGCAGCCAGTCGGATCCGGCGACGACATGCCCTTGGTACAGAGCAAGGAAGCCGTCGTCGGCAAGGGCAAACCCAGGGATCTTGAAGCCACCCGCCGTGCAAAGCTTGAAGGTCCATTTCGCAAGCAGGCGGTTCAATGCGTTGTTGATGTAAGGGTGTTTGATGAGGTAGCCGCTCGAATCCACCTTGAGCACCGCTTCAACAACGGTGTGCTCGAATGATGTGTACTCCGAGTCGTTTCCATCTTCCCCTGGTGCTTGCGCGTGGGACGTGCCCAGGAGTTCGATGACATCATCGTACTTTCCGTCCTCACATGCCATCCGCAGCTTGCGAGCCTCTTCCATTGCGAACGGCACGATTTCGAGTTGGATGGACTCCCAGGGCGCGTGTTCAATCAGTGTGTAGCTGCTATGGAGCTCGAGCGTTTGTGACACCTCCCGGATGCCGAATACGACCGGCCCCCGGTAGGTCCGAACCTCGATCTTTGGCCGTCGCCAATGAAGGAAGTCCAAGAATCGTGTCGACTGTTTGTACTCGGGTTTCACGCACGATTCAGGCAAGATGATGTCCGCCCCAAGCTTCTGGGCCACGTCGTCCGGCATCACCTTGCATGCTCCCTTTGCCTGCGTGTTTTCGAATGCCAGTCGGAACTGGTAGAGCCGGTGCCCGGGCAAATGAAATCGTGCGAACACCGACCGTGAGATCCAACCCCGGCAGTCATTCGTGCCCAACGTGCAGTCCTTCACAACCATCACCTTTGCGTCGGGTAACTGGATTCGCTGTTTGCACGGCGAGACCAAGATCCCGAAATAGGTGATGGCTGCTTCGGGCCATTTACGGAAACGCTCTGCAATGGCCGGCTCGTAGCGTTCGTCTACGGCGTAGAACTTGCCGCTCTTCGCCGAGGCACTGGCGCCTATGAGCCGAAACCGCACACCATCTAGATCGAAAGACCTCATCGATTTCTGAACTTCGTTCTCCTGGTGATCTTCCAACTTCCCCGGCGGGACATTGAGCCGTGCGACGCGAATGCCGGGATAGAGACCCTGGAGGAGCGTGTTTACGAGCTGCTCCCCTTGGGTTAGTCTCGGCAACCGCCGCTTCATCTGTCCCATCTCGTTGATGTCGAGCGTAGTCACAGGCATCCCACTATTCATTTCAGTTGGCATTTCCTCCTCCTTATTTCCGTCCGGCGAAAGACAGACAAGGAGGCCGTTGCCGCCGGTCTCTTCGCTGTCCTGGGCCGAAAACGAGGTAAGGTTTCCGGTCAGGTTCGCGAAGAACCGGACCAGTTCAGTTGTTTATGGGCAGCTCAACGCTTTCGACCTCTTCGTTGCTGCGGTATTTCTCCTTTGTTTGCTCGGCAACAACAAACAAGGAGTCTGCTAGCCCGCTCTTGTGCGCCCGATCGGACACACTTCGAGCGAGCCAAGCACTCATCCACAATCATTGGAGCTTGTGGACGGCTCTCGACAGACCAACTTCAGTCTGTGAAGAAACTCTTTAGCCCGCCTTGGGCGCACCGCGAACGGCTTCTCGCCCTAATTGCGGCTTCTTACCAGAGAAATCGGCAATCCCTCTCCACTCGGAAACCACAAAATAGCTCAGGCCAGTTTTGAGTGATTCGACCATTGCCTCCGGTTCCCCCAGGACTTCCTTGCTGAATTCGGGAACGCCGTTATTCCCTCCTGTTTTTGCAAGGAAGAAACGTTGGACCTCCACTCCGCCCGTCTGGCCCGCTCGCACTTTGCGAGTTCCACGCGAGGAACGGCCCGCTTCCGGGTCTTTCCCTTGTCCAACTGCCTCCATCGCACCTGCCGCCACGATTACAACCTCCTTTCGTCTACTCCTGCCGCTTTCGAGTGCATGTCTCCTAGGGGCAAATGATCTACGGCCTGTCCTTGTCGAGCGCGCTCTTTTGCAGCAGTCCCGCCTCTCGCTCGCCGACCATCTGCTGTTCGCCGTACTCGGCCACGAGAAGGCCGCTTGGGTTCACTTCCGAGCGTGCTGTTTCGACCAAGCGCACGTTGTATCGCCCAACGATTTGATCCGTCGCCTCCGCTTGGTTCTTCACGCGGTGAACTTCCTTTACGCCGAAGACGGTATACGTCCAGGGTGTCGCCTTAACGTGCTCAATCGAGCGAATCTCAAAATCTGAAATCATGTGCTCGCCCTTGATCTTTCCCACAGTATCGTCGTCGCGAAGTTTGTTCATGGAATAGACGCGCAGGTTTGCGGTCATCATGTTCAAAGCCTCGGCGAGGTTTCTGTCCACCGAGTCGGGCGTGTAAGCAAGGTATCGACGGAGGAATTGGCGTACAACGGCCCTGCCTTCGAGATCGGTTGGGCCGACTCCTTCGGAGGCGTCCGCAGACAGGCTCAACGTCGCCACCTTGCCGGTACGGGGCCCGCCGACAACCAAAGCGTTGCCATCTTTGTCCACACGGATCACTGTCGGTGGCTGTATGCGGACGTATATCGCGAATCCTAGAGAGCCCATCGCAAGCACGCCGAAGATCATTGCCAGGAGCATGGCCCGGTTCGCGTAAGCCCGGAGCATCCCGTCGTGCTCGTAATACTTCGTGTAGCGAGTGATCTCTGGAAGCTCTCCGTTCCGACTAGCCTTTTTCATCTTCTATTCCTTTCCTTTCAGACCTCCGTACGCAGATCCGAGCGAGTAGCCGACGTACCAGGCCATGGCATGCGGAACGTTGAACCCGCGATACTGGCCGGGTCTGGTCGAGGAACGCCCTGGTGAAACGGAAGGAGGTGCCGGAGATGCTGCCGTTGAGGGGGGAGCATCGCTGGTTCCGCTGCTTGCTGTGACGGCGCTTACCCCATTCATCGCGCCGCTCGATGGGGGTGTTGGAGACATCGATGTGGACGCGATGGCCGCAGTCGCAGCACCACCATTTGGAGACACGCTCGCGCCAGCGGGGATCCGCACGGACGGCGCCGCAGCTCCTAGTCCTGCCGGCGGCGGAGGAGGTGGTGCTGCTCCCCCTCCGGCTGCCTGAGCGGCGAGCGCACCTTCTCCCATGCCGCTGAATGACGCAGCCGCCAAACCGGCGACGGTACTAGCAGTTGTCGTTATGGCGCTCGCGATCGTCATCATGGTGCTGCCCAGGTCACCACGAACAATGCGGCTGGCAATGAATGGAATCAAAGCGATTGAGAGCGAGAAAATGCTTGCGGTGAGGGCTAGGAGTATCATTTCACTCGACCCAACGAAGCTGTTCAGAACTCCGTTCGCATTGAGGACGGCGTTTATGCTTGAGAGATTCACCGCAGACATGAGAACTTGAAGGATCGCGTAAATAAGCCCCCACGCCTGAAACGTCATGAGGTTCACGAGGTAGGTGCGTGACAACTGGCCGAGTCCACGCGCCGGCAACAGCGCCAAGACAAAAGGACCCGTTACGTAGAGAACCGACCCGTACATCGCATAGAAGACGGTGAATATGAGATAGCAAACGGGAAATAGGACGAACGCGCTTAGGATGAGGATCAGGCTGATAACTCCCGAAGCAAGGCCCGTCACGAGATTCCATAGAGATGTATTCCCATTGGCCTGCCAATACTGAGCCAACTGGTTCAGCCAATTCGCGAAGAGATCCCCGACGCCCGTCGAGTTGTAAATGAAGTTGGCGACGGAATTGAACATTCCATTGACGTCGCGAAAGGCGGCGGCGTAGTTGGCGAATACAAGCCCCAGAATCAGATATTTGATTCCCGAAATCGCAAGCATCCGGACATCTCCACCGGAGCCGAATGCCTGGTACGCGCTGTAGAGGAAACTAAGGAGAAGGATCGTCCCGGCAACGCCCAACACAGCGCTCGTAACGTTCGCGCTGTCGATCCCATCGAGCGCTGTTTGGAGGAGTTGCTGAAAGTAAAACACGGTTCACTGCCTCTTCAGGAGGTTGTAAATCTGCTGCTGCACAGCTGCCGCGTTCGCCGCCCCGTTTTTCACATTCGCACTCGCGTTGGCCAGATCGATGGCGCGCACGCGCATCAGATCGGCTGTTGCGGACTGTGTATACGCATTGGCGCGAACCAGCCACGCGTCTGCCTGCGCTTCAATGATCGGCGCGCTTCCGGGAGCGGCCGTTTGAATACTCTGGTTAATCTGGTCTGCCGCCTGTAGTTCGAGGTCCGCCAGGGCATCGATCTCGATTGCCCTTTTCATTGCTGCTTGTGCTGCAGCATCCGTCATGTCGGTGATGTCGCGCGCCTGAGGGGATGCCGCAGTCGCGTCCGGCACCACTCCATAAACAGCCGTATATTGCGAGCTCGTTTGACCGATTTGATTCGGATCACGCGAAAGCAAGTTCTGTTCGAACTGCTGCGTTGCCTGTAAAGTCGCACTGTTCACCGGAACGCGCATCACTCCTTGGATTTGGTTGAAAATGCCCTGGACGCTTCCCACGAGCGAACGCGCCTGATTGATCAGGTTCTGCGGCCAAACGACAGTTTGCTCGAAGTTCGAAATGTCTTTCTCGATGGCGAGAATGCTATTCAACCCTCCTCCGATGACGCTACTCAACACGTTGCTGATCGTGGTTAGACCAGTCGCGAGGATCGCACAACAAGGGTCAAGGAATTGACTTCTGACCGGCTTTGGCGCCAGCAGAGAAAAGACCAGCAACAGAACAAGGGTACGGATCTTGTGTCCCCAGGCCCACGTCCCACATCGCTTCACACTCTGAATGGCTTTCGTCATCGGGTTTTTCCTCTCCTAGTTCCGTTTTAGTAGATTCAGAATCTGCGCGTTCACATCTCCCGTCATGATGGATCCGCGCTTGCGAAGGGCATTCTCGTGAGCGAGTCGGGCCGCTTCCTGGCGCAATTCAGCCGCGAGCATTTTCTGCGTGAGGGCCTGGCTCTCAATGCTGGCCACGACTGCGGTTGCGGTTAGAAAAGGCGCTGATCCCGGAGCTGCCTGGCTAGCCGCGTTTTCAATGTTATCAGCTGCCTGCAAGGTCAGATCATCGGCGGCGTCGCTCATCTTCAGTGTCTTCAAGTTGTCGACCGCCAATGCGTCGTCCATATCCATCATGCTTCGGTCTGCCGGGCTGGCCGCCATCGCGTTTGGAACGCTGCCATAGGTGCTTCCGAACGAAGTGGTCAGGCTTGCGAAATCATTCGTTTGGTGATTTCGCATGGCGTTCTCGAGCGCGACCGGGTTGGGCAAGGTGGCGCTCTTTAGGTTGATGTTGAAAATGTTTTGCATAAGGCTTCTGTACTGGCCGATCATCTGCGTCACCATCGTTTTCGCCTGGTTGATCAGGGCGACGGGCCAAGTCACTTGCTGATAGAGACTGCTGATCGCAGTTCGCACGGAATTGATTGAGTTCAGTGCGGTCTTGATCATGCCGTTGATTACGTTCAGCACGGACTGAATTGCGGCTATGAGGCTCCCCTGTGCCTGTGCGGGCGGTGGGCTGACAATCACCACGGCAAGTGCACCGGCCAAGGTGAGGGCAAGCACTTGTCGCCGAGTTCTTGCGATCACCAACCAGTAAGAAAAGAGCACAAAGAAAAACCCGAACATCACGTTTGTTAGCGATCCCATAAGGGCTCCTCCCATGGCCTGTTAGAATGAGGAAACAACCCGATAAACCAACCGATACCACGATTCATAAGGTCGAACAGGAACGGCAAGCTCGCCGAGGCTAGGACGATGAGCACTCCCCGGGCAGCGAAGTGGAGCAGTCTCCGGTATCGGGGAGAAATCGCGACAAAGACTCGTTTCATGGCTGCGTTTCTCTCGTCACCGCACCTGAGATCTCTTCCGGTAGTGGCGGGACCTCCGCCAATCCATGAGGAAACTTTCGCGCCAATTCCTGATAGGCATCGAGCAGCGGCCGGTCGGCACACTTTTTCAGGACCCAGGTTCTGTACCTTCTCTCTCGGGGAAACGTTGTGCAGACCCAGTAGTCCACGGTTGTCGGCACGATCCGAATCGTTTGCGTCGTCTCGGCCTTCTCCCCAAGGACCAGGAGTGCGTCGGCGCTCTCTCCCTTGCGCGGCGCGCTGAAGCGCTTCACCTCGTTGAGCGCCACCGGGTTCAAGAACAGGTGATTGATCAGTGGGCTCACATCTCCTGGTTGTTGCCCAATAATCTTCGTGCTCGCGTTCTTGAGGATCCCCGGACCATGCTCCCGCGGCTGGAACTCGGTTCCCACAAAGTCCTCCACCGTCTGGCTGATTCCCCAGACGCTGGCATTCCTTTTCCGCGCTGTCCGGAAGAGTTGAACCACTTCAGGAGCGAGGGTTGGGGAATCCAAGAGGAACCAGCACTCATCGAGAACGGTAATGCTCGGCTGGCCTGTCTTTCCGCCCGAGCGGGCCGCGACGGCATTTGCGATCAGCATGCTCATAGCAGTTTCGAGGTTCGGGTCCGAACTCAAACCTTCGACGTTGAAGAAGAGCCAGTTGCTGTCGAGACGCATCGTCGTGTGCGCGTCGAAGAGCTTGGCGTAAATCCCTTTTTCTCCCGTCCATCCGCGCAGCTTGATTGCCGCCAAGCGGGCCTCGTCGATCGTGCGCTGCATGCGTTCTTCGTCACGCCACTGCGCCAACTCCTCTCGGAGATCGTTGAACGTGGGAATCGGATTGGAGTAACGGATGGCGCAGCGCTTGTACGTCCGCCCGATTGCGTCGCTGAGCAGGTTGTCGACCAGCGAGTTATCCGAGCCCGGGCTGTCGCCGATCATGTGGCGCGTAAGATTCTTAAGAAACGCGATCTTTTCTTTGGTCGGCGTCGATTCTCCCGCCGGCAGGTCCCAAGGATTGAGCGTCTCGGTACCGTCCAGCTTCACGTCGATGACCCGTCCGCCCATCAATTCCACAAGTGGCTGATAGGAATCACCCCGCTCGATGATGGAGATTTGCGGGTTGGCGCGCGCCATCATGAGCAGGAAGAGTTGCGCCATGAAGGTCTTACCCCCGCCGCTCTTCGCCATGATGAGCATGTTCGCGTCGCCGAGGCCGGCGTCGAAAGGCGAGAAAGGCACCAGTTGCCGGTAGGGCGTTTCAAAAAGCATGAGTGGCGAATGGCGCGTTCCGCGCCACGGAACCTCCACTGGCAAAAGGTCCGCGGCATTGAGCGTTAGCAAGTCGAGCTCTCGCCGGTTCTCTCCTCCCATTGCGGGCAGGCCCCCGAAGAAAAGCCGCTTCTGTGCAAGGGTCTCCGGAATCCCGCGGCCTCCGTTCATCCGGGCGATCGCATGCAGCGCGCGCTGGCGCCGATCCGCCAGAATGCGCTCGGCCTCTTCACGTTCCAGGCGGTTCCGGCAGGGCTTGGAAGTCCGCGCCGTTACGAGCAGGCTCATCTGGCAGGCTTTCAGCGAACTCGATATCAAGTCCTGCAGAACCTTGACGAGTTGGTGTTCTGCCACGTGGGCGTCCACGTTGATGCGAAAGCCCCCGTGGAAATCCTTCTGGGCCGCGAGCATTTTTCGCAATCTACTCTTGTATTGCTTGATCGATTTGCTCTGGTCGGGGAGGGCGACTTCCGCGTTGATGACGAGTGGAAAATCCATGACGACGAGTTCACGCAGGATGCCCGGGAACGTGGCATCGGGCAGGTCTTTCAAACTGATCCAGGAATAGAGCAAGCCTCCGATTTTCAGGTAATCGTCTTGTTCATCCTCGATGTTGACATTTGCCATCTGGCTTCGCGCGCTCTCATGCCAAGGCGATTCGTCCGCGGACCGGTAGCGGAGCGTGTCATTGCCCAGGGGATTGAGCGCGCGCTTGATCTCAAGGAACAGATCCTGGTGGGTCATCCGGTGAAGGGACATGCCCGTCGCTTGAAGCGTCGCTTCCACTCCGGCCAGGAGGCTGTTGAATTCCGCGAGCAGGTCCTCGTGCTCGTGCTGCGAACGCTCGATACACTTCGATGCGGAAACACTCCAGTTTCCCCTCTGCTTCATCCTTCTCTTCCACTCGAAGTCGGGCGATTCGTGATGAATTCGGGGATTCCAGATGAAATACAAATGGAGGAAATGCTCCAGATAGAACCCGGCGGCCTCGCGGCTCCGCCATAGTTCGAGATTCAGACGATCGAGCTCCCGGAGCACCTCACTTTCGCTCCTGCGCTCACGAACATATCGACCAATCAAATCGCCTGTGCCTTCCCGAATCTCAAATCGCACTTGCATTCGCATGGATCGTTCGGGTAGCGACCTCACAAGAGCTTCAAGCAACCCCTTGATCTGGTTCCTCGCTTCATCGCTCGCGTAATACGATTGAATGCCGCCCACCTCGAATCCGGCCACGAGCGAGCCGTCCACTTGCACGGCCACGTTGTCCAGGAGATCCCGGATGCGGAGTTGCTCGCACATCGGAGGCGCGCCCATGGATTGTTCGTACCGTTCGGCCGTCAGCGGCATGGCTAGTCTCCCAATCGGATGTATACGCGTGTGAGCTCGCGGTCCCGCTCGAGCGCGGAGTACACGTGCGGCCTTGCATGGAACACCACCCAATCCTGTAGGTAACCGCGCTGCTTGCCGTACTTGAACAGCATCAGCGCGGGTATGCTCAGGACGGGCACGACGTACTGCAGGACCATGTTCATCGGCAATCCAAACATCTCCCGGTGAAGAAACCTGCCGAGAATGTTGGCGACAACCGCCAACGCGAGAATCGCGAACAGATCTTCGGCTTCGAGGCCGAAGAACGTGACGCGCGTTCGAAGATTGCGGTACGCAGGTGTCACTTCAAGGGCCATGTCGTGATCTCCTATCGAACTCCTTCCGTTCCACGCGCGACAAAAAACTCCGCAAGCCGCACCAATCCCGATAGAAGCAAACAGAGGCCGGCTGCAACGAAGTGTCTCATCCATCCTTCCGTGGGATGGACCCGCGTGACGATTCCCATGCGCAGCGCGCCGGCTGCGACTTGAAGGCCGGCATAGACCGGCATCAGCACGTTGCAAATCCAATCCACCAAGCTCACGAGTGACATCCAGTAAACGTCCGGGTCGTTCCAGGCCCGTTGGGAAGCGAAGGTTTCCATCGCTCGCAACAGACCAGAAGCTATCAGGCAGAAGAATCCCCCATACATCGCGGCCGCATAGGGCTCCGAACGCGCAAATCGCAAGACCGCGATCGCAAAGAACAGACCAGCCAGGGTGGGCAGAATCACGTTCCCCGTCCAATTGGTTAGGTTCAGAATCCCGTGGGTGAACGACATGGTCTTCCTACGCCTCCATCGAGAGGACTAATTTCCAGATTCCTGAAACGCCCAGCATTGCTAGGGCGACAGCGACTAAACGCATGGCCGGACGGCGCGTGGCAAAATTGATGATGGCGCCCACGACCGCCAGTCCTGCTGCGATCGGCATGATGGTCCCGGCCAAGTAATTCCAAAGGCTGTCCAGAACGTCCGCGGTGGCAACCTGCGTTCCCGTGTTGTAGCTCTGAATCAGGGAGTACGTTGTTTGCGTGCCGAGCAGGAACATCGCGGCGAGGATCGACGGGAGAGGGTGTCCGCCCGAGGCAGCGTCAAGAATTGCGCGCAGGACGAAATACGCCGCGAGAGTTGTCACCATCCGGCCGGCGACAAAAGTCGTAACGAAGTTGGACACATCCGACTGAAACGAACTCAACCACGAAGTTCCAATCCCTCCGGACGGCAACGGCACTGCGACTCCGAACGAGGTAAACCATCCCAGTAGGGGTCCGAGTGTCACGAATACGACTGCCCAAAACATCCACTTGGTGAAGCTGCCGCCAATGAGGAACGTCATTCCCCCCTCGCGCCTCAAGCTAATTCCCGCAAGAACCAAGGCGACCAAGGAGGCGGCCGGTGCGACCTGCAAAAGAACTTGAATGATGTCGTTCAAAAGTTGCGGGATGGCCATTGCTTCGTTTTTCCTTTCTCTTCTACAAAGCGATTCGAGGTGAGACCTGAGCGGAGGTTGGCAGGCAGCCTGATTTCCTTCTCTCCTTTCCCGAACTGCCTGCCAATTCCGCTGTGGATGCGTGCCGCCTCGGTTTACGTCACGCCTCCCGTTCCACTGGTGATCCAGAACTCGATCAACCGGGTTAGCCCTGAAACTGCCAGTAATCCAGCAGCAGCTGCGAGCCACCGGCCAACACCGCGCCCATGCAGCCAAGACACAACTGCACCGACTACGGCGCCTCCGGCTCCCACAGGGGCGATGACGTTGCCAATCCAGTTGATGAAGTTCAGGAAGGCGCCTTCCGGCTGGGCAGCGGTTTCTCCCTGGACGGCCACATTTGTTTGCGGCTGTGTTCCCAGGTTCTGCGCCCAGACGAACTGACTTGCTAAGACGAAGCAGATAGCGGACACGGCCAGTGCTCGCTTCCATGCCTCGTCCACTTTCACCTTCATGGAGTACGGTCCCCCTTTCTGCTTCGCCGCCTCTCTCTCCGGCTCAACAACCAGAGGGAAAAACAACTGAAGCGCGGGGAAACCTAAGACCAGTTCTCTTGTTTGTCAAAAAAGTAAGGGGTGCTGCGACTGCGACCGAGTTGCAGAAGTCAAAAGGTCCAGTGCAGAATCCGGAGTTGCAGGCTCATGAACGCAGGTTTCTTCGCGAGATCAGTCACAGACGATTCTTCGAAAGGACACATGGGGGAAACCCGGGGCGCTCTAATTTATGGATAGGTCTTCTGGTTGAATCTCAATTCGCTCGTGCGAAATGCCGGCCCTTTGCAAAGCCTCTCTCTTTTGCTCGATATAGGACTCATCGTAGACCCTTTCGAGAGTCTCCCCGAGCCCAGCGAGAGCCGCCTCCAACTTGCCGAGTTCTACGTCAAAATCCGCTTTCTCGAATCGCCACTTTTCGCGGCACACGTAACACTGGCCTCGATCATCGAGATTCAAATACATCCGGGCGATGCCATGCTTGTACAGGTTGGTCCCGTTCATTCGCCCCATGAACATGAAGCCGACGCAACGCTCCTCGCCGAGCTTGTCCACGAGCGGCTTCCAATTGGGGTCCATTCCCCGATCAACCTCGCTATTGCTGGGGCACTTCTTGCGCCGTGCTTGGCGTGCCCGCTTGCTGATATGTATCGCTCAGTTCTCGCCTCAACTGCAAGAGCTGGCGGAACTCTTCTGCGGTAGGAATGGGTGCATAGTTCACCCGCTGCGTCGTGGCTGGCCTTGCTTCACCCTCACGTGTCCTCGTGCTCTTTTCGACTACGATGTAGAACCTAGTGTTTCCTGGCACATTGACAACGATGTTTTGGTTGAAGGCCAGACTGTTCAATTCCTGGTCGCCCGCAATCCCAATGTTTGTTGCAATCCGATCCCGCAAAAACGCACTCTCCGACAGTGGTGCATTCAGCCCACCCGATCCGACGAGGTACGTGGCGGCCTGCCCGAGACCGGTGAACGTTCGGACCAAGAAATGCGTTCCCGCCCTTTTACCGTTCACAACACCTTTCAGCGGCCCAAAGTCCAAGCTCATAGCCATGGCGTCGATCTTCTCGGTGGTTCCGTCCGGCATTTGAATTGTGTCGAATCGGATCGCCACGTTTCCAGACCGCTCTGCCTGCTGGAGACTGCCGAGGGCCTTCGCTCCCGCGGGCACAACAATTTGCCCGTCCCTTTCGTAGTTGTACTCGATGGCCGCGACAACCGGCGTTTTGATGGCGCTCGTCACGACGGATTGGAGCCGGGCAACCAATCGCGTGCCCGCGGGCAGGTCCATCAAGATAGGACTTTCTTCCGGTGCGGCCGAAGCCATTCTCGCGCCAGCACTCGCTGCATTGCTTTGGACGCTTCGAACGAACACTAATGAAGGCTTCTGGAGATCATCTCGCACCGAGTGGGCTGATGACGGACCGGACTCAGACGCTTGCGGGTGCATTGCTGTATCTGAAAAATCAATTTTCCCCAGAGCGTACGGCCCCGGATTACTAGCGAGCGGCGGGGTCACAGACTTGGGCTCTACTCCAACGGACGGCCGGGTAGGTCGCGCTGTCCTGCCCACATCCTCAGGAGTCACGCCTTGGCCGCCCTGGGCCTCCTGGTCCCCCGTTTGTGCGTTCAGCAGCGGTGTCGCCGATCCCATCTGCCCAGCAGATTGCTGACCTGGAGTCACCCTGCGCCCCAAATCCGGTATTCCCGGTCGTCTGCCGTCCGTAGATTTCCTCGCGGTGTTCGAGGAAAACACGCCGAGGAACAGCAGGAGCACCGCGATGGCTGCGCCTGCAAGTAGCAAAAGCGAACGACTCCGATCGCGCCCCAGGTCGCGCCGGTTTGTGACTTGCTGTTCCCTTCGTGCCTTGTCGAAGGCTTGACGAAAGATCTCACGCCACCCCGGACGGGGGGCTTCTGTTTCGTCGATCAGAGGCTCTTCAGCTGAGACGGTTTGTGCTGGTCCCGCGGTCTTCTTCTCATTTTCCTCGGCCATTTCGGTCCTCCCACGAACTACTCACCCCGAAACCAATCGGCGCCAGCGCCGGACGATCGACCGCCCCCGACTCCGCCACTTGCAACAGAAGCGTCTCATTTGATTGTTTATATGGCGGACGCTCAAACAGGACAATACCATTCGCCCGCTCCCCGGGACCAAGCCGACGGCGGTTCAACCGAAAATCCACTACGGGTAGTTGCTCCGCCGTCGACCACTTTTTGTGGCGCACGACTTTGCCCGAGGTTGTTGTTCCCCCAAGTTGCACTTGGGGTGGCATCAACAAGATCGCGTGCTTGGTCGGATTGACGACCGAGAACAAGACCACCACCTGTTCACCACCGTCTATCACGCGACTGACCCCAGCTCGAACCCGGTCCCCGCCGATGGATTCTTCACCGACGTGCTCGCCATACAGCACCGGCAGCGGGGCATTTTCCTGCTGCTCGAGGAGTCTATCCAGGTCGTTGTCCTGGACATCACCTCGCAGCGCATCACCCCGAGTTGCTGGGGGATCCTCCATGGCCGAAGGTAACAAGTTGGCGCCTAGCGCCGGTTTCGGAAGCCCGCGTGCCCCACCTCGTGAGACCTCTCCGCCTTGCACCAAAGGAACAGTTTCTCCGACCAGCGCGAAGGGAAAGCCTGACGGTGCAACGAAAAACCCACCCGCAGGCTCGTATTTCAGCAAGAAATCCACATGAGCTTGGTCCGGCGAGGTAATTTCCCCTCGATTGACCAACAACAAACTGACTTGGCGCCCGTTCGTCGTTGAAATCAGCAGATTCGTCTCGGTTGGCTTTGTCGAGGTTGCTTTGACGAAGACAAGTCTTGGCTCGTGTTCCGAGTGCTCGACCTGGAACTCGGACGGGTCTCCGACAACCACAGAGTTAACGGCTTCAGGCAAACGGATCGCGGTGACAAAGCGGGCTGCTACCGTCACCACGGTGACTTTGCCCTCGAGGTCTGCCTCCGTAACGATCTGTGGTTGGACTTGAGGAACCTGCGCAAACGCCGCACCAGTCCCAAGAGAGAAACACATAAGCCAAAGTGCACGCAGTATGCTCATCGTCTACCTCAAGGTCCCCGTCGCAGAAATGCCCGCTGTGAGTCGCCGCGCCGTCTCGCGGCGCATGGCGCGGTACAATTGCGCCACGCGACTAACGTAGTCAAAAACTTCCCGAGAAGAGTATGCTAGGCCCTGCGAAAGGATCTGGGACTCACCCACTTGATAGGCAGCCACGGCGAGTCGTAGATCGCCCTTGAACAGACGGATCAACCAAGCCAGGTAAGCAACTCCACCCCGGATGTTTTCTTCAGCATTGAACCGGTCTCGTACTCCGAACCGAACGGCTGTCGCGGGCATGAGCTGCATGAGGCCTGCTGCGCCCTTCCTGGAAACCGCGAGAGGGTTCCAGCCTGACTCTACCTGGATGACCGCATCGACAAGTTCTACAGGAACCTCGAAGGCCGAGGCATAGAACGCCGCACATCGTGCGGAGAACTCCTGCACACTTGTTGGCTCCGCGGCCCAAACTGCAGGTGCGGTGAACAGGACCAGGGAAACGAACGCCTTCGCAAACGTCATCGGTCCAACTCAAGCAACCGCGGCCGCTACATCGTCCGTGTTGATTCGATGGAGCTTGTCTCTGTACATCTTTGAATCCACAATGAGGCCTTCGAAGCCCTCACGGAGCAGTAGCCTCCCGCGATCCCCTTCCGTCTTCGCCAACAAGGGCAAGAGAACGTCTCTCTGGTCCGGCATGATCTCTTGAACTCCGAGGATTTCGAGCGCCCGCGCCAAGTCCAGCATTTCGGCGATCGAGGGCGGTTTTTCCATGTTCCAGCCGCGCAGCGCGTGTGCTAAACCGGCCATCTGTCCAAGCAGTGCGGCTTCCTGGTTTGCACTCCGTGCGGCGAGGATCTCGACTTCCCGCTCGACCGTTGGATACGCGAACCGCAAATACAGGCAACGCCGACGCAACGGGTCACCCAGGCGCCGCTCCTCGTTCGAACTCAGCACAACGAAAGGAACTGTATCTGCCTTGATCGTCCCCAGCTTCGGGATAGTGATCTGCCACGCGCTTAAAATCTCCAGAAGCAGTGCCTCAAAGGCCTGGCCCACTTTGTCGAGTTCGTCGATCAACAACACGCATGGCTTGAATTTGTGCCGGAGCGCTCGCAACAGCGGACCTTCTGCGAAGAAATCGAGAGAGTGCAGTCGGCTTCGGATACGATCCCAGTCCTGGCCCAAGAGCTCCTTCTGCATTTCCAGGAAAAGCTTCTGTAAGGACTCATCAAACTTTCCGATGGCCTTCTCTTCGGTGATCCCTTCGTAGCATTGAAGGCGTTCGACCGTGGTGTCGCTCGCAGCGGCAACTGCATAAGCGAGTTCCGTTTTCCCGCACCCAGGTGGTCCCTCCACCAACAGTGGCTTCTGCATTCTCGCCGCCAGATAGACCACCTGCAGCGTGACGGGATCGACCACGTACTGAGCGTCGCGCAGCCCTTTCGCAAGTTCTCCGACCGACCGGAACACAGGTTCCGCCTCCGCAGCGCCGGCGGAACGTACCCCAGAACCTTTCGACACGCACTCGACCGACACGGGCTTTCTGCGCGAGCGGTCCGAAAAGCGCTGTTCTTTCGATTGTTCGGATGAGCCGCGTCACAGACGCTTAATCAGGCTTGTCTTGAGTCACAAGCTCCTTGGAACCAAGGGCGAGACAGTGCGGTCAGGCAGAACTGTTGAGAATTATTCCGACCCGATGATTTCATTTGCTGAGGATTTCTTGACCAATTGCATCCTTCATGGCTAGCTTCGACTTGGGGTCTCCCGGACGGGGTTTCGGGAGGTTGCAGCGAGCCCCTCTCGTCGTTCAGCAGCCGTGGGTACCTTCGCGAAAGATGAAAAAATAATTTCGCCAATTGCGCCCTTCATGGCGAACTCTGCCGCGATCTCAGACGTTGTGTCAGGCTCGACGGTGTCGTAACGCAGATGCCGCCTGAACTTCGCCGCCAATCACTTCGTTTGCGGGCCAAAGAGAAGAATTTCACTAGTCGCATACTTCATGGCTATCTCTTGGTGGCGGCCTTCCGTCACATTCAACCGTCGTCATACTGCCGAATGTCGCTGTGTGAAATTCCTCTGTATTGCTAACCCGCCGCACCCCGAACAACTTTGGCCAGTTTGGAGTTTGATGGCTAACTTTCTCGACCGCTTCTTCCTCTGTCTTTTCAGGTGATTTGACAATCTCGTCCTTCTCCCCTAGAACGCAACGCGTGCGTGACGCGCCGAACCTGCATGAGGCCTGTCTCCAAAGGCTTATTGACTGCCAATCGTCAGACGGCGGCTGGCCTTTTATTCCCGGCTCCAGGCAGGCAGCTATTGAACCCACCGCGTTGGCGCTTCTGGCTTTGCCGCCGAACTTAGTCCGCCAGCGGGACGCTGCTGTCCGGTTCCTGCTGCAGACGCAGAATCCCAATGGCAGCTGGCCCGCCTTCACCGGCGACGACAAACAAGGGTCTGGCTTTACCGGCCTCGTTCTCTACGTTCTCAATCGCTCAAACGTTCGAGGAACTGCAACCAACCGAGCAGTTGAGTGCCTTTTGCACATGCGAGGATGGGAGTCGCACTGGCTGTGGAAATGGAAGTTCCGCACCACCGATCGGCACGTCCGATTCGACCCTGACAAGTATGGCTGGCCCTGGATGCCGGACACGGTGAGTTGGGTCGTTCCCACCGCCTACTCACTGCTTGGCTTGAGACATGTGTTTAACAATTCAGAGCAGGACTTGAGGCAGTTTCGAATCAGCCGAGGCATCGAAATGCTGTACGACCGTATCTGTCCTCAGGGCGGATGGAATGCGGGTAACGGCGTGGTCTACGGGGTTTCACTCGCCCCACATCGCGACGTAACGGCCGTTGCTCTCCTAGCGCTATCGAGAGAGCCGCTCAACGAATTCATAACCCCAAGTCTTGATTGGCTCGAGCGATGCGTTCCGACATGCTTTGCTCCCTGGAGTGATGGCTGGACTGTCCTCGTCCTAGATGCCTATCGGCGACCTACGGAATCGCTGTTCGACCGGCTGTGCGGCGATCTCCAGCCTGCTCAGATCGACGACTGCGCAACGCTCGCGGTAGTTTCTCTCGCGCTCGGTTGTGCCGCGGGACCGAATGCGTTCGGAGTGGATGCGTGAGAGTTGACCGGCGGACTTTTCTCGCAGGCTCTCTTGGGTTGGCTGCCGGCGCCGCAAGCACTGCGCTCTTGGAAAAGCCCCAATACAACGTAACCTACAGGCAGCCGCGTTCCCGCGTAGCCGTTCTCCGTGCCGAATCGTATTCGCAAGGCCTGGAGCCACTTCTGCGGACCGGTCTGGATCTGTTCCACCTGGACGTTCGGGGAAAGACCGTCCTTCTAAAGCCAAACCTCGTTGACTACATTCCCGGAAATCACATCAACACGCATCCTCTTCTTGTTGCTGCTGCCGTCGAGTGCTTTCGACGTATCGGTGCGAAAAGCGTGGTCGTTGGCGAAGGCCCTGGCCACCAGCGGGATACGGAGCTGGTTCTAGTCGAGAGCGGTTTCGCCGAAGAGCTTCGGCAATTGAAAGGGTCTTTTGTCGACCTAAACCGAGATGAGCTGGTCTCGATGCCGCTGTTAGCGACTTACACCGGCATGAAACGTCTGTGGCTGCCCCGGACCGTGCTGCAGGCCGATTTCGTCGTCTCCATGCCCAAGGTGAAGACGCATCACTGGTCAGGCGTCACTCTCAGCATGAAAAACATGTTCGGCGTTGTGCCGGGAGCGAAATACGGCTGGCCCAAGAACCTTCTGCATTGGAAAGGGATTCAAGAGAGCATCCTGGACGTCTGCGCTACGGTACCGGTTTCCTTTGTCATTGCTGACGCGATTGTAGCGATGGAGGGAAATGGGCCGCTGAACGGACATCCGTGGCCGCTCAACCGAATTGTCCTGGCCGATGATCCGGTGGCAGCGGATGCCACCTGCGCTAGGCTAATGGGACTGGATCCGGCGCGGGTCACGCACATTCGAATCGGCGCTCAGTTCCTTGGGAACGCCTCTATCGAGCGGATCGACCAACTCGCAGAGGTGGCTTGCGCTCCGCCTAACTCCTTTGATGTGGTCCCGGAATTCGAGCACCTCCGCATGACAGGTTCTCTCCGACGCGGTTCCTGAGATGAACGCCAACCCGAAAAATGGAGTGAGCTGCCCTTTACAGGCCAGGACTCTTGCGGCAGAAACCGGACCCGCGAAATCTCTTGAAAGAGAAGAGGTCGCTCTTAAGAGGCGCCGTCGCCCGAAGCTTCCACCTACGCTCGAAGGAAGCGCCGCCTTGAATTACACAGACGTCGGCCTCTTCTTCGCTTCCGTCTTTTTCCTAGCCATGATGTTCCGCATCGGAGTTCACTTCCATGTACTCCGCCAGACGACGCTCGACAATCCAAATCTTCGCTTTGAGATCGCCATTTCCTTGTTTTTAATCGGCTCACTGTACGCGATCATTCGGCTCCGCCACGGATGCGATGTTTGGGTGCTTCTCGGATGGACTCGGCCCGCTCGAATTCATCTTGTTGCCGCATTGGTGGGCGGAATCGGTCTTGGGATTATGGTTGACATGGTTGCCCGTGCAACGACTCCATCCACTCACGTGATCCACTTATGGAACCTGATTCTCCTCGACGGGTTACTGGGACCAATCATCGAAGAGTCCTTTTTTCGCGGCTGCTTGCTTCCGGTCGTCGCACGCGCGCCCGGACCGTTCATCGCCATCTTGGTCACGGCTGTGCTCTTCGCTGCACTTCACCCAGTCAGTTCATTCGTACAGTGGCTTTGCTTCGTGGCCACGGGGACCGCGTTTGGATGGATCCGCGTAAAATCAGGGTCCACCGCGGCCTCGACTCTGATGCACACCGTTTACAATGCCACCCTGTTTTTCTGCCAAGCTTTATAGACGACCGAGCTGCGCCTGCATTCGCCCAAATGAGTGGAGCTGAGTATCGGACTTGGCTGCAATGTCCCATTTTCGCTCACAGTAACCCCTCGGCTTATTTCGTCACGCTGGATGGGAGACACCACGTTATCTATCGAAGCGACGACGGGCATCTGCACGAGTTTTGGTCAAGTCAATTGGCGTTTGACGGCGTCCCTGGAAGTTATTCTGCCAGTTGGGCGCACTCGTTCGGCACTTGGCTGCAGTTCTGCGAAGCGGTCCCCTTTGGGGAACTTGAGCGCTCGGGTTCGATGCCTTCCTGTCTACGTGCACGGCTTTCCCCAAAGTTCATCCACTATCCCTCATTCAACCCGCTTGAACCTGTGATCGATTCTCTGTAGCCTCGGGTCGCCCGCACGATTCATTGCCTGCTTTCCAGCGTGCTGGGTATGACGTGCAAACCATCAAATGAAGGCACCCAAGTTCACGAAGCTTGAAAGAAGGGTCCGGGAGATGGCTAGTCGCCGAGCCCGGCGCCAACTGATATGTGTTCCATGGAACCGTTTCCACAGGGCTTACGAGAAATACATCCGTTGGCAAGCCTTCTCCTTCTGGGTGCACGCGATTGTCGAAACAGAAGGCCACGTTCCGTCGTGGCTTAGAGTAGCCCTGCGAGAGCGATGTCCCGGGTTTCTTGAACACAGAGCCCGTTCGAAGAAGAAGCACCCCCTGGATCTTCAACTTCGTTCATGGATTGACGGTCAAATCTTCCGGCCTGCGAGGGAGGAAGGCTGGCTCGATGCCCTTGCATTCTATGGATTCCGTGATGCACGCTCGCAAGGACACTTCGCATATTGGGAGCATTGTGAAAACGAATGGAAGAAACGACGGCCGACGTCGTTCCCTACATTCGCGGAGTGGTGGCGCTCAGCTTTAGCCTGGAAACTTAATGGCGATGTCGGGTGCGTCGCAGTAACAAAGGCTGTCGAGAAATACATCGACCATCAGGCTTTCGTCTATTGGTTGCGTCCGCTCTTTCAAGCGCCAAAGATCCAATTGCCGACTCATGTCACCTTAGAATTGGAGCAAAAGTGTCCGGTCTTGCTCGAGTTTGTGAAGACACATACTCCCGCCGTTCACGGAGACAAATCGAGGAGTTGGCCACGCTTTGTCAATTGGAGCGAGGACCATGTCCTATCGCACGCGAAAAAGGAAGGCTGGCTTAACTGCGTCCTATCCCAAGCACGCATTCACCCTCGCCATGTGCGCATGGCGGATTACGCGCTCCGTTGCGCCAGATCCCGGCTTGCGAGTCCCACGTCTCCTCATCCCTCTTTTGGCGAATGGAAAAGGGATGCAGAGAGCTATGTCAGACAGCCGTAATCTCGCGGAGGCGCGCGAATGTATCACAGGGGAACCGCCATTCAACTTCGCCACTCATCGGTGAGTGCAGACCTTTCGGCTGTTAACCGAAGGGTTGCTAGTTCGAATCTAGCCCGGGGAGCCAATCTTCTCCTGAATTTTCAAACGCTTACAACGACCTCCATTTCTTGAGAGTTTGGAACACTTGGAACAACTTCGACCGTTTTGACCTTCGGCAACTCGAAGCCGAGTCCGATTTGCTCCGCGACTTCCGCACGGAACTTCGTATCCTTGGCCATCTTGACGTACTTGTCAGTTACAGTGCTTTTGACCACTTCACCATCGCTCGACTTCGCGTGTCCCGTCCAATACTTCACGAGGGCGTACGGCACGTTGTTTGATTCAAGATGCGTGACGCGGAACCGGCGGAAGCCGTGAAATCCCTGCTTCTCGATTCCAAGCTTCTCCAGAATCGGGTGCAGGGAGCAGCGTAGGAAGTTCGACTGGTGAATTGAGGCTCGCCCCATAGTTGACACACGTCCGTGCCTAACAACTTCGGCCAGCATCCTAATTAGCCACGCGGTGTCACGCCCGCAATCAGAGTGGAATACGCGTCGAGTGGCATCAGGACAGGAGTATGGATAAGCTGTTGGCGAAGCCACCGCCAGTGAATGGCTCGTCCAGCGTCAGTCGGGCTCAAGTAATGTTACGGGTTCGCGTCGGGGCCGAGCGGCGGGAGCATCGCCGTTCACGGGAATCCGACTGATCGAGGCGTTCTCGCCTCTGACGGTGGAGCATCTCGCGGAACTGGTTCCGACAGAGTTTTGTGGTCCTATTGGGCCAAGGTCGACCAGCACAAAAGCTCCACCCCAATAGTATGGCAGGTCCGCTCCGTCGTGCTCTTGCATGACCTTTTCTCGCAGCGCTAATTGCGCTTGCCGCAGTGCTTGATGCTTTTCCGGTTTTTGTTTCTCTGCAAGCCAGTTCCGGTAAAAGCTGGTCATTAATTCTGCTGTCTCACGTTCCGGTACCGACCACAGGCTCATGAGCAGTGATTGCGCCCCTGCTTCCTGGAAACCGCGCCGCAACCCAAACACGCCTTCTCCGTCTTCCGCTTTCCCTGTTCCTGTCTCACACGCGCTGAGCACTACCAATTCCGTCCCGTCCAGATCGAGTTCGCTGGCCCTAGCTGCGGTTAGAACGCCACTCTCTAGGCCCGGAAAAGGAGCACTGTCGGCTCCCGCAAATGCAAGCCAAGACCAAAGCATTGCCCTCTTCCACTCTGAGGATGATTCTAGCCCTACCGTCCGGGGGTTATCGAGTTCCGATGGCTGGTCGGGTGTAAAGAACCCGTGTGTGGACAGATGCAGCACCTGCGGCCGACTGACTTGCTCAACAACCTCCTCTAGAGCATTTTCCTGAGTGTAGGGCACTCTCACTTGCCAGCCCTGTTGGATTAGAGCCTTGAAAATATCATTCAACTCGGTCTCGCTCTCTTTGCCTAGCGGGCAGAGAACACCTCCTAGAGGTAGGTCCGGACAGTCTTCGTTAGCGCGCAAGCCAAGTAAGGCACGTGGCGCCTGGCTGGCACCCCTATCGTTATCTGCTGTTGAAGACGAGTAACGGATGGGTTGTCTGATCACCCCAGGTTCCGATACATTCAAGCGGCTCAGGGCCTGCTGTTGCTCAGCGACTGAAAGCAGGAATTTCGGGTTGCCGATCAACAAGGCAGTCTTCGTGATCGAAGAACGAGATTCGGGAACCAAATTGGCCGTACTGGAGAGCATGCGCAAATCGTATCGCTTCATAAGAGGCAGGCCGTCCGGCGTGCGAACAATTCCCAGCGATATGAGGTTCAACACTCCATCGGGAGAGATGTACACTCGGTCGCGCGTACCAAGTACGGTTTCCAATGGCTTCCAGTATGATTCATAAAGGGAAGTGTGGGGCAGCGCGTCGGCCGTCTTAGCAGTGATCAACCTGCGGTAATCTTCCAGAGCTTTTCCTTCTAGATCCTCGCCCGTTCCAAAGCAGATGAATACCGGTGCCTCAGTCATTTCTTTGGTGAGAACTAATGCGACGTAGTAAGTCGTATCCGTCCACTTTTTGCCGTCCCCATAGCGGAATCGCACGAACTCCACCGCGGCCTCCCCTTGGCCTAGAGAATCGCGGACCTCCTGCCAAGTGAATGGACGCGTTAGCATAGATCTTTGCAGAGAGACGGAAGAAAACAGATTCCTCAGACGCTCCTCGAGGTAATCGGCGTGCTCCTCAAGTCTGACCACCTCCGTCGATTGCCTGACACGATCGGTGTTCTCTAACTGCGAAATCGTTTGGGACAGCTCCGCCCATAGCTCCTTTGGCTCCTTGAGGCGACTCGCCTTCACTAGTTTCCCCAACGCTTCCAGGCTACGCACGACCAGTGCCTTTCGCCATAGCAAAAGGTTGTACATGGTGCCGACCAGCTTTGGGTCGCTGCTGTGAAATTTTAGAACAAAGCTAAAATACTGCGGGAACCAAGACTCAACCGTGCTCACAAATTTCAGGCGTTCCTTTTCATTCAAGTAGGGGAAGCGATTTTGGAGTTGGCGGTAAATGATCTGAAAGGACTCATCGAAAAAAAACCCTGCTTGTCTGGGCTCGGCCTGAGCAAAGGAGATAACCCCCAAGTGGTTTAGCGTGTCGGAAAGAGATAGGTTGTCCGCATCCGCCTCCTTTCTTTGCATGCTCAGAGCTTGCTGGAGAAGCGGCTGGGCTTCAGAGTATTTGCCCTGGGACATGTACAAGCGGGCCAGTTGCTTGGCCGTGTTTTCAGTCGCCCAAAACCAGTCCCACTCCTGGTACCGGCGTAGCTCCGCCTGGAGCAACTGCTCGGCTTGCAGAGATTTACCCTCGCGCTGGTAGGTCTCTGCCAAGGCCCAAGCGTCCCAGGCGGTCGTTGCGGCTCGAGCTCCCCAGGCTTTTTCGTCCAACCGCCTAGTGCGTCGGTAAAGTCCCTCTGCTTCAGCCTTCCTGTCTTGCTTCGCGTATACGAATGCCAAATCTCGCGAGTCCTGGGCCATCGCAGCGTTCTTGAAACGTCCCAACCCGAAGCCGAACGCCTTCTTCTCAAGTTGTAAGGCCTTCTCATAGTGCTGCTCTGCTTCTCGGTAGTTCCGTTGTTGGCCATACATGTCCGCTTCTTTGCGGTACAGGCTCGCTAAGCCACTATGTAGCCGTGCCATAGCGTAATCTCTGGGTTTCGCGGGCCCCTTTGCCCTTCCTTCAATCCTTAGCGCATCTTGGAAAAGCGATTCGGCTTCCGGATATTTGCTCTGTTCTTCGTACAGGGCTGCTAGGTACATCCGCGTATCGGAGATGAACGGATCCTCGGGTGCCTGCAGTCCCAGCCCCTTCTCCTGGAGCTGCATGGCCCGCCGGTAAACTCGCTCGGCCTCGTCATATCTTAATTCCGCGCGGTACAGGGCGGCGAGCCGATCCAGCGTCTCCGCCAAAGTGGGATCCTCTGTTCCTAGTACCTTCTCCTGGACGCGCAGGGCTTGCTGCAACAGCGATTCGGCCTCGGGGTATTGTCCTTTTTGCCGCACGAACGCCGCTAAGATAACCTGATACGCGCTTACTCTATAGTTCTCCGCGCCACAGGTTACCTTCGCTGCCCCGAGCAATTCTTGAGCGAGAGGAATCTCCTTCGGATATTCGAACTGATTGAAGAGGGCGAAACTCTGCGAAACGAGCTTTTCCCAGCCCTTTTGGGGCTTCCCGCACGGCCCAAGCCTACCCTGTAAGGACGCCAATACCTGCGCTCGGATGATTGTGGCTTGCGACCGCGCTTTCGCTGCATCTAACTGTTTACCCTGCTTCTCGTATAGGAGCGCCAAGTTGGTCCATGTCTGACCAACCGCAGGATCATCTGCCCCCAGCACGTCTCGTTGGATCTCGATAACGCAACGGTACAGATCCTCGGCCTCGGCGTACCTACTTTGGACCACGTACAGCGCTGCCAAATCGTTCATTGTGTCGGCGACATCGGGGCTCTCGGGCGCCAGGGCTTTCTGAACTTGAAGGGTCTGTTGATAAAGTTCTTCGGCCTCAGGATACTTAGGCTCAGGTTGAAGTGTGTATATTCGCGCGAGGTCGTTTAATGTATTGGCTAGAGCGGCCCGATACAATCCTGCAGGGTCATTTTGCGTTTCGGTGATCACGTCTATTCCCAAAGGCTTCTTCCGTATTTCGAGAGCTCGCCGCAGAAAGAACTCAGCCTGGGAGTAGCGGAGCTGTCTAACGTTCAACCGTGCTAGGCTAACTAGGTCATCAGCCACAGCAGGGTCTTGGCCCCCTCGAACTCTTTCGCGAATACTGAGGGAACGCCGGAACAGTGCCTCAGCCTCAGCGTATTGACCTTGGCCTTCGTACAGGAGCGCCAAGTAGTTGAGCGACGTGCTGATCCTGAAGTCCTCGGGGCCAAAGGTCTCCTCAGCAACCCGTAAGGCCGTTCGAGCGGCATACACAGCCAAAGAGTTTTTCCCTTCGCAGGCAAACAGTACTGTGGCGTAAATCAATGATGACCAGCGTCTCTGATGGCCGACATAGGATACCGCTATCCGGGGAAAGGGAACTTGAGCGGCCAGAGTCCCTCCAGTAGCCGCAACAAGGACGTACAAGGTCACCGTCGTCCGCAACCCTCGGCCAAGAGTCATGGCGCACCCGCTCCGGGCATCTTTCTGGTGTGATCAGCTCGGCCTCACGCCGCCAACAAACCGCAGGACGTCAAGCTGACTAGGGATCCGTTCCTCAGTGGCCTGCCTTCCAAGAGATCCAATTTTCTAATCCCTTTTGAACGTCGGGCAAAGCCAGTCCCAGAACCGCGATGGTGGTTCGAATCTTTAACGCCAGGTGTTCTGCAGTCTTCGGCTCCCAATAGCGCTCCTGCGCAGCCTGATTCAGAAACTCGCGAACCCACCATGAGATAAGGTCACTGTCCGACGCCGGGACTGCCGAGAGATCCTGAAAGAGATATTGGCTAGCCGGCGTGTTCGAACTCAGCGGTTTTAAGGTGGAGACAATGTACGGACCTTCTCTCAAGTTGCCAGGCAAGACACTAAGTAAGGTTTGAGCTCGCGCGTAGTCATAATGATCCAGAAGCCAGGTAGCGGAAGGTTCGGACTGCGGGTCAAGCTCAATAGGTAGGTAGGCGACGTTAAGTTTGCTTCGTAAAAAGTAGTCTTCGAGTTTCGCAACTTCCACCATCCGGCCTTGATAAGCTTCGATGGCCTTGAGGTATCGGTCCCTAGTTGAGGCACCGGGACGTGATCCCAGCAACAGATAGCTGTACAGGCCGTACCCCTCGTCCTCGTTCTTACCCTTGACAAGGAAGGATCTGCCCGTTTGCTTTCCGCCCTTTTCCTTCTCAGCGACAATCACCTGAAGAGAACAACTGGCTGATGAGGTGGGGGAAACTCTCACCTTAACCGTAGCCTCTGGGCGCGAGCTAGCCGGCACGCCAATGAGTTCCCACTGCACTTCACGCCCTTCGCCGCTGATTTCGCCCGCCTCCGCATTCCAGATAAATTCCGGCGCTCGTTCCGAAGATGACATAGCCCACGCTCGCAAGACAACGGTTCCACCGGTTACAACAATGGGCTTATCGACGCTGCATGCGACAACCAACGACGGAACAGTTTCCGACGTCTCTTTCGCTTGAGCGCATAATTTGGCAAAAGCAAACCCAGTGCAAATCAGTATAGTCGCACCGCAACCGACAGCAAAGAAGGCAACGCTTCTCCTCATCGCGACCTAACCGGCTTTCTGCTTCTTATGAAGACGATGCCAGATCGCCTTCACAACGAGAACGACGAAGAACCAGATGCCGACTACGACGGTCGTTCCCGAACCCGTTAGGGGCATGGACTGAGAATAAAAGAACAACCAGGTGGCCAGCGACAAAACAAGGATGAGAACCATTGTCCGGATTGGTTTGTTTGAATCCCACGTCATAATGGACGAATCTTCTCGGGTGTCATTTTGCGCCTGGCGTCAGGTACAATGTAGCCAACACTATAATAAGAAACTTACATTTTTGGTTTCCGGGTCAACCGGCAACATACAACTGACCGCCTCCGAATGCAATACTCTGGCCTACGAAGCCTGGCTAACGCCCGGTTCGGCCGCGGTTTGCCTTTCTCGAAAGCCTGCCCGAAGGATTACAGCGTGGATTCCTCCCGGATCACGGCGCATCTCTCGGAAGAAATCCACCTGACGTGCAACGTACTTCTAGGAAGTGACCCCATTGCGGACACGTACGAGAAACCGGGAGCAACAGAACAAAAGGAGCGAAAAGAGGGCCCGAAGCCGCCTTGTGGTTTTGGTTTCGTGCAGAACCTCGCGCAAAGGTCGTCCCCGCAGCGGCAGCGGTCGAGAATCATCAATTCCGGCACCGGTGCAGCCAATTCCCGCTCACCTTTCTCGATGAGAAATTGTCGAAGATCGCTTGCGAACGATGGTGCCGTCTCGGTGAGCAGGAGTCGTTTTTCAGCTTGTTGGTTCATGACGCCCCGGACACCTTTCAAAGGATATATTGAAGCCTAGTAAGAGAGATAGTCTAAAGCACGAACTCGTACTTTGATGAGCTCGAGTCGTTTACCATGAAAACGGGCGACTGTAGGACCAACGGCGCAAATATAAAGTTCGGGTCACTTCGGAGGCCTCAGGGCATTCGGCAGTGCTACCTGTTTGCAAAACCAAAAGATTTACATCGACGTGATCACCGGAGCCTCTGCCGGTGGCATGACGGCCGCGATGGCCGCGCAGCGTCTGCTTTACAACCCAGATGCCCTGAGCGGGCCCGAGAATAATGTCTTTTATCAAGCATGGGTGAAGCGAATCAATCTTTGGTCACTGGTGAAGATGAAATGGAAGGAAAAAATCTGGCATTCCCTTCTTTCTTCCGATCTCATTGAGTTAATCGGAAAGGAGATGCTGATTGATCCTCTAAAAGGAGCCAGGCGGTACAAAGCTGACTAAGGTTCACCCTGCAATCGAAGTTGAAAGAGACAAGAATGGAGACCCAATACGCGACCGGGACGGCAATCTTATGCCGAAGCCGCTATGGCTGGGGATGGCGCTGACGAACCTGGACGGGCTGAACTACGGTTACCCGATACTGCAAGACCGCTCTGCCAAATTCCAGTATACACGGTGCGTGGATCAAATTTCGCGGCAGGTTGTTGTATCCTCGGCCGATGCCCTGCAGCTGTGGACTACGCTGCGAGATGCGGCTGTGGCATCAGGGGCGTTTCCGTTTGCGTTCCGACCGAAGGGCATCGTGCGGCAGCGGAAAGAATATGAGGACCCTACCCTCGAAGATTGGCCCAAGCGTCCCGCCGCCGATAAGACATTTGCATACACAGACGGAGGAGTGCTCCAGAACCAGCCGATCGGTCTGGCAAAAAATCTGATCGAGAAGCTGGTTCAGGATCGGTTGTCCAAGGGAGACCTGACCGCGTACAACGATGCCGATTCCCGGCTCTATCTCTTTGTGAGTCCACATTCGTTGCAGTCCGGTGTATCAGCCGGCTTCACCGCAGAGAAAGCAAGCTTTCCACGAATGATGGATGAGCTGGTACGCACTTATGTACGCCAGGCAGAGTTTCACGATTGGATTATGGCGGAACAGGTGAACCAGCAAGTGAATTCACTCGATGAGCGAGCGGAGGAGTTAGCCGATGCAATGAAATCACGGAGTGTGAATATTGATCCGTTGAAAGATGCGGCGATTCAATTGGCGACGCTGTTAACCGGAAGCACTAGTGCCCGGATGAATGAAGTCAAAAGACTAGAGGCCCAATATGCCGAGCTCTACTACGAGGTCAACAAAATAGGAGCGGCTGATGCGGAAGCATGGGTGAATTCGATATTAACGTTAGAACGCGCGGCGAATCTTCAGACGCGAGATCGCATGAATATCCTGGCAGTGATGGCGAATGGCCGCAAAGACCTCGCGGGTGTTGGGATATGTTCCTTTGTCGGATTTTTCAGCAGGACATTCCGAGAGCACGACTACATTGTGGGCCGGATCAAGGCGCGTGAGTACCTTGCTGGACCCGAAGTTCAAAAGATTCTCGGAAAGATTGACCTGAAAGCAGCGAATCTGCCTAATCCTTCGGAAATTACCAAGGTGCCAGTTCCGCTTTGGCGCGGTTTGTTGGCCGGTGGTCCAGCGCTGCTCTGGATTGTGGTCTGGCGAGTCATTCGTTTGTGGCTCTCCGCCGTAGGAGTTGCTCTTATACTCATTTTGGTTGCTCTCACATTTTTCTTAAAGCACCACTGGCGATAATGCTACAGGACTGCGACAGGCTTTCGACTCAGCGGATCTCTTCCCGGCCGGACGGCTTAACCCCGTGTCTGTGTCTCCAACACGCAACAGGAGAAACGACCTGCCCTGCACGTGTACTTTTCACTGGCAGATTCAGCGCAGTTTAGTTGTGATGCCGTGCGTTTGCTAATGCCAGAAGTCTGTTGAAGGCGGCGTGTCAGCAACAGCTCTGTTGGCAGACATTTAGAAGTTTGCCCTAAATAGCTGCTCCCGAAGTCGGGTAAGTCCTGGGTACATCCTGGTCATCGGTCATGAAATACCAGACGCCCCCGACTACGAGTTGAAGGGCGACACCGATCGTCCAAATCAAATAACCTTCTCGAATCCCGACTTGGGCCATGATGGCACCCAGGGCCACCGGTACCCATGAGGCCCAAACGAGAATACGGATGGTTCTCTGTCGGCCTAGCATGACGTCGCCGCTCCAGTGAGCATTCCGCCAAGCGTTCCCATAAACAGGTAGAACGAGGCTCCACTTATTGTACCAGCGAAAGGCAAGATGGATTGTGGCCCGACCACAGCGGCGGCGAGGAAGAATCCAGCAATCGCTCCGCCAACGATTCCGAGCTTGCACTTGTTCCGGTGAAACCAAGAGCTCATTTCGCATCGGGCCTAAGCTCCGAATCATCAGGCAGAGGCCCACATGGCTTATACCACAGAGGTAAGTATTGTGTCTGAACGTCCGTCACGACCCACGACCCTCGGGTCCACAGCCTAAGGGGTCAACGCTAAGTCTCGCTGATTTCGCTGTCCTTACACCCCAACCGGCCCCCAATTTTGCCTTTCAAAGCCGGGTTTTGCGCCCAAATTGCGCCCAAATTTTTTGCGGCGAGGACGGTTGACTAATTTAGGAAGTTTCGGACAGAACTCGGACAGTTCGCGCTTTTCATCGGTGTCAACCCTCCAGTGCCGCGCGCTGAAAGCGCAATGCAAACAGATCGCGCAATGGAGGAAGGATCGGATGACAACTAAACGGCGACTGAAAGTTGAGTCAGCCCCGATAGGTGAGAAACTGCTGACACTCCGCGAGGGGGCGGGTGTTTTGCGAATGAACCCGCGGACGTTGCGGGCTTATCTGCGGCGTGGAGAGATTGAGGGGAGAGTGATTGGTGGAAAGTATAGGTTCCGCAGGATTGATCTTGACCGTTTCTTTGAAGATGCTCCTCGTACTTGGGATTTTAGGGGAAAGGACGAACACGGGGATTAGATGGTGGAGCAACGAAAAAGGGAGCGCGGGTGGTGCAGCGTTATGTCGGCGCGCGCATAAACTGTGAGAGCGTGCCGTGCTTGCCAGCGCGAGCTGTGACCTGGGTGTTGAACGACCCGCGACAAGTGCCTTATCTCATGGTTTGGAAGGATGATCGCTCGCAGCAAGTAAGAGAGATCGTGCGCGTGGTCACGTACGGCCGGCCGGGCAACTTAGTCTGGGAGGGTTGGGTTGAGGTCAAGCGCACGAACGGAAGCCGCACGTTGATTTACACCATTGAGCGCGGCATGCCACGGAACACCGGAAGAGTCCGCTTTCTCGTCTGTCCCCTTTGCCAGAAGCCGCGGCGGGCACTATAGGCGTGGAGGCTGAACCCAACACGGCCTAACTCTGTCTTTCTGGGTGACTGGGAGTGTCGGAACTGTTCTCGACTCCGCTTTGCCTCTGAAGGCGGCGCGCTTCGGTTGCGGCCTCTTTCCGTAGACTTCGACGGGGAGTTGTTCGTCGTAAGAGAAAATGCCCCACGTCCCGAGCCTTTGTACCCCCAATGTCTTTGCCGACCCCCTCGATGCGGAGTCGATCGTGCCTGTCCGATGCGTGGCGCCCCAGATAAGCGATCAGAACGCCAGCGCGAGAAGAATCGCCCTACCAGCACAGAGGGGCCAGCGCGACTTGCGGTTGACAAGACCGGCTAGGAGGGCTACGCTTTCCGGCAACGGTGGAAGCTCAAAAAGGAAATTCCGGGTTAAGTCCTTTCACCGAAAGGAACGATCATGAATGAGTTGACATCGGCAGAGTTCTTGGATTTGGTGAAGCGCGGTAACGAAGACCCTCAGTTTTTTGCGTCCTTGGTTTCCTCCGGACGCGCAATTACTCCAGCGGATGCGTTGGCCGCGTCGATTGGTGAAACGGGAACGGAGATATCAGGCCCACGGATCGCATGCAACGGATCGCAGATGAGTTGCATGGGCATCGACGATATGCCGGCTACCAAAGTATCTGATCCGACCGGTGAGCCTGGACGGCCCGAGCCTGAAAAAAAGGACAAGCCGAACTAGATATCTCGATCGCAGGCCCAGCACAAGTCCGCCCCTAGGGCGGGAGTTGTCGCGGGCTGGATCTCGGACATTTCGGGATTCTTGACGTTTGAAGCGCACTTTCCTACCCAGAGCCAAGCGTGGACTAGACCATCGCGTGGATGTTTGCCCAAGAGGGGCTTCTGCCCGTGGATACGCCTGGAGACTACTACCTCACATTGAGGGATCTCGGATTCAGGCCATTCGTCCGGCATCTGTGGGCTTGCGTAAACGAACCGGCAAGGGTTCAGGGGTGGAAGCTCCACATATCTTCAATGCCGTCGGAAGCCCACCGGCTCCTAGCAATCGTTGCGCCGCTGCTGAATAGCACCGGCGTGGCATTCAAATGCGCCAAAAACGCGAGCGTACTATCACAGCTTAATGAAGGTCTCTTGAGCGGTGGAGCAGTCGGGAAGTTTCTGACAATATATCCACCGTCCGACGATGCGGCAGTCCGCCTCGGTCAACTCCTAGCCGCGGCAACCACCGGCCTTCGCGGTCCCCAGGTTGTCACTGATTTGCGACTTGGCGACGTTGTGTACGCGCGCTACGGGACATTCAGACCGGCAGGAGTTCCTAATCGGATAGGCAGCACCTCCCGGATGTTATCCGCTCCGGACGGATCGCTCTTTCCGGACTCTTACAAGGTACCATTCACCGTCCCGAGTGGCATTGACAACCCGTTTAATTCAGTCCCTGGGGCCGACGGCGAGGACGGCACGAATCCTTTACGGGACCGGAAAAATCCCGAGGCCCGATTCGGACCGGGATATCTATTAATCAAAGCAGTAAGGCGGCAAGCGAAGGGCTCAGTTTTTTGGGCGATCGACTTGCGCAACCACGCGCTGGCGTTGCCTTGCGTCATCAAGGAAGGACGACAACACTGCCTATCCGATAAATTCGGTAGAGATATTAGAACACGTCTCCGTCATCAGGAGGCACTGTCCACGGTCCTAGCGCCCGTTGTTCCAATTCCAAAGGTCAGTCAATACTTTGAAGTGGACGGCAATGGCTATCTTCCATTTGAATTCATTCAAGGAATGACGCTTGCGTCCATCGTGTCGCCATGCTGGAACTCCCAGGCCCTCGACGCTCGGATTAAACTGATACGACATCTAGTCGACGTGCTTCACGCCGTCAGTCGCCTACACAGCACCGGCTATGTCCACCGTGACCTTACAGTATTCAATATCTGGCTGGCAACGACAGGACAGATTTATCTTCTCGACCTCGAGCTTGCTCACAATCCAAGCAACAGCGACTTTTCGCCCTTCCAGGGCGGAACGCCTGGCTTCGTATCCCCTCAGCAAAAGGCCGGGAGGGATCCAGAGTTCGCTGATGATATTTATACGCTTGGGGCAAACATGATCTACTTGTTCACGGATATTGACCCTAGGAAGATCCTCTTCGTCAACGAGGAAAACCGAAAAAGTCAGCTTACAGCACTTATTCAGGACATCCCGGAGGAAATTGTAGAGACAATCACCAACTGTGTTTCCGTTCGATCCACGGTGCGACCCAGCCTCGAGGAGCTCATTACAAGATTCGAACAATTTCTTCTTTTGCTCTCAAGTTCAGGCGGTCGTGCAACAGGTAGATCAAGGAAGGTACTCGCTCTACCCCCGATACTCACCGAGCAGGCCCCAGGATCCATAGACGCAATCGTGCGTTCTGGGATCCATGGCCTCCTCACTGATGTTCTGCTTGATAAAGACACGGGACTGTGGCTCTCCCCTACGGGTCGGGCCGCGACTACCTTGGGTACCTATGAAGTTCTCAGAGACGCCTATAAGGGAGTGGCTGGGGTTGTCTACTTACTCTCTCTCGCGTCGCGGTTCGGTTATCGCAATCGCTTGATCGAAGAGCGAGTTTGCCGTGCTGTCCGCTGGCTCCTCGACAACCAGTCTTCCCAAGATGACCGGCTTCCAGGATTACATTTTGGGGAATCGGGCATCGCTGTTGCTTTGGCGGAAGGCATTAGTGCTGGACTGATTGTGCGAACTGCTCCAATTGAAGAGTATTTGTTCAGAGCCCTCTCTGGCAGGCTCGATTGGCCTGACCTCATACTGGGCGCTGCCGGACAGGGCGTGGCTGCGTTGCGCTGTGGGGACTTGCTTAGGGATCCAAGGCTGACGCGCTTGTCCGACAGATGCGCTGATTACCTGGTGCGGTCCCAGAAACGCGACGGCTGTTGGGAAATGCCACCGGGCATTCCTAGCGAATCGGGTAAGACATATACCGGATTCGCCCACGGGGTAAGCGGCATACTTTACTTTCTCGGTGAATATGCGAATCGCTCGGGTAGCGGCGAGGTGTGGGCTGCGTGCCAGTCGGCTATTGAATGGCTAATTCGAAATGCTCGCCAATCGGAAGACGGACTGTCGCTTCAATGGGATGTTAGTCCGAGGGACAGCAGGAGCTGGACGTGGTGGTGTCATGGTTCACCCGGAATCGCAATGACATTTCTCAGACTATTTGAACTGACCGGGAATTCACAATATGCTGTGATTGCTCACAAGGCGTTGCAGCATCATCCAGCAGATCTTACGTTGTCGAATCTTTGCCTATGTCATGGCCTGAGTGGCCTTGGCGAGATTTATTTGGAGGGCGCCAGGATACTCGGCGACCAGGAGCTGAAGGATCGCGCCGTCAGAATTGCCGACATCATTTACCACTTGGGTAGAAAGAAAGACAGTGAAACAATGGTTTGGCTTGCCGAGGATCCTTATTTCTCAACTGCCGACCTTATGATCGGTTCTGGGGGCATCGTACATTTTTTCCTGAAGTTAATGCGGAACTCAGAGGTCGGATTTCCGCTGCAGCTTGATCCTGTTCCACGATGACCTACTCTGTATAGAGTAGAATTCGAGACAATCCATTCTCCATATGAGGTCGACAAACGGGATACCAAAAGGAGAGCAGTTCTCAAAAAAATTGCGCTCGCTCCTAGCCCCAGAATAAGAAAACGCGCATTTGTGTCGAGAAAAGATACCTGAGCGATTTCTTTCAAACAGAAAAAGTGAAAATGGGTGAGGACGTGCGCGCGTGCCAAATTCATGGCGCACGAAACATGGAGCGAGATGAATTAGCACAGAGAATCACCGACGCTTAAACAGATGTGAGAGCTCTCACGCGGCTCCAATGCGCGAGCGCAATCCGATGCTCGCCGTCCCTTAGTCTCCGCGTCTTTCATCTGTGTCGGACCGTGCTCGTTCCAGGCTGCCCAAAAACCCCTAATTCTACCTGGCTCGCAAGTGCTTGATTTGACGCGCTGGAGACTGGCAAATTTCTGTGCCCACAAACGGATGTTTTTCAGTCGAGATTCCAAAACCTCAGGGCAGGATACTTCCACGGAGGAACAGACAGGGCATCGCCGCCCGTTACGCGTTCATCCCTGGCGCTATCAATAAGTGATCGCCCCGATGCCTACCACTCGGCCCGCGGGGTGTTTTCAATTCTCTCGTACGTGTGCACAATCGCGAGGGCGAAGTTCTGAAAAAACTGACGAATGAATGCCTGACACCTGTCCCTCACAACTGTTCGTACTCCGTCAGCTTCTCCAATCGCGCCAACCGCATCTGGTGGCTTCCAGCGGAAGAAGAGCAGCTTGCGATAGACGGTCGGAACGGCGCTTGAATAGAGTTGTGTTAAGGCCTTTCTGGCCGGCTCCAGCAGCTTCATCACAACGGCGCGCTGGCATTCTTCCACAACTTCATTGACCAAGAACGGACCAGGGCCATATTGGAGCATTACCCCTGTGCCATCAGCGATGCGAACGCGCACGACGCGGTTATCGGGCAGTGTGGTTTCGAATACAGCAGGTCGTCGGCGGCCAGGAAGTGTATCAATTAGATGACGAATCGCCGCTGCCTGCTCGGCGGTCAAGTCCTCGAACGGCTCGTCTATCTTCAGGAATTCGACTGTAAAGTTGAACGCGTTAGGGTTGGCAGCACGGTTGTGATTCCAATGTGCAAATACAACGTAGGCCAAACTGTTGGGTTCACGCAAATTCTTCGCTTCTGTAACGTAGGTAAAACCATCGTGAACCGAGATCAGATCGGTCGTGATCGGATCTTCTTCCGATGGGAAGCTTATACCGGTGTGACCTAACGCCGAGAGATACATTGCAGCCATCATTTCGGCAATAAAGTCGTCCAAGCCTTGGTCAAATGACGGGCTGTTCGGTCGAAGCAGCGCCTGTGCTTTTCGGGGCAGCTCGGCTTCATTTGCCAAGCTTTCCCGGGTGAGGCGACACAATTCGTTCCAGGCGCCTAGATTCCTTCCGGTTTCCAACTGCACAAGGATTGGACATTTCCTCCAATCTTGGCGAACCGCTCGTTCCCGGATAAGATCCCCGAGCGTCCAATTGATCTGCTGATTCGCCGGTTCAGTTAGTACGCGCAGTGCATCTTCTATCGCCACGAGCACGACCTCCACGTTCCTTGGGACTAAGGTAATGAGCCTATAGACAGACCCGCGTCGAATCGAAGAGTTAACCTTAGCCAGCGCCGGTAAGTCAAACGGTCCGCTCGACGGGGCTGCCCAAAACAGCGACCGGGCTGGGCTAGCTCATTTGGATTGATAGCATTGTGGCTCGAGAGAAGCGGCGCCGCGAATTCATATGTTTTGGGCAGGCCAGAGAGCGCTCGCTGCGCGGTTCCCTTGCTTGATCCCCATTTCCATCGTGATCTCGCGTCAGGAGCGCCCCTAGGCACACAGGCAAGTATTTCTCGCGCGTCCCGGGCTTTCCAAGGAAACAGCGAGCCAAGATTTCGTGGAGTTGAGATTCGCAACAGAACGGTTCTGTCGCGTTTCCGACGTGGTGTTGGTGCGCTTCAAACGACCTGGGAGCACACGGGTGAGGCGAGAGCGTAGTGTTGCAGTTGCCTCATCCTCGGGCTCGCGCGCAGCCTGATTTGATTCGAACAAGTGCATGGTCCTCGGAAGGAGAGAACCTCCACTGGGCTCTAGAGAAGGATAACGCCGCTCATCTAGGGCGGCGGTCGAAGACAGCTCGCTCGGCACCGACTAAGGACAACGCGGTAGGGAGGCAATTTCCTCGGGTTGCGCTCCGTCAGATTCTGACTTTAAGTACTTGCGCCCCGACGCACCCTTCGCGACCAAAATTTTAGCCCGACGGCCGTCGTGCGTCTCAATAAAGAAGCTGTATTTGCCGTTCTCGATGTGCGCGATCGCGTCTTCGACCGAGATCTTCCACCGCTTTCCATCGGAGTTGATCCCGCCCACCGAACGGATCCGCTCGTCAGCGCTGGTCCGGTCAGTTATATCTGAGCATCTGACTTGGACAGATGGAGGAGTCGCTTTCTTAACCGGTTCGCTTGCCGCCCCGATCTTCTCTTCCAGCTCTTGTACGAGGGCCTTGTTTCGATGGTTCAATGGATTACTGACCAGCGCTGCCTTCGCCATTTCGTACGCTTCCCTAGTTTCCCCCTGACGGTAAAGAAGCTTGGAGAGAAGGTAATAGGCGTATGAGTTGTGCGAGTCGGCTTCAATCGCCCTTCGGTAATAAGCCTCCGCGCTACCAGAATCCCCTTGTTTTTCTCGCAGCCTACCGAGTTCAACCAACGTTGGAGAGTGATTCGGGTTTGCCTTCTCCGCTTCGAGAAGCAGACTTTCCCCTTCAGCCGTTTTGCCCGCGCGAAGTTTCGCGACCCCATAGGCTTGTAGTATCCACGGCGCCTTGGGACGCAGTCCGATCGCCTTGCCGAAGTGGACTTCCGCATCTTCCCAGCGCTCCAACCTTGCGAAAATGAGGGACAGGTGAAAATGTGCGTCGACGTCGTTCCGGTCGAGCTCGAGAAGCACTTGGTAGTCCTTCATCGCTACCTTGTGCTCTCCGCGCTTGTAGTGCTCCAAAGCAACAGGCCTCAACTCTGGTCCGTAGAAAGCGAATTCCTGCACCTTTTGCCTCTCGCCCGCGGCGAGGAAATGGTGAACAGCCTCACCTAGCAATTCAGGAACCACTTGTTTACCGCCCTCCTTTAGACGCTCGAATTCTTGCAGGTAGAATTTCGCTGCTATCTTGTGCCAGCTCACCAGCTGCGCGGACGACAGGTCATTGCCAAAAAAGCTGCCGACCAGCGGGTGCAGCTGGTAACCTTTCTCGGAGGATTCGATCAGATATCGGCTAGCGAGCGAGTTCAGAAGCAAGCTTGCGTCTTCCTTTCTCCACTTCAAGAAAACCTCTCTCGGTGCCGGTAGACGAAATATCGAACAGAATGAAAGCAACTCCCTTTCCTCCGCGGAGAGCGCGAGCTTTTCGAGAATGAAGGGAACGATAGTGTCGCGAAGCTCCTTGAAGATTGATAGCTCTCCGGCAATGTCCACGGTCGGATGATCCGCCCACAGGCGCGCGGCAAGTTTGGTCGCCAGCGGATGGCCGCCCAGAATCGAAATTAGCCGCTCCGAGGGATCTGGAAGGGGGCCCTTCAGATCGTCTCTTTCGAATTGCATCCACGTAAGGAGGAGCCGTTTCGTGTCGGCCGGTAACAGTCCGTGGATCGTGTAGGGCATCAGGCAGCTCTCGAAACTTGGGCCCAGCCTTGGCGACACATGCGAAACGAAGATGTATTTTGTCCTACCTCTCTGCGCGGCTTCGGCAAGCCTGAGAAGCAAGTCACGAACGGATGCGTCTTCTATCTCTCCCGACCAATTGAGGAGATATTGAAACTCATCCAACACAACCACAGCGCCCGGACCTTGCCCAAGGTACGTCAGTATTCGCTTCTTAACCTCCTCCTGTGTCGACACGGTTGATAGCTTCAGGCTCTCGGGTAGCTGCAGATTGCAGCCGAAGGCCAATTCCGCGAGCAGCCTTTGGTACGAGATGCCTTCGGTCATCTGTAGACGGATCGGTTTTCGTGGCGGGATCGCTTGGCGAAAGCCCTCTTGAACCAAAGCAGTTTTTCCAATGCCCCGCATTCCCCCGAGGACCAAGATCGAACTTTGGGTCTGGTTGAAAAACCGTCGGATCTTGTCGAACGCTGAGTCCCTGTCAACGAACGGGGAATCTGTTGACGTAGGCCCGCCGGTCACCTTTAGCTGTTCCGACCGGGGCGCCGCCTCGACTCCCGTCTGAATGGAGCCCGCGAGCCGGTTCCGCGTTTCGAGGAGATGTATGTATATCTCGGAGAGCTCCTTCGTTCTGTGGACGTACTTTCGGGCTTTTAACAGAGCGTTCACGGTCTCGATTGACTCGTTGCAGAGCTCCCATCTGAGCGCGTCGGTGGGCTGAATGTCTCGGATCACGAGGGGCGTGATCCATCTCACCGCCTCCTGTGATGACATAATGCCAGCTGGAGCGATGTGACCGGTAAAGTGGGAAAGCTTGTCTTGGAGCAATTGAGGAAACACCTGGGCCTTGAGGGTTGTGAAGGGACTTATTTGAGAACTGATCTCAGCGAGCGTCGGGCTTGTCGCCGCGCAGATATCTACCAAGTCGGAATACTGTCGCGCCTCGACAGACATCATTGGATACAGAATCGGATAGAGACGTAGGTCCGAAACCGCCGTGTGCTCCGCCACTGATTGCCTGACTTCGAATTGCTTCTCGAGATCAGCCTCCATCACGAGCAACGCTTCGGAACCCCCCGGCAGGGGCCTGCTTCCATTCTTCTCGGTAAACCACAGGCTCGTGTTGTCTGCCCTTGCGAACATTCTCGAACCGCCGAATTCCGCTACGTTTGCGAACAGTGTGCATTTTCCAGTCAGCAGCGCGTGCCTGCCTTCGTCATAGAACGGGTCGGTTCTAGGCGTGAATGCTGTGATGGCCACCAACCTAGGGATCGTATGTTTCTCTTTTGTTGCCCTGCGTGACAGGGCCTCGATACAGATGAGCACCTGAACCTCGATTTGCCCCCTTCGGGTTTTCATTTGAAACGCGTGGTACGCCGGGATGCCCTCGACAAGGCACGATTCCCACTTCGAGCGCACATACTTCACGAACGCGACGGGATTCTGGTCCGGGACAAACACTATGCAGGCGGCCTGGCGGACCCTTTCCTCGACTGGTTTCTTTGCCCCTTCAAAGGTCAAATGCAGATCCTGATAAACCTGTTGCGCAGCGTCGCTTAATGTGACGACGTGGCTCCCTGCAAGTAGGGCCATCCCGAGCTCTTGGGAAAGAGCGTGGCAGAGCGGCAACGCTTCGGGAGGGATAGAGTACTCCGGAAACACGAGAAGTTCTACGCCATCGCTTGAGGCAAATCGAACAATAGATTCGATTTTGTGACTCAGATGCACTAGATACTTCTCTGCAATGCTGTTCTGAAACTGGCCAACCTCCTCCAGCCCAGAGATTGAGAAGAGGCCTATCTTGTCGTGTTCCCCCGGAAATGCTGGTTCCTGAATATAGGAGACCAACTCGTCCGTGTAAGCCGGATTGATAGATATCTGCGCCAGTCCGACCCTGCATGAGAACGACTTCGGCATGCGTTCAGCTCCTTGGGCACGTTCAATATTGGAATCTGTTGCGGTTCACATTGATCGGGAACGGCTATAAAAGCGTTTCGGTCCACCGCGATAGAGCTTCACGCGAGAGAGTACGCCCGCATCTCGCCTTTGGTCAACGGACCGCGAGTGCATCATGCTGACTTTCTGATGGGGGGTTCGTCAAACCTAGATTACGCCCGCTTTCTTCTTACCTCACCTGGCCACACTGAAATCGAGCGGCTTGACGACTGCTAGATACAGCCCGAAGCAGAAGAACCTCACGGAAGCCCTGGACTCCGCCGTCCAGCAGATTCGTTCAACGCTCGGCACCATGCCTTCAGACCCTTCGGAAACGAGATCCGATATCCGGATCTGAGTCTCCTCAACCAAAACGTGAACTGGTCGTCCTGTAGTTTCCGGGGGACTTTGAAATCAATGACATAGCCGCCGCCCTCGTGCCATTCAAGAAAGATCTGTTTCTGCGGCACGGTGCGCGCACTTTTGGGCAAGCGATTTCTCAAGCATTCAGAGAGGCCGGCAATGGGGGTTTTGGACAAGCACATGTTTTTGGGCAAGCAAGAAAGCGCCCGCTGGGCCTTCCGATACCCTTAACGCACTTAGACGATTGGCTGTGATCGGGGCGAGAGGATTTGAACCTCCGGCCTCCCCTGGTCCCGAACCAGGCAGTCCCGGACCTTGAAACGGCGCCCTCTTACGAACTCGCAGAAACCCCGAAAACGCACTTCTCTGTATGTCGGAAGAACGCGTTACCACGAACTGCCCTCCCGCAGTGTTCGCAGATCCTGACCACTAGTGCGTGCTTACGAAAACTCTCCAGCCCATGCGCCATATCGTTGCCGGTAGTCGGAGCGTAATCCATCGAGCCAACAAGCCAATTCCGGGTCTCAGCGTCGAGAAAGTCGGCTTTGATCGTCGCGCCGTATCGCGCGCAGAACCTTCTAAGGGACTTCTCCGTGACGCGCGCATCGCAGAGCTTCAACAGTCCATTTGAGATGAGCTTCTCAATCACTGCAGCGCCGACATTGAACTGTTCCGCGACTTCTGCCCAAATCCGTTTGGCTCGGCAAGACCGAGATAGCTTCGCGGGGTTATCGTGTGTACCAGACGTGGTGCCGTCAGACGCTGCGCTAGCCCTCTCTTGTCCGCACAAGTTCGTCGTGGTTCTCTTTGTCGGAGATCGTTGTTCGTTTGGAGGACACGTCAGACGGCCGGTCCTACACAAGGCTTCGAGCGACTCCTTCGTGATTCGAGGATCTCGAACCTCCAGCAAGCCCTCTACAATGAGGCGTTGGATTGTTCGGCTACCTAGATGCAGGTCGCGCGCCAGAGCCGCCCGGGAATATCCTTCCAGATGAACGCGACTGCTTTTGCCTAAGAGCTCCAGGCGATAACGGATGGCACTGTCGGACCGATGTAAGACTTTGGCGATGAATTTTACGGTCTTGTACCCAGCTAGGCTGAGCAGGACTCGGTCGTCATCGCCGGTCCAGGGCTGTCGGGAACGTTGTCGGTCTTTCTTTAGAGTTCTTCTGACAAGCCCAAGCCTGGCTGCGCGCCGCCAAATCGAGTGAGGCTGCCAGCCGGGATGCCTCTTGAGAAGCTCGCGCACCGCTTCTCGCTTCCCATTCCACCCTACCTCGTAACCTTTTCGAAGGATTTGCTCGTCTTCAGGGCTCCAGGCAGTCCGCTGATAGAGCCTTCCATTCGCTGGGTGCTTGAGCCGGCGAATCTGCCGCCATAGTTCCGCTCGTGCGAGGCCCGGCTCGTGTTTCAAAATCCTTTCGATCGCGGCATGAGAGCCAGCCCGGCCATGCTTCATCCCTTCGCGCAGGATCTGGGCGATTTGCTCCGGAGAGAAAAACCGGAAGGAATAGTCGCCCGTCGCACTGGCCCAAGGATCTGCCATGGGACAAAACACCGTGTCGCAATTGCTCGAAGGACAAGTCTGTTTCGGTGAAGGTTCGACCCCCCGTCAGCCACCGATGTCTTAAGGAAGCGAGTTTCTCGAGGCGGCGTAGTGCTGAGGATGGCCCGCAACAATCCCTCTGGCCCACATCCCCGCAATCTCCGACACCGGACCGCCCTTATTTTTCTGCTCGGAAAAGCGGCCGGTGCGGGAGGATGAGATACTGCCCGCGTGGCGCCTGGGGGCGGTGAGATACCTTGATTGTGGTCGGAACATCGTCCAGCAAGGGCCAAGACACCCAAAAGGCCAGCGGAATTAGTGCGGTGCTGCGTCTGTGCCATCCGCGATGGGGCCTCCAACGCACGAGCCATTTGGCAGGTATTGCGACCAGAGGACTTGCACGCGTAAACCATTCAGGGGGGGGACGCGTCCTGAGAGACGGTCAACTGCACGCACCCGAAGAGACGGATGGTATTTCCAGGTATCGAGCAGGCGGACGCAGCTTTGGCCCTGCGGAAGGCGGAGCTTGAAGATGCCAAAAGTCAGATCGAAAGCGAAGTCCGCAATGCCTATCTTGACTTGCGTGCGGCAGAGACCGAGTGGAAGTGGCAAGACGGGATCTACGCAATCCGGCAGCGCTGCGAATTTTTCTGAAGGTGCGAGCGGCGGGATGGCGAAACGTTCCGATTCTTGGAACCTAGAATTCTTGAATTCTTCGGCCAAGGTTTCAAAGGGTTGGGTTAGCTGCTAGGCGTTGATCGGTTCGGATCACCGTGATTACGAGGAATGCCATATCTGTCCATTTTGTTGAGGATCGTCTGCCTGCTCTTGTAACCCAGCAGCTCCGACGCCCTGGTCACGTTGCCCTGGGTAGCTTCCAACGCCTCCATTATTTTTTCTCTTTCTACTTGATCCATAGTGTGGAGTCCGAGTTCTTTACCTCCGCACTTCAAGCCGGCTTGAGCGGGCAATTGACCATTCGGGGCTTTGCCGGTCTCCGACGCCGACACATCAGCAGACTTTATGCAGAAATCCCACGAGAAGAGGATTTCCTTTTCTCTACTTATGGCCTTCTTAATTTGATTTTCCAATTCTCTGACGTTCCCTGGCCATTCGTAATCCGTGAGTTGCTGTAAAGCTCTGCGAGAGATCGACCGTGTTCTTGCCCCGAGTTTCTCTGCACACCGGTCCAAGAAGTAAAACGCCAACAACGGGATGTCGTCCCGGCGGTCTCTAAGGGGTGGAAGCGCAAGTTTAATTCCGAATCGATAATAAAGAGGTTTTCGAAAACTCCCGCGCTCGACGGCTGCCTCCAGGTCTACCTCTGATGTAGCTGCCACGACCTTCAGATCCACAGGAGAAGGCTGCCGCGCACCGTACCGCCATACCTCCCGCTCCTGCAAAACTCGCAAAAACATATCCTGCATGGGAGAACTCAAGGTCTGGATCTCGTCCAGCAGGAGCGTTCCCCCGTTTGCCATCTCAAACCATCCTGGAGACCCATCGGGATTCGCTCCTGCTATTCCGGACTTGGGTGCGTAACCAAAAATCTCTGTTTCCGCCAAGGACTCAGTGGTCTGGCCGCAATGTTTGGCAATAAACGGCCCCTTAGAGTAAGGAGAGAGCTGATGGATCGCCTTGGCTGCTAACTCCTTGCCGGTGCCTGTTTCTCCGATTAACAACACGTTCATGTCCCCGGCCGCGGCCTCCCGGATCTGTTGAAGAAGATCTTCCACGCTCTTGCTTTTCCCCACTATTTGCATCGCCCAGTCAAGCGAGTCTTCCGAGTGAGCTGCCTTCGTGCTGGTGACCGAATCGCGCTTGGCTGTGGCCGTCGAACGCCTCCCAAGAGCTATTAGAAAACCACCGTCCTCATAGGAGAACGGTCTGGCCGGAGGGCGACGATCAAGACAAAAAAAACCTAGAACCCTATCCCGGGAAAATATCGGAGCCAAAAGAGTTGTGCTCTCTTGAACGCATCTTCCTTCGAGCAAGCAATCCATAAAGGCGTTATTGGAAACCTCGATTCCTTCACCCGAACTCAAACCTGTTATGCCGAGGTCATCATAGGACTGGGCTTCGCTGTCGCGAAACAGCCGTACGAAGCCTCTGTCAGCGCGCATGACACGCAGGACAATTGGCGTAAGTTCATCAAGCAGGTTCTCCAGGCTGAAAGCCCCTCCCCCTCTCTTTTGCAGATGTTCCAAGAGCTCCTGCCTTTCAGCAGTGAAAGTGTTTTCTTTCGTGCCTTCAAGGCGTGGGTACGCCTTGGTAGCCATTTGCGAGACGTCGTTCTCGATCTTTTTCGGAACAACTCTCAGCAAACCAGCCCGGTTCTTCGCTTCTGCATGATTGGAAAAAACCAGCTTATAGTCCGCGATTTCTATAACGTCCCCATCCCGCAGGAGCCTTCGGTCAACCAGCTCGCCGCAAACCCTGGTTGCATGCAAACTTCCGAGATCTCGAATGAAATACTGCCCTTCGGCGCGCGTAACTCGTATTAAGGCTGCGTGATGACGTGAAACTCTTCGCGCGCTGTCGTGGAGAACTATGTCATTGGTCAACGCGCGACCTATCACGATAATGTTATTCGTACGGAAGCTGTATTCCGTTTGCAGCGCCGAACCTTTGTAAACGGTTAGTTGTGGCATTACGATTCCCCGCCGCATACTCGGCGCGATCCGTGAACAATACCCGCGTAAGCGTTTCGTTGAAATGGTTCTGGGCCGGGGGGCTGCCCAGATTCTCGTCCAGATAAGATACCTAAATGGTCATCTGAGTTCAAGTCCTGCATCCACAAAGCGACCCCTTTCGCCTTGATTCCCTCAGTGAGAAATTCCAAAATCGGTCCACGATTCGCATAAGCGACAGGGAGCAATGCACTGGAACCCATTGTCTTAACGTGTGTCGCAAATAGATAGAGGCCAATTCCCAACAACATCAGTGCTATGGCGATCCATAAGGCCACGCGAAGAGCAAGACTGGAAATGCCCGGAGCACCCACGATAGCTCTCAAGGCAAAAGCTAGATCACTCGCTGACTGGAAACGTTCCTTGGAATTTTTCTCGAGGCAATGCATGATCACCCGCTCAAATCGAGGGGGAACCGATTTTCCCCAGTCGCTAACTTCAGGTGGATCCTCGGTTAGAATTGCCTCCATGGTGTCCTCAGCCGTTTGACGAGCGAACGTGCGCCGTCCCGTCACCATCTCGTAAAGTACGCACCCGAGCGAAAAAAGGTCGCTAGTGGGGGAAGTTAGCTCGCCGCGCACCTGCTCAGGCGACATATAAGGGGGCGTGCCAAGCACGGTATCCTCTTCGCCTCCCGCGCGCACCGTGTCTAATGATGCCCCGCCAGAGGCGAGGTCGGCGGGACCACGGTGCGAGTTCGCACTGAAAACGTGAGTCGGTGAATCGGTGCTAGCCCTCTGCCTCTCTGCGACAGAATCCATTCGTAATGCAGCTTCGGTCACCTGCGGAAGCATCAACTTCGACTGGGCAACTCCAAAGTCAAGAATTTTCACTCGGCCGTCCGCAGTGAGAAATATGTTCTCCGGCTTCAGATCGAGGTGGATGATCCCCTTGGAATGCGCCGCCGAAAGACCGTCTGCAATGGCCGCCCCGATTGCCACGGCCTTACGCCAGGGGAGAGCCGATCGGGCTAGGCGCTTGCGCAACGTTTCACCTTCTAGCAATTCCATCACTGCGAAGTAGAGGCCAGAGTCGGTCCCGAAATCATAAATGCTCAAAATGTTGGGGTGCGAGAGTGCTGCAGCCGCTTTCGCTTCGTGCTCAAACCGCGTAAGCACCTGAGGGCTTTCGCTGAGCTCTTTGGGGAGAATCTTTATGGCGACTTCTCGGTCGAGACGTGCATCCTTTGCCCGATATACTTCACCCATTCCACCCGCGCCGAGCGGGGCAATAATTTCGTAGGGTCCCAGTCGAGAACCAGAATCGAGAGGCATCGCTTCACCTAGTTGGGCGGAGAGTCTACCGCGAAGAAGAATGTAGATCAAATTGCCCCGGAGCTTTCCCCGTTTAGCAGGTATTCGATGGGCATTCATGAGTGGGAACTAGATTCGCTAGGCGCGCCCCCTGTAAGAAGGGAACCACTTCTCGAAGCGGAAGGACAAGTCCAAGTCCTGCGCCGGCTTAGAGCAGGCGGAGCCTGATCCCGCCGACGCTGCACCATAGTGGTCCAGAGACGGATTGAGGGCTTTAGCGGCCGCCAAATTCGTCGCGAGTCGCCGGTCGAGTACGGTAGTTCCCATTGAATACCTTATGCAACGTGATCCGAATTACCGAATATTGGCTCCCGGACTCGATGACGTCGAATGGGTCGCCCTTCGAGTAGGTGTACCGACCATTCTTGCCGCGGTATTGAACGACGATGCGATATTCACCAGGTGCGACATGAACCGTGGCGTTCTTTCCGTTTGGAACCTCGACATATTGCGCCGAGGGTCCAACGAGCTTGACGACCGCGTCCTCTGCAGATCCGTTCAGAAACGTAACGGTGCTCGGATAGCTCTGCGCGGAAGCGTTCTGATCGTGAAGCGCCGTTCCCAGCATCACGGCAAGAATTGGTACGAAATACATGACACGCCGTTTGACCATCATTTTGTTTCCCCCTCAACTCTAGTTGTTCCGCATCGATCTTGAAGACGAAAACTAGCAACTCGCAACGTCCCCCAGGGCTGTCTTTCGCGCCGACATTGGAGGCTTAGTGGCGAGGGCCTGCGTCTCCTAGTTGCACGAGCATTGCCAAATGGAGTGTGAGTTAGGCTCTGACAGATCTCACCGTTTCAGCAACTTAGTTAGGAGGGGAGAGGCCGAGCAAAGGTTGAACATCTATTGGGAAGCACAATGTCTAATATTTGGAGGGCAGTAGCTGCAAACGTTCCTGTCCGACATCCGCTCCCATCCGCAGACTCCCGCGTTACTACTCAGCAGCTCATCTTTTCCATTAGTGCAAGCGGGATTGCTGTTGCCATGGCCGCTTTTTCGCACAAACTGGTGCATGTTCATTCCTGCCCTCACTAGCCTTTGTGCTTTTTGAGGTTTTTCTTCTTGAGTAGCTCCTGGTAGTCTTTTTGGAAAGCGGAGTTCGCGGGTTCCAAGTCGACGGCCTTTTTGAATTCAGCCAGGGCCGCGATACGGTCACCCAGATACTCAAGTGCCTTGCCAAGATTGTCGTGCGCGGCAGCATAGTTAGGAGCGAGCCGAATGGCCTCACGGTATTCTGTAACTGCCTCTGACCATTTGTTCGTCCACGCCAGGGCAGCACCGAGAGAGTAATGCGCCCAGGTCCAGTTGGGGCTGAGACGCACCGCTTCTCGTTGTTCACGAACACTTCCGTCCGAATCGCGTTTCATTTGCAGTGCCCACCCCAACTGTATGTGAGCCACGGTATAATTTGGAGTCAGCTGAATCGCTTGACGATATTCGCCAATGGCGGCATCTACATCTTTCTTCGCTGAGAGCGCATTTCCCAATCCCACGTGAGCCGGGGCGTAATCCGGCTTTAGCCGAATCACTTCACAATATTCCACAATCGCTCTATCCAAATCTTTCTTGTATGCAAGAGCATCAGCCAACGCCATGTGCGCCGGGAAATAATCCGGCTTTCGACCGATCAGATCGCGGCATTCCAACACGGCTCCATCCAGATCTCCTTTTAGCATTAACACGCTGGCAACTTGCACTTGCCAATCAATCATCTCCGGTTCGAGCCGCATCGCTTCGCGCAATTCCGCAATGGCGCCGTCCAAGTTACCCTTCGCAACTAAGGCCGAAGCCAGATTGCCGTGCGCGTCCGCATACTGCGGATCGAGACGAATAGCAGCCTGCTGTTCCACGATGGCGCCAGCCAAGTCACCTTTGGTTTGGAGGGTGATCCCCAAGTCGCTGTGGGCCACAGGAGAGTTGGGCTGAAGTTCAACTGCTGTTCGATAAGCAGCCATAGCCTCATCAATGTGGCCTTGCTGCAAGAGACTGTATCCAAATGCAAGATGCAGAACCGCATTATTCGGATCTATTTCTAACGCCGTACGATATTGCTGTTCTGCTTGCTGATGCGAATTCTGTTTCTCAAGGCTGCCTCCCTGCAATAGATGCTGTACTATCGAGGGCAAATTCAGCGTCAGAGCAGGCGGGGATGGTTTGAACCGTCTGGCAGTGCGGAGCGCCCGCAGCAGGACATCCTCTCCTAAACCTTCTCGTTCTCCAGTTGTTCGCAGGTCTTGCAGAAACTTGTCAGTTGGATCGAAATTGATTCCATGCTGGGATACCAGCTTGGCTACATACGGGCTGGACTCCCCTGCGACAAGCAATCCGATGATTTGAATCGCGTCCAAAGACTCCTTTGCTTCCGTCGTTTCTGTATCTGAAGCAGTGCTATTCTTGGCGCTCCGGAGGGTCAGAAGAAGTTCCTCTGTAGCTTGTATCTTGCCAAACTTCTTTTCAGTTATCGTGCGCACCTTGTCTTCTAGCTCAGCCGTCACGACAAAATTGATGCCACGCTCTCGCGCCATTGTGGCGACTCGCTTGGGAGTCACATCGTTCACAAGCAGCCCGATTACGTCATCTTGAGAAAGCGGTTTGAGCTTCGGTGCAAGGTCTCGAAGAACCGCAATGAGATCATCGTTCGCCCCTTTCTGGCGCAGTTCGGTCTCAATCTCCGGTGCAACTTGGAAGTTGATGCCGCGCTCGCGCGCCAGTTCTGCTACGCGCTGGGGCGCTACGTTGCCTTCCAGCATTCGAATCACGTCGTCTTTCGACAGTGCCCTGAGCGTCTTTTGAGCGCGCAAAGGCAAAAGGCCTATGAACAAGACTAATAAGCCGAAGGCTGGCAGACTAAGTCTTCGAAACGAGAGGCCAGTCCTGTCTTCAAAGCGCGGAAACACCATATGACTCCTCGCGATGAACATTTCACCGCGCCGTGCATTACGGGGTCAGTAGTAGGTATACATCCAGTTGATGATTTCCTGGATCGCCATAAGGCTACCTGTCCCGCCCGTAAAACCGTGATCGCCGAGCTGAGTGGAACGCGGCTGCAGTATGTAAGGAATTACTAGCGTGCCAGATAGGCGGAGCTTTGGCATGCTTCTCGCATTTTGTTCAACGCCTCTTTCGCTCTCTGCGGTAGTGCTTCGGTTTGCGGGCAATCACCATTAACTCCACGCTTCGTCAGTAAACGCCGAAAGAACCGCCCGCGATCTTCCTGCCTCCGACTGAGAGAACAACGCTGTAGGAACCAACGGCCCAGTGCGCTGGATCGCTAGATCCCCAACCGCCCCACTGGCAGGAACTTCTCCAACCCGGCAACACCTGAGTGCGGACCGTCTGGTTGGCGAAGGAGGAATCATTGTGATACCAGGTTACATCGACATTGAAATCAACGCGCGACGAGCCCTTGGGGTACTTGAGAGTCATCTGCCAGTAGACATATCTAGTTTTCAATCGATCAAAACGGGAACGAAACTTCCTTCCACAACTTTGAGGGGGATCCGTGCCAAACTCAAAGAACTGAACCTTGGTCACCTTTGCGTTCAGCGAAGTAAAGAGAGCGCTAGAGACGGATTCCGTTGCATCCGCGGCGGGCTTGCGGCCTTCCTCTTCACCAGCAGACGGGGGTTTACTCGATTCCAGACTGGCTCGTATTGGGGTAACATGCCCAGCTACGAGCTCGACACCTTGCTGGTAATCGTTGTAACCGTCGAGAGATAAACGCAGGCGATGTGGCCCTGGCGCTAGCTGCGAGATTGTGAGTCCCCCCGGGCCGGTACGGCCTACCAACTCATCGTCGACAAAGATCTTAGCGTCGCTGGGGGTGGACACGATAACAAGCGTGGCAGTCGCCGGAGGCGGAGGAGTCGGCTTTGGGGCCAACTTGCGCAGCGTAGCCAAGAGTTCCTCGGTGGCGCCAGCTTGGTGCAACTCGGTTTCGGTTTTCGTTGACATTTCGAAGTTGATCCCGCGTTCGCGAGCAAGCGTCACCACCCGCTTAGGCGAGACCTCGCCCTTGAGCAGTGTGACGACATCATCCTTTGAAAGAGGCTTTGGGGAAACTTGCCCTTGAGCAGATGAAATGAAACTGGCGTGGAAAAGAATGACGCCTACGGCGACAAGAATCCCTTTGAGAAAAATTCTTCTCCGTGGCACACTGGCCAGTATTCGCTTAGGTTCGTTCCTCGTCGTCGAATCCTCCAAATACAACATGTGGTGCTCAGGGCAAAAGCGACCCGAATGTGTCGAGTCACTTGACTGAGACGCCTTCGCGCTCGATTGGGAACTCATTGGTTTGAGAGCTGCCCCTCTGCCGCCGAAGCTTTCTTCGTACTCTGGACTCTCTTCCGTAAAACTGCATTCTGCGGATCAAGCTGCAAACCCCCTCTGTATGCCGCAATGGCTTTCTGATATTCACCATTGTCGCGATAGAAATCTCCCTCCGTGATTGCAGCCCTGATTTTCCTACTGATCTTCGGGTCCGGAGCAGGAGCCGTCGGTTTGGCCTCCACAACCGGAACATTCGGTTTTCCGACTGTAATTGTTACATTATCGCTTGCGGTTCCACCTGGCCCTGTGGCGGTAAACGCATACGTAGTGGAAATATCCGGTTCGACGCTGTATGAGCCCTCCAGAGGCAGCGCCAGGCGCTCAGTCCTACCGGGAACTGTCACATCCAACCGCGTGGCGTTTGTGGATGACCAAATCATCGTTACCGTGTCACCCTCTTTTATGAAAGTAGGCGAGGCCCACAGAGTTATCGTCGGACGTGGCGGCGGGTTAGGCCCCCGTTGAACGACATACCACAGCCCCGAAGAGAGTATCGCCATGAGAAAGAGGGCAGGCCAATGGCTTGAGAGAAAAAAATAGAACTTGAGCGACATAGAGGGGTGAACGGGGCGCGGGGGTTTTGAAGCCTCACCGGAGGTCGCGAATCCAACGGATCGTGTCGCGTTCGGCCTCGGCGTAATCGCATTCTGAAACTCGGCGACGGTTTGAAAGCGCTCCTCTGGCCGTGCGGCCAGCGCCTTCAGCAGCGCCGCCTCCGATTCCGGCGGAATGGCGACGCCCATCCGGCTTGGTGGCTTAAGACCATCGTGACTCAGCCGATCCGGTGCATCTAGCGGTGGCGATCCTGTAATTGCGCGATACAGTGTTGCTCCCACTGCATACACATCTGTCCATGCCCCATGCCTGCCGCCGCTCGTGCTGTACTGCTCTATCGGCGCATATCCGGGCTTGAACAGCACGGTCAGATTCCGGGCCTGCTCCCGCATCGCATGGCGCGCGGATCCGAAATCAAGAATTTTGACCTGGCGTTTTTCGTTGATATAGATGTTCGCCGGGCTGATGTCACGATGCAGCACGCCTTCTGCATGCACTTCTCGCAGGGCGTCCATCACCGGAATGAGAATCTTCAATGCTAGGTCGAATGAGATCTTTTCACCTTTTTCCCTTAAGTACTCCTCGAACGTCAGGCCTTCTACATAAGCCATGACGATGTAGGCGGTCCCGTTCGCGCGCAAGAAGTCCATCATGGTGACAATCCCGGGGTGGTCATGAAAAGCCGCTAGCGCGCGCCCCTCTTCCTCGAATTTTTTCAGACCGTAGTCAAAAGACTGCTGGCTGCGCTGGCTGGGCCGTACTGTGTGTCCATCTTTTCCCCGGCTGCAGAGGTCCCGGGGAAAATGCTCCTTGATCGCTAGCTTCCGATTCAGGGTCAAGTCCCAACCCAGGTAGGTGATTCCAAACCCTCCTTGTCCCAACACCCGTCCGAGATAATACTTACCGTTCAGAATCGTGCGAGGCGGCAGCTGCATTGGACTCTCAGGAACCGTCCCTTCTTGCCAACTGCACCGCGGGCACACCTTTGCCGAGCCCTTATTCGACATGCAACCCATGCAAAGGGACTCAGGTGTCATATCGCCTTCTCACCTATCTCCGCTACTGACCCAGCGCGCGCTTTGCATCGACATTGCCCTGCGCCGCTGCCTTTCGATACCACTTCAGCGCCTCGGCGTAATCTCGCGGGACTCCGTTACCGTTCTCGTACATGAAGCCGAGGCTGTACTGCGCTTCGGCGTTCCCTCTCTCGGCTGCCTTGCGGTATAGCTTCGCCGCCTCAACATAGTCCTGGGAGAGGCCCAGACCCCATACATACATGTGTGCGAGTCTACTGTCAGCGTCTGTGTTGTTCTGGGCGCCGGCCTTTCTGTACCACCTCACCGCCTCGTCTAGCTCTTTCGGCGCCCCTTCACCGTTCTCATACATGAAGCCGAGACTGTACTGCGCAGAGGCATCTCCTTGTTCGGCCGCCTGGCGATACCATTTCAAAGCCTGGGTGTAGTCTCGGAGTAAGCCCTGACCGTTCTCGTACAAGAAGCCCAGGCTGTACTGCGCGTAGGCATTCCCTTCTTCAGCGGCTTCGCGGTACCACTTAGCTGCTTCTTGGTAGCTCTTTCGGACGCCTCGTCCATAGTAGAAGTCATCGCCCCTTTGACTCAGTTCGCGGGGATCTGTCGGGACAGCCGGAGGGCTGGGATTAACTCCGCTCGAGTCGGACGGGATTACAGGATTAGTTTCTGGCCGTGTAGGAGTCATCTGGGGCTGGGGCCGAGGTACGATCAAGAAAATTGCGAAAAACGCAGCAATAAGAAGGAGAGCAATTCCCAGAAGCGAATCCCGATTCTGGACCTCTGGTGTCGTAGTCGAGGTCCCTGATCCGTTCCGCGCGAGCGCTCGTTGGAATTCGTCAATAGTTCGAAAACGCCCATCCGCTAGGACTGATAGTCCCTTTAGTAACGCGGCCTCCTGCTCTGCTCGAATCGCAATTCCCAAACTGCTCGGCGGCAGGAGCTCATCGTCGACCAATCGGCTCGGCGAGGGCTGCGGCATCCGGCCGGTGGTAGCGCGATACAGTGTTGCGGCAACGCCATAAACGTCCGTCCACGCTCCTTGTTTGCCCAAACCACCGAACTGCTCGATGGCGGTATATCCTCCTTTTACGGTCACCGTGAAATTTTGCGTCCGATCTTGTATTGCTTGGCGCGTCGACCCAAAATCCCCGAGCTTCACCTGGTTCTTGTGGTTGACATATATGTTGCTTGGACTCAGATCACGGTGCAGGAACTTCTCAGCATGTACCTCACGCAAAGCGTCCATCACTGGCGTAAGGGTGCGCGCAGCCAAATCGAAAGATATCTTTCCCCCTGACCGCCTCAGATATTCTTCTAGGTTGTAACCGTCGACGTATTCCATGACGAGGTAGGCCGTTCCATTCACCCGAAAAAAATCGTGCATCTCCACGATGCAAGGATGCCCTTTGAACCGCTTCTGTACGTTTGCTTCTTCTTCGAATTTCCCGACGCCATAGTCGAAAGCGTCGGGGTTCAGCGGCTTGATTGTGAGTCCATTCTTCGAGCGCGTGCAGAGACCTTGGGGAAAGTGCTCTTTCACCGCTCGCTTCTTCTTCGCCTCCTTGTCCCAAGCCAAGTAAGTAATGCCAAAACCCCCTTGCCCCAGCACGCGGCCGAGCACGTATCGCCCGTTCAACACTGTGCGCGGGGGGAATTGCATCGGATTGTCCGGCTCAGTTCCTTCCTTCCACTCACACTTCGGACACACCTCTGCTAGGCCTTTTTCCTCCATGCAGCCCATGCAAAGGGACTCAGGAGTCATGCAGCGCGCACCTCAAATTCTGCGACTTTGTCGCCCAGGCGAAACCTGGCGCCATCATTTAACAATATGCGTCCATGAAGGACGTTCCACTTGGAGCGCGCACGTTCACCATTCGCCGAGCGGCAGTAGTAGGTCCCATTCAAAGAGTTCCAATCCTCTACCCAAAGTCCTGCTCCATCGGCATCAGGCCAAACACGCGCATGCACATTGGAAATTTGATCGGAATGCAGGACAAGGCTGGCTTTGGACGGATTACGTCCGATATACAAGCCCTCGCCCGGGACTTGCAACCGGGTTTGCGCTAGTTCGCCGGAGACGCAGTAGAGAGAAAGGCCACTCGGCGTCCCCACGACGCTGTCGCGCTTCTCGTTCGAGCCTTGCGGGCGTGTCTCATCGAAGGCCAGGAATAAGATCGGAATGCCGAGAAAGAGAACGCTCGTAATGCCGTACAGCCAAAAGCTCTTGCCGAGCCGGCGCGCGACACTTCCCCAGAAATACACAAGGAAAACGACGGACAGTGGAACAACGATGAACCAGTAGAAAATCAAGATGGCGGCAAACTGAGGCGCAGTCAACAAGTAGGCATAGATCCCAAAGTCCACCAGCCAAGGAAGAAAAAACCACAGGGCGGCCCACCCAGACAGGCCAATCCAGTGACAAGCCAGCACGCAGTTGTATACGGGGATGCAGTATTGCCCGAATGTGCCGATTCCAAACTTCTTTCCGATGCGCCACCAAACATAAGCGGCCCATAAATAGCCGCCGATGGCAAGACAGGCAACGAACAATCCGATCAAGTAACCCGCCACCAGGGCTGTATTCTGATCCATGATTGGGTCCTCCTTAATTCTTAATTCCTCAGATCCCTGTTACGTTTCGCCGCTCGGATCGGCGAGTCATCAGCCTTGTTGAGGGCTGCTCCGTGCCGGCCGTAGTGCGTCCATTGTGATTACTCACTGCCACGGCCAATCCTTGCGGCGCCAAAGGTTGACCGTACCATCCTCACTTCCCGAGGCCAGCCAACGGTCATCCGGACTAAAGTTAACTGAGCTGACAGAACTGATGGAGTAATTATTCTTGGTGAGCGTGCGTGCCTCACGACCTGTAGAGACCTCCCAGAGTTTAAGACTCCAATTAGAACTTCCTGAGACCAACCAACGGCCGTCGTGGCTGAAAGCAAGATCAGAAATTGAGGAGCTTTCATTGGGGGTTTCGAGAAAATACTTAGTTGAGATAGTACGAAACTCTCGCCCCGTGGGGACTTGCCAAAGTCTGATTTCGTCAGGGCGGTAGCACGCCGAGGTCAGCCAGCGACCATCCGGACTAAAAGTGAGTGTGCCGAAGGACGTGTCGTCGTCCCCCCGAAGCGTGAGCGCCTCGTGTCCCGTGGCGACCTCCCAAAGTTTCACAGCGTGATCGAAGTACTCGACGCAGGCCAGCCAACGCCCATCGGGGCTGAACGCCGCATCCTCGCAGGATAAGATAGGGACAGCCAGCGTTTGCACCCCTCGTCCGGTGGCGACTTCCCAAAGCTTCACCGTATCTTCGGTGCCCACTTTGCCGTCAGTTCCGGCCGAGGCCAGTTCACGGCCGTCGGGGCTGAAAGTGATCCTGAACACACTTTGGCCGTGATAAAGAGTTCGCACCTCGCGCCCAGTGGCGACTTCCCAAAGCCGGACTGTTTTGTCCAAACTCCCCGAGGCCAGCCAGCGGCCATCGGGACTGAAGATGACAGTAGTGACTTTGCTTAGGTGACCAGCGAAGGTACCCACCTGGCGCCCTGTGGCAACCTCCCAAAGTTTCACAGTGTTATAATCGCCGGCCGCAGAGGCCAGCAATCTGCCGCCGGGACTGAAGGCCACACGTATTCTGAAGTTTTTTTCGTGGCCAACCAGCGTGTGCTCCAGAACGAAGTTGGGGTCGTGAAAATACCTCTCTGCTACAGCCGTCGAGAGCACTGCACCGATCAAAACTGCGACGATGGCCGGAATCACCTGCTTGTTCGGAAAAAGGCGCTTCCAAGTTCTGTGAAGATACTTGGGCGCGGACCATGAAGACCATGAAACTGAGCTCATGTTTGCCGCAGCAGAGGTGCTTTTCTGGCTAGGCGTAATCGCGTTTTGAAACTCCGCGATAGTCTGAAAGCGGTTTTCGGGGCGCACGGCTAGCGCCTTGAGGAGAGCCGCCTCCGATTCCGCAGGGACTGCCACGCCAATGCTACTCGGCGGTTGTAGGTCGTCGTGATCCAGACGATCGGCCGCATCTGCCGGGGGTCGTCCTGTAATTGCGCGGTTCAGCGTTGCCGCCACCGCGTACACGTCGGTCCACGGCCCTTGTCTTCCAGTGCTGCTGTACTGCTCCATGGGCGCGTAGCCTTGCTTTATGAATACCGTTAGGTTTTGCGTCCGCTCTAGCATTGCGCGGCGCGCGGACCCGAAATCCAAAAGCTTCACCTGACAGTTCTCATTGATGTAGATGTTCCCCGGGCTGATGTCGCGATGCAGCAGCCCCGCCCCATGCAGCTCCCGCAACGCGTCCATCACGGGCATGAGAATATTGAAGGCGAGGTCGAAGGGAATCTTCCCGCCTTTGTCCCTCAAGTACTCTTCGAAGGTCAGCCCCTCCACGTAGGCCATGACGATGTACGCCGTCCCGTTCGCGCAAAAGAAGTCTAAAAGGGACACAATGCAGGGATGATCGTGAAAGCGCGCCAGTACCTGTCCCTCGTCCACGAATTTCTCCAATCCATACTTGAATTCATCACTTCGCTGGCTGAACGGCTGCACTGTGAGCCCATCCTTCCCTCGGCCACAAATCTGAGCAGGAAAGAATTCCTTCACCGCCAGCTTCCGATTCAGCGTCAAATCCCAAGCCAGGTATGTGATTCCAAATCCTCCCTGACCCAGCACTCGACCCAGGCAGTACCTTCCGTTCAAGATGGTACCGGGCGGCAGTTGCATGGGGCTCTCGGCAGGCGCCCCCTCCTGCCAGCCGCACTTCGCACAGATCCGGGCCGGTCCCTTGCTGCCCATACAGCCCATGCAGAGAGATTCTGGTGTCAGCCTGCTTGAAACTTGCATTCGGCTCCGCCGCCTGTTTCTTTTCTCGAACCAACTTCGTCTGGACAACTTCTATTTCTTCTGAGTCGATCGGCTCGTATCGCTTGGAGATGTTTCACTCGATTTCGGCTTCTTGAGGTCGTCTAACTTCTTCAGCAGCTCCTGTTTTCTTTCGCTGGACGATCTCACCTTTGATTGCCAGTCACGGACTTCCTGTGATACTTCATCGCGCCGTTTCCTCAGACGGTCTTCTTCTGTCAGGTCGATTGCCCTTTTTGCTGAATTGTTTTCGTGGGTTTTTTCCGCTAGCTTCAGCTGATCTTGTTCTCTTTTCAGCTTCACAAGTTCTTCCTGCGCATCGTGCTCATGGGCCATTGCTGCAGACTCTTCCTTGGTGAGATTACCAATATCCGCTTCCAGCTTTTGTTGCTCCCAAACACTCGAACCTACTCTCCCGTCCCCGCTATTCGGTTTTACTGCTGGATTCCTCCACAGCGAGGTGACCTTCGCCGTTTGTTCTTTGAGAAAAGGAAAGGTCCTCCAAACTACTCCGCCCGCAAACAAAGCCAGCACCAAGCAGCCCATCACCATTGCAATTTTGTTCACCGGGCTACGCTTGCGACGCTGGGGTTGTAGTGGCCGGGTTGGCGGCAGGGGAGCCACTTGCGAATCAAAAAATACGGCAACAGCCGTGTAGTTATCGTGTCCTTCTTTCGCCCGTTCCAGCAGGCGGGCCTCCATTCGAGCGAGCCAATCGGGCGGGCTCGTTGCCTTAGCAAAGTCCGTTTCGATTTCCGTTTCGGTCACATAATCCCAAAAACCGTCCGTACACAGCAAGAAAGCCGTGCCACGATACAGGATGCGCTGTTCCTCCAGAATCGTAGGGCGAAGTCCGCCCTCTGAATCTCCAAGACATCTGAGCAAGCGGTTACGGTCAACGTGGTTGGGAATTTGGTCTGGAGAGAGGTCCGCAGCATTAACCAACGCTTGGACGACACTGTGATCTTGGGTACGAAACGAAATGCGCCCACCCTCCAGACAATAAATGCGGGAATCGCCCACATGCGCCCAGAGAATGTGACGAAAGTCAGTAAGCAGCACCACCACGGTGGTGCGCATGTTGGACAAGTTGGCGTCTTTCTTTTGCCACCTCAAAATCTCATCTTGTGCTGCCTCCAAATGCGTCTTGAGCGCAGCCGGCGAAGACTCAGGGTTGGCCCGAAAGGAGGCTAGGACCGCTTCTACTGCAATCGAGGAAGCAGCCTTGCCTCCCTCGTGTCCTCCCAGGCCGTCCGCTACGACCCAACACGCGGCATTTGCCACTTCCGCAAAGTCACAAGTATCTTCGTTGACCTGACGGCCGCCTGCCTTGCTTAGGCGGTCGGTCAAAACTGAAATGCTCGATTCTAATGTCTGTGTCATCGTGGTGTATCGCACCTCGGCTTCAAATTCCGGCTCTCACCAGAGAAGGAGCGACGGTGATAACCAACCGTTAGACGTTGGCTCAGTTCGCCCAGTGCATTCACAGCCTGGTTACCTCGAACTCCGCCAGGTTCTCACCTAACCGAAAGTGCGCGCTGTGCATCAAAAGTTTCGGCTTGCCAATCCGAACCCACGTCGGCCGAGGTCCTCCCACACTGGAATCCAAATAGTAAGTTCCATGGGTCGATTGCAAGTCTTGAACCCAGACACCTGTGCCATTCCGATCCGGCCAAACGAATGCGTGCGTTCCGGAGACATTCTGATCGGCAAAAACCAAATGGGCTTTGGCCGGATTTCGGCCAATAACAATTCCTTCTGTGGGAAGTGGTACCTTGTTCCCCTCAAACTCGCCCAAGGCGCAATAAAGAGCCAACCCGTTCGGGGGCTCTCGGACTTGCACAGCTTCAGAACTCTGAGATAGAGCATTCACGCCGTCGCAAATCTTCACTACCATGACCAGTCCCACGCCGTACGTAACAGCTACGAGGGCCAGAAGCCCAAGGCTGAAGAGCCCGAGAGACGCGAGAGATGCCGCATTTCGAGCGAGGGCAGCGGCGGGGATCGAAAAGTAGAAAATATAAGAGACAAGATAAATCGCCAGACAGAGAACGAAGTACCAGAGGAACAAACCTTCACGCAACTTCGGCGCCCGGAGGGAATGACGTTGGATGTACCGATTATAATCCTTGGAAAACCCCCACAGAGCTTGAAATCCCCAATAGAAGTTGAAAAATGGGATGAAAAGGAATCCAACCGCTTTGCCAGGCGTCGTGCGGGCATACCCGTCCTGGATTCCTGACCACATCTTGTAGATCAACACGCCGAAAACCACTGACAAATATATGACGGGCACCAGGGAGAGCGCCGCAAGCGGACCCTTAAGAGAAAAGCGTATGCCCGCCCAGACGAAGAGCGCGATACTGAAGGCCGGAGCAATCGCATAGGAACCGACATAGAATCCCTTGGACAAACTGTTGTTGTGGGGCAGACTATTCATTGTGGTCTCCCGGTCTTTTCCGAAGCAGAGGAAGTAACTTCCGACGAGAAGCGTCAATCCAACAGCAAAAGAGCCCAATATCCCGGCGTAGTTAGGTTCGTGTGCCGTAATCTGGCTCATTTCCAATTCATGAATGGCGAAAAATAAGGTGGTGAAGCCAGCCATGAAGGCACCGATAATGAAAAATACAACTCCGGCGATGCGCGCTAGAAGATTCTTCCCCTCGCGTTTTTTCGCTAACCTCATCCACAGGGCCCCCGCACCAATAGTTAGTCCTCCACCCAGGAACCACAGAAGCTTGAGGTCTGCGGGAGCATGAGACACGACATGGTCGATTGGCGCACCCTCAATGATTGCGTTGACGTCATTTGCCGGGTAACGGACGGTGTCCTGATGAAAGAGTGGAGATACAAAGCCAATAGCCATGATTACCGTGAAAATTGTGATCGCCGTTCGCATCCTTACCTCCCAGGTATCATTTGAGGGGTCTCACTCAGGATTCCTACGGCTCAGACGCTCGCCAATTCCGGATACAAGGAATAGGCAGATGGTTCCCAGTTGGTGTTGTCCTTCCGCGTTTGACTTCTTCCACGGCCTCCACTGCCACCATTTCGGTTTGTTCTTCTTATCCTTCGGATCCGGCCGTTTAGTAGATTGCTGGTCATTCCTTGCGCCGTCTGGTTGCTGGATCGAGAGATCTGTATCTGTCGCAGGCGCAGAGCTGTCATGCTCACCTGTTTCTTTCGCCTCGCCGGCGTGTTCTCGCTGTGGCATTGCACCCCCTGATTGAGCGGATGGGGCAGCGCCAGGCTTGGGAGAACCCGCCTCCGGTGGGTTGGGCAACGGCGGAACTGGAGGACTACTTTGCTGCTTATTGGGTTGCGTATCCAATTTGTCTTTTGAATCGGCAGGACGCTCAGTAGCGACGGGAGGATTCCCATTCTTAGGGCTTGAAGGATCAGTCTGCTTCTCCTTGTTTGCATGCCTAGCTTCTTTCGCCGAGACCGATGTCCCAACGTAGGAGGCATCGCCGTTCCTGGGCTTGGAGGGCGTCATTTTTAGTGCCGCTGAACCGAGATTCACCTTCGGCTTGAGAGCTGTGGGCCCGTCGTTCTTCACCGGGGACCGTGGGGTTGGATAAGGAGCGGCTGATGGAGAAGGGGGATTTTCCGCGGACTTGTGAATCGTTGTGGAGACGATGTGAACCCCAACGCCGCCGAGTAAAGCCAGGAGCACTCCAGCTGCAAGTGCTGGCATCCACAGTTTGCGAGAAGATCGCCGCCTAGCGAGCCCAAGGAACTTTGCAGAGTCGGGCTCATTACTCAAGGCGATAACCGTCAAGTTATCCTGTTCTGGCCGGCGCTTCTCCAAGGCCCGACGAATCAGAGTGTCGCAAGCCCCATTCAGATCATCGTGGAACGCGGCAGCGATTTCCTGTTCAGAAAGGGCTCGATAAAGTCCGTCAGTGCACAGGATGACGCAGTCACCGGCTTCGAGCGGTAAAGGTCGTACGCTTCGGTCAATCTCCAGCAGCTCAGGTATGCCGAGATAACTGGTGAGGGCCAACCGTTCCGGATGTTGAACAGCCTCGGCGCGAGAAATCTCACCTTGTGCGACCTGCTCGTTGAGCCTGCGCGCATACACATGATCCATGGTCACTCGTGTAAGCTGATTGTTGCGTAGCAAGTAAACACGACTGTCCCCGGCGGAAATCCAGTGCAACGCGTTACGGTGAACCACGGCCGCCACCAAAGTTGTGCCTACCCCATTCTCCTGCGAACCACTGCCTCCTAAGGAAAGAACGGACCTGTTTGCTTCGGTCAAAGAGCGTATCAGCGCTTGAGGAACCTGTTCGCTTGGGGACTTTCCCTGGTATGCCTGCAGAAAGGAACGCACGGCAGCGCGACTCGCCTCGCGACCCCGAGCCATACCACCCATGCCATCGGCTACTACTCCCAATAGACCCGCGTGCTCGGCAAACGCCCCATTCCCTGGGTTGGAGAAACCAAACGCATCCTGTTGCTGCGATCTGGCGCCGATGTGCTGCGCATTTCCAGCCGTGAATCTCATTGGCGTTCGCCTATAATGATTCGAAGCTCCGTGCGGCCGATGCAAATCAAGTCTCCGGACTCGAGTCGAGCCTGTTTGACCACATGGGCCCCGTTCACCAGGGTGCCGTTGGTGGAGCCGAGATCATGGATCATTACGTGTCCGTTCGTGAGAACCAAGTCACAATGTCGGCCCGAGATCTCGTCGTCTGGCAACACGACCTCACAATCCCGCGCTCGGCCGATCCGGGCCCGTTCCACTAAACTGACCTCATGCACACGGCCGGCATCGTTGCCCTTCACAGTGGCCAATTTGATTGGCAGTCCGGCTATGGGGAATCGCTTGGTAGGGTCAAGATCGGCCAGCGGCTCCGGAATGAGCACCCGCACTTTTTCAGAAGCTTCCTTTCGAGAGAGAGCAAGTACCAACAACACGACGCCGACGACAACTCCGACCGCCAACAGGTAGCCCCGGGCAGGGAGTCGTCGCCACCAAGGCGTCAACTCCAACCCAACGCCGATTCTGTCGCTGACGGCCACGGAGCCACTGGTGAGGTCGATTTGGAGAGAGTAGACTTTGTCGCTAGGCTGACAACGACTACAAGAGAATCTAGCCACGAAAACGCGACGGATTGCTCCGTTCATCGCGGCATAATCTTTGGCTAAAGATGTTGAATTGGCTTCACGGAACAATCCCCCGGAGAGGGTCGCCAGCCGATGGAGTACGTCCAGGTAGTACTGCCTTTCCTCCGCTGGGAGGTTGCTGAAGCCGATCGCATAGATAGGTAGGTGGCTGGATTGAATTTGAGGTCGCAAGTCATCTACTGTGATTCCGCTCCCTTCATCTTTGCCGTCACTCAGGATAACAAGCACACGGCGCGAGGGGAGATCCTTGTCATTGCGTCGGGTAACATCAAGGGCCCGTTGCAAGGCTAGATGGAGCAGCGTCTTGTTGTCCGACGGGCCCACTGACTCCAGGGCCGCCTTTGCCGCCCGGCTATCAGCTGTGAAATCCACCAGCAATCGGTAGTCTTCTCCAAAAGTGGCGATTGCAATGCGATCCTCGGACCGCAGGCCATCAATCCATGTGTACATGGCTTGGCGCATCTGAGTGAACTGCGCGGGTCGAATGGACTTCGAGATATCGACAAGAAAAAAGTAAGCGACGCCTTCTCCGCTCTGATCAAATGACCTAAGACCTACCAAAGGTAGCCGATGGCCATCTAAGCTAGCGACCGTGCTAGAGCCGCCCCAACTACTCACCGGCTGACCGTCCTTATCCAATATGTCAAGATAGACAGTGATGTTAGGCAGGCGAACAGCCGTCTGGGCCACATTGAAGCTTGCTACGCCATCGGCCCAGGCAGTACAAGCCACCAGGCAAGCAAGCCAAACCAGGCACGTTACTTGGTGCTTTCTTCGGCTTTTTTCCATTGGAATCTCTCTCCGCAAAACGGAACAAAAAGTAGCTTCGTCTTGCCCATCGTGATTTCGTCGTAGGCTTGGAGCGCTTGGGGCGCAAGGACTGGCTGCTCGTTCAGATATACCAACCCCCTGGCATCGCCGGGGACGAGGTGAAATGTTGCTTTACGTGGTTCAAATGTGATGGCGGCATGTCGTTCACGCGCAATGCTGTCGTCGCCGGAGATGCAAATGTACATCTGGTTCGAACGCCCTATGGGGTTGCTTTCAGTACGGATCCTGTAGTCCCGCCCCCGGTCGGGACCCTCTACACAGACCAGCCACCCGACGACGGGATCGATGCCCTGCTCGGCGACGATGAGCGGCCTGGTGACTGGATCGGTCCCTTGTCCTGGCCACTCGTTCTTCGGACGAGTACGGTCCACGTCCGGTCCTGTCTGATCGTACCCAGCTGCCCCGGTCGTTACCGGTTTCCGGGGCATGGTGGGGACTTCCAACCCATCCACGCCACAGTGAGGGCAGGAAGTGTGTTTGGCTGGATCGAAAAAATGACCGCTTGAACAGCGTTCTAGAGCCACGATTGCTCCTCCTTAACTCATAGCGTCCGACAAATGACCTTATGCATGGGATATGCCAAAGTGTTTGCACCTTAGAAATTGATAGAATCTAAAGCAGATGGCAATCGAATGCACGGGTACGATACCGCCCGGGGCGTAATTCAGCTATCTGATTATTAGAGGGTAGCTCTCCAAACAACGCGCTAGGAATCCGACGGTAATTCGGAGGGATTCCAGAGTCCTGCGGAATATACCTTGAGGTATTTGATGTTCGCTCGGTTCTCAAGAATCAACTGACGCTTTTTATTTGGCGCGTCTCATGCTAGAACGCCATTACGTCAGCAACTCTCAGAGCAAAAAACGAGGAGACTGATGTCAGCCAGATGATATCAAGTGATTAGCCGCTCTCTGTGGCCTTGTTGGCCGTGTCGTGGGTTGCACCATCGGCCCGGGGCCAAGCGATCATAATGCGGTCGGTCCGTCCACCGGCATCACCTTTGCCAACTGTCGGTATATCGGTGCCTCAGATCGCTAACAATGAGAGTGTTACGAGCACAAGAGCTGGCCGAGAACTATTTCGTCCCAACCGAAACCCGGCGACAAGATGCGTCGGACTGGCAACAACCTTGAATCTTTGGGGAACCTGTGTATTGTATCGAGACTCGAGTATACCCGGGCTTTGAGAAGACTCAGAATGAATGTTGTAACAAGATGCTTTCTCCTGGGGGTCGGTCTCCTCAGTGCTTGGGCGACTGCAGTGGCTTTGCCGGACGAGCCCAAGCAGACGCCTGCAAATACCATTGCGGTCCATGCGGCCGCTATCAAGCCGCAGGCATTCCCACGCAGATTACGGTTCTACATAAATAGTGTCGTGGACCGCACTGGTAATCCGCAGCCGCTATTAGTCTACGCCGAGCGGGGCGGAATATTTCTCGACCGCGAACCGACGGAGATTGTTCGGCAAGCCCTTGAGGAATCACTGAGGAGCGGAGACCTGTTGGCCGTTGATGCGGGGACGGCAGAATACCTTCTCGACGTGTACTTGTTTCACTTCGGATTGTCTAGCGGTTCTGGTTTCGAGTTCTTCGCCAAGGTGGAGTTGAACGTGGTGATCCAAGACCCAGTTAGCGGCAGATCGGCGACTGTTAATGCGCTGGGTACTTCGATTCAAAACCGAGCCGTGCGCAAGACTAAGATTCAAGAGCACATCACAGAGAACATGGAGGAAGCCCTGCAGGATGCAGTACGGAATTTTTTGAGAGGCGTGAAATTGCGCGAGGCTGTTGCGTCTCTGGGCCCGGCGCCAGCTGCCAGTCCGGTCGCGCAGAAGGAACAGCTCCTTATCGTGGTGACCGAGCCTCAGGTGTCTCAGTCGGGCCAGACCGTTGATGTCACAGCCTCTCCGCTCGAGGTGCGGGGAATAGTCATGAGCCCGACGGGAAAGGCGATCCCACAGATAGCCATCAATGGAAAGCCAGCCATCATCAAGCAACGGAATGAAAACGCGATCGAGTTCTGGTCTGATCCTATGAACCTAGAACCGGGAGAGAGCGCGGTTACCGTTTCCGCCCAGACACAGGGCGCAAAGCGTGTTGATTTCGTGTTTACCGTTCGCCTCCTGACGAATCCACTGGCTAGCTCGAAGGCGCTCACCAGGGCAGAAATCATCAAGCTGCTTAGGGGAGATGTGCCCAGCGTTCGAGTCGCAGAATTAGTAAAGGAGCGGGGCATCTCATTTGCGCCCAAGGACGACGATCTCAGGGAGATTCGCGCCGCTGGCGGGCAACAACAGTTGATCGAGCTCCTGAAGGAGAAAGGACCCCGGTAATTTCTACTCCTCGGATGTTCATTTGAGGGAGCCGGTAGCGCTGGGCCAGGGTGAATCTGGAGAGCGATCTAACTCAGCCTTTGAGCTGGTGTTTCATTTCGTTCGCGATGGCATGAGCAAGTTCGCGGGCTAGTAGTTTTTCGTCCAAGTTAGGAGGGGCTTTCACCCTTAGCTCTTTTTCAAGAACGTTTTCGTTGTTGCTTCGGCGCCAAACTTTCACTTGCGCGCGCAAGCTGCGTCTGAAGGCGCCGAAGCCGCCATACGGGACGAGAATTGACTTGGTTACACTGCCCTTTTTGTATTCGAGGAGGTTTCCCTCAACGACCAGAGAGTAGGGCGCATCACTAGGGTCAACCACTTCACCCTCAGTCATGATTTCATCGAAGAGCTTGGCCTTCTGTAGCTCAACTTTCAGTTCGGCATAGAGGAAATCGGGGAACTGTGGCGAAAGCTCTACACCCTCTGCACTGACGAAGTGTTTTATTTCTACAGATTTGAATTTTGTTTTGACATCCTTTGCCTTGCAAGGCAGGGCCGTGAAGCACGCGATCAGTAAGAGAAAAAGCCTCATCCGGCGCATGTCGTTCCTCCTTCAATTGATCGTCCGGGGTAAAGCACAACGGCTTTGTCTGGCGCATTATAGTGTGGAGAAAGAAAGGTAGCTAGCCCCGCGTTTCGAAGAAGCTTGTGTTCACCCTCAGCATATTATGGACATGTAGTTATACGTTCAGTTAAGTACAACCGGGCGGAGAGCCGGCTCTTGCTGGGGGGAGCGTTTCACGAGAGGCAGGCTGAAATCCATTCAATCTGTGTTAGGATGGCGCCTGCATTCTCCAACCCTCTGCTGGACGGGCAGGGATATTTTCCGCTAATAGTGTCGTTTGGGAGCTGGCCATGCCGAGATGCCGGTTGGCAGCGATCACAATTGCTGTAGTTTTGTATCTTACACTGTCCTGCCTGGCGACCTCACGGGTAAAGATCCGAGGTTATATCACCGATCTTCCCGATCAGCATTCGGTGAAGATCTTAGACGACGTCATATCTGTGGATTCCGCAACGGAGGTGAGCGTGCAGAAGTGCGAAGTGGCTGCATCAGGCGTTGCAAGTCTTTCCATAGGCTTGCTCATCGAAGCGGAAGGAATATGGACGAACCATCATCAGTTTTCCGCCAGCCGCATAGTCTGCGACGCCAATCAATTTGACCGCGAAATAGGCGAGAGTGCCTTCCTTCAAGAGGAACCGGTGGAAGCAGAGAAGACAACTGAAGGAACTCCGATCCGGCTGAAGACCGACGGCGAGTTGCTGCTGCTGGATGAGAGAACCCGACGGGTGTGGGACACGCGCCCTGCCCAAATACAAGCCGAAGATAGCGCCTATTCTTCGGAGGCAAGACTGGTGGGGTGGCAGGTGCGCTATCGAGGGGTGCGCCGTCCTGATGGTAGCATCGCTGCCTCCGTAGTGGAGCTGGGGCCTCCTGCTCCGGCGGATGCCTTTAAGTCGCCGGGCGGGATCGGTGTCTATCCTAGCAAGGATCCGAAGACCGGGGTGGCAATCCTTGAATTCCGCAAAGGAGAGAAAATCCACGGCCGGATGAAATTGTTCGATGTCAAAGAGGTGCAGGAATACGTCAAGCGCCTAGGGAGGAGCCTTTTACCAAGCAGTGCTGACCGAACTGCCCGGCCCATTGAGTTCCGCTTCTTCGTCGTGGAAGACCCAACCGTTAACGCAACTGCCCTTCCTGATGGAACTGTGCTGGTGAATACGGGGCTGCTTGGCGCGGTAGAGAACGAATCACAACTCGCATTCGTATTGAGCCATGAGATCGCCCATGTTCTTCAGGCGCACTACTGGCGTGAGGTCAGCGAGACCCGATCGAAACGCGTTCTGATCACCATCGGGGCGATAGCGGGTTCGTATTATGTTCGGGATGTGGCCTTGTACTTAGGGCAGCTCGGCTTGGAAATGGTCGTCAACGGCTACTCCCGTCGCATAGAGAACCAAGCAGACCGGCTGGGGCTGCAAAATATCATTGATCATGGCTATGATCCGCGTCCCGGGCTCGGCCTGTTCCATACCTTCGTGGAGCGCTATGCGCAGCGCTCGACGAGCGTGGTCTGGTCCAACCACGACTCAAGTTTAATGCGGGGAAGTTTTCTGACTGTCCAGCTTGCCCGGCAGTACCCGCAGGAGCGCTTCGATGGCATGACCATCGATACCGCGGGGTTTCGCGCTATGCGCGGCGCTATGGGGCCGGTGAAAGTGATGTAGGAACTCCTTATCTTTGGCGGTGGCCCTACTACCCCTCTAAGAATTGGATACTAAGCAGCGTGTCTGTGTGTCGGACGTGAGATTGAAGACTCGGTGTTTTGTCTAAACCTATCTAGAATTGGGATTTTTCGGCAAACACCTAATACATTTACTCTGGCATGCATCTTGCTGTGCAGGAGGGTTAGCTGACTGATGGCAGCCGTGGCAAGTACTGGACGGGGCCGTTTATTTCTTCACTCGGCGGTTTTGGTGCATCGACAGAGGGGGCCATGTTTCACCTAGATCGGCGTTCGGGGGCGTCCATAGTCTTCCGAGCCATTCGGCTTTTGTGGGTGATTCTACATGTGTTGCTGGCAGCCTCCGTGGCGGCTTTCGGACAATGGAGGCCGCCAGGAGACAACAAGCCGCCCTTTCATCACAAGTCAAATTCCAATAGAGTTTCGCAGCCGGACGCCAACGGAACCTCAGCGAATAAGCTAGGCTCGGCATCGTTGACTGTCCGGTGCAATATGGACTGCACAATCAGCACCGACAACGGCTGGAAGATACCGCTGTTTGCAGGGCGAAGCCGGACACTTTCTGTGCAGCCTGGCAAACATTCATTTTTTGCTGTGAGTGCTGACGGACGACGAAAGTGGCAAACCACGCTCGTCTTGGCCAAGAGCGCGAGAAAGAATCTCGTAATTCCTCTCATTGCCCAGCAGCTCAAGCTAAGCCCGGCTTCAGTTGCCGAACGCAACGAAATCATGGCGGAAATCACACGCGTTCAAGCGCAAATCGAGGCTAATCGCCAGAAGACTGCCGAGTTGCAATCTGGGAGGAAGAAGCTAGTCGAAGAATTGGAAGCTCGCAAACAGCGGCAGAATGACCTCCAGCGCAAGGCATATGCAACCATCAGTCAGATCAAGTCCTATGAGACGCAGGTCGAACAGGAATTCAAGCAGGCAGATCTGGATGAGAAGGAGGCGCAACAGGATTACAACATTGCGATGTACGGTGCCGGACGAAACAGCACGTTAGGCAACATCGCAGCTGTTACTGGATCGGTAGCTTCATCAGCTAAAAGGCTATCTGCCGACAGACACCGGCAACGCGCTCAGCAACTGACTGCAGAAATGGACAAGCTAAGCCGTGAACTATATGCTCTGACGAAGCCACAGTGATTTTGTTGCCCTGAACGAGTTGCAGATTTTGGTGAACCGCTTATACGCTTTTCCGAGCGGGCGACAACGAAGAGAGGTTAGGGGGAGGAACCATGAAGGCTATTTGGAGAACCAGGACTGATTTAAGGCTGCGCCGGATGCTCCTAGTTTTAGCGGTCGCGTTAGCAGGTTTGCGAGGAACAGGTGCGACTGGCCAATCCAACGGCACTCCTTCAACTCAAGGTTCTTCCGTCAAAATCATCGTCAGTAATCTGGGAATCAACCAGTCGAAGGCTGGACTCAAGATGTTTGACGACTTTCACCAGCTCGACAACAAGGCCCTGTTCCCGCTGCCCAACAGCGCCCAGATTCTGGTGCCGATGCCGTTCGACTCTCAGAAGATCTCTGGGCTTCCCCGGCAAATCATGACGGCACTTGCCGCTGGCAACTCCACAGTCGAGATAAGATTTGTCGAGGACATGGGTCTAGCAGGTTACGTTGCAAAAGATGTGGGTCTGACATCGGGACAAGAGGCCATCAACCAAAGCTTTTCTGAGGTTCTTAAGGCAGTCAACAGTATCACACAAGATGTTCCGGCGATGGTCGTAGGTGTCTTCGGGAGCCATGGTACTGAGACGGCTGCGCAGACAATACCCGATCTGAATCGCATGGGCAACAACCCTATCGGTAGCGTCGTTTTGGTTGACGGAACAGCGACGAAACAGGAGACGCTGGGACTGTCTAGTGCGTTAAACGGGAAGGTGAGCATCATCAATACCTACATGGACGTCGGACTTTATAAAGGAGTTGCTAGCTCTGCTGTCCAAAGCGCTACTGGCATTTCTCTGGGCTCCGCCGATACCATCAGCGAACCAAGGGTAGCCCAAGCCGTGAACCAAGCGGATCCGCGCGTCCCCGTTTACTACGCCGAGCCAACGGAACCATCGCCGACGCTGTTGAGTCACAACGGTCTACTAAAAGGTGGCAGCTGGCTAATCTCCCAGTTCAGCGATGGAAGATATGGACCGAGCCAACCCTATACCATGACAACGCCGATGGTGGGTGATCCAGAGTGGGTTCCGGTTCTACCTGTGCCGTTGATACCGGGCATCGCCGAGCGCTTTGTGGGCGCCCAGCCTTTGGGCATCCCACAGGCTCAAGCTACGCAGGCCCAACCTGACTTGTCGGGGAACAGTAGCAACTCTGATCCCGGCATCTTTGGCATCGCACCGACGCACCCAGAAATTGTCGATCCCTCCTCGAGCCTTCCTCGACTGAGGCAAACCTTGCAGGATTTGAAGCAACAGCTAAACTCTTCGGGGCAAGATTTGCAGCAAGCTCAAAACGAGTTGCAGCTTGAGGAACAGAAAGACCGGGCGGCTCAAAGTAGTGCCCAGGGCTTCGCGGTACAAATAACCATCCCTATCCCCCCTGGATGGGTTCCATGTGAGTGTCCGGACCAGCACCCTAATGCCGGCATTTTTGTTAATGGCGTCCAGTACCATACGCCTTTCTTGCATTGTCGGTAGATCGAACTTTTTCCCGGTCTTCTCGGCTCCAGATTCGAATATGTTCCACCTCCATCTGAGTTGCACCTTTCGAAGAAAGTATGGGTCGCGATACCTGTTATTTAACCGAACCCGACAGGTCGGCTGCTGCCCGTCCGGGACGGCTCGATTCCTAAGAGAGAGCAGAAGCGCAGATACCCCGATTAATCGGGAGGAAAAATGAGATCGCTCAGGTCGACGATTATCGCAGAACCAGTGCGGACTGCAGAACAAAAGGTATCTAGGAGAGTTCCCTGCTCTGCTGCACTTCTCGGATCACTCTCTGAGCCTGCTCCAAATCGGCTAGTCGCTGTTCGAGTTCGGCGCGAAAGATTTCTGTTCGCTCATAGAGCCGGGCGTTCTGAATTGCGACCGCTGCAGGGATCGCGAGTGATTTGGCAAGACGCAAGTGTTCCTGGGTAAATACCTGCGCTCGCGTATCGCCAAGTGAAAGAAGCCCGAGCACCTGCTGTGACGCGACCAGAGGAACACATAGCCACGAACGCAGATAGGAAAAGCCCTTAAAGCCGGACCATTCCGTTTCTACAGCTGTGTCAGGAATGAGTAGGCTGTTCTTAGTAGCGAGAACCTGCATTAGAAAGCGGCTGTCCGTTGCTTCAAGGGTTGCCGGGGATTTGGGGATCCGGCGATTCGTTTCGCAATTCTGGATCTCGCGAGCGAGGAAAAGGCGAGTGTCTGCCTCCACTAGCAGGATGCGCGCTGATTCGCATGGAACCAGTTTCAGCAGAGACTGAAGGAGTGTGTCGAGAACATAGTCCATGCTCAGGTCCTGCGTGAGAGCTAGGGTCGTCTTGCGAAACGCCTCGGCCTCGGCCCACGCCGACTCCGCCATATACAGATTCCTAGCAATCTGCTCCTCGGCCGATTTTCGCGCCGAAATATCCTGACCGGTCCCTACAAGGTGCCGAACAATCCCGGCAGAATCCCGGACTGGAAATCCGCGGACCCACACCCAGCGGATCGCATTGTCTGGTCTGATGATGCGGAACTCCTCGTCGAAACGGCCGGTTTGAAGTGTTTCCTCCAACCGGCAGAGAACCCGGATGCGGTCCTCGGGATGGATGACATTCTCATACGACTTGGGATCGTCGCGCACTGACTCGCAGGAGCGACCTGTGATCGTTTCATAGGCTTGGTTGACATAGATGACCTTCATGTTCTCTGCGTCGAGCATCCAGAAAATCTCCCCGATATTCGAGGCCATCTGCCGAAATCGTTCTTCACTCTCGCGCAAAGCAGCTTCCGCGTGCTTCCTTTTGGAGATGTCACGGAGTACGGCTACGTGCCGGCCGGGCAGAAAGTCTGCCTTCACCGTGTATTCAACGAAGATCGTCTCACCATCTCCGCGCGAAATTTGCGTCTCGCCATGTTCGTGTGCGCGATCAAGGAAGTGATTCCAAGCGGCCCTGAAATCTCCCTCGGTAGAGTAGAACTTCTCAATCGGCTTACCCACGAGTCCGTCGCGGTCGGTTCCGAATAAAGCCAGCGCCGCTGGATTGGCTTCGAGACAGATTCCGTGGTCATCAAGAATCAAAATGCCATCAAGTGCGTTGTCAAAGACGGATTTGTATTCGCGCTCGGTCGCCTCGAGCGCACAGGCCGTCTCCCGGTGTTCTCGCCGAGCCAGAAGAAGGAAACGCGCGTGAAGCACAATCGCGATGCAAAGGGCGATTAGCACGAGTGTAAGTAAAACAGAGGAAAAAGACCCACTATAGGAACGTGCCCTAAATGCCGTCGCGAGCAAGGTGACGCCAGCAAAAAAGATAAGGATGGAACCGGCACGCATCCAGCGTTGGGGCTTGGTCTTAGAGAACACTGTGCGAGCCGTTTGCATGGCGCCGCCGCTCTGGTGCACTTCGGTGCTCCGACCTGCAAATTCGCTGAGCGTCATACTCAAGACCCGCCAGGTACGGCACAACGTCGTCACCGTTTAGCAATGATACTAAGCGTCCGTGCTTCGCAGAGTCAATCCCTGCAGACATTGCACGCTGGAGTATGCGAACACCACGACTAACCGCCGCAAATGAAGTAGAGGCTCACTGCAATCCAAGGGGGACTTGGCGAAGGTGATCGGTTTTCATCTTTCTAGGGAGACAAGCATATGCCGAAGGAACTTTCGCAACTGACTCGCATCGCTCGTCTGTAAGAGCCCGTCAATCTGTTTTCGCAAGGCCTTCGGGTCGTTGTCCATTCCCTCGAAGAAGAAAAGGGAGCTGATTTGCACACCGAGAGCTTTTGCCAGAAGGGGAATCATCTCAGGCCGTGGAAAAGTTTGGCCAGTCTCAATTGCGCTGACGTACTTGTCCTTCTTTCCAACACGGCTCGCAACTTGATGTTGTTTAAGGTTCTTCGCGTCCCGAAGTTCAGCGACGCGCTGACCGAAAAGGCGTTTGAGGGAACTCATCCAAGCTAGACACTAACCGGGTGGATGAATTGTGATGCCATTTCTAAGAGGGAATTACTCTGTACAAATCCACGTAAAACATGTAGTTTACAAACCGACAGTGACCGCTGGCGGAGTGGCGTCACTCAACTGCCGGGAAGGAGGGGCTTTCCTGCTCCAGCGGCGGAGCGCCAAGTCGTCACCTGAACAAGCTCAATTTTTCTGCCCGGGACATTACTGCTGAAACGGAGAGCTGCAATACGGTCGAAAGTTTGACCATAGTTCTTAAAGTTGGACTCATGAGGCCACGTTCCAACATGCTGATCGTTGTCCGATCCAATCCGCTTTCCCACGCGAATTCTTCCTGCGACATTTTCATCCCTCTTCGAATCTCCCGAACAACCAATCCGAAGGCCTTCTCGGCCCCAGAACGAGGCTGAACTTGTTTCGCCCTTCTCTTCATTCCAGGACTTATGTTGATGCGATGACGAGTATTTTCCTACGGAGGATACTCGTCATTTTGAGACAAGATTTCGGCAGCGAAGAAGGCACCATCTGCGCTGATCGGGAGGAGGCGGAGGGCCGTTGACTTTCTCCATCGCATCCCGCATTGGCGCGCATGCGTTATCCCGCAGTGCGGAGTCGGAGGCTTCGGCGGAGACCCAACTTTCCCCTTCCAACATATCCGACGAACTTCTCATTGCACGCATCGCGGAAGGTAACAGAGACGCCCTCGGCCTGCTGTTTCACCGCTACACGCGAGTAGTGCACAGCATTGGTCGAAGAATCCTCCGAGACGAGGCCGAGGCGGAAGATCTTGCACAGGATCTGTTTCTCTTCATTCAAAGGAAGTGCACTATCTTTGATAGTTCGAAGAGCTCGGCGGGCTCTTGGATTGTTCATATGGCTTACCAAAGAGCGATTGAGCGACGCAGATATCTCGTCACCCGTCACTTCTACACGCACGAGGAGATTCAAACCAGAGCCAGCCGTGTGGTCGGTATGCCGACCGCGGAGAACGATTATTCCGCAGAAGCCGTGTTTGGTCGTAATGGTCTAATGAAAGTGCTCGACGCTTTATCCGAAGATCAGCGCGAGACCTTGCGACTGCACTTTTTTGAGGGCTATACATTGTCGGAAATCGGCGGCAAGCTGGGCCAACCCCTTGGGAACGTGAGGCACCACTATTACCGGGGACTGGACAAGTTGCGGAAGCAGATGTTTGGGCGCAAGGTACCGGGCAGTTGAACAGTATGGAAGGAAGACGGGATAGACGAGAGGCCGGAAAGTGGTCGGGCATGCGACCGCACGAGGAATTCCTCGAGCTCTGCGCCGTTTCGACTTCGGGCGATTTGTCCCAGGAGGAACAGAAGAAGCTGCAGGACCACGTCGCGACATGCGCCGACTGCCGGCAAGTTCTAAAGGAGTTCGAAGCAATCGCTGATGTCGGTGTGCCTCTCTTGTCTTCTGAGCTAGCGACCTCCATGTCGATCGAACCAAGGCCGGATCATGAAGCAGTCGAAGCGACGCTGACGCATGCAGCAGCAAAAATCCAAACGGCATGCTCAGATCCAGATCCTGCAGAACCGCGCAAGAAACCCATCTTCGCGCATCGAAACGGCTGCCGTCGCACACAGTTGAATTGGAATTACGTGTGGATGCCATTCGCTGCTGCCGTGCTGCTTACAGTTGCTTTGGGCATCTACTCGTACGAAGTCGGGAAGTATCGGGGCCCAAACATTGTCCGAGTCACGCCCACCGCCGCCGAGACAAAAGTTGACGCCATCGAACAACAGATCAGCGATGTAGGTCACGAGCGTGAAATTCTAAAGGCGCAGCTCGCGGAGCGGGACAAAACGATTGCAGAACTGCGACGCCAGGTCGAAGAACAGTCTGCCGCCCTGAATGAGATAAAAAGCGCTGAGGCCAATTTGGCGCAATCGCTTCAGAGTAACCAGGCCGAGAAACAGCAGGCGGGCCAAGAACGTAGCAATCTCTTGCAGAAGCTTGATGTCGCTCAGGCTTCGATACAGAAGACTCAAACAGACCTGGATTCTCTGCGACAACAGCGCTCACAGGGTCAATCACGTGCCGAGAGCTTGGAAGCTCAAATCAAGGATCTGAATGGTCAGCTTCGCGATCGCGAGCAGACCATTGGTAAGCAAGAGGAGTTGCTTGCCCGCGACCGTGACATCCGGGACCTGATGGGAGCGCGCGACCTCTATATTGCTGAGGTCTACGACGTAGCGCGTGACGGAGCGACGCAGAAACCGTATGGTCGCGTGTTCTATACGAAGGGAAAGTCTCTCATCTTCTACGCCTATGACCTAGACCAGCAGGCCGCCGTGAAGAATGCCAGCACGTTCCAGGCGTGGGGCCGGCGCGGCCCAGACAAGCAGCAAGCGCTGAATCTTGGCATCTTTTATCAGGACAATGTGGCCAAGAAACGCTGGATCCTCAAGTTCGATGATCCGAAGACGCTCGCGCAGATTGATGCTGTCTTCGTGACTGTGGAGCCGAACGGCGAAAGCCACAAGCCAAGTGGCAAGCCTCTCCTCTTCGCTTACCTGCAGCTCGATCCGAATCATCCGTAGTTCGGCCTTCCTGCAGTCATTCGGGATCATCCTTTGGTTCTCCAATGAAGTCCGAATGGTACAACCGCCAATTCTCCAGCGTACGTCGAGGGAGCTTGTCCCAATCTCTCGGACACAGGAGAAGCGGCGTGCGACTGAGTCAGATCCTTTCGCTCTTAGCGGTCGGTCTGCTTTTCGTCGCTCCGATTCTTGCGCAGTCCCCGAACGGAACGATTAGCGGCCTCGTACTTGATCCCTCGGGAGCGGTAATCGCTGGCGCTGAAATTATTGTTCTGAATGATGCCACCGGAGTCCGGTACGCCACCAAGACGAACGGAGAAGGCATCTATGTGATCCCCAATCTCCCTCCCGGATCGTATCGCCTTCAAGTTTCGAAGATTGGGTTCAAGACGCTCATCAAGCCGGACATCATACTGAACGTGCAAGACGCTTTGGCAATTAACTTCACTCTTCCCGTAGGTGCCACGTCTGAAACAGTCACTGTAGCGGGCGGCGCACCACTTGTGAACCTACAGACAGCATCGGTAAGCACTGTAATTGATCGCCAGTTCGTTGAAAACCTTCCTCTCAATGGCCGCAGCTTCAACACGCTGCTGCAGTTGACACCCGGGGTCGTTATCGCACCCTCCAATGGGAACAATCCGGGCCAATTCAGCATCGCCGGTCAGCGAACAACATCGAACTATTTCTCGGTTGATGGTGTGTCGGCCAACTTTGGCGTTGGGCTCAGTCTGTCGGGTAATGGCACCGGTGCGGGTCAAGCATTCAGCGTTCTCGGAGGAACTAGCAGCTTGGTCTCTGTTGAGGCACTGCAAGAGTTTCGTATCGAAACATCGTCGTTTGCTCCTGAGTTCGGGCACGCCCCCGGTGGGCAGGTCATACTCACAACGCGGTCGGGGACCAACAACTTCCATGCCGGAATCTATGAATACTTTCGAAATGACCTCATGGACGCAAACGATTGGTTTGCAGACCAGGCGCGTATCCCTAAGGCCGCAGAAAGGCATAACGATTTCGGTGGGTATCTAGGCGGACCGATCGTGAAGGACAAGACGTTCTTCTTCTTTTCCTACGAAGGAGCTCGCCTCAGACTTCCACAAACGGAAGTCACAGAGGTGCCTTCCGAATTCGCGCGGACAACCGCGTCAAGTCAATTGGTGCCCTACCTAAATGCGTATCCTCTACCGACTGATCGCACGATAACGCCTGGTGATTTCACATCGCAATTTACCGGAAGCTTTTCGAATTCTGCAAACTTGAATGCCACGAGTCTGCGCATCGATCACAAAATAAACGGTCGTTTCTCGCTCTTTGGTAGGTACAACTACGCACCCTCTGAAACTGTTGACCGTCCCCAAGGAGGCAGGGCCAGTAGCGCGGTGCTCAGCAATCTTTCGCCAACGAAGACCAATACACAGACTCTGACTCTTGGATCGGACATGCTTCTGAGCAGTAGGATTGCAAACGCAGTTCGCGGAAACTACTCAACTCAGACTGCCAGCCTCGTCAATGAATTGGATTCCTTTGGTGGTGCGACACCTCTGAATGCGGGCCTCCTGCTGGGCTCTCTTCCGAGTGCTACTAACCTTGGGGCATTCCTTACGTTTGACACGGGTCTTTATGTTCTCGGACCAACCGTGACAAACAAGACGACCCAAGTTGATCTTGTCGATGACCTGACTGTCAATCTCGGGACACACCAATTGAAGTTTGGAGGTGACTACCGTGCGATACATCTCCACAGGGAGCCTCTGAATAACGAAGCAACCTACATTTCGCTTAGCGTCCAGTCCCTGCTTGCGACGGGTGCTGCTTTCATTCTGCAAACCTCCGCGCAAGTTCCTGCCAGACTCCGATCCGACAGCGCATCCCTCTACGGACAGGACATGTGGAAACTAACTCCACGGCTTACCCTCACCTACGGTCTTCGATGGGAACTGAACCCTGCGCCGTCGGCCGTTGGCAGGACCACGCTTGCCGCGTGGACGAATGTGAACGACCCCAGCAAACTTGCTCTGGCACCACCCGGGACGCCCCTCTGGGCGACTTCATATGGCAATTTCGCTCCCCGCGTCGGACTTGCTTACCAACTAACCGGAAACGGAGATCTTGTCTTCAGGGCGGCTTGGGGGCTCTTTTACGATACAGGTGCAGCCTCTGTTGGAACTCTCGCGCAAGAGTTTCCGAACACAATTACGAAGTCCACTTTCAATGTAGCTTTGCCCGTCCAAGACTTGTCGCCGGACTTGCCTGTGAGCTCGCTCCAGCCTCCATTTCCCATATCCACGGCCGGATACTCGCCTAATTTGAAGATGCCCCGATCGTACCAGTGGAATGTCGCGGTCGAGAAGTCGTTCGGCGGACGCCAAGTGATTTCAGCAACCTATACAGGCCAGGCAGGAAGAAATTTGCTAAGGCAAGAAGCCCTATTTCAGCCCAACCCTGATTTCCTGGGCGATTTCTTCCTGACCACGAATGACGCGCGGTCAAACTATAATGCGCTCCAATTACAATTTCGCAGGCCGGTCTCAAGAGGGCTACAAGCCCTATTGAACTACACGTGGTCGCATTCTTTGGACAATTCGTCAAACGACGTCGTAGCAGGCCTCTCGAACACTGTTATTTCGGCTGCGAATGATTACGCTTCATCAGATTTCGACGTCAGGCACAGCTTCTCCGGTGCCCTCAGCTATGCGATTCCGACTGCAGCAAGATCTGGAGCGATTGCCGCTCTGACGAAGGACTGGTCCCTCGACGCAGTCATAGTAGCCCGGAGTGGGTTTCCTTTGAACGCTGTGCTCACTTCGACGTCTCCCGGTGGGCCATTTGGATTCGTCCTTTCGCGCCCCGATCGTGTTCCTGGACAGCCTGTTTATCTGTCTGGCCCGCAATGTGCATCAATATTTCAAGGTCTGGGAGTCCTTGGCCAAGGACAAACTTGTCCTGGTGGAAAAGGACTCAACCCGGCCGCCTTTTCGACTCCTTCGACCGTTCGGCAAGGAACAGAGGGACGGAACGACGTTCCAGGCTTTGGGCTGACTCAAGTTGACCTTTCAGTCGGGCGCAGGTTCGCAATCACGGATAGGATCAATCTTCAGTTTCGAGCTGATGCGTTCAACATTTTCAATCACCGGAACTTTTCAAACCCAGTTGCAAATGTCGGTATTGGCCCCACCAGTTTCTTATCGCAAAACATGCTGAACCATGGACTCGGTGGATTGAACCCGCTGTTTCAAGAGGGCGGCCCCCGATCTCTTCAGCTCTCCCTCAAGTTAAGTTTCTGATATGGGCAACCGCGTCAACAACTTTTTTCGCTGACGCGCGAGGATGTTTTGTTCGTGTTTGGTGAAGAGGCAGCAGCACAGGTAGCGGTCGAGGCTGTCAGCGCGACGTTTGATCATTCTGATATTCGCGGGTCGGAACCGCATGCTCATGATTCGTCGGGAGCTGCCTCGCACTAGATGCGCAGGTTCAGTCATAACAGAGACCTACTGCATAAAATAAATGAGGATTCTCCTTGTCGTGAAACCCTCGACCGCTACCTCTGCTGCCGAACTTCTTCCCCTTGTGGTCCTATGCGGCCGCAGTATTCGCGGCCGGCATTTCGCGTTCAACTGCAACACCAATGGCCCAGATAAATCCCAACAGCTCTCGACCGACAGCGGTCACGATCTGCGGTTTGTTCCTTCCGCGGTTGAGCAGCTTTCGATATCGCATATGAAGCCGGTTCTGCGCCTTCCACGCAATCTCCTGCACCTCCGCGCTGACTCCCTTCTGCCGCTTCAGAATCTCGCCGCCCAACCAAGGTCTGTACTGATAGGCCCAGGCCGCCTCCATGACGACGCGTCGCAGGTGGGCGTTGCCCGTCTTGGTAATCCCGCCGTGCGCGGTCCGTTCGCCCGTCGAGTACTCGCTCGGCACCAGACCGCTGTAGGCCATCAGTTGCTTGGCTCCCTGAAAGCGGGAGATCTTGCCCAATTCCGCCACGATCGTGATAGCCGCCATCTCGGCCACGCCGCGAAGCGCCTGCAGGCCATCCATCACCGCACGCATCTCAGGAGGAACCGATCGCGCCGCTTCTTGGACCGCAATGTTCAGCCGCTCCACGCGGAGCAGAGCGTGCTCGACTTCGTGTACGTAGTCGGCCAGCGCTACTTCCTGCGAGTGCTGGTCAAAATGAACTTCGGTCTTGATCCACTTCAGGTGCTTCGTCGTCCACGGTGCCTTGAGATAGTCCGGGCGACGCTGGCCGTGCCGCAGCAGGAACTTCCCGAGCCGATGCTTCGCTCGAAGCTCGTCCCGCTTCGCGCATTCGCGGGCGCGAACCAAATCGCGAAGCGCTTCGTGCGCCGCATCCGGCACCCACACCTTCGTCAGGTCGCCAGCGCGAAGACACCGGGCCAGCTTTTCGGCATCGCGTCGATCCGTCTTCACCCGGTCGCCCGACTTCACCGGCACCAGCGTCGGCGCCACCACATCACACTCGACGCCCATGGCCGTCAGTTGCCAGTACAGCACGTACCCGGTCGGGCCCGCTTCATAGCACACTCGAAGGCTCGGTGGATCACCCAACTTTCGCATCATTCGACGAACGGAGTCCTCGCGGTTCGGAATGACGCCGAGGAAGCGCACCTCACCGTCAGATTCAGCGACCGCCACTGCAATCTTCTCGGAATGGACATCGAGACCAACGAATCGTATCGTTTTCATGGACCGCCTCCTTTTGCTTGCGGCTCTGCGCCGTATGTCAAACAGGCACACAGCGTAACCCGCGCTATCGCGAATCGGGAGTCGGTCTTTTTCTTTAACCGGCAACCGACAACCACTGTCGTCACGGTTGCCCATAGTGACTAGCTAGCGGGCCGATGAAACAGAGACTGCATTCTGAATTGAGGATCAAGACATGAGCGGTGGATTATGGAAGAACGCCAGCTCTCGTGTGGGCACTCTTTACGCAGTGGTGCTTACTTTCTCCTGCTTGCTTATGGTCGCGGCGTCCGACGTTCGCTCGCCTTCGGAACAAGGACGAATAGAGATGGAATGGAATGTGCCAATCACGCCTCCGGGAGGCAGCCTCCTGCATTGGTACGAATTAAAGGCCGACCCAGAGGACGCCAATAACTTGATCGTATGTGGCGCGAGACGGGATGCACAAGACGACGCATACTACGGTGTCGTTTATTTCTCTCATGATGGGGGAAGGAGTTGGAGGACAGCGTTCGAGGACCACGGGAGCACATGGGTGTCGGAACAATCGTGCGCATTCGGCGAGCGGCATGCCGCGTATTTCATTTCTGAGTCATCCAGTGTGGTTGACGGACAAGCGCGCCACGATCTCGGGACGACGCGTGTATTCATGTCATCCAATGCCGGGGACTCTTGGGTAGAAACCGCGAAGACTTCGTGGGCTGATTATTCGAACTCGACATTCGGCAATCCGCCTGGTTCCACGGCAGGACGCCTTTACGTAATCTACCAACACTTGTCTAAACTCAACGGCACGGGAGCGCCTTCCCACGCGCTCGGTTTCTTCACCGTCTCTGAGGACGGCAAGAATGTCAGCATGCACCAAACGATCCAGGGCACAGCGGAGCGAAAGTACCAAGGGGTTTATCCGACTTCGGCGGTGACCCTGAGCGATGGAACGCCCGTTGCTCTTTATGATGCAGGTCTGGATTCAAGGCCGACAAATGGCTTGATGCGGTTTGAGATCGGGATAGTTCGCTTTGATTCAAGCGGTCCCACGGAACCGACAATCATCGCGGGCCACACAGCCAGGTATCAGACGCCGACCTGCCCTGCGACTCTCTCGAATTCTTTGGCGTACGACAAAGCCCGGGAACGACTCTACGTTGCATACAACGACGCGATTCCTGGTCGCTGCGCCGTCATGCTCACCCATTCGCAGGACGGGGGTCGGAGTTGGTCGACGCCCCAAGAACTCTCCGCTGGTGAGGGGGAGATTCGTTCTCGGTATTTGCCGTTACTTGCAATAGATGAAGCGGGGGTTCTTGGGTTGCTATGGAGGGGGAAGCCCGAGAAATCACCCGACTGTTGGTATTTCTCGATCTCACGAGATGGTGTCAAGTTAGATGAGACCGTGCCCCTTTCTCCCTGCATGCGCGAAGATTCTCTGACGGATCAGTCGTCAGCATATCTTGCAACCGTCATCCGGCAGGCGCAAGCCAGACATCCAGCGACAGTTGAAGTCTTCTCATTCCGTGATCGTCTTCTAAAAGTGGGATTCACTGCTACTCCTGATGGAGTGTTTCATCCTCTCTGGTCGGCGTTGGGTGATGGCAACGGTGAGTTGCGTGTGGCGCGGATTGAGGTGGGTCAAGCGGGGTACCCAGTTCTAAGCGATCCGAGCCAGATGCCCGGCTTGGCTGAAGTGACAAACAAGGTCGCGGTACTGTACGCCGGGGAGGAGAGGTTGGATCACGGAACGAACTCCTTCATACTGGACCTTTCGTTTCGCAATGACAGCGCTATTGCGATCTCGGCACCTCTCTACCTCAAGGTCGAAGACACGGATTCGGATTTCGGAAAGATCCAACTATTGAATCCTGTGATTCCCTCAGCCGGACCCGGGTTGGTGGATCTATCCTCATCTCTACCACGCGGGTTGTTGGCGCCACATGAGAGGACTGGGGTTGACCGTCTGATTTTTCATTGGATCGATGCAACGGATGCTCCAACAAGAAGATTCACCGTGCTCGGAATGAAGCTGAGATTGTTCTGTCGAGAAACGCAGGATCAGTCGCCGCGTCGATAGCGGATGCCAATACAAGTCGTCCAAACCGCAAACCATCGACCGGTTTTAGGGGTACACCGATTTAGGTTACCAACATGAGGGGGCGGGGCGCTCGCCGAGCGAGCGCCCCGCAGTGCTGGGTTACTCGTCCGCCTCGTAGGCTCCAGAGGTAGCGTAATCCGGCACCTGGAGAGGGATATCGAACGCTACGTTCGACCCCTTTCCGTGACCCTGGATCGCACACACGGCATCGTCCAACTTCCTGACTTCGGGCTTTTCGTACTTCATTGTTCCTCCTTTTAATCGACTACATTCAATCCGGTCGGATTGAATCTTGTTTGCCTGCCTTCGGCTCCGAAGGGAGACACGAATGGATTGACCTTTCAACTCCGGTGACACGTCGCCAGCATATGAATCTGAACCTCCACCGTTTTGCTTAAATTCCTAGCCCAACTTTCAAACACGACACTGCGCACGAGTGGGACAATGGCGACTGCTCTCCCTTGAGCGGCGTTGTGCAGGGCACTCCGGAAAGCACTTGCATCCATGATGCCGAGTGAACTGCTGACCATATGACGGCTCATTTCACTGAGGCTGGACCATTCGGCCGAGATAGTTGCAATCGGCGCTCGGGCGACAAACGCTTTTCTCTTGCGATTGAGGATCTCGTCCGGGACGATGTCAACCAGTGCGCGGCGCATTAGGGACCGGCGCTCGCCCGGGCGGACTACTTGTTCCCTTGGGATCGCGTAAAGGAATTCCAGGAGATCGCGGTCGAGATACGGGTAGCGCTTCTCGTATGGTGGCTCGGACTTTGGCGGATTGCACGCCAGTTGTCGTCGCAACGCGTCCAACGTGGAGACGTTTTCCTGAAAGCTCGGCAGGGGACCGAACAGCTTCAACCTGGATTCATACCCGGACAGGGCAGCTCTGTGCCGTTTGACAAAGCTGGGATGCAACCACTGCGCCGGCCGCTTGTGTTTCGGGAGCCCGACGAGAAACGAAGGGAAGAATTCCCGCGCCGTTTCATAGAGCAGATGGAACCACGGCACTCTCTTGCTCAACGCCCAGGCTTTCAACTGATGCGCGAGAAGCCTGAACCGGGCCCTTGATAGAAGGTCGGCAAGTTCTGCCACAGGGGTTGGCACACCCCCCAACACCTCATCCCCGCCGAACCCGGAGAGAACGACGCGATTCCCTTGCGAAGTTATGCAGTCTGCGAATGGCTTGGCTGCTTCGGTCGGGTGGTGCCCGGAGCCAGGAGTGGCCAAGAAGCGGTCACTCTCAAACTCGAACCTGAAAGGATCTTGCACGCCAACATCGATGTGGCAGCCAATGCGTCCGCGCCTATCTTCCACTTTGGTGAAATAGGGCCGTTCGTTCCAGTTGGGTTCGGAGTCGTCGTAGTATGAAGCGGTGTCGAGCCTTGGCGTCTCGGTGGCCTCGCAGGCCATGAGGGTATCTGCCATGCAGACGATGGAAGAAGAGTCTATTCCGCCACTCAGCTCGGCAAGTATTGGCGCGTCGGAACGGAGCCGCCGCCGCACGGAATTCCCGAAGACCATGCGGAAGTGCTCTTCGTATTCCGCATCGGTGCGGTAACGAATGTTCTTGCCCGGATCAAAATCCCAGTACTTGTTAATCGCCTGCCTTTCTCTCTTGAGACGAACGAAAGAGCAAGGCGGAACGGAATGAATCTCGAGGTAGGGCGTCAAATGAGCGGCGGGGAAGAACGAGAGCCAGCCAGCGATATATTCTTCGTTGAGCGCGAACCTCCTTCCAGCAAATAGGACGAGCGGCTCAAGAACGGTGCTCCATGTGACCTGGTCTTTGTCAGCTGAATAGTAGAGAGCGCGGGTCCCCAGCGCGTCTTTCGCCAGGATGAGTGAGCGCTCGCATGGGTTCCAAATGGAGAGGGCCCAGTCGCCAACTAGCTGGGCCAGGCAGTCAGTGCCCCATCGTTCGTAAGCCGCCGCCACAATCAAGACATCTGAGGCGTCGTTTGGAAGTGCATCCCTCATCAGGCCGATGAATTCAGCACGGTTGTCGAGGCGACCGTCCCAGGTGATGACGGCACCTGATGTCGAGACATGAGGCTGCGTTCCCCGGCGAGATTCCTTTGTGGTGTGGAAGGCGCGATAGATGATGTCGACACCCCCGCGAGAATAGGACTCACCTCCATCTGGTCCGTATGAGACCAGCGCCGTTTGGATCCTCTCGAGGTAGTCTGGTGCCAAAGGCTCGCCATCGAATTTCCATCGTCCGAATTGGACACTCACGATTCGGTTCCTCTTGTCAGTCTTTGGCCGGTTGCTAGCACCTGTCGAGCACTGTGTACATTTCCGGCATATACGGCCTATCGTTGACTACGCGTCCCTCAACTTCTACCCACGCGTGGGCTTTGAACGGCATCTGCTGTGCGCCGATGACCAGCCGAGCAGGGACTCCATTCTGCTTAAGCAAACACGCCGTGGCCGCGGACCGCTGCAAGCAGAGCGCCTCTTTCCAGTACCAAATGCAGGCCATGTCAACCGCGGAGCAGATCCGTTCGACGGCATCGGAAGACAGCGTCTTCTTGCTGACCGGATAGTTGCGGACCTTGTTGTAGAGGGCCGCGAAGTTCCCTCGCGCTAGGTAAAGATCGAAATGAATGAGCATTAGGTATGCTTTCAGGACCAGAAACGACATGACGAAAACCTCCCCTTTCACACAGGCAATTGCAGTTGGTCGCAGAGAAACGCCATTCGGTCTGTAAGGCTTCGAATCCTCTCACTCAGAGGAAGCACGGGAGAGTGCCCTCGAAATTGGCTGTAGTCGAGCAGGACGGGATGCTCGGATCCATTCGCTGCTTGCAGGCGAGCCGTCATTTTTCTTGCGTGGAGGGGATTGCAATTTCGGTCGGCGTCGCCTGAAATAATGATCGTGGCAGGATAGTCGACGCCGTGTCGAACCCGGTGATAGGGGGAGTAGCCTGCCAGGACAGCGAAGTCGTGTGGATCATCAACCGTGCCGAATTCATCTAGCCAAACATGCGCGTTGTCGAAAAGATGGTAGCGGAGCATGTCCAGCATCGGGGCTATACAGACAACGGCGCGAAACAGATCAGGGCGTTGAGTCAATGCCGCGCCTACCAGCAACCCGGAGTTCGAGCCTCCGAAGATAGCCAGCTTGCCTGGAGTGGTTCGCCCTACTTCGACGAGCCATTCCGCGGCGCAAAGAAAGTCGTCGTAAGCAGCTTGGCGGTTGCGCCGTTTCGCTGCGCTGTGCCAAGCCGCACCGAATTCGGATCCTCCACGGATGTTTGGCAGCGCAAAAAGGCACCCTCGCTCAACGAGGAAAGCCACGAACACGCTGAACTGCGGCGTCATAGAAACGCCATAGCCTCCATAGGAAGTCATGATCGTCGGATGACTTCCTCCCGCCAGGACATCCTTGCGGCCCATGAGAAACATGGGGACCCGAGTACCGTCCTTCGACCGGTACCAGATCTGAGCGTGGTGGTAGTTTTGAGAGTCAAAGGGAATGCCTCTTCTTGCCCAGAGTGCGGGTTGGGGGGTGTTCGCAGAGTATCGAAAAATACCGATTGGCTCTGTAAACGATTCCTCTTCCAAGAGTAACTCATCACTCTCTGCCGAGCCTCCGACGAGGCGGATAGTCGCGTCGCTCGGAACCGGCATCTCTCCGACCTCTCGCCCCGTTAGGTCAAACATGGACACGTGGGTTGTCGTTTGTCGGATGTAGGAAACGAAGATGCGATCTGCAGCAACGAGCCACTGATGAATTCGACTATCGCTTTCCGGAACGAGATCGACCCACTCTGGCTCTTCGTTCTGCTGAAGGCGCAGCTCTACGATGCGGAGATTCGGCGCATTGCGATCGGTAATGGCCAGCAGTCTTCCTGGAATCAGCAGCGGGCCAAAAAGGTAGTCAGCATCCGCGACGACTGTTTGAGTTGAGTCACAACTCCCAAATGTCCTTAGATAGAAGTCCGTCCGCGTCTTCTCGAGAAATCTGTAGACAAGGAACCCTAGGCGTTTCGCATCGGAGATCAGACAGAGCCGAAGCTTTTCACCCTCGCCAGCGCAAAAAACTTCTTGATCGTCGTCAAACCCGGTCCCTAAGACGTGATTGTAGGCGGCTCGGTAGCGGGGTCTCTTCGGATCCAGAGGCTCGCGGACATAGAAGAAGCTCTTCCCGTCCGGGGCGAACGCGAAGCCGCGCAAAAAGCCTCGAGGAAGAACATCTGGAAGTGTTCTGCGGCTTTCGATGTCTAACAGCTCAAAAGTTCCTGTGCGCTCTCCCCCTTGCTTGACCTCATAAAGCAAGAGTCTTCCATCCAGCGACACGCGAAGAGGCTTGACGGCAGTGTACATTCCCGTTCCACGCGCCGCAGGATCGACGAGTAGCTGGTCTTGCCCGCCAGCCCCGTCCCGCATGTAAATGCACGGCTGCTCTTGGTCCGGGAGTCGTTTTCGGAAGTAATAGCGGCCTCCAACTTCTTGCAGAGAGTCGTAGGTTTCTATTGCAAGAAACTCTCGAATACGTTTGCGGATGCGCTCTCTTCTGGGGATGCTGTCCAAATACGCGCGTGCATATTTTGCCTGCTCCTCAAGCCACTTCCGGGTGCGCGGTGAGTTCCCATCCTCAAGCCAGCGGTAAGGGTCAATGAACGGAACGCCATGAAGAATCTCGGTGACGGGCTCGACGGGTGTAAACGGAGGAGCCAGAACTAGTCCAGGCACAGCTCGCTCCTTTCCGCTGCATGTATGGCCTCGCGGTACATACGCCGCGTGAGACTGCGAAGATAGCCGGCCAATTGGGGATCCCGCTGGGACTCTGCTGAGCGCCACGAATCGCTCGCAATGGCATAGACGAAGACGGCGATCAGAGGAGAAATTGCCAGTGCCCGCCTCAGGTCGTCCGCAGAGCAGAAAGACATCCACGGTCGGACATAAGCAGCAGTGAGGCGCTCAACAGCTGACGGTTCCCGTATGGCGCTACGCCCGATGTGCTGGCGGAGGTATTCGAACGTGAGCAGCGGATTTGTGACACAGCCCTCGGCCCAATCGAGAAAGATGCAGCGATCCGGAGACACCAAGATATTTCCGGGATTGCAGTCGATGTGGCCGAGAGTGTCCGGGAGGCCCACATTCTGAAGCAGTGAACACGATTCCTTGAGTCCTTCGCCGAGAGAAACAAGCTCCGAGTTCGCGAGAGCCGCCGGAGATCGTTTTTCCTGGGCGGCCATGAATTCGGCCATGCGGGCAAGGAAGGGGTCGATGAAATTCAGGACCTCAGAGAGTCGCAAGTCTTTACATTTCCCTTCCAGCAGTTCGGCGCTCTTACCAATGGATGCGATTTGAAGTTCTGCAAGCCCATCCGCGACTCGCTCCCAGGTTGAACAGTCTGAGATTTCATCGAGTGCGGTGCCCGAAGCTTCTGCCGATAACCAGCCATTCCAAGATGGGTGGACTCCAAGGATCCGCGGGACATGGCTCGGAAAGAGCCGAGCGAGAAGCACAGAAACAGGTAGCTCATGGGAATTGGGTTCGCCAGTAGCCTTAAACCAAAGAGCGCAATCATCTGTTTCCAGGCGAATAAGGCTGAAAGTTGGGCTAGCGTTCAATTGGCGGAAACCGCCGGTTACTCGGAGACCTAGCGGAGCCACTTGTTCTTGAGTCCAGCTGACGAGTTCTCGCAACCAACCGGGCCTCGCAAATGGCCCGGGTCTCTCGCCTTTTGCGTAAGAATCAAGTTCCTCGAGCGATTCCTTGATCGCCCCGACTTCTTCCGCATCACCGCAGCCAGCTGCTACGGTACGCGGCATCCAGTAGGTGCCGGCTGGGGCCTTGTCGTTGTGCGTGACAGACTCCATGACAGCGCACTTTGCTTCTCCATTTCGACCGGGTGTTCGAGGACTTGGAACAAATAAGCAGTAGGCTTCGAGCCCCCACTCCCTGCTGACCTCCGACGCCAGTTGTTCTGCGACCCTTTGTTGCTGGTGAATTTCAACCCGAGGAAGCGCCCACCCGAAGCCGGTCGGCGAAAGGAGAATCTCTGAAGCGTTTCGCCGAGTGACAATCAGTCGGTAACCGTCGTCGGTACCGTGAAGTGATTCCATGAGAGCCTCTTCTTCACTCAAATCGTCGAGCGACGTCAGCGGATCGAATGAGCTGAAGGATGTGGTGTTTGTGCAGAGTCTCGATGAAATCGAGCACATCTGTGTCCACCACTTCCTTGCTTACCCCGTAGCTCCTGCTGATTTCGTCGACAATTCGTGACTCGTTGTATCCCTGTTGCATTAATTCGAGGATCTTGGCCCCGACAATGTTCAGGCAAAACATCTGGCCGTGATGGATGTCGAGGAGAATTCCTCCGTCAACCGTCTGTGTTCTCCGAATTGTGTCGGATATTCTGAACACCGTTTCCGAGCCTCGGACGAAATCGATGTGATCGCCCCAGGTGCGGGGCACTGTGGCATCTGTTATGAGCGAATTCCAGAAAGTGGTCTTTCTGTTCGCAGGCGAGAAACCACCAAGTGCAACGTATTGCAGGCACAGGAGATGGGGAAATGACGGCGGTCAACACCGGACTGGATGTGTTCGCATTCACGACTTAGTCGGCCTCGAGATGAAGACGACATTCTGCTGGATTCAAAAGGACAAGAGCTCACCCTGTGGACACGGTGGACGCCAAGAATTGCGCGTAGAGAGGGTTCGTCGCGCTGAGGACTGAATGATTGCCATCTCCTATGATCTGTCCTTTTCGCATCAGAAGAATTCTTCCCATCCATGAGATCGAGTGCACGCGATGAGACACAACGATGAGAGTTGAGTCTGGCAGCGTTTGGTCAATCGTTCGAAGAATGGCCTCTTCGGAGGTGGGGTCCAGCGAGGAAGTTGTCTCGTCCAGAATCAAGATTCTTGGCCGGTGAAGAAGCACCCTTGCAATCGCAACGCGTTGACGTTCCCCATTCGAAAGATTTGACGCACTAGGCTCTATGTATTCGTCCAGTGAGCCAGGGCAAGCGGTCAGATATTTTGTCAGCCCGACCATCTGTAGGACTCGCTCGAGCTCATCGCATGTGGACTCGAGTTTTCCGATTCGGAGGTTGTCGGCCACGGATCGGTGAAAGAGAATCGGCTGCGCGGGCAGATAGCAGATAGAAGAACGCAAACTTGTAAGTGTCACTGCACGGACGTCTGAGCCAGCAATGAAAATCTCGCCCGACTCAACATCGTAGAGGCGTGCCAGTAGTTTTCCGAGAGTGCTTTTGCCAGCGCCGTTCGGCCCCACGATGGCGATGCGTTCTCCTTGGAGAATCTCAAGTTTCGGAATTCGGATGACATCACTTCGCTGGCGATAGCCGAATGACACATCCCTGAACGCGACGTGCAGGGGAAGGTCCGAAGCAAGCGGTCTTGAACGATCGTGCTCTTTGACGGCTGCGGTGACCTCGAAGACGGTCCGAATCTGACGGATACTGGCGAAGGTGCGCTGGGCCCGCGAGTACATCTCCATCGCTATACTTAATGGGTCGAAGAGTTGTATCAGAAGGCTGTAGAAGGCGACCAGCGTCCCGGTTGTCAGTTTGTCAGTGAAAGCCATCAAGCTGCCGCATGTAAGGATCACAGCAATTCCGGTCACGATTGTCAGGTTCGACAAAGCCGAGAAGAAGACACCTGTTCTGAAAAGAGCGTCTTGGCAACAAACGGCGTTGGTTAGGACTTGAGAAGCTTTATGCTCCTGCGGTTCCGTTTGTCGTAAGAGCTGGATCTGCGTCAGAGCGGAGAGATGCTCCTGCAGGAAGCTGCTGAATTTGGCCCTCGCAGCTTGAACCAAATCGGCCTGTTGTCCGATCCTCCTCCTGTAGCGGTGACGGAGCACCAGAAACACGGGAATAACTGGGGTTACCACAAGAGCGAGAAGTGGGCTCAGGACCGTCATCGTCGATAGGGTCACTCCTGCCGCGACGCCCGTGCGGAGGATTGAAGGTAAGAGGTCCGAACCAAAGTACGAGACTTCGTCGACTGGCCCCTCAAACGGATAGAGCAATTCGCCAACCGGAGTTCGGTCGAAATACTCTGCGGAGAGTGAGTCAAGATGCTGCAAGAGAGACGTACGCAATGCCAGCGCGGTGTTCTGCGTGGCGCGAAAGGTTAGGTAACCACCAAGAGCATTGAGAATCGCTCTCCCTTCATAACTCGCAAAGATCGACCCGATGGCGATGACGAGAAGTCGAGTATCGTGAGCTGGCAGGATGGAATCGATAAGCCATCGAATAGAGAGTGGAGTGACGAGAGCCAGCAGACTTGCCACAGTGAGGCAAAAGAAACTTGCAATGTGCCACGGGAGTTGTGATTTGACCTTGGGGAAGAGCCAGCGAAGTTCTGACGGAAACGGCTTCGGCATGCGTGTCGAATCGCTCTGCAACAGCGGTGTGCGGCGACACTTAGATTAGGCGGAAGCAAATCGGCGCACCACCAAACGCAATATCTGTTCGTAAACTGGACCGTCACACTGAATTGACAGGAGTTGCATGACGAAGAGAATGAGGTCTTGGTGAGGCAGGCGTTCGCGGCAGGGTCAACGCTTCAAAGAAGGCGCCTTAGAATCGTCGTGACCTGCCCGATAACCTCAGCGTCAGTCCCATCCCTGAATTGTCGTGTCCCGAGCGGACCGCCAGGGTAGGTCTGAATGACGAGGTTTCCGTGATGCAGAGCACACCGACCGCACATGTAGGTGCCATCGCGTTTGAGAATAAGGTAGAGCGGCTGTTCGCAGACGGTTTCGGATGTGGACTCGGTCGGCTTCTTAATGCGCCGGTTGACGACAACGAATGTGGCATTGATGAGCCAAGGATGGATAGGGGTTTCATCCCCGCCCACCCAGAATACGTCCGAAAGAGAGAGATTCTTGAGGCCGGCGAGTTCGTTGAGCGAATGTCTGAGGAAAAGCGGAACGTCCTCCCAACGCTTCAGGAGAGAACCTAGGAACTCGCTGTGTTGTTGGGTACTTTCTTTCTCGCTTCCAATGCGGGGACCCTGGCTTCGACTGGGCACCTGCCGGGGGACGAGTTCGTCCGGAATCGGGTCGTGGCCCTCCTGGTCCAGTGAGAATCCGGAAGTGCGCAGAAATTGCCGGAAGTCAATGCAGTACAGCACACACAGCGTGATGATCTTTTGGATGTGCCGCGGCGGTACCGACAGCGTTTCATAGTCCGAAAGCGTGCTTGCCGCGGCAAAGTACAGTTGGTCCGAGAGCGTGCTTGCAATCGAACGGCTGACCGACGATGCTTCACGAAAGGACAGCCCCACGCGGATACGAGAGATCCGAAGCAGATCACTGAGATTGGTTCCGAAGTTTCGTACATGCAGCGTTCCTGGCTTTAGCAGAGCGGCCGGATTCGGCATCGCCAGTACACTGCGATGATTCCTCACCGGACGGATTTCGGCGTCTATCACTCCTAGGATGCGAGCTTCCTTGTCGAGTTTTAGCTCGATCTGCGCACAGGGAAGTTGGGTCGAATGCAGCATGATCGTGCCTTTTTCGAGCACAACGAGTTGTGAACATGTGAACCCGGAACCGTGTTCCACGAGGAAGAATCGCCTTTCGGCATTGGTTTTCGTAGCGGACATTAGTTCCCCTGAGCGCTTTGCATCCACTCTGACGATACTTCCAGGTGCAAGGTGTGGGAACGCAAGCAGGTCTTCTTGGCCCACCTTGCCATAGAGGAATCTCCTGTTGCTCAGGGAGAGTAACTCCGTTGCCCGTCTTGGTGCTGCCGATGTCAAGAGCTGACCCAGCGGTGCGATCGGCGGCAGCGGACCTGTTCGCGGTCTTTGGGCAAACCAGGGAACCCACGCAGATGTGTTATAGACCGAGGAGTCCAGAAGTGTCGTGCGCTGCCTGGGGACCAACAGTTGTAGGCGGGAGACGGCATCCAGGTCGAATCCGAACACTGCGAGCCAGTCGCACAACCGATAATTTGTGATGCGGCTGAGAGCGAACAGCTGATGAATGTTGGGGATCAAAGAAGAGTCTGCAACGTCGTAATAGAGGTTGTGTGGCACATAAGATCGGGAGGAACGACCGAACATCTGGGCGGATCGCTGAGATACGCTGTATAGAGTCAAACCTCTCGTCGAGAGGATCTGTCGCACTTGCTCCGCCCGGTTCATTCAGGTGGACACCAATTCTCGTGCGTATAGCCAAGATTCCGGCCACGGTGTGAACAATCGCTCCGGTGGCCGCAATTGCGACCAGTCGCGAGATTTTCAACAGTCCGGACAAAGTCCATGTATGGATGAGAAGTCACGTAGCTGGACATTGAAGGGCCACCAGCATAGGATTCCTGCCAATGGACGCACGTAAACCGAGTCTGGGATCCGGAGAGAGGCTCAAAGAATTGCGCGCGCGTCTGGGACTAACCACCCGCGATGTAGAGACGAAAAGTCAGCAGATTGCGGACGAAAAGCACAACCGGGAATTCTATCTCTCGCACGCTTGGCTGACTGACATTGAGAACGGTAAGTTTACGCCAAGCATTTTCAAGCTCTACAGTCTGAGTGCCATCTATGACAAAAGCTTTTCTGAAATTGCCTCTTATTTTGGACTACGGATCGCAGACCTGAGCCGGGACCGTGCTTCGATTGGAGTGCCAAGAACGCATCTCGTGGATAGCGGAGCCGACGTCGACACCGAGAAGGTGGCGCTACCAGTACAGTTCAAAGCAGGGTTCCAATTGGAGAGAACAAACCTCCTTGCGCGAGTCGTGGAGAAATGGGATGAGATCCCCGTGGGTCTCTTGCAGCATCTGGACCTCCGCAAGTCGATGTACGGGTATATCGGGCTTGAGGATTTTACGCTCTATCCCCTTATCCGCCCCGGTTCGCTGGTGCAGATCGACGCAAGCCAGAGGAAGATCACTGCTGAGAAATGGAAGACGGAGTTCGATCGCCCCATCTACTTTGTGGAACTGCGAAACGGCTACGTTTGCAGTTGGTGTCAGGTGGACCGCGGCCAACTGATCGTGATCCCTCACCCTCACTCCCACCAGGATGTGCGGCGGTTCGACTACCCGTCTCAGGCTGAAATCATAGGCAGAGTGACCGGAGTGGCGATGAGAATTGTCAGCGAAAAAGTGCCGGACACAGGGGAGCACTCGACAGGAGGATCCCGTTGAGAAGGGTATTATGCTGGCGTGCCTGCCTGACCGACGCCCCAGACTCGCCTCCATACGCCATGACAAGAACCATAGACAGTGAAAGCAAGACAGCTAACTAGCCTGCAACAAAAGTTGCATTTAGTGGGAAGCGTGCGCTCAATTCTTATAGGGTTACCCAGGTCAGTAAAAGGGGTAGGTGGCGGCGTAATGTTGCATTTCGCGCAGAAATTGGGTCAGATACGCCGCGCGAGAGGAAATCGGCTGATCCCTGTCCTATTTTCCAGAGAACGGCCAACACCCCAGGTGTAGCGATGACTTGGCCGACTCGAAACAGTGGTTGTTTGGTGGTTTGTTGCAGCGGGAAGAAAATCTCCTTTCGTTGATTTGGCTTTTCAGAGGGGACGTGCAGGGCGGCGTATGAAAAAACAAGTACCTTCATAACGGCTGCTGGCGACTAGCCGTTCGGTCCTCGGGACGTATGACTTAGTTGTGGTGAGATAGCGCCACTGCAAAGCAGTGAATCTTGAAAATCAGAAGAGCCCACAAATCCGTCGCCCGCGCTCGCCTAAACGAAATAAAGTTCCGATTGCATCAGAAGCTGCACGCCAAGCAACTGCGGCGTCATCGCCCCAAGGGAAAACGTCTATTTCAAAACCTCCGGGATGCCGGCGAAACAAGACAGCGCCGTTACGATAGTTGAAACCGCCTTGGGCTCGTGTAGGCAGATTAATACGCTCCATCATATTATTGCCGTGCCATGTAAGGGGACGGTCCGTCCACACCCTTCCGTTCAGCGTCAGCGTTGGATGACCAATCGTAACGTGCGCCGGGCCATAGGCGGCATAGGCGAAACCAAAGAACCGATTTGCGCCGCGCGGTAATTCGAGCTGGTTTTGTGATCCTCCCGAAGACATAGATCCCGCCTCAACCCAGAAATGCGCAAACGCTAATGGGGACACCCTCCCCGTTGCGACGGCATCCCAAAATACGGGCTTGTCTGCCGGTCGAATAATGGGAGGTCTTACCGGGGGATCAGGCTCGACGGCACGTAGCCTCGGTCGACGCCACACCCGTCGGTAGTCGTCCAGGAGTGCCTTCGTGAGCGGTCGAGCATCGCGCAGTAGCTCTGTCCACACGGCATTCCACGTGGTGTTACCAGGCAATTCCTCGCCTGCGGAAACCACCTCAGTGTTACTGATCAAGGCGCTTGCCGTTAAGTTCGCAGAACCAACCACGTACCCTGTGACCCCTGGCCGGTCGAATAGATAGAGTTTGGGGTGGTATGCTTCGGTTGGGCGAAAACCAGGCCGTGCGTGAACAGTCGGATTTGCGACGTGCACATGGCTCTGGAGTTGGTTAGCCAAAAACTCCAACGCGGCGGGTTCAGTTAAGCCAAAGTCAAGCGATGTAATGAAATATTTTTGACAGCGATCCCAGCGGGCATTACCTATCCTGTTGACAACACGTTTGATTAATCGTTCAGACCCTTTCTTGCTCGAGTACGCCACAGCCCACCTAATTTGGTCGATCGCCGGCGCAAGCACTTCGTCGAATGCAAACAGCACTTGGCTTGGTTGCTTCTTATGTTGGACAAATAGCTTCATACCGTTGACCGGAGTTTACATCACGTAAACGACGCGCAGGCAGAAATGCGCTGTAGCACGCCAGAGTGCCTCGGTTGGCTAACCGTGAGCGTCCGTGCTAAGACGTAGCCCGTTAACGCACGCAGGGAACATAGCCCGGATGTTTTCCAGGATGATTGTGACGAAAGAACACCACAAGGAACGGGATGCATAGCCTTCCTCGCACGTGTACGACGGATGGCGCGTCTGTCATACTTCGTTGTGATCGTCCGTTTCCAGGTCCTGGGGATCCTCGTCAAAGGCCGTTGTCCCCAAAACACCGGCGCACAGCTGTTCTAGTTCCCGAACCTCCTCAGTTGCAACAAGTACCTCACGAAGCTTGCTGCGGCGATTGTGAAGCGGACGGGTCGGATCATTCAGGTATGCGTCCGCCGCAACGACCATCAGAGCTGTAGCACTCACTTCGCGCGCGAGCTGGGCTATCCTTCGGTGGTCCTCATTGGAGGTATCGAATGCGGGCATCAGACGGTACGGCAGCGCGTGAATATGCCTCTCGCCAAATGCGCCCTTGGGATTGAAAGGTGTGATGGCCTCCGTCATGGCATGACTGTTGAGCATGCCAACGCAGAACCACGTCTCATCAGCAGAAGCGATCAGCTTCCAGTAAAGGGTCTGGTCGATAATCAGATCCTGAGCGTCACTGACGGGAAGACAGGCAGCGCAGATATGTTTGCCGCCGGCACCGGCAAGAAGGAGGTATCCGTCACTCCAGAAAATCTGCTTGGCGAGTTTTCCGCGTTCGTCAATCCGTTCCTGGAGGGACTTACCCTGGCCAACTTGTTTGAGAGCTTGGTTGATGGCGCCAAACCGCCTCGCGGTATTGGTGAACCCCAAACTGCGAATGGCCAGTTCAGTGACAACTTGCCAACGACCGTCGGCGCTGCGCTCGGCTGGGATTGCGATCGGAGCGCAATGTTGACCCAGCAGGAATGGGAGAAGATTCTCCGATTGAGCCATGCGGTAGATGAAACGCGGTGCCCCGTACCCCGGGAACCTTGCGTCTTTCAGCTCCTTTGCAGATTTCACGGTAAAGCTCCAGGGCGAACCGGGACGAGGAGTATCCACACGGTACTCTGGATCGGTCTCGCTCAGAACATCGATGCAGACGGCGGTGCGCGGCATGAGATCGGCGCCTTGTTGCGGCACGTCCGTCAGACCTCCCGCTGCGACGGGGAGGCCTTCTCTTTCCAGAACCCACGCGGTGCGGCTGGCGGCAATCGTGCGGACAGAGAAATCGGCGGCCTCAATGCCGGCTTGTTGAGCCAGGAAGCCCCTGATGGGTGTCATGTCCACGGATGTAGGTCTTTCGCGCTTGTGTCCGATCAGGGCCGCTCCGGGATACTTGAAAGTGCCCGGAGCGACCTGCCAGACTTCCGCGATCTCAAATGCAACCGGGCGATCACTGGTCAGGAAGGCGCGCTGGCGCAGCGGTTCGTGGTGATGCCCATTGAAAACCGTTCCTGGCACAAGACAGGCGATGGCCGCCTCTGGTTTCAGATAGCGATCGACGGCGTGAAGAAGGTGCGTCGTTCCGAGCTCGAGATGAAGAAAGGACTGGCCAGGCGGCCGGATGCCATAGAGCGCCGCTCTCCCGGTTAAGACCTGGCGGTAGGGGTTGTCAGCGAGGCCGCTCATGGCGAGCCAGGGAGGGTTTGAGACGAGGCCGTTGAACTGTCCTGCGAGTAGTCCGGGACGGTATGTATTACGCAGAATGAAGGCCCAGATGCCCTTGCGGTTGGCCACCGCCAGCTCAGCCATCCGGTACACGAGGTCGTGGATAGATGGAACCAGTAAATCGCGCAACTCATCGGGCGGTGTCGTGCCGGAGGAGGATACAGCGCCCTCGAGAAACCGTCTTGTGTGGTCTTGCGTCAGATGGGCCGCACTGCGTCTCGATTGCGCGTCAAGCGCTTCATCATATGCCCAATCGATGATGCGGTCGAAAAGCTCGCGATAGGTAGGCTGGAGCAGGGCATTGGGCAGATTTACGGTCACCCGGTCGAGTAACACATCGATCAGGCCATCCTCTCCAGGCAATGGGACAACGGCGGACACAGGCGTTACTGCAAATAATGAGTCGGCATGATAGACGGGGATGACGATGGGTGCCGTGGCTGTCTTGATTTCCTGTGCCAATGTTATGACCCATGTTGTTTTTGAAAGGCTGACGGCCAGAGGGTCGATGTCGAATCCTGTCGCCACATCATGGAGAGCTGCAATGCCGCTCAGCCTGAACTTTTCTCTTGCTGCCTTCAGAATCTCGGCAAGGATTGACCCCGACCCGCAACACATATCGACGATGCGAGGGCTCTCGTCAGCAGGCAGGTTGTCGAGACAGCGCTGGGCCAGAAGGCGGGCCAACCAGGCCGGTGTCCACTCCTGGCCCAGTAGTTTCCGGTGGCTGCGGCGCGCAAGGTCCGCCATCAACCGGCCGAAGAGATCTTCTTCAGGGCGCCAGCTGAAATCGTAGGCATACAGATCGCGCTGAATCTCCCTCGCGATAGGAATGAGCCTGTCAATGTGGCGGGGGCTTGTCAGCCAACCGAAATAATCCATCTCGACCATATTGTCGAGCTGATAGCGCGCGCGGAAGTATGAGCCATCGAGAATCGCCTTGAGGTCGTCGTTGTTGCTGGATATGGCTTGGTCTGCAAGGACGTTGGCACTGAGAAGGCGTGCCAAAAGGCAAAGATAAGCCTCGTCAGCATAAGCGTCGGCGCGGAAACCGCTAACATCGCGTTCTAGAAAGTCTACGAACTTTGACCACAATTCAGTAGCCAACTCTATTGAAGGATCGGTGGTGCGTCCCTCGTTGATGAGTTCCAAGAGGGGAGCTGTGCTGCGGCGATAGGGGCCGCTTTCGAGACCCAGGTCGAACGTCAGGAGGTCGGCCCTTAGCGGTCGGGATTGTTCGCGGGCCAGATGTTTTCGGATAAACGCGATCAGGCGTTCTGCCGATGGGGCATCTTCGGCCGTCAGTTGCAGTTCGTCTGCGGGCATGAGCGTAATGTCGTCCGTCGTGCAATTAGCCGGATCGACGCCTGCTCGCAATACGGCATCGTAGGCGTACCAGTCGAGCGTGTCGGAGAGGATGCCGCGTACTTGGGAAACTGGGACTCTGCTGCGGACCAGGCCGGCCGCATGGTCTCTGACTTGTGTGAACCCTTCATCACGTTTGATCTGGATGCGAAGATCGGATTCATACTCGATTGTTGTGGAGCCGACCAGGTTATCGATGAAGCGGCCTGCGGATACGCCGCTGGACGTGCGGACGCGTGTGTGAGTTTCTGCGCCGGCGCTGTAGTGATTAATCCAGGATTCATCTTCGGGCGAAGGAAAAATCAGGCGCAGGCGGGACTGGATTTCACTGCGCAGCACCGCTTCCGGCCTGCCGGCGTCGCGGAATTCGCGGCATCGCTTGATTGTCTCTTGTGCCTGTGCAGTATCAGCCGTCACGAGGCTGTTCTCTGCCGTGCACGGGACATCTTGTATGTGCGGTCCGCCAACGCCTTTGACAATTGGTCCGCAGAGAGCGGTGAAGAAGCCTTGCCCAGGAGCGACTGAAGGACGATCGCGTCAATGCGAGCATGACCTGCAGGCGTGGTTCTTGTCAGCTGTCTTCCAGCCGTGTCGAGCTGCACTTTCGCGGCATCGGAAAAAACCGGCACGGCAATCTGACGTAGATGGGTTGCCTCCAGCTTCAAGGCGCCACCGCCGAGCGGCGTACCCAGTGTTTCCATGAATGCGCGGCACCAGACGCTATTGAGGAGTGCCTTGATGGCAAACCGTGTCCAGCTCTCCTGAGGTGCCCACAAAGTCGAGAAGTTGGCGTCAATAAGCAGCGGCGGGTCGAAGTTCGCTTCGACCCACGGCAGATCGTGATTAATTCGCGCCACAAACGCCGCAGGCCGATGGCGGGACGCAAAATCAGGAAGCATGTACCAGAAGCGCGGCGGCACATGGCCGTTGCGGTCTGTGCGCACATTGGTTCGCACGGCAGACAGATCGGGGATGCGCTTCTGATCACTTTCGCTTGCTGCGGCGCGACGGACATAGGCGGCTAGTTCATCCGGCATCGTTCGCGGCAGCGGTTGATCAGACGTGGCATAGGCCGCTTCTGACTGGTGAACAGCGCGGAGATCCTCCGGTAGAACCCATCCTCTCAAATCAAGAACGCGACCATTAGGGAAGCGATTTTGTTCCATGGATACTATCTCGGATTGCCGCCGAAGAACCGGCCGCAAGGCGTCGGTCGGAACCGAGAATTCGTGACGGTCAAAGAGTGACGAGGCTTCGACACGTGTGGTGCTGTCGCCGGAACGGCCACGCGCAGCTACATAGAAAAAGCTGTTGCAGCCGGTGCGCAGGCCCTGGCCCACGAGGATGCCAACCTCTTCGAGAGTCACAAGCGTGGTGGAACAAAAGTCGTCCGGCAACACCCCCTTAATGGTCTCGGGAACGGAGACCCGTGAGGAGGCCCCGATGTTGATGAAAATGGGCAGATCGCTGGCGCGATTCTCAAGTCTGCGATACCAGCGGCGATGCGTGATCCGTGTTTGAAGCGCACTCCATTCCTCGTGGAGATTGAAGGATCGGGCAGTGATTCCGACTTTAGTGTGTATGCAGCCATTGCGCATCCATGCGGCAAACTCTGCGTCAGGATTCTGTTCTGTGAAGGCCGCTCCAACTAATGAGTCTGGAGAGGCGGCTTCGGGCGCGACCTGAAGCCATAATGCTTGCGGAGAGTGGGTTCTCGCTGTAAGGGGTCTCGCGGTGTCTTCTTCGGACAGGCGGCGCGCGACAACAAGATGCGTGCGGACGAGGGCGTCGGAAAACCAGCCGGGTTGCTTGTCTTCAACTATGCATTCGAGGGAGAAGCAGCGCAAGAGCAGGTAACGAATCACATCAGCGTAATCTCGGGATCGCCAGGTAGCTGGAACGACCAACGCAAGGCGCCCAGTGGGTCGGACCATCGCAGCGGCGAGGAGCCAAGCAGGCACCGAGAGGTCGGCGAGGCCTGAATAGCCTTCCGCCAGTTCCTTCCAAACGCTCCTCTCCACATTAGAAAACCGAGCATTGATGATCGAAACCAAGCCGGAGCGAACTTTTGCCGCTGTCGTGCCATTGGTACTGCGGGCTTGATAGCGTACATACGGCGGATTCGTAATGACTAGGTCATAGCTGCGCAGCGGCAACTTCTCGATAGACGCGGGGTCGAATGCGTTGGCGGCAATGGTCGCTTGTCCAGGTTGCGTGCTCCCATAAATCTGCGCCAGGCGGCTGCGACACGTCGCAGCCGTCGTTTCGTCGATTTCAATGGCGTCCAAGCGGTCAAGCGTGATGCCGCGCTCACTTGCTGCTTCCCATGCAGCGTCGAGGAGGTCTCCGTGACCGGCCATAGGGTCAAGCACCGCGCAGAATTGCGAATCCAGAGCCAGGTGAGCGAGGAGCTTTCCCAGCGGAAGGCCCGAAAAATATTGGCCTAGCACCTTGCGCTGCTGAGGCGGCAGCGCTGCTTCGTAGGCGCGCGCAGCAGCGCGTGCGGCAGACAGTGATTCAAATTCGCGCAACGGCTTTCTTCTCCGATAACAGTTGTTCCGCATGCCAGCGGTAGAAAGAGTCGGCGTCGAGCGGCACCTGCTGATGATGGGTCAGATAATGTGTCACGAGCCGAGAATAGAGGCGGCGCGCTGTTTGTTCGACCGGATCGGGGATCAACGCCGCCTCTCGGCGCAGCTGCTCGGCGACTTTCCAGACACATTGAATGGAACGCTCAGTTTTTGTGGGCCGCTTGCTCAAGAGCAGGACAGGGTCACCGCGGACGGCACCCTCCGTTGTCACTTGCTTGAAGCTGCCTTGGGTCTTGTCGAGGACGCCGGCACATTCAACGCCGAAACCTACACCTTCGTAGGCCGCCTGCAGGGCGTTCCACACCTCTGCTGAAGCGGAATGAAAGACAAGTGTCATTTTGCCCTTGAGCTTCAGAATACGGCGCATTTCGGACAGCGCGCCCGTCAGAAGCGCTTGATAGTCCGCGAGCGATTTTTCCTGGTCTTTGCTGATGATGATTTCGTCCGTTCGGTCAGTGAAATGATTGAGCCAGGCCTCGTTGACGAAGTTTATTTCAGCATAAGGAATATTTCCGCCGAACGGCGGATCAACAAAAATATGGTCAATGCTCCTGTCGGGAAGGTCGATGCGGCAACTTGAGCGCTGATGGACATCGACCCGGGCCTTGCGCCCGTGAATGATGGTGAACGCTTCGGTGATGGTTGAAAGTTTCCGGCGCAATCCAGTAACGAGGTTTTTTTCGACCGGAAGTCCACTGATATACAGCACACCTGGTTGGGCACTTGTGAGAACGAGATCTTTTTGTCCGCTCTTGGCGACCACGCGGGTCATGATAGTGGCATGAGATGCGTTGTAACTGAGCAGCCAGAAGCGCAGCGCGTCGCGCAGATGAGCGTCGTAGCACGTGGTGCGCTCCCAGAGCCGGCCGAAAACAATCAGATTGCGCTGGGTATAAAAATGATGCAGGTGCGTAATACCTTGGTGATAGCCCCGCCGGTACAGATCGCCCCAAGGTATCTCGGTGCGGGGAACACTATCTGGAACGGGCTGACAATCGATGCGGGCCAGAAGGTCGAGGTCTTGATCCGTCAAGGGACGTGACCACCTTGTCTTACCACTGGTCCCATATAGCCAGACAGGCTTGCGCGCCCTCAGTTCTATTCGTTTGCCGATAATTTTGTCACAGACGGTCTCAGTCCGTCTGTTCACGCCATCGAAGGTTGTTTCGTGGCAGCAGGACGGGCAGCTAAAATGCGGAGCAATTTCGGCTGGGTCGCGGGAAACACACGCGTCCCACATTCTGACTTCGCTATCGCATTCGGGGCATGACAATAGGTCCGACCAAATAAGATAGCGAATTACCCCTTCTTTGCCTTTGGGGTCGGAGGCGGCGTACATCCAGCCTTCATCCGTTTCCGTGGCTCTGAGGATTTCCTCTGCGGCGTTTCGAAAGGCTCTCGGTTCTGGGGGGCTGGTGAGAGTTCGACTTACGAAAGCGCCGAGGGCGCCCAGTTCGTACAACACCGCATTTCGAATGCCCCACTGCACATTTAGTCCTAGCCGTTTCGCCTCCTGGCGGAGTCCATGAGGGGGATTTTCGCATAGCAGTGCCGCCAGTCCTGTAGTGCCGCTCCCCGCGAATCCGTCAAATACGCTGTCGCCCGGGTTGGTGTGCGCTGCTATGAAGAGGGCGATCGCTTCAGGAGAAATTTTCGTGGGATATGGAAACGCGGAATACAGAGAACCGCCACGCTTCGCGGGTAGGGCCTTGGCGTAAAGAGTTTCCAAAGAGTTGCTACGTGCTTTCACGTGCCTAGACACTTTTCGAGCCTCCGAACAAGGGCCATTGATCGGCCACGGACTTTTCGGTGGCCTCACGGACAACCCACGCGACGGAGACTTTTTTCTTCTTTGCAAGGTCTTCAAGCGTGCGGTATAGGTCTGGAGGGAAGGTGATAGAGGCGGGGGGGGACTGTGCTGCCTTGGACTTTTGTAATTCCCGTTTTGCTGCTGCCATAGGCAACGCTCCGCAATTTGTGATGCACCACCTTACACTGTTCCAGTGCACAGAGAAATCGTTAAGTGAATTTTTTGCTGTGGAAATTTAGACGGTGTTCATCAGAGATAACTCACAGGACCGTTACCGTACATCGTAGGCCCGGTGCAGTTGGTAGTCTATCGTATGAGCGAATAAAAGGCGAATATAGATTCCGCCCCTGATGGGGGCAGACGGATAGCCGAAAATCGCAAAGATGATACGCAAGAAGAGTTAGCGACCTAACCCGAGCGAGCGGTTGCTCGAATTCCACCGGCGGGAGATAGTCCAGCGCCGAGTGCAGCCGCTTTTGGTTGTACCCTGTTCGAGGAAGCGTCCAATGGAAGCCCGCGCTTCGGCAAGGTCCGATAGTCGTCGCGGTAGACCTCTTCGTGCTTCAGCGTTTTCATAAATGACCCGGCGACGGCATTATCGTAGCGATTTCCTTTTCGCGACATGCCAATAGCGACCCTGTCCACGCACAGCAGGAATAGAGGAAACGAGCGCACCTCAAGAAGCCATCCGGCGGAAGCGGGACAATCGCAGAAAGGCAAGACCAGACGGCTCATTGCCGGAATGGTGTCAGCGTTGCAACGAGTGCCTCCCTTGGATGGTCCAATAGAAGGACAATTAATCAATCGTGATGGGACTGATGGGAAATAACGCCGAGCAGATCAAAAACATCGCCAAAGACGTATACCGCGTTCTTGGCTCTGGTTTCTCCGAAGATGTGTATGACCGGGCGATGCAAGTCGGTCTGCGACTTGCGAAGTTCAGATACGAAGGCCAGAAGGTTGTGGAGTTGAAGTACAAGGACCACTGCGTGGGAGAGGGGTATCCCGATCTGGTGGTGAGGCTTGGTCGTGAAAAGATGGTTGTGGAGTTAAAAGCGGTCGGCGGGACGATGGGGGCAGCAGAGGAGCAGCAACTTCGGAACTATATGAAGATCCTCGCAATCAAGCGCGGGCTGCTCATCAATTTCCAACAGCCGGGCAAGAATCTCAGAAGAACCAGACTTGAGATTAGAGAGATCGGGTTTGACTAGGCCACCGCCGGAGGGAGCAACCGGACAATCGAGGTGTGGTTGGTACAAACTTCTTCTTCTGCCAGAGTTTTCCTGGGAACGATCACATCGCCGAAGAGTTTGCCAAGGGCGCGCACCCGGATTTTCGAGAGAGTGTGAAGTCCGCGCCACAGAGGGCGCTTGAGGAGGCCGAGCTTGCGGCTAAGCACTATGGCATCACCAACCCGCTCTAATAAAAAAGATCAAGCCGAGCTCGCGACGGCTCTTCAGACAGTCACCGATCTCCGCAATACCAAAGTCCCATTCAAGACCGAGGATAGCCACAATAGGTGGTAGGAGTGGGTCATGGCTAAAGCTGAAGCATCCGTTGAAGAGCTCGTCAGCATGATTGAGCGCGGCGAATTACGTCTACCGGATGCAGCGCCGCTACGTGTGGCGCTCAACCCGCCTGCGCGACCTTCTGGACTCGCTATATCGGGGGCTATCCGTCGGGTGCAATTCTGCTCTGGGAGACGGACGAGTCAGTGCCGCTGCAGGAGATGGCCGTCATCCAACAGTCAAATCCATATCAAAGTACGCGCCTCCTACTCGATGGCCAACAGCGCCTGACCTCTCTTTCAGCAGTAATCCGCGGTGAGTTGGTCAAGGTGCGCGGACGCAAGAAGCCAATCGAACTCCCTTTCAATCTAGATCATCCTGACAATTTGGCGGTGGTTACCGAAGTGGAAGAAGATGGTAGCGACCAGGACGACGATGACCGGATCGACGACGAGACGGATTCGAGCGACGACGAACTACAGAAGCGCTTCGACCGAATGACTTTCGTCGTGACGACGCGAAAGTTAGAACAACTGCCGAAATGGGTGAAAGTCACTGACGTCTTCAAGGCAGACCGTGATGCCGGCTTCTTGAAGCACGCGGGTGTAAACAGCTTTGACGATCCAAACTACGTGCGCTACAGCCAGCGTCAGGAAACGACACTGGTTGAGATGGAAAACCTAAGCCAAGCGATCCTCGCAAAGGCTTTTAGCGGCCAGCTTTAACCGCGTGAGACAGGTTTTGATGAAAAACGCGCAAGAAAGACTCCAGCCAATTCATCTTGAATCACTCCGCACTCAGCCTAGTCACATCACAAGCAAGTCCCGAACGGCCAAGGTCCCGCGTCGCTCATACTTCGTTATCAGTCGGTGTGAAAGCTCCTGCGTACGACGGTCGGCCTTGAAGAAGTTGTTCGGATCGAGCTGGCGATCTTTTCGATTGGCTGCTGCCCAGGCATTCCAACTGTTGCGGAGCATATCTACACAAGCGTACCAAAGTCTGTTGCTCTCGTTTGAATAACTCTGCAGGTGCCTTGCCGGTGCAGGGTTATCTAGCAGTTGTCGGTATTCTGGAGAACGACGAACGCATTGGAAGGCGACGTGAAGTATCGTCCACAGCGCTTGGCGCCTCTGTTTCGGTTTCGTGCCTCGGATTCGAGTATCCCGAATCACGCCGCCAACAAATTCGTACAGCAGCCACTTCATCAAGACTTCTTTGAAGTCCTGGTAAAAGAGCTGGTCATAAATCGGCTCGTCGAATAAGAGATCGATTTTCCCCTTGGCCGCAGCTGGTCCGTATCGGGAATCGCAGGCCGCTAAGATTTGGGCGAGATCACGGGAACGCAGTCGACGAAATCCCTGATTTCGAAGGAGGCGTTTTCGAGCTGCCCATTCAGCTTCCCGGCGTTCGTAAAATACCTTATGAGCAGCGAACGCAGCCCCGATGGCCACTTGTACGTCATCATTGGCTCGCAAGTTCGACGCCTTCATCGGGTTCTGCTGATTCATCCGATAAATTACATCATTGACGAACTTGCGGGTCCGATGCCGAGCGTCATCCGGCCGGACTACGAGGACTCGCGTCAGAACTTGCGCGTCTGGATCACGTCTACTGACTCCCTTCAGTGAATGAAGCGTTTGTGACCCATTGATGACGCTAGGGTTTAAGAGTCTCATCTGCTGCCCCTCAATCGGAGCCTTGGTGCATATGACAGTGATGCCGTTATGCGAATACCAAAACTCGTGAGGTGCCTCGACATAGGTTTCGCGAATGTGTTTATTGATGTTTGATCGGAGATCGAGACGGACGTTTCGTGCGAATAGCCGATCCTCAGTGTCATGGTCCATGAAGTCGACAAAGTCCTTGAGGTACGCCGCCAGCACGTACGAGGTCACTCCACGGTCCCGGTCTTCAACGGTCATCGATTTCGTGAAACGAAGATTCAAAGGGTCGGCCGGTGGGGTGGCGCCTTCCTTGGACATCAAGAAGAGCTGGAGATGTTGCGCTCCATAGATAAAGCTATCCACTCCAAGGTCCTGGAGCCGGTCTTCACCCGCGCGCGATCTGGTGTGAAGGGTGATCAGCTGCCAGCTCACCACGGTGTTTGGAGTGCTGATGCGCTGCCTGAGTTCCAGGTACTTCGGTTTCAGGTCGGGAGCGACCGTACCCAGCCATTCCTCAAAAACTACGTCGTTCCGAAATCGTGAAGGCATCGAGTCAAATTGCTCATAATGACCTAGGGACAACTGGGTATCACGGCCAGTCCAGAAGGCGTCGTAGAACTTACTCTGCAGAACGTAGATCGCTCTCCCTTTAAGGCGTGGCTCGGTAATGATCGCGTCGATTCCGCCGTCCGACGGACCGTCCGTGATGTCACACTTGGCATCCGAGCCAAATCGCGTTCGCACGTACCACTTGATAAAGGTGCGATGGAGGGGATCGCCGTTAATTTTAGAGTCTCGTTTCAATTCATCATGAAGCAACTTCCGAAGATTGATAGCCATATGATTCGTACCCCCACTGGCGTGCTCTAGAAGACGGAATCCTTATCCCAATGCCGTTTGAGTGTTCCCGAGCTGAGTCTTCGGGCCCGCCCGATTCAGACAGGTAAGCGTCGCGGAAATACAACAGTACGCTATCTCAGGCCGAAACATTTCCTTATTCTAAGTCCCTTCGAAATGTTGGAGCAACAGGTGGAAATGCAACAGAAGGGGTCTGTTGCGTAATTGGTGCCCCAAAACCCCGTTTCCTGGCAATCCGCAACCGCTTGACTTATAAAGGCCGGAGTATCCGAGACGCCGCTGCCCACAACCGTGTTTTAGGGCAAACCGGCCCGAGAGCGCTCGGCGACGCCGATGGCTGTCAGCGGCGGCCACAACTCACCTGACTCTATGGCGGGGTGCCGTGGCTCGGTATCCGGTCGACCGTACTCTAAGCGCCATACCTCGATTTGGCCTAGTAATGCGAAGGCGGAGCGTTTCCGGTCTGGATCCCCGAGCGCCATTTCGAACAGGCGTTTCCGCACGGCGTTGCAGCCAGCCGGTACGAGCGTATACGCGTTGCTCGTAGTTCCTCCATACGGACGGCGTTCCAGAAATATGTCCTCGATCGACCGCACAAGCTCGTATGGCACACCCGACCCGTGATCTCGCAACACGGAGAGTCCGGCCACAAGATCCTCTTCTTTGCGAAACCGCCCGAACACTTTCGCAAGCAGCATTCGCTTCGCGGCAGGCAGATCGCCGTTCGCGAGATGAAACAGCTCCGCCTTCAACTCTTCGTCTTCCTCCGCTCGCTCCGCCAGCAGCCGGGCCAAGAGGTTGCCATACTGATGGTCCGGAACAAAATCTTTGGTGAAGACTTTTTCCTTCGGATCCACAAACGAAAGCAGCACTTCATTTGACCGTTTGCCGCCCACCGCCGCAACCGCCTTGATCCAAGGTTCGCCGATCAACTCCACGCCACTTCCGTCGGCTCCTGCGAGCTCCATCAACAAGTCCATCGCCTCTTCGCACCGGCTGGCGCCAAGCGCAGCGACGACGACGCCCAATTCATACGGTGGGAATCGCATGCCCGACAGAATCTCGCGAATCTTCGCGATGCCCACCCTAGGCGGGTCCACAAACGCGAGTACGCACAGAAAGCGCTGGAACAACCAGACATTTTGGTTGTCATTATAGAGTCCGGACGCCAACAACTCTTTCGTCGTGGGTTCGAAAATCTTCAGCACTTCTTCGAGACTCAAGCACACGCCCGCAACCAGCAGACTCTCGAGCGCCCCGACTCTCGTCCAACCATCCCACCGTCCTGGAAGCTCCATCAGCTCCAAGACCAGTTTCGCCGAGCGCCTTCCGTCGAGAGCGGCGAGCGCACCACCCAGTATCTTCAACCGGTAATCAAACGGCCGCTTATCTGAGGCTGCTTCCCGCTCCTTCTGGACAGCTTCGACGGTGTCGCGGATTGCATCTGCATACCGGCTGCGCCGGTCCTCCGCAAAGAAATCGTCCCGTTTGCCTACTCGTGCGTTCCAAATCCTGGCAAAATCCATCCGTGTGTTTTCGAGGCCAGGCTGTCCTTCGCCTTTTCTAGCCCTGCGCGGCAGTGTTTCCGCCAGCACCCCCTCGTATTCCGGCAATTTCAACAGCTCCAGCAGCACTCCTTCCGCTGCAACCGGATCGACGGTTGTCACCGCACCGACATAAAGATAGACGTAGCCCGTGACATCACGAGAACGATCACCCTTCAGGCGTGCCGCTTGCACCTCGCGAAATCGAATCAAATCGGCTTCGATCAAGCGGCGGAGATCAGCCAAGCCTGGTTCGTCGAGCGGCCCTAATAGCCCTTCCACCTTCTCCGTGAACCCGTACCAGCTCAGCATGTGGGCCGCATTCCATTTGATCTTCGGGCTGGGATCGGCGAGCGCGAGACTTTCGACCGCGTCCGCGAGCCACGGGTCATGCGCTAGCTGCACAACGAAGTCTAGACGAGCATCCTCCGGCCAAGCGCGAACCACGTTGCGCCAGTTCGGGCCCAAACTTGAGGGCAAGAATTCTGCCCCCCCGTGATACACGGCGAAACGCATTTGGTTGTTGGCGTCCGTCAGTAGCGGCACAAGGATGTCCTGGAAATCGTCGGAACCGGTCGCGAGCATCGCCGCCAAGGCGCACCGCCGATGATTTCCGTCTTCCTGCGCATACCACGCCCGGAGCCGCCCCCCAACTTCTCTCCGCACTTCTGACCACACGGCGGAACCGCACGCGTGGGAAAGCTCCGCAGAAAAAATCGGATCGACCTTGAGGGCCATCCTCACGAGCTTCGCGCCTGCTTCCACCGTCACTTTTTGCGAACCTGGCGCACTCGCGCCCCGAGCTGATCTCCTCAGCCAGCATGCGCAACGATTCACCCCATCTCGGTTCGTTGACGTATCGTTTGACAAATTTCATGTCCACGCTTGCATCCCGGTCGCGGACCAGATCGAACAGAAGGCTCTTCAACCCCAGCGCCGCAAAGAATTCTTGAAATTGCTGGTGCTGGAAACGGAACGTCGTCCCTGGATAGTCCAGCCGCTCGAGGACATGGTGGTTTGAAAGTTCGTGTAACACGTCCTTCGGCTCTGGCAGGGCCACGATTTGCTCCGCTCTTTGCAGCATGGCGCTCAAAGAATTCACACTCGCACGAGCGTCCGCCTCCGCGATTTCAACCTCACCCCTTTCCGTCATACCCATCGAAAGAGCCCGGAGATATTCAGCCGCATACCCTCCCAAGGGCGCCTGCTGCAAGAAGGCGTGGTGTTCCTCCGACGCCTCGATTACGTGCATCACAGCACCGAGAATGCCCATCTTCGTGGTTGGGATCGCATTCCCGTCGCGAAACAGGTCGGTTACTTCCGCGAGAATCAACGGCGTTCGTGTGAGTTCATCAAGGACGCGGCTATTGTCGAGTTTTATGCGGAGCTCCTCCGCTTGAGCTCCAAGCACTTGATGCAGGTAATCATTGCGTTGTGATCGGCTAAGCTTAAGAAGCTTCGCCCGGAACGCGCCCGGCAATGGCGGTCGGATGTGGTGTGTGCGCGTCGCAACGATGATGCCGGCAGCCGGATAGTTAAGCTCCAGGTCCCGCAGCGCTTGGACCGCCGCCTCCCCCGTTCCTTCCGAGATTTCGTTCCACCCATTCAGAAGAAATGAAAACGGCTCACTTCCCCGCAAGCTTGAAAGCGCGTTGGCGTCCAAACCACGCGAAACGAATTGAGGTTTTTGCTCCACAAACTGCAGGATTTCCATTCCGGACTTCGCCCATGCTGGAAGGTCCACAAGAAAACCCAAGCCGCCCGCGTCAATCGTTCGTTTTGCCAATTGCACGAGCGTCGTGGTTTTCCCTCGTCCTGCGGGGGCTTCCAGAATGATCCGCCGGCCTTCGGCCAGCAATTTCCGGAGACTCTCGACCGTGAGACTCTCTCGTGTCTCCCGCCCTTCGTCGACACGCTCTGCATCGAGATCGATCTGCGGGCGTCCCGCGAGCCGCGGGCGCTGCTCCCAACTCGCGATCACCTCACCTGCCGCCTCACGGGCACGCCCGAGCACTAGTTTGAGCTCGGGCTTCAGTTCGACAGGAATCCCAAGCTGCCCACTACAAATCGCGGCGTTCGACGGGTCCATGAGCGACGTGACGATCTCTTCCCTCGACACAACAACCAAGTCGTATGCGAAGTCCTTTTTGACTTGTTCTGCCCAGATGTTCTTCGCATGCTGGGTGACCTTTTCTGCCGTTGCGAAAATTAGGATCGCTACATCGGGATAGTTCTTTCTAACTTTCGTAGCATCTCCGGAAATTTTACCCACCGTCGCCATCAGCGAGCACGCCAGCCCCACTCCCCGGCGATCTGGTTCTAACTCTCCGCTTGCATGAGCGTCGAGCCCCAAGTCCCATTTCCGTTCACACGCGACGAGGCGGGGCCATTTCTGTTTGGCGAGGACCACCGCCAGTCCTTGGAATTTCATCCCCTCTTCGTTGGAGATGAGTTCCTTCAAGGCGCCTTCGATGTCGGTTCTCAGGACCGTGGGTCGTCTCCTACTGCACGGAACAACAATGCGTGCCGTGGGTCCCGCCATCGTACCGCACCCAGCGCGTTGCGAACAGACAACCCCGAGAATCCGAGTCTTACGGTGTTGGTGCTCGGTTCACGCCGCGGCCAGCCATTCAAATCGCACGGGCAAACGTTCGATAGGCTTTGGTCCAGGGAATCGAACTGCCTGCGCTGACCCAAATTACGCTATCTGGCAGGCTGCTCATAAACCCACTTTTGATCGACTGACTGCTTCGAACTGAGGCGATTTTGGTCAGAGAGATTGCCCCACCCAATTCATAGGATTTTGGGCAAGCTGACGTTTCACACTGATAACGATGTCGGCTCCTCGACCCGATGGAGAAGGGTGTCGGAACTCTGAGGCCAGATGCGACCAAGTCCCTTCGGCAGGAACTAAAGGCCGTACAGGGCCAGCGCGCGCTCGACCAGTACGAGGTCAAAACCATGGGTGCGAAGAATCTCCAGGTAGCCCAGCTTATTGCCCAAGCACAGCTTGTGGTCAGCCTGGAGTTTGTAGCCATGGCAGGTACCGCAGATACACTCGAGGTTTTCACGGCGGTCTGGATTGCCAGCTCTTAATCGCCGAATGAGCCTCGCCGGCACGATGTGGTCCACATGGCGAGCCACGCTTTCCAGTTGGAAGTTCGCGCTGCAGGGCTGCACCTCGCAATTCCCACGGAGCGCCTGCATTCGATTCGTCTTCCAACCGTTCCGCGACGGCCGCAGGCCCGGCCACTTACGGTGTACGCGATCCCAGCGTACTTGCTTCTCTTGGGTGCTGAACCGCGCCTTGCAGTAAAGGCATCGGCGGTGACGATAGGTGCTGTGGCCTCGATAGACGGTTTCCAGCACTTGCGTCCGCTTGTCACCGCAAAATGGACAAAGCATCGTTATGACCCTCCTCTCTGACCGTCAACTTCAGTCCCAACACCAGGACACTTTGCTGTGGGATTTAGCAGTTCGAACGCACAACGACCGGGACGCGCAGTTGTTTCGGGCGGGGACGATCTGCCTAGATGAAGCGAGGTTTTAGCTGTTTGACTCGGTCAACACCGGCGAGATTCCTGACGCAGCAGATGTGCTGCAGAATGCGGCTTTCATCACATTCGTCGTCCAGGGTGTCGGTGATCACCGTGCACCAGATATTCTCACCATGGCTGAGCCGGGCCCTAGGGCCAATCCTAGGACCTCGATGGTGTGGAGTGGCGTGCGTCCACGATTGAATGACCAAATGCGATATCTTCGCATTGGTTTGAATCCGATGCGGTTCTGGCCGGACGTCTACGAGGAAGATAAACTTTAAGGATCGACTCCAAAGAGCGAACAGAAATCGAGGAGCGCTTGATCAGCCATAGCGAGGAGGGTGTCGAAAAACTGGCGGCAGGAGAGTATGCCGAGCTTCTTCAATGGTGTAATAAGCTCCGGATTGCGGGCCGTGATCGCCCAAGAAATGCGCGGCTCACGGTCGTCGCGAATCCTCGTACCCAATGAAGCGAAGACCCGGTATTTTTCCCTGAGTTCAGCGAAAGACGGATACCTATTCCGGGGCAGTTCAGGCAAGGTTTCGAAATAGTACGGATCGAAAAAAGGAAACACACGGTTGCTAGCCTTGTCAAGACGAATGCTCATCGCAGTCAACCACGAATCGAAAAATGAGCCCATGAAATGCTTGAAGTCCGTGAGAACGATTGGCGTATTTCGGGCAGCAGCAAAGGCCCCAGGCGACTGGAAACCAACCTTCGAGATGATAAACCCCCTATTCAGTCCACTATCCTCCAGGACCGAGCGGAACTCCAAAACCACGGCCTGGGGAACCTTGGAAGCCCAATGCTTACACTCACACGCGATTTTGATTGGTGGCACCACGGAAGCCTCTACTGCATACACGTCGACTTCCTTCGTGATCCGAACACCGACAAGTTTGTATGGCGTCTGCACTTCTAGGTACCCGACTTCACGAAAAACTTGGGCTACATACTCTTGCAAATCGCGCCAAGTCTTGGGCTGTTTGTCAAAGATATCGCCCTTGAGCCATTCCGACTTGGATCGCTGACCTGTTTGTAGCATGGGGTTTTAGTCTTTGTCGTTGTGTATGCGGCAACTAGGCAATCTTGATTCCCATTTTTGCTGACTGAACTGTAGCTGCTTTGGGAAATCTAGTTCAAAACGCACTAAACTGCGCAGCGTGGGGCCGGCAAAACAGACGAGCCCGGGCCAATTGAAACACGGCAGCGTGGTGCTGGCTAGGGACCTGATAGAGTTCGAGGATCTGCAGATCGATTTCCCGCTGGCAGGAGACCAACCGACCCCATTGGTCCGGAAACTGCTTCGCCAACCGCCTGCCCTCCTCTCGCTGCGTGCACGAAACCACACGTTCGTGAAAAAAACAACGCAAACGCGTGCACTGCTGCGCAAGCTTGCCGATGACCTGCCATTTTTCGATCCTCTCGGGAACAGGGAACTGGCGCAGATAGGTAATCTTGATCGCCCGGTTCAGGTCGCGGAGCTTGTACCACGCATTCGCCAGCGCTGAGTTTAACAGAGCCGCAAAGAAGAGAATGTGCCGCGAATCTTTTGGCAGAAAGAGGCCCGCGGTGCTGACGGGGTACGTCCCTGCGCCCGCAACGGCTGCTACCAGCCGCTGGCCGGCTGTTATATAGCGAAGCTCCTGGAACACGATCTTCTTTGCTTCAATCGCTTCGCGATCTGGCGCACGGTCGAAGACCTTGTCGCGTCGTCCGTAAAACCGACCGCGACGAAGGCAGGCATGATACGGCCTCAGGTCGCGAGCATGGACGGCCTGGAAAACCGAGGCAGATGCATACCGTGACCGAGCAAGACGCGCTCCCGAGGAAACCTTGCCAAGACTCCCTAACGGAATACCCCTAAGCTCCGACACAAGAAACTCGCTACCTTCCCGCACCAAGGGGTTCAGCACGCAATTTGGAAGTCTTTTCCAGATGTGGGCCACACGAACGGTTATAGCTCCCTGCGGATGATCCTGGCCTCCGAGACCAGTATCCTCACTGATGATCCGCGTGGACGCGATCACCGCGTTTCGGAGCCGTTTCTTGCGGGCAAGAAAGGAAATTGGGATTATGCACGGTACCTCGATGAAACTTCTTTGTGGGTACGAGGTGAGTGAAAGGATCTCGTATTCCTCCAGCAATAGACGTCGGATCGGAGCGGCCGTACAGTTGAACAAGAACCCGCTCGGCACTACGTAGCTCAGATAACCCCCAGGCTTCAGCAGCTCGTGCGCTCGTAACATGAAGGCCAAATAGATGTCGTAATGGCCGCGCAACAGAGGCCAGAATTTTTCTCGCAGCGGCTGGCACACTACTGGCTTTCGAGCAACCCAGGGGGGATTTCCAACAACTGCCGTGTATTGCTGAGGCCATGCACGCGGCAATCCGTCGAAGAAACTGTCTTGGCATGACGCGCCGAAGAGGAAGTTGCTCAGTCTCTGACCTCGTGAGGCGAAACGTACAATTCGAGACGCCAGCTCTACGGCAACTGGGTCTCGATCGACACCATAAAATCGGATCTTCCGTCCCCTAGAAGCCCACCGCCTCGCCGCCAATGCAAAGTGACCTGCTTCGACGGACAAATCGAGAATCTCAAGCTCGCTTTCTTTGTCTTTGTTCAGCGCAGAAAACAACTCCTCAAACATCGATTGGACGATGAAATCCGGGGTTGAATATGTCCCGCACAGGCGTGCCCGGCGACGTTCTTCGGTGAACGCAGTGCTCTTGCGTGCTTTCCTTATGTCCTTCCTGCAGGGAAGCCGGATCAGCCCGAGGGTGCGTTCGACGAAATGTAGGGTGGCCGTCGCGTAGCTGGTTCGTTTTTCTTCTTTCCGTTGCCCTTCAGCTGCGGCCGTCAAGACCTCAGCGATTCTAGCCGACTCCGGACTTCCTTCGATATCGCTTGCCGTTCCGCGGAGCAGATTTTCACTCACACGAAGACATCGATCCAACAGAGATGCGGCCGGAATGCTAAGGCGGTTTTTATGCTGAGGATGTCTGTAAACTGCGGCTGCCGCCAGCTCGCACGCAAGCCCCAGGTGCTTGTACGTTACTCGCGTTGACAAAGCACGGGGAACAATCAATAATCCACCTCAGACGCAATGTTAAAGCGGTCCGCAAGTGTATTTATCATAATCGTAGTTCTTCTGCTAGCTCTGACGTCTGGGCTTAGTGGGCAGACGGTCACATTCGTACAACTGACCGATCCCCATTTGTATGACGCAGGGAACCGTCTGCTCCCACAGGGAGCGCGGGAGCAATACTTGGATAATCGTGCGGCTCTTGAGTGGGCGATTCTTCAGATAAATAAGCTTCAAAGTTCCGGCAAGTGCTTGGATTTCGTTGTAATAACGGGGGATTTTGGCCTGGATGTCCCCAAAGGTGCATCGCCTCCTTCAGTTGATGACTATGCGAGACCCCTCAATGCCCTTCAGCAGAAGACGATCCTGGTAGTTCCTGGGAATAACGACTTAGTCGGAGAGAAGCCAGCCGATATTGGCCGCTTCCGGAGGTTCGTGGCAGATTTGCAGGCCCAGATGCCTGGTCATACTGTGATCGATGTCAGTCAAACGAGCGTGACCCTCAATAACATTCGGCTTCTCGGATTGAACAGCGCCTCTTTCAAAAATGCGGACGGGAAGGATGCACTGACGAATCGGACCGATCAACTGAACGAAATGAAGCGCCTCGAGAAAGAAATAATTCCCGGTCAACCGCACATCATCTTCACCCATATCCCCAACGTTGAAGATCCCTACAGGGGCCCCTCGGGAAATAAGATTCACGAGGCGTGGCAAGTGGACAAAAGTGTGCTGGACACTTGGGACAGAGTTGTTTCCTCCCGTGAAGTCATCGGTGTGTTTGCAGGTCACTTCCATGATCCACGCCGGATCGTCTACGGTCAGGATTACGGATGGACCAGCAGGAGACCCAACGTAGTCGACGCCAGGAAGACATGGATCGCGCCTCCGCTGGCCGCAAAATTACAGGAAGATGCGGATCCACAAGCTCGGGGGTTTCTGCTCGTAAGTGCATCTGCGACTGGCAAAATCACTGCCACGATTTCTTGGTACGGCTTCGCGGCGCAGTCCACTTCGCCTGTCGATAAAGCCTCCAATCTTCTCGAGGGAGACGAAGCCGCGCGAGATGAGGATTGGCAGAAGGCTGCGCAAGCATATGACCAAGCCCTCGCTTCGACGGACTCCAGCGTACGGGCCAGTGCAATTCGCGGCTTCCAGCGAGCGCACGAAGAAATGCGAAGTTTATGGTGGCGTCAGAAGCTTTTGCACAGCATTCGGACATACTTTGAAGAAAATTGGGTCGAGTTCGTGCTCAAGTTGCTGGCTGTACTGGTCCTGGTCTGGTTGGTCATTGCCAATCGGCAAAGATTGCGGGGTCTGGTGAAATGGTGGATCCGCACGCGAACGTCTCCGATTATCATTACACCGGCGAAGTATACGACTGACGCTCCCGTGGACCTCTTCGCAGCGGAGATGAAGGCGGCCTCCGAGAATTTGGGGTCCGTCCTGAAGAGCGTGGTCGCTGCTCCCCTTGTGCACTCGCGCAGTGGGTCAGGAATGACTCTGTATCTTCCTTCCCAGGGTTTCCAAGAGATAATCGCCGGTCTTCCAGACGTGAAAGGAATCAATCTCGGCAAGATCGCGGCATTTGTCATGTCTGTCGTTCGATATTTCAGCTGGCATATCGAATCCGGACTTGCGACGAGCAGCAGCCAGGCTGTAGCGGTGGCATCGCTGCGCCAGGGATGGCGCACAGAAATGACTTGGCGAGTTTCCGGCCCGATTTCGAATCCGCTCGATGTAGCAGCACTTTCGCGCGAACTTGCCTATAATGTGTTGGGGATTCCGTTTGTGAGATGAAGGGCTGTAAAATGGTGGCTCGCCGTGCAAGAACACCCGAACCTTAAGTTCAGCAGTACCAAGAGCTTCCAGCTTTTTGCGCAGGGGCTCGAGTCTCTGCAAGCTTACGAGAAGACTGCGACTCCCGCTAGTCTCAATGTGGCGGAGCAGAACTTTCAGCAGTGTATTGATCAATTTCCAGACGATGTTTTGCCGCGATTTTATTATGGTGTGGTCAAGACTCTTAGAGGGTATGAAGGTCTGGACGAAGCCATCAAACAATTCAACATGATCCTCGAAGGGAGCGCGGACGAGTTAAAACCCGATGCCACCTACAATCTGGCCGTGGCACACCTCGAAAAATACACACAAGAGGATTCCGAAATTGCCAGGAAGCTCCTGGAGGACACAAGAAAGCAGATTGCCAAGCGAGCCCCAGACGAGAAGAGCGAGTCGCTTCGCCTACAGGCGTACATCCTGGAGCTCTATCTCTTCGTGCAAGAAAACCTCTGGGAGCATCGAAACGATCCCGACGCACCTCCCCAGAGGGTTTTTGACGATGCAAAAGGTGCCCTAGAGGCCTTCTGGTCGGATTACCAACATACGAAGGTTTTGCCAGGTTCCGAGGCTGACCTCATTGCCGACTATAAAAATACATGGGGAACATATTGGGAATCGGTTGCCTCATTTTCTAAAGGAGAAGAGAGGAAAAAGTCTTCGTTAGAGGCAAAGCGATTTTTCGAGGAATCTCTGGAAGCGAAGAAGAATTGGATCCCGGCCAAGAGCAATCTGGCACGCGTCTATCAGGATCTGCTAAATGACAGCAAGACTGCGAAGCATCTCTGGCAAGAAGTGCTCGAGTCGCGGCCGGGAGACGAATACGCCAACTACAATCTTGGTAGGATCTTTAAGCAAGAAGGAGACAAGCTCCGAGCCATAGGTCACTATAAGAAAGCTCGTCATATTCCGGAAGCTAACCTGGACCTCGCCCGCGTCTATTTTGAGACAGGGCAGTTGGAAAAGGCTCAAGAGTCGATCCAGAAGGCGCTTGAGAGTAAAGATGTGCGGACAAGCACAAAGGAATCCGCCCATAAACTCTTGGAGCAAATCCGGTCTACGAGCAAAGGCCCTACTCACGCATGAGATTCGCGACGGACAGCCTCACGTGTATCTTGCCAAAGACGGCTTTTTGAACCGCATAGTTTTTCTGAATGAACGTTTCCGCTAGGCCCTTGAGTACCTCATAGCTGATCACTTGACCTTTGTACTCGGTTCGGTTGTAGTAGGCGAGCTTGGCGTTGGCAAAATCCAATTCTGCGGCATCCATCTCTTGTTTCAGTGCGTCGATCTGTTCCTGGCTAAGCTGACTCGCTTTGCGGGCCACCGGAAACCATCCCGAAAGATGTGATTAAACACGGGCCGATATCGCTCCCTCGATGTCCCGAATCGGCTCTCCAAGACAAGACGAATTTGCGTCGTGTCCCGTGTTACGCCCTTGGGGCGTTCACAGATCTCTCGTGGCAGAATATCACTGAACGCGTCCCTCAGGACTCGCTTCATCTGTCGTTTTGGATCCACTCGGTATGCCAGCGGAAGACCTTCACCCAGCGCCTTCAATTTGCTTGTCCAAAAGGGATGCACAACGGAAATACCCCAGGGTTCAAAAACCTTCTGCAAAATGCATAGCTCATTGGGCAGGCTCACGTTCAATTCGTGCCGATAATACCGCTTGAGCTTCGCGCCCCGATAATAGCGCAAAGGAAACTTGAACCCCCCAAAGAGGTCATCTGCCCCTTCACCTGTCCACACGGTTGAAAAGCCGGCACGGGAAAGCACCCTTGCGACTTCTATCAGCGCGACGCAGTCATCCACAATCGTTCCCCGGGGAGTCTCCGAAAGAGCGATTGCATTAGGCACATTTTCCACAAGACGATCCGCACTCAGAAGAATCTCCTCGAAGGGCAGCCGGAAATGCTCAGCCACCTTTCGTGCGTTCAATAGGTCGTTTTCTGTGTCGCTCTGAGCGTGCACCGGTCGTGTCAAGCCAAACACATAGGCGTGAAGTCGCTTGCCCGTGATCTTCGCTGCAGCGGCAATCACTGAGCTGTCTACTCCTCCACTGAGCAACAAGGCGGCGGAGCCACTTGCCTCCGCCACTGACTGACAGACAAGCCGCCGCACCATTGCCACCGTAGAGTCGCGGTCAAGTCGGGAACAGTTGTTCCAGTCCCTTCGTGTGCCGGCCGGAAGCAAATGCACTTTGCCGTTAGGTTTCAGATGGAATGAACATCCGGGATGGAGGGCTATAGTTCCCGGTGGAATTCGGCCACACAACCACGCGATGAGCCGGAGATGCGACGCAATTATGCACGCGGGTTTTTCAACAACGTACGCCGCAAACTCTCCTGACCATCGACGCTCCAGGTGAACGTCTCCAGAGAACGCATCCCAATCGAAACGCACGATTGGTTCCGGATCGATTCGGGGGCGCGCCACGCGGATGCTGACCCGCCCACTTTCCCCATGGATTCGTGTGAATTGGTCTTCGAGCCACAGCAGCGAAGCCGATCCGCGTCGCAAGGTCCGCATCCTGCGCGGCAAGAAGGCTGCAACGCTCTGGCCAGCGAAGCTTGCGGCTCTTACGTTTGAGATATACAGGAACATAGATGGACGGCTGCTGGGCCGCGATCCAGTGTGTACCGGGGATTACTGGCCGCTTGTAGGCAATAACCGCCTTTCCGACACCATGACGATCCTCCGACGTACCAACAGTTGTTAGAAGAGAAAGTAAAAATGAAAGCTAAAGACGTAATTCGTGATCGGATCCCCGGACCCGAAGCAAGCGGGGTAGAGCGGCGACCAATTTCATCTTCAACGTTAAGCATTTGTGAGCATTGGTGCTGTTTTGACGCGAAACACCGGCTCGGCCGTCCGATTTTCCGGGTACGGTTAGCCGGCGGTGGAAATGGCAGTGCAATCTGAAGGCGCCGGGCGTTTTTCAGCCGATGAAGCAACGGAGCTGATTCCCTATCGCTTGACTGCGGGCACTTGTCCGACAGCTAGGGTTACTCGGCGCAGCCCGACGGTCGCTCCGCCATCGTAAGATTACTTGAAAACCTGCGTAACTTGATTCTCCAGCGGACCGCCTCTTAGTCACAAGCTCGCAGTTATCTTTCATAATTCCTTGGCCGGCTCCCACTGATGGTTGGCGGATGTGATTCAAACCCGCAAGGCGGTGCTTTAGTTCACGCACCTGCTCTGGTATAGCTCAGAGGACAGGTTTCAAGAACACCGCCCGTGCGGAATAAACGTAGAGTTCTTTTGCGCATCGCAGTAACTTTTGGTGACGCCATCCTCACAGGTCATTCGACCGTTCTGATCCAAGTAACGGCAAGCCCCGGTCGGCTCGAGCGCGGCAGGCTCAGTGAGTTTCTGTACATCGGGCAAAGGTGAGCGGAGCTCGGGGACTGCTTCCTTTGTCGTCTCCTCAGGTGGCTGGCGCGCCTCCACAGGCTTCTTCCGCGTGTTTTTTTTCACTACTCTTTTCTTTCTGCTTTTCTTTTTGCGAGCCATAAATGTCCGTCCGGATTTTATTTGTCACTACTAGCCTGACCATGCTGAATCTTCAAACCGATTGAGCTGGATAGGTAATTCTTGCGCTTTCCCACGGGCGAGTTGCCCAGGTAATCATCCTCCTCGCTTAGGGAAAGCGACAACCAGGGGCTGAGGGTGATCGCGGGCCCGATCTTGGCGTATGCCTGGAGGGCCTGGGCGTCATTGATCATCGGATTGATCCATCCATGCTGATTGAAACTGAATTTCTTGCCGATCTTGTAGCCAACCCGCTCATCCAAGCGGATGCCTGCCAGTTTCAGTGAACGAGATGTGCTGTAGAGCCGTTCATCGAAAAACCGGACGTCTGCCCTGAAAGAGTAGGACAAATTCCCCTTCGCGAATTGCGGCGAGAAGACCCCGATCCCGAAGCTTTTCTCGAGAGCCATACCTAAGGAAGTATTGAAGAACATTTCAGCTATGCCGTACACGCCAGCGCCGTCAGGCCTGCCGAACATATGCTGCTGTGCGAAGGATCCATCAAATGTGTCCGTCGTGACGAAAGGCTGGTGTACTTTCCAACTCCGGGTGTGCTGCCCGGCTACGGCAAAGACGGAATGATTCGTCTTGGTATTTTCGCAAACGTCGAGAGCTGCATTACCCCCGAACTGTTCTTGGCTTTGGGTCCCGTTGACCATTGTGACCGGAGCTTTGATATCCAAGAACCAGGAAGTCGTTTGAGGAGTGAACGGAGAATCGGGATAGGGTCCTCGACAGCCCGCAAACTGCTGAGGGCTGGGTTGCTGATCCCCAAATTCCACGGCGGATGTTCCGGAAAGCGGCACAGATGGCTGCTCATCAAGCATCAGCATGGGTGTGCCGTTCAACTTCCTCAGAATTGCTCGCGAAAACCTCGTATAGGTGTTCCGGTCAAAGTCCAGCTGCGGATTGAGTACGGCCCAGCGGTTGTGGCTTGTAATCTCCTGAACCGCCTCCCATTTGATCGACACCTCGCCCATGGCTTTCGTCTTAAACCGGATGGTGAGCGCCGTCACTTCCACCAATTGACCGCTCACACGATCGCCATTCAGGAAGACGACTTGATCCGGTTCGGAGGATCGGTCGGCTCCGCCAGGAGTTCGCGCAAAGCCAGGTGCGAAAAGGAGTGCGCAAAAAATGAGTGTGAGTAGCTCTTGGAGCTGAGTCCTAGCTGTGATGGCCATAATTCGATGGAAAGTATCCTCTAATTACGTACATGTCAATTAATTTACATCAATCATAATGGCACGACACACTCCAACTCCTCACGCAGTGCATCCTGCTTCTCCGCTCGCCGCAAGATTCTGATTTTGCACGCAGACGGGGAACAGTGCGTAACTGAAGCGCGAGGCGCAATTCGAAATTTGTGGCACACGTTCGGCGGCGGCCGAATGCGCATTCATTCCGAATATCTAAATGACTGCGCTTGACGCGAACTCGTGAAGTGTTACCATCTCTACGAATCCGTTTCGGAGTGAAATTGGCGGCGGATCGTATTAAGCTGACTGGCCGCATCGTCGGTTATCCCCACCATTTGACCGATACTGCTTACGTGCTGTCCTCTGTGTCCTTAGAGAGCGCCTCCCCAAGAATGCGCACCAATTCGCGGATGTCTGGCATTTCAGGGGTGTCTTGCATATACGAGAAGCTCCACAACATCGCTCTCACTTTCGCTTTCATTAACGCCGCTCGGCGCACAAGCTTGTCTTCAAAGCTGCTATTCGAGGGTTCGTTTGGGACCTCCTCGTGCCACGATGCCAGCACTTCTTCGTCTGTGAGATCGGGAAACTCTTCATACCACGCCATCTGGCTGGATGGAGGATCGATATTCTTGAAGTGTTTTCTGTAAGCGCTGCGGGCGCTTTCTCCTAGAGCCTTCCCGACATAGTACCCACTGAACTGATCCAAGAACACGCCGAGAGGTGGATTGAAACCAAATTTACGGTATATGTCCACGGGAAACAAAGCGTGGGGGTTGCTAAGGATTGCAATATCAAGCATAGAGCGCTGGGTCCTTCCTAGCATCGACAGCCAGTAGAATGTTTCGTAGTCGCTCTGCAGCAGTTGGACGTTGCCGCCGCGAATTGTGGTAATCGCCTCATCCAGCGTGGCCTTGTGTGCGTAAGAACATAGTTGCGAATAGACTGTCTGTAACTCGTCGAATACGACCGCCTGCGTGGGACGAGGTAGATCGTTCAGGGTATCGCTGATTACAGTGGCGAACCTCGTGTTGCGCTCCTTACCGAAAAGCCAGTTATAAAAAGCTTCGTAGTCACCGGCGAGGAATAGCTTGCGGCGCCACCAGTAATGGTAAACCAGCGCTTCGAGCGAGGATCGAAGCGCCGCGAGCGCTGCGTGGACCTGTCCGTTAAGCGCACATAGCACAACCTGTCTTAGCGCATTGAGTGATTCACAATACAAGTAGCCGAGATTCATGAATCGCCCGCTTTGCGGGAAGGGCAACGCTTGAAGGTCTTGGAACTCGATCAAGGCCTGACCTTGCCAGCAAACATCCCGATAAGTTGTCTGTATGGGATCAGAATATGCTTCGAGACGCTCCAAGGCGAGGGCACCGTTTGGCGCTAACTCAGAGTCATCGATGTCCCATACGCCTCGCAATGAAACGTAATCGGGAGGAACTTTGAAGACCCGGACTTTGGCACTAAATTGCATCGCTCGCCACGCAATCACGCCGACCACATTCTAGTGAAGCGATCTTACAAGACGGAGGCAACCGAGGAAAGGACAGGGACGTTCGACATGGGTCGGACGAATGCGGTGAAAACCTCCTACAGCCCAACACTCGGGTCACTCTGCTGCGGACGCAAAAGCTTCACGCGGTTTTTTCCCCTCGACGAAGCTCAGGAACTTCACACCTTGTAGCACGACCGACGGTGGTGCTTCATCGCTGGTCGCAAGCACGATGGCCTGGTCGAGCGCGCTGTTCACAAGCAAACCTGTCAACGTTTTCCGCCTCTCCTTATCCAGCAGGTCCGCCCGATCGATCACAACAAATCGCAGGCCCGTTACCAGTGCCAGAGAAATTTCGAATGCCACACCGAATCGAAATTGCTCTGACTCAGACAGGTGCTTTAACGAGAATTCGAAACGGCCGTCCTTCGACGAGCTGACGCGGATCTCGAAAGGCTCGAGTACAAAATTGCAGGTGTAGCCGAAGCCTGCGAGATGCCGATTCAAGTCCTCGGCGAACGATTCCATGCGACCGCTTGTTTGACCCATCATTGCGCCACGCGGCCCGAAGTATTCGGTCAGTCTGCCGAGCAGGCTGGTCCTCGTCTCCAAGGCCGACTTTCCCTTGACGTACGTTTCCCACTGTTCTTTGGCGCTCTCAGCTTGTTGGGCCTTCTCCAGCACCCGTTCTCCTTTGTTGATTCGCTCCACAAGGATGGTCATTCGGCTTTCGAGATCTCGACCACTCGGTCTCTCGACTGACTGAAGCTTCGAGTCCTCCTCCACCAGCTTTGCCTTCCTGGTGACAGCTTTACGGTGCGCTTCGAGGCGGGATGTTGCCAATTCGATGCCGGAGTACTCGCTCAGTTCCTCCTTCGTTCCCTGAATCAATCCCTCAACATCGCCAAGGCGTTCGCGCAACGTCTCCATCCCTTTCGTTTTCACTTCATTGGAGATGGGCTGCGCGCACGTCGGGCACTTGCCCTTCAATCCCTCCATTGCAGCCAGGGATGTGTCGACTGCCTTCTGTTGGGCAATCAGGTCCGTCAACTCCAGACGAAGTTTGTCAGCATGGTCCCGCTGAGCCTCAAGTCGGAGCAACTCTTGCTCTTGGCTCGGACTGAGGATCTCTGACGATACTTCCTCGATTTCCGCCAGTAGCTGCGTCAATCGCGCGTGCGAATTCTCCCAAGAGGCAGCGGCCTCGGCCTTCTGCGCGACAAGCCGCTCCTTCTGCTGGCGCAAGTCTTCGAGCTTCTTCTGCACCTCTTGCACAGATGGCAGGTCCGGTGGGATATCGGGCTTCTCTATCTGTCCCAGGACCCTAAGAGCGCGGCCCGCCTCCGTCTGCAACTCGTAGAATCGTCTGTAGGCAGCCTCGACATCACCGACACACGTCAGTCTTGGCTGCTCTTCTTTGATGGTCCGCAGTGCGTCGCTGATTTCGGCTGGAATGGCGACCTTGCCGGCCTCCAGGACCTGCGCCAAGAGCCTCTTCTGCTCCCCCTCTGACATTTCGGTGAAGCGGCCGGCGTTCAGCACGGCGGACAAGACATCTGTCGAGCCGAATCGTTTCTCCAAGGAGGCCGCGGCAGCGTCCACTGGCACCCGTTTTCCATTCAACTCAATGATGTGCGACCTAGGTGTCCGTCGCCGGCAGATCGTCTCTCCGCCTTCGAGAGTTGCCGAGACTTCAAGCTCTTTTGCCCCAGAGCGAATCAGGGCTTCGGCTCCTCGCCCGGCCGCATCCGTCAGTTCACACCGCCCGGTGAAGAGATACTCCAGGGCCATCTGGATGGAGCTCTTTCCGCAGCCGTTTGGCCCACGTATGAAGTTGAATCGGTCGAGCTCGAGCTTTGTCGCGAGGTGGGAACGAAAATTCTTCAGACACAGAGTTGTGATTCGCATGAGGTTCCTCCAGAAGGAAGAAACGTGGAGTCCTGGCTATCGGGAGACTTGCGTGGCGGCCGGGCTAGGATTCAGACGGAGTGCTTAGCTTCTGCACGCATTCGACCCGCCCGTTCAGTGCCGGAGGTTAATGACTGATGAGGGGTGGCTGGCCGGGATCGTGGAAGGCAAGAGTCACAGTTCCGTCCTGGCGAACGTTGGTGACCAGGGCCGGCCGGAAGCACACCAGGCAGGTGCCGTTTGTACGCCGGACGCTCGGATAGACAATGCCTGCCGAGCCCGATGCTAGCAGTTCCTTCGCGAGTCTCTGCGAGCTCCCGTAACTGTCTGGGTCGAGGCAATCCGAATATTGCGCATTGCCGCGGATATCGTGAAAGTCAGCACGAAAATCTGCCAGGTAGTCGTGGAACGCGAATGTCTCTGATTCCTGCCAATTGATCTCGATCAATTCCTGGGCCTTGTGGAAGGCGATCTCGGCCTCAGCGGTTTCCAGTTCGAACGCCGCATACCATGCGCCTCGTTCGGGGCCGTTGAAGCGGCTGCCCGCAGGATGGGCGTGGGTGAAAGCTGCGTTCACGATGTGCGCGTAGGCGACACCGAACAGGAGTTCATGGACACTGATGCCCGGAAGCAGATTTGCCTCTCCGAGCAATCGGTCGTTTGTGGCGCCATCGAGCTCAAACAGATCCTCGAGCTGCTTCTCGTCCTCGGCAAGCCTGTTTAAGACGCTCTCGTCGCTGTGGCGAAAGGGAATCAGACGATGGGTGTCGTCCTGCCGCAGCGCTGAAATTCTTGGCGTCACCGGCCTCCTCGGCGGGCGTCGAGCAACTGCCGGACACGGATGAGCGCGGGCACGCCACCTCTGATCATGTAGTCTAGCGGCATCTCTCCCGCAAACATCGGGTTCGAGTTGGGCAGACCGGTCCAAGAATCGGCTAGTTTGCGGCTGTACAGGATGTTGAGGGCCTTGAAGATCCCCAGCAGTAGGGAAATCCTTGTGAGTTTGTCCTGATCGAGAACTTTTTTCTGTCCGCGTTTCAGCTGGTAGAAGACGCCGTTAGACACTCCGCCCAACAGTTGCCGAGCCGATTCGTCTCGCAGGCGCCATGCTTGGGCGAGCTTGAAAAACGCCGGGACCGCCGACCGGCTAAGCCGCTGCTGGACCGCTTTGTCGGAAAGGTCTGGAGCGGATTGCGTCGAGAAGCCTACCAAGGGTTGTTGGGCGACTGCCATAAGAGCCTCCATTTATGGAGCATTATGACTACAATTATGGACAATTGCAAGTCAAAAATACGAGTCTCGCATGGTCCATGTTATCAGTATTTTACAACATGGTTGAGCGGAAGCCGGACTGCTGATTCAGCCAAGCGGTGGGCTTTGAGTTCGGTTTCTGCGTCCCTGCGAACTACGCCATTCGTGTCTCTCCGTTGGCCGTGGTTTTCTCAGCTTCTGCGGAGACAGCATTGACCTTCCCGATCTTCAACTCCGTGTCCACACGCACATCGGTGACTGCACGCAGTCTCCCTCCTAGTTCGGCGCGCTTTTCTGCCTTAAGCGCGGCAGAGAGCCCCGAAATCGTTAGCTTTTCTCGCAGTCCCCGCTCTTCGGGATGTGTTTTGAACCACTCATCGAGAATCGAAACGGCATCGCGGTATGGATAGAATTTCTTTTCTACCGGCACGAAATCAGCCAAGTACTCGTCTTGGTTCCCATCGCGATACCGGATAGGCCCACGCTCCACCATGAGATCCCTGAGCACTCTGGTGTTATGCTTTTCCGCTTCCTGGAGCCAGAGGGCAAAGCGGAGCCTTTGTTCAGCGGTCAGTTGCGAGTAGGGATTTGTCTCTGCCACAGGGCAACCGTTCACCAGAAGGGGACACCAGGTGCAGTGCCTGCCTGGCGACGCCTTCAAATCGCGCTCGCCAGAGGCGGCTGACTCGTGAAGTCTCTGTTGGCGCTCCCGTTCTCGTTGCGCCAACTCCTTAAGCCAAGGCAAGTCTTTCTGCGTGTACTCGACGCACCGCGAAGCACCATAGCGCACGAACTCTAAGACGAATTTCACGCGCTCCAATGACGGGTTGAGGCACATCAGCAAGAGCGGATAGAACTTCGATTGGAACGTGTCCGCTTCGATGATTTGGTAGTAGCTCTTCCAATCGTCGATTTCAGCCTCGGTGAGCGAATGCAGCATCACGAGATCGAGCGTTCCCTCGTATTCGGGCGCTCGTCCGTCATCTTCCGAATTCTCGATTGGGTGGAAGTCCTGATCCAGCGCAATATGGAGCTCGGTCGCGAGGATCCTCTCTGGGTCGAAGGCGTGGTTGTCACGAAACTTCTCCAGAACTTCCCGGCCCTCGACACTGGCCCCATTCATCAACGCATCGAAGACTTCGAGATCGGTCGAACGTCTCGCGCTGACCAGATGGTTGATGTACGCTGCCAAGACCTGGTGGATTTCAATTCCTCGTGCCGCAGGCTGGGACTCCCCCAACCTGATGCCCTGGACCTGCTTGCGGGCGTACAGGGCTTCGCAGGCCATATCGCCGTGGCGGGATTGGCTTAGAGGTGGGATGGCCCTTGGATGGTTCGGACCTAGAAAACCTGTGGGTATTTTCATGACGCGCCTCGCCCCGCTGCGATTTACAGGGAATGCCATTCTCGGGGGGACCCGCTCGGACTAGACGTCAGGAGTCCGACGAGAATTCCCTCAGATACCGGTTGACAATCCACTAGTCGGGCCGTAACATTCGCGGCACTTCTATGAGTCGTTAAAATGTCCTTTCCAAGTAATACAGGCTATCTCAATCCAGTCGCCTGGGCGGATCGCTACTCGGGCCGACAGTCAACTCAGGAGACTATGTCAGCTTAGGAGACAGTTATGCGCGGCGTACTCAGCACGGTTGTGATCGGAAGTATCGCGATGTGCGGGTGTGTGTCCACGGTCAGGATCAACAAAGCACCGACGACCGACGCTCTGAATACCACAGAAGTGAAGGGCGTCCCGTTTTATGTCAAGGTAGCGAAGTGCAAGCAGGAAACATCGTGGCTGCAGCCTGTTTACACATTGACGCTGAAAAAGACCACCAACTATCGGTTTGTTGACGAGAAGGCTGCCAAGGCCGCGAACCCCAATGCCAAGTCGCCCGATCCCGTCGTGCGTACGGCCACCAAGACATTCTCTTTGTCACAGTTCAACACCGAGGAAGTCAGGAAACTTCGCGCCTTGCTCAGTAAGCCGGGGGAGGCTACCCCCAGCGAAGTCAAGGACATCGAGGCTCAGTGGAACACAGTCGCTGGTTGGCCGGACTATGTCGCGGTCGCCGTGGACGAAGATATACTGATGAATTCCAAAGATGTTTTCGAGGTATCGAATACATCCACGCCGGAGGCAGTCGTCGACTATGGAACGACTTACTACTACAATGCGCCGCGGCCGTGGGTCGGCAGTTCGCAAATCGACGCGAAACTCGCAGCGGACGGAACCCTGACCGAAGGTTCCGCCCAGGTACAAAGCCAAACGCTCTCGACCATCTTATCCGCGCTGCCCATAAGTACTCTGTTAACGAAGGCCGCAGGAGCTGGCGCCGCAGCAGCTGAAGTGCTCCCTCCCGAGGCAACCAAGGAAACGATCCAGTATGAACTCACGATCGCAGAATCTGGCTACACTCATACCCACACCCGATATCGTGAATTCACGCTGCCATGTGCAGTCGAAGCAACCGGGGTGCGAGCGGATTACGCACTAACAATTCAAACCTCGGGGCAAGGCACAACCAAGAAGGATGATGGCAACACCGTAAAGATCGATGGGTCGGTTGTTCTCCCCAAACCTGCTGTGAATAAATGAACTTCCGGCTGGGAAGTCAGAAGATGAGGAAGTTGAACTTGAGAACGCGGCAATGAGGTGGGTTATGGAAGCCGAGACTTGGTGGAGATTTCGTCGTCCGCTCTTTTGCTCGCTGATAGCGGCTTGGTGCATTTCGAGTGCTTCTTTCTCGGTGGCGGCCGACCGGAAGCCCTCCTTCGTCGATCCGGTGATCCGCTTGTCTCCGAATTCTGTCAAGGACCTGGTAATCGCGAAGATTAAAATAGACGGTCTTAGTGCACAAGAGCTTCAGTCGCAAAAGGATCCAACGCTGGCTGATGAAACCCGCCCCGCCCCACCCGGAGCGGTTACTTTTCATTTCGTGAAGTCGGAAAGCCCCGGCAATGCTGCGCGTGTGTGGTATTTCACGGCCTCGATTGACAGCTTGCCAGCCTCACAGACCCAGAAACGCATAGCCAGATTCCAGCTGGATTCCATTAACGACACAGCGGAATACACGCTCTCCAACCAGGCCACCGCTGCCTCTAACTGGACAGTCTTGCCACCTCCGGACCCTTGGGTGATGACGAGTTGGCGGCCTCGGACCAAGTGCGTGGCTGTGGGCATCATACCTGGCGATGCGCCGGCCACCAGCCTCAGAATCCAGCAGTCAGCGCTCGTTGAGCAAAGCACGAAGAAACTTCTGGGATTAGACCATCTCAAGCTGTGCCGCGACTCCAAGGGGATAGATTGCGGAAATGGCGGCTTCGATTTGGCGCCGCACTACGCCGGGCCTCCTTTGTACTTCTGCGTGGATGACGGTTTTCATGGGCATGGTAACTATCGCGGGACTGTGAGTCTGAGCGCCCTTGAAAAGCCGGAAACTCAGCCCGTGACACTGGACATTTACTCGAGCTCTGGTGGGGCGAAAGCACTTGGGTTCTTCCTGATTCTCGTCGGCGTAGTCGCGGCTTGGGTAACCAAGGTATTTGCCACCAACCGCTTGACGCGGGACCAGGAGTTGTTGCCCGTGATCCTGCTCCGCCGGCGACTAGAAGTGCTTCAATCAGACTTGGTGAACCTCCCGGCGCTATTTCGTGCTGCGACCCCGGGCATTGATCAGGACATTACCCGGTTGCTCCAGGATTTGACACCGGCCAACCTTGAGGCATTGCACTTCATCCACCCCGCCACTCCGAATCCTTTCGGTATCCCAATCGATAGCGCTGGGCTGAAGGTTTACCTTGCAGAGAGAGATACAAAGGTGAACCTACTCACGGTGCTCGTCGAGGAAGGTGTCAAACCCGCAGTTCAAATGGGCGCTCGACCGGCTCCGAGGCCTACAGACAATGACATCGTAGCCGCGCTGGGCCGCATCGATGCCCTCCGAGGTCAGAACCCCCTCCCGAGCGAGGCTCAGGCGCGCGCAACCATCACGCAGCAGATCCTTCCGGACCTTGCGCACACGGTTGTGGTTGCTGCCGGCGTCCCACCGGCGGCGACATTGGCGAGGCCCGTGTCATTCGACCGGCTGCTGGTCGAGATCACGGATCTCAACCTCCTAGTGTGGGGCGTAGCTGCTCTGCTGACCGCGTTAGTGGGTCTCGTTGTGCTGATACTGAACAACCCTGGATTCGGCAATCCAGTTGACTATATTTACTGCGTGTTCTGGGGGTTTGGCATTCCCACCGCTGTCCAGCAATTGACTTCAAACTCGGCAGTGAGTGCATTGGGCATTTCTGTGAGCAAATCATGATGTAGCTGGGAGGACAAGCGTGCCCATCAATTCGGAAGCAGCTCGGAGGACAAGTGTGTCTATCAGTTCAGACCTAATTCAGGCCAAGCAAGTCCTGAGCGCGCGGCTGCTAACCGCCGGATTGAGGGGAGGCGCTCTCTGGCGTCCTCGGGCGCTTAACGTGGCTGCCGCTGTCGTCTCAGCCGGGCGGAATGTCCATGCAGTCGGCATCGGTGCGAAGGTTACGGAGGGCCGTACAACAACAACCTCGTGCATCAGGATTTATGTCATACAGAAGTTGCCGCTTTCCCTGCTCCCGCAGAGGGACCAACTGCCTCGACAGATCGATGGAATCCCGACCGATGTCATTGAGGCGCCCCCTGCATTTGCGGCGCTCAAAAGGGCACGCAAGAAGATCACTAGGGCGGCCGCAGCGCCGGGAACGACCGCGGTACTCGGCGCGGTGACCGCCGGTCCAACGTGCAGCGACCAACGGCAGGCGCGTCAACGGCCGGTAGTAGCCGGTATCAGCACTGCACACCACGACGTTACTGCTGGAACCCTTGCATACTTTTGCCGTTCAACCAGCCACGGCGACGACCCTGCCCAGATCTACGTATTGAGCAACAACCACATCTATAGCAATCTCAATCGCGCCGTCGTGGGGGACCCTTTGTACCAGCCAGGACCGATCGACGGGGGCGTAGCGGCCGACCACTTCGCAGATTTCGTCCGTGCCGTGCCGCTGCAACTCGATGGCACCAATCCTAACCGCGTCGATGCAGCCTTGGGCAGTCTGCTTCCAAGAGTACCTTTCGACCTCGAGGTTTGCACCATTGGCAAGATCACTGGCACTGCCCGCGCAGTGGAAAACATGCAGATTCGGAAACACGGACGCACTACCGGTTACGCCGAGGGTACCGTAAGCGATGAGCTGATCGACGCCATAGTGGCGATGGACCCTGATGATTCAAGCAAGGTCGGCTTGTTCCAAAACCAGATGCGGCTTGTGCCAGCCGCGCCCTTCACGGCAATCGGTCTGGGTGGTGACAGCGGATCTCTGGTGGTCAACAAATCGGCATCCGAGGCCGTCGGCCTCTATTTTGCGAATCCTTCGACGGGAGAATACGGGTACGCAAGTCACATCGCAGATGTGCTGGCGGATTTAGAGATCGAATTATTGTAGAATGGTCGTGTGCAACCGGAACTGCAGGAGCTCAAGTCGCGGGTGAGCCGTAAATATCTTGGAAAGGGCGGGATACACGGTGTTGGTGTTCGCTCTTCTTCGGACGCACTGACTGTATACATCTCACCGGGTTCGGGTGAACAAAACCAAGAACTATTGCAAGATCTGAAAGCGGACGCCGCTCCTTTCAAGGTTCTGTTTGTCGAAGAGGAGCCTCCCAAAGCAGCTTCTTAGGAATCCTCGTGGAGATACTGAGCGCCTGGAGTAGTGGTGTCGGTCAGGGATTCAAAAGAGAAAGCCCTCGGTAGACGCAGTTGATCCACCTGGCGAGACTGTGAGGTGTGGGTTTGAGGTTGTGGTGGCTGTGGCCTCAATTTTTTCAATTTGCGGCTGACCGGAGCCGCTCTTTTCGCCGTTTCCGGTCGGCATCCTTCCTGCGTCTTCGTCCAATTCATTCAAGAGCTTTCGCTCAAGTCCAGCTAGGTCCCCCGCCGATTGCCCGATGACCATCTTCGTCTTGGCATCGTTATAGCCAAGACGACGGGCGAGTTCGCAGATACTTGCGAGTTGCTCGTCTCTCTGACTTTCTCCGATGGCAGGCTCTACGGGCTCCTTGGCGGCGGCTTCACCGTTTGGATAGAACTCCCCTGCAACCTCCTCCGCGCGCTCACCCAAACCATTCGAGAGATTGCGGACCGATCGAGGGGGGAGCCCCTATGGCACCGAGAGATATCTACATCTTCGAGTAGTAATTTATGTTGACATTCATCAGCTCATTATGTAGAAGGTGGGCGTTCGCGGGGTGCGTCAGCTTGCTCCCGCGATTGTTGCCCTTGCTGATCGGGACCAGCCCCCCTCGGTTCGTCAACTAATGCGCAAGGTCGGAGGCACTCGTGATCAAGAAAATACTTCTTGCTTTGGTCTTTGCGGCGTTGCTGTGTGTTTTGCCTGTACCGGCGGCAGCCCAGTCCAACAATTGCTTGAATACCACGACATGGTGGATTGTGCCAGATGGTGCCCTTCCGATCGGATGGTTTGTGTACTCATCGTATCCGGGCACTTTCGCCATTTTGATCGCGGCGTGGAGGTCGTCATGTCCTCCCCCAGACGCTGCTCCAGAAACCTGTCCCGGCGGCTGTAACAACGGTTCCGCAGGAAGGCCGATCAATCTCGCGACTGGCAACACGTATATCCAACAGACGGATGTGAAGATTCCAGGTCTGTCAGGGGGTCTAACTCTGACCAGGACATGGAACAGCATGTGGCCTGCCACGCAAAGTACGTATCAGATCGGTCCGTTTGGGTCCAATTGGAGCTTAAATTTCGGAGAGCGAATCTTTGTGGGCAGCGACCAATACATCAAGTACGCACGCGGCGATGGAAGCTTCTGGTCGTTCGGATCCAACGGCGTTTGGAGTTGGAGTGTGGCTGCTCCCGCAAATGCTTCTGCGACGTTGGTTCAAGGTACGACCAATTGGACGCTCACGTTTCAGAACGGAGAACAGAGAATCTTCAACATCGCCACCGGACAACTCGTCTCGATCATCGACCGGAACGGCAACACCTCGCAGCTCTCGTATGACTCATTGAACCGCCTCGTCACTGTCACAGACCCTGCTTCACGCCACCTATATTTCGGCTACGGGAGTGCCATCTATCTCGTGACAAGTGTCACGTCTGATTTCGGAGAGTCTGTGTCGTATTCCTACGACAGCCAAGGGCGGCTGAGCCAAGTGACCGAGCCAGACGGGTCGACGCTGTCGTTCCAATACGACAGCAATTCCTTTATCTCGGCCGTTGTGGACTCCCACGGCAAGATTCTCGAATCGCATACCTACGATAGCAGTGGACGCGGGCTGACTTCGTCCCGAGCGAACGGCGCCGAGTCCCTCACGATTTCTTACCAATAAGAGCCATCGTCAATGAGAAAGCCGGTGACTTCTCTTGATTGATGAGCGCGAAGGCGGAGGCTGACCTCGATGCGTGTCCTGCGACGTGGGCTGGTGATCTTAGCCGCATTCTCGCTTCTCTGTATGTTTTGTGAACGGGCCCATGCGCAAGGTCCGCTGACGATTACGGGCATCTCACCCAACTCGGGGCCGGTAGGTTCGGAGGTAACGATCACCGGGCTGAACTTTGGCACGAGCCAAAGTACGAGCACGGCTTCACTCAACGGCACCGCCGCTGTGGTTACAGCTTGGTCAGACACATCCATAGGCGTCGTCGTTCCTTCGGGTGCGGCTTCTGGACCTTTCTCTGTAACTGTTAACAACGAGACGGCCAACAGCTCGGTTTTTACGATTACTGCGCTTCCTTCCGGTTGGTCGGATGGCGACGTTGGCTCGGTGGGCCTGGCGGGGAGTGCGACGTATGCGAACGGGACGTTCACGGTTAAGGCGTCTGGGAATTACATCTGGTATACGACCGACCAAATGCATTTTGTGTATCAGCCACTGTCGGGAGACGGGACCATTGTCGGGAGGATAGTGAGCGTGCAGGGTGCCTCGAGTTCCGCTGCGGTGGGGGTGATGATTCGGGAAACGCTGAATACGGGCTCGACAAACGCCAAGACGGCCGACTGGGTGGGATACGCCGAGACCTATTTTGACCTGCGGACGACCACTGGGGGAAGCACTACTGAGCCAGGTGGTGTGAATATGACGCTTCCATACTGGGTGAAGACGGTGCGGAGCGGAAGCACGTTCAGCAGTTATGCCTCCCCGGATGGCGTGAACTGGACGCAGATCGGGACGAGCCAGACGATCAATATGGCGCAAAACGTATACATAGGCTTGGCACTGGCGAGTGGGAGCAACTCGGCACTGGCCACCGCCACGTTCGACAACGTGTCCATCAGCACTCCTTCGGTCCCAGGACCGGCCATTACGAGCGTTTCTGCCACGACGGGGCCGGTGGGGAGTCAGGTGGTGATCACCGGGTCTGGATTCGGAATATCGCAAAATGGCAGCGTGGTGACCCTGAATGGGGCAGTGGTGCCAATCAACTTCTGGAGTGCCACGGCGATTAACATCACGATCCCGTCAGGAGCGACTTCGGGGCCCATGCTGGTTTCCGTAGCCCCGAGCATGAACGACAGCAACTATGTGATTTTCACGGTGACCTCGCAACCCCTGCCGGCCGGGTGGTTGGACGCGGATATAGGTTTGGTGGGCGTGGCGGGGAGCGCGACGTATGCGAATGGGACGTTCACGGTGCAGGGGGCGGGGAGTTGGTCCTTCCAGAGCACTTCTGAGAAGATGCATTTCGCGTATCAGCCGCTGTCGGGAGACGGCTCGATCGTGACGCGAATGGTGAGCGCCAGCACTAGTTCGACCGGCGCCGGGGTGATGATTCGGGAAACGCTGGGGCCAGGCTCGACGTATGCTGCCACCACGTATAATTCGTACCCATATTTCCAGTACCGCACGACAACGGGCGGCTACAGCAATTACCAATACCTTTCCAATGTGAACCTGCCTTACTGGGTGAAGCTGGTGCGGAGCGGGAACACGTTCAGCAGCTATGCCTCGCCGGATGGCGTGAACTGGACGCAGATCGGGACGAGCCAGACGATTACGATGGCGACGAACGTGTACGTTGGTCTGGGGGTGAGCAGCAACAACACGTCGGCACTCGCCACCGCCACTTTCGACAATGTCTCCGTCAGTACTTCCTCAGTCCCAGCACCGGTTATTACGACCGTTTCTGCCACGACGGGGTCGGTGGGGAGTCAGGTGGTGATCACTGGGTCTGGATTCGGAGCATCGCAAAATGGCAGCGTGGTGACCCTGAATGGGGCAGTGGTGCCAATCAACTTCTGGAGTGCCACGGCGATTAACATCACGATCCCGTCAGGAGCGACATCGGGGCCCATGCTGGTTTCCGTAGCCCCGAGCATGGACGACAGCAACTATGTGATTTTCACGGTGACCTCGCAACCGCTGCCGGCCGGGTGGTTGGACGCGGATATAGGTTTGGTGGGCGTGGCGGGGAGCGCGACGTATGCGAATGGGACGTTCACGGTGCAGGGGGCGGGGAGTTGGTCCTTCCAGAGCACTTCTGAGAAGGTGCATTTCGCGTATCAGCCGCTCTCGGGAGACGGCTCGATCGTGGCGCGAATGGTGAGCGCCAGCACTAGTTCGACCGGCGCCGGAGTGATGATTCGGGAGACGCTGACCCCGAGCTCGACGTATGCTGCGACTACGTATAATTCGTACCCCTATTTCCAGTACCGGGCGACGACCGGCGGGTACAGCAATTACCAATACCTTTCCAATGTGAACCTGCCTTACTGGGTGAAGCTGGTGCGGAGCGGGAACACGTTCAGCAGCTATGCCTCGCCGGATGGCGTGAACTGGACGCAGATCGGGACGAGCCAGACGATTACGATGGCGACGAACGTATACATTGGTCTGGGGGTGAGCAGCAACAGCACGTCGGCGCTGGCCACCGCCACTTTCGATAACGTGTCGATCAGTTCGACCGCGTCTCCTGGGCCCGTCATCACGAGCGTTTCTGCCACGACCGGGTCGGTGGGGAGCCAGGTGGCGATCAACGGGTCCGGATTTGGAGGATCGCAAAACGGCAGCATGGTGACCCTGAGCGGGGCGTCGTTGCCCATCAACTCCTGGGGCGCCACATCTATATCGGTCACGATCCCGTCGGGAGCGACATCGGGGCCCATGCTGGTTTGCGTGGCCCCGAGCATGAACGACAGCAACTATGTGATTTTCACGGTGACCTCGCAACCCCTGCCGACCGGGTGGTTGGACGCGGATATAGGTTCGGTAAGCCTGGCGGGGAGCGCGACGTATGCGAACGGGACGTTCACGGTGCAGGGGGCGGGGAGTTGGTCCTTCCAGAGCACTTCTGAGAAGATGCATTTCGCGTATCAGCCGCTGTCGGGGGACGGCTCGATCGTGGCGCGAGTGGTAAGCGAGACGAACAACTCGACTGGCGCCGGAGTGATGGTCCGGGAGACGCTGACCCCAAGCTCGACGTATGCTGCCACTACGTATAATTCGTACCCCTATTTCCAGTACCGGGCGACGACCGGCGGCTACAGCTCTTACCAAAACCTTTCCAGTGTGAACCTGCCTTACTGGGAGAAGTTGGTGCGAAGCGGGAACACGTTCAGCAGTTATGCCTCTCCGGATGGGGTGAACTGGACGCAGATCGGGACGAGCCAGACCGTCAGCATGGCGACGAACGTGTACATCGGTCTGGGGGTGACCAGCAACAACACGTCGGCACTCGCCACCGCCACTTTCGACAATGTTGTGATTCGCTCCGGACTGCTCCTGCCGACCATCACAGGTGTTTCGCCAAGTTCAGGACCAGCCAACACGTCCGTAACCGTCTATGGAGCGAGCTTCGGCACCACGCAAGGCACCAGCACCCTCACCTTTAACGGTACGCCGGCTGGATCAATCACAAGCTGGAGCAACAACCAGATTGTCGCAACCGTGCCAAGCACCGTCAGGACGGGGCCCGTGATCGTCACGGTCAGTTCGGTGGCGAGCAACTCGAACGTCATCTTCACCGCCTTTAACCCGACGATCACCAATCTGGCCCCGCCGGCAGCTCCTGTTGCAGGCCGGGTCGTCATCAACGGCTATGGGTTTGGCGCGTCGCAAAGCGCTGTCAATTTCAGCGGCGGACAACCGGCAATTAATTCCTGGAGTGATACGGGCATCACCTTCACAGTGCCGCAGGGTGCTACCAGCGGTCCGGTGACAGTCACGATGAACGGCTACACGAGCAACAGCGCACAACTTACGATCATCGAGCCGCTTTCGATCGCGGGGATTTCCCCGACCCAAGGGCCGGTCGGTTCGTCCGTGGCCGTCACTGGCGCGGGCTTTGGTCCGACCCAAAGCAATAGCGTCGTGACATTCGATGGTGTGACAGCGTCGGTTTCGAGTTGGAACGACACACAGATCATCGCGGTTGTCCCGCAAGGCGCATCGACCGGGAATGTAACCGTCCAAGTGGCTGGTATTACCGCGACTGGACCAACATTCACGGTTTCTAAGGCAGTCGTGCTCACGGATTCGCTGGGCAATCAATCGAACTACACTTCGGTCATAGCCGGGGGAAAATGGTATGTTTCCAACGCGCAGGGATCGGGCTGTTCGAGTTGTACGGTTCGCGGGAACATCCAGTATCAAAACGACGCCAACGGAAACGTCCTGTCGAGGACCGACGAACTCGGGCGCACGACGTCCTACACCTACGATTCCGGTAACAATGTGGCATCCGTTACTCAGCCCGCCGTTAACGGCACCAATCCACAAACGACTTACACGTACAACAGCTTCGGTGAAGTGCTGACGATGACGGACCCGGTTGGGCACGTCACAACGAACACCTATGATTCGCATGGGAACTTGCTGACGGTGACGACTCCGGCGCCAAATGGCAACACGGCGGCAAGCGTCACGCAGTTCGCGTACAACTCGCTGGGCGAGCTGACCCAGGTCACCGACCCGCTCGGGAGAATCACCAAGATCACTTACACGTCCGCGGGCCTGATTGCGAGCATCACTGATCCACAGAACAACGTGACCAGCTATCAGTATGACACGCGAGGTAACCGCACCAGCGTCACGGACGCGCTCTCGCACGTTACAAGTTTTGCTTATGATTCGGGTAACCGACTGACCGCCATCACATATCCCGACAGCACGACCGCGACGTTCACATACGATTACCGTGGCCGCAGAATCTCCGCCACCGACCAGAATGGCAAGACGACGAGCTACGCGTATGACGATGCCGACCGGTTGACCAGCGTCACCGACGCAGCCAGTCACGTCACGCAGTACGCCCACGACACCGAAAACAATCTGCTGAGCATCACCGACGCGAACAGCCATGTCACTTCCTTCACCTACGATGCTTTCGGCAGGGTCACGCAGACCACCTTCCCGTCGAACGTCCTTGAGACCTACACCTACGATGCGGTCGGCAATCCGACCAGCAAGACGGATCGCAAGAACCAGACGATCCAGTATGTCTACGACGCGCTCAACCGGCTGAGCGAGGAGGAGTATCCGGATTCGACCGAAGTTGAGTACACCTGCGATCTGGTCGGCAAAGTCCTGCAGGTCAATGACCCCACCGGGACCTACAGCTTCGCCTACGACAACATGGGGCGGCTGACCGGGACGACGACCACGTACTCGTTCCTGCCGAACACGCCCTTCGCCAACGCCTACACCTACGATGCGGTTTCGAATCGCACCGGGTTCACCGCCCCGGACGGAAGCACGAACACCTACAGCTACGACTCGCTGAACCGCCTGACCGCGCTCGGGAACTCCTGGGCCGGCTCGTTCGGCTTCAGCTATGACGCGCTCAGTCGGCGGACGCAGATGACCCGTCCGAACGGGATCAACTCCAATTACAGCTACGACAATCTGTCTCGGCTGCTTTCGGTGCTGCACCAGGCGGGCTTGAGTACCGTTGACGGGGCCACCTACACGGTGGATGCTGCGGGGAACCGCACGGCGAAGACGGACAATCGGGCGGGTGTGACGTCGAATTATGCGTACGATAATATTTACGAGCTGACGCAAGTGCTGCAAGGAAGCAACACGACCGAGGCTTACGCGTATGATCCGGTGGGCAACCGGCTGAGTTCGCTGGGCGTATCGCCGTACAGCTACAACTCATCGAACGAGCTGAGTTCGACCCCGAACGCAATTTACTCCTATGATGCGAACGGGAACACGACGAGCAAGACGGATTCGACGGGAACGACGACTTACGCCTGGGATTACGAGAACCGCCTCGCGAGCGTGACCCTGCCCGGCTCCGGCGGTACGGTCAGCTTCAAGTACGACCCGTCCGGCAGAAGAATCTACAAATCCTCATCCGCTGGCACTAGCATCTTCGCTTACGACGGTGCCAATTTGATCGAAGAGACAAACACGTCTGGAACTGTGGTCGCCCGCTACTCGCAAGGTCTGAATACCGACGAACCGCTGGGGATGGTGCGGTCTGGCGCGACAAGTTACTACGAAGTGGACGGGTTGGACTCCGTCACGTCGTTGTCGAGTGCGGTAGGAGCGGTGTCGCAAGCCTATACGTTCGATTCGTTCGGAAAGCTAACAGCTTCCTCTGGCTCAGTGACAAATCCATTCCAATACACGGCCCGCGAGCCCGATTCGGAAACGGGACTCGATTACTATCGCGCCCGATACTATGATCCCAATATAGGTAGATTCCTTACAGAGGATCCAATGGGTTTTACGGGTGGCGAGAACTTCTACAAATATGCAGTCAACAACCCGATCAACCTGAGGGACCCGCAAGGACAACTCCCAGTTTGGGGAATGTGGTGTGGGCCGAATTGGACGGGAGGAAAATTTGAGCCATACAATCCGGACAACAAGTTTCAGTATGTGAAGCCGTGGCCCGGCGGAACCGACAAAGCATGCCAGAATCATGACATTTGCTACTACGAGTGCAGAAGGGACCACCCTTGCAGCAAGGAGGAGCGGGCCTCGTGTATGCGGCATTGTGATTCGATACTAAATGGCGAGGCACCGTATTCCATCGTGGGGAATGTCGTTGCGTGGTATGTCTGGAACTTTAACAAGAACCCGGATACGGGCGAAAACGATAAAAGCTGCCCAGGGTGTAGCGGCCAAGGGAGTGCCCCGCCGCCTCCCCCTAGGCCTTGCGTTGGATTTTCGTGTCTTGGCAACAAATGAAGGTGCATCAACTCAGGATTCATGATCGGGGCCAGAATGACAGATAACAGGAAGCCATCCCGTTGGGTCTATTTCTTGCCCGCGATTCACTTATCTGCATGCTTGATCAGTATGGTCGCTTATCTTACGAACTTCGGACACTTAGGGGTCATATGGGTGTTCGTCGTGCTGGCCGACTTACCCGTTTCGGCACTCTACTATGCCTTAGCTTGGAAGTATGGCACGATCGGAGCAGTTTGGGTCGTGGTCACCGGGACGCTGTATTGGTATTGGTTGAGCCGAGGCGTCGAGATTCTGATCAACCGATGGCGCGTGTCCCAGGCTTAACGAAGGGGGGCGGGTGGCCGCGGTTTCAGTTCGGTTTTGAGTTAGACTTTGATCGTGAGTGGTGTGAGACCCCGACCCGGTCGGGGCCCATGTTCGTCCCGCACGGACGAACGTGGGGTTTTTCGGTTCTGTCTCCAGCGTTTGCTGATATTTCGGGTCTGATCTGCCCCCTAGCTCCGCGCACGGGATCATACGACACTCGAATCGCCTAACTGCATAGCTTCTGCCTCCGGGAGGGGGGCGAGTTGCGGCTCGCAGGGAGCCGTAGGCGACCGGAGAGCCGTAACTCGGCGAGCGAACTCCCGCGGCACCAAATATCCCAGACTGCTATGCGGTCGTTCTTCGTTGTACTCCTCTTTCCAGGCTCCGATCTTCGCCCGCGCCTCGAACAAATTCGCAAACCAACTCGCGTCAAGCACTCATCCCGCAGCTTCCCGTGGAAACTCTCCACATACGCGTTCTGTACCGGCCTCCCCGGTTCGATGTGCAGCAACTCGATCTTTCGCTCCATCCCCCACGCCAGAAAATGCCGGCTATTGCAAATAGGTTTATCAGAAAAGGAACCTTTCGTCAGGAGGCGTTGATCCATCTTCGATGATTCTACTCTGTGTGTTTAAAGTCGTTGTTCCGTCGGTTTGAGTTAATCCGCTTTTCGCGTTGTCGTGGGTGACCTTTTGTCGCAATTTCCGACTGGCATCCTTCCTGGCTGCTCGTCCAATTCGTTCAGGAGCTTGCGTTCGAGTTCTGCAAGATTTCCGGCCCACTGTCCGAGCACCATCTTGGTCTTGGCATCGTTAAAACGAAGGCGTCGGGCCAGCTCGCAGATCCTTGCTAGCTGCTCGTCTCTCTCACTCCGTCCGATGGCGGACTCCACGGATGCCTCGGTGGCCGCTTCGCCGTTTGGATAGAATTCACGTGCAATCTCCTCGGCGCGCTCCGCGTCGGTCTCACGCACGACATATTGGACTCCGCGAGACAGGTCGAACGCCGCCCGCCCCTCTCCCAAGAGCTTGCGGGGTTCAGTCATGTTCGCGACCAAAGTCCGCAGGTCTGTCGATCCGATTTCAAGGCTGAGGATATGAGCCACCGAGGTATGCCTCGTCCCATCCCGGTCGGCATACCAGATCTTCTCCGGGCTGGCTTTCAAAATGGCCTTGATTCCCGTCAAATGGCCGCCGTTCAATCTACGAATCTGCATCAAACCGTTCGACAAATTACGGACTGACCGATAGCTGCTCGTGTGAAGCCTGCAGATAGCACCGAAGATCGGGAACTTCTCCAAGATGAAGTAGAGGTCTCCTGACGGTCGGCAATCGCGGCGCTCCAAATCGGGGCAGCCGTCGCCGCATGGCTCAACTGGCTGGCCCTTCTTTGGTCCACCGATATATTTGTAATTTCCCGGCCAAGCTTCCCCCTCAGGGTGCTTTTGCGTTCTCCGGGTCGCTTGCATTTCGAAGTGAATTGCATTGCCATTCGCAATCTGCACAAGTTCGCCGCGACATTTACACCCGCCCGGCGTCCACAGGGCGTATTCCGTGGGGAAGACTTCCCGCGGGTCGTCATTAAGGAAGATGATTCCCAACTCGGTCGGCTTCTCCCCATGCGCTTGAGCAATCTCCGGGGCTGGCACCCACGCCACGTCTTGCCCGCGAAGCGTTTTTCGCTTGAAGACGAAATGATCCAGCCTCCGCGGGTGTCCGTTTTCGCTGCCTGGCTCCGGTCCCTCCCCGATGGCGACCTTGATTGTCACCGGGAGCTTCTCGAGAGCCGAGCCGTTCTCATCGTGTGTTAATCCGAGAATTCCCATGGCGTTCTCCTTCTTCGTGATTTGGATGTTCTCCACGAAATAGCGAGCGGTTCAGAACAGTGCGAGCTGTCCGTCGGCGGATGTGGACGTCGGGCGTCGCGAGCCTTTCCGGCGGGATGAGCCAAATGCCGCTGTAAGGGCCGACCATTGAGTGGCCGGGACCGAATTGGAGATGGTTGGCGGCATTTCCATCGCTGCGGACTCGCCATCCACATCTGGCACACCTGACGCTCCTGGACCGAGCACTTCCTCTTGGGTTTTCTGGAGCCTCGCCCACACGGCATCAGCCCTCTCGCCGATTCCTTTCTGTGTCACGAGCTCGCGGGCCATGGCCATCAAGATGTCCTCGTCTTCGTTGATGGATTGCAATCCTTCCGAGGAGAACTTGCCTTCCATGGCGAGAGAGACCAGCAGCTTCTTTCCCATCAGCCGCAGGCAGCTCTCCTGCATGGTCTCTGCGTAGTGCAAAAACTTCACCTTCACAGGGAGACGCTGCCCGATTCTCCAGCTTCTCCGGCTCGCCTGCCGGAGGACATAGATGGAATAGCCCGTCTCGTAGAACAGAATTGTCGGGAAATCGATCAGGTCGAGCCCGGTCTGGACGAGTTTCGGGTGGCAGATGACCGCTTGCACACCTGCGCGGAGCTGCCGTTCGTACCAACCCTCCCGCGACTCAGGTGGCACCTCGGTCGTGAGCAGCGCAACGCGAATTCCTTCGTTCAAGAGGATTCGCTCAAGCCTCCGCGTAACATCCCGCTTCTGCGTGTACACGGCATAAATCTGGCAGCAACGGCCGCGGCGAAGCTCTGACTTCACTTCCTCGGCCAGGCGGCGCTCCTTAGCGTAGACATGAGCCTCGTCCAAGTTCTGCGTCTCGGCGATGAGGAATCGCTCGCGCTTCTGAGTCTCAGGGTCGTACTCATACCCGTAGAGGTTCCCGAGCTTAAACGGACGGTCGGGATAGAGAAGTAGAGCATTCAGAGCCACGCTCATCACAGATGGATTTCGCCGATGCTCCTGCAGGGCCTTCTTGATGTCCTCCTCCAGCTTCTGGTATGCAGCTTGTAGCGGAGCATCCATTTCAACGCTGACAACTTCCTCGCGGTAGGGTGGCAGCGCTTCCGAAATGTCTTCGAGCGAAATGAAAGCTCCCAGACTCATCAGGAATCGGCCAAAGAGAAGTGGCGAGGCCCCAGGACGACGCCGGATTCGCTTTGTTATGCGCCCGTCTGAGCAGGAGTTGTCGGCCGGCGCAATTACGGTGATCTTTTCGAGCAGCCCGTAGGTTTCCGTGAAAGCCCGGACACCCGCTTCGCCAAACTCGAACCCTTCTTTGACCATCTTGGTTGGTTCCAGACGGAAGAGGATGTTGAACAGTTCGTCGGCGTACCCTCCGAGGAGCGTACCGGTGAGGACAACGGTGCGTTGAGCACATGCAGCCAGCGTACCGAGCGCGTTCCCCTGGGCGGTGTCTCCTTTCAGCTCATGCACCTCATCGGCGATTGCGTAGTCAAAGAACTCCGGCATATAGCGCCCGATGAAGTCCACTGGAGCGAAACGCCGGGTCTTCGTCCCGTCGGCTTGCCACAACGCGCTGTAGAACGCCCGTCGGGATGCCCGGGACTCCTCCCCATTCTCACCGCCTAGGATTTCGCTCAGCTTTGCCTTCTCAAAATCTGCTGACAGGAGCCGCTCCCCATCCTCACCGAGGTAGACCGGACAGCCGCTGTCCGCGTTTACAACACTCCCTTGGTAGCGACCGCACTGGGCCACTTCGTAGGCGTGTCGCCAGAAATAGCTGAGCTTCCCGCGGTCACGACCCACAACAAAGAGGGCCGGGAACCCGCAAATGGAGTCCCAACGTTGGCGAGCAGTACGGGCTGTTTTCCGCTGTCGCAACTCCGTGAGCGTTGTGCGTAGCCCTTCCCGGACGATGCGGCCATGCCGCAACCTCACTTCATTGACACCCGCGTGGCCTAGCGAACTCGTCGGGCCACGCAACCCGTCGATGAAGAAAACGCGTATGCGAGGCAGAGTCAGAAATGCTTCTCTCGCCCACTTTTCAACCAATTGGGGCGGAACCATGGCGAGACCCGTGAAGTGCCTGTGCTCGCTGTGGACGTGGACAGCCCCGAGCGAGATCAGGGTCTTGCCGGTCCCGCACTCGGCGATTACCGCTGCGCCCCGTGCCTCTTGCCAACGCTTCACTACGCCCATCATTGCGAGGATTTGTGCCGGAAAGGGCCTGCGGAGAAGTTGGGCGATAAGGGGTGATGCAGGGTCATCGACGCCGTGAAGGGGCGGGTAAGTCCGAAGAATCCTTTCAGCCAGTTCGGAGGCGCGCGCACGCAGATATCCGTTGATGTCCTTCGGTAGTTGCATGGGTTTCCCCTCATGGTTCGGCAAAGCAGAAGAATGGCGAGCGGGAAGAGGCTCAAGCGGTGGCAGATGGGAGAGCGGACTCAATCACTTGTTTCGGAATCTCAGCAGTCATCACATAGATGTCGGAGTGCCTTAGGAGCGCAGTGAATGCGATGCCACCATCGCGCACGATCATCTGGGCACACTCGACGACCGCAATCTCACTCTCCAGAACACGAAAGGCGGCTGGCGCAGTCACTATCTCTCGCGCATCAACTTCAAGGTTTTCGAGCGTCTCTTCCAACTCGACACGTGGTGCCTGGAGCTCACCCGGCTCGCTGGAGCGACCAACCCAAGGGCTGAAATACTCCGCCGAAGAGTCCCAGTAATACGTTTCGTACAAGGAAGGGTCGAGGGCCTTCTGCTCACACAGGTCATCGATTCGCCGCAGGGCGAGCTTCGCGAACTCCTCACCGCCTTCCACGATTGCGTAATCGCATCCGGTATTGTAATCGGGATTGCTGCTCCAAACTTTTAGAACGACTCGCACACATTCCTCCTTGGTTCGCTTTCTGAGCAACAATGTTAAGTGGCAGCACCCACACCGACAGCTGCCTCCAAGGTCGACCGGTCCAACAAATTCCTCGACAACTTCCAAGTGATTGATCCGTTTTCTTCGGGTATCTGGATCAGACCTTCTCTTAAAGCCTTGCCGATCCATTTGAGGAAAGTGGGTTTATTCCCGCTCACCATCACGGGCGCGCATCCCAGTCCTACCAAGGGGCGGATCGCCTTCCGCTGACTGAGTTCTCGCATAAACCATGGCGCCCACCCCGGCACCACTGGCAGGCCATATCGGCACGCAACGCGATAGAGCACAAACACAGGATCGTCATCGCACAAGACAGTGCATGCACCATCCCGATCGACACCTGGTTTCGTCTTGGCTAGCTCGGACGAGACAGCGATGAGGTGCCGCGCCGGACGCTGCCGGCCTGGAACCGATACGCTTCCACGGAAGCACTGTGCCTCGGGACCTAGAGAGGCGGCCATGCCCGAACGGCCCGGAAGATAAATCTGAAAAACCGCGGCCTCGGTCACTGCAGCCCACAGGGCGCCGATCTCGGAATCTCCACCAATCATAGAGACCAAGTGAGCGCTAGCCTGGCCGCGTTCGTCCTTTCCGAGTTCTAGGACAGCTCGGTCGATGTAAACCCGAACGCGGGTGGTCGTATCCTTCGTGCGTTTAGTGAACTCCACGGATCCAAAGCGCGCGTCGGCGTTCTGCATTTTCTTCTCCTTCGTCAGTGTAAAATGTGAGGTCGCAACTCGATGCTCCTAGCGCAATGGATCTTGTCGCGAAGAGTTTCAGTGGCAGGGACTCGAATCCGAAAGTGGGGGATAATGGCTCTTGTAGGTGTGGTTCGGAAAATCAGAAACCCTCTCCCGCGCATGTGAAAATCTACTTCGATAAGGGACGAACCGCGGCACCTCCGCCCTTTTCCCCAGAAATTCTCCTCTGCCTCGATTGCGGTCTCTCCGAATTCCGGATCCCGGGAGAATGGAACGAATTACCTTTGATTTCTGATACTGCCGTAAGCGCCGTTGTCTTGGGGTGGCGTTCCTGTTAAAGTCCCCCTGTTGGAGGAATTTATGGCGACCTTCAAGCCGGGCGAGGTAGCACCGGATTCTGGTGAACTTGTTGAAGTTGGCCCTCGCGGCGGCAAGGTGCCGAATGGTCGCCGTACAGTGATTGAACGAGGCGAAACAGTCCCGCCAACTTCGGAAAAGGGGAACCAATTCAAGTACAAGCGCGGCTCGAAAACGACACAATCTAAGAAATAACGCCCTGCGCCGCCGAGTTGGTTCTAATATTACAAGCTTTCCGAAGAGCGTCTGGGAGTAAACCAATCAGAATGGTGCGAATCGACAGAATCGGAGCGCCGGGTTTTACTGAGGTCGACGATTCATTTTAATGTTGCTATCTCACCTGTGCTGTAAACCAGCGTAAGTTCGTTCGAAAACCGCTCCTTCTCTCGAATGACTGTCGTCCCGTCTTCCTCCTCTTCGGACTTGTCCACCAGCTTAAGCGACTGCCAGTTCGCGATGTGCCGGGTTTCGCCTTCGCCGAACACACCGTTCAGCATTCCCGCCGTGCAGAGCAGGCCGACATGGCCTCCGTGCAAGGGCGTGAGCGGACGCCCGCTGACGTCCGCCTGCTGCGCAAAAAGTACTGCTGCGGCTTGGCGATAAGCCGACGATCTCGGAAGAAGGTCCTCGATTTGGTCCAAGGGAAGCCCGCGATAAACCAACCCCACGGGCTCACTTAGTGGAACGATGTACTGCTCGTCAGGGTCCGATGGCAACGGCGGAAGCTTGCTTGGGTCCATTGCTATGGACTCGTGCCACATGCGAGCTCGCGTGATCTCGCTGTCTTGAAGTCGATCCCGCTCGTTCCGTGTGCGCCGCACTCCCATTGCAACGATCTGCTTATATTTCACGCTTTCAGGCTCGGTCAGCCGGTAGACGCGGACATCGCGAAACTGAAATGACAGGATCTGGCTGCAGTCGGAGATGGAGCTCCCGGGAATGACCAGCACTAGGACTCCACTTCGCTTCAGCCAACGATACACATGCTCGAGGAACAGACGTTCCATGCGCTGCGATTTTTCTTCACCGATCTCAAAATCGTATGGAGGATTCAAGTAAATCATTGAAAAGGATTCCACAGGGCACTGCACGTCAAAACAGTTGCCGTGAATTACCTCATCTGCTGAAGAGCGGGCAAGTGCTGCTCGCTGTGCGTCAAGCTCAATGCCATAGCGAAGCGCTCGTGCTTGTCGTGTGATTTCCGCGAACGCAACACCCTCTCCTATGCAGGGATCAAGGACTGAGCAGCGCCGGTCGGGAAATCGGAGAAACTTACGGATTCGCTCCGCTTCTGGAATTGGCAGAGGGTAAAACCCCAAACGCTCACGTCCCGCGAGACGCATGGCAGCCCTCCTTTAGGCAAAGAGAATCCTGTCCCGTCACCGCGGGCTTGATGGGCAAATCGAATGGCAACACAGACCCTTGGGAGACTGCGCCCACTTATTTGGCAAGCCGCCTTGCTGGTGCTAGAGTCCGCGCGCCATGGGCGTGACAATCCAGGTCAGAACCAGCTCTACCCCGAGCGTGTGCCAGCGACCGGTTCTAAGGACGAATCCAAGAGGCGCCAAGACCGAATGCCTCTTCGCGGATAGCACTTCCATCCTGGTGTCGAGTCTCGTGGCATCCTTCATTCGCGCGGGTGACGAACTACGCTTTCCTCTCGACTTTGAATCAGCCGACACAGGCGCAGAGATTTACATTCGCGCGACAAATCCTGAGGAAAGGAGGCGAGATGTTTTTCAAACGCAGATTGGCTACGCCGCCCAACCCCGAAAGGACAGGCGCGACAACCTCTTCGTTTCCGCCCAAGTGTCTGGCGGCTGCTTGGGCATTTCCGCTATCTACCTTCGCTGCGAAGTATTGAGGGACTATTTCTATGTCGGCAATCGCCACCGGGCATGGAACCGGCAGCCCTCGTTTTACGAACTGCTGCGTGTCGATCCCAAGGTATCGCCGACTCAACTACGCATTGCTTTCAAGCTGCGCAGCCTTGAACTCCGCACAGTCCACGCGTCAAATGGCGCCCTTCGTGCGGTGGAGCGGGCTTTCAATATTCTCGCGCAACCAGAATTGCGCGCCTGTTATGACAAGCTTCTGGCTGATCCCTTATCCCGGACTCTCTTTCCCTATGGCGGATTTGGTTCTCTTCTCGTCACCGGAAATCTCGCACGCGACGGGGCGACTTTCTACGCGACCCGAATCCTGGCTTTTCTGCCCAAACAGACCACGAAGACGATCCGAGCCCCTCTGCGAAAGTTCGTCTTTTATGAAGACCGCGCGATGTACCGAGACTCTCACCACAAAATTGAGATTCCCTTTGACCAAGTGGCGGTGCCTTTGTTATGGGATCCGAGTTGGAACCAGTGGAAACACCTGTTGGGTACCCGGATCAGTGTGAAAGCGACCTTCGTTCAGAGCGGGGAGTATCGCCAACACGCTGGCGCATGGCATTTGGTGCTGTGGGAAACCGCATTGCCGAGCCGCATTGAGGTCACGCTGCCCGCAAACATTGCTGAACAAATCGCCGAGGCCCGTAAGGCCCACCACCGCTTCGGTAAGTTTTCCGAGGCGGTTGATCTGATTCGCGCGCGCATCGAGTCTGCGCCGATTGAGAGAGCCGATCTGCAAGAACTTTGCGCTGAGTTGGGCATACCGGGCGATTTCGATGTCTCGCTAATTACCTGGAAGCCGGACTATGACGCCTTTCATTACAAGCAGCTCTGCAAGCGTGCTCGTCGCCTTTACCTGTTCCGATCCGAGTACATCTTCGATCTTGAGGGTGTAGTGATCGTGGAGACGCCTCAGCTCGGGTACGCGACTTATCTCTTCTCGAAGCCCGTCAGCATGACCGAGTTTCTGGCCATCTACGGAAGTGTGACGAAGGACGACATTCGCCACAACCGCGCCAACATAGCCGAAAGGCTCGGCTTCTTGGGTCGTCTGATCCACGGTCTTAAGCCAGAGGCATGGTTGAAGGATCTCAAAGCGCGCGTCGGTGAGCCTCTTGATTACGCCGAGGCATCCGTCGGCTAAGGACCGCAGGTTAGCCATGAAACTGCGAATTGGCGAAAAAAGGTGGGCCAGGCAAAGAACTCCGCGCTTGGGCCAACCCTCAGAGGTGCCGCGACCTAAATCCTAACCTCATAAATGATTGCGGTCTCATGCTTCGACGCCGATAGTGCATCCCGCCAAGCCAACCGTCATCGGCTCGATGCCGCAAATTGACACGGACTGCCCTTGTCCTAAGATTTGTCATCCATGAACCGCCACGCGCGGTTGTGGTCGGCGAGACGATTCGGGGCGAGATGAACAATGGCAAGGATTCAACGGGGAAGGGACACACCGGTGATCCCACTGTCGTTGCCTGCGTGGTGTTCCAAACACGAGATCCCGAGGAGCTCGTCCAGATGCTACGGCAAGCACTGACGGGAATTGCCGATCAGGTCCCCTCAGCGTCGCCGGCACTTCCGCTTCAAAGAGATTCCGACGATCCATGGTTTAAGCACGCAGAGGCCGCCGAATATCTTGGGATTTCGAAAAGCACCCTCTACCAGTACACGTGTCAGCGGAAGATTGAGTTCCGTAAGTTGGGTGGTCGCCTCGAATACCGCCGCTCAACCCTCGATCAATTCAAAGCCCAGCAAATCCGTCCAGCTCGCCAGTGGTTTTCGCAGGGGAGTATAATGCCAGCGGCGCTCGGCTCCGGCAAGTGAGAGGAGCGCCAGTGGGACTATACAAAAGGAAAGACTCGCGGTTCTGGTGGATGGGCTGCACGGCCAATGGTGAACAAAAGTGCGAATCGACCAAAACCGCCAGCAAAGATCTCGCAAAGAAAATCTGGAAGAGACGCGAAGGCGAGATCGCGCTGGGTCGGTTCCAGGTCGGTTGGCCTGGCGAGCGAATGACCTTCGGAGAGTTATCCGAAGTGTTCTTCCGCTCGCACAGTTCAACGCTTTCTCCAAAAAGCCAGATCAACCACCAAATGTTTTTGAAGAATCTGCGAGCCTATTTTGGGGACCGCAAATTGACGGAGATCGATGAGCGGAGTGTTGTGGAGTATCGTAATCATCGGCGCCGCCAGCCATTGAAGCGAGACCCAAAGCGAACAGTGAAAGGGGCCACGGTCAATCGAGAATTGGCATGCCTGCACTGCGTCTTCCAGTTCGCGCTCAAGCGAAAGTACATCGGGGAAAATCCGACTTCCGGTGTGAAGCATTTCGATGAGCGCCACGAGAGGCCATCCAAGAGAATGCTCACGGTTGAAGACGAACATCGGATTCTTGAGGCGGCACCACCCCACCTCCGGGTGGCGATTGTGTTGCTGGTTCAGACCGGTGGTCGAACATACAGTGAGGGACTATCGCTTAGGTGGGACCAAGTGGATCTCGTCCACGGCGTCCTTCATCTTGGCGGTACCGTGAAGACTGCCGACTCGGCTCAACCGTTACCGTTGAGCCGGTTGGCCTGCGATGTTCTCAAGGAGTGGAAGAAAGAACAAGACTCGGAAAGCCTGTACTTGTTTCCGAGCCCGCGTAGTCCGGGCAAGCCAATACGGAATGTCAGGCGAGCATGGCGCACGGCTCTGAACAAAGCTGGCGTATCGTATTTCCCGATTTACAATCTGCGTCACGTATTCTGCACGCGTCTCAGTTGGGTCGCGCCAGACGCCGTGGTGCAACGGGCGATGCGGCACAGCAGTCCAGAGACGAAACGCCATTATCAACTTGGAATGGTTGACCAAGTTCGTGAGGGCATCGAACAAGCCAACAAAAAAGTCTATCAAGGACAGAAGGTACTACGTTTTTACTACGGTGCGGCCAAAGCAGAGAAAGAAGCTGCCGAGGCGTCCGTAAGTAGTTAAGATAGAAGGAGAAAAACGACGCGCCCGTAGCTCAGTTGGAAAGAGCGTCTGCCTTCTAAGCAGAGGGTCGGGGGTTCGAATCCCTCCGGGCGCGCCACTCAAATCTTTGCTGGACAAGAGCATCGTGGACAACGCTCGTTCCAAAATAATTGTCGGCATCAGCGGGGCCACCGGAGCGATTCTCGGAGTGCGCCTTTTGCAAGTGTTGAAGGATCTAAACGTGGAGACGCATCTCGTGTTGAGTAAATGGGGCGCTCGCACGCTGGTGCATGAAACGCCCTATGCTCTGGAACAAGTCCACAAAATGGCCACGCGGTTTTATGCGCCTCAAGACGAAGGGGCGGCGATCTCGAGCGGTTCCTTTCTGACTCGGGGAATGGTCGTATGTCCTTGCAGCGTGAGGTCGCTTGCCGCCATCGCCCACGGGCACGGGGACAACTTGCTTCACCGTGCCGCCGACGTCGTGCTCAAAGAACGCCGCAAATTGGTGCTGGTGGTGCGAGAGACTCCGTTGAGCGATATTAACCTGGAGAATATGTTGAAGCTCTCGCGTATGGGCGTAGTGATCTTCCCGCCGGTTCCCGCATTCTACAATCACCCGCGAACCATCGATGACATCGTGGACCAAACCGTGATGCGGATCCTGGACCAATTTGATATTCATCTCCCTTCCCGCCATCGTTGGGAAGGCGCCATGTCAACCACCGGAAGCCCGCCCGATAAGAGCGCTCGAGCCAGAAAGCAAAAAACCTAGCGAAGCCGGCCCGCCAGAGCCAGGCTCTGCGGCCGCGCATTCCGACGACGCTTCATCCTTTTTGCTCGATTCTCCGCATGCAACCCAGGACAATTTCCACGCTGCTTTCGACTCCGATAATCGTATTGAGCATGAGGTGATAAAGGGAGCGATCCGGCCAATCGAGGCCGAAGTGCTGCTTGATGAACGCCCCGCGTTCGCGATCGATGGTGTCCACCAACTCAACCGCCTCCTTGAGCGGCTTGCCGGCGGAGACGAGCCGGCGGGTTTTTTCCTCTAGAGGTGCGTAGAGAAAAACGTGGAACACATCTTCGCGATTCTTCAGAAAATATTGTGACCCCCTTCCGACAATAACGCAGTTTCCCGCCGCAGCGGCCTCTTGGACCACCCGCTCCGAGACATTCGCGATCTGCTGGGCATCGAGTCGCTCCAGTTGATCGGTGGGAGGCCGGCTGCCCTCGTATGCGCCTCGCAAGAAGGCCTTGAAGACTCGATACACCAGCGGGTCCCTGCGCCATCCCCGCTGTTCGACAACCTCGGGCGCGCACTTGGTGAGTCGCGCGATCTCGGCTGTCAGCAACTCGTCCCAAAGCTTCCAACCCAGGCGGTCGGCGAGGTGGCTCGCAATCTCTGGCCCGCCACTCGCGTACTCCCTTTCAATTGTGACCACTCGGATCATCGCCGCTCCCGGCTAGAGCGTAGCTTGGTACAACTCTCGCCCACGTTCAACCTTCTTTTGCTCTGCATCCGCCCCTGCATTCGCTGGCGGCGCCCCTCCTCCCCTCGCCGTTCGCTATTGGTACTTTCGCCGAGTCCATCACGGCGTTCCAAGATCCGCGGGCGGCGCACTCAAAGGATTCGGCATCCGATGATTGAGTGGAACGCTGCGAAAAGGGAACCTTTTCGCTCGAATAGGGAATAATGAATAATTAAGGTGGCTTGCGCTAGGAGGGAGTCTGGACGGGCGCAAGAGGGGAGGAGGATCTGTGAAGAAGACGCTTGATCTAGGCATCTTGCTATCTCTCGTGTTTTTCGGACTGGGGCTCGCTTTCGGCGGGGTCATGGCGAAGGCCGGAACTCGGGCCGGGCAAGAAGAGCAGCAAACTCCGTCACACCCCCTGACAAACCAACAGCAGCAGGGTACGACGCAGGGGGGTGGGCGTCATGGCGGCGAACGCGGGCAGTTTCCGGGCGTGGCCGGCACAATTACGGCGGCGCAGGAAAACCAGTTTACACTGAAGACTGTCGACGGAAAGACGGTCACCGTTCGGCTTGACGCGAATACGAGGTTTCGGAAGGGGGGTAAGGATGCCAAGGCCGCTGACTTCAAGGTGGGTGAAACAATCATGGTGCGCGGTGAGGCGACCGCCGAAAACGTATGGCTTGCGCGAGCGGTGGTCGCTCGCTTGAACGCGGTGGATGAAAGGGAGCGATGGACCCAGGGGTTAGGGAAGGAATTCATTGCGGGAGAGATCAAAACGATCGAAGGGACGAAGCTGACGATTTTACGACCAGATGGGGAGACTCAGGTGATCGAAGTGGATGAAGGCACCTCGTTCCGCAAGCAGAATCAGAGCGTCACGCTCGCGGATTTCAAACCGGGCGATCACGTTTTTGGGCGCGGAACCATCAAGAATGGTGTGTTCGTGCCGGCCGCGCTCAACCTGGGTGATTTCTCCCGGATGCGGTCTGGGCCGCCTCAGGAAAGTAAGCAAATGCCGCCTCAATGAGTTTTCGTCGCAGAAACCCCTGCGCCTGCATTCGCGTCGTAAGTTTTGTGGACTTCAGAGTGAACTCCGGAAAACATCGGGTGCGTCCCGCGGCAGAAGAGCGGGTCGCGCCAAAAAACACAGTGCGGCAGGCGATGGGTCGGGCGCTTGGCGTGATGGCGTTGCTCGTCGCGCCACTCAATCTTGCCGGTCAGGATGTCTCGCCGCCTCCTCAGGCCGCTCAGCAGGCGCCGGCTGCGGCGGCGGGAGGGGATATAACCGGAGTGGTAAAGGCCGGAAATCTGGCGCTGCCCGGCGTGACCGTCACCGCAGCGCACACATTGACAGGACAAAAAGTTGCGACCTGGACGGACGTAAGCGGCGGCTACTCGCTCCATGTTGCCCCGAACGGCCGCTGGGTGGTGCGGGCGGAAATGGCGGCGTTTGCCCCGGCAACGCGCGAGGTGGTCATCAACGCAGCAAACTCGAGTGCGCGCGTTGATCTGGAGATGACTCTGGCGTCCCGCGCGCAAGAGGCGGCGCAAGAACAGCAGGCACAGGCAGCGCCTGCGGAGCGCGGCGGATTTCAGAGACTTAACGCTGTAGCCACAGAGCTGAGCGCTTTGGCGGGAGAGGGAGAATCGACAAGCCGCGGCGACGAGCTTCTTCCGGGCGCGCAAGCTCCGGGATTTGGTCCGGCGACGGCAACGGAAACCGTATCGGTAACCGGCAATTCGCAGGGCACCGACCTGAGCAATTTCGATAGCCGGCAGCGCCAGGAAATGCGGGAACAGCAGGGACCGGGTGGCCCGGGAGGTCCTGGGGGCCCGGGTGAGGGAGGAGGCGGAGCGCGCGGGCCGTTCGGAAATCTAGGCGGCAGACGTGGGAACTTTCGGTCCGACAAGCTGCATGGCAGCCTGTTCTACTCCGTGGGGGATTCAGCGCTGGATGCAGCGCCGTATTCGCTGACCGGCGCGCTGGCGGACAAGCCCGGATACATCCAGCAGCGCTTCGGCGGTGTATTGGGCGGGCCGCTGAACATTCCCAAGATCTATCACGGCGGACAGAAGACGTTTTTCTTCGCATCTTACTTCGGCACGCGAGGGGAGAATCCGTTCGACGCGTTTTCCACGGTCCCCACGCTCGCGGAGCGCGGCGGCGACTTTTCGAATGCGCAACTCCCGGCAGGCCCGGGGGCGGGCTCGCCGGTGGTGATCGTCGATCCCCAGACGGGCCAACCGTTCCCGCAGGACAAGATTCCGACGGGGCGAATCAATTTCGCCGCAAATGCCCTGCTGCCGTTTATTCCCTTGCCCAACGTATCCGGCGTGCAGAACTTTCATTTCGTGACCTCGACGAGCACCCGCGCCGACAACATCAGCGCGAGGGTGATACATACGTTCGGGGGACAGGGACTCGGGCGAGGACCGGGCGGGCAACGCCACAATCTCAACGTCGGCTTCCGCTTTCTGGATTCGGACAACCAACTGACATATCCGTTTCCGAGCGTCGGCGGCTCTACATCGGTGCGTGGTATTGACCTGCCCATCGGATACGTGCGGAGCTTCGGCAAGCTTACCAACTCGTTTCGTTTCGACTTCAATCGCAACCGCATTTCCACGCGGAATCTCTACGCGTTTGTACAGAACGTCGAGGCCGGCGCCGAGATCAACGGTGTCTCCCAGAATCCATTCGACTGGGGGCTTCCCGGCCTGGCCTTCACTCATTTCGGCGGCATTAGCGACATCGTTCCGCTGTTGAACCGGAATCAGACATTCTCTTTTTCCGATTCGATGATCTGGACTCGCGGAAAGCATACGCTGCGCTGGGGCGGCGACTTCCGGCGAATCCAGATCAACACCGAAACCGACAAGGATGCGCGCGGAACCTTCACATTTACCGGGGCGTTCTCCGGCTTCGACTTCGCCGATTTCTTGCTGGGACTGCCCCAATTGGCCTCCGTGCAGTTCGGAAGCACCAGCTATCACTTTCGCGGGAACTCTTGGGACCTGTTCGCACAGGATGAGTGGCGCGTGCGCGGGAACCTCACGCTCAACCTGGGTTTGCGCTACGAATACGTCTCGCCGCTGCGGGAGACCAACAACCAGATCGTGAATCTCGACATCGCCCCGGGATTTACAGCGGCCGTTCCGGTGCTCCCGGGCGCGACGGGGCCTTTCAACGGCGTCTTCCCGTTGACCCTGGTGAAGCCCGACCGGAATAATTTTGCGCCCCGTATAGGGATTGCGTGGAAGCCCGCCGCGAATACGGTGGTGCGCGCTGGATACGGAATCAACTACAACACCGGGGCGTACGCCGCGATCGCGCAGCAGCTCGCCTTTCAGCCTCCATTTTCATTCACGCAAACGAACATCGCGTCACCGATGCTACCCTTGACGCTCCAGAACGGCTTTCCGCCCTCCCTGCCTTCTACTGTGACAAACAACTATGCGGTCAATCCGAACTATCGCTTTGGGTACGTGCAGATCTGGAATCTGGACGTCCAGAAGCAGTTCTCCACCACTCTGGTGCTCAACGTGGATTACACCGGCACCAAGGGCACCCGGCTCGACGTTGTGGAAGCTCCGAATCGCGGCCCGAGCGGCGTACTGATTCCGGGCGTCCAGCCCTTCCTGTGGGAGAGCTCGGACGCGAACTCGGTGGCGCAGGCAGGCACCGTGCGGCTGCGCAAACGCCTGCAGGGCGGATTCTCATTGGGCGGCAGCTATACCTATTCGAAATCTATTGACGACGCCTCGACAATCGGTGGCGGAGCCACGGTCGTGGCACAAAACGCGTTTGATCTGGCGGCCGAGCGCGGCCTTTCGAGCTTCGATCAGCGACACCGGTTTACCGCGGATTATCTGTGGGAGTTGCCGTTCGGTCGCGATCGGCGATGGCTGAGAGGTAAAGGGCTCGGGCACGCGCTCATCGGGGATTGGCAGTGGAGCGGGGACTGGACGATCGCTTCGGGCCTGCCGTTTACCGCGCGCGTGCTGGGCGATTTTTCCGATGTCAGCCGCGGGACAAATGGAACGCTGCGCGCCGACGCCACGGGTCAACCGGTATCGCTTGTAAATTCCACCACCGCGGAGTGGTTCAACACCGCTGCGTTCGTCGTGCCCCCGGCCGGAAGCTTCGGCAACGTGGGGAGGAACACGATCGTAGGGCCGCCGACTCGTGTGTTCGACATGGCTTTTCAGAAAACAGTGATGTTCGGCGAGGTGCGGTCACTCGAGTTTCGGCTGCAGGCATCGAACATTTTTAATACACCGCAATTCACGACGATTAATACCATCGTGAACTCGCCTTCGTTCGGGCAGGTGATTTCAGTCGGCTCGATGCGCAGGCTGCAGTTTGTGACGCGATTCCGATTCTAAGAAAAAGGAACCACAGAGGATGACGAAAGGACGTCTTGGGACGCGTGGATGGCCGGCCCTGCTGATCGCATTGGCGCTTGTGGCGCAGAGCGGTTCGTCCCAGCAGCCTCCTCCCCCGCCCCCGCAAAGCCAGCGCGCCACGATCCGCGTGACGAACGAGCTCGTCCTCGTGAACGTAACCGTGCGCGACCGCCAGGGCAACCCCGTGCGCGACCTCAAGCGCGAGGATTTCACCGTGCTCGAGGACAATAAGCCTCAACAGATTCTCAACATCGACATCGAGAACACGGACGTCGTGCCGCCCGCCGAAGTGGAGCAAGCCCATGTACTCGGGACCGGCAGGCTGGAATCCCCAAGACCGGCAGCCGCCTCCGACGTTCCGGAGACTTTCAAAGACCGGCGCCTGATTATTTTGTTCTTCGACTTGAGCGCGATGCAGCCGGACGAAATCGACCGGTCTACGCAGGCGGCGGGAAACTACGTGGACCGTCAGATGGCTCCGGCGGACCTCGCGGCGGTGATCTCGCTCGGCTCCACGCTCACTGTGAATCAGGATTTCACGCAAGATAAGAAGCTGCTGAAGAAGGCGCTCGACAGCTTGAATCCCACGAGCGGGCCGGGATTCGAGGAAGGTTCTACAGGCACGACCGAGGGAACGCCGGACACGGCACAGCCATTCACGGCGGATGACACGGAGTACAACATCTTCAACACGGACCGTCGGCTGCAGGCTCTCCGCTCCCTCGCGGCACAGCTTGCGGGAGTGAATCAAAAAAAGTCGCTCATCTATTTTTCGAGCGGTATGAGCCGCACGGGAATTGAGAACCAAACGGAATTGCGCGCGGCCATCAACGCAGCGGTACAGTCGAATGTAGCCATCTATATGCTGGATATCCGAGGTTTGCAGGCGTTGGTGCCCGGCGGAGAGGCGCAGAATGCGAGCCTGCGGGGCGTGGCGCCTTACTCGGGGAAAGCGACGCTCAACGCGCTCAATTCAAACTTCGGATCGCAGGAGACCCTGGTGACCCTGGCGGCGGACACGGGAGGGAAGGCATTCCTCGATTCGAACGACTTCAGCCAGGTGTTCCGTCGCGTCCAGGAAGACACATCCATGTACTACCTGCTTGGCTACCACAGCGGCAATCCGGCGCGAGACGGCAAGTTCCGGCGAATCCAGGTGAAGGTAAACCGGCCCGGCGTGAAGCTCGAGTATCGGCGAGGCTACTACGCCCCCGCCGACTTCCAGCACGCGACGAAAGACGATCGCGAGCGCCAGTTGGAGGAAGAAGTTGATTCCGACCTACCCAGCACCGACCTTCCTACGTATCTTGCGGCGGGATACTTCCGGCTGGCGCAGAACCGCTTCTATGTGCCGGTTTCGGTGGTGGTGCCCGGTTCGGCCATTCCCTTTGTGCGGGCGAGCGACCAGGATCGAGCGACGCTGGACGTGATCGCCGTGGTGATGGATGACGCTCGGCGGCCCCTCGGGAGAATCCGCGATACGGTGAAGCTGGCGGTGCCGGGTGAGAAAGACGTGCAGCGGAAGAACGTGCAGTACAACAACGCCTTCGTGCTGCCCGCCGGCAAGTATCGCCTGAAGCTCGTCGTGCGTGAGAATCAAACGGGTTTGGTGGGGTCATTTGAAACAGACCTGACCCTCCCCGACTTCAAGAGCGCGCCGCTGAAAATGAGTTCAGTGGTCCTGGCAACACAGACGCAGCCGGCCGGAAAGGGGCGCGGGAAGAGTCTCCAGAGTCCCCTGATTCGGGATGGCGTCGAGCTCATCCCGAATGTGACTCACGTATTCTCGTCGAGTCAGCACCTGTATTTCTTCTACGAAGTCTACGACCCCGGGCGCGAGGCGAAAAGTGGCGCAGGGAAGGCGGCCGGGGAGAACTCGAAAGCCGTCCGCGTTCTGAGCAGCGTGGAGTTTTTCCGCGGGAAAGTGAAGGCCTACGAAACACCGCTCGTCGCTGTCGAGCAACTGGGCGCTCCCGAGCGAGGCGCCGCGGTGTTTCAAATGGAGGTGCCGCTCGACGGGCTGAAGCCCGGGCTCTATACCTGCCAGGTCAACGTGATCGACGACGCTGCAGACCGCTTCTTGTTCCCCAGGCTGGCCCTCCTGATTCGTCCTTGACCCGCTCTGCTGAAGTTGCATTCGCCATGCGCCAGCGAATACCTCCCGAGGGCGCGCGAAATCTACGCAAAACGAAGTCCTCATTGGGCTTATCCAAGCTGGGAGCGGCAAACTCCGTGGGAAGGATATGCCTGGATCCTTCGGCTCGGGATCGTTATCTTCAAGCCCCTTCGGGCCGGCATCACCCTTTTGGAGTACTCCTTTCGGGTTAATCCTAAAATGCTAGATCAAAGGGATTAACCCGTTGGTATTACGCCCCTTGGAGGATTGAAACTTCCGAAGAATTAGGCCTAAATAGGGGGGTGTCCACACCCCGGTACTCGCGCAGCCGGTATTCCCCGACGGATGAATCAATGGAAGCCAAGTTCCCTAGAAAGCTCGCGTTTGCAGTCGTCGTAGCGACCCTCGTGCTGGCGGCCGGTGCTCAGGTCGCCCATGCTCAGGTCTGCACAACGCCTCCGTGCACCGACGTCTACACCGTCAATTACTACCTCAACGCGAATACGGCGGGCGCTCCGGACGGTGCCATTCGGGTCATCAACCCCGGAACGGACACGGTAGCTGGAACGGGCCCGGACTCCGGCGGAAATGGAGCCGACCTTTGCGCTTTGATCTACGTTTTCGACGCCAACCAGCAGATGTCAGAGTGCTGCGGGTGCTTTCTGAGCGCCAACGGGCTGATGAGCCTATCCGTCAACAATAACCTGACTGCGAACCCGTTGCTGGGTGCCAAGCTCCACACAGGCGTGATCAAGATGGTGTCGTCGCACAACACAAAGCCGGCAGCGTGCGACCCGACCGCGCCCAATCCGGAGCCGACGCTGCGGGCATACTCCACCCACATTCAGAACAAGCTGGCCAACGGGACGTACCCGATAACCGAAGTCGATTCCCAAGCTGCAACGCTCGGCGTGGGCGAGCTGAAGGATCTCGGAGAGGATTGCACTGTCCTTAAGGACCTTGGCAGCGGCGCGGGTATTTGCACTTGCCCGCCAGGCCACTGAGCTGAGTCTTCTACTCGTTGCCCGCCGAAAGTCCGGAAAACCTCCCCGCCGCACGCAATTTGCCCAGTAGCTCCTTTCCCCGCGCACTGCGCTAGAATTTAGCGTTGTAAACCACGCTCTCCAATGAGCCCAAACGGAAAATCTCGATGGGGCGTGCCCCCCTGGCAAATCGACTTCGAGCCGAAGAGAGAGCCGCTGCCACGTGAGGTGGATGTGGCCGTCATCGGCGGCGGCTTCACTGGCCTTGCGGCGGCTGGCTGGCTCCGGCGACTAGCCCCTGAACGGACGGTGGCGCTACTCGAAGCAAGCCAGGTTGGCTCCGGCGCGAGTGGCCGCACGGGAGGGTTAGCTTTGGGCGAAACCGCGGCCGGTGATTTGCCAGGCCTCGGGGACGTCCTGAAAGGCTTCGCAAACATCCTGCAAGAACTCGAAGTGCATAGCGACCTGCAGTTGATAGGCGCCTGGGAGCTGGGTCGCAGCGGCGGTCCATCCACCTCCCCGGTCGAATGGAGCGACTCCGGCAGCCTGCGCGTTGCCGGCAACGTCCCCGGGGGCACGGTCGATGCGGGCAAAATGGTTGCAGGGCTGGCACGCGCTGCCGAACGCCTGGGAGCACACCTGCACGAGTTCTCTCCCGTATCAAGCATTGTCTTCGAAGACCCTCTGAGGTTGCTCCTGCCGAACGGCGAGCTGTTGGCTCGGCAAGCGATACTCGCGACAAATGCGCAGGCGCTTGACCTCAGCGGCTTGGCGGATCGCGCCCAGCCAAAATTCACTCTTGCTGTAGCCACCGCGCCCATGACGGAAACAGAGCTGGAAGCCATCGGTCTAGGCGAGCGCAAGCCCTTCTACACAATCGACCTGCCGTATCTCTGGGGACGCGTGCTCGCCAGCAACGGAATCATTTTTGGAGGCGGGCTCGTTCACCTCAAGCATTGGCGGGAATTCGCCGCGCTCGACATTACTTCAGGCGAACCGGTCGCGCTGCTCGGGGGACTCGAAAAACGCGTTCGTGGCTTGCACCCTGCGCTTCGGGGGGTAGAGTTCACGCACCGCTGGGGAGGTCCCATCCTGATCGGGGAGGGCTGGCAGCCCGTCTTTTCTCGCCATCCGCGGAATCCCAACGCTCTGGTATTGGGCGCCTATAGCGGACACGGCGTCGCTCTCTCGGTCTATCTTGCTCGCTGGGCCGCGGAGGTCTTGCTGGGACGCAGGTCGCTTCCTTCGTGGGGCGCCATACCACGATAGATGCGCCGCGAAGACTATTGCGCCTGCGATGCGACGTGCGCCGCGCCCAATAGCGGCGCGTTCTCGTTCAACAGCACGTAGATGGGGATCTGGGACAAATAGTCTCGGTATTTCGACTTCGCCACCATCCCTTCCGCAAACCGGCCCTCCTTGAGCTTGGGCAGGATCTTCACCGCGATACCGCCGGCTATGTACACGCCGCCGCGAGCCACGCACTTGAGCGCGAAGTTGCCGGCCTCGGACCCATACATGTCCACCCAGAGATCCAGGGTCTTGACGCAAACCGGGCAAGAACCGTCGAGCGCACGCTTGGTAATCTCCGGAGCCGCCTTGTCGTACGCCTCGTCTTCGAAACCGGGATGTCTCACCGCTGGATCGAAAAATTCGTGGATCGGCCGAAAGCCTCTGCCGGACAAGATGACTTCCACACTCACGGATTCATATCTCTTCTTGAGAAAGAGCAACAGCTCGATTTCCTGGAGGGTACGCGGGGCGAAGTCCGCGTGTCCTCCTTCAGAAGCCATAGGCACGTGGCGAGTCCCGTCCCAAAAGATGATGGCCTCACCGAGCCCCGTCCCTGCGGCCACCAAAACGCGGTTTCCGTGCGGAACCGATGCGCCGGGCCGAAGAGTCTCAATGTCGGAAGCAGGGAGCTGGGAAAGACTGTGAGCGGTCCCTTCAAGATCGTTGAGCAGGATCACACGCTCTGTGCCGAGGAGACGCCCCAGATTCGTGGCATCTACGATCCAGGGCAGATTGGTGGCGCGCACTTTATTTTCCGTCACCGGGCCGGCTATGGCGAAACAGGCTGCCGTGACTTTCGCCCCGGTCTCGCGGACAAATTTCTCCAGGATGTCTTCGAGGCAAGGATATTCCCGGCTGGGATAGCGTCTCTGCGCGATGCATTGCAGCCGGCCGTCGCGCAGCTCAAAAAGGCCCAGGTTCGACTTCGTGCCTCCCACATCCCCTGCCAGGATCATCGGCATCCCTGCCTGTCTATGGAGTGCGCCAGCGGCGCCCATCTCGCCACAACATTTCTTCAGCTTCGGATGGGCCCCAGGTGCCCGCGGGGTAGTTCGGGAAATTGGAGGGCGCCGTGGAGCTCCATTCCTTCAGAATCGGGTCGATCAGGCCCCAGGCGGTCTCGACGCTGTCACCGCGGTCAAACAGGGTTGCATCGCCGCGTATGCAGTCGTAGATCAGCGTCGCATACGCGCTTCGCGAGCTCACGCCAAACGTATTCTTGTACAGAAAGTCCATCTTCACTGGAAGAATCGTCAATTCCGTGCCCGGCGGCTTTGCGCCGAAAGAGAGCGAGATTCCTTCGTCCGGCTGAATGTTCAGGATCAGCCAGTTGGCGCCGACGTCTTTTCCCCGAAAGACGATATGAGGGGCCTCGCGGAACTGAATGGCAATTTCGGTCATGCGTTTGGCCAGCCGCTTACCACTGCGGAGATAGAAGGGCACACCCGCCCACCGCCAATTGTCCACCACCAGCTTGACCGCTGCATACGTCTCCGTCGCGGAATTCGGTTTGACGCCTTCCTCGCTGCGGTAGCCCGGCACAGCCGCTCCGCCGATGTTCCCCGGGCCATACTGCCCGCGCACAACGGACTGACGAATCGTTTCGGGTGCGAAAGGACGGATGGACTGGAGCACCTTCAGCTTCTCATTGCGCACTGCGTTGGCATCGAAGGTCGCCGGTGGTTCGATCGCCACCAGCGATGCCAGTTGCAGCACGTGGCTTTGAATCATGTCTCGCAGGGCCCCGGCTGATTCGTAAAACCCGCCGCGCTTCTCCACCCCTAACGTTTCGCCCGCGGTGATCTGCACGTGATTGACGTAGTTGCGGTTCCACAGCGGCTCGAAAATTCCGTTGCCGAAACGGAATACCAAAATGTTCTGCACCGTCTCCTTGCCGAGATAGTGGTCGATGCGGTAGACCTGCGACTCCTCGAAAACGCCCAGCACTTGGCGGTTCAGCACTCGCGCCGATTCCAGGTTCCGCCCGAAGGGTTTTTCAATGATGATTCGCGTCCAGCAACCATCGCCCTTGGGACGCGCCATTCCCGCCTTGCCCAGTTGTTCGATCACGCGCGGATACACTTCCGGAGGCGTTGACAAGTAATAAAGCCGGTTGCCGCACAATTGTTCCCGGCTGTCCACTTCCTCCAGCCGCTTCGCCAGGCGCCGATACGCCTCCGGATCGCCGTAGTCGCCCGCAACGTAATGCATGCGTTTCACAAAGTCCTGCGCCGCCAGTTCGTTGAGGGGCTTGATCTCCGACGAGCCTCGAAGCGCTTCGTCGCTCACTTTCTGAAACTCGTCATCACTCATCGGCGTCCGCGCGAAACCTACCAAGCGAAACCGCGGCGATAGGAAGCCGTTGGCGGCGAGGTCGTAAAGGGCCGGCAGGAGTTTGCGGCGCGCGAGGTCTCCCGAGGCGCCGAACATCACCACGACGCAAGGATCGGCGGCCCGCGCGGTTGACTCGCTCGCCGGCTGAGGCATTTCGGCGAGATCGATTACTTGCTGGCTCATTTCTTTGCCCTCCGGGGGCCGAACGGTGGTCTACTGGGTGTTAAGCGCTCCCCTTTTTCTCAAAAAAGGAGCCATCCTGCAAGCATAGAAAATTCAGGCGTCTTAGCTGATAGGATCTCAGCGACGTAGCCACGCGTTCGCACCGTGCAGGTCCTCGAGGGATTTGTTTTTTCTTCGCTTTTCGCTTTTTCTTCAGAAAAGTGCATTTTTGTTGCGATTAGAAATTTGGATATTGTTGATTCTGAGTGAGTTGCGGCGTTACGTCTTTCGTTCGTGTTGCGATTAGAAATCGCTGTAAGAGATTTGTTTTCATTGCCTCTAAGAGCGTCTCCCGCCAAAGATCGGCGAGGCAGGCTCCCGCCAGAAAGAGGGCCCCTCGACTGCGCTCGGGGTAAACGGGCAGGCCCGCCACAGGTCGGCGAGGCAGGCGGGAGGGAAGAGGCCACGGTCAGGAACGCACTGACCGTGGCTACCACTGCCCAGAAGGGCGCACGGTGAACCCCCCGGCTACGCTCGGGGTAAACAGCGCAAGTGGGGTCATCCGATCGATTGGCTAGGGCCACGGTCGTGACTAGCGGTTCGTCGTTCATTGCCGTCATTGCGCGCCTCTCCCTTCTTCGACGCAAGCTTCCTTCCTCCCGGGGCCAGGCCCCGCCAGCGAACCGGCGAGGTACGCCGGGGGCTGCATGCCCCGCGTCGCTCAGCCGAGGGGACTTGGTCTTGCCACCCTCGGAGAGTGGACGCTAATAGGATTACCACAGAGTAAGCAAATTGCAAGTGGTTGCGCCTGTAAACTTTTTTCGTGGGTGGATTGGGTAGGGGATGGCTTTCAGTGGATGCGAACGAAGCGGAAAGTTCGCGCGGGTGAAACAGCGCGAATGGAGAAGAGCGGCGGCGCTATTCTTCGACGAAAGGCCCACCCAAAAAAAACAATGGCTAAAGGCTGGGACAGCCGCACGGGGCAGCGTAACGGAGAGGCGTCAGCCTCTCATAATTGGAACTTGTCCCACAGTCGAAGGCGCGGTGAAGGACGGGTGCAGAACGCGTATGTGGAGAGTTTCCACGGGAAGCTGCGGGATGAGTGCTTGAACGCGAGTTGGTTTGAGAACCTGTGGGACGCGCGGAGGAAGATCTCGACGTGGCGGCAGGAGTACAACCAGGTGCGGCCGCACAGCAGTTTGGGATACCGGACGCCGGAAGAATTCGCGAGGGGCGCGGCAGCAAATGGCTGTGGAAAAGATGCTGCGTCGAAACCCCTGGAAGACGGGGTTTCCACTTCGCTTGGAAATCCCGCCGAGAACGCGGGATTCCCACTTTCCCACAGCCTCGGCGGCGAGTTCTCTATCCCGATCGAGGGGCAAGACAAGAGTGAGAAAATCGTATCATGAAGTGGACGAAAAAAGGGGGCAGGTCAAGACCGTACACCCTCTTCTTCGCACCTTGTTTAGTTGTATCTTCCATGATCCCCTTTTATAGGACTTTCCCACAGCCTCGGCGGCGGGTTCTCTATCCGGGGTCGAGGAGCAAGACAGGAGTCAGAAGTCGTATCGTGAAGTGGACGAAAAAAGGGGGGGCAGGCCAAGAGGATTGTTCAGAACATTCGAATACATGTTCCGATGCTGTGGGTCCTCTGAGTCTACGAAGTTGCCTCCGGTGCTGAACGGGTCCGCGGACATGAATCTGGCCATGTTCGAGGTGTAGTAGCGGGCTTCGAAGTCATCTAGCCGGCTTTCGCTATCTCGTTCTTTACTCGTGAACTTGTAGTCAAGCTACCAGAATGCGACTTGGGAGCCATCAAGAGGACCTCGCTTTTCTCGCCTTAACCGCTCGATGCCCTCAGACTTAAGGAGCTTGCCCCATCCTTCCGTTGAGTGCCAGGCTCTTTCGATTAGTGCCTCGGAATTCTTCGCATCCCTCTTGTCCGGGGCTACTGCCAGATCGGTTAGGTATGGGGACTGAGCAAACTGCAACTTGTTTCGATAAATCGCATTTATGAGATACAGAGCCGCTACCTCAATGGGAACGCCCGTTCCGGGTTCTTCATTTATGCCTGCTGGGAAGACAAGCTGTCCGGCTGTCGGACGACCGAGCCACGAGGCACCAGCGAAGGGCTTCTTGTTGCCCTTCAAGGCAAGAAGGGCAGGAATCATGGACTCCCCCCGAGCGAAGACTTCACTGGCGGCCGCGCGCGCCTTCTCGCCGTCAGGCGACTGTAACTCGGTAATTAGTTGCTCGTCGCCGATTGTTTTCATGGGCTTAGCGCTTTGGCGCGCACTGAGCGGCGCCAGCATTGTAGCCATAACCATTGTCGAAATGAGCTTACTCACCATACGAATCAGAACTCACTTCTTCTTGTATTCTTTCACTTTTGCCGCATCCTGCTTCTTCTGTTCGTCGGTTCGTTTGTCATCCTTGTGGTAGTACGTGACTGTGGATGCGTCGTACTTCTCTTTTGTTGCAAACCGCGCACCCTTTGCCGACGGCGCAAAGGGCGCGGCACCCTCAACTGCAGCTTCCACAGCAAAAGCAAAGGCACGTTCAATTCAACGTCAACTGCCGCAGTGGTATCATCCGCCTTCGTCATGCGTCAAGCAGAACCGCATGCGATAAAGACATTGGCGTGCCGCAAAAGGATGGACCAGCCGCCGCCGCGCCATGCACTAGGAATTCGCTTCCTTTTGCAGTATCTTGGGGATGTCCCACCGGGAGGAAAGAATGGCCGACGAGAAATGCAGCGATTCCACGCCGCCTCTGGCTCCCGCGTCCACGCCCGCCCCGACAGGGACGCACATGGTGAAATGTGTGAAGTTCGACAAGGAAATGCCCGGCCTCGAACGCGTCCCGTGGAAGGGTGAACTCGGCAAGCGGATCTACGACAACGTCTCCCAAGAGGCCTGGAAGATGTGGATCGAACATTCCAAGATGATCATGAACGAGTACCGCCTGAACCCGCTCGATCCCGGCTCGCAGAAAATCATCGAAGAGCAGATGGAGCAATTTTTCTTCGGTGAAGGAGCCAAACTGCCGGAGGGTTACGTCCCGCAGCGAGCGAAAGGCTAGCTCTCCCGCCAGCGCCGCCTCGGACGCGGCCGCCTATCACTCCTGGATGCGTCGCGTGACAGGATGTTCCACCGGCAGCCGCGGCGAAAATATGAAATTCAGCTTCGAGTGCGCTTCTCGCAGCGCTGCCTCCACTGCGCCCGGCTCTCCCGCCCGCGCAAAAATGAAGCCGAGGTAACTCGATCCCTCAGGCCAGGCCGCAATGTAGTCGCGCCGCCGAGCAGTGATGCGAATCTCCTCCACGCCGCGAACTTGCTCCGCCACTTCGAGGCCCTCGACCGCTTCGAGAATTCCGCTGCGTGGGACGGGGATCATCATTACGCCCGAGGCGCATTCCTCGCGCTCGAGATCGGTTCCACCGAGTCCCAAAGCGTGGCGAAGCAGCAGTTCTTCCAGGAAAATCCTTTCAGGACCGAAGCGCAACGCCCGGGAGCACAATCCGCCGATCGGTCGCGCCGCCGCTTCTAAGACCCAGGGACCATCTTCGTTCAATCGAAACTCAGCGTGGACGGGCCCTTCCGTGAGCTTCAGCGCGCTAAGGGTGCGCGCCGTGCAGTCCTCAAGAGATTTCTGCACATCGGGAGGAAGTCGGGACGGCGTCACGTAGATCGTTTCCTCAAAGAACGGGCCCTCGAGCGGCTCCGGCTTGTCGAAGACGGCCAGGATGCGCAAGCGGCCTCCATCGAGCAGGCCCTCGACCGCCACTTCTTGCCCGGGAATGTAGTCCTCCACGAGCAGCCGATCGAGCCCTTTCTCCCGGGTCACTTGAATTTCCGGAGACTCGAGCAATCCGCGGATACGTCGCACCGCCGTAAAAAATTCCTGGGCGTTGTTCGCGCGAATCACGCCCTGGCTCGCCGCCAGTCCCAGGGGTTTCAGCACGCAGGGAAAATTCACGCGCGGCAAAATCTTTTCGGCGCCCTCTTCGAGCGAAAAGGAAACAAAGTTGGGAACGGGCAGCCCGGCCGCTCGCAGCGCCTCGCGCTGGCGCAGCTTATCGCGACACGCCTCCACCGCTTCCGGCGCGTTGCCGCGAAGCCCGAGCGCTCGCGCGGCATACGCAGCCGTGGGCGTCGGACGATCGCCCAGCGCCAGAATTGCATCGGGAGGATTGCTTCGCGCCTGCTGCGCGATCTCGGCTGCAGCGCTCCGAGGATCTTCGAAGTGCAGCGGGAGGGCGCCGTCGGCCCAGGGATCCTCAAGCTGATGGCAGCGATCGGTGCCGAAGGCGACCTCGACGCCCAGTTTTTCCGCCGCCTCCGCGAAGCCGCGCGTCTGGTAGCCCAGCTTGCTTGCCAGAATGAGAATCCTTTTTGTCGGGCTCTTACTCACGGGAGTCATTGTGCCGTGGCTGCGCGGTTACACGAATGCTGCGGCGTGTGCGGCCGCGTGGCCCAAAGCCTCCCTCACTCGCTCGACGGAGACCAACTGGTCTCCGGTAGGCTCGGCTCAACAATACCAGGGCTCATTCAGGTACGGGATCGCGGCCCGCGAGAGGAGGATCGGTCGAGCTGCCTCCCGGGTCCCGATGATGCCGGCAGCTTCGGATGCCGCTTCTCGAATGCGCGCAAAAGTTCGCGCGCGTGTCTGCTTCAATTTTTCGCCCGTGCGAACCAGTTCCTGCACCCGTTCGCACAGACGATCGACGCGCGGATCCGAATTCCGCCACGGGTACACCATCGCTCCCTCGTCGAATGGCTCGATGAGTTTCCGCACCTCTGCCAACTCCAGCAGGCGCGAACCTGCCGGTATCAGCAGACGAATGGCAAGCTGAATGGGAGCGACGCTTTCGGCCAACCCCTGTTCCCACAAGAGGTCCAGCAGTTCGCCGTAGCCTTCGAGCGTCGTCCAGGGCGTGAAGGGCACAAAGGTCGGTTGAAGCGCAAGTCCGACGTCGCGCAGGATTTGCACGACGCGCACAAAATCGGCGCGGGTGTGGCCTTTGTCGAGGCGCTCGAGCACTGCGTCGTCTACGGATTCAACCGCGCTGGTGATGAAAAGGCAGCCGGTGTCGCGCAGGGCGGGAAGATGGCGCGCGTGATCGAGAAGGTGCTCGACCTTGATGGTGACGTCGTACGTCAGCCGGGGGAATTCGTGGCGCAGCGCCTCGACCAGCGGCACCGCGTGGCCTATCCCGTTAAAAAAGTCCGGGTCGCCGAACGTGATGTGTTGCGCGCCCGCCGAGATCTGCCGGCGAATATCTTCGAGCACGATTTCGCGCTCGACGATACGGAACACGCCGCCGTAAACAGGAACGATGGGGCAATGGCGGCAAAGGTGCTTGCAGCCGCGGCTTGCTTCCGTGTAACCGACCGTGCGCGTTTCGCCGTCCGGCATCACCAGCCGCGCATATTTCTCGAGCGGGACCAGACCCGCGCGGTCCGGAACCACAAATCTCTGGCGCTCGAGAGAAATCACCGGCTCTGCCTGCGCTCCGGGATTCCCTGATTCGAGCCGCGCAACCAAATCCACCAGGCCCTGCTCGAACTCTCCTCCAGAATGGTTTGAACGCCGAGCTTCCGCAGATACGTTTCGTTTACGGGCGCATATAAGCCGTAGAAGCAGAGATGGACGCGGGGATTGATTTCACGCACCGGCTCGATCAGGTGCATTGCCAGGCGCGCGGCCGTATGCATCGGCACGTAGAACGCCACCACGTCCGCCGCGCGTACCGGCTCTTCGGGAAATGGCTCGCGCGATAGATCGAAGCTCGTGACCCCTGCGCCATGCCGCCTCAGCCAAGCTGCCGGCGACGCCAGCCCGAAGGGTTGCCGCCCAAGCTCGTAGTTTGAAATCAGGACGACGTTCAAGATTTTCTTTCCCGCCGAAGGAATCAGGCTTGAATTATGGCACGCAGCCCAGGCAATACCAAACGGGTCTGCGGCCGCCCTCTTGTTCCCCATCCTTTTGCCTCGGCGAAATTCGAGCTGAGCCCGAGGCGATTGCGATATCATGTTTGGTTCGAACGAAGAGAGGGAACCGCCCGTATGAGTCCCGCATCGGCCAATTCGTATGCATCGCGCGCCACGCTGAAAGTGGGCGGCGACAGCTTTGAAATCTTTCGTCTCAGCGCGCTCGAGCGCGCCAGCGCCGGCAACGTCTCGCGCCTTCCCTTTTCCTTGAAAATCCTGCTCGAAAACCTGCTGCGCAACGAAGACGGCAAATTCGTGCGGCCGGGGGACATCGAGGCCCTGGCGAAGTGGGAAGCTGCCGCGGCTTCGTCGCAGGAAGTTGCCTTCATGCCCGCGCGCGTGCTGCTTCAGGATTTCACCGGCGTGCCCGCCGTTGTGGACTTCGCATCCATGCGTGAAGCCATGCGCAGGCTGGGCGGCGACCCGAAAAAAATCAATCCGCTGCTTCCCGCCGAACTCGTGATCGACCATTCCGTCCAGGTGGATCAATTCGGATCGAACCAGGCATTCGCTTTTAACGCCGATCTCGAGTTCCACCGTAATATCGAGCGCTACGCCTTCCTTCGCTGGGGACAGAAGAGCTTTCGGAATTTCAAGGTCGTTCCGCCGGACACGGGCATTTGCCACCAGGTGAATCTGGAATATCTGGCGCGCGTTGTCTTCAGCGAGCAGAAGGACGGCACGCGCTACGCCTTTCCGGACACACTCGTCGGCACCGATTCCCATACGACGATGGTGAACGGCTTGGGCGTGTTCGGCTGGGGCGTGGGCGGAATCGAGGCCGAAGCCGCCATGCTCGGTCAGCCGTTTTCGATGCTCATCCCCGCGGTGGTGGGTTTTAAGCTGCACGGGCGGCTGCCGGAAGGCGCCACGGCCACCGACCTTGTCCTGACCATCACGGAAATCCTGCGCAAGAAAGGCGTCGTCGGGAAGTTCGTCGAATTCTACGGGACCGGCCTTTCCAACCTCACCCTGCCGGACCGCGCCACGCTCGCCAACATGGCGCCGGAATACGGCGCGACGATGGGATTCTTCCCGGTGGATTCGGAGACGCTCGCCTATTTGCGCTTCACCGGCCGCGAGGAAGATCGCGTCCATTTGGTCGAAGCCTACACGAAAGAGCAAGGGCTGTTCCGCACCGATTCAACCCCGGACCCCGTTTTCTCCGATCGCTTGGAGCTGGACCTCGGGTCGGTGGTGCCCACGATGGCCGGACCGAAGCGGCCGCAGGATAGCGTCCCCTTGCGGCAGGCGAAATCTTCCTTCGAAAAATCCCTGGACGCTCCGGCGAAGAGCGTCGCCGTGCGAAGTAACGGAGATTGTTTCGAGATCGGCGACGGCTCCGTGGTGATCGCTGCGATCACGAGCTGCACGAACACATCGAATCCGTCGCTGATGCTGGGCGCCGGGCTGCTGGCCAAAAAAGCCGTCGAGCGCGGCCTGCAATCGAAGCCTTGGGTGAAGACGAGCTTCGCGCCGGGGTCGAAGGTCGTCACCGACTATCTGAAAGCTTCGGGCCTGATGGCTTACCTCGAATCGCTGCGATTCAACCTGGTGGGCTACGGCTGCACAACCTGCATCGGCAACAGCGGCCCGTTGCCCGAGCCGATCGGCAAGGCCATCAAAGAAAACAATCTCGTGGCGGTGTCGGTGTTGAGCGGCAACCGGAACTTCGAAGGCCGCATCAACGCGCTTTGCCGCGCGAATTATCTTGCCTCGCCGCCGCTCGTGGTGGCTTACGCCCTCGCCGGCCGTATGGACTTCGACATGGCGAGCGAGCCGCTCGGCAAAGACAAAAGCGGCCAGCCGGTTTACCTCCGCGACATTTGGCCCGCGCCGCAGGAAGTCGAGCAGACGATGCGCGAATCGGTGTCGAGCGAAATGTTTCGGAAGGAATACGCCGACGTCTTCACCGGCGATAATCGCTGGCGCGGGTTGCCCATTCCGGAAGGCGACCTCTACGCCTGGGACGCGCACTCCACTTACATCAAGAATCCGCCCTATTTCGACGATATGCCGCTCACGCCACCCGCGCTCACCGATATCCATCGCGCGCGCGTGCTCGCCGTGCTCGGCGATAGCGTCACCACCGACCACATTTCCCCGGCCGGCTCGATTCCGTCAGACAGCCCGGCGGGAAAGTACTTGATCGCGCAAGGCGTCCAGCCCAAGGACTTCAACTCCTATGGGGCGCGGCGCGGCAACCACGAAGTGATGATGCGAGGCACGTTCGCCAATATCCGCCTGCGTAACTTGCTCGCTCCCGGAACCGAGGGGGGATGGACGCTCCATCAGCCCAGCGGACAGAAAATGACGATTTACGATGCGGCGGTGCGCTACCGGGAAGAAAAGGTGCCGCTGCTAGTCTTCGCCGGCAAGGAATACGGCGCCGGCTCTTCCCGCGATTGGGCAGCCAAAGGCACGCTGCTCCTGGGCGTGTGTGCCGTAATCGCCGAAAGCTTCGAGCGCATCCACCGCAGCAACCTGATCGGCATGGGCGTCCTGCCGCTGGAATTCAAGCCGGGTGAATCGGCGAAGTCCCTGGGACTCACCGGCCACGAGATTTTCGAGATTGACGGCCTGGCTGAGAATTTCGCGCCGCACAATATGGTGCGTGTCCGGGCGCGCGACTCCTCGGGTAAGGAGAAAACATTCGACGTCCTGGCCCGCGTCGACACACCCGTCGAAGTCACCTACTATCGCCACCGCGGAATCCTTCAGTACGTCCTGCGGCAAATGCTCTAGCCGGCTGTTCGGGCGGGAGTTGTCCCTGAGTGTCGTCGGGCCGAGCGTAGACCTGGCGGGCTCTCTCACGGTCCCCCCGAGCGGCCTTGCCCTCAGCCCTTCCGGGGCAACCTCACTGAACGATAAGCGTGACGCTCGTTGAATGCTGCAGTGATCCGGAAGTGCCGGAAATAGTGATCGTAGAGGTTCCCGCAGGCGTCCCACCACCACCACCACCACCGCCGCCGCCTCCCCCTCCCCCACCGCTGCTACCGCTGCCACCGCCGCAAGCCATTTGCATCCCGAGCAAGATCACCAGCAGCGCAAACGATAGGCCAGGCGCCAACCGCCGATTGCGCGCTGTTCGTTTCATCGCGAGCGTGATCGCAGCAGAAGCTATTCCGAAGGCGACCAGCCAGAGTCCGGACGTACCCGAAGGAATCCGCGGACCGCGCGGGGCTCCAGGCAAGAGCGATCTCTGCATGGTCGTGATCGTGAGTGTGGAGTTGACGCTTCCATTCGCTGGGGGCGTGGCCGGGTTGGGATTAAAGCTGCAGGAGGCTTGCGCGGGCAGGCCGCCGCAGGAGAGCGTTACGGCGCTCGAAAAACCGCCGGAGGAATTGATCGGTACTGCGTAGGTGGTTGACTGCCCGGCAGGAACGGTCCTGCTTGTGGGATTGGGGATGCCAAACGAAAAATCCGCCGCCGCCGCTGCCAGCGCAAGATCCCATGCGCCGCGGCCGTGAGTGACGGCGCGCAATGTGCGGGTGGTCGGACTCACTTTGATGGACATCACCACAACGTTGGGCAAACCCGTGCCCAGGGGACCCCAGGTGACGCCTGCATCCGTCGTTGCGAAAACGCCGATGTCCGTGGCCACGTACCACGTCGTGGCGGGCGCGCTCGGATCGATGACGATGTCGTTCACCGGAATATTGGGCAGCCCATTTGGTGCTATGCCGCTTGCGTCTGTCCAAACTGTGCCGCCATTCACGGTCTTGAATACGTGGCCTTGACTATCACCACTGAATCCCGAGAAACCGGAAAAAGTGACGTAAGCGATCTGGGCATTAGAAGGATCAACCGCCAAGGCCGTAGCCCACCGCGGGGGAAGACCCGTATCTACCTCGCTGAAATTCCCGCCGCCATTCGTGCTCACCCACACCTTCCCGCGAATCACGTTCCCGGAAGAGTCGATACTCGCCCCCGTGGCCGCGTAAACCGTGCTCGAATTGCTCGGAGACACGGCGATGGCCGTGATTCCGCCGCCACCGCCACCGGTGAGATCTCCCGAAATCGCCGTCCAGCTCCCGGCTCCGTTGGTACTCTGATAGAGCTTAAACGTGCCGAAGTAAAGGGTCTGCGAATGGGAAGGATCCAACACAAGGGGAGGAACGAAGTCCGCAGCGTCCTTGATCGTGATGCCCGTTTGCGAGGTGGTCCAGTTGTTACCCCCGTCGACGGATTTGTTGACGAGGTTCCAACCGGACGGATTCGTGCTGCCAAAATCCACACAGGCCGCATAGACGGTCATGTGATTACTGGGGTCAATCAGGGTGCGGCCACCGTCGCCGCAAGGTCCATTCACTCCCGCATCGGCCCAAGCGACGGTTCCACTATATTTCTGGTGGCCATTGTCCTGGGCGCCTGCAAAGCTGATCGAGTCGGTCATCGGATCGATAGAAAGGCCGGGATAGAACGCCGTGATCTGCAAGGTGCTGTTCAGATTGCTCCAAAGAAAGGAGCCGGCCGATGCCGCGATCGTGGTCGAGCTCCACGCTCCCCCATCGTTTCCGATATAGAGCTTGGTCCCGTCTTTTGAAAAGGCCATGGCATGGAAATCCACGTGAACCGGCGTTTGCGATGCACTATCGGTCGTGACGTTCTGCCATGAATTTCCGCCATCGGTGGAACGAAAGATGGATGCTGCGTCGTTACTGCCGGCAGAGCCGCCGAGGAAGACGACACTGGCATTTGTCGGGCTCGCCTTGGGGATCATGTCGAAAAAGCACTGAGAATTGCAGAAGCTCGCTGCGGGGCCAAGGTTGAGTTGCGTGAAACTCTGGCCGGCGTTCGTTGTCTTGAATACACCCAAAAGGCTCGAAGAACTGTCGGATGCGGTCGCGATCGCCACGTACAACGCGCCACCTGCTCCCACTGTCAGCGTGACGTGGCCGACATTACTTTGGGTCGCGAGGCTATCGAGGCTGGTCAGACGGGCCCAGGTGGCGCCGGCGTTTGTTGACTTCCACACACCGTTGCACAGCGTGGAGCAATCAGGTGCGTGGCTTGAATCTCCGCCGTCGTTTCCGAGCGCCGCGTAGGCTGTATTTCCGGTGGCATCGCTCGGATCGAACACCACGTCGGTCCCCACAACGTGCAGGGGCTGGGGCAGGACGTGCACAAAGCTGTGGCCACCGTCGGTCGAGCGCCAGATGCCCGACTGAATGGTCGAACCCGAGCCGCGCACTGCCGCGAGCAAGATCTGGTTGTTGGCTGGGTCCAGGACCAGGGCGCCAACGCGCGGTCCGCCGTCGAACGGCTCAAGCGGGCTGGGCGTAGAGAGTGTGATGTCCTGCGTGCAGGTATACGTCGCGCCGCTGTCGGCGGAAGTGCATTTCAGGACTCCCGCGCCGTAAACGCTATCGATAAAGACCGGGTCGCCTGCAAAGTTGACGTCCCCGGTGCCGACGTAAATCGTCGAAGGATTCGTGCTGGAGTCAACCGCAAGCGAGGCGGCGGAAAGCGAAGGCGCAGAGTCCGTGATCGGTTTCCAGTTCGCGCCGCCGTCGGTGGTTTTCCAGACTCCGCCGTCCGCGCCACCCAGGTAGACCGTGTTTCCGCTCGCGTCACGCGGATCCACAGCAAGCGACTGGACGCGGCCGGCAGCGTTGCCGAAAAAACCGCTCGTCGTCGGCTGCGGCCCGATCGCTGTCCAAGAATTGCCGCCAGCTACCACGGCGTCGAGAGGCACTCCAAAGACCTTCTGCGAGTTGCGCATCTCTCCCATCTGCTCGATGGCTTTCTCCCGTAAACCTGCCGGGATGTGACCGATGGGAAACGCCCGCTGCTGGACGAACCAGTTCGAGCGCGCTCGGACCAGGTCCGGCGACTCCTGCTCGTGCGCGGAAGGCTTTCGTCCGGTCCCCAAAGCCACTCCCAACCCCAGAAAGACGAATGTGGCAATCGCCAATCCGCTCAACCCGGCATGCCTCCGGCAAAACCGGGCCAGCCAGATCCCGGTGACATCCCAACGAGTTCCCCGACTCTTGAACACCATCAGCCTCCTGATGAACCGCAAAGATCGCGCCCGCCGCAAGACCTATAGATGATCCCTCTCGGGGAAAAGTAGCAATCGCAGACTCGCATCGATGTACAGGAAGTGACACCCATCGGGTTGCTTGGCAAAAACGAAAGATGGCAGTTGGTCTGTGGGCCTCTCTCCGCACAGAATTATTGCACGTTGACCGTGATCGTCGTTGTTTGCGCCGTGCCGGATGCCGGAGTCGCGGTCACGGTAACGGTGTATGCACCGACCGTCGTTCCGGGGTTACCGCCGCCACCGCCGCTGCTCCCGCCGCCGCAACCCGTTCCCACCGCTATAACCACGAAAAGCAACATCGCAAGCGTCACCATGCCTCGCCGCTTTTTCGCTGCAATGCCCAGCAGGAAGAAACAAGCGATGAAAGCTCCTACTTCGCTTATCACGAACCAATCGGGACCACGTGGACGGCTCGCCGGCTTGAAGAGAGCACTCGGCCGGATTGTACTGACCATGAGCGTTGACTGGCCGCTCGTCGTCGTGTTGGATAGAGCGACCGGGTTTGTATTGAACGAACATGTCGGCGTATCACTCAAGTTCGTCGGCGTGACAGCACAGGTCAAAGTAACGTTGTCCGCGCTGGTGAGGTTCGATCCGCTCACGGTGATGATGGACATGCCCGGCTGACCAGGAGCGGAAATATTGATCGGGTTGGTAGCCGACGCCAGGCTGATACTCGGCGTGGTGCCGCTAGTAACCGTAACCGTGACTGCCGGGGATGTCGACGTGGTGTAATTCACGTCCCCGCTGTAAACGGCGGCGATACTCGCCGTTGCGGCAAGCTGCGCAGTCAAAGTGGCCTGTGATTCGACAAACCCATTCGAATCGCCACCGCTCACCTGCGACAGATTCGCGGTGCCTAGCTGCGTGGTACCGGAGGAGAAAGTAACCATTCCTGTGGGTGGAAGGCCGGAGCTGCCTCCGGAAGGGTTCGCAGCGCTCTGCGTGTCCACAATTGCAGTGAGTGTAAAATTCGTGTTCGCTTTAACAGGGTTGACGCTGGGCGTGACCGTCGTCGTCGTGGGCGCCTGGGTAACCGTGAACGCCACTGGGCTCGAGCTCGTAGGACTGTAGCTCGCGTCTCCGTTATATTTCGCCTGAAAGCTGTGCGAACCCACGGCAAGGAACGAAGTCTGATCCTCCAAGTATCCTTCCGTGTTCAACGAGAAGAGGGGGGTTGTCCCGCCCGTTGGATTTACGATCGCGGCGCCGTTATCCGTCAAAGTCACGGTCCCCGTGGCAGATTCCTGGCCCGAGGTCGTGCCCTGGACATCCACACGGATTAGGTTTAGGTCGCCATACGAAGCCGAGGTTGTCTGGGGCACGTTTCCGTTCGCGAGAAGGGTGAAAACGCTCACGAATGCCGTGCTACCCTCCGGGTTGACCGTAACAGAAATTGGCGGCGTCGAGTCGCTCGCACCAAAGGTGCCATCGCCTGCATAATGCGCAACCACGTCGTAAGTGCCACCTGTCAGGCTGGTCGTGTAGTTCAAATTAGAGGTTGTCGCCGAAGAGAACGAGCCGTTGGTCAAAGGATAGATGTCAGAGTTGATGTTGGAGTTACTCAGCGTGAAGCGGTCAACGCCGCCCGTGTTACAACCCGGCACATTACAACTTGGATTCCCACCGGGAAACGTACCGATCAGTGAGACGTCCTCAGCAATCGTGCTCGTCTCGGTTACCGGAATAGGAGTGCCGCTGTGAGTCCCGTTCACCGTGATATTCACGTACACCTTCGTACCATGCGTGATCGAGATCGGACCGGCGCACGAGGCTGAGGCTGTTTGCGTCAACGAAAGGCACAACGTCGGCGTCGTTGGCGTGAAAGCACCTACGGCTGGTCCCCAATTGGTGACGAGGTTCAACGCATTGATCGAACCGAGGCCCGTTGCCAAGTCCAGACCTGTTCCAGCATTAAACGCCGCCGTCCCAGTCGGCACATTGCTCGAATTGACCGTTTCCAAAACGCCGTAGGTCGCGCTATTTGTGGTGTTGCTGCAACCGGGACTTCCCCCAACACAAGGAACCGAATTGTTGCCCTTGGTTACGTCGTTGAAAGTGCAGGCTGAATTCGGTCCCGCCGAGGAACCGCAACTCAAGCCGCTTTGGTTGGTGGCCAAATGATATAAGACGTAGTTGGCGTTGCCCTGGCGCGTGGGAATTTGGCTGTTCGTCTGGTGCAGGATCGTCATTTCCTGGTTCACCAGCGCCATCATTCCGGCGAACGTGGGCGCCGCCGAGGAAGTTCCCCCGACGCCCACGAAATCGAAATAGGGAGTATTCAGGTCGCAGGGCACGCCGCCGGGGTTCAGGTCTGCCTCGCAGATGATATAAAAACTGTTGCTGATAAAACCGTCGGCAGAGAATAGTGAGATGTCCGGTAGATCGCGCGTCAGATCATTCCCAGCATTCAAGCCGGACCCCGAAGCGACCGTCTGCCAGGACGGCTTTGTATAAAACTCGCTCTGACCGCCACTTCCGGCAACGATATTCAGTAAGCCTAAACTCGACGGCGGACTGCAACCGGTCACCGCCCCGGTGAAGCTCTGCGCGCAGGAATCGTTCCAGGTGGTTTCCGGAATGTAAGACAAAGCGGAGACATCGGCTATGCCGCCGACGGTAGTGTTTGTTGCACCCCAGTACGTGGACTGGTAGCTCCCAGGGCTTGGCAACGTGATGTCGAAGTCCGTGCCTCCGGCGGCCACGTTGAAGGGTGTGGAAGCAATTCCATTGACCGCTGGGCCAAAATTAAAGGCGGCATTTTGCGTGTTCGGATCGTCGCAGTCGGCGGAGCCATTGTCGCCGGAGGAAACGATCACGGTGATGCCTTGTGCAGCCGCCTGCTCCCAAAGGGTGGCTTCAAATTGGTTCCCCCCGTTTCCAAGATTAGGCTCACATGCACTGAAACTTTCGCTCATCACCGGAGCAAGGTTATTGTCCACAATGTATTCTGCTGCGAGGTCCGTGCCGGCGCTGGCCTCGGTACTCTCCGCAATTACGAAGTCAATTGTGGCATTCTTCGCGACCGCGCCCGACCACTCGACGTCCAGGTCTCCCTCGGTCTCGTCCGAATTCAGGTATGGATCGGGGCCGTCCAGGATGACGTTCGGCAGGTTCGTGGTCGGCAAACCGAACAGTGTGCGGAACTGTTTGACGTCGTCCATGCCGTTGCACATGGTCGGATCGCTGAAGTCCGGCGAACTTGCCGTGCAGATCTCCGAATCGCCGACGATGGCAATCGTTTGTCCGGTGCCGTCGATTGCTTGGCCGTTGATGCCTGGACTCCATAACTTCTGGACGTTGTAAATGGCAGCGAAATCGCCCGGCCCGACGGCGTTACAGTCCGTTGTGCCACAAAGAGGGCCCGAAAACGTGTAAAGCGGGGTCACGCGTCCTGTCGCCGTCGTCTTCCTGAATACGCCGACGGTACGGTTCTGCGCCTTCTTCGGGAAATTATGCAGCGACACCGGACCGGCCACCACCGGAGTCAACGCCGCGGGGATTTGCGGATCGCTGTTGTTGGCGAAGTACTGCTCGCCGTTCACAAGATACCTGTGGATCTCCGTATGAAAAGCGTTGCGGACTTGCCCCGCGGTGCCTGAGAACTCGACGAGCGTGCGGCCTGTCGAAACTTTGGCAACCTGGAAGCCATGTGACCGCAGCCAGTCGGTCACGGCTTGGATGTCGGCATCGGCAGGACCAAACTGCTGGCCGAATTGCTGCGGGGTGAACCATTGGTGGTAGTTCGGAAAAGCCTTGCTCTGCTGCTGGTCCAGAAGCTGTTTGAGCGCGGCCTCCTGATCGAGCCCGCGCTGCAACAACAAGAGGATCCGATGCATGGGCTGGCTGTCGGGCACAGCGCCTCGGTCATTTTCAGCACGTGCCAGTGGGTGCGTATTGCCGCGAAGCACGGTCAGTCTGCCTTCGTCGACCCGCGCTGTAATGCGGGGTCGCACCGGCTTGCCTTGCGCGGCAACTAGGACCGGCATAATGAGAAGGAGCAGCCCTGCGAACAGACTATTCAAGAAAGGACGGTCGCGGCGCGTGAGAATCCCAAGTAGGCCCTTAACCGGAACTTCCATTTTCAGCCTCCCCTTCGCCCGAGAGCCTAGTCCCCCTGCCCCATCGGGTCAACCGCAAGTCGCGTGCCCTCTTGGGAGTGGTAGTGCGGCTCGTTTTGGCCGTTCTGCGGAGCCTCTGTGCGGGTTCTGTCGCCCCAGTCGTCCTCGCCGCAAGAATTATCGAGGACAAGTGGCAATCCCAGACTGGTATCGATGTACAGGAAGTGACACCTATCGGGCTGCTTGGCAGCCTCCGCAGGACCCCTTTCCGACCACGGGTGAGATGCAGAAAGTCACCAAAGGGTTCTCAGCGCAGTTCGAGGAAATTACACAGAGATAATCAGGCAACCGCTTTTCGACCAGGGTAAGAGTCACTTCACGGGCAGTTGGGAGGGGGGCGCGTTTACTTGCCGGTGCCGGTCAGGGTTACGCTTTGGGGGCTATTATCCGCAGAGTCGGCAATCCTGACTGTGGCGGTACGACGCCTCTTGTCCGTGGGGGTGAAGGTTACGCTGAAGATGCACTTGGCTCCCGGATTGAGAAGATCGCCGCAGGTATTGGTCTGCGCGAAGTCGCCGGGGTCGGCGCCGGTAATCGAAATGGTCCAGATGTTGATCGCATTGGTCTGATTATTAGTTAGTGTGAAGGATTGCGTGCCGCTCGTCGTGCCGACGGCCCGAGGCGCGAAAACCAGGCTGGACGGCGCGACGGTTACACCACGGACGCCTGTGCCACTGAGGCTAGCGCTCTGCGAGCCTGTTCCTCCGTTGTCGTTGACGATCAGCGAGCCGATACGATTCCCCTTCGCCGACGGCGTGAACGTAACCGTCACGGTGCATTTGGCCCCTGCAGCGACCCTGGAACCGCAGTTATTGCTTTCGTGGAAGTCGCTGGCATTTGTTCCGCCGATCGCGATGCTCGTAATGCTCAGATCGGCGCTGCCACTGTTCGTGAGGGTCGCGGTTTGCGGCGTGGACTTTGTCGTCATTCCCCAACCGCCGAAGGCAAGGCTAGTGGGGTACAAGCTCGGGTTAGGACCTGCGGCGACGCCGGTGCCCGAAAGGCCCGCAGTCTGTGGACTTCCGGCGGCATCATCCGAAACATTCAGAGTGGCGGTCGCTCCCATTTTCGTGGAAGCGGTGAAAGTGACGAGGATCGTACACGCGGAACCGGCTCCCAGCGAGCCTGGACAGTCGTTCGTCTGCGCGAAGTCGGTCCGGTTTGTCCCGGTGAAAGAGAAACCCCTGATGTTGAGACCGGCGTTCCCCCCATTCGTCAACTTCACAGCAAGCGGATTCGAGGTGATGCCCTGGGGCTGGTTGCCGAAAGCTAGACTCGTCGGGCTCAGGACTGCACCGGGCGCCGTGCCGGTTCCGGATAATTTCACGGACTGAGAGCCTCCGGAAGCGTTATCTGAAATCTCGAGGGTGGCGGTCTCGCCCCCTGCGGTTGAGGGCGCAAAAGTTACGTGGAACGCGCACCCTGAGCCCGCCGCCACGCTGCTTCCGCAGTCGTTGGTCTGTGAGAAGTCATTGTTGTTCGCTCCGGTGAGCGTAATACCGGCAATGGCCAGCGTCGCATTGCCGGAGTTCTTGAGGGTCACCGTCTGCGGGCTGCTGGAAGAGCCTTGAGGCTGATTGCCGAAATTCAAGTTTGCTGTGGAAAGCTGAACGATCGGCGCCGCCGCCGGCTTGAACAAATCGCGCAAATCGGTCGCGTTGGCGGCGTCTCGTAGAAATGGCGTGACGTTGAAAATCTCCTGCAGGGTTCGGAGCGTCGAGCTATGCGTATACTGAATTGAGTTCGAGTAGTCCACCTTGGCAAACGGGGAGAGAACGATCATGCCAATCGGACCGTCCCCGGTCGCAGCCTCATCCCAAGTAATGAAAAGCGCGCCCCCGTTTTTGTACGCATCAGAGTTCAGGATCTTAGGGACTTCCGCCGAAAGCCAACTATCGCCGACGGTCGGGCTGCAATCGTGCATGTCATGGCACAGGTCTGGGGTGATGAAGTTGAAATGCGCCACCGTATTATTCGTGAGGTCGCCCGCGAGCTCGCCGTAGGGTCGGACGTGAGAGACACAGTAGGCCGAATTCGGATCGTTCGTGTTCGTGACGTCGTCAAAATAAACAAACGGGTCGTGCTTCGCCGCATACTTGCCCACACCGCTCAAGGGGCAGGTGCTCCCGTCGATGCCCTCCTCATACGCCCTCCACGAAATGCCGGTATTGTTCAGGTAGGTGACCAAGTGCATCGTCGTGCTGCGGTGGTTGATGCTCGGAGGATTATCGTCGGTGATGCCCAAATTGCTTCCTGCTTCGAGCCACAGATAATTCGGCAGACTGGGGTGGTTACCGGGTGGATTGTAGTATTGCTCGGCGTGGGCGCCCATGGGCACTAGCACGTTGCGGATATACGGAGCACTCAAAGCGGTGATTTGGGACCAATTATGATTCTCTTGCAATATCATGAAAACAGTAGTGATAGGGGGCAGGCCGCCAGTGGTCGCCCGTACCTCGCGCGTCGCGGTCTGCGCCAATACGATCAGGCAGACACCAAGAACAAGCACAAGGATGCGCGCAGCCCGCTTCATTTTTGTGTATCTTCAGGGTGTTTCCCTGGTCCATGCCCGGGCAAAGCCCGAAGGCCAGGCAAATCGGGGACGACCGTCGCCTTATGGACCCAATCATACCCTAATTTGCCGGTTCGTGAAACGGCATTTTGGACGTGGAACCGACCCGGAATCGAGCCCATCCGCCAGCAACGTTAGGGCACACGGAGCCCGCAATTTACCCAGAGAGGCCGGCATCCCTGCTATCGTTGGCAGAAAGGGATCCCCAGGAGCTCGGTTCCGATGGTGAACATCATTTGTCCCAACTGCGGGTACGAACAAGAGGGCGGGACGCGATGCGAAAAATGTTCGAGCCTGTTTTCCTATTACGAAAATTCCGGTCTGGGCGCGCCGCAGCCAGCGACCCGCGTCGACTCGAGTCCTGAGAGTCCATCATCTCGCGGAATTCTTCGGACGACATACCGCGTGGCGAGGTGGACGAGTCTGGCGGCGGCGATCATCTTGCTGGGTCTAGTGCTCCGCCCTTCGCCACCGCCCCAGTTCGCAAATGAACCGCAGGCGGCAGCGCAACTCGAATCGAAGCTGCGCGAAACGGACGCGGCGGTTTCGGCGGGATTGCCCTATCAACTTGACTTGAGTAATGCCGAGGTGAATTCCTACCTCGGCTCGAATCTGGCGCTGAAGCGCGAGAACGATCCTCCGAGTGCGACGCTCCCAAGCACGATGCCTCCGAGCGCGACGCCTCCGACCACGCCACCTCCGAGCATGACGCCCGCGGCCGGCTCAGGGAGTCATCCGGACGATCCCTCGCTCGCCGAAGTTCAGTCTTCGGTGCGGGACTTCAAGATCAATATGCTCGAGGACCGACTGCAAGCCTACGTGCTGTTCGACTTCCACGGCAAGAATCTTTCGCTGCTTCTCGAGGGCCGCCTCCACGTCCAGGGAGGTTATTTGCGGTTCGAGCCGACGAGCGGCAAATTCGGCTCCATGCCCATCCCGCAATCGGCGCTTCAGACCGCGGTCGAACGGATGCTGGACTCGCCGGAAAACAAAGAGAAGTTACGCGTGCCTCCTGAAATCAGCGATATTCACATCCAGAACGGAGAGTTCGTGGTCTCCTACCGATAGGACAGCCGCCCTCGCAACAAAACCAGACGCGGCGGATCGCAGTATCCATTGCGCCGGATTGTACGCCTGGCGCAACAACCGTCGCTTGCCCGCGTGAAGGCTCATGGCTGGACCGCGGCTTTCGATTTCGAATGCTCTGGAGAGCCGGGAGCAACCACGATCAGCGGGATTTTCTTTTCGCGCATCAGAGCGTTGAACGCCGGCAATTCCTTGTGTTGGAGCCCTTGCCATTGCTCGATGTGCGCGTTGAGCTCCTGAAGCGATTCTTCAAAGACTGCATAGGATTGCACAGTAGGCGCGCGGTCAGCGGTGCCCACAGCGGTGGCAAGTGCGGCCAGCGTTTCGTCCGATCCAATCAAGCCGGTCGGGCGCGCCGGCCAGTCATGCCGTTCACCCTCAATGTTTGCAGCCTTTTGGTCGAGTTCCCTCGCAGCGTCGACGATCGCCTTGGCCGTTGAAACATTGCCCAAACGCTGCTCGAGCAATTCAAGCTGCGAGCGAACATCTCGAACTTGAGCGTAGGCTTGGTAGTTGCGCTCGAGTGCATCGCCGATCTTCGTTTGCAAATCGAGCTGCTTCGCAAGCTCTTCTGCGGGGATTTTGACCCGCGGATCCATTTTGACGACGAGCGGCCGGGAGTACGCGCGCCCGGCGACCGTGAGTCTCACCTGATATTCGCCCGGAAGAGCCAACGGGCCTTCGGGCAAAGAGGGAGTATCTTGTCCGAAAACAGCCGCGATCGTGTAGTCTCGCTGAATCGTAGGCGGCCGGGAATAGCGCAAGTCCCACACGAAGCGATTCATCGCCGAATTCTTCGGCAGGGGCTGGGCCGGACGAAACCAGTAGCTGGGAATGTCGGGGGGTTCTTGTGGCAGCGCCGGCGCCGACGTCGGCTTTATTTCGCTCGAAAATCGGCGCACGAGTGTGCCATCGCGGCGAAGGATCTCGAGCGTGATTTCACCCTGCGGCTCGGACTTCAAGTAGTAGTCAATGACGGCGCCGCTCGGCGGGTTGGCGCCCGTCGGAATTTCCGGAGGCAACGGAGTATCGTTGTTGACGTCGCGGCGCACGCGAATAGCCGGTGCAGGCGCAAACAAGTGGACCTCCGAGCCGGCCACCTGAGAATCCAACTGGCGCAGCGGCGTGATGTCGTCGAGAATCCAAAAGGCTCGGCCGTGAGTGGCGACGACGAGGTCGTTTCCCTGAATCACGAGATCGCGCACCGAAGCTACCGGCAGGTTAAGCTGCAGCGCTTGCCAGCGATCCCCGTCATCGAAGGAAACGTAGACGCCTGTCTCGGTGCCGGCAAACAGCAAACCCTTGCGTACAGGATCTTCGCGCACGGCGTTGACGTAGCTCCGCTCCGGAATTCCCTCCGAAATCTTTTGCCAGGTCTTGCCGGAATCGTGCGTGCGAAACACATAGGGCCGAAAATCATCCGTTTCGTGCCGGTCGATTGCGGCATAGGCCGTCTCGGAATCAAATGCAGAAGCAATCATCAGACTGACGCGGCTCCACGCCGGCAGTCCTTCGGGCGTGACGTCGCGCCACGTGCTTCCGCCATTGTCGGTCAATTGAATCAGGCCATTATCGGTGCCGATCCAAATCCTGCCGGCGCGCGCGGGCGATGGAGCAATGGTATAGATCACGGCGCGGTCATTGATTTCCGAGTGCGTTTCCGAATGCGTTTCCGAATGAGTTTCCGAATGAGTTTCCGAATGAGTTTCCGAGTGCGTTTCGGAGGGGATTTTTGAGGGGGAGTTCGAGTCAGCACCCGCGCCTGCAGCACCGGGGGAATTTTTCCGATCCTGTTTGTGACTTAACGTAAGATCGGGGCTGATGATTTCCCAATGCATCCCGCCATCACTCGTCTTGAGCAAATATTGGGAGCCAAAATAGAGGACATGGGGATCCTGCGGCGAAAATGCGAGCGGCGAGGTCCACGTGAAGCGGTACTTGCCGCCGAAGATGCTCGCAGGCCACGGAGAAATGTTCTGAGACTGCCCAGTGGTCCTGGAGAATCGGGAGAGCACGCCGGCGGGCCCACCGCCGTAGACGACGTCGGGATCGCTCGGATCCGGCAAGAGGTAGCCACTCTCTTCTCCACCCGCTGAGTACCAGTCGCGGTCGGTGATTAGGCCATAGTCGCTGCGACTGGCGATGGTCACGGTGCCGCTGTCCTGCTGCGCGCCGTATACGTAGTAAGGAAAACGATGGTCTGTGGCCACATGATAAAACTGGGCGGTCGGCTGGTTATACCAGGAACTCCAGGTGCTGCCCCCATCGACGCTGATGGCGGCGCCCTGATCGCTCCCGAGAATCATCCTGCGCGGGTCATCGGGAGCGACCCAAAGGGTGTGATAGTCGTCGCCGCCCGGCGCCCCTTTCATCGCGTCAAAGGTTTCACCGCCGTCGGCAGAGCGATAGAGCGAGGTATTCGCGACGTAAACGACGTTCGAATCCTGCGAATCCGGCGTCACTCCGGAGAAGTACCAAGAGCGCTTACGGATGCGCGAATCGGTTCCGACGCGGCGCCAGGTGTTGCCGGCATCGTCCGAGCGGTAGAGGCCGGCGTCTTTGGCGTCGATCGAAGCGTAGACTCGGTAGCCGTGGTTCCCGTGCGCCACTGCAATTCCAATTCGTCCCCAGTCCCCGGAGGGGAGACCGCCGCCGGCGAGTTGAATCCAGGTGATGCCGCCGTCGGTGGACTTGTACAAACCGCTTCCGGGACCGTCGAGCGGGGCGTAGGTGTTCCACGGGGGGCGCCGCGTCCTCCACAGAGCGGCGTAAACGATGCGTGAATCGTCCGGGGCGAAGCTGAGGTCGATGGCGCCCGTATTCTCGTCTTTGTAGAGAACCCTCTGCCAACTGCTGCCGCCATCGGCCGTTCGGAATACGCCCCGCTCGTCGTTGGGGCCGTAGGCGTGGCCCAGGGCCGCAACGAGAACCACATCCGGATTGCGGGGATCGACGAGAATGCGTCCGATGTGGCGCGAATCTTTCAGCCCCACATTTCGCCAGGTCTCGCCTGCGTCGGTGGATTTGTAAACGCCGTCGCCGAAGCTGATGTCCGAACGCATGTCCGCTTCGCCTGTGCCCACATAGATCACGTTCGGATCCGAAGGGGCCACCGCGATGGCACCAATGGAGGCGATCGGTTGGCGATCGAACAGCGGCTTCCATACAAGGCCGCCATCCGTCGTTTTCCAAACGCCGCCCCCGACCGACCCGAAGTAATAGACATTGGGCTGGCCGGCGACGCCCGCAACCGCGAGCACTCGGCCGCCGCGAAAGGGTCCAATCAAGCGCCATTTCATACCCGCGTAGAGATTGGGATCGAATTGCTGCGAGCGCGCAGCGCCCGCGGAAATGCACGCGATGGCTAGAGCGAGGGCGATGCGCAATGGCCCTGCGAGGTGTTTGCGCATCATCATCCGCGCGTCCCCAGAAGAATTGTTTTTGACGCTTTTACGAGATTCGTTTTTTCATCGCTTTTCGCTTTTTCTTCAGAAAAGTGCGTTTTTGTTGCGATTAGAAATTTGGATGTTGTTGGTTCTGAGAGAGTTGCGCCTTTGCGACTCTCGTTGGTGTTGCGATTAGAAATGGCGCTAAGAGGTTTGTTTTCAGTACCTCTAAAATCGTCTCTGCCGCCACAAGACTGGCGGTTTTTAGTGCTCCCAAGGAGTGCCCGCAGAGTCCCCCAGGCTGGAGCCTGGGGGCTGGGCCACGCCCCGCGCGCTGCTCCACCGCTCCTTGGCTTGCTCGCCCGCAGCGGCGCCACGCCGGCCCCGATCCGCCAGACGGAGACGGGCGGGCCCTCCACAATGCCGGCCCTTCGGCTGCGCTCAGGATCAGCGAAAGCTGTCTCGCAAATGGTCATGTGGTTTGACACCGTGCCCTCGCGGGCCGAAAAATCCCCCACTTCGACGTTAGCATGGAGTTAGCGGATTGCAAGTGGTTGCGCCTGTAAACTTTTTTTTCGAGCGCGGTGCTGTTGTTCGCCATGCAGGCGACGCGCCGTGGTCCCGGTCTTCGCCGCGAAGGATGAGACACCGATTTCATAACTTTTAGGTGAAGTAGTCGAGTGGTATTATCAGCCCCCGACGGTGGTCAAAAACGTGCAAAGGCGGGAGGGATTCCCACCCGTCGAGGTGAACATTAGAGTTCACATAATCGCGGTTCTCTCAGAAATCAGAAATGGGATTCATGCGCTCTGCTGCTAGATGGGCCACCCGCGGGGCAATTTCTTCTGAAGACCCCGTCGATGAACCTGAGAGAGATTAAGGAGCGCAACTATGGAAGCTACCGCACCCGCAATGGAAACAACAGGACGCTACCTCCTCGTGTTGGCGGAGGAAGCCATAACGGAAGTAGCCCGTATTCTTGATGCGAAGGCGGGTTTGCGCACAGTTAGCACGGCAGACTTTACGGCGGGCGCCTTGAACCTAGAGAAGCTGCAACCCACGGATGCCTTGTTCTTCGACAAGCTGGGAGTGGTCGCGATTCAGGCTGATGAGGAACAGCTCGAAGCCCTGACACAGGCCAGCGGCGAAGACAAGCCGATCTTGGCTGTCGAGCCCGACCGCTTTGTGTACGCGTTTGCGCGAGAGGAGCCATCCCGCGAGGAAATGGGGGAGACTTGGGGCCTACGGGCCACCAATGTGGCTCATTCGAAACTCAGCGGCAAAGGAATCAAAGTGGCGGTTCTCGATACCGGTTTCGATCTAAAACATCCGGACTTTGTCGGCCGTTCGATCGTTCCACGGTCCTTCGTCCTCCGGGAAGGGGCCGATGACGAGCATGGGCATGGGACTCACTGCATAGGCACGGCGTGCGGTCCAAAGCAGCCTCTCGTTTTTCCCCGCTACGGCGTGGCTTTCGAATGCGAGATCTTCTCAGGCAAGGTGCTGGACAAACAGGGACACGGCAGCGGCGAGCAAGTTCTTGCTGGCATCAACTGGGCGGTGACCAACGGCTGTGCCGTTATTTCATTGTCTCTGAGCACCCCCGTGCAGCCTGGTCAGACATTTTCTAGGGCTTTCGAGGTTGCCGCCAGTCGCGCTCTTAGGGCCGGGACGGTGATCATTGCCGCGGCGGGCAACGATAGCCAGCGAGAGTTCGGTAAAGCTCCCAAACCAGTCAGCCATCCAGCCAACTGTCCCTCCATTGTGGCCGTGGGCGCGGTGGACGAACGGATGCAGATTGCGCCTTTCTCAAACAGCGGGAAGGTGGAAATAGTTGGTCCGGGCTTAGGGGTGTACTCAACCTGGCCAATGCCAACGCGGTACCGGACCCTGAGCGGAACGAGCATGGCAACCCCGCACGTAACTGGCATTGCAGCACTCTTCGCGGAAGAGGATTTCGCGCTTAGGGGTCACCAGCTCCGCGACCGATTACTGCGTACTGCGCGCTCACTGGCGCTGTCAGCTTTTGATGTGGGCGCGGGTTTGATTCAAGCGCCGTAGCGAGTACCCTTAGGGCACAGCGTCGCAACCGCCACCTTTAAAATCAAACCCTAAGGGATTCTACTGCGTCTACTGGCACCTTTAAGGGGTTCTACGGCATCTACTACCATGAGGAGAGGGAAAATGCGTGCCGCCACCGAAAAGGCAAGTCTTGTGGTCACTGTGGACGACGAGCACAGTGACCGAGTGTCGGAGGTCGCGGACCGACTGCGCGCGGCGGGTATGATTGTGGAAAACCTCATGGAAGCACTGGGGACAATTACAGGCTCCATTGAGCCGGACAAGGTCGAGCTGATTTCCCGTGTCGAGGGCGTGTCAAATGTTGAGACCGCCCAAGATTTTGAATTGCCCCAGTCGGATTCGGAAATCCAGTAGGCACTTCCTCGGATTGCTAGAGCCAGCTTCTAGAGCGTAGTTTGCCCCACCTTTGATCCCAGCGTCTTCATAAGGCTGCTTGAAGCTCGTGCAGGACCTTCGGCCCCAGCCTACCCAAGGAATCCAAATCCCGATTCGGCATCGGGACGTGGCGGGTGGGAGTGTTCCTAGGCGCGTTTGGGCTTCACATCGGCCACGCGAATGATCAGGCGCTTACCAAGCGCCCTGGCTACTCGAGCGATCGTATCGAGCGTTACGGAAACGTTTTGAGGGTCCAGCAGGCGATCGAGCTGTGAGCGGCTGGTCCGAAGCTGCCTTGCCATCGCCTGCTTGGTCTTCTGCTGTTCCTGCATGGCCTGCGAGAGCTGCCAAGCCAGCACCCGCTTGATAGCGACCGCCTCGACTTCTTCTCGGATTCCTTCTTCTTCGAGAAAGCTGTCGAAGGTCGAACCGCTGTGGTTGGTCGGCTTGTGTTTTTTTCTTCCTTTCATTTGAATCCCCTTTGATGCTTGCTCTTGTTGCTCCGCGCCAGCTCCAAATCCTCGTCCGGTGTCTTCCGCGTTTTCTTAATGAATCCGTGCAGCAGGACCATCCGGCCTTTCTTGTCGATGTAGAAAAGCACCCGGGCGATGCGATTCTGGGCCAGGCTCGTCCGCACTTCATAAATGCCATCGGCTAAAGACCTGCAAACGGGCATCCCGATTGGCCAGCCGAACTCTACCGTCTTGATATCCTCGCCGATCCGCCTCCGATCCTCCGATGAGGGCAGCCCGTTCAGCCAATCCCGCACGGGTTCTCCGCCAGCGTCGGTGCGGAAGAAGATCGCTGGAACTCGTTTCCCCTGTCTTTCGAGCACATCAGACTGGGCGTCCATCCACGGTGGGGATTTCGGTTTCTTACCCACTGAAGCAGTGTACTATATACGGTACATATCGGGAAATAGATTCCAGTTGGAGATGACGTGTTCTTCACCGCCGACTCTATTCTTGAAATGTTTTGATGCTGGAGATTGACGCGAGCCTACAAACGCAGAGCAGCGGTTGCTTGACCAGGGTTGGAAGCCAAACCCACGAAAAGAAGTAATTTCGCATTACGAGACAGACCTCGTGTTGGAGGGGTGCGCAGGGGAATTGTAAGGGGAAGCAGCCGAATTAACTTGTGGGCACGGCATGTCGTGCTGCTACGTTTACAACGACTTGCTGCAAGCGGACACGATCGCATACATCAAAAGCGGATGTATGCGCCACCCTCGATTGGGCATCTGGACGGGGCAGGCTCGAGGTTTACTCGTAGCGCAAGGCGACGATGGGATCGACGCGAATGGCGCGGCGCGCGGGGATGTAGCAGGCCGCGACAGAGACGAGGAGAAGCAGGATCGCGCCGGCGACGAACGCCAGCGGATCGCTCGCGCTGACGCCGTAGAGCATGCTGGACATCAAGCGGGTGACGGCGAAGCTGACAACGACGCCGACGCCCAAGCCAATACCGGCAAGGGCAGTGCCCTGGGCGAGAACCATGCGCATGACGTCCTTGTGCTGCGCGCCAAGCGCCATGCGGATGCCGATTTCGTGAGTGCGCCGCGTGACTGCATAGGCCATCACGCCGTAGATTCCGACGGCGGCGAGGACGAGCGCGAGACCGGCGAACAGGCCGACGAGCAACAACGCGAGGAACCGCTGAGACACCCACTGCGCGCGGAGCTGTTCCATACTGCGGATCTGGTAGACGGGCTGATCGGGATCGACGGATTGAATCGTTTGGACGACGGCGGGCGCGAGACTGAGCGGATCGACGGAGGTGCGAATGGCGAGGCTCATCGTGCCAGACGGACTCTGCGCCTCGGGCCAATAGAGCTGGACGCGCGAAGGCGCTTCGATGGCGCGGTAGTGAACATGGCGGACCACGCCGACAATCGTCAGCCACGGAGTTTTGGAGTCCATGCCGCCGATCTTGATGCGGTTGCCGATGGGATCGCTCTTGGGAAAATAGGTGCGGGCGAGGGTGTCGTCAACAATGGCGACGGGCTGTGCGGTTTCGGAATCGCTCTCCGTGAAAAGGCGTCCCTGGGCCAACTGGAATCCCATGGTCTCGAAGTAGCCGGGAGTGACCGGGCGGTAGTCCGTTTCCGGCTGCGTCCGATCGGGCGGAACGTCCTGCGTCTCGATGGCGACGGTGCCTGAGTTGCCCCGGTTGGACAGAGGAAGGGCGTCCGCCGCGCCGGCCGACTGAACGCCGGGGAGACGATCGATGCGTTCGACGACTTCACGGTAGAAATTGCGGATCCGCGCATCGGTGGCGTACTTTTGCTGCGGCAACGAGATGCGCATGGTCAACACTTTGCCGGCGTGGAAGCCGGGATCGATGGCGAGAACATGGAGGAAGCTGCGCATCAGAAGGCCGGCGCCGACAAGAAGAATCACGGACAACGCCGTTTCGCAAACGACGAGGACGCTGCGGATGCGTCCCTTGGCGCCGCCTTCGGTCCCGCCGTGGCCGCCTTCTTTCAGCTCCTCATAGGGCGCGCTCGACGCGGCTTGCAGCGCGGGGGCCAGGCCGAAGAGAATTCCCGTGCCGACGGATATCGCCACGGTGAAAAGCAAAACCCAGCCGTCGATTCCAACGTTGCCGACACGCGGCAAGGCGTCGTGGCCCAGGTGAAGGATTTCGCTCAACACAAACGGCGCGAGAGCAAGGCCGGCGAGGCCGCCGGCAGTGGAAAGCATGATGCTCTCGGTGAGCAATTGCCGGATGATGCGGCCGCGGCCGGCGCCGAGAGCGACGCGAATCGCGACTTCCCTTTCGCGCGCGGAGGCTCTGGCGAGCAGCAAGCTCGCGACGTTGACGCAGGCGATGAGCAGAACGAGGCCGACGGCACCGACGAGGACCCAGAGCGCCGTCTGAACGTCGCCGACGGTTTCTTCGAGGAGCGGGACGAGCAGAACATTGTAGTCGAACTGCTTGTACCCGTAATCGGGATTGCGCTCGACGATCGTACGCGCGACGCCTTGCACGTCCAAGCGAGCCTGCGCGAGATTCATGCCGGATTTGATACGGGCGATGACTTCGTAGCCGTGGTTACCACGATTATCGGGAGCGAGGTCGGCGGGGCCGAAAGCGAGGGGCTGCCACATCTCCGCTTCATACGGGTAGTCGAAGTCTTTCGGCAGAACTCCCACGACGGTCATGGCGTTGCCGTTGGCGTCGAGGACGCGGCCAACAATGCCCGGGTCGCCGCCGAAGCGGCGTTTCCATAGGCCGTAACCAAGGAGAAGCACCCGATCGTGACCGGTCTGGCCTTCTTCGGAGGTGAAAACGCGGCCGGCAGTGGGACGAACCTGCAAAATGGAGAACAAGCTGGGCGAAACTTGCACGCCGTTGATGCGCTCGGGGGAGCCGCCGCCAGTGATGTTGAAGTTGACGCCGGTCATCGCGGCGGAATCAGACAAACTTTTGTTGAGCTCCTGGAGCTCGCGAAATTCGGGCGCGGAGAACCAGATTTGATCCTTCGGCAGGCCGAGATTGACGGCGTGACCCCAGACCTTGACGATTTTCTCGGGCTGGGGATACGGCAGCGGCTTCAGCAAGACGCCTTCGACCACGGAGAAAATGGCCGTATTCGCGCCAATGCCAAGGGCCAGGGTTAGAAGGGCGACAGCGGTGAAGCCAGGGCTCTTGGCCAGCGTTCGGATTGCGTAGCGAATATCATTCCAAAGAGTTTCCATTCTTCCCCCACCAAGCTCTTGGGTCATACGCACATTGGAGTCCGATCCATTGAAAGCCTGCTACATTGATATTAGGAGACTTAGATCGACAGGGCCCGGAAAGGTGCGTTCGCTTTTGGGATTTCCATGTATGAGAACCGCACAGGGCTTCCAACTATAGCCATCACCATGTGGAGTAGATCAGGAATGAGGGACGTTGCAGTGAGCCGCCGGTGCTAGGGCGACGCTGAAGTCGCTGGTGGATGTTCGGGCCACAGCGCAGTCAGCGCCAGCGCTACGGCGATTCCCACGGAGACCTCGATGAACCGGTGAGCTGCTGTCACCCACGCAGGCTTGTTGCTGACTACGAGCATGATGATGGCCAACGTGATACCGGCAAAGCGGTACGCCGCTCTATCAAGATGCAGCGTTGCGCAGATCAGTCCCAACACAAACACACCCGCGCCGAAGGCGATCACGCTGGGCCCGAAGTATGTGACTAGAAATGCTCCTGCAACGGCGCCCAGCGCAGTACCAGCGAGCCGCTGCCCGGAAATTGTCAACGCCGCCCCGAGTGTCGATTGCATGACAACCAGAGTAGTGATCGCGGCCCAGTAGGCCTCGGGGAGTCTAAATACACGGGCCACCACCAAGGAAGCTATCGCCGCGACGGTGGTTCGAGCCGAATGCTCGAGAGACTGCCGGTTCACCCGCGACACCATCCAACTTCTCAAGTGCGCCATACACGCCTCCTGCACGCGTGGCTATTTCAGTCCAGGCCCGGTCGTCGAGATATCTGCTGCCAGGGCAGGACGAAGGCGGCAATATAACCCAACCACAACGGAGTCGAAATGTTTTCCCCTTTTCGCAGCGCGATACTCAACTTGCGGGCACGGCGCGCCCGACGCCTGCGGCGAATGCAAGTCCTCAAAACAAAGATGCCGGGCTGAAGCCCGGCGCTGCAAAAGCGCGCAACTTCTTCGCTCCACCTGTGTTCAACCGAGTGTAGGCAGTTCAAGTTCACGCACAGGAGAGACGCCATGAACATTGAGAAGATAGTCCGACGAAGCCTTCTTAGCGTTGCGGTAGCCGGCCTGCTTTCGGTGGGCGCATGGACCCAGAGCGCCTCCGCAAGCCCAGCTCCCCCGGATACCCAGTCCGACCGGAGGGATGTGCGACACGACGTACGGGATCGGAACGCCGACACTCGAGACATCCGCCACGACCGTGCGCGGCTGAGGGAGTGCGACGAAAAATACGGCGCCAACAGCGCCAAGTGCCGGGCGATCCGCCACGACATTCACAAAGATGTCCGCGACAGAAACAGGGATACCCGCGACATTCACCACGACCGGAGCGACATTCGCCGTGACGGCGGCTTCTAAGCGCGCCCGCGCCTTCTAATTGCCGAGGGGTTGACCGCACGGATCAGCCCCTCTTGGCAATCCTCGCCAACGCCTTTATTCAGACTGCCGTTCAATCGTCGTTTAGTCGTTATTCAACGGGGAACGACTTGGGACGCTAGGCCTCGATGTGGCCTTCGAAGATGCGCACGGCCGATCCGCTGACGCGCGGAACCAATCGGCCGTGGTCCTCGCTGACCTGCACGTGGATGTGGCTGGGGCGTCCCATCTCGACTCCCTGGGTGATGGAGAGTTTTTCTCCGCAGCGCAGGCGTCCATGGCGAACGAGATAGGCGCCGAGCGAGCCACCGGCCGATCCCGTGGCCGGATCCTCGTGCAGCTCCCAGGGAATCATCCCGCGCGCGAAAGCCTTGCCGGGGCCGCCGAGCGCGAAGCAGTAGGCCAGGACGCCGCCGGAAAGCAAGCGGGAGAGAGCTTGAAGGTTGGTGTGAATGCGTTTCAGGCGGGCGCGGCCGTTGAGGGGAACCATGAGGTTGTAAATGCCGGTGGAGACGTATTCGAGTGGCAGAGAAGCCTCGAGGTCGCCGGGGCGGAGGCCGAGGGCGTCGGCGAGTGCGGCGCGGGCACAGCGGACGCGTTGGAATTTAGCGGGCTTCTGAGTCATGGTGACGCGGGCAGGGCGGCCCTGATGAAAAGTGATTTCGACGGGCAGGATTCCGGCACCCGTCTGCTGGTGGATCTGGACACGGCCTTCGGACGCGGGGACGACGCCGAGCTCGGCGAGGAGAAACCAGGTGCCGATGACGGGATGCCCAGCGAGGGGCAGCTCGCGTGTGGTGGTGAAGATGCGCAGGCGGGCGAGGGCGCGGTTGTTGGTGGGTCTCTGGATGAAGACCGTCTCCGAAAGGTTCATTTCGCGGGCAATGGCTTGCATGCGCGCGGCGGAAAGGCCGTCGCCATCGGTGATGATGGCCAGCGGATTTCCGGCCAACGGCTTGGTGGTGAACACGTCGAGCTGGTAGAGGCGTCGTTTCACGAAAATGTTCCTCGCTAGAGTTTTTTCACCAGGGCGGTGACCTCATCGAGCAACCGGCGCGTCGTCTCCGCACGAGTCGTTTCCGAATAAATGCGCAGCATCGGCTCGGTGCCGGAGGCTCGCACCATCACCCAGCCGATCTGGCCGAGATAGACTTTAGTGCCGTCGAGATTCTCGCGGCCCACCACCGGCCAATCGAGAATGCGGGCAAGATTTCCGTCGGCAAAGTAGGCGATCGCTTTCTCCTTCTGTCCGGGACGAAGCTCGAGATCGACGCGGCCGTAGTGGTGCTCTCCGAATTCCGCGTGGAGCATGGCCACCAGCTCGGAGAGCCTTTTGCCATGCCAAGCCATGAGCTCGGCCAAGAAAAGGGAATTGACGGTGGCGTCGCGCTCGGGAAGGTGGAGCTTGGTGCCGATGCCGCCGCTTTCTTCGCCGCCCAGCAGGATGTCGCGTTCGAGCATGACCTCGCAAATGTATTTGAAACCGATGGGCGTCTCCCAGATCTTGCGGCCCAGTTTGTGCGCGATTTTATCGATCATCTTCGTGGTGGAAAACGTTTTGGCGACGTCGCCCTCGAGCCGGCGCGTTCCCGCCAAATGCCACAACAGGAGCGAAAAAATCTGATGGGGCGTGATGAAGGAGCCGTCGGGGTCCATGGCGCCGATACGATCGCCATCGCCATCGGCGGCGAAGCCGGCATCGTACGCACCCTCTACCACCGCGCGGCGCAGGGCCTCGATGTGGGGCTCAATCGGCTCCGGATTTACGCCGCCGAAAAGCGGGTCGCGCGTGCCACGAATTTCATCGCAGGCGACGCCGTTGCGCTGAAGAAGGCTGGGAAACAGGCCTCGGGCGGCACCGTGCATGGGGTCGAAGACGAATCGGAGCTTCGAGGCGCGGAGCCGTTCCCAGTCCACCAATTTTTCGAGCGTTTCGAGATAGGGCGTACGAACGTCGAGCGAATGGATGAGATCTTTCCGCGGCGGGAGCGGCGGAGGGCCGCCGCTCAGCACCTTCTTCAGTTCCGTTTCAATCTGGGCAACGATGGCGGGCGAAGCCGAGCTGCCGTAGCTGGCCTTGAACTTCACGCCGTTCCAGCGATATGGATTGTGGCTGGCGGTGATCATGATGCCGCCGGCGGCGCCGCGAAGCCGGACGAGCAGCGAAAGTGCGGGCGAAGGACAGGCGGCATCGGCCAGCCAAGCGGGGGTGCCCGTTTCGGCCACCGCTTCGGCGGCAACGCGCGCAAATCGCTCGGAACCAAAGCGCGTGTCGTAACCGACCAAGACTCCGCGATCGGGACGTTCGCAGCGGACCACGTAGCGCGCAATCGCAGCGGCGACCTTGCGGACGTTGGCGTAGGTGAAGTCTTCGGCGATGACGCCACGCCATCCGTCCGTGCCGAAGTGGATCTGACTCACGAGCCAGAAGTATAAGCGAAGGAGTTGCTCGCGAAAAGCGGACTGCGAGAAGCGTTTACAAGAGACGGCGGAGCTTGCGCTGTTCGAGCCACTTCACAACGTTGGCGACGTCCTGGGCGCGCTCGCGCGGGCACACGAGCAGCGCGTCGGGGGTTTCGACGACCACCAGGTCGCGCACACCGATGGCGGCAACAAACTTTTTCGGGCTCCAGAAATAATTTCCGGATGCGTCGAGGGCGAAGAAGGGCCCCGCGGACACATTTTCGTTCGGCGCGCTCGCGAGCAACTCGTAGACGGCGGCCCAGGAACCGATGTCGCTCCAACCGACTTCGGCGGGCAGAACCAGAACAGCCCCGGCGCCTTTCCGCCGTGTTGCCGGCTCCATAATGGCGTAGTCCACCGAGATATTCACAAGGCGCGGATAAATGCGTCGCAAGGCCTTGGGGTAAGCGGGCGTGCCGATTGTTTTCGCAAGCTCGGCGAGCGCAGCGTGGGTGGCGGGCAAAAATTTTCGGAGATTCTCGAGAAATGTAGAGGCGCGCCAGAAAAACATTCCCGCATTCCAAAAATACCGCCGCGAAGCAACGTAGCGCCGCGCGACCGGAAGCGCGGGCTTTTCAGTGAAACGCCGCACCGCGTGGACACCGAAACCGCGGCCGCTCCCAGCCCGGGCCCTCGACGGGGACAACGCTCGCGAGCCGCGCTCGATATATCCGAACCCGGTTTCCGGCCTTGTGGGCGGGATGCCCATGACGACCAGGTTACCGGGCGTGCGGGCGAGCGAGAGGGCAGCGCGAACCAACCGCCGATAGCGCGGGGCGTCGGAAATGTAATGGTCGGAGGGCAGAACAGCCATGAGCGCGTCCCCGTGCGCGCGGACGAGGTGAATCGCGGCCAGTCCGATGGCGGCAGCGGTATTGCGGCCCACCGGCTCGGCCAAGACATGCGCAGCCGGCAGGCGTGGCAGCTCGCGACGCACGGCGGCGGCCTGCTCGTCGTTAGTGACCACCCAAAGGTCGCGGGGTGAAAGCAGCGGACCCAAGCGGTCCACTGTGGCGCGCAGCATCGTGTCGCGACCGACGATATTCAGGAGTTGCTTGGGAGTGCGGGTGCGGCTGCGGGGCCAGAAACGAGTGCCGCGTCCGCCGGCCAGTAGCACGGCGCAGGCTGGCAGGGCCTCGGTCATTTTCCTGCAGTGAATGGCTTCTTCATGGATAGACCAGCCGCGACCAAGCCGTTCCGGCAACGCCCCGGTCGGACAGACGTTGCAGGAGATCGTCCAAGTTTGACGGCACGTAGGTGCGCAGAAGGGCCGTGGGACTCCGGGGCGCAATTTGATAAGCGCCCAGGCCCGCCGGCACGAGCCACACCTGTGCAGGCGCGTACTCCGCCTCGCCGCCGGAGAATTCGAATCGCCCGCCCCCTTCCAGGAAGACGAGCAAATCAAAGTGCTCGGGCGAAGTGGCTGCGGCAATGCGCTCGGAGAATTCCCATTTCTCGGCGGAGAAATAACGGCAAGCAACGAAGTGAGTTTCTTTCATCGGGCCACGATCGAGGCGCAATGGCTCCACCTTGCCGCCCCTCTGCTCGCCGAAGTTGACTACCGCCATGGCCTTCTCGATATGCAGCTCGCGCGGCTGGCCTTCCACCGTCCGCCGGTTGTAATCGAAAACGCGATAGGTGAGATCGGAATGCTCCTGTATCTCGCAGAGAATCATGCCCGGGCCGATCGTGTGCACGGTGCCGGCGGGAACGAAGATGGCGTCGCCGGCGCGTACGGATACTTTTGCCACGCAGCTCTCGACCGTGCCGTCGACAATGGCGCGGCGGAACTCCTCCGGCTGCGTGCCGGGCTTCAAACCGACCCATACCTCTGCGCCAGGACGCGCCGAGACTACGTACCACATCTCCGTCTTGCCCAGGCCTCCCGCCGGTGCTTCGTGCTGCCGCGCGTATTCGTCCGTAGGGTGGACCTGGACGGAGAGCTTATCCTCCGGGAAAATGAATTTCACGAGCAGCGGGAAGGGGCCATCCTTGTGAGCCTTTTGCCCCGCCCACTCCGGCGACATTAGCGGCCAAGCTTCGCCGAGTTTTTGTCCGGCGAACGGCCCTTCGGCGAACCTGCAGTCGTGACCCGTGAGCCAGGCTTCGCCAACGGGCTCGCGGAGATCTTTTTTTTCGGGGAACAATGGATCGAGACGATGCGCGCCCCAGATGCGGTTCAGGAAAATGGGTTCGAGGCGGGCGGGCTGCAGAATCACTTGGCTTGACCGAAGAAGCGAGCGAGCCGGCGCAGGCCCTCCTCGATGCGGTCCATCGAAGTGGCGTAAGAAAGGCGGAGGAAGCCGGGCGCGCCGAAAGCTTCGCCAGGGACGACGGCGACGTGCTCGCGCTCGAGAAGCTCGCGGGCGACAGTTGATGTATCGGGCGACGCGTTGGGCAATGTAGGGGGCCGGCCCACCGCGCCGTTCGCGAGGCAGCCGGAAACGTTGGGAAAAACATAAAACGCGCCTGCGGGGGCCGTGCACACCACGCCCGGGATGGCTCGCAATCCATCGACGATGCGGGCACGGCGCCGCGTGTATTCGGCCAGCATCGTCTGGACCGAATCCATGGGCCCGCAAAGGGCTTCGAGCGCGGCATACTGGGCGATCGAAGTGGCGTTCGATGTGGACTGGCTCTGCAACTTCAGCATGGCGTTCACGAGCGGCGCCGGGGCCAGGGCGTAGCCCACACGCCAGCCGGTCATGGCGAAGGTCTTCGAAAGGGAGCCGGCGATGATGACGTGGTCTTTTGTTTCCGGCAGGCCGGCGACCGAAAATGGGCGCGCGTCACCGTAGAGGAAATGGGAATAGCATTCGTCCGAGAGGAGCCACACCCCGCGACGGCGACAAACTTCCAGGATGCGCTCGAATTCCTCCGGCGGGATTACGGCGCCGGTGGGGTTGCTGGGCGAATTGGCGATGACGAGGCGGGTGCGCGAGGTGATGGCCCGCTCCACCGCCTGCGCGCGCAGGCAGAAGGCGTCGCTGGCGCTCGTGGGCAAGATGACGGTGCGCCCGCCGGCGTATCTTACGATGTCCGGATAACTGACCCAATAGGGCGAGGGGATGATGACTTCATCGCCGGAGTTGATGAGGGCGCTCGCAACGTTAAAGATGGCGTGTTTGCCACCAACGGAAATGATGCACTCGGCCGGCTGGTAGGCGCTGCCGAACTGCTTGGCGTGCCAGTCGCAAACGGCCTGGCGCAGGGGAGCAATGCCGGCGGTGGGCGTGTACTTGGTGCGGTTTTCTTCGAGGGCGCGGATGGCCGCGCGCTTGATGTGTTCCGGGGTAGGGAAGTCGGGTTCGCCGGGGCCAAAGTCGACGAGGTCAACGCCGCGCGCCTTGTAACGCTCGGCCTCCGCGATCACGGCAGCGGTGGGCGAAACCTCGATGCGGTTGACGCGGTCGGAGAGCCGGAAGGTTGCTTCGGATTTTACTTGGGGGGCAGCGTCCATCAAAAGACCTTCGCGCGCAAACGTTCTTCCACGACCGGAGGCACAAGGTCTTTCACCGACCCGCCCAGGCGCGCAATCTCCCGAACGAGTTTCGAGCTGAGATAGCTATAAGCCAAGGCGGGCATCATGAAAACCGTTTCAATCTGAGGTTCGAGCTTGCGGTTCATGAGAGCCATCTGCAATTCATACTCGTAGTCAGAAATGGCGCGAATGCCGCGGAGGATCACCTGCGCGTTCTTTTTTCGCGCGTAGTCCACCAGCAAACCGTCGAAGACATCCACTTCGACGCTCTTCCAGGGGCGGGTAACTTCGTGCAGCATCTCCACCCGCTCGCTCGTGGGGAACAGCGGCTCCTTTTCCAGATTGCGGAGGACCGCCACGATCAAGCGATCGAAGATCATTTGTCCGCGATCGATCAGATCGAGATGGCCGTTCGTGACGGGGTCGAACGAGCCGGGATAGATGGCGACAACAGGTTTCATCGCTTCGCGGCCATTCTAACCTATAACGCCGGGGATGCAGAAGACGGTGTACTCGTCCATGCAGCTCCCACCGCGAGCCCGCCCACCGGCGAGTTCGGGACGGCTTTCCCCATCGAATTTGCGTCGCCACACCCTACCCGAGCGTCACCAATCATTCTGAACGAGAACAGTAAGCGCCAATCACACCGAGCAAGTTTTCTCTTTGCGGCGGAATCGCAGATGTACGAAAATGTCAGATTGCGCGGTCTTGTTGAATCATTGGGGGCTTCTTGAAGATATCGGTGATCGGCGCGGGATACGTGGGACTGGTGACGGGCAGTTGTCTCGCCGAGATCGGCCATCACGTGGTGTGTACGGACAGCGATGCATCCAAGATGCAGATCCTGGAATCGGGCCACCTGCCGATCTACGAGCCGGGTCTGGAAACGGTCGTGGCCAACGCCCGGAGGGAGGGCCGCCTGGCGTTCCGCGCGAATCCTGCCGACGCAGTTGCGCTCGGCGACGCCCTGTTCATTTGTGTGGGCACGCCGCCCCTGCCCTCGGGTGACGCTGACCTGAGCGCGATTGATAACGTCGCGCGGCTCATCGCCACCCAATCGCGCTCTTCCAAGCTCGTGATTGAGAAAAGCACGGTGCCGGCGCAAACCGGGCAGCAGTTGAAGAAGGCCCTTTCCGTATACGCCGGCAAGAGCGGGACGGAATTTCGGGTGGCCTCGAATCCTGAGTTCCTTCGCGAAGGCACGGCGGTGGAGGATTTCCTCCATCCCGACCGCATCGTGGTGGGAGTCGAAGACGAGGCCGCCGAACGGCAGTTGCATGAAATCTATCGTCCGATCCTGGAACGCGGCTTCCACTGCCCGGTGCACCGGCCGAAATGTCCCCCCGCCGCCCCGCCCGCGTGGCTCGTCACGACGATCAACAGCGCGGAACTGATCAAGCACGCGTCGAATTCATTTCTGGCGCTCAAGATTTCCTACGCAAATATCGTGGCCGATCTTGCGGAGCGCCTGGGGGCGAATGTGGAGGAGGTGATGCGCGCGATCGGAATGGACCCGCGCATCGGCCCCAATTTTCTCCGCGCCGGCCTGGGCTTCGGCGGATTCTGCCTGCCGAAAGACCTTCAGGCGTTCGTGCGGCTGGCCGAGCGCTCGGGCGTCGATTTTTCACTGCTGAAGGAAGCCGAGCGCGTCAACCGGTTGCGCATCGACCATTTTCTCGAGAAGGTCCGGCGCGCCCTGTGGGTGATACGAGGCAAGCAGATCGGATTGCTGGGCCTGGCCTTCAAGCCTAACACGGACGACATTCGCTTCGCTCCGGCGATGGAATTGATCCTACGGCTCAAAGTGGAAGGAGCGCACGTGCGCGCTTACGATCCCCAGGCCATGGAGAAGGCCCGCGTCTCGCATCCGGAAGTCCGCTATGGCTCGGACGCCTACGAGGTGGCCCGGGATGCCGACGCGTTGCTGATTGCGACCGAATGGGAAGAATTCCGCCAGCTCGACTGGGGGCGCATCCGCGACCTGATGGCGCGTCCGCTTGTGCTCGACGGAAGGAATCTGCTTTCGCCCGCTGAGATGACGCGTCTCGGATTCGAATACCACTCGCTCGGCCGCCCGGATCCATCGACTCCAGGAATCCCCCAACCGACGCGAGCAGCCTGAGCGGCGCCGCGCTCAGCGACGCTCGCCCGCGTTGACCACCCTTTGCCGGAAGTGGTCGAAAGTGAGGCGGAGACCCTCCTCGAGGTCAACTTTCGGTTCCCACTTCAGAATGCGCCGCGCCTTGCTGATGTCGGGGCAGCGTCGTTTGGGGTCGTCCTGTGGCAAAGGACGATATTCGATGGGCGCGTCTACACCAGCGAGCCGGCGGATGCGCTCGGCGAATTCGAGGATGGTAATTTCGTGCGGGTTGCCGAGATTCACCGGTTCGTGCTCGTTCGATTCGAGAAGCCGGTAAATACCTTCAATCAAATCGGAAACATAGCAGAAGCTGCGCGTCTGGCGGCCATCTCCATAAACGGTGAGCGGTTCTCCGGCCAGCACCTGGTAGAAAAAGTTGGGGAGGACGCGGCCGTCGTGGAGCCGCATCCGCGGACCATAGGTATTGAAGATGCGCACGATGCGCGTGTCCATTTTGTGGAACCGGTGATAGGCCATGGTCATGGCCTCGGCAAAGCGTTTAGCTTCGTCGTAAACGCCGCGCGGTCCGATCGGATTCACATGGCCCCAGTAAGTCTCCGGTTGCGGGTTTACTTCCGGGTCGCCATAGCACTCCGAAGTGGAAGCGAGCAGAAACTTCGCGCTCTTGGCCAGCGCCAAACCCAGCGCATTGTGCGTGCCAAGCGCTCCCACTTTGAGCGTGGGGATCGGAAGCTTCAGGTAGTCCACCGGGCTGGCCGGAGAGGCGAAGTGCAAAACGGCGTCTACCGTGCCCGGAACTTCGATGTAGCGGGTGACATCCTGTTGAATGAAGTGAAACCGCGGATGGTCGAGTAAGTGGCCGACGTTCGAGTCGGCGCCCGTGATCAGATTATCGAGGCAAACCACCTCCCAGCCGCGTTCGATAAAGTAGTCACACAGGTGAGACCCGAGAAAACCTGCACCGCCGGTGATCGCTGCGCGCAAAGCCCTTTCTCTCCTCAATCCATCGGGGATTATCGCCGAAAAGCTCTCGGAGGGGAACCTGCGAGTTTACTCCCCGGGCACGGCGAAAAATGCTTGCTCTCCCGCCCTACGGGACTGACGCGAAGTTTTAAGCGCCCCGTTCCAAACTTCCCCGGAGACAGCCCTTGAAAATCAGTACTGTGGTTCCATTGTCAGCGCACATGCCGTGCGGCAAACTGACGCACGATACAGGAAGAACATGATCGCAGCATTCATCCTCGTGATCTCAGCCGCAGCCCTGGGGCAGTTCGCCGTCTACAGTTGGCGAGCCGGAGTGCTGTGTGCGGCTGGGCAGCCGATTTCCGAACAAACGGTGGCGGCGATGGGGATCTCTTCCAACTCATTGCAATCAGAAGACTTCGCGACGCTCCAGTCCCTGCATAACGTCTGCCCCGGTCTGGAAGAAACCAGCCGTCAGCTTCGGCTCGTTACAGCCTATTACCACGCCGTTAGATCTCTCGGCCGGCTTTTTGGCTCGCTGTCTCCCACCTGCGGAGCGTGGGCGAACCGCGAGCTGGCCACCTGTACCCGTTACGTTGCGGTCTCGATTGACCAGCGCCTCAGGAACAACCAAGCGCAACTCGCTAGCCTCTGCTCCTACTAGCGCACCTCGCCAAGGAACGCGAACCTCGACCCGCCACGCCTTCCAACTCACGCTCGCCAGTTGAAGCCGCATCGCAGAGTGGCAGATTGTTGTGATTCCCCAAGAGCCTTGAGGACCGACGTGTCTTAAATCGGTACCGTCGTTCTATTGTCCGTGCGCGTGGGGTGCGGCAAACTGACACACGATACAGGACGAATATGATCGCAGCATTTATCCTCGTGATCTCAGCAGCAGCCCTGGGCCAGTTCGCGGTCCTCGGTTGGCGGGCTGGACTGCTGTCCTTGGCGGGGCAGCCGATTTCGGAGGAAACAGCAGCGGCGATCGGGGTCTCGTCAAGCTCGTTGCAATCAGAAGACTTCGCGGCTCTCAAGTCCCTGCATAACGTCTGTCCCGGGCTGGAAGAAGCCAGCCGCCAGCTACGGCTGGTTACCGCTTATTACCATGCCGTCAGGGCTCTAGGCGCGCTTTTTGGTTCGATGTCTCCCACCTGCGGAGCGTGGGCCAGCCGCGAGCAGGCCACCTGCACGCGCTACCTTGCCGTCTCGATCGACCAGCGCCTCAGAAACAACCACGCGCAACTAGCCAGCCTCTGCTCCTACTAGGTGCCGTTCCCAACTACTCAGAGCAAATCTTTCTGGCGCCCCGCCAGGCCTGCTCGCAGGCTGTCTCAGGCGATTCCTATCCCGATGAAGTTGGAACGGCACTAGCACCTCCCCAAACAACGCCGACCTTGAGGTACAGGCCATTACCTTTCCGGATGACCCTCGTTTTCCTTCCAGCGATTTGCCGGCCCACTGCACGCGCGCCTTTTAGCAGCCCAAGATATGGATACTCATCGCGTGGTTTGTCCTAACAGACAATGACCGATAAGGCTGCGATTGGACCTTCCCCCTTGTTGAGCGTCTCCTACCAGTATTAAGTTGAATTCACCCTCGCACGCGGTCGAGGAAACTTGGGACAGGGCAGCTCCATTTCGCCGCAATCCTAGCCCTACAGAGCGAACCTTAGCGCCCGTCACCGACCGGCGGTTCATGGCATCCGCCGATTGCCTTGGGAGGACGTATGAAAAGGATTCTGTTGGCTGCTGCATTGGTTTCACTCTGTGTCTCGCTGGGATTCCTTTCAGGCTGCAGCTCAGGTTCGGGGATGACCGTAACGTTAACTTCCGCGGGCGGCCAAACGACGCTGCAAGAGGGCCAGTCCGTGGCGCTAACGGCCACAGTCACGCACGCGACCAACACGAACGTTACCTTTAGCCTTTCCGGCGGCACTTGCCCGAGTAATTGTGGCAGCCTGAGCAGCACCACCGCTAGTCCGACCACATACACCGCCCCAAGCGGGGCAAGCGTCACGGCCAGCTTCATGGTGACGGTCACCGCCACTTCCGTGGCAGATGCCACCAAAAAAGCTTCCATGACGCTCATGGTCAATCCCGTAACCGTCACGGTTTCCGCGGCAAATAATCAGACGACGCTTGAGCAGGGTCAGTCCGTGGCGATGACGGCCACGGTCGCAAATGCGAGCAACACGGGTGTTACCTGGAGTCTTTCGGGCGCCTCTTGCCCGGCGAATTGCGGCTCGCTGAGCAGCACGTCGACGAATCCGACCACGTACACGGCGCCGCCGGTGGTCGCCGCGAACTTCATGGTGACGGTCACGGCCACATCGGCGGCGGATGCCTCCAAAAGCGGTTCCGTCACACTCACGGTCACGCCGGCCATTACGGTGACGATCACGAACAAGTTCGCCACGATTCAAGCGGCTACGAGCGCGGTGACCCTCAACGCCACGGTTGCAAACGATCAGAACGCTCAAGGCGTAACATGGGCTATCGCCTCCTGCACCTCGTCGTGCGGTTCGCTCTCAAATGCGACCGCTCTCTCGGTGATGTACACGCCGCCGCAGGATCCGCCAACGCCCGCGACCGTAAAGATCACCGCAACTTCTAAAGCCGACAACACGAAATCCGATTCGGATCCGTTCACGGTTACGCCGCATCCGATCGTGGTCACGATCACGAACAAGATCAACTCCATCGTAGCAGGAGCCGCTGCCGTGACGTTCAACGCTACAGTGGCGCACGACTCAACGAACAGCGGAGTGGCGTGGACCTTGATCGCGAACAGCGTGCCGTGCTCGCCTACGTGCGGTTCGTTGAGCAACGCCACAGCATCCAGCGTCACTTATACGCCGCCTGCGAGCGTCCCCAGTTTACCGAACAACATGCCCACGCTGACTGCTACATCGGTGGCGGACGGCACGAAGAACGACTCCGATACGTTCACTATTACGGCGGCGCCACCCATCGCAGTCACATTTGCGTCGACGCCTCCGACTACTCTGGCGACGAGCGCCACCGCCATGATCACGGCGAACGTCACAAACGACTCCCAGACTAAAGGTGTCGATTGGACTGTCACGTGCGGCAGCTCCGATTGCGGGTCGTTCAATCCCACTCACACGGCAAGCGGAACAGCGACGACTTACACGGCTCCCGCCTCCGTGCCTGCGGGCAACACCGTGAACATCACGGCCACCTCGACTGCCGACAACACCAAGTCGGTGATGGCCAGCATCACGATCACGGCTGCCAGCGCGGCGTGCCCCTCAGGCAACGAGGCGTTCTTGAACGGTCAATACGCCTTCCTGGTGAAGGGCTTTGACGCGAACGGAGCGGTGGCCATCGGCGGAAGCTTCACCGCCGACGGCACGGGCAAAATCACCGCCGGTGAAGAGGACATTAACCGTACGACCGGTGTAACCGCGAATGCGGGGCTCAATACGGCCAGTAGTTCGTACACGGTGGGCTCGGACAACCGGGGCTGCCTTACGCTGGTCCACGGAAGCACCACAAACGTGTTCCGGTTCGCGTTGTCGTCTACAGAAGGTTTGGACCCCCTGGCCGGGGTGGACGGCGCTGCAAGCAGCGCCCAAGCTGCTTTGGCCACCGCGGGCAAAGGCCGGATCATCGAGTTTGACGATTCGACCGGCACGGGCACTCGAGGCTCGGGCATCATTCGAAAGCAGGACGCCACCTCCTTTGCCGTCACTAAGATCTCTGGCAACTACGCCTTCGGTCTTACCGGGAGCGATTTGAGCGGCAACCGCTTCGGCATCCTGGGCGCGTTTACCGCTACTGCGGGTGTCTTTACGAGCGGCAGCTTTGACGCTGACGATGCAGGGACGCTAACTACGAACGCATCGATTTCAAGCCAGGTATATACGGTTGCCTCGAATGGCCGCGGGACACTGGCGGTAGTCGTGGGAGCTACCACGTTCAATTACGCCCTCTACATGGTCTCGTCGTCCGAGATCCTACTAGTGGGCACCGACTCCATCAGCTCGACGAACCCACTCGATAGCGGCGAAGTCTTGCAACAGCAAGGCAGCTTCTCGACGAGTTCGCTGAGCGGCAACTTCGTGCTCTACCTGAGCGGGGAGTCCGGCAGCGGCAGCAGTGCAACGAGCAACACCGCCCTGGTTTTAGGCACAGTCACGTCGAGCGGCAACGCGACCGTCACCATATATGAGGACAGTGGCGGTACGGTCCAAGCGCCGAAATCCCAAAGCGGGACTTACGCCGTGGCCTCGAACGGCAGGGTCACTCTCAGCGGGTTTGGGGGCAACCCGCCGGTGTTTTACCTCGTGAACCAGAGCGAAGGGTTCGTCGGGGGCACGGACAATTCAGTGACGTTCGGTTTCCTCGAACCACAGGCCGCCGGGCCGTTCAGCACCAGCTCGCTCTCGGGCGCGTTCATCGCCGGCACCGAATCTCCGTCCGATAGCAACGTTTCGGATTCAATCGTGGCGGTCAACCTGGACGGGAACGGAAACATCGCCGGGACGCAAGACAAGAGCGACTCGAGTGGCCTTACTCCAAACAATCCGATTGCGGGCGAGACCTACGCGATCACTAACACGAATGGGACGGGGACTCTGGGGGGGGCAACCTCGATACTGATCGTGATCTCCCCCTCGAGGTTCGTGTTCGTTGACGAGAGCCCGACGAATACGAATCCCAAAATGACCATCGTCGAGAAGTAAGAATCGACGGTGCCGATCATGGCCAGGTGGCAGGTTCTGGACGCAAGGACCTGCCACCTACCACTCCAGGCGTCGTCGAGAGTCTCGCGCAGACCTGATTCGCGGCGAAAAGCCTTGACTTGGGTAGGAGTATGCTTTCAGAGAGGAGTGATACGATCTACGCGTAAGGGGCTGCAAGAACGATTTACGGTTTGCCGCTATCACCTGGGGAGATCACGCGGCCGTATTCGGAGGCACGGCTGAGGCGGTCGAACATGCGGTAGGCATCGAGCGAGATGCGAGAGATGGCCTCTTCACCGTCGCGCTCGTGCCGAAGGTACGCCGTCATCACGCAAATCACGTAAGGATGATTTCCCGTGAATACGACGCCCGAATCGTTCCGAACCCCTTCCAACGAACCCGGCTTATTCGCCACACGCAGATCCTCCGGCAGATCGCGAGGGATCCAACCTTCCTTAGGGGTGCTCAAAACTTTGAAAAAGTCTTCTGTAGAGTCCTTGCTCAACACTTTGCCGGAGTAAAGATTTTCCAGCAGCGACATCATTTCCCGCGGCGTCGAGACATTTTCCTTGCCTTCGCCGGCAGCCTTCAAGTCCATCATTTTGCGGCGCAATCGCGTATGGGTCAGGCCCAGCGAGTCCAACTCAGCGTTCACGTTCTCCATTCCGACCCGGTCGATGAGGACGTTGGCCGCGCTATTGTCGCTCACAGCGACCATCAGGATCGCCAAATCACGGAGCGTCAGGCGCGTCACTCCCGGCGTCATGCCGATCATGATGTTACTGCCGGAAACGATGTCGGACGACCGCACGGTGTACAGGTCGGTAAGATTCAATTTTTTCTGCTGGGCCAGAAGATAAAGCTCGGCCAGGACGGCGATCTTGATGGAACTAGCCTGCGGAAACACTTCGTCGCCGTGCAGCAGGAAGCTTTGACCGGTGGCAAGGTCGAGGATGGCGACGCCGGCAACTCCGTCGAGGTTCCGGTCCACGTCGTTGATGGCGACCGCGAGCTTGTGCCAGAGGACTTGCTGTTTTTCGTTGGCGGATGGTTGTTGGCTGAACGCTCTTGGGGCGCAAACGCCGGCGGCGAGCAGGAAGAGACATAGAAAGCGTTTCAACTCAAGAGTCTCCCGAATGGTTCTTATCATTGGGCGTAATCGTGCCGCAACGTCTTCCCTACAGCTTTCAACGGGGATTCGCCCCACCCCGAGTGGTCCAAGAGCGCCTTTTGAGCCGCGCACAAGGCGACTAGTAGGTCCAGCGGAGGAGCATTCCGCCGGTGGTGAAGCCCGCGCCGACGGCGATCAGAAGGACCAAGTCTCCCTTGCGCAGGCGTTTCTGTTCGATGGCATCGCACAGGCCGAGCGGGATGGTTGCAGCAGTGGTGTTGCCGTAGCGGTCTATATTGACGATCACCTTGGAATCATCCACGCCCAGGCGCTCCTGCATGGCGCGAATGATGCGCAGGTTGGCTTGATGAGGCACCACCAGAGTCAAGTCGCGGCTGGAGAAGCCGTTTCGCTCGAGAAGCCGGCTGGAAACCTCGCACATCCGCCGCACCGCATACTTGAAAACCTGCTGGCCTTCCTGGTGGACGTAGTGCAAGCGCTTTTCCACGGTCTCATGCGAAGCGGGATGAAGGGATCCTCCGCCCGGCATGTAAAGGTTGCAACCGCCCGAGCCGTCGATGTCGCTGATGAAGTCGAGGATCCCGTCGGAATCTGACCCGGCGGGTTCGACGAGCACCGCGCCGGCGCCATCTCCGAACAGGACGCAGGTGGCGCGGTCCTGGAAGTCGAGGATCGAGGTCATCACGTCCGAGCCGATAACGAGCACCTTGCGATGCGTACCGGCGGCGACGAATTGCGCTCCCACGGTCAAGGCATAGACGAAACCGGCACACGCGGCGGAAAGGTCGAAGCCCCAGGCATTCTTCGCGCCGAGGGCGTTTTGCACGAGACAAGCTGTGGCCGGAAACATCATGTCCGGAGTGACGGTAGCGACGATGATGAGGTCGATTTCCTCGGGGCTGACGTTGCGCGCGGCGAGAAGCTGCTTCGCCGCCTCGGTCGCCATGTGCGAGGCGGCCATGCCGGGATCGACGTAGTGGCGCTCGCGGATGCCCGTGCGCGTACGAATCCATTCATCATTCGTGTCCACGAGCTTTTCGAGATCGAAATTCGTGGCCACCCGCGGAGGCAAGTAACCGGATACGCCCGTAATCGTCGCAGCAAGTCGCTTAGGCATCCACTCTCCCGACGACCATAAACAGGCGGGGATTGTACGCAATCGGCTGCGCGCGTGACAACAAAAACCAACGCCGACGTGCCCGCGTAAACGCTGGAGGAAGCTGTGCCACCAAGGTTGCGCGGGCGCGAACATCGTTTCCTTCAGGCTGTAAATCAGGCAGTCGTCAACCGATTACGAACCGGCGGGCAGAATTTCGTAACGGAAGGTGACCGAAGCGGTCTTTCGAAGCATCGCTGCCACAGAGCAGTATTTCGTCTCGCTGAGCCCGATGGCATTATGCACGGCCTTGTCGTCGAGCGCGCCGCGCAAGCGGTACAAGATTTCCAACCGGGTCCACACGGTGGGCGGATCCGCAGCACGTTCGCCCGAAATCACCACCTCGAGCGATTCGAGCCTTTGGCGTTTTTTCTTGAGAATGAGGACCACATCGGCGGCCGTGCAAGCGCCCAGCGCGCCGAGCAGCATCTCCATGGGCCCGGGCGCCGAATTGCGCTCGCGATCCGCATCGAACGGGACAGCGTGGCCCGACGGCATCACCGCCAAGAACTGCTGGCCTGCCACCCACTTTACGCTCGCCGTTTGCATGGCCGCCTCCGAAGTAGCGGCCATTCTACTGCAACCGGCCGACACCTTCCGGGTCCTGCTCTTCGATGCGGATTCGGGGTTGTGGGACGCTGAGCGAGGAAAGACGGGGTTAAAAGGCCGCCCCTCCGGAAATATCCGCTGTCGGGGCAGCGGTCTCGACCGGCGGCCGGGGGTGCTTTCGCATTGTCTCAACAAAGACTCGCACGAGTTCGGGGTCGAACTGATTGCCCGCGCAACGTTCGAGCTCGCGGAAGGCGTCGTCCGGAGTGCGGGCTTTCTTGTAGGCGCGCTCCGAGGTAATGGTGTCGTAGGAATCAGCGATGGCGATGACGCGGGCGCCGAGGGGAATCCGCACGTCATCCAGGCCATCCGGATAGCCGGAGCCGTCGTAGAATTCGTGATGGTGCTCGACCATCTCGCGGACGCGGGCGAGAGCGCGCAACGGCTCGAGGATTCTGGCTCCGAGTATGGAGTGAGATTTCATGGTTTCCCATTCGACCGCATCCAGCGGACCCGATTTGCTCAAGATGGCTTCGGGAATTCCCACCTTTCCGATATCGTGGAGCAGGCCGGCCAGGCGAATTTCTTCCACTTCGGCCGCGCTCCGCGCTGCCGCCTGCGCGATCATCACGGCGTATGCGGAGACTTTCTGCGAATGCCCCTGGGTGTAGCGGTCCTTGGCGTCAATGGCCAGAGCCAGCGCTCCCACCGTGTCGACCACAGCCTGGGGCAGCCGCTCGAGCGAGGGTGAATTTTCCTGTTCGGTGAGCGAGCGGGTAAATTGATCGAGGCGGCGGGAGATTTCCTCGAACGCTTCCGGCCCTGTCGAGAACTGGCGTTTCAGCGTCACTCCCAGATAAGCCTCCAAGACGTCGCGCTTCCACTTCTTGGTTTCGCCAGGGTCGCAGTGTTCGGCGCTGGAAACGGCGTTGCCGCCCTGATGTTTGGAGAGATACATGGAGGAATCAGCCACCTGGATAAGCTCCTGGGGCGTGGCGCCGTGAACGGGGTAGCTGGCAATGCCGAAACTGGCGGTGATGTTCTTGTCGCGGAGCAAGGAATCGGAAGCCACCCATCCGCGGAGTTTACCGGCGAGCTGTCGCGCCTGCTCGATATTCGTCTCCGGCATGAGGATGACGAACTCATCGCCGCCATAACGCGCGATCACGTCGGAGCGACGGCAATTCTGCTCCAAGATGTGCCCCACGCGCTGCAGCACCACGTCGCCCTCCAGATGCCCGTAGAAATCGTTCACGAACTTGAAACGGTCCAGATCCATCAAGACGAGTGAGAAGGGCCGGCCGGCGCGAGTCGAGCGTTTCCATTCGGCGGAGAGCGCCTCCATCAGGAAGCGGTGCGTCTTGACGCCCGTCAGGCCATCGGTGATGGCTTGCTCCTGCGCCTTCTGGAAGGTCAAGGCGTTGTGCAGCGCTCCTGCAAAAACATCCGCCAGCGTTCGCAGCAGAAGGATTTCCTCCTCAGAAAAATCGAGCGGCTCCGCCGACTCCACGTACAGGACGCCGAGCAGTTGTTCGGCGTAAATGACGGGCAATGCGATCGCAGACAACGAAGAGGGCAAAACGGGCCGCGGGGATGCAGCATTCACTTCGCGAGCGATCGTCATTTGGCCGGTGCGGGCTACCTGCCCCACCAGGCCTTCGCCCAGCGAAATCTTCCGTCCCAGGGCGTCGCGCCGCCGGCCGGCTTCCGCCTGGATCACCAACTCCCCGGCGGAGTAATCCAAGATGGCGATACCAATATGGTCGTAGCTCAACCCTTCTTCGAGCTCCGCCGCAATCTTCGCCAGCATCTCGTCGGGATTCAAAGTGGCGATGGCGTGCCGCGAGATGTTATTGAGCAACGTGAGGTGGCGCGACTTCTTCTGCTCTTCAGAGAATAGGCGCGCATTTTCAATCGCGATTCCTGCTTCGCTTGCAAGCACGCGCAGGAGTTCGAGATGGCACTCGTCCAAGACGCGTTCCTGGGGGCTGTACACGGCTATGACGCCGATGGCGCGATCGTAGAGCACCACAGGGACGCCGCAGTAGCAGGCGGCCTGCTGCGACGTCTGGAGGTCGAGCCTCTGCATCTCTTCCATAAACCGCTCGCGGATCAAAAGCGGCTGCCGGGTGCGGATCAAGTATTCGGTCAAGCGGTTTCCCGCGGGTCGTGTGCGTTTTGGCAGCCGCACGTTGTCCTTCACCTCGAGCTCGAAGCGAATTTCCTCCCGGCGGCTGTCGTACAAAGCCATGTAGAAGTTGCCCACGTCGAAGAGCCGGTGCATTTCGGCATAAATCTTGTCGAGCAGCGGGCCGATTTCGAGCGTCGAGCTCAACGCTCGGCCAATCTCATTCAGAATGTGGAGCTCTTCGGTGCGGCGCGATGTCTGCTGAATCAGGTAGCTGTTCTCGACCGCCATCCCAATCTGATGCCCCAGCGCCAGCAGCAACCGGAGTTCGGCCGATGTGAATTGCCGGTTATCGGGCGTGCCCAGCAGCAAGACGCCGAAGACGCGCTCCTTGGCTTGCAGGCTGATTCCCACCACCGTCCTCAAGCCTTCCTCTAGGAATTGCTGACGAAGCTGGCGGAAGGTGGATTCGCGTTCGAGCGCCACCCAGGAAGCGTCGCGCGGCAAATCCTTCAACACCACGAGGCCGCCGAGCCGGGCCACCAACTTCACCAGGTAATCGTCGAGCTCCCCGGCCTGAAGCGCGGCGCAAAACGATTCGTGCAGGCCGGTCACCACGACGGAGGTCGGCCCGTGAAGATCGCCATACTGCAGACAGAGCGCTCCGGCCGGAATGCGGACGACGTTGAGCACGCGATCCAGCGCCTGCGCCAGCATCTTTTGGATTTCTCCGCCGACGAAGCTCGAGGTGGCCAAGTTCAGGTTCGAAAGCGCAAGCATATTTCGTTCGACGCGGCGCTTTTCCTCTTCGTAGACCGCCATCACCATGAGGGCGCCGGAAAGAAGCTGAGGCAGAACTTCCAGAGAACGCAGATCGAACCCCGCAAGCAGCGGTACCCGATCCTGGAAAATCGAGACCAGAGAAACCGCCGCCCAAACAAAGAACGCAATGCCCAGGAGCGTGTCGGCGCGCGATTCCTGCCTCTTTCCTTCACGCCAGAAGACTCGTCCCACGAATAGGAACAGGAAGGCGACGCCCAGCTCGATCGGCACTCTGACCCAGGTGGTGGGATAGACGGCCGCCCAGACAGCGGCAACCAGGACGGCGGGAATCAGCCAGTGGGAGCGCATCGCCAGACGGGCATAGACTCGCGCGGCGACAAGAAACAGGAGGGCTGCCACGGCCAGGAGCCACCGGTCGAGCGCAAAAAGCCAAGCGGGGTGTCCCACCCAGTTTGCGAGAGTGGGACTCAAGTAGTGGGCAGCAAGAAGGCACCACGCGCCGCTCCACACCCGCAGGTAACTTTGGCGCTTCTGCGCGTACATCCAGGCGAAGAAGGCCGCCAGCAGTACTGCGCCGGTAGGCAAAATGACTGCCATGATTCCCGGTTGGGTCAGCAAGTCCGAACTCCGCATAGTGTTCGGGAGAGGGTACCTCGGAGAGAATAGCAGAAAACGCCGAAGCCCCTTCCGCCTAGGTCAGGAGTGTTGCTCCCGAAATAACTCTCCTGCGGGCCGTTCCGACACCCGGAGTCAAGGAGCCGCCCAGGGGCCTGCCCGTCGAGAGAAGGCGGAATCTTATGGTGGCAACGCAGGGTGGTCAAACCGTTCCTGCACACCTGTTGTTCAATTGATTCTTGGCGCCGGGCTGCCACTGCGGCGCGGCTGCGAGGTGCGTGCAGGGCCAATGGCACAAAAGCCTGAATCCGATTGCAAGTCTGGTGTGCATGCGTTCTTGTCGCGAGGTTCGGCGTGAGTTGAAAAGCGAAGGGCGGGGCTGATATGATCCGCGCCAATGGTCGAGGAAAAACTTCGCGTCCATTTTGGCGATTATTTGGGCAACGCCGAAGTGGCCATCTATTCGATTCTTGCGGTGTTGCTTTTTATCACAGCACTCGCGGCGATTGGGAGCGCGGGCAAACTGCTGTGGGATGGCCTGAGTCACTGGACGGTTGCGACCGAGACGCTGCGGGTGTTGGACCAGCTACTGGTAGTGCTGATGCTGGTGGAGATTCTGCATACGGTGCGTATCTCCATCCGCTCGCATATTTTGGTTACGGAACCATTCCTGGTGGTAGGCTTGATTGCCTCGATTCGACGGATCCTCGTGATCACGTTGGAAGCGGCCACCATGACGAAAGAAGGGGTGTGGACGGCTGAGCGCGCAAGCATTTTTCGCGCTTCTATGACCGAGCTCGGCTTGCTCGGGCTACTCGTTCTCATTTTGGTGTTCTCGATTACTCTCCTGCGTCGCTACGCTCCCGCCCCGAAAGACCTCAGGGACCTCTGAACTGGATTTCAGGCGCGCCGGCTTGACGCTGCCGCGCGGCCAGCCTACACTCGAACGCAGCGGTCTCGACCGCGCGCCTGTAGCTCAGTTGGATAGAGCGCTGGTCTCCGGAACCAGAGGTCGGAGGTTCAAATCCTCTCAGGCGCGCCACTTCTCATCTCTTTATTTTCAATCTTCCTGCTCCCGCTGCCTTGGGAGACTGCATTTTTGTCGCGACTACAAATTACGATGATGGACGGGAGCTAATCGGAGATTCCATGAGTGTGAACCGAAAGGCCGGGATCATTCTCGCCGTCATTGCAGTTTCGGAGGGCTGTTGGCTGTTGTTCACAGCCTGGGGAAAGCTAGGGCGATTTCTCGTCTATACGGGATTCTATCCTTCGAGGGCAACAGCGCTAGGCTGGACCCTGGGCCTAGTGGTTGCTTTTCTGTTCACTTTTTATGCAGCTCGCCTGCCCTCCGTTCGGGCCAATCTCTTTCGACCGTCTGTGCTAAAGCTGCTCGCGGTAGCGGTAGCCGTTACTGCTGGTTTTTGCGAAGAAGTGATCTTTCGGAAGTGGCTGATGGATGCCCTCCAACGGGGCGGTCATGGAATCGCCATTCAGTTGGCAGCTTCCGCTCTAAGCTTCGGTGCGGCGCATGCGGTGTGGGGTCTGATGAGGGGTAGTTTGGGCGCTGCTCTCGGCGCCATGCTGGCCACGGGCACATTGGGATTGGCCCTGGCGATTGTCTATGTGGCCGGCAGTCGGGTGGTGGCCCCTTGCGTCGTAGCGCATTTCCTGATCAATCTGGCCGCTGAGCCGGGGCTTGTCCTAGCGGCACTGAAAGGGGAGATGAGCGGTCGGAAATTGGGGACGCTGAAAGCTGCACTTTAAGTTCCGGCCCGACGCCCTAAAACTATTTCATTCTGGAAGAATGGGGAGACACAGGGGCGGCTGGACGTGGAAATCCAGGCGAGCGATTTCCTTGAGAGCGCGATCGAGGACGGCGCTGTTGCAAGGTTCCAGGGTCATAACGAAGGGGAGGCTTGAATGGGGATAGCCGGGCTTTTGGAGCACGGCATCAATACCGATCGCATGCCGGGAGAGCACCGACGCCAGGGCGGCGATAATGCCGGGGCGATCCGCGACGACGAAGCGAACGTAATGAGGCACGGTGAATTCTCCGCTGACTGCGTCCGGGACTTCCGCGGTTGCCGCAAGGCAGACGGGCGGCGCGCCGGCGCTTCGAGCAATGGAGTACAGGTCTGAAACAACGGCCACGGCCGTGGGATCGCCTCCCGCTCCGTAGCCGGAAAACACCATCTGCCCGGCAAACTCGCCTGTGGCCGCCACGAGGTTTTGGCTTCCCTGCACGTGGGCCATCAAAGAAGTCAGCGGGATCAGTGCGGGCTGGACGGCGGCGAACAGGCGCACGCCACTCGACGTATCCTTTTGGGCCAAGGAGATCTGCCGAATCGTGCAGTTCAATTCGCGCGCGTAGACAAAGTCCACAGCGTCGATCGATGAAATCGGCCGGCAGGGAATCTGCGCGGTGCGCACGTGCATGCGCAAACCGACCTGCGCGAGGATGACCAGCTTGGCGCGGGCGTCGAATCCTTCCACATCGTCCCTGGGATCGGCTTCGGCATAGCCCAGCTCCTGCGCTTTCTTCAGAGCCTCCGGGAAGCTGGTCCCGTTCGCTTCCATCTTGGTGAGGATGTAATTGCAAGTGCCGTTCAGAATTGCCGCGATCTTGTAAAGGCGATCCCCCGCCAAGCCCTCCTGGATTCCAAGAATGGCCGGTATCCCTCCGGCTACGGATGCCCCGAACTCGAATCGCCGGCCCACCTTCCCAGCCAGTTCCAGGAGCTCAGGACCGCACTCAGCGATCAGAAGCTTGTTGGCCGTGACTACGGACTTGCGCGCGCGCAGCGCTCTCCGGATCCATTCGCCGGCAGGCTCGATGCCTCCGATCAATTCCACTACGACGTCCGCATCGGACGCGAGCAGGTCATCCACGCTCTCGGTCCAGCAAATGTGTGCCGGCAGGGAGTCGATTTTCTTCGCTGCGATGTTGCGATTGCAGATGTGAGTCAAAAGCAGCGGGCCATTTGGATCCTGGCACAACAGCTTGGCGACGGAACGCCCCACCGTGCCAAAGCCGAGCAGCGCAATCCTCAATTTTCTGGCGGCGCAGGGATATTCCTCTGATGCAATGGTGCTTTCCGCGCGAGGGGATAGAGGCTTCGCCATTTCAGCTACTTCATGCGCACATCTGGCACGGTACTTTCAAGGCCGAGTCGTGTCAAGACACGCTGTGCTGCTAACCTGCGTCTCTCTCTTCGACAGTGACTGTAAAAAGTAGCGTTCCAACGATTCCGATTAGTCCGGCCATGACAAAGGGAACTTGCGGATGAACTCGCCAGAGCAATCCCCCTATGGCTGACGCAGGCGTGATCGAGAGGCCCCTCACCAGGTAATAGAGACCGACCGTGCGGGCACGCACATGGCTTGCAGCGAGGTCCACAATCATCGCTTTGCGGGAGGGCTCGCCGATCTCTCGCAAGCCCCCGATGACGAAGGCCAGAACCAGCCAAACGAAGCTGTGGGCAAGGATCACGGCGACCGGAAAGAGGGCAAAGCATAGGAACGTGGCAATGACGAACGGTTTGCGACCGATTCGAGCGGCGATTTTCGCACTTGGAAAATAGACGAGGATTGCCGTGGTGAGCTGCACAGCGACCAGCGCTCCGTACTGCGGGATCGTGATTCCGCTGACGTTGGTCACGTACAAAACGGTGAAGATATCTGCCATCCCTTCGCATGTACGGATGGTTATGTCGGAGGCGAGAAGGCGCTTCAAAGTGGGATGAAAGGACTTCCACACTCCGTGCAGATTTAGTGCGTCCCTTGGCGCGAGCGGGAGTCTGATCGTAAAAAGCAACGGAATAGTGACTGCCACCAGAACGAGGGTGATCAACAGCCCGAGTCGGATGCCATGTTGAAGGCCCCATGCGCCAATCATCGCTCCGCCGAGGAGTGGTGAAATTACCATGGGGACGCGTTTGAGCATCGATTGAACCGTGAAGCCCATCGCACGGCGCTCTTTGGGAAGCGCGTCGCCGATGGTTGCAAAAATGGCAGGCGAGGCCATGGACTGCCACACCATCGCAAGAGCCAGTCCCAGAAAGAGGAAGGGCCAGGAAGGGCTGAAAAGGTAGATCAGGTAACCTGCAGAAGCGGCGGCGAGAAAAACCAGGAATGCCTTACGGCGTCCCCAGTGGTCGGCTAGCCATCCGCCGGGGTACTGATATAGCGCATCGACAAAATCCTCCGCAGTGCCAAATAGTCCAACCACTGCAACACTCGCCCCGACTGATTCCAGATACTTTGGAAGGAACTTTTTCCAGAGTTCCTCGCCCAGTCCAACCAAGAACACGGCGCCGGAAGCTGCTGCGACGTGCCGCCCAATGCGAAGAGAGGCTGCGAGTCGTTTGTGGGTAATTGCTTCCAGAAATCCTTCTCCACGAGCCGATCGGTTCTTTTTTCAGCAGTTCAGACCGCATCCTTGGAGGCTCCGCCCGGCTTCCCACGCTTCACCATCTCTCGGCAATAGGCGTACAACGCGTCATAGACAATCCATTCTGCGGCATTGATCTCGTGGTCGTTTCTGAATCCCAAGTGCCGAAATCCCTCGGCGACCGCGTTCAATCCAGCAGCCTCGGGTTGATGCCATAATGTGTTGTCCGTATCAGCGCCGTTGACGATCTTTCCCAGCAGTTGCAGGGCCGGGTCCGCTGTGAGGTCATATTTCCTGAGGATTGCTTCGAAGGAACATTCTTTTCCGTGGTGTCCGAGTTCGGCGCCTGGAATGTCGAATGGTGTGGCGTCTAATCTGTGGGCTTCAGAAATCACTTGTTCTGCCGGCACAAAGTGGAATTCCGCATCCGGGTTCACAAACTTCTTGATAAGCCAAGGGCAGGCCACTCGATCCACCTTGACGTGCTCGCGTGTAATCCACTTCATGCGGCGCCCCCTCGCCGTTCTCGCATCATTTTCTTCCTCTCTGCTTCGCGAACCTCGGGTTACTCGTATCGGAGAGCTTCGAGCGGATCGACTCTGATCGCTCGCCACGCCGGGATAAAACTCGCGGTGAGCGCTACAGCAGCTATCAGCAGCGAAACGCCGGCAAATGTAGCTGGATCGGCAGCGCCGACGCCGAACAACAGGTTTGCAAGCAAATGAGCCGCAGCCACCCCCATAACGAGGCCAATCGTCAGTCCCGCCATTACCAGCCTCATGGCTTGACTCATTACAATGCGCACGATGTCGTGTGGCCGAGCGCCCAAAGCCATCCGAACTGCAATTTCGTGCCTGCGCAGCTTTACGGTGTAGGAGATGACGCCATAGATTCCTGCTATCGAGAGCAAGAGGGCGGCACCGGCAAAAACCTGGAGCAGGATCAGATTGAACCGTCGCGGCGCGATTGAACTGGAAAGAAACTGTTCCATCGTCCTTCCGCCCGAGACGGCGACCTCGCGATCGACACTCCGTGCTTCGCGGCGGACGGCATCCGCCAGTGACCGCGGATCTGCATCACTGCGAACCACCCAGTACATGGTGTTCGTCAGATTAGGGACCTCGGCACTGGAGACTTGCTGAAAGGGGACGTAGATATCAGGCGTCGGCTCCGCGTCGAGCGCCAGATGCTTTACGTCAGCAACCACGCCGACGATTTCAGCATCCGGCGAACCCCGGTCCGCCATGTCGAACTTAATGTGGGCACCCAGCGGGCTCGCGCTCTGCCAAAAGCGTCGTGCCAGTGCTTCACTGATGATCGTTACCGCATGACGCTCTCCGGAGTCTTCCTCGGTGAAGTCACGTCCCTCCCGAAGGGCGATTCGCATCGTGGAAAGGTAACCCGGCGTTATCGCGCGGTATTGAGCAGACGGAATTTCACTCGCCAATAATGGAGGGCGCCCGACGATTGTGAAGTCTGAACTTGCCCACAGTCCACTTAGAGGCAAGATAGAAACGGCCCCTGAGGAACGTACGCCCGGAAGGGCTTCCATCCTTATTCGCAACTTCTGACAGAAAACGCGTATCGAGTCACGATCCTTATACCTAGCCCTTGGTAGCGAGAGACGGGTGGCCAAGACACGGCGGGCGTCAAAGCCGGGGTCAACGCCCTGGAGTCGCATCAAACTCTGCACTAACAGGCCAGCACAAGCCAGTAGCACAAGGGACAGCGCGAGCTCCGTTACGACCAGCATGTTCCGAGCCCGGCGCCCGCTTACTGAACCTGCGGTTCCACGCGCTTCACTCTTCAGTGCCTCCATCGCGTCGGGCTCCGCCGTGCTCAGAGCCGGCGCCAGACCAAAGAGAATCCCGGACAGCAATGAAAGGAACAACGTGACGAGGAGCACTCGTCCGTCCAAATGCGCGTCATTGGCTCGAGGGAGTTCGACGGGGCTCAGCAAGAGCAGCGCGCGGACACCCCACCTTGCTGCCAACAGTCCCAGCGCGCCACCGACCAACGCCAATAAACCGCACTCGACCATCAACTGGCGGAGAAGTTGCGCCCTTCCGGCGCCCAGCGCCTTCCGAATCGCGATTTCCTTACGTCGTGCTGAGGCTCGCGCAAGCTGCAAGTTCGCCAAGTTCGCGCAGGCGATAAGCAGAACCAGACCGACGGCTGCCAGGAGCACAAGTAGTCCCTGACGGAAGTTCCCCACAATTTCGTCCTCTAAGGGTACGACCTTCACGCCCACGTTTTTTCCGTTGGTTATTGGATATTGAGTACGGAGGCGGCTCGCAATAGCGCTCAATTCCGTCTGAGCCTGCTCGACGTGCATACCTGGTTGAAGACGTGCGACGGACCGCAAGAAGTGATCTCCTCGGTCGGCGCGACGCTGGTCCGCCCCAAGCGCAAGTGGAATGGCCATTTCTGCATCCCTCACCGGGAACAAGAAGCTGCGAGGCAGAATGCCCACAACAGTGTAGCTTTCACCGTTTAGGGTCAGACTTTGTCCGACAAGACTCCGATCCCCGCCGAAGCGGCGTTGCCAGAGACCGTAGCTCAACACAACAACATGGTCGTTTCCCGGCGTGTCATCTTTGGGCAACAACGCTCGGCCCGCGACCGCATCCGCACCTAGCAGCGAAAACGCGTTTCCGGAGATGCGCAAGCCCTGCAGCCGCTCCGGTTCACCACGGTCGGTCAGGTTTGCTCCCCAGTTGGAGAAAGCCGCCATCTCTGACAGAGAATGGTTCTCGCGGCGATAGTCCTCAAAATCGGCGATGGAAAGTGGGGCCTTGTCGCGGTCAACCCGAGTGCACCAGACCCAGACCAACTGTTGGGGGTCGTGAAACGGTAATTGCTGTAACAGAACTGCGTCCACGACAGAAAAGAGGGCGCTGTTGGCGCCAATGCCGAGCGCGAGCGTCAGTATCGAAATGGTCGTGAACCCCAGATTCTTTGCCAGTGTGCGTAGTCCAACACGAATTTCTCGCCACAGCGAAGTCAGCATAGTGTTTTCTCCCTCAGCGGAACGGAAAAGAGCCACCTGCCAGTCGGCGAAACAGAACTCAAGCCACCTAGGCACACCACGAACAAACTACTTCCCGGAAGCTGAGTGATACAGCGCTTCGATAAGCTGAATCCCGCGTTCGAGAAGCTTATTGTCCGGAACTCCCTGTTTCGCCCAGCCTTTCAGCACTTCGTCTATCCCCAAACCCTCTTTGCGACCGAACTTTTCATCAAGGAGATCTGCATCGTGAATGATTTGTCCAATCACTCCGACTCTCCGATCGCGGATCCGAAACACCTTTTCCAGCGTCTCGAACGTGCAGTCCTCGCCACGGTGGCCGAAGCCGCCCTGAAACATGTCGAAGGCCACTGCCTCGCGTGGGACATGTTCTTCCGGCCCGAAGGTAAAACGCGCCCTCTTATCAATGAATCGCCGAATCAGCCAGGCCGAGGCTGAGCGGTCGATCCCAGGCCGTGGCCGTGTGATCCACACCTTGCCGAGATATTCCCGTGGATTGATCCTGGCTGCTTTCTTTGTAGGTGTCGGAGCTGCATCAGCGCGCGCCAGCAATTCCTCGACACGCCTTTGGAGAGGGCTATTGAAGAAATCGATCTCCACAATCTCCCGGAAACGCGCCCTGAGACGACTCGCGCGGCCGGGCGCACGCTTGTGGGGCGAGACAGAAGAGAGTTTCCGTAGTTCGCGAATCAATTCCTGGTACTCCCGGGCTCTCGCCTCAGCGAATCGCCCCACCAGTTGAGGAGTCGACAAGTTGTCGATCGATTGAACTTGAACAACAGAAGCATCTCCTCCATATTTCCGAATCGCTGTGGCGAGCCACTCGAATCGTTCTTGATTCGTGGCATCATTCGGGAGCAGGTAACCGGAGTTTCCGAGCGGCACCGCGCCGTAGCGTCGCAGCTTTCTCCAGACCTCTACCCTTTGGCTGGCACGCCTCGTGGGTAAAGTAAACGTCAGAAGCAGCCAGGGAACCTCGCCCTTACTTGTGGATACGACCATTTCTATGTGATGTTATATCTGTAACTTAATTATGTCAATCGGATGAATACTGAATTTCGAGAAGGAAGTGGCTCCGTCCCAGTTTCCGATAAAGGCGATAGCCTAGCGCGACTTCTTTGTTTTCGCGGGGGTACGCTTGGAGGGCGCCTTACGCGACGCTGATTCGGTCAGCCGGAAGAGCCGCAAGCAGGAAATCCGGGCGTTCTGCTTGATTTCCAAACGGACGGCGTGAACCTCGAGAAGAATTTCCAAAGGGCTGATATTGCCGCGGAGAAAGACCGAGGGATGGGTAGCCCCGGTCCGCAGCAAGCGAGGCTCGGGCTCGAGGGTGGCGATTTCCTCTTCGGGCAGCTCGAGGGTCTCATTGAATTCGACAATGTAAATTCCGCGGGCCACGGTCCACCACGGATAGCGGTCCTCGGGGTTTTGCCGCCGACCTTGGAGGGGAACGCGGTTCATGGGTTGGTATTCGCTTCCGCCGAAGTCAACCCTGCCGGTGGGATCCACGGCGTAGAGAGTCTTCGCGGTCAGATCCACGGAGTGGGCGTGGACTTGATATTTCGGGTTGAGCATGCCTTGGACGCGCGCCGCCGCCTCTTTCCCCGTGCGCAAATTCATTCGCCGATTTCCCCCGGATACTGCCGTCCGCGTTAAGGAACCTTCGAGGATACCCCCACGGCTGCTACGGCGTGCAGGATGGAGGAAGCGAGTTGCGCAGAAAGCAACCGGCAGCAAAGCGCTAGATGATCTTGTCTTTAGAGTAGCAGAGGGGCTCGAGCGTGCAGTCCAAACAGCGCGGTTTGCGCGCCTGGCAAACTCGACGCCCGTGCCAGATCAATTGGTGGGAAAAAAGAATCCATTTGTCTTTGGGGATCACGGCGAGAAGATCCTGCTCGATTTTTCGGGGGTCCGTATTCTTGGTGAGATCGAGGCGCCCGGAAAGCCGCTGCACGTGAGTATCGACGACGATGCCGGAGGGAATCCCGTAGGCAGTTCCGAGGACGACGTTGGCCGTCTTGCGCGCCACGCCCGGCAACGTCAGGATCTCTTCCATGGTCCGGGGCACCGTGCCCCCAAACTCTTCAATGATTTTCTTGCTGGCGCCCATGATGGATTTCGTCTTGTTGCGAAAAAAGCCGGTCGGACGGATCTCCTGCTCGAGCTCTCGGGGACTGGCGTAGGCAAGGGCCTCGGGCTTGGCATATTTGCGAAAAAGGGCTGGGGTAACTTGGTTGACGCGCTCATCGGTGCACTGCGCCGAAAGGATGGTGGAGACAAGCAACTGAAACGGGTTTTCGTGCGTGAGGGCGCAATTGGCGGCCGGATAGGCCTGATCCAGCTTGTCGAGGATGGCGCGGACTCGCCGCGGGTCAGTGCCGCGCAGGGCTGACGGGCGCGATTTTCGGCCGCTGGCAATTGTGCGGGCCGCCTTTTTCCCACTTCTAGCTCTTCTGGGTTTGGCCTTTTTCGCCGGCATGGCCTTGAAGGCGCCGACTATAACACAGCGCTCGGCGCCCGGGACGTGCGAGGGACCATTTCAGCTCTTTGTTTCCTTGCGGGACGGTCAGACAGCGGTGAAAAGATTTTCGGCGAACGGCCACTCGTGGTCGACCCACTGGGCTTCGCACCGATAGCCGGTCCGCTCGCCCATCCTGGCCACCTCGGCGCAATTGTACTTGTGCGAACTTTCGGTCCAAATGGTTTCGCCTTCAGCCAAGGAGACGGTCAAATCGGCTTTGGGAATCCTGACGGTTTGGGACGTAGTGGAGCGCAGAAACATTTCGATGCGCCGCTCACGCTCATCGTAGCGAACCACATGTTGAAACCGCTTCAAGTCAAGTTCCGCATCGAGTTCACGATTAATGCGGGCGAGGAGATTTAAATTAAAGGCGGCCGTGACGCCGGTGGGATCATCGTAGGCGAGGAGGAGTTGGGGGATGGGCTTTTCGAGATCGGTTCCGAGAAGCAGGACGTCGCCCGGGAGAAGGATATTCCGAACGTCGCGGAGAAATTCTTCGCCCGCGGGGCGGTCGAAATTCCCGAGGGTGCTGCCGAGGAACAGCACCAGCAGGCGTTCTCCGACTTGGCGACGCGCCGCGGCTTCGAGGAGCCCGTCGAGATACGCTCGTTCGAAACCCACGAGGCTGACCGACTCGATGTGACCGAGCTCCTGGCGGCAGCGGTTGAGTGCCGTCCGTGAAATATCGATCGGGAAATAGTTTACCGGCTGGCTGCGCGAAAGGGTTTCGAGGATCCACCGCGTGCCCTTGCCATTGCCGCTCCCGAGTTCCGCGACGACCACCGGCAAGGGCAGGCGGCGAACGATCTCAGCGGAGTGCCGCTGGAGGAGCCGCTGACCGGCGCGGCTGAGGCCGTATTCGGGCAGCAGGCAAATGACTTCGAAGAGCGCCGACCCCACTTCGTCGTAGAGATACTTCGACGGCAACTCCTTCTGATCCCGCTTTGTCAATCCGGCGCGGACGTCGGCCACGAAATCGGCGATCGGGCGGCCAGAGATATTTTCAGTTGCCCTCACGGCGTTGTTTCCATGGGTTAATCCTCGACGCATCGAAAAGTCGCATGCACGTACGGATAACGCGGCTGGAACCAATTTCGGAACGGCCGACGAAGCAAACAGTCGGCGGTGCGCCACGAACCGCCCTTGGCGACAAAGTGGCGGCCATCGAAGAAATCGGCGGAGTAACCCGGATAGGAGGGGAATGGCTCGAATCCGGGGAAGGGAGCGAACGGCGTGGAGGTCCATTCCCAGCCATTGCCCATCATGTCTGCCGCGCCGAAAGCGCTTACCCCCTCCGGATGTGCGTTGACGGCGGTTGGGTCCCAGCGAATCAAGTCGAAATTTCCGCGGCTTGTGGTGGGCGGCTCGTCGCCCCAGGGGTACAAACGCTCGTCCCCCCAGGGTGTTCCATAAGCGGCGCGATGCCACTGCGCCTCCGTCGGAAGCTTCTTTCCGGCCCAACGTGCGTACGCGGAAGCTTCCGCGTGGCTGACGCACACTGGCCAGGCGAGGGGCAGTGGAATCTGGGCAAACATGCCCCGATATTGCCAGCCGTGAGCGTGCTTTCCGTCCGAAGGACCTGTGGGTAGCACCCAGAAATTCGGGTGTGATACGCCACGCGTATTCTTCCACTCCCAGTCTTCGTCATTCCAAAGCGATCGCTCGTCGTAGCCCCCGGCGCGAAGGAAGGCGAGGAACTGGCCGTTCGTCACGGGATAGGCGTCGATGGAAAAACCGGGGACGTAGAGGCGATGGGCCTCGAACTCGTTATCCCAGCCGAACGATCGCGCGCCATTGCGAGGCTGTCCCAGCGTCGCAAACCCTTCCGGGATTGTTACTGTTCTGGGAACAATGGGGGGCGTCGCGTCGCGTAAGGTCTCGTGCGGAAATTTCCGCTCGAGTGGCAAGCGGTGGAGCAAGTAGGCGAGCGTTTCAGCGTGCATCAGCCGATGCTCGATGGCCACGTTCAGAAGAACATCGTCCGCGGCGAGAGGCCGAGAAGAAAAAGATTCGTCGAGACGGCGGTCGAGTTCCTGCCGGACACGTTCGTTGTACCGCTCGATTTCAGCGACGCCCGGCCAGTCTGCGGGCCGATCGGTGGGCAAGTCGCCGGCAACCGGGTCGATGCCGAAAGCAAACAGCTTGTCGAATTCGGGATGAAACGAATCAAGGCGGAAATGGCCGCGCCCGAGAAGATTCCAATCGAATGTCTCCAAATGGCCCAGGTAGAAAACGATGCGATGCCGCTCCGGAATGGGGCGGTCATAGAGGGCTTCGGGCCTTACGAGCGGGAAGATCGAGTCCGTGACGGCACGCGCTTCTCGCAACCGGTTCAGCAGCACGTGGCGAAGGTCCAGCGACGACAGTGGCGCGGACATGGGTAACCCTCGAATCGGAGTGATCTCTTATACTCTCCTTGGATGCATCTGGCAATCGATTGGAAACACGATTCGACGCGGCATAAAGGCGCGGCTATCAACCACGCCGAGGGGCAGTTATGAAGCCTGATTGGGTGCTGCCAGGAAGGCAAGGAGCTTGCGGAAGGCTCGGCCGCGGTGGCTAGATTCATTTTTCTCTTCGCGCGTGATTTCCGCACAGGTCCGGCCCAGCTTTTCGAAAAGGAAAATCGGGTCGTAGCCGAAGCCATTCGTTCCCCGGGGCTCCTCCGCCAGCACACCCTCGACGGCGTCCGAGAAGACGGCGATCGCGCGTCCTCGGTCCGCTAGTGCGAGCACGCAAACGAAGCGGGCGCGCCGTTCTTCGCCCTTCTTTCCGCGCATTTCGCGGAGCAACTTGGCTACGCGGTCTGCATCCGTGGCGCCGGGAGCGGCGTAGCGCGCCGAGTGCACGCCGGGAGCGCCGCCCAGCGCGGGGACGACCAGGCCCGAATCGTCGGCAATCACAGCACCTTCGCCGAAGCGGCTGTAGTGGAGCGCCTTGCCCGCGGCGTTTTCTGCGAACGTGGGCGCGGATTCTTCATATGCGGGACGGCCGGCAACTTGCGGCATCCACTCGAGCTCCACAGGATTCCCGGCGGCGAGGATACGATATTCGCGCAGCTTACCCGGGTTGGAAGAGGCCAGCAGCAGCTTAGCGGGCGCGGGCACTGAAGTTCATGTGCAGCAGGGTGCTTTGAACATCGTGCAGATGGCGAATGCCGACCGCAGCGATGGCGAGCATGCGGTGCAATTCTTCACCCGTATATGGCCGGCCCTCCGCCGTCGCCTGAATCTCGACGAAGCGGCCGGTGCCGGTCATCACCACATTCATGTCCACCTGAGCGCGCGAATCCTCGTCGTAGGCAAGGTCGAGCAGGAGTTCGTCGTTCACGATGCCAACGCTCGTTGCCGCCACCGAGTCGTGGAGGGGAACGGAGCGCAGGATTCCAGCGGCCACCAGGCGTTCGAGCGCGAGGGCCATGGCGACGAATGCGCCGGTAATCGAAGCGGTGCGCGTGCCACCGTCAGCCTGGATGACGTCGCAATCAACCCACAAGGTGCGCTCGCCCAGACCTTGGAGGTTGGTCACGGCGCGCAGGGAACGGCCGATCAAGCGCTGGATCTCGTGCGTGCGACCAGAAAGGCGACCGCGGCTTGATTCGCGCTGGGTGCGCGACTCTGTGGAACGAGGCAGCATGCCGTACTCGGACGTCACCCAACCCTTACCGGAGCCCTTCAGAAATGAGGGCACACCGTCTTCGACAGTGGCGGTAGCGATCACGCGAGTCTGCCCGGTTTCGATGAGCACGCTGCCTTCGGCAGTGGGAATGAAATCCGGGGTTAGCTTGACCGGCCGCAATTCGTCGGCTGCGCGTCTATCGCTTCGGAGCACTAGACCCTCCTGATTGGGTGGCGCTGGAGCTGAGTTCGGCATGACCTCTAGGGCTTCAGTTTGCCGGGTGGGGTCGGGGCTGTCAACCCGCTCGGCGGCTGTGGTGCGGGAGCGGGGGATTCGGAAGATCCCGCCGCTGTGGGCGCCGAAGCAACCGGGTTCAGGTCGAAAAAACCGGTCAGATCCAGATGGCCGGCCAAAGTATCGGCCTCCTGGCCGTGGATCAGGATTTTCAATCTCCGCAGACCGGTAACGTTGTTTTCGAGCGTGCGCGCAATCGAATCCACCGCGAGTTGTTCGCTCAAGATTCCTGAAGGGGTGTTTGCCGCGAGTGTATCGGAAAAATCGGCGATGGCCGTCCCGTCGGGCAGTAAATAGAAATCGAGCAGATCCGCGGCGGCGGGCAACGTACGTTGGGCGGGGCTGGGAGGGTTGGTGATGAGAGCGCGCAGGAGTTGCTTAGAGCGCTGTACCGGATCGGCGGAAAGAGGCAGCTCGATTTCGAACGGCTGAAGCTGATCGGGAGAGTCCGACGATGCCCAGAAGATTTTCGCCTTCACCCTAACGTCGGTGGGAGTCGAGATGGGCGGCGCCACCACTTCGCGGCGCGCCTGCTCCTCGGAAGCTTGACTCTGCGCCAGTCGCAGCACGCGTCGGTGCAAACTCCGAAGGTAAATCAGCCCTGTGGCGAGGAGCACCAGTAGGCTAATGAGGAGGATTTTCAGCCGGCGCGACACTATTTCGCTCCTGCTTCGTAAATCGGCTTGAAATCCGTAACGGCCCGCGCCACCGCAGCGGAGAGCGGCGCGATGAGGGCGTCGAGCTTGTTAGGGTCGGCTGCGGCGACGCTCGAGATTTCGACTGCCACGGCGGGAGCCGCCACCGAGCGCAGACCCCGCACCGGTATGCTTGTCGAGAGTTCCGGCGAGCCGCGAAACTTCTGCGCCAGCTGCACCTGCAGGAGGTCGGCGAACCGGCGGCTGAGTCCCAGATAGGGTTTTTGGGCCTGGTTCCACGGAATCACGCCGGCGGGCGTGGATGCGGCAGAGGCGTCCATCGTCGAAGAGAAACGATAAGAATAAGCGCGCGCGGTACCCACCGGACCGGTGGAGGAAACATGGAAGCTGATATAGACGGCGTCGCGCTGGGCATTGGCGATGGCCGCGCGATCATCGAAGGAAGGGTTCTGGTCGGCATCCCGGGTGATGACTACGTGGAATCCCTGCCGTTCGAGTTCGCTGCGCGCGGCTTTAGCCATCAGCAAGACCAAATCCTTCTCGACGCCGCCAGGGCCGCGAGCGCCCGAATCTGTGCCGCCATGGGCTGGATTGATCACGATGGCGCTGAGGACATGCTGCGGCGGGGGAGGTTGCGGCGGTGCGGCCTGCGTCGCGGGCGGCGCGCCGGGTGTCGCGGGCTGGGATGGCTCGGAAGGCGGCTGTTGCGATGGTTGTTGCGCAGGCGGCTGCTGGCTCCCCTGCTTCGCGAGCGGAGCCGATGCGCCAGCAACAAAGAAGAATAGCGCCAGGACGAACGAGCGTCGCACGGAAGGGAGAATAGCAGAAAGTCGCCACAACCCGCAGGCGCTGCGTATTCAGTCTGTAACCACGCGATTCGGCGCGACCTTGTTGCCTCGCCGGAGCTGCGCCGAGAGCCGCTTCTTCCCTTTTCCAGCGAGCCATTGATTTTCGCCGCGCCTGTAGTAAACTCCACGCTGCTTCGGGGAGCTTCCCAGCAGAAACCGAAGGAAGTGCGACCCCAAGCTTTTTTTCCGCGGATTTTGCAACGAAGAATCCCACGGGCATCGCCTCACAGGAGAGAAAAGATGAAAAAGCCTTTCTGTATGCTTTTGGCGGCGAGCGCAGTCTTTGCAGGCGCACCGGTGTTGTGCGCGCAGGAAGCGGCGCCGATGGGTCCGCCCAAGGTGCTGTCGATTACGCGCGAGTACGTCAAGCCCGGCAAAGAAGGCAGCGCGCATGAAAAAGTGGAAGCGGGCTGGCCACGGGCGTTTGGCCGAGCCAAATGGTCCGTGCATTACATTGCCATGACCTCAGTCACGGGGAAGAGCGAAGCGTGGTTTCTGACGCCCTACGACTCCTTCGCTGCTATGGAGAAGGACAACCAAGCAGTGGAGAAAAACGATGTGCTGCGAACAGAATTTGACCGCCTGGCGCAAGAGGATGGAGAGTTGCTGACAGGGGGTGACAGGCTCATCGGTATGCTCCGGGAGGACTTGAGCTACGGCTCGCACGTCAACGTCGCGCAAATGCGCTACTTCGATGTGGCCATCGTTCGCGTGCGGCCCGGCCACGCGAAGGAGTATGAGGAGCTTATTAAACTCATCAAGACTGCGAGCGACAAAGTGAATACCGGCGACCATTGGGCGGCTTACGAAATTGTCTCCGGAGCTAACGACGGCACCCTGATTTTCTTCAGTCCCAGGAAATCGATGGCGATCTATGACACGTTCGCCGAGATCTATGGCAAGAAGTTCGAAGATGCGCTTGGTGAAGGAGGACTGAAGAAACTCCGCGAAATCGAGAGCAGTGGGGTGATAGGAGAAGAGGACAGGCTGTTCGCCTTGAGCCCAAAGATGAGCTACGTTTCGGAAGATTGGATCAAGGCCGACCCGGATTTCTGGAAGCCCAAAGCGGCTCCGGCCAAGGCCGGCGCCGGGACGAAGAAGAAAACGGAAACGAAGCCTGCCGCGAGTCAGTAGACTGGCGAATACCGCCGCGGTTTGGAGGAAACGGATTCGTGGAGCTCACGTAACGGCCCGGCGACTTTTGCCGGGCCTGACGTGAGGGTTTACGGCGGGAGCCCGGTCCTCGCGCCTACCGTGCGGGTCCGTCGTGAACGGGGAAGTTGAGCTACTACTCGCCTAACGAGATTCCTTAGGGTCAGCCGCGGGCTTTTCTGCCGGCTTGTCCGATTCCTTTTCTCTCTTTAGCTTGACCGGTGCCGGCAGGGCTTCGCCTTCTGACATGGTGGGAGGCTTCAAGAAGCGAAGCTCGGCTTCGTCTTCGCCGGTGAGTTCCATGATGTATTGCACCGTTTCCGACTCCTCGGCCGCTTCATGCCATTTGAAGGTCAACTTCTCACCGTCGATCTCGGGGTCGATGATGGGTTGCCCCCCCTCGGGAGTCGGCTCCTCGGTGACGGCATTCACTTCGCCATTCTGATCATCCAGCATGACCTGCCCGGGGCTCAGTGTGCCCGAGACCTTGGCACCGTCGGCCGCGAGATCGAGCACGTCGTAGTGCTTGTCTTCGAATGTTGCCTTCCAAACGCCGGCAAACCGCTTCGCCGCCTTAGCGGCTTTGTCCTTCTGGCCTTGCTGGCCGCAGGCCGGGGGGGGAAATGCCACGGCACACGATGTGGCCAACAGGAGGAGGCCCAAACGAAGAGACGCTCTCGCCGAGCGCGTCCGGTTTGACGGCCCTTTTCTTGGCGATTTCATGGGTTCCTCCAAAGCGGCCACCTTCGAAGAGCGATCGGGAAGGCGGGGAAGTCGAACCCTCCAGTCTTCCTAATTCTACCTAAGTGGTCGATCTTTCGAAACCGCAAACGGTTCACCCGAGATGCAACCTTAGCCGGGAGTTCAGCGTGTTGACGCCAAACACACTCTATAAACCAAGGTGTTCCCGGAGAATCCCCAGCATGCGGCGCAGAGGTTCAGCGGCACCCCACAGCAGCTGGTCGCCAACGGTGAATGCGCCAAGAAACTCCGGACCGAGCTTGAGCTTGTGAAGGCGGCCTACAGGGACGTTCAGAGTGCCCGACACTGACGTGGGCGTAAGGCAACGTAGGGTGGACGCCTTGTCGTTGGGGATCAAACGCACCCAAGGGTGAGCGTTGATCAGGATCTCCTCGACGTCCGGGAGCGGAATGTTTTTCGTCAACTTGATGCAGAGTGCCTGACTGTGGCATCGCAACGAGCCTACGCGGACACAGATGCCGTCAACGGGCACCGGCGGATCGAGACCCAAGATCTTGTTAGCTTCAGCCATACCCTTCCATTCTTCACGGGTCTGACCGTCGGGCATGGCCGTATCGATCCAAGGGATAAGACTGCCCGCCAGGGGCACGGCGAATTCTCGTGTTGGAAGGCGGGAGGCTCGCTGTGCCTGGATGACCATGCGATCGACCTCCAAAGCGTTGTCGGATGGAGCGGCACGGGTGGGATCCGTGAGGCACTCCATTTGCTTGACGAGTTCCAAAACCTTGGCGGCGCCGGCACCCGACGCTGCCTGGTAGGTCATCGAGGTCATCCACTCAACGACTCCGGCCTTGAAGAGCCCGCTCACAGCCATGAGCATCAGACTGACCGTGCAGTTGCCACCCACGAAAGTGCGGAGGCCCGCGGCCAGGCCTTCCTGAATCTTCTCGGCGTTCACCGGATCGAGGATGATGACGGCATCGTCACGCATGCGCAGCGTGGAAGCGGCGTCAATCCAGTATCCCTGCCAACCAGCGGCTCGCAGAGGACCGTAGACCTCGGATGTGTAGTCACCTCCTTGGCAACTGATCAGGACGTCGCAACCGGCGAGCTGATGCAGATTCTTGGCGTCCCGGAGGACGGCACCATCGCCCGCCTCCTTGGGCGCGCCACCGCCCTTGTTTGACGTGGAGAAGAAAATAGGTTCCAGACGAGCGAAGTCATTCTCCTCCCGCATTCTCTCGAGGAGAACGCTGCCGACCATACCTCTCCAGCCGATCAATCCAACGCGCAGCATGAATGCTCCAGGCTATCTGTTAGTTTACCTTGTTTGGCGGGAATTTTGTGTAGCTGAACCCTTTATCAAGGTGGGTTTTGCGAGCCGTCGTCGTTCAAGAAGATTGCGGCAATGCCGTGTCAGGGAAACCCAGCTTGGGATACAATGCCCCCATGGAGGCACCCCCCAACACTTTCGCTGAATTCTGGCCGCGCTACGTTGTGGCGCATAGCCGCCCGGCAACGCGAGCGATGCATCTTGCCGGAACGCTGGCGGGCTGGGGCCTGCTGCTCGGAGCCGTGATCCTTGCCAGACCCTTACTCGTGCTGGCCGCCCTGGTTGTGCCTTACGCGCTGGCTTGGTTTTCACACTTCTGTATCGAAAACAACAAACCGGCTTCGTTCCAGAACCCGCTGTGGTCATGGATGGCGGACCAGAAGATGTCGGCCATGATTCTGGCCGGGAAGATGGACGCGGAAGTGCGCCGGTGCGCCGAACAACATTGAGAGTCGCGGCTGGATGACTTCAGGTGATATTGAAGGCAGCTCACTCCATCCGAACCGCGATGACCCGGTGGCCTTCCACATGGATTTCGATTGCGAGTGGCGGCCGGACGGCCTTCCCGCGCACTACTTCACCGCGAACGAGTCCGCTCGGGGCTGAACCGTACTGGGCCAGATCGTAGACTGAACGGCTGCAAGGGGAAACGACCATGGGATGCGCGGCCCCCGAATATCCGTAGTCTTCCTTGAGCCTGCGTTTATCCGTAACGTAATCCAACCCGCACTTCCCATATGGTTCTTCCAGTGAGAAAGCCCAGTAGCCTCCGGCCGGAAGGTGCACAACCATTGCGGGAACCAACCTCTCGGCCAACAGGTCGTGGAAGGTGAACCGCTTCGCCGCCCAAGGCTTGGCAAGCTCCTCCGTGGTGGCCACGTCGCCCGGCGCAACGGGTATGGAGGCGGCCTCCGCAGGAGTGGCGGCGGGCCCAGCCGCGGACGAAGAAGATCCTGGGGTACCCACCGCGCCGACCACGGTAACTTCCGCATGCCTCCGCGCGACTATCGAGCCGAGCAAGGCGATTGCTAGGACGAGGCCCGAAGCCAGCGCCACGCGAACGCCGATGGGCGGCAGATTTGGGGATTGTGAAGGGGTCGGTGGCGGCGGCCCAGAAGCCGTCGTGCTCTTGCGAGGCGGCGCATCGGGCACTCCGGGGATGCGCGGCTGCGCCAGCCTGTAAGCATCGTTCTTCTGACGTTCTTCGGACATGTTTCCTCAGCGCAACCTAAGCCGTGGGCTCAGATTGAGACCCGAGAGACGAAGAATCAAGGTCGAGTGGCGAGGAACTGTTGACGCTTTCGCACACGGTCCCGAATGGCTCGGCAATACATAGCCTGCCAAACGGGACATCCGTTCACTGCGATTGAAGTCGCACGGCATGGTGGGCAACGTATTCATGCAGATTGGCCAAGCAAAGCAGGAGTTCCAGGACTCGTCCGCGCTGCGCTTCGTTATGCACCCGTCGCTCGTCCGTCAACGCCTTCACAACCAGGTGCGCTTCGGACAACAGCCATTCGAGGTGCCTGGGATCGAGCGGGTGCGCCTGCTGGCACATCTGCAGAGTCTGTTTTGCAGCGGCCGAAGTTTGGTTGAGGAAATGGTCGAGGCAAAGGTATTCGCCAGCAAGAGCGGGCAAGACGCCTTGGCCGCAACCGTTTACACGACAGGACCGCAGCTCTGCCTGTTCCATCTGTATTGCCCCCGGGGGCTCATATCTGAACGCTAAGCATTGCAAACGCTTGACCACAACTGCGGGTTTACCGGGCGATGCAAGGGAGGGGCTTAGCGATGGGGATAGATTCGCGCGAGTGTGCCGCCGCACCTGGAGTGAGTAGAAATCTCCCGCTTTGGGCAACGGGGCGTTGCCGGAAGGACTGCTCCGTGGCGTCTTGTCTGGCCTATTCGATATGGATGCTACCGGAACTGGTACTCACCTCAACCAGCGATCCACCGCCGCGGACTTTTCCGTGCAGCTCTCGAGGGCTAATCGAGCCCTGTACGGTAATCGGCAGGGCGCTCTCGATGCGGCCGGAACTCGTGTGTGCGTCGAGGTCGAAAGCCGCTTGCTCCGGCAAATGCACCGCCACCCTTCCGGAGGCAGTGTGCAGGCGCCAAGGACCGGCAGGCTCACCCTGAGCGCGAATGGTCCCGCTTCCCGTGCTGACGCGCACCGAACCCTTTACCCCGCTGAGTTCAACAGTGCCGGAACCGGTTTGCACTTCTACATCTCCCGCCGCTGTCTGTTCGAGCTTGACGTCTCCGCTGCCGGTGGAAGCGATGAGGCCGCCGGCAATTCCCGTGCCATGGATGCCGCCGCTCCCGGAGCTCGCCTTGACGTTGCCACGCACCGAATCGAGTTCAATATTACCGGAGCCAGTTCGCGCGTGCACCTCGGCGCCGATGCGCGAGATTCGCAGGCTGCCCGAACCGCTGCTGACCTCCGCCGGCCCGGCAATTCCCTCGAGGGTCTGGCTGCCGGAGCCCGTTTCGGACCGCAGCCGCGTTTCCGCGGGGACTACCAGCTCGTAGCTGATAGAGATGTTGCGGGTGAGGTCGTGGTTTTCAATGTGGCCGACCCGGATCCGATTGCCGTCTTGCTCGATTGGCGGATTCGATTCCAGGGCGTGCACGTGCGTCTCGATATCACTGTTACTGAGCCAGCCGTTGCCGCGAATTGTGCCATGGACTTCCACGCTGCCGGAACCGCCGGCCCGCACGCTGATACTGCCTGAACCTGTTTCCACCTCCAGGTCCACCGGGCCTGCTACCTTCAGAGTGCGGTCGAAATGCCCTTCGACCCCGGCACCACGGGCTGGACCCGCCGCCACGGCCGCCAGGAAAGCCAGGATAAACAACGCCGGAAATGTGTGCACTCGTGCCCGCTTCATCTAATACCTCCTCGCCTAAGTTGGTGGCGTTTGTAGATACGCAAGGACCACCGCAAAGGTTCAGACGCGCGGCGCCTCTGGTGGTGAGCATTGACGGACCGGAGCAAAAAAAAGGCCGACCCTTTGGGCCGGCCCTCTTTGTTTCCTCGCGGGTTTTCGACGACGGTTACCTACCGCCGAACCGGAAGACGATTCCCGCCGAGATGCGGGCGTTGTTCTGTCGGTCGTTCAGCCCATCGTTGAACTTCGTGAGGAGGTACTCGGCTTGAATCAGGCGGATAGCAATGTGCGCTCCCACGTTGTAGTCAAGTCCGCCGCCCAGGGCGGTGGCAAACGCGTTATCCGACCCAGACAACCCCGATAAACTCGCGTTCGCATGCGCTCCTCCGAAAAGGGCTTGTGCGAAGGGCGTCATTCGGCCGCCGGTTCGGAAAGAGATACGCGGGCCAGCCATGTAGGTGATGAGTGTGACGCCGACGCCGCTATCGTTTAGGTGGTAGGCGCCAACGTCACCCACGATTCCGAGCCAGTTCGTCGGGTTGACCGCCAACGAACCGCTGCCGCCATTGAAGTTGAAGCCGCTTCCGGCGACATTTTGCCTCACGTAAGAGTACCCGCCAAAAACCTCGGCCTTGGGCGCCAGACCTTGTGCCATTGCCGGCGTCCCTAGGGCAGTCAGCAAGCCAAGCATGAATAATACATTTGCCATCTTCCGCATCGATCGAGCCTCCTTGGGATTTTGATATCTTGAGAAAACGTGACCCGGGCTGATCGTTCTCTCTTAGACTCTTCCATTCACCTTGGCTTAGATGTGAGCCCGCGCGATTAAGTCAACTGGGCAGTTGACGATTTTTCGCGGCGACGCCGGGTCGCACTTATTCGGGGTCTATGTCTTGGATGGCTGGATTAGCGCTGCGGGAAAATGTACGAACCAACGTATGAATTGAGAAGCGAAGAGTTTCTACTCGCGGCGTGGTGGAAGCGACTCCAGCGAAAAGCGGCAGGAGACTTCAGACGGTGGCGCCGTGGCACTTCTTGTACTTCTTCCCGGAACCACAGGGACACGGATCGTTACGGCCGATCTTGGCGCCGGAGCGGACCGGCTTGGCCGCTTCTGCCTGCGCGGGGCCGGTCTGGTATTGCAATTCCTGTTGCTGGCGACGCTGTCGCCGCTCGATTTGCTTGGCCTCTTCCTCGGGGCGCGCGGGCTGCATGAGGAAGAGGAAGCGCACGGCCTCGGTATCGAGCCGCGCCATCATGTCCTCGAACAGCGTGAAAGCTTCCTTCTTGAACTCCACCAGCGGGTCCTTCTGCCCGTAGCCGCGAAGCCCGATGCCTTCCTTCAGGTGGTCGAGTGTTAGAAGGTGGTCCTTCCACTGGCCATCGACGATATCCAGAATGATGTGCCGCTCGAGCCAGCGCAGCATCTGCGCGCCGAAAAGTTTTTCTTTTTCCTCATAGCGCGCCTTGGTTTGTTCGACCAGGGCATCGGCAATCTGATCGTGATTCGATTGCAAGGGGTCAATACCGGCGGCCTTGATATCGAAGCCAAACTGGTTGAGGATCTCGTTGGCGAACTGGGTTGTGTTCCACTGTTGAGGATGCTGGTCGCGAGGGCAATAGGTATCGACGAGCTCGACCGCGATATCCTCGGCGATGGTGAGAACGTATTCCTTTTGGTCTTTGCCTTCCAGGATGCTCCGGCGGATGGAATAGATCGTCTCCCGCTGCTTGTTCATGACGTCGTCGTACTCAAGCAGGTGCTTGCGAGCCTCGAAGTTTTGCGCCTCCCGCGCCTTCTGGGCGTTTTCGATGCGTTTGCTGATCAGCCGAGACTCGATGGGAACGCCCTCGGTCATGCCCAAGCGATACATCAAGGCCTTCACGCGCTCGCCGCCGAAAATCCTCAGAAGGTCGTCCTCAAGCGAGAGAAAAAAACGGGAGGAGCCCGGATCGCCTTGGCGGCCGGCGCGGCCACGGAGCTGATTATCGATGCGCCGCGCTTCGTGCCGTTCCGTGCCCAGAATGTGCAGCCCCCCCATGGCCACCACTTCGTCGTGCTCAGCGCGACACTGCTCGGCAAACTGGTCGTAAAGCGGCTTCCACTGGTCGAGCGGAACCTGATAAACCTTGCCTTCTTGCTGGAACAAAACCATGGCCGCCGCGGCGGCCGGAGGGGTTGCACCATCGCCTGCCGGCGCACCTTCCTTCCCTCCATTGGCTGCGCCGTCAGAGCCGATCACTGAGCCTACAGGCGCGTAAGGCATGGCCAGCTTGTTTTTTAGGGAGTAGTCGCGCGTCATCGCTTCCGGATTGCCGCCGAGGAGGATGTCCGTGCCGCGGCCCGCCATATTTGTCGAGACGGTGACGGCGCCCTTCCGGCCTGCCTGGGCCACGATCTTCGCTTCGCGCTCGTGCTGCTTGGCATTGAGCACTTGGTGCGGGATGCCTGTCTGCTTCAAGAGTTCGCTGATCTTTTCAGACTTTTCGATGGAGATGCTGCCGACCAGGACCGGCTGGCCCGTTTCATAGTAGTGCCGGATGCCACCGACCTTTGTGCCGTCTTCCTGGTTGACGCCGTTCACCACCGCCTCAAATTTTTCGGCTTCGGTGCGGTACACCACATCGGAATTCTCGATCCGAATGAGCGTCTTGTTGGTGGGGATTGCCACCACGTCGAGGTTGTAGATCTTGTTGAACTCGGCCGCTTCGGTTTCCGCCGTGCCGGTCATGCCGGAGAGTTTCTTATACATGCGGAAATAATTCTGGAACGTGATGGTGGCCAGCGTCTGGTTCTCACGTTCGATTTTGACGCTTTCCTTGGCCTCAATGGCCTGGTGAAGTCCGTCGGACCAGCGGCGCCCCGGCATCTGACGACCGGTGAACTCATCCACGATGACCACTTCGCCGTCCTTCACCACATAGTCCACGTCGCGCTGGAATAACGTGTGGGCCCGAAGGGCCTGATAAATGTGGTGGATCGTCTCCATGTTTGCGGGGTCATAGAGATTCCCCAGGCTCAGCAGACGCTCGCATTTGGCGACCCCTTCTTCCGTGAGGGTCGCCGTCTTCTGTTTTTCATCGAGGGTGTAGTCGATTTCCTTGATCAGCTTGGGAATGATTTTGTCTATGCGGTAGTACTTGTCGGTGGACTCCTCGGCTGGTCCGGAAATGATCAGCGGCGTGCGCGCTTCGTCAATCAGGATGGAGTCAACCTCATCCACGATCGCAAACTGGTGGCCGCGCTGGACACAGTCGGCCAGATCGTATTTCATATTGTCGCGGAGATAGTCAAAGCCGAATTCGTTGTTCGTGCCGTAGGTGATGTCAGCGGCGTAAGCGGCGCGGCGCTGCGCATCGTCCAGGTCGTGCACGATCACGCCGACAGTCAATCCCAGGCCGGTATAGAGGGGGCCCATCCATTCCGCGTCGCGTCGCGCCAGATAGTCGTTGACGGTGACGATGTGCACGCCGCGCCCGGCCAGCGCATTGAGGTAAGCGGGCAAGGTGGCTACGAGCGTTTTGCCTTCGCCCGTTTTCATCTCTGAGATTTTGCCCTGATGCAGCACGACGCCGCCGATGAGCTGGACGTCAAAGTGGCGCATGTTTAGCTTGCGCCGGCCCATCTCCCGCACCAGGGCAAACGCCGGCACCAGCGCCGGTTCGATCGCCTCCGCCAGCCTTTGCTTGTATTGGGGGTCGTCCCGCTCAAGCCCTTCCAGGCGCTCCGCCACCTGCGCTTTCAGCTCCGGAGTTCTTGCGGCGAGCTCGGCATCCGAGAGCTTCTGCATTTCGGGCTCGAGCGCGTTGATCTGTTCAACGAGCGGTATGATCCGCTTGATGTCGCGCTCGTGCTTCGTCCCGATGAACCGGGCAATAACCTTGTCTATGATTTTATCGACTTCCATGATTTCGTGTTTCGACGGCCGCGGGTTGCGAGCCGAATCGACCCCTCAATAACGCGAACCGTCTGCGAGGCAGAACTGCAGTAGATCGCGAATCGCCGACCAAACCATTGTAGCCTCTAGCGCACAGTTCATGCAAAGCGGCCGGCGCGATGTTTGCTACCAAGCCTTGCAGTCAATGCCCTTTAGCAGTACTGTACTGCCTAACTGCTTTGTCCGGGTCTGCCTAAAGCGCCGCGAACGCAGACCATCTGGGGAGCACAGTACTTTGGATTATAAGCCGGCGCCCATCGATACTTCTCGCATCACTCTCAGCCAAGAAGTCTCCGAATTGAGTGAGCTGCTTGCCAGAAATGCCCACGACAACTGGGCAAGGCTGCGGATGGCTGCAGGCTGGCGCTATGGATCGCAGCGGAACGACGTGCGCAAGGAGCATCCCTGCTTGCTCCCTTACGAGCAGCTTTCAGAATCGGAGAAGGAATTCGACCGTCAGACCGCTCTGGAGACAATCAAGGCCTTGTTGGCCATGGGCTACGCGGTACAGGCGCCAGTGGGCACTCGCACGTCATCGGAAGCGACTGCCATTGCTTTAGACGGAGAGCTCGCGAATGTGTTGCAGCTACTTAGGGACCCGGCGAAACCGGATCTCGCTTGGCTCCAGGGACTCTGGCGTGCCCATGGTCCGGAGACTTGGTCTGGCAATCCGGAAATCTACAGGCTACTTGGCGAGAGAATCCTTGGGCTCGGCGAACCATTGGTGGCCTACGATGTGATCGCTGAAGGCATCAAGTACTTTCCGAACGATGTGCGTCTGCGTCAGCTTCTCGCGCTGGCCCTAACACGCAGCGGTGCAGCCGGGTCCGCCAACCTTGTGGTGGTAGGGCTTTACCAGGAGGGGCACCGAGATGAGGAAACGCTGGGCCTGCTGGCCCGCACCCACAAAGATCTCGCGGGCGAAGCGGCGGACGCTTCCGAGGCAAATCGGCACTTACAACTGGCATACGAATTCTATACGCGGGCGTATTCTGCTACCGGTGGCTACTGGAGCGGAATTAACGCAGCTACGCTTGCGCTCTTACTGGGAAAACGGGAGCAAGCAGCGGCCCTTGCCGGCGAGCTCAGGGAGCAGTGCCGCCAGAAGCTGAATCCGGTCGAAGAAGCGAAAGGCGATCGTTACTGGCTCCTTTCCACCTTGGGGGAAGCCGCACTTCTGTTAGGAGAATGGTCGGAAGCCGAAGATTGGTACGGCCGAGCCATGGAGGTGGGACGCGGGAATTGGGGGAGCCTGCAATCCACCCGCCACAATGCTCGTTTGTTGATGCAACATCTGCGTGGAGACAAAGATAGCATCGAGCGGCTCTTTCACTTCCCCAGTGTCGTGGTCTTCGCCGGACATATGGTGGACCGACCCGACCGCGAAATACCACGGTTCCCGCCTCAGCTCGAACAGGCGGTGAAAGATGCGATCCGGCTACGGCTGAAGAAATTGAACGCAGGCTTTGGGTATGCGTCTGCCGCGTGCGGCTCGGACATCCTTTTCCATGAAGTCATTCTGGAGATGAAGGGCGAGAATCACGTGGTTCTGCCGTATGAGAAAGAGCTGTTCATGAAGGACAGCGTGGATATCGTTGGCGGCGCCGACTGGGTGGGGCGGTGCGAGAGGGTTATCGCCCAAGCGGCTGAGGTCCAGGAGTCCTCAAAGCAGAGGGACACGCGTGGCAGCGTCTCGTACGAATACGCGAACCTGATGCTGCATGGGCTCGCGAGCGTGCGCGCCGAGCAACTCGAAACCAAGCTCGTGGCTCTGGCTGTATGGAACGGCCAATCGGGCGATGGGCGGGGCGGAACGGCGGGCACTGTGGAGCGCTGGCGGGAACTTGATCTTAGCGCGGAGATCATCGACTTGGGGGAGATGCTCCTTCGCGAACGCCCAGATTTGATCAGGCAGCCAGCCGCTTCTCCAGGGATCGTTTCGAGAGGCGCGAGCGAGGCTGCGCCTGCATTTGCTTCGGAAATCCGAGCCTTACTTTTTGCGGATGTGGAGGGATTCAGCAAGCTCACTGACGAAGAGGTTCCTCGATTTGTGGAACACTTTCTTGGACTGGTGGGGAAATTGGCGGCCGAATCGGCGCACAAGCCGCTGATGAAGAACACCTGGGGCGATGGCCTTTACTTTGCGTTCTCGAATGTGCGCGATGCCGGGCAGTTTGCACTCGAGCTACGCGACCGCGTCCGAGGCACCGACTGGTCAAAGAAGGGGCTACCTGTCCTAAACCTTCGCATCGGCCTGCACGCGGGACCTGTGTATTCCTGCACCGACCCGGTAACCGAGCGCGTCAACTACATCGGAGCCCATGTCAGCCGGGCGGCACGCATTGAACCGATCACGCCAAGCGGCCAGGTTTACGCCAGCCAAGCGTTTGCGGCACTCGCGGCAGCAGACGGCGTCAAAGAATTTCATTGCGATTATGTAGGCCAGACTTCGATGGCGAAAAAATATGGAACCTTTCCCACGTACGTCGTGCTTCGCCGTCAGGCTCGAACGGTATTTCGATGAGTTCATGGGTGAGTCGGCGAACTGCATTTATTTGGTTTGACGCAGAAGCACAGTGATAGCTGCGCGGTGTCAGCGCCAGTACCTCCTTCGCTCGCTTCCGGCCGTCGTCAACGAGAGCCGATCCAGGTCGAGAGAATTCCAAGATGGGCGAAGTGTTCAGGAATGCGACAAACCCTCCCGGGACCGAACACCTTCACCGCCGCCGCCTGTCGAGCATTCCCCCAAGGACTTGTATCTTGGGGGCTTAGCTTGACGGCGATATGGAAGGGACTTTGCAGGCGGGATCTAGTTCGGGACTGGAGTTTCGCCCGGAGGCAATTCATGCGCCGAATGCTTTTAGCGATCCTTCTACTTGGTAGCAGCACCATCGTGCACGCCCAGACAAACGGCCCGAAGCCGGCTTACGACTTCTCCTTGCCGCGCGAGGAAAAAATCAAGCTAGCGGAGAGCGCAGCCCCACCTGAGATTTCAGGCAAAGCCACTGTGTATCTCCTGGAGCAGACCGGTTACGCGAAGGTCCGGGAAGGTACAAACGGATTTTCCTGCTTCGTCGATCGCCAGACGCCGCTCAACCTGGAACCCACTTGCTTCGACGCCGAGGGAAGTGCCTCGACGCTCGTGACGAGGCTTTTTGCCGAAGAACTGCGAGCCAAGAGCAAGAGTGAGGAGGAAATCAACGCGGCGATCCAAGACGGTTACAAAACCGGAAGATTCCACGCGCCGCAAAAACCCGGGATTGTCTATATGATGTCCAACTCCGGTTACCTTTACATCGCTCAGAACAATCGAATGGTTCACATCCCTCCGCACCTGATGTTCTACGCGCCCTACGCGACCGATAAGGACATTGGCTCACCGCCGCCCTCTGCGGATATGCCGCGTGTGCTCCGACCCGGTCAGCCGGACGCATATATCATTGTCATTCCGGGAGCACACGAAGCTCATTAGCGGGACGATTTCGCGCTTGACGGTCTGGCTGTCCCAGACTGACCAAGCCATACGAGTTGCAGAATGAGCGTGTGCGACGGAAATCCTTATGAAAATCGATCTTCTCAACGAGGCGTGAGAAGCACGAGACTGAAGGCAAAGACATAGGAATGAGGCAAAGGAGGCAGAGGAAGAAAAGGAAGCAAAGATACTGCCCATGTTGGAGTGCGCAAGGACGGGCACCCTCAAACCAAGCCTAGCCCACCCCCGCGATAACACGCCTACGATTACATTTAGCATGGCTCGATACGTGGCGTTGACTTGCCTGCAGGTGCAGCCTAAGATGCCGGGTCAGAGGCGGTTCCCTCGCCATGATTGGCCAGACAATCTCCCACTATCGCATCCTGGAGAAGCTGGGCGGCGGTGGTATGGGCGTTGTTTATTGCGCCCGTGATACGGTCCTCGACCGCAACGTTGCCCTGAAGTTCCTGCCGCCGGATTCCACCAAAGACCGGCCGACGCTGGATCGCTTTTTGCGGGAAGCCCGCGCTGCCGCAGCACTGAATCATCCGAACATTTGCACGATTCACGAGATCGGTGAACAGGATGGGCAGCCTTTCATCGTCATGGAGTGGATGGAAGGGGAGACGCTGAAGCACCTGATCGAAGGCAAGTCGCTCAAGACCGATCGGATTCTGGAGTTGGCCGTTCAAATTGCCGACGCGCTCGACGCTGCGCACTCGCGAGGAATCACCCACCGCGACATCAAGCCTGCCAATATCTTTGTGACGAAATCGGGCCAGGCGAAGGTCCTCGACTTCGGTCTCGCCAAGCTGGCGCCGGCGCGACGCCCGAGCGTCGATACGGTAGGCGTTTCGGCCGAGGTGACCGCCGTTTCCGACGAACAATTGACCAGCCCGGGGATGGCGCTCGGAACCATCGCCTACATGTCGCCGGAACAGGCGCTGGGAGAAGAACTCGACTCGCGCTCGGACCTATTCTCCTTTGGTGTGGTGCTGTATGAGATGGGCACCGGCAAGTCCGCTTTCGAGGGGAATACTTCCGCTGCGATCTTTGATGCCATCCTGCACAGAGCGCCCAAATCGCCGATCCAGTTGAATGCCGACATTCCATCCAAACTGGAAGAAATCATCACTAAGGCGTTGGAAAAGGACCGCGACCTGCGGTACCAGACCGCATCGGAGATCAAGACCGACCTGAGACGGCTGAAGCGCGACCGAGATTCGGCGGGGCGGCAAGCGGCAACGAAGGACGGGGTGACAGCAGCCGCAACGACAGCGGCGCCGGCGGCGGAGAGATCGTTAGCGGTGCTCTACTTCGAGAACCTCAGCGGCGCCAAGGAAGACGAGTACTTCCGCGACGGGATGACGGAAGACGTCATCACCGAACTGGCCAAGATCAAAACTCTGCAGGTGTTCCCTCGCGCGGCGGTGGTGGCCTTTCGCGACAAGCCGGCAACGGCCCCGGAGATCGGTCAGCAGTTAGGCGCCGCATATGTTCTAGGGGGCAGCGTGCGCCGAGCCGGCAATCGCCTGCGAATCAGCGCGCAACTGGTGGAAACGCAGACGGGCCATACCGTTTGGGCTGAACGATACGACCGTGAAATCAAGGATGCTTTCGAAGTCCAGGATGACATTGCGCGCAGCATCACCCAGGCCCTTTCGCGCGACAGTCCCGCGATCGAGCGAACGGGCGCGCTACCGGTGGCCGCGCCGGTTTCGCCTGTTCCCGTACAAAGAGGGGCTGCGCCTGCTCAAGAACGCCTCGCACGTCCGGCCTTGCTCTACGCCGCGCTGGGGGCCCTGGGCATTGTCGTCATCGTGTTGGCCCTTTTGTTTTTCTTGCGTAAGCCTCCCGCCCTTTCAGGGGTTGCGCAGCCTCCCACAAGTTCGCAGGTTGCGCCGCCTCCCACCAGTCCAACGGAGCCACCGGCGGCGAATAGGCTGACGCCATCGAGCGGTGCAAAGCCGGGCAGCGCTTCATCGAGCGCGATCCGCTCAAACATGCCGCCGCCTGCGTCCCAACCGCATGCCGCTGCGACGCCACGGAGCAAGGATGACGCCGAACCCCCGCAACTTGATGCCTCAATCCAAGCTCATCTGGACCGAGGCGAGGCGCTTGCGGCGAAAGGCGATCTAGACGGGGCTCTCGCGGAGGACAGAGAAGCACTGCGCCTTAGGCCCGGCAACGCCCCGGCGCACAGCAATCTCAGCAACGTGCTGACTAGGAAAGGCGATCTGGACGGGGCTATCGCAGAGGCCAGGGAAGCATTGCGCCTCAAGCCCGACTTCCCCGCGGCGCACAACAATCTCGGCTTCGCGCTCCTTAGGAAAGGCGATCTGGACGGGGCTATCGCGGAGGACAGGGAAGCACTCCGCCTCAAGCCCGACTTCCCCTGGGCGCACAACAATCTCGGCTTCGCGCTCCTTAGGAAAGGCGATCCAGACGGGGCTATCGCAGAGGACAGGGAAGCACTGCGCCTTAAGCCCGACTTACCGGAGGCGCACTTCGGTATCGGCCTGGCGCTCGCTCGGAAAGGCGATTGGGATGGTGTTATCGCCGAATACCGCGAAGCACTGCACCTCAAGCCCGATTTTCCGGAGGCGCACTTCGGCATCGGCCTGGCGCTCGCTCGGAAAAGCGATTGGGATGGTGCTATCGCCGAATACCGCGAAGCGCTGCACCTCAAGCCCGACTCCGCCGATACGCATTACAACCTCGGCAAAGCGCTCGCGGCGAAAGGCGACCTGGAAGGGGCAGCCCGCGAGTACACCGAAGCGCATCGCTTGGACCCGAAATATCTAAAACCTTGAACTAGAGATCCCGTTGGATCCAGGATCTGCGCTTTGGCCCTTTCAAGCCTAGAACAAATTCCAAAGCGGGCCCGACGCGCAGCGTTTGGTCCAATGCTGAGTTGTCGCTGGAAGGCCCGGGGTCTATCATAGAGCCGATACTCACGAGTTTTGCCGGACTCAATCACGAAGGCTCGAAAAGGAGAACCATGGCAGGCGGCCCAGTAGACGAGGCGGTGGTACTCGAAGCGTTGCGCAGCGTGAAGGACCCGGAGGTGCAAAAGGACATCGTCACACTGAACCTGGTGAAAAACGTCCGAGTGCAGGACGGGAACGTCTCGCTGATGGTCGCGCTGACGGCGCCGGCTTACGCACTGCGTGGAACGATCGAGAAGGAGGTTCGGGGGGCGCTCGCAAGAGTCGCGGGCGTGCATTCGGTGGACGTGAAATTCGATGCACCTGTGCCTGCTAGTCGCCGCCCGTCCGATAAGGCGCCCATCCCCGGCGTAAAGAATCTGATTGCTGTGGCGAGCGGCAAAGGAGGCGTGGGTAAGACGACCGTAGCCGTCAACCTTGCGATCGCACTCGAACGCATGGGCTCCACAGTGGGTTTGATGGACGCCGACGTCTACGGCCCAAACGTTCCGGTGATGCTCGGCACCACGGAGCAGCCTCAGGCTCTGGGCGAGCGCGGCATCATTCCGGTGGAGGCTTTCGGGGTGAAGATGATCTCCATGGGCCTGCTCAATCCGGGCGATAAACCGCTCATCTGGCGCGGGCCGATGCTGCACAGCGTGATTCAGCAATTCCTGCGTAGCGTGCAGTGGGGCGAGCTCGACTACCTGATCGTGGACTTGCCTCCCGGCACCGGCGACGTGCAGTTGACCCTTATCCAGAGCGTGGCCGTGAGCGGTACCGTCGTGGTCACGACCCCTTCGATTGTCGCGCTGGCCGATGTGCGCAAGGCCATCGAAATGTTCCGCCAAGTGAACGTGGAAATCCTCGGCGTGGTCGAAAATATGAGCTACTTCAATTGCCCTCATTGCAACGGCCGCATCGACGTCTTCGGCCACGGGGAGGGCCAGCGCATGGCGCAGATTTTTGGCGTGCCTTTCCTTGGTGAAATTGAGATCGATCCCCAAATTCGCATCGGGGGCGATACGGGCAAACCGGTGGCATCGCTGGGCGAGGACGCTCCGGGCGGCAAGAGCATCTATGCCATGGCGCGAAACGTCGTCGCGCGCCTTTCGGTCGTCAATTTGTCTGCTACAGGTCCAGTGGTTCAGATCCTGTAACGCTCGGAGTCTGGCGGCGACTGTGCGTCGCCGCGCGACGCTGCGGCTCACTTTTGCGATGCTTTGAACCCAGAAGGGAGTGGTTTCCGCCGAGCTTCGTGCCTTGCCACAGAGACCTCCTCTGATACAATCCTCGCTCCGCCGTAACCGCATGGGCGAGCCGATCCGCTAGCAACAAGAATCGTCTCCTTGGACCAGAAGACTTCAACACGTAACGTTTGGCTGAGCGACGCCGCCATCATCGGCTATTTGTCGCTCGCCGCGCTACTTTTCCATTTTCTTTTCTATCGAGGTTACGGCTATTTCCGCGATGAGCTTTACTTCATGGCCTGCGGCCAGCACCTGGATTGGGGCTACGTGGACCAGCCTCCCCTGGTGCCCGTAATTGCGCGCTTCTCACGATGGCTGATGGGTGATTCGAGGTTTTCGATCCGGTTTTTCTCTATGGTCGCAGCGGCGGCGACTGTATGGATCACCGGGTTCATGACGCGCGAGTTGGGCGGGCGGCGTTACGCGCAGGTGTTGGCCTGCGTAGCGGTGATGGTCGCCCCGGTTTACGTCGGCTCCTATCTCTCGACGGACGATCTTCTGCCGCCGATCTGGATGGGCTGCCTCTATGTGGCGCTGCTGATATTCAATGGCGGTAGTCCGAAACTCTGGCTGCTGTTCGGCGCCTTGGCGGGACTGGGGCTCCAGGACAAACATGCGACACTGTTTTTCGGTTTCTCCTTTTTTGTCGCGCTTCTGCTGACTCCGCAGCGCAACGTTTTCCGGGAGAAATGGATTTGGCTTGGAGGCCTGGTGGCCTTGCTCATTTTTCTGCCGAATCTCATCTGGGAGTACCGGCACAACTGGGCCACGCTCGAGCTACTCAACAACATTCATCACAGCAATAAGAATGTCGTGCTGGGGCCGCTGGGCTATTTGCGCGACCAGATTCTCTTGATGAATCCGATTTCGTTTCCGATCTGGCTCGCAGGCCTCGTCTGGTTCCTCTTCTCGCGCGACGCCAAAACGTATCGCGCCATGGGATGGACCTACGTGGTGATGCTGGTGCTTTTCGTCGCGCTGAAAGGAAAGGACTACTACTTGGTGCCGATCTATCCCATCTTGTTTGCGGGCGGCGCGATTGTCTTGGACCGCTGGATTAAAGCCACGCGCCGCGCTTGGCTGAAGCCGGCAATCGTGGCCCTGCTCTTAATTGGCGGCGCAGTGCTGGCGCCATTTGCCACAGCGATCCTGCCGGTGGATACGTTCATCGCGTACGAAAGGGCGTTGCACCTGGCGCCACCACCTACGGAAACGAATGACTTGGGCAAGCTTCCCCAGCAGTACGCGGACATGTTCGGGTGGCCGGAAATGGCGGCTGCCGTGGCCAGCGTGTACGAGCGGGTTCCGCCCGAAGAGAAGTCCAAGTGCGCTATCTTCGGCCAGAATTACGGCGAGGCAGGCGCAATCGATTTCTTCGGGGCTCGCTACGGTCTTCCCAAAGCCATCAGCGGGCACCAGAATTATTTTCTCTGGGGACCGCGCGATTACACGGGCGAATGCATGATCGTAATCGGCGACCGGCGTGAGGTCCTCGAGAAGATCTTCGATCGGGTTGAGTTGGGAGCAGTGACGCATCACGATTACGCCATGCCCTACGAGCACAACCTCTCCATTTGGCTTTGCCACGGCTTGAAACGGGGATCGCTGAGAGAGCTCTGGCCCCGCGTGAAGCACTGGATGTAGTCACGTGCGGAGGGCATCGGCAGGTTGTGATTCCGAGGCCCGCTGAGACTCTGAGTGGGTCGGCTCGCCTTGTCAGCCTATCAGCCCTATGTTAGCGTTTCGTGTTTGTGTTTCTTCCGGGAGCAGGCCGACCGCCGCGCCAGAGCTTCATCCGAGGTGAGATTTGATTCGCAGTTATCGGGGACGAGTGCCCCAGATTGCCGCAAGCGCCTACGTGGACCCGGCCGCGGTGGTGATCGGCGACGTCACGCTGGGCGAGCATTCGAGCGTCTGGCCGTGCGTGGTCGTTCGTGGTGACGTCCACTGGATCCGCATCGGCGCGCGCACCAACGTTCAGGATGGCTCCGTGCTGCATGTGATGCGCGACGACTATTCGCTTTCGGTCGGCGATGGAGTGACGATTGGCCACGGCGTCGTCTTGCATGGCTGCACGGTGGAATCGCGATGCCTGATCGGCATGGGTTCGATTATCCTGAACGGCGCGCGCATCGGTGCGGGCAGCATCATCGCCGCCGGCACGCTGGTTCCTGAAGGCACCGTGGTCGCTCCTGGCAGCCTTTTCATGGGCCACCCAGGAAAATTTCGCCGCTCGCTCACCGCCGCGGATCAGGAGTCAATCGACCGCTACGCCGCCCGCTACGTCGAGTACAAAGAGTCCTATCTCGCTGAGGCGGCCAAGTGAGCGAGGACAAGAAATTCCGGGCCATCCGGGGCGTGCGCGATATCCTTCCGCCCGAGACTTCCCTGTGGAACCGGTTCGAGGAGACGGCCCGTGAGGTGATGGAATCGTACGGCTTCCACGAAATTCGTCTGCCCGTTTTTGAGGAAACCCAGCTCTTTGCCCGCTCGATCGGCGTAGATACGGACGTTGTGTCGAAGGAGATGTACACGTTCGTCGACCGCGACGAGTCGTCACTGACGCTGCGGCCGGAGGCGACGGCGTCTGTGGTCCGGGCCTACATCGAGCACGGTATGCACACTCTGCCGGGCAATGTGAAGCTCTATTACATCGGGCCGATGTTCCGCCGCGAGCGGCCGCAGAAAGGCCGCTACCGTCAGTTCTATCAGGTTGGCGCCGAAGTCCTCGGGCAGTCCGACGCGCCGGCCATCGACGCCGAAGTGATCGAAATGCTTGTAGCTTTCTTCGCGCGTCTGGGACTCGAAGGAACCACGCTTTACATTAATTCCATCGGCTGCAAGGACTGCCGTCCGGCGTACGTCGCAAGGCTGCGAGAAGCCCTGATGAGGGTACGGGAAAAGCTCGGGCCGGACAGCCAGCGGCGCATTGAGACGAACCCATTGCGCGTCCTCGATTCCAAATTATCGGAAGAGCTGGCCGTGATTGAAACGCTGCCGCGGATCGCCGAGCACCTGTGTCCAGCCTGCCGCGAGCACTTTGAACGTGTGCAGGATGAGTTGAGGCTGCGCGGAATCTCTTACGAGATCAACTGGCGGCTCGTGCGCGGGTTGGATTATTACACGCGCACGACCTTCGAAATCACAGCCGCGGGCCTGGGCTCGCAAGACGCCGTCTGCGGCGGCGGAAGGTATGACGGTCTGGTCGAGCTGCTGGGCGGGCCGCCGACAAAGGGCATCGGATTTGCGATCGGAACGGACCGCGCAATTCTGTCGCTTCAAGAGACGGGCAAGGGCCAGACCGCAAAGGGCCTGGACGTCTTTGTAGCGTGGATGGGCGCGATGGCATATCGTGCCGCCGTAGGTTTGGCTCGGCGGCTGCGCGATGCGGGGCTCGCGGTCGAGCTGCCGCCGGAAGAAATGAAATTCAAGAAATCCCTCGGCCTGGCAGACAAGCTCGGCGCACGCTATGCGCTCATCCTCGGCGAGGACGAAGTGGCGTCGGGCCAAGTGACGGTGAAGCGCCTTGCCGATGGCGAGCAGAAGAAGCTTTCGGAACTGCAAGTGTTGGACTACTTGAAATCGGAAGGCCTGAAGGTCGAATCCCATGCTTGATTCGCTGGGCCATCTGAGACGAACGCACTACTGCGGCGAACTTCGCGCCGCGGACGCCGATCGCGACATCGTGTTGATGGGCTGGGTGCATCGACGGCGCGACCTGGGGCAACTGATCTTCATCGATTTGCGCGACCGCGCCGGCATCGCGCAAGTGGTCTTCAACAAGGAAAAATATCCCGAAACGCACGCCAAAGCCGAAGAGTTGCGGAGCGAATTCGTTGTGGCCATCGAAGGGCGCGTCGTGCGGCGCCAGAAGCCGAATCCGGAGCTGGCCACGGGAGAAGTGGAAGTGGTGGCCACGCGGTTGCACCTTCTCAACGCGGCGAAGACGCCGCCTTTCGTCATCGAAGATGAAATCAGCGCGAGCGAAGAGACGCGCCTGCGCTATCGCTACCTCGACCTGCGCCGGCCGAAGCCCCACCGCAACCTCGCGCTGCGGCATCGCATCGTTTTGGAAATTCGCAAGGCGCTCGATGAGCTCGGCTTCTATGAAATCGAGACGCCGATGCTCACGCGCTCGACTCCCGAAGGCGCCCGTGACTACCTCGTCCCGAGCCGCATCCACCGCGGCCAGTTTTACGCGCTGCCGCAATCGCCCCAGATCTTTAAACAGATTTTGATGATCGCCGGCATGGACCGCTATTTCCAGATCGTGCGCTGCTTCCGCGACGAGGATTTGCGCGCCGACCGCCAGCCGGACTTCACCCAGCTCGATCTGGAAATGTCCTTTCCGCGCCAGCAGGACATTTTCGAAGTGATGGAACGCACGATGGAACGGGCCTGTGCCGTCACCGGCGTCACCGTGAAGGGGCCGTTTCCGCATCTCGATTATCACGAAGCCCTGCGCCGTTATGGCTCTGATAAGCCGGACTTGCGTTTCGGAATGGAGTTGCAGAACGTCACACAGTTTTTTGAGCCGGCGCGCGAGCCGCTGCACATCGAAGGCAACGTGCACGCACTGGTGGCGCCCGGGGCGGGCTCGTTTTCGCGCAAACAACTCGACGAGCTCGCCGAGCATGCCAAATCGGCGGGCGCGCGCGCGCTGTATGCGGTGAAAGTGACGCCGGAAGGAATTTCGTCACCGCTCGAAAAAATGCTCGGCGCCGAGAATCTTACGAAGTTGGTTGCCGCCGTCGGCGCGCAGCCGGGCGATTTGATCGTTGCACTCGCCGCCAAAGCCCAGATCAAAGGGACGGATGCAGCGGCCTACGTTGCGGGGCAGATGCGTTTGCATCTCGCGGAGAAGCTCAACTTGGTCCCCAAGGATCGCTGGGAGTTCGTTTGGATCACCGGTTTTGCCCTGTTTGACTGGAGCGAGACGGATCAGCGGTGGGTGAGCGCGCAGCATCCGTTTACCGGGATCGTCGAGGAAGATCTCGACAAGCTCGAAACGGCGCCGTGGGAATGCCGGTCGAAAGGCTACGACCTGGTGTTGAATGGCGTTGAGCTGGGCTCCGGCAGCATCCGGATTCACCGCCAGGACGTGCAAGAGCGCATGTTTCGCGCCTTGGGGCTCACGGACCAGGAGGCGCGCCAGCGCTTCGGATTCTTCCTTGACGCGCTGACGTATGGTACACCTCCCCATGGAGGCATCGCCTTGGGAATCGATCGCGTCGTGATGCTTCTCGCGGGCGAAAGGTCTCTCCGCGAAGTGATTGCGTTTCCCAAGACCACCGCAGCGCAGGATCTGATGGCCGAGGCGCCGTCTGCGGTTAGCCCGGATCAGCTCGACGAGCTGGGAATTGCCGTCAAAAATGTTGAGAAGAAATGATCGAGTTGCTCAACTCAGGCATTCTAAGCGGTCGGAGCTTTAGCTCCGAAAATCCATGTCGCGGATAAGAATACTTCCAGAAAGTGTTGCCAATAAGATTGCGGCGGGTGAAGTGGTCGAGCGCCCGGCCTCGGTGGTGAAGGAACTCCTCGAGAACTCGCTGGACGCCGGCGCGCGGTCGATCCGGGTCGAGGCGGAATCGGGCGGCAAGCGCATGATCCGCGTCATCGACGACGGCTGTGGGATGAACCAGGACGACGCGCTGCTGGCTTTTGAGCGTCACGCCACTTCGAAGCTCCGAACGACGGACGATCTTCTTTCCATAGCCACGCTGGGGTTCCGCGGGGAAGCCCTTCCTTCGGTTGCGGCGGTGGCGCGACTCCTCCTGGAAACTCGCGCGGCAGAAGAAGAGGAGGGAAGTCGGATCGAGTTTGCGGGAGGCAAGCTCGTGGCGGTGAAGCCGGCGGGCCTGCCGGTAGGGACGTCCGTGAGCGTCGCGGACCTTTTCTACTGCGTGCCGGCTCGAAGAAAATTCCTCAAGTCGGAGACGACCGAGCTCGGTCATATCGCCTCGTTGGTGACGCATTACGCCCTGGCGCATCCGGACAAGCAATTTGTGCTGAAGACGCCGACACAGGAGATCGTGAACGTCTCTCCGGTGGAAGAGCTGTCCGAGCGCGTGTATCAGATTTTCGGGCGGCAAGCGCTCGAGGAGTTGCTGGAAATCCCGCCTTCAGAGTCGCCGGTGCGCGCAGCGATCACGGAACCGGAGTTCGAGCCCGACGAGCAGGCGGCTCAAATGCGTGTGCGCGGATTTGCTTCGAGGCCAGAGGTACAGCGGTCGAACCGGAACGGCATCTACATCTTCGTCAACCGGCGGCTGGTGCGCGACCGCTTGATCCTTCACGCCATCGGCGAGGCGTACCGCAACATCATGCCGCTCAATGCTTTCCCGGTGGTGCTGCTCTTCCTCGAGGTGCCGTATCAGGAGGTGGACGCGAACGTACACCCGTCGAAAATCGAAGTGCGATTCCGCCATCCGCAATTCGTCCACGACTTTGCTCGCGACGCGATTCGGTATGCCCTGGCACACGCCCGCCCGATTCCCGGTTTTCCTGCCGCGCGGGCTGGGACGGCCGAGCTGACGGGCGCACCCGCAGGAATGGCAGCGGCTGCGGGCGCGATGGAATCCAGGCCCGGCAACGGGTCCGGGGCCAGCGGCCCGCCGCGTGCCGTGATTCCTACGTCGTTCGCCGGGAGTGCCGGTCTTGCAGAGGGATTCGATTTGACGAGCGCGCCGGAGCAGCCGGCGCCGCAACGTCTCCCCTTCGAGCCGAACGAAGCGATCGAATTCCCGATCGGCTCACAGGCGCCCTCATCCGAGGCGAGCGGTATGACCGTGGCACCAGCCCCACCGGCGGCGTCGCTTCCCCGGCCGGATGAAATCGTCGATCTCAAGCCGCTGGGCCAGGTGAACAACAGTTTTATCGTCGCCGTCAACGGCGAAGGGCTTTGGATCATCGACCAGCACGTGGCTCATGAGCGCGTGCTCTTCGAAAGGCATCTGCAAGCGCGGCGCGAAGGCCCTTTGGGCGGCCAGCGCCTGCTGGTGCCGCTGGTGATGGAGCTTTCGCCGCGACAGCTCGTCATCTTCGAGCAGATTGCCGACGAGCTTCGCGCCAACGGTTTTGAAGCGGAACCGATGGGGCCGCGCAGCGTGGCCATTCAGGCAACGCCGGCGGGTATTGCAAGTGCCGACGCGGAGCGCTTGCTCGGTGAAATTCTCGACGGGATTGCCCGCGAAGCTCAGGCCATCTCGATTGATTCCCTGCAGGCGAAAATCGCCGCGTCCACGTCATGCCACGCGGCCATCAAGGTGAACACGCCGCTGGATTCGACCAAGATGGAGTGGCTGCTCGCAGAACTCGCCAAAACGGAATACCCGATGAGCTGCCCGCACGGCCGACCCATCGTCTTGCGGTATTCCGTGCGCGAAATCGAAAAAGCATTCAAGCGGATTTGAGCGGGCGCGCTCGAGAGACGCGTGCCGCGCCGTCGTAAGATTCCATGGCGGAGACCTCAACATCCCCGATGCGCAAACTGGTCATTGCGATCGACGGTCCCGTAGGTTCGGGAAAAAGCACGCTGGCGCGGCGCGTGGCAGAGCTTTTGGGCTACTCGTACCTGGATTCGGGGGCGATGTACCGCGCGCTGGCGTGGAAGGCGCTGCGCTTGGGCGTGCCATTGGATGACCCGGAAAGATTGGTAGCCCTGGCCGGTGGAACGCGCATCGACCTGCGCGCAGGCGGACGCGAACAGCGAGTTCTGCTGGATGGCGAGGACGTGACCGCCGCGATCCGCAGCCCGGAGGTTTCTGAAGCCGCGTCGAAGATCGCACTGATCCCAGACGTCCGCCACCTGCTGGTAGCGGAGCAGCGCCGCGCCGGTGAGGACGGCGGCATCGTGATGGAAGGGCGCGACATCGGCACCGTCGTTTTTCCTGACGCCGATCTGAAGATTTACCTGACAGCTTCGGCGGAGGTTCGCGCTGAGCGGCGCTGGCGCGAACACAAGGAGAAGGGTCAGGCAATCGACCTTGCGCGCACGATTGAACAAGTGTGCGAGCGCGACCGGCGCGATCGCGAACGGGAGACTTCGCCGTTGGTTCGCGCCCCCGATGCCATCCTCGTGGACAGCTCTGCAATGGATGCGGAAGAGGTAGCGAGGCTCGTAGTCATGCTGGCCCACGAGAAGCAGGGAAGCAAAGTCAGTTGATGACCCATCCATAGGGGAAGAAGACCTGCAGGCCCCAGGGCCGCGGCTACAAAAGCCTCCGGCGCCGAAACTCCACCACAAGGATCGTGCAGGACAGCCGCCTTTCGACGGACCTCACGCTAGTGCCGTTCCAACTTTTTTGAGCCACTACCTCAAACAGCGCTTTGCTTCCCGGCTCTCCGAAACTCGCAGCAGTTAGTTGGAACGGTACTAGTTTGGAGTGGACATGGAAGAGAGGAACTCGCCGTTGGTCTTGGTCTTCGAGAGGCGTCCGAGGAGCAGCTCCATGGCCTCGACCGTTGAAAGCGGGCTCAGCACCTTGCGCAGCACCCATACGCGGTTCAATTCATCGGCCGGCAGGAGCAACTCGTCCTTACGCGTGCCGGAACGGTTGATGTCGATTGTGGGGAAAACGCGCTTATCGACGAGGCGCCGGTCGAGGTTGATTTCCATGTTACCCGTGCCCTTGAACTCCTCGAAGATGACGTCGTCCATGCGGCTGCCCGTATCGATCAGGGCCGTAGCGATGATGGTGAGCGAGCCGCCCTCTTCGATATTGCGGGCGGCGGCGAAGAAGCGGCGGGGCCGCTGCAAGGCGTTCGCGTCGATACCGCCGGAAAGGACCTTACCCGACGGGGGCGTGATGGCGTTGTAAGCCCGGCCGAGACGCGTCAGCGAGTCCAACAGGATCACGACGTCGCGCTTGTGCTCCACCAGTCTCTTGGCCTTCTCGAGGACCATTTCCGCCACTTGGATGTGCCGCTGCGGCGGTTCATCGAAGGTCGAGCTGATCACCTCGCCCTTCACGGTCCGCTGCATATCCGTGACTTCTTCGGGACGCTCGTCGATGAGCAGGACGATCAAGGCGATCTCCGGATGGTTCGTGGTGACGGAGTTCGCGACCGACTGCAGCATCATCGTCTTGCCGGTGCGCGGCGGCGCGACGATCAATCCGCGCTGGCCTTTGCCGATGGGGCAGAGCATATCGAGCACGCGCCCGGTGAGGTTTTCCTTGGTTGTCTCGAGGCGAATGCGCTCCTGGGGATAGAGCGGCGTCAGGTTGTCGAAGAAGATTTTGTTGCGCGCCACTTCCGGATCTTCGAAATTAACCGCTTCGACCTTGATCAGCGCGAAATACCGCTCCCCATCCTTCGGTGGCCGCACCTGGCCGGAGACGGTGTCGCCGGTGCGGAGGTCGAACTTGCGAATTTGCGAGGGAGATACGTAGATATCGTCCGGGCCGGGCAGGTAGTTGTATTCAGGCGCGCGCAGGAAGCCGAATCCGTCGGGCAGGCATTCGAGCACGCCTTCGGAGAAAATCAGCCCGTTCTTCTCGGTCTGCGCGCGGAGAATCTGGAAAATCAGCTCCTGCTTGCGCATGCCGCCGGCGCCGGGGATATTCAACTCTTTGGCGATCTTCGCCAGGTCGGTGATGTTCTTATCTTTGAGTTCTGCAAGACTGATGCTCATGGGTTGCTTTCCTTCTTATGGCCTGGTGTCTCAGGCACAGTACTTTTATTGATGGACTCCGGGCAGGCAGATTTGCGACCGGCCTTTTCTGTCCAAACTTCCCTAAGGATTTAGATTACAGACGGCGCACTCCCCAGCAAGCACCCCAGTAAGAGCCGAATTCCCGCTTGCGGGAGGACCGAAGAGCCTCAGTTGGTCAATTCTTTGTCCTGCGCAACATCCGTGTCGAACTTGGGAGCGATCTCGGGAACCGGAGTGTGGTCGGCCGGCGGCAGAGGCCGCTCGAGCGCCATTTGCAGGACTTCGTCCATCGTCTCGACGAACTTGATCGACATCTCCGCCTGAATCTCGGGCGGAATTTCCGCCAAATCTTTTTCATTGTCCTTGGGCAAAATCACGGTGCGCAAGCCCAAGCGGTGGGCCGCCAGCAGCTTTTCCTTGACGCCTCCGATGGGCAACACCTTCCCTCGGAGGGTGATCTCGCCAGTCATGGCCACATCGCACCGCACCGGGATGTGCGTGAGGGCGCTGATGATCGCCGTGCAGATGGTGATCCCCGCCGAAGGGCCGTCCTTGGGGATGGCGCCTTCGGGCACGTGCATGTGCACGTCGAGGTGGCGATAGAAATCCTTGGACAAGCTGAAAAAGAGGCTACGCGAACGAATGTAGCTCATGGCCGCCTGGGCCGATTCTTGCATGACGTCACCGAGCTTACCGGTAAGCGTCAGCCGGCCTTTGCCCTGCATCAAGGTTGCTTCGGTCGAAAGCACTTGTCCGCCCATCTCCGTCCATGCCAAGCCCACGGCCATGCCGATCTCGTTTTTCTTTTCGGCCCAAACGTCCCTGTATTTGATGACGCCGAGGTAATCCGAGATGTTCGCCGGGCTGGGTTCGATCTTGACGTTTTTGCCCTCGGACACCACCTTGCGGGCCATCTTGCGGCAGATATTGGCGATTTCCCGGTCGAGGTTCCTTACGCCGGCCTCATGGGTGTAATGGCGAATGATGTGAAGGATGGCGTCGTCGCTGAACGTGATGTTTCCCTCGGTCAGTCCGGTGGCCTCGCGCTGCTTGCGCACCAGGAAGCGCTTGGCAATCTGGAGCTTTTCCTGCTCCGTGTAACCCGGCAACCGCAAAACCTCCATGCGATCCTGGAGCGGCTGCGGGATTGTGTGCAGCACGTTCGCCGTGCAGATGAACATGACCTTGGAAAGGTCATATTCGACGTCCAGGTAGTGATCGGTGAAGGCGTGGTTCAGCTCGGGATCGAGAACCTCCATCAACGCTGCGGACGGGTCGCCGCGAAAATCCATAGACATCTTGTCCACTTCGTCGAGCACGAAGACGGGGTTGATGGTGGCGGCCTTGCGCATCATCTGAATGATCTGTCCGGGGAGCGCGCCGATGTAGGTGCGGCGGTGGCCGCGGATTTCCGCCTCATCGCGCACGCCACCAAGCGAGACGCGCACAAACTTGCGCCCGGTAGCCCGGCCGATAGACATGGCGAGCGAGGTCTTGCCCACACCCGGCGGTCCGAGGAAACAGAGAATGGAACCCTTGGGGTTCTTTACGAGCTGCCTCACTGCCAGGTATTCCAGGATGCGATCCTTGATTTTCTCGAGGCCGTAGTGGTCTTCCGACAGGATCCGTTCCGCCGCTTGGATGTCGCGGATTTCGCGCGAGCGTTTTTTCCACGGCACCGAGAGCATCCAGTCGAGGTAATTGCGGGACACGGTGGATTCGGCCGACATCGGCGGCATCATTTCCAGGCGCTTCAATTCCTGCAGGGCCTTTTCCTGAACGTCCGCGGGCATGCCGCTGGTTTCGATCTTCTTCTTGAGCTGCTCGATCTCGCTGGCTTCGCCGCGCCCGAGCTCCTTTTGGATGGCCTTCAGTTTTTCGTTGAGGTAATACTCCTTCTGGGCGCGCTCCATCTGGCGCTTGACGCGCGTATTGATCGAGCGGTCCACGTTCAGCTTTTCGATCTCGACTTCGAGAATATCGCCGATGCGGTTGAGCCGCTCGAGCGGGTCGAAAAGCTCGAGCAGTTCCTGCTTTTCTTCCACCGGAATTTGCAGGTTGGCGGCGATGGCGTCGGAAAGCTTGCCCGGATCGTCCACGCGGACTGCGGCGATCATGGTGTCGTAATTCAAGCTCTGCGAAAGCTTGACGTATTGCTCGAAGAGACCGGTGACACGGGTGGAGGCCTGCTCGACCTGGGGCGACGGCTCGAACTTCACCGGGAGCAGGCGGACGGTGGCGCGGAAGAAACCTTCCTCAATGGCCACCTGGACGATCTTGGCGCGCTCCGCGCCTTCCACCAGAACCTTGATGTTCCCGTCGGGTAGCTTCACGCTTTGCACGATGTTGGCGAGCGTTCCGACCTGATAGACATCTTCGGCCTTTGGGTCGTCCACCGAGGCGTCGTGCTGGGTCACAAGAAAAATCTTCTTATCGCCGGCCAGTGCTTCCTCGAGTGCGCGCACCGAGGCCTCTCGCCCGACGATGAAGGGCGTCATCATCTGCGGGAAAATGACCATATCCCGCACCGGCATCATGGGCACGCGTTTCACTTCGGCTTTTTCCCGGCTGAACATTAAGGGTCTGCTTGCTTATTGATAGCCTAGCCCGCTTTCTCCAGCAGATTCCAGTTGATTTCGCGGCTCTTGACCATTTCGGCGGTCACGACGAAGTCGCGCAGCTTGCGCTGTGCGGGCAGGTGGTACATCATTTCGAGCATCAAATCTTCCAGAATCATGCGCAGGCCGCGCGCGCCCACTTTGCGCTGCAGGGCCAAGTCAGCCACGGTTTCGAGCGCATCGTCGGTGAAGCGCAGCCGCACGTTCTCAAATTCGAAGAGCCGCTGGTATTGACGGATCAAAGCGTTCTTCGGCTCAGTCAGGATGCGGATCAGCACCGACTTATCGAGATCGCTCAGCACTCCCATCACCGGCAGCCGGCCCACAAATTCCGGAATCAGTCCGTAGCGAATCAAGTCCGTGGGCTGGGCCTGTTCGAGCATTTCGATGTTGCGGCGCGTCGGCGTCGCCGGCTGTGTATCGGCGTGGAAGCCCAGGGATTTCTGGCCCACGCGGCGCTCGATGATTTTCTCGAGGCCCACGAAAGCCCCGCCGCAGACAAACAGGATGTTCGTGGTGTCCACGGGCGTGAATTCCTGGTGGGGATGCTTGCGGCCGCCCTGCGGCGGCACGTTGGCAATGGTGCCTTCCAGGATCTTTAGGAGCGCCTGCTGCACACCCTCGCCGGAAACGTCGCGCGTAATGGACGGATTCTCGTCCTTCTTCGAGATCTTGTCGATCTCGTCGATATAGATGATGCCCTGCTGGGCGCGCTGCACGTCGCCATCGGCGTTCTGCAGAAGCTTCAGGATGATGTTTTCGACGTCTTCGCCGACGTAGCCGGCCTCGGTGAGCGTGGTCGCGTCCACGATTGCGAAGGGCACTTCGAGCATTCGGGAGAGCGTCTGCGCCAGCAACGTCTTTCCGGTGCCGGTGGGCCCGATCAGCAAGATGTTGGACTTGGTCAGTTCCACATCGCCCGGCTGACGGTTCAGAAAGATGCGCTTGTAATGGTTGTAGACCGCCACCGCCAGCTTCTTCTTCGTTTTCTCCTGCCCGATGACGTAGCCGTCGAGGAAGGACTTGATTTCGGGCGGCCGGGGCAAGCGGCGGTTCGCGGGGCTCGCCTGTTCGCGCTTTTCATCTTCCAGGATTTGTTGGCAGACGCTGACGCACTCATTGCAAATGTAAGACCGCGGATACTCCGAAGGCGAGCTGATTAGCTTCTCGACCTGCTCTTGCGTCTTGTGGCAGAACGAGCAGCGCAGCGGTTCGTCTGGGTTGAATCGCTTCACTGAATTGCTCGCCTCCTCTCCCGATCCCGCCTGGAACAAACGTTACGATCCATTGTACGACGGCAAAGTGCCTCGCGTCTGCCTATATTCATTCGCCGCTAGCGATGCTTGGAGATGATTTCGTCCACGAGCCCGTATTCCTTGGCCTGATCCGCCGACATGATAAAATCGCGCTCGACGTCCTTCTCGATCTTCTCCACCGGTTGCCCCGAATGGTGGGACAACAAACGATTCAGCACCGTGCGCATCCGCAAAATTTCCTTGGCATGAATGTCGATATCGGTAGCTTGGCCTGAAAGGCCGGACATCCACGGCTGGTGAATCAGGACGCGCGCATTGGGCAAAGCGTAGCGCTTCTTGCGCGTGCCGGCGGTAAGCAGCAGGGCGGCGATCGAAGCAGCTTGACCGATGCAGTAGGTGACGACATCGGGCCGCACGAACTGCATCGTGTCGTAAATGGCCATTCCGGCGGTGATCGACCCTCCCGGCGAATTGACATAGAGCGAAATGTCCTTTTCCGGGTCCTCGGCTTCCAGGAAGAGCAACTGCGCTGTCACCAAATTGGCTACGTGGTCGTCAATGGGAGTGCCGATAAATATGATGTTGTCCTTCAGCAGCCGGGAATAGATGTCGTAGGCCCGCTCGCCACGGTTGGTCTGCTCGACCACCATGGGGATGAGCGTCGTTGCGTGCGGACTTCGGTCGTCCATATTTCTCATCAGGAAGTTAACTGCGCGCTGAGGGTCCGATCCAGAAACTATTTTCCCTCAGGTTTGGCTGTCGTCTGAATCCGAGCCGTGCGGTAGAGCCATTCGACTGTCTTGTCACTGCGCAACTTCGATTTGATCCTATCGAGCGCTCCTTGCTTTGTCAAGCGCGCGCGCATCGCTGTGGCCGATTCGCCACCGCGCTCGGCAAGCCGCGCGATCTCCTGGTCGAGCTCTTCGTCGGTCGCTTCGATATTTTCGGCCGTGGCGATCCGGTCGAGCAGCAGCTCCGCCTTGACGTCGTCGAGGGCGCGGTCCCGTTGTCGCCGGCGCAACGCCACCCAGTCGACATCCACCGCGCGTGGGTCAATGCCTTGCGCCGCGAGCGATCGCACGGCGCGTTCCAGGCGCATGTCAACCTGATGTTCCACGAGCGCCTGGGGCACCGGAAAGTCGTGACCCTTCACCAGCTTCTCCAGGATTTTCTCGCGTACGTGCGCCGCCTGTTGCTGCCCGTGGGCCGCCTCCAAACGCTCGCGGACCTTGGCGCGCAACTCGGCCAGCGTCTTCATGCCGCCGGCTTCGCCGCCCACATCTTTTGCAAATTCATCGTTCAACTCGGGCAGGCGCTTCTCCTTGATGGCGCGAACCTCGGCCGCATAGTTGTAGGACTTCCCGGCAAGTTTTGGATCGGGGTAGTCGTCCGGGTAACGCGCCTCGAATCGCCGCGTCTCACCCACGGCGGCGCCGCGCAGATTCTCTGTGAACGATGGCAGCGTTTCTTCGGCGCCGATGTGGCAGAGCGCGTCGCTGGCCTGAATGGCATCCCCGCCGCCGGACGGCGCGCCGATCAGCTTCAGCACGGCGAAGTCGCCATCCTGAATGGCGCGGCTTTCGACGGGAACAAACGTGGCCGCTCGCTCGCGCATTTCCTCAAGCGCTCTGTCCACCTGAGCGTCTCCGACTTCCGCTTCCTCGATTTGAATCTCCGGGTTCTTGTAGTCATGCAACTCGAACTCTGGCAGCACCTCGAACGTGGCGCGGAACTTCAGCGGCCCGCCCTCGTTGAAGTTCACTTGATCCACCTGTGGCTGTGTCACCGGAACCATTTTCTTCTCGCTCAGCGCTTGCTCGAGAAACTCGGGCACGAGCGATTGCAGCACTTCCCCCTGGATGTCCTCAGCAAAGCGGCGGCGAATGAGGGTGACGGGCGCTTTGCCGGGGCGAAAGCCGGGAACCCGCGCGACTCGCGCCAGGTCGCGGGCAATCTTTTCCGCCGCTTTGTGGACGTTTTCAGCGGGAATTTCGAGCTCCAGTTCCCGCTTGCAGGTTGTTTCAGCCATGAGAGAGGTGTTGGGAAAAGAGCGCCCCGGCGTCGCCGCTCACATTCGCCCTCACCTGTTATAAATCCTGATAAGGAGTGGCAGGGAAGGGCGGCCGGCAAAATCGCCAGTCGAATTTCAGTATAGGGGAAGGCTGCAGTGGCGTCAACCGCATCTCCGGGTAGCGCTTTTCATTTTGGTTCCTCTTGAGAAATTGAACTAGTAGGGGTTGGTGGGAGACAGCCGGAGGAGTTAACGCGTCTTGCGCCGAATGGTGCGGAAGGAGGGAGTTGAACCCACACGGCCTTTCGGCCACAGGATCCTAAGTCCTGCGCGTCTGCCAGTTCCGCCACTTCCGCACTGCGTCAGCTCATGGTACAGGAAAGAGCGACTCGGCCCAAGCCGCATCGGGGCCGTCTGACTGCTTAGTTAGCCGATCTGCTGCTGGTTCCTTCTGTCAGGCAGGCTTTCCTTTGAACGGCGTTCGATCGAGTTTTTTCCCAAAGGCGAAACCCTCCAAGAAACGCGTTTCGATTGTCGCCCAAGCGTGTGTCGGAAGGCAGCTTCTTGAGTTTTTTGGCGTTCCCACCACCTAGCACGACGTACTTAACTTCAAGCGCCTCCTTCAGCTCCTCGACCACATCGGCCACGTGGCGGCGCCACTTTTTCTTTCCAAGGCGTTTCAGACCGCGCAGCCCGAGGTAGTCCTCATAGGTCTTTCCCTTCTCGTAGGGGAGATGGGCCAACTCCATCGGCTCGATGATTCCGTCAACGATCATCGCCGCGCCCAGTCCGGTGCCTAGTCCGAGAAAGAGCATGCGGCCACCGCGGTAGCTTCCGAGCGCCTGCATGGCAGCATCGTTGATAACTTGGACGGGACGGCCGAAGGCCTTGCGGAAGTTGAAGCCGACCCATCCTCTGCCGAGATTATGCGGCTCCCGCAGCGGGTGGTCGTGGATCACGGGGCCCGGATAGCCGATCGAAACCGCCTCGTACTTCCAGTCATCGACAAGACGCTTCACTTTCCGCACCATCTGGCTGGCCGTCAGGGTCGGGCCGGAAGAAAACTCGCGTGGCTCACGTTGCCCCGTGGCCAGCACCTTCACGTGAGTTCCGCCGACATCCACCACAAGAATCTTCATCGCCCTCCTTCTTCGCATGACGCCCTGCCCAAGGATTATGGCAGCGACGGTGGAGAAGTTAAACGCTGCATTGTCGCGCGCATTGGAGCGCGGCCAAATCCGAGTCGCTGGCCGGGGGCGCATGTAGACCGATATCGCTGTCGCTCCGTGTGATTGGGCTTGCTTCGCGATGAGCTGAAAGGGAATGGCTCTAGCGCGGCCGCAAGATAGCGGACCCCTGTGGCCACCGGTTGCGCCTCAATTGCACGGGGGACGTCCGTGCGACAGTTGGTAGCGGGGACTGGGCCGGAAGATCTCTTGTCCTACGAAGTCTGCTTCGCCCTAAGCCACACGGCGAATCGTGTGGTAGACAACCAAGAACACCACCGAGCCGATCACCGCGACGAACAGGCTGTAGAGGTTCAGCCCGGATACGCCTCGCGCTCCGAACATGTTAAAGAGAAAGCCGCCGACGATCGCGCCGACGATCCCTAACACGATATCGAGAATGAACCCTTCCCCGCTCTTGTTGATAAGCTTGCTGCCGATAAAGCCGGCAACCAAACCGAGCACGACCCAAGTCAGGAGTGACATTGAATTTTCTCCTTAGAATCTGAAATTGAACGCATGCGTCTTACAACTCGTTGAAGGTAGACCATTGAGCGCTTATGACGCCGCGCCCAACGAAATACGATTCAGCGGGGGGATGATGTGTTATCGCACGGCTGGCTGTCTGTTCAAATTGGTACACTCCGTCTCAAAGGGCCCGGAACGTGCTGGCGGGCCTACATTTGGGCAACGGAAGAGGAAGCGCCGGTTTCCGTCCGATCCTCTAGGCGCCATTTCACCGTTCAGTTAGTTTGTTGCTTTCGTTGGCCGGCGACGCTTTCCTTTGAATGGGGTTCAATGAGGCGTTTTGTCATCAGGACGAGGGCGAAAACCTGCGTCCATTCGGAAACGATATTCCCGACCACCTGCCCCCACTTCGCTTCGGAGTCCATGAAAGCATAGAGCACAACCCAACCGATTCCGGTGATGAGGAGAAAGATGCTGAGAGAGTGCTCAAGCAGCTTCTCCCTGAAAGGAGTCAGCCTGCGGTGAGGCGGACGCCGGCTTTCAGCCGATCCTCTCTCGTAAAGATATTTGGTTGCAAGCACGGTCACCACGACGCCCGACCAGTCCGCAATCGCATTTCCAAAGAAAGAACCTAGATGTGTGCTTGGGCTGGACACGCAGTACAGCACAATCCACAACAGCAGAACGCCGGTGGATGCGACCCCGAGTGAATGACGATGCAAGAAGCTTCTTTTGCTGTTCCCGCTCGCTACCATTTAGGAAAACCTCCCGAAAGAGCCTTGATGTGCGCGACTCACCGAAATAATTCCCAGCTTAGCGATTCGACCCGTCAATTAGAAAATCGCGGAAGCTTGCGCAGGTCGTTTGAGCGACATAGGCGGTTATTCGAGTTGCCTACCCTTGGTCTCGGGTAGCAGCAGAGCGAGCAGCGCGGCCATGAGGAATGCGGCCGCTTGCAGGAAGAAGGCCGGGCCGATGCCGTAGTGCTGGGCCAGGGCGCCGACGACGAGAGGAGCCGCGGCGGAAAAACCCCGGCCGATGTTGTAGCTCACTCCCATGGCCGTGGCGCGGATTTCGGTGGGAAAGAGTTCTGAGGCGAGCGGGCCGAAGCCGGAAAAGAAGCCCGTACCGAAGAAAGCGACGGGTAAGCCAAGGATCAGCAGCCACGTGGCGCTCTTCGACATGCCGTAGACCGGCACGAGCACCGCGGCCATCAGCAAGTACCAGAAATAGCTTTTTCGGCGTCCCAGCGAATCGGCAGAAAAACCGAAGAAGATATAGCCGAACCACTTGCCCACTCCCATCAACACCAGCCACGTCGTCGTCTTCAGCAGAGCGAGGCCGCGGCCGCCCTGCGCGACGGAGAGGGAGAGATAAGCAGGAATCCACGTGAACAATCCCCAGTAGCCAAACATGCTGCAGGCGTTCATGGCTGTGGCGATCAGGCCGTTGCGGCGGATGTCTTTGCGCCAGAGAAGCCGGAGCGGCTGGCCTTTCTGACGGCGCCGCTGGCGCCACATTTCTGATTCGGGGACACTCCGCAAAATCCAGAAGACCACGAGCGCCGGCAGGACGCCCACGAAGAAGACCGCGCGCCAGCCGTAGCGCGGCAGCATCACTCCCGTCACCGCAGCCGCAAGCATTTCTCCAATCGCCCACGTGGATTGCATCAACCCGAGGGCCTTGCCGCGATGCTCGGCGGGCCACGTCTCGGCGATGAGTGCGGCGCCGGTGGCCCACTCGCCTCCCATGCCCAAGCCGAGGATCATGCGACAAATCGCCAGTTGCACGACCGTGTCGGAAAAGCCGCAAGCCCCGCTGGCCAGCGAATACACCAGGATCGACGCCATCAAGGAGCGCGTCCGGCCGATGCGGTCGGCGATGAAGCCGAATAGAAATCCTCCCAGCGCGGAAGCGACGAGGGTCAACGAGTTGAGCAGCCCCCCGACGTCCTTGCTCATTCCGAAGTCGGCCATCAAACGGGCCAGCACCATCGAGTAGAGCATCACGTCGAAGGCGTCGAGCATCCACCCAAGTCCCCCGGCGACGAGGGACTTTCGCTCCGCTGGAGAAACATGCTCGGGCCAGGGCAGACCCAGCAGTCTGTGCGGGGGCGGAGGAGAGGAAATGGGTTCTGTTGCCAGCGCAAGCCTCCTCGAAAAGGGATTGGCGCGCCATTCTACTCAATCCTGCGAATGGTTCCAATTGCGCTTGCCGCAGCCAGGGCCTTCTGCTAGGCTTCGCGACCGTTAGGGCTTTTTGCGCTCTTCGGGGAGGCGCCTCATGCCACACTGCACAAAATGTGGAGCAGCAGTAGCGGAGAATGCCGGCTTCTGTCCTAGTTGTGGCGCGCCTCAGACAGTAAGCGGAGCGCCGCCCGCTTCTAACCCGGGCCCAGGCGCGCACTCAGGACTATCCGAGAATGTGGCTGGCCTGCTTTGCTATGTACTGGGCTGGGTAACGGGAGTGGTTTTCTTCCTGATCGATAAGCGCCCCTACGTGCGCTTCCACGCTGCGCAATCGATCGTTGTGTTTGGCGGCTTGCACATCCTGCGGGTCGTGCTGGGAATGGCTTTTGGAATCGGATTCGGGTTCGGCGCCTGGGGAGCCTTCTCCTTCGGCCTTTTGGTGTTTGAATTGATCGGGCTTCTCTCCCTGGTCCTTTGGATTCTGTTGATGATCAAGGCCTATCAGGGTGAGCGCTTCCGAGTCCCCATCGCCGCCGACATTGCCGACAGCTTCGCGAAATGAATCCAAGTGCCGTTCCAACTATTCAGGACAAATCCTTCTGGCGCCCCGCCAGGGCTGCTGGAAGGCTGTTTCAGGCAATCCCTATCCCGATCAAGTTGGAACGGCACTAGGCGCTTCGACGGAGATCGAAGTTGGCCGCTTCCGCCCGGCCTCTTGTGAGGCAGCCCTGATTCCTCTCTAGCGCAGGTGTTTAGACCATTGCGCCACACCGGGCTTTCCGCTTGACAATCCGCAAACCAACCGCCATCTTAGTTATCTTTCTTCACTCAGAGGCGATTCACCGCGCATTTATCTGACGGGTGGGACCAGTGAAAGTTCGCATTTGCTTCCACGATAAGTGCTTTGACGGGGCCGCTTCCGCCGCCGTGTTCTCGCGCTTCTATCGCGAACGGATCAATCCCGACGCCCAGTTCTTCTACACCGGGATGACCCACAGGGCGACGCACCCGTTTGGGCCGGGAACGTTCGATGGCGACGAAAACGCGATCGTGGACTTCAAATACTCCAGTTCACCCCGCCTTACTTGGTGGTTCGACCATCACCAGAGCGCCTTCTTGAAGCCCGAAGACGCCGTCCACTTCCGCCAGGACCGCTCCGGGAAGAAGTTCTACGATCCCAGCTATAAGTCCTGCACCAAATTTCTGGCGGATGTGGCCTCGCAGAAGTTTGGGTTCGACCCGCGGCCGCTCGCCGAACTGATCCACTGGGGCGACGTGATCGACGGGGCCCAATTTGTCTCCCCGGAAGCTGCGGTCGGACTGGCCGAACCAGCGATGCGGCTCGCGCTCGTGATCGAAGCCGCCCCGGAGGAGGACCTCGTCCCGCGGCTCATTCCGGAACTGGCCTCCCGCTCGCTTGACGATATCGTGCGCCTGCCCCTGGTTGCCGACCATCTCGGCCCCCTTCTCGAACGCCACAAGCGCTCGATGGAGGTGCTGCGTCAACGCGCCGAAGCGCGCGACGGCGTGATCTATTTCGATCTCAGCGACCTGCAACTCGAGGGCTACAATAAGTTCATCCCTTATCTGCTCTTTCCCAATTGCCTCTATTCCGTCGGCGTCAGCGCGTCGCCCACTCGCGCCAAGGTTTCGGTGGGGACGAACCCGTGGAAAGAGGCCGACGCGAACGTGAACCTGGCCACGCTTTGCGAGAAATACGGCGGCGGCGGCCACCCTCGCGTCGCTGCCATTTCCTTTAGTCCGGCAGACTTGGCGCGCGCCCGCGAGGCCGCCCGCGAAATCGCCGCCACCTTGCGCCACTGATCGCTCCACGCCCCGCCTGTGCCGAGAGGGAGCCTGCGGCACAAACTTCACGCCTCGTGGTAAGATTTGTAAGATTTAGATTTTGTGGGCCGCTAGCTCAATGGTAGAGCAGCTGACTCTTAATCAGCGGGTTGGAGGTTCGAGTCCTCCGCGGCTCACCACTGTTTTCAAGATCCGCCTTCGCGCCTAAGTATCTTCTCCTTGCAGGAGTTCTCGTGGTTAATCGGCGTGGGCGGCTGGCGACCAGGCGCTATTGGCGGGTCGCAGCGTAAGGAAGCTCTGGATGAAGTATCGAAACCGTTACACAGGATCGCAGAAAGAAAGTGAAGCTATCCTGAAGGAGTTGGGCCTAAGCAAACCGTCAAACGCGACCGACACAGTGAAATTGTCGAGCAGCGCGCACGTAAGAGCGTCACCTACCGCAAGACATTCGCGCGCACCGTACACCAAATTGATCTGGCCCTCCTCGTGCGCGAGATGCGGGAGGATGCGGGGCTGACGCAGGCCGAACTCGCCAAGAAGGAGGGCACGACCCAGTCCGTGATCGCCCGGCTGGAAGACGCAGAATACGCGGGACACTCGCTTACCATGCTGGAGCGAATCGCTAAGGTCTGCGGCGTGGCCCTCAAGCTCCGTGCCGAGAAGAAGCCCCATTTCGACCGCGGAGTGGCCTTGGCCTGAGGCTGACATGGAAGCCCAAAACTTGAAGCGTGCAGCCATCGGTTTCCGCGTGCATTCAGGTTGGGGAGCGCTCGTAGCCGTCTCCGGCAAGCCTGGCGCAGTCGAGGTAATTGACCGCAGGCGAATCGTCATCACGGACCCGAAAATCCCTGGAGCGAAGCAGCCCTATCACTTCGCGGAGAAACTGGCGCTTCAAGCGGCGGAGAAATATCTTGCGAATTGTGCCGCGGTTTCAGAGCGGCTTGCCTTGGCGGCCGTCCGCGATATCATCCGGGAACTCCACGGTCGCGATTATCGAGTGGTAGGTTCTGCCATCCTCCTCGCTTCAGGCCGCCCGCTGCCGCCCCTTTCCCAAATCCTCAATTCGCATGCGCTGATTCACACGGCCGAAGGCGAATTCTTTCGCAGGATTTTCCGCGAAGCTTGCGAACGGCTGAAAATTCGCGTCACAGGGTTTCGAGAGCGCGAGCTCGACGAGCGTGCGAAAGCGGTCTTCGGGAGAGCAGCGGCTCCCTTGCGGCGAAAGATTACAAAGCTGGGGAAATCGCTCGGCCCGCCCTGGACGCAGGACCAGAAAACTGCCGCGCTTGCCGCATGGATGGTTCTCGCCGCAGGACAAAAGTGATTCGCGCCGCCGCTTCGAGCAAACCTCCAGGATCGGCTTTTGCGCGCAAACTTCGTATCCGAACCGCTACAATGTCGGCTCTCGCTGGGCGGACTCAGCCGCAGCGATTCTGGGGTGCGATTTGACGGCCGCACAGGCAGCGTTTCTTTTCCTCGCTGGCGCGCTCGGAGGGGCGCTCAACTCCGTCGTTGGCGGCGGAACCTTTGTCGTATTCCCGGCGCTCCTTTTTGCCGGAGTTCCGGCCGTGGCTGCGAATGCAACGTCCACGCTGGCCCTTTGGCCCGGGGGCGTCGCGAGCATGCTGGCGTACCGCAAGGAAATCAAGCTGCCGCGCAGCTCGCTCCTTGCACTGACGTCCGCGAGCCTCGTTGGCGGTGCGATCGGCGCGATTCTGCTGGTCCGCACGCCCAGCCATGCTTTCGTGCGTCTCGTTCCTTGGCTGCTCCTCTTCGCCACGACGCTTTTTTCTTTCGGTGGGGCGCTCAGCTCCAGGTTTCGGGCTCACGCCCGCGAAGGCCACGCGGCTGGCAGGGCCTTCTTCGCGGTCGCGGCCGTTCAGTTCGTCATTGCCATCTACGGAGGTTACTTTGGCGGCGGGATCGGCATTTTGATGCTCGCGACCCTGGCGTTGGCCGGCTTCAGCAATATCCATGAGATGAACGGAGTCCGCACCATACTCACCGTGCTGATCAACGGCGTCGCCATGATGACTTTCATTTTTGTGCGCGTGATCGCGTGGAAACCGGGATTGACGATGATTTTGGGCGCCACCATCGCCGGTTACTTCGGCGCGGCCCTGGCGCGCCGAATCGATCCGAAGCACGTAAAGCGGTTCGTGTTGCTTGTCGCCTGGGGAATGACGTTGTACTTCTTCTTCACCACCTACCGGGCTTCGTAAACTCGCTTGAGCGTCACGGATCGAAGAGCCTGCGAGCGCGTGCCACGTCGGTAATCGTTTGATTCTTCAACGCGCGTTTTGAAGCTTTCGGGCGTTCCGAAATCATGTGTTTTACGGACGGTCAAACGGATCACAAGGGCGCAGCCCAAAGTTAGACTAAGCCCCTGCCACCTGCTGCGACCTGCGCGGTCGTGAACGTCTCCTCTTCAGCGACCAGAAAGATTGGGGCTCCTCCAGTGGAGATAGCCGCAGCGTGGGCCAATGTCTCCTTCGCCCCTTCAGAAGCCGCGCAGGTTTGCAATGCTTCCATCGACGGGAAGTGAATCTCAGCGATCCGGTGGAAAGGCGGTATTCCTTGAGGAGAGCCTGTGACCTTCGTCGCGACGAACTTGGTCTTGCCAGTCAGCTTTTTCATCGCCATGGGTACATGCTCTTTGTGGTAAAGCTTCTCGAAAGCTTCGATGTCAGTGGGACGCGGATAGATCACAACAAACTTTGCTCCGCCCATGTGTTCCTCCTATCAGTCATCTTATTGATCCGAGAATAGGGGACCTTCCTTGGCGGCCATCTTAGGCCGCGATTACAGGCAAGTCAACGCGATGAAAAATTCGCTCGAGTGTGGCGCCTGGAGCCGCCGCGAGGCTAATTGGAAGCCTGTTGTGCCTGGGCTTGAATCACGCAGACCTGCCGGATGCGGGTGGTGAGGACTCGGTTCCCAAATTCCAGGCGAAGCCCGCGCTGGATCGTCACGGATCGAAGAGCTTGCGGGCGCGTGCATGCGCCGGTTGGTCTTCGCGGCCGGTATCCGGATTTGCGCCGCGTTCGAGCGCGACGAAATAGGCGAGGAGCTGGCCGGCAACTGCATGGACGAACGGGGTGAGCCATTCATCCACGGCCGGGACCTTGATGACATGATCGGCCAGCGCCGCCTCTTCGCGCGAGGAAGTCACGGCCACGCGGAGGGCGCCAAGTTCGCCGCAGGTGCGGAGGAGCAGCCGCCCGCGAGCGTCGCCCGCGCCCCCTGTTAGATGGACGGTGACGCAGGCGCGCCCGTCGATTTCTATCTGTGGGCCGTGCAAGAACTGTTCGGTCTCCATGCCTTCGGCGGCGAAGTAGCACATCTCTTTCGCCTTCAACGCACTTTCGAGCGCTGTGGGCCATCCCGGACCTGCACCCACGAAGATCCATCGCTCGCGCCGCGCGATCTCCCGGGCAGTGCTGCGAGCCGCGGCTTCGCACTCGAGCGTTTTTTGAATTTGCTCCGGCAGGCGCTTGAGCGCGGCGCGGGCTGGCGAAGGATTCTCGAGCAGGCCCCGGCCGGTGGCGACTTCGATGCTGAAGGCTGCCAGGGCCGCGAGCGCAGCCGTGTAGCTTTTCGTGTGAACGAAGGCGGTCTCCTGCTCGGACGTCGTCACCGCGAACTGCGCGGCCCGAGCCAGTTCATTCTCCCCGCGGCCGGTGACGCTGATGGTGCAGGCCCCCGCGGCGTTCAGGAGTTGGATGGCGCCCACCGAATCATTCTTCGAGCCGCGATGGCTGATCAGGACCGCAGCGTCCTCCGGCCCCACTGCGAACGGGTAGTGGACAAACTCGAACGATTGTTCCACCAGCGGCAGCAAGCGGCCCGCTGCGAGGTGGCGCACGAAGAAAGCGGCTACAAGAGCTGCATGGTACGACGAGCCAATCCCGGCGAACATAAGTCTCTGCCGCTGATTGGCCGCCTCGGCCGCGCGCGCAATCAAAGCGCCCTGATGGATAAGCACCTGCGCGATGCGGTCCGGCTGTTCTTGGATCGCTTCGTAGGCGAGATACGGATGGCCGGTGCGATGTGCCGAGGGCTGCGTCACAATGTCGATGGCCATCCCTTGCTTCTCCGCGAGCGAATCAGAGCGAGCGCGCCGAACAAATCATCAGCCTGTGCCCAAAACGAAGTCACCCCTTCGCGCGTTGCCTTGCTGGAATCATCTACGAGGGTATGAGGCCGAGAATTGTGACGCCCCTGCCACCGAAGCTGTGCGAAGGGCTGTGGCCACCGCCGAGCGAAGTGACTGCTCGAGTTCCACGATTCGCGGACTTCCGGGCGCGGCGCCGCTCGATAAGAAGACGATGAATGAATTATTTTCCGGATTGAGCCACAGGAGAGCACCCACAGGCGAGGCAAAGCCGAAATCATGTAGCCCGGACGAGGGCGCGGCAGCCGCGGGACCGGGCTGAACTTCCCATCCGAGGGCGCGCGATCCATCCCCGAGGGGCTGCGGCGAGGTGAACTCAATTATGGTGCCGGCTCGCAAGGCGCGGCGGTGCTCGTAGATGCCGCTGTTCAGCAGCATGCGGCAGAAAGCCGAAAGGTCGCCGGCCGTGGCGGAAAATCCAGACGACCTGGTTGCGGATGGCCGACTGGCGTTTCGAGCAGTGCCTCGGAACGGTGTCTTTGCGGGAGATGGGCCGAGGATTGACCCCGTCATCGAGAGCGGAGCGAACAGTTGATCGCGCGCGGCAGCTTCGAGCGAAGTCCCTGTGGCTCGCTCCACAATCTCCCCTGCGAGAATCGTGTTGAGCGCCGAGTCCTGCACTTGCTTTCCCGGTTCGGTCGTGAGCGGGGTAGAGAAGATTCTTGCGAGAATTGCATGCCGATTTCTGGCGAGCATGTCCGGGGGCGCGGCCGGCAGCCCGGACGTCTGCGTGAGCAGGTGGCGCAGAGTCACCTCCCGCCGCCACTTTGGATTCGGCCCTTTAGCCCATTCGGGTAGCCAGCTCTCAATCAGCGTGTCCAGATCCAGACGGGCGCCGGAAGTGCGTTCGGTAAGCTGGCCGATGAGCGAGGACACGATTACGGGCATCTCGAGCGAGGAAGCGTCGAATACGGCGCTGGGCTGTAGCGCGGCGGAGGGTCTCCCGGCAGCGTGCCCGCCGGCGTGAAGCGCCAGCGAATTGCCGTGGCCCACTGCGACGACACCGCCGGAAATTGTGCGATCGGCTACGGCCTTCTCGAGAAGAGTCCACACGGGCTGGAGCCGCGCGTCTTCAGCCGCGCCTGCCGGGCGTAGCTTCATGGGATTGGCCGGTACGGAGATGCCTGCGCCGATTTGCAGCGTTTGGCCTGCGGCGTCAGGCACGCTCACCGGCTGATGCCCGGCGATCGCCACCTGGCCGAACAAGGCGCGCCCGGCGGCCTGTTGTGCTACGTCGGTCGTGCTGAAGACGGCCAGCCAGGTGGGCGCGGAAGGGAAGCGCGCAATCAGATAAGGATTTCCGAAACAGACGATCACCGCTGGTTTGCCGCTCTGGAGGAGTTGTTTGACCAGGGCGGCCTGGTCATCGGGCAGGCCGATTGTGCCCTTGCGGTCCCTGACGTGAACGAAGAGAGCGATGATGGCCAGGTCGTACGACCCTGGAGCAGGAACGCTGAGGCTCGAGACTTTGACGAAACGAGTGTCCGTGCGGATCACGTCGAGCGTATCCACGCGAGGACGGATTTCCTCTTCCAGAAGCTCGCCCGGATAAGGATCTGAGTCGCCGGAGATGATGGCCAGAAGGTAGCGAGCCGGGCGGGTGGAATCTAGAGGAAGGCGGTGGGCGGCATCGCGCACCAAAGTAACGCCGCGGTCGGCGATGTCCAGCGCCGTTTCTTTCCACTCTGGCCGGCCGAAGCGGCTGTTGAGCGCGTCTACAGAAACAATTCTTTCGCGGTGCAAGCCGAGCGCCGCCTTGGCGCGCAAAATTCGCGTGACCGCTTCATCCAAACGCGATTGGGGAATGCGTCCGGAGTCGACGGCTTCCTTTACGGCGGCGAAGGCCGCGTCCGGGACCGGAGGCATCAGCAAGACGTCGGCGCCGGCGAGCAGGGCTCGCACCGCTGCCTCACCGGGCGGATAGCGGCGAGCGACGCCCCCCATATCGAGAGCGTCGGTGACGGTCAGTCCCTCGAAATGAAGTTGCTTTCGAAGCAGGTCGGTGAGGATGTGGCTCGAAAGCGTGGCCGGCACTTCTGTATCCGGTTCGATAGCAGGCACGGCCAGATGAGCCGTCATAATCGAGCTGACGCCCGCTGCGATGGCCGCGCGAAAGGGCACGAGCTCGATGGTCTCGAGCTGGTGTCGGTCGCTCCCCACGATGGGAAGGTCGATGTGTGAATCCGTGGATACGTTGCCGTGGCCGGGGAAATGCTTCGCGGTGGCGATGACGCCGTTCTCTTCGGCCCCGCGCACAAAAGCGGACACAAACTCGGCCACACGTGCCGGATTTTCGCCAAAAGAACGAATATTGATGATCGGGTTGTCCGGATTATTGTTGACGTCGGAAACGGGCGCGAAGACCCAATTGACTCCAACCGCGCGAGCTTCAAGCGCCGTAATCCGGCCGATCTCGTACGCGTCTTTTGGCGAGCCGGCAGCGGCGACAGCCATCGGATCGGGAAAGGCAGTGCCGTCAGCCAGACGCGTAGCAGTACCGGCTTCAAAATCGGCGCCGATCAGTAAGGGGATTCGAGCATGGCGCTGGAGCTGGTTCGCAAGGACGGCGGTCGGGTAGGCCCGGCTGCGAACGGTGCCGAGAGGCGAGCCCTCCGTGATGACGATGAACCCGCCGACATGCATTCCTTCAACCTGCCGGAGAAGCTCTTCGTAAGGCTTGCTCTTCGTCGAGATTAGACCCCCGAAATACGTGACGCACATGACCTGGCCGATTTTCTCGTCAACGGACATCTTGTGCAGCGTCGAAGCCACCCAACGCTCGGCCGTGGGGTTGAGCTTTCGCCTCGGAGCAGGGGGCAGGGGAGCCGTGGAAGTCGATCTCTGTGCTGCCGAAGCAGTTACAGTCGGAGCGGATGGTTGGGGCAGCGCAAGGAGGGCCCACGTCAAGGCTGCGGCTAGAGCTGTTCGGCGACCCGCGCGCACTCAGAATCCTTTGCTAAGACATTCTGTGAAGCACCCTTGTAGCACGAACGACCATACCAGCCAAGCCACGCCCAAATCTAACTGCGCTGGTGCCCCTGTAACTCGGCTTTTCTAATCGCAACACGAACGAGAGTCGCGAACGCGCAAGTCATTTAAAATGAATGTGATAGCGATTTCTAATCGCAACAAAACTGTACCCGATCGAGCTGTACCCATCAGGGGCCGAGTTCTGACAACGCTTGATAGGCGGCACCCCATAGCGGGGCACTTTCATTGAGCACGACGAACACGGGAATGCGCGCGAGGAGGTCAGCGAGGCGCGCGTTTTGGCGAAAGGAACCCAAGAATATGCCTTCCTGAAACTTGGGCAGGAGTTTGAGGACGATGCCCCCGGCGAGGAAGACGCCCCCGACGGCCAAGACACGGAGAGCCAGGTTACAACTCTCCGCTGCATAAAGCCGCGTCCACATGTCCAGAACCTCGACGCATACAGGGCAACTTCGCGCCAGACCTCTCTCCGCGATTTCGGGCGCAGAATCAGCGTCCGGTCGATCGAAGGACGAATGCTGGACGGCCGGACCGAGGAATTCATGAAGCACACGAAAGCCTCTACCGGAGACGATGGCTTCCCAATTCGTCTGTTTTCCGCCGCTCATCAGAAACCGCAAAAGCTCGATCTCGCGTTCCGTGCGGGGAGCGAAATCGGTCTGGCCGCCTTCCGACGTCACGACGAGGTAGCGTCGGCCGTCCCAGATGCGAATGGCTTCTCCGAGCCCTGTGCCGGCGGCGAGGAGGGCCTGGGGCGCAGCGGATTGCGGCTCCTGGGAAGTGAGCGGCAGCAGATCACTCGATGGAAGGTGGTCCAGCCCGTGGGCCCAGGCGGCCAGGTCGTTAATCAAATGAACGTGGCTGAGGCCCAAGTGGCGGGCTAGCAGTCGGCCATCGAGTTTCCAAGGGGCGTTCGTAACTTGAACGCGCTGGTCCACAATTAGGCCGGCCGCAGCGAAACTGGCGGCGACGACAGGCTCGTCCCTCAGTGAGGAATCAGCTTCCCTGGCCTCGTGGAGGAAAGCGTCGACAAATTGCTCGAAATGCGCATGTTCCTTTGCCGAGAATCGCCGCTCGCAAGTAGCCTGCAAGGTGTCGGACTCTACTCGGAAGAGTGCCAACTTGCATTTCGTGCCGCCTACATCGCCAGCGAGGATCAGAGTCATCGACAGGGCAGAATACGGGCGTGCGCAGCAATCCCAGCGGCTAGCTGGACGTCTTCCGCTTCAGGTAGGAACCCATCCAGGCCGCACAGGCGGCCGAGATGAGTAATAACCCGAGTCCTCGCCCGGTGCGGCCGAAGCAGAGCTGGCCGATGCCGAACAACGCTGCGTAGACCATTGCGCAACCCAGAATCCAACACCACAGATTTCGGCCGAGGTCGCGAGTCTCAGGAACGTCTGGCGCCAGCCGAGCGACGCGCGTCCATCCGCCAGTGTGCGGGTGCACACGGCGATAGAAGGCCACGAGAACATCGTCAGGCTCGGCGCGCGTCAGCAGTGTGACCGCGACCCAGACGAGCGTGGTGACGCCCGTGGTGACGAGCGTGGTCTTCGCAAAGATGACGGCATCGGACCCGGTAAAGACTTGAGGTCGCTGGAACCGCCACTCGGAGAGATGAGGCTCTCGCAGCAGAATGGTTGTTACCAGCGCCGTGGCCATGGCTGAGATCTCGCTCCAGGCGTTGACTCGCCACCAATACCAGCGTAGCAGATAGACGCCGCCCGTGCCGGCGCCTACCTGAAGCACGACCTTCCATCCTTGAGCCACCGACGTGAGCTTCGTTGAGACCCAGGCGGTTACCACCACGAGCAGCAGCGTCGAGATCCTCGACATGAGGACGTAGTGCTTCTCGCTCCGGTTGCGCTGCAGGAAGCGGCGGTAGAAATCAGAGACGAGATACGAGCTGCCCCAGTTGAGTTGCGTCGCGATTGTGGACATGAACGCGGCGAGGAAACCGGCCAACAGAATGCCTCGCAGCGCCGGAGGCATGTAGTGTGTAGCGACGAGCATGTAACCTGTCTCGGGCCGGTCCAGATGAGGATAGAGAACGGCGGCAGCGAGCGCAGTCAGAATCCAAGGCCACGGGCGCAGGGCGTAGTGGGCCAGGTTGAACCAGAGCACAGAGAGCAGGCCATTGCGCTCATCGCGCGCGCTGAAAATCCGCTGGGCGATATATCCGCCTCCGCCGGGTTCCGCGCCCGGGTACCAGAAAGCCCACCACTGGACGCCAAGGTAGACCAGGAAGGTCAGCACGGGCATCGTCCACAGGGCTTCGGACGTCAGCCCGCGAGAGAAATCAGGGAAAAAAGAGGTGATGTCGGACGCGTTGGGCCCAGCAGCCACCCGCATGGCGGCGAGCTTGTCGAGGAGTGCGTGCATGCCACCCACGGCGTGAACCCCGAAGTAGGCGACTGCGATGACGATGCCCATCTTGAGGATGAACTGGAACAGGTCGGTCCACAGCACCCCCCACAACCCCCCGAGGGAGACGTAGAAGCCCGTAAATGGAATCAGAAAAAGGACGCAAACGGCCAGGCTGACCGAGTCGCTGAGACCCAACGCTGTGCCGATGATGCTGACCATGGCACGTGTGACCCAGCCGAGGATGAGACAGTTCATGAGCAGGCCGAGGTAAAGGGCGCGAAATCCGCGCAGAAACGCCGCGGGTTTGCCGGCGTAGCGCATTTCGGCGAATTGGACGTCGGTCAATAAACCGGAGCGGTGCCAGAGCCGCGCGAAGAGAAAGACAGTCATCATCCCGGCGGGGAGAAAGCTCCACCAGATCCAGTTGCCGGTGATGCCCTGGGTGTAAACCAAGCCCGTGACGGCCAGCGGCGTATCCGCAGCGAACGTGGTTGCTACCATACTGGTGCCGGCCAGCCACCAGGAAACGGAGCGGCCGGACACGAAATAATCCTCGGTGCTGCCGCTCGAACGGCGGCGGAAGTAGAGACCGAGGAGAAGGGTGAAGAGCAGGTAGCCGGCAATCGCGACCCAATCAATTACAGTAAGCCGCACCTAGCGCTCCTAGATGTCGACGCCTGCCGGAGAAGCCGGCGCGAACGAGACGCCGGTGAAGAACGCGCGTATCTTGATAAATCGTTTCAATACGTGTCAAGCGCTTTCTGGCCTCGCAGGCCGCCGGGGGGGGGGCGACCCGCGTTTCGTGACGCGACTCGCGGCATGGCTGAGTTCGGCTGAGTCCGCCCCGTAGCACCTCGAGTCGGGTCGGGAGAAGCTCTGCCGAAGGGTTCACCACTTTGTCAGGGAGGTTCCAGGCCGTTTGTCACGGCGCGCTGCCGGCGAGCGCTACAGTCTGCGGGCTGCCTGCGGCATCATCGACAATCGTGAGTTGGGCGCTTTTGCTGCCGATGGACACGGGGGAGAAGACGAGGGCAATCGCGCACCGGTTAGTGGGAGACACCTGCCCACCGCTTACGGGACACGTGGTCTTCTCAGTGACGACTCGGAACTCTGCGCTGTAGTTTCCGGTGATCGTAATGCTGGCGATATTCAGGGTCGCGCTGCCCGTGTTAGCTAGGGTCACCGTATTGACCTCGCTCGAAGTTCCCACTGCGCGGTTCCCGAAATTCAGCTGGGTCGGCGTCACAACCGCGGTCGGGACAGCAGGTGTGCCCTGGCCGGCCAAGGCGACAGTTTGCGGGCTGCCGGAAGCGTTATCCGCGATCGCCAGAGCCGCTGTGAGTGCGGTGGTGGTCGTGGGTTTGAAAACCACGCTGATCGCACACCTGGCGTGCGGTTCGACCACGACGGGTGAGACGGGGCAATTGTGGGTCTCTGCGAAATCGGTAGCGTTCAATCCAGTGATCGAAATGCTCTCGATGGTTAGAGGACCGTCCCCGGTATTCGCTAGTTCGACAATTTGTGGCTTGCTGGTGGAAGCTTGCGGCTGCGGGCCGAAATTGAGACTCGTCGCCGAAAGGACGACCATGGCTTCGTCAGGGGGCGTCGCGAGGCTGTGGACTGTCTTAGCGGTCGCGCCATCTCCAGAATTTGTGGAGCGGCGATCAACTGCAGCGTGAAGAATGAGCGTTGAACATACTAGCGTGCTCAGCAAAAAGGGCCATGTTCGGAAAAGATGGCGGAAGGTTTTTTTCATTTCGTTTCTCCTTACTGCCGTGCAGCTTTAATCGCGGCCATTTCGCAATGAAGGCGAAGCCCAACGAGGAAGGGATTGCGGCGCCGCTGAGGTAGAATGCAGGCAGATGCCCCCCTCTTCTCGAAGAACCGGCAGGCTTTATTATGGCACGCTGGGCGGGCAGGGGCGGGCCCGGAATCGGCTGCGAGCCCGCTTGCAATTGCAAGCGGGTGTAGCGAGCGACCCAGGCGATGGAATTTGGTGGCCAGGGCTAGACGGAAGAGGCCCGTTGCCAGGCGCGGATTCAGGCCCTGGGTTGCGCAGTCACACGGCAGGCGGTCGCGAGCGTGCTAGGGTAGGCTCACATAGGCGGGCTGCACTGTATGCTTCCCTGTTGATTCCTGCCATGCGACTGGCTCCAGCATGAATTCACAAGGGCGCGCCTCGCAGAATCGGGGAACTCCCGGTTTCGACAGGGACAAGCTGTAAAGTGGTCTCAGGGCTCTCAAAAGCCCCGCAGGGAAGATTGTTTCCGAGCCTATTGGCTCGCTGGTCCGGTGCCCGCCAGCGGGAAGAAGACGTGCCAAAAATTGTCCGCAGGGCGAGCGAACTCGACGCCGATCGTTCGCCGTCCGTTGCTCTCGGGGCCCACGTAAACGATGCGGCATTCCCGCTCTTCCTGCGTGATGCTATGCACCAGCAGAACGGACTGACCGCGCCTGACCGGGGCAGTCACGTCGAGCAGTCCACCGTACGCGTTCACGGAAATGGTTCGCGTGAAGTCGCGGAAGGGCATATTGTCAGAGAGCCTTCCATACACATGCACGGGAACCTCAATGGGAAGGCGCCGGCTGCGCCGGGGGTCCTTTGCGAGTGGGGTTGCGTCTTCCTGCTGTTGGAAGTAAGTTTTCATGGTACGAAGGTAACGCTACTATCGGCGGAAGGCAATAGTACTTCCTGCCTACTAAGGCTCCTGGTTAGCCGATCGGGCCAGGGGCGAAATGGCCCAGGGGGAGTCAAATGAAAGGCAAGCTCAACAAGAAAGACGAGGAATGGCAAGCCGAGCTCACGGACGAGCAATTCCACGTAACACGCCAGAAGGGCACCGAACCCCCGTTTTCAGGGGAATATGTCGACACAGAGACACCCGGCGTTTACGTTTGCGTTTGTTGCGGACAGCCATTGTTTACCTCCGAAACCAAATACCATTCCGGCAGCGGTTGGCCCAGCTTCTGGAACCCGATCGATGCCAATAACGTTGCTCTGGCGGGAGACTCGGGCCACGGAATGAATCGCACCGAGGTGCTTTGCAGCCGCTGCGACGCCCATCTGGGCCACGTTTTCGAGGATGGCCCGCCGCCCAGCGGCCAGCGCTACTGCATGAACTCCGCGGCGCTTCGCCTGGTTGAGAAGGGTAAAGGGGCGCCGGAGAAGTAGACTTTCGGCTGGCCTTAAAACGGTGGCTTTGGGACAATTCAGTAGGTCTCTGCCAGTCCACGAAAGTCGCTCAAGGAGCCACCACTGCAAAACCGCGGCTTGTCTTTCTTGCTCGCAAGCGTGCTTTTCGTCGCTCCGCTGGCGATCGCCCAGGATTTTCGGGCAACGTTGATCGGGACGGTGGTGGACGCGAGCGGCGGACGAGTGGCGGGCGCGCGCGTTGCTCTGAGGCAGTCCGATACTTCGCTCGAGCGGCGCACGATCTGCAATGAGTTGGGCGAATTCCGGTTCGATTCACTGCCGCCCGGAAACTATCAGGTGGCTGTCAGCGCCACGGGATTTGCGGACGTCCTTTCCGATGTTTTGGTTGCCATCAGTTCCTCGCCCACGATTACGGTGACTCTGCATCCGCAGTCGGTTCGGGAATCCGTTCGCGTTGAGGGCACGGGCAGTTCCTTTTCGGCGCAACCGCTCGACACGACTTCGAGCGTCGAGAAATCGGTCATCACGCACCAGGATCTGGCTGAGCTTCCTCTAGCAGACCGCAGCTTTGCCAACGTGGCGTACCTGAGCCCGATGACGGAGCCGGTGGAACCCTCCGATCCCACCAAGGCCCGCATCACAGCGGTTTCCTTTGGAGGCAGCTCCGGCTTGAACGTGGACCTTTCGGTGGATGGCGGCGACAACAACGACGACTACATCGGCGGCTTCCTGCAAGGCTACTCTCCGGACGCGATTCAAGAATTCGTGGTCCGCACGGCGCAGTTCGATGCGGATACGTCGCGGACGAACGGCGGCTCGGTGATCATCACCACGCGGCGCGGGACCGATGTGTGGCATGGCGGCGGCGCCTTTTATTACCGGGGCTCCGCGCTCAACGCGCGCAACAGCCTGGACAATCCGGCGCCGAATCCCAAGCAGCCTTTTGGCCGGGAGAATTACGTCGGCACGGTTGGCGGTCCCATCAAGCGAGAAAAGCTGTGGTTTTTTTCTTCGCTCGAGTATGTGAAGGAAGATGCCAGCGTAGCCTACAGCGCCAATAGCCTGACGCAGTTCAACGCGCTGGCACAACTGGCCGCCGCCGGCCTGATTCCGAATGTCAATTCGATCCCGGTTCCCACGTCCGTCCCCGTGCCCTTCCGCGATGCCCTTTACACCGGGCGACTCGATTGGTCGCAGTCGCCTAGGTCGCAATGGTTTCTCCGCGGGTCGCTCGAGCGCAACAACACGGGCAACAACCTGATTCAACAGGCCGCGCTGCCTTCCACAGGCGCAACCACGAACACGGACTACTACAGCCTTTTAATCGGCCAGCAATCGCAGTTCACGAGTAACTGGCTGGGAGCGCTTACGCTCCAGGCCAACAGCTTTCATCTCACCCAAGTCCGCAATTCACACCTGGGACTTGCGCTGGCGTTTCCTTTCACGGCTACATTTATTACTACATCGGGGCTCGAAACCTTCGGAGACAGCCAGTTCGCCACTCCTATCACGGCGTTCCCGGTGCGGCGCGACCAGCAGAAGTACCAGTTCCGATACGACGTGAGTCATACGGGTGGTCACCATGCGCCGAAGTTTGGGGTCAACTTCGTTCACGAGCCGGTGTTAGCGGGCGCTCTGGCCAGGAATGCAGAGATGTTTACGACGTTTGTGAACGATCCGTCCTTTTATCTCACGAATCAGGCTCAATTCGCGGCAGACCTGATGTGTCTGCCGAATGCCACTCCCGGAACGACGTGTGCCAACACGCCGGCCGGGGATGGCACGTTCTCGCAGAGCGTTCGCCGGCTGGGCTTTTACGGGCAGGATTCCTGGCGCATCGGGCGATCCTTCACTCTGAACTACGGGCTGCGATATGACACCACGTTCGGCCTCTTCATCGCGTCCGGTCGGGATCAGAGTCAGAATCCGGCCTTCATCACGCTGAATGCTTTGGGGATTCCTCTGGTGAACGGAGTCCCGCACGACTACCGCAAAGCGTTTTCTCCGCGCCTGGGTTTCGCCTATGCGCCGGGTCAATCGGTGAACACCGTGATTCGCGGCGGCGTGGGAATTTACTATAACGACTTGGCTCAGAATGGATGGGTGAACGCATTTCAGGCCGTGAACGCGCCTCCGGGGCCATGCAAGGCCATCGTCCCGGTGGAAGACCCGGGCTGTTTGGGGCCGGGGCAACAGGGCGCGCTGATTGATCCAAACTATCATTCGCCCTATGCGCTGCAGGCCAGCTTCGGGGCCGAGCACTCAGTTCGCAACTGGCACATCGACGCGCATTACGTGCACGAGCAGGGCGTTCATCAATATCGGCGTTACGAATACGCCGGCGGCGTCACTCTGATCTCGCCGCTGTTTCCTGGCCAAAACTTGGAACCCAATGTTTCTTTGTTCCGGACGGACAATCGCTCGCGGTACGACGGTATGAGCTTCCTGGTGCAGCACCGGCTCTCGAAGCGTTTCGAACTCACAGCGCACTACACTCTCGCCAGCGCCTCCACCTGGGGCGCCGTCGTGGGCGAACTGTTCGACTACGTCAACGGCGTCAGCGACGTGCGCAATCCTTTCGGCCCCGGCGACCACGGTCCGTCGGGTGAGGACGTGCGCCACCGTTTCGTTCTCGCAAGCGTTTTTTTGCTGCCGTACAAATTCGAGGTGAACGCGCTTTCGCAAGTCGAGAGCGCCCGGCCCTTCACGATCGCCACTCCGGTTGATGTGAACAACGACGGCATCAGCACAAACGACCGCGCCGTCATCAACGGGGTGCAAACTTCGCTCGACCAATTTCGCGGCGCGCCGTTTATTCAGATCGATCTGCGGGTAAGCCGCGAATTTCAGTTCAAAGAGCGCTTTCGCGCGCGGCCGTTCGCGGAATTCTTCAATCTGCTTAACCGGACGAATCCGGGAAACAACTACGTCGGTAACATTGCCGGCCTGCCGAACCCTCCGAATAATCCGGCGAATGCGACAGCCCTGTGCCTGAACCCGCCGTCGTGCACCCAGTTCCAGCCCATCACAAGTCTGAACCAGGTGCGCGTCCCGGCGGGCGCCCTGGGCGATTTCTTCGGCCCAGGCACCACCGTGGGTATTCCGTTCGCGGCGCAGGTCGGTGTGCGAGTGAATTTCTAGACCCGTTCCGGCGCAGCACGCGCGGGCTGGGGACGGAATTCGCCTTCCCAGCGCGCTATCACCACGGTCGCCAGGCAGTTCCCAATGACGTTGACGGACGTGCGGACCATGTCCATCAACGGATCGATTCCAAACAAGAGAAAGACCGGCTCGAGCGGCAAGTGAAATCCGGCGGCGGCTGCGAGCACGATGACGAGCGATGCCCGCGCAACCCCGGCCGTGCCTTTGCTGCTCAGCAGCAGCGTGAACATCATCACCGTCTGCTGGCCGAGCGTCAGATGAACCCCTGCCGCCTGAGCGACAAAGATGAGCGCGAGCGACTGGTAGAGGCTTGAGCCATCGAGATTGAAACTGTAGCCGGTCGGCATCACAAACGCGACAATCGGACGGGGAACTCCGATGGCTTCCATTGCTTCCATGGCCCTCGGGAGTGCGGCCTCCGAGCTGCTGGTGCCGAAGGCGATGGCTACGGGCTCCGCGATGGCGCGCAAAAAATCGCCGAGCGGCACCCGCGCCAGAAGCGCGATGGGAAGAAGCACGAATAAGAGGAACACGGCGAGGGCGACGTAGAGCGTCAGGAGCAGTTTCAGCAAGGGCAGAAGCACTGCGAATCCCAGATGGCCCACCGTGTATGCAATGGCGCCAAAAACGCCCAGCGGCGCGAGGTACATCACCAAGTTGGTGAACTTGAACATTGTGTCCGCCAAGCTTTCGGCGAACGCGAGCATCGGTTTGCGCTTTGCTTCGCGAACGAGCGCGAGGGCCATGCCGAAGAGCACGCTGAAAACCACGATTTGCAGCACTTGTCCTTCCGCCACGGATTTCGCGATGTTTTCCGGGAAAATGTTCAGGATGAGGTCGCTTGCCGAGTGCGGCGTGGCGGGGAGCGCAGCACCCGGCTCTGGGGCGGGCAACGTGACGCCGGCGCCTGCGCGGCTGATGTCGATCGCTGCGAGCCCGATGAAAAGGGCCAGCGTCGAGACGATTTCGAAATAGACGAGCGACTTGATGCCCATGCGGCCCACTTTTTTCAGATCCGCATGGCCGGCAATTCCCACAACGAGAGTGCCGAAGAGAAGCGGGGCGATGATGACCTTGATCAGGCGGAGAAAGATCGAGCCCAAAACCTGTAATTTGACTGCGGTCGCTGGCGCGTCATGCCCAAACTCGGCGCCCGCTACAAGGCCAACCAAAATCCAGCCCGTTAGCGATCTTTGCGCGGACGCATAGGCTGCGAGCGCAGCGATGGCGATCCATCGTGTGGCTTCGAGCGCGGCTGCGGGCACCTGCAGGTTTTCGTAGCGATTTCCCAGCGCGAGCAGGACGGCGACCGCCAGGGCAATCAGCGCGACACCGAGGGATTTGGCTCTCATCCGCGGTTGCGAACGGGGCATCACCGTGCGCGAACCTTATGCCTCTTGCCGAGTCAAGTCAACGACAAGCCGGTTCCGTTCCCGCTGGTCGGCGTAGCGCGGGCGAGGTCGGGGCTTCCGGTTTTTGAGGTCAAGGACTTTTCAGGACCCCCGCTTTTCTAGTATAAATTTTGGTTGCGCTTGGCCCGCGAAGGCGGTTCGTGCACGCTCACTTAGGAGGCACGCATTGATCGAGGTTCAAGACTTATCGAAATCCTTCGGAGAAGTGACCGCAGTCGACCATGTTTCTTTCACCGTAAAGAAAGGCGAGATTCTCGGGTTTCTCGGGCCCAACGGCGCCGGCAAAACCACGACGATGCGCATCCTGACCGGCTACCTGCCGGCCACGAGCGGGACCGCACGCGTCGCCGGCTACGACGTGTTCGAGGACTCCATGGAAGTGCGCCGCCGCATCGGCTACTTGCCGGAGGTTCCGCCGCTCTACCCCGACATGACTGTGGGGACGTACCTCGATTTCGTCGCCCGCATCAAGAATGTGCCGGCCGAGAAGCGAAACGCCCGCATCGATGAAGCGATGACGATGACCAGCATCACCGACAAGCGGGATGAGCTGATCAAGCGGCTCTCGCGCGGCTACAAACAGCGTGTAGGCCTGGCGCAAGCGCTCGTCCACGATCCCGACGTCATCATTCTGGATGAGCCGACCGTGGGCCTCGACCCGAAGCAGATCATCGAGGTGCGCCATCTGATCAAGAGTCTGGCCGGCAGCCACACCATCATTCTCTCGACGCACATCCTGCCCGAAGTGAGCATGACCTGCGACCGCGTCGTCATCATCAACCGCGGCAAGATTGCAGCCGTCGATACGCCTCAGAACCTGACGATGCAGATCAAGGGCGGCGAGCGCGTGAGCTTGGAAGTCCAAGCGCCGGAGAAACCTTTGCGGGAACTGTTGGGGCAGGTGCCGGGAGTGCGTAGCGTGAAGGTGGACTCACTGGGCTCGTCCGGGCGCCTCGCCGTCGTCGTAGAAGCCGGCGCAGGCAAGGACGTGCGCAGCCAGTTGGCGGCGAAAATCGTCGGGCAGGGATATCCGCTGTACGAGCTGCGCGGCGTGAGTTTGAGCCTGGAGGATATCTTCCTGCAGCTCACCACCGAAGAACCAGCGGAGAAGCCGGCCGCCTGAAGGAGTGAGGGACGCATGCGAAATCTCTATGCTATTTACCGCAAGGAGATGGGCCATTATTTTGCCTCGCCGGTCGCGTACATCGTCGTCGGCGTGTTCCTGATCCTCTGCGGGTTTTTCTTTACCCGCATTGTGGCTGTTCTGATTCGCGAGTCGTTAGAGATGGCCATGCAAAGCATGCAGTTTGGAGGCGGAGCCCCGCCCTTAGACGTTCCGAGCCTTGTCTTACGGGACTTCTTCGGGATCCTAAGCTCGCTCCTGCTGTTTCTGATGCCTTTGCTGACGATGGGACTGTATGCCGAGGAGCGCAAGCGCGGAACGATGGAGCTGTTGATGACCTCGCCGGTCTCGGATACCCAAATCGTTCTCGGAAAATTCTTGGCGTCGCTTTCCTTGTTCGTCATCATGCTACTCCCAACGGTGTGCTACCAGGTTTACATGTTTGCTCACAGCGAACCGGTTCCGCCGTGGCGGCTGATTCTGACCGGCTACATTGGCGTGCTGCTTTTGGGCGGCGTTCTGCTTGCGATCGGTTCCTTCCTGTCTTCGCTCACGGAGAACATGTTGATTGCGGCCGTCCTGACGTTCGGCGTGTTTTTGATCCTCTGGGTGATCGATTTCGGCGGGCGCGCCGGTGAAAGCGCGTTGGCCAGTTTCCTGCAGTATATCTCGGTGATTCGCCATTACGACGATTTCACGCGCGGTGTTATCGACACCTCCAGCCTGATCTTTTATTTGAGTGGGGCCGTGCTGGGAATTTTTCTTACGATTCGCTCGGTGGACTCCATGCGTTGGCGCCGCGCGTAGCTTCCCGGAGCGGCCCACACGGGCGGCGGAGGAGGTCCGGTTGGTTGTCGTTCCGAATGAGACGAGGAGTCTGCTTTTTGCAAGAGCCGCGGAAACAAAGGAGTCCCCGTCGCGCAACGCTCCTGGGAATGACATTTCGACGAGTTTTGGAGCGCGCTGTTAGAACGTAGGAGATGCAAAGTGAAATTTGACCGCCAAGAAATTTTCCGGACGCTCGGCTCGCTCGGCGCGGCCATGCTCGTGGCCGGGTACTTGCGCTACTCGATCCAGGAGACGCTTCAACCTTTCAGCGAGATCCTGTTGATCGCGGGCGCGGTTTTGCTGGTGGCGTCCCTGGTCTTCAACTATCGGTTAATTCTGGCGTTTTTCGCGAAGCGTTCCTCGAAGCTGGGCACGAACACAGCGGTGCTCGGGCTGGCCGTATTGGCCATTCTGGGGCTCGTCAATTTTCTGGGCTACCGGCACCATAAGCGGTTTGATCTCACGAGCGAGAAGCTCTACACGCTTTCGGACCAGACGCGGAAGACCGTCGCGGGCCTTCGGAAGGACGTGACGGTCATGCGATTCGCTAAAAATCCCGACGCGGACCTCGGGGATCGCATGATGGAGTACAAGAGCCTGAGCCCTCGCATCCACTATGAAGTGGTGGATCCGGATGCGAAGCCGGAGGTTGCCAAGCAGTACGGAGTGGCGCGGGCGGGCCAAGTGATCGTGACGAGCGGGTCGCGTACCGAGCGCTTGGAGAATACGGACGAAGTGGACATTACCAGTGCGATCCTGAAGGTCTCAAGCGACGCGCAGAAGACGGTCTGCTTCGTCGAAGGCCACGGTGAGAAGTCCATCACTGCGAGTGATGCCCACGGCTACAGCTCCGTCGCCGGCGAGCTCTCCAAAGAGAATTACCAAACCAAGTCCGTCAACCTGGTTTCATCCAACGAAGTGCCCCCGGATTGTACCGTCCTGGTGGAAGCCGGCCCGGTCCAGTCTCTATTTCCGCAGGAAGTGGAGATGATGGGCAAGTACCTCGACAACGGCGGCAAGGCGCTCATTTTGGTGGACCCGCAGGTGGATGCAAAGCTCGACAGCATTTTCCAGGCGTGGAATATCGCTGCGCCGGAAAACATTGTGATCGATGCCAGCGGGGTGGGCCGGATGTTCAACACCGGCCCGGCCGTGCCGTTGGTAGTGGACTACGGGACCAGCCTGATTACGCGCAATTTCGAGCGCACGATGACGTTTTTCCCCTTGGCTCGTACCGTCTCGATCGCCGACAAATCGAAATCAGACGTGCAGTCCACCGAACTGTTGAAAACTTCACCGGCGAGCTTTGCGGTGAAGAGTATCGTGGGCCATGAAGTAAAGTTCGATCCGACGAAAGACACTCGCGGCCCTCTCTCGCTGGGCGTTGCTGCAGAGCGGAAGACGAACGGCAAGGACGCGCGATTAGTCGTGATTGGGGATTCCGACTTTTCTTCAAACCAGTGGGTGGGCTTTGCTCGCAACGGCGATCTCTTCTACAACACTATCAATTGGCTAGCAGAAGAAGAGAATCTGATTTCGATCCGACCGAAGAGTCCCGAGAACCGGCGCGTCAACCTTACCGAAGCCCAGCAGACGGGACTGGAGTGGTTCAGTCTGCTCCTTCTTCCGGGGGTGGTAATACTTTCCGGCGTTTACATCTGGTGGACGCGCCGCTGACCTCCCCCTATGAGAAAAAGCACACTTCTGTTGGTGGTCTTCGCGCTCGGGCTCGGCGGGTTTGTCTATTACTATGAGTTCAAGCGCACTCCGCCGAAAACGGCCGAGGATGAATCGAAACCCGCCTTTTCTTTTCACGCAGAAGATGTGAAGTCGCTCGAGTTCGTGCGCTCCGGCCAAACAATTTCCATCGAAAAACGGGGCGGGAAGTGGCTGATCACGCAGCCCGTTGAAACTCGCGCCGACCCGTCCGTGATCGAGGGAATCGCGACCGAACTTGCGCGCGCTCACATCAGCCGTACCCTGCCGGCATCACCCGACCGCTTGACGGCCTACGGCCTCACGAACCCCGAGGTCACGCTCGACCTGCGGTTGCAGAACGGCGCGAAGCACCAGGTGAAGCTTGGATCGAAGGATTACACCGGCGCTTCGGTCTACGGAATTGTGGACGAGAACAAGGACGTGGCACTGTTGCCGGCTGCGCTCTTTTCGGATATAGACAAACCGCTCGATGAGTTGCGCGACCGAAGCGTCCTGGATGTCGCTTCGGGTGATATGGCCGCCTTCACGTTGAAGGGGCCCTCCGGTGAAATCGCCGCCGTGCGGCAGGACTCGGGTTGGAAGCTGGACAAGCCTCGCGCCGCGGCGGCGGATACGAGCCGGATCGACTCGCTTTTAGCTCAGGTGACTTCGGCGAAAATGACCGGCATCGAAAGCGAGGATGCCGCCGATCTTTCAAAATATGGCCTGGAGAATCCGTCCTTGTCGTTCGAGGCTCGCACCAAGACGGGCGAATTGCGCAAGCTGATCTTCGGAAAAAAGGCAGGCAGCGATTATTTCGCCCGAGATACTTCACGGCCGATGGTCTTCCGGACCAGCGAGAGCCTTTATAAAAACCTCGATGTGAAGTTTTTTGACCTGCGCGACAAAAGTCTGGTGCAATTCGAACCCAGCGACCTGACCAGCATCGAAGTTCGCAACGGCAACCAAATAATCGTGGCCGTTCAAAAAAATGCGAGCGAATGGGTGCTCGAGCAGCCCGGTGACAACAAGGGCAAAGCAGTGCAAAGCTGGAAACTTCTCGACCCGCTTCTGGAAGCCCGGGCGGAAGAAATCTACGACCAGCCGCCGCCCAGCATCGCGTCGCGGCTTTCAAAACCGGCCGTGGAAGTCACGCTGACCTTCCAATCCGGCAAAAGCACGAAGATTTCCGTTTCTTCTGAATCCGGCGGATTCGTCTATGCGCGGACGAGCGACTCCGCCTCCGTGTACAAGCTCAGCAAGAAAGCCTTCGACGACCTGAACTTCAAGGTTTCGCATTTATTGATCTGAAATTGGAAAGGGCAGCGCCCGAGAAGCCAAAGGTTCCCTAGGCAGCCGCGCCGGCGCGGTTTCTCTTCCACGTGGCGAGCAACAGAACTTGGCCTGTCACCGGCGAAATATAGATGTAGTATACGTCGCAGCCGTTTTCTAACTCGTAGAAATCGGATCGCTTCGGGTCAGGATTTACCCGCGCTCCCCCCACCAGCAAATTGCGTAGGGTCACCACTGTCTCCGCGGGATGGTTCCGCGGGTCTTCAATCGTCAATGTATCCTGGAAATGCATCACCATGAGTCCTCGCCCCTTTCCTGCCTATCATTACGACAGGAAAACGATAAAAGTTTCCATTTTCTTTCGCACACAAGAGGCTAGTCCGGACTCTCGCGCGATCCTACTACGTTCAAAAGGACCGGTTTACCAACACGTTCGGGCTGCTACCGGTCTCGTCATTAGACGCATCCTTCGACGAAAGGTTGTAAAAAAGATAGGGAATCCGCGCATCTTGGTTTCCAGGCACGGGGGAACGTCAGCGCGGCCAGCCGCTACCCGCAGTCCCGTAGTGGAACACAGGCGGGGTAAGGTGTAGTGCACGGGCAGTTATTCTATTCGGAGTCACTTGCGCGAACACCTGAAAACTTGCCATAGTGCGCTGGCCGAAAGGACTTCCAAAGTGAAAAAAAAGAAGGGGAAAAAAGGCAGCCGACTTCGCCGAGACAAGCGGCGCAAACACAGGCACTGGCAGGTGACGGTCTACTACGAGGACGGGGAGAAATTCGCTCGCGTGTACATCGATCGCGAGAGGGCATCGCGCTTTGCCGAACGGCAGAAGAAATCCCCGGTTGTGCGCGCTACCCGCATCCTCGAAGTAGATTAGCCAGTCCGGCGTTTATGGATTGGGCTGCATGCTTGTTCCGGCGCGGCCGAGCGTGCTATAAAGGTTTTGCTTGCTTCGAGTCGCTGTCGAAGCTGGGCAAAGCGGCCGTAGTATAGGGGTAGTACGACAGCTTGCCAAGCTGTAGGCGGGGGTTCGAGTCCCCTCGGCCGCTCCAGTTTCGCCTCCCAGTTCGCCATACGCGTTCCATGCTGTAGGCAAGTCCGCGGAAACGTCGGTTTAGTGTGGCTGCGCTTGCAGGAGTCTGCCATTGCCACTTTGCGGCCCCGCCGCGCCGTGCTAGATTCTGTGCTTCGGGCCTCATGCTTGCGTACCTATGTGGTCCCATTGAATTCGCCGCGGGGGGAGGGAAGCTCTGGCGCCGCAAGCTCGCTCCCTTCTTGCGTGACGACTTGGGCCACCGGGTTTACGATCCCGCCGAGGATGAGAAAAAGAATTTAACTGACGAAGAAGCCGCTCACTTCCGCGAATGGAAGCAAACCGACCTGGAGCGGTTCCGCCGCGTGGTCCGCAAGATTATCCAATTCGACTTAGACCTGATCGAAAACAAGGCCGACTACGTCATCTGTTACTGGGAGGATGCGGCAGGTCAGAGCGGCGGGACGCCTGCAGAGCTTACCGTGGCGTATCGCAAGGGCATTCCCGTCTATTTGGTGTCGCCGAACCCACCCGTCCAGATCAGCGGCTGGATGCTGGCTTGCGCCGACCAGATCTTTTCGTCCGTCGAGGCGCTGAAGGAATTTCTGGTCGAGCGGTATGGCCGGGAGAGACAAACGGGGTTCTGGAGGGAGCCGGGAATCAGGGCTGCCGACGAATCTTGATGGGTTATGGAAAAGATCACTGTGGCAGTGGGGAGTACCCGCCGCCCGAAACTGAACGCGGTTTGGGAGGCGCTGACCGTCTTCGGCCCTTCGCTCGATCCGAACGCACAGTTCGACGTTGTCGGAGAAGAGGTGCCGAGCGGGGTGGGACACACTCCGCTCAGCCGAGCCGAGCTGATGGCGGGCGCGCTTAAACGCGCCGAGTCGCTCATGGATATGGCGCGGCAGCGAAAGGAATCGTGGAAATACTTCGTCGGTTTGGAAGGCGGGCTCGATGTAATCGAAGAGAATGGCGCGCGCCTCGTCTTCCTCGAGAACTGGGCTTACGTGATGGATGGCTCCGGGCGCGGCTCGTATGGCCAATCGGGGGCAGTGCCGCTGCCTGAAGCGCTGGTGACGCGAGTGGTGGATGAGGGCGTGGAGCTAGGGGAGGCCGTGGATGCTTTCGCCGGCGGACGGGGGATTCGAGATGCGCAGGGCGCTTGGGGCGTCCTGACGCGGAACCTGATTACTCGACAGGACGCTTTTCGCACGTCGGTAATTAACGCGTTCGCGCCTTTCTTTAACGCCGCAATCTACGAGTCGGGGGCGCGGCATGGTGTTCCGCCAGGGAGCGGCTAAATTTCGGCAGCGTGTTGTGTTAGCCTAAGCGTGGGAGGCAGCAGATCGTGGATATCGTCAAGGGGAACATGGGCTGGATTGAAGTAGTCGTTGGACCGATGTTTTCGGGCAAGAGCGAGGAACTGATTCGCCGGCTGCGCCGCGCCGGGATTGCCAGGCAGCGCGTTCAGATTTTCAAGCCCGTGATCGATCAACGCTACGATGCCAACGGCATCGTTTCGCATTCCGGCTTGGAGATGGAATCGGATTTGGTGAAGGATGCGCTGGAAATCTTGGAGAAGGTAGAACCGCGCACGGAGGTGGTGGGCATCGACGAAGCGCAGTTCTTGGGAGACTCTCTCGTCGAAGTTTGCATGAAGCTCGCCGACATGGGCAAGCGCGTGATTGTCGCCGGGCTGGACACCGATTTCATGGGCCGCCCATTCGAGCCGATACCACGCCTGCTGGCAGTGGCCGAAGAAATCACCAAGCTACTTGCGATTTGCGTTCGTTGCGGCAACCCGGCCGTACACACGCAGCGGCTGGTGGCTTCTGAAGAACTCATTGTGGTGGGTGCCGGGGGCATGTACGAAGCCCGATGCCGGCGTTGTTTCGAACCACAGCTCGTCCACGAGAAGGTGGAAGCCAAGAAAGACGTTGCAGGCAAGGCTTGGGCTGCGTCGTCGTAGCCGACATCCCGGCCCGAGCGGGCTTGGCGCAGGCTTGCTCCTTTCCCCGGCAGACAGAATCGACTAGAATAGGTTGAGGGGCGTTGGAGTGTTTCGCGCGACCAGCTTTGTTGTAACCACGGTTCTATTTGCCAGCTTGAACATCCCGCAGGTCTACGATCTGCGCGAGTCGGCGACGTCTGCCTCTCCGGCCCCAACCGCGACCAACCTGGCTTCGTTGGGCACAGTGTTTCTGGCGGCTTTCCAAGGGCCCGCCTCGAAGAACACCCGGCTCAAGCCGGAATCAGAGCTTGCGATCGTGCGCTACGTGGATGGTGAATTCGCGCGCGTTTTGAAACCTCTCCCATCAGACAAGAAGGGTTTTCACGTAAAGGCGGGACAGCCGGTGGATGAGAAAGCCCTGAAACAAGCCCTGGCGAACCACGGCGCGGCGGCCAGCCCGGGCGACACGATTCAGATCACGCGAATCGAATTCCGAGCTACACAAATCGGGGTCGAAATTAACGGCGGCGGCAAGAAGCGCGGCCGCTTGCGCGATCACATCCAGGTCGGCGTCGGAGGTGCGACCACGCCGGGCGTGACGACCACCGACGTAACCCCGCAGGAGATTCAGAAGGCCGGAGCCATTCTGATTCTCGACTTTGCCGGCCCGGTGCCGGATCTCAGCCCGGACGACGTGAAGCGCGACCTTTCGGGCTTCCTCGATTTCAGCAAGGAACGCTCAGCCGCGGTCAACTGGGTGGAGAGTCTCCCGCCCCAATATCAGCAGGCCATCAAGGATCGGCACGCGGCGGTGGGGATGGACCGCGACATGGTGCTCGCGGCGATGGGGCGTCCCGACCAAAAGGTGCGGGAGACGGATGAAGGCGGCAAAGACACTGAAGACTGGATCTATGGCACGCCGCCCGCCCGCACCGTTTTTGTAACTTTCTCCGATGACAAAGTGATACGCGTCAAGCAGTATCCCTAGCGCGCGTTTGACATTTTTCGAAACCCGCCCTAGCATCGTCAGTTCGATTACTTCGCCTGCATCTGCCTGACTAAACGCATCACAGCCGTCGCAATCAGCGGGAGGATTTATGCCAACGAAAGTCGGGATCAACGGGTTTGGCCGCATCGGACGCAACATCTATCGCGCGGCGCTGGGCGACCCATCGATTGAAATCGTGGCCGTCAACGACATCACCGACCCAAAAACCCTTTCCCACTTGCTAAAGTACGACTCGATTCTGGGCAACCTCCCAAATCGCGTGGGCTGCACCGCGGATTCGATCGTAGTGGACGGAAGGGGTTTCCGGGTCTTCAAAGTCAAGGATCCCTCCGAGCTCGATTGGGCCTCCGTGGGGGCTGAAATCGTGATCGAATCCACGGGCCTTTTCACAAAAGGGCCGGAGGCTCGCAAGCACATTCGCGGCCCGGTTAAGAAAGTGATCATCTCGGCGCCGGCCACTGACCCGGACCATACGCTCGTGCTCGGCGTGAACGAGAAAACTTATGACGCGGCAAAGCATCACGTGGTCTCGAATGCTTCGTGCACTACGAACTGCCTTGCACCCGTCGCCAAGGTCCTGCACGACACGTTCAGCATCGTCGTCGGCACCATGACCACGGTACACTCCTACACCAACGATCAGAAATTGCTCGACCTGCCCCACCCGGATCTGCGTCGCGCCCGCGCCGCCGCCCTTTCCATGATTCCCACATCGACCGGCGCCGCGAAAGCCTTGCACTTGGTGATACCGGAGCTCAAGGGCAAGCTCGACGGCTACGCCTTGCGCGTCCCCACGCCCAACGTCAGCGTGGTGGACCTCACGGTGATAGTCGAAAAACAGGCTTCGGTGGAGTCGGTGAATGCCGCGTTGCGCCGCGCCGCGGAAGGACCGATGAAAGGCATCCTCGAATATACGGAAGAGGAACTCGTCTCTGCTGACTTCAAGGGTAACCCCCATTCAGCGATCGTGGATTCCGGGTATACGCGGGTTGTGGGCTCGAACTGCGTGAAAGTGTTGGCCTGGTACGACAACGAGTGGGGCTACTCCTGCCGCTGCCGGGACCTGATCAAATTCATGGCGGCCAAGTTATAGTCGCCAGCCCCACTGCGGCTGAGCGCCATCCGCGGCTCCGACGACCATGAACAAACTTTCCATTCGCGATCTGGTGGTAACCGGCCGGCGCGTCTTTGTGCGGGTTGACTTCAACGTTCCGATCTCAGGCGGACAGGTGACCGACGATACGCGTATCCGCGAGACTCTGCCGACGCTGCGTCTGGCCATGGAGCGTGGGGGACGGCTTGTGCTGGCTTCTCATCTCGGGCGTCCCAAGGGAAAGCCGGAGGCGAAATTCAGCCTCGCTCCGGTAGCGGCACGGCTTCGAGAGCTGCTAGGTAAGCCCGTGGATTTCGTATCCGATTGCGTCGGCGCCGACGCCGAAGCGAAGAGCAAAGCGCTCGGAAACGGCGGGGTTCTGCTGCTCGAGAATGTGCGCTTCCACCAAGAGGAAGAGAAGAACGACGAAGCTTTTTCGCGTCAACTGGCGGCTCTCTGCGACCAGCTTTTTGTCTGCGACGCCTTCGGATCGGCTCACCGGGCGCATGCATCCGTGGTAGGTGTCACCAAGTTCGTCCGGCAGGCTGCCGCTGGGCTGTTGATGGAAAAGGAGCTGGCCTACTTGGGCAAAGCGATTTCGAATCCCGACCGGCCTTTTGTGGCCGTTCTGGGCGGGGCCAAAGTTTCCGACAAGATCGAGGTCGTACAGAATCTGATGAAGCTGGCCGACGCCATGCTGATCGGCGGAGCTATGGCCTACACGTTTCTGAAGGCACAGAAGCTGCCGGTGGGGAAGTCGCTCGTCGAGGACGACAAGCTCGATCTTGCGCGCGGCCTGCTCGACCAAGCGCGGGCGTTGCAGTTCCGGCTGCGGTTGCCGGTGGACCACGTCGTAGCGCGCTCGCCTGAAGCGGCCGGCGAAGCGCAGATCGTCTCCGTTGATCGCACCCCGGCCGATTCCATGGGTCTCGATATAGGCCCGAAGACGATTGAACAGTTTTGCGCTGAAATTTCCGGCGCGCGCACGATTGTGTGGAATGGCCCCTTGGGGATGTGTGAGAAGCCGGCGTTTGCCCGGGGAACGCTCGCAGTGGCCCAGGCCGTTGCAGACGCCACCACCGCCGGCGCGACTTCGATTGTGGGCGGCGGCGATTCGGTGGCGGCCGTGCATCAGGCCGGCCTGACGCAGAAGATTTCTCACATCTCGACCGGAGGCGGAGCGTCCCTGGAATTCCTCGCCGGCCGCAAGCTGCCCGGCGTGGAAGCGCTGACAAATAAGTAGAGGAGATTCGCGTGCGGCGACCGGTGATCGCCGGCAACTGGAAGATGTACAAGACGCAGGCGGAGGCGCGCGCGTTTGTCAATGCGCTTCGCCCGCTCGTGGCCACTTCTCACCACTGTGACGTGATCGTCGCACCGCCTTTCACAGCCTTGACAGCGGCGGTGGAGGCCGCGCGAGGATCGTCCATCTCTATTGCCGCGCAGGACGCACACTGGGAGCGCGAAGGCGCTTTCACCGGTGAAGTCTCGATGACCATGCTGGTCGACGCCGGGTGCCGCGCCGTTATTCTGGGCCATTCGGAGCGCCGGCAGCTCTTCGGCGAAACGAACGAGCGTGTGAACCGCAAGATCAAGGCGGCGCTCGAAGCCGGTCTCACGCCGATTGTCTGCGTCGGCGAAACACTGGCCGAGCGTGAAGCGAACTCGACGCACACCGTGCTCGAAAAGCAATTCGAAGAAGGATTCGCGGCGTTGACCGGTGAGGACTTCTCACGTATTCTTTTAGCTTACGAGCCGGTGTGGGCTATTGGCACCGGCCGCACGGCCACTCCGGAGATGGCAGCCGAAGCCCACAAGTACCTCCGGCAGCGAACTGCGACGCGATTCACACCGGAGCGAGCCTCTGCCCTTCGCATTCTGTACGGCGGCAGCGTCAAGCCGGACAATATTCGCGGTTTGATGGCGCAGGTGGAGATCGATGGTGCGCTTGTCGGCGGAGCAAGCTTGGACCCGCAATCGTTCGCCTCGATTGTGAATTTTTAGGCGCTTCCGCCCGTACGGGTCGGCGGGTGCGCAAGTGGAGCAGGAAATGCCGAACGAAGCAAAATGGGCTATCTCACTGGGGGTAGCGCTGGGTCTCATCTGGGTCGGGTGGAGAATTACGCCCGTGCTTGTGACGTTGCATGTGCTGGTTTGTTTCGTGCTGATTATCGTGATCATGCTCCAGAGCGGTTCCGCGGCGGATCTCGCCGGTGCATTCGGCGGCGCGGGCAGCCAGACGGCCTTCGGACCGCGGGGCGCAGCGAATTTCCTATCGAAAGCCACCACGTGGTGCGCGATCGTTTTCATGCTGACGTCGCTCACGCTTTTCATCAAGCGCGCGCCCACGGAGGCGGCGGGGGTTAGTTCCGTCCTCGAGGAGACGCAGAAGGCAGCGCCCGTTCCGCCGAAGACAACTCCTCCATCGCAGTCGCCTTTGCCGCAAGCCCCTCCTCCCAAGAGATAGCGGCTTCTGCTACAATCTCCTTCGACACACCTGATTGCGGAAGTGGCGGAACTGGCAGACGCACCATCTTGAGGGGGTGGCGCCGTGAGGCGTGTGGGTTCGAATCCCACCTTCCGCACCATCGTTTCGGACGAGGAAACGGGCAACCAATCGTTGCTCGGATCAGAACCCGCCTGCGCTAGGCATTGAACCCGGACTATGTTCCTGGCGCCAACTTTTCTGCTGTGACCAAGCTAGACGATCAGGGAACGTTGGACGCTCGCGTCCAGTTCCTACCTCGAGGTAATGTTTCCGGCGACGTCTGGTCCGCCCGTCTTCAGGACGCGCGGACCACTAGGGCTTGGACAGCAAGTCCGCCTTGTCGGAGTCGATGTCCACGGGGAAGGAAACGTGCTCGTGGACAATCAGCCACTTGCCTTTGATCTTGCGATACACGTCGGTGACTCGAACGGCCACGTCAACCCGAGAGGCGTCTTTACGCGTGAAATAGCCGGTTTGAATGTTATGCCCGTAGGCAACGGTTCCGACTACGGTGATGCTCTGTTCCGAGATCACGTTGGAAAGCGGGCCAGGAAAGGCCGCGAAGAGACCTTCCCAGTCTTTCTTGTAGGCATCCCAGCTTGGATATTCGCGCGGGGGGATAGCATCGAAAACGAACAGGCTCTTGCCGGGCGCGTAGCAAGCCATGATGGCATTCACATCTTTGGCATTGAAAGCATCGTTGTACCGCTTTTCCAATGCCTCGATCTCCGCCTTGTCTTGCGAAGTCGGCGTGGCTTGGGCGTAGATACGAGATGCCGAGCCAGCCGCGCCCAACGTAATCAGTAAAGTGCTCAATAGAAACAGCGGCTTCCTCATCTTCGTTCTCTCCTTTCCTCTATTTTCCAGTCGGAGCCCTGCGTCGGTTGGGAAACCTACTCCTAGGTCGGCAGGGCGTCAAGGGTATCTGTGTTTGAAGGGATGCAGCTATTTCGCAAGCAATTGTTGTCGCCGACCGTCGCTCTTTTGGAATCATCCTTGAAATTCTTTTGCGCTGATATATCATGTGGGGCTTTGGACGCGAACACATTTCTTCCTTCGGGTGTGAAGATCGTTTCGGGAGCGAAGCAGATGAGGAAGCGGTGCGCGGGTTCGTCAGCCACAGCGGCAGTTCTGTCACTTTTGCTGGTCACGCTGGTTGTCGTCACTCTCTACATGTTCATTTCCGGGAAGTATCAGGTGCCTCCTGCCATCACCGACGTGGGCAAGCAGATCGATCAGCAATATGACCGCACGATGGCGGTCACGGGAGTGGTGTTCGTGCTTTCGCAGCTCGGGTTGGCCTGGCTGATCTTTCGATATCGCGACCGCGGTCAGCGCGCCCACTTTTCGCGGGGAAACAATACGCTCGAGGTGCTATGGACGTCGGCGACGATTGTTCTGTTCGTGGGTCTGGGGATTCTGGGACGCAAGGCCTGGGCGGAGGCGCGTTTCACACAGGCGCCGCCGGATGCGATTCACGTGGAAGTGACGACGAACCAGTTCGTCTTCAACTTCCGCTACCCGGGACCGGACGGAAAATTTGGGCGACTCGACCCCACGCTGATCAGCGCTTCGACCGGCAATCCCGTTGGTCTTGATTTGAGCGACCCGGCGGCGAAGGACGACATCGTCGTGCCGACGCTGACGGTTCCAGTGAACCGGCCCATCGAGCTGCTGCTGCGCTCGCAGGACGTGATCCACAATTTCTACGTCCGCGAGCTGCGGCTCCAGCAGGATGCTGTGCCCGGGATGACGATTCCCATTCACTTCACGGCGACGACGACAGGTCAATACGAAATCGTATGCACGCAGTTATGCGGGCTGGGACACTACCGGATGCGCAGCTTCTTGAACGTGGTGTCCGAATCGGACTACGACGATTTCCTGAAGCAGCAGGCCGCAGGCCAATGAACGATTCCCCGCAGCTATTTGGGGGTTCGAGGAATTTAGGAGGTCATGAATGAATCCGCACGCCCACCCCGCAGCTCACGCGATGCAGGCGCCGACGGGCTTCATCCAAAAGTATATCTTCAGCCTGGACCACAAGGTGATCGGCATCCAGTATTATCTGCTGGCGCTTGTTGCTGTGACGTTGGGGATCATTCTCTCCGTGCTGATGCGGTTCCATCTGGTGTGGCCGAGCGCACACCTGCCCTTTGTCAGCGGCGGACTCATGACGCCGGAACAGTATCTGGCGCTCGTCACGATGCACGGCACGATTATGGTGTTCTTCGTGCTGACGACCGCGCCGCAGAGCGGATTCGGCAACTACTTCCTGCCGATTCAGATCGGCGCGCCGGACATGGCTTTCCCGTGCATCAATATGCTGTCGTTCTGGGTTACGTTTCTGGCCTTCGTTTGTATGGTCGCTGCGTTCTTCGTTCCCGGCGGCGCGCCCATCAGCGGCTGGACCGCTTACACACCGCTGAGCGCCCTTGGAGAAGCAGCCGGGCCGGGCGAAGGGATGGGCCAGACGCTCTGGATTGTGAGCATCGCGCTGTTTTCCCTGGCCTCACTCATGGGGGCCCTGAACTTCATCACCACGACGATTGATCTGCGCGCCCCGGGAATGTCGCTGATGCGCATGCCGCTGACCGTATGGGCCTGGTTCATCACCGCCGTCCTCGGTTTGCTGGCGTTCGGCGTTTTGCTGGCAGCGGGAATTCTCTTGCTACTCGACCGTTCCGCCGGCACAAGCTTTTTCATTCCGGCGGGCGAAGTCGTCACCGACGTGGTGCAGAACCACAAGGGAGGTTCGCCGATTCTCTGGCAGCACCTGTTCTGGTTCTTCGGCCATCCCGAAGTCTATATCGCGATTCTACCGGGCATGGGAGTGGCTTCCCACGTCCTATCGACTTTCTCGCGCAAGCCTATATTCGGTTATCGCGCCATGGCTTTCGCCATGTGCGGCATTGGGCTGTTGGGGTTCATGGTATGGGGCCACCATATGTTCGTCAGCGGCATGAGCCCCTATTCGGGGTTCGCTTTTTCGGTGTTGACGATGTCGATCGGCGTGCCTTCGGCGATCAAGACTTTCAACTGGTTAGGGACACTCTGGGGAGGGAGGATCCAATTCAAGTCGGCGATGCTGTTTGCGATCGGCTTCGTCTCGCTGTTTGTGAGCGGCGGGCTTTCGGGATTGTTCCTGGCGCAGCCGGCAGTGGACAACCGGCTCCATGCGACCTACTACGTTGTGGCCCACTTTCACTTGGTTATGGGCGTAGCCGCCATCTTCGGTATTTTTGCCGCGACCTACTTCTGGTTCCCGAAGATGTTTGGCCGGATGATGAGTGAGCCGCTCGGAAAGATCCATTTCTGGATCACGTTTGCCGGCGCGTATTGCGTGTTCATGCCGATGCATTTCATCGGAATCGCGGGAGCGATCCGGCGCTATGCGGACTACACCGGGGTCGGTTTCCTTGGACCGTTCCAACCCGTGCACCTGTTCATGACGATTGCGGCAATGATTACTGCCGCGGGTCAGGTCATTTTCTTCGTCAATTTTTTCTGGAGTATGAAGAAGGGCGCGATGGCCGAGGAAAATCCCTGGCACGCGACAACGCTCGAGTGGACGATTCCGTCCCCGCCACCTCACGATAATTTTGCCGGGCACTATCCGAGCGTCTATCGCGGCCCTTACGAGTATAGCGTGCCGGGTGTGGCCGAAGACTTCACGCCGCAACACCTCACACCCGCTGAAGTGGGGAAGGCAAGGTAAGGATGCCCATGCCGGGAACGATCATCACCGAGGACGTCGAGCTCATCGAATCCGGCGGCACCGGAGGCGGGCGCGGCGGCCGAGGACCTTCCGGCGATGGCGGGGGCGGAGAGTCCCATTTCGGCAGCCCTGCAGTACCTCAGCGCGCTTACGTCACCGGAATCACCGTTGCTCTCGCCGGCATTCTGATGTTCTTTATGGCGCTCACGAGCGCCTACATCGTGCGCAAAGGGCTCTCGAACGATTGGCGCCCGCTGGCGCTTCCAAAGATCCTCTGGTTGAACACGGTGATTTTGGTAGCGAGCAGCGCGACGATTTTTCAGGCGCGCAGGAAGCTTGTGGGCGGCGATCCGAGCGCTTTTCGCTATTGGTGGGGCGTCACGACCGCGCTCGGCATGCTTTTCCTGGCGGGGCAGCTCGTGGCGTGGCGCCAGCTCGCCGCGGCCGGCCTCTATCTGGCGAGTAATCCGAGCAGCAGCTTCTTCTACGTTTTGACGGCGGCGCACGGCCTGCATCTTCTGGGCGGGGTTGTAGCGCTGCTCTTTGTGGCGCTGCGCAGCACCACCCGGTTAACGCGCAGCACCGCCACCGAAGTCGTCTCAATTTATTGGCATTTCATGGATGGGTTGTGGGTTTTTCTGCTCCTACTTCTATTCCTGGGACGGTGAGACGTGAGCGAACCCGAAATCGAAGGTATCGTCGACTCGCCGTGGTCGGGCGGGACATCCCCGTTCGCCATGAATTCGAAGAAGTTGGGGATGTGGCTCTTCATCATTTCCGACTCGTTGACCTTCTCCGCCTTGCTGATCGCCTACGCGTATGTGCGGCTCGCCAACCCCGATTGGCCGCGGCCGTTTGAGATCTATCCGGCAATCGCGAAATCCTCGCTGATGACGTTCTTCCTGCTCAGCAGCAGCTTGACGATGGTGATGGCCGTGGCCAAGGGCCACAAGAATCAGCGGAGCAAAGCCGTCAAGTATCTCCTGCTGACAATGCTGGGCGGCTTGGCCTTCATTGTTCTGCACGCCACCGAATGGTTCCACCTGATCGTTGACGAGCACGTCACTCCCTGGTCGAATCCGTACCACGTGCCGCTTTTCGGTGGCGCGTTCTTCGGACTCACCGGCCTTCATATGTTGCACGTGACCATCGGAGTGATCTACCTGGGGATCGTGGCTTGGGGTTTCGGACGCGGGAAGTTTTCCGCCGAGGACGTGGAAGTCAGCGGGCTCTACTGGCATTTCGTGGACTTGGTCTGGATGTTCATCTTTCCGATGATCTATCTGATGTCGGTGAGCCTGAAGGGCTGAGGAGCAAGCGACACGATGAGCGCACACGAAGAGGCAATCGAAGTCCACGACGTAGGCAGTACGGCGCTGTTCAGTTGGGTCTGGGTGGCGTTGCTGCTTCTGACGGGCGTCGAAGTATTTCTCGCCTACCTTCGATTGGAGCCGCACCTGATGCTGACGATCTTGATCGGACTTTCGCTGATCAAGTCGGCGCTCATCATGTCCTATTTCATGCACTTGCGCTTCGAGCGGCTCGGCTTGTTTTTGCTGCTGGTGCCGGCGCTGGTCTTCTGTATCTGCATGATGCTGATCTTGTTCTTTCCAGATAGCGTCCGTCTGATGGAGTTGCGACCGCGCTAGAGGAGTTAGGTGAAAGACAAAGGTGAAGTTCGCCGAATGTGGAACGGGGGGATTGCGCTCTCCGCGGGCTTGATGATTTTTCTGGCGGGTGCTCCTGCGGTCCTCGCTCAGGGATGCGCGATGTGCTATGGCGCCGCGGCTTCACAGAACCAGCAAGGCATTCGATCGCTGAACCATGCGATTCTCGTCTTAATGATCCCCGTTGTGTTGCTCTTCCTGGGCCTGTTTGCCTTCTTGTACAGACGCCGCAATGCTCAGCGCGAGGAGGCAATCGCGCCGACGCACTCGCCACGTACGTCATCCTTGCGCGAATCCATCCTTCATCTCTCCTGATCGGATCGAGAGAAGACTGGGCGAGGTTCGTGGCGGTACGAGCACCGCGTTGCCGGTTGAGAATCTACTGTCCGGATTTAGCGTGGAGTCCGGTACACACCGAAACTGCGCTATTCGGATCCACGGCGCTCCCGCCCTGTTCGACGTGCTGGATGACGCCTTTCTTATCCACCACGATCGTGGTTCGCTCTGCCCAGTCATACTTATCGCCCTTCACGTCGTAAGGCCGCAGGATGCCATAAGCGGTCAGCACCTTGCGGTTCATGTCGCTGAGCAGGGGAAACGTGACGCTGATTTGTTTCGCGAAAGCAGCATTGGCGGCGGGGCTATCTATACTAATTCCCAGAACGACAGTGTCATTGGCTTCGAGCTTGGCCAGATCAGCCTGATAGGCCTGGAGTTCTTTCGTTCAACCACCGGTGAATGCCAGGACGTAAAAGGCGAGAATGACGGTCTTCTTCCCTCGATAGTCGCTGAGCTTCACGGGCTTCCATTCGTTGCTCAGCAGCGTGAAATCGGGAGCCGTATCGCCAACCTTTAACTGGGTCTTGGCGATGACTGGCTCCTCCTGTGCGGCCGCAGGGATTTGCGCCGCCAGCAATACTAGGAGGAGGCTGGCAATTACAATCGCGTATCGCTTCATTCATATTCTCCCAAGGGATCACCTCACGTGAGGCCGTATTATAGTTGAGCCTCGCGAAGAATGGCCAGCAGGTAAATCACACGAGTGGTCGTGGCATGGCCGAGGGAAACCCGGGAAACTGTAGCGGTGCCGAGCGATCCAGCGGTAGACGCTCGGGCCTGCCCAGCGAAACGGAAAGGTTCGGAAAAGCCATCCGAGCCATTTCAAGCCCGGCAATTCGCGCAGCACGGCGGCCCAACCCGCAAATCCCACATGCCAGGAACCGTCCGGAGTTCGAACATGCATTTCCGCATCGAGTCGTTCGCGCGGGAAGGGCGCCCGAGCAGCGATGACGGGATCGTTGTAATCGAGGAACTGGAGGCGCGCATTCCTGTCCAGCGGCTCGATGCGCGCCCGCACTGCCCGGCACAGAGGGCAGGAGCCATCCATGAAGACCAGGACCTTTGGGTTCTCCGGCATCTCTGCTCATTAGATGATAACATCCGGCACCCGATTCCATTCGTTCTCGGCCTTATCGCTCCGTCCGTATAAATCCAGACGATGCTTTTGTACGGCAGTCGAAAAACTCGAACGAGAACTTGTGGCAATGGGAGAAGGAAGGGGCTCAGCGTAGTCGCCCAGGCGGGTCGGCAGGTTCAGGTGTGTGAGGGGATGCGACCGGTCCCTTGCCTTCAGCCAGCTTCGATGGAGGCGGCTGCGGCAGGCCCACGCCCCGATTCATTTCCAAATGTTCCTTGGCGCAGCGCGGACAATATCCCTTGCCAGTCTCTTCATCCCGCAGACTGACGAGGTCATAGCAACCGCAGATGCAATCGCAATAGCCTGTCCCGGACGAAGTCTTGATGGGAATGAGTGCCATTCCTTCCTCCGATCTGCTTACTGAGTGTACTGACAGTCATCTGGCTGGCTCCGCAGCGAATCGCCTGCGGAACCACCAAGACTGTCTTGAGCTTTGCTTAAGTCCGTCGCCCTTCGTACGGGCCATTGCCTGGGCATCCCTAGAATTTCTCGAGTTGCGAGAGCCGAAAAGGATCGCGAACGTTTTCTCGCAGTTCGAGCCATAGGGTGTCGGGCTGCGAAAGAAATACTTCGACTACGCGCGGATCAAACTGCGTGCCGGCATTCTTGCGGATCTCCTCGCGAGCAGCGGTGATGGGTAGGGCCTTGCGGTACGGCCGGTCGGAAATCATGGCGTCCAGCGTGTCCGCAATGGCAAATATCCGGGAGCCAAGAGGAATTTCTTCACCCTTCAGCCCTCGGGGATAGCCCGAACCGTCATAGGATTCCTGGTGAGTGAGAACGATTTCGGCCGCCTCATGCAAGAACGGAATTCGCTCGAGGACGGCATACCCGATTTCGCAATGCTTTCTCATGATCTTGCGCTCAGCCTCCGTCAGCGGACCGGGTTTGCGCAGAATCTGGTCCGGAACGCCCATCTTGCCGATATCGTGGAGGAAGGCGCCCCGAGCGATCTGCCGCAGTTGCGCTTTGTCCACACTCATTAGCTTGGCGATCGTGACGGTAAATGCGGTCACGCGCTGGCAGTGGCCTTCCGTCTCCGCGTCCTTTGCGTCCAACGCTCCGCCCAGGGCTTCCAGCGTGTAGTCGTAAGACTGCTCCAGGTCTCGCAAGGCTAGTGAGAGTTGCTGGGTGCGCTCCGCCACCAGGCGCTCCAAGTCTTGCTGGTAGGTCTGGTTTTCGAGGACCAGCTGCCGGTGCTCGAGCGCACGACGGACACTCAGATAGAGTTGATCTTTTTCAAAGGGCTTCAGGATGTAATCGTAGGCGCCCGCACGAATGGCTTCGAGGGCGATGGAAATATCGTGCATCGCCGTGACCATGATCACCGGAACATCTCGATTGTGGGCCCGGACGCGGGCGAGCAGTTTCAGCCCGTCCAGTTCCGGCATGACGATGTCACTGATTACGAGGTCGTGAGAGTCCTTCTCGAAGCTGTCGGCTGCCAGTCGCCCGTTTGAGACGACAGTGCATTGGTAGCCTCTCGCTTCGAGGAGGGTCGAGATGACTTCTCGAATCGCTTCTTCGTCATCCGCGACGAGTATTTTTCCGCCGCTCAAGGATCGCTCCCGGGACGCGTTATTATACGGCAGGACACAGTCGTCCTAAACGTTTCTTGCCGCGTTTTTTCCCTGCGTGCTAGGTTGGGCAACGGTTGCCCTGGGTCGCCACAAACCCCGCGGCCGTCCTGGGAACCATCGTCGCCGCCCAAGAATCGAGCCAATGCCATTCGTGCCTAATCTGGGAGTGCCGGCGACTGCTTTCCTCGACGCCTGCGCCATCCTCTTAATCCTTGTCTTGAATGTCTTGCTGGTCGAAGGCTTTCGGGAGCGCTTCTTCGGCTATTGGATAGTTGCGTGGGCGGTGTTTGCCGCTTTTGGGGTGGAGCGTGCTGCGTTCGAATGGCGTGGCGGCGCCTTCGAGCACTTGTTGACGAAGGAACTCTCACTCGCAGCAACGATTCTATTCCTGGCGGCCATCCTGGAATATCGCGGAATTAGCCGACAACTGCCTTGGTTCTGGGCTATGGGGACCTTTTGCGCCAGCGCAGTGGCGCTGGCTTCTTGGCTGGGCCAGCCAGCTTTCGCTGGCTGGCTTGCTACCGAAATCGAAAGCGCGGTCTGCCTTGCGGCAGGCTGGGTGCTATGGCGCGCTGATCCAAATCACAGGGGCCTGGGAGCCACTCTATTAGCTGCGGCCTTGATGCTGCGCGGTCTGCACGGTGTTGACCGCGTGGAATGGCAGGCGCAAACATTCTTCCTGTTGCGCGTTTCCTTCTCCGGCCTGCTGGACGTGGCGATGGGCATCGCCATGGCAGTGTTGGTACTTGAGGCGGACCGGGCCCGCGCCGAAGATCTGAACGACAAGCTGCACCGTCTGACCCTGATTATCGCGTCAGCCTCGCAGTCGTTTCGGGTGGAGGAACTTCTCGGTCAGGTCCTGTACCACTTGGTGGACAGCCTGGGCGCGAGCCATGGTCTCGTGCGGTTGCTCGATGGCCAGGGCGAGGAGGCATCCATCGTCCTGCGAGCGGCCGTGGGTTTCAGCGGGAAATACCTTCGCCAATACGCGCGTGCGCCGGCAAGCGAGCCGTGGGCGCGCAAAGTCCTGGACCAGGGCATTCCCTTCCTTGTTTCCGCCGCTGATCGGGACCGGGAAGTCCCGGGTTGGATAAGAAGCGAGGAGCTTTCGGCCTTTGTCCTCGTGCGGGTGCCCTCAAAAGAAGGTCCGCTCGGTTTGTTGGGGATCGGCTCGAAGGCGCCGCGAGCCTTCGAACAGGACGAAGTCAATTTCCTGGCCAACGTTGCGAACCTGCTCGGCCTGACGGTTCAAAACGTTCGGCTTTTCGAGGAAGTGGCCAACGCCCAGCGCCAGTGGCTGTTCACCTTCGATTCCATCGGCGACCTGATCTTGGCACATGACCAGGGTGGCCGAATCCTGCGCGTAAACCGCGCACTCGCGGATCGGCTGGGTTGCGAAGCGGCTTCGCTCATCGGCCGACCGTTCCGGGAACTACTTCGGCGCGGGGAAGCGCGGTGGTCTCAGTGCCCGTACTGCGAGGGCCTGGGAGGGAAATCGGACGCGCTGGATCCGACCTTCGGTGGCTATTTCCTGGTGACCAATTCCGACTTCCACGATGACGCTGGACGCCGTCTGGGGACCGTTCACGTGCTGAAGGATTTCACTGACCGCAGGGAAGCCGAAACCAAGTTTCGCACGCTCTTCGAGACGGTTCAGGAGGGAGTCTTCATCTCCACTTTGGAGGGCCGCTTCATTGATTTCAACGACGCGTTCATGCGATTGCTCGGCTATGAAAGCCGGCAAGAGTTGCTGAACCGGGACGTCGGGGACAGCAATTACGTGGACCCATCCGACTGGGATCGCCTGAAACGCCTCTTGAAGGAGCACGGCGAGGCGACAAACTTCGAATTCCAATTGCGACGCCGCGACGGCGAGATTCGCCACGTCACCGAGTCCAGTTTCGCAACCCGCGACGCTTCCGGCGCGATCGTCTCCTACCAGGGTTTTGTGCTGGACGTGACCGAGCGCAAGCAGGCCGAACAGGAAATCCGGCGCCGCAACAAGGAGTTGATGGCGCTGAACTCTCTTGCCCAGATGCTGGGCCAGTCACTCGACCTCGAGGAAGTCCTGGCTCGCGTCCTCCGGAGAGTGCTGGAACTTTTCGGAGTAGACCTGGGTGCCATCTATTTGTTGGATGAGAAGACGGGGGCCGTGAAACGCGCCGCCGCGGTGGGCCACCACTCCGATTATGCCCGGCACTTTCCTCCGGCCGTCTTTCCTCAACAACTGCTACAGCACATCCGCGAAGTGCGCGCGACCTTGCTTTCGGTGAAAAGCCTGCGCCTGCCGGAGATCTTCCAGGATGTGCTGCGACAGGAGGGTGTCCAGGTCGCCCATCTGGTTGTGCTATGGGCGAAAGACAGGATCGTCGGAGGCCTAGCCGTATCCTGCCGGACGATGCGGGAGTTTTCGGCAGCCGAACTAAACTTGCTGGCCGCCATCGGTAGCCAGATTGCGGCGACCATTGACAAGTCTCTGCTGCTCGATGAGACGCGCCAGGCCTACGACAATCTACGGCGCACGCAGGAACAACTTCTGCAGAGCGAAAAAATGGCCGCTGTGGGCCAGCTCATCTCGGGCGTCGCGCACGAGCTCAATAATCCTCTCACCGCAATCCTCGGCTACAGTCAATTGCTCGGCTCCGGCGAGCATACGAGCCCGCGAGGCGTCGAGTATGTGGAAAAACTGTACAAGCAGGCTCAACGCACCCATCGTATCGTGCAAAACCTGCTCAGCTTCGCCCGCCAGCACAAACCGGAGAGAATGCCTGTCCAGCTTAACCGAATTCTCGAAGATACCCTGCTCCTGCGCGAGTACGATCTGAAGGTGAACAACATCCTTATCCACCGTGAGTTCGATGCCGAGCTGCCTCCGACGGCGGCGGATACCCACCAGCTTCAGCAGGTTTTCCTCAACATCTTGAATAACGCCTTCGATGCAGTTCTCGAAAGTGAAGAGCGACGTGAGATTTGGATTCGGACGGCCCGCGTCGCCGACCGCCTCGAAATCGAATTCACGGACAGCGGTCGGGGCGTGCAGGATCCTCACCGCGTGTTCGATCCTTTCTATACGACGAAACCGGTGGGTAAAGGAACGGGACTGGGCTTAAGCATCTGCTACGGCATTGTGAAGGAGCACGGCGGAGAAATCCGCGTGCGGAACTCACCGCCCCGCGGTGCGACCTTCGCAATCGACCTGCCAATGGCCGCAGCGGCGCAGGTTCGGTCAGACGGCCCTACGAAGGAGGAAGTTCCGGCCTGCGGCTTGGTGCTCTTGGTGGATGACGAAGAGTCCGTGCTGGAATTGGAGCAAGAAATTCTCCGAGGTCGGTGCCGGGGAATCCGGGCGGTGACGACCGGGCGTGAAGCACTCCGAATCCTGCAGGAGGAGTGCGTGGACGTGGTTGTGAGCGACATTAGAATGCCCGGAGAGGTCTCCGGTCGTGAAATCTACCGCTGGATCGAACGGCACCGTCCGGAGTTGGGCGGTCGGGTCATCTTCACGGTTTCCGACCCGCGCGATGAAGCGGTTCGCGAGCTGCTGGAATCGAGCGGCTGCGCGTTTGTCCACAAGCCGTTTGCAATCGACGACTTCTTGAATGCCGTGCGCAGGGTGCTCGCCTCAGTCGGTTCCGCTACGATCAAGCGCTGAAATCAATTCGCAGCCGCGAGATGGCTGGCTTCTCGAGTGCTGCCATGCCCGCTTCGATTTCTGCCGCGAAACTGCCCACCATCTCCACCAGCCGGGCGAGGTGTGGCATAGGGACCCAACCGAACGCGAGACGCCATTCCACCAGCCGGTACATTAGCCGGAAGCGCAAACTGAGCCAGAACCATTCGGCTTCCCGGGCGCGAACGACATCGGGAGAAAGGGATGCCATAGTGCGATGTAGGCGGTCGAGACGCACGAAATCCTCCCCCAGAGCGTTCAGGTACCGCCGTACGATTCGGTGCCGCTCCGCTCTCCACGCGCGCTCCTCGCTTCGTGAGCAGCGTCGCCGGACATACTCCGCATCTGCCGCGGAGAGCACCTGGCGCATTTGCGGGAAATGACGGCAGTGTAACGGAAAGAGCTCTTCAATCTGAATCTTCCCGGTGAGGCTCGCAGTAGGCTGCGACGGCGCCGGCTTGCGGAGCAAATAGACAAGGGCCAGGAGCAATACCAGCGACAGCGCGGCAAACAGGAGTATGCCAAGCGTCACTTCAACATCTCCCCAAGCCTGGCGTTCAACTGGCGCAAGCGCAGCGTCATTTGCGGCGCCACTTCGTCATATACGCTCGCGTCAAGCAAAGCCGGAGCCTGCGTCGGCTCCCAGAGAGGCTTACGCACAGCCAGATACCACATCACCGTCGCTACATTGAACGAGGCGGCTCGAATCTGGTTCCACCAGGGGAAAAAGCCCCGGAGCCACGGATTCAAAAAGGCGTTGTTGGCTATCTGGATGGTCGAATAGAAGCCAAGGCCCAAAGCAATGAGCGCGATCGGGGAAGGGATACGAATTCGGTAGTAGCGGCAAAAGGCTAAGCCGACCAGCAGAATTCCGACCACAGCGAATTCCAGACCTCGCTCTGCCGTCACGATGAGACTAAAGACTCCCTTCAGACTGGAGACCCGGTAGCCATTGGCGTGGGTGTTCAAGATTGCAGCCAAGACCAGAAATCCTGCAACAGCCAGTAGAAATCCCCTCGCAACTTTCCAGACGCCACGGTAGGGCCGGAGAAGACTCCAGCAGATTTCTCCAATTACAGCGCTACGGGCGAGTAGCAGAATCGTCTGCGTTCCCCAATAAGTTACAAAAAATTCTCGTGATGTGGTGCCCGCCAAATCGTAGCTCACCCATCGGATGAGCTCAACGGCCACAACAAGAACCAAGTAAGAAGTGAAGAAGGGGAGCCGACGAAACAGGTCCCTTCGAATGGCCATCAGACATACCAAGAACTCAAGCAACAGAGCTAAAAACCAGTGAAGCAATTGAAAAGGGGTAAAGCCCATGAGCGCTAGGGTGCATCATAGCATGTCTTAACAAGAAGGGAAACTAATCGCCAGATGCACCCCGGCCTCTCCTTAGGCTATCTACATCCAGGGGACTGGAGGTGCGGGTCCACCGCCATCCGCCCAGACAGTACGCCTGTCTACCGACCTTGCGTTGTACATCCAGGGTACGGGAGGTGCTGGTCCGCCGCCGTCCGCCCAGACAGCATGGCTGTTTACTGAATTCGCGTTGACGCTAATGGCCATGGGAGTTAAAATTCCCAGAGCCATAGCGCAGAGCAGGGTTACGACTGCAAGCTGTTTCATGTAGGTGCGCCTCCTCGCGCGAGGCATTCTCGGAGGCGGTGCGTAGCCGTAGCGGCGGAGCCCTTAAAAGTTCAGAAATCGGAACAGGGGAAAGATGGAGACCTTAGAGAGATTCCAGCAGTGCCAGCGCGTGATTGAGGATTTCACGTCGCGGACGCTTGCTGCCATCCCCGGCGACATGGGAAGGCTGTTCCACGTTGCGACCCTGCGGGATCTTTCGACCGGGCGTTACCGGCACGATGGACTGGCCGAGATCTACTCCGAGCCGGCCGTGCACGACGCGCTGGCCTATTGCCACGAAGAGCTATTCAGAAGAGTTCTGGAGATGCCGCTCGAGCAGCAGGAGAGGGACTTGCGCCTATGTTTGTCGGCGCTGGAGAGTCCGCTCGCGGAAATCGGAGAGCGTTGGCTTGAGTTGGAGGTCTATCGGATGCTCGTGCCGCACCGCGCACCGGACTATTCCCGTGAACTTTTCTTTTCCAATTTGCGCATGCTTCTGCGTTTATTTGTAGAGGAACACGCTAACCTGGTGCCAGCCGCATAGCCACTCCCACCACCTGCCCGAGGATTTCAGCGTCATCCGGGAATTGGCGCACCTCGGGCGTGCAGGGAGAGAGCGGATGCGGCTGAAGGATCAGTCGGCCCTTTTCTTGCGTGCACCAGCAGCACCGGTATCCTTCTCGCACGTCCACGAAGTAAATTGGCCTTTCGTACTCATGGCGCCAGTGGGAAGTCTGCACCTGCTGTCGCGCCGGGTCGAGCAACACTAAAGAGCCGGGTCGCAGCAGCGGCTCCATCCAGTGATCTTCGAGGCCCACGTAGCCGTAGTGATAGCGGCCATGGCCGTTCAGCAGAGCCCCTTCGAACCGTCCCCAGTTCTCCACCATTCGCGTAAGAAACTCCGTGCGACGTGGATCGAAGCTCGGATCGAAGCGTAGTGGCAAACGCAACGCCCGCGGGGGCGCAGCCGGATGCGTCTTCGGCGCGCTGGGAGTGGCCCCATCGCGAAAATGTTCTTCGAGCGGCACGTCGTACCAGTGGCACACTTCAAACGGGTCGAGATGATAGATGGCGCAGAGGGTGTAAAGCTTGTGGAGACTGGGTGTCACGCCTCCATTCTCAAAATCAGCCAGGCGGCTGATGTGGATGATGAATTCAGGCCGGCCGCGCCGGTTCGCGAGTTCGTAGCTGGCTTGTTCGACATCGCGGTAGGTGAGACCAAGTCGCTCGCGAGCCTGTCGAAGAAACGAACCTGGTACCATAGGCCTCCAACCTGGGGGGAGAGGGAGGATGGGAACGCCGGTGTATTAGAGCAGAGTTATATACCTGTTCTGGAAACGGAACAAGGGTCGCAAGTGGCGAGATCGGTGGTTCGGACCGAAACGGACTGGGCCACACCGACTGGTTCGCAACCGATCGGTGTGGCCCTGCCTCGCTTTACAGCGTTCGTCGGCTATACTAAAGTTCCTGTTTCTGTGACTTCGGGAAAGCGAATCCTCGAAAAGGTGATGATCACCGGCGCGAGCCGTGGCATGGGCGGTCGCGTTATCTCCCGTTGCCCGGGGAGGCGCCGTTGAGCCGTCCTGCCTCGGTGAGGCTTGCCGCCGTTCTCGTCTTCTTGTGCTTGCCCTTGCAGGCGCAGACGGGTTCTCCTGCCGGGCCAAGGGAAGCGGAGTTCAAGAAACTGGCGGAAAAGGTTGTGGACGACCGAAAGAACGGAATCGACGAGGCCCCGGCGGAAGAAGCTGCCCTTGCGATCTTGGACGGAATCGTTCTGAGGGAGCTGAATTCATCGGGTGCGCCGCGGCTCGAAACGCTCAATCACAAATTGGCTTCATTTGTGACGCGGCAGCCGCCGGCGGGCCAGGCTTATTCCGTTGTACGGCTCGGCGGCCCAGCCACTGCGTACGCGCTGAGCGCAAATTTTGGTTCCAGCGGTCCGTCCGCGGTGCGTCTCTACGCCCGCGAGGCCGGCCAGGTCCACATGCTGGCTCGCATCGACCACGCAACTTGGCCGGATTTCTTCGACGATTATCTCGAGTTGGCCCCGCTCTCGGCACAGGATGCTGTTTTCCTCACTGTGACCGGCCGCACGGATGAACTCCAAACCGGCATGTTCATTGCCTGGCGCTGGAGCAACGGTCGGCTGTCAAAATTGTGGTCGAGCGACCTCGTGCCCCGCTCGAACTACGAAGTCGGGCCGGACGGGTTACACCTCACGTACTGCTCCGACTCAGACCCGGACGCGCCGAGCAACTGCCACCGCATGATCCGAGAACGCTACGTCTGGGCGGAGGGCGCATGGAAGCTGGCTGAGCATGCGAGTCTCTCCGTCCCTCCCCGCTGACTTTTTCGCCGCCAAGAGCAGCGCATTTCTTGACTTGCGAATCCCTGGATGAAACGATGACTCGGAACATCTTCACGGCCGAGGTTTGAAAGTGACGGCAGAATTGCTGGTTCGGGACATTATGACCAGTCCGGCCGCATCGCTCCCATCCACGGCGAGCCTTTTGGATGCAGCGCTGCTGATCCGGCGCACCGGTTTTCGTCACATTCCCGTCCTCGAAGGCGCGAAGCTCCTGGGAGTCATCACGGACGGGGACGTCAACCGTCTGGCGCCCTCACGGCTGAGAAGCATTACCCCGGATGAATACAATTCTGTCCTCGAAAATACGCTGCTGGAAAGCGTGATGAGCCGCAATCTTGTCACGGTCTCGGAGGATACTCCGGTAGTGGAGGCGGTCGGCCTCCTGCACGCTAAGAAGCTGGGTTGCTTGCCGGTAATCGCTGGTGAGCGCCTGATCGGCATCGTCACCGTGACGGACCTGCTAGGTCTTCTCCACCAGGTGCTAGGCGGGAAGGTTCTCTCCGCCTTCGAAATCGAAGACACCTGATCTAATTTTGATTCTCGCTTGGCTTTCCCCACGCGACCGGGTACCGGTGTGCGAAAAAGCTGCTATTCTAGGCAAGGCTTTCAATGCGGGTGGACAGTGAAGCTGATGAAACCACTTCTGGTCGCGTGCGGTCTTGGCCTATTGGCTGCTGGAGCTTCGGCGCAACAGATGCCCTCGACGCCCGGAAGGGCGCCTGTTCCTCAGGCGGAGATGTCCAGCCCGGAGTTCCTGCAGGCGGCCGACGAAGTACTCAACGAAATGAGCAAGATTCTGGCCATGCCCGTGAAGGAGCCCCTCAAAAAAAGCATCCGCTCGCGGCAGGAGATCCGCGACTATCTCGTAAAGGAGATGCAAGAGGATAGAACGCCGGCGGAGCGTTACGCCGACGCCCGAACGCTTGAGAAATTCGGGCTCATCCCCGAGGGATTTCCCCTCGACTCGTTTCTGCTCGATCTGCTGACGGACCAAGTGGCGGGCTTGTACGACCCGAAGGCGCGGGAGTTCTATATCGCGGACTGGATTCCAGCGAGCGAGCAGCGTACGGTGATGGCGCACGAGTTGACTCACGCCCTCGACGATCAGTATTTTCACATCGACCCCTGGCTCAAGGCCGCCCGACCCAATGACGACGCGGAGCTGGCGCGGGACGCGGTGGTGGAGGGCTCGGCCCTGGCGGCCATGCTCGACTATATGCTCGGCGACGAGAAAATGGGCGTGCGTGACTTGCCAGATGTTTCTCTCCTGTTGAACGGCCAGATCCTCGGCGAGCTGCAGCAGGACGCTTTGATGGCAAAAGCGCCGCCGTTTGTCCGTGATGAGCTTCTTTTTCCCTACCTAGGAGGCACGGTCTTCACGCAGCAGTTCCTGAAGGCCAACTCCGGCTGGGGGGATTTTCGGAAAGTATTCGAGAATCCGCCGGTGTCAACCCAGCAGATCCTGCACCCGGAACTCTATCTCTCGGGGGTGAAGCCCGCGCTAGTGATTCTCCCGGATCTCAAGGCGCTGGTCCCGTCCGGGTGGAAGATGCTGGAAGAAAACGTCCTTGGGGAATTCGGTCTCCAAGAAGTCCTGAAGCAGTTCATCGGAGAGGAACGCGGCGCACAGATTTCACCCGCCTGGGCAGCAGACCGCTATGTGGTTTTTGAGAATGAGAAGACCAAGCAGACCCTGCTCGTTTTTCGTCTCCGGTTGGACACCGCCGCCAATGCCGCGCGGTTTTTCGGCCATTACAGCGAGGTCCTGCAGCTGAAGTACAAGAATCGAAGCGAACTCTTCCGGCGGCCGAACTTCTTCCAATTCCAAACGGATCGGGGCGGCGTCTTTTTTAGGTGCCTCGCCAGCGAATGCCTGGCGCTCGAGGGCGGGAGCCGAGATCTCTTCGATAAGGTCGGCCGGGCGCTTGATTGGCCGGCGGCACCTGCTCCAACCGAAAGCTCTTCGCCTAAGTCCCAGACCACCGCGGCCATTGCCTCGGCCATCCTCCAGTAGGATTTCTACGATGCGCTGGCTTGACCTGCCCCGCGTGCCGGAGCCCGAAGTGATGGACGATTCGGGCGAAGTGGAAGCATACGCCTCGGCCACTCAGGCCTACCTCGATAAAGTCGATGACACCTTTGTGGTGCACGCCCTGCATCTGCTCGGCAGTCGGAAGTCGGGGCGTGGGCTCGATATCGGTACCGGACCCGGTCAAATCGTGGTCAAGCTCGCCCGACTCTTGCCCGGGTGGGCATTCGTCGGCGTGGATCGCTCGCCGAACATGATCGCGGGCGCGAACCGAAGCCTGAAGGAGTTGATCTCCGGCGAACAGCCGGTTCCCCCCGACCTGCAGTCGGAAGCCGCCCAACTTGAGCATCTCGGCAGGCCGGCCCTCGTTCCCATTTCTGCTCCTCGAAAACAAAGCCTGCTGCTCAGTTGCTCTCTCGATGGCCGGGTCGGATTCTTGGTTGCAGACGGCAATCGCCTCGATTTTCCGGACCGCAGCTTTGACTTCATTATGTGCAATTCCGTGCTGCACCATTTGGCGGAACCTCAGTGCCTGTTCGCTGAAGTGAAGCGCCTCTTGAACCCCGAGGGAGCCATCCTGATTCGAGACTTGCGCCGGCCGTCTCGATTCGCGTACCCACTCCACGTGCGATGGCACGGGAGGCACTACTCCGGCCTGATGTATCACCTCTATTGCGCTTCGGTGCGCTCCGCCTACACCGTGCGGGAGCTGATGCTGCTTCTGCAAGCGTCGCCGCTCGTGGGAGCGCGTGTCTTCACGCACGAGCGAACCCATCTCGGCGTGGAACAACCCGCTCGTGCTTAAATCGTGCGGCGGAGGACCATAAGAGTCAGATCATCGGCGTGCTCGGAGCCGGCCGCGAACGATTTCAGGTCCTTCAGGCAAGCGGATACGAGCGCGTCCGGGGCGAGCGAGTGCTGTTCTCCCACGACCTTTGACAATCGCTCGACACCATACTCGACGCCGGAAGGGTTGCACATCTCCGAAACACCGTCGGTGTATAGGATGAGGCTCTCTCCGGGCTCCAGGTTTATCTTGTGCGCAGGGTATTGCCCGCTCGAGAACATCCCCAGCGGCAAGCCGGTGGCCGACACGCTTTCGACGCGACTCGCGCGCGCGACCAGCGCCGGACAATGGCCGGCGCTCAGAATCTCCACGTCTCCCGCCCGAGTCGCCCGGCCGCACACCAGCGTTGCGTACTGACCTGCTATCGTACTTTCGCAGAACACTCGATTGGCAAGACTCAGTAGATCAACGAGCGGAAGGCCTACGCTCGTGAGGCTGCGAAACATCGCATGCAGGTGCGTCATGAGCATCGAGGCGGCCACGCCCTTTCCGGAAACGTCGCCCAGAAGGAATACGAACTCTGCTGCCCCGTTATTGGAATGAATCAGATCGCAATAGTCGCCGCTGACAACCCCAGCCGGTTCGTAATGGAAATTCACCTCCCAGCCCGCGAAATTCGCCTTCGATGGAGGAAGCAAAGCCCGCTGGATTCGTGACGCCAGCTCAAGATCCTCCTGGAGGTCGCGTTGCTGCTCTCGGGTGAGATGGTCCAAGCAATAGCGCACCAGGGGATCGGCGATGAGCCGTTCTTTTTCGATGGCCTCGTCACATGCTTCACAGATTCCGTACGTTCCCGTGTCCATTCGCTCGAGCGCTTTGTCCACTTCTTGCAGGAGTCCGATAAGTGGCGCGCTCTGCGCTGAACTCCCAAGCGCCGCCTGGAGCCGCTGTCGGCGCTCCTCGAGCTGTCCGCGAAGAAACTGATCAGCAATCGCAGCCATGCGTTCCTCCTTTGCTCAACGTACAATGCCTGCTGGCGGTCGGCCATCCGGAAATTGCGCTGGAATTCGCGTCTTGCTGGCTCCGCCCTCCTTTCGGGTCTTATCCGGGCAGTCCCTTTAGATTCACCAAGGCCGGTGCGCGCTTCAAAGCACCGTGGTCTCAAGCAAGGATCGAGCCCGGGGTCCAATCTTCCGGTTGAGTCTTGCGAGGCGATGCTGCAAGCGGCCCTGCAGGCGCCGATAGCGACCCGGCTCAATCTTTCCGTTCCGAAAAGCCGCGCGCAATTCGGCTAGCGCGTTGCGAGTGAGGTTGGCGGCGCGCACCGGCTCGCCCGCCCTGTGCTCGTAATGCATGGCCAGCTCGATAGCGGCTTCGAGAGCGGTCTCGAGACCTTCGGCCGAATCACCCAGCAAGTTTTCCCAGAGCGATGTGGCCCGGCCAAAATCTTGCGTCCGCTTGGCGATTAGCGCGAGGTGGCGTCGTGCGGCCCGTTCCACTGTGCGCGGAAGGCCTGAGTCCAGCGCGCGCTCGCAGAGCAAGCGCGCTCGCTCTGGCTGGCCGCGGCGGTGGAAAAGCCGCGCCACACTGTAAAGCTCGAGTGCATCGCTTTCCGCGTTTTCGGGCGCCTCGAGCAGGGAAAAAATTCGACCCGCCAGCGCCGCGAGTCCCCGCAAATCCATCTGGTTGTGGCGGAAAACCAGGGCCAGCGAGTCCGCTGGACCGCCGCGCACGAAATCAAAATAAATTTGTGGAATCAGCTCGCTCATCACATCTGTCCCACGGTCCCAACCGAGCACACCGCGCTCGAGCTCCGGCAGCCGCACCGAGCCCAGCCGCAGCCTCCATAGATGCCGCGCCGGGTGCAGCAGATCGAGGTGGGCGCGGGGGACGCGCGGCGTAATCGAGCGCGTCATCCGATAGCGCGTTTCGAGCAGCGGCCAATCGAACGATTTCCCGTTGAACGTGACGAGAACGCGCCGCTCCGCCAGCCGCTCTTCCAGCGCCACCAGTACCGAGTGTTCCTCGCTGTAATGCCGCATAAAGAATTGCTCGACTTCGAGTCCCCCCGCGTCCCACCAAGCCACGCCCACAAGAAACGCGTACGTCCCTGTGCCGCCGGAGAATCCGGTGGTTTCCGTGTCGAGAAACAGCCACTGATTCGGGTCGGCCGCCGCTTCCGGAGCCTGTGGGGCAAGCAGCCGCAGCGTATCGAGTGGCGCTTCGCACGCGGCAGGTTCGGAAAACCACCGGCGCAGCGCCAGGTGTTCGCCGTAGCGATTGCGTTGCACGGTTGCGCCGAGCAACTCGGCAAGCCGGCCCGCGCCTTCGGGAACTTCCGGGGTGGTCCCGCGCGCCGCGGCCGCATCGCGCTTTCGAGCCGGCTTCAGTGCGGCAATCCGGCTCAATCGATCCTGAATTTCAGCGCTCATTTGTGTTCGGCGCAGAGTTTTTCGAGGATCGCGAGCGCCACTTCTTTCGTGCGCTCGCTCTTTTCTCCTGCCGGTCCCACGCACGAAGGGCATCCCTTCTCGCATGGGCAGGCCGAAATCAAATCCCGGGTGCGCCGCAGCAGAAGAGAATGAGCGCGGAAGAGCGGCTCGCTGAACCCGATCCCTCCGGGATAAGCGTCGTACAGATAGAGGTTCGGCTGGAAGTATTCTTTTACCTCATCCGGGTCGGTGCCAGAGATGGTTTCGGCAGGTTCCTGCGGTCCGATGCCGGGGCTCGGAGGCCGCTCTCCGATGGCAGTGCCGAGATCGCGGCGATCGCACATCAGCAGCAGCGTGGCCATGGATTCGAGCGCGTAAAGGAGCCCGAACATTCCATTCTGCCGGTCGGAAATCGAGAAGGGTAACAAGTCAATTAACGGGCGCTCGATGGTGATCCAGAAGGCGGTGGTGTGCATCTCGTTTTCCGGCAACTCAAGCTTGCCGGCGCCCACGTTTTCATTCGTGAAGAATTTGATCTTCTTGAATCCGACCACTTGGGAACGGACGAGCACGTCGCCATGGAGCCGGGCGGCTGGCCCGGGCGCGCGCTCTTCTGCCGCGGCTTCGAGGATGCGCACCTGGGTATAGCGAATCGCATCGGTGAAATAATCCACGCGGACGCGTTTGACGTAGGCCTTTCGTTCGTCGAAATCGAGCCTTTCCACGTGGTATTGCTGCCCGCCGTGCAGGTAGATGGCTTTGGGGTGCACGGTCGTGAGCGCGCTCGAGAAATCGACCTCGCCAATTACTTCGGGCTCGCCCGATTCGCCCGTTTCATCACCCGTGATATCGATGATGACGAAGTTATCCGACGTCACTGACCGCAGGCTCACCGTATCTGCCGGATAGGCGTCCTGGATCCAGTGCCAGTGGCCGCCGCTCAGGTGCAGAAATCCCGCTTCTGCAAGGCGCTCGTATAGCGCCGGCAACTCCACATCGCCGAAGCGCTCTTCTGACGAGAGCGGAAGCTCAAACCCAGCGCATTTCAAGTGGTTCACAAGGATTTCGAGATTGTCCGGCTGGACGTAGGCGTGCTCCGGCGAACGGCCGAAAAAATAATCGGGGTGCTGGACGATGAATTGATCGAGCGGCGCCGACGAAGCGACAAGTACCGCGCACGAAGTGCCGTTGCGGCGGCCGGCGCGGCCGGCGCGCTGCCAAGTGGACGCGATCGACCCCGGATATCCGGCCATTACGGTGGCGTCGAGTGAGCCGATGTCGATCCCGAGCTCGAGCGCATTCGTCGCCACCACGCCGCGGATGCGCCCTTCGCGCAAGCCGCGCTCGATTTCTCGGCGCTCGCCTGGCAGGTAACCCCCGCGATAGCCTCGAATCGTTTCCGGACGTCCGGCGGAAGGCGGGAACGCCTGCTTGAGATAGGTGAGCAACACTTCGGTGTGCAAACGGCTGTTGGCGAAGACAATCGTCTGGAGATTGCGCGCGAGCAGCTCCTTCGCCACGCGGGTGGTTTCGTTCAAGTAGCTCCGGCGAATGCCGAGGTTGCGATTCACCACCGGCGGATTGTAAAAAACAAAAAACTTTTCCGCGGCGGGCGCCCCGTTTTCTTCGAGCACATCCACTTCGGCTTCGATGAGCCGCGAGGCGAGCTCCCCCGGGTTTGCAATGGTGGCCGACGAGCAAATGAACTGCGGCCGGCATCCGTAGAAGCGAGCGATGCGCGACAGGCGGCGGAGGACGTTGGCGAGATGGCTGCCGAAAACGCCGCGATAGGTGTGTAGCTCATCGAGTACGATGTACCGAAGGTTCTCGAATAGCCGCGTCCACTTCGTGTGGTGCGGCAGGATTCCGGTGTGTAACATGTCCGGGTTCGTGAGCACAATGTGGCCCCGTTCGCGGATGGCCTTGCGCGCATCCCCGGGCGTGTCCCCGTCGTAGGTGAATACGCCAAAGCCATCATCGAGCCGTCGGCTGAGGTCATGGAGCTCTGCGAGTTGATCCTGCGCGAGCGCCTTGGTGGGAAAGACGTAAAGGGCTCGTGTATCCGTGTTCTCTAGCACGGCGTTCAGCACCGGCAGGTTGTAGCAGAGTGTCTTGCCGGATGCCGTCGGCGTCACAACCACTACGTTGCGTCCTTCGTGAACTCGCTCGGCCGCTACGGCCTGATGGGTATAAAGTTGCTGGACACCTTTGGCGCCATACGCAGCCGCCAGTTCTGGACGCACCCAGGAGGGTATTGGTGCGAACTGCGCCTCGCGCGCAGCCAGATGCTTCACCGCCGTCAGCACTTCGCCAGCGCGATCGCGCGCTGCGATTTCGCCGAGGGCTTCTCGGACCGTGTCGAGTGTCGATTGGGATCGAACTGCCAGGGTCTGGGCCACGCCGCCTCCTTCGCTTTTTGTTCGCTGAGACTAGCACGCCAGGACTTGCCTGCGCAAGCGCCATAGTGTGGGTTGGTGTTCGCCTACGCCCGGAGGTATCCCCTTAGCGGACACAAGGAGTGCTTGCTTCGTTCGTGACTTTGGTGCTTCTGACAGATTTGGAAGGACTTACAGTACCCCTGTGTTGGCATGCTCGTTGCCACTGAGTGTACTTAGTCCCCGAAGCGAAAAAAGATTTGAAGCGACTTCGTCAGCTGCGGGCCGTGCTGACCTGTCGGGACGACTGTGCCACGCGCTCACTTCTGCGAGCGGTACAGAATCACGCGAACCTTTTCGAGCGTAATCAGGCCCCCGCCGATCATCCCGTCCAGCGTGGGAAGGATTCTCTCAATGCGCTCGGAGAACTCGACCACCTCGATCACGATAGGGAGGTCCTGCGAAAGTCGCAGGATCTTCTCGGTGTGATAGATGCTCGCGGAGCCGTACCCGCCCACGCCGCGGAGCACGGTCGCGCCGCTGAAGTTCTCGCCGCGGAAGAGGTTGACGATCGCCTGATAAAGAGGCTTGCCTTCCCACCGGTCGGATTCGCCGATGTGGATGCGCATCAGAGTGCGCTCGCCTTCGAATCGCTCGTGCTCCATGGCCCCTCCTAGATCATCTTCGCGAGACGAATTCCAAACAACACTGCCAGCAGGCCACCCAGCAAGCTCGCCCCCACATAGAAGCCCGCCCACAGCCACTCGCCATCGCGGAGCATTTGGACGGTCTCCCAACTGAAAGTCGAGAAAGTCGTGAAAGCGCCTAAGAATCCAACCGTAATTCCAATGCGCCATTCCGGAGGGAGCGACAGGTGAGTCAAGCCGAATTGTGCGACGCCCCCCAACAGGAAGCATCCGAGGAGATTCACGATCAACGTACCGGTGGGGAAAGTCGCGCCAGTTCGGTACTGCACCAGGCCCTGCAGTCCATACCGCGCCAGTGTTCCTGCGGCGCCGAAAACGATGAGCAAAGTAATACGCACGGTCGCTCCGTTTCTTGCACGTCGCGGCTCTCAATAAAAAACTCCTGAGCGCCATGCGGCGGCCAGGAGTCATCAGTCCGTTGCCGGACGGTTGTGGCGAACTCCATCGCCTTTGATCTGAGAGTTCAGCCTACCACTCGCGTGGCGTTCCTACAATGCCGCCGACTCATCACCGATTGCGCGAGCGGATGAGAAGCCGGCGATTCGGGTCGAGGATGATCCGAGCCGCAGGTCGGGGTGTGGCAAACTGAAACGGTGTCGCCGCGCCGTGCAGCGTTATGGAGTGAAGTTCCTTCCCGGCCCGCGTTTTTACTTCGATCTCGATGCGCGCGGTGAAGTCCGCCGGCGCGTCATGCAAGACGATTGTGCCGGCCATTCGCTTTGCCCTGTTGGAGGGTTTGCTGTGCAGCTCGATTCTGGGTATGCGCGTGCCATGGATGTAGTAATCGAAGAACCAGCCAAGGGTCTTGCCCGAAACTTCTTCGCAGACTCCTTGAAAGTCGGCGATAGATGCGCTCGAGCCGGCCTTGCTTTGGTAGAGCTCGCGGAGTGCTTCGTCAACGTTCTCGCGCCCGATCACGCTTTCGAGCGTGCGAAAAACGAGCATTCCTCGTTCATATAGCGTGGCGTAAGTGATGGGCCATGGCTCAAGAGCGAAGAGCTTCAGTCCCAGATGGAGAGGCCGTAGCGGACCGGGCGCAAGCGCGTCGCTCAGCTCTCGCGCCACCATGCGGCGCGCCTGCAGCGGGTTGGTCTTCTCGAGATACCGCAGCGCCAGATACTCCGCCAGACTTTCAGCGAGCCAGCCGTCCTCCTGGCTCGCGAGCGCGACCTCGATCGGAAACCATTGGTGCGCAATCTCGTGCGGAAGAAATTCAGGTTCATACCCTGGATCGTCAGCGCTCTTGAGCGCCCCTGCGCTTGCCACCATCAAGCCGGGCGCGGAGTAGCCCACGCCGCTTTGTGCTCCCGGAAACCCTTCCAGAATCAGCAGCCGCGAATTCGAGTAGTTCCCCAGGGCATCGCCGAAGTACTGGAGGGCTGTGAGCGCCCGAGCGGTGACCTGACGGCCTGCCACGGCCTGCGCACCTACGTAGCAAGCGCTTAAAGGCTTCAATTTCGAATCGCCCTCGGATTCCACCGAATCCGGGATGCAGCTCTGCGAGCGTTTCGGTAACGCTACGATCGAACGTGATGACACGGGCTGCGCCGTCTTCCAGCGATACGTCTCGTTGAGGCCTGCGCTGTCCGATGCGACAAGCGCGCCGCTTGTGAATGCTTGCCAGTGATTCGGCACAGCGATCGTGAAATCATTCCGGGTAAAGGCCGAAAGGTCGTCCACGGAGGGATACCAACGAGCCTCGTCGCGCAGCAGAATACCATCCTTGTTGACATAATCGAGCCCGCCAAAGTGCCCTTCAAGCGGCGCTCCTTCGTAGGTGAAGGTAAGAGCGAATTCGCCGGCAGTGAGTTCGGCCAAGCGCACCAGAAATTTCGGGGATCCGTGCAACCGTCCCCGCTCGAAGGTGAGGCTTCGGTCCTGGTCGTCGGTGATCGCAAGAATGCGGAGCTTCGGGTTGAGCTCGAGTTCGAGTGCATCCAGTAGCATGTCGGTTTGGAACTTCACCAAAGCCTTTGCGTGCAAGAAGCCTTTCTCAGGCTCGAAGTTGATTTCGATGTTATATTCCTCCGCTCGTATTTTCGGTTGCGGCGCGGCGGTTGCAGCGGGCATGAGAGCGAGCGCGCACGCGAAAGCGAGCCCGTGCACTTGACAAATATGCGCGCGGGCCGATATAGAAGGATGCATGGCGCAATCCTATCTGATTTTCGACTTCGGCACGAACGAGGAGGCCGCACAGCAGGCGCGGCATCGCATCGAAGGATGGAAGCAGGCGTTTCGGCTGGGCTCGAAGGTGCTCGTCAAATTCAAACGGAGCGAATCGAAACAATCCGAGGACACTCCCGAGGCAAAGTCCGAGAAAAAGAAGTCAGACGGACCTGAAGAGAAGTCCGAGGGCGCGGAGCACATCCGAGTGCTCGTCCGCCTCGATTTCTCGAACCACGAGAGGCTGTCGCACCAGCGTTGGCTCGATCGCATCCCGAGCGAGGAGCCTTTCAAGTCTGCGAGCAGTCAGGTAATCCGGACGGGCGAAGCAGAGTTCGAAAAAACCTCCGAGCTCTTCGATTCGCTCACCTAGTGCCGTTCCAACTTTTTGAGCCCAATGGCGGGCAGGTTCACGTTTTGCAGAGCGAGAGGGACGGGAGATAGAAGGATTTGCTCTGAATAGTTTGGAACGGTGCTAGTGCTTGCTCGTATCGGTCGCTGACACCCGAGAAGCGGCGCGGAGCAAGCGCCATCGCTTCGCGCAATCGGTTCCGTTATAATGGGCACCACCGCACGTTACTTCGAGGAGCGCAGGGAAGCCGATGGCGACCACCCAGACGCGCGTCAAAATGGCCAAATTTGATGCGACCAAATATCATGGCCTCGACCGCGACTCTCTCATTCGCATCTACCGCACGATGTTCCTTTCGCGTCGCTTGGACGACCGCGAAATCCAGTTAAAACGCCAGAATCGAATCTATTTCCAAATCAGCGGCGCCGGCCACGAAGCCGTGGGGGTGGCGACGGGACTAGCGCTTAAACCCGCCTACGACTGGTTTTATCTCTATTATCGCGATCGTGCGCTCTGCCTGATGTTGGGAATGACGCCCTACGAAATGCTCCTCCAGGCGGTGGGCGCGGAGGACGACCCGAGTTCCGGAGGGCGCCAAATGCCTTCCCATTGGGGCCGCCAGGATTACAACATCGTTTCGCGCTCTTCGCCGACCGGCACGCAATGGCTCCAGGCAGTGGGTGCGGCTGAGGCTTCGTTCTATTACGGCCGTTTTCCAAAGGCGCTCGAGCAAGCGCGCAAGGCGCCGCTGGGCCAAGGCGTGCGGCACCAGCCCGACGAAGTGGTCTTGGTTTCCGGCGGTGACGGCTCGACGAGCGAAGGCGAATTTTTCGAAGCCCTCAGTACGGCTTGCGTAAGAAAGCTGCCGGTGACGTTTCTGGTCGAAGACAACGGCTACGCCATTTCCGTCCCCGTCGAGGTGCAGACCCCGGGCGGGAGCATTTCGAAGCTGGTGAAGGATTTTCCCGGGCTGCACGTCGAGGAATGCGACGGCACGGAGCCGCTCGAAAGCTATGCGGTGATGGCCCGAGCGGTGGCGCATTGCCGCGCGCGGAAGGGTCCCGCGCTGGTACACGCACACGTCACGCGGCCCTATTCGCATTCGCTCTCGGATGACGAGAAGCTTTACAAACCGGCCCAAGAACGCGAGGCAGAAGCGCGCCGCGATCCTATCCCGAGGTTCGGGCTCTTCCTGGTGCGCGAGGGCATCGTGGACGGGCCGGAGCTCGAAGCGCTGGAAGCCGATGTGGAACGCGAAGTCCGCGAAGCCACGGACCGAGCTCTCGCCGCGGAGCTGCCGCCGAAGGAATCGATTCATCTGTGGGTGTATTCGCCCGACGTGGACCCAACTGGAAAATCATTTGAGCGCCAGCCCGCTCCCACAGGCGATCCGAAGACGATGGTCGAGACGGTTTCGGCGACGCTCCTCGATGAGATGGCGCGCGACGACCGCATCGTCGTCTTCGGCCAAGACGTCGCCGATTGCAGCCGGGAGGAGAACCTCGAGAAAGTGAAAGGAAAGGGAGGCGTCTTCAAGGCTACCTCAGGCCTGCAACGCCGCTTCGGCGCCGCGCGCGTCTTCAATTCGCCCTTGGCCGAAGCCAACATCGTCGGGCGCGCCATCGGGATGGCCACGCGCGGACTGAAGCCCGTCCCAGAGATTCAATTCTTCGACTACATCTGGCCGGCGATGATGCAGATCCGAAACGAGCTGGCGACGTTACGTTGGCGATCGGCGGGGAATTTCAAGGCGCCCGTGGTTCTGCGGGTGGCCATCGGAGGGTACCTGACCGGAGGCGCGATCTATCACAGCCAGTGCGGCGAAGTGATCTTCGCTCACTGTCCCGGTTTGCGAGTGGTGATGCCCTCGACTGCGCTTGACCTCTGCGGGCTGCTCCGCACCGCCATCCGCTCGGACGATCCGGTGATGTTTCTCGAGCACAAGCACCTTTATCGCCAGCCCTATAATCGCGCGCCCTATCCCGGCGCGGATTTCACGGTTCCCTTCGGGAAGGCTCGGATCGCGCGCGAAGGCGCGGACGCGAGCATTATCACTTATGGCGCGGTGGTCCATCGCGCCGAAGTGGCGGCGGCAGAGCTCGCGCGCGATGGCATCTCGGTGGAAGTCCTCGACCTGCGCAGCCTCAGCCCTTACGATTGGGAGGCAATTGCGGCCACGACGCGAAAAACGAACCGCGTGATCGTAGCCTATGAGGATACCCGCTCCTGGGGCTACGGTGCCGAGATTGCCGCGCGTGCTGCCGATGAGTTGTTCGAAGAGCTCGATGCGCCGGTGAAACGAGTGGCGGCTACGGACACGTATGTCGCCTACCAGCCTAAGCTGGAGGACGAAATCCTGCCGCAGACGAAGGATTTGGTCCGCGCGGTTCGCGAGCTCGTGGCATTCTAGGGCCGTTCTCGGCAACCTTTTTGAGGCCTGATGCGTATATTTGACTAAGGGGCAGTGGTGTTCGCCCCGGGGGTGAGATGATGAATTGCCCGCACTGTCATCGGGAGATTGCTGATTACTCGAATTATTGCTATTTCTGCGGTTCGCGACAGGGTCTGCCGGCCAGCCCGAGTGCCGGCAAGCGCTTGATGCGCTCCTCGATGGACATCAAGGTCGCGGGGGTTTGCGCCGGCTTCGCAGAATATATCAACGCGGATGCGACGATCATCCGGCTTGTTTGCGTTCTCGTGACGCTTGCAACCGGAATCATCCCCGGCTTGGTCGTCTATGCCGTGGCCTGGGCCATCATGCCCGTGGCTCCGGTGTTCGTGAACGCGCCCGCAGCCGAAAGGCCGCCTGCGCAGCATCCCGAAACCGCCTAACCCCTAGTCTTTCGACCGGCGGCTCGACGGGCGACGCCCTCGAAAGAGGGCGTGGTCCAGGGAAATCACACCGGCCCCCACTGTCACCAACACAAACGCCGCGCATGCCAGGGCCAGCGGCAGCTCGTAGTTCTTCACGGCCATCGGTCCACCCTGCGGCAAGTGCACCCTCCAGAGGGCTATGGCCATTTCACCTGCCAGCAGAAGGCTCGCGATCCGCGTGAAGAGCCCCACGATCAGCAAACAGCCGCCGAAGAATTCGAGCACGCCCGCAATGTAGGCAAAATAGGAAGGGAAACCCATTCGGGGAAAGGCCTGCAGCCAGTCGTGTGTGTGCGTGAACAGTTTCGGATAGCCATGAAATATGAAAATGAGCCCTAAAGCCCATCGGAGCAGAAGGAGTGACACCGGCTTCAGTTTCTCCAGGCTCTCCATGGGTTCTCCTTGAGGAAAACGGTCTGTGCGCGGCGCCCGCAGGCTCCGAGTCGGGCGCATTGTAGCAGAAGTAGCCAGCCGCAAACGACCGTGAGTCGAATCCCATCCTAATTCTTAGGATCTCGGAAGTGAAACCCGCGTTGGGGGTCCGCTAAGCGGTCTGTTCGATTGGTGTAGAATGGCTGGTTGTTTCTACGAAATAAAAGACGAACATTAGCCGTCGCACCCTCAGTCTCTCCAGCAACGGTAAAATTTCCCTCGAGCTATGGCGCTCGGTTTCAGTCGCCGGGCGTCCGTACCAGGATTAGAGCATGATTCGCCGCATTGCTATCGGCGTGGTCTTGGTGGTGCTGATGTCCGCCGGGGCTATATGGCGAATCCGCTCGCGCCGGGCGCAATACGAGGAAGGCTATGTAGGCCAGCGCCATGTGACCCTCTCCAGCAGCACGGCCGTGGTGCGTGAGCAGGTGGCCTCGCTGGGCTATGGCGACAGAGTCGAAATCCTCGCGCGCAGCGGAGATGAAGTGCAGGTGCGCACGGCCCAGGGTCTCATCGGCTGGATGGATGCGCGCGAGTTGGCCGACGCTGAGCTTTGGCGTCGCGCGAAAGCGCTGGACGTAGAGACGCAAAAAATGCCCGTTCAGGCGCGCGGGCACACCAAAGCCGTCAGCAATCTCCGCATCGAGCCCGGCCGCGAGACCGCGCGGATCTTTCAGTTGGGCAAAGACGTGTCCGTCGAGATGTTGGCGCGTCGCGTCGTTGACGTCACGCCATCAAAAAAAGACCCTGCTTCGGACGAGCAGACAGCGACCAAGCAAGAAGATTGGTGGCTTGTGCGCGTTCAGGTAAAAGACATCGGAGACCTGGCGGGCTGGGTAATCGGACGGTTCGTCGACCTCGATTTGCCTGCGCCGCTTCCCGACTATGCGACGGCTGCCGGTATGCGCGTGGTGGGCTGGTTCGAGCTGAATCATGTGGTGGACGCAGCCCAGGGGAACAAGCCGCAATACCTGGTCATCGGTGCTCGAGGCGGTGAAATGCAGGTGTGCGATTTCACCCTTTTGCGCGTATACACCTGGGGAAGCAAACGGCAGCGCTACGAGACCGCTTATGTGGAAAGCGATGCCTGTGGCCGTCTCCCAGTGCGCGTGACCCCAGCGACCCAGCCGGGAGGCGACGCGAGCTTTCACTTCACCTGCCTGGGCAAAAGCGCAAACGAAGATTGCATTTACCGCATGCACCAGACCATCGTTCGTCGCGTGTGGCAGGGCGGGGAAGTACCAAAGCGGAGGACCCGCCGCTGAACTCGACTTTGAAAGGGTTGCTCTACTTGCTGGGGCCGCATTCTGGAAGGGCCATTTTGTTCAGGAAGCGCGTCATGTTCGGCGTCGCGCTGCTCGCGGCAGCCTCGTGCTCCACTCAGTCGCCTCCGCAGTCTCAGCCCGCGCCACGTCGCCCTTTTGAATTTATCGGAGAATGGGGAGTCAAGGGCGACGGACCGGGCCAGTTGAGCCGGCCGTCGGGCATTGCCGCCGATCTTACGGGCAATGTCTACGTGAGCGACTCCGGCAGCGGTTTCATCCACAAGTTTGACCCCAATGGGCGGCCGCTTCTTTCATTTGAAGACGGCGTTCCCCCGAATGCCGGTGGCATCGCAGTCGATCGTGGCGGCGGCATCTACGTGATTGCGAATGGTCTGGACTCCATCTTCATTTTCTTTCCCCAGGGCGAACGTTTCCGCGAGCTGCGGCTCATGCCGCGGCTACCGCATCAGTGGCCTGCCAGTCTGGCCGTAGGCCCTGATGGAAGCATCTTTGTAATCGAGGTCAGTGGCGACACTGGCCGCCGAGAACTCCGGAAATACAGTTCTCGCGGTCGTCTCGAGAAGTCCTGGACACCTCTGCCGGATTCCCTGGGCGATTTTCTGTCCCCTGCGGCGCTAGCCGCCGGGCTGGACGGGTATTTGTATCTCGTTGACCTCACCGGACATCGCGCCCAGAAGTACACCGAGGACGGCCAATTCGTCTCCGGGTGGGGCACGGCCGAACGTCGTGCGGCGCTGCGGGACGCTCGGCTCAACGCCGGTGCCGCCCTTGCAGTGACGAGCGACTGTGTCTTCGCCGTGGATTCGGAAAATGGGGGCGTTCGGGTCTGGTCCCTGGATGGGCAAGAGAAAGTGACGGATAACCTGGACGGCCGGCTCCCCCCCGATGTCGGGGCCTTTGAGATTGCCGTCAGTCCTCGCCACGAGCTATTGGTCCTCGAGCGCCCCGCAGCGCGAGTCCTTCGCTTCCGCGTCAATTTCTGATTGTCGTGAGCGCGATTCCCAGCGCTCAGGAACCCTTGGTTGAGCCGATGCGCGCCGTACTGTAGCGTTGCAATGGCGCTGCGATTGTGAAACCCTTTCGAGCGATGGCGCTATTTCTCACGGAATCCCAAGTCCGCGGACTTCTGACCATGCCAATGGCCCTCGAGGCCGTGGAGGAAGCCTTCCGAAGGTTGGCCGATGGCAGCGCGATCGTGCATACCCGCCATCGGTTGCACATGCCGGGCCAGTCCTATCTTCATTACATGGCCGCGGGCGATTCTGCCGGCGGTACGATGGGCATGAAGATTTACACGAGCTCGCGCGATGGGCTCCGTTTTCTTGTCCCCTTGTTTGATGCGACCTCCGGTGCTCTGCTCGCGCTGATCGAAGCCGACTACCTCGGCCAGATGCGCACGGGGGCGGCGAGTGGAGTAGCCACGCGCTTGATGGCCCGGGGGGATTCGCGGGTTGTGGGCATTATCGGCACAGGGCTTCAAGCCCGCCCGCAGCTCGAAGCCATCGCCGCAGTACGCAAGCTCGAGCGCATTCGAGCTTTCGGCCGCGATATCGAGCGGCGGGCCAAGTTTGCGGTGGAAATGACGGAGCGGCTCAACGTGCCGGTCGAGACCACGAGCACAGCCGAGGAGGCCGTGCGCGACGTGGACATCGTGGTCACCGCCACCAACGCGTCGAGCCCCGTCGTCGAAGGCCGCTGGCTCGCGCCCGGCACCCACATCAATGCGATCGGCGCGAATTTTGCTCAGAAGCGCGAGCTCGACGACGAAGTGGTCCGGCGAGCCGATATCATCGCCGTGGATTCGCGCGAGCAGTCGAAGATGGAAGCGGGCGACCTGATTCACGCGCTGGGCGGAGATCTTGCCGGCTGGGCGTCGATCGTCGAGCTGGCGGAACTCGTTGCCGGGCGCGTGGTCGCGCGCGCGGACGCGCGTCAGATTACGCTATTTAAATCGAATGGGATCGCCATCGAAGACGTGGTCACGGCAGCCAAGGTATACGAGCAGGCGATCGCGCGTGGAATCGGCGCGCACATTCGCGTCTGGGACGAAGCCACGTGAATCTCTCTTCTGCCTTTACATCAGTTTCGCGGACGGCGTAGGCGCCTTTCGAGGGCTTGGCGAAGGCGCGTGCGAGTATCTTCGGGGAGCGGCAGAGGCTCTGAATTGCAGAAAATTTGAACCGTCTTTTTCGTCGTGTCCACCACGAGCCGGCAATCGTCGCAATCCGTGAGATGATGCTCGATCGAAGCCTTCAGGCCCGAGTCGAGGTCTTCTTCCAAATAGCTCGATAGTTCTTTGATTACATTTCGGCAATTCACGTGGGATCACCCCGTCGAAAATATCGATTCAGTTTCTGCCGCAGTTTCAAGCGCGCGCGCAACAAACGCGATTTTACCGCCGGCACGGAGAGCCCGAGTATCTCGGCCGTCTCTTCGGTTGATATTTCTTCCACGTCGCGCAACTGGAAAACAATGCGAAAGCCGGGCTCGAGTTCGGCAATGACCGTCGAAAGAATTCGCTGAAGTTCCGTCTGCTCGAAGCGCTCTTCGGGCGTCGGCCCCCAGTCTTCCACTTCGCGCGGCAACAGGTCGTCTTCGGTTTCGATTTCGTTGTCGAGCGAAACCACATTCGGGCGCCGCTTGCGCAGTTTCATTAATGCCTGGTTCACGGTGATGCGCACCAGCCAGGTGTAAAAGCGCGAGTGGCCCTCGAAATCTCCCAGATGCTCGAAGGCCTTCAAGAAGGCTTCCTGCATCACGTCTTCGGCGTCTTCACGGTTTTGAGTGATGTTCATCGCTAGGCGGAAGATTCTTCGCTCGTAGCGGTTTACCAAGGCTTCGAAAGCGGAAAGGTCGCCGGCCTTGGCCGCCTTCACCAGAATATGTTCGTCGTCAGCCTTGGCAGCCGGAGCCGCCACCGGATTGGGATTCAAGGGGTCCATTATTGACCGGGAAGTTGCAGTAATCGAGTTTGGAGGGTAGCACAAACCGGTCTTTCCCGTCGCGTCCGTCGTCGAGCCGGCGACTCCCCATGAGATGCCGCCGGCCGTTCCGGCGATGCGCCTATCTTCCGAGGTTTCGGTAGTGGGTACCTTTGATTCTTGGTGGTGTTCTAATTTGATTCTGGCTGGCGTATGATCCGAAACGGCGTGCGTAATGAATGGAAGCGGCGCAGCGCGATCCAAGCCCGGCGTTTCGGGCGCAACGGGCTTTCCGTTGCCACCTCGGTTGCCGGATAATTACTGTCCCAGAGGCTCGCGAGACGGAGGAACCAGCATGGCGGCCACGCCGGCGGTTGAGACGAAGGAACGGGTGCACTACCGTGTTGAAAACGGCGTCGCAGTTTTGGAACTGGATGATCCCCCCGCGAACACGTACACGTACGAAATGATGCAGCAACTCGACGCAGCCATTCTGCGCGCGCGGATGGACGAGGAAGTTCACGTGATTCTCTTGCGCGGGGCGGGCGAGAAGTTTTTCTCCGCCGGCGCGAGCATTCCCATGCTTGTGAAGGCCGAGCCGGAGTTCAAATATTATTTCTGTTTGCATGCCAACGAGACGCTGTCGCGTCTGGAGCAGACTCCGAAGCTGGTGATTGCGGCGCTCAACGGCCACGCGGTCGGTGGCGGCCTTGAAATCGCGCTCGCGTCCGACATTCGCATTGCGAAGAAGGAAGGCGGCAAGATGGGACTGCCGGAAGTAAATCTCGGCGTCCTTCCGGGCACCGGCGGCACGCAGCGGCTTTCTCGCTGTATCGGGCGCGCCCGAGCGCTCGAGCTGATGGCTACCGGCCGAACGTTCAGCTTTGAAGAGGCCCTCGAGTTCGGGCTCATCCACTACATTTACGAGCGCGAAACCTTCTGGGAGGATGTGATGGCCTATGCGCGGCGGTTCTGCCCGCCGAACAAAGCCTCTCGCGCGGTCGGCCGCATCAAGCGCGCCGTCGTCACCGGATCCGAAGTGCCCTTCGCCGAGGCGCTGGGCATCGAACGGGAATTGCAGCAGTTGCTCTTCACGAGCGAAGACGCCAAGGAGGGACTGAAGGCATACGTGGAGAAGCGGAAGCCTGAGTTCAAGGGAAAGTAGCAAGTCCGCAATCAATCGTCAAAAATCGAAAGGGAATTCGGAGAAACTTGAATGGAGACAGCACTGCAGGTTGAAGTCAAGCCCGGCAAGTTATTTATTGGCGGCAAGTGGATGGATTCCGCGTCCGGGAAAACGTTCTCGACCATCAACCCCGCAACCGGCGAAGTACTCGCCCAGATCGCGGAGGGCGACGACCGCGACGTGGATGCCGCGGTTGCAGCGGCGCGCAAGGCTTTCGAGGGCGGCCCGTGGGCGGAGATGAGCGCTTCGGACCGCGGTCGATTGCTTTGGAAGATCGGCGATCTGATCGACAAGTATAACGAAGAGCTGGGCACGCTCGAGACTTTGGACAACGGCAAACCCATCTTTGAATCCAGGCAGGTGGACATGCCCATGGTGGCGGAAGTCTTCCGCTACTACGCGGGCTGGGCCACCAAGATTCACGGAGAAACGGTTCCGGTGCGGGGACCGTTTCTGAACTACACTTTGCGGGAGCCTTTGGGCGTGGTTGCGGCCATTGTGCCGTGGAATTTCCCACTGCTGCTGGCGTCGTGGAAGCTGGCGCCGGCGCTCGCGACGGGCAATACGGTGGTGCTCAAGCCGGCGAGCTGGACTCCCCTGACGGCTTTGCGTTTCGGTGAAATCTGCCAGGAAGCAGGCTTGCCGGACGGAGTTGTGAATATAATCACCGGTCCGGGAAGTGGATTGGGTAAGGCGCTCGTCCAGCACCTGGGCGTCGACAAGATTGCCCTCACCGGTGAGACCAAGACGGGCCAGGAAGTCCTGCGTAACTCAGCCGACACACTTAAGAGGGTTACGCTTGAGCTGGGCGGCAAATCGCCGAATATCGTGCTGGCCGATGCGGACCTGGAGGCCGCGGTCCGCGGCGCCACTACGGGTATTTTCTACGGGAAAGGCGAAGTCTGCGCAGCGGGTTCGCGTCTTTTCGTCGAAAAGAAGATTCACGACGAGTTCATGCAGAAGCTGGTGGACCGAACCAAGAAGCTGCTGCCCGGCGACCCGCTCGACCCGAAGACCCGTTTTGGTGCGCTCGTGAGCGAACGGCAGATGAATACGGTGCTCGGGTACATCGAGAAGGGGAAAAGTGAAGGGGCAAAGCTGGTCGCTGGGGGCTCGCGCGCGCGCGTCGGCCAGGGCAAAGGATTCTTCGTCGAGCCGACGGTGTTTGATGGCGTGAAGAGCGATATGACGATCGCGCGGGAGGAGATTTTCGGCCCGGTGCTGGCGACGATTGAATTCGGCGACGTAACCGAGGCCGTGCGCGAGGCCAATAGTTCCCCCTATGGTTTGGCCGCAGCCGTGTGGACGCGCGATATTGCCAAGGCTCATCGCGTGGCCCGGATGCTCCAGGCCGGCACCGTCTGGATCAACACTTACAACAACTACGATCCCGCCGCGGCGTTCGGTGGATACAAGATGAGCGGCTACGGGCGCGAGCTGAGCATGCATGCTCTCGAACACTACACACAAGTGAAGAGCGTCTGGGTGAATCTGAAGGATTAGGCTGGTTTACGGGCCGCTGCTGCCGGAAGAGATTCGAGTGAATGGGAAGGAACTGAGATGCGCACGTTGCCTGACTACCTGCGTCACGGGATGAAGCTGGTGCTGGTGGGTTGCAATCCCGGCGAGCGCTCGGCGCGCGTCGGTCATTACTACGCTGGGCGTGGAAACCACTTCTGGCCGCTGTTGTACGAATCCGGGGTTATCCCCGAGCCCATCGATTGTCAGGACGACCGGCGGCTGATCGAGTTCGGCATCGGCTTGACCGATTTGGTGAAGCGTCCGACGCGGGGAATCGAAGATATCGAGCGGCAGGAGTTCGCGGAGGGCCGAGTGCTCCTGGCGCAAAAGCTCGAGGAGAATCGGCCGCGCGTCGTGGCCTTCAACGGCAAATTGGTTTACGAGAAATTTGCCGGGCGTACGTGCAAGCTCGGGTTGCAAAAAGAAAAGCTCTATGGCGCGCAGGTTTTCGTGCTGCCCTCCACCAGCGGGCTAAACGCAGGAACCGAGCGCGCCGTGAAGACGCGTTACTTCAAGAAGTTGGCCGCGATCCTCGCGAACTTGAAAGATTGAAGGGGAAAACCACCGTGGCAGACGCTGCAAAATCGGCTGCGCCGACCTCCGTGCTTCTCGAGGAGCGCTCGGGCGGGGTCGTGACCCTGCGCCTGAATCGGCCGGAGCGGCTGAATGCCCTGAACCTGGAACTCGGTCGCGCGTTGGTGGGCGCGCTCGAGCGAGTTGCAGCGGATGACGCCGTACGCTGCGTCGTGCTCACGGGCGCGGGACGGGGATTCTGCGCGGGCGGCGACCTCGGGTTGCTGCACGACGCGCGCTCGCGGAACGCCGACCGCGAACTGGAGAGCCTTGTGCGGGCGGGCAAGGAGATTTGCCTCGCGATTGCCACAATGCCGAAGCCGGTTGTGGCGGGGGTAAACGGCGCTGCTGCGGGTGGTGGAATGAACTTGGCGCTGGCCTGCGACATTCGACTGGCCTCCGACCTGGCCACGTTCGGCGAAAGCTTCGTGCGCCTCGGTCTCTTCCCCGATTTTGGCGGCACGTACTTTCTGCCGCGCCTCGTGGGGCCGGCGCGCGCCGCCGAATTGTTCTACACGGGCGACATGATCGCAGCCGCGGAAGCGGCGCGCCTGGGGATCGTCAGCCGCGTCGTGCCTCATGACCGTCTGGAAGAGGAGACGCGGTCGCTCGCGGAACGCCTGGCGGCAGCACCCCCGATTGCCGTGCGCGCCGTCAAACGCGTTCTGGTCGGCGCCGATCGCGAGGCGCTCGAACGCGCACTCGACGAAGAGATCCGCCAGCAGGTGGAGTGTTTCCGCTCGGAGGACTGTGCCGAGGGATTGAGCGCGTTTTTGAGCAAGCGCCAACCGCAGTTCCGCGGCCGGTAATGGAATCCACGACCTCGAAGCGAAGTGGGTGGCGCCAAATGGATCGATGGAGTGTTTGTGTCCGCTAGGGCCGAAACCGTCCGGGGCTACACCCTGGGCGAATTGATGGTGGCCATCGCCGCCCGCGAAATCGCCGACGGCGAGATGGTGTTTGTAGGCATGCGCTTGCCCATGCTCGCTTTTCTTGTAGCCAAGTGCACGCACGCGCCGCTCGCCATCGGCCTCTACGAGAATGGCGTCGTGCGTGAGACGCCTTCTCTCGAGCTTCTCTACACCATGGGCGATCCGCCGAACCTGCGCGGAGCTACGCAGTGCTCGCAGATGCTGGACGTGATGGCGTTCCTGCAGCAGGGTCGCGTGGACGTGGGATTCCTGGGCGCTGCGGAGGTGGATCGCTTCGGCAACCTGAATTCCACTTGGGGGCAGCGCGCCGGGGAAATGCTCCGGCTGCCCGGTTCGGGCGGTGCATGTGACATCGCGTGTCTCGCGCGCCGCACGGTTGTGCTGATGGCTCATGAACGCAGCCGGCTGCGCGAGCATGTCGGCCACGTCACTTCGCCCGGCCACGGCTCAGGGAATGGCTGGCGCCGCGCCCAAGGCTTGCGCGAACCATCCGGTCCTTCAGCGCTCATTACCACTCTTGGAGTGCTGCGTTTCGGCGCCGATGGCGAAGCGCATCTTGCTTCGGTGCATCCCGGCGTGCAGGTGGAAGAGGTTCTCGCGAATACGGGCTGGACGCTGCGCGTTGCCGACGAACTCGCCGAGACGCCGCCGCCAAGCGAAGCGGAGCTTGCGGCGATGCGCGCGCTTGACCCCAATCATTTCTGGACTCGCTAAATCGCATGGGCGCAGCCTCAAAACTCGTTCAGATGGAGGAAGCAATCGCGCGGCACGTGCCGTCAGGCTCGATGGTCTTGATGGGCGCGCAGCTCGAGCAGATGATTCCGTTTTCGGCGGGACACGAGATCATCCGCCAGGGCCGGCGCGACCTGACCCTCGTCGGGCCCATCTCGGACATTTTGTTCGATCAGATGATCGGCGCGGGCTGCGTTTCACGAGTGATGGCCGCCTGGGTGGGTAACGTCTCGGCCGGCGTGGGCTATTGCCTGCGCCGCGCGGTGGAGCAAGGCGTGCCACGACGGATCGAAATGGTGGACTACTCGAATTTTACTGTGGCGCTGGCACTCCACGCGGGCGCGCTGGGCGTGCCCTTCATGCCCACCTACTCGACAATGGGCAGCGATCTGCTCAAGAAGAACGGCAACTTGCGGGAATTTCCTTCGCCGGTCAACGAAGAAAAGCTCGTCGCGGTGCGCGCCCTGCGGCCGGATGTCGCTATCATCCAGGTCCAGCGCGCGGATGAGCGGGGTAATGCGCACCTCTGGGGAAGCCTGGGCGTGGCCGTGGATGGAGCCCGAGCCGCGCGCAAGGTGATTGTCGTGGCCGAGGAGATTGTGTCGCCGGAAGTGATTGCTTCCGATCCTAATCGTACGCTGATTCCGGGCTTCCTCGTGGCCGCGGTAGTGCCGGAGCCTTGGGGCGCGCATCCTTCGCCGGTGCAGGGTTATTACGGTCGCGATCACGCATTTTTTCACCAGTATCACGAGCAGAGTCAGCGCATCGAAGACTTTGAAAATTGGCTGACGCGCTGGGTGCTGGGCCTGCCTGACCGGCGCGAGTACATGAACCAGCTTGGTGCGTGTCGCGTGGAGGCGCTCGGAGTGCGCGAACACGCTTATTCTGCTCCGGCGGATTTTGGATGTTGATCGCGGTGTAGAGCAAGCGGGGAAGGATTACAACGGGGCGGGGCACGGATGCTTCGCTCAACCGCCCAGCGCGCGGAGCAACGGAATTGAATCCAGCGGCCACGCCCGTCATCGACATCCATATCCACATCCAGCCGCTTGAGATGTTCAAGCCGCACGCACTCGAACTGATCGAGCGCGGCCGTCGCGATTATCAAGATGTCCTCAAGTATTCTTCAAGCCCTCACGACTTTCTTAAATTTCTCGACGAAGCGGGAATCGAGCGCGCCGGCCTGATCAATTACGTCAGTCCGGACGTGATCGGCTTCACGCCCGAAGTGAACGACTGGGTGGCGCGCTATTGTTCGGTGGCTCCCAAGCGGCTCTTGGCTTTTGGTTCCGTTCATCCGCGCTACGTGCGGGACGCCGCCGCCGAAGTAGATCGCCTGAAAGCCATCGGCATCCGCGGGCTCAAGGTGCACCCGTCGCATCAGTTGTTCGCTCCCAATGCCTACCGCGATGGCCTCGGTCCACTCGCCGCTCTTTACGACCGCGCTCAGGCAAACGCTTTGCCGGTGATGATCCACACCGGCACTTCGATCTTCCCCGGCGCCCGCAACCTTTACGCCCAGCCGATGCTCGTCGATGACGTCGCGGTTGATTATCCTGAGCTGGTGATTATCCTGGCGCACGGCGGCCGGCCGCTCTGGATGGAGGAAGCTTTCTTCCTCGTCCGCCGGCACAAGAATATGTACATGGATATTTCCGGCATCCCGCCTCAGAAATTGATGGAATACTTCCCTCGGATCGAGGAAATCGCCGACAAAGTACTATTTGGCACGGATTGGCCTGGGCCGGGTGTGCCGGGAGTGCGGGGAAATATCGAGAAATTCCGCGCCTTGCCCATTTCGGAAACGGCGCAACGCAAGATTCTTTACGAGAATGCGGCGCGGCTGTTCCCGGAGCCGTGACGCCGAGGCCCAAGAGATGGAAGTGCGCACCATTGCCGTAATCGGCGCAGGGACGATGGGCCGCGGGATCGCTTACGCGGCTGCAATCGGCGGCTATCGCACCATTTTGGAAGACGTCTCCGAGCGGATGCTCGAGCAGGGCCTCGAATCGATTCGTCAGAGTCTCGACGAAGGCCTCGAGCGAGGGAAGGTGACGCCCGCGCAAAAGGCGGAAACCCTCGGCCGCATTTCGACCGCTCAATCCGTAGAAGAGGCATGCCGCGAGGCCGAGCTGGTGATCGAAGCGGTACCCGAGGAAATGGAGCTGAAGCTTGAAATCTTCACGATTCTCGACAAGTTTGCGAGACCCGGCGCCATCCTCGCCAGCAACACGTCCTCGCTTTCGGTCACGGAGATGGCTGCGATCACCTTTCGCGCTGAGAACTGCGTGGGCATGCATTTCTTCAATCCCGTTCCGAAGATGAAGCTGCTGGAGATCGTCCGCGCTCTCGAAACGTCGGACGAGACCATTGCCGCTTGCGTGGGCGTGGGAAGGCGGATGGGCAAAGAGGTTGTGGTGGTCCGCGAGTCTCCCGGTTTCATCACCAGCCGCATCAACGCGCTGATCGGCAACGAAGCGTTCTACATGTTCCAGGAAGGGATCGCGAGCGCTGCGGACATCGATAAGGCGCTCAAACTCGGCTTGAACCACCCGATGGGGCCGTTCGAGCTAGTAGATCTCGTGGGCCTGGACGTCCGGTTGAGCATTCTCGAGTATTTGCACAAGACGCTGGGCGAGAAATACCGCCCGTGCCCGCTTCTGGCTCAGTACGTCAAGGCGGGTCGCCTGGGGCGCAAGTCGGGCCGCGGAGTGTACGACTATCCGGAGGCGGCTGCCAAAAAACAAGCTTGAGGCCCGCAGGGGTCGCGGGGAAATCGTTGGCCGGAGGCGCAGAAATGGACATCTCGGAAAGAATCGTGCTACAGCAGGGTGATTTGACTGAGATGGACACCGATGCCATCGTCAACGCCGCGAATAACGATTTACAGCTCGGCGGCGGCGTGGCGGGGGCGATTCGGCGCAAAGGGGGAGATGAAATCCAGCGCGAATGCAATCAGATTGGCCAGGTGCCGGTGGGCGGCGCGGCGATTACGACGGGCGGCAAGCTCAAGGCACGTTACGTCATCCACGCTGCCAGCATGGAACTCGGGGGTGGCACGGCGGCTGTTGCTCTGCGGGGTTCAACGGCGCATTCGCTGCGAATCGCCGCCCAGCGCGATCTGAAGACCATTGCGTTTCCGGCTGTCGGCACCGGCATCGCTGGCTTTCCGATGCGCGAATGCGCGGAGATCATGCTAAAAGAGGTCGTCGAGCACTTGAAGGGTCCTACGTCGCTCGAGAAGGTTTATTTCGTGCTTTTCGACCGCGAATCGCTCGATACGTTCGAGCAAGTGTGGAAGGAAATGCGAGCGAAAGCAAAGGGAGCGTCCTGAAGAAGCATGTCCCTACATGGGTCTGGCGACGCGATGGTGGAAAAGGTGCGCCACGAGCTTGCTCGCTACGAGCACCCTCTTTTTGATTTTGACGCTCAGCCGGCGGGCGATGGCGTGGAAGTGCGAATCCGTTTTCGGCCGCCCAGTCCCGAAGTGCATAACTATTCTTTCCAGCTTCGTCCGCGCGACCTCGAGCACGCGCAGTTCCCGTGGGCGTTTCAAAAGCAACTCTACGATTGCTTGCACGACTACGTCATCGAAATGTTCCTCTGCAACCCGCAGCGGGAGGACTGATGGCCCAGGGCCTGGCTCAGACTCCGCTCGCCGCCCAGCTTGCGTGGCGCATTCGCGGGACCGGACCCATTACGTTCGCCGATTACATGGATGCCTGCCTCTACGATCCCGAGTATGGCTTCTACAGCCGCGCGGAAGCGCAGCGCGCGGGCCACTACTACACGAGCGTAGACGTCCATCCAGTCTATGGACGCCTGCTGACGCGGCAGTTTCACGAGATGTGGCTCGCCATGGACCGCCCGGAGCCCTTTTTCCTGGTGGAGGCGGGAGCCGGCACGGGACTCCTGGCTGCGCAGATTCTCGAGTTCGCCGCCCGTTCGCTTCCGGATTATTATTCGGCGCTACGTTATCTCGCGGTCGAAGCCTCGCCGGGCCGGCGAGCCGCTCACGAGCGCTCGATCGAACGTCATACCCGCGCCGGAAACGCAGCTTCACTGCCCGAGTTGCCTGCGACGATCCCTGGCGGTTGCATTTTCTCCAACGAGCTGCTTGACGCGCTTCCAGTCCACCGTGTGGTTTGCGAGGCTGGGGCGCTGCGGGAGATATGGATTGACCTCGCGGGTGATGAATTCGTCGAAGCGACTGGACCACTCTCCACGCCGGCGATTGGGGACTACTTTGCGGTACAAGGAGTCAAACTGGCGGAAGGGCAGCAGGCGGAGGCGGGGATCGCTGCGTGCAAGTGGATCGAGGATGCCGGAGGCCGCCTCGGCCGCGGCTTCGTGCTAACAGTGGACTACGGGCACGACGCGCGTGAGCTCTACAACGAGCGCCACATGCGCGGAACCCTGCTTGCCTACGAACGCCACCGCGCCGATGAAGATTTCTATCGCGCGCCAGGCGAGCAAGACTTGACGGCCCATGTGAACTTCACCGCGCTCGATCTGTGGGGGCAAAGCGCCGGCCTTGAGCGCACCGGCCTCGCCTCGCAGGGTCACTTCCTTCTGGCGCTGGCCCGCGCGAATGGCTTTGCCGACCTCTACGGCGATGAGGAATCCGATCTCGCGCGCCTGCGCGCCCGACTGCTGTTCAAGACCCTGATCCATCCGGAAGGAATGGGGGAGACTTTCCGCGTCTTCATCCAACACAAGGGGCTGGCCGCCTCGCGCCTGTCAGGCCTCGATACGCTGTAGCGCTAGGTTATCGTGCTGTTTTTACGGGTAGGGGCGCGGCATGCCGCGCTCGCAAGGCCGGTTATGGCTTGGCCGTGGCCGCGCTGGATTGAGTCGCGTCGCCCGTGTAGGGTTTCTGCAGGTAGCGGGCCGCTTCTTCCTGCGCACCGCTGGTGTTATCCTTGAGCTGCTCGGCCCGGCTATATTCGTTTACAGCGCGTTCGCGCTGACCCGTCAGGTCAAAAATCTTTCCCAAGTAGACATGGCTCCAGACCTCGGTCCATTTCGGATCGAGATCGCCGTCGAGCGCGCTGCGGAATTCATTGGCGGCAGCCTGGTAGTTCTTTTGATAGAACATTGCTTCGGCCATGCGGAAATGCCCCAGGGAGTTGTTGCCCTGAACGTCGACTGCCTTCTGGTACTCCTGGATCGCTTCGAAATACTTGCCCTGTTCCGCGAGTGCTTCGCCCCGCGCCACGGCGGCGTGCACGCGCAAGCGCGGGCTCGATTTGAGTAGGTTGTTGTTAGGGTCCACCGTAAGGCCGTTAGGCTTGGGGCGCCCGAATGTATCGATTTGGAATTCGGTATTCAGGCCGGTCGCTTGGATGGTCTTCGTTTCCGGGTTTCCTTCGGTATCGACTCGGACTTCCACCGGCATGTTGAAAGTCTCGAGGTCCTGTTGGATTTTTCCTACGACTTTGAAGCCCTTCTTCGTGCGGTACACGATGTAGTCCGTTTTGAACTCGGGAACGCCGGTCGAGTTGAGCCATTGGGAAAAGAAGGCGACCAGGTTCAGCGGCGGCTTGCCTGTGGAAGGCCCTGGGGCCCGCGCTTCGGCCATTTTCTCGAAATCGTCGAGCCGGGTCGTCTTGCCTGCAAACTTCGAGTAGAAGTCGTGCAAGAGGCCCTGAAAGATGGAATCGCCGAGCAGCGCGTGGAGCATGTGAAACACCATCGCGCCCTTGTTGACGACCACCGAGCGATACTCCGCCGAATAAAGCTCGAGCCGCTGGGCCTGTGCAATCGGTGCCGCGTCATCGTACATCAGCGCGCTGACGGCGAACTCTTCGAGCATGCGGCGTAGCCCGGGGGCATTCTCGGCCTGCTGGATGTAGAGTGCCTCCGAATAGCGCGCCAGACCGTCGGTCAGCCATACATCCGAGGGCGAAGCCGCAAGCACTTGGCTGCCCCACCATTGTTCCGCGGCCAATTGCGCGAGCAGCGACTCGTTCACTTTCGCGGTCCACTGGCGCGCGCTGACAAGCAGGAGTCCCGGGGCGCTGAAGCCGGCGACGGAGCCGTCGGGCATCTGGGCGATCGTCACGTTCGGATCCGGCAGTGACGCGAATTCACTCGAAAAGAAATTCACGATCGACCCGAGAGCGTTTCCATACCCTTGTGCGGCGGGCGCTGACGCGGGCGCGAACACGGAGATGTCGAGGCCTTGCGCCTGCACCGGAGTGAGCCGGATCGCACCGGCGACAAACGTTCCCACCGGCGCGGCGGTGTCGCTCCTGAAGGTATACGCAATCTGACTGGGAGCCTTCGGGCCGCTTGCAGGCACGGCGCTTGGCGCAGCGGCCTTGCCCGTGCCCGCAACGGCGAACGTGTCCGGCACGGTTATCTTGAAAACAGCGGTGTAGCGATTCGACGGATAATCCGTGAGCGGAAACCAGCGCGCCGGCAGCAGCAAATAGGCGGACGATCGGTCCACGGAGGCTAGTCGTAGGCCCTTCGAGGGGCTGTCGTCCTCATTCGAGACGGAGCCGGCGTAATCGAACACGAGCGTCAAATGTTTCCCGGGTTCAACAACATCCGGCAGGGAGACTTTCAAATTCAGCGGCGAACTCGAGTCTCGTTCGAATTCGACCGATTTGCCGTCTGCGCTGCGCACGGAGGCAACCTTCAAATCCTGATGCAGCTCGACGAGCAGCGCGCGTGAAGCCGTGGCCGCCACGAATTCAACCCTGGCTTTGGCGGAGAGGGTCTGGTCGGCGGGATGAAGCGTAACGTCAACGTCATAATGTACGGCGCGAAAAGCAAGCGGCGCAGGCGTTTGAGCCGTCGCGGCACGCGCGGCGAGCAATAGGAACGCTGCCGCGCCGAGAAAACCTTTGACCCTTCGCGATTTCAGTGTTACCGCCGGCTTGAGCATGAACGGTCCGCCTATCTTAGGATACAAGACGCGGGCAGGTAGTTGCCCGCTCCAGCCCGATCACAGCATCCCTGAAATGATTTCTGCGGCGCGCTCGATCGCGCCGCCGCTTCCGAGCTGGCAGCGCACCGCTGCCAGCGCCTGCTTCATCGCCTCGCGCCCCTCCGAGGAGGCGAGCAGGTGCCGCGTCTCCCGTTCGAGCGCTTCCGCAGTGAAGTCGTCCTGAATGAGTTCCGGGACAACACGCCTGCCTGCAATTAGATTCACCATGCCGAAAAAAGGCGTATGCACGAGGTGCCGCGCGATCGACGCCGTAATGCGCGAGACCCGGTAAACCACCACCATTGGAACGCCGAGCAGAGCGGCTTCCACTGTCGCCGTGCCGCTCGAGATGATGGCGCAATCGGCCGCCGCGAGCGCGTCGTAAGTGGCGCCTTCTACTCGCTTCACCTTGAGCCCTTCAAACGCGAGGCCTTCAAACCGGGCGGCAGGAAGCCCGGAAGCCACGGCGATGACGAACTGCGGCGCAAGGTCGCGCGCGAGACGCCGGCATGCCTCCAGGATGCCCGGCAGATTGTATCCCACCTCTTTCGGTCGGCTGCCTGGCAGGAGCGCCACGATGGGCCGCCGCGGGTCCAGCCCGTGCTGCGTGGCGAATTCGGCCCGCGTCATGGTCGCCCGCACGGAATCTACCAATGGATGGCCCACAAAGTCCACGGGAACGCCGGCATCGCGATAGAATTTCTCCTCGAACGGGAAAATAACCAGCACGCGTTCGATTCGACGGCGGATCAGGTTGACTCGGCGCCGTCGCCATGCCCAGATTTGGGGCGTAACGAAGTAGACGATGCGGATGCCGTGCCGCCGCAGTCGCCGCGCGAGCCGCAGGTTCAATGCCGGAGAATCCACGACGATGGCGAGCGCCGGCTTACGCTTGACGGCTTCGCGTTCCAGGCGACGCAAGATTTTGAAGCCTGCCGGTACGCGGCTGAAAAACTCGGTGATTCCCACGACCGCGACTTCCGAGCAATCGGCCACCAGCTCGACGCCCGCCTCCCGCATGCGCTGGCCGCCCAGGCCGAACAGGTGTGCCCCCGTGCGCCTCGAAAGGGCTGCGGCAAGCTGCGCCGCGTACATCTCGCTCGATGCTTCTCCCGCAGATACCAGAATCTCCGGAGGGCTCGCTTCGCGCCCGGACTCAATCATCGGCTGGCAAAGGGGCGCCCGCCACGTCGCCGCCCGTTACGGGGAGACGCAGCTCCTGCTCCCTGTATTGGAGCTGATAGAGCCGATAGTAGATGCCGCGGAGGGCCAGAAGCTCTTGGTGCGAACCTTGCTCGCGAAGGCGCCCTTTATGGAACACCAGGATGCGGTCGGCATGCTGGATCGTGCTCAGGCGGTGGGCAATGACCAGCGCGGTGCGACCCGTAAGAAGTCGATTGAGGGCCTCGCGAATCATGAGCTCGGTCTTCGTGTCCACGCTCGAGGTGGCTTCGTCGAGGATCAGGAATCTCGGATTGTGAGCCAGCGCGCGTGCAAAACTGATGAGTTGCCGCTGGCCCACCGAAAAAGTCGCCCCGCGCTCCGTCACCTGCGCTTCAACGCCGCCCGGCAGTCTTGACACAAACGGGGCCAGGCCTACGTCGCCGAGCGCGCGCGCAACTGCAGCCCGATCGATGCGATCGGTTCCGAGGCGGACGTTTGATTCGAGCGTTCCGCTGAAGAGAAAAGGATCTTGCAGGACGATGCCAAACTGGCGCCGCAGCTCCTGCACGTCCAACTCACGAATATCCACACCATCCAGAAGAATCTGGCCGCGTTGGATGTCGTAGAAGCGCAATAAAAGCTGAATGACGGTGGTTTTGCCGGCGCCCGTATGGCCGACGATGGCAAGCGTCTGGCCCGTCTCGACGCGGAAAGAAACATCCCGCAGAACCCAGTCTTCGTCCCCCGGATTTGCCCCGCCCGTATACGCGAACCAAACATTGCGAAATTCAATTTCGCCACGCGGCGTAGGCTGCGAGCGCGGCTGCACGGCCGAAGGGATCGTCACCGGCTCGTCGAGCAGCTTGAAGATTCGCTCGGAGGCGGCCATAGCCGTCTGCAAGATGTTGAATTTCTCGCTCAGGTCCTGGATCGGCCGGAAGAATCGCTGCGCGTATAGCATGAACATCGTGAGGATGCCGATGTCGAGCCCCCCGGCGATGACGCGCAGGCCACCGACCCAGTACAGGAGAGCGATGGCGGCGACGCTCAGGAATTCCACTCCCGGGTAAAAGACGGCGAAGGCGTTGATGGCGTCCTTGTAGGCGTCCATGTGGATCCGGTTCAGCTCTTTGAACTGCTCGCGCGCCTTGCGCTCGCGGTTGAAGAGCTGCACCACGGTCATGCCGCTGATGTGCTCTTGCAGGAAGACGTTGATCCTGGCGATCGCCGTGCGAATGCGACGGTTGGCGTCGCGGACTTTCGAGCGGAATACATAGGTGAACAGCAGCATGAACGGAAGCGCGGACAACGTTGCCATCCCCAGGCGCCAATTCCAATACAGCAGCACCACGATCAGGGCGCTCAGCAGAACGAAGTCGTTCAGCATGGCAACAACGCCCGCCGCGAAGAGATCGTTGAGGGCATCCACGTCGGTGGTCACGCGAGTCACCAGGCGTCCCACCGGGCTGCGGTCGTAGAAGCTAAGCGGCAACCGCTGCAAATGCTCGAAAATTTCCTGCCGCAGGTCATACATCGTTTCTTGCCCGACGCTCTGCATCAAGCGCATCTGGACGTATTGCAGGCCAAAGCTCAGGACCAATGCGGCAAGAAACGCGGCAGAGATCCATTCGAGACCCCGCATACCGGCGGCAAAGGGTATCCGATGCTGGGTCACCGGCACGATGAAGCGGTCGAGGGCCACCTGGAAAAGTTTGGGGCTGATAAACTCGAGTGGCGTAACGGCCAGCGTCAATGCGAGCGCGAGCCCTACCTTTCCGGCGTAGGGGCGCATGTAATGCAGCAGGCGCCGGGTCAGCCGTGCGTCGTAAATCTTGCCGAGGGCTTCTTCTTCGCGATGATCGCTCATGCCCGTTCGAGTTCTTCTTCGAGCAACTGTTTCTGATATAAGTCGGCGTAATAGCCGCCGAGAGCCAGCAGGTCGTCGTGCTTGCCCCGTTCGACGATGCGGCCGTCGCGGACCACCACAATCTGGTCGGCATGCTGCACGGTCGAACAGCGATGCGAGATTAAGATCGTTGTGCGCTCGCGCATTACATCGCGCAGCCGGCGCAGGATTCGCTCTTCGGTGTCCGTATCGACGCTCGATAGAGCGTCATCCAGGATCAGGATCCGCGGCCGCCGCGCTAGCGCGCGCGCCAGCGCCGTGCGCTGCTTTTGCCCACCCGAGAGCGTGATGCCCCGCTCGCCGACGATCGTCTCAAACTCCATCGGAAATCCATGAATGTCGCCGTGAAGGCTGGCGATCTCCGCGGCTTCGACGATTTCCTCTTTGCTCGCCACGTTGACGCCGAAGCCGATGTTTCCCCGAATCGTATCGCTGAACAGGAAGGTATCCTGTGGCACAAAACCGATGGCGCGACGCAACTCCTCGAGCGGCCATTCACGGATCGAGCGGCCGTCTATCAAGAGAGTGCCTTCGGGAGCTTCCCACAGCCGCGCCACCAAAGCCGCGAGCGTGGATTTCCCGCTGCCCGTAGGCCCCACCACCGCGAGCGTCGAGCCGGCGCGCATATGCAGGTTGATATCCCGCAGCACCGGAACGGCTGCGGCGCCCTCCTCCGCGGTGGGGTAGGCGAATGTCAGGCCGCGGAACTCGATCTCCCCGCGGATCTCCTGAGCCTCCATGCCAGGTGCAGGTCGAGGCCCATCGTGAGCTGGACCGTGGCCGTCCGAGCGAATCGGCGCGAGCGCCGGCGAAACCGCGGCATCGTTGATCCGCGGTTGCGCCTCCAGCACGTAGTTCAGCCGGCCCATGGAGGCCGCGCCCCGTTGGAAAATGTTCGTGACCCAGCCCAGCGCCACCATCGGCCACACCAGGATGAACATGTAGGAATAGAAACTGATCAGCGCGCCGAGCGAGATTTCCCCTCGCATCACTTCGCGCCCACCCAGCCAGAGGACCAGCAGGAAAGTCAGTCCGATCAGTGCCTGAATCATTGGAAAGAACATGCTCCACGCGCTGATCCATTTGATATTGCGCGCCACGTAGTCCCGGTTCGCATCCTTGAAAGAGCGAGTTTCCGCTGCTTCCTGTGCATACGCGCGAATCACGCGGACTCCTGCCAGATTCTCCTGTGCCTTCGCGGAAAGCGTCGCCAGAGCCGCCTGAATCCTCTCGAACAGACGGTGGATGAGTTCTCCGAAGTAGCGAACGGCGAGCGCCACCAGGGGCACCGGCAGCATCACCCACAGCGTCAGCCGCGGGGAGATGCTCAGCATGAAGACGATCGCCAGAACCATCGTCGTCAGGGTCGTGGCGCTATACATGATCCCTGGCCCGAGAACCATGCGCACGGCATTCAAATCGTTCGTGCAGCGCGACATCAACTCCCCGGTGCGGTTCCGCACGTAGAATTCCGGCTCAAGCTGCACCAGTTTTTCCAGTAAATCGTTGCGGACGTCGTATTCGATGTCTCGGGAAACGCCGATTAGAATCCAGCGCGTCCAGAAGGAGAAGATTCCCTTGAGAGCGACGATTCCCACCAAAATGAGGCAGTAGATCCCCAGGGCATGCCGGTTGAACGGCTGGTAGAACGAGAACAGCGGACTCAACAACTGCCGCACTTGCCCGGTAATGTTCGGGAACGGCCGGGACGCGCCCACCAGTGAATCCGTGATCGCGCCGATGACGAGAGGGCTCAGGTTGCCCACAATTCCCATCATCGCCAGCGTGACCAGGCCCAGCGATACCATGCCCTTGTACCGCCAGACGTAGGGCACGAGCCGCCGCAAATGTTTCCAACCTGAAACCTTTGGCGGCGTCTTCGATTTCAAGGAGACGGCTGGGGCCGTGGCAGCGCTCATCCGCGCAGTCTCCTTTCGGGCGTTTCGAGCGCAGGTGTCTCGCCAAGGAATTCCTGGAAGCTGCGGTCGAGCGACTGATAGCGCTTCACCTTCGGGTTCCAGCGCACACCGATCGTCTGAATGTAGCCTCCAGCGGGTTGCTCGAGCGGAGTGAAATACATCAGCAGACCCTTCTCCTTGTCTTGCTCGTACTGCAGGCGCCAGCCGCTAACTGAGGCAAGCGGTGTGGCCGCGAGGTAACCTTTGCCGTTCTTCAGGTGCTCGTCACAGCGAAACAGCTCTCTCCAGCCCTTGCCGTCGTTCTCGATCACAATGGCGCGCGTCAGCAGGACGCCGGGCACCGCCCCCTTCGGAGTTGTTTTCAGGCGGTTGACGATTAAGGCTTGCTCCTGTCCATCCAGCGCCAAATCTCCCCAGGCCAATACTTCCGCCTCCGTGCCCAGAGCGCTTTCCGCTGCCTGTTCGATCCCGGGCGGCACAGACGGGGCCGCCGGCTTTGCGGCAGCACTCGGCTCCGTATTAGACGCAGGTTGCTTGCCGCAGGACACGGAAATAACCGCCAGAACACACAGGCCCATGATGACCGCTAAGCTTCGCATCGGTCGATTGTTCAAAGGCTGGGAGATGCCAGCGTGATTTCGACCACCTGACCGGTCCTGCGCTCGCAGTCCACTTCCATCACCTGCGGAACTTCCGAACCGGCCCAATCGAAGGCATAATAGAGCAATTCTAGCTCGACATCGCCCTTGACGGAAGGTCCGCGCGAGTTCGGTTTGCCGTACAATTCCACCACGCGCGCACATTTGTCTCCGATGGCCAAGCCGCGACCCGTCTTCCATGCATCGTCGGCGCGTCCGGAAGTTGGCTTGTCGGTGCAATCCCTTACAGCCGGGGTTTTTGAAACGGTCAGGCTCTGGATCACGTGGTTCTCATCCCTTTCGACGCGGAGCTCTCGTCCATTACACCCATCCCGCCAGTGAACTGCCTCTGCGTCGTCTCTCAGGATTTCTCCCTTGATGCCGCCGAGAGTCTTACTTGCCGAAGGCATCTTGTCCTTACCAGGGCGTAGCCCGGCCAAGGTCAGTTCGTTCGCCCGCCGGGGAGGTTTTTCTTGCGGCGCCCGAGAGAGCGCCGGCGTAGCCATTACGCTCAGGAGAGCGAGCGCGCTAGCGCACCGCCAGGATTTCTTCCAGACGCGCTTCAAAGTTCTCCTCTCCCTCGGACCAAAGTCGGTAGTGCTGCACCGGCAGCGCCGCCTGGAACCGCTCAATCCAGTCATACAATTTGCGAATATTGTCGCGCGTCTTTTCGTGATAGGCGCGGAGGTTTTCCGGCCGCGACATCGCGGCTATGAAATCCGCCTCGTCGGGATGTTGCGGCTCTGCGGCGGGTTGCCCGCGGAAACCGAGCATGCCGCCGTGGCCGGTGAACAGGTGTTCGAACCCCACGTCCACGTGCAGGTGGCCGTTTTCTTGCCAGGTGCCTTCATCGTAATGCTCTCCGTGGCAGAAAAGTTCGAGGCGTTGCGGCTGCGTGCGCCAAATCGAAGACGCAGGATCGTAAACCCACAGGTCCCAGTGCGTCTGGGTCTCATAGACCGAGTCGGAGTTCAAGTGTTCTGCCGCTATTTCGACGAGTCCTTCCGCGTCCAGAGGCCAGGGGCGCAGATCCCTCTCGAGCACGGGAGTCTCGCCGTGGGCCACGGCGCGGACCGCCAAATATGTAAATCCGGGACGCGACGCGGAGAAGGGAACGGTTTCCAAGAAGTCTCGAAAGCGCTCGAGCAGCACCCCTTCCGAGAAATCCCGGCACCAGATTCCCAAATAGGCGCGATTCGCCATGTCGAGCATTATACCGGCTTCGCTGCCGGACGCGGAATCGGGCTGGCACGCTTTCGATGTCGGCTTTTTGGGGAGTTGCAGCAGAGATCGCAGGGAAACTTCGATCAGTCGTGTTTCAGCGGATCGTCGGCCGGAGCAACGCTCGAGGAAAGACCCACAAGGCGCAGGCGCAGCATCTCCCCCATAGCGGCCAACACCTGGGCGCAGGTCTCACGCAGGCGCTGTTCCGCGGTCGTCGCCATGGATTCGAGCATTGCCTGCGAGCGCTGCCCGAAAGTGGCGGAAGAAGCGAGAAGCCAGGAATTAGAGGCATTTTCGAGCCGGGACTTGTATGCCTCGACGGCCTCGCCCGAGGCGTGTCCGATTCGTTCGAGCCAGTCGCTTTGCTCCGATTCCCATTGCGCTTTCCAACTGTCGATCATGGGAAAGAACTGTGCCTGCAGGAAGTCCCGAGCGTTGTTCACCCCGGCCTGAATTTGCTCGTTCAGGCGCGTGTTAAATTCGGGCAACGAGTCTTGATGCAGCGCCTCCACGGCCGCACGAGACTCCTGCTCGAGCTGATCCAGTGCTTCCTTGGCCTTGCGATGTAGTTCGTCGGAGAAAAAGGCCGCTGTCGTCTGGCCTACTTGCTCGAGTTCATGGCGGCTGCGTTCGCCGGCTTCTTTGGCCGTTTCGTCCAGAAGGCCCCGGGTGTGCTCGACGTAGTTGCGGCTGTAATTGTCGAGTTCGGCGGCGAACATTCGTGAAAGGTCGCTGGCCCGGTCGCGCAAGCTGTTGCCGGCCTGCTCGATGACTTTCTCGAACGACGCCTGCATCGTGGTCTGGGCCTTCTTCTGATACCACTCGGCAGCCTTGTAGAGGGCCTCAAAGGTCGTATGCGTGGCCTCGGTGCTCTTGGCATCGAGTTCCTCTTCCAGCTTGCAGAGCGCGGCGCGGCAAGACTTCCCGAATTCCTCAGTGAGCTCCGCCGACTGCTGTTCCACTCGTTCGCCCAGTTCACGTAAGGCATTGTCGCAAGCTGCGCCGATTCGGTCACCGGCGTCTTGCACCAGATCATCGGCCCGCGGTCGTAATGCCTCCACCGCGGCGGCGGCCTTTTGTTGTTCCGATTGAAGTGCCGCCACAGCCATCTGCGCCCGTTCGAGATGCGGCGCGCATTTCTGTTCCACCTGCGCGTCGATCCGGTCGAGCACTTGCTGTGCGGTGGTTTCAAGCTCTGGTTCAAGCTTCTGTATACGCTCGGCCACCAGCCCGTCCACTCGACGCTCGAGTTCCCCTGCCCGTGTCGCTGCGATTTCCTCCATGCGACGCCGCGCCTCCTCGAGCGTAAGCTTCGCGGCGGTCTCTAGGTGAGCTGCCGTCTCTTCCGCCCGGGCGGAGGCCTGTTCGGTGACGCCCAGCGATGCCACCGCGCGCTGCCGTTCTTCCTCGAGTCGCGTGCGCAGCACTTCGAGAGCGGAGTAAACGTCAGCGGATTCCTGCTCCATCCTGGCTCGGGTTTCTTTCAATGCTTCCTGGCAATAAGTCCCGAGCTGATGATGGAATTGGTCCAACTGGACTTGGAAGAGCGCTCCGGAGACCTCTTCCGTCTGCCGGCGCCACTCCGCCAACCGCGACGCCCCGATTTCCTCAATTTCGCGGTCCCAATCTTCCGTCAGCGGCAACACCCCCGCGGCCGCTGGTTCAGTCTGATTCGCGAGCCGGAGCTGCTCGCTCCCTTGTTGCAGTACTTGCTGAGCTGCTTCTTCGGCGACCCTTGGCACCGCCGCTTCGAGCGCTTTTTCAAGCGTGGCCTGTAGCTGCGCGTCCAAGTGCCTGCGCGCTTCGCGGACTTCGTCGGCGACCGCTGCGGAAATGGACAGGAGATCTGCCTCTTGTACAGCCTGTCGCTGTTGAACGGCCTGTTGAACGGCTTGCTCGGCTGCTTTCGGGACCGCAGCTTGGACCGCCCTTTCGACTGTTTCGCGAAGCTGAACTTCAAGCTGTTCACGCGTGGCATGGATCTCTGCGGCTACCCCTTCATGCGTCATTCTTTGCAAATACTGTTTCGATTCTGCGAGCAGCCGCGCCATCTGGTGCGCCATAGCTAACGACATCTCCGACTGCGCGGCCCCGGGCACCACCCGGATCTTGGATTCCGGTGCCGGCGCACCCTCTTTCCACAATTCCGAAGGGACCCCCGTGGCAGAGCCTTCCTTCGTGACGGAGGCGGCGTCCAAGAGCTCCTCGGGAACCGCAAACCAGTCATCCGGCGGGAAAGCAATTCCCCAAACGTTGCCGGGGACGCGGAATTCCGCTCCAATTTGAAATAGCTCGCGCACCGTTCTGGGACGTTGCACCCACACAACGCGACCGTGTACCACGCGCAGCGGTTTATCGGGCTCGGGCCGGGGAATTTCCAGCGTGACTTGGGAATTCTTCGGGACGTAGTGTTTCGATTGATACCGGCAGCCGTGACAATTGATGACAATTGTCGAAGTGCGCTCCTTGAAGGGCTGCCCCAGCGCGTCCACACCCGTCACGGTCAGCGGAATGGCCTGAACCACGCGCGTGCTGCGCCTCTTCTGCGGACTTGGATCGTTTGATGCCAGAGAGTCGCCCATGTACTTTCCCCGGGAAGCTGCAAGCCTAGCATCCGATTGTCTTTGTGTAGGTGGTGACCGCGACGAAAGGTGCGAAACGGTTACTTCACGCGAGGCGACAGTCTCAATGAAGCCCGGATGGATTGCGCGGCCGTCCGAGCAGCGCATCCTTCAGTTCCTTTGCCACCCACACGGGTCCGACCAGGAAGTACACGGGCCCTTGGAAAAAGGCAGGTTTGTTCCCCTCGATTCGGTGGCCGAGAAATAAGCACGCCCAGCCTCCAACGAAAAACGCGAGCGCCAGGCGCCAGTGCATCAGCGGTAGCAGGACCAAGGCGGCGAAGATCATGGGAATTCCGAGGGCGTGAAGGACCCTGTTCCACGGGTTCGTGTGCTCGTGGCCGTACTGGGAGATATAGGTCTCAATAGCGCGCATGATCTACCTCCGACCGGAGTAATTTTTTATACTCCCTCGCCGGGATCTGCGCAAGACCTCAGTTCCATGCTTTCGCTAGTGCCGTTCCAACTAGTTGCTCCGAGTTTCGGAGGGCCAGCAAGCCAAGGCGCTGCTTGAGGTAGCGTCCCTCGGCCCGTCTGACTTAAGAAGTTGGAACGGTACTAAGCGGGTGGAAGAGAAAAGTACCGGTCGATGACGCCACACTCGGTCGCCGCGCTACAAGTCGCGGCGGCCCTCCATCGCCTTCAGCATCGTCACTTCATCTGCGTACTCGAGGTCGGAACCCACCGGAATGCCCGTCGCGATCCGCGTCACCCGCACGCCCAACGGCTTGATGAGCTTCGAAAGATATACGGCGGTAGCCTCTCCCTCAGCGGTGGGATTGGTGGCGACGATGATTTCCTCTGTCGCTCCGCCCTTCAGCCTTTCGATCAGGCCCTTGATCTTGAGCTGGTCCGGTCCCACGCCTTGCAGCGGCGAAAGCGCTCCCCCGAGGATGTGATACACGCCGTTGAACTGGCGGGTCTTCTCGATCGAGATGATGTTGGGAGGTTCTTCGACTACGCAAATGGTCCGGCGATTCCGCGTCGGGCTGGTGCAATAAAAACACGGGTCGGTGTCGGTAATGTTGTTGCAGACTGAGCATTCGCGGATTTTTTCCTTGGCTTCTCGGATGGCGTCGGCGAGAGCCAAAGCTTGTTGGCGATCCACCCGTAGTAGGAAGAAGGCAAGCCGCTGCGCGGTTTTCTGCCCGATTCCGGGCAGACGCTTCAGCTCGTCAATCAGCCGCGAGACGCTGGGCGCGAAGTCAGGCATTCGATGAGGGGAGCAACGGGATGATAAATTGTTTCCAGGGAATCAAGCGCGTGCAACGGGTCCAAGCTCTAGAACAGGCCGGGGATTTTCAAGCCCGGGATGCTGGGAAGGCCGCCGGCGATGTCCTTCATCTGGTTGGCAAGCGCCTCGTCCACGCGGCGAGCCGCTTCGTTCACCGCGGCTAGGATCAGGTCCTCGAGCATTTCCGCATCTTTGTTCTTGAAGATTTCGGGCTCGATGTGGATGTGGCTCACTTGCTTTTGGCCGTTCATCTTTACCGTCACCATGCCGCCGCCGGCCGAGGCTTCCACATGAATCTCGCCGATTTGTTTTTCCAGGCGCTCCTGCACCTGCCGGAATTGGGCCAACATCTGCTGCAGCGCCTTGACTTCCATCGTTTAATCCTCACTCCGGCGTTTCACATCGGAAATCTGGCCGCCGAACCGCTTCAGCATCTCACGAACGATGGGATCTTCTTCGAATCGTGCTCGCAAATCTGACGCCCCTCCCGCCGTTCCTCGATTGGTCTCTAGTTTAACACACACGCGCACAGGCTGGCCCACCACGTCGCTCAGCAATGTGCGCAATTTCTCCATCGGGTCCCGAGCCTGCAACATTTCCGCAAGCGCGCGGCTTTCGTTCGGGAAATAAAGGCGCATCTCGCCGCCCTCGAGCTCCCAGCGACTTACGTGCTCGACCATCGACCACAGGAATTTCTGCGGCTGCAGCGCCGCGCGAATCGCATCCATCTGAGCTGCCGCCAATCCGCTGGCCGCGCTTTCCGCCACCTTGGCCACCACCCGCGGCGGCAGCGCCGCCATGGGTGCGGAAGAAACGGACGGCGTCGCACGCGGACTTGCCTCCGCTTTGTGTTCTTCGCTGCCGCGCGGAAGCGGCCCCGCCGCCGGGATCCGTGAAGCTGCCGTCGATGTGCCGGCAAGGGCTGCGTGCGCCGTCGGCGCCGATCGCGTCGTCGCAGGCAACTTCACAGAAACTTCGCCGCGTAGTTCGGCCAACAATTCTTCGAGCGGCGCCAGGCGCGCCGCGTTCACCAGTTTCAGTAATCCCAGTTCCAGGTGAAGTCGCGGATCCGGCTTTCGACGCAAATCGTCATCGGTCGAAAGAAGGATTTGAAAGAAGCGCGTCAAATCTTCTTCCGTGAATTTTGCGGATTGCTCGCCGAGACGCGCGCGCTCCTCTGCCGGGGCAGCCACCAGTTCGGAATCGGCGCCGCAGACGCGCGCGACGAGCAGATTCCGGAAGTGGCGGATCGCCTCGCGGCAGAAGTGTTGGAGGTTTTGCCCGTCCGCCATCAGGCGATGCACCAGTCCGAGGACGCGCTCCGCCGATTGTGCCCCGATCGCTTCCACCAGTTCATCGAGAACGTCTTCGGCCACAACACCGAGAAGTTCGCGTACCTGCGCGTCGGTAACTTCGTCTCCGCAATAAGCCATGGCCTGCTCGAGCAACGAGAGCGCGTCGCGCAGGCTGCCTTCGGCGGCGCGCGCCAGCACCGCTACCGCCCCGGAATCGATCTTCAGTTTTTCAGCCTTCGCGATCCGTTCGAGCTCCTTGGCGATTTCGTTGAAGGAAAGCGACCGAAATTGAAAAAGCTGTGCGCGGGACTTGATCGTGTCCGCCAAATCTTCGGACTGCGTCGTGGCAAGAATGAAGATCACCTTGTCGGGCGGCTCTTCGAGTGTTTTCAATAAGGCGTTCGAGGCTTCGCCCGTCAACTGGTGCGCTTCGTCGAGAATCACCACTTTGTAGCGGCCTGCCGCGGCGACGTAGCGGACCATTTCGCGCAGCTCGCGAATCTGGTCGATGCCCCGATTCGACGCCGCGTCGATTTCGAGCACGTCCAGTGAAGTGCCCGCCGTGATTTCACGGCAGGAATCACACTGGTTGCAGGGCTCGGCCGTCGGGCCTTTGACGCAGTTCAGCGCCTTCGCCAGGATGCGCGCCGTCGTCGTCTTGCCTACGCCGCGCACGCCTGAAAAAATGTAGGCATGGGCTACGCGGTTCGAGCGCAGGGCATTTTCGAGCGTCAGCGTCACGTGCCGCTGGCCCACCACCTCGGCGAAGGTCTGCGGCCGCCACTTCCGCGCAATCACCTGATAGCTCATGGGAAGGAAATGCTGCTCCGCACCGTGTGCGATCCGAGGAACTTCGGGTACTCCGCGGCACACGAAACTTGCCCGCTACCGTTGCTCCCTTCCGGGCCTGGCGGAGTTTGCGGGGAATCGTTGCACAGAGCCCGAAGTTCCACGCATCCGCAGGAATGTTTCCTGCGAACGCGAGTCTAGCACACCGCCCCGGTCGGTGAAAGCGGCGCTCGGATGCCGAAATTCGGGGCTTGGCGCTTTGGAACGAAACAATGTGATTCTCGTGCAACGATTTCCTGCGAAGGAGTATCTTAGCCGCGGGTGATTTCCTCCGCACCCGCTCCGCGGCGCCAGCGGCAAACCCCACGACACGGGGAAGGAGGATCGCATGAAGCGTCTGATCAGTTTTGGCGCCGTGGTGTCACTCGCATTACTTCTCACCCCGGCGGTTCACGCCCAGTATTCGCACTCCAATCAACTCATGCAGGGTACGCAGGTTCGGCTGACGCTGCTAAACGGCCTCAGTACAAGCGTGGCCCGCGATGGCGACCCCTTCGTTGCCACCGTTGCCGAGCCCGTTTATCTCGGGAGCCAGTTGATTCTACCGGCTGGAGCGAAAGTGCACGGCATAGTCGGAAGCATCGTGCGGCCGAGGCACTTTTCGATTTTCCGGGGCCAGGCTGCCATGAACGTGCAATTTCGTTCGCTCGAGATCGATGGTCGAGTGATTCCCGCGCAGATGAGCATCCTACGGATCTACAGCGGGTCGGCCGAGGCGGGCCGCGGGCGTAGAGACCTGCGCACGACCGAAGGCGTGGCCGTGCAAGAGAGACGCGACATCAAGGGTGATGTTCTCGACGTCGGGCTGGGAGCTGGCGGCGGCACGGTTGTGGGCGCTGTGTTCAGCCATGTCCTGCGTGGGTTCGGAATCGGGTTGATTGGCGGTACAGCCTACGTGATCGAAAAGAAGGGCAAGGAGTTGGACTTGCCCGCACAGACGGGCTTTCTGGTGCGGCTCGATAACACCGTGGCGCTGCCGATTGTCAGCGCCGCATCCAGCCCGTACGTGTCCGGACAAAGGTAGAAGTAGGCCGGGCCTGACGAAACCCGGTTCGATGCGGGGCCGGACCGCGGAACATCAGGGCGACGGGCTGCTCCCTTGTTCGAGCGGTGGTGCCGTCGTGCGGTTGCGAAGGAAGCCTATGTAGCAGAACGCCTGTGCTTCTCTTGGCCAGGGAAGAGTACGCACCAAATGCTTTCCGGCTGGAGTTTTACCACTCCCAGGGTCCAACCCTCCGGTTCCGGCGTGACCCGTGCGACTTCATACAGAAATGGCCGCTTCGGTAGAGTCTCGGAATTGCGCCGGCTGATGAGCTTGAGCGCCAGAATCGCGCCCGTTTCAACCTGCGCCTTCACCTGGAAACGGCAGCCGCTCTCGCTGATGTCTGCCGTCGTGGTGCGCTCGGTAAAGAACTCGCCCTTGTTATTGAAACCGGAGACCTCGATGGGGCACGAGAGGAGGACTCTCCTCTCGCTTCGCCGGTCCTGGCTGGCTTCGTTACTCAGCTCTTCCCAATTCGTAGTCGGTTTCATGTCCCGTACCCTTGCCCCTCACTCGCAACTTTTGGGCCAGCGGCCCGCGGGAAACACGTTGAGGCGGCGGGTGATGTCTTCGCTCTCCGATAATGCAGATGATGCGCGATGGAACATCGTTGGCGAACGGCACACCTCACGAAGCTATGGCGCAGTCCTTCCGGTAGCGCGCCGGTTCATGCGTTTTAGGTGGCGGTAAAGGCTCGTGCGGCCGATGCCCAGGATCTGGGATGCGCGGACCCGGTTTCCATTGCACGTTTCCAGCACGCGCTGAATGTGGATCCGTCGTATTTCTTCGAGCGGCAACGGGCGCCACTCCGCTTCGATGGCGCCGCTGCGTCCCGAGGGCCTCTGTAGATTCTCGGGCAAGTCAGATACATCAATGAAGTCGCTGGTGGACGTGATGGCGGCGCTGGAAATTACGTTCTCCAATTCCCGTACGTTTCCAGGCCAATCGCGTTGCTGCAGCACCACCTGGGCCCGCCGAGCCAGCCCTTGATAGGTCTTCCCGTACTCGGCGCTGTATTTCTTCAGAAAGTACTGCACCAAAAGCGGAATGTCTTCGGGGCGTTCCGCAAGCCCCGGCACGCGGATCTCGATCGAGCTGAGCCGATAAAACAAATCTTCGCGAAATCTGCCGGCCAGCACTTGGGCGCGGAGGTCGCGGTTCGTGGCGGCGATCAGCCGCACATCCACCCTTTTCACTTCGGGCGAGCCCACCCGTTGAATTTCGCGGTTCTGAATCACACGCAGCACTTTTGCCTGCATCGGGAAGGACATTTCGCCCACTTCGTCGAGGAAAACCGTGCCTCCATCGGCATATTCGAACAGACCCGGCCGCGTATCACAGGCTCCGGTGAAGGCCCCCCGGACGTGGCCGAAGAGCTGGCTTTCCAGAAGCGTATCCACGAGGGCCGAGCAATTGCAAACAGCAAAACGCTGCTGCACCACCGGGCTCATCTGGTGCAGCGCTCGCGCCACCAGTTCCTTTCCGGATCCGGTCGGGCCGCTGATCAGAACGTTGCTGTAGTGCTTGGAGATTTTTCGCACCAAGTCGAACATCTCGAGCATGGCCGGGCTTCTGGCCACAATCCCGTAGAACTCCAGGTTGTTCAACATCTTTTCTTCGAGCTCGCGAATCTGCGAACGTTGCGCGAATACGTGCGCCAGCTCGTCCAGCGTCTTCAGGAGTCGCGGATACTCCAGAGGCTTGCAGAGGTAGTCGTAGGCTCCTCGCCGAATCGCTTCGATGGCTGAATCCACCGAATAGTAGCCGGTTGCCAGGATCACGTAGATCCCGGGATCCGTTTGCAGCACCTTTTCCAGAAACGTGAACCCATCCATTCCGGGCATCTTGATGTCGGCGAGAACCACGCGACAGCCCTCCGCGCGCATTTTCTGCAGGGCTTCATTCGGGTCGGTGGTTCCCAGGGTTCCAAAACCCGCCTTTTCCAGCTTGGAGGTTGTGAGGTCCACCAGGTCGGCCTCGTCATCCAGAACGCAGACGCGCAGGTGCTTGCGAGACGATTCGACCGGGAGTCTTTCTGCTGTAGCCGCCATCCTGCCAAGTTCGTACGCAAGGAGGGTGCCAGAGCCATATGAACGTGCTCGACCGCGTATCAAGCACAAATGTCAGCTCACCTTGAACCCTCCTTGCGCCCACTAACCGCCTTCATAAGAGTGAGTTATCCGAATCTGTCGCGCCGGCAAAGCTCGCCGATTTTCTACTACCTCTACCTATTCGAAATGTCGTTTTCCTGGTGGGCTTGTTCCAATCTGGAACCGGATTCTCAAAGCGAAACCCGAATCTATGCCCCTTAGTTCACGAGTGTGTGCATGGGCTCGCTTCTTCGCGCCCGAACCGGCGCGAGCGAAATCTGGAACATGTGCCGCGAGTCGGGCGCGCTCACTTCGATCGCCTGGTAGGCGATGGGGAATCCGCTGCCGGATGCCGATGGCTCAGACAGCCGAATGAAGACTATCGCGTTCTCGCTGATCGGGTTGCGTAAACAGACCCTCTTCACTCCCTCTTCGTTCCATTTGAGAATGGTTTTTTCAACGAAAAAATTTTCCGCAATATCCCATCCGGAAATCTCCACCCGGTAATTCGACGGGTAATCGCTTCGACCGTTCATTGAGTTTGCCTCTGTTGGGGATCTTGCAGAAAGGCTGCCAAAAACGCCGCGGACGTACAGCTTGGCGCGGCAAAGACTTAGGCCATTCGCGATCCTTGCCGACCACACTTGAGGGGTGCAAATCAATACAGATGTGCGCTCTTGAATCAACTCTGGCTGGAACTGCACGCCGGAAAAAGCCGCAATCAGCCGTAATGCCACCCGGGATACAGCAGGTTCAAAGCGAGAGCAAATAGGAAGGAGAAAATCTTGCCGTAGAGCACCCAGGCAAGAAGAATTCCGACCATGCCGAAGCCTTGGGTTCGCGTGAAATGGAGAAACTTCAACGCGGCCTGCTCGCTCATCAGCAGCGTTACGCCCGTATGGCCGTCGAGCGGAGGCACTGGCAGGAGGTTGAACGTGCCCAACAGAAGATTCTCGACGAATAGCACGCTAAGGAAAGCGGCGGCGAAACCGGCTGCACCGTCCGCGGGAGCTTCCGTGATGTGAGTAAAGTTCGCGGCTCCGGGCGCGTGAAACGCCCCGAAAATCATCCCTCCCCGGATTGCTGCTGTGGCCAGAAGCATTAAAGAGAAGTTCGCGCCGGGACCGGCCAGAGCCATCCAGGCGGCACGCCGCGGATGGCGCTGCTGTCAGGACGGGTCATAAGGCGCGCTGGCCCAACCGATCATCCAATGGGCAAAGAGGTACGAAAGGATGGGCACAACCACTAACCCGAAAGGCTCTCGGCGAATGTGCGGCAGGGGGTTGAGAGTTACTTGGCCGCCATGGAAGGCGGTAGGATCCCCTCCGAGCTTTGCCACCAGCGCGTGGGCTCCTTCATGGCAAGTGGTCGAAAACAGGAACACGATGTACCAGATGAGGCCAACGACCAGGCTTTGCGGTTCCATCGGGCCCGAGAGTAATGTTTCTGAAACGCGCGCGCAAGTTCCTTCGCTCGCTCTTCGCACTGGAAGGTGGGAGCGAAACCCGACGCCCGGGCTCGCAAAATTGTAGCGCAGAGTGCTTGGAAAACAGTTGCAGAAGGGACTGTACAGTTCGTATAATTGAACTGGTGAGTTGATTCAATGCCGAGAACAGAAAAGAAGGGGAGCATCGTCGTTTCCGCCCTCCGCGTGCGTACCCATTTTGGCAGGCTCCTGCGACAGGTGGAGGATGAACGTTGTTCGCTCGTTATCGAGAAGCGTGGAACCCCCCGAGCAGTGTTGCTGAGCATCCGGGACTATGTGCGACTTGCTGCCCCGGAGCCTGAGGTTCTCAGGATCATCGGCCAGGAATCGAAGGCGAAGGGCACGGACAATCTCAGTTCCCAGGAGATCGACAGAATTATCAAGGCTACGCGCGCGACGAAAAAGAAGCGCTGATGATTCCGCTTCGACTCATCGTTGATACGAACGTTGTCGTTTCTGCAGCACTTAAGCCGGACGGATTACAACGTACAGTGATCCTCCTTGCGATCACCAAACCCGCCCGGCTCTACGTCTCAGCAGCTATTCTCGCGGAATATCGGGATGTACTATCGCGTCCGGAGATCCAGATTCGCAAAGGGCTCCGGCATCAGCTACTGCAAATCATCAAAAGACACGCCCGCTGTGTTACTCCGGCGCGGCGCCTTCAGGTCACGAGCGACCCCGGCGACAACATGTTCCTTGAATGCGCCGATGCTGCCCGCGCCGACTATCTCGTGACTGGAAACATGCGGCACTTTCCGAGGTTTTGGAAGAAGACAAAGATCATCACGTCCCGCGAGTTCGTCAGTCTTGTAACGCCGCATCTCCTCGCGTAGAACCGACAGTTTCAGTTCGGACTGCGTGTCTCCTTCTAATTTCGCGCGGTCGCGGATCTGATGGACCGCTTGGCTTCTGGCGAGGTTGGCTCCGGGGCCTGGACTCGAACCAGGATTCTAGGCTCCAAAGGCCCATGTGCTACCAATTGCACCACCCCGGACCGGAAAGGAGAAAGTTTAGCAGACATCCCGCGCAATTGTCCGAGTGTTGTGCAAACGGTCGCAACTTCTTTGCCGCGTTAACGGGCAATCTGCTAGGCTTCTTCAATGCGTTGTCGCGGAGAGGTGTCCGAGTGGTTTAAGGAGCACGCTTGGAAAGCGTGTGTCGGGGAAACTCGACCGTGGGTTCGAATCCCACCCTCTCCGCCACGTACCGTACGGTACGTGGCTCCGCCATCCTTCGCCGAGGCTTCGGATGGCGGCCCATTCGACCCGCGCAAACTCTTCGAGCAAGCAGCTTTGGATGACCCCCGGGGCCCCCGCAAGTACGCCCACTTCGCTAAGACGAATCAGGTGCAGACGTGGCACATCCTTCTCAATAATTCCGTGGATGATCTTCTCGTTCATTTGCTTCGCACGGCGGTTTCCGGTGCATTCTCCGCTTCCATCCGGCGGGCAACGTAACTTTCCAGGATCTCGTCGAGCTCCTGTGGCTTGATCGGTTTGGAAAGATAGCCATCCATGCCTGCTGCCAGACACCGTTCCCGGTCACCTTTCATGGCATGGGCGGTCAAAGCGATTACCGGCTGGTGGACTCCGCTGCCTTTCTCCTTTTCTCGAAGCGCCGCGGTGGCCTCGAATCCGTCCACCTCCGGCATCTGCAAGTCCATGAAGACCAGATCAAAACTCTCCTTGTCCAGCGCCTCGAGCGCCTCCCGCCCGTTGGCGGCCACCGCGACGCGATGTCCTCTCTTCTCGAGCAACCGCGTCGCCAGACGCTGGTTCACAGGATTGTCTTCCGCGAGCAGCACCCGCAAGATGGACGCGGGGTCGCGACTGTCTCCTAGCGAGTATCGCGTGATCAGGGGAATCGCGCCTTGGTGCTCTCGCGCCCCCAGCGCTTGGGCAATGGCCTCGCGCAATTCGGATTGCCGTATGGGCTTCAACAAGTACGCCGACACTCCCAACTCCTGGCAACGCGCCGCATCCCCTCGGTGCCCCGCCGACGTAAGCATCATGATGGTGGCCGTAGATAATTCCGGCCGTTGTCGGACTTGTTCGATGAAGCAGAAACCGTCCATTTTTGGCATGTGCATGTCCGTCAAAATGAGCCCATACGGCTCCCCCGCTTCCCGGGCTGCCGACAGTTGCGCGAGAGCCTCTTCTCCGCCTTCCACCAACGTCGTCTTCATCTCCCAGCGCTTCAACATCCCGTCAAGGATCCGCCGGTTCGTCCGGTTATCATCTACCACCAGCACCTTTACGCCTCGCAAGATCTCCGGCGGGGCAATCGTACCTACTTCGATGGCTTTCTCGACTGGGACTCCGAACCGCATCGTAAAGTGGAACTGGGATCCCTGGCCCGCTTCGCTCTTCACCCATATTTTTCCGCCCATCATCGCCACCAGACGCGTCGAGATGGTCAATCCCAGGCCGGTTCCCCCGTATCTCCGTGTTGTCGAGCTGTCCGCCTGCGCGAACGGATCGAAGATTAGTTTCTGTTTCTCCGGCGAAATTCCGATCCCCGTGTCCGAGGCCGTGAAACGCAAGATGCGATCCTCGCCGTCCTGAGCTTCGACCTGTACCTTCAGCGCCACCTCGCCCTCATCCGTAAACTTGATGGCGTTGCCCAACAGGTTCACCACCACCTGCCGCAGCCGGCTGGAATCCCCCCGCACAACTTCCGGCACCTCGGGAGCCACTTCGCACAGAAGCTCCAGCCCCTTTTCGTCCGCCCGCAGCGCGAGCGTCTTCAGGGTCCCTTCCAGACAGTCACGCAGGTTGAAATCGGCCGCCTCCAGGTCGATTCTTCCCGCTTCGATCTTCGAGAAGTCGAGAATGTCGTTGATCACCGCGAGCAGGACGTCCGACGACATCTTCACCGTCTCCAGGTATTCCTGCTGCTCTGAGGTAAGTTCCGTCTGGAGCGCTAGATCGGTCATCCCCATAATGCCGTTTAGCGGAGTGCGGATTTCGTGACTCATGTTGGCCAGGAACTCGCTCTTCGCGCGGCTGGCCGCTTCCGCAGCGCGCTCCGCCCGACTGTGCTCGACGATCTCCGTCGCGAGTGACTGATTGACCTGCCGGAGGTAGGTCGCGTTTTCCGTCTCCCGTTTGAAGATCGAAAACATGCTGACGAAGAGACCTGTCAGGACAAGGATGTATCCCGCAATCTTCAGCACGTGAGCGGCGATGTATAAGGTGTCAAACAGCCTACTGGAAAAGGGCATGTAGGCCAGGTGGCTCATCGCTGTCACAACCAGGGAAAGTATCAGCCAGTGCTCGAAATCGTCGCTTTTCCACGACCCTTTCAGCCAATATCCTATGGCGGCCATCCCAAAAAAGAGGGCTGGCACCAGCTCCGCCGGGCGATGAACGGGTAAATTGGGATAGTAAGCCGGAGGCAGCGGTACCAACGCAAAGAAGAAAAAGCTGACTAAAGTCCAGACTCCAACTAGCAAGTAAACGACGCCCTCCGGGATGCTGTCCGCCTCCGGCCGCCGCATCTCTCTCTTCCAGGCCAGCAAGGTCGCACACATCAGGAGGGACAAGAACACGCGCGAAATGACCCCGCTCCAAGGCGTGAGAGCCGAAAGAGTGGAGGGGGTGTACCCCGCAAGAAACGACGAGGTGATCGCCGCGTGATAGCCGTCCAGGAGCGCCGCTCCCAGAAAGGCGCTGCCGAGGAGCAAAAACATACTGCTTTTCTTTGAGTAATAACGCACCAGGGCCATCGCGCCTGTGGTGAGCGCCAGTAATGTGGCGATGGTCTCGAGCAAGGTGTGGAACTCGGCGTTGCTCTGCCAGGCGACCCGGCGGAGCGGGAAAGCGCCGAGAAGCAGAACGACGAGCACAAGGGCATAGAGGAGGCTTCGTCCTCGGACTCGTCCGCTGCCAACCTGGGCCTGGGGCGAAGATGCATCGGCCATGGCTGCCGTTTTCTCTGCGTCCTGAATGTGAATTTCTTCTCTCAGAATCCCTCGGCTGACACAACAGCATTCCTCTGCTTGTGAAGGCAAAAAGAAGGGGTAAAGGGAGCTTACTGAGAAGGACTTGTCTCGACAAGGCTATATCCCTGGTCCGTTTTCCAAAATCTAACCCGCGCTAACGGCAGCGGTCCTTCCGCACACCTCCGGCGCACGAGGCGGGGCCCGGGTGTCGTTTTCGGCAGCACGTCTCCTGGTTCCTTACTTCTCTACGCGGCAGTTGGCTATGATGAATGAACGAGCGCGGCGCCCAAGGTCAGGGCCGGACCCTGTCCGTTAGCGCCTAATACTTCTGCCGGAGGTAAGTTCCATGAGACAAGCGTATCAGGTGCAACGAGGCGAAAGCCGGGTCCCCATGAAGGTGACGGTGCTACTTGCAGGCAAACACAGCATGATGGAAGTGGAAAAGGTTTTCACGGAGAACGTCAGTTCCCGCGGGGTCCGCGTGATCTCGGCGTGCCAATGGCTGGTTGACGATACGCTCCTGGTTGCTTTACCGGGGGTTCATTTCACGTCCGCGGCGCGTGTCACCTATTGTGACCCGCTGGGTGACGGCCGCTTTGGGACGGGCCTGCAGTTCCTCGGATCGACCGACAAATTACAGCTCAGCGCTCTGGCGACAGCGCAGGATTTTCCACAGACCTAGGTAGGAACGCGCTGTAACAACAACTCATGTCACTTCGACCCGCGGTGAGCTCGCGCCTACGCTGCATCAATCACCCTTTTCAACCCTAGAACTTGTACCCGATTTTCCGCAGGAATTCTTGGCGGTGTTTTACGTCGTGGGGACCCTCGACTCCCTTGGGCGATGATCCATCGATGACCCCAAGGACGCCGCGGCCCTGCTCGGTCTGGGCCACAATCACTTCCACCGGATTGGCCGTGGCGCAGTAGATGGAGCAGACCTCGAAGCAATCCTTGATGCGGCCGAGCACGTTGATGGGATAGGCCACCCGCAGGAGGACTACGAAGACGTGTCCCGCCCCGATGGCTTGCGCATTGGCAATGGCGACGCGGCGCAGCTCAACGTCGTTGGCCTCGGCGCGCACCAGGCACGGCCCTGAGGCTTCGTTAAACGCGATTCCAAACTTCACGCCGGGCACCGTATTCACCATCACTTCGTACAAATCCTCAGCAGTCTTGATGAAATGTGCCTGTCCCAGGATGAGATTCGCCCCTTCTGGAACCTGCATGCGCACGGTCTGAAGTTCCATTTCGCTTCCTCGCTTCGGCAAAGCCTTGCACATTGCACGAACTGTTTAGAAGCCCGCCGCCAACCCCATTATCAATGCCGTACTTGGCGCGAGCAAGGCCGGGTCCTTTGGCAGCCTGCGTGCTAGCCTAGTACCGTTCCAACTTGATTGGGATAGAGATTGCCAAGACAGCCTGCCAGCGGCCCTGGCGGGGCGCCAGAAAGATTTGCTCTGAGTTGGAACGGCACTAGACGCGGGACGATCTAAACGCATCAAAAGCAACTGTACCGGTACGCTGGGGGACGGGCATGCTTTTCAAGACGCTTCACCAGGCGAAACGCTTCCTGAAAATTCTCATCGGGTTCACCCTGCTGCTCGCTGGGGTGCTAATGATCGTTTCTCCAGGGCCTGGCTGGTTGACGATTCTCCTCGGCCTCGGCGTGCTCGCCGCCGAGTTTATGTGGGCGCGCCGGCTTTTGGACCGGCTGAAGGCGCAAGGCCTCAAGATTCGCGATTCCGTTCTCCGCGACCACCCTCGCAACGCATAGCCTCGTTCTTCGCTTCCTGCCTTTTCGTTCGCATTTTCTTGCTGTTCAACTGTGTGCTTCTATGGTCTGATTCCCCTCTCGATAGGGGAGGCCGGCGTGGCCGAACGTTGGCGAGGAAAGTGGGCGCTCGTTACCGGCGCAAGCGCGGGTATCGGCTGGGCACTGGCTGAACAACTGGCGGCTCGAGAGGCGAACCTGGTGCTGACCGCGCGCCGCCGCGAGCGTCTCGACCAACTTGCAGCCAAACTCAGCAACGAATACGGCGTGCGAGTCGAAATAATCGTGGCCGATTTGGCGCGGCCCGAAGCGCCGGGCGAAATCTTCGCGTTCACTTCCGGCAAGCAGTTCGAGGTCGAGCTGCTCGTGAACAACGCCGGCTTTGGCGCTTATGGCCCGTTCCATACGTCGAGCTTGGCCAAGCAGCTCGAAATGGTGCAGGTCAACTGTGCCGCCGTGGTCCACCTCACTCATTTCTACCTTCGGTCAATGATCGAGCGAAGGCATGGCGACGTCCTGATCGTGGCCTCCACTGCCGCTTTTCAGGCCGTACCCTACATTTCCACCTACGCGGCCACTAAGGGTTTTGATTTGCTGTTCGCCGAAGCCATCGCCGAAGAGGTGCGCCGATACGGCGTGCGCGTCTGCGCCCTTTGTCCCGGTTCCACCGCCACGGAGTTCCGGCAAGTAGCCGGAGAGCCGGCGCAAACTTTCCGCCGCGCGGAGACGGCGGAAAAAGTGGCTCGAGTGGGGCTCGAGGCGCTGGAAAAAGGCAAGACCTGCGCAATCTCAGGATTGCGCAACCTGCTCAGCATGGAAGGCCAGCGGCTGGCGCCTCGGCGGCTCGTTACCCGCGTGGCCGGAAAAATGTTCGCGCCTCGAACGTAGTCGGATGCCTTCCGAGGTTCACTGTTCCCTATTTAGCGGGCGCCGCTGGCGCCTTGGGCGCTGGCTTGGCCTTCATCTCCACTAGGATCAGCTCAAAGGCGTTGTCTCCCGTATTTTCGGGCAGGTGTTTCCCAGCCTTCGTCCACTGAGTCTGTCCGGCCTTCACCTGAACGTCTTCGGTCTTGCCATCTGGATATGTGAATTTCACTTGGCCGTCCGTCAGAAAAACTGCCACTGAATTGGGATGGGAGTGCATCACAGACTTCTCATGCGGGCCGTAATGGATCCGCAGCACTCGCACTTGGGCGTTCTCGAATTCTACTTTGTAGTGCTGGGGATCGACCTTAACCGGGTCTTGTGCCCAGCATGCTGAAACCCCTAGGCAAACTAACGCTGCCACCAACAGCGCTCGACGCATCGTATCCTCCTCTGTGTTCAACCGGAATCTCCGGTTTCAACTTTAGATCTTCGCGCGAAACCATATGCCCGTCGCCCCTTTCCTGTCAACCTCGGCGGGGCATCGTTTGGCTCCGAGCGGCAGACCGTTTTCTCCAGTTCCAATTCCCACCAAAGGCGAACATTTTGGAACTCTTTGGCCGCCGTGACGGAATTATGTAACGGCCGCCGATGCAGATCGTCCTATTGGGGTAGATGACCACGGTCACGCGTTCGACCGAAGACGATCTGCATCGGCTCATGATGGCCGGAGACGAGGAGGGGTTCACGCTCCTCTACCGCCGGCTGCAGGGCCCGATTTACCGGTTCGCCCTGCACATGAGCGGGAACCCCTCGATCGCCGAGGACGTCACGCAAGAGGTCTTCATGATTCTGCTGCAGGACCCGGGCCGGTTCGATCCGAAACGAGGCACGCTCCCGGCCATGCTGTTTGGCATTGGACGGAATGTTTTGCGGCGTCGATTTGAAGCGGACCGGGCTCTGGTGCTGCTGTCGAATGAGCTCGAAGAAGACGGCCCGTTCGCGCGCCGCAACGGTCATCATTCGGGCGCGGGCCAGTCGGAGGATTTTGCCCGGGCGCAGACCGTTGAGCGCGTGCGCCGCGCGGTTCTGACTTTGCCTGCGAACTATCGCGAACTCGTCGTCCTCTGCGATCTTCAAGAGATGACTTATGCGGAGGCGGCTGCGCTCCTGGGCTGCGCGGAAGGAACGGTCCGTTCCCGCCTCCACCGGGCGCGGGCGCTTCTCCTCGCAAAACTTCGCCCCGAGCGCCGACCACGGCTTGTCCCTCGCACCCAGGGCGCGGTGGCCGAGACGAGAGAACGCAAATGAATTGTCAACACTTCAGATTCATCGTTCATGACCTGGGGCGCCCTGGCGCTCTGGAAGAGTCCGTCGCGAAGGCCGGATTCGCGCATGCGGAACTCTGCGCGCCCTGCGCCGAGTACCTCGCCGATTCGCGTTCCCTGGATGGCGCCCTGCGCGCCCTTGCGTCGAATGCGGGCCAGGAGGCTCCGTTCCATGTAGAGGCCACACTTCTCGGAGCGTTCCGGCGCAGCGCACGAGCGACCGCGCACTCGAAGCCCGTGCCGCGCTGGGTGGCAGTGTGTGCTGCCGCGGGCCTTGCGGCGGCGATGGCGCTGACCCTGGGTCTGACGTTTCGTTCGAAGCGCGTAATTCCGAAGGCGGAGGAGACTCGCGCGAGCAACTCGTCCGCTCCGCCTATCGAGAACTCGATTCCACGAGAGTCGCTGGCACCGAGTGTGCCCGGGACTGCTTCGCTGCATCGCAGCAAGGCAAAAGGGATGGGACATCCTCGCGCGGCCGTCGCGAACGCGACTGAATGGGCCACTCCATTCGTGCAGTTGCCGTATGCCGACAATATCGGGCCACTCGAAAGCACGGCGATCGTACGACTCGTTCTGCCTCGCTCAGCCCTCGCGTCCCTTGGCTTGCCGGTGAGCGGAGATGTCGCTGGCGAGCGCATATCCGCCGAGTTTCTTCTTGGCGAGGACGGGAGTCCGCGAGCGATCCGCGTAGTGCGCTAGCGCCGGTCTGAAAAATGGATTCGAGTCCTAAGAGCATTATCTGACGGAGGACGAAACATGAAGGCGCAAAGACGATTGTTTGAATTTCTCGCAGGTGGGCTCGCAATCTTCGCCATGGGCATGGCTGCCGCGGCACAATCCCCCGCGCCGCCTCCGCCAGAGCCTGGACCGACTCTCTTCTATCAAGAGTTTTCGCCTCCCGGGCCTCCCCCCGAGGCCGTCGACGTGGGTTTCGTGGGTTTTGAAGCGGGCCCGGGCGACAAAGTCGTCAAGGCCGCCCCCTACTCGGCGCAGGTCTCGACCGACATGACCCAGGTGCTGAGCGACGGCAATCGGATCAACCGCAAGAATACCGGCATGGTCTACCGCGATAGCGAAGGCCGTACGCGCCGCGAGCAGACGATGAATTCTATCGGCCCGTTCGCCACCGGCGGCAATCCAATTCAAGTTGTCCTTATTAATGATCCGGTGGCCGGCGTTCACTACGTCTTGGAACCGCAGAAGAAGGTGGCCCGAAAAATGCCGATGCCTCCCGGCGAATTCCTCAACGCTCCTGAAACCCGCAGGCTCTCTGTTGCGTCACAAGAAACGGTCAAGAGCGAATCTCTGGGGCAACAGGTCATGGAAGGGATCACAGTCGAAGGCACGCGCATTACTCGCACGATTCCTGCCGGCGCGATCGGCAACGAACTCCCCATCGAGATCGTTACGGAGCGCTGGTTCTCGTCCGACCTGCAAGCGAACGTGATGGTGAAGCGCACCGATCCGCGAATCGGCACAAGCGTCTATCAACTGACGAACGTTACGCGTAGTGACCCTGCGGCGCCGCTCTTCCAGGTTCCCGCGGATTATATCGTGCAAGAAGGCAAGCCCGGGAGCTTTCGGATCGAGCGGCGCCTCCAACCTTGACCTTGCCGTAGTCCGAAGTTGTCGTGCGCCCCTCACGCATGCGGGCGGGAGTTAGCCCGATCCCGCTCGCATGCATCCTCTCCAGCCTGTGGATTCCCGCAGACGACTTCAGCTCGAGGGCAAGGCGCGGTCGATCAACTCGACGACGTGGAGGACTTCCTGACCGGTGCGGTACATGGCTACGCCAGCCTGTAATTGCAGAATGCAACCGGGATTCGCGGTCACGATCGCTGTAGCCCCGGTTCCGCGGGCCGCTTCCATCTTTTCTTTCAGCAGCGCCATCGAGGCGCCCGGCTGCGTGACGTTGTAAACGCCTGCCGAGCCGCAGCAGTGGTCCGCCAACGGCATTTCTACGAGTTCGATTCCCGGCAAGGAGCGGATGAGTTCGCGCGGCGCCTCGCGGATTTTCTGCCCATGGAGCAGATGGCAGGAATCCTGATACGTCACGCGCATGGGCAGCGGCCGCAGAGAGGAAGAGAGGCCGAGCTCCACGAGGAATTGCGTCACGTCGCGCATGCGCGCGGCAAATTTCGTTGCCCGTTCGTGGGCCGGGTCGCTCGGAGCGAACAGCGCCGCGTATTCCTTGAGAGTGGAGCCGCAGCCGGCGGCGTTGGTAATCACCGCGTCACAATCTTCGCGCAAGAATACGTCGAGGTTGGCGCGCCCCAAATCTCTCGCAACGTCCCGCAAGCCGGAATGCGCCGCCAGCGCCCCGCAGCACACTTGGCCTGCGGGCACCACCACCTCGCAGCCGTTCGCTTGCAGCACTCGAATCGTCGCGTCGTTGAGCCGGCTGAAAGCCACCTGCGCGACGCAGCCGGCAAAAAAGGCCACTCGCGCACGGCGCTGGCCCCGCGCCGGGAAAGTCTTCCCCAATCGCGAAAAGAAAAATTCGCGATCCATTCGAGGAAGCAGGCGGGCTTGATTTTCGAGTCCCATCAATCGAAGAAGCCCCGAGCCGCGGGCCAGTGTTTCGAGTCCCGTGCTTTGGTAAAAGCGAAGCAGTCGCGCTACGCCGGCGATGCGCTTGGGAAAAGGCAAGAGCCTGCGATACACGAGTTCCCGAATCGTGCGCGACACCCAGGGGCGTTTGTAGCGCTGCTCGATTTGAGCGCGGGCCAGTTCCACCAACTTGCCGTACTCTACTCCGGAAGGGCAGGCGGTTTCGCACGCCCGGCAATCGAGACAGCGGTCGATGTGTGTGACGAACTGCTCGCCCAGCTCCAGCCTCCCTTGATCGATCAGCAGCATCTGCCGGATTCGCCCGCGCGGAGAATCCGCTTCCATGCCCCACAGGCGGTAGGTGGGACAGTGGTTCAGGCACAGGCCGCAGTGAATGCACCGTGAATAGTCCTCGTACTCGGGCTTGTCGATCGCGCTGAAGCCGCTCAGCGTTTCTTGAAACTCGAGCTGCTCCTCTTTCCAATTTGGCTTTGCGGTCTCGGCCATACTCTAAAGGCCCCCGACAAACCGGCCAGGGCTGAAGACTTCGCGCGGATCGAACACTTTCTTCAGTTTCTGCATGAGCGGAAAATCCTCGCGCGTCGGACCCCACACGTTCACTTCGCGTTTGAGCTCGATAGGACACCATTCGATCGCAGCGCGCGCGTCGGCGCTTGCGGTGATCTCGAAGATTTGCGTGCAAGTCCGCGCCAGGCGGCGAATCGTTTCTGAATCGCGCGCGGCTGGGACCAGCGCCAAATAGATGATGCCCGCGGCACGCACGAACACAGCCGACGCCAGTTCGTTCGAGTCTGTAATTGTTCGCGCCTCCCGAATCACGATGTCGAACTGCGCTGGCAGCGCGCTGATTTTCAGGATCGTGGCTGCCGGCGACGATTCCATTGCCAATCCGGGAAATTCGCGAATGCGGTCCCACAACGCAGTTTTTTCGTCGAGCTCCAAAACCCTGAAGGAAGTGGCGTGCGAGTCCTCCGCCATTCTCTTGAGCTCGGCTGTGTGGCGCTCGAGTGCGGGCTCGTGCCCGTCGGTCGCGACGGCAAGCGACCACTCTGAGGGCGAAAGCTCGAGTTTAAGAATCCGGGCCGCCGCCGCGTCGATCGCCTCAAGCGCGTTCGGTTGGATTGGTGAACGGGCGATCCGGCCCCGCATCTCGAAGGCATCTTCGGGGCCGGCGAAAGACGCGAGAAAACTGCGGGTGGCGCCCGGTAGAGGAAACGTCTTGCAATTGACGCGAGTGATGACGCCAAGCGTGCCGAGCGCGCCGATCATCAATTTGTGCAAGTCGTACCCGGTGACGTTTTTCACCACGCGCCCGCCGCTCTTGGTGCGGACTCCTTCGCCCGTGATGAACTCCATTCCCAGGACGTAGTCGCGCGGCGTTCCGTACATTTGCCTCAGCGGCGTACCAGAATTTGTGGCGAGCACACCGCCGACGGTGGCCCGCGAATAAAAAGGCGTGACGAGCGGCAGAAATTGCTTGTGCTCGGCAAGTGCGGACTGCAATTTCGCGAGCGGGCATCCGGCCTCGATGCTGACGGTGAGGTCGCCGGGATCGTAGGCCGGGATTCGATCGAGGCGCGTCAGATCCATCGCCAAGTCGTAACGCCCGGGCGGCATGCCGATTCGGATTTTTGTCCGCGCACCGCAGGGAATTACGGCGAGCTTTTCGGCGGCGGCAAATCGCACCAACTCCGCCACTTCTTCCGCGGTCCCGGGGCGCGCCGCAGCGGCCGGGCGCAGGCCGTCGACTTCGTAGCTCGAAAGTTGCTCTGCGTCGGTGATGAGATTCGCAGCCCCGACGATTTCGCTGATTCGCGAGGGCAGGACTCTGGCGGGAGCGCTCATGCCGTCGGCGCGCCCGTCAGGGGCAGCGGCCGGACGCGGATTTCGCCGCAGCCTTTGCTGGTCGGGAAAATTTTTCCGGGATTCAGCCGGCCGGCGGGGTTGAAAGCATCGCGGACGCGGCGCATTACGTCCAGCTCCGCTTCGCTGAAGAGCAGCGGCATCAGCCGGTCTTTTTCCATGCCCACGCCGTGCTCGCCCGTGATCGCGCCGCCCATCTCGACGCAAAACAGGATGATCTCGTCAGCGGTGGAGACGGCGCGACGGAACTGCTCCGCGTCGCGCGCGTCGAAGAGAATGATTGGATGCAAGTTTCCGTCGCCCGCATGGAAGATGTTGCCGATTTCGAAGCCGTATTTTTCGCCGATCTCTTTGATGCGGCGCAACGTCGCCGCCAGTTTTGTGCGGGGAATCACTCCATCCTGGACGTAATAGGTGGGTGACAGCCGCCCGATGGCGCCGAAAGCGTTTTTCCGGCCCTTCCAGAGAAGCTCGCGCTCTTTCGCGTCGCGCGCAACGCGAACTTCCCGCGCGTGGTGCACTCGGCAAACCTCGGCGACTTCCTCCGCTTGCAGCTCAACGGCTTCGCGCAGCCCGTCCACTTCGAGCAGAAGCACCGCGGCGCTGTCGAGCGGGAAGCCCGCATGCACCCACGCCTCGACCGCGCGCAGCGTCCAACCATCCAGCATCTCGCATGCCGCCGGAGTAATTCCTCGCGCGGTTATATCGGCGACGGTCTCCGTGGCGTCATCCACCGTGTCGTAAACTGCGAGCAGCGTCTTCACCGCCTCCGGCAAGCGCGTCAGTTTGATGGTGACCTCGGTGACAATCGCGAGAGTCCCTTCCGAGCCTACCAGCAGGCCGATGAGGTCATAGCCCGGAGTGTCCACCGTCTTCGCGCCGATGCGCACGACTTCGCCCGTGGGAAGCACGAGCTCGAGCCCTAGCACGTGGGCGGCCGTGACGCCGTAAGCCAGCGTGTGCGGGCCGCCCGCATTCTCCGCCACGTTCCCGCCGATGGTGCACGCCTTCTGGCTGGATGGGTCGGGAGCGAAATGCAGTCCGGCATGCTCGACCGCGCGCGTGACGTCCAAATTCACCACGCCGGGCTGCACCACCGCGAGCTGGTTTTCCAGATCGATTTCAAGAATGCGGTTCATCCGCGAAAAAACCATCAGGACGCCGCCATGCCGTGCGAGCGCCCCACCGGATAAACCGGTGCCGGCGCCGCGGCCCACCATCGGAATGTCGTAACGGTTGGCGAGGCCCGCAATTTTCACAACGTCCGCGGTCGAGCGGGGAAAGACGACGCATCCGGGCCGCGCCACTTCCACCGAGCCGTCGTACTCGTACAGAAGCAGGTCTTCCGGTTTGCTGAGGACACCATCCTTGCCCAGGATTTTTTCGAGTTCGCGAATGATTTTTTGGTCCATTGGCCGCCTGCTGAAAAGCGAGCCTCGCGAGCACTATAGTCGCGCGCATCCAGCGGAGTCAACGCGCTGCGTTGACACCTCGCTCGTACCTGTGCTACTCACCCAACGCCACAGAAATCAATTCGAGGTGCGCGGTGAGCAAGCCCAAAGTTCTATCCACCCGGCCGCTGTTTGACGCGGCCCGAAAACTTCTGAACCAATATTTTGATGTGGAGTATTGGACCGACCCGGCAAGGATCTCGCGCGCGGAGCTGTTGAAGCGCGTCGCCGATAAAGAAGCGCTTATTTGCCTGCTGACGGAAAAAGTAGACGAAGAGCTTCTGGCAAAGGCGCCGAAGCTACGAATCGCCGCAACCGTTTCGGTGGGCTTTGACAATATCGACGTCCCTGCCTGTACAAAGCGCAGGGTGGTTGCGACGCATACGCCGGGCGTGCTCGACGATACGACGGCCGATTTTGCCTGGGCGCTGCTGACGGCCATCGCGCGGAGGGTGCTCGAAGGGGACGCGTGGATACGCGCCGGCGAGTGGCCCGGATGGGACCTCGATCAACTCTGCGGCGCCGACGTCTGGGGCAAAACCCTGGGCATCCTGGGCTTCGGCCGCATCGGGCGCGGCGTGGCCCGGCGCGCCGAAGGATTTCGCATGCGCATCCTTTATAACGACGCGATTCGGGCGTCGGCGGAGACGGAAAGAGAATTGGGAGCAGAATTTGTGGAGCGCGACCGGTTGTTTGCCGAGTCGGACTTCATCTCCGTGCACGTTCCGCTGCTGCCGGAGACGCGTCACCTGATTTCCACTGGAAACCTGATCAAGATGAAGCGCAGCGCTTACCTGATCAACACCTCCCGCGGGCCCGTGGTGGACGAAGCCGCGCTAGCCGCGGCACTCGAAGCCGGCACAATCGCCGGCGCGGCGCTCGACGTTTTTGAGAACGAGCCGAAAGTGCATCCGGCGCTCGTCGGACGCAAAGACGTGATCTTGACTCCGCATATAGCCAGCGCGTCGGTGGAGACGCGGACGAAGATGGCGGTGATGGCGGCCGAAAACGTCGTGGCGCTCTTCGGCGGACGCCGCCCGCCCAATGCGCTCAATCCCGAGGTGCTCAAATCGTAGCAGCCCAGGAGAGAGCCGTGCCGCGAGCGGGCGACTGGAAAGCCGTCGCCAGGGAAGTCTTCCGGCAGACGCTCGCGGCCATAGATATTCCCTTGACGCTCGAGCAAAAACTGGCGCGCCGTGGCTCGTGGGTTCGGGTTGGCGACGCACGAGTGAACCTCACCGCGTACCGCCGGATCGTTGCGGTGGCGTTCGGCAAAGCGGCTTGGGCCATGGCCGAAGGACTCACGCGCGTGCTGGCGCCGGATTTTCGCGTCGAAGGAATCCTGGTGGTTCCCGCTTCGCCATCCGCCGGCCTTGCGGCAGGGGCAGCGCCACAGGGCCACGCTTTGCCGGGCTGGCGAATTTTTGCAGCGGGCCACCCAGTGCCGACGGCTGAGAGTTTCGCAGCAGGCCGAGCCATCCTCGAACTTCTGGCGGGCTGCGATGACGGTTCGCTGATTTTTTTTCTCCTTTCCGGCGGGGGTTCGTCCCTGGTGGAGCTCCCGCTCGACGGGGAAATTTCGCTCGAAGATTTTCAGGAACTGCATCGAGCGCTGGTCACCTGTGGCGCGTCCATCGGTGAGATCAACGCGGTACGGAAGCACCTGTCCGCGGTGAAGGGTGGGCGATTGGCCGCCGCGGCCCGCGATGCCGTCAAGCTCACCCTGGCCATTACCGATGTGCCGGAAGGCCAGGAATCGGCCCTGGCGTCGGGGCCAACCTTGCCCGATCCGACCACCGTAGCCGATGTGGAGCGCGTCGTTCGGCAATTCAATCTTCTCGAGAAGCTGCCGGCGTCGCTTCGAGAGAAGTTCGAACATCATGCCCTGGTGGAGACGCCCAAAGCGGGCGATCCCGCTTGTGAGCGCGCGTTTTTCCAGATCCTGCTGGGAGCGCACGACCTTCGACACAACGCGCACCGGGCGGCCGAGGCTCACGGTTGCGTGACCGCTTGCGACCGTTCCACCGACAACTGGCCGATCGACAAGGCCGCAGATTTCTTGCTCGGGCAACTCGCCAGGCTTCGGAAGGCGTATCCAGGCAGGCACGTGGCCGTGGTTGCGGACGGGGAATTGAGCAGCCCGGTGATGGGAAACGGGGTGGGCGGCAGAAATTCGGCCTTCGTTCTTGCGTGCGTGGAAAAGATTGCGCGCCAGCCGATTGTAGTGCTCAGCGCGGGAACGGACGGCATCGACGGAAATAGCCCCGCAGCCGGAGCGGTGGCGGACGGCGAGACGCTCGCTGAGGCTCGGACCGCAGGCCTCGATCCGCGGGATTTCTTCCAGCGCAGCGATGCCTACACATTTTTCAAGCGGCTCGGCGGCGCGATTGAAACCGGCCCCACGGGAAACAACTTGCGAGACCTGCGCCTGCTCGTCGGCTTCCACTGTCCTTAGGTTGCTGTTTCGCTTTTTATTCACGTTTCGCTTTTTCTTCAGAAAAGTGCAATTTTGTTGCGATTAGAAATTGCGAACATGTGTGTTTTCAGTCACTTGCGCGTTCGCGTCTCTCGTTGGTGTTGCGATTAGAAAACGCCCTAAGAGGCTTGTTTTCATTGCCGCTAAGAACGTCTCTCCCGCCCAACAGGATGGCGGGCAGGCCCGGCATTTTTGCCTTCCGACCGGGCTCCGGGAAAATTGCTTTTGGGTCCCTAAGAGACTTGGTTTTTGTTCTCTTAAGAGTACGCCGAAGAATTTGCCTCTGGTAACCCTCGGAGACCCCAAGGCGTGAGAGACCCACAGGCGGGAGTCTGCGGGCTGGGGCGCCGTTTTCGCCCTCCCTGTGGGCCCCGAGGAATTTGCTTTTGGTGCCCCTCGGAGAGCCCGGCTCCTCCGTCGAGTCGAAAGCCTCTTCGGCTCCGTTTCCCTGCGAGGAATCATTTGGGCTACACTTTTAGCCATACTTCGACGTTACCATAGAGTAAGAAGATTGCAAGTGGTTGCGCCTGTAAACTTTTTTTGGGCGATGAATCTGGTTCTATCCGCCGCGTCCGGTTTCCCGCATAGCTGAGGACTGTACAGCAATCCCGTGGCAGCCATTTTTGGCACGCACGAACCGGTAGAACGATTGGCCTTTCAATCGACGAGAAGTTTTTGACCGGAAGGAAACCGTTTCGCGAAACGCTTCTCCGTCGTCTGAAAACAGAACATATTTGTCTGAAATCGGAACACGATGCAACTGATGGCGGAAACAAGAGGTTGAATTTGGGTATTCGTCGAGCGACAGAGCTGCCTGACTCTCAAGGGATCCTGTAGGGACCAGCAAACTAGATCGTCACGCCACGTGAAGCTGAAGGACGAGTCGGATTTGGAAGTTCCGGCCTTGAAATCTCTGCTTCTCGATTAGTGATATATCTGCAAGGGAAACGCTTCACAGATCCGCAGAGCTGCAGCGGGCAACGCTTCGGATAGTCGCGCTTTGGCGGCCATGGCGGTTTCACTCACGCGGCCAAAATCAATCTCACTCAAAGCGTATTTCGGCAGGTAAACGTCTCGACCGTGCCGAGTAAGGAGGAATGCCAGCGAGGTTCCGAGGCCCACGTACCTTGCGGCATTTGCAACCGCGGCGTTACTCATTGACGCACCGATCGCGCGAATCGGAGTCTCGGAAATATCATCGGAAACCTTTCCAAGGGCATAGGCGTAACCCAGGTCAACCAGTCCGTTTACCATCCCGGGCTTGCGGCCGTGCAACGTGCCTTCTTCGTCCAGAGCGAAGCGAGCTTGTGCATCGGCTTCCGCCGCGCTTAACGAGGCGCCAACGCGAAGAGGCTCTCCGTCAGGTGGCACAATGCGATCAACTCGAAGATACAGGCTTCCTGCGCGACTCAGAATTCGCGGCGCAACGCTGCGGATAACTGTGCCTTCCAACACTGTACGTGGTCCGAACACGCGGCCGCCAACGCGCACCGGTTCAGCCATCTGGGCCCGGAATGTGTCGCCCGGGCGATTCAGCGAGGCACGGAGGGCGGTAAGCAAGTAGGCTCGCGTTACACGTTGCTCTCCGGCAGCGACCGCTGATGCGACGTTTGGCTCAGCCGGAACAGAAAACAACTCTTCCCGGCGTAGCGCCATCAGGAGTGTCGCGGACGTTTGGCTCTTTTTTCGCGCAGCACCTACCCCCTGCGATGATTTGGTTTTCGGCTGTACCATCACTCCGGAGCTGGCGCGCAGAACGCGCGCGTCCAATGGCAGCGCTTCGCCCGTGGGTAGCACCAAGTCCGCGGCCCTCAATTCGACGCGGTACTCGGTTGGGCGGCTCGTCTCTAGGGGGTTGAACGTGCGAACAATCGCGCGTCCTGTTTTCCGCCAAAATCCCAAATCGTCGCGGATTTTCTCGACCGAATTCACGGTAACGCGAATAGAGCTGTCGGCGGGTGCCGCGATGTGTTCCCCGGCGTACAGCGGCAGTAAGAGGCGGCCCTCCAACACAGCTCCGTTTTCGACGTGCCCCCAACTCTTGCGGCCCGGGAAATCCACGCGCAGCAACGATTCGCTCTCCACATGAAGTACGGAAACATCCGGCGCTGGGCCGGCCGAGTTTGCTTCTTGAGAGGCACGCTCTTGCGCAGCGAGCATGCACGGGAGAACTGCGAAGATTGCTGCGGAGAGAAGCGTTCTTCGGAAAAACTCAGTGCGACTCATATCTCCTCATTTAAATTTCCATTTTGCCGTTTCAACCACTAGAAATATATACCCATGGGCTCCCTGCGGGCGCAGTTGTCCCCCGGATGGTTCCATCGAGTCTGAACTTCCGGCGATCGCTCCTGCAAACCTGGTAGCGCCGCTCCTCATCAGGTGCCGTCGCGGCAAACAAACGTCAGGAACGGCGCAGTAGTAGAGCCGAGCGCAAGTGAACCGTGAGGAAAGGCAATGCTTCCGGCACATGCCGTAGGTGCGTTGACTTGTCTGACAGCGCAACCTAAGATGGCCGACCGAGGATGTCTGCCTCCCCATGATCGGCCAGACCATCTCTCACTATCGCATCCTTGAGAAGCTGGGTGGCGGCGGCATGGGGGTAGTGTACAGGGCCGAAGATCTGAGCCTGGGCCGCCACGTCGCTCTCAAATTCCTTCCCGATCAGCTCGCCAGTGATCCCCTCGCGTTAGAACGCCTTCAGCGGGAAGCTCGCGCTGCTTCTGCGTTGAACCATCCCAACATCTGCACCATCCACGAGGTCGGGCAGCAGAACGAAGAGTGAGAGATGAAATCTGCGCGAACATCGAACGCGAGTTCGGTAAAAGCCAGGGGGCGGGCACCTCGTGTATTTGATGCGCTGGTTCGGTCATCTTCTTAGACGGTAGGTGACTTCAATCATGGTACGCGCCGGTACTGGGGTGCCGTCGGGATCGACGGCAGGTCGGAGTCTCCAACCTCGGACTGTGTTGATCGCTATCTCGTCGAGCCCGTAGCCGAGACTCTTGAGGACACGAATGTCCCTGACGCGACCCTCGGTGGTTACAGTGGCCTCCATTAGCACCACGCCCTGAACCTGCCTCTTACCAGCTTCCTCTGAGTACGAGGGGGACGGGCAGTCGATACAAGATGGTTCACCAGCACCCCCTTTAGCCGCTTTCCAGATCCCCCCAGGTAGAAGGAGCGACTCAAGCGGCTCAGATAGCAGCGCTTCCATCTCTTGATTCAGGGGGATCTTTCCCTTAGTTGACTCAATGTGCTGACGTTTCTCAGGTCGGCAAGGGTCGAGGGAATCAAGCGTGATGCCCACCGCCCTTCCCGCAGGGCCGATACTCCCGGCCACCACGATCTCGGCTCCGACCGAGTGGCACAGGATCCGCGCCGTCTCAGGATCGAGCGTAGGCACATCCTCTCGCAATAGCGGCCGTCCTTCAATGGCTGCCTTCAGCTTTGCGCGGTCGATGATTTCGAGGCGCGGCCCCGCTTTCACCAGCGCTACAGAGAATTGGTCTGCGAGCCAAGTCCCGAGTGGCAGGCTCTTGCCGTTTACGCCTGTGAAGTCTGCGACGACCACCTTTTTCTTTCGGCTCGCGGCAATCCCTCGCGCGGTATGGCTGGCAAGGGCCTCGATCTCGGCTTGCTGGGCGAAAGCGGCCGGCGCCGCCCCTGGAATCAAAAGCGTCTCAAGCAGCAGCACCAAAACCATATGGCGCATGTGACCGCGCTTCAGCGCTGACGGCATAGGTTCTCTTCCCGTTCCTACGTGAAAAACTGGCAGGCAAATCACAGCACTCAGGATGACAGCGGGGGGAGGGGAGGTAAAGGGGTGTTCCCGTTTGCGCCGATGCCCAAGTTCTCGTTCGTGCAGCCATTGTACGCCGTGGATGCAAACAAAGCGGAAAGCTCGCGCGGGTGAGACAGCGCGAGTGGAGAAAGCATCGAGTCGATACGATTGAGGCGGCGCCCGCAATTGCTGCCCCAGGGTTTGCACCCTGGGCTATTTTCTGCCGCCCCGACCGGGTCGGGGCTCACACGGGAGGAAGGAGGATGGGGAGGAGGGGTAGAGGAGGCAAAGGAGGGGAGAAAAAAAGCAGATCCTTCGCTTCGCTCGGGATGACAGCGGGGGGAGGGGAGGTAAAGGGGGTGTTCCCGTTTACGCCGACGCCCAAGTTCTCCTTCGTGCAGCGATTGTACGCCGTGGATGCAAACAAGGCGGACAGCTCGCGCGGGTGAGACAGCGCGAGTGGAGAAAGACTCGAGTCGATACGATTGAGGCGGCACCTCTTTCCCGCAAAGCTGAAGCGTTGCTTCCCCGGCAAGAATGCGGGGGCTCCAAGCGAGGAGGTAGAGGAGGTAGGGGAAGTAGAGGAGAGGGAAGAAGAAAAGCAGATGCTTCGCTGCGCTCAAGCATGACAGCAGGTGGGGTGAGGCAGAGGAGGTAGAGGAAGTAGAGGAGGCGGAGGAGGTGGAGGAGGGCGAGAAGGGAAGAACGGATCGATGGCCGCGTACCGTCGAACGCCGGGAGCCCCTTTGGCAGCTTGGACGGTTTTTTCTTCGTCGCTCGTCGCCCAAAATCCTACCACCGTAACGCTCGATTAAGCCGGGTGAGCGGGTAAGGAACCGATTCGGTACGATCCCTGTCGGTATACAATCGCTCGCGTCATCTAGGCATAAGCAGTCGCATCTCCTTGAGGCATGGAGGCAGCTCATGAAGCGCTCGACGTCAGTGACCGTCGCTGCAGCATTGCTGCTCGCCGGCGGCCTATTCATCGCCTTTGGCGCGGCGATGGCAGTGCTCGGGCAACTGCTCATCCGCACCGTGCCTATTCAAACGCCGCCCCGAGGCCAGATAACCCACGGTCCACTTCTTTTCGGGCTCGGCATGGAGGCCCTATTCGCGCTGTGGGCCATCGTGACGGCAGTCGGCATCTTTCGCCTGCGCAACTGGGCACGTATCTCGATCCTCGTTCTGAGCTGCTTCTTAGCCGTGTCAACGGCGTTCGCGCTCGTGGTCCTGATTTGGGTTTTCCCGGTGCTAATGAATACGCAAGGTCGCGACATTCCTCCGGGCATAAACACCTTTGTCGCGGTTATGGTCATCGCGGTCACGGGCATCCCGCTCGGCTGCGCAATATGGTGGATCATTCTCTTTCTCCGCAAGAGCGTCCGTGTACAGTTCCAGACCGCGGCGCTTGAACGAACGTCCGCCTCCGTTGCGAGCGCCGTCGTGGGATCACAGGTGCCGGCTGCTAAGGCTCCGGCCGTGCTTGCTCCTCCTGCCGCCGAAATGTCCAAATCGCGCAAAATCCCTACGAGCATTCTCACCATCGCAATTTATATTCTGGCGACCTCGCCGTTTGCTTTGCTGGGACTGCCGTACGCAACCAGCCTACACATGCCAAGTATTGTCCTCGGCGTCTTCGTTACCGGCTGGAAAGTCTGGGCATGGCTCGCCACGATATTTTCTTTGCAGCTCGCGCTCGGCATAGCACTCCTGCTGAAGAAACGCTGGGCCATCGATGGGACCATCGCCTACGCCTTCTTCGTTCTTCTCAATTCGTTGCTCTTCATATTTTCCCCGGCGCGGGACGCATTCGTTGCGACAGTGTTCCGGAACGCACCGCTCCCGTCGAACTTGCCCGCCGAATTCCTCCGCCATTTCGTGCACGTTATGCTGATCTTTACCATGATCTTCTCGGTCCTGATGGCCCTCGTCGCACTCTACTTTCTCTTCACGCGCCGCCGCTCGTATCTCTCCGCCTGCACCTTGGATGCCGACTCCGCCTGATTTCGCCCCTCGAAGGTGCGGAGGACGCGGCACCTTTGCCGTGTGCCTTCCGCACCTTACAAGTCCCCCAGCCGCATCGGTAGGCTTCCTGTGGCTCGCGATGGCTTCGATATCGCAACGAAGATCGCTTCCCCGGCAAGAATGCGGGGGCTGCCACCGAAGAAGCCACCACAGGAGGTGGAGGAGGCAGAGGAAGTAGAGGAGAGGGAAGAAGAAAAGCAGATGCTTCGCTGCGCTCAAGCATGACAGCAGGTGGGGTGAGGCAGAGGAGGTAGAGGAAGTAGAGGAGGCGGAGGAGGTGGAGGAGGTGGAGGAGGGCGAGGAGGGAAGAACGGATCGATGGCCACGTATCGTCGAACGACTGACTTTTTTTGGGCGATGGATCTCGTTCTATCCGCCGCACGCACGAACCGGTAGAACGATTGGCCTTTCAATCGACGAGAAGTTTTCTGCCGAAAGGAAATGATTTTGGCTCAGCCAGATCACCTAAGAGGGGCCTGCTCTGGTTGCAAATTCGTTGTGTCCAGGGCAGGAGAAGCGTAGGATGCGCGAGTCAGAGGTCCAATCGAAGGCAAACGCTGGGAGGAAAAAGTATGTTTCACTTAATCTGGTATATTCTAATTGGGCTAATCTCGGGGGTTATCGCGAAATCGGTGATGCACGTGCACATAACGATCTTCTGGACGATCGTGCTCGGCATCATCGGATCAATCATCGGCGGCGCCCTTACCCACATGTTTTCGCGCCCGACAAACGAACGATATCATCCCGCCGGCCTCATTTTTTCCACACTGGGCGCGATCCTGGTTCTCTTCATTTGCTATAAGCTGAAGATTCATTTCCCCCAAGTCAACCCGTTCTAGCTCATCGACGACTAACCTCGTATTCCGAAAGTACGGTCACGTCTCGGGCTGGTTGGAAGTAAACGGCTGCTCTTGGACGCCTGGAGCTTTTGAGTTGAAACCCACCGCCAGCGAAAACAAACGTTTTCGGTGGCGCTTGCTTGGCCGTGTCGTGCTGTTCTTCTTGAGCGTTGCTTTGGTGTTGGCGGCTACGGCCCCACTGACGCAGAAAATTCCCGGACTGTGGGGGAACTTGGTTTTGGGTTTAGTGGCCGCCTTCGGAGCGTTCGCCCTAACCCTGCTCTTTGTTCGTTGGGAAGGGCTTCCTCTGGAGAGTGTAGGGGCCGCGCCCGCACGCGGTAGCCTGCTGCGTTTTGCCTCTGGCTTTCTCGCTGGTCTTGCTCTGGTCGCACTTTACGCGTCAATTTCAGCCGCAGCTGGGCACGTTCGGTGGGTCCGCGCACCCGGGACCGGTTTTGTTGCCACCGTGATGAGCCTTCTCACTTGCATTGCATTATCGTGCCGGGAAGAGTTGGGTTTTCGCGGCTACCCGCTGCTACGCTTGAAAGGGTTCTTCGGTGTCTGGGGTGCGCAAATTATCGTTGCTCTGGCCTTCGCCGCGGAACACATGGCCGGAGGCTTGCCCTTGTCGCGAGCCATACTCGGGGCTGGCGTCGGGTCGTTGATGTTCGGCATGGCTGCTATCACTACCAGAGGGCTCGCCGTGCCCATCGGCTTGCACGCGGCGTGGAATTTCGGCGACTGGATTCTTGGTGGGAAAGGCTCGCCTGGTCTCTGGCAGGTGGTCGTCGAGGAAGGGCAGCAACAACGCGCTCAACTTGCTGGGACTATTGGATATCTCGCGGCAATGGGTTTGGCAACCATTGCGTTTTGGATGTGGTATCGCTCGAAGACGAAACTCCAGCTTGATACTTAATTCCAGTGTTCCCGAACAATCCACATGAAGGGCTGACCGTTTGCTCAAGCTAACTCCTGATCAACGCGCAAACCGGAGATGCGGAATCGCCCGCGAGAACGCCTCGGCCGATGTCCGGTTATCCGATTTACCAGGACTTACGGGATCTCTCGCGGAACATCGAGAACGGTGCGCACAACGGCGCGAGACAAAAGCGGCACATACTCAAGCTTGACTGTGCGCTTGAAGCAGTTGCGATGACGCGAATTCTTGTGGCAATCGCGGGAATTCTCTTACAATTAGGGCGCGTGGGCTTCCAGTCCGGATCCAGCCCATGCCATCACACACGGAGAAGGTCATGCTGAAACACATAACTGCTTTAATTACGTCTGGCGCCATCGCACTGGGTACCATCTACGCGCCTGCCGTGGCGGCCGATGCGAAGTTCGGCCCGTCGAGCCCGTTTTATGCGCCGAGTACGTTGCCATTCCATGCGCCGCCCTTCGACAAAATCAAGGATGAGGACTATCAGCCGGCCATCGAGTCGGGCATGGCCGAAGAGCTCTCTGAGATGCAGGCGATTGCGGACAATTCGGCGGCGCCGACCTTCGAGAATACGCTCGTTGCTATGGAGAAGACCGGGCAACTCCTTCAACGAGTGATGGCCGCGTTCGAAGGGGTCACCGAGGCGAATACCAATCCCGTGCTGCAGAAAGTGCGGACCGAAGAGGCGCCGAAGCTGGCGGCGCACCACGATGCCATCTACCTGAACCCAAAACTTTTTGGTCGCGTGGCTGCCGTGTACAAGCAGCGCGAGTCGCTGAAGCTCGATCCAGAATCGCTGCGGCTGGTGGAGGTTACGTACGACAGTTTCGTCCGCTCTGGCGCAAACCTCTCGGACGCCGACAAAACCGAGTTGAAAAAGCTGAACGAAGAAATCTCGACACTCTCGAATGACTTTACGACAAAACTGCTGGCCGCTACGAAGGACGGGGCTTACGTGACTACGGACAAGAGCGCTCTTGCCGGCTTGAGCGACGCGCAGATCGCCGCAGCCGCGCAGGCCGCGCAGAGCCGCAAGCAGGATGGCTATGTGCTCCCGCTGCAGAATACGACGCAGCAGCCAGATCTGGCCTCTCTCAGCGTCCGAGCGACTCGCGAAGCCCTCTTTGAAAAATCCTGGAACCGAACCGAGCGCAGCGATGCCAACGATACGCGCGACGACATCGCACACCTGGCGCAACTGCGTGCGCGGCGGGCACAACTGCTCGGCTATCCCAACCACGCAGCCTGGAAGCTGGGAGACCAGATGGCGAAAACACCAGAGGCGGCCTTGAAGTTCATGGATGTCCTGGTGCCCGGCGCGATCGCCAAAGCAGCGAGCGAGGGCAAGGATATCCAGGAGGTCATCGGCGCGCAGAGGAGCGGCTTCACGCTCCAACCCTGGGACTGGGACTTCTACTCCGAACAGGTGCGCAAGGCGAAATACGATCTGAACGAGGCAGAGGTCAAGCCATACTTCGAGCTGAACAATGTGCTCGAAAACGGCGTCTTCTACGCGGCCAATCGGCTGTATGGGATCACCTTCAAGGAACGCAAGGACATCCCCGTCTACCATTCGGATGTCCGCGTCTTCGAGGTCTCGGATTGGGACGGCAAGCCCCTGGCGCTCTTCTATTGCGACTACTTCAAGCGCGACAACAAGAACGGTGGCGCATGGATGGCGAGCTTCGTGCGCCAGTCAAGGCTTCTGGGCAATCTGCCTGTGGTCTACAACGTTGCGAATCTGCCAAAGCCCGCCCCGGGCGAGCCGGCTCTTATCAGTTTTACCGACGTAACGACGATGTTCCACGAGTTTGGCCATGCGCTGCACGGTATGTTCGCAAACGCCGAGTATTCGAGCCTGTCAGGCACCAGAACAGCACGAGACTTCGTGGAGTTTCCCTCCCAATTCAACGAGCACTGGGCCCTCTATCCCGCTGTATTCAACCATTATGCCCTGCACTACCAGACGGGCGCGCCCATGCCGGCCGATCTGGCAGCCAAGATCAAGAAAGCCGCGAAGTTCAACCAGGGATACAAGCTTACGGAGTTGGTGGCGGCTGCGGAGCTGGACATGCAGTGGCACACGCTTCCGGCCAGCGCAGCTCTGCAGCAGCCGGATGTGTTCGAGAAGCAGGCGCTTGAGAAGACGCATCTGCTGCTCAGCGCCGTGCCGCCCCGCTACCGCTCCAGTTATTTCAGCCACATCTGGGGCGCAGGCTACTCCGCCGGCTATTACGCCTATCTCTGGTCGGAGATGCTAGATGATGATGCTTACCAGTGGTTTGAAGATCATGGCGGTCTGACGCGCGCCAATGGCGACCGGTTCCGCCAGATGGTGCTGGCGCGCGGCAACACGGAGGATTTGGCGAAGATGTATGCCGCCTGGCGCGGTAAAGACCCGAGCGTCGAGCCGATGTTGAAGTTCCGCGGCTTGCAGGAGTCCGGACACTAGAGCGTCTAGCCCCCAAAGGCTCCGACGCCGTGCAGTAGTGCGCTCAGTGTCGGTTTCTACAGGACGCTTCGCTTGACTCCGAGGGTGTCTCTGAAGGGCTAGGGGTGTTCAGACCAATAGTCATCTCCTAAATGGTGGATCAAAGAGCGAAATGGCGATATTTCGTCAACATCCGTTTCAGACCGTCGATGCGTGCACCTTTCCCCATTTTAGTTTTCAGCAGGAGGGCACCATGCGTCGAGAGCGGGCACTGAAAATTGTATTGGTGTTGGTAGGATTGCTCTTTTCGGCTTTAGTTTATCCCTTGATGATGTTTGTCAGGCAAGAGCCTGCGTTGGCGATGATGCTTAGCCTTTATGTCACACTCGGTATTTTCTTGCTACTGGCAGCCCGTAACCCATCCGCGAATCGCAGCCTGATCGCCTTCACGGCATGGTCGAGCTTTGCCCATGCCGCACTTATGGCGGTGCAGGCATTCCGTAATCTCATCCCACGCGGAGAACTGCTAGGCGTGGCTGCCCTCGTCATCATCGGTGTAGCCTTGATCGTGCTCGCTCCGGCAAAGCAGTCAGGAGAGCTGGCATCCGCAGCCGGTGCGCAGGCTCGCATTTTTCGAAAGCGCCGACCCCGACATTCCTGTCCTGAAACAAGCGAAGGCGGAATACACAAAACTCCAGTAATTCCGATGTTCAACATTCCATCCAAATAACCACTTGACCACGCGCTTGGCCCAGCGCGAAGGTGAAATTCGCGACCGATGATGGGTGCCCTTCAGGATTACGGCGAACAGGAAGGAACCACATTACTTCTCGTTTGCCGACAACTCGCTCAGAAAGTGTCAGAGTTCGCAGAACGGTCTTGCGGCCAAAAACTTACGGCGCAGACTCTCGTCGCGAATAGAGTCAGCGAGTGATTGGATCACGGCACGCGCCCGACCGAGAAGTTCCTCAGCCGTCGAGTCACTCTTAGCGTGCCGGGCCGCTCCAGCCGAAGCCTTCAAGATTTGCCACTCGATCATGGGACACGGATTCCGCGCCAGCATGTCCAGGGCGGTTTGATACCCCCGGCGGGCGTCTTCCATCCGTTCTTCGAGCAGGGCGATATCGCCCAGGAGTTTGTGGCCCCAAGCCAGGTACTTGCGCGCGCGAGGCGTCTCTGCGGCTTGGAGACACGCCGCGGCGTGCATCGCCGCCATCTTCAAATCCCCCCGGCAGATCCAATAACTCGTCATCTCTGCCTGCATGCGGATGGCATAGCGCCAGCGGAACCACACATCCCGGTTGAACAGTTGCTCTGCTTGCTGGAGGTGTTCAAAAGCGCTGGCGGGCTCGCCGAGTGCCAGATAGTCGTGGCCGAGGTTTACATGGGCGTTGGCACGCCCTTCAACCATGCCCATCTCCTCGGCGAGGCAAATATTCTCTGTATCGAGCTGAAGAGCAGTCTCCAGGTCCTGCATTTCCCGGTAGATCCAACCGATCGTGTTGGAGAGCCGGGGAAGCCAGTAGCGCTCCCCGTTCAACTCGGCGAGCCTTCGCGCTTCTTCGAGCGTGTGCAATGCCTCCGACAACTGCCCCTGATTGCCGAGCGCCATTCCGCGAAAGAATAGATTTGCGACAATGTGGAAGCCGACGCCGAGTTCCCGAGATTTCTCCAGCGCCCAGCCGGTTACGCGCTCGGCCTCCGCATAATCCAGGCGCCAGGTGTGCAGCGCACCGAGGTAACTGACGGCGTCAACCACGCCGAGCTGCAGGCCTTTCTCCTGCAGCACGGGAATCGCATGCCGGAAATATTGTTCCGCAGCGCCCAGATCGCCGGTACAGAGACGGTCGCATGCCAGGACCGATTCGGCAGAAGCCACGCCAGCGCTGGACCCTGCAGCGCGGGCAATCTCCAGCGCGCGATTCGCCTGCTGCCGCATTTCCGCCATCCGGTGAACGTTGAACAGCGACATCGCCGTTCCGCAGATGGCGTCGATCTGCGCCTCCTTATTCCCCAATTCGACTGCCGCTTTTTCGGCCAATGCGAAATCCTCGATCGCCTCATCAAACTGCGAAGTCGTCAGGTGCAGCCGGGCCAACTCGAAAGCGGCCGCCAGCACACGCGACATTCGCTCTGCGCCGCGGAGCTTCTCCGCATTGGCGAGGGCCCGGCGCGAAAGAGAAATGGCTTCGTGATTCGCAAACACGCGGGCGGAGTTTTGCGAGGCCCGCAAGAAGTAATCGGCCGCGTGCGCGAAATCCCGTGCGGCCTCAAAGAGAAACGCAAGCGTGGAGGCGATCTCCCCGCTGCGCTCGCCATAGAAAGCTTGCAAAGCCCCCGCAACGGCCGCGCTGAGGGAGGCCCTTCGGGTCGGGGCGAGCGCGGCAAACAGTGCGTTCTGATAGAGAGCGTGGACGAAGATATAACGCAGCGTCAATTGCGAATCGGGAAAATCCTGCTCCCCCACTTTGCGGACGAAAAGATGAATTCGTTCGAGGATTTCCAGCCGCTCCTCGACCTCGGCCGCATCCATCTCGAGCGCCCGCGCCACAACGGCCGAGTCGAACTCCTGCCCCTGGACGCTGGCCGCCGAAAGCAACCGCCGTTCGGCATCGCTGAGCTGGTCGATTTTTCGCTGTATCATGCTGCGCACGGATTCGGGCAATTCGCGCCGGACGTCCGGAACCGATTCCGCCAGCGACCAGCGGCCTTGTCCGTCTTTAGCGATCACTTCGCGATTCCGCAGGTAGCGGATCAAATCGACCATGAAGAGTGGGCTGCCTTCCGTTTTGGCGTGGATGAGGGAAGTAAATTCCGGCGGGAACCGATGCTCCGGAAATTCCTGAGCGAGGTAAAGCTCGACATCCGCCGTGGTCAAAAAAGCTACTGCCACGTCGCGGCAGACACCGCGCTCCTGAAGGACGAGCTTGATCTCGGCAAACGGATGCTTGGCTAGCAATAAGTCCGAAGGGCGATAAGTGGCAATGATTAACATTCGCAATGAGCCGACCTTGCCGCCAATATAGGCAAGCAGGTCTACTGTAGAAACATCGGCCCAGTGCAAGTCGTCTAGGAAGAATACCAGCGGCCGGACACGCGACGCCTCCTGCAAGAAGGCACTCAGCTCGCGCTTCAAGCGCTCCTGTGACGCAGCCTTTGCTTCCTCCATCACCCGGGAAAACGAGGAATCGTTTGCCGCAAGAGGCGCAACCTGGACGTACCAAGTTGGGGCCACAAGTTTCAGCGTGCTGGCCGTTGAAACACTTTCTTCTCCGTGAAGCAGGCTTTCGATCGCTTCGAGAATTGGCAAATATGCTTCCGTACCGGCCAGGCGCTCAGAACACTTTCCACGCGCGATGCTGCAATGGCAGCCACCTGCGACCAGGCCGGCAAGGAAATCCTCGACTAGGGTGGTCTTCCCGATCCCCGGCTCCCCGGCGACGCACATTACCAGGCCGCGTCCGGCCACGGCGGAGTCAAAGGCGGCGCGAAGTTCCCCAAGTTCGAACTTGCGGCCTACAGTGTGGCGCTCCCTGGGCACAACGCCGCGCGTCTCCGAGCTGCTGACCTGACTTCCCGTGAGTGCACGGAGTTCAGACTCTACTTCCGAGGCGGCAGGCCGAAGGCGTGCATCCTTCTCGAGTAGCCTTAGGATCAAGGAGTCAAAAACCGCGGGAACTTGCGCGTTCAGACGCGAGGGGGGAAGCGGTGTTTGCGAAAGAATTGCGTGCAGGACCCCAATCTGCGAGTCCGCCGGGAAGGGGTGCCGGCCGGTGCTCAGTTCGTAGAGGACAATCCCAAAGGAGAACATGTCTGTGGCGCTGTCGGTCATCTCTCCTCGCGCCTGTTCCGGAGACATGTATCTCGCCGTCCCGAGAACGGTCCCGGCTGCGGTGTCGGCTGTCGCAAACGTAGGCGAGGAGCCAGTGGGAACAAGGCGAGCCAAGCCGAAATCGAGCACCTTCACGTAGCCGTCGTCGCGGACCATGATGTTATCGGGCTTGATATCGCGATGAACGATTCCGGCGGCATGCGCCACCGACAGCGCCTTGGCGACTTGCTCCCCAATGCGCGCGAGAGACGCGAGGTCCATGCCCTGACCGACCATTTTTCGGAGCGTGCTCCCAACGATGAATTCCATGACGATGAACCGGTTTGCGCCGGTCTCGCCAATTTCATGAATAGTTACGATATTGGGGTGGTTAAGCGCAGACGCGGCCCGGGCCTCACGCACGAATCGCTCAACGGCCGTGGGGTCAGCCACGATTCGTTCCGGCAGGAACTTTAACGCCACGCGGCGCCGGAGCTGGGAGTCTTCTGCTTGATAAACCTCACCCATCCCACCGGCGCCGACTTTTTCAATGATGCGATAGTGGCCGAGCGTTTGGCCAATCATAAACGAGGCCTCTCTGGCCGCGTATCTTAGGTTGTGGGCATAGGCAAGTCAACGCGTGTAAAGAGCAGGCCGATTAGTTCCTTGCGGCAGGTTGACCGATAGTTGTGGCCAAATAGCGGGCGGATGACGGGGCACTCGGAAGTAACCCACATGCCTGATTAACGCGCAAACCGGAGATATGGAATCGCCCGCGAGAACCTCGGCAGATGTCCGATTATCCGACTTACCAGGACTTAGCACAGAACCATGATGTACACTCATTCTCGTACAACACAAATCGCCAGCCCAATCGCAGGTCTTGCTTGCCTATGACCTTTGAGGCGGAAACCGACCGCGCATTACGAATATTCAAGGCCTCTAAGTATTGGGACTTTAATGTTTGGGGAGCCGTAGTTGCTGGTATCGGCGGTGGCTTGCTCATCTCGGTAATTGGCGGAATCCTGCTTTTCGACTCGGCAGGGCCAAGTGGGAGGAGAGCAGGTGCGGTCCTGATTCTCACAATTGCAGGGACTCTGCTGGCGATGTTCCCAGGGAACCTGCTCGCAGCAGTCCCCATCGCGGTGGAACTAGAAGATGGGAAGGGCCTACGCCTCTGCGCTCCGCTAAAAAAGCTCTATATACCCATCGATGAAGTTGAAGCGGTCCGGGATTCGACAGTGTTCCAGATTTTCCAGCAAGGGATTGTTGTCCAGTTGAACAGACGACATGGCTTAATGAAGAGTTTCATTATTCATTGGGCTTTCGGAGATGAGGGAAAGGAACTGGCTCAGGCCGTTCAAAGAGAAATCAACAAGAGGTGAACGTTCGCGAACTGCCGTTATCCATAGCTTAAGAATTCACCGCGTTAGTGACAAGTCCAGCCTAATTCCTGATAAACGCTGCCAGCGCAACCCGGAGATATGGAATCGCCCGCGAGAACGCCTCCGGCAGATGTCCGATTATCCGAGTAATCAGGAGTCGGCAAGACACCCGCACGGTCTCGCGCCACGACTGGAGTTCGATCAGAGGGTGATCAGTTCGCCGGGACGCCGTTGCTCTGGTCCAGGGTGAGGGAGTTCGGCCCTGATTTGAGATCCACTTTGAAGCCCCAGCGATAGCCCTGGTTGTTGTAGCGGGTGGAAATCATCAAGTAATACGAACCCGGCGGCAGGCCGGGAAACGTCGCTTTGCCGTTGCCGTCGGAAAAGGCCAGGGCAGCTTTCTGCTCCCTGATTGCGTTGAGCATTGTCTGGCAATCGGGCGTGTGTTTCGTACACGCGGCTCCCAGAGCATTCTCAGGAGACATGCCAGGCGGAATCGTAGCGCCGGACTTACGGATGATGGTGGCCACGTCTTCGCGCAGCAGGACGTACGGATGCAAGGCGAGCGCGTTGGGAGTTCCCTGCGGCGCGGGCAATCCGCTGAGAATGGTCAGCACAGAGTTGCCGGAGAGCGCAGGCAATGAGGATGAGCTGGTCGCAACAGCTCCCGATGGCACCTGGCCTGGGGAGAGCACGGCGAGATTGCACGTCGCATTCAGCGGCGCGAAGGTGAAGTCATCGTTGCTGTTTTTTCCCGTGATCCTTCTTCCCTCCACGACGTAAGGCCCCGAACCCGGGTCCAAGGTGTTCTTCGGTTTAAGCACCAGAGTGAGCGGATGATCGGGCGCCGCGACTTTCACGGCGACTTGCGCGCCGTCCGCCTGGACGACATACGGATAGGCTCGGGCGACATCCGGGCCGCAGCCGAGGATTGCTGAATCCGGATAAAACTCGACGCTGAATCCTGAGGAGACCGAGTAGGTTCCATTCATGCGCAGACCGGAGGGCGCCGGCGGACCTTTCTCGCCGTCGGAAAGCATGCCGGTGAGCACGCTTTGCGCCTGGCTGACCGTCGTGGGGGCGACGCCTTTGGAAGTGAGGTTGGGCTGAGCGCAGGTGCGGGTCACGGAGTGGTAGAGGTACTTTGTGGTGGTGGTTCCATCGTAGTTCGTTTCCCGGCGCGAGCCGGCGGAAAGCGAACCATCGACGACGATCGGACCCGGTGCGGTAAGAAGTCCTTCGGGTCCGATCGTGAGGACGACCGGCTTGGGGGTGGATTGGATGGTGATGACGGCGCGGTTGTTTGTGAGGGCGATGCTGTAGGTGTGCTGCTCAGGGTGCAAGCCCGCGCAGGTCATGAGAACCGAAGCTTCCACGAATTCGAGACGCCAGTCACCTTTGCCCTCGAAGGCACCGGCCATTTGCGGACCCGTCGTTTCCTTGCCGACGACGTCAGGAGCCATGGAGCTGAGAATGGAATTGGCCTGGCCGAAGAAATGTTCTTCCATAGTATTTCCGAGGCATGTGGAGGGCGGGCGTCCCGCGGTGATGCAGCGATTCATCCTGCGGGTTTCCGGATCCGACGAAGGTTGCGGCGCGCCAAAGGTTTGGGTTTGCGTCCCAGGAGGCGGCGCCTTCATCTGCTGCTCGGAGTTTCTTTGGAACGCCGCTTGTTGATCGTCAATTTTCTTCTGGAAGGCCTGAGCCCGCTTGATTTCTTCGGGGGAAGGCTGCTTGCAGGTGGGAAGAAGCTTCTTGAGGTCGCCGCGTGTTTCATAGGTGTACTTCATGAGGCCGTTCGAAAGAATGGTGTCGGGATGGCCGACCATGCACTTGGAGGAGTCCGAGAGGTCGCGGATGTTGCAGCTATCGATGACGAGGCGCTCGCCATTGCAAACGTAGGTGACCTTTGTTTGGAGGTCTTGCGCAGAGGAAATCCCCGCGACAAATAGAATAGGCAAACCCGCCCAGAGAAAGGCACGCAACCGGGTTTTCATGGGTGCACCTCCGGAGATGCTGGAACGCGATTGTACTCCAAGCGTTCGCGGATATTCGGTCTAAGTGGGCTTAGGTCCTGATAAACGCGCTTACCGGACATCTGGGTTTCACTTGTCAGGTAACCCGACGAACCGGGACTTAGCCGTGCCGGCCGCCTTAAGAGACAGTCTCTTCGAGGCATCAGAGGGCGGGGCAACTGCCAATAGTCTTCATTGCCGCAAATTCATGTTATATTAATTGGCGAGTCCATTAAGTGCGAGGCGATTGCGTGAAAACAGATGTTTGCAAGGCATTCGTCACACTTCACCTGGTATGTTTTCTGGCGTTCGGGGTTGCCAGCTGCGGCGGCTCGTCAGGTGGATCCGTGGGCGGGGGCGGGGGAGGTGGCGGGGCGGGTGGACCTACTGCGGGAGAGTATCTCTGGGAATTCTCACTTATCGATAACGGCCTTTTCTTCGCCACGATAAATAGCAGCACCGGACAGCTCGGGACCCCAACTGCCTCGGGCGGAATCGCTTGCAATAGTCTAGGAACCATTCCTTCCATCGCAGTTGCTCCCTCAAACAAATTCGCATTTGTGATAGACAAGTGCGGCACAAGCATTCATGTCTATTCAATGAATGGTACAGGCATTGCATTGGCAGAAATTCCCGAATCACCTTATCCCTTTCTTGGGGCCTTTGAGTCCATCGCCATCGATTCCAGTGGCAAGTTTCTTTATGCAGTTGGAGCAGCTCCAGGGGCCATTTATCAACTGGGTGTTGCTGGCAGCACAGGGGAATTAACTTTAATTTCAACTACTGCGGAAACCGCCGACGTGAGAGACGTGGTTGCAGACCCTAACGACAAATTCATATTTGTGAACGATCTTACCGGTGGCCACGTCTTCGCATTTCTAATTGGAGCCGGTAGCCCTCTTTTGCAAGTGTCCGGCTCGCCATTCGTTGTCCCGGCGAACGGCCAACCGGTTAGTCTAATCATGGAAAGCAACGGAAATTTTCTGTACGCACCGTTGGCTTCGGGCGGCATAGCAGGGTTTCGCGTCAATAGCTCGACGGGCGCTCTATCCAATATTCCGGGTTCGCCCTTCGATACGACCGACCGGCCCTTCGCTCCTGCTACTGACCCATCGGGAAAATTTCTCTACTCGATCGGCGGCGGCCTCAACAACGCGATCGAAGTCTTTAGCATCGACGCAGGCACCGGGGCCTTGGCGGCGATCATGGGATCTCCATTTAGTACGCCGTCTTCCATCAACAGCCTCGCCGTGGATCCCTCGGGGAAATTCCTTTATGCGACCGTGCAAACTAACACCCTTGCAGGTAGCATGATTCTTGGCTTCGCGATTGATTCTTCCAACGGCAGCCTCTCTGCCCTCGCAACCTCGCCGTACCCGGCTCCGCCATTTCCCGTGGATGTGGTAAGCCTGAATGTTCCCTAAAGAGACGATTCGGGACCTACGTGCGTCGACACTTGGCCCTGGATTTGACTTTCGTAAATGGCGGGGGTACTCCGCGATTGTTGGGATTTACAGTTTGTCCAGGCACAAAGTTGTCGGAGATTGTTCGCTCCGAGCGGAGTACAGGTTGTAGCGGTCGGTCACATGCCTGATTAACGCGCTAGTCGGACAAGTGGCTTCCTGTCTCGGAACCATGTGCCTTTGACACGGCGTGAAGAACAGGAATCGCTGGCGCAGAATCGATGCCTTACAGAAGGGGTTACAGATCCCTTTCTGGAAGTCTCTTCCGCTGGACTAAAGTCCAGCTCTCCCCTGCTGAAGCAGGGGCCTCCCACCGAAGCTTCCCCCGCATGAATGCAGGGCTCCCACCGAAGAACAGGTTGCAAGGGTTGCGCCTGATCATCTTCGCGGCGTGATGGGGGCGGCGCGCTGAGCGGCCCAGCAGGCCTTGGCGTCGTGGCAGTTGGCCATGGCCACGACGGTGGCGTGGAGGTAGGCCTTTTGTTCAGCGGAGAGGGACGCGAAGGTATTGCGCAACTCGTCCGGATCGGTGGCGAGGTCGTGGTACTCCCTTTCTCCGTTGGCATACTCGACGTACAGCGCGGCGCGCGAGCGGATGGCTTCGTAGGTGGTGGGGTTTCCGCTGCGGATACCAGGCATGTCGGGGTCAACGACGTCGCGCACGGGGCCGTGGTGTTCGACCAGCGTAAAGGTCCGCCATGCCTCGACGTTTTGCGCGCGCAAGAACGGCACGAGGCTGATGCCGTCCACGTTCGCGGGCGTGGCGGCACCGGCGAGATCGGCGAAGGTGGGGAAGAGATCAGTATTTTCGACGACTTCCTGGACGGTGACGCCCGCGGGAACTCCGGGGCCGGTGATGATGAGCGGGACGTGGATGTCCGTATCGTAGGCCGTCATTTTTCCCGGCATCAGACGGAATTCGCCCATGTGATACCCATTGTCGGAGCTGAAAATGAAATAAGTGTTTTTCTCCTGGCCGATGGCAGCGATGGCGGCTTGGAGTTCGCCGATCATTTTGTCCACGGCGAGGACGGATTGGGCGCGCTTGCGGAAATCGCGGTCAATCATGGCCATGTCGGCTTCGGTGAGCGCGGGATGCGTCTGCAGCCAGTGGGGAGCGTTGGCGTCATGCGGGGCGTCGTAGGCCGGCGTTCGAGGAGCGGGCAAGCCCGGAAAGGCGTTGGCGTCGCGCGGGGCGGGCGTATAGGGCGCGTGGGGCGCGAAGGTGGCAATTTCGATGAAGAAGGGCGCGCCGGTTTTCTGCTTGACGAACTGCACGCCGAGACCGGCGACGACGTCCGTGAGGTAGTCGTCGGGCTTCATGCCGTGTTGGACGAGCTGGCCATCCTGGTTGAAGACGTAACGAAACTCAGGGTAGCCGTTCCCGGCGACTACCCAGTGCGCCCAACCGGGCGGGATGGGGTCCTGCCTGGGTTCGTAACCGTTCAAGTACTTGCCCATGAACGCGGTGCGATAGCCGGCGGCTGAAAGCGCGATCGCGAAGGTGGTCTGCTCGTTGCCGCGCGCGTGAAACACCTGGTAGCCGCCGTCGATGCCCGTGTTCTTGAAGACGCCAGTATCGTGCGGGTAGCGTCCGGTGAAGATGGAGGAGCGCGAGGGGCAGCACAGCGAATCAGTGACGAAGTAGTTGGCGAAGGTGACGCCATCCTTCTGCATTTTGATGACGTGCGGCATGTACTGCACCAGGTTCAAGGCCAGATCGTCGGTGAGAATGAAGACAATGTTCGGGCGCGCGGACGAAGGGGAGCGCTCCGGCGCGGGCATGTCCGGGACGGGCGCGGCTGGCGGGGGCTGGTCATTTGCTCCAGAGGGCGCTTCAGACGGCGATTCCGATGACAATTTCGATGGTGGCACTGCGGGTTGCCCAAATTTAGGATTTTTCGCTTTGCAAGCCGCCACAAGTTGCGGATCGACCACCGGCAAAGGCTTGCTGGCCTGATACTCCGCGGCTTTCCCTTGCATGATGGGCTCAATGCAATCTACCTGGAGTCCGTTCCCCGTTCTTGCGCCGCCTTGAACAAAACCTGCGTCCTGGCAGGCCGCGATGATTTGTGCGCAGGGCCCCTGCTGCGGGGCTGACTGCGAAGCAGAGGCCACTCCTAATCCAATGAAGAGCGCATACAGCATGCCGAAGGGTATCCATTTGTGGCGGATGATTGCATTGCGACGGGCCATCAGCGCTCCTTTCCCGCGAAAGCGGAGGGCATTGTACACCGGTCTTAAGCGGCGGCGGGGCTCAGAGGTGGCGGGCAAAGGCGATTGACATCAGCGGAAACTAAGCATGAAGGCGGGAACTATCACTCGTAGCGCAGGGCAACCATGGGATCGACGCGCATGGCCCGGCGCGCCGGGATGTAACAGGCCGCGAACGCGACTCCGCACATCAGCAAGGTCACGCCCAGGAAGGTCAGGGGGTCGTGCGGCGTCACGCCATAGAGCAGGCTGGCCATGAGCCGGGTAAGCGCAAGCGCCGCCACCAGTCCAATTGCGGCACCGGCAAGCGTCCACTTCATCCCTTCGCGAAGCGTCATCGCCAGCACCCATGCCGGCTGCGCGCCAAGGGCCATGCGAACACCAATTTCGTGGGTCCGCTGCGTCACGGAATAGGAGAGCACACCATAAACGCCCACCGCCGCCAGAAATATCGCCAGGGCCGCGAAAAGTCCAAGCAAGAACAGATTGAACCGCTGGGGCGCGAGCGATTGATGGATTTCCGCATCCATCGTTTTTACATCTGCGACGGCGAGTTCAGGGTCGAGCGATGCGATTTCGCCGCGCACCGCTGAGGCCACGGTGGAGGGATCGCCCTGGGTGCGCGCCGCGAGGTGTAAGGTGCGAAGTTCGTCGAAGGTCGGCATTTCAAGCAGGCCATCGGAAACCGCAAAATACGGCGTGTAGGAGTGAGGCGCCGCTTGACTCTGGATCGAGGAATCCTTCACGTCATTCACAATTCCCACCACTTTGCGCCATCCTCCGAAGATGCGCATCCTCTTGCCGAGCGGGTCTGCGTTCGGCCAGTAGGTTCGCGCCGCCGATTCGCTGATGATAGCGACTTCGGGCGCACCGAGCCTGTCTTCGGGAGTGAAGGCCCGGCCGCGCTTCAGCGTGATTCCCATGGCCGCAAAGTAATCGCCCACGATCCAGCTCTGCGTAACGTTCGGCAGCGGGCTCGAAGCGACATCACGCCCTTCGATCTCCACCCCTTCGTGCTCCTGCGCATCGAGCGGAAGGTCGGTGGAAGCACCGACTGACATCACTCCGGGGAGCGCGGCCGCGCGGCGCAGCAGTTCCTGATAGAAATTGCGGATTTCGTCGGCGCGTGAATAGGCGCGTAGTGGAAGGGGAATGGTCATCGTTAACACATGCTGCGGACGGAAGCCCGGATCGGTTCGGAGCAGCCGCGCGAAGCTTCGAAGCAATAGCCCCGCGCCGATGAGGAGCATTACGGCGAGCGCCGTCTGCGAGACAATTAACGCTCTTTGGATGCTTCGGCGTGCGCGAGCCGGTGTGGTTCCCCGTCCGCCTTCCTTCAACGCTTCGTGAGGATCGGTTCGGGAAGCTTCGATTCCGGGGATGATGCCGAAGACGATTGCGGTCAGAAGCGAAAGCAGAATCGAGAACGCGAGCACACGGCCATCGATGACGACTTCATGGATCCGTGGAAGTTCGGCCGGTGCGAGCGAGACGAGCACGTCCTTTCCCCAGTAGGCGATGAAAAGTCCCGCGGCCCCCGAGACAATGCCGAGCAGCAGGCTTTCCGAAAGCATCTGCCGTATCAGCCGTCCGCGTCCCGCGCCAAGCGCCGCGCGAATCGCGACTTCCTTTTGCCGAACAGACGCCCGGGCAAGAATTAGGTTTGCGGTGTTCACGCAGGCAATCAGCAAGACGAGCCCGACAGCAACGAGCAGAACGAGGAGCGGGGTGCGAATTTCGCCGACGACTTCCTGGTGAAATGGAAAGACCACCGAACCGATATGCCGGCCATTTCCGTAAGCTTGATCGGGCGGATAGAGCTTCTCGACTTCCGCGATCGTCGCGGCCGCGTCATTGCGCGCCTGTGCGACCATTACGCCCGGCTTCAAGCGTCCGAGAACGTCGTGGTTGTACATATTTCCCCAAGCCTGCATCTCATACGGCGTGAAGGCCATGGGAACCCACAGGTCCGCGGGATCGTGGTTCCACGTGCTTCCACGCAGCGGGAATTGAAAATCCTTGGGCATCACGCCAATCACGGTGTAAGGCTGACGGTCGAGCGAAATGCTCCGGCCAACGATGTTCGGATCTTTACCGTATCGCCGGCGCCACAGTCCATAGCTCAGCACCACGACAGCGTGGCCGGGTTGGTCCTCGTCAGCGGTGTACGTGCGGCCCAGGATTGGCGAAACGCCCAGAAGCGGAAAAAGCGTGGCCGAGGCGCGTGCCCCCTGGATTCGTTCCGGCGTGCCAGCGCCGGAGAGGTCGCAGTGGCGGTCGCTGTAGATCGCAAGCATCTCGAAACTGCGCTGGCGGTCTGAAAACGCATGGAAGTCAGGGGCGTTCATTGGGAGATTGAAGCTGAAACTCGGCAGCGTCTCGTAAATCGAGACGATGCGGTCGGCGTGCCCAAATGGCAATGGCCGCAGCAACACCGCGTTGACGACCGAAAAAAATGCGGTGTTCGCGCCGATGCTGAGCGCCAACGTCAGCACTGCCACCGCCGTGAACCCCGGGCTCTTCGCCAACATGCGGATGCCGTAGCGCACGTCCTGCCAGAGCGTTTCCATCGTCACACCTCCGCACCCATTGTCAGACGCAATTTAGGCAACTTCGGTGCCACTAGCAAGCGCGGCAAAGTATAGGCCCGCAAGCGACTTAGCCTAGGAAGTGAGAGCGCTTTCAGGCGAGGATGCCCGCTTCTGGGATGCCAGTGTCGCTAGGTGGGACACCCTGGGTCGAAAGTGAACGCTGGGCACGGCGTGCCGTGCCGCTACGCCTGATTAGAAAAGTTCTGGAAGGATAATTCCGAGGGGAATGGGATTCGGCACAAGGTTGTGTGGCCCAGACAAATCCCGTAGTCCTCAAGCAAAATGACGGAGGAGAGCTATTCACGGTATGCCTTAGTCCTTGCCACGACCTTCCGCTTTCAGCTGCTCGCGACGGATTGTTTGAAGGCTCACGAAAATAATCACTGCCCAGACGAAAACGGCAAGGGCAACAGAATAAAGGGTCTCCGCAACCTGCTGTTGATTCACAGAAGTGATGTATTCACGGTCAGAAACGATATCGTTGTAGCTACGGCCTGAACAGCCGTAGTAACTGACAGACATGAACCCTGAGAGCGCCAGAAGAATGGTGCTGACAGGGAAGGATTTCTTCAGGATGTTTCCCCAATCTTTCCGGTGGAGAGCACCCAAAATCTGCTCGGCAGGATGGCGCAGCCACAGGTATGTAGCCAGGCCGAGGCATAGACAGATCAGGGCAACGAGAAAATATGAAGCAACCAAAAATTCTTCATTTCCCATTTTTCGATCTCAAAACCACGATTAGAATCGTGATCAAACCAAGGTAAACGAGGAGGGCGACAAAGAGATTCTCAAATACTCCGGAGATATCCGAAGCGACCGCCCACACATACTCCATGAAATGAGCTTCTGGTTTCATATGAACGCCGGTTATTACTTTGTTCAAGGCCAGCGAGAGGAGAATCAGCACCAGGGAGCGAAGATAGAATTCGGTGCCTTCGGGCAGGCCAATCACATTGTCGAGAAGCTTCCGCAGACTGCTCCGAAGCAACGCGTAAACGACGAGGGCAATCCCAACCCCGAAAACAATATCAAATGCAAAAGCAGCCGCGTTGCGGGCAGGCATTAGTCCTCCGCGAGCCACGCGAACACCCTTTGGGGTGGTCGCTCAACGAGTCTTGCGCAGATGCTAAACCCGTAGGTTGGAAAGTTCAAGTGGAGGACTCGGTGTCACAGGCTGAGCATGTGTCTTACCGGCTCCTCACGTGAAGAAAGACGCTGAACGGCGGAAGAAGCACTTCACCTTAATCCTCCGGCTCGCGTCACCTAGTTACATGGATTTGAGTGACTCGCGACAGTCAACTCGGTCTGCCACGTCATATCACATCGTATCACTTCAATAGTTAAGTAGTATTTGAAACCTTAATTCGTCAGCAGCTTACGCCATCACGGTCGCAGCGTGTGCTGCTCCCATCCAGAGAGTCGAGGACAGTAGTTTTGAGACACCAGGCTGGCATTGTGCTAACGTGAAGCTCAAGCGGTTGGTGGGGGAGCGATGGTTCAGAGGAAAAGATTGATCTCCCTGCTGCGGACAGGGATTGTCTCGATCCTCCTACTGCCGGTGTGTCGCGTGGCGACAGGCACGTCGGTTCTTTTGCACCCGGCCCCTGGCGGAGCGCCAGGATTGCTTTCGGTCCAGACGTATACGGGGAAAGCCGATCCGATCGTCACGCCCGTAAAGCCGTCCGCCTCGGTGACCGTCGTCCTACTGATGGACACGCTGAGTCCGGCGGAGCTGGACAGCGTCAAGAAGGACCTACTGGCCCTTCATACCTCCTTGCACGGACGACCGCTGCGGCTGGCGTTGGTTCGGAATGGTTCGCTAGGGGTTGCCGGTCCTTTTTCCAGCCGCGCTCTCCTCAAGAGCGCTCTCACCCAAGTGCAGCCCGCCGCTGATCCATCCGAGTCTGTTTCTCCCTCGGCGGCCCTGGACACTCTTTCGGCAGGGGCGCCGCAATTGGGGGCGGATTGGTCGCGTGTGCTCTTGATCGGGGAATTTCCGGCGCTCGATCCTTCGGCCATTGAGTACGCTTCGGCCGTTCTGCTGCGGGCCTTCGGCAGCCAGCATTTGCAGGTGAGTTGGTTCGCGCCTGCCGGTGGAAGCGATGCCTGGCTTTCTCTCTTCCGGTCCACCGGGGGCACCATCGTTCACGGGGCGTTGAGCGATTTTTCTCTCGAGTTCAACGAATCTTCATGGCCCTTCGTCCAGATCGACTGGAGGCCTGCCGCGCCATCCTCGGGGTTCATCGTCTTTCGCTCGATTCTCTCGGATCCTATCGGCGGCGTACTTCTGGAAGCGCCCGATATAGCCGCCTCCGCCGGCGCATCCCTGCCTTCGATCGAGCGCTACTCCGCGATGCAGGCCAAAATCGCTGATGCCACCGCCGCGGTGAATCGGGAGCCCATTACTCCGGCCGATGCCCAGCGTATTCGCGACGACCTTCAAGCCGCCCTGGAAGCGAATCCCCGAGATGCGGGGGCGCTGGTCACGGCGGCTGTCTTCTACGAGAAGTTCAAGGACTACGCCACGGCTGCAAGCGTCCGTGCTTCCCTGGTTGAAATTCGTCCGCTGGACGGGACCGCTTACGCCGCTCTGGGCCACGCTCTGACGCTTGGCTCCGATTTCGGCAGAGCGGAAGCGGCACTGGAGCGCGCGGCCGATCTAAATACGCGCACGCCGCAAGTAGCCGATGATTTTGCCCGCATCCGCATCGCGCGCAAGGATGACAAGGGCGCGCTCCCGTACCTGGACGAAGCACTGCGCGCCGATGCCACGCGCCAGGATCTGTGGTTCCTCAAGGCGGGGGCGGCCGAGCGGCTGCAGAATTCCTCGCTGGCGATGGATTCCTTCGAACACGGGCTTGCTTTGGGCGGCGCTCACATTCCGGAAGCCGCGTCGCTCGTCCGCCTGTACCTTGCGGCGAAACAAGATGCCAAAGCCATGGAACTGGCTGGCAGCGTAATCGCTAATCTCCCGCCCGACCCCAGCCTTCGCGCGGAATTCGCCGATCATCTTGACGATTTACACCGGACCAATGAAGCGCTCGCGGCCTGGAGGCGGGTACTCGAAGTACAACCGAATTCCGAGCGCGCGCGCGACCGGATCGCCCGCCTACTGCTCGAATCCGGCGACGCTCGGGCGGCCGAGCAGGCGGCCGAGACGGGTCTTGCAGTGGCGCCCAAGTTCGCCGACCTTTACATTGCGAAGGCGGACGCCCTGGAGAAGCAGGGCCGGTTGTACAGCGCTCGCGACGCGCTCGAAAAGGGCGCAGCGGTTGTGCCGGACATTGCTCTTCTTTCACGCTTAGCGGCTATGAAGGACACTTACGTCGGCTCGGCCGCGGAGGGTTATGCCCGGCTGGCGGAATCGCTCGGCGCATCCTCGCCGGAGCGGCTTCGAGCGCTCGAGCGCGGATTCGCCGTATCCGTGCGCGATGGCGATTTCAAGCAAGCCCAGTCATTCGCCGCCCTGCTCGAATCGGCCGGTCGTCCCGAGTTTCGCGGCCTGCTCGGTTTGGAGGAACGACCGGACAAGGGCACGATGGTTCCCGGCGGCCTGGACGCCCTGGCCTACGCCGCTCATGCGAAAGAGCGCGTTCCGCCGGAAAGATTCTTCGCCGAATACTGTCGAACTCTGATCGATCAAATCGATTTTGGGGCGCCGGGCAGCAAGCAATACATTGAGGGGATCCGGGAACATTTTCAACGAATCGCGGCTCTCGAGGCTTTGGGAAAGCGCGACGGCAAAGGCTCCGTCATTACGCTCGCGCTCGATGGGAAGGATGCCCGCCGCGACACTGAGAAAGTCCTGGGCCTTCTCGGCATCAAACTGCGCACCTCGAAAGGCCAGGTGGAGCTGGATCGCGGGGAGCAAACAGCCCAGGCCAAGAAGCAGGATACCGTCTCCGCTCTGGCCCTCGATGAAGTCGGCATGCAAGAGGCCCTCAGGGCCGGCCAGCCGTACGCGTTTGAAATCCCTGACGAATGGGCCCTGGTCTACCCCAGCGAAACACTGTGGCGAGAATCATTCTATGCCAAGGACGACGAGCCGGGTGGGTTCGCCACCGCTGTGCTGCGAATGCCGAAGATGGCTCGCCTGTACGTCGGCATCAGCTCGCTCGACAGGAAGACGGTTTCCGATTTGCTGTCTGCGGTGAACTTGAAGACCCTCTACGACCGTTACGCCGATCTGTTGTATCTCTTCGGGCCCGCCTTTGCTCTGCAAGGCACGCATGCGGCCGTCCCCGGAGGACCGAGCGCCGAACCGATCTGGGAGAGTCTCGCGGGCGTCAGTCCGGCTCAGCCTGGCGGGTTCTTCCGCGCACTGCTCGAACGCGAGGGCGGTCAACTGCTCGCATTCTTCTTCACCATGTCTCAGCTCGACCGCTCGCATCAGGCGTTTTTCACCGCCAACCTCTCCCGCACCGCGCAATTCTACAAGGCCTTCGCGGCCTCCCGAGCGATGCGTCGGCGCTCCGTCATGATTCCGGACTCAGCGTTCACGGACGTCCTGCGCTCGGTGCCGCTCGACGGCCAAGGCCACGTCGATTTCCCGGGCTCAGCCGAGGTCTGGAGGATAGCCAAGGCCCATTCCTTCAGCGAAACGCAGACGGCGAAGTTGCTCAAGAAGCTGTCCAAGGCGGCAGCGCCGGCCGTGGAAGATGAAATTCTGCTGCGCCTGGCTCAAACGCGCGACAACGACAATGGAGCCCATCACACCGAGCTCGATAATTTCCTCGCCGTATCGCGGGTCCACGTTCACCGCACCGAGCCGCTCGATGAGGAATCCGCCTTGCTGCTCGCCCAGCGTTACGACGATTCCTCGGAGTCGTACGCCTATTTCACCGATCTGACCGCACTCGGGGCGTCCGACTTCCGCCAGTTCTTCGCGGCAGTCGATCGCATCAAGTCTCACTCTCCGCTCGATGCGAACCTTGAGCTCGGCCAGTTGCATGCATTGATCGAGTGGATCTGCCTTCTCAAGCGTCGCCAGGCCGTGCAGGATGGCGAGGCGACAAAGCTCTTCCGTTACGTCTGCGACCATTTCGCCTCCGCCGACGGCGGTGCTGCTTACACAGCAGCATCGCTCGGTTCCGTCCGCGCCATCCTCGGCTACTGTAGGCCAGCGGAAAAGACAGCTTCTCCGGATGAGGAAATCCGCTCCTGCCTGCTCGGGTCCTACGCCCAACCCGCAAGTCGAAGGACCATAGAGTTTCAAGGCGTCTTGGACGCGCAGAAGGTGCCGAGCCTGGACGCGCTGTTTTCCATTTACGACGGCGCGGCAAAACTCGCCGCCACAGGGTCGGGCGCGAGCGAGCTTGCGGCAATCGAGAAGGGTGCGGCCGGCCTTCCTTTCGTGGAGTTACCGAAAGGAACGGGGGTCACCGGCCAGGTGAAGCAGAATATCCTTCGTTACGACCCCGCGGCGGTTCACAATCTTGTAGGCCAGTTAAGTCAGAAGGCCGCCAAAGACAAAGCCAACCCCAAGGAAATCGAGAGGCTTTCCCAGAAATTGCTGGCGGAACTTGAGCCAGGGGTCACCGCCGGGCTCGCCGGTCCAATATATGCCTACTTCCTGCGTCCCTCCGACCTGGTGGTTTCCGAGGACCCTCTGTTGCTCCGCAAGCACCGCTACTTTGACTTTGTCTCAGGAAACTCTCATACGCAAACGATCCTGGAATCGCAGTTTTTTCCGGATAGCCAAGGAGCGGGCAGTTACTTTGCCGGTGGTTTCGCCCAATTCGGGCTAGCCGGCGGCGCTGCAGCCGGCGTTGGATGGAAAGGCAGCAGCCCTCACGCAACCGGGGCAATCGCCGCGCAGATCGCGGCCATTCGCGGCGCCACCTGGGATCAGCTTGAGGAATCCGACCAGCGACTTGTGAGCCTTCGCATCGCGGTCGCCCGCGAGTGGATCTTCGAGTCCGCCCGTCGTCCCGAGGAGCTTCACGCATTGAGTGAAGAGACGGTGGGCCTGGTGTCACTGGCCCGGCGCGCTGACCTTCTGGATGGCATTGCGTCGAGGAATTGGGGCAAGGTCTGGGACGCGATCACACTCCCGGATCTATTCGCGCTGGGCGGCACGTATCTCGATCGTTATAAGACCGATCCCTGGTCCTCGCCGGTCACGGCCGCGCTGCGCTCCGTCATCGCCGATAACGAAGGTTCGCGCCTGCCCATGCTCGGGGCCATCAGCTACCACGCTTTCGGTTGCGGCCATCCGCATTTGCATCTGGACGCTCCCTACGAGGAATACGAACACATGTTCCCCGCCGAAATTGCCGAACGCTCGGCGGAGTTTAAGCTCTTCCTCGTCTTCCAGGCCGATCGCCTGGGAGTGGAGCCACCAGTTCTCGCCAATGTGGCCGAAGTGCTAGCCGCTAAAGCCTTCCGCGCGGCACAAATGGCCGACTTCCGGGATTGGCGGTCGTTGTTGGCCGCTTATGCATCCATCACGCCGGACGATCTGAAACGGGCGCTCGAACAATGAAAGCTATTGTCTCGATCTCCTGCTGTTGCATCTTGTCGATGGTGCCGCACGTGTTTTCGGCAAGCCGGCAACAGTCCGCCGGTGTAATAAAGGTTGACGCCCGCCTGGTCGAGGTCTATGCGACCATCTACGACCACAAGGGCCGCTACGTCGATGGTCTAAGCCTCGACAGTTTCCAGATTCTTGAAGATGGAAAGCCCCAGAAGATCACAAACTTCGAAGCCACCACCGAAAGTCTCTCCTGCGCCATTCTTCTCGACACGACTGGGAGCATGGCCGAGGCGCTTCCCCGGGTGAAGAACTCGATCGTGAAACTGCTCGACGCTCTCAGCCCGCAGGATTCGGTGGCCATCTACACTTTCGATCAGCGCTTGGTGGTCCGCCAGGAATTCACTACGGACAAGAGCGCCGCCAAGCGCGCCGTATTGCGAACGCGCGCCGAAGGCTCGACGGCGTTGTTCGATGCGCTTTCCGAGGTGGCGCAGGATGTATCGACGCGGAGCGGTAAGAAGGCTCTCGTGGTGTTCACCGACGGCGACGACAACGCGAGCGCTTTGAACGCAAGTGCGGCTGTCGCCCGCGCGAAGAAGGCCGGCGTTCCCCTGTATGCGATCGCCGAGGGAGAAGCGACGCACTCCCAAAAACTAAAGAAACTCCTCGACGATTTGAGCGAGGCCACCGGTGGCGCCGCCTATCAGGTCAAGAACCCCGACGACATCGAGCCGGTCTTCCGGGAAATCTCTCAGGGCCTCCAGCACCTGTACATGATCGCCTATCAGCCGCCCTTGGGTCCTGCCGGAAAGTGGCGCAAAGTCAGCCTGATGGTGAAAGGGCTGAAGGACTGTCGCATCCGAGCCAAGGAAGGCTACTTCCCCAACTGAATCCCAAGCAGCACAAAACGGTATCCGGGTGCGTGTACTCGATTGGGAGACCACGATGCGTCTAATCGCGTCGGACTTCATAACCCACTACCGTCCCACCCGTTGCGACCTGCTTGTTTTTCTAAGGCACAAGGGCCAGGAGGAAGCGGCACCCAGTGTTTTCGATGACGTCCTGCACAGGCTCGGGCTTCGGCATGAGAGGAATCATCTCGCCACGCTTGGGGCGTACACCGATCTGAGCGCTCTGCCTTTGAATGAACGGTTCAGAAAAACATCTGAAGCTATCGCCAACAAGGCGACCGTGGTGTATCAGCCTGCATTTCTCGTGCAAACCAATATAGCGGGCACGGACGTTGAGATTGTCGGAATGCCTGATTTCCTGATTTTCGACGGCGATGGTTACCTGATTCGGGATTCCAAGATGGCACGCCGCATCGACGAGCGAAGCCACCCGGAAATCCTGCTGCAGGTCCAACTCTATGGATGGCTGTTCGAAAGAAGCTGCGGAACCAGCCCGAAGGCTTTGCAGGTGCACAGCGGCAGGGGCGAAATCGCCATCGTCCCGTATGACGGCGGCGTCCGGGCGCTGGCTGAGCTGGAGCGGCTCCTGGCAATCAAGCAGCTAAAGGAAGAGGCGTATGAGCCAGTCGGTTGGACAAAGTGCAGTCCGTGCGGCTTCAACGAGCGTTGTTGGAACAGAGCGGAAAACAATGGCGATGTAGCACTGTTGCCCGATGTTGACCAGAGCCTCGCCCGAAAACTCAACTCGGCGGGCATTCGCACTCGAACGGAACTCTTGGCCAGATTCGATGCAAGCAGCCTCAGCGAATTCACACACCTGGTCGGGTCTCGCGAACAGAGAGTCGGAAAGACGGCCGAACGGATTATCGATTGCGCTGCGGCCATGGAAAAGCAGGAAGAAAGAATTCTGGCCCTCCCTGCCATCCCCCAGTTCGCCAACTACGTGATGTTGGATCTGGAGGGAATGCCTCCGCACCTGGACGAGATAGACAAAATCTACTTGTGGGGAATGCAGGTGTTCGGGCAAAAGCCAAGCGATTTCATGCCTGCCGTGTCGGGTTTTGGAGAGAGCGGTGACAAGGAAGGCTGGCTGACGGCGCTGGAGAATGCCAGGAAGATATTTACAATCTACGGCCAGATTCCATTCGTTCATTGGGCAGCCTACGAGAAAACTTACGTGTGTAAATACATCGAAAGATACGGCGATATGGATGGCGTGGCCGCACTTGTGAAAGCAAATCTGATGGACCTCCTGACAATCGTACGAGATTCCATCGTTTTGCCGGTGCCAAGTTTCGGTCTGAAAGTGATCGAGCAGTATGTGGGATATAAGCGAAAGCGGGCCAAGTATGGCGGTCAATGGGCGATGGCAACGTTCATCGAGGCCACAGAAACCAGGGACGAGGCGAAGCGGCAACAACTCATGGACGGCATACTGGAGTATAACCAGGAAGACCTTGAGGCGACGTGGGCGGTATTCGAATGGCTGAGGGCCAAGGCTCAGGCGGGTCCGCACAGAAGTCCCGACAATGAGGCCTAAGCGAGAAAGATGGGCGTGTAAGTCAGGAACAACTGGAGAGGACGATTCAGCTTTCCTGCCAAGCCAAATTGTATGGGAAATTGTACTTCCGCCAAATCAGCGTAAGGAGCTGCTCGATGGCAACCGAATGTACGCATCTCGACCAGATCAAAGTGACCCGAACCGATAAACATGTTTGCGAAGACTGCGCGAAAACAGGCGACACGTGGGTCCACCTGCGTCTCTGCCTGGAGTGCGGGCACGTGGGCTGTTGCGATTCATCGAAAAACAAACACGCAACAAAACACTTTCATCACACCAAGCACCCGCTCATACGCTCGATCGAACCGGGAGAAAGCTGGGTTTGGTGCTATCTAGACGAGATTGCTCCTGGAGAGCTGCTGCCTCAGGGGTTCGTGCCCATGCAAGGCTGAGGAAGGCCACTGCAACGGGAACACCCATAAGCGGGTGTATTCTGCTGCAATCAGGAGCCGAGAAGGGGTTTTACATTCGCGCCATTCTTGGCGCTACGCACTGCGGGAGGCAGAGAGCGAAGGTTGCGAAGTAACCCGCCGGCCAATTCCCAGTTGCCCGACGGTCAAGCTGAAGTGATGGCGCGGGCCGCCTTCTCAGCGTACAGAACCTCGTCGGCTCTTTCGACAAGCGTTTGGAGCGTGTCGCCTACCTGGTACTGCGCGCGTCCTCGAGAGAAGGAAACGGAGACTTTCCGGTGATTCACGATGACTTGGAACGGTCCGAGACGAGACAGGATTATATGCACGTTCTCTCTCGGGCACTCCGGCAGGACGACGAGGAACTCATCGCCCCCAATGCGTACCGGGACATCGCACGCACGAATGCCTCTCTTCAGGCGGCGAGAAAACTCCTTTAGGACCAAGTCGCCGGCGGCGTGCCCAAACTCGTCGTTGATCTCTTTGAAGTTATCGAGGTCCAAGACGATGACAGCCAGGGCATCGCCATTCCTTTCGGCTCGCGACATCTCTTCCTGGAGACGTTCTTCGCCGAACCGGCGGTTGTACAAGCCGGTGAGGGGATCGAGGATAGCCAAGCTGTAGAATTTGTCGGCGCGTATTTGTTGCTTTACGGCGACTTGCATCTGTTCGGCGAGGCGATGTCGAAAGAGCTTGAGGTGGCGCTGGTGGTAGAGCGTATAAGCATTCGAGATCAACATCAGGGCGAGCAATGCGCGCAAGGTTACGTCCAGTTGGTGCGGAAGAGCAATATCGTCCCCCCCCAACAGCCCTGGGAAAGAAACCACGGCCAACGCGGCCAAGACCAGAACGATCACCACGATGGTATTCCACCAGAACCAGGAAGTGCTGCGGTCCAGGTGGCGAAGGCTTTGCCGGATTCCCTGATGATCGGTGGTTTCCGGTTCGAGTCGGTTCGAGTCGTTGGTCATCTTCAGCGCACTTCGTTAAAGCACTGCGAGATCACAACACCAGAGTTATTTCTGCAACCTATTAAACCAAAACCTCAGGCACTTCCAACAGGTGCATATTGAACGCTGTTTCGAACGCCGCAATCACGTGGGGATCGAAGTCCGCCCCCGCGCCCTTCACCATCGAGTCGCGGGCCTCGAAAGGCGTCATCGCCTTGCGGTAGGGCCGGTCGCTCGTCAACGCATCGTAGACGTCCGCAACGCTGATAATTCGCGCCTCGAGGGGGATGTTCTCGCCCTTGATCGACGTGTAGCCGGTGCCGTCGAATTTGTCGTGATGGCTCAGGATAATCGGCAGAATTCTTCCCAGCGTGCCGCCGACGGGACGAAGCATATTAATCCCCTTCGGCAGATGAGTGCGGATTTCCTCTATCTCCGACGACTCCAGTCGCGCTGCCTTGTAGAGAAGATCCCGGCTGATTTCGAGCTTGCCGATGTCATGGAGCAATGCGGCCGCGCGAATGTCTTCCACTTGCTCTTCCGGCAAATTCATTTGCTCCGCAATCCGCGTGGCGTAGACGGATACCCGGTAAGAGTGGTTTTGCGTGTACTTGTCGTTGCCGATGAAGTGGCTCAAAATTTGGAGCACGCCGAAGTAAGTTTCTCGAAGCTGCTTCAGCCGTTTCTCCTTGGCGTCGTACAGCGTCCCCATGGCATAGGCATTGATCATCAGGAAGGCGGCCCAGATGACCAGGTCCGTCCATGCCAGAAACTCATGACTCCCGGCCCGGGACGGATCAAGAATCGCGAGCGGATTCATCACGTTCAGCCAGGTCACGATCAGAGCGGACGCGATGGCCGTTTGAACGGCGCGCTTGCGGCCGTAGCAATAAGCTGCGAAAACGGTGGGGAGATTATAGAAGCTCAAGACCAGGCGCTGGCCCACCACGAGAAAATTGATGATCGCCGCGAAGCCCACGATCGAAAAAATCAAAAACAACTCTTTGTTCGCTTTCGCCAGCTTGTCGAGCCATTTCTCTTGCCAGTTCATTGTTGTTAATCCTCGTTCAAAACATTTATCCGGTTCTGTCCCATGCCCCTGCGCAATTTGGGGAGGCGCAAGACAGCCCCGCGAGGGCGTACTAAAAGAATAAAGAGGAAAAACTGAAGTATCAATGGGACCCTGTTCCAAATTTGAACACACGCGACCGATCAGGGGTCCATCCTTCAGTTCAAGACAATTGGAAGCTCGGCCGGATCGGAAACGGCTCGTTCGACGAAGTGGCCGGGTCGCTCAGCTGAATTCAGAGTGCCGCCTTAAAGGCGCCTCTACAGAAACCTAACCCCGGGTTGCTGTCGTTTGTGTTGCGGTTAGAAATGGCATGCGGCGCTAGAGGAGGCTTTTCACCCAGCCGCCGTCCACGGCGATGCTCGAGCCATTGATGTAGCTCGCTCTTTCGGAGGCGAGGAAGGTCACCAGAGCGGCGAACTCCTCCGGGCGCGCCAGGCGGCGCAGGGGGATCTGCTCGCTCAACCGCGCATAGATTTTCTCGCGGGGCACGCCGGCGTCGCGCGCCTGCGTTTCGACCAGCTCGTCGAGCCGCTCGGTGATGGTGTAGCCCGGGCAGACGTTGTTCACGGTGATGCCGTCGGGCCCGAACTCATTCGCCAACGTGCGCGCGAGTCCGGTGACGGCGGCGCGAATCGAATTCGAGAGCAAGAGACCTTCGATGGGCTGTTTGACGGAGACGGAAGTGATGGTGAGAAGCCGGCCCCACTTGCGCGCGCGCATTCGCGGCAGGACTTCGCGGGCGAAGTAAACTGCGCTGAGCAGCGTCAGGTCCACTGCCGAGCGCCATTCCTCGACGGTGATATCGAGGAACTTCTTCGAGGGAGGTCCGCCCGCGTTCGTGACGCAGATGTCGATTCGCCCGAAGCGCTTTTCCACCGCTTCGACGAATTTCCGTACCGCATCGTATTGCGTGACGTCCAGGGCTTGCCGGAGGACCTCGCGGCCGCTGGACTTTTCAATCTCCCCGGCGGTTTTTTCCAAGTCCGCCGAAGTCCGCGCGCAGATGGCTACTTCCGCCCCTTCGAGGGACAGCTCTTCGGCCACGGCGCGGCCGAGTCCCTTGCTCGAAGCAGCGACGATGGCGACGCGTCCTTTCAGTCCCAGGTCCATTTTGGAGTCCTCTGCTATGCGCGCTAACCGCGCAGATAGGCGTCGTCCTTCCGAATCCAGTCCTCGCGCCGCGGAGCGAAGATGTCCAGGTCGTCGGTATCCTCGAGCGCCTCGGCGGCATGCGGAACTTCCGCAGGGATGAACAGCATCTCGCCCTCGCGGACGGTCACTTCGCGGTCGTCAAATTTGAATTTGAGCGCTCCCGAAAGAATCAGGGAAAACTGCTCGGCTGGATGGGAATGGCGCGGCACGATGGCGCCGCGCAGGAGCGAGATGCGAGCGACGGTGGAATGCTCGCCGCTGATCATTTTTCGTGAAATGGTGCGACTCAAGTTTTCCGTTTCAATCTTCTGCCAAGACGTAAGCTGGATCATCGGGGTTCTCGGACCTCCTTGCCGGCGGGCTCTACGGACGCAGCATGGTCCATCGAAATCGGGAAATCGTCAACGGGCGAAAGATGTTTGCGCGGCTTCGCGGGTTCGATTAACATTCGCGTCCAAGAGAGTGATTCTGTGGTGCGATGAGGAGGCATGTATGCGGCCTATCGGATTCTGTCTAGCGGTGCTTTTGACCCTGGCCGTTGCGGCAAGGGCGCAAATCGGAAAGAACGTGGCGGTGGCCGCGGGCACTCCGGAAGACGCGGCGCTTTCCGAAATCTACGCGGAAAAAGACGCCGCGCAAAGGATCACTCTGCTGGACAAGTTCATGGCTGACTTCGGCAAGGGCGATCTGGCCCTGCTGGGCGATCAGCTCTACGCGAGCGCCTATCTGGAGCAGAAGAACTACGACAAAGCGTTCGAATACGCCGAAAAAGCCCTGGCGCTCGATCCCGACAACCTATCGAGCGCTATCAGCTTGGTGCACGCCGCCGAAGGCCAGGGCAACGCGGCGAAACTGTTCGACGCCGCCGCGCGCGTCTCCGCCATCCTGGCACGCTACAGAGCGGCGCCACCGCCGCCGGGCACGACGCCCGAAGAATGGGAGCGGACCAAGGCGGAGAATCTCGAAAACGCGCAGGCGGACGCGAGCTACGTGGAATACGCAGTGTTCAACGCTGCTTATCAGACGCGCGAGCCGGCTGCGAAGGCGGCGCTGCTGGAACGCTTCGCGAGCGCGTTTCCGAATTCGTCGTATCGCGTGCGCGCCGAAGAAGAGGCAGCCTTTGTCTACCAGCAAACCCAGAATTACACGAAGATGCTCAGCGTAGCGCAGAAGGTGCTCGAGGCGGACCCAGATAACGTGAGCATGCTGGTGCTTTTGGCGGATTATTGGAGCGAGCGCGGGCAGGAGTTGGATAAGGCCGCCGCCGATGCCCAAAGGGCGATCGATCTGCTGGCGAAGGCGAAGAAGCCCGAGGGCGTGAGCGACGAGCAGTGGCAGCAACGCGTTTCGCTGCAGAAGGGGATGGCCTACTCGGCGCTCGGGCAGGTGCACGTCAACAAGAACCGCAACCCGCAGGCGGTGGACGCCTTCAAACAAGCGAACCCGCTGCTCAAATCCAATCCCACGCTTTACGGCCGCAACCTCTACCGGCTTGGATTTACGCTGGCGAAAATGCGCAAGATTCCGGAGGCCCGCAGCGTGCTCGGCCAAGCGGTAACTATCGACAGTCCGTATCGCTCGCTGGCCCAGCAAACGTTGGATAAGATTAGCGGCTCAACAGCCCAACGGTAGGTCCTAAGGGCATGGATTCAAATCACCCTGCTTGGTGCCGGGGCCTTCGGAGGCTAAACCCTCCTACGTCCTTCGGACTTCGGACGGTAAAATTCTCTTCCTCAAAGTCGCGACGGGTTAAAGGGCCAGCCATCCGAAATCTCCGCGAAGGATGGCGGAGCCGCGTACCGCACGGTACGTGGCGGAGAGGGTGGGA
>CAWADX010000006.1:0-66549 GCA_963781005.1 uncultured Acidobacteriota bacterium
CCACGGCACTTCGATGCCCACGCCTACCGCACGGAAGACTACGACGGCGTGAAGGACTTTGCGCGCGGATGCATGCGGACCTATCTCATCCTCAAACATAAAGCTGCGCAATTTAACGCTGACCGGGAAATCCAGGCTCTGCTACAAGAACTAAGCAAGGCGAACGAAGATACCCCGGCGCTGCATAAGTATTCAAAGAAGGGCGCAACCGCATTACTCGGACACGCTTTTGACCGCTTGAGTCTCGCATCCCGGAAGTTGCCATACGAGCGACTGGATCAGCTCACGATCGAAATTCTTCTTGGTGTCCGCTAGATGTTGAAGCAATTTCTAGCTGATCGTGGCTGGGTGCGATCACGGTACAGGGATGCCTGCAGTATTTGGACTCCGTCAAGGATGCACATTTCGGCGCTGCTATTCTGCCTGTGCATCATTGTCTCAAAACCTGTGTTTGCCGCGACGCGTAGGAGTTTGAACGGTGATTGGCAGTTTCGCACGGACCCCCAAGGGCAGGGCCGGGCGGCCGATTGGTGGAAATCCCTGCCCGACGGGACGCAAACGGTTCACGTGCCAAGCACATGGAACGTCGGCGAGTACGAAGACTACGAAGGAATCGCCTGGTATTTCAAGAAGATCGATTTTCCTGCGGAGTTCCAGGGTAAGCACATCGAGATACATTTCGGGGCCACTTTCTATCGTGCTCGCGTGTGGCTGAATGGCGTGGAGCTTGGCTCGCACGATGGCGGGCACACCTCATACTACTTTGTCCTTCCGGCAAATCTGCCGCCGAAGAGTTTCCTGGCCGTCGCGATTGATAATCGTCCGACCGCAACGAGCATTCCGGGGCTCGCTCTTCGTCTCAAAACGACTGGAAATCTCTGGTACGACTGGTGGCATTACGGCGGCATCGTTCGCGATGTGTGGCTTACCGCGCATGACTCTCTTATCTTGCGCCGCCAGCATGTGCGGGTCCAAGTGCGGGGCCAAGACGCAGTCGTCTCGGATCGTCTCTTCCTTGAAAACCCCTCGAACCGCCCCATACCGGCTGATCTAACGCTGCGGGCGCGTCTGGAAGGCGGCGGTGCAGGCCCGGTGGCCGAGGCGGAGCGCAAAGTCACGGTTCATCACGGCTCGCAGGATATCGAAATGGAATTCCGCATTCCCTCCGCACAACTCTGGCACTTCGATCATCCGTTCCTCTACGATCTCGATGTGGAGTTGCGGGATTTGGCAGGGAAGGAAGTGGATTCGCTGCATGACCACTTCGGCGTGCGTACGGTCGAGATCCGCGACGAAAAGTTGTACCTGAACGGAGAAGCGGTGCGGCTGATCGGCATCTCGCGGCACGAAGATTCGCCCTGGGAGGGCCTAGCGGAGACGCGCGGGACATGGAGCCACGACTACGACGAAATGAAGAAGCTAGGCGTCGTGCTCATGCGCCCCGTCCACTACCCTCAACTTCAGGCGATTTTGGATTATTGCGACCGCAACGGAATCCTTCTGATTCCTGAGATTCCTCTTTGGCAATTCGACCGCACGCAACTCGGCAATCCGGAAGTTCGCGAGCTGGCGAAAAAGATGTTCCAAGAAATGGTGGACGAGGATTTCAACCATCCAAGTATTTTCGCGTGGAGCGTCTGCAACGAGTGTGATATCCACTCACCCGAAGGAATCGAATACGTTCGGCAAATGCGCGACTGGGAGAAATCTCTGGACCCGGACCGTCTCTTTACTTTTGCTGATGATCTTTTGCCCGCCGTTCAGGATGCGACGAAGAGCGCCTCGCGTTACACAGATCTCCTGATGTGGAACCAATATTTCGGAACGTGGCACGGCCCGGCAAGCTCACTGCCGGGAGTGATCGAACACATTCACGCGACGTTCCCCGACAAGATGGTCATCGTGTCCGAGTTTGGCGCGGCATCCATCTTTGCGGCGAATTCTGGGGAAGGCGACAAACTACGCTCTCGCATCATTCGCGACCAACTGGCGGAATTTGCAAAGCACGATTGGATTGCCGGCGCGCTCTTCTGGTGCTACCAGGATTACCGCTCGCATCGGAATCTTTGGCCGGGATTGACGAAAGGCCATGTCGAAATGGGACTCGTGGACGAAAATCGCCAGCGACGGCCTTCCTATGAGGTCTGGCAACAGGAAGCGTCGCCGGTTCGTGTCCGCCTGGACTGGAAGTACAGGACTGAATATCCCTACGGCCCGATTGGCTTCCGCGCAGGAATCGAGCGACGGCGACCTGACGAACTACCATCTTACGCATTGCTTGGCTATCTCGCGACATGGGAACTACGAGATGGTGAGAACCAGCTCGTCGCGTACGGCGAGAAGACCCTGAGAGAAGTCGGCCCGCCAGTACAAGTCGAGGAAGATTTTCCGAAGGCGTTTCCCAAGTCAGGGACCTTGCATTTTCATGTTTATCGGCCGACAGGTTTCTTGGCGCTCGATAAGGAAATCACCTGGCAGAATCCGCTCTCCGGCGGCGAGGACACAAACGATATGAAGCAAAAAGGGACCTTTCCCGCCAGTCCGCCGATCCTTGAGACGAGTCCGCCAATAGCGCGGCCATGAATCGCCATTTCCGAGGACAGCCGTTCACCACATCGGTCGGACAATCGGTACATCGGCTAACTCTGTGTTAACATTCCGCCCCGACCTCTTCAAATCTGAATGAATCACATACTGCGAGCCATCGGTCGCGATTCGATCTCAGAGACCCGCCAAGGAGAGATTCTGCGAGAGTTACGCCGGCACGGAAAAGTGATGGTCGAGGACTTGGCCGAGCGGTTCAAGATTTCTTCTTCCACGATCCGGCGGGATCTGGCGGACTTGGAAAAGGGGGGACTGCTTCGTCGCACCCATGGCGGGGCCGTTCCGATTGAGCAATTCCTCTACGAGCCCTTTCGGCACGTATCTTCGTTCCAGGAACAAGAGCAGCAACGTGCGCTCGAGAAGAGACTCATCGGTCTCGCCGCCGCGGAGCTTACGTCCGACGGCGAGACGATCGCGATCGGTGCGGGAACGACCACGACTCAGGTCGCGCGAAATCTCCGAAATCGTAAAGGCATCATGATTGTTACGAATGCTGTGAATATTGCGATGGAGCTGAGTCACAGCAAAGAGGTGAGGATCTACCTGACGGGAGGGTTCTTGAGCGGTGACTGGTTCGCTCTTGTGGGGCCGACCGCCATCGCATCGGTTAGGGAAATCTTCGTCGACAGAGCCTTTATTGGCGTGGATGGCGTTCATCCTACGCACGGACTGACCACCAACTACCCGGATCAAGCGGCTATTCACCGAGCGATGATGAAACAGGCACGCCAGAAAATTGCTGTCGCCGACCACAGCAAGATCGGCATCGTCGGAACGGCGCTGATTTGCCCGCCCTCTGGGATCGACTTGCTGATCACAGACCGTAAAGCGAGTGAGGCGAAACTTGCGCCATTCTTGAAGCAAGGAATCCGCGTCCGCAGGGCGTGACAGTCCACATCCGCAGGTGCGGCTAATATTCCACTACATACACTTTGCCACTCAACGTAACTATATCTTTCTCGGCCGACGAGCAGCGAATTCGAATAGGTTTGCCCGGAGTAATGGCGCCCTGTTCGACCTCTCCGACGGCCCAGGAAAGTCCGCTCCAAATCACTTTGTCGTAGTCAATCTCAACCGGCTCCGACTTCCCGTCTTGCGAAGCGGTGATGACGAAGAATCTCCCCATATTCGTTCCATTGGGAGGGCCACCTTCCCAACTTCGTTTGATTTGTCCATCTGTTCCGCGCTGCTGCATGACGATCCGCAAATTTCCGCTGATCGGCGCCACGACACTCGCTTCGATGGCGTTCGCTCCCGCCGCTGAAAAATGCGCCGCGACGCGTTTGATCGATCGTGGAACTCGGACGTCAGCCTGGACGCCGAGGTCATAGGTCGCATCCGCGTATTTTCCAAAGCCCACCAATGCCAATTGCCCCGGACCGAGCCTGATCGAATCGCTCTCCAGGACCGGCACGAAGCCCGCATCGCGAAAAAGCACGCGCCCGTTGGCGTTCGGCTTCTGCACTCGCGAAAGCAATGGCATTCGCAGTTCCTCCACGCTCTGGGCGGGATTTACGACCGCATAGAGAGCCCCATCGGTGTCCAGAGAACCGAAGCCGTAAGGCTGCACGTCGCCCGGAATCCCGCCGAAAGTTTTGCTGCGGCCCATGGACTCCATTCGGAGATACATCGATTGCGCTTTGGCAAACCAGCGAGCCTTTGCGTCGTCGATGAATTCCAGATTGCCGTGAATTGTGTTAACCCAACCGCCACGCGCTGCGGTCAAGAGCATCATTCCTTGCCACGCATTCGTCTTCCGGTAATAGATGGTGCCGGTGTTTCCCACCATGAAGGCGGTGGAATCGATGCGTTCGAGTGGGACGAAGCTCTGCTCGTAGCGGCGCACCATGTGGTCGCTATAAATGTCCATCGATCGCCAGAAATTCATTTCGGGCACATCGGATGGCCGTGGGTCGCCCGAGTAGATCGAATCGAAAACCTCAAGCCAACGCAAATCCACCAAATTGCGGAACTGGAACGAGCCCGCGGTGGATTCCACATCGCCGCCAAAACCGTTGAATGCGACCAGCACGACGTCGGGGTTCTTCCGTCGAAACGTCTTCAGCGCATTGCGAAAGGCATCCTCGTTGCGAGCGACGATGTCTTCTGATTTCGCGGTTTTCTCAGTTGCTGGCGGCGCGGCATTGAATGCAACGAAATCGAACTTAAACATCCGAATGCCGCGGTCATGCCAATACTGGAGAGTATCCATGAAATCGGGCAGGAATCCGCCTTCGGAGAACGACATCGCACCGCCATTTGCGGTTAGCGAGTCCTTCCATTGTGGAGCGGCATTGATTTTGACCAGCGTGTTCGTACTGAACCAGAGTCCGGGTTTGATTCCGTTGGCCTCGCAAGCGGTGATCCATCGATCCGGACCGTTGGGCCAGTTCGGTTTGCGCCAAGTGCGATAGCCGCCGTCCGGCGCAAACCAAAACGCATCCATCATGTAGTAATCGAAATGAACGCCGAGGCGCTTGAGGCGGACCAACTCATTGAGTTCCCTCATTGCGAGGTCTTCGGTGAGCGGGATATTATCGGAAAGCTCGTCGTATGAGGACCAATTGTTATAAACCCAGATCGGATCGCGAAGGAGTGGCTCACCAAGCGCCATCGGCGACCATGCTTCTGTCGACTGTGCGGCAGACTGCGGCCTGTTTGTTGATTGCTGCGCATACGAGGGAGCTGTGATTACAACGCAGGTCAGGATTGCTAAGGCGAAGAAAATATGTGGTTGGTGTTTCAGTGTGGGCCTTTCAAACTCATTGTCCTGCCGTCTCATGTTGCGGCCTCCGCTCCGAGTCAATGAGTGTATTCATTCCGATCTCTTTAGTATCGCTTGAAGCATTCGTGGGAATGCACTACCGGCGATCCGCTGTAATCTCGGGCCAATCGTCTGTTCTGAATGGCGACGCTGGCAAACCGTCCTTGTTGTGAAGATTGCAATCCGGACTGTTCGCCCATGCATAGCGGACCGAAGTGGGAGCGGGTACATCTGGACTTGAAACCACAACTCTGTCGCCGTCGATTCGGGCTTCAGCCCAATGAAACTTGCGGTCCGCACCGGCGATGGAAAACCCCTTCAGTGGCCCGCCGCCATGCGCCTCGAGGCCCGAGCCCGTGTGAGTGAATCGAATGCGGACTTGATTTCCCTGAATCTGCATCGATTCGTAAAGTGGCCCGGAGTAAACAATCTTCTGGTCGTACGAAGTTCCGAGGGCCCAGTAAGCGAGACGTTCGCCGACCTCCTTCTTTCTTGGAGGATGAACATTCTTCGGGTCGCCCAGGTCAATCGTGATGGCAATTCCTGTATTCGGGACGGTCTTGGCGGTGAGCAGTTGGGCCTCCCGTAGCTCGGCCCACGCCGAATCGCCGAGCTCGGGACTTCCTCCATAATTCGGCAACTGCACAATCAAGAAAGGGAAGTCGCCTTCGCCCCACGCTTTTCTCCAGGCGAGAATTAGCCGAGGCAGCAGCGTGCGATATTGAAAGGCGCTGAGAGCGTTGCTTTCGCCTTGATACCAGATGGCGCCGCGGATGCGGTATCGCTCGAGCGGAGTAATCATGCCTTCGTACAATCCGGATGGAGGGCGGTCGGGATCACCCAAAGCGCTCATGGCCACGATCTGAAAACCAGTAAGCGCCGACGGGGTGAGATCGGTCCACACACCCCAGCCGGCTTGTTTTAGGTCCGCAAAGTGGATCGTGACCTGTTTCCATTCGGAACTTGCTTGCATGATGGCAGTGGAATAATTATCGGCATCGGTAATCGTGGGCTGAAGCGTTTGGAATTGGTACGCGCCGCTTCCTCGCACCCAGAATCGAACTCCGGAATATGCGCTCAGGTCAGTCGGAGTCGCATTCGGACTGAAAACAGCTTCCAAGTGAGGGAAGTGTGTGCCATCGAAATGCCCGGTAACACGAGCCGCGTAGCCTGATCCGCCCCTTCCGGGCGCTGCGAGATCAAATGTGGCGTCAGGCTCGTCCGGCCAATCGAAAGTCCAATATCCGGCTGTGGAAGTTTGCGATGACCCGTCGTCAAAATCGCTGAAAACCTTCGGAGCATCTCCGGCGTGAGTCGGCAGAAGCTCGAAATCATCGAATTCCAAAGTAAACGGGACGTGCTGCTCCGAGATCGCTTTCACCTCCCGTGGCGCAGATTTCCAGCGCGAGAGGATCGGCTGGAGGATTGCCGCATTCGCCAAGGAATCGTGATCGGTCCACTCTTGGCCCTGCGAGCCAGGCCATGCACTCAGAATAATTCCCACCGGAACGCCGAGCTTTTTGTAGAGCTCGAGCGCGAAGAAATAGGCGACGGCCGAGAAATCCTTCGCAGTGTCGGGAGTGCTAACTTCCCATGCCGCCGGTAGAGTGTTGGGTTGAGGGGTCAGAGAGATGTTCCTGGGAACGGTGAAAAAGCGAACGTTCGGGTAGCCCGCACGCGGCAGTTCTTCCGTCGCGCCGAGCGAATCGCTGAGCCCGTACGTCATATTGGACTGTCCCGAGGCGACCCAAACTTCGCCGATCATAACGTCCTTGAGTGTAATCGTTGTCTTGCCGCGTACTGTGAGCAGGAATGGTCCGCCGGCAGGCATGACGGGCAGTGCGACGTTCCAGCGACCGTTGCTGTCCGCAACGACATCCCTCGAACTGCTCGCGACAGTCACAGCGAGTTTTTCGCCCGGATCAGCTGTTCCCCAGATTGAAATCTCCTTGTTGCGTTGTAGCACCATGTGATCGCTGAATAGGTGAGGAAGTACTGGATTTGCCCGAAGTGCCGCTGGCGATAGGGCAATCACGATGGCGAGCAATACCGCATTCGCAGACGCTCGCAGCGCTGTCCTGATGGAGCACCAAACCACTGCTTCCTCCTTGTGCAGAATGTTACCGAACTTGAGCATCACACGGGCGAGTAGGGAAGTAGGAGCCGCTAATGATGTTCAGCCCAATGACGAATCGGACGCAAAGAGTCCTACTGAGCCAAAGTAAACGTTCCCTTGAGGTCAATCTGCTGCGATGACCTGCCGACCAGGATCGAAAAATCGGCTGGTTCCACGGTCCATTGCTTCGTCTTCACGTCATAGTACGCGAATGATCGACGATTTAGGCGGAGCGTCACCTTCCTGGTCTCGCCGGGCTGCAAAAAGACCTTCGCGAATCCTTTCAGTTCTTTCACCGGCCGGGGAACGCTTGCATGCGAGTCGCTAACGTACAGTTCGGCGACTTCAGCGCCCGGACGCTGACCGGTGTTCTTGAGGTCGAAGGATACGTCCACGGAATCCGCGTCGCGGGCCGTCCGCGGAGACACGCTCAGATTGCTGTACGCAAAATTCGTATACGAGAGACCATAGCCAAACGGAAACATCGGCTTTACCGGCGACCGATCAAAATGACGATAGCCGAGAAAAATACCTTCGGTGTACGCGACCTGCTTCTGGCCCTCACGCGGGTAATAGCTGTGGAAGGTTGCGTTATCTTCCCAGCGCCGCTCAAAAGAGGCTGGCAATTTGCCCGAGGGACTAGAATCGCCGAAGAGAATCTGCGCGAGTGCCGTGCCGCCCTCTTGCCCCGAGTACCACGCGTCAACGAGCGCGGGGACACTGTTGATCCACTGAGTCATGTCCACGTTTCCGCCGGCCGTCAAGACCGCAATCACATTCTTATTCACACCGGTAATGTCGCGGATCAGCGCGTCCTGGCCGCCGGGAAGGCGAAACGTGCGGTCTGCGCCTTCGGATTCCGATGAGGAATCAAAGCCGATGCAGAGAACAACGGCATCCGCTCTTGCAGCAAGAGCTTTTGTTTCGCGGCCCACCGTTTGATCGGCCGCAATCACACCGAAGCGGACTGTAGCGGCCCCTACGGCTTCGAAGTATTCCAACTTGATTTTGTAGGCGTGGCCGGCTTCGAGCGTTCGCGTGGCGGTGTCGAGGGTTTCGTTGTGTCTTTGCCAGTCGTCGATGATGCGATCGTCGTCGACGTAGACGCGCGCGCCATCATCCGCGGAAACATAAAACTTGTAATCGCCGGATGTCTTGGGAACGTAATATGAAGTCCACCGGGCTGAGAAATGATCGACGGGTTCGTTGGGCGCGAAGCTGCCTTCGCCCCAGTGAAAGTCCACGTGCTCATCCGTGCGTACGAGGACCGGTTTGCCTTCGAGATTTTGATTGTCGAAATACTCCCCGGTAAGACCGTCCCCGCCGTTTGGGCTGGTGCGGAACTTGCTCTGCGCGACAACTTCATTGATGGGGACTGAGTCGGCTGCGTACAGAACTTTGACCTTCGTGCCGAGGTAATTGCTGATGCCTTCGAGAAAGCTGACAGAGTTAAAGGGCACGACAAGCGAACTGCCCCCGCCGCCAATTACAGCCGGATAAGCGTCCGGTCCAATCACCGCAATCGTCTTAAGCTTGTTCCGATCGAGAGGAAGGATGTTGCCATCATTCTTGAGCAGTACCATTCCATCGCGCGCTTCTTCGAGGGCGGTTTTGCGACCCTCCTGGTTATAAAGAGGAATTCCGGTATCGGTTTGCTCATGGTCGAAGAAGCCGAACTCGATCGCTTTTCGAAGGATCCTACGCACTTTGTCGTCGATGGTCGCGACGGCAACCTTACCGTCTTGAATGGCAGGAAGGAGCGCCGCCCTATTCATGTGGTCGCCGAAAGGCATCTCGAGATCGAGGCCAGCATTCGCGGCCGCAATGCCGTCGTGGGTCGCGCCCCAGTCGGACATGAGAATGCCGTCGAAGCCCCACTCTTTTTTCAGAATGTCGTTATTCAAATCATCATCCTGGGTCATGTAGACGCCATTGACCAGGTTGTACGCGTCCATGACTGCGCCGACTTTCGCTTCTTTCACGGCAGCCTCGAACGCCGGCAGATAGATTTCGCGGAGCGTGCGTTCGTCCACGTCCGAACTCGTGTCCATCCGCCCGTATTCCTGATTATTGGCGACAAAATGTTTTGCAGTCGCGATTACATGCTGCGACTGAATTCCTTCGATTTCAGAGACGGCAATCCTAGAAGCGAGGTAAGGATCCTCGCCGAAATATTCGAAGTTGCGGCCGCACATGGGCGCGCGGTAGATATTCATGCCGGGAGCGAGAACGATATCCACACCGCGAGCGCGAGCATCCTTACCCATCATGGTGCCAACTCGCTCTGCAAGTTCGGTGTCCCACGAAGCGGCAAGCGCTATTCCGGCTGGGTACGCTGTCGTGGGGCCGTAGTCATGGACTCCGAGTGGCCCGTCCGACATCTTCAGTGAGGAAATTCCGAGCTTAGGGAATGAATGCGTGAAGAAGTCTGGGATGCCGCCGATCAAGTCGATCTTTTCTTCCAGGGTCATCCGACTGAGGATGGCATCCACGCGCTTATCAACGTCGGCCTGAGAGCGCTTCTCGGTTTGTGCGGTGGCCAACCCAGTGATTGGCGGTATCAGCAGTAATAGCGCGAAGATTTCGAACTTGCGCATTCGATGTCACTCTTCCTGAAAGACTTGCCATCCCTGAAGACGCAGCTGCTCTCAGAGGGACGCCAAAACTCTAGGATTGCACTATCGCTCCATAGCACCGAGGCTGCCTGGGCTTTTTGTCGCGTCTGGCGGCATACAGTCAGACTACAGCCCTGAACCAATGCTGAGTCGTCATAAGTCGTTGTGAGTGTTTATAGCTAAAATAAACATTCGAACTGCTCATTATCCCCTAATCCGGTCAAGGATGCTTATTCTAAACCAAATCTGACTCTCCCAAGTCCTTGTACCTGACAATCTTGCTTTTTGCGTAGGCCTCACCCAACACGCCTGTCAAGATTTCTCTTCGGAGGGAAAAGGCCTTGTGCGAAGGTCAGGCCAATCAGGGCGCCTGACCAATCCTCCGGGTCACATTTAGGTGACGGTCACATCTTTGCCCTGAACGCAAAGACCGGGGCGCTTATTTGGGAATCTCCGCCTGTTGCGCAGGTGACTGGAGCCACCGGTGGCAGCATGACGGAAGCGAAAAAGTAGGTGAAGGTGGAACGTTGAAATGAGCAGTGCGAAGGGCGGGAACTTAGCCCCTTGTGAGTTGGCTTGCGGGTGGGTTTCTGCCTCAAAAGCAGATGCCCTCCTAGCGTAGTAAAAACGTAGTACAAGTCACGGCAAATCGAGCTAAATTGGAAACAAAAAGCGAAAAGGAAGGAGAAAAACGAGTTGCCTCGATTTGTCACAACTTGCCATTTTCAAGCGGGTTGCGTCGGCTCCGGCAAGATTTAGTAAATTTGAGTTCCCGCTTAGAAGGCAGACGCTCTTTCCAACTGAGCTACGGGCGCATCGTCAACTCTGATTCTAAAACATTTATGCTTCGCCTAACACTGTTTTGGACGAATTGGCCTTCTACACTGGCGCGACCGTGTGCTGAGCAAAGGACCGGCTTGACTCTCACTCTGTCGCAGAATAGGCTGGCACTGTGAGTTCATCCCAGTTCTAGGCGAAGGAATAAGAGAACAGAAAGATATTTCCCTCCGTGAATTAGCCAGGACCTTCTAAGGTGCAATACAGAGTGGTATCTGAGAACGAAGGCACGGATGAAGCTTGAATGGAAACCCAAACGAAGGAGAGTATCCCATGGCGACGATCACGACGAAGGACGGAACACAGATTTACTACAAGGACTGGGGAAAGGGACAACCGATCGTGTTTTCGCACGGCTGGCCACTTACCGCGGACGACTGGGACGGGCAAATGTTGTTCTTCGGCCAGCACGGCTATCGCGTGATCGCGCACGACCGCCGCGGGCATGGCCGCTCCGGCCAGACCTGGGACGGCAACGAAATGGACACCTACGCGGATGATTTGGCCGCGCTATTTGAAACTCTCGATCTCAAGGACGCAATCATGGTCGGGCACTCGACTGGCGGTGGTGAGGTTGCCCGCTATCTGAGCCGCCACGGCGTCAAGGGTTGCCAAGGCGGCACTGATCAGCGCCGTGCCGCCGCTCATGCTGAAGACGGACAAGAACCCTGGCGGGCTGCCCATTTCGGTCTTCGACGACCTCCGGGCAGCACTCGCGGCTAACCGGCCGCAGTTCTACAAGGAAATTACGCTCCCGTTCTATGGATACAATCGCCCGGGCGCAAAGATTTCCGAGGGCATCCGTGAGCACTGGTGGTTGCAGGGCATGCTGGGGGGTATCAAAGCCCACTATGACTGCATCAAGGCGTTCTCGGAGACCGACTTCACCGAAGACCTGAAGAAGATCGACATCCCCGTGCTGGTGATGCACGGTGATGACGATCAGATTGTGCCGATTGGCGCTGCGGGTCTGATGTCCGCGAAAATACTGAAGAACGCAACGCTGAAGGTCTATCCGGGCCTTCCGCATGGCATGCCCACGACCAACGCGGACCAAATCAACGCGGATCTGCTCGCGTTCTTTAAGGCACAGCGATCAGCGTCGGCGTGAACGAGAGATCATACAAACAAAGAAGGCGGTGCCCGTTCGGTGCCAGTGTATTGCAGGTCGATTCTCTGTGTGGAGTGAGACGCTCACGTCGCGGTCCGCCTTGGCGCATAATCTGCCCGGAACCTTGAAGGCGTGGTCCCTACAAGCTTTCGAAACATGCGCGCGAAATGACTCGGGTTTTGAAATCCTGCATCAAAATAAACCTTAATCTATCGTTCAATTCAAAGGAGGAATCAAATGGCTGAGCCCAAATCCAGCGCAAACGAAAACGAAATTTCCCGCGACCGCCTGGCGGAGCTGTTGAACGAAGACCTTTCCCGCGAATATCAAGCCATCATCGCCTACGTAGTCTATTCCCAGGTGCTCACCGGCGCCCAATACATGGGCATCGCCGCCCAGCTCGAAATCCACGCCAAGCAGGAGCTCGATCATGCCCTGATCCTCTCGCGGCAGATCGACTATCTCGGCAAAATGCCAGTGGTGACTCCCAAACCGGTGCGAACATCGAAAAATCCAAAAGACATGCTCCGGTACGATCTCGATAATGAAAACGAAACCATTCGCAACTACCGCGTTCGCATCCGGCAATGTGAAACGCTTCGAGAATACGCGATGGCGGAACAGATTCGCCAGATCCTCATGCAGGAGCAGGACCATCAAATCGATTTAGCCACTGCCCTCGGCGAAGAAGTTCCAGACGTTGGCCGTGGTCCCAAAGGACGCGCCGTGCCTAAGCGTCGCTGACCTCCCGTTCACTTTTTATCGAGAAGGCGGTTCGCGTGTGGCGGTGGATGGGAACCGCTCGGTTTGTTGGGAGAGGATGGGCACGGATAAAACAGAGGAGAGAAAATCCATAAGCGATGCTCAGCAAAGCATTTAGAATCTTTGCCTTCTTTGTTAGCAGGCGGAGGCTCTTTCCATCTGCGCGCGCGATCGAGCGCCAGGTGATGTAACGCCCTGTGGAACGACGTCGAGTTTATCTTTGACGGAACGGTCGCCCAGAGCACTGTGGCGCGTTCGTTAGACGACAATGGGCCGGATTCAGGTCTTGAGGAATTGCGGCAGTGCCTTGGTTTCTCCCAAGGCGCGCCGAATTGCGCTCAGGAATTCTTGATTATTGGGAGGCTTGTGGAAGAAGGCCACTGCTCCGGCTGCCAGAGCACGCTCTTTGTTGACAGCCGGATCTCTGGCACTGAGCACGATAACGGGAGTCGTCACCAGATCGGTTAGGGCTTTCATTCGTTCCATTATTAGGAAGCCGTCGCCTCCGGGCAGTCCCAGATCGAGGAGGACCAGGTCCGGCGCCTCCTGCCGCGCCACCGCTATGGCACTAACGGCATCCATAGCGGAGAATACGGTATAGCCACTGGCTTTCAATTTGGCCGCCAGCCCCACTACAAGATGCTCGTCGTCGTCGATGATCAGGATTTTTTTACCACTCATTAGACTTTCTCCTTCGCGTGTACGTGTGCTTCAACCAATCGTCCGATTCGTGCGGTGACGTCGGCTATCTCTTTCTGCCAAGATTGGCGTTCGGCGGGAAGTCGCAACGTCGTAACGGAGATTGTCGACGTCAGGTTCGAACCGGTGTCGAAGTCTTGTAACTCTCCGCGAATTCGCCCGGTGATGGCAGCAGCGCCGCCTTGATCGGCGCACGCGACGATGAAAAAGGACTCCGCCGCTTCTGTGGCATGCATCTGAGGCAAAAGCACATCCCGGCCTGCAAGAAAACAACGCCCCAGAACCTTCCGTATCCCCGACAGAATTTCCGTCAAACTGGTTTCATCGACCGTGGCCACGTCAACGGCAATGAGCGACAGATAGCCTGCTTCCAAATTTGTCGGGGTTAGGACAGGGATACATAGTTTGGCCAGCGAGAAGACCGGCAAGGTAAAGTGAAAAGCGCTGCCGTGTCCGAGCCGGCTTTCCACCCAGATTCGACCGCCCTGTTGCGAGACCAGCTCTCTTGAAATGAACAGTCCCAAGCCCAGACCGTCACGGCTAGCCTCGCTGGCGCTTTTTACCTGGGCCAAACGGTCAAAAACGATCCGGCAGTCTTCCGGGCTGATTCCACATCCCGTATCGACAACCGACAAACACAGAAAGCTGTTGTCTTCCGCGCAGACCCGTCCTTGGACGGTGACGGTTCCATCTCGGGGCGTGAACTTGATTGCGTTATCAATCAGGTTGATAAGAATTTGCCGCACACGGGCGGGATCGGCCCAGGCAGACGGAAGAGACGGTGAAACGTCGGCGCGCAAGCTGATATTCTTCGCGGCCGCATTCGCGTGACACGTGCCGAGGACTTCGGCAATCAGCCTTGATACAGATGCTTGCTGGGGCTCAACAGTGAGTTTACGGGTTTCGAGGCGAGTCACGTCCAGGAGGTCGCTGACCATATTCTTGAGTTGTTTGACGTTGTGCAGCAGGAACTCCAGGTGCTCGCGCTGTTCGGCGGTGACATCACCAAGCACGCCGTCCAGTAGATTGGTGGTGAAAAAGTAGATCGCCGTCAGGGGAGTGCGCAGTTCATGCGAGACGTGAGACAGAAACTTTTCTTGCATGCGCGTGCGTTCTTGCCGAGTATTTTCCAGTTCGGTTGCGGCCCTCCTCCTCTCGGTCACGTCTTGCAGGATGATGGCAAAACCCGGAAGAGGGCCTGCCTCTGCTGTGATGATGACTTCGGCCCAGAACTGCGTCCGGTTCTGACGGACGCGCCAACCCTCATCTTCGGCGCGGCCTGCCAGCGAAGCCTCTTGCAACTGTTTCTCGGGCGTGCCATTCTGAATATCTTCAGAAGTGAAGATCGAACGGAATTCCTGCCCCACCATTTCGGTATTCGCGTAACCCAACAGGCGCTCCGCTCCGCCATTCCAACTGGTCACGCGTCCGGCGAGATCGGTGGTAAAAAGCGCGTAGTCTTTCACGCCCTCGACCAACAATCGAAACCAGCGGTTTGTCTCGGCCAGCTTCCTTTCAACGATCGTGCTATAGCGTTGCCGAAGAAACGCCTTGCCTAGCGCATGCAGCAAATCCCCGGACGCCTGCAGGGCGGCGCGGCTTACGGGACGTTGCTTGGCCGCCAATTCCCAAAGCTGCTGCGCCGAAACACCGAACTGCTTAGCCGCACGCCGCAACGACAGTTGCTCGGGAAACCGATCGAACACTTGCCCGGCGATAATCGCCCCCAAACACTGATTGCCTAATGAAAGCGGTACCGCTGCATGCATCAGGCCCACTTCGTCGCTCACCGTCACGACCTCGCCCGTGCGCACTGCATCTGCAACGGCAGTGCAAGGCAAGCGCTGCGTGAGGCAGAAAGGACACCCTGGGCCCCTTCCTCGTGTTGCGTCACGAACCAGATCCCAGACGGGCTGCGTATTGCGGCAGGTTCCCAACAGGTGGTTTTCGCAATCGGTTAATGCCACTGCCACGCCCATCGTGCGGCCAAAGGTCTCCAGAATTTGGCCCCAAGCTTCGAGATCCAGCAGATCGGCGCGCAACTCATGCGATAGTTCCACAACGTCGAAATTATCCGGCAAAGCGCTATCCTGATTGAAGGATACGTCCTCCATCAGGGACCAAGGCTCGTTTAGGTCGACCGGTAGCAGGGACTCTGGTGAGGTCATTTTTTCTCCAGAGAGGCGGCAACGCCGTTTATTCTCCCAGGAGCGGAGAACCGCGTAGGGGCCCGGCTCAAGAGACTGGAGTAGTTCTGCAACGGCAATGGGGATATAGCGCTCTTTTCCTGGGGCACAAGGCTGATTCCGCCTTGGCCGATCACAAACTCGCGAGTATCAAATGAATGTTCACTCCCGCGCGCCTTGACCACTGAAATGCAGCGGTGAATCGTGCTGTTGATTTCCACGAGGCTCAACAGAATGAGGTTATCCACGATGGAGCTGACGGGGAAATCCGGCATGTAGGACGAGATCCCGAGGAACTCCGGATTCTCATAATTGAAGAAAGTCGTCATCAAACGGTTTTTGCTATAGGCCACCAGGGCGTGGAAGAAGTCGCGGTACACCCCCATATCTCCGATGGCGGTGCTATAACTCGTCATGCCATCGATCACCAGCCTTTGTACATCATGTTCCTCGATAAGCTCGATGATGCTGGCGTAATGTGAATCGATATCCAACTCTTGAGGACTCTCGAACATGATCTGGATCGTGCCGTCCTCGACTTGCTCTTGCAAGTTCAGGCCGAGGGTGTGGGCATTACGGATGATTTGCGCCGGATGCTCATCCAGGGAGATCAGCAGACCGCGCGTTTTTTGCCTCAGCGCTCCTTCCCGCAGAAGCTGGGCGCCCAACACCGTCTTTCCCACTCCCGAAACCCCAACGACCATTGTGGTGGACCCATCGAAAATGCCGCCGCCGATCAGAGTGTCCACGGCTTCCACCCCGATGACGGACCGCTTGGTGCTGGACGTGGGCTGCACTAGGTTATGGCGGAGAGGGGCCTGAACGCGGCGAAACACCTCTAAGCCTTTGCCCCCAGTAATCCGCAGCGTGTGTTCCCCGGGCTCATAATCCTGGCCCCGGCTTTTGAGGATCTCGATGCCGCGATGCATGCGCCGATTTTGCCGGGTGCGGTTCAACTGGATCACGGTATCAACGAGATAATCGGCAACCTCCGAAGCAGCAACTGACTCTGGAATCGTGCCCATCTCCAGCGAAAGCACGGCCGTTAGATTCTCTCGGTTCACACTCTCGATCAATTGCTGTAACAACTCCCGGTACGACCCGCGCGCGGGATCCCCGTCCCTGGAGGGATGGGCCAGTAGCCCAACGCCGTCTACAAAAATGCGCTGGGCGCCGATTTCCGCCGCGGTCTCAAGCAGCAGACTGTCCGGCGAACGCAACTCGAGATCGAATACTTGCGGACTGGTAAAGATGATTTGCAGCTTCTTCTGTTGCTGTAGTTCATCCAGGTTCCAACCGAATCCGGCGGCGTCACGGATGAGTTTGTCCGGGCTGCTCTCAAAAACCACGATCAGGCCATTCTCGTTAAATTGGGTGATTCCACGATAGATGAACTCGATGCCCATCAGGGTCTTTCCGCTTCCGGTCGTACCCTGCAGCAGAATCACATTCGTCCTGGGGATTCCCCCTAGGAAGAGCGAATCGAGGCCCTTGATGCCAGTCCTAATCAAGCCGTTTTCGATCATTTGGTCCTTCCTTTCAGGCGGTGACTCATCGAGTTTGCAGCTGGGGCAGGTTTTAGTCTCTTTGCCAGTAGCAGCCGTCCGGCGCGACATTGCGCCAAGTTCATGAGTTGCTGAAAGCAGTTCCTACGCGAAGCGTCGGTGGAAACCAGGAGTTGGTGGAAACGCGCTCCCTGAAAGCGGCGCGAGCGTTTTATTAGTCTGTGGGATTCCAGCCTGTTCAGCGCATCGCCGACGGTCCTGCTGTCGTAGCCCAGAAGATGTGCAATCTGGTTTGTGCTGGTGAGACTTGCGTGATGGCGGTACAGAAAGACCAATACGTCCCAGTCACCGAGCAGCGAGACGCCCAGGGTTTTTAGGCAGTTTTGGACCAGGAGTTCTGGTGACTTTTCTTGTTGAAGAATATCGCTACCCTCTCGCGGGCACTCGGTGTCGAGTCCCCCAACTCGTTCAAAGATCTGAGCAAGCGCGAGAGGTAGCCCTTGAACTTCAAGGCTATTGCGTGGCTCAACGATGTGAGGATAACAGGCGATAGGTGTGCTGTCTGTTCAAAAGGAGACATTTCTGGCAGGACCTCGTTTTGGCGTGTTTTATCTCAGGCTTCGGGTCGCCTACGCTCAGCCCATCACGATGCGAATCTGATGTGCGGCACCGTCGTCAGCGAGCGGAATATTGGCGGAGCCGCCCAGCGGCTTGCCATCCAATTCAGCCAGAGTAACGCCGCGGGTGACGCTTCGCGGATTTTCCACCCTGATTTCATAGAGTGCCGAGTGATAACGAAAACGGATGGAGTAACCAGGCCAGTTTCGCGGGATGCAAGGATCGATGCTGAGCGCGGTGCCGCGGACGCGGAACCCCAGAATCCATTCCAGGCCGGCGCGATAAAGCCAGCCCGCCGAGCCGGTATACCAGGTCCATCCGCCGCGTCCGACGTGTGGGGGCTCCGCGTAGACGTCGCCCGCGACCACGTAAGGCTCGACTTTATAACGGTGCACGTTCGCTCGCGAGGTGGTGCGGTTGATGGGGTTCAGCATGCGGAACAGCTCGACGGCCTTATCGCCGTCACCCAATGCCGCGAAGGCCAGCACCGTCCACACGGCAGCATGTGTATACTGTCCGCCGTTTTCACGGACGCCAGGGACGTAACCTTTAATGTATCCGGGGTCCAGCGGCGTGCGGTCAAAGGGTGGCGTTAGGAGCAAAATCAGCCCCTCCGGCCGGCGGACGAGGTGCTGCTCGAGGGCGGCCATGGCCCGCGCCCCGCGGGCCGGTTCTGCCGCGCCGCTGATAACTCCCCAAGATTGACAGATCGAGTCAATGCGGCACTCCAGGTCTGCGGCGGAGCCAAGCGGCGTGCCGTCGTCAAAGTATGCGCGGCGGTACCATTCGCCGTCCCAGGCTTCACGCTCAAGCGCCGCTTTTAGAGCGCTCACGTGGAGCCGCCAAGCCTCTGCGCGCTTATGTTCGCCGCGCGCATCCGCAATTTTGGCAAACTCCCACAGGGTCGTATGCAGGAACCAGCCTAACCAGACGCTTTCTCCCCTGCCTTGCTGGCCGACGCGGTTCATACCGTCATTCCAGTCGCCCGTGCCGATGAGCGGAAGGCCGTGGCTGCCAACGGCGAGGCTACGGTCCAGCGCGCGCGCGCAATGTTCAAATAGTGTTGCCCGAGTCTCTGACACACGCGGCTGGAAGTACGATTCGTTTTGTCCCGGCGCCAGCGCATCGCCTTCCAAGAAGGGTACGACCTCATCCAGCACGGTCGTATCGGCCGCGCCTTCGATGAAGTGGATGACGGCATAGGGCAGCCATAGAAGATCGTCGGAGATGCGCGTGCGCACGCCGCGTCCCGAGGGGGGATGCCACCAGTGCTGGACGTCACCTTCAACGAACTGGCGCGCGGCCGCGCGTAGCAGATGCTCGCGCGCGACTTCGCGCTTAGCGACGGTGAGAGCCATCACGTCCTGCAGTTGGTCGCGGAAGCCGTACGCGCCGCTCGCTTGATAGAACGCCGTGCGCGCCCAGACGCGGCAGGCCAGGGTTTGGTAGAGCAGCCAGCGATTCAACAGCACATCCATGGACCGCTCGGGTGTGGTGATCTGGACGGCGCCGAGCATGTCTTCCCATCGGCGGGTTACGTCACGCAGCACTCCATTCAGGTCCGTAGTGCGATAGCGGCTGAGCAGTTCGCGCACTTGTTCCCTGCTCTCGGTTTGGCCAAGGAAGAACACGATTTCCACGCGCGCGCCGGGACGCAGCTCAAGCGAGGTCTGCAGCGCGGCACATGGATCGAGCCCCGCGCCCACCTTTCCAGAGAGCGGAACTCCTCGCTCAAACGCCGCGGGACGTTCGAGCGTGTTATTACGACCCAGGAACTCCGTGCGGTCGCCGGTCCAAGAAGTCTGCCGACCTGCAAGATCCGCAAAAGCGATGCGCCCGCCGAACTCGCCGCCCCACGCGCTCCGCGCGAGGAGCGCCCCCGTCTGCGGATCGACCTCCGTGATGATGTAAGGCGCTGAAGCGCTGCGCGAACTGCCCAGCACCCACTCCGCATAAGCGGTCACAGAAAGGCGACGCGGGCGGCCGGAATAATTCTGTAAGATGAGCCGCGAGATCTTTATGGGATCCTCCGAGGGCACAAATTGCAACAGCTCGAGCAGGATGCCATGCGAGCCATGCTGGAAGACGGTGTAGCCCTGGCCGTGGCGGGCCAAATACGGAACAGCTTCATCGCGTATCGGCAGCGCCGTGGGACTCCAAACCTCACCTGTGCTTTCATCGCGGATGTAGATGGCTTCTGCGGGCGGGTCGGTCACGGGATCGTTAGACCACGGAGTAAGCTGGTTTTCGTGGCTGTTGCGCGACCAGGTATAGCCGGAACCCGATTCCGAAACGAGAAAGCCAAACGAGGGATTCGCGATGACGTTGATCCACGGCTCGGGCGTGCGCAAACCTTCGCCCAGGACTGTGACGTATTCGCGGCCACTTTCGGCAAAGCCACCAAGGCCGTTGACGAATTCGAGGTTCTGTGGAGCCAGCGGCACGTCCATATGTTTGCCCAGACGGGGCGGTCTCGAGGCGGCAGCTAAAGCAGCTTCCGGGCGCTGGGACCGAGTGACCTGTTCGAACAATGTGCCGTGCCGGCTCAGCAGCACCGCCCGCGCGACGGCTTGCAACAGCGCACGCTCCTGCGCGGAGACCAGGTCTGCCCGAAGGAGAAAGATGTTGCCGCGCACACCGCTTGTGTTCGGGGAAAGCCGCAACTGGCTGCCGTGCACGAGCGCTTCCAGTGAGCCCTGGAGATCCTGCGCATACGACGGCGGCTTCTCATTGATAATGACCACGTCGGCGGACAACTGCTTCATACGCCAGTATTCATGGGCACGGAGCAATTGCCGGATGGTCTCGACGTCCTCTTCTTCGTCGATGCGCGCGAGCACGATGGGCAGGTCGCCGGAGATTCCATGAGCCCACAGCGCGGAGAGCTCCAGTGTGGTGCGGCTGAGGACCTCGGAGGACGGCCGCAGCGAAGCGTCGGAATACAGAACGGCATTGGCCAGCCTCTGGAACAAGTGCGCTTCGTCGGGGCCGATGCCCAGATGGTGAAGTTCTACTTGCGCCTGCGTCCAAGCCGCCGTCAGGGTGCGTTCAAACGTTGTCGCATCGCGGTACTTGTCTGCCAGATCTACCACCTGCTCACGAGCCGGAGCGACGATCGTGGAAAAGATAACGCGCGCCGTGGAACCGGGTGGGATCCGCACCGTGCGCCGAAGGCTTATTACCGGGTCGAGCACCGAGCCTACGGTATTCGAGAGTGGCCGGCCGTCGATGATCGACACGGGCTTGCGGACATCGCGCCCGCGCCCGAGGAATCGTGCGCGGTCCGTTTCGAATTGCACTTCGCCGACGGTTTCGCCTTCCACCACGACAACGTGCGCGGACCAAACGGCCGTCTCTTTATCGGATTGCCTGCGGCGCGTCGCGAGCAGCGCGCCAACATCGGGCAGGTATTCCGTCTGCACAAACAAGTTGGAAAATGCCGGGTGCGCCACATCGGCGGCCTGGGACGTCAGGCAGAGCTCGGCATACGAGGTGACCTGAATCTCTCTCGCGCGCGCCCCTAGATTCGTGATGGAGACACGCCGCATCTCCGCATCGTCTTCGGATGACACAACGACCTCGAGCGTGGTGAGCAGTGCACGGTCGCGCCGGATAATCTCGGCACGGTCTTCGTAGAAGGAGACTTGATAGGTGTCCGGTTCGACGCCGGTGGGTTGATAGCCTGCCGACCACACGTGGCCGGTCGCCTCATCGCGAAGAAAGATGTAGGTACCCCAGCAATCGCGCGTGACATCTTCTCGCCAACGGGTGACAGCCACGTCGCCCCAGCGGCTATAGCCCGAGCCTGCGGCGGTCAGCATCACAACGTACCTTCCGTTAGAAAGCAGGTGGGTACGGGGGATCACATCATGCGGTGTGGTGAACCGGCGGAGCATGGGCGGAGTGAGTTCGCGCACCTGGGCCGCAGAGACTTCTTCCGCGCGAGGGCGTGCGACCAGAACGTCGCGCGGCGTGCGCTCCTGAAGCATCAGCTCGGTGGCCTGCACGATGGGTTCGGCGTGGAAGCGAGTCTGCATCGCGCCGTCGTTTAGCACGTTGGTGAACGCCACGAGTGACATGCCCTGATGGTGCGCCATGTAGGCGCGCACCACCGCGACGTCCTTGCCTTCGGGCAACCGCGTGCTCGTGTAATCGAGTGCTTCATAGAAGCCGTACGCCCCCCTACCTCCGGCTTCGGCGAGTCGGGCGAAGTTTTGTGTGGCCGCGGCTGGATCGATCATTGCCGCGAGCGCGGTGGCGTACGGCGCGACGACGAGATCTTCGCTAAGGCCGCGCTTGAGCCCCAGCCCGGGCACACCAAAGCTGGAGTATTGATATGTGAAGTCGAGGTCCCGCGCATTGTAGGCCGACTCCGAGATACCCCAGGGCACGTGGCGCTCCGCTCCATAGGCAATTTGCCGGCGCACAACCAACTGGTAGGTCTGGCTCAGCAGGCTGCCCGCTGGGGAGCGCATGACGAGCGCCGGCATGAGGTATTCAAACATCGATCCCGACCAGGAAATGAGGGCCGAGCCGCGACCTACCGGCGTAAGCTCGCGGCTCAGACGAAACCAGTGCGACGAGGGAACGTCGCCCTTGGCAATGGCGATGAAGCTCGTGAGGCGCGCCTCCGAAGCGAGCAGGTCGTAACAGTTGGGATCCGGGCTGCCATCGGTGACGCGGTAGCCGATGGAAAAAAGCTTGCGTGTATTGTCAAACAGAAAACTGAAATCCATTGCACGAAACATCTTCTCCGCCGTCTGTGCCACCGCCGAAAGGCGCCGAATGAGCGCAGCGGCTTCCGCGGCCGAATTTCCCATGGCTCGGCTCAGCGCATCGATCCGCGCCAGCCTGTTCGCCGGAGAATTGTCGAGGCGGGCGCGTACTGCAGCGAGTTCACGGAGCGCCGCTTCGAAGCGTTCTGGAGCGTCCGCCAGTGTGGGAGCGGAATGGAATAACGGCTCAATTGCCACCCACTCGGGCGCCTGGTCGGAGCGACGCTGGACCATGTCCGCAATCGCTTCCGAGTCGAGGCGCGCCCACGGAATCAGAATCTCCGCATCTCGGGCGTGGCTTTCGATGCATGCTCTAGTGGCGTCGGCCCAGGCCCGCAACTCGGAATCGGGAGGGTCGCCGCACTCCTGAGCCAAGGTTTGTGCAATATCAACCAGAGTGTGGGCGCGCGCCCTGATCTCGACGAAACGCTCCGCCCAGCCGGCGGCATCGACGGGCGGCGAGTCAAGCGAGGAGGCTATCGCGTCGACAGCATTGCTGAGATGCTTCCGCGTGACGGTGTGTGTGCGCCGCGTGTCCGCGGTGCCGGCGAGTGCTTGGCGCAACAGCCGGATGTTATCTTCCACGCCCGCGAGCCGGTGCGGTCCGACGGAGGATTTCTGAATCAGCTCGCGGCAACCGTTGCCCAGGGCTAGAAGATGCCCCGCGAGATTTCCGCTGTCCACGGAGGAAACATATTTGGGCTCGAGCGGATGGAGATCGCGCGTGTCGTACCAGTTGTACAGGTGGCCGCGAAACGTCTCTAAGTGGCTCATCGTTTCGAGCGTAGCTTCCAGCCGCTCAACCGTCTCTAGCGTGCCCAGCCACCCGAAGTCATGCCCGGCCAGCGTGGCAAGAAGGTAGAGCCCCATGTTTGTAGGTGAAGTTCGGTGGGCGACGACAGGTTTGGGCTCTTCCTGAAAATTATCGGGTGGCAACGCGTGGTCTGTGGGAGAAACGAAAGTCTCGAAGAAGCGCCAGGTCCGGCGCGAAATCAAACGGAGAGAGAGCTTATCGGCCGCCGACACCGGTTCTATCCCGGGGAGCTGCGGAGGTAAGCTGATCCAGCGTGCTACGGCAGGCGCAGCAACCCAGAGAAGGATGAACGGGGCGGCAGGAGCCCAAGCCTGGTGCCGTCCATAGGCCAAAACGATGCATGCCGCTACGGTCAGCAGAACCCCGCCGGCCATGCGCCGATACATGCCTACCATTTTGAAATCGACCGCATACTTGGCCTGCGCCGCGGTCACCCACTCAAGCAAATTCTTCCGCGTGATCACGAGACGGCCCAGGGTGCGCAGAATTGCGTCAGACATCAGCCATGCTTGGTAAGCCAGGAACGTTGTCCTCAGGCCGATTTGGGATGCGCCCAGCGCAAGGTCCGTGAGCGCAGCGCGCAAATGGCTGCGCTTGGAAATTCCGCGGCGGCGCGGCTCCAGTCCGACGATAAAAGGCAGCAGCGCTGGAATCGCAATCGTTGCCAAGACAAATCTCGTCCACACCCAAGGAGACGCCGGCGGTAGCATCCATCCGACGATCAATGTAAGAAACGCGGCAGGCGCCGACAGGGTGCGACGCAGATTGTCAAGCATCTTCCAACGGCCAATCGCAGGGATTGCGACGGCTCGAGATTGCCCAGGCGATGGCCGGCTGCGCCCGAAAATCCAGGGCAGAAGTTGCCAGTCTCCGCGCGCCCAGCGGTGCTGCCGCGCGGCCGCTGCCTCATAGTGCGCGGGAAATTCTTCAAACAGCTCAATTTCTGAGGCAAGCGCGGCGCGGGCGAAGATGCCTTCCAAGAGATCATGGCTTAGCAGCGTGTTCTCCGGCACCTTTCCCGCCAAGGCCGCCTCGAACGCATCGATGTCGTAAATTCCCTTGCCCGTGTAGGAGCCTTCTTGGAATAAGTCCTGGTAGACATCCGAAACAGCCGACGCGTAGGGATCGATACCGCTCGGGCCCGAGAAGGTTCTTTGGAAGAGTGAGCCCTCACGATCGATGGGCAGCGAAGGCGCGATGCGCGGCTGCACGATCGCGTAGCCCTCTATCACGCGGCCGACGCGAGCGTCGAATCCTGGACGGTTGAGGGGATGCGCCATGGTGCCGACTAGCCGGTAAGCCGCGCCTCGAGGCAAGCGAGTGTCTGCATCAAGAGTGATGACGTAGCGAACGCCCGAAGGGGCGTCCGGGGGACGCCCGCCGACGGGTAGGAACGTGGTTTTCGTCGAGCCGCGCAGGAGTTGGTTCAGCTCATGCAACTTCCCTCGTTTCCGCTCCCACCCCATCCATTTGCCCTCATTCTCGTTCCAAACCCGCCTGCGATGGAAAAGTGAGAAACGCTCACCGCCGCCGGGTGCGGGGCCGTAGCGCTCGTTCAGGCGTGCGACGCCATCTACTGCGGCGGCCAGCAGCTCGTCGTCGCCGGAGATGTTTTCGCTGGGCGCATCCACCCAGTCAGAAAGCAGAGCGAAACGCAAATCCCCATCAGGATTCGCTAGATAGTGAACTTCCAGTCGCTCCACCTGCTCTTCGATTTCACGCTGCGTGGTGAGCAGCGTGGGCACGGCCACGATCGTTCGCAAATGCTCGGGCACACCGCCGCGCAACTCCAGCCGCGGCAGCGTCCGCGGTCCGAGCAATGCCGTCACCGCGCGATTGATGAGCGCAATTGCCAGGTCTGAGGCAGGCACTGCGGCGAGAAGACCGAGCAGCACAAGACCCTTCGCGCCGACGCCCGCTTCGCTGGCACGCAGCAGCGGCAGCGCCAGAATCATGGCGGTCACCACGGCAATGGTTCCCAGGTACCCGGGCACCGCGGTTCGTACGTACAGGCGCAGCAGCCAGTGCTTCCAGGAGATGCGAAAACCGAGTTCACGCTCAAAGGCCGAACGTCCCCGCGAAATGAGATAATAGCCGGGTTCCGTCTGTCGCTCATCGTGCGGCTGCGCGCTGCCGGCCGGCTCGAAACGGGTCCGCTCGGCGCTATGTACGGCACGTTTCGCCACTTCAATTTCCGAGTAGTCGGAGCCTCGCGAGAGATCCTCAATCGCATGGCGGTACTTGTCTCGCGTGGCAAAATCCATCTCTGCGAAGCTGGCGCCGTTACGCAGAATTTCGTCTACCAGGCTGACGCTCTCAAAGAATGCCTGCCAGTCAAATGCAGACGTCAGGCGCATGCTGGTAATGATGTTGCGCACGGTAACGCTCATGGCTGCTTGCTGCTGGTGCTCGGTGCGAACTATTTCGTCAGCGGTAGTTCCCTGCGCGGCCAAACGTTCATCGAGCCAAAGCAAGATGGGGCGCACATTTGGATCGAGGTCGCGCAGGCGCTGAACCAACTGCACGGCAAACGCCGTCTCCAGAGGCGTCTTCTCGAAGCGGCGAAGGACCGTCGCTGGGGCCACCAAAGGCTGGCCGCCTGTACCCAGCATGCTGTCGGCCAGCCTGTCGGCTTGCTCGCGCGCGCCGCGGCTGCGGACGATCCGGTCCGCCAGCCTACGAAGATTTTCCACCAGCACGATGCGAAGCGTGATGGCCACGGCCCAAAGTTCACCGATGGTGAGGGGTTGCACGCGTTGGTAGGCCGTCACGAAGCGATGCAACACTTCCGGGTCGAATCGACTGTCCGTGTGCGCCACGAAGGCCCACGCCACTCCGAACACGCGCGGATAACCCTCCAGGTGGCCAGAGGCAAGCTTGGGCAATTTTCTATAGTAGCCGGGCGGCAAGTCGTCACGGATCTCGCGGAGCTGTTCATCGACGATGTAGAAGTTATCGACCAGCCATTGGGCTGCGGGCGTAATTACATGTTCCTTCTGAATCGCTCGGGCAATGACCCGGTAGCAGTCCAAGAGCACACGGCCGTTCTCCAGGACCCGCGGAAGGAGCGGGCGGCCCGGCCCCGGTTCGCTGGTGACGATCTGCGCAGCCGCGAGACTTTCAGCGTGCTGCTCAAGGCGCTCGACGCTGAACAGTTCGGAGCGGATAGGCTCTTCCACATCGGGGAAGATGATGGTCGATGGCTGGGCCGCGTTCATCGTGTCCTCGAATCGACTACCAATTCTAGCTGCTCACCTTGCAGACCCCTAGCGACAGGTACATACAATCTCGGAAGGTCTGCGGAGAGAGATAGCCCTCCCGCGCGAGACTCTATTCAAAACGCGCAAAGCCATTGATTGTAAGGCACCGGGCAGTTATCTTTCCCAAGTCTTTCCGTGAAGATGCTGACGATCCAAGCAATCAAGGCAGCCGTCGACCGCATTCGGAATTCGATCTCGATTTCGCCCTTTGTCCGTTCCGAGACATTCTCTCAACTGGCGGGAAATGCAATCTTCCTCAAGCTCGAAAACCACCAAATGACGGGCTCGTTTAAGGAACGGGGAGCGCTCAACAAGATTCTCCTGCTGCCGGAAGAAGAACGCCGGCGCGGCGTGATTGCAGCGTCGGCCGGCAATCACGCGCAGGCCGTGGCCTATCATGCGGCGAAGCGAGGAATCAAGTCGCAAATCTGCATGCCGCTCACGACGCCGTTGGTGAAAGTATCGGCTACGCGCGGTTATGGCGCCGAGGTCATCCTCTACGGTGCGAATTACGACGAGGCTTGTCAGGAGGCGCTCCGTCGCTGCGAAGAGCAGGGCCTTACCTTTATCCATCCCTTCGACGACGAAGCCGTGATCGCGGGGCAAGGAACGCTGGGGATCGAGATGCTGGAGCAGGCCGAGGGGTTGGACGCCGTGATCATTCCGGTGGGTGGCGGGGGCTTGATTGCAGGTGTGGCCTGCGCTGTGAAAGAGACCAATCCGAAAATTCAGGTGATCGGAGTACAAACGTCCAGGTTGCCTTCCATGAAGGCAGCGGTCGAACAGAACGAAGTTGTCACCTTGCCCCCCAACAAGACGATCGCCGACGGCATCGCGGTCCGTTGCGCGGGAGTTCATACGCTACCGCTGGTCCGGAAATACGTGGACGAGATCGTCACCGTAGACGAGGAGGAGATCGCCAATGCAATTCTGCTGCTTCTCGAAAAGGAGAAGACGCTGAGCGAGGGCGCCGGAGCGGTCGGTACGGCCGCGGTTCTGAACAAGAAACTCCCGCACATCGGAAAGAAGCTGGGGGTGCTGGTGAGCGGAGGCAATATCGACGTCACGCTGCTTTCGCGCATCATCGAGCGCGGCCTTGTGAAAGATGGCCGGCTGCTGCGAATCCGCATCCACTTGCCCGACCATCCCGGGGCGCTCCAGCGCCTCTCAACTGTGATTGCCAATCAAAAAGCCAACATCATCGAAACATCGTTCAACCGGGCTTACTACGGAGTGGTTCTTGGCGACACGGCTATCGACATCACGATGGAGACACGCGGGCCGGAGCACATCGCCGAATTGAAGGCCGCATTGGACGCAGCAGGCTACACTCACGAGCGGGTGCAATAGCTCGCTTCCATAGGCTGCTGGAAATCGAGTTGGTTAGTCTCTGATCCGTGGACCGCGAAGCCGCGGCTATTCGAACAGCGAAAGAATCGCTGACTGCTCGGCCAGCTCAGGTTCGAGTGAGTTGCCGCGTGAAATTCGATGCTGCCTTGGTCGCCACGTTCTGGATTTCCTGGCGGATGTTCGAGTCGGTGATCCGGTTCGCCAACTCGTGAATCGTGAGCGCAAGTGTCAGTTGGTCAACCGTTCCGTCCTGTGGCAATGACGCGATGCGCAGATAGAATAGCAAGAGTGAGTTGCTGCTCCCGGGCTTCGTGGTCACACGGCGAAGCGCAGTCGTAACCATAACACGTCCTTTTTCGGGTAACGCCGGGACCGCGACAGCAATTGGCCCGGTGGGAAGGGGATTCAGGCAAATAGCTCCTGAAGCAGCGATCCTATTTGTGGGCTGAAGTGCTGTCAAGGCGTAGAGGCGGATGCTGTATCCAAAAGTGCTACGGGGCGGGATGAGCTGTGCCTGGTTTGTCTACTTTTGGTTGGTAACGCTCGCGCAGAAGTTTGTGTTGCCATCGCGCAAGCTTGCGTCGTCCCGGGAGGCGTCAAAGGGATTTCTGGGTAGCGCTTCGATTAGTTGACGGGTATAGGGATGGCTGGGGGATTCAAAGATCTGCTGGGCCGGCGCGCATTCCACGATCTGGCCTTCGCGCAAAATCGCGATGCGATGGCAGAGCGACGCGACGGACAATAGATCGTGCGATATGTAGAGGATTCCCATTTGGAGTTCGCGATTCAGGCGGGCGAAGAGTTGCAGAATCTCGGATTGCGTGATGACGTCGAGCGCGCTGGTGGGTTCGTCGGCGATCAGCAGCGCCGGCCGATGCAGTATGGCCATGGCGATCAGAACGCGCTGCGCCTGGCCCAGGCTAAGCTGCGAGGGGCGTCGGCGCAACAGGGATTCGCCATCCTTGAGGCTAACGTTGTGCATCGCCTTTAGAATTGCGCTGGTGCAGTCTTCACGCGACCCGCTTGCATGAGCCTTCCAAGCTTCCCGGAGCTGTGAGGCGATTTTCAGAACTGGATTCAGAGAGGAGAGCGGGCTTTGTAAGACTAGTGCGATCTGGCGGCCGCGCAGATCGCGCAAATCGCTTTCCGAAAACTGGCTCAGATCCTGTCCCTGAAACCAGATTTCTCCGCGAGAGTGGGCTCCCTTCAGGCTCAAGAGGCGCAAGATGGCGAGCGCGAGCGTGCTCTTGCCTGATCCGCTTTGTCCGACCAAACCAACAACTTCTCCACGCTGGATTTCGAGTGCGACGTCACGCAAGACGTTCGGCTTGCCAGGATAATCTACGGACACATGGAGCAAGAGGAGCGGTTCGCGCTGGCTCACCGGGGTCCTCCGTCCTGTCGGGTTCGAATAGCGCAGATCGCGGCTCGCCTCATGACGCGTATTCCTCGGCAGGCAGGACGAGTTGGATGCAACTGACCACGATAACCAGCAAAACGAGGGGCGCGAGTTGCCAGGGGTTGGCTCGCACCGCCGGCCAGTTTTGCAACTCGCCCAGCAGATTGCCCCAAGACGGCAGCGGTTCGGCGACCCCCAATCCGAGAACTCCCAGGTTGGCTTCTGTAAGTATGAAGAGCGGAATCGAAATCCAGAATTGGGCGAGCAACACAGGCTTCAGGTTCGGCAAGACATGCCGAGCGAGCAGCCGGAATCTCGGGCAGCCGCTTGCCCGGGCCTGCAAAACGAAGTCGGCGTTTCGCAGGGCTCTTGCTCCGGCGCAAACGATGCGCGCCGATGCGGACCAGCCAAGCAAACCGAGCAAAGCAAACGTGATGACAACCGAAGTCGTCGGTGACACATTGAGCGGCAGCACGGCCCGCACGGTCAACAGCAAGAACAGCCAGGGAAGTGAGAGAGACAAGTCCGTCGCTCCCAGCGCCGCGCGCTCCCACCATCCACCTAAGTATCCTGCCACGCCGCCGACGAGGGCCGCGATCGACATGGCCAGTAGAGCTGCGGCCGGCGCCAAGACCAGCGACACGCGGCTGCCGACGAGAAGTCTCGAGAGCGCGTCCCTGCCGATTTCATCCGTCCCCAACGGATGGTCACGAGACGGCAGGGCATTCGGCGCTTCGCGAAACTGCTTGGAATAAGGCGCTGGCGCCACAAACCCAGCCAGAAGCGTGATTCCGAAGACGATGACCAGAACTGCTGCGGCAATTGCGCGAATCGTTTTCATGCTGAAGGAGGCGCGAAGACCTGACCCGCCAGGTCACAAATGGAATTTGTCGCGAGCGTGATCAGCGCGGTGAGGACGGTCAGGTTCACTAGAAGCGGTAGATCCCGCCCCAGCGCTGCTTGCCAGGCAAGCTGCCCGATGCCCGGAGAATCACAGATGGCTTCGATCGGTATGGCCGCGCCAAGGGCCATGCTTACGGAGACCCCTATGAGCCCCAACAGCGGCGGCGCCGCCGGCGGCAGGACGTGCCGGAACAGAATTCGAACGGGAGATAGGCCCTTGGCGTTGGCAGTTAGAATGTGCGGCGAGTTGCCCACTTGAAGCAATATGTTGCGAACGTATCGAAATATCTGCGGAGAAACCGCTAAAGCAAGGGCCATCGGGACCGGTCCATCAAAATACAGCACCAGCAGGGCCAGCACCGCGGAGGGAAGACACAAGAGCAAACCGCTCACGGCAGTCGTCGACGTGTCGTAGAGCCACTTACGGTGCATAGCGCCGGGCAGCGCGAGAGCGAAGCTGAAGAGCCAGGCGAAAAGCAATCCGAAAGCAATGGAACGGAGCGTGACGGGGATTCGCTCGGCGAAAAGTGCGGCGACGGGACGTCCCAACGACCGCGAGACACCTAAGTCACCGCGCGCTGCCCCGGCCAGGTAGTGCGCGTAGAACCGCAGAAGACCGCGATCACTTGCGCGGGATTGCCGCAAGGCCTGGATGCTCTCTTCGTTCAGGCGAGTGTCGAGTTCCCTCTCATCGACACCGGAACCGGGAGACCATCGAACCAGGCTTGCTCCCAAGAAGCCACCCAGGAGGGCCGTCGAAATGAGTATGATGAGATGGCGCAGGAGTCGCCGCGTCCACATCCTGGGAGCCTCGCCCCGTCGGACTTAGCATACCCTTTCCGGTCGGCAGTCGAAGGCCATCCGAGTGACCGGGTTGTTCAACTTGTCATGGAACGCGCGCTTGACGACGTACATTCGCTTGTCAGCTTCGCTTAGCAACTGCTCGGCGTCCGTGCCGTTGTCCGGATAGAAAGCATGTCCGACGCTCAGAGAGAGCAGGTCGTTACCGCAAACTTCCCGGCCCGCTTCCATGGCCAGGCGGCACAGACGTTCCCGGGTTTCACGCACCGCATCGGGTTTGAGTCCCGGCAGAACGACGACGAATTCGTCTCCGCCCATGCGCGCCACGTAGTCGTATTCGCGGCAAGCTTCCTTCAGCTTCGCGGCAAAAGCGCGGAGGACCTGGTTGCCCACCAGGTGCCCGAACCGATCGTTGACCTCTTTAAAGCCATCCAAGTCGCAGACGAGCACGGCGATGTGAGATTGGGAGCGCTTCGAGCGAGCCAGTTCGCTGTCCAGATGGAGGAACAGGGAACGCGCATTCGGCAGCCCGGTGAGGTAATCGGTGGTTGCCGAACTCTCCACCATGCGGTACTTCAGAGCGTTTTCGATGGACAGCGCAACCTTGGCGCTGATGGCGAGCAGAATGCGCAAGTGATCTTTCGTGAAGGCGTCTCGATCCGCGTGGTATAGAGCGAGAACGCCGACCACTCCATTTACACCCTCGAGGGGAACCGCAAGCGATGACCGCAGGGTGCTGAATTTTGAAGGATCGTTCAGGTAACCCGGCTCCACGGACGGGTTGCCGTTCAGAATCGGCTTCCGGTTCTTGGCGACCCAGCCGGAGAGGCCTTCGCCAAACGGGATCCGCAACGAAGAGAAGAGGCGGAAATTCTGACCGCTCACGTGCTCCGGGACGAGCCGATCGTCCTTTACGCCGTAGATGGCAATCGAGTCGTACGGGATCAAACGCTTTAGGCGAACCGCGAGAACGGAAAGGGTTTCATCGAGGCTGAGTGAGTTTCCCAACTCGTGGCTGAGCTCGAAGAGCATCTGAACTTCTTGCCGGGCTGAAGCAATCGAGGTGAGGAAGTCCATCGAGCTGCCTTCGGTTGCGGCGGTCTTGGTTTCCTCAGCTTCAAAACCCGCCGCGGGCGCTTCGCCCCTCTCGATCCTCAATTCCGTCGAAAGCTTGGTGCGCTCGATCGTTCTGTCCTTTGCCAATCGCTCGAGCTCGATGTAACGCCGTTTCAGCAGGTCCACGACTTTCGGATCGAAGCTGCGCCCCGCTTCGGACGACACGACGTCCATGGCTTGATCGAGCGGCAGGGCTCGGCGGTACTGGCGATCCGAGGCCAGCGCGTCCAGACAATCCACGGCGGATAGGATGCGTGCGCCGATCGGAATCTCTTCCTCCCGAAGACCGTGCGGATATCCGCTTCCGTCCCACTTTTCGTGGTGGGCGCGCACGATGGGAACCACAGGATAGGGGAATTGCACGCGCTCCAGGATTTCGCTCCCCACCACCGGGTGGATCTTTACCTTATCGAATTCCTCCGGAGTTAGCCGTCCTGGCTTCGAGATGATGTGTTCGGGAACCGCGAGCTTGCCGATGTCGTGCAGAACGGCGGCGGCGCGCAGCGCATCCAGATCCTCGTCGCCCAGGCCCATCTCCCTGCCGAGCTCCACGGCATACGTCTGAACGCGGCGGAGGTGATCGTGCGTCGTGTGATCTTTGGCCTCAATGGCGAGCGCGAGCGCCTCGATGGTGCGCAAGTGCAGCGACGCCATTTCTTCCACGTGACTCTTTTGCGCCTCCAACCGGCCCAGATAGAGACGGTAGGAACGATAAATGGAATAGATCACCGGCAGGACCAGCAGCGAGGCCTCCCAGCCCAGATACCTATTGCACAGGCTCACCAGCCCCGCGATCGCTGCTCCTGCGAGATAGTACGGGAAGGACCAGAAATAACACTGCGACCAAATCTTTCGCAGGGGTTTCTTTTCCGTCAAGGATATGACACAGGCGACGGGAATCGTGTTCAACAGGAAGAAAGTGGAGGCGGCGAGGGCCAACATCAGCGGGATGTTCCCCCCCACAAGATGAGCCATCGGCGAGTGATACACGTAATAGGTGGCGGCAACCGAAGTGGACATGCTTGCGACGTTGAATGCCAGTTGAACGGGTTTCGGCCGCACCTTCGCGTTCCAGAAACACTGGATCAACGTTCCCAGGGTGCTCATCACAAGTGTTTCCGCAAAGGTCAGTTCGTGAACGCCTATGAGGATGAAAAGGAAGATGATCGACATCGTGCCCGTGACTCCGGGCAGGTTAATCTTTAACCCCGAAGCCAAAAGCGCCAGCAGCAAATAGCACGCGAAGCGGGGCGGGTCGTTCCACTGCCCGCCAGCGAAACCTGTGAACAGGATTGCAAACCCCACCAGCAGCGTGAAAGCAATAAAGGCGCGTGCTTGATTTGAGAGAGGTTTCATGCGTTCACCATGAGGCAGAGATAGCATCTGGCGTGCCATAGTGCGGACGAACCCGACGGTCTCCATGTCGTTAAAAACAAATCGGTTGGCCCTTCTGCCAAGGTCGGATTTATCCGAACGCAGCGCATACCGCGACAACTTGTCTTTGCCCTTATTACGTCGAGACATTTTGTCGCGGGCGCGAAAGTCTGGTTTTCTCCAGCCAAAACGAGCTTACTCCTCTCAAAACAATAACTTCTGGCCAGTACTACCGTCCTAGCCATCAGGCCTAGGGGTACTATCGACAGGTCCACGCCGAATTCTTAATCTCCTTCTACGATGGGCGCGACAAACACAATGAGCGACGCAGGGCCTGAAATCATCCTGGGAATGCCCGCCCTCATCCGCAGCGACGCGATGCGGCAGGTGATGGGATTGGTCCAGCGAGTGGCGCAGACGGACGCAGCCGTGTTGGTGACAGGAGAGAGCGGGGCCGGCAAAGAGCTTGTCGCGCGAGCCCTGCACCACTATTCCTTGCGGTGCAGTATGCCCTGGGTGGACGTTAACTGCGGGGCTTTTCCGGAACATTTGATCGAAAGCGAGCTGTTCGGATATGAAAAGGGCGCGTTTAGCGGCGCCGATCGCACGAAGCAGGGACTCTTTGAATTGGCCCACGAGGGTACCCTGTTCCTGGACGAAGTCGGGGAATTGGATCCTCGGATGCAGATCAAGCTCCTGCGCGTGCTGGATGGCGTGCCGTATTTCCGCCTGGGTGGAGTCAAAAAAGTTTCGGTCGATGCACGCATCATCGCAGCCACAAACCAGAACCTGGAAGCTGCCATCGAAGGGGGCAAATTCCGCAGTGACCTCTTCCACAGATTGAATCACCTCCACATTCAGGTGCCACCTTTGCGCGAGAGACGTGAGGACATCATGTCGCTCGCGGAATTCTTTCTGAGCCAGCAAAATCCAAACTTGAGTCTCGCTCCAGATGCGCAGGAAGCCCTTCTTCGCCATGATTGGCCCGGCAATGTGCGGGAACTGCGGAATGTCCTCATGCGCACCGCTATTTTGGTGAAAGGAAGCCAGATCCAGCGAGCGGACCTGGATCCCAGGATTTTCGGGGCAGCCTCACCCTCGAAACCGTCGATACGTGCGACGAGCCTTGAGGGCATGGAGCGGCAAATGATTTTTGAAGCGCTCAATCAAACGGGTGGGCACCGCTCGAAGGCAGCGGACGCCCTGGGCATTTCCCGCCGAACCCTGACTCGCAAATTGAAGATCTACGGAATCGGAGATGCGTGCCAAGACCTCGTGGCGTCCTGATCGCCAGGACGGGCAAATGATTGAAAGACGGCGGACGGAGCGCCATGCCGCCGGAGGCGAAGTGGTGTTCTTTTTCGCGGATCCGGACGCGGTGGAGATCCGCGGCGTCTTGCTGGACGTCAGCGCCAGCGGATTTCGGGCCGTGCACCTGCATACCGAGCTTCGCGCCGGTCAAAACGTCAAGTTCCATCACGCGCTTGCGAATGGTTTGGCTCAGGTGGTATGGAATCGGATTGTTGGGAACCGCATCGAAAGCGGCTTTATCGTTGTGAATCCAGACAACTAAGCCCGTTGTTTCTTCCCCGCCTTTTGCCCCGAACTCCGTCTCAGTTCTCTAGCCTGATGACAGATTCACGGCTCGGTATCACAAGCGCATCGACATCAACCTCCTGCCGGCGACAAACTGGCCTGGCCCCCGACATCCGCCGAACTCCCCACTTTTGAGAGCTTTAGCCGCTTAAGATCATCGCGCCAACGGCTGCCCTCGACAGAATGTCCCAACGCTTGAATCCGCCTTCACTGGTGTAACTCTATTTTGTTCAACGAAATAGCTCGATTTACAGCGTTGGAACGTCGCGTGCAATTAGCCCCCGCGGACATGAATACGTTTGAAATGGCCCTTTAGGGCGAAGACAAAGACGCGGGACGCAATCTTAAGGAGTGTTTCGATGCCTCAGAGGCAAGGGAAGAAGGAAAAGCCAACCACGCCGCGGCTTCCGAGCGGCGCTGCTTGGGGAACGCGCTTACTGGTTCTCGGGGTTGCAATCGGCTCTTTAGCGCTGATGACCGGCCTGCCCTCTGGCCGGGCTCCGCAAACAGCGCGAGATTTGCACTCCGTCCAGCCTGGAGCAGCGTCGAGCGCGTCCATCCAGAATTCGCCCGACATACGCGCAGCCGCTTCCGCGCGCACCCCTGGCCTCTGGCCGAGCCCGTTGGCCCACACACATGATGTCGTTCCGCCAACGACTCACGGCTGGTTGCCACAGAACTTTGTAGGCCGGTCGGTCGATTCCGAGACTGCCCGCGGCGACTCCTCTGGGAATTCTGAGGACCCACAAGAAGCAATCCTCGCCAAGCTCGCCCCAGATCTCCAGGGCGTAGATCCGAATGCATCGGTGGATGTGATCGTTCAGTTCGGGCAAGCGCCGGCTGCATCCCAACTAGCGATGCTCCGCGACGAAGGCGCACAGGAAAAGGCTGAGTTGCCGTTGGTAAACGCGGCAGTTTTCTCGGTGCGGGGCAACACAATCCAAGCTCTGGCAGCGCATCCTGAAGTAGCCTATATATCGCCCGACCGCACCGTCACCGAGTCGCTCGACCACGTCACCCGGGTAACAAACGCAGACATCGCCTGGAGCTCTGGCTGGGACGGAACCGGGATCGGCGTAGCCGTCGTGGACAGCGGAGTACAGCAGCATGATGACCTCAAAAAGCCAAGCAATTCGAACAATTCCCGTGTCGTCTATAACTATAGTTTCGCTCCCAGTGACTCGAGCACTTCCGACCTTTATGGACATGGCACGCACGTCGCAGGAATCATCGCTGGAGATGCCGCCGACTCCACCACCAACACATATCGCGGGATCTACCAGGGAGTTGCCGAGGACGCGCAGATCATCAATTTGAAGGCCTTGAACCAACAGGGCACAGGGACCGACAGTTCCGTGATTGCCGCAATCAACAAGGCCATCCAGCTAAAATCCACTTACAACATCCGCGTGCTGAACCTTTCCCTGGGCCGCGGGGTATTCGAGAGCTACAAGCTAGACCCGCTTTGCCAGGCAGTTGAGGCAGCTTGGAAAGCCGGAATCGTCGTCGTGGTAGCCGCCGGAAATTCCGGCCGCGACAATTCAATGGGTACCCAGGGATACGGTACGATCAGCGTTCCGGGTAATGACCCCTACGTGATCACCGTCGGCGCCACCAACATGCACGGCTCCTTCAGCCAGTCAGCCCAGACCGTTGCAAGCTATTCGTCTAAGGGCCCGACACTGCTCGACCATATCGTGAAGCCCGACATCATGGCCCCAGGCAATCATGTGGTTTCTCTCCTTGCGCCAAACACGACGCTCCCGAACGCGAATCCTCAATTGCTTGTTTACCCCTGCAACGACGATTTGACGCGCTGTAACGCCTATCATGGACAACCCTCGTACTTCCAATTGAGTGGGACGAGCATGGCCGCGCCGGTCGTAAGCGGGGCCGTCGCACTGCTTCTTCAGAAGAACCCGCAGCTGACTCCCGACCAAGTGAAGGCGCGGCTGATGAAGACCGCGTGGAAGGGCTTCAGCCCCTATCAGACCGCGACCGACGCGTCCGGCACTCAGTACACTCTCCAGTCCGATATTTTCACCGTCGGTTCCGGTTATTTGGACATCGCCGCCGCTCTTTCCAGTACAGACTCGACCCCGGCCACTGTGGGAAGCGCTAAATCGCCGCAGGTTACCTACAATGCGCTCACCGGCGCCGTGTCGCTGGTGCGAGACTCCTCCACGATTTGGGGCGGGTCAGTGTGCTGGGGCACTTCCGTAGTGTGGGGCACAGCTGCTTTTACCACGACCACCGTGCAAGGCACGTCTGTCGTGTGGGGCAGTTCGGTCGTCTGGGGCACCCTGGGAAGCAAGGCCTTCAGCGTCCTGTGGGGCACCTCGGTGCTCTGGGGCACCAACACCTCCCAAAACATGTTTGACGGTGATGACGGGGACTCGGAGTGAGGCCGCGCTCGGGAGTGAGGAGATGACGCCCATGCCCAAGCTAGCCAAACGGTACATCTTCGGGACGGCCCTGGCGGGATTTGCTCTCCTGAGCCTGGGAATATACGAAGGAGAATTTCCCAACCCAGCACGGTTCATCACCTTGTTTGCTCTCGCGCTGCTGGCATCGACCCTAAAAGTGCCGTTGCCAGGTCTCACGAGCACGATCTCATTGAACTTCCTGTTCATCCTGCTGGGAATCGCCGACTGCAGCTTCACTGAAACCATTCTGATGGCTTGCGGGGCGGCGCTGGTGCAGTCGATGTGGAAGGCGAAGCGCCGGCCGATGCCGGTGCAGGTGCTATTCAGCGTGGCCACCTTGGCGATCAGTACCGGAGTGGCCTATTGGGGATCGAATCTGGCTCTAGCGGCGTGGCACACGACGTCGCTCGCCATTCGGTTGACGCTCGGCGCTAGCCTGTTCTTCATCCTCAACACAACGCTTGTGGCCACCGTGCTCACCCTTCTCGAGGAGAAGCCGTTTCAGAGAATTTGGCGGCAGTGCCATGTGTGGTCGTTTCCTTACTATCTGGTGGGAGCGGCCATTGCCGGCCTGATCAGTGCAACAGGGCGTGCAGCGGGGTGGCAACCTTCGCTTCTGGTTCTGCCGGTGATGTACTTGACTTACCTGTGCTATCGGGAAATCGTGGCCAATGCGACGCGTGAGCAGTTGCAGTTCGCCATGGAAGTTCAACCTGCGGTCGTGATGGTAGGCTCGGCCGAGAGATCTTAAGTAAGCCCTCTGCTGCAACGCCCTTGGGGTTTCGCAAACTGGGGCGACCGGACACCGCGTCACGCACCCATCCTTCACCATCCTAACCAAATTGAGTCTGTAAACCTCCAGAGAAGACTGGAAGAAGGGTGAGAGGCCGGCTACGGTTGAGGCTCGAGTGTTGGATGCAGGGTCACTTCGCTGTCCTTCAGAACCTCCAGTTCGCGCTGCCAGGGCTGCTTGCCCGGCGACTTGATCTCGATGGAATGCCTTCCCGTGGTCAGTTTGAATGTCGAAGGCGTATTGCCGACAAACTTCCCGTCTACGTAGATTTCTGCGCGGGCAGGTTCGGAGGAAATGGTTACGGTGCCCATACCTGCAGGATCGCTTGCAGCGTTCGAGGCGGCGATATCCGGATAGAACTGTTGGAGGATTCGAATCAGATCCCTTGAGCTGAGGGCAAAATTGAGCCCTTGAATTTCGTTGCCTTTGACAACTTTCATCGCCGTGATCCCGATTACTTCGCCCCAAGCGTTCAGCAGCGGCCCGCCACTGTTGCCCGGGTTGACGGCGGCATCCGTTTGAATCCAAGTGCCGCCGCCAAGCTCGGGAAACGGTCCGACGGCGCTGACGATTCCCCTTGTAACAGTCTCAGGGAGCCCTCCACCGGGATTGCCGATGGCGACGACGGTCTGCCCTTTTCGCACGGACGAAAGGTCGGCTAACGCAAGATGAGGGAACCCGCTGCCTTCGATCTTCAACAGGGCCAAGTCAACTCCGAGGTCCGTGTATAAGACCTTAGCCGAAAGCTCAGCGCCGGATGGAAGCACGGCGGTCAAACTGGACTCTCCGGTGACCACATGACGATTGGTTGCGAGGACGCCTGTTTCGGTGACGATAAACCCCGTGCCTTGTTTTGAGGGCGCTTTCAAGAGGACGACGGACGCGCTTGCCTGACGGATCATGTCCTCGATAGGAACACCGGTCCGCAAGGTTGCCGGCGCGCTCCTCGTCCCTGCGGTTTCAACCGTGCCCGTAAACACCTGGGAAATCGGCTGCAGCGTGATCTCAAGATGCCCCGTCTTCAAGAGCCAGTAGTCGCCCTGATACTTGCCCGCCAGCGAGATCCAGTGAAATGGTCCCTCGGTCAAGGCAATTTCCACGGGTCCATAGCCCGTTTTCGAAAGCCGGGCGGACATGGGATGCTGCAAGCGCTCGCTGAAAACGGTGTGGGGCTTCCTGAAGTAGCTCCCCGGGAATTTCGTTTCGAAGGGTGTTGCACCAACAACGACTCCGTCAATTTCAACCGTGGCGCCAGGCGGGGTGCTGACAATTCTCAGGGTTCCGGCGCTCGCGCCCGTGGCGGCAAGCGAGAATACTGCGAGCGCCAAGAGGCGGAGCACGCCGAACCAAAACGACCGACCGTTCTTCATCGGGGTTCCTGAACTCGGTGAGTAACGACACTAGTACGTATTTCTTCAGTAGTCAACTGGGCTGCGTCTTGTTTACGGTTCCTGGAAGGTTCAATAACCCATTTTCGATTCCTCGTTCCCTCGACGCTCCTACTTTGCAGGTGCTAAACTTCGCGGCTGGCTCAACGAATTGTGAGCCCGCCGCGGATGACCAGCCTTCATCTCGACACCCGGCCCGACTGGCGCGGGGGCCAAAATCAGGTTCTGCTTACCCTGCGAGGATTGCGCGCTCGCGGGCATGGCGCCGAATTAATGGCCCTCGACCGTTCCCCTCTCGAGCGGCGCGCACGCGCCGAAGGATTTCAGGTCCACGCGATTCCTCGTGAATTCGTGCGGTACGCCGCCGCCCGACGCCTGCGAAAGCTTCTTCCCGCCCGGCGCTTTGACGTAGTGCATGCGCACGACCCTCACGGCTTGACGGCCGCGTGGCTGGCGGGAGCGCACCGCCGTTCCGGGTTGGTAGCGTCGCGGCGGGTGGGTTATCCGCTCAGCCGAAGCGCACTGGGACTTGCTCGCTACCGGGCAACGCGTCGCATCCTCGCCATCTCACAGTTCGTCGCCCAGAGCGTTATCGCGTCCGGGATCGCCCCGGAACTCGTCCGAGTGGTTTACGAAGGCGTCGAACTTCCTGCGATCCCGACTCCCGAAATGCGCCTCCAAGCGCGGCAGATTTGGGGCGTGCGTGAAGGCGAAGCGCTGCTCGGCTGTGTTGGATATCTTGTGCCGGGAAAGGGGCAGGAAGTTCTGCTTCGCGCCCTTCCTGCCGTGCGACAGCGTTTTCCGGGGTGTCGCCTGCTTCTCGTAGGCGGCGGCCCGTGCCTCGCGGGCCTGGAGAGGCTTGCACGGGAACTCGAGATCGAGTCCGGCGTGACTTTCGCCGGTTTTGTCGAGGATGTTGCGGAAGTGTACTGCGCCTTGGACGTTTTTCTATTTCCTGCGATTGGCGAGGGGCTGGGCAGTTCTCTTCTTGCGGCCATGGCGCACAGCCTGCCCGTCATAGCGGTCGCGAGCGGGGGAGTGAACGAGATCGTTGAAAGCAATCGCAATGGCTTGCTGGTGCCATCACCGAGCTGGGATGGGTTTGCAAAGGCCATCCTGCACCTCCTCGAGGACTCTGCCGAGGCGAAACGCCTGGCAGCGGCGGCGCGAGAGAGGATCGTTGAACGGTTCAGCGCCGACCGCATGGTTGATGGAACCCTTGAGCAGTATCACGAATGCCTGGCGTCCGGTGCGATTCGATGAAGCTAGCATCGAACGTGAGCCATCCATCCCCTCTTCTCGCGAGCCGTCCACCGGGCGCGGCACTTCCGATTGTGCCGTGCGCGCAACGGCTCGCAAGAAAGCGAATCGGTGTACAATGCCACCTGCTTCGGAAGGCAAAACGGAAATCCTGGTTGAGTTCCTTTGAACAAAAGCAGACGGCGTTCGCCAGAGCCGATGCTAACCGCGCCCCGGTACCGCTTGCGCGGCCGGAAACCCATGAGACCGTGGCGCGGATTTTGGATCCCCTGCCACGCGGGCCCTTGCTGGACGTTCCCGCAGGAGAAGGGGCGCTTTCGGCGCGCCTCTCCAAGGCCGGATTCGACGTGAAGGCCTGCGATCTGCATCCCGAGATTTTTATGTTGCGGGACATCGAGGTGCGTCGCGGAGATCTCTCCGGCAGGTTACCGTATGCGGACGCTGAGTTTCAATACATCACGTGCCTCGAAGGGCTCGAACACATCGAAAATCCGCACCAGGCCATCCGCGAGTTTGCGCGCCTGCTGGCGCCCGGCGGACATCTGGTGATCAGCGTTCCCAACATTCTGAACATCGAAGAGCGCGTGAAATGGCTGCTCCATGGATACACGTCGCACTTCAAGCCGATTTCGCAAGAGCACTTGCGGATGCGTCACGAACAATGGGGCGAAAAGGAAGAAGTGGCCCTGCACATCAATCCGATCGCCTATACGGAACTGCGCTACATCCTCGAAAAATACGGTTTCGAGGTCCTGGGCACATACCGTGACAAGCCCAAGCCGAATATTTGGCTCTACTGGCCGCTGGTTGCGATCGTTCGCCTGTTCAGTCGCCTCACTTCCGAGGGAAAGCGCCGCGAACGCTGGACGGCCGAGCTGGCTTCGGATGAACTCTTATTGGGCGGAAACACATTGGTATTGCACGCCCAATCATCATAGCCTTCGGTCTGTGAGAGATTCGATGAATTCATGCGCTTCGTCCAGCCGGAATGGTTCGCGCGCGAGTTCTTGAATTACCGACTTCCAGTGAACCGCCTCTCGGTGTGCCTGATCACGCTCAACGAGGAACAAGAATTGGTCCGCGCCCTTGCGTCTGTGCGAAATGTGGCGGACGAAATTGTCGTAGTAGATTCGGGCAGCAAGGACCGCACGTGTGCCATCGCGGGCGAGTTTGGCGCACGTGTTTTCCATCGAGCGTGGACGAATTATTCCGATCAGAGAAACTTCGCGGCTGCGCAGGCGAGTTCGGATTGGATTGTCGCGCTGGACGCGGACGAAGAGTTGAGTCCACGCCTCCTTGAATCTCTAAGAGCGTGGAAGAAAAACGTGCCTGCTGAGGCGGCATACGCCGTCGCGCGGAAGGCCAACTACCTCGGCGGTTGGATCCGTCACTCGGGCTGGTATCCGGACCTTCAGGTGCGCCTCTACCGTCGCGATCTCGTCCAATTTAAGGGTACCGTGCACGAGTCACTCGAAGTGAGCGGTCCGATTGGACGGCTCCAGGGCGACCTTTACCATTACACAGTTTCGACCCTGGAGGAGCACGTGGCCAAAGTGGAAAACTACACGACCCTTGCAGCCCAGCAGCTTTTCCAGGCCGGCCGCCGATCGTGGCTGGTTCCGATGGTGCTGGCTCCTCCCTGGACGTTTCTGCAAAAACTGTTGCTGCGGGCGGGCATTTTGGATGGCTATCGCGGATGGCTGATTGCCTGGATGTCGGCGCGCTATGTCTTCCTCAAGTACCGCAAGCTGGGCCGTCTTACTCGGGGGCTTATCGAAAGTGAGCAACATCATTAGCCCGCGCGCAATTCCAAGCCGGTGATTTTTTCGGGGTCGTCGAGGGAGCTACTTGGAAAGCAGAATTCCGACGGCCCAGGTGTAGCCGTCCGGATCCACAACAATGGTGTCGCGCCAGCCGTGTACTTTATCCTGTGCGGGCTGGAGAACGACCGCACCGTTTGCTCGCGCCCGGCCCTCCACTTCGTCCGGGTTTATCCCGGCAAGGCGGAGCTCGGCTCCGAGGCCGCGCCTCGCGCTGCGCGAAAGTTCCGAGTGCCACGGGTGGTGGTCGTAGGTGTGGTCAGCGTGAAGCATGAACTCGAGACCCGCGAGTCGCAGCGCCGCGAAATCGGAATCGTAGTGATGGACTCCGGCGCCGAGCACTTCGCGATAGAAGTCTACAGACTTCGCTACGTCAGCCACCAGCAGGTTGACCGTAAAGCCGGCGAGTGACCGCCCATAGTCGTCCGCCGGCATCCAAGGCTCGCCCGTCCGCCTCTTCATTTGCGACCCTCCTGCCACCGATTCTGCGAGCGCCGCCCTGCCTCACAAGCGCCAAATAGCCAGGGCGCCGCGCATCCGCGCCCGGCTCGTTCTCTTTGGGTGAGACACACCCCATCTTCCCATTGCGGGGCGCGCTCGAAGTCTCAGGCGTGGGGCGACTACGCTGGGGCGGCTTCCTTCCCTCCCGTGAACCCGGCCGCCAGACCGAGCAAGCCCACGACCAGATGGATCACGTTGTAGAGCGGGTTCAGCATGAGCATATCGTTGATGCTCGCCGGAACGTGAGCGAAGCCCAAGATCGCCACCAGCGTATAAACCGCGCCGAACACCAGGGCATAAGCCCGAGCTGCTGCTGCGCTGTTGCTCAGCCCCGCGGCGAGTCCGATTAATCCGCTGAGCACGTGGATCGTGTTGTGAACCGTGTTGAAGTGTAGCCCGAAAAGATCGGAGTTGTTCTTTGCGAACCCGAGCAACCCGATGATCAGCAGGATGGCCCCCACTAGCGTCGCATACGTCTTCGACATAAAGAATCCTCCTCTGACGAAGATGCTGTTCCCGAAAGGGACCCAACCACTCACAGAAACTTCAACGCCGGCGCCGAGCTTACTTGGCCGCTCACGTGTGGTCAAGGTCTGGAGAGGCTTTGAGTCGATCAGGTTGGTGCTGGACGGCAGTGGGTGCCGCACCGTTGCCGGCTAGGGCGCGGGCACGAGCATTCAGGGTCCTTTCATTCCGACGAAAACCAAGAAGCAGCCGGCCACGAGTACGAGGCCGCTCAACACCGGGGACACCGTGAAGACACGGCTGGTCCGAACGATTGTATGCATCGGTCCCACTTGGACGGCTTCCTCATTCGTTCTATGGATGATTCTGGGGTGAACGAGCGCCGCAACGCCACCGGCGATGAGCACGAGTCCCAGGACCAGAATTGGTTTGCTTTTCATGGCGCCACGCTCGCTGTCGTTATACCAGGGACGAGCGGCTTCAGGATTTCGCTGAGCAGGTCCGGCCGGCTGTTATCGGGTACGAGGTGCGGATAGCGCATCCCGCCGTAATAATCGAGCCGGTAGGTCTTGTTGTATTCGCCATTCGCGACCGTAAGGTTGACCGGCGCGTTCTTTTTCTTCGCGGTCGCCAGGGCGTCGCGCAAGGCTTCCGGCGAAAACGAATGCCCGTTGACGCTGTTGATTCGCATATCCGGGCCGATTCCAGCGTTGTAAGCGACCATTCCGTGAACCACGTCACGGATGGTGCCGTCGTCGTTGAGTACGAATCCGAGCGAAAACGTGAAATCCAAGATTTTCTTGGTTGCTCCCATTATCTGAAGCGCGCTATTGGGTCTCTCGTCGTACACGAGACGCCAGCCGCTCTTTTCGACTCCGGCAAGCTGGGCATGCGGAGTCGTTGATTCGAGCCGCTCGGTCAGAAAACTGCGCCAGTCATAGGGCGCAAGATCGTTCAAGGCCGCGACCAGATCGTCGAATGTATAGGTTTTGAGTTCTGGTTGCCCCCCGGGGCCGCCGAAGAATGCCCGGCAGAAGTCATTGATCGAGCGCCGATCGTTCGTCAAGCGGCGCATCGTGGTATCCACATCGAGCCACAGAAGCTGTCCTTCATCGTAGAAATCCGTTCCGCGCCGCCAGCTCTCCCATTCGGGTTGGGCGAAATAGAGCAGCGAGGCCGCGTCGGCGGTATCCTGGAGCGAACGCCATTCGCGTCCGGAGCGGTAGTCGAGTGTGGCCGCGATGTACGCGAGGTGTTCGCGATATTGTTCCGGAGACCAGAGCCCGCTGCGCGCGGTCAACGCCTCCCCCAAATACTGGGTCAAACCCTCATAGACCCAGAGCAGGTCATCCTTCATCGGCTGCTGAAAATCGGGTGTGGCGAGGTCCGCCGGCCGCCGGTATTTACCATTCCAGGAATGCGTGAATTCGTGTGGCAACAGATCGGCTTCTTGCGTGCGCAGGGTATCGTCGACCAGCGTCCGCTCCGCCACGCGGTCGTCGGATGATTCGTGGTGCTCGAGCCCGAAATGAGCGACGGCATCGCTGAGCGTTAGCAGGAAATGGTAATCGCGATAGTGGCGCGCTCCGTAGAGCGCCGCGGTTTCCGCGACGAGCTGCTTATACTCTGTTTCAGTTTCGGGGGGCATCGCCAGAGCCGCTTCGCTGTCTGCAGCAATGTCTATTTCGTGCGAGGGCTTCTCCCCCGGAGTGAGTTGAATGGTGCGAAAATGCGCGCCGGCGAGCACGGGCGAGTCCACGAGCGTATTCAGGCTCACCGGAGCGAACTCGATACTTTCGCCCGATTGCTTCGAAATCGGGAGCGCGGTGCCGAATTTCCATCCGTGAGGCAGGCGCAAGCTGGGCTGGAACGTCAACTGCCGTGCCGGCCAGCCTGCGGGATAGAGTAGCACCTCATTCCAACTTAGGACGGCCAGCTCCGCAGTGGCGGAGGCGCCGCTCGAGAATCCGGTCGCCGGCGCCGAGAGCAGCATATCGAGCTGCACTTGGACCGCATCGGCGTCCTTGGGCACGTCGAGATGGAATGCGTACATGTCGACGAGGTCCCTGCGCCACTTTAGCGTCTTCCCTCCGGCGGTGAACTTCAGCCCGGACAATTCCTCGATAGGGCCATCGGGGGCGTGCTCGCCGGGAATCCACTTCGGGTAAAAGAGCGTAAGTGGGCCCGGCTTCGCGGGAATCGAAAGAGTCGCATGAATGATTTTCTGTGGCGCCGAACTTTCATCCACGATCAACTGGATGGGCCCGGGAGGGTCTTGCGCCCACTGAACTGCGGGGACGCAAAATACGAGCATCGCCAGCATCGGTACGAAACTTATCCAACGATTCGAGCGGAACATGGACCCCCTGGTTCTTTCTCGAAAATAAGATCAGTTAGGCTGGGGTCGCGAGCTGACTCCGGTTAGGTCCTGGCCGCGGCGGGGCGCGGCTGCCCCGCTTTGCGGTTGAACGGTGCCGGGCCCGGCGTCGAGTTGCCAAAAAAGAAAACTGGTCAGATCCGTTTGCTCTTCGATTTCCTTGCTGACCGGTCGGCCGCCGGAATGTCCGGACTTAGTGTCATACAGAAGAAGTATCGGCCGGCCGGAGTTCGCCGCCGCCTGCAGTCGCGCCGCCATCTTCCTCGCGTGGAGCGGAGCGACGCGCGTATCGCCGTCGCCCGTAACGAACAGCACTGCCGGATACGCGATCCCGCGCTGGACGTGGTGGTAGGGCGAATAGGCGTAAAGATACGGGAGCTGGGCGGGGTCGTCGGATGAGCCGTATTCGGGCACCCACCATTGCGCCACGAGAAATTTCTGGTATCGAATCATATCCAGCAGAGGATACTGGCACACGACGGCCCGAAACAGATCCGGCCGTTGCGTCAAGGCCGCGCCCACAAGCAAGCCCCCGTTGCTCTGGCCCAGTATGGCTAGTTTGGAACTGTTCGTATATCCGCTGCGGATCAACCAATCGGCGGCGCCCACGAAATCATCGAAGACGTTTTGTTTCTTCTCCAGCATCCCGGCGTGATGCCAGGTCTCGCCGAATTCCCCTCCGCCTCGCAGATTCGGCACTGCGTACACGCCGCCGCGCTCCACCCAGAGCACCGCCGGCGCGCGAAACCAGGGTGTTTCGCTCACGTCGAAGCCGCCGTAGCCGGTCAGGACAGTCGGGTTAGAGCCGTTAAGCTTCAAGCCTTTCTTGTAAAACAAGAACATCGGCACCTGGGTTCCGTCTTTCGATTTGAACCAGACCTGCTTCACCTCGAAGTCGGCGCTGCGGATAGGAACCGCGGGCTCGGTCCAGACGGTGGCGAGCGCCTTCGTTACGTCGCAGCGATACACGGTAGGGGCAACGTTGAACGACCGGAAAGAGAAAAACACCTCGTTGTTCGTGGGTAGCCAGCTCAGCCCACTTATGGTGCCGGCGTTTGGCAGGCTCACTTCACCGCCGGGCCGACCGTCCGTATCGAAGATTTTCAGTTGCGACGTGGCATTTCGGGTGTAGTTGACCACCAGTTTGCCGCTCGCGACTCCTACATCCTCAATCTTTGCGTCCGTCGTCGGCACAATCTCGCGCCAGTGTTCCCGTCCAGGGTTCTTCAAGTCCACCGAAAGGATCCGCCAAAATGGAGCGTTCCAGTTGGTCGAAAGATACAGCGTATTGCCCGCGATCGCTCCCGCAAATAGGGCCTGCACATCTTTCACGATGGGAGCGATGGGGCCACCCTCTTTGACATCCTGAAAATAAAGGTCGTCCTGAGTTACCCCAGAGCCGGAGAGTACTGTAATCAGAAGATAGTGGCCATCCTCCGACAGATCGGTGAGCAGAATCTTCTCCGGCCCCAACTCCTTGCCGAAAATCTCGGCGTCGCGGGCAGGGTCGCTTCCCATCTGATGGTAATGGAGGCGCGGCCCTTCCTTCGTCATTCGCGAGTAAAAGAAGCCCGTGTCATCGGGCTTTGGTGAGATGGAAAAATAGGTAGCGCGCGGCAGATGATCCGGAAGGTCCTTGTGAGTTTGAGCGTCGATGATGTGAACGGTGGATTCGTCTTCCCCGCCGGCCCGGAGGCCATAGAACACGAGTTTGCCGTCTCGTGAGACAGCGTCGAGCGTAACGCTCGTCGAATGGTCCGTACTCAAGGGATGCGGGTCCACCAGGACCTCGTCCGGACCCTGCAGCCCGCGACGCATGTAGAGCACGTTGAGGTCCTGGTCCGCGCCACGCCGAAGGTAGAAGTAACGCCCATTGCGGACGATGGGGACCTGAATCGAATCCACCTTCATCAGCGTCGTCAGACGATGCTCGATTTCAGCGCGCCCGGCAAGGTTCCTTAGCGCGGCCTCCGTGCACCGTTCTTGGGCGTCGATCCAGGCGCGCGTCTCCGGGCTCCCCTGGTCTTCCAGCCAACGATACGGATCCGTCACCTCTACGCCGGCGATCTCATCCTTTACGTCCTCGATTCGCGTAGCCGGCGGGCACCGGCTGCCACTTTCTTGGGCTGGGGCGGGAAGTGCTCCCATCAATCCCAGAACGAATCCGCAGCATAGCAACTGCTGCGCAAATCGCCGGAGCGTCCGCATCATGTCCGCTTCAATGGTTGTCATACTGCTATCTTCCCCTGTTCGGAGGCCTTTTTCATCGCGGAAAAGCTGGTCGCATGCCCCGACGTGCACTTCCCGCGAGAGAGTCTCCTGCGCGTAGTTTCGACTGGACGGGCGCCCACCTCAGGCGGTGGGAGTTGCAGTCTTCCGCGGCGGATTGAAGAACGGCAGCGTCACCAGCGTCACGCCTACTCTATGACGCACGGCTTCGACCGTCAGTTCCATCTGCAGTCTGCTACCGATAGCGGCGTGCGGGGTCTCGACGCTCGCAAGCGCGATCATCTTTTTCAGGGTCGGCGACCAGGTGGTAGAGGTGGCCTTGCCGACCTGTTTTCCTCCCTTGTACGTGGGCACCGCGACGCGCGAGGCCGTGCCAGGCGCCTGGGGCGCCAGGCCGACTGCGTCGTACAATTTCTCCACTTCACTCCAATCGACTTCAAGGCCGACGAACTGACGCTTCGGTCCACAGCGCTGCTCTTCGATCAAAGCTTCGCGGCCGATAAAATGCTCCTTCTCCAGGTGGACCATGCGTTTGAACCCCAGCTCGTACGGCGAGTATTTCTGCGATTCGATCAAAGCTTTCTTGCTGCTGATGTAATCGACCTCGATCAGGAGCAACCCTGCTTCAATTCGCGCAACGTCAAGCGCCAGCATCCCGGCCGGATGTAAATCGAATTGCCGGCCTTCCTCCATGAGCGCGTCCCAAACGGTCACTGCATTGTCCCACGGCATCCAGAGCTCGTACCCAAGGTCGCCTGTGTAGCCCGTGCGGGAGATGTCCAGCTCGACGCCCGCGATTTTCGCCCGCGCCACACGGAAGTATTTGAGATTCGCGATGTTTGGCCCCGCGAGCTTCGCCAGGAGTTTTCCGGAAGTGGGTCCTTGCAGGGCCAGCGCCGCAACCCTCTCTGAAATGTCTTCGATCGAAACATCCAAGCCCACCGCATTCTGGCGGAGCCAGCGCAAGCTGGGATCGGCTGCCGTCCAGCGATACGTATTTTCGCCCAGGCGCGAGATCGTTCCGTCGTCGATCACCTTTCCTTCCTCGTCGCACCAGCAGCAATAAATCACCTGACCGACCGCAACCTTCTCGATGTCGCGGGTGATGACGCGATTGACGAACTTCGTGGCGTCCTTTCCGGTGACCCAGTATTTGAAAAGCGGCGTGACGTCGATCAGCGCGGCGGCGTTGCGGATGGCGTTGTACTCATGTTCGTGATGTGTTTCATAGACGCTGACCGTGTAGTATCCGGACCACTCGCGATAGTTCAGGCTCTCGCAGAGCTGAAAAGTTCTGTCGTGAACCGCGGTTCCAATCGGCACGGCTGCTCCCCATCTCTACTTCGCGCGAAATTATAGTCGGCCCGTCTCGATTCTCGCAAGGCGCAGCCGTCGAATTCAATCCGAAGTCTTCGGATCCTTCGGGGCTTCGGAGCGCAAGGATGCCAAGCCGTCGCGACGCACTGGTTACTTGTGAGACCCGGCGTGGCTCGTTAGAATGTGCGCGCTTCACGCGGAGGAATGCGCGAGAGGCTTCGAGCAAACGGATGGGCTCTCGATACGATGCGATCGTGATCGGGGGAGGCCACAATGGCCTCGTGAATGCCGCATACCTCGCGCAGGCGGGGCTAAAAGTCCTCGTCCTCGAAAAGCGTCATGTTCTCGGTGGCGCCGCCGTCAGCGAGGAAATCATTCCGGGGTTCCGTTTTTCTGTTTTTTCGTATGTGGTTTCGCTTCTTCGCCCGGAGATTATCCGCGACTTGGACCTGCCGCGTCACGGCCTGGAAATTCTTCCACTCGACGGCACGTTCACTCCCATGCCGGACGGCAATCATCTGTGGCGCGTGAATGACCACGCGAAGACGCGCCGCGAGCTCCTGCGCCATTCGAAGCTTGACGCCGAAGCGTACGAGGAGTTCGGCAAGGCCATGGTTCCGATGTGCCGGTTCGTCAAGCCCCTGCTGGCGATGGCGCCGCCCGACCCCACCTCACTCGACCCTCGCGACCTTAAAAAACTCATCTTCCTGGGCCGGCGCTTTCAATCGCTTTCGCCGCAGGACAAATACAACCTGGTGCAGTTGATGACCATGAGCGCCGCCGATTTCCTGGACCAGTGGTTTGAGACAGACGTGCTCAAGTCCACGATGTCTGCCTCGGGAATCATCGGCACGTTCTTGGGCATTTGCTCTCCCGGCACGGCCTACGTCCTGCTCCACCATTACATGGGGGAAATCGACGGAGCTTTTCGCTCGTGGGGCTTCAGCCGAGGCGGCACGGGCGCCATTTCGGATGCGATCGCAGGGGCCGCGCGCGAGGCGGGAGCCGAGATCCGGACGCAGGCGCCGGTGGCTAAGATCGTCATCAAGAACGGCGTGGTCGCCGGCGTCGCGCTCGAAAATGGCGATGAGATTTTGGCCCGTGTCGTCTCATCGAGCGTCGATCCTCGGCTCACTTTTGTAAAGATGATGGACGCCCGCGAATTGCCCGGCGAATTCCTCGAAGACGTGAAGCGATACAAGTTCCGCGGCTCCTCAGGCAAGGTGAACCTGGCCCTCGACGCTCTGCCGGATTTCACCTGTTTGCCCGGACCCGGGCGCCATCTCCGTGGCGCGATTTCCATTTCGCCCAGCATGGAATACATGGAGCGCGCCTACGACCAGGCGAAATACAACGACTTCTCGCGACGCCCCTATATCGATGTTGTCATCCCGAGCCTCACCGATCCTTCCGTGGCCCCGCCGGGCAAGCACGTTCTATCCTGCTTCGTGCAATACGCGTCTTATAAGCTCAAGGAAGGGAATTGGGACGAGAAGCGAGAAGAGTTCGGCGACACGGTGATCGACACCCTTGCGGAATACGCTCCGAACCTGAAGAACATTATTGTCGGCAGGCAGGTGATGACGCCGCTCGACATCGAGCGGACGATCGGGCTCAGCGAAGGCAACATTTTTCAGGGCGAGCTTTCGCTCGAACAATTGTTTTTCCTGCGTCCGGTGGCGGGATGGGCGCGCTACCGCACGCCGATTCGTCGGCTCTACCTGTGTGGTTCGGCGACGCATCCCGGCGGCGGGATTATGGGAGCGCCCGGACGGCTGGCGGCGCTCGCAATTCTCAAAGATGGTCCGGGGAAGGCCAACTGACGTGGCCGCAGCCCGCGATGTTGTCATCATCGGTGCAGGGCACAACGGGCTGGTGACATCGTTCTATCTCGCGCGCGCGGGCTTGAAGCCGCTCGTCCTCGAGCGGCTCCCCAGGGTCGGCGGCGCCGCTACTACAGGTGAGTTTCATCCCGGCTTCCAGTGTTCGACGCTGGCCCACACGAGCGGGCCGATCCTGCCTCGCATCGCAAAGGGAATGCAACTCGAGCAGCACGGCCTGGCGATGATTTCGCCGGCCGTCCGCGTTTTTGCGCCGTCCCCGGATGGGCGCGCTCTCCTGCTCGAATCCGATGCGTCGAAGTGCGCGCAGAACATCGGAGAATTTTCGAAGACGGATGCCGCAAAGTATCAGGAGTTCAGCCAGGTTCTCACGCGATACGCGAGCTTCTTCAGCCAATTGCTCACCTTGACGCCGCCTGAAATCGACCATCCGTCGGCTGAAGACGTTTGGCGTTTGCTCAGGGTCGGAAGGAATCTTCGAAGTCTCGGCAAGAGAGACATGATGCGCTTGCTGCGCTGGGGGCCGATGGCCGTGGCCGATCTCGTCTCGGAGTTTTTTGAGACCGAATTGCTTCGAGCTGTTACAGCGGCACGCGGAATTTTCGGCACGGCCATGGGGCCTTGGAGCGCCGGGACCGCCGCTCATCTATTGCTGCGCGCCGCTGCGGATCCGCATCCGGCCGGCGCCGCCTCTTTTCCCCGCGGAGGGTTGGGAGCCCTGACGCAGGCCATGGCGGCAGCCGCCCAACAAGCGGGAGCGGAAATCCGCACCGGTGCCGAGATCGAAAGAATTCTCGTGAAGAACGGCGTTGTCACCAGCGTGGCCCTCCTCGGTGGCGAGGAGATAGCCGCGAAAGCCTTGATCTCGAATGCCGATCCGCGCACGACCTTCTTGAAGCTGATTGATCCCGTTCATTTCAGCCCCGATTTCCTTGCAAAGATGCAGCATTACCGCTGTCCCGGCACGGTGGCAAAGATCAACCTCGCGCTCGATGGGCTGCCGACCTTCACGGCGTTGCGAAACGGCGCCCCGGAGGCCGCGCTCGGCGGGCACGTACACATAGGCCCGGAGATTGATTATCTCGAGCGCGCTTTCGATGATTCGAAATACGGAGAATTTTCCCGCGCGCCCTATCTTGAAATTACCATCCCATCCATTTTGGATCCGTCGCTCGCGCCGGCCGGCAAGCATGTGATGTCGATTTACATGCAGTTCGCACCATACCGGTTGAAGAATCATGATTGGTCGAGTCAGCGGGACGCGCTCTGCGAAACCGTCGTTCGGACCATCTCTGCGTATGCGCCCAATCTCGGGAGCCTCATCGTTGGGCGTCAGGTGATTACCCCGTTCGACCTCGAAGAAACCTACGGCCTAACCGGCGGCCACATTTTTCACGGGGAGCTGGCGCTTGACCAGCTCTTCACGATGCGGCCGCTGCTCGGCTGGGCCCGCTATCGTACTCCCCTCAAAGGACTCTACCTCTGCGGCTCGGGAACCCATCCGGGCACGGGACTCACGGGCGCTTCGGGATTCAACGCGGCGCGCGAAATTCTCAAAGACCTCCGTCGTTAGCGCAGGCGGGATCAGGACTTGGTTGTTTGCGAAAAAGGTGCAGGGGTCAGGTGGAACACCCATCGCAGGATCACATAAGCCACAGGGCCGGCTGCCAAAAGCCACGGGGCCCATCGGAAAACGAAAGGTTCGCTGTAGTAGATCTTGATGCTGCATAGAACGGCCGGCAGGATGATGATGTAGGCGAGGCCGGCCCGGCCGCCGGGGATGCGAAAGTTGCGAGGGGCTTCCGGCATTTTTCGGCGCAGTTGCCAGGCCGCCAGCAACGTGAGCATCGAAGTGGCCACGCGCGTCCAGATGTAAATGTTCACCAGGTCAACCACGCGAAATCCGGCCAGAATGCAATACACCACCGTAGAAACCATGATGGCGCGGACCGGCGTGCGGTAACGTGGATGCAACGCCGCAAGCCATCTCGGCAAGTAGCCGTCTTGAGCCATGGTTGCGGGGATTCGCGTCGTATAGAGGATGGTGCTGTTCGAAAGGGAAGCGACGCCGATTACGGAAGCGACGAGCATCGCCAGGCCCAGCGGATGGCCGCCGATGGCTCGCGCCGCCGTGACGATGTAGCCGGTTTGCCAATTTGACCAATCGCCCAGGGCCGCCAGCGCCAGCGTTGCCGGCAGCGTATACGTGAGAATGTTCAGCGGTGTGTTCCACGCAAGCACGCGCACGAACATCCGTTGCGGATCTTTCATTTCCTCGGTGACGCTGGAAAGCTGCTCGTAGCCCGCGTAGTCCCACATCGCGAGCGCCTGCCCCGCTCCGAAGACGCTTCCGAAAGGCTTGCCTGGCGGCACGAATGGCACGAGTGGGTTGTGGTGCCACTGAAGGAATGCGGCCACACACAACCACGCCACCGGAATCAAGATCGCAATCTGGAGCGCCACTGCCACCCACCCCGCCGCCTGAATGCCTCGAGCATTCAAGTAAGCGAGCGTGCAGAGAACCACGCAGGCGCCCGCCCATTTCCAGTGGCCCGTCAGCCCAGGAATGTAGTCAGCGAGATAGTCCATGAAGAGGACACCGTAAAGGGAATTCAGCAGAAACGTGCCCGTCCAGTTCCACCAACCGCATTGAAATCCCCAAAAGTCGCCGAACGCCGCACGCACCCAACGGTAGAAGCCTCCCTGAACCGGCAAGAAACTGTTCATTTCGGCTGAGGCCAGCGAGATGGGAATGCTCCAAGCAAATGGCACCAGGGAAAGGAACAGCATCGACATGCCGGGTCCCGAGACCTTGAAGATTTCTTCGTATCCGAAGGGCCCCCCCGCCGTATAGCCGTAAAAGATGGCGAGCAGGGGAAGAAACCCGACTTTGCGCAGGTTGGCGCCGGCCAGCGAAGCGATTCTGCCCGTATCGGTCGCTTCATTCATTGGGTTGGCTTAACGCGCCGCGCAGCGCGACCGGCGAGCGGAGCGCGCGGCAGCGTCTTGGGAAGATAGTTAGGCGGGGACGACGTCAAAGACGTGCGCCTGGAACGCCTCGAGTCGCACGTACAGTCCCATGCGGGCAATCTCATCCCCGCTTCGCGAATAGTGTGCCTCATTGAGCTCATCTGCGAACATGTACGTAAGGGCGCTGGAAACTTTCTCTCCGAAGTGCACGCGTGCCTGCGAGGCCCCGGGCGCGATGTTTACAACCACAACCTTCCAGGCCTTCTCCAACCGCCATTCGTAGGCGATCACATTCTCGAAGGTCCCATCGCCTGCCGAGGTCACCTCGAGCAATTTCCACACTCCGGCATGAAAAACTTCCGTATCGCTGATGCGTAGGATTTTCGCGTAGAAGGCGCTTAGAGGGGGGTCGGGCGCCTCCTCGGCTGCAACGCTCAGCGGGATCGGCAGATGGATTTTTCGTCCCTCGAGTTGGCCGTGATGGTAAAAGCGCATTCCGGGAAGGGTTGCTACCAGGGTGCCTGCGGCGACGGGCCGATCCGCGAATGCGGTGGCGGCGCGAGGTTCGTCGTGATTTTCCAGGAAGCGCGCGAGCCGATTCTGGTAGTCGAGCTTCGCCCCCAGGCTGGCCCGGACTTCCCGCGCCTTCGCACCGCGCAGCCGGTCGTAGAGCCTTTTGTCGTAAGTGAATGAGAATCCCAAATCCTGCAGACGTTGCTCCATGTCCCAGTAAACTTCGGCAAGCCAGATAAAGCCGGGGACGGCTTGCATCGCCTTCGTCCAGAACTCCTCCGCGGGGGGCTTCACGCCCGTCAGGTGTCGTCCCCAGGTCCGCGAAAAAACGTCGTTGAGCATAAGCATGGCCATGTCGCAGCGAACACCGTCGCAATGGCGTCCGATCTCGCGAAGCACGTCAACCAGCGCGGCGCGTGCCGACGGTTGAAAATAATTTAACTGAGCCACGTCCTTCCACGGTGGAAAGTAGGGATCTTTTCCCCGCGCGATAAAAACGGTCTCGCCGCTGTTCGTTTCGATGAGGTCGTAATCGGCAGGAGCGTGGTGGAAATCCTCCTCCGTTCCCTGAATGTAGTATTCCGGGTGCTGCGTGACCCAGGGATGGTCGAGCCCCGTGTGATTGGGCACGAAATCCAGGATCAGGCCCATGTTTCGTGCGTGGAGCTTCTCGCGGGATTGGTCCAGTTGCTTCCAACTGCCGATGCGGGAATCGGGCTGGTAGTCTTGGATCGAATACGGCGAGCCGACGACCTGAGTTGCCTTCCAGCCGGGTAAAGCACTGTCGAATTCAGGGAAGCCCGCCGGGTCGGTTTGCATCAGGCGCCGCCCCTCCGGACTCCTTTGCCACACGCCCATCAACCAGATCAAGTCGAATCCAAGGCGCCCGAGTTCATCCCATTCCCCGTCGGGGACTTCGCCCAGAGTCACCCTCCGGCCATACTTTCGGCTCAGCTCTTCGAGCCACGCCCAGCAGTTGATTTCGTAGAGGTGGGGATGAACGCGCGGCGTGAAAAAGGCCACTGGCTTAGTAGAAGGCATAGGACCGGCAGAGCCTAGACCGCCGCTGCAGACATGTCAAATCTTCGATGTGGTTCGGTAACCGTGCGGGGCTTTAGGCACGCATCGCCGCGCTAATTGCGAGGCGCCACGCTCGGTCGGATGTTGACTCCGATGCTACACAGAGCGGTTGCAAGTAGACAACCGTGGGCGCCTGTGACAAAGTACTGCCCGATTTGTGTTTGGTAGTCGCAGGAATTGAATCTTAGGTTGAGGAGGAACGGCGCAATGTTGAAGAGAGTTTTGATGGGCTGCGCAGCGATTTTGTTCGCTGCCTGCATGGTAACGGCAGGACAGTATGGCGGGGATCAAGAACCAGCGGGCAAAGCCCCGGCGACGAAGTCATGGACGGGCTACGTTACCGACGATCATTGCAAGACCGATCACCACATGGGCGATTCCGCTGAATGCATCAAGAAGTGCGTCGCCGGAGGCGGCAAGTATGCTCTTTACGTTCCCGCTAGCAAAAAGACTTATATTCTGGATCCTCAGGACCAAGCCGCCGATCATGCCGGCCACCACGTGAAGGTGAGCGGCATCGTGGATGGCGACACAATTCACGTCACCTCGATCACCATGGTCGGCGCGAAGAAAACCGCACAAAAATCAGGGAGCTAAGACTCAGCCCCCGCGGGCTCGTGGGCAGTTGAAAACCTCCAATAGCTACCCCGGTCCTATTCCGGGGTGTCCTTACGGGAGCGAGACGGATCGTGCGTCGCCCGAATCGTCGCGAGGCTTGATGGAGACGACTGTACTCTCGCTCCTTATCTCACGTGGGTCTCCGGAACAACTCCTCCTCCCTACCCTGGGACAGGGCGATCCCGCGTCCAGTCCGGCCCAGAAGCGTCAAACACTTATTTGCACAAGATTAGCTAGCGAAACTCGGTGCCGCGAACGGCCAGTGCCAGTAGAAATTCCTGAGTACTAGAAAGCTACGGAAGCCGCCGGAATTGAGGACCAATTCGACCTTAGGCGCGTTGGGAAATGATGCTAGACCGGCATCCGCGATTGTTTAACAATGGGTCAGGCCTAGTGTCCGGGCGACAATCGGCATGATGCAGACCGGCAGTCGTCGAAACAACGTGCAGAAAGATACTGTAGCCCACGTCGATCTTCAGCGCAGACGTTTATTGAAGGTTTCTCTTACAGCCACCGGCGCGCTTCTGGCGGGCGGCGGCTACCTTGCGCTTCGAGAAATGGGCAACAATAGCGCGAGCATGACCATGCAACTCGGTTGGTTGCCGGGCAGCCTCCAGACAGGCGAGATTGTGGCGATGCAGCTCGGCTACTACAAGCAGGAGGGAATCGATTTTCGGATTGCGGGCGGGGGACCGAGTATTGACGGAGTTTCCGCAGTGGCATCCGGAAGTTCGATGCTGGGTCAGGTATCTTCCAGTCCTTCTATCATGCTGGCGATATCGCAGAACATTCCCATCCAGTGTTTTGCCGTTGCGTTACAGAGGCACCCTTATTGTTATTTCTCGCTTCCGACGAATCCCGTCCTCTCCGTCCAGGGCATGGTCAACAAGAAGATCGGCGTCCAGCCCACGGGAATTGTGCTTCTGAAAGCGACACTCGCAAAAGCCAACATTCCGGAAAGCAGCGTCCACATTGTTCCGGTCGGTGCGGACATGTCGCCTCTGTTGACGGGGCAGGTGGATGCCATTTCCGGCTGGCAGACCAATACAACCGCGTTACGGGCGCTTGGGGCGGGAATAGCGATCTTGCGTCTGTGGGACACCGGAGTTCACCTGTATGCGTTGCCTTACTATGCGACGGTGCAGACACTCGAAACCAAATTCGACGCGCTCGTACGCTTCCTGCGTGCCACGACAAGGGGCTGGAGCTACGCCAACAAGCACCGGGACGAGGCTGCCGACATGCTGGTCAGAGAGTACCCCAACCTGAACCGCGCGGACGAGCGGGTGGCGATTGACGCTTTCATGGAGTTCGGCTTTGATGAGCAGACAAAGGAAAAAGGCTGGGGCACGATGGAGCCTGCGATCTGGCAGGAGCAGATCGGCCTTTTTGCGCAACTGGGGCAATTCACCAACCATGTGCCAGGGGTTGAGGAAGTGATGACCATGAACGTCCTCAATGCCACGCAGGCATTTCGCATGAGGGCATAGACGGGATGGAACGGACTTCGGCAACAGTCAAGGATCGCGCTGCGCCGGTCTCGATCTTCTGCCGGGACATAGCCGTGCGGTTCTTCACCGGCAGGAGCAGCGTAGCCGCGATTGGTGGCTTGAGTCTGGACGTGTCTGAGGGCGAGTTCGTCTCGCTGCTGGGGGCTTCCGGATGCGGCAAGTCGACATTGTTGCGAGTGGTGGCCGGGCTGGTCAAACCAAGCCAGGGAGAAATCAAAGTGTTTGGTTCGGCGCCCGAGGTTGCACGGCAGCGCCGGGAGATCGGTTTTGTATTTCAGGATGCAGCGCTGCTGCCGTGGAGGACCGCGCTGGAGAATGTCGCGCTGCCTCTCGACATATCGGGAAACAATCATCGTGAACGGACCAGACGGTCCGAGGAAATGCTGGCGCTGATGGGACTGAGCGGATGGGAGCACGCTTATCCGCACCAGTTGTCGGGCGGCATGCGGCAGCGTGTTTCGATCGCGCGCGCTCTGGTGAGCAATCCCCGAATGTTGCTAATGGACGAGCCGTTCGGGGCGCTGGACGAGATCACGCGCGACCGCTTGAACGAAGAGCTGCGCAAGATATGGAAGAAGATGGGCGTCACCATCCTGTTTGTGACCCACAGCATCTACGAGGCAGCATTTCTTGGTCAGCGAGTGCTGATGCTGGCGGCAAACCCGGGACGGATCCGGGAAACGGTTCCTGTCGAGTTATTGGAGGAACGCACGCTCAGCATTCGTGAGAGCCGCGAATTTACTTTGCTTGCTGCGTATCTCAGGCGAGCTTTGGAGGCATGCTGATGGCTACATCCGGGGCAGTGCCCGGCCTGCAGCAGGTGGTCGACGATGGGGAATCAGAGCGTTACTTTTCGGCGCGTCGCCGGGAGAGATTGCGCAGCCAGATACTGCCGGCGATCGGCATCGTGGGGATGGTGCTGGCGTGGTGGTCGGTTGTGGCGGGGTTCCACGTCCGGCCTTTCATCGCACCGTCGCCGGCCTTGGTGGCCAGGACCATCTTCAGCAATCACAAATTGTTGTTCGATAATCTCGTTCCCACTGCCGTCGAGGCAGCCGGCGGCTTCCTGATCGGGAACCTTGCGGCGATCGCGCTGGCCGCGGCGTTCGTTCATAGCAGGACGTTGCAGCAGATATTTTTCCCCATCGCGGTGATGATCAATTCCATGCCAATCGTCGCCAAAGCGCCGATTCTGGTTCTGATCATGGGGAGCGGACTGGCGCCGAAGATCACGATTGCCGCACTCGTCTGCTTTTTCCCCACGCTCGTCAACATGGTCAAGGGACTTGAGTCCGTGAACCCTCAGGTGATGGAGCTGATGAGCGTCCTCTCCGCCAGCAAGACGCAGATATTTTTCAAGCTCCGGCTTTTCAATTCGCTGCCGTACTTGTTTTCGGCGTTGCGCATTGCCGCGTCCATGTCCGTCATTGGCGCCGTGGTCGGCGAGTGGATCGGAGCTACCCGCGGCATTGGCGCGTTGATCCTGCAAGCGACGTACGCGTTTGATACCGGGCTGCTCTACGCGGCCATCCTGCTGAGTGCGTGTCTCGCCGGGACTTTCTTTCTGGTGGTCGCGTACTTTGAATGGCTGGTTGTGGTGTGGCCGGCGGAAGGCTCCCGATAATGGGAGAAGGAATGATCGGGAATAGCCGCAGATGAATGCGATCGGCGATTGGATAAAACAACCGGCGCGCGACGTGCGCATCGCGGCGAAGGCGGATGTGGCCGTGGTGGGAGGCGGTCCGGCCGGTCTTTCTGCGGCTCTGGCTGCAGCGCGCAACGGGGTCGAGGTGGTCCTGTTGGAGCGGTACAACCATCTCGGCGGCCTCGCGAGCGGCGGCATGGTGCTGGTGCTGGACGACATGTGGGACAACCACGTCAAGGAAATTTCTGTGCGGGGAATCTGTCTGACCTTCATCGAGCACATGGCGGCGCGGAAGCTGGCTGTGTACCCGACGGAAACGGAATGGGGCGGCGATCCGAAATCGGTCCGGCGCTGGACCCGCTGGGGCGCTTTCGATTTCTACAGCCATACGAAGCCGCACCCGATCTGCTTTGCGGTGGCGTTTGATCCCGACGCCTGGAAGCGCGTTGCGCTGGAGATGGTGGAGCAGCACCGCATCCAGCTGCGCCTTCACTCGTGGTTTTCCCAAACGCTGGTCGAGGCGGGCAAGGTCAAAGGGGTGATCTGCGACACCAAGCAGGGCCGCGAGGCAATCCTGGCTGACGTTTTAATCGACGCCACGGGCGATCTGGATGTTGCTGCTTCGGCGCACGCGCCGCATGTGGGCGGCAGTTATTTTCTGACAACGGTCTTTCGCATCGGCGGCGTGGATACGGACGCAGCCGAACGCTTCGAGAGCGAAGAGCCGGCGGCGTTCGCGGCGCTCGACCAGGAAGTGAAGAAAATCCTCGGCGGTTCATGGGATCTGTGGTGGCTGAAGACGCCGTTGCCCGGCGTTGTGTGGTGCAACTGTCCGCACATGCTGGGCCTTGATGGCCTGAAGGTGGAGGACCTGACGAAGGCCGAAGTGGTCGGGCGCAAACATATCCATGCGGCGGTCGACTATGTACGCAGCCGGATGCCCGGATTTAAGGATTGTTATTTGATCGACGTCGCTCCCCAGACCGGCGTGAGGCAGACGCGCCTCTTGGAGGGCGAGTATGTGATGACGAAAGAAGACCTCGCGCAGCGCACCCGGTTTGCGGACAGCATCGGCCGTGGACGCGACTACTACATGCCCTACCGAGTGCTTCTGCCCAGGAGCATCGAGAATCTGCTGGTGGCCGGGCGGCACTATTCAGCTACTCCACAGGCGCAGAAAATCTCGCGAGAAATTCCACCATGCATGGCGATGGGCGAGGCCGCCGGCACTGCCGCCGCACTTGCGTTAAATTCCGGCGTGACCGTGCGCAACGTGGATGTTCCCGCACTGCAACGCGCACTGCGCGCACAAGGCGCAGACCCTGGCGACCAAGCAGGCCGGAATCCCGACATTCCGGAGATTGCAGTGAAAGCAAAGTTGATGGAGACAGCATGACCAGTACACAACAGCAAACCGTCCAGGGTCTGCCGGCACAGATCCTCCCGCTTACCGGTATCCGTGTGATTGATTTCACGCAGGTGATGATGGGGCCCGCTTGCACGCAGATGCTCGCGGACTATGGCGCGGATGTGGTCAAGATTGAACGCAAAGGCACGGGCGATCTGAGCCGGTCCACCTTCGAGCCCCTGGTGGGCGCGGACAATCCCATCTTCTGCAGCCTCAACCGCAACAAGCGCAGTGTGGCGCTGGACATGCGCAGTCCGGAGCAGATGGCGTCTGTGAAAGCCCTGATTGCCGGCGCGGATGTGGTGGTAAATAACTTCCGGCCCGGCGTGATGGAGCGGCTCGGAGTGAGCTACGACGAATGCCGCAAGCTCAACCCGCGCATCATCTACGTCGTTGGCACGGGCTATGGCGAGACGGGTCCGCACGCCTACAAGGGTGGACAGGATGTGCTGGCGCAGGCGATGAGCGGCGCAATGGCGCGCAGAGCGGATGCCTCCGTGCCGATGGCGGTCTATCCGACGGCGCTGGCGGATTACGCTGCCGGAATGCACATGGTGCAGGGAATTTTGCTGGCCCTGATCCATCGCGCGAAAACCGGCGAGGGGCAGAAGGTGAGCGTCTCCCTGTATGACTCGATGCTCGCGATGCAGATGCAAGAAGCCGCGATGATCATGATGGAGGAGAGGGAGGTGAACTGGGCGGCGATGCCGTTGTGCGGAGTGTTTGAAACCACTGATGCGCCGCTGGTGCTCGTTGGGGCATTCAAGGAGAATCCGTTGCTTAACATTTGTAACGCCCTCGGCCTTCCTGACCTTTCGCAGGATCCGAAGTTCTGTAACCTGACGCAGCAAATCAAGCATCGGACCGAACTGCAGGGAATTTTCCGTGCACGCTTCCTCACCAATACGCAGGCCCATTGGTTGGCACGGCTGGAAGAACAGGACCTGCTGTGCGCGCCAGTGCGTGATTTTCGCGAGGCGCTCGCTGATCCGCAAACGGCGGAGAACAACATGATTCTCGAGGGACCGGGCGAAGGCCAGCCCGTGAAGCTGGTGGGCAGCCCGGTGCATTTGTCGCGCGCCGCGGTGACGCTGCGGATCGCGCCGCCTCGGCTCGGCCAGCACACCGAAGAGGTGCTTGGCGAGCTGAAAAATAAAATCGCGATGCCGGCGGAATCGCGGTGACAAAGGGAAAGAAGAATTTGCCGATGAATGTCCGACTCGCAATCGAAGGCCATGTTGCCACCGTTACGCTCTCGCGCCCGGAGGTCTTGAATGCAGTGGACCGGGCCACCGAAAGCGAGTTGGAGGCGATATGGTCGCGGCTCGAGAGCAATTCTGACGTCCGTGTGATTGTGCTGACCGGCGAAGGCGACCGGGCGTTCTGCGTGGGGGCGGACCTCAAGAATGCTGCGGTGAGCGGGCTGGAATATTGGGCCGCCTCGACGAAGGGCGGTTTTGGCGGCATTGCGCTGCGCGAGACACTCGACATCCCGGTAATTGCCCGGGTGAATGGATATGCCCTCGGCGGCGGTTTTGAGATGGTGCTTGGCTGTGACATTGTTGTGGCTGCTGAAGACGCATCGTTCGGTTTGACGGAGCCATTGGTTGGGCGCGTGCCGCTCGATGGCGGCATGGTGCTGCTGCAGAGGCAGATTCCATTCCGTCAGGCCATGGGCATTTTGCTGACCGGGCGCCGCGTTCCTGCGCCCGAGGCATTGGAGTTGGGGCTGATCAACGAGGTGGTCCCGCGGGCTGAACTCGACGCGGCCGTGGATCGTTGGGTGCAGTCCATCCTTGCTTGTGCTCCGCTCTCACTGCGGGCGATCAAGCAGGTGGTGCGTCGCACAGCTACACTGACTCCCGCGGAGGCCCAGACCGCGCGCCTCCCCGCATTGATGGCCGCATTGCAGTCTGAGGACTCAAAAGAGGGTGTGCTCGCCTTTCGCGAAAAACGCAAGCCCAATTGGCGGGGGCGTTGACCGCACATCCGAAGGCTGCTCGCCAAGGCGATTATCACTTTGCTGAAATGATGATAACGGGCGACATGTTGATTGGGAAAAGAGCGGTGCGAGGAGAGCAGAGCACACTGCGGGCGGTAAATCCGGCTCTCGAGACTGAACTCGAGCCTACTTTTGGCGGTGGGGGAGCGAAAGAAGTCGAAGAAGCCTGTTCGTTGGCGCAGGAGGCATTCAACCCTTATCGTGAGGCTGATCTTGAAGTAAGGGCATGCTTCCTGGAAAGGATTGGGCAGGGGCTCATGGATCTTGGCGAAACGCTGATCGAGCGGGCGTCGGCCGAGACGGGGCTGCCGAAGGCCCGCCTGGAAGGTGAACGCGTCCGCACGGTGAACCAGTTGAAATTGTTCGCCTCCGTCGTGCGCGATGGCCGCTGGATCGCCGCCACGCTGGACTCGCCACTTCCCGATCGCGCGCCACAACCGCGCCCCGATTTGAGGCTTTGCAAAATCCCGCTCGGGCCCGTCGCTGTTTTCGGCGCCAGCAATTTCCCGCTCGCCTTTTCGGTGGCCGGAGGTGACACCGCCTCTGCGCTCGCCGCAGGGTGTCCCGTTGTCGCTAAGGCGCACCCGGCGCATCTGGGTACATCCGAGTTGGTTGGCCGCGTTATTCAACACGCCGTGGCTGCTTGCGGTCTGCACGAAGGAGTGTTCTCGCTGCTCGTGGGAGAGGGCAACGCGATCGGCGAGGCCCTGGTGGCCCACCCGGCTATCAAGGCAGTGGGCTTCACCGGGTCGCGCCGCGGCGGTCTCGCGCTCATGCGAATCGCGTCGGAGCGAGCGGAACCTATCCCCGTCTACGCCGAAATGAGCAGCATCAATCCGGTGTTGCTCTTGCCCCGAGCGCTTGCCAGCCGTGCCGAAATCTTGGCGCAGGGATTGGTCGAGTCCATGACGCTCGGCGTCGGGCAATTCTGCACGAATCCCGGCCTGGTAATTGCAGTCGATGGCCCGGATTTGGAGCGTTTCCGTCGAGCTGCGATCGAAAAAGTCGCAGCCAAAGGGCCGGGTACGATGCTCGCTGCCGGCATCCAATCTGCGTATCGTTCCGGAGTACAAAGGCTTGCCACCACTGCAGGGGTTCGTGCCCTGGCCTATGGCCATCCCGGGTCTGGAGCGTGTGCCGGGCAGGTGGCGCTGTTTTCCACTGATGCGAAGCGATTCCTGGCCGTTCCACACTTGGCAGATGAGGTGTTCGGTCCCTCATCTTTGCTCATCTGTTGTCAGCACAGCGACGAAATGCGCGAAGTGGCCGACCATCTCGAAGGACAATTAACCGCTTCGCTCCATCTCGATGCTGGTGACGATGAGCTCGCTCGCCAACTGTTGCCTATACTCGAAAGTAAGGTCGGCCGAATTATCTTCAACGGCTTTCCCACTGGGGTCGAGGTCACTTATGCCATGGTCCACGGCGGTCCTTTTCCAGCCACATCTGACAGCCGTACCACCTCGGTGGGCGCTGCTGCAATCGAGCGGTTCCTGCGGCCAATCTGCTATCAAGACATGCCCGAATCACTGCTGCCCGAGACCTTGCAGGACTCGAATCCACATGCCCTCTGGCGGCTGCGAGACGGTAAATCCGCTCAGCGATGAAAGGGCAGTAACCAGTTGGACTCCGCAGTTGGGCGAGATTCTTCGCCCCAATGCGCCCAAATTTGCTTTGGCGGAAATGTCCCTGAATGGAAAGGTTCAACAAATGCCAGGGGAGCACCGGAAAAAGAGATACCGGCCTAATTGTTGCTGCACTCCACTTTCTGTTCTACCTCGACTGGCTTGTCGAGCACGAGATAAGGCTTGAAAACCCATCTTCGTACTGCATCTTCGCATGCCTTGTAGCCCTCCGGAGGACCTGAGACTGCGTGGGCACTGACGACATGCCCATCCTTTCCGATGACAATCTCCACCCTCACCGCAAAATGCTGTGCCCTCAATGAGGCTGGCCATTGAGGAAGGCTCGGCATCCTAATTGGTTCCGAACGCACACCCGAGACCCGACCACCGAGTGGCCCAACCGCGTCGGGCGGCGGTAAAAAGTTCGCGTCATCGACATGGGAAAGCAATTCCATAGTTTCCACGCGCAACTTGAGGTATGGTTTCCCACCATCCGTGACATCCACATCCTGCGCGAGGTTACGTTCCTGAAACGGTACGATTCGATTGTAGACGGTCTGAAACCAACCGAGTCCACGGTTGTAACGAAGGACGGAACTGCCGGGTTCAAAACAATACTGGGTTGGGTCGCTAATCTCCGAGTCTCCTTCAATCAAGACACACTGCAGTTTGTAACCGCTGAAAGTGCGCTCCACGTTTCTTCCATGGAAACCCAGTAGCGTAGCAGCGTAGTTGAACGGGGCAATTACCTCCAACCGAACCTGTGACTGTGCGCGGTCAGGCCACTGTTGGTCTCCATGCCGGTACAAACCCTTGTCGGTAGCATAGTCCGTTTGATTGAAGTTATCGCTCTTGTAGATGCGCTTGTACTTCTTTGCCCCAATCCAATATTCCTCGTACACGCCGCTGTGCACGTTGTCGCCATCTTCATCAAACTGGTCATGGGTCACCACGATGTGCCATGGGAGCAAGTCTGTCGATTGCAGCCCGTTCAGGGCTGCCTCTTTGCTAAGCCAATTCGGCAAATCCACGGCGTCCGCGCCTACCGCCTTTTTTTCACGCCTCAGATTGATGCGCACGGACGTCGCCGGAGGCACTGCAATTACCGAATCCGATTTCGTCTCGGTCGCCACAACCAGAGTTTTCAGGCCCCCAGTGCGGTTCACCGTAGTGGGATGACCCTCTTGCGCGTGAATTATGGTAAGCGAACTAACGACCAAGATTGAGAACAATACGACGTCAGCGGATCTTGGCATGTATTGCACCTAGCGATGTGATTTTTCTCCTTCGTCATTCTAATATGATCGCGGGCAAGGGAGTATGGGACAAAAGCAAGACTCCCAACAAGTGGCTTCCTGCACTGGAACCATGTGATTCTTGCACCATCCAACCACATGTGTATGAGGGCGCACCGGTGACCGTCGCGCAGACCAGCTAGGGCATGCCGATCCTCGCGTGACGCTCGGAATCTAGAGCCACGTTGTCGGGAAATCACGCAATGCGGTCGAGACCCCAACCGAAAGTTACCAGTAAATGGGTTCAATAGGATAGCTGG
>CAWADX010000007.1:0-30598 GCA_963781005.1 uncultured Acidobacteriota bacterium
CCCCCGCAACCAATTCGAGATTCATAGGCCGGACTCCAGGGTCCGGCCTTTTCTTTGTCACCCACGTGGGGTATGAGCAAGACGGGCTGACATTCTTCTTCACCCCGCGGCGCGGGGTGGGGCCGGAGGCCGTTCCCCGGTTCAAATCCAACCCCCGCAACCAGCTAACGTTATTGGTTGGAGATCGTGGCAGTCGTCCCGTCAAACTTGGTCAAATGGACGGTGAACTTCTCGTTGTAGGTCTGCGCACGATCGTGAAGGACGCTGAGCGCCACAGCTTCACCCAGCTTCAAGGAAACGTCTGTATCGGTGCGCCAGTGGATGCCGGCGTGTATTCCATGACCGAAGCTGACATTGTGCCCGAGCTTGTTTAGCTCGCCATTGACCGTGAGCTGGCCCGCATCCCAACCGGTGTAAGGCTCCAGCAAGAAGCCATCATCTGTGGGCACGACGGGATTCGGGATCACGAAGTTGCCATCGAAGAAGAACTTCAGCACGGTAATGCACGCGCCAGCAACCGTGCCGTGCCCAGTCGGGTAGGACGGGTGCGTCGGGGAACCTTCGGGAAACGCCTGCGAAAGCAGCCAGCTCCCGTATGCGTTGAAGCTTTGCTGGAGCCCCTGCGAGTTCAGGATGACCTTGCTCAGTTTGCCGTCGGTTTTGTCCGCCTGCCCAGTCTTGACCAAGTGGACGAGTCCGCCTGTCGCTTCCGGGCGAGCACGGAGGTGGACCTGCCACTTCTGGTACCACACGGCTTTCAAGGCGCGTGTGGCCATTTCCGCCAGCGTCCCCGCGAAGTCCGGCGCGCCGAATGTTCCGAAGCCGTTCTGCGTGTTCGAACCGAAATAGGGATTGCCAGGATTCAATGGCGCCTTGATGGTGTTGAGCACCAGGAACGCCACGAAGTACGCCTGGTAGAGCACGTCAGTGTGAGTCCATGCTGCGAGTTCCCGGCCGTTATGCTCGAAGCGCAATTGCGGATCGACCTGGTTTCGCAGACCGGTATCGACGCCATTCTGGACGAGTAACCAGGAGGCGAAGTCGGTCATGTAATCGATGTTCGGCAGGTAGGTCACCTGCTGCTGGCTGATGGGCTGCTGGCCGAGGGATGTCGGCGTAACGAAAAACTGGGAGATGTATGGCCCGAGCGTTTCACCCGGGAACGCACCGCGGAATAGCAAGTCCGGAGTCACTTGGCCGCGGCTGTTCCTCGGGCCCTGGTAGACCGAAATCCCAGACGTCTCCGCAGCCGCTGCAATGGCGGTGGGATTCGAAGCATATTGCGTGAACGGGACATCGCGCAGCAGGGAAGCCCAGTAGTGTTCGAGCAGTTCCGCGGCGTTCAGGTCGCTGGCCAGCGCGGGCGCGGGCGGAACGAGGGGGGCGCCGAACTGGCAGGCATCCCTACCCTCCAAGTCGAAGGCGTACCCTCCTTGTGGGCCGTTCAGCTTTCGCGTGCCGCCCAGGATGACGTTCTCGAAGTCCTCGGGCTCGCCGGTGTTCAGCGCGTTGACCAAGGTTGCGAACGCATTCAAATCCACTCGTCCAAAGCTGTCGTGCGGGAGACCTTTAGTGTAGGTGTTAGCCTGGTCGGCATAGCGGTTTTGGTCGCCGTTTGTCGGGCGGTTTGGAATGTGAACCTTACGTTCACCGTTGGCGGCATTGATGCGGATTTCCTGCGATTCGTCGGCGCGGGCGGCTCCGGTCAAACTGCCGTTCTGTTCCGCGCGCGCGATCGAATGCTTCCCGCCCAGAAGGGGCTCCAAGCCGATCGCACCGACAGTGGCGGCCGCCACTGCGGCGCCCCTGATGTTTCCAAGGAACCTCCGGCGGCTTTCCGAACGCGGCGCGCCCGAGGGCAGCGAAGAATCCTTCGCAGCCGAATTCGAGCCCTTTGACATCTTCTCGGCGGAAGAATTCCCCGCTTCGATCACTCCAGTAACACTGTTTTTCTTCTCTTCTCTCATAAGAGGACCTACTGAGCCGCCTCTTATACCCCCACTTTACTTTGCAGTCAATCATCCAGGGGGAGTAGCCGAATCGCGTAGTCCAACGGACTAGCCGTAGGGTTGAGGGTCGAGGCTTTCTTGCGGTGCTGTTCTTACGCTAGCCGGCGAGATGCCGAGTGACTTGGGTGCGATTTAAGAACGAAGCCGTACTGCTCCGGGGCGACCTCTGGCACGCGAGGACAGCCCAAACCCAGGAAGGGGCGAGAGCTGGCAGACCATCAAGCACCGCCTACTCCACGCCTATGGCGGGCACGGGCGTGGGAAACCGGCAACCTATATCAGAACGGCAGGACTAGCGTCTTCGGTGCATTATAAGCCCCCGCAACCAATTCGAGATTCATACGCCGGACTCCACGGTCTGGCCTTTTCTTTGTCACCTGCACGTGGCGTATGAGCAAGACGGGCTGACATTCTTCTTCACCCCGCGGCGCGGGGTGGGGCCGGAGGCCGGAACGGCACTAGTTTTCCGGGGTTTCGTCCACCACTTTGTAGCCGGACGGAACCTGAAACATTGCAGCGTCGGGTTCAGCGCGATTGACCTGCGTGACGGTCACCGTTTGCTGACCAGTGCGAGGGTCGCTGTGTTTCACGAGCATATTTATGTGCAGATCGTCGGAGTATCAATATTCGTCGGTGACGGAGATTGCCTTTCCGGTCCCGCTGAGGGCTGCCGGCACCGTTCTGGTTTTGCGGATGCCGTGCACCGACAGGTTGTCCATCATCTCGGTACCGAGATCTTCCTCTTGGACGAGCGGATCACTGGCGGCCGTGCGCGCTGCCGGCGTGGAGAGTGAACCAGGTGCGATCTCGGGCCGTGCGAGACGACTTTCCCGCGCGATATGCGTGAACGGATCCAGGAAAGTGCTGAGTCTCGTTTCCGGGTCGTATATATGAATCGAGACAATCTGAGGCGTTCCGTTAAACGAGGGGGATACGAGACGCCGACGCTCGTTGTGGATACGACCTTGGGAATCACGCGCAATTTCGACGATCGTTCTCCGTGTTTCAGACATTCCATCGGGTAGAACCTGAATGCTTCGCAGTTCAGCGGTGCCAGAGAACGGGGCGTTCGGAACGGGAGTCACAAAAATTCCGTCCATGTGCGTGTCAACGCCGCGATAAGGGGGCGGGTTCAAAACTGCGGCATCCTGGGCAAGAGCGAGGGGAACCGTAAGAGCCGCCAAGCCCAACCAAAAAGCGATCTTCACGACACGTTTCCGCAGCATTAAAGCACCCGAGCGGCAGTATATCGCAATTTTCTACTCCAACGAAACGATCGTCTCAATTGACGGCACTTCTTCGGCCCGTTCCCCGTTTGTAATGTCCGCTTTGGGCGCAACCACCCACGCGACCACAAGAGAAGCAAGTAACAAGAACGCGGCGAGATACCACGGCGCTCCGGGAAGAGAATGTCCGGGAGCGATGCAAATGGCAAACAGCCCCGAAAACATTCCCGGCCCGATCACCATGGCAATGCCGCGCATCGAGCCGAGCGCGCCTTGCAGTTGGCCTTGCTCCGAAGGGGAGACGTGCTGCGTCATGAGCGATTGCGAAGGCGGTCCCGCCAGCGACCACAGGCAGTTGATCGGGATGGATGCCAGAAAAATCCATCCCACGGGCGCCCAACCAAAAAGGGCGAACCCGACTGCGCCGAAAATGAGGCCTGCGAACAGCGAGCGGCGCTCGCCGAACTGCTTCACGAACGGACCGACCAGTACGGCAAAGGTAAACACCTGCGCGATGCCCACCACCGCCAGCGCTACGCCGATCGTCTTTTCGTTCCAGGAATAGCGGAAGATTGCGTAGAGCACGAAGACCGTGACGTAAACCTCGTGCGCGAGGTAGCCGAGAAAGTTCACTACGGCCAGCCCGAACAGTTCCCGGTGCGAGCGCAGCAGCGTTAGGGCACCCACCGGGTTCGCGTTCTTCCACTTGAGCTGCGCCTGGCGGCGATCCACCGGAAGAGATTCCGGCAGAACCAGCAGCCCGTAGAGGGCATTGAGCAGGCTGAAGGCCCCGGCCACCCAGAACGGCAGGCGTGGATTGATGGCGCCAAGCCAGCCTCCGATGGCCGGCCCGAGCACAAACCCGATGCCGAACGCCGCGCCAAATATGCCAAACGCCCGCGCGCGCCTTTCCGGCGGCGTCACGTCGCTGATGTAGGCATTCGCGGTGGGGATACTGGATGAGGTGATGCCCGAGAGAACGCGGCCCAAGAAGAGCCACCCAATTGTGGGCGAGAGCGCCATCACGATGTAGTCCAGGCCGAGGCCGAGGTTCGACAGCAGGATGACCGGTCGCCTGCCGTAACGATCGGAAAGCACGCCGAGAATCGGAGAAAAAAAGAACTGCATGAGCGCCCAGGCGGTGACAAACAAGCCCATGTATTTCGAGGCGCGTGCCAGGTCGCCGTGCAGGAAGTCGGAGATGAGCCGCGGCAGCACCGGCGCGATGATGCCGAAGGCCAGCATGTCGAGCAAAACCGTGACGAAGATGAAGCCTAGGGCGGCACGGCGTCTAGTCTCCATGCGAAGTCTCCTTTCCGAGGGGAATCGTGTCCAGCGCATGCAGCCATAAATTTACGGCGCGGTCCTGGCGCTTGCGGTCCCGCGAGGCGCAGTAATCCAGCATGAGACCCCGAAAACCGGCCAGGACGACAGTTGCGTAGGCTCGCGACTGGCCGTCCGCGTGGCCCTTGCGTATGAGAGGGGTTGCCAAGAATTCCAACCAGTCTTCGACGGCGCTGCGAAGAAAATCCTTGAATCGCTGTGGATGGCGCAGGGCCATCGCATAGGCCTCGAAAAACATGCGGAACAGAGGCTCGGATTCGGGTGCGCTCATATTCTTCCAGATCGCGCGGCAAGCGTCCGCGGGCGTCGCGAAGGTGCCCCCTTTCATCCTGGCGTAAGTGGCGCGTTGCCGCTCTCGCAGCCGCGCCAGGGCCTTCACCACCAGTTCCTCCTTCGAGCCAAAGTAGTAAAGGAGAACCCGCGGGCTCGATCCGACGGCCTTTGCCAGTGGGCGCAGCGAAAGCTCGGCGACGCCATGCGCTGTCAGGTGATCGACAATGGCGTCGAGCAATTCCACCGGCCGCTGTACATTTGCGCTGCGGGCCATTGACCGAAATCCTAGCATACTTGAAACGATCGTTTCAAGTATGTCAATCGCGGTTCGTTGGCCGGCGTCGTGACATCGCTCTTGTTTCCTACAGGCTGCGGTGAGAGAATCCCCTCATTCTTTTTGGTCCTGCTACCGATTCATTACTTGAACGCGCGTAAGATTAAGATAACGATGAAGAGAGCCCTCACCTCAGTGGCGGTCCTCCTCACCCTCGGCGCCTTGCCTGCGGCAGCTCAGAACGCCATCTCAAGCGGTGCCATTGCCGGACGCGTGCGCGATGCTTCGGGTGCTGTCGTGCCCGAAGCGAGTGTCCTGGCGATCTGTGGCGAGACCGGTCTGCGGCAGGACGCGAAAACCAACGCCGTCGGCCTGTACAGTTTTTCCGTGATGCGGGTGGGGACGTACACGTTGCAGGTGAGCCACGACGGCTTCAAGACCACCGAAGTGCGCCACGTGGTCGTGCAAATCGGTCAGACCACGACGGCAGACATCCAACTAGAGGTCGGCCCGCTGACGCAGCAATTGGTCGTCGAAGCTACTTCGCCAGCGTTTCGTCCGAGTGAGTCCTCAGTGAGCACGGTGGTCCCGCGAGGACTAATCGAGGACCTTCCGCTAAGCGGCCGCCGGTACACGGATTTTGTGTTGCTGGCGCCGAATGTCACCGCGGACGGGGACTTTGGCTCGCTGAGCATCGGCGGGCAACAAGGCTCGAGCGATTCCGGCTATCACAATGGCAATGGCGCGAACTCATTCACCGTCGACGGTGCCAACGCCACCAGCAGTTTCTTTGGCGATGCCCGCGGCGGTACCAACGTGCCCTACATCTTTGGTGAGCAATCCATTCAGGAATTTCAAGTGGCCGTGACTCCATATTCTGCGTTCTATGGAGGAGCGGGCACAGGGTTCATTAACACGGTGACAAAATCCGGAGGGGACGTCTTTCACGGCGATGCGTTTTACTATCTTCGACACTCGGCTACCGGAGCTAACGATGCTGTGGACAAAGCCAACGGCGTTCCCAAACCGCTGAACGTGCTTCAGCAGTTCGGCGCGGACCTGGGTGGGCCGCTGATACGGCACAAGCTATGGTTCTATTTCGACTATGAGCAGCAAAGGCAAAAAGACCCGGTCAGCATTGTCGACCCCAATGTGGACGAATCCCTTTTTCTAAACGTGGCACCCGGCACGCTGCTGCCTGCGCCGAATGCTCCTTTCCCAGTGCCTAGCACTTTCAGCAGGGCTCCGATGCCCGGTGACTCCAACTATCCTATCTACCTCCAGCAGGTCTCCAACGCACTGAATGCTATCGATTCCAGTGTTGGTGAGCGCGAGCGGCGTCGCGATGATCTGGTGCTCTTTTCTAAGATCGACTGGCAGCCTGGTGCCAGCGATCATTTCACTTTCGTTAATAACTACAGCCGATTCAACTCGCCCGCGGGCCTGCTCGCATACAATCCAGTCGCTGGCACGGGGCTTTCCGCGCTGCCCAACTATTTCGTCCGCGACCATCACGCCAGCATCAACTGGACCCATGTCTTCCGCCCCAACCTGTTCAACGATTTGCACGCTAGCTTTCTTCGTGACGACCAGAGCACCACGCCTTCCGGTCTTATCGATCCCAATTTTACGAGTGTTTTGCTGCTTCCGATTGGAGGCTTTCTGTTGGGAAACGCACCCAACACGCCTAGTCTTACCCGGGAATTCCAATGGGAGTTTGGCGAGCGGCTGGACTGGACCCATGGCCGGCACAACTTTCAATTCGGCCTCGACGTCAACCGCACCCACGTGACTGATTTCTCCCCGGGATTCTCTCGGGGCTTCTATGGATTCTTCACCCTCGCCGACTTCGCCGTCGGTGCCTACGCATTCTATCTGCAGAGCGTGGGTAACCCGGTGTTTCCTTTGACCGTCCCTTATTATGGCTTCTATGTGCAAGACAAATTCCGCGCGCGTCCCAATTTGACCCTTGACATCGGTGTTCGCGAGGACTTCCAGGTCTTTCCCCAGCCGGATCCGAATCCAGCGTTCCCACTGGCCGGGCAGTATCCCAATCAATATCGTCGACTCGCCCCGCGATTGGGTTTCGCCTACCAGGCATTTTCCAGGACCGTCGTACGTGGGGGCTTCGGTGCGTTCCATGAGCTGTTAAACGGCGTGAACTATGTGAATTCGGTGAACACCAACGGATCATCCAATCACCTGACAAACGCCTTGGCGCTCTTCGACCTCACGCAGCCGGCCAACCAGCAGTCACCCACTTTCCCGAACGCCCTCAGCAACGTCGCACCTATCCCCGCCTCCAACATTTCGCTGATTCACCCCGACTTCCGGACACCTTATGTGCTGGCCGCAAGCCTGGAGATACAGCAAAGCATTGGCGCCAACACGACGGTGAGTGTGGGCACGATGTGGACGCATGGGATTCACCTGATTTCCTCTACTGCCTATGATCTCAACCTCAAGCCGCCGCCAGGCACCACCACTTATGTCGTTTGCCCGCCAGGCACGACTACCGTGCCCTGCTCCGGGCGCACGATGGTGCTGCCAAACCTAGATGCTGTCCTCCTGGAGGGACAGGAAGGAGCGATCAATCCTAATTTGGGTCAGCTCGACGCGCTGATCAGCCCAGGACTGAACCACTACAACTCGCTGTATGCATCGCTGCAACGGCGGGTATCGAACGGCTTCGCCGCTCTGGTGTCCTACACCTATTCCAAGAACATCGAGTCTAACGGCTTGGACTTCAACAACCAGTTTGACTTCGGCAGGCGCGGGCCTTCGCTCTTGGACCAGCGACATCGGCTTTCGCTCGCGGCCATCTACCAAACCACGCTCCGGCGGGGACCGAATCTGAGTCGCGCCCTCCTTTCGGACTGGACCCTGAGCACGGTCACGCAGTTCAACTCTGGCCGGCCCTACGGAGCAGAGCTGAACACCTCCTGCGCGAGTTCGACGCTTTCCTTCGACAATTGCGATGGCCTTAGCGTTGTTTTGAACGACTCCGCCACGCTGCAGTCGACAGGTAACACCGCATTAGGAACGGGAACAAGCCCAGCGGCGGGGCTGCATTCCTTCCGTGGCCCGTGGATTGTCGAAGTGGACCTGGGTATCGCGCGCACCGTACATCTCCGCGAAGTGCACGCCCTCACCTTCAAAGCGCAGGCCTTCAATCTACTCAATCGCGCGAATTTTTTTGTCCAAAACGGCGCGGGGGTCAACTCTATCCAGTACAATCCGATCGGCAAGACCTGTGGCGATGGCATGACGCTCGATCAACTATGCTATCTGGTGCCTAACCTAGACTTCGGCACGCATCAGTCCGTCAGCCACGCGAACGGCCCGCGCATCTTCCAATTTGCGGTCCAATACCGCTTCTGAGTTACATAATCGAAGAAGGCTTGAGGCGTGATAGGATGGCGGACGAGCTCGGCGCTACTGCGGGAAATTCAGCGAGCGCACGATTTCCTGGAAGCGCGGATTGGTGCGCAGCCGATCAAAGCGCGGGTCCACATTGACGAAGACGATCTCGGGGTCGCGAATCTCGGCGGCTTTGCCAAGCCATTCAAGTGCATCCTGATCGCGTCCGAGATCCAAGTACGCCTCCACGAGGTCATAAGGCTGCACATATTCTCCCTGGGCCTGGGGTTCGAGCATCCCTTTGATCCACTCCTGCCATGCAGCGCGCCAGCCGGATCGCACTCGCAGGTTTTCAAGCTGCGCGAACCACGGCACGTGACCCGAGCCTAGGTCGAAGGTTTTCAGCATGTACTGGCAGGCTTCGTCGTTTTTGCCCAACGCCTCATAGACGTGCGTCAGCGTCCAGTATGTCGGCGGAAAGTTCGGATCCATTTCTCGCGTCTTCGCGAGCTGCGCGAGTGCTGCGTCGTACTGCCGCTGGTAGAAAAGGACCTGCGCTACCACGACATTGATCACTAGGGAAACCGGATCCGTCTGCCGTGCGCGCTCAATTTGCTCCCGTGCCTGGTCGAACCTGCCGAGTGCCGTGAGATAATTCGCATACAACATACGTGCGTAGCTGTCGCTGGGATTTAGCTCCAGCGCGCGGAGAAGCGCGCGCTCGGCTCCGCCCCAGTCGTGGTGGTAATACATCAGGGACCAACTGAGCACTGCGTGCCCTTGGCTCGATGTTTCGTCGATCTCGAGCGCTTTGCGCGCCGCCGCTTCGCTCTTCGGATAGAAGTCACTCGGCGGTTCGCCGAACTGCGCCAGGTTCACATACGAAGCCGCCAGACCCGCGTAGGCCGGCGCATAGGCCGGATCTTTCTCGATGGCCTCTTGAAAGTATTCAATGCTCTTGTGAAAGTTCGGGTTGGTGAACTTGTTCCAGAAGTAGAGGCCCTTCAAATACGCTTCGTGGGCCTCGGGGTTGACTGGCCGTGTTGGGCCGAGGCGGGCTTGCTGCTGCGGCGTCAGCTGCAGTTGAATCTCGCGCGCCACCGCTGCGGCCACGTCTCTTTGCAGCACCAGGATGTCTCGGAGGTCGCCCTCGTAGCTCTCGGCCCACTGGTTGGTCTCGTCGCGCACCTGAATGAGCTGCGCGGTGATGCGCACCCGCCCACCGGCGCGGCGTGCACTTCCTTCCAGCAGGTAGTCCACGCCGAGCTCCCGGCCGATCTGCGCAGCTCCTTTCGTGCTGTGTTTGTACTGCATCGCCGAACTGCGTGCGATCACGCCCAGCCGCGGCGGGTCCAGCCCGCCGAGCTGTGTGATCATCTCCTCGGTCATGCCATCGCTGAAGAACTCCTGGTCGGGGTCAGCGCTCAGGTTTTCAAACGGCAACACGACGAGCATCACCCTGCCCGGCGGTGCCCTGCGCGCGTGCCAGCGCTGCCAGGCGAAGTGCCCCGACACGCCCAGCGTGATGAAGAGCACACCGGCAACAACCCAGACCCACGCGCGACTAGCGACGGGCTCTGACTTGTCGCGAACTGCGTCCGCCGCAGGGAGGAAACGAAATCCACGCCGGGGCAGCGTCTCGATGTACCGGGGGTTTTCGGCGGAGTCTCCCAGGGCTTGGCGCAACTTGTTGATCGCAGAACCTAGGCCGTGGTCGAAATCCACGAATGTGTCGGCTGGCCAGAGCTTTTTCTGCAGCTCCTCCCGGGTGATGACCTCGCCGGGACGCTCCAGCAGCATGTCCAGGATTTGGAAGGGCTGCTCCTGGAGCTTGATCCGCACGCCGTGCTTGCGCAATTCGCCTGCGTGCAGGTCGGCCTCGAAAGGGCCGAAGCGGATCACCCGCGGTGACGGCGAAGATCCCCTCATGGAGATATGTCGCTTGCAGTGTCGCCATAGTCTATCACCCCACCAGGGACCGCGCTGGGCAAACTCCTCCCGAGAACTGCGCGAAGTCACGCTCTAAGCCTCTTTTATTCAGCGGGTTGGCTGGTGAAGTGCGTTTGAAGCAAGGATGAATTGCAGTGCATTGAACCGTTTCGAGGAGTGTCCGAAGCTCGCGGCGTCGGGCGACCGAGATCGTCAGAGCTGTCAAGCCCGCACGAAGAGGAGAAAAGCAATGAACAGGATTATGAAACACGGCGTTGAAGGGCAGCCTGAATCAACTTATTCGAAAAGGAGCCACCAAATGAAATCCAAATTCAGGATGGCAGGCTTCTGGCTTGTGCTCGGCACAGTTTGCCTGTGTCCTGCCCAACGACTCTGGGCCCAGTCGGCGAACGTCCTGGCGTCTGCATCAGGCAGCAACAATCAGCCAGGATTGACCGGAGCCAGCATCGGCTGTGGGTATTCTATGGGGGAGGCGCCCACTGCGCCGAGCCGCCCGCAACAGAAATCCGACCAAGCGGAAGGCAGATTCAGACAACCGTCACTCTTACTGATCTCTGGCCACAATGACGAAAATTCGGACGAAGATTCAGACCGCGACGCGATCGTGGGACTCTGGAAGGTGAAGTTTGTGTCCGAAGGCAGTTCCGGCATACCCGACGGCACGGTGATCGATGACGGATACGCTACGTGGCATAGAGATGGAACAGAAATAATGAATTCGGGGCGTCCTCCAATAACCGGCAATTTCTGTATGGGAGTATGGAAGCAGACCAGACGAGGCACGTACAAGCTCAATCACTTTGCGTTGAGTTGGAATACAGATGGAACGATTTTGATCGGTCCGGCTAACATCCGCGAAGAAGTCGTCCTCGATCGAAGCGAAAACAATTACGTTGGGACCTTCACGATCGATCAATTTGATAACAACGAACATATTGTGGCCCACATCTCTGGCACAGTGACCGCACAGCGCATCACGGCTGATTAGCTGATCACAGCCAAGCACCCGCGCGATGTCGGCCACGTTTCAGGAGACCTGCAAGCATCGCGCGGAGCGTTTTGAGAAGAGGGCGGGTGGCGCCCCGGTCAAGCCCCCACAAAGAGGAGAAAAGCGATGAACAGGACTATGAAACGCTCGGCGTTGATGGTGGCGGCGCTATTGGCCGCGACCTGCTTGTATGTCGGTGTGGCCGCTGCCGCCCCGGCAGCCTTCCAGGGCAAATTTAAGCTGTCGCACGAAGTGCGCTGGGGCAGGGCCGTCCTGCCACCGGGGGAGTATTTGCTGCGAGTCGAGTATTCCGGTCCGAAGACGCTCGTCACCATTGGCGAAGCGAAGAGCGGGAAAGCGATCGCTTTCCTGGTCAGCTTGGCCTCAGAGGGCAACAAGGACAGGAAAGAGGAAAGTGCGCTGCTGATCGGCACCCGCGATGGGCGACCGACGGTCCACTCTCTGAGACTCCCCGAACTGGACGTGGTGCTCTTGTTTGATCCCGCCCTGGCGCATGGCCGGGCAGTCGAAGAAGCCGGCAAGACTCAGGCCGTGCCCGTCCTTGCGCTGAAGAAGTGAAGTTGCACACTTCTTCCCAGACGTGGACGCAAGGAGGAGAGCGGGGCGCCCTGCCCCGCTCCCGGTTTCCGAAGGGATCCCCTAGTGGTTTTAGGCAGGAGAATCGCGTCGGGACAAGGGCCGTAGCCCGCGTCGCTTCCGCGATGCGGGCCGCGCCAATTCCGCCCTGATTCAGCTTAGCTTATGCCTGGGAAGTCTTAGCGGACGATAGCCGCGTAACGGTCATCGACAAATTGAACGGCGACGTTACGCCGGTTGTCGGGCAAGAAGTCGACCCGAACCACCACACAGGCTTGCTCGACGTTGATGGCGGTGGGGGCATCGGAATAGGGGAACGTGACGGCCAACTCGAGACCCTCACAGTAGGCCTGGTTGGAAGTTGAAAAACAAAGGCCTGCGCGGGACACCTCAAGCGTGGTGCAAATCTCGACTGGAAAATTCACGGTCGCGTGCTTCGCGCGTACCTTCACTGCCGCACCGATTTTGGCTCGCGGGCGGCTACGACGCTCTTCCCGCCGGGCCGGCGCATTCGAGGCTAGCGGCTCGATCTGCAGCACCGTCGAGGGATCGCGAACGAGATCTGCAAGGAACCGACGACGAGGCTGCGGCGGCGGTGCGAGCTCTTCTTCCACCGGCAATTCTTCAATTTGCAGGGTCTGCGAATATCCGCGGACAAGGCTGGCGCGCCCGCCGTCTGCAAATGACCTACGACGGCGCTGCGGCGGCGGTTCCGGCTCTTGTCCCGCCGGGATTTCTTCCATCTGCACGGCTGGCGCTTCCTCGGGGATCACGATGGGGGGCGGCTCATCGGCAAACAATTGGTGAGCTTGCTCGTTCGGCTGCGCTTGGGCTTCCTCCGGCGTTTCTTCCTCAGGCGTTTCTTCCGCCGGCGATTCTTCGACGTGAGCGGGCGACACTTCTCCGCGGAGAATGCGCTCGCGCAAGTCATCGGCAAATTGCACAGCGATGCCGTGGCGGCCGTCAGCCAAGGACTCGATCCGCAGCACTACTGCGACCTTTTCCGCTTCCACGTTTGTGGCGCCGGGCGCTTCGGAATAGGGAAAGGTGACGGCGAGTTCCAAGCCTTCGATATAGGACTTGCTGGCGCTCGTAAAGTACAGGCCAGCGCGGGAGACGTTGAGCGTCCGACACACTTCGGCGGGAAAGTCACTTCCCTCGCGCGCCGCGCGCACCCTTACGGGCGCGGACATTTTCAGGCGGAGGCGAGTCCGACGCTCAGGTGGCCGCTTGGCCGCTTTCTTTGCCGGGGTTTTCTGAACCTGCATTGCCAACAAGTTCCGACTCATTGTGATTTTTCAACCTCCCAAGGGGCGGGTGCGCCGCTTCCCTTCGAGGATGAAAGATAGCATTTGGCAGCCGCATAACACACTGGGACAAGTCTCTCATTCTGCAGGCACGAGCGGCCTAGATAAATTGGGACCTTTGTACTAGTACCGCCCACACCCAGATTCCCAGAAGCTGCCGGCCCCGCGGTGAACACCGCGCACGGCTCGCATTCGCGGAACTGCCTGGGCATGATTGCCTAATCGGAGCGGTTACCCTCTTCGGTTTAACCCTTTCGGCTAGCCCCTTTGGGCTAACCCTTTTGGGGGATAGAAATGAGCCGCCGAGTTGGGGTATACGTGTAGCCAGTTCCCCGCCGATTCCGGAGGCATGACGTCCAGCGGGTTTAGCCATATCTAGGGGGGAGAACCGGAATGCTGGGGCTGCTTTATCATAGCCAAGCGATAGCTAACCCTGCCGGCCAACAACGGCCGGATGTCGTATCCCAAACTCCATTAAGGTGAGGGCCATGAAGGCAAAAAAAGATTCTCTCGTGTTGCCGTTCTTTTGCTTGTTTCTCGCGGCAGCAGGCGCTTCCGCGCAAAGCCCGGCGGCGAACCAAGACGTGGTGAGTCAAAACCCTGCCGCCGGGGCAGCGGCGAGTGGAGCTGCCAGCGCAGTCGTCGTCCCACGTGTCGTCCAGTTCAGCGGGACGCTGACGGACGAGCAAAATCGCCCCTTGAAAGAAACGGTGGGCGTGACCTTTGCGCTGTACGCTCAGCAAACGGGCGGAGCGGCGCTGTGGCTGGAGACCCAGAACGTGACTCTGGATGAGAAAGGCAACTACACCGTTCTGCTGGGAGCCGCAAGCGCCCACGGGCTGCCGATGGAGATGTTCACTTCGGGAGAAGCGCGGTGGTTGGGAATTCAAGTGGGCCAGGGGGCGGAACAGCCGCGGGTATTGCTGGTGAGCGTGCCGTACGCCTTGAAGGCGGGCGACGCGCAGACCTTGGGAGGCTTGCCGGCTTCGGCGTTTACACTGGCGCCGCCGAGCAATTCATCCGCTCTGTTTCCCTCAGTTTCCTTCGGGACTCTCGGTGCGAGCAATCCGGCTGCGGCTCCGAACGGACCCAACCTGGCAGTGACGACACCGGGCGGCGATGTCAACTTTGTTCCGAAATTTGACACGGCCGCCGACATCGTCGACTCCGCCATCTTCGAAGCCGGGGGCGCTGTGGGCATCGGGACCACTACCCCACAAGCAACGCTCGACGTAAACGGCTCCACGATTTCGCGAGGCCTCCTCCAACTCCCTCCCGTCAACCTGGCTACATCCTCTGGCGGATTCGCCTCCAATCCCATCGAGTTTGACGCTTCGGCTTTCAACAGCAACAGCCAGACGGCATCGACGCAGTTTTTCCAATGGCAAGCCGTGCCGACAGGAAACAACACGCCCGCTCCTTCGGCGAAACTGCAACTCCTGTTTGGTGCAGACTTGAACCCACCCGTGGCGACGGGGCTTTCGATCGATCGCAAGGGCCTCATCACATTCGCCCTGGGCCAGACCTTCCCCAGCTCCGGGACGATCACCGGAGTGACGGCCGGGACGGATTTGACGGGCGGAGGAACTTCCGGAGTGGTGACTCTGAACCTCAACGTTGCCAAGACGGATGCGCGGTATGCGCGACTCGGCTTTCCCAACACCCTCAACGGGAATCAGACCATCACCGGCAATATCTCTGACACGGGGAACATCAGCGCCACCGGTTCCATCACCGGCCAGACCGGAGGGTTCAGCGGTGGCGCAGCGTCTGCCATCGTCAGCGCCACTCAAGCGGGCACCGGGAATGCCGTCTTCGCTTCGACCACAGGCTCCACGAATGCTCCTGCCGTATTGGGGCAAACATCCAGCACGAATGGAATCGGTGTGCAAGGTCTTGCGTCGGCCACTACCGGATTCACGCTCGGCGTGAAGGGTCAATCGAACAGCGGGGGTGGTATCGGCGTCTTAGGTCTCACGACGGCAACGACAGGCACTACCGAAGGTGTCAAAGGCCAAATCAGCAGCCCGAACGGGGCCGGCGTCCAAGGTATCTCCTCTGCAAATACGGGCGGGGGTGCGGGCGTCTTCGGCCAGTCGAACAGCCCAACTGGATTCGGCGTGCAGGGTTTTGTCGTGGCCACGACCGGCAATAACGTGGGCGTGCAGGGTAACACCGCCAGCGTGGCCGGCATCGGCGTCCAGGGGATTGCTTCGCCAGCCTCCGGCAGCACTGTAGGCGTGGAGGGAATCACGAACAGCACGAACGGCGTTGGCGTAGCAGCCCTTGCTACCTCGACGACGGGTCCTACCGTGGGCACTGATAGCGAAGTAAGCAGCCCTCAGGGACGCGCCGTGCAGGGCATTTCGCACGCCACCACGGGCTCTACGGCGGGGGTCCACGGCGAAATCAACAGCCCGAATGGAAACGCCGTCGAGGGCTTTTCGTTTTCTACTATCGGCAACAATACGGGCGTCTTCGGCCAATCCAAGAGCGGAGGCGGAATCGGAGTCGAAGGCACGGCGCCGACCAAGGGTGTGAAGGGAAGTGCCACTTCTACGAATTCACTCGCCTTCGGCGTTCACGGCACTTCCAATAGCAGCAAAGGGATCGGAGTATTTGGAGGAACCAGCACCTTAAGCCAGACCTCCACAGCCATGGTTCCCAACGCGGGAGTCTGGGGTGATTCCGGCGTGGCCCAAAGCATGGGCGTGGTGGGCACGACCGACAACGGAATTGGCGTCGAATCGTTGAACAACAGCGACTGCTCCCTGGGACCGTGCAGCGCCTCGTTGATCGCTTCGAATGCCACAACAAACGCCGCGTCGCTCATTTTCGTGGCTCAGGCGCCCAATAATCCCGCGGGCTCGCAGTTCTGCAACGTCGATACGAGCGGGGATCTTCTTTGCAGCGGCTCAAAATCGGCAGTGGTGGGCGTGGGAGGCCGCGCTGTGGCGCTATATGCGGTGGAGTCCCCGGAGAATTGGTTCGAGGACTTCGGGTCCGGCCGGCTCGTCAACGGGACAGTCACGATCGCGCTTGAACCTACGTTCGGGCAGACCGTCAACACTGCGTTGGAATACCACGTTTTCCTGACTCCCAATGGCGACTGCCAGGGCCTCTACGTGGCGCAGAAATCGGCCACGTCGTTCGAGGTGCGAGAGGTGGGTGGCGGGCATTCCAACATCGCTTTCGATTACCGCATTGTCGCACGCCGGAAGGGCTACGAGCAGATTCGCCTGGCGGACAAATCGGCGATGATGCAGAAGCTGGCTGCAGCGGCCGCACAACGCAAGTCGCAATAAGGCAAACCTACAGCGCTGCGGGCTTAGCCCCTGAGATGTTTTGGGCTAAGCCGAAATGGCAGGGCGAGCGACACACGGGGTCCTCTATTTCTCGCCCTGGCGCGTGTGCACCGCTTCAGTTGCTTACATTACCTTGGTAGCCTTCCCTTCCATAACCGTGGCCCAGTCTCCGCCCTCTGGCGCCAGCTCGAACTTGAACGTGTAGGACGCGGGGGAAAGTTCCTTGACGGTGAAGCGGCCTTTCATCGCCTTGCCGCCCATTTTTTCATCGCTCGTCCAAGTCCAGGCGTCCCCGTCCACCGTGCCCTTGGAAAATTCAGCTTCTCCCATGCTATTGAAGGCATGGTAGGTGTACATCTTGTCCTCGGCGCTGTATCCCATCACGGATAGCTCAGTTCCATCACCCATGGGGCTTTTCCAATCGGAATGATTCACTACGAAGAATCCCCCGGGCATCCAATCAACGTGGTCCTTGCTCGTGAACTTACCCCCAGGACCAAATGGACCAGGTTTCATGTCGCCGTCCACAGTCCAATTGCCCACAAAATAGCCGAGTCTCTTCTGCTCGGGACCAGGTTTTGGCGGCCCGGGAGTCTGAGCTGTCACTGCCGCCGCCAGAGCCAACACTGCAACGAAGACAACTGTCGAGGCCCGTTTCATAGTGTATTCTCCTTTTCTTGGAAAGAGTCGCACGCGAACGAGACGCCACCGCTTCACACGCCAAAGCCAAGGCATACTAAAGCCCGGCGCGAGGGTAAGTCAACGTCCCCGACTCGAGATTTTTTAGCCGGAGGCTGATTCCTGATCCGAACGGAGTTGGCCAGCAATCGGTCACACTAAGGAGGCGGCATGGTCGAATCCGGAGTTAGAGTCAAGCGAAGAGCCCTGAACAAGAGAGACCAAGAAGCCGCAGCAAAACCGGCATTGGCGTTTCTATTCGACCTTGACGGCACGCTGGTAGACAGCACCTATCAGCATGCCTTCGCTTGGCAACAGGCGCTGGAAAAAGTAGGCATCGAACTAGCGGCCTGGCGCATTCACCGTCGGATGGGTATGAGCGGGGGTCTCTTTCTGAGCGCGCTCGCGAGAGAGATCGGACGGAAAATATCGCGTCCAGAAGCCGCGCGTCTGGCGAGGTGGCATGACGAGGCTTACGCGCGAGTTGCGTCCAAGGTCCACGCTTTGCCGGGCGCTCGGCAGTTGCTCGGCGTTCTGACGCACGCTCGAGTGCCCTGGGCCATTGCAACCAGCGGCCGAATGAATAGCGCTCGACCCATGTTGACGATTCTCCACGCAGCGAAGGACGTAATCGTGATTACGAGAGACCACGTGCAGCGCGCCAAACCGGACCCGGATCTCTTCCTGGCCGCTGCGGTTCGCCTTCAAACAGCGATTAGCGATTGCGTCGTGGTGGGGGACAGCATCTGGGACATGCTGGCCGCCCAGCGTGCCAGGGCCCTGGGAGTCGGCTTGCTCTCAGGAGGTTTTGGCCAGGACGAACTGGAGCGAGCCGGCGCCTACCGAGTTTATCAGGACCCTCGCGACTTACTGGCCCACTTGGACGAAGTGGGATTGCGCTCGCCGAATGATTAGCGGAACGCCGTCGCGCTTCGGCTTGCGGCCTGCGGCGCCGGGTCCATCACCGGAGTCGGCGTGTTAAAGAAGCTGTTGTCTGAAATGTCGCTGCCGAGCGAGCCCGAAATTTTCAGCACGCCGATGGGCGCTTCGTTGATCCGATTTCGCTCGATCTCGTTGTCGTTGCCCTGCACGAAAATTCCCGATTCAGCACTGTGGGTGACGTCGTTCCCTTCCGCCTCGTTCCTGTCTCCCACAAGGGCGATCCCATCGAAGATGGCCGTGCCGAAGACCTCATTCTGCTCGACGCTCGCGCGGTTGCCCTGTATTACAATGCCGCCCTGGCTGAGTCCCGAAGTGTTGCCCGCGACGTCTACGTTGTCCGAATTGACCACGAGAATATTTGTGGCCGACGCGGCGCAGGTAGTGGCAGCGCACGGCGAATAGATATGGTTCGCCACCTGGTTACCCAGCACCTCGCCGCTCGCGCCAAAACCGATCTGAACGCCATTCTGTGCGGCGCCGGTGGTGGGCCCGATGCCCGTCACAACGTTCGAACGCACCACGAGCTGCGTGCCAGCCTCGTTTCCCGTGATCCCATTTTTCTGGTAGTCGTGAACGCTGCTGTTCTCGACAACCACGCGAGACGTCCCGCCACTGCCGCTCTGAACGAAGATGCCCAGTCCACTCTGGCAGCCGTTGAGATTCTGGCTCAGCAGCATGTTGCGCACGGCGAGATCGCTAACCGAGCCCGACGCGTTTCGATAGAACACGCCGACTAAAGTCGGCGCGCACCCGCTGATCCCATTGTTTGCGGCATCGACCGTGAGATTCGTGAGCGTCACGCCATCCGTATTTCCAACCAGAACCACGGCTGCTACGGGACTCCCGTCGAAAAGACTGGTCGTATTCTGGACCACCCCGCTGGGCATCACAATCGCGCCGTTATCCCCTTCGATTGTGAGAGGTTTGCTGATGCTCACTTGCTCCGGATAGACACCCGGGCAAACCCGGATATGGCTGCCAGGCTGGGCCGCGTTCACCGCGTCCTGAATCTTGGTAAATGTCGCATTCGGGCATTTGCTCTTATCGACTGCGACAATTAGTTGATGTTCGTCTCCATGTGGCTGATCGGCACGCGCTGGCTGCGCGAAGGACATCCCCATAGCCGCCACAAGCACACCAGTAACGACCGCGGAGAAATGCTGGTTCATAGTGGCCCTCCCAAGTTCGGCCCCTACCTCTGACAGCTCTACCAATGAAGCAAACTTCCTCCGCCTTTGGCAATAGGACTGCGGTCCCAAAAGAGAGGAAAGACGACGCACGGCGCGAAGGTGATGGCCCAGACACGGCCGCCGACGCGCGGGACCGCACGAGTCTTGTTCCGTCATTGGCCGTATAACAACGAGTCGTTTTGGAGTGGTTAAGGGGTTGAAGGAGGCGCGGCCTGTTACGAACTACGAACCGGGCTGGCCATGCGCCCCGCGCGCGAGCAAACGAGATTCCTGTGCTCGACGCTTGCTCTCATATAGCGTGCGATCCGCTGCGTCCAGGAGCTTTTCGATCGTTTCTCCGTCCCCTGGATACTCCGCCGCACCTATGCTCGCTGAAAGAGGCGGCGATTCCCCGTCTTCGGCAAGCCGCTGGGAGATTCGAAGGGCCACACGAAGCCCGGCCTCCTTTCCTGTCTCGGGGAGAATCAGGGAGAACTCGTCGCCTCCATAACGCGCGGGCGTGTCTGTGCTACGGCAATGAACTCGGAGAACCTCTGCCAACCTGCACAGCGCCCGGCTGCCCACCAAGTGGCCGTGACGATCGTTGATCTTCTTAAGTCCATCCAGGTCCAGCAGCAAGACCGTAAAAGATCTTTCGGTGCGCCCGAAGCGGTTGATCTCCGCATCGAGCGTGTCGATGAGCTTGCGATAGTTGGCCAGGCCCGTAAGTGGGTCGCTCAGCGCCAGCTCTCGGGCCTTCTCTTCCGCCCGTTGGAGTTCTTCAACGACCGCCGCAAGCGCTATGGTCGTCACCGCCACGACACCCACAAACGCCTGTAACAATAGAAGAGACTCATTCGGCGTCCTGCGAACGAAAGGACCGTAACCATGGAACGTACCCCAAATCGCGGCTGCCGCTAGAACCACAGTCGCTGTGGCCGCTTCGCGCTGGCCGAAACGGAACGCAGCCCAAATGAGAAACGGAATGCAGAGATATTCCAGCGGGTAATTCTTGACTCCGGTAAGAAAGAATCCGCCGAATACGACCTGGCCCACCAGGAGCAGACACGCTATCAAAGCCGCAGCCTCGATAAACCGAGCCCCGCGCCACCGAAGAGTGGAGTCGGAAATCCACAGGATCAGCAAGGGCGCCACGACCACAATCCCTACGCCATCTCCTAACCACCAAGTCAACCAGATGGGCGTGTAATCAGCCCATTTAGCGAACCCGTCTAAAGCAAGCGCGGTGACGCCGAACGTGGCGGCGATCGTGGTGCTGAGCATTCCCGCCAGAATGGCGAACTTAAAAGTGTCCTGAGCGCGATGGAACGCGTTGCGGCCGCCCGCGAACCGGCTCACCAAGTAAGCGCCCATCAGTCCTTCGAGCGTGTTGCCGATGGCTATACCGGCCGATGTAGCCGCTGAGCCCGCCGTCGTTAGGTTTACAAAGAATGCGCCCAGCAGAATTCCAGGCCAAACGCGATAGCCAAGAATCAGGAGAGCCGCAATCGCAATTCCAGCAGGCGGCCACACAGGCGTCGCGCTCGGGTGGACGAAGGCAAGGCTGAGCCCCAGCTTGCCCGCCACAAAGTAAATGACGGCTAGAATTCCGATGGCGGCGAGGCTGTGCTTCTGTTTGTACAACTGGGGCTCCCAAGCAGGCTGGTACTCTTGATGTTATAAAGCGGCGGTGCGTGGGAGCAGCAATCTTCGGGCAAGCGTGTCAAAACGTCACTGCCGAGAGAGGAAAGCCTTACGGAAGTAAAACGTGCAGATCGCAGAGGCGCTTAGAGCTCAGCGGGGAAAGAGGTCCGATTCTGAAGAACGGTGTTCACGGCCGTCACCAGGTTCTGGCCGGCCTCTCCTTTGGTTACATATCCCCGCACACCAATCTTTTGAGCTTCTTCCATGAGCTGCCTGCTCTTGTGCACGGAGAGAATCAGAATCGGCGTGTCCGGAGAGAACTCCCTGATCATGCGAGCTGCGTCCAAGCCGTTCAATACAGGCATGGTGATGTCGAGAATGATCAGGTCTGGATTCAACTCCTGCGCTTTTTCAACTGCTTCCCTTCCATTGGCAGCCTCGGCGCACACCTCGAAGTTAATGCGAGACTCCAGGATGGAGCACACTCGCCTTCTGATTGCTTCCTGATCGTCCGCAACTAAAATTCGCAAAGCGCCCTTCACACCCATGTGTGAGGTGTTCGTTGGGAGGCCGGGACCTCGCGACCACCTACCTTTGCAATATTTGCAGCTTCGGAAAATGGCAACTCCGGTGCCGAGGCAGCCAAGGGAATAGCCACTTTAATGTGTGTCCCTTTTTCGTCTGACGCGATTTCAAACTCCCCGCGGAAATCCTTGATTCGTTCTCGCATACCTCTCAAACCCACTCCGGCAACACCGGACGACGCAATCTGGGATAGCTTCTCTGGAGCTATGCCCTTACCCTGGTCTTCGACCTCTAGGATGACTTTGTCGGAAGACGGATACAGACGAATGGTTGCCGTCGGGCTCTCGGAATGCCGATGAATGTTGGCAAGACATTCTTGTACCACCCGGAAGATGGCGATCTCCAAGTTCCGTGAGAGTCTCCCTAAATCGGGCGGTAATTCCAAATTGACTTTGATACCGCTCCTCTGTCCGAATCCATCTATGTACCAGCGAAGGGCCGACTCCAGACCCATCTCATCGAGCAAGGGCGGGTGCAGCAAGTAGGAAAGCGTCCGCAGCTCCGTTGAGATTTGCCTGACGATCTCTGCATTCTCCGATAGCCCCTTGGCCAGCTCCGGACTATGCTTTCCAGCTTCCGTCTCCAATGCAGAGAGATTCATGCTGAGGAGAGCCAACGTCTGTCCCGTGCTGTCGTGTAAATCGCGCGCAATACGTCTCCTTTCTTCGTCCTGGACCTGCAAGAGACGCGCTGACAGCTCGCGCAAACCTCGATTGGTCATCTCCAGTATCTCGGCCTGCTTCAGTATTTGAAGATTCTTTTGTTCGAGTTCGATGGTCCGTTCTTTCACCCGGGTTCCCAATTCGTCGTGAGCGAGCTTAAGCGCCCGCTCCATCCGCTTATGTTCGGTAACGTCGCGAATGAAGCACCGGGAGTGCACGAGCTTTCCGGATTCCCAGAGCCCGTTGGAATGGATCACGACCTGCTTGCCGGAGCCATCTTTGCATCTGAGCTCGGCTGGATAGTCGTAGATATCCTCCCGCCTCATCAGCTTTCCCCAAAACTCGTCGAACGTGTGCTTGTGAACGTGGAACTCCGCGAGCGGATGGTTCACATACTCCTCAGCCGTATAGCCGAGGAGCTTCAATAAAGCCCTGTTCGCCCACCGGACCGTTTGGTCGGGACCCACCTGCTGCACACCTTCCACGGCGTTTTCCAGGAGATCGGCCAGCTCGGACTCGCGGCGCTGGAGGGTATTCTGAACTTCCCTGCGCTCCGCCATCTCCGTTTCGAGCGCCTGCGCCTTTTGCTGCAAGTGCGTGATGTTGCGAAGGCGTTCCCCTTCAGTAATCAGCGCCGTATAGCCCTCGCCGGGGATCACAGCATGGTGTTCCGCGCAGATTTTCAGAAGAGGCTCGCCGTGCTCCTGCCGAGAAAACCCCTTCAGGGGGTAGGCGCAACGGAGTGAGAAGGAGTGCGCCTTGCCTAAGTCGTTCCACAGTTGTTCGAGCCGCAACGCGGCCTCGGGCTTTCCCTCCTCCCACAGCAGTGCGACCATTTCCCCGAATGCCGCAACGCGCGGATGCTCGCCTTCGGCGGCCGCTCGGGCCTGCGTGATGACGCCGCCGATGAGGTCGGCGAAGCGCGTTGCGTCCGGCCAGCCGTTCGTCATGAACTTCGACAGAGTCTCGGCCGCATCCAATGAGACGTATCTCCCCTGTTTGAGGGCAATGGCTGTATCGAAACCGCGCGCCTTCAACCGCTGTGCGAGTCCATCTCGGTGCGCCTTCGTGGCGATGACGATGGCGGCATCACCAGCCCCGAGGGCGGTGCCCAGGGATCGACTCAATACGTCGAGGAAAGACGCGTCCTCCGCATAAAAGTGAACAACGTGCGCGCGGGGATCGTGCTCGTGCCAATCGGCGGGTGGAGCGAGCGATGCGGCGTCAGGCAGTGGAGCGTTGCTCGTACTCATCTCGATTGTCCTCGTGAACAGCCTCGCTCTCAGGCTGCCGGTCGCGCGGTCGACCGGATGTGTCCCACCACGTACACCAAAACCGTCAGGGTCAGCTGCTTCACCTTCTTTTTCTTGGAACTGTCTTGTAAAGACACAGGTTACAATCTAGCCTAAGTGTTCGGACTACAACAGTTTGGTATTCTGGCCGCCGACATACCGGTAGTCAATACAGTGAATACGGTATGGATTTCGGCCTAAAGCTCGTGCGTTGAAGCGTTTATCATTGTTTTCAAGATCGAGCTTTGTAGATCCGCCCTTTCTATCCGGTAGTGGCCGAGTGCGCAAAGAACGCCAATCTCTATTGAGACCTTTCCTCAATGTTTGCTGACCGCACGAATTGGGACCTCCGCACCAACCGCCTGAGCGAAGCCCTTGCGCGGCATCGTGCCCTCGGAAGGCCGGTATTCGACCTTAGCGCCTCTAACCCTACCGAGTGTGGGTTCGATTATGACGGGCCAGCCCTCCTGCGAGCCCTCGCTAACCCAGCCGCCCTGGACTATAAGCCTGATCCAAAGGGCCTGATCACAGCTCGCCAAGCAATTGCCGCATATTATGCCGCACGCGGCAATGAAATCGCGGTCGAGGATATATTGCTCACCGCCGGCACCAGCGAGGCGTACTCATTTGTCTTTCGCGTGTTGTGCAATCCCGGCGATGAGCTATTGATCCCTGCGCCCAGCTACCCGCTGCTCGATTTTCTGGCCGAACTTCAGGACGTAAACCTGGTGCGCTATCCCCTGGTCTATAACTGCGGCTGGCACATCGATTTTCAGGCGCTGGAGCAGGCGATCACTTCGCGCACGCGCGGAGTGATTGTCGTTCATCCCAATAATCCCACTGGGCATTTCAGCCGACCGGAAGACTTCACGAGGCTGAATGACGTTTGTTCGGCTCACGAAATGGCCTTGATTGCGGACGAAGTATTTTTGGATTTTGCGCTTACGGATGAACAGCCGGCGAGCTTCGCTACGAATGTTGGGGCGCTGACCTTTACGATGAGCGGCCTCTCTAAAATCTCCGGGCTGCCGCAAATGAAGACGGCTTGGTTGATTACCAACGGCCCCCAGCACTTGAGGGAGCAAGCGTTAGCGCGGCTGGAGGTGATTGCTGATGCCTATCTTTCCATGAATGCTCCCGTGCAATCGGCTACCCCTGTGTTTTTAGAGCAGCGGTTCGGGTTTCAGAAGCAGTTGATGGCGCGCGTGCGGAGAAACTTGTGCGAGCTTGACCGCCAGTTAGCCGGGCAGAAATCGTGCAGCCGTCTGGAAGTGGAAGGCGGATGGAATGCGGTGCTTCGCGTGCCCGCAACGCGCTCGGATGAAGACCTGTCGATCGAGCTGCTGGAGACAAAGGACGTCTACGCGCATCCTGGGTACTTCTATGACTTTCCAAGCGACGGATATCTGATTGTGAGCCTCATTACCCCGGAGCAGGAGTTCGCGGAAGGGACCAAACGGTTGGTTTCGATATTTTGATGGTGCAGAAAGCCCTCGTCCTCGGGCGCAAAATAAGTCAGTGCGCGGCGCCCGCGCTGGCGTCGGACGCGAAGCGTTCGAAAAGCTCCACATCTTCCGCGCTTCCAATCGCAAAGGGCACGCGCTGGTGGAGTGATTCGGCGGGGATATCGAGGACGCGCTGTTTTCCCGTAGAGGCGGCGCCGCCCGCATGTTCTACCACAAATGCCAGCGGCGAACATTCATACGTAAGCCGCAGTTTCCCATCCCGGTGGCTCGCATCCGCCGGATAGAAATAGATTCCGCCTTCCAGCAAGCTGCGGTGAAAATCGCCGACGAGCGCGCCCGAATAGCGCAGCGAGTAGGGCCGGCCGGTGCTGGCATCGAGTTCGGTGACGTATGAAACATAGCTCTGGATTCCCGGCGTCCACTCACGAATCCGTCCGAGGTTCGCGCTGAAGGTCTTGCCACGCCGCGGGCAGCGGATATCCGGATGCGAGAGAAGGAACTCGCCGAGTTCGGGATCGAGCGTAAAACCGTTCACGCCATGTCCCGCAGTGTAAACGAGAATCGTGCTGGTGGCGTAGAGGATGTAACCTGCGATCGTGAGCTCGGACCCCTTGCGCAGCACTTCGTTTTTGCCCGCGATCGTCCCCGCGTGTTCGCGCCGGTAGAATCCGAAAATCGTTCCCAGCGCTCCGTTGATGTCGGTGTTGGACGAGCCGTCGAGCGGGTCCGTGCACAGAATATAGCGGCCCTGATCCCCGCAATTGAAGTGTTTGACCTCTTCCATTTCCTCCGAAACGATCGCAGCTACCAGGTGCGTGAAATTCAACGCGTCCACGAATACCTGATTGGAATAAACGTCCAGCTTTTTCTGCGCGTCGCCGGTCGCGTTGCGTTCGCCTACAAGGCCCAGCCGGCCCACTAGAGCGGCGCGGCGCATCTCTCGCGCCAGGGTCTTCGCCGCAAAGCTCAACTCGGTGATGAGGGTCGAGAGTTCACCGACCATTTCCGGGTGGCGCTGCCCTTCTGCGACGATGTGCCGATTCAGTGTCAGCTCGGTTTCGCCCACAGGCGCTCACCTCCCATGCAGCCCCCGCGCCCCAAATCCCTTCCGGCAACGATCCTAATTCCCGGCAGCGCGCTCGACGTGGCCTCCAACTCTGGCGTCGCCGAGAGACCTTTCCGCGAAGGTGCTCTGCTCCTCGAGCGGAACCGCGTGTACAGCGCGGCGGACAGGACTTCCGATGGCACGGCTTCCTCGATGGCGGCAAGGATGGTCCACCGCCCTTCCCCCGAATCCTGCACCGATCCGATGTAATTCGAGAGCGTTGGATTTTCGAGCAGCGCCATCGCCGTCAGATCGAGCAGCCAGGAACCCACGACGCTTCCCCGCCGCCACACCTCCGCGATATCGGGCAGATTAAGGTTATAGCGATGGCCTTCCGGCAGGTCATTCGAAGTGGCGTTCCGGAAGATGTCGAAGCCTTCCGCGTAGGCTTGCATTAATCCGTATTCGATTCCGTTATGCACCATCTTGACGAAATGCCCCGCGCCGGAAGGGCCGCAATAGAGGTATCCATCCTCCGCGGTGCCGGACATCTTCTCGCGCCCGGGAGTTCGCTGGGTATCGCCTTGGCCCGGGGCTTAGCGTCTTGAAAATCGGATCCAAACGCTTCACCGCGGCCTCCGGGCCCCCGATCATGATGCAGTATCCGCGATCGATGCCCCAGACGCCGCCGCTCGTCCCCACGTCGATGTATTGAATGCCCTTCTTCTTGAGCTCATTCGAGCGGCGTACGTCATCCTTATAATAGGAGTTGCCGCCGTCGATGAGGATGTCGCCCGTTTGCATCCGTTGCCCAAGGGCCATCACCGTCTGTTCCGTCGCGTCTCCCGCCGGCACCATCACCCAGGCGGCCCGAGGCGGCCGGAGCTTTTGAACGAACTCATCGACCGTGGCGGCGCCGACCGCTCTTCTCCCTGGCCAATTGCTTCACGTTCACGGGACTGAGGTCCCAGACAACGCATTCATGACCGCCGCGCATCAGCCGGCGCACCATGTTCGCTCCCATTCTTCCCAAACCGACCATGCCAAGTTGCATTTCGTCTCCTTTCAGCTCTACGCCCTTCGCGGGATTTACCGTCGCGTCAAAAGTGCGCTCGCCGAACATCAAGCCTGAATTAACCGAGCGCCTTCTCCACCGCCGCCTGCAACGCCGCCAGTCCGGAACGAACATCGGCGCGCAGGTGCACTCGCAGCGCCCGGCGATTTCGTTCCGCCAGCACCTCGAAATCGCCACGCGCTTGCGCCGCCTTCACCACGCCGAACGTGTATCTCTGCCCGGGAATGGGCAGATCCGCGGCATCGTCGCAAGTAATCTGAAGGAACACGCCGGAGTTTGGACCGCCCTTGTAGGCCTGCCCCGTCGAGTGCAGAAACCGCGGCCCGAATCCCAGGCAGGTAGCGACCCGCTTGCGGTCGCGGACCGCGTGCCGCAGCACCTGTAGCGCCGCCTCGTGGGCCTCGTTCATTTCAACGTAAGCGAGGACGGCGAAGTAATCTCCCGCCTGAATGCGATTCAGGTGCGCGCGCAAGTAGCCCGCGAGCGAGGCATCCTTTCCCACTGCCTTCGCCAGTGCTGCGGCATTCGTCGCATCGGTGAAAAGCTTGATTCCCTTCTCTTCGAACACCGGCGATTCTGGGGGAAGCGAGCCCGTCTTCTGGTACTCGGACGTCAGCTTCCGTGTGGCCACCTTGCTGGCCTCGACGTCGGGTTGATTGAAGGGGTTGATACCCAAAATCGAACCGGCGGTGGCCGTAGCGATTTCCCAACGAAACATTTCCTGGCCGAGGTCGTAAGGATCTGCCACAGCGATGTGTACCACCGGCTGGCCGGCCTGTTCGAGCGCTGCGATCGCCGCATCTTGTTTGGCATCGGGAGCCGTTTCCAGACGCACGTACGCGAAGACGCCGACCCTGTCCATATATTGCCGGAGAACCCAGCTTCTCCCGGTCCACCGGGACGATTCCCTTACCGTCTTTGCCGGTGGATTCCGCTATGAGCTGCTCGAGCCAGGCGCCGAAATCGGCGATGCCGGGCGACGCAACGATCGTGAGTTTGTCCCGGCCGTTCTTTGCCAGCACGCCCAACACGGTGCCTAAAATCACGCCGGGGTTGCTCTCCGCCGGCACGCAGGAAGCGCAGGCATGCAGCATCTCCTCGGCGCGGTCCAGAAATTTCCTTACGTCAACGCCCATTACCGCTGCGGGCACTATTCCAAAATCGGAGAGCGCGGAATAGCGGCCCCCGATGCTCGGCCAGCCGAAGAAAATGAATCGGAAGCCATCGCTTTCGGCCACCTGCTGCATCTTCGATCCGGGATCCGTGATGGCGATAAAGTGCCAGCCGGTGGCAGTCCCGCCGAGCGTCTGCTTGGCCCGCTCGAAAAAGTATTGCTTGAAGATGTTCGGCTCGAGCGTGCTGCCGGATTTGCTCGACACGATAAACAGCGTCTTGGCCAAATTCACCTGCAGATTTTCTCCACCGCCTTCACCTGCGCTGGATCGGTCGAGTCGAGCACAAACAGTTCCGGATAGCCGGCGATCTTTCCGAAAGTCATCTTCATCACTTCAGGGCAAAGGCTCGACCCGCCCATACCTAGCAGCAAGGCGTGGGTGAAACCGGCCGTCCTGGCTTCTTTGGCAATTTCCTGCAGGTGAGATTCACGCGAGATCTCATCTTCGGTTATTCCCAGCCAACCGAGCCAGTTGCTCTCATCGGTCCCCGTCCACAGCGAGGCGTCGCGGGCCCACAGCCGCCGCACTTTGCCGTTCACGCGCCAATCTTCCAGGGACGCTTTCACTGCGGCGGCGAGGTTATCCGGCAAGCGATAGGTCTGGCGATTCACCGCCGGGGCGGTTTCGCGCGCCGTCCCCCGCATCTTGTCCACGGCCCCCAGTAATTTGTCAAACGCGTCCGAGAAGATCTTGACGCCGTCCACCAGGAGCTTGTCCGTGGCCTCCTTCATCGAGATGCCCACCTGCTCCAGGGTTTCCATGGTGTCCTGCGCCACCTCGACGTCTTCCTCGAGGCTGGCGCGAGGTTGGCCGTGGTCGCGAAAGGCATCGTAGGTGGCCGGCGGGATCGTATCCACCGTATCGGGCCCAATAAGTCTCGATGTACACCACGTCGCGGTAGCGAGGATTCTTCGTGCTCGTGCTGGCCCACAGGACCCTTTGGGTCTGGGCGCCCTTGGCAGCCAAGGCCTGCCACTGCGGCCCATGAAAGATTTCCTTGTAGCGCTGGTAGGTGAGCTTGCCATTGGCGATGGCGACTTTTCCTAGAAGGCTGCGGAGTAGCGCGCGGTCGGTAGGGCTCGTGGCAGCCTTTAATCGCGCCTCGATTAGACCGTCCACAAGCGAATCGATGCGGCTGATGAAAAAACTGGCCACGCTGGCTATGCCGCTAACGCTTCCCCCCTTCGCCGCGCGCGCCTCCAACCCTGCGATGTAGGCCTCGGCCACGCGCTCGTAATACGCTTGCGCGAAGAGAAGCGTGACGTTCACGTTGATCCCTTCGCTGATGAGCTGCTGAAACGCCGGATTTATTTCTCGGTGGCCGGCTCCTCGATCATCACGTTCTCGCGTCCCACGGCTTTCCATAGCCGTCGCGCTTCCTCGAGCGTTCCATTGGTTTCATGGGCGAGGTACGGCGAAACCTCCAGGCTCACGTAGCCGTCGCGGCGCTGCGTCTTGTCGTAAACCGGCCTCAAGACGTCGGCTGCATCCTGAATATCCCGCACCGCGATCTGCTCGTACACTTCTTCCGCGCGCAGCCCCTTGTTGTTCTCGAAAGACTTCAGCGTCGCCGAGTAATCGGTGCTCCCGGTGATCGCCTTTTCAAAAATAGCCGGGTTCGAGGTGACGCCCCTCAATCCATCTTCTTCAATCAGGCGCTCGAGCTCGCCGGTCGAGATCAAGCTTCGGCGGATATAATCCAGCCAAACCGACTGCCCGAAATCGATCAAAGACTTTAATGGATTCGTGGCTTTCGCTCCGGTGGCGACGTTCGGACTCGACTTCACGGAAGTGCTCATCGTTTCTCCCTTTCTGCGCTCTCCTGGCAAGAATAGCGTTTCTCGATTGCTTTTATCTTCCCGAGTCTTCGGACGTGGCGCTCCTCGGAGGTGAAATTCGCGCCCAGGTAAGCGCGGGCAACCTCACGGGCCAGCTCCGTCCCGATCACGCGCGCCCCCATCACCAAAGTATTCATGTCGTCGTGTTCCACGCCTTGATGCGCGGAATAGGTGTCGTGGCACAAGCCCGCGCGCACGCCGGGAATTTTGTTGGCCGCGACGCTGGCGCCCACTCCGCTGCCGCATATGAGGATGGCGCGGTCGGCGCGGCCCTCCACCACTGCCTGGCCGACGGCCTCGGCGTAGTCCGGATAATCCACCGGCGCCGTGCTGTAGGTGCCGCAAGGTCGATCACGTCGTAACCCATGTCGCGCACAAATTCGCCGATGAAGGT